>NZ_JBLVUL010000001.1:4800000-7035000 GCF_048282725.1 Mycobacterium sp. 48b
GTGGCCTGCATGGCCTTGCGCTGACGACGCGACGCGAAGAACATAAACGCGCCCATGACGATCAGCAGGGGCAGGAAGATGACGAGATCCATGTCAGTTATGTCTTTCGTGTTGTGTCAGATGTCAGGGCGACCGAGGCCACGATACCGCCGCCGACCCGGACCACCCCATTCGCCGCCGACTGGCGGGCCACGCGACTAGGCTCAGTACGCGTTCTTTCCGATGCCGCCCTTCCCTGTCGAGGAGGCAGTGTTGAGTCATCCCGAGCAGAGTCGCCATCTGGCCACCACCATCCCCGGCCCCAGATCTGAGGCGTTGATCGGCCGAAAAACGGCTGCGGTCGCCCGGGGCGTGGGCAACACGATGCCCGTGTACGCCGCGCGTGCCGGTGGCGGCATCGTCGAAGACGTCGACGGCAACCGGCTCATCGACCTGGGCTCGGGCATTGCTGTCACCACCATCGGCAACTCGTCGCCGCGGGTGGTCGAGGCGGTGGCCGCGCAGGCCGGCGAGTTCACCCACACGTGTTTCATGGTGACGCCGTACGAGCAGTACGTCGCGGTCTGCGAGCACCTCAACCGGCTGACGCCGGTCCGCGGTGAGAAGCGTTCGGCGCTGTTCAACTCGGGGTCCGAGGCGGTGGAGAACGCGGTCAAGATCGCGCGTTCCCACACCCACAAGTCCGCCGTCGTCGCCTTCGACCACGCCTATCACGGGCGCACCAACCTCACGATGGCGCTGACCGCGAAGTCCATGCCGTACAAGCACGGGTTCGGCCCGTTCGCCCCCGAGATCTACCGGGCGCCGCTGTCCTACCCCTTCCGCGATGCCGAGTTCGGCAAGGAGCTGGCCACCGACGGCGCGCTCGCGGCCAGGCGGGCCATCGACGTGATGGAGAAGCAGGTCGGCGCGGACAACCTGGCTGCGGTCATCATCGAACCCATCCAGGGTGAGGGCGGGTTCATCGTCCCGGCCGACGGCTTCCTGCCTGCGCTGCTGGGGTGGTGCCGCGACAACAATGTGGTGTTCATCGCCGACGAAGTGCAGACCGGGTTCGCCCGGACGGGCGCGATGTTCGCTTGTGAGCACGAGGGCATCGATCCCGACCTCATCGTCACCGCCAAGGGCATCGCCGACGGCCTGCCGCTGTCCGCGGTGACCGGACGCGCCGAGATCATGGACTCGCCGCACGTGTCCGGACTCGGCGGTACCTACGGCGGCAATCCGATCGCGTGTGCGGCGGCCCTGGCCACGATCGAGACGATCGAGGCCGACGGTCTGGTAGCCCGTGCCCAGCACATCGAACTGCTGATGAAGGACCGGCTGGGCCGGTTGCAGGCCGAGGACGACCGCATCGGCGACGTGCGCGGCCGCGGCGCGATGATCGCCGTCGAGCTGGTCAAGGCCGGCACCACCACCCCCGACGCGGAACTCACCAAGGCGCTGTGCGCCGGCGCCCATGCGGCGGGGGTGATCGTGCTGTCCTGCGGCACCTACGGAAATGTGCTGCGCTTCCTGCCGCCGTTGACGATCAGCGACGAACTGCTCGTCGAGGGACTCGACGTGCTGGAGCTGATCCTGCGCGACCTCTGACGCGTCAATGCGCGTGGGTGTGGCGACGGCCGAACAGCCCGCCCCAGTGCCGGCGCTCGCGCGCAGGCACGTCGTCTGCCGCACGGGAGTCGGCAACCGCGACGCGTTCGGCCGACGTCGCCGTGGCGACGGGGCGTTGCGCGTATTCGACGTCACGCACACTGCTGACCGACAGTCGGCCGACTGCCATGGCCCCCAGCAACACGATCAGCGCGCCGAGCCCGGAGAAGTACGCCAACTCCAGCGACACCCGCTTGGCGTCGGTCACCGCGATCGGCATTCCGGCGTCGCCGAGGCCCAACGGCCCGGCGAGCGCGCGGCCGATCACGAACCACGCTCCGCCCAGAACTGCCAGCCATGCGCCGAAATGGGCCGTGGCCCGGTTACCCGAAACCAGCAGGAGCAGGCCGCCCAGCGCCGTGACAGCCCCCGGAAGCACCTCCAACCAGCCGCGCGCCGACGTCCACACCCAGGCTTGGTCCGGGGTGAAGGCGAAGTCGAAGTACGGCCCGATGAACGGGATCAGCGCACCCCAGATTCCCAGTAGAACCAGCAAAAGGCCGCTGGCCGCACCGCGGCTGCGCCGCATGCGTAGCCGACCACCGCGGGTATCGAATTCGGTCATGATGCCTCCTTTGACACCCCGGTGGGTACCCCAAACTCAGTGGCAGTAACGCTCCTACCCTGAGGGGATGCGTCTCGTCGGGAATGTCCTGCGCGATGAGTTGGCCGCCGCCTGGGAACGATGGGGGCACCGGTGCGCCGGCCTCACCGAGGCGCAGTGGCGGACCCCCACCCGATGTGGGGCCTGGGACGTGCAATCGCTGGTTGCCCACGTGTGCCCGGAGGCCACGACGTTCGAGGAGCTGGCCAAGGCCCGGGCGGACGGCCCACCCGCGGTGACGGACGCCGCCGAGATGCTGCGCATCTTCAACCAGCCAGGCGGCGTCGCCCGCACCACGGCGGACCGGATCGCCGAACACGCCGTGCACGAGGCTTCGGCGTTGCGACCTGCGGCGGCCGCGGCACGCTTCGTCGATGCGGCGGACCGGCTGCGCCGCATGCCGGAGATGGACCGTGCCGGCGAGACGGTGATCAGCTACCCGGTGATCGGCAGCGCCACGCTCGGCGTGGTCGCCGAGGTCGCGTTGCTGGAGGCAACCGTGCATCTGCTCGATCTGGCCGATGCCGTGGGCGGCGTCGCGCCATCGGATCGCGCCCTGGCCGCCGCACGCGACCTGCTCGTCGCGGTACCCGATCCCACGGCGGTGGTGGAGGTCCTCGCCGGGCGAACTCCCCCGCAATCGGTGATTCCGGCAATCCGCTGACGCCGGTTAGCAGGCTTTATCCGGGTTGGACGCCCGATCGGTCAGACTCACAGCACATTGACAGCCGAGAAGCTGGTTTTCCGGAAATAAGTTTAGTTTCACTAACGTAGTAGTTCGATAGCGCAACGTCGCGCAGGTGATTATTTCAGCTATCTGTAAAGAGGGTTTTTGATGTCGTTTGATACTCGTGATGAGCAACTGGCGAGCCGTATCGCCGATCTGACTGCCACCGATCCACAGTTCGCCGCCGCGATCCCCAGCGACACCGTCACCGCCGCCGTCGACGTCCCCGGCCTCCTCCTTCCCGAAATTGTCGAGACCGTCCTGCAGGGCTATTCCGAGCGGCCCGCGCTCGGAGAGCGCGCCCTCGAATTCGTCGCCGACCCGGCCACCGGGCGGACCACCGCGCGCCTGCTGCCCCGCTTCGACACCATCAGCTACGGCCAGCTCGCCGACCGGGTCCGCGCCCTCGCCGCGGCATTGCACGCCTCCGGCGTCGCAGCCGGCGACCGGGTCGCCATCCTCGGATTCACCAGCGCCGACTACACCGTGATCGACACCGCACTGGGCCAGATCGGCGCGGTCTCTGTCCCCCTGCAGACCAGCTCCTCGGCCGAGTCGCTGGCACCGATCGTGACCGAGACCGAGCCGCGGGTGATCGCGGCGAGTGTCGACCACCTCGCCGATGCCGTCGAGCTGGCGCTCACCGCCCACGCTCCGGCCCAGGTGCTCGTCTTCGATCACCACGCCGAGATCGATGACCACCGCGACGCGGTGGCATCGGCCACCGAGCGTCTCGCCGCAGGGACCAACGCCGAGGTGCACACCCTGGCCGACCTGCTGGCCCGCGGCGGCGAGCTGCCGACACCCCCGGCACCCGAGACCGACGGCACCGACCCGCTGGCGTTGCTGATCTACACCTCCGGCAGCACCGGCGCCCCCAAGGGTGCGATGTACCTGCAGGGTTCGGTCGCCAAGTTCTGGCGGCGCAACAGCAAGGCCTGGCTCGGGCCGGTCAGCTCAGCCATCAACCTGAGCTTCATGCCGATGAGCCACGTGATGGGCCGCGGCATCCTGTACGCGTCACTCGCGGCCGGTGGCACCTGCTACTTCGCGGCCCGCAGCGACCTGTCCACGCTGTTGGAGGACCTCGCCCTGACGCGGCCCACCGAACTGAATTTCGTTCCGCGCGTGTGGGAGATGATCCACAGCGAGTTCCAGAGCCGGGTCGATCACCGCCTGGCCGACGGCGAACAGGACCGGGATGCGGTCGAGGCCGAGGTGCTCGCCGAGGTGCGGGACAAGGTCCTCGGCGGCCGGTTCGTCGCGGCGATGACCGGCTCGGCACCCATCTCGGCCGAGCTCAAGGCCTGGACCGAAGACATGCTCGGAATTCACCTGCTTGAGGGTTACGGCTCGACCGAGGCCGGTATGGCGCTGTTCGACGGTGTGGCCCAGCGCCCGCCGGTGATCGACTACAAGCTGGTCGACGTCCCGGATCTGGGTTACTTCAGCACCGATCAGCCGTATCCGCGCGGCGAGTTGTTGCTCAAGACCGAGAACCTGTTCCCCGGCTACTACAAGCGTCCCGAGGTCACGGCTTCGGTGTTCGACGAGGACGGCTTCTACCGGACCGGCGACGTCGTCGCGGAGATCGGCCCGGACCAGCTCCGCTATGTCGACCGGCGCAACAATGTGCTCAAGCTCGCCCAGGGCGAGTTCGTCACGTTGGCCAAACTGGAGGCAGTGTTCGGCAACAGCCCACTGGTGCAACAGATCTACGTCTACGGCAACAGCGCGCAGCCTTACCTGCTGGCCGTCGTGGTGCCCACCGACGCCAGTGTCTCCAAAGAGGCGATCAGCGAATCCCTGCAGGAGGTCGCCAGGGAAGCCGACCTGCAGTCCTACGAGATCCCCCGCGATTTCATCGTGGAGACAACACCTTTCACGCTGGAGAACAGCCTGCTGACCGGCATCCGCAAGCTGGCATGGCCGAAGCTGAAGGCGCACTACGGCGAGCGGCTGGAACAGCTCTACACCGATCTGGCCGAGACGCAGGCCGGCGAGCTTCGGGCGTTGCGCTCCCTGAGTGCCGACGCTCCGGTGCTCGATACCGTGAGCCGGGCCGCCGGTGCGCTGCTCGGCGCTGCGGCATCGGACCTGGGGCCCGATGCCCACTTCACCGATCTCGGCGGAGATTCGTTGTCGGCGTTGACCTTCGGCAATCTGCTGCGGGAGATCTTCGATGTGGACGTGCCGGTCGGCGTGATCGTCAGCCCGGCCAACGACCTGGCCGCCATCGCCGGCTACATCGAGACGCAGCGCAGCGGCTCCAAGCGCCCGACCTACGCGTCGGTGCACGGACGGCATGCCGCCGAGGTCAGTGCCGCCGACCTGACGCTGGACAAGTTCCTCGACGCGGACACCCTGGCCGACGCACCCAACCTGCCCAAGGCGAACAGCGAGGTGCGCACCGTGCTGCTCACCGGCGCCACCGGCTTCCTCGGCCGCTACCTGGCCCTGGAATGGCTCGAGCGGATGGACCTGGTCGACGGCAAGGTCATCGCCCTGGTTCGCGCGAAGAGCGACGCCGAGGCCCGCGCCCGGTTGGACGCCACCTTCGACAGCGGCGACGCGAAACTCCTTGCGCACTACCAGGATCTGGCCGCCGACCACCTCGAAGTCATCGCCGGCGACAAGGGCGAGGAGAACCTCGGCCTGGACCAGCAGACCTGGCAGCGACTGGCCGACGACGTCGACCTGATCGTCGACCCGGCCGCACTGGTCAACCACGTGCTGCCCTACAGCGAGTTGTTCGGGCCCAACGCCCTCGGTACCGCCGAGCTGATCAAGATCGCGCTCACCACGAAGATCAAGCCGTACACCTACGTGTCGACCATCGGCGTGGGCGACCAGATCGAGCCAGGGAAGTTCGTCGAGAACGTCGACGTCCGGGAGATGAGCGCGGTCCGCAAGATCAACGACGGCTACGCCAACGGCTACGGCAACAGCAAGTGGGCCGGCGAGGTCCTGCTGCGTGAGGCCAACGATCTGTGTGGGCTGCCCGTGGCGGTGTTCCGCTGCGACATGATCCTGGCCGACACGACGTACTCGGGTCAGCTGAACCTGCCCGACATGTTCACCCGCATGATGTTCAGCCTCGTCGCCAGCGGTATCGCACCGGGCTCGTTCTACGAGCTCGACGCCGACGGCAAGCGCCAGCGCTCGCACTACGACGGCCTGCCGGTGGAGTTCATCGCCGAGTCGATCTCGACGCTGGGCGGGCAATCCGTGGAGAGCTTCGAGACCTACCACGTGATGAACCCCTACGACGACGGCCTCGGCATGGACGAGTTCACCGACTGGCTGATCGAGGCCGGCTACCCGATCGAGCGCATCGCCGACTACGGGCAGTGGATCCAGCGTTTCGAGAGCACCCTGCGCGCCCTGCCGGACAGGCAGCGCCAGGCCTCACTGCTGCCGCTGCTGCACAACTACCAGCAGCCGGAGCGGCCGATGCTGGGTGCGCTGGCGCCGACCGACCACTTCCGGGCCGCCGTGCAGGAAGCCAAGATCGGGCCCGACAAGGACATCCCCCACGTCAGCCCGGCGGTGATCGTCAAGTACATCACCGACCTGCAGCAGCTGGGCCTCCTGTAAGAACCCCGTGCGCTCGTCCCACACCGGCGTGGGGCGAGCGCACGTTCGTTCGGGGGGTGACGCATCTCGCACCGCCGGAGCTGGCATCTCGAAATATAATTAGTTTTACTAACGTAGTAATCAGTAGGCGCGGAAAACGTGCCGACGATATTTGTTTTGATTTGCTCAGGGGACCGATATGACCACCGAAACACGCGAGGACCGGCTCCAACGCCGGATCACAACGCTCTACGAAACCGATTCACAGTTCGCCGACGCCCGCCCCAGCGACGCCGTCAACGCCGCCGTCGCCCAGCCTGACCTGCGGCTGCCGGCCGTCGTCAAAGGTGTGCTCACCGGGTACGCCGACCGCCCCGCGCTCGGACAGCGCGCCGTGGAACTCGTCACCGACGCCGACGGCCGCACGTCGGCCCAGCTGCTCCCCCGTTTCGACACCATCACCTACCGCCAGCTCGGCGACCGCATCCAGGCCGTGACCAACGCCTGGCACAACCATCCGGTGAAGCCCGGCGACCGCGTCGCCATCCTCGGGTTCACCAGCGTCGACTACACCACCGTCGACACCGCCCTCATCGAACTCGGCGCCGTCTCGGTGCCGCTGCAGACCAGCGCCCCGGTCGCCACACTGCGGCCCATCGTCGCCGAGACCGAGCCGACCGTGATCGCGGCGAGCATCGACTTCCTCGACGACGCAGTCGAATTGGTCCGTTCCGGACCCGCGCCCCGTCGCCTGGTGGTCTTCGACTACCGCCCGCAGGTCGACGTTCAACGTGAGACCTTCGAGGCCGCCAAGGCTGCGCTGGCCGACACCGACGTCGTCGTCGAACCGTTGGCCGACGTCCTCGACCGCGGTCGCTCGTTGGCTGACGCACCGCTGTACACCCCGGGTCAGGCCGACCCGCTGACCATGCTGATCTACACCTCCGGCAGCACCGGCACCCCCAAGGGCGCCATGTACCCGGAGAGCAAGGTCGCCAACATGTGGCAGCTCGCGTCGAAGGCCACCTGGGACGAGAACCAGGCGGTGCTGCCCGCGATCACCCTCAACTTCATGCCGATGAGCCACGTCATGGGCCGCGGCATCCTGATCGGGACGCTGAGCTCGGGAGGTACCGCCTACTTCGCCGCACGCAGCGACCTGTCCACCTTCCTGGACGATCTCGCCCTGGTCCGGCCCACGCAGCTCAGCTTCGTGCCGCGGATCTGGGACATGCTGTTCCAGGAGTATCAGAGCCGTCTCGACCGCTCCGGCGGAAGTGAGGACGCGGTGCTCGCCGAGGTCCGTGAGAACCTGCTGGGCGGGCGGTTCGTCTCCGCGATGACGGGTTCGGCGCCGATCTCGGCGGAGATGAAGGCCTGGGTCGAGCGCCT
This sequence comes from Mycobacterium sp. 48b, assembly GCF_048282725.1. Classification (NCBI taxonomy): domain Bacteria; kingdom Bacillati; phylum Actinomycetota; class Actinomycetes; order Mycobacteriales; family Mycobacteriaceae; genus Mycobacterium; species Mycobacterium sp. 48b. The sequence continues at coordinate 4,807,953 of NZ_JBLVUL010000001.1, forward strand.
GCTCGACATGCACCTGCTTGAGGGCTACGGCTCGACCGAGGCAGGATCGGTCTTCGTCGACGGCCAGATCCAGCGCCCGCCGGTGATCGACTACAAGCTCGTCGACGTGCCCGATCTGGGCTACTTCCGCACCGACCAGCCCCACCCGCGCGGTGAGCTGCTGGTGAAGTCCGAGCAGATGTTCCCCGGCTACTACAAGCGCCCCGAGATCACCGCGGAGATGTTCGACGAGGACGGCTACTACCGCACCGGCGACATCGTCGCCGAGCTCGGCCCCGACCACGTCGAGTACCTCGACCGGCGCAACAACGTGCTGAAGTTGTCGCAGGGCGAGTTCGTCACCGTCTCCAAGCTCGAGGCGGTCTTCGGGGACAGCCCGCTGGTGCGCCAGATCTTCATCTACGGCAACAGCGCCCGCTCGTATCTGCTGGCGGTCGTGGTGCCGACGGACCCGACCGTGCCGAAGCAGGCGATCAACGACTCACTCCAGGACGCCGCCCGGGTCGCGGGCCTGCAGTCCTACGAGATTCCCCGCGATTTCATCGTGGAGACAACACCTTTCAGCCTGGAGAATGGGCTGCTGACCGGCATCCGTAAGCTGGCCCGCCCCAACCTGAAGAGCCATTACGGCGAGCGGTTGGAGCAGCTGTACACGGAACTGGCCGAAGGACAGGCCAACGAGCTCAGTGAACTGCGGCGCAGTGGTGCCGACGCACCCGTCCTCGACACCGTGAGCCGTGCCGCCGGGGCCCTGCTGGGTGCCGCGGCATCCGATCTCGCGCCCGAAGCCCACTTCACCGATCTGGGCGGGGATTCGCTGTCCGCGTTGACCTTCGGAAACCTGCTGCAGGAGATCTTCGACGTCGAGGTGCCCGTGTCGGCCATCGTCAGCCCGGCATCGGATCTTCGGACCATCGCCGAGTACATCGAGGCTCAGCGCTCCGGTACCAACCTGCGGCCGACCTTCACCTCGGTGCACGGTCGCGACGCGACCGAGGTCCATGCGTCCGATCTGACGCTGGACAAGTTCATCGACGCCGCGACGTTGGCCGCCGCACCGGGCCTGCCCGGTCCGGTCAGCGAGATCCGCACCGTACTACTCACCGGCGCAACCGGTTTCCTGGGTCGTTATCTGGCCCTGGAATGGCTGGAGCGCATGGATCTGGTTGACGGCAAGGTCATCTGCCTCGTGCGGGCAAAGTCCGACGAGGAAGCCCGCGCACGGCTCGACAAGACCTTCGACAGTGCTGGACCTAACAGCGGCGGCGACCCGAAGCTGTTGGCGCACTACCAGAAACTGGCCGCCGACCACCTCGAAGTGATCGCCGGCGACAAGGGCGAAGCCGACCTGGGCCTCGACCAGGCGACCTGGCAGCGCCTGGCCGACACCGTCGACTTCATCGTCGACCCGGCCGCGTTGGTCAACCACGTGCTGCCCTACAGCGAACTGTTCGGCCCCAACGCACTTGGCACTGCCGAGCTCATCCGTATCGCGCTCACCACGCGGATCAAGCCGTTCGCTTACGTGTCGACCATCGGCGTGGGCGGCGGTATCGAGCCAGGAAAGTTCGTGGAGTCCGGGGATATTCGAGCCATTAGTCCGGTTCGACGCGTCGATGACGGCTACGCCAACGGGTACGGCAACAGCAAGTGGGCCGGCGAGGTCCTGCTGCGTGAAGCCCACGATCTGGCCGGCCTGCCGGTGACGGTGTTCCGCTGCGACATGATCCTGGCCGACACCACCTATGCCGGGCAGTTGAACCTGCCGGACATGTTCACCCGCATGATGTTCAGCCTCGTCGCCACCGGTGTCGCGCCGAAGTCCTTCAACCAGCTGGACGCGGACGGCAACCGTCAGCGCTCGCACTACGACGGCCTGCCCGTCGAGTTCATCGCCGAGGCCATCTCCACCCTGGGCGCCCATGTCCAGGACGGCTTCGAGACCTACCACGTGATGAACCCGCACGATGACGGCCTCGGCATGGACGAGTTCGTCGACTGGCTCGTCGAGGCCGGCTACCCGATCCAGCGCGTCGAGGACTACCAGGAGTGGTTGTCCCGCTTCGAGACCACGTTGCGGGCGTTGCCCGACAAGCAGCGTCAGGCCTCGCTGCTGCCGCTGCTGCACAACTACCAGCAGCCCGGCCTGCCGGTAAACGGCGCGATGGCACCGACCGACGTGTTCCGTGCCGCAGTGCAGGACGCGAAGATCGGCCCGGACAAGGACATTCCGCATGTCACCCGCGAGGTCATCGTGAAGTACATCAGCGATCTGAAACTGCTCGGATTGCTGTAAAAAGACTTCCCCACAAGGGAAGAATCCCCTGAGCGGCCGCGGTCCTTATCCAGGACCGCGGCCGATCAGTATGTAGCGTGGTGAGATGGGCAGCACCCGGGTCTCCGGAGACGTCAGGGCACCCCGTGACGCGGTGTATCGGGCGCTCATCGACGCCGACGCGATCGCGGTGTGGCGGGTTCCGTCCGGAATGCGCAGCGAGGTGCACGAATTCGACGCCCGCTCCGGCGGTACCTTTCGCATCTCTCTGCACTACGACTCACCGGACGCCATCGGAAAGACCAGCGCCCACACCGACACCTATCACGGCCGTTTCGTCGAGCTGGTGCCGAATAAGCGAGTCGTCGAAACCATCGAGTTCGAGAGCGACGATCCCGCCTTGGGCGGCGTGATGACGATGACGACGACGTTGCGCGAGTCCGGAGGCGGCACCGAAGTCGTGATCCAGCACGACGGGATTCCCGACGCGGTGAACGCGGCCGACAACGAGACCGGTACGCGAATGGCATTGGCCGCGCTGGCCGCATGGGTGGAAACCCACACTTAGACGGCGTGCGACGCGGGTTGTCGGACCGTCGGGGTAGTGTCGAACACATGTTCGAAGAATTCGCGCGGATCGATCCCAGTGCCGGTGAGGCGGCACTGCGGGATCGCATCGCCGAGCTCGAACGGCTCAAGTCTGCCGCCGCAGCCGGGCAGGCCCGCGCCACCGCCGCCTTGGAGGCCGCCCGCCGTACAGCGGAAGCCGCCGCCGGGATACCCGCCTCGCGGCGCGGCCGCGGACTGGGTTCGGAAATCGGATTGGCCCGCATGGATTCACCCACCCGCGGCAGCCATCACCTCGCCGATGCCCGCATCCTCGTGCGCGACATGCCGTGCACATTGGCCGCCCTGGAATCCGGGGTGCTCACCGAATCCCGCGCCCGGTTGATCGTGCGGGAGGCGGCCTGCCTGTCCCCCGTCGACCGGCGCCGCCTCGACGAACAACTGTGCGCCGACCACACCACGCTGATCGGCCTGGGTGATGCGCGGCTGACAGCGGACGCCAAGACCATTGCCTACCAACTCGATCCGATAGCCGTCATCGAACGGGCCACCAGGGCACCCGAGGATCGCAACGTCACCTTCCGGCCGGCGCCGGACGCCATGGCCATCGTCACGGCCGTGCTGCCCGCGACCGACGCGGCATCCGTACGCTACGCACTCATCGACGCCGCCGACCGCTGCACCGACGGCCGCAACCGCGGTCAGGTCATGGCCGACACCCTGACCGCCCGCATCACGGGCCGCATACCTCCAGGGCCATGGGCCCATTCCCGCAGCGGCGGCCCGGCGCATGATCGGCAACGCCCTCGTGGACGAGAACTCCTGGGCGACGCTGCGTCGCCTCTACGCCGCACCGGACACCGGAGCACTGGTCGCGATGGAGTCCCGGTCCCGGCGGTTCCCGAAAGGCCTGGCCCGGTTCATCGCCACCCGAGATCAAACCTGCCGCACGCCCTACTGCAACGCCCCGATCCGACACATCGACCATGTGACGCCGCATCACCGGAACGGGCCGACCTCCGCGGCCAACGGTCAGGGGCAGTGTGAGCGCTGCAATTACGTCAAAGAGAGCCCCGGCTGGCAGGTGGTGGCCGGTGTCGACGAATCAGGCCGGCACACGACAGAATTCATCACCCCTACCGGTGCCACCTATCGGTCGACCGCGCCACCGTTGGCCGGGGGCCTGCGGGTGTTGACCCGAGAAATCCACCTCGTGATCAACAAGCGCGCGGCCTAGACCAGCAACGCCACGACCAGGAGCACGACCGCGATCAGCGGGAAGATGCCCTGGGTGATCGCCGCGCGCGCCTTGTCCGGCGAGCTCGTCAGCAGCACCGCGGCGGCGGCCAGCATCGACCCCACCCCGGCGAACACCAGAGCAAGCCCAACCCCGTTGTGTCCCAGGCCAACCGCGACAATGCCGACCACGGTGACGATCGCCAGGAACAAGTTGTAGAAGCCCTGGTTGAACGCCAATTCCTTGGTGGCCTGCGCCTCTTCCTCGCTGATGCCGAAGGTGGCGCGGGTACGCGGCGAAGTCCAGGTCAGCGACTCCATCACGAAGATGTAGACATGCAAGGCCGCGGCGAGCGCGGCGAACACCAGACCGGCGATGACCATGCCGTCTATTCAAACAGGCCGGGCTGTCCCAGTCCGGTAACTGGCGGTTGCATGCCCAGATGCGTCCATGCCAGCGGCGTGGCCACCCGGCCCCGCGGGGTGCGGGCAACCATGCCGGCGCGCACCAGGAAGGGCTCGCAAACTTCCTCGACCGTGGTCGCTTCTTCGCCCACCGCCACCGCCAGGGTCGACACCCCGACCGGGCCGCCGCCGAAGCTGCGGGTGAGCGCCGAGAGCACGGCGCGGTCGAGCCGGTCGAGGCCGAGCTCGTCGACGTCGTAGACCTCCAACGCGGCCTTGGCGATATCGCGGGTGATCACACCGTCGGCGCGGACCTCGGCGTAGTCCCGGACCCGGCGCAGCAGTCGGTTGGCGATGCGAGGCGTGCCACGGGAACGTCGGGCGATCTCCGTGCCGGCCTCGGAGCCCAACTCGATGCCGAGGATGCCGGCCGAGCGGGCCAGCACCCGCTCGAGCTCGACCGGCTCGTAGAAGTCCATGTGCGCGGTGAAGCCGAACCGGTCGCGCAGCGGGCCGGTCAGCGCTCCGGACCGGGTAGTGGCCCCCACCAGGGTGAAAGGCGCGACCTCGAGCGGGATCGACGTGGCGCCAGGGCCTTTGCCGACCACCACGTCGACGCGGAAGTCCTCCATTGCCAGATACAGCATTTCCTCGGCGGGCCGGGCGATGCGGTGGATCTCGTCGATGAACAGCACATCGTGTTCGACGAGGTTGGACAGCATCGCGGCCAGGTCACCGGCCCGCTCCAGCGCGGGGCCGGAGGTGAGCCGCAGCGAGGAGCCCAGCTCGGCCGCGATGATCATCGCCAGCGAGGTCTTGCCCAACCCGGGAGGCCCGGACAGCAGGATGTGATCCGGTGTGCCACCACGGTTCTTGGCACCCTCGATGACCAGCTGCAGCTGCTCGCGCACGCGGGGCTGACCGATGAACTCCCCCAGCGAACGCGGACGCAGGCTGGCGTCGATGTCACCTTCACCGACTGTCAGCGCCGGTGAGACCTCCCGGTCATCGGGTTCGTCGGCGTCGTCGAAACGGCCCATTACTTCTTACCCAACATGGAGAGCGCTGATCGCAGTGCGGAGGCCGTCGTCGCCTCGGGGTCGTTGGCCAGGACCTTGTCGGTGGCCTCCTCGGCCTGTTTGGCCGCAAAACCAAGCCCGACAAGGGCTTCCACCACCGGGGCACGGACCGCGTGACCCATCGCCCCGCCGATCGCCCCGGGGGTGACCGGACCGATCTTGTCCCGCAGCTCCAGCACCATGCGTTCGGCACCGCGCTTACCGATTCCCGGGACCCGGGTCAGCGCCGTCACATCCCCGTCGGCCAGAGCCTGGCGCAGGGCCTGTGGGTCGTAGACCGCCAGCGTCGCCAACGCGATCTTCGGCCCGACGCCGGACACTCCCAGCAGCGTCAGGAAAAGGTCTCGGGCATCCCCGTCGGCGAACCCGTAGAGGGTCATCGAATCCTCGCGCACGATCATCGCGGTGATCAGCCGCGACTCGGTGCCACGGCGCAGTGTGGCCAGTGTCGAAGGTGTCGCCATCACCTTGTAACCGACGCCGGCGGCCTCGATCACGGCATGGTCGAGGGCGATGTCGATGACCTCGCCGCGCACCGAGGCGATCATGCCCGGCCTGCCTTCGCGGTGGCTTTCAGCCGGGCCTGGTACTTGCGGCGTTGCTCGGCGGCCATCGCCTCGGCAGCGGCCATCCGCGCGATCATCGGCGCGCGCCAGCAGTGGCAGATGGCCAGGGCCAGCGCGTCGGCGGCGTCCGCCGGGGTCGGCTTGGCCTGCAGCGCAAGAATTCTGGTGATCATCTCGGTGACCTGGGCCTTGTCGGCACGCCCGTTACCGGTGACCGCGGCCTTCACCTCCGACGGAGTGTGGAAATGCACCTCGATGTCGCGCCGAGCGGCGGCCAGGGCGATCACCCCGCCGGCCTGGGCAGTACCCATCACCGTTGACACATTCTGCTGGGCGAAGACGCGCTCGATCGCGATCACGTCGGGCCGATGAGTGTCCATCCAGTACTCGGCCACGTTGCTGATCTCGAGCAGCCGCTTCTGCAGCGGTGCGTCAGCCGGGGTGCGGACCACATCCACATCGAGTGCGGTGACCTGCCGGCCCTTGCCACTCTCGACCACCGACAGGCCGCAGCGCGTCAACCCGGGATCCACTCCCATCACCCGCACACGAACCCCTTCGTCAGAACATCTGTTCGATAGCCTAGCGGGCCACGGCGACAGGGGGCAGCAGGGACACGCCAATCAGCGGTAGTCCGACACACCGGCCGCCAGGACGCTCCGGCGGATCTCGTCCATTCGTCGCCCCGATGCCCGCCAGCCCCTGACACGTTCGGTGCCGACTTCCCGGCCCGCCCGCTCGATCACGATCTTCCAGGGCACGCCCAGAAATTTCGCCACGAACCAGAACGGCCAGGCCAGGAGAACCAGCAGCACGATGACGGCGAAGATCGCACCGACCACACCGTCGGAGTCCCCCCACGTATCCGGGGCGTACATCCACTTGCGCCGCACCGTCCAACCGACACCGTGCGGATCGGTCACCGCCTCGTTCGTGATCTCCATGCGCCCCCGCTTCCCCTCGTGCGACCCAGCACGACATCCGAGATCACCGTAACGGTGCGAACGAGGGGCGCAGTGCGCTCAATTCGGCGTATCGGTCAACACTCGCGCCCCCAGTTCGATCCCCCGATACTGCGGGGCCAGTGCGCGGCCGGCAGCCAGCAGCGGCTCGACGTCACGCAGCGTGCGAGCCAGGATGAACGCCCCTTCGAGTGCGGCGACGAGTGCCACCGTCACCTCACGCGCCATTGCCGGGTCCACGCCGCGCTGGGCGAAATAGGCCGCGCCGCCGTCGAACCATGCGGTGAACACCCCGGCTGCCACGACCCGCAGATCCTCGACGGTGTCGGAGGTTTCGGCCGCCACGGTGCCGACGGGGCACATGTTCGCAAACCCGCTGGCTGCCATGTCTTCCGCGGCTTGGTTGAACACACCCTCGACGGCATGCCCCAGGTCGTCGTAGTCGTCGACGATGGTCGGAATCAGCATCCCGTAGGCGACACCCGCGTCGATCAGCGCCTCGCGGGCGATCTGCAGCTTGCCACCGCGGAAGTGGTGGTAGAGCGAACCGATCGGGGCGCCGGAAGCCGCCACGATGTCCTTCATTCCGACCGCCGCGTAGCCCTTGTGCCGCATCAGTTCGGCGGTGGCGGTCAGGATCGTCTCCCGCGTGGACCTTGCCATCTGAACCTCCTCCCGACACACTAGAGCATAAATTCTAGAATCATCGTTCTAATGCCAGGAAGGCCGTCATGAAATCAGTCGAACTGCCCGCGGGCACCATCGAATATCGCGAAGAGGGCGATCCGGCCGGTCCGCCTGTGGTGCTGCTGCACGGACTCTTGATGAACGACACGCAGTGGTCTACGACGCTGCCACTGCTGCCCGCCGGGTTCCGCTATCTGCTGCCGGTACTCCCCATGGGCGGACACCGCGTCCCGATGCGGGAGGACGCCGATCTCAGGATGGACGGGATGCTCGGTGTCGTCGCCGACTTCCTCGACGCCCTGGACCTGGCGGACGTCACGCTGATCATCAGCGACTGGGGCGGCCCGCTGTTCCTGACCGACACCGGTCGCGACAAACGTATTGCGCGGCTGGTCATCTGCCCGTCGGAGGCGTTCGACAACTTCCCGCCGGCGCCCTACGCCAAGGTCCTGTGGCTGGCCAGCCGCACCACCGGCACCGTCTCCTTCGCGCTGCGCCAGATGCGCATCGCGTGGTTGCGCCGGCAACCGATGCTGTGGGGCGAGATGTCGAAAAAGCCAATCCCCCAACATATTTTCGAGGGTTGGACCGAATCCGCATTGGCCGATCGGCGGATCCGCCGTGACCTGATCAACTACTGCCGCAGCCGATTCGACAAGACCGAGTTGATCCGGGCCACCAACGCCCTCGCCGATTTCACCGGCCCGGCGCTGGTGTTGTGGAGCGACAACACCGTGATGCCGCCCGCACACGGACGACGACTGGCCGACCTGCTGCCCAACGGACACCTGCGCCAGATCGAGGACGCGCGCGTGCTGATCATGCTCGATGAACCCGAACGGACCGCCGAGGAGATCGGCCGCTTCCTGACCCAGTGACCCGGGGCTACCGTGTCCGTGGGAGGTACGGATATGCGCGTGGTCATTGCCGGCGGACACGGAAAGATCGCCTTGATCCTCGAACGGTTGCTGTCGTCCCGAGGCGACGAGGCGGTCGGGCTGATCCGCAACCCGGCCCAGTCGGCTGACCTGGAGGCGGCCGGCGCGACCGCTGTCGTGCTGGACCTGGAGAGCGCGTCGGTCGCCGAGGTGGCCGACGCGGTGCGCGGCGCGGACGCCGTGGTGTTCGCGGCCGGCGCAGGTCCGGGTAGCGGGGCGGCCCGCAAGCAGACCGTGGATCGCGATGCCGCGATCCTGCTGGCCGACGCCGCCGAGGCTGCGGGCGTGGACCGATACGTGATGGTGTCGGCGCTGTCGGCCGATGATCGCTCGCTCGACGAGAACTATGACGAGGTGTTCCGCGCCTACATGCGGGCCAAGTCCGAAGCCGATGCCGACGTGCGGGCCCGCACCGGCCTGCGCGCGACGATCGTGCGGCCGGGCGGGCTCACCGACGATGCCGGCACCGGCAATGTCACGGTCGCCGAATCCACCGGACGCGGCAGCATCCCCCGCGAGGACGTCGCGCGGGTACTCCTCGCCGTACTGCACGAGCCGGAGACCGCCGGACGGACCTTCGAAGTGATTTCCGGGCCGACGCCCATCGAGGAAGCGCTACGCTGATCCGCTCATCCGGTCAGCGGCCCACCCGCCGCGCGCCAGTGGATCAGGCCGCCGCTCATGTTGACGGCCTCGAAACCGTTCTCCACCAACAGGTTCGCCGCACCAGCCGACCGGATTCCGCCGGTACAGAAGGTGATGATCAGGCGGTCGTCGGGAAGGTCCAGGCAGCGCCCGGGCAATTCCTCGAGCGGCGTGTGCACCGCGGTTGGGATGTGGACCCGGTTCCACTCGAACGTGCGGCGCACGTCGACGACCAGTGCGCCCTCGTCGACGAGCCGGACCGCCTCGGCGGCGCTGACAGCCGGCGGCCGGCGCAGGTAGTGCCGAAAACTCATGCGCCCACGCCTTCCATAACCTTCAGCCTAGCTGAAGGTTATGCGGAACCCGACATGATCCGGGTCATATACGCGCGGAGCGCTTCGGTGAGTTCGGGGTGTTCGGCGGCGAACTGCGCATCGAGTGTGGTCACCACCTCGGCGGCCCGGTCCAACAGTGCCGCACCTTTTGCCGTGACCTGCAGTGTCGACGCGGCGCCGGCATGCGCCGTCGCATCGTCGACCAGGCCCGCATCGACGAACGACGCCACGGCGGCGTGCGCACTCTGCACGGTGATGCGCGAACGTCGCGCGAGTTCACTGAACGAGATGCCCGGATTCCCCCGAACATGCCCCAGCAGCCCGTACTTGCGGGTGGTCAGCCCGAGCGGTTTCAGCGCGTCGGTGAACGCGGACTCCCAGACTCGGCTGACGGTGAGCAGCCCGACGGTGGGGCTGAAGGGGGGCGGCTCGGGCAGTGACTACTCCTCGTCGAGCTGCGCGGCGACATCGTCGGGGATGTCGATGTTGGTGTAGACCTCTTGCACGTCGTCGCTGTCCTCCAGCGCGTCGACGAGCTTGAACACCTTGCGGGCGCCCTCCAGGTCGACCGGCACGCTCACCGAGGGCTGGAAGCTGGCCTCGGCGGAGTCGTAGTCGATGCCCGCGTCCTGCAGCGCGGTGCGGACCGCGACCAGGTCGGTGGGCTCGGAGATGATCTCGAAGGAGTCGCCGAGGTCGTTGACCTCCTCGGCACCGGCCTCCAGGACGGCCATCAACACGTCGTCCTCGGTCAGGCCGTTCTTCTCCAGCGTCACCACACCCTTGCGGGAGAACAGGTAGGCCACCGAGCCCGGGTCGGCCATGTTGCCGCCGTTGCGGGTCATCGCGACGCGGACTTCACCTGCGGCGCGGTTGCGGTTGTCGGTGAGGCACTCGATGAGCACCGCCACCCCGTTGGGGCCGTAGCCCTCGTAGGTGATGTTCTGCCAGTCGGCGCCACCGGCCTCTTCACCACCGCCGCGCTTGCGGGCGCGCTCGATGTTGTCGTTGGGCACCGAGCTCTTCTTCGCCTTCTGGATGGCGTCGTAGAGGGTGGGGTTACCGGCCGGGTCTCCCCCGCCGACACGTGCCGCGACCTCGATGTTCTTGATCAACTTGGCGAACATCTTGCCGCGCTTGGCGTCGATGACGGCCTTCTTGTGCTTGGTGGTGGCCCACTTGGAATGGCCGCTCATGCAGGTACGCCCCTTTTCCGGTTAAAACTCCGGCCCTCCAGTTTACGTGGCCGGTCCTACCGCGCTCGATACGACGTCTACAACGCCTGCAGCAAGACCAGCGTGGTCCCCGCCGAGGCGGCGCACAGCACCGGCCAGTACCAGATGTGCCAGTGCCGCCAATGCCCGATCGCCATGCCGATCGGGGCCAGGACGACCAGCGCCACGGTGAGCACCGCCCATCCCGCCATGGTCGCCGCGTCATCGGCCTGGTCGGGAAACGCGCCGCTGAAGCCCACCGGAAAGATCGCGGCGAACGCCAGCAACACGGCAATCATGCCGACGAAGGCCCATACGGCCCAACTGATCACCGACTCGACGACGCCTGGCCGCCGAACCGAGGTTCGCGACGACACGGACATGCACGGAGCGTACGCCGGTCCGCCGCTGTTACCCGGTAGCCACCGGCAGCGCCGCGTTGGCATCGGCGGTCAGGATGTCGTCATCACCCATCCAGTGCACGAACCGGGCCAGCGGGTACATCGCATCGTGCGGACCACCGGCGACATGGCCGTTGGCGGTGCCCACCCGGCACACCCGCTGGCCACCCGCGCCGGCAAGCGCATCGCGCAGCTGGGCCTTGCGTCCATAGGGGTAGACGCCGATGGTCTGGGTCGCGACGTTGACGTGGCGGATCGCGTCGTCGAGCGAGGCCACCATGACCACGTTGGAGACCTTGTTCGACGGATGGAAGTCCACCGGCGCGTCGGACAGCAGCACCATGCCGCGCCCGTCGAAGCGGCCGAACACCTCGAGTTCATCATCCATCGCGCCCATCACCTCGATCTCGTCGCGGATGTCGGTGGGCGGCAACGGCGCCACGGCCGACCCGAACAACCGGTCGGCGCCCAGTCGCGGCCAGAGCGCGGCGCAGAACCGCCTGGCCTCGGCCGGATCGGTGGTCTCCAGGAAGACGAATCGACTCGCTAGACACGCCTCCTGGTTGAACACGCAGGTGTCGGCGGCGACCCGCTCGGCCACCTCGGCCAGCACCTCATCGGAGGCGAACACCTCACGGCCGACCATCGAGATCGAGCTCTTGGGGTCGAACGACACCAGCTGAATTCCTGGCCCCAGGTAGCGGATGACGTTGTTGATGGCCGGTCCACCGCCCCACGCCACGATCTTGTCGAAGTACTGCGGGCGGTAGATGGTGCGCTCGATCGCCTCGTCACCGCCGGCCCAGTACACCGCCGACATCGACTGCACCACAGGATGGTCGGCGTCGATCTCGGCCATGGTCCGTAATACCGCAACGGTGGTGAACGGGTCTGAGGACGGCATCTTGAACAGGTTGACGGCCTTGACCAGAGCACCCTGGGCGATCGAGGCGATACAGCCCGCCGGGGCATTGCCGGCCAGCATGTGCACCATGCGGGGCGGGAAGGCCCGGATCGCACCGGTGTTGCCGGCCGCATCCGTCCGGCTCACCCAGCCGTCGAGCACCGCCGGGTCGGCGAAGTTCGATTCGACCTGCGCCCACAGACTTTCGCGGCGCAGCAACTCCGGAGCGGTGCGGTACAGGTTCTCCACCACCCGGCGTGGCAGCGGGTTGGTCTCGGCCACCAGATCCAGGCAGCGCTGCAGGTGCGGGTTGTCGTCGAGCGCCAGTCGCTCGCCGGTCTCGACGAGGAAGTCGACGATCTCGGCCAGTGGCACGTCCAGCAGTGGCGGCAGTTGGGTGCGAGGCGTGATCAGCCCGTCCAGATCGATTGCCGGCGTGATGAAGTCGATGCCAAGATCGCGGGAGGTGTGCTGGACCGCGTCACCCTCGACCAGCTCACCGCGAATCATGAACGGGGCGTTCAGCGGGCTCATGCCTCTCCCCGCACGTAGGCGTCGATGGTGCCCGAGCAGGTGATCTTGTCCCCGCCCAGATCGGCGTAGCGGGTGATGTCCGGCCCGACGGTCGGACCTTGATGACCGCACTCGCAGACGCCGAAATCGGTGTCGATGCGGTCCCCGGAGATGACCCCGCCCCAGCGGCCGTCCAGCGACAGGTCGAAGAATGCGCCGCGCGCCTGCACCAATCCGGATGAGGTGTCGACGAGGTTCTCGCCGGGCTCGTCGAGTGGCAGCAGCAGCACCCATGGCGGCACGTGGTAGCGGCCGGCCGGGCACTTCGGGAACGGGGTGTTCAGTTCCTGCATCGTGTAGAAGTGGTACACCCGCTCGTCTGCGATGTTGAACGTGTCGAAGATGAACTCCCGGTAGTCCGGCGGCAGCGCGGCACCTTTGAGACCGCCGGCCACCAGAAGCCCGGTGTCGTCACGGAAGTCGTTGCCGGAGTAACCTTTTGCCCGGACCCCCTGAGCCACCTGGTACAGGGAGGCGAACATTCCGGTCAGCAACAATTGCCGTTCCCGACTGGCGATCAGCTCATCGACCGCACCGGCGGTGGCGGCGTCCATCGCGCTCTGCCGGCCGGCGCTGGTGGTTTCGAACGCGGCGACCTCCGAAGGGCCTGCCGTGCCGTCGGCAATGCGGCGGCGTAGGTCGATCATGCCCATGATGGAACCGACCGAGATGGGATCGACGGGCAGCTGATAGGTGTCGACCTCGGTCGAGAACGCCTCGACGAGCGCGATCCGGGTGCGTTCGTTTCGCTCAACACTGGTGCGCGGTCCCAGGCCGAACAGCTTGCGGGTGCCGTCGGCCGGGATGCCGGTGGCCCAGGTCAATCCGGTGACATTGGCCCGTGAGGCGACGTCGAGGTCGGACTCCGAGCAGGCGATCATGGCCGGCTTTCCGGTGGTGCCGCTGGAGCAGGTCAGATAGCAGCCGGCAGACTCCATCCGGGTCACGAAGTCGTCGAGACCGGCGACGCCGCCGACGTCGACTCCCGCCGGATCACATGTGGAGACCGTGCCCACCCATTTGGCCATGCGGTCCCATCGACCGTCGGTCAGCCAGTTCTGGGCGTAGCTCTTGTAGGCGCCGTGGGCGAACAGCAGCGGCACCAGGTCCTGGATCTCGACCACCTTGGTGATGTCCGCAGACTGCGATCGGTTGCGCAGCAACGGAATCTGATCGATCTGCACGGCGAACCGCTCGTTGACCGCGTCGATCTGCAGCTGCCGCACGTCCGCGGGTGCGATGTCGTAGCGATCCGGCGCGGTCTGCAGGGCGAGGAGTTGGTCGACTGCAGTCATGGCGACTCCTGACGGAATTGGGAGAACTCCCGATTAATAGCACCTAGTGCGTTTCATTACTGCTACTGTGACGCCGTGGACCGAATTCGTCAAGTGGGCCGCCCCACCCGGGAGCAGGCCGCACAGCGCCACGTCGAGTTGCTCGACTGCGCGCTGGAAGTGTTTCTGGAGAATGGATTCGAGCGCGCCACCATCGACGGCATCGCGACCGCCGCCGGCATGGCCAAGCGCACCATCTACGGCCTCTACCCCGACAAGGCCGCCCTGTTCGAGGCCTCGGTGCAACGTGCGGTGGACCGGTGGCTGGTCCCGATCGAGACGCTACGTGCCGCCGAGACCGATGACCTGGAGGAAACCCTGCTCGCCATCGGCCGGATCCGATTGGCGGGCATCACCAGCCCGGCCGGCGTCGCGTTGCAGCGCATCCTCAACGCGGAAGGCAACCGCTTCCCGCGCCTGTTCCGGCTCGTATACGACCAGGGCACCATGCCGGCTCTGACCTTCATCGCCGAGGTCCTCGCCCGCCACGCCGAGGCCGGAATCATCGAGATCGACGACCCCGCCGTGGTGGGAGGTGCGTTCCTGAGCATGGTCGTCGGCGGGCCCGCCACCGGCGCTCTCTGGGGCGTGACCTGGGATCCTGACGACCTGGACAAACGCATGCGGATCTTGGTGCGGCTGTTCCTCGACGGGGTACGGCCGCGATGACCGAATCATTCATCGACGGCGCGTCGGTGCAGTCGACCCAGCAGTACGACAACATCGACCCCGCCACGTCCCGGACCATCGGCGCGGTGGCACGCGGTGGCGCCGACGAGATCGACCAGGCAGTCACCGCAGCGCGACGGGCATACCCGGGATGGCGGAGAACGGCTCCCGCTCAGCGATCCGACGCACTCAGCGCGATCGCCGACGTGATCGACGGTCATCGGGAAAGACTGGCGCTGCTGGAGTGTGAGGACACCGGCAAGCCGTTGAGCCAGGCCCGCACCGACATCATCGTGGCCGCACGGTATTTCCGGTTCTACGCCCATGCCATCGACAGCTACTACGGCCAGACCATTCCGCTGAGCGAGGACCTGCACGTCTACACCCGGCGCGAGCCGCTGGGCGTCACAGGGCACATCATCGCCTGGAACTACCCCATGCAGCTGCTCTCCAGGGCGGTAGCGCCGGCGATCGCCGCGGGCAACACCGTAGTGGTCAAACCAGCCGACGAAACACCGCGCACCGCAGTGGAGTTCGCCCGCCTCGCAACCGAAGCGGGCTTGCCGGCCGGCGTCGTCAACGTGGTGACCGGCATCGGCGCCGAGGCCGGTGCCGCGCTGGCCGCGCATCCGGGGGTGGACGCCATCGGGTTCGTGGGATCCACCCGGATCGGCTCGGAGATCGCCCATGCGGCCGCCGACCGCGTGGTTCCGGTCGTGCTGGAGCTGGGCGGCAAGTCCCCGCAGATCGTCTTCGCCGACGCCGACCTGCCCCGCGCGGCCGACTTCGTTACCAAGGCGATCCTGCAGAACGCCGGCCAGACCTGCTCGGCCGGATCACGACTGCTCGTCGACGCGGCCGTCCACGACGAACTGCTGGACCTCGTTCTCGACCGGTTCAGCCAGGTCAGCATCGGACCTGGGATCGCCGATCGCGACCTGGGTCCGCTGATCTCCCGCAAGCAGCAGCAACGGGTGACGGATCTGGTGTCGGGCAACACCACCGGTGAGATCCTTTGCGGTGGAACCCCACCCGACGACGACGAGCTGGGCGGGGGTGCTTACTTCAGGCCCACCGTGATCGACGCCGTCGACCCGGCCTCGACGATCGCCCAGCAGGAGATCTTCGGTCCGGTACTGACCGTCAACAGCTTCCAGGACGAGCAGGAGGCGGTCACGCTGGCCAACGGAACCGAATACGCGTTGCTGGCGGCACTGTGGACGCGGGACCTGTCCCGGGCGCACCGACTGGCCGCCGACGTCCTCGCCGGCCAGGTGTACGTCAACACCTATGGTGCCGGGGGCGGCGTCGAGCTGCCGTTCGGCGGATTCAAGAAGTCTGGATATGGCCGCGAAAAGGGTTATGAGGCACTCGATGCCGTGACGGCCACCAAGACCGTCGTGGTGGCCCTGTAATCCACGAACTACGGAAGGGTACGCATGGATCAGGAGACATACGACAAGGGAATGGCGATCCGTACTGCCGTCCTTGGTGAGGACTACGTCCGCAAGGCGGCCGGAAGCGCCGACGCCTTCTCCAAGCCGCTGCAGGACCTGGTCACCGAATACTGCTGGGGTGCGGTGTGGGGTCGTGAAGGCCTGGAACTGAAGACCCGCAGCATGCTGAACCTGGCGATGATCGCGGTGCTGAACCGGCCGAACGAACTGAGCACACACATCCGCGGCGCCCTCACCAATGGCGTCACCCGCGAGGAGATCTGCGAGATCTTCCTGCAGGTGGGCATCTACGCGGGCATCCCCGCTGCCGTCGACAGCTTCCGGCTGGCCCGCGCCGTGTTCGCCGACCTCGACGAGGACCGTTCGTGAACCCCGAGATCGGCTTCATCGGACTGGGCAACATGGGATGGCCCATGATGGACCGGCTGCTGACGGCGGGAATTCCGTTGGTGGCCTTCGATGTGCGCGAGGATGTCCTGGCCAAGGCGGCCGCGCTGGGCGCCGTACGGACCGACTCGGTGCGCGAGGTGGCCGACCGCTGCGAGACCGTACTGGCCAGCCTGCCCACCCCGCAGATCTCCGAGTCCGTGGTGGCCGAGCTTGCCGCCGGTTCGAAGGTGCAGCGCTTCGTCGACCTGTCGACAGTCGGTGGCCAAGCCGCGCAACGCAATCACGCCGTGCTGGCCGCACACGGTATCGCCGCGCTGGACAGTCCGGTCAGCGGCGGGATGCACGGCGCGCAGGCCGGGACCCTGGCCATCATGGTGTCCGGGCCTCGCGGCGAGTTCGATTCGCTGACATCGATTTTCGAGGTACTGGGCCGGGCCATCTTCGTCTCCGAACAACCCGGCGCCGCGCAGACCATGAAGCTGATCAACAACCTGATGGCCGCCACCACCCTGGCCGCGACGGCCGAGGTGATGGTCATGGGGGTCAAGGCAGGCCTGAGCGCCGACGTGATGGTCGACGTGCTCAATGCCGGATCCGGCGGGACCCACGCCAGCCGGGACAAGTTCCCGCGGGCGGTACTCCCCCGCACGTTCGACTACGGATTCGCCACCGGCCTGATGGCCAAGGACGTCCGGCTCTATCTCGACGAGGCCACCACCCTGGGCCTGCCGGTCGAGATGGCCGAGACCGTGCAGCACATCTGGGAACAGACGCTGCAGGTCGAGGGCCCCGAATCCGACTTCACCTCCGTGATCAAGCCGATGGAGAAGGCCGCGGGCGTGATCGTCGAAGGAGGACATCGATGAACATGCACGGCAAGACGTGTGTGATCACCGGCGCCACTTCGGGTCTGGGCCGGCAGTCCGCTCTCGCCCTGGCGGCAGCCGGAGCTCATGTGGTGCTGGCGGCGCGCAACGCCGACGCGCTGGAGCAGACCCGCGACTCGATTCGGGCGGATCAGCCGGGGGCGCAGGTGTGGACCGTGGTCGTCGACCTCGCCTCGCTGGCGAGCGTTCGGACTGCCGCCGCGCAGATCGGCGCCCTGGCCCCGGGCGTCGACGTGCTGATGAACAACGCCGGGGTGATGTTCACCCCGTTCGGCCACACTCGGGACGGCTTCGAAACACAGTTCGGGACAAACCATCTGGGCCATTTCGCGCTGACCGAGCTGCTGCAGCCGCAGTTCGCCGAGGGCACCCGCATCGTGAACCTGTCCTCGGAGGGGCACCGTCTCGGCGACGTCGATCTGGACGACCCCAACTGGCAGCACCGCGACTACGACAAGTTCGCCGCATACGGCGCGGCCAAGACCGCCAACATCCTGCACGCCGTCGCGCTCGACCGGCGGCTGCGCGACCGGGGCATCCGCGCGTTCGCAGTGCATCCCGGCATGGTGGCCACCAACCTGGCCCGGCACATGTCCCGCGAGGATGTGGCGGCGGTCAGCGGTCAGGCCCGCTCGCGTGCCATCGAGGTGCTGACACCCGAGCAGGGTGCGGCCACCCAGGTGTGGGCGGCGGTCAGTAGCGACCTCGACGGCCGCGGTGGGCTGTACCTCTCCGACTGCGCGGTGCGCACCGACGCCGAGCCCTACGCGACGGACCCGGACCGGGCCGAGAGGCTTTGGGAGGTGTCGCAATCCCTGTGCGCTGCCGTCATCTCCTGAGCGGGGCGCGCAGGTCGTAGACCGTGTCCGAGCCCACCTTGGTCGAGGCGAAGTTCGCCTTCACCCAGTCGGAGATGTCGGTGTGCGAGTTGTTGCCGAAGAAGCCGCCGTGGTCGCCCTTGGGCTCGGGAAGGACGTAGTAAGTGATCCGACGGTCGGCGACGTAGGTCCGGAACTGCTCCAGTGTCGGCGCCGGATCGCTTCCGGTGAAACCGCCGATCGCCATTACCGAGGTGTCGGTGGCCAATTCGAGTCCGGACGCGGCCCCTGACCGGTTGATGGCTGCCGACCACTCGGTGTCGGTTCCCCGCAGCATCGCGTTGACCTCTGGATTGTCGGAGTTCCATCCGTGCCCGCCATGATCGTCGTCGGGATCGGCCGGTCCCACACTCGGACCGCCTCCGGTGTGCGACTGTCCCAGGGTGGCCACGGTGTAGGCGGTGGATCCGGCCAGCCCGCCGATGATCGCCACCACCAGTGCGGCGGACGCCATCCCGGGTGTGCCCGCCCGCAGAGCCCAGAGCAGGGCCACGATGGCCGCGACCGTCACCGCCAGGATCGACCACCGCAACGGCGGCAGCCATGACGCATTGCGAGCCAGGATCCAGAAACTCCACGCAGCCGTAGCCAGAAGCATTGTCGTCAAACCGATCTGCCCCAGCCGATCGTCGCGGCGACGCCACATCTCGTGGAGCCCGATGGCGAACATCGCCGCCACTGCCGGTGCCAGCGACATGCAGTAGTACGGATGCACGTTGGTCTTCATGAAACTCAGCACCAGACCGTCGATCACGAGCCAGGTGCCGAACAGGATGGTCCCGGCGCGCACGATGTCGGTGCGCGGCGCCCGGCCACGCGAGATCAATACCAGGACCACCGCCAGCAGTGCGGCGGGCACCAGCCAACCGATCTCGAAACCGAACTCGCCGGTGAACAACCGCGGCAGGCCCTGGACCTGATCGCCCCAGCCACCGTGGTGCTGCACGGCGGGGGCCACCGGATCGACGTCGACGTGCGTGCCGTAGTGGTTGTGGCCGAGCACCCGACCGAATCCGTTGTAGCCCAGCACCAGGTTCATGAAGTTGTTGTCGGTGGACCCGGCGAGGTACGGCCGCGACGATGCGGGCCACACCAGGGTGAGCACCACGAACCATCCGGCCGAGACGAGGAACGCTCCGAGCGAGCCGGCCAGGTGCAGCAGGCGCCGGCGCACCGGGACGGGCGCAGCGATCAGGTAGACCAGCCCGATGGCCGGCATCACCATCAGTCCCTCGAGCATCTTGGCCAGGAAGGCGAACCCGAGCGCGACGCCGGCCAGCGCCATCCAACGGGCGCCGTTGCGCTCCAGCGCGCGCACCGTGCAGTAGGCGGCGGCGGTCATCAACAGGACCATGACCGCGTCGGGATTGTTGAACCGGAACATCAGCGCGGCCACCGGCATGAGGGCCAGCGCGACGCCCGCCAGCAATGCGGTGCGGGGCCCGCTGATGCGGCGGACCGACCCGTAGAGCAGCGCGACCGAACCGACGGCCATCAGCGCTTCGGGGACGAGCATGCTGGCGCTGCTGAACCCGAACAGCTGACCTGACAGGCCCATCACCCACTGCGACACCGGAGGCTTGTCCACGGTGATGAAATTGGCCGGATCCAACGATCCGAACAGCAGCGCCTTCCAGTTGAGCGAACCGGCCCAGGCCGAGGCCGCGTAGAACTGATTGCCCATGGCGTTGACGGTGATGTTCCACAGGTAGGCCAGGGCGGTTGCCGTCAGCAGCGCCGGCAGCGCGAGGCGTTCGGCCCTGGAGGAATCCCATCGCGCCCGCGCAGCGCCCTCGATCGGTGCGAGGTCCGGTTCCGCCGCCGACGGCTGGTCAAGAGTCGATGTCACCACCCAATTAAGGCGTGCCCAGATTTGACCGAGCTGAGTGCCAGCCGGGTAGTTCCTGCATAACGAGCGTTCGACGACTACTGACTCGGGTCGGGCGCCGTCGGGGTTCCGCCGATCAGGTCGTCCCAGTGCCGCCGCACCGGCGCCCAGCGCTCGTCGAACTCGGCGGCACGCAGGCGGGCCCGGTCGAGCCGCTTCGGGCCATACCGACGGCGCGCCCACGGCGAAGTCGGCCTGGCCAGCCGCACCGCGGCGACCCATGCCACGGGCGACACGAACAGGCTGATCAACGCGGTCGGATACTTGCCCTTGAGCGCGACCACCGCGACCACCAGAAAATGCAGCAGCAGGGCCACCACGGCCGTGTAGCGCAAAGCGGCCACCCCGGCGGGCAGATCATCGGTATGGATGGGAGACACCCCCGCGGCGGCCAGACCCACGCACGCCCCGGCCAGCGTGACGATGTTGACCGACAGCTGACCCTCCTGGCTCCAGTACACGTCCTGCAGCCGGAAGATCATCGCGAACTCGTCGAGCACCAGTGAGGCTCCGACCCCGACGAGGAGTGCCGCCAGATAGGCCCAACCCGACAACGGCGGGCAACCCACGGCGGTGAACGCACCTCCGATCAGCAGGATGATGCCGGGTGTCGAGTGGTGCATGTGCACACCGCCCGCACTGACGTTGTGGAACGGCCCCCTGCCGTCACGGATCAGCCGCGTGATGGTGCGGGTGGTCAGGAATGTCACCACGAAGGCCACGAAACTCAGTAGCAGCGGCCCTTTGTAGCCGTCCACCACGTCGTGTTGCCACCAGACGCCCAGCCAGTTCACGGCCGGATCCTATCGACCTACAGCGAATCGACGAACAGCTTGTGAATACGCCGGTCCCCGGTCATCTCCGGGTGAAACGACGTAGCCAGCATCGACCCCTGACGTACCGCGACGATATGGTCGGCGGCGCGCGCCAGCACCTTGACGTCGGCGCCGACCCGTTCGACCCACGGCGCCCGGATGAACACCGCGTGCACCGGGGTGTCGAGACCCTCGAAGTCGATGTCGCCCTCGAAGGAATCGACCTGGCGACCAAAGGCGTTGCGCCGCACCGTCATGTCGATTCCAGACAGCGGAACTGCCTCCCGCCCGGCCGTACCGGCGTCCTTGATCTCACTGGCCAGCAGGATCATTCCGGCACAGGAGCCGTAGCAGGGCAGTCCCGCGGCGATGCGCGCGCGCAACGGTTCGAGCAGTTCGAACTCGCGCAGCAGGTGGCTCATCGCGGTGGATTCCCCACCGGGGATCACCAGGGCGTCGATCGCGTCGAGTTCGGAGAGCCGCCGCACCGTGCCCGCCTCGGCGCCCGCCTCGCGCAGTGCAGCCAGATGTTCGCGAGTGTCACCCTGCAACGCGAGCACCCCGACGCGGGGGCTCACGAGCCCACCCCGGTCCAGAGGGTCACGAGTCCTCCGCCGGTGTGGGGCTGCGCTTGAAGCGGGTCAACCCCTCTTGCATCACCGCGGCCACCATCTCGCCGTAGCGGTTGAAGATCTTGCCCTGGGTCAGCGAACGCCCGCCGCACGCCGAGGGCGAGGACTGGTCGTAGAGCAGCCACTCGTCGGCCCGGAAGGGCCGCATGAACCACATGGCGTGGTCCAGCGAGGCCACCATCAGCTGCTTGCGCACGTCGAGGTGGTTGACCTGGGCCGAGCCGAGCAGGGTCAGATCGCTCATGTAGGCCAGCGCGCAGATGTGCAGCACGTGATCGTCGGGCAGCGGGTCGCGGTGCCGGAACCACACCTGCTGCTGCGAGGCCTTGCCGGGAATCCGTGCCACCAGGTCCCGCGGCACGATCCGGACGTCCCATTCGGCGAACTGGGCGAACCCGGCGTCGTCGAACGCTCCCCCGGACCGGAACCCGGGCAGGTCGTCGGGCCCAGGCGCCTCGGGCATCACGTCCTGATGTTCGATGCCGGTCTGGTCGGTCTGGAAGGAGGCCGACATCGTGAAGATCGTCTCGCCGTGCTGGATCGCACTCACCCGGCGGGTGCAGAACGAGCCGCCGTCGCGGATGCGCTCGACGGTGTACACCGACGGTGCCCGGGCATCGCCCGGGCGTAGGAAGTAGCCGTGCAACGAGTGCACCTGGAACGCCGGTTCGACCGTGCGCACCGCCGACACGAGGGACTGACCGGCCACGTGGCCGCCGAAGGTCCGCTGCAGGAAACCCGACTCCGGGCTGAACACCCCACCGCGATAGATGTTGACCTCGAGCTGCTCCAGATCGAGGATCTCTTCAATCGCCATTCGAGATGTTTACCAGCCGCGCTCAGCGAGCCGATGTGGCTGGGCGATCTCCTCGACATTGATACCGACCATGGCCTCACCCAGACCCCGCGACACCTTGGCCAGCACGTCGGGATCGTCGTAGAACGTGGTGGCCTTCACGATGGCCGCGGCCCGCTGCGCCGGGTTGCCCGACTTGAAGATGCCCGAGCCCACGAACACGCCCTCGGCACCGAGCTGCATCATCATCGCCGCATCGGCCGGGGTGGCGATGCCGCCCGCGGTGAACAGCGTGACGGGCAGCTTGCCGGCTCGGGCCACCTCGGCCACCAGGTCGTACGGGGCCTGCAGTTCCTTGGCCGCGACGTACAGCTCGTCCTCGCTCATCGAGGTGAGCCGGCGGATCTCGCCGCCGATCTTGCGCATGTGGGTGGTGGCGTTGGAGACATCCCCGGTGCCGGCCTCACCCTTGGAGCGGATCATCGCCGCGCCCTCGGTGATCCGGCGCAGGGCCTCGCCGAGGTTGGTGGCACCGCACACGAACGGCACGGTGAACTTCCACTTGTCGATGTGGTTGGTGTAGTCGGCCGGCGTGAGCACCTCGGACTCGTCGATGTAATCCACACCCAGGCTCTGCAGGATCTGCGCCTCGACGAAATGGCCGATGCGCGCCTTGGCCATGACCGGGATGGTAACCGCGGAGATGATGCCCTCGATCATGTCGGGGTCACTCATCCGCGACACCCCGCCCTGGGCCCGGATGTCGGCGGGGACCCGCTCCAGGGCCATGACGGCGACGGCACCCGCGCCTTCGGCAATCTTCGCCTGCTCGGGGGTGACGACGTCCATGATGACGCCGCCCTTGAGCATCTCGGCCATCCCGCGCTTCACGCGCGCGGTGCCGGTCTGGTTGCTGAGGCCGTTCTGCGCCACGGTATCCACTGCAATCTCCTCCAAAGTCCTACTGATTCAGTCTAGTGGAGCCGCCAAATCCATTAAATCCGCAATCAACGGATGGCTTGCAGCTCGCGATACGCAGATCCACGCGTATTCGCCAGCGTCGCAGCCGGCTGTTCGGCCAGTTCGTTGGCCTGAGCCAGCAGCTCACCCAGTTGAAGCGGATACACGGCCTCCCCGCCGGCAACCAACTCGGCGATCATTGTCGCATCGCACCAACGGTGCCCGTGAATGTAGTGCCGTTCCAGGGTCGTGCGCCCCGTCGCCGACGGCTCGAACCGCGCGGTGCGGTGGATGAAGAAGAACTCCTCGCTGCGGATCACCGATGCGTTGAAATCGATGATGGCGTCGCGCCGCCACACCGGCCCGACAAGGTCGGCCGGGGCCGCCTGCAACCCGGTCTCCTCGGCGAGCTCACGGGCCGCGGCGGCCGCCAGATCCTCGTCGGACTGGACCGCGCCACCGACGGTGAACCACCACCGCGGCGCGGGCTTGCCCGGCTCATCGATCGCGGGGTCGCTGCCGTGCAGCAGCAACACCGCTCCGGTCTCGTCGAGCAGCACCACACGTGCCGAGGTCCGACGGCTCACCGGGTTCACCTCGGCCTGCGAATCCGGGCGCTCCACGATCTCGAAATAGGTTGGCAGTGCTGCCGTTCCGCCCAGTCGCAGCACCCGCACCGCTCGGCGTTCCCGCAGGGCCAGGGTGTCGCGGACCGCGTCGTTGTGGAAGCGCCGGGCCAGCAGCACCCGGGCCTCGGCGTCGGCGAGTTCGGCGACCAGCGGTACGGGCAGCTCGGCCGGGTCGACGGCCGCCAAAGCCGCCGACAGGTCGTTCTCGGCAGCTTCCCGGGCCGGACGCGGGGCCCGCTCGGCGGCATCCGCCAGCGCCGCGAGCCGTTTGCCCGCCGGAGCGCCCGCATACGCGTCGACCGCGACGGCACGCGCCACGACCGCCCGACGGGCCAGCGCGCCGTCGAGCGCCTGCCAGGACAGGTCATAGCGCACGTGCAGCCGGTCGAGCCGGTTGGCGGTCTGATAGGCCCATCCTCCGACGAGCAGCAGGACCACCAGGACGGCCAGCGCCGCGATCACCAACCAGGTCGGCACGGCTAGTCACCCACCTGAACTTTTACCCCGGTGCTGGCCACGGTCTCGTACACCCGCATGATCTGCCCGGCCACCACCGACCAGTCGTAGCGGGTGACCCGTTCGGTGGCCCGGTCGATGTACTGCTCGCGCACGGCGTCGTCGTCGAGCACCTCGATCAGTGCGTCGGCCAGGGCGTCGGCATCGCCGACCGGAACCAGCCGGCCGGCCTGACCCCCGTCGAGCACCCGATTGAAGGCATCCAACTCGCTGGCCACCACGGCCGTGCGGGCCGCCATCGCCTCGACCAGCACGATGCCGAAGCTCTCGCCGCCGAGGTTGGGCGCGCAGTAGACGTCGGCGCTGCGCATGGCGGCAGCCTTGGCGTCGTCGTCGACCTGCCCCAGGAAACGCAGGTGTCCGGCCAGCTCGCCGGCCTCCTCCCGCAGCGCGTCCTCGTCCCCGCGGCCCACGATCAGGATCTCGATGTCACCGAACCGCCGCGCCAGCTTCGGGAGCGCACCCAGCAGCACCGCCATGCCCTTGCGGGGCTCGTCGAACCGGCCCAGGAACAGCACGGTGCGGCCGGCCCGCGGATACCCTTCCAGCCGCGGCGCGTTCGCGAACGACGGCACGTCGACACCGTTGGGAATCTCGACCGCATCCGAGCCCAGTGCCTCCATCTGCCAGCGCCGGGCCAGGTCCGACACCGCGATGCGACCGACGATCTTCTCGTGGTACGGGCGCAAGATTCCCTGAAACACGCTGAGCGTCAACGACTTTGTCGTCGAGGTGTGAAAGGTCGCCACGATGGGTCCCTCGGCGGCCTGCAGTGCCAGCATGGACAGGCTGGGCGCATTCGGCTCGTGCAGGTGCAGCACGTCGAACTCCCCCTCGGCGATCCACTTCTTGACCTTGCGGTGGGTGGCCGGCCCGAACCGCAGGCGGGCCACCGAGCCGTTGTACGGAATCGGGACGGCCTTGCCGCCGGACACCACGTATTCCGGCAGCTTCACGTGCGGCGACGACGGCGCCAGGACGCTGACATAGTGCCCGCCCGCACGCATCACCTCGGCCAGTTGCAGCACATGGGATTGCACACCGCCCGGGACATCGAACGAATATGGGCAGACCATCCCGATACGCATGGCTAGCTCCGTCGCCTCTTCGCGCAAGCGCTCATCAGGTGGTACCCAGTCGGGCACGGCGTTCATCGGACAGGTCGGCCAGCCACTGCGGCTGCAGCATGTGCCAGTCCGCCGGATGCGCGGCGATGTTCGCGGCGAACCGGTCGGCCAACTGCTGGATCACCACGGACACGTCCCCCGACGAGGTGTCGAGTGCGTCGAAGATCTCGACGACGCAGTCCTCCCCGTCGTAGTGGACGTGCGTCGGATGCAGGGGGGCGCCGGTTTCGATCGCCAGCTTGGCCGGACCCGCGGGCATCCGGGTGGCCTCACAGAAGAACTCGACCTCGACGCCGTTGCGGGTGAGGTCCCGGTCGGCCATCAGGCAGACGAACTTGTTGTCGCGCAACCGTTCCGAGAGCACTTCGAACGGCGGACGCTCGCCACCGGACAGCGGGAACACTTCGAATCCCAGGCTCTCCCGGTAGTCGATGAAACGCCGGTACAGGGATTCGGGTTTGAGCCGTTCAGCGACGGTCGCGAAGGTGCCGAACTGCTGCGCCAGCCACACCCCGGCCATGTCCCAGTTACCGCTGTGCGGCAGCGCCAGCACCGCGCCGCGGCCCGCCTCACGAGCGGCCCGCAGCTTGTCCGCGCCGACGAACACCTCGTCCAGACGCTTGGCCACAGCGGTCAGATCCATCGACGGCAACCGGAACGCCTCCCGCCAGTACCGGGCGTACGAGGCCAGTGAAGCACGCATCAGGTCGTCCGGCACCTCGGCCGGGGCCACACCGGTCACCCGGGCCAGGTTCTTGCGCAACTGCGCAGGCCCACCACCGCGGGAGGCGTAGAAGGCGCCCGCGTCGAACAGGTTGCGCGCCACCAGCTCCGGCATCGCGCGGACCAGCTGCCAGCCTGCGGCATAACCCAGATCGGTCACCTGCCCGGACAGCGGAATGTTCACGAGGCTCCCGGGGGTTGGATCGGGTCCATGGCGCCGGGCGACGTGCGCACCGCGTGTATCCGCTGTGCCACCGTGATGACGCTGGCCACCGCCAGCAGCCATGCCGCGACGTGCAGCAACCATGGGATGTGCAAGAACGGCACACCCGAGAGCCCCGCGCCGACCAGCACGATCACCAGTCGTTCCGGGCGCTCGATGATGCCGCCGTCGCCGCGCAGCCCGCTGGCCTCGGCGCGGGCCTTGATGTACGAGATGACCTGTGAGGTGACCAGGCAGATGAGGATCGCGACCACGAGCGTCGGGTTGTGCAGGCCGAACGCCGCCCACCACAGCAGGCCGGCGAAGATGGCACCGTCGGCTATGCGGTCACAGGCCGCATCCAGCACGGCGCCGAACCGGGTGCCGCCGCCGCGTTCTCGGGCCATCGCCCCGTCGAGCATGTCGGCGAGTACGAAGACGAACACGGCGAACGCGCCCCACCACAACTGACCGATCGGGAAGAGGGTCAACGCGGCGGTGACCGTCCCGGCGGTGCCGACGATGGTGACGATGTCGGGGGTCAGGCCCGCGCGCAGCGCCGCCTTCGCCACCGGCCGTGACAGCTTGGCGTAGGCCGCCCTGCTCATCAGGAAGAGGTTGCTCACGGCTGACGGGCCCATTCCGTGGCAAGCAGCTCCCGGGTCTCGCTCAGCAGCTGCGGAATGACCTTGGCGCCACCGATGATCGTGATGAAGTTCGCGTCGCCGCCCCAGCGCGGCACCACGTGCATGTGCAGGTGCTCAGCCAGCGACCCGCCGGCCGAGGTGCCGAGGTTGAGGCCGACGTTGAACCCGTGCGGACGCGAGACGGCCTTGATGACGCGGATCGCCTTCTGCGTGAACGCCATCAGCTCGGCGCTCTCGGCTTCGGTCAGGTCCTCCAGCTCGGACACCCGGCGGTAGGGCACCACCATGAGATGGCCCGGGTTGTACGGGTAGAGGTTGAGCACGGCGTACACGAGTTCGCCGCGGGCCACCATGAGCCCGTCCTCGTCGGACATCTCGGGGATGTCGGTGAACGGCTGGGATGAACCGGCCGAGCCGATCTTGTTGTCGCCCTTGACCGCATCGACGATGTAACTCATCCGGTGCGGTGTCCACAGCCGCTGCAGATGGTCGGGTTCACCCACGCCATGGTCGATGATGGACCGCTCGTCCCCCGTCATCCGGTGGTGCCTACCTTTACCAGGTCCGCCGTCGGCACCACGTTGTTGCGGTCGGCGATCCACTTCACGATCGCGTCCACGGCCTCGTCGAGGGGCACGCCGTTGATCTGGGTGCGGTCGCCGAACCGGAACGAGACGGCTCCGGCTTCCAGGTCCTTGTCACCGGCCAGCAGCATGAACGGCACCTTCTGGTTGGTGTGGTTGACGATCTTCTTCGCCATCCGGTCGTCGCTGCCGTCGACCTCGACCCGCACACCGCGCGACTTCAGCTGGGCGGCAACGTCGTACAGGTAGTCCAGGTGGGCATCGGCCACCGGGATGCCGACCACCTGCACCGGCGCCAGCCAGGCCGGGAACGCGCCGGCGTAGTGCTCGGTGAGCACCCCGAAGAACCGCTCGATGGAGCCGAACAGGGCGCGGTGGATCAGCACCGGACGCTGCCGGCTGCCGTCCGCGGCGGTGTACTCCAGCTCGAACCGGTCGGGCATGTTGAAGTCGAGCTGGATCGTCGACATCTGCCAGTTGCGGCCCAGCGCGTCCTTGACCTGGACGGAGATCTTGGGCCCGTAGAACGCCGCGCCGCCCGGGTCCGGCACCAGGTCCAGACCAGAGGCCTCGGCGACCGAACGCAAGGTCTCGGTGGCCTCGTCCCACATCTCGTCCGAGCCCACGTACTTGTCGGGATCCTTGGTGGACAGCTCCAGGTAGTAGTCGTCCAGGCCGTAGTCCGAGAGCAGGTCGAGCACGAACTGCAGCAGCGAGGTCAGTTCGTCGCGCATCTGCTCACGAGTGGTGTAGATGTGCGCGTCGTCCTGGGTCATGCCGCGCACGCGGGTCAACCCGTGCACCACACCCGACTTCTCGTAGCGGT
Organism: Mycobacterium sp. 48b; assembly: GCF_048282725.1. Classification (NCBI taxonomy): domain Bacteria; kingdom Bacillati; phylum Actinomycetota; class Actinomycetes; order Mycobacteriales; family Mycobacteriaceae; genus Mycobacterium; species Mycobacterium sp. 48b. The sequence continues at coordinate 4,836,700 of NZ_JBLVUL010000001.1, forward strand.
ACACCGAGCCGAATTCGAAGAGCCGCAACGGAAGTTCGCGGTACGAGCGGCCCCGCGCCCGGTAGATCAGGTGGTGCATGGGGCAGTTCATCGGCTTGAGGTAGTAGTCCTGCCCGGGCTTGCGCACCGTGCCGTCATCGTTGTACTCGGCGTCGATGTGCATCGGCGGGTACATGCCGTCGGCGTACCACTCCAGGTGGCCCGAGGTGATGTAGAGGTGTTCCTTGGTGATGTGCGGGGTGTTGACGAACTCGTAGCCGGCCTCGGAGTGCTTGCGCCGCGAGTAGTCCTCGAGTTCCTTGCGGATCACGCCACCCTTGGGGTGGAACACCGGCAGGCCCGAGCCGAGCTCGTCGGGGAAGCTGAACAGGTCCAGCTCGACGCCGAGCTTGCGGTGGTCGCGGCGCTGGGCCTCCTCGATGAGCTCAAGGTGGCGGTCGAGTGCCTCCTGCGACTCCCAGGCCGTGCCGTAGACGCGCTGCAGGCTGGCGTTGTTCTGGTCTCCGCGCCAGTACGCCGCGCTGCTGCGGGTCAGCTTGAACGCCGGGATGTACTTGGTGGTCGGGATGTGCGGGCCGCGGCACAGGTCGCCCCAGACCCGTTCCTTGGTGCGGGCGTTGAGGTTGTCGTAGGCGGTGAGCTCGTCGCCACCGACCTCCATCACGTCCGGGTCGCCGGACTTGTCGTCCACCAGCTCGAGCTTGTACGGCTCACCGGCCAGTTCCTCGCGCGCCTGGTCCTTGGACTCGTAGACGCGCCGAGAGAACAGCTGACCGTCCTTGACGATCTTCTGCATCCGCTTCTCGAGCTTCTGCAGGTCCTCGGGGGTGAACGGCTCGGCAACGTCGAAGTCGTAATAGAAGCCGTCGGTGATCGGCGGCCCGATACCCAGCTTGGCCTGCGGGAACATGTCCTGTACAGCTTGGGCCAGCACGTGGGCGCACGAGTGCCGGATCACGCTGCGGCCGTCGTCGGTGTTGGCGGCCACCGGCGTCACCTCGACATCGGTGTCCGGGGTCCAGGACAGATCGCGAAGGCGCCCTTCGGCGTCGCGCACCACGACGATCGCGTCGGGGGTTCCGCGACTGGGCAGATCCGCCTCGCGCACCGCCGCGCCGGCGGTAGTCCCGGCCGCGACCCGGATCGGGGCAGCGGGGGCTGGGCTGGGGGCGGCGCTCATCGGGGAGTCTCCTACCATGCGAGGGCTAATGCGAACGCTGTCATGCTATCGGTGGGCCTGATCAGGACCCCAGCCCGATAGGGCTCTTGAGCCACTGTTGCTCCAGCCCGACCAGTCCGGCGCTCCACCCGATCACGCCGAACAGCCACAGCGTGCCGATCACCACCAGTCCGGTGAACGCCGCGCTGATCCCTTTGACCGCGATGTGCTGGCGGTCGAACCAGGCCATCACCGCGTCATAGCGGGCCCGGACGTAGCGCAGCGCGCGCTTGGCGAAGGCGAACTCGCTGGCCAGGATCGCCAACCCGAGGAAGACGATCGCCCAGCCGGGACCGGGGTACGGGATGGCCACGATGCCGACCGCCAGCACGATCGTCCCGACGACACCGACGACGATGCGGTAGGTGAACTCCGCGGCCGGACGCGAGCGCAACCGCTCCCGCCAGCTCGTCCAGCGCCGCTTCACCTCGGCAAGGTTGGCCGCCAGACTCATGGCTGCCCCGGCTTGAGCCGGACGAACAACGCCTCGGCGTCGGCGAGCACGTCGTCACCGTCGAGCAGGCGCCCCTCGACGAAGATCTTGCGTCCCTCGATGCGGTCGATGCCCGCCCGCACCTGCAAATCCCGGTCGATCGGGGCGATCTTGCGGTAGTTCACGTGCAGATACGCGGTGCGCTGATACATGCTGCCGGTCAGTTTGGCCGCCGTGTAGCCGAGCAGCGAATCGAACAGCAGCGCCAGCGAGCCGCCGTGTACCGCACCGTTGCGACCGAGATGAAACCGCCGGAAGTGGGCGGTCCCGGCGATCCGGTCGTCCGCGGTCCGTTCCAGATGCACCGGCACGTTGTTGACGTTGCCACGGTTGGGCAGGTCCATTCGCCGACCGGACGGTGAATTCCACTCGTCGGCTTCGTACGGAGCCAGCAGCGCCGACACCTTCTCGATCAGGTCGGCGGCCTCGGTGATCACCTCATCGGGGGCGTCGGCACTGCGTGCGTGGTCCTGCAGGGTGCGCACCGCTTCGATGAAACGGCCGTAATCGGGGCCGCCGCGATCGGTGGGCTCGGGCGGGTTGAACCCGCCGCCGGGGTGCGTGCCGGCGGTGTCGATTTCTGGGGCCACGAAACCACCGTATTAGTGCCATGGTGGTGACGTGAAACTGCACGACCTGGCGCAGCGCTCGTTGACCTACCCGGAGGTGGGCGCCACGGCCGGCGACCTGCCCGCGGGTTACCACCACATCCGGGCCTCGGAGGCCATCGGCACCGGCCGTGACCGCTTCGAGCGGGCCGGTGCCGAGGTGCTGCGGTGGGGCATGCAGCGCGGCGCGGGCCTGCGGGTGCAGGCCACCACCGAGGTCGCGGCGGTGGGTGCCGAGCTGCTGGTCCGGATCGGTCCCGTTCCGGCGCCGTGCCGGGTGGTCTATCTGGTCGACGAGCCCGACCGCCGGGGGTTCGCCTACGGCACGCTGGCCGGGCATCCGGAATCGGGCGAAGAGCTGTTCTCGGTCCGCTACGACCCGGCGACGGACGCGGTGCACGCCGAGGTGGTCGCGTTCTCCCGGCCGGCCACCTGGTGGAGCCGGCTGGGCGGGCCGGTCACGGGGCTGCTCCAGCGGGTGGTGACGCGGCGGTATCTCACCGGCATCTAGAGTGCCTCGGGGCCGCATTGTGCGGCACAGCACAATGCGGTGGTGTTCGTGACCTGACGGGCCCGCTTGCGCAAAGTGTGCGTTGACTCGCACTTCGACAACTAGGGTCTGGTGAATGGTTGCTGTCGATTCCAGGGTGAAGCCACGGATCCCCTTCGTGGCGAGCTGCTGAAGCCGCAATTTCCATGGACACAATGAAATTGGCCGGTTTGTGGTTCCGGGTGGCCGGGGCCGCGGTTAAACGGGCCCCCTTCGCCGACGAGATACTGGGCCAACTCGCCGAAGCCGAACGCCTGGCAGTCCGGGCGATCCGTCAGCACCTGATCAATCTCGATCCGCCACCGCTCCCGGTCGTCGAGACCCAGGAGGCGGCCGACGATCACCGGCCCGAAACGCCGACCGAGCTCCTGCGGGCCCTGCTCGACCGGTCGATGTATACCAGCCCGGACGACAGCCGCACGACGCTCTACCTCGACCTGCTCGAAGACCTGGTGCCCGATGAAGCGCGGATCCTGGCAGCCCTCTCCGACGGTTCGGCGTACCCGGTCATCCACATCGCCGAGCCCGGGGCCGGCGGCGGTTCGACGATGGTCCTGACCAACGCCTCGACCGTGGGACGCGCGTCCGGGGTGTCCCTGCCGCAGCACACACCGCTGTACCTCACCCGGATGCTGCAATCGGGGCTGGTGACGATTGGGCCGGAAGGCACGAGCATGTACGACGAGTACGAAATCCTGCTCACCGACTCCGCCGTCAACCTGGCCTTGGCCCGGGCCCGGCGCGGTATGCGCTCGGCACGGGTCATCCGCCGCACCGTCCGGATCAGCGAACTCGGGCAGGATCTGTGGGAGGCGGCCAAATGAGCTGGGCCGAGCACGCATTCTCATACCCGCTGTGGGTGTACATCACCATCCCGCTCGGCGCCGCGTTCGTCGGCTGGGTCACCAAGATCCTGGCCCTGAAGATGATGTTCTATCCGGTCGAGTTCAAAGGGATCAAACCGTACCTCGGCTGGCAGGGCCAGATTCCCAAGCGCGCACCGAAAATGGCTGCCGTCGCGGTGGATTCGCTGACCTCGGAGATCCTCAAACCCGAGGAGCTGTTCGACAAGATCGACCCCGACGAACTCGTCAAGGAACTCGGCGAGCCACTGCGCGCGGCGTCCCAGGAACTCGTCGACACCATGATGATGTCGTTTCAGCCCCAGATCTGGCGGGCCACGCCCGATCAGGTCAAGGACCTCATCGTCAAGAACGTCGAGGGACGCATCCCCAGCGCGGCGCGCGGCATGTTCACCGAGTTCCGCGGCCAGGTCGACCAGATCTTCGACATCAAGCACATGGTCGTCACAAACCTGGTACGCGACAAGGTCACGCTCAACAACGTCTTCCAGGACATCGGGCGCCCGGCGTTCAAGTTCCTGATCAAGTCCGGGCTGTACTTCGGTTTCCTGATCGGCCTGGTGCAGATGCTCGTGTTCGGTGTCACCGGATGGCACCTGGCCCTTCCGCTGTTCGGCCTGCTGACCGGCGGTCTCACCGATTACGTTGCACTGCAGATGATCTTCCGGCCGCTGGAACGGCGCACCGTGTTCCCCGGTATCAAGTGGCAGGGCGTGTTCCAGGCCGAGCGCGAGCAGGTGATCCGCGGGTACGCCGCGCTGATGGCCCGCGAGATCTTCACCCCGAAGGCCATAATGGAGAGCCTGCTGACCGGCCCGATGTCGGACAAGTTCTTCGACATCGTGCAGACCGAGATCAGCAAGACCATCGACAGCCAGATGGGTTTCGCCGGCCGCGTGATCAACGCCGTCGGTGGGCGCCAGTACCAGGACATGAAGCAGCAGATCGCCAACTCCATCATCGACAAGCTGCCGGAAACGTCTTCCTACATCGAGCAGTACGCCGCCGAACGCCTCGATCTGGAGAACGTGATGATCGAGAAGATGATGGTGCTGGACTCGAAGTCCTACGAGAACCTGCTGCGGCCGGCGTTCAAGGACGACGAGTGGATCATCGTCGTGCTCGGTGCCGCGCTCGGATTCCTCTGCGGTGAGATTCAGTCGCAGCTGATTCTGCTTCTCGCCTCATAACCGCCGCCGATCCGCTTCAATAGCGCCCTATGGCATATCGGGTGATTCAGTGGGGTACCGGTGCGGTCGGCGTCGAGACGTTGGCGGCCGCCCTCGACGACCGTCCCGACCTCGACGTGGTCGGGGTGCGGGTGTACTCGGACGCCAAGGACGGCGTCGACGTCGGTGAATTGCTGGGCCGGGCGCCGATCGGCGTGCGGGCCACCACCGATGTGCAGGCCATCCTCGACCTGGAGGCAGACTGCGTCGTCTACACCCCGCGGATCACGAATCTGGATGACGTGTGCGCACTGCTTGCCGGTGGCAAGAACGTGGTGACGACGGCGTTCTTGTTCCATCCGCAGCGGATGCCCGAGGCCGACCGCGACAGGCTGCTGGCCGCCTGCGCCGCGGGCGGGACGACGGTGCACGGCAGCGGACTGAACCCCGGCAACCTGTCGGGCGCCCTGCCCCTGGTGCTGTCGGGGATGAGTCGGCGGATCGACAAGATCACCCTGCAGGAGCGCGCCGACTGGTCGGACTACGACAGCTCGCACATCACCTTCGACAACATGTCGTTCGGCCGGCCGGTGGACGAGATCCGGGTCGACGCAACCGAGTTCCTGGCGTTCAACAACGAGCTGTTCACCGAGCAGGTGTGGCTGCTGGCTGATGCGCTGGGCGCAGGCATCGACGAGGTGACCTCGACGGTGGAGGCCGTCGCCGCCCGTCACGACCACCAGATCTTCGACCACCTGCTGGCCGCCGGCACCACGGCCGGGCAGCGGTGGAACTGGGTGGGAGTGCGTGACGGCGAACCGCTCATCGAGATCGAGACCCTGTGGACGGTGGGCAATGAATACCCCGATCATTGGCCGAGGCCCAAGCACGGCTGGACGCTGACCATCGAGGGCGATCCGTCCATGCAGACCCACTTCTTCAGCCTGGCCAGCTTCACCCGCGAGGCCACGATGGCCGAGCACGTACGGGCGGCCAACGTCGCCACGGCGATGCAGGTCCTCAACGCGGTACCGGAGGTGTGTGACGCCGAACCCGGGTTCGCGACACTCGCGACGCTGCCACTGATCCGCAGCCACACCGGTTTTCGCCGGTCGTGACTACCTGACGATGGCCGAGCTGGGCTCCCGCGGCGAGCCCAGCATGTCCCGGTGCGACGGCGGCACCCGTCCGCCTTCGTCGGTGATGCCGTAGCGGGTCGCGAGCTCGGCACCGATCACGGTGTGCCCGGACAGCTGGGCCAGCTCGGGATCCCGGTACAACGCGTCGATCAGATACCCGGTGAACTCCGGGGTTTCGGCGTGCTCCGCGGTCTTGGCGAGTGCGTCGGGGTGCCCGGCGAACGCGGCCTTGAGCTTCTCGGTCAGCAGGATGCCCATCCAGATCGACACCGTCGACACCGAGGTGTCGGCAAAGTCGACCGCCATGTCTGCGGCCAGTTTGTCCACCCCGGCCTTCTGCGCCCCGTAGGCCGGGCCGTGCATGTAGCAGACCGACCCGGGCGAAGAGGTGAACGCGATCAGTCCACGGTCACCGGCCAGCAGCAGCGGCGCCGCGTACCAGGAGGCCACGTAGGCCGAGCGCAGTCCCACATCCAGCACGTCGGCCAGCTCGATCGGCTTCTCCCAGAAGGGTTTCGGGTTGACCAGCTCATCGTGGACCGCCGCGGCGTTGTTGACCAGAAGGTCGAGCCGGCCCTCCTGCTCGCCGATGCGCTCGAACAGCGCACCCACGGCCGCGTCGTCGGAATGGTCGAGTGGAACGGCGATGCCGCCGTCGGCCGGATCGGTCACCGTTCGTCCGGTGACATACACCCGCCAACCCGAGGCGAGCAGGGCCGCGGCGATCCCGCGGCCCGCGCCGCGGCTCGCCCCGGTGACAACAGCGATCGGGGTATCCACGGGTATCAACCTTAGGCGAGCCGGGCCCTCACCAAGGTCGGGACCCCACCGGAATGAGCACGGCCGGTGAATCTCTCGCGCAACGTCGACTCGGCGTACTCGGTACGGAACAAGCCACGCTCCTGCAGCAGCGGCACCACCTCGTCGACGAAGATCTCCAGACCGTCGGGGAACACATCGGGCATCAGGTTGAATCCGTCGGCCGCGCCGGCCAGGAACCACCGCTCGATGGTGTCGGCGACATCGACCGGTGACCCGACGACGACGCGGTGGCCTGCCCCGCTGAATTCACGTACGGCCTGCCGCAGCGTCAGGTCGCGGCTCTCGATCAATCGCACGACCGATTCCCGGAATCCCAGCGATGCACCGAATTTCGCCGGATCGGCGACCTCTCCCAGGAGATGCGCCGGAACCGGTTCGTCCAACGGGTAGTCGGACAAGTCCTCGCCGAGTACCTGCGACAGCCGCTCCAGGTCGTGACCCGGCGGCAGCAGGGCGTTCTGGTCGGAGAACCGGCGCTCGGCCTCGGCCTTGGTGCTGCCGATCGTGGTGATCAGGCCGGGCAGGATCTTGACGTCCCGACGTCGTCGGCCGTAAGCCACCGCGACGTCCTTCACATACCGGTAGTGGTCGATTCCGGCGCCCAGATCGAGTTCGGCGCTGAACACCGCGTCGCCGACACGACCGGCGAGCTCGCGCCCCTGAGGTGATCCACCGGCCTGCACCAGCAGCGGATAGCCCTGTGGCGACGGCCCCTGCGGAAGTCCGCCGACCACGGTGAAGAACTCGCCGTGGTGATCGATTCCGCGGCCGCTGGGGTCGGCGGCGTCGCGCCACAGCGCACGGACGACGTCGACGAACTCGGCGGCCCGCCGGTACCTGACATGGCGATCCGGATAGTCGGCGAGACCGAAGTTCGCACCGGCCGGAACCGAGTACGTCGTGACGATGTTCCAGGCCAGGCGGCCCCCGGAGAGCCGGTCGAGGGTGAGCAGACGATGGGCCAGCTCGACCGGGTCGTTGAAGGTGGAGGACAGCGTCCCGATCAGGCCAAGATGCTCGGTCTCGGCGGCCACCGATGCCAGGATGACGCTGGGCTCCAGTGCCTGCGACGGACGCAGTGCGGGATGCTCACGCAACGCCGGTCCGTCGGCCAGGAACAACGCGTCCAGTTTTCCCCGCTCGGCGAGCTTCGCCATCCGCACGTAGTAACCCGGGTCGGTGAACGCGGTGGGCGGCTCGCTGGTGCGCCGCCATGCGCCGGTGTGGATACCGAGGTTGAGCACGTTCACGTTCAGGATCAGTTGACCTGCCTGGGTCACAGTCGTCCTCCCGGGTTGGGTACGGTCTCGAACGCCGCCGGGTTGCGGGTCAGGTCGGGCGCCCCGGGTGCGGGCACACCGAGTTGCTCACGCAACGTGCCGTTCCCCCGGTCACCCAGCAGGCCCCGTTTGCGGGCCGCGGGCACAACCTCGTGCAACACATGGTCCAACTCGGTCGGGTCCAGCCTCAGCAGTACCCCGGATACCTTGGGGTGGCGGGCGATTCGCTCGAGCGTGGCGTCGATCGAGCCGGCCGACCTCAGCCGCACCACCACCTTGCCGGTCACCGGGATTGGGTCACCGTCCTCGACGATGACGTGGTCGGCGGCACCTGCCGCGCTGTCCCGAGCGGATCCGGTCTGCCGCCACACCGGTAGATCACCCTGCACCGATCCGGGCACATTGAGCGGACCGGCGATGTCATATTCGTTGTGCACGTCGGCCCGCCGGATTCTCGACACATCGGAGAACACCCCGGTATCGAGGTCCCCCACCACCGAGTCCAGCGGCCAGGTTCGCCATAGCGCCCGCACCGCGACGACGGCATCGTCGGTGTGTTCCGCGTCGAGTTCGGCACCGGTCCAGGTGTCGGTGGTGGCGTTGAGCGCGATGCTGTGGTCGAAGTCCAGCGCCAGCCAGCCGACCCGTCCGTGTGCGGCGTGATCCACCGAAACCAGCCTCCGGGCCAGGTTGTACGGGTGGTCCCGGTGTGCGGCGGCAGCCACGACCAGCCCCAGTTGGCTGGTATGCCGCGCCGCGATCGTGGCCAGCAGGGACGGGTCGAGGCCTTCCACCGTGACGTCGTTGGCCTCACCGCGGTCGGCACCGATCACCCAGTACGTCACCCCGGCCGTCTCCAGCTGTCCGGCCAGTCCGGCGATCCCGGCAACCCCGACATCGAGCCGGCCGAGACCGTCGCCGGCCACCTCAACCCCAACTGTGAGTGATGCCCCCATAAGCAACACGGTGATCCATCGACCCGCGCAGCACAACGGTTGGGATCACGGATACTCCAATTACTCACGGAGGCAACAGTTAAGCCGAACTGAACGGTCGGCTTAAAGTTCTTAAAGGTGTGAATGATTGCTGCACCCACAGCGCCACCATAGCGTTCGACCGGTGTTGAACTTCACCCTGCGGCGGGTCGGTCAGTCGATCATCGTGATCGTATTGGCCTACACCGCAGTGTTTTTCGTACTCAATGTGCTGCCGGGAGACCCCATCGAGCAGCAGATCTCCAATCCTGAGAACCCGATCTCCGATCAGGATGCGCAGGTCCTGCGCGACTATTACCGGCTCAGTGAGCCGGTCATCGTGCAGTTCGGCGTATCGGTGGAACGCTTGTTCACCGGAGACCTCGGATACTCGCTCAACAGCGGCCAATCCGTAGCGCGACTGATGGCGCACGCACTGCCCTCGACGTTGGCCCTGGCCGGTGTGGCGTTCGTGCTGGCCGCACTGCTGGGCTTCGCCATCGCCTTGGCCGCGGTGTTCGCGCCCTGGTCACCGGTGCGCGAGTTCGCGCGGGTTCTGCCGCCCGCTTTCCTGTCCATTCCGGTGTTCGTCACCGGACTCGTCGCGCTGCAATGGCTGTCGTTCAGCCTCGGGTGGGTATCGGCCGTCCGCGACGAGGGAATGCGGTCGACGGTCCTGGCCGCCCTGCCACTGGCGCTTCCGGTCGCCGCGCCGATCGCCCAGGTGCTGATCCAGGGCCTGAGTAACGCCGCCGCCCAGCCGTATGTGGAAGTGCTGCGCGCCAAAGGGCTCGACGACGGGCGCATCATCTTCGGCCATCTGGTCAAGAACGGCTCGATTCCCACTGTCACGATCGTGGCCATCACGGTCGGTGAGCTGCTGGCCGGATCGGTCATCACCGAAACAATCTTCAACCGCACCGGGATCGGCTATCTCACCGAAACGGCGGTTCGCAACCAGGACACACCGATCATCCAGGCGGTGGTCATCACGGTGTCGGTCACGTTCGTCCTGGTCAATCTCGTGGTGGATGTCATCTACCCGCTGATCGACCCGCGCATCGACAGATCGACCACGACGAGAGGCGCGCTGGTGCCCGCATGATCCTGACCGACGCACCGTCCGCGGTGCCCCTTCCCCGGCCGGCCCGCCGGGTGAGCATCAATCCGTGGGACGTCCCGCCGGTTTTGTTGCTACTACTGGTTGTCGCGATGATCGTCGCGCCTTCGGCGATCGCCCCCCACGATCCGCTCCAGGAGAATCCGGATCTGCCGCTGGCCGGTCCGAGTTTCTCGCACCCGTTCGGCACCGACTACATCGGCCGCGATCTGCTCAGCCGGGTGATCGCCGGCACCGGTGCCACCATTGCCGGGTCGTTCATCGCCGTGGTGATCGGATTGCTCGTGGGGACGGTTCTCGGGTTGCTGGCGGCCTACTTCGGCCGTATCACCGACAGCATCATCGGCCGGATCATCGATGTGCTGCTATCCATCCCGACGCTGCTGCTGTCGATAACCATCATCGTGGCTCTCGGCTTCGGCACGGTGAATGCCGCCATCGCCGTGGGCATCTCGTCCATCGCCGTATTCGCCCGCCTGGCCCGATCGGAGGTGCTGGCGGTGCGAAACCTGCCTTTCGTGGAGGCCAGTGCACACCTCGGCGCGGGCCATCTCACCCTGCTGTTCCGGCACATCCTGCCCAACTCCTACTCCTCCGTGCTGGCCCTGGCGGCGCTGCAATTCGGCGCGGCGATCCTGGCGATCGCGTCGCTGAGTTTCCTGGGTTACGGCGCTCAGCCGCCCGAACCCGAATGGGGACTGCTCATCTCGGAGGGCCGCAACTACATCAACTCCGCACCGGGCCTCGTGTTCTTCCCGGCATTGGCGATCGTGTTGACCGTGATGAGCCTGTCACGGCTCGCCCACATCATTCGAGAGAAGGTCGGCTGAAGATGAACTCCCCTGCCCTGCTGTCGCTTTTCGGCCTGACCGTCGAATACGCGGGCCGCGGTGACGTGGTTCGCAATGTCTCGTTCGACGTCGGCGCCGGTGAGGTGGTGGCCCTGGTCGGCCAGTCCGGTTCCGGCAAGTCGACCATCGCGCGCGCGGTGCAGGGCCTGCTGCCCGCCAACGGCCGGGTCACCGCCGGAGACATCCTCGTCGAGGATCGCGTGGTCACGCAGCTGCCGCAGCGCCGATGGCGCGAACTTCGCGGCAGCACCATCGGTTTCGTTCCACAGGACCCGCTGGGTTCACTGGATCCCCTCAAACCGGTCGGCGACCAGATCGCCGAAGTGCTGCGGGTGCACCGGATCGCCGATCGGGCCGGTGCCCGCCGGCGGGCCGTCGAGCTGCTCGAGCACGTCGGGATCGCCGACGCGAGCCGCCGGGCCGGTGACTACCCGCACCAGCTCTCCGGCGGGCAGCTGCAGCGTGTGCTGATCGCGATCGCCATCGCCGGCGAACCCCGGCTGCTGATCGCCGACGAGCCCACCTCCGCACTCGATATCACCGTCCAGCGGCGCATCCTGCAGCTACTCGACGAGTTGCGCGTCGAGCATGGTCTCGGCGTCCTGTTCATCACCCACGACCTCGCGCTGGCCGAGCAGCACAGTGACACCGTAGTGGTGTTGCGCGACGGCGATGTGCGTGAGACCGGCCCCACCGCAAACGTGCTCACCGCGCCACAGGACGACTACACCAGGCAGTTGATCGCCGCGGCGCCCGCGCTGTCGCCGGACAAGTACGCACACCGGCCGACAGCGGCCGCGACCGCCGAGCCGATCCTGCGGGTGGACCGGCTGGTGAAACGCTATGGCGAGACCCGCGCCCTGGACGCCGTATCGTTCGAGGTCCGGACCGGGTCGATCCATGCCCTGGTAGGTGAATCCGGCTCGGGCAAGACCACCGCGGCCCGGGTGCTGGCCGGGCTCACCGACTTCGACTCGGGCGAGGTTCGGGTGAACGGATCCCTCCGGGCCGCACAGACACCGCTGCGTGCCGCGCAGCAGCGCGCGCAGGCCCGGATTTTGCAGTTGGTACACCAGAATCCCCTCGCCGCCCTCGATCCCCGGTTCACCATCGGCGAGGCGATCGCCGAGCCGTTGCGGATCAACCGCATCGGATCCCCTGCTCAGCGCCGACTAGAGGTCGCCGAGGCACTGGACCGCGTCGGGTTGCCCGCCGACCTGGCCGACCGCAAGCCGCGCGAGATCTCCGGTGGCCAGCGCCAGCGGGTGGGTCTGGCCCGAGCCCTGGTGCTGCACCCGGCGGTCCTGGTGCTCGACGAACCGACCTCGGCGCTGGACGTCCACGTGCAGGCACAGGTGGTGGACCTGCTGATCGATCTGCAACAGGAACTGGCACTGACCTACCTGTTCATCTCTCACGATCTCAGCCTGGTCCGCCAGATCGCCGACCACGTGAGCGTGCTCGAACACGGCAGGCTGGTCGAAACCGGCTCCGCAGCAGATGTTTTCACCGCCCCTTCGGCGGCCTACACCCGCCGTCTGCTCGACGCGGTCCCCGGCGTCCCGGCGCGTGCGGCGTGACGATCCGGCGTGCGGTGGCCGCGATCCTGATCGCCGCAGGCTCGGTGAGCGCCTGCTCCGATCCCCCGTCCCCCACCCGGACACCCGGCGCCCGGGGCGGGGACCTGACGTATCTGGACGCCGAGGCGCCCGCCTCCCTGCAGATCCAGGTCAGCTACTGGCAGAACAGCCTCCTCAAGGACCAGATGCTGGACCGCCTGGTCTACCAGGACCCCAAGACCTTCGACTTCGTGCCGTGGATCGCACAGAAGTGGACCGTCGACCCGTCCAAGCGCATCTACGAATTCACCATCCGCGACGGAGCCAGCTACAGCAACGGCCAACCGGTCGACGCCGAGTCGGTGCGCCGCAACCTGGAATGGGAAGCCAAAGGAGACAAAGACAAAGGCATCACGCGCAACACCTACTTCCCGGAGGTCGACGCGATCACGGCCGATCCCGCGCGCCGTACGGTCCGCGTCACGTTGCGCAAACCGTACGCGCCGTTCATCGCGGTGCTGTCGTTGAACACCTCAGGCCTGGTCGCCGACGCCACGATCGACGCCACCAAGGAACAGCAGTCCGTCGTCACCAACCTGATCGGGTCCGGGCCGTTCGTCGCGACCTCGGAGATCCCGGACAAGCAGATCGTGCTGTCCAAACGCCGGGGCTACAACTGGGCACCGGCGACCGCGCCGCACCAGGGTGAGGCGTATCTGGACACCGTCACCGTCATCCCGGTGACCGAGGACAGTGTCCGGGTGGGGGCGCTACGGGCCGGGCAGGCCGACGCCGTCCGCTACTCCCAGCCCCCGGATGAGCGCCTGCTGACCCGGGAGGGCTTCGATGTGCGCGGGCTGCGCACTCCCGGTCTGGCCAACACGCTCGACGTCCGCCAGACCGCTCCCTTCATGCGGGACATCAACGTGCGCAAGGCGATCGGTTTCGGAATCGACCGCACGGAGATCCTGCACACCCTCTACACCGACAACTGGAAACCCGCCCAGAACATCGTCACGAAGAACTTCCCCGGTTACACCGATCGCAGCGATGCGGTCCGCTACGACCCGAACGAGGCGATCCGGCGGCTGGAAGCCTCCGGCTGGACCCACGTCAACACCGACGGCTACCGGGTCAAGGACGGCCGTGAGTTGGCGGTGAAGATCTATGTGGATGTCTACGACCACACTGCCAAGCCGATGTACGAACTCATCCAGCGCCAATTGCGGCGCATCGGCATCCGGTTGGTCATCCGTCAGACCGACTTCGCCAACTACCCCACCGCCAGCATCGAGGATTCGGTGGGCCTGCGGCGCAACGGCTGGCCCACCGCCGACCCGGTGCGGTTGTGGCAGAACTACGACAGCAAGGGCGGTGATCTGTACGCCCTCGACGGCGCGGACCCGGCGATCGACCGCATGCTGCATGCCCAGATCGAAGCCACCGATCCGGGCCAGCGACTGAAAGTACTTGAGAAATACAACAACTACGTCATCGACAACGCGTACTCCATTCCGCTGCTCGAAGACACCCAGATATTCGCCGTCGCCCCACGGGTGCGGGGATTCGCAAACGCGGCCAACTCGGTGCCCTGGTTCTACGACGCCTGGATCGACGACAGCCCGGCCGCAATCACCGGAAAGGATTGACACCGATGACCACCGATTCAGTATTGACGGCACGCGCCGTTCCACGGGGACAACAACTTCAGGAGGTGCTCGACGAGATCGCGGCCGACTACCGCCGCCGCCTGGACGAGGGCGGGCACGAGCCACCCGGGCACGGCCTGAGCCTGGTGCGTGAGCACCGCCTGGGCGCGGCACGGCTGGCGGGCGACCTCGGCGGCGGTGACTTCACCGTGCCCGAGTTCTTCGAACTGGCGATCAGGCTGGCCCAGGCCGACCCCGACCTGACCCACATCCTGCGGGTGCACTACGCGACGGTCGAAGAACTTCAGCGTGTCCCGGGCAGCGCGGCCAAGGAGCGCTGGCTGTCGGTGGTGGCCGAAGGCCATCTGATCGGAGGGGTGAGCTCTGAGCTGACCACTGCCCGAGTGGGTGGCCAGGCCTATGACACGAAGCTGGTGCGCACCGCCGACGGGCTGCGACTGACCGGCCGCAAGTTCTACAGCACAGGCGCCCAGTTCTCCGACTACGTGCGCGCCACCGCCGAGAACGAGAACGGGGCCCCGGTCGCCGCGGTGATTCCGGCCGACCGGGCCGGCATCGTCCACGCGGACGACTGGGATGGCATCGGCCAACGCCACACCGGTAGCGGGACAACCGTATTCGAGGATGTCGCGGTGCACGACGACGAGGTGTTGCCGATCGGTACGAATGTCGGAGTGGACCGGGCGCGCGGCGCGTTGGTGCAGCTGTACCTGCACGCGATCGCGGCCGGAATCCTGAAGACCCTGACCGCCGAGGCCGCGACGCTGGTCCGTGATCGCCACCGCACCTACACGTTCGCCACCACCGACACCCCCTCGGCCGACCCACAGCTGCTGGAGATCGTCGGCGAGATCGACGCGGTGGCCTACACCGCCGAGGCGTTGGTGCTGCGGGCGGCGACCGAGTTGGCCCCGGCCCTCGACACCGCCCGGGTCAGCGGGATCGACGCCCGCCTGGAGGATCAGGGCGCAGTGGCCGCCGCCCGGGTCAAGGTGGCGATCGAACAGCCCGCACTACGGGCCGCCTCGCGCATCTTCGACGCCGGTGGCGCCTCGTCGGTGCGGTCGACGTCGCACCTGGACCGGCATTCGCGCAATCTTCGAACCCTCTTCTCCCACAACCCGACTGTCTACAAGGCACGGGTGCTCGGCGATGTCGCGGTCAACGGGGCGGGACTGCCCGACACCGGCTTCTTCTGATCACCGGTCCTACGCGAAACGAGCCGCTGAGCATTTCTGCTCAGCGGCTCGTTGCGTGTCGCCCGGTCAGCGCGAGGGCAAGCCGAGGCGTTCCAGCTGCTCGCGCAGCCGGTGCCGCCCGGACAGCGAATGCGGGCCGGCCAGCCGGCTCAGCACCCGCTCACTCCAGCTGCCCGACAGGCCGTAGCGGTTGTTGTAGACCGCCAGCCGCTCGTCGTAGGCGGGCAGATGCGAATCCGCTGCCTCGGCGTCGTACCGCTCCCGGTGCAGCACCGCGTCCTGGGGCAACCGCGGCTTGATTCCCGCGTTCTCCGTAGGGTCCGGGGTACCGACCGCGAGGCCGAACGTGGCCACGGCGTGTGGCGGCAGTCCCAGCTCGGCCGCCACCTCTTCGGGGTGGTTGCGGATCGCGCCGACGAAAACCGCACCCAGCTCCAATGATTCGGCGGCCACCACCGCGTTCTGGGCGGCCAGTGCGGTGTCGACGAAACCGATGATCGTGGTCTCCAGGTAGTCCGCGCCATCCAGCGCGGCCCCCGACCGCTGCGCCAGCCGGCGGGCCCGTCCCAGATCGGCCACCCAGACCAGGAACAGCGGGGCCTCGTTGATGAACTGCTGGTTGTTGGCCAGCGTCGCCAGCCGGGCCTTGCGCTGCGGATCACGGATGGCGATCACGCTCCACGGCTGCAGATTCGAGCTGGTCGCCGCCGACTGGGCGGCGGCGACCAGCGCCGAAAGTTGCTCATCGGTCACCGGTTCCGCGGTGAACTTGCGCACCGACCGATGCGCGAGCTGCAGTGCCAGCGTCTCGCTGTGCACCCCCAGCACCGCGTCGATGTCGCCGTAACGGGCGATGACGGTCACGAAGCCGCCGCCACTGGAGCTTCGACACCCAGGTGCTCCGGCCGGATCGACCGGTGGCCCCCGACCTGATCGGCAATGGATTCCAGTCGACCCAGGTGTTCCGCGCCGAGCTCCACCGTCAGCGCGCCGAGGTTCTCCCGCAGGAACTCCCGATGGCGCGTTCCCGGGATCGGCACCACGTCCTGGCCCCGCGAGAGCACCCAGGCCAGCGCGACCTGGCTGGGCCGGACACCGATCTGTGCCGCGATCTCGGTCACGGTGTCCGCCAGCGCGCGGTTGTGGTCGAACACGTCGGCGCCGAAACGCGGATGACGGCTCTGCACCCCCTTGACGTCCTCGGCGCTGCGCACCCGCCCGGTCAGCCAACCGCGGCCCAACGGCGAGTAGGGCACGATGCCGATACCGAGTTCGCGGGCGACCGGCACGGTATCGGCCTCGATATCCCTGGTGAACAACGACCATTCGTTCTGGATCGCGGCGATCGGGTGGACCGCGTGGGCGCGGCGCAGGGTCTGCGGACCGGGTTCGGAAAGGCCGATATGGCGGACCTTGCCCGCCGCGACCAGTTCCGCCAATGCCCCGACGGTGTCTTCGATGGGCACCTCGGGATCGACGCGGTGCTGGTAGTACAGATCGATGTGCTCCACCCCGAGGCGGCGCAACGACCCCTCGATCGCGGTGCGGACGTATTCGGGCCGACCGTCCAGGGCGCGCGCGTCGGGGTTGGTGTCACGATCCAGCGCATTGCCGAACTTCGTGGCGATGGTCAGCGCATCACGCCGGCCCCGAATCGCCTTACCGAGCAGGATCTCGCTGAACTCGGGGCCGTATACGTCGGCGGTGTCGAACAACGTGACGCCCAGATCGATCGCCTCGGCGACCAACTCGGTCGCCTGCTTCTCATCCTCGGCGCCGGCGGACGTCCGAAAGCTCATGAACCCCAGCCCGATTGCCGACACTTCCGGCCCGCCGGTGCCCAGCCGGCGATGCTCGATCGCGGTCGATGCCTCTGTCATAAGTTGTCTTCTTTCTTCAGGATCCGAAAAACGGTTCACCGGAAACGGACTCGGAGACTCGTCCGTCGACGCCGGCGGGGACATCTCCCTCGAGGGTGACGCGGTAGAGCACCCGGTCGTAGTCGAGGTGGCCGGCGTCGGCGATCGCCAGGTGCGCGGTGGCGCGGTTGTCCCAGAACGCGATGCTGCCCGGAGCCCAACGGAACCGGACCGTGTACTCGGTGCGGGTCGCCTCGTCCCACAGCAGCTTGAGGATGGCCTCGCTCTGGGTCGGCGAGTAACCCCGGATCTCGCGGGCACCACGGGTGAAGCCGGGACTGACGAACAGGGCACGCTCCCCCGTGACCGGATGTACCCGGACCGCGGGGTGATAGGTCACCAGGTTCGCCTCCCGCACCTTGCGGTCCCGCTGGCTGCCTGCCACCGCACGGGCGTTGAACTGGTGCTTGATGTCGAGCTTGTCGGCGAAGTCGCGCAGTTCCTTGGGCAGGTTCTCATACGCCGCGACGAGATTGGTCCACGCCGTGTCACCGCCGTACGGCGGCAGAATGTGCGCGCGCAGGATCGACGCCGCGGGCGGGTTCACCAATGCCGTGACATCGGTGTGCCAGCTGTTGTCGTACGAGGTGCGCTTGCGGCCCAGATGGCGCTCATAGCGACGGCTGTCGATCGGCAGGATCTCGGGGAACCCCTCCGGCGGCTCCTCCTCGTGCGGATGGGCCGGGGTCACCTTCCCGAAGTTCCGTGCGAACGCGATCTGTTCGGCATGGCCGATCTCCTGATCGCGGAAGAAGATCACCTTGTAGGTGTGCAGCGCACTGCGGATCTCGTCCACGACGCCGGCCTCCAGCTCGCCGCGCAGGTCGACACCGCGGACCTCGGCGCCGATGTATCCGGCGACCGGCACGATGTCCAGACCGGTGTCGGCGAGAGGGCTACTTTCCCTTACTTTTTCGGTGAGGTCGGTCATGTGCTGACTCCCTTGTCTTGACTCGGCGTTGGGCTGGCGAGCCGGCGGGCCGGATCTCGCAATGGTTAGCGTCAGCGTCCGGGTTGGCTTGAACAACAGTCTTTGGCTACCGGAACCGTTCAGAGCCGCTTAATGTCTGGCACGACCGGACAGATCTGATTAACGGATCGCGTAGCGTGCGGCCCTTGATGAGGTCCTTGGGGGCAATCACCATCGCTTACGACTACAACGCATGGGAGGCATACACACGTGAGTGATCTGGAACGGCGCCGGCTCGGTGACAGCGGACCGCAGGTGACCGTCCTCGGTTTCGGAGCCATGGAACTACGCGGAGAACCACACCGTAATCCGAGGCCGCTGGACGAGTCGGTGGCCGCAGAGGTGCTCAACACCGTGCTCGACGAAGGCATCAACTTCATCGATACCTCGGTGGACTACGCCCTCAGCGAGGAGCGCATCGGCCGGCATATCGGTGCCCGGCGCGATGAGTACTTCCTGGCTTCCAAAGCGGGATGCCCGCTGGACTTCCACCCTGATGCCCCGCCTGGACCGCTTCCACACGATTACTCCCCGGCCAACATCCGCGCCGGCGTCGAGCAGAGTCTGCGACGGCTTCGCACCGACCGCCTAGACCTGGTGCAACTGCACATCAGCCCGTCTCTGCAGGTGCTACGGCGTGACGGTGCGGTCGAGACCCTGACCGAGCTGCGTGCGGAAGGCAAGATCCTGGCATTCGGAGTGTCCTCCACGCTCCCCGAGATCGACGATCACCTGCAGATCGAAGAGTTCTCGGCGTTCCAGGTGCCGTTCTCGGCCCTCGAACGCGATCTGGAGACACGTATCCAGATCGCCGGTGAGCGCGGCTTCGGCATCATCGTGCGAGGCGGTGTGGCCCAGGCGGGCAAGCGCGAGAAGACCACTGTCGACGGACGTCCGGTCACCTGGGCCGACACCGGCCTCGACGAGCTTCGCGACCAGGACAGCCAGCAGGGATTCCTGCTGCGGTATGCGATCACGACTCCGGGGGTTACGACAATCATCGCCGGGACGGCCGACCCGGACCATGTGCGACAGAACGCGGTTGCCGCGCGCCGTGGTCCGCTGCCGGCCGATGTGTATGCCGAGGCCCAGCGTCGCCTTGATGACGCGGGAATTACAACCGCGGTGATTCCTGCCGACAGTCCCGTGTAAAGCCCTGCTCAGGGCCATTGTCAGGACCCGTGGTGGGCGCAACGCCGATGCGTCCACCCGGGTCCTTCTGCCATCATCGACTCTGTGAATTCGACGGACCTCACCACTTCGCTACACGTCGATCTCATGCGCGACTGTAGCGCGATCTGTTGTCGCTGAAGCAGCTTCGGGCCGCTGCTCGTCGCGCTGTCCTACAGCCACCATCGACAATCACCGATCGACGCCGCTGCCGTCCGTGGGGTGTCAGCCGCATATTCGTACCGAGCTGATGAGGTCCACCATGTCTCTCCTGCCTACCGCCGCCCATCGCAGTACCGGGGGTGTCTGATGCTGGACCTCCGCCGGATGATGCTCTTGTCCGATCTGGCCGACCTGGGCTCGGTGACCGCCGTGGCCGAGCGGCGCAGCATCACCAGTTCTGCTGTATCCCAACAGCTTCGTGTGCTCGAAGAAGAAGCAGGAGCCGTGCTCTTCCGACGGGACGGCCGGACTCTCGGTTTGACCCGCAGCGGCCAGGTCCTCGCCGAGCATGTCCGCCGCGTTCTCGTCGCCGTCGACGAGGCCATGAGCGCGGTGGCCGAAACCCGGGACCGGGTGTCCGGGCAGGTCGCCATCGCCACATTCAACATGGGAATTCCGACCCTGGCCGTGCCCCTGATGCAGCGCCTCAGCACCGAGGAGCCGAACCTGCGTGTGCAGGTCCAACAGGACACGAGCGCAGCAGCGCTGCGGTTACTTCGCCAGGGCGAGGTCGACGTCGCGATCACCTGCCAGTACGACTTCCTCGGCGCGGAATCGACCGGCGGACTGACCACCGTGCCGCTGTTGTTCGAGCCGCTCGTGCTGTTGGCCCCCACCCATTCTCATCTGAGAATCCGCAAGCAGGGCCTGTCAGCGCTCGCCGATGGGTTCTGGGTTACCGGTCCGCAGAATTCGGGGCTGGGGATCGCCGCCATACATGCCTGCGAGAGCGCCGGTTTCACGCCACAGGTCAAGCACCGGCTGATCGGGGCCCAGAACATCTGCGAGCTGGCGGCAACCGAGATCGCGTCGGCGATCGTGCCCCGGCTGTCGGTTCCTGCCAACCTGGAGAGTCTGCTCGTCGGAGGCATCGAGCTCGGCGGGCGGGCCATCAGCGCCGTCGTCCGCGCCGGGCGCCAGCGCGATCCGAACATCGCGCTGATCCTGCGGATATTGCGGGCGATCGCAGACGAGGCCCTACCTGGACAGCCCTCCGAATCGCTCGGTGTCGCATCGTGACGCCCGGACGTCGCAGTTCGGCTTCAGCATTCCCGTAGCGGGGGTTTGCAGATTAATCCGGGCGGTGCGGATACGTTGCGACCTGATACATCAACAGGTTTCGCACACACCCAGGAGGCCAGGTAGGTGAGCGCTCGTCAATTGCACCTGAACGCGTTCCTCATGAGCACGGGGCACCATGAGGCGTCGTGGCGCCTGCCCGAAAGCAATCCGTTCGCAGCGACGGACGTCAACCACTACGCCGAACTGGCCAGGATCGCCGAACGCGGCACCTTCGACTCACTGTTCCTGGCCGACAGCCCGCAGCTCAACGGCGACGTGGGCCGCCGTCCGCTCGGGGTGCTCGAGCCGTTGACGTTGTTGACGGCGCTGGTCGCGGTCACCGAACGGATAGGACTCATCGCCACGGCGTCAACTTCGTACAACTCGCCCTATAACCTGGCCCGCCGCTTCGCTTCGCTGGATCACGTCAGCGGCGGGCGCGCGGGCTGGAACATCGTCACCACCGCCACCGTGGACGCGGCCCGCAATTTCGGCCTCGACGAGCTACCTGACCACACGTCACGCTATGCGCGCGCCGACGAGTTCGTCGAGGTCGCCCAGAAGCTCTGGGACAGTTGGCAAGACGACGCAGTGATCGCGGACAAGGCCGCCGGAGTGTGGGGTGATCGATCAAAGATCCACCCACCCGCTCACCGCGGTGAGCACTTCTCTGTGGAGGGCCCGCTGAACATCCCACGGTCCCCGCAGGGCTATCCCCTGCTGGTTCAGGCCGGCTCGTCCGAGGACGGCAAGGCACTGGCAGCCCGCTACGCCGAGGCGGTGTTCACCGCGCAACAGACCTTCGAGGAGGCGCGAGCGTTCTACACCGAGCTCAAGGCTCGCACCATCGCCGGCGGCCGCGACCCGGACACGATCAAAATCCTGCCGGGCATCGTCCCGGTCATCGGCAGCACCGAAGCCGAGGCCGCCGCCAAAGACCGTGAACTCGACGAGGCCATCGTCCCGGAGTACGCGCACCGACAGCTCGCCTCGACCCTGCGGATACCGCTGGAACAACTGGATCTGGATCGCGAGTTGCCCGACGAACTGCTGTCCGAAGACGCCATTGAGGGTGCCAAGAGCCGCTACACGCTCATCGTCGAACTGGCCCGGCGCGACCGTCTCACCGTGCGCCAGTTGATCGGCCGCCTCGGCGGGGGCCGCGGGCACCGGACGTTCACCGGCACCCCTGAGCAGGTGGCCGACACCATCGAGACGTGGTTCCGCGGTGGCGTCGCCGACGGTTTCAACATCATGCCGCCGACACTGCCGTCCAGCCTTGAGCTGTTCGTCGACCATGTGGTGCCGATCCTGCGGGCCCGCGGGCTGTTCCGGACCGAATACACCGCATCCACGCTGCGCGGCCACTACGGGTTGGCCCGGCCGGCCAACTCTCACCTGCTCACGGAGGCGACACTTCGATGACCACTCAGGACCTCGACATCACCACGGCCGATCTCGCCGCCCGGGAGTCTCTTCGCCTGCTCGGGCTCGACGGCAACAACTGGATCGCACCGCGCGACGACGTGGACCACGATGTGGCGATCATCGGTGCCGGCCAGAGCGGTATCACCACCGCGCATGCGCTGTTGCGGGCGGGAGTGGCCAATGTGACGGTGATCGATTCCGGTCAGCAGGATGCCGATCTGGCCTGGCAGTCCCGGGCCAGGATGCGCACCCTGCGGACCGCCAAATCGATCTCGGGACCCGAGCTCGGCAATCCTGCGCTCAGCTTCCGGGCCTGGTACGAAAGCAACCGCGGCGCAAGTGCTTTCGATGACATCGATCGGATCCCGACATCCGATTGGGCCGACTACCTGAGCTGGTTTCGGGAGCAGACCGGGATAGCGGTACGCCGGGGAATCCGGGTCACCGACATCGCACCCGGCACCACCGGCCTTCGGCTGACCCTGGAGCAGGACGGACGCCGCTGGGCCGAGCACACTCGCAAGCTGGTTCTGGCCGGTGGCGTCTCGGGCACCGGAGGGCCGCACATCCCCGCCGAGCTACGGGGACTCTCCAACCGGCTGTGGGCGCACACCGCGGACCTGATCGACTTCGATGCTCTGCGCGGGAAGACCGTTGCCGTCCTCGGAGCGGCGGCGTCGGCCTACGATGCGGCCGCCACCGCCCTGGAGGCCGGCGCGACCGAGGTGCATGTGTACACGCGCCGACCTGCCGTCGTGGTCGCCAATCTCGCCAACCGTCCCAATCCACTGGTTCAGGACGTGTTTCACCTGCTCAGCGATGCCGAACGGTGGGAGCAACGGGTCAGGGCGGCCCGGCAGGGGGCCAACGTGCCCGAAGACTCTGTTGCCCGCGCCGCCGCTTTTCCCAACTACCACCTGCATGTTTCGGCGCCCTGGTCGTCGGCGTCCGAGCGGGACGGCAGGGTCCTGGTCGAGGCGGGCGACGGGGCGCGGACATTCGACTTCGTCATCGCAGGCACCGGCTACCAGCAAGATCCGGCCACCCGTCCCGAACTGGCCACCATCGCGCCCTACATCGCGCGCTGGCAGGACGTATACCCCGCCCCGCCCGGGCTGGGGAACGAGATCCTCGGCGTGGCACCCTATCTGGGCCCGGGCTACCAGCTCGCCGAGAAGGAGCTGGGATCGGCACCGTGGTTGGCCGACATCCACGTGTTCAGCATCGGCGCCAACGTCAGTTTCGGTCGACCGGTCGGCGACATCCCGAGCCTGCGGATCGGGGTTCCACGCCTAGCCGAGGCGATCACCCGCGATCTGGTGCTGGCCGACCTTAGCGCCGCCGGGGATCCCCGATGACACTCCCCGCGGAACCACTCAGTGCGACCGATCGCGAATTCCTCTGGTACATACCGAACACCGTCGACCCCGGCCACCGCGGAGACGACACCATCGAGGGCTGGGGCACCCTGGACTATTCCGTAGATCTGGCCCTGCGGGCCGAACGACACGGTTGGGGCGGTGCACTCATCGGCACCGGGTGGGGCCGACCGGACACGTTCACCGTGGCGACCGCAGTCGCCGCGCGGACCACGGCATTCACCCCACTGGTCGCGGTTCGACCCGGCTATTGGCACCCCGCCCACTTCGCCAGTGCGGCAGCCACCCTCGACCAGCTCAGTGGCGGTCGTCTGTTCATCAACATCGTCAGCGGCACCGACAATCTTGCGGCCTACGGGGACGGCGAGTTCGACAAGTCCCGGCGCTACGACCGAACCCGAGAATTCCTGCAGGTGGTGCGCCGACTCTGGCGCGACGAAGACGTCACCTATTCCGGTGAACACTTCCATGTCGAGCATTCGACCGTGGCTCCGCGAACATTCGGCGCCGAGCGTGGACGCCACCCCAGGCTGTACTTCGGCGGAGCTTCTGCGGCGGCCGAGGAGGTCGCCGCGGCCGAAGCCGACGTGCAACTGTTCTGGGGTGAACCCCTGGACGGGATCGCAGAGCGGATCGACCGGCTCACAACGTTGTCCGACAAGCTCGGCCGGACACATCCCCCGCTGGAATTCGGACTGCGGGTGACCACCCTGATCCGGGACAGTTCCGCGGAGGCATGGCGCGCCGCCGAGGCCAAGATCGCGTCCATCGCAGGCAAACCGGACCTACACGGGTACGGGCAGGGCCCCGCGGTCGGGCAACAGCGCCTGCTCGACCTCACGAATCGTGGTGAAGTGCTCGACTCATGTCTGTACACCACCCCCGGCCGCTACGGCGGTGGTGGCGCGGGCACTACTTGGCTGGTCGGTTCGGCCGCCGAGGTCGCCGCCGCCCTCGCGCGCTATGCCGACCTCGGTATCCGGCATTTCGTCCTGTCCGACACTCCCTACCAGTCTGAGGTCGCCCGGGTTGGCGATCAACTGCTGCCGTTGTTGCGCAATCCGGCGCCATTGGCCTACTGAGCAAACCAGAATCGAGGCTCCCCAATGGCGACAA
Organism: Mycobacterium sp. 48b; assembly: GCF_048282725.1. NCBI lineage: Bacteria > Bacillati > Actinomycetota > Actinomycetes > Mycobacteriales > Mycobacteriaceae > Mycobacterium > Mycobacterium sp. 48b. The sequence goes on from NZ_JBLVUL010000001.1 coordinate 4,861,482, forward strand.
CTCTGACCCGCCCGGTGGTGGTGTACGGCGTGGGGGCCATCGGCGGGGTGATCGCCGCGCGGCTACGACTGGCCGGATTCGAGGTGACCGCAGTGGCCCGCGGCGCGCACCTCGAAGCGATCCGCGCCGGCGGTCTCACGCTGGTCACGCAGGCCGGCGCAGATACCGTGAACCTGTCAGTCGCTGCCCACGCCGGCCAGGTCGACTGGTCCGACGACCCGGTGGTGATTCTGGCAGTCAAGAGCCACCAGACCGCTAGGGCCCTGGATGATCTCAGCGCCCACGCTCCCGCGGCGACGCGGGTGTTCGTCGCCCAGAACGGAGTGGCCAACGAGGCTGCGGCGCTGCGGAGGTTCGCTCACGTGTACGGCATCACCGTGATGCTCCCTGCCGCCCATCTGGAATCGGGAGTCGTTGTACAACAAAGCTATCCGGTTGCGGGAATTCTCGACCTGGGCGCCTACCCGAGCGGGCACGACCAGCAGGCGGACCTCGTTGCGGCGACCCTGCGTGCCGCCGGCTTCCATTCCCAGGTCCGCGACGATGTGATGGCGTGGAAGCACCGCAAGCTGATCGCGAATCTCGGCAACGGTGTGGCTGCCGTGTACTGTCCCGGCCCCCAGGCCGACGAACTGGTCGCGCGCGCACGTACCGAAGCCGAACTGGTCCTCACAGCGGCCCGGATCCCTTTCGTGACCGCCGAACAGGACGCGCAACGTCGTGGCGATCTGCTTCAGGGCCGGGTGCACGACGACTACTTCAGCTCCACCTGGCAGAGCGTGGCCCGCGGGCACAGCCAGGTCGAAACGGACTGGTTCAACGGCGAAATCGTCTTGCAGGCCCGCCTTCACGGTCAGCAGGCACCTGTCAACGAGCTGATCCAACGCGTCACCGCCGAACACGCCAGGGTCGGCCGCCCAGTGCGTTCACTGGACGCCGCGGCCGCACTCGCCAAGCTCGGGGCTGATTCCGGCACTCCCGCCGCCGCTTCGGTCTGACCGAACAGGCCTGCGCGCGGCCCCGCCGCGTCCCATCCCCGATGTAGCTGAGCTTAACCGTTCTGGTAGCCGATATTCCTTGTCGCGCAGCGCTATCCGCTTGACCATGAACCAACGCAATCCGTCAGCCGAGGGAAGGTACCTCATGCTCGATTCGCGGAGCAAGATACCCAGTCGATTCCGCCGCGGTGCCGTCACCCTCATCGCGGTGGCCTTCGCGGCGACCACGTTCGCCGGGTGTTCATCGGGCGGTTCCTCCGACCTGGCGCAAGATGACAAGGTTGTTCCCGCCGACCCGAACAACCCGGTCCACTTCAAGTGGTCCGAAGATCCCAAGGCGCCGTCGCTGGTGAAGATCGCCGACGAATTCGGCCTGTGGGACAAAGCCAGCATCCGTCCCGAGTATGTGGGTGCGGTCGATTCCGGCCAGCTGCCCGCGCTGCTCGGGACGGGTGACATCACGTTCGCGTCGTTCATGTTCAACCGCTCGTTGTCGGCCGTGGCGGCCGGGGTCGACCTGAAGGTCATCGCCTCGCGCACCTACACGACCAAGGACGAGCCGCACATGGAGTACTTCGTACGCAAGGACTCCGATCTCGACGAGACCAACCTCAAGCAGTTGGAAGGAAAGACGGTCGGGCTGGCCTCGCTCAAGGGCTGCGCCGAGTTCATCCTCAAGGACTACCTCGTCAAGAACGGTGTCGACATCGGCAAGGTCAAATTTCTGACCCAGTCCGAAAGCCTTCTGCCGCAGTCACTTCAGCAGGGCGGTGTGGATCTGGCGGTGATCCATCCGCCGCTCAACGGCGTGCTGCGCACCGATCCCGACGTCAAGGTCGCATTCTCCGACTTCAACAATTCCGGAAACGACGGTGGGCTCGCTCCGATCAGTGCCAGCGGCAAGTTCATCCGGAAATATCCCGAGCAGACCCGGGAGTTCATCGGGATTCTCGCCAAGGTAGCCAACTGGGGCAACGCCCATCCCGAGGAGTACCGCGACATCGTCGCCAAGCTCACCGGTCTGCCCAAGGAGCAGATCACCAAGTACTACTACGCGAACAATCTGATCCTCGACAAGGAACAGACCGGTTTCTGGTGGGGCCTGGCCGAACGCGTCGGAACCCTCACACCCGAAGAATCCAAGCTCAAGCCGGAAGACATCGCCACCAACGAATTCAACCCGTACGCAAAATCTCCCGCCCTGATCGATTCCCAGGCCGACAACACCGAGATCTTGACCGACGGGGAGATCTGACATGCCCCAGGCAAGCATCGCCGAATCTCCCGCCGATACCGCCGGTGTCAAGATCCGCGCCCGAGGCCTGCACAAGGAGTTCCCCCATATCGGCAAAGGCGTCAAAGGCGCGCCGACCGTGACCGAGGTACTGCGAACCTTCGACCTCGACATCCGTGAGGGTGAATTCCTGGCATTGCTCGGCCCCAGCGGGTGTGGCAAGTCCACTTTCCTCAACATCCTGGCGGGCCTGGAGAGCTACGACGGCGGTGAGCTACTGCTGGACGGCTCACCCGTACGCGGGGTGAGCAAGAACGTCGGGGTGGTCTTTCAGAGCTACGCCCTGTTCCCGTGGTTGTCGGTACAGAAGAACGTCGAAGTCGGGCTGAAGGTGCGGTCCATTCCATCGGACGAACGCCACAAGACATCGCAGCGGATCCTCAAAACCGTTGGCCTGGAGAACTTCGCGCACCACCTTCCCCATCGTCTCTCCGGTGGTATGCGCCAACGGGTCGCGATCGCGCGATCGTTGGCCTACGACCCCGAGGTTCTCGTCCTCGACGAACCGTTTGCCGCGTTGGACGCCCAGACCAGAGAGTTCCTTCAGAACGAACTGTTGCGGATCTGGGAGTCGGGTGCGCGCAAGAAGACGATCCTGTTCGTCACCCACTCCATCGATGAGGCGATCTTTCTGTCGGACCGGATCGCGGTGATGACGAAACGGCCGGGTTCGGTCAAAGACCTCATCGACGTGAGCCTGCCGAGGCCACGCGACGACGATTCCCGCGCCAGCGCGGAATTCGGCCGTGTCCGTGGTCAGGTGGCGCAGATCCTCAAGGAGGAGGTCGAAGTTGGTAACAACTGAAGCGGCTACTCCCACAGCCGGACAGCCGAGACCGACCGTCGAGCCTGCCCCCGGCGCGTCCCCGCGAACTCCCCTGTGGCGTGCACGGCTGGCCAAGTACGACAAGTATCTCTACGGGGCTGTCGGCATCACGCTGGTGGTGTTCGCCTGGTGGTCGGCAACCGCCACCGGGGTGCTCGACCCGAAGTTCCTGACACCGCCGCACACCGTGCTGAGCAAGCTCGCCGACGGACTGGCCGCCGGGGGTGATCTGCGCCAACAGGTATGGCCCAGCTTGCGCCGCGGTCTGTCAGGCTTCCTGATCGGGACCGGACTCGGCGTGGTTCTCGGCATCCTGGTGGGCTCGGTCCGAGTGCTGGAGAAGGCATTCGACCCGGTCCTGCTGTTCTTTCGCAGCCTGTCGATCCTGGCGTTGTTCCCGGTGTTCCTGCTGTTCTTCGGCATCGGCGAACAGTCCAAGGTGGCAATCGTCACGTGGGCGGCGTTCTGGCCGGTCTTCATCAGCACCGTGAATGCCGTCAAGGGAGTCGAGAAGATTCTGCTCAACGCGGCGCGCACGCTCGGGGCCGGACGCGTCTACATCTTCACCCGGGTGGTACTACCGGCCTCCGTCCCGAACATCTTCCCAGGAGTGCGGCTCGCGGCGTCCTACGCCTTCACCGCCTTGGTGGCAGCCGAATACCTCGGTGCTACAGAAGGAATCGGCATCTACATCCGATCCAGCCAGGAGAGTTATCAAATCGCGGCGATGTATTCGGGAATCGTGGTGCTCGGCATCATCGGTGTCACCCTCAACCTCCTGCTCGCCGGGGTCGAAAAGCGCTTGACTGCCTGGCAACTCGGTCTTACCAACAAGTAGACGGGCGGCATATGACACAACTATCGGTACTCGATCAGGTGCCTGTCCCGAGGGGGACGAGCAGCGGCGCCGCGATCCGCAGCAGCGTCCAACTCGCCCGCGAGGTGGAAGATCTCGGGTATGCCTCGTACTGGTTCGCCGAACATCACCTGGACCAGGGCCGAGCCTCGTCGGCGCCGGCGATCCTGATCGCCCTCGTCATCCAGGCCACCAACCGGATCAAGCTGGGTTCGGCAGCGACAGTGCTGCCGTTTCACACCAGCCTGGAAGTTGCCGAGGAGTTCGGTTCGCTGGCTGCGGTGGCACCGGGCCGGGTGGTGCTCGGACTCGGCCGTTCCAAGCAGGGCTACGGCAAGTCGGCACCCTACCGGGAGATCAGCGAGATCCTGACGGCGGTCACGGCGCACCCGGGGAGTCAGGACGGCGATATCGCCGTGGCGGCCAACGGCAGTGACTTCCTGTTCGAGTTGCTCGGATATCTGTCCAACGCTCCACTCACGGTGCCTGACGACGAGTCGCGCATCCGCGAGATCCTCAACTACCTTGAGCGCCCGGTCGCAGTGGTCGGTGGCGAGGAGTACCGGGTCTCCCCCGGCTATCAGGAGGATCTCGGGCTCGCCGTGTTCGGCGGTGAATCAGGCTGGAGTGCGACCATTGCCGCCAAGTACGGTCTTCCGCTCTTCGTCAATGCGCACAGCGTCAAGAACGACATCGTCGGCACGGTGCAGCGATACCGGGACGATTTCCAGCCGTCCAAGCGGCTGGACTCCCCCTACGTCGGCGTATCCGCACACGCCATAGCGGCTGAAACCGATGAGTTGGGAGCGCGTTTGGAGGAAACGTATCTGCGGACACTGGCCAGTCTGCGGGCCCGTGGAACCTATCTGCCGTCCGAACCGGTCACCGGCGGCGGGTTCATCGAGCCGGACAGCCAGAAGTTCGCCGACTCCCGTGCGTTGAGTTTCGCCGGTTCCCCGGGATTCGTGGTCGACAAGCTGCGCGCCCTGACCGACAGCGTGTCCGCCGACGAGCTTCTGGTGAGCACCATCGTCTACGCCCCTGAGGACCGCAGCGCGTCCTATCGCCTTATCGCCGAGAACTGGGACTAGATCGCAATGACCATGACCTCGAAATTCCTTCGCATGTTTGGTGTTACCGCTGCCGCGGTGACGGGCATCATCGTCACGGCGGCACCAGCGGCCGCCCATGTCCGGGTGGACGAAGGACAGCAACCTCCGCGGGGCGGCTACGGAATCGTGCGGCTCATCGTGCCGACCGAATCCGAGCGGGCATCCACGATCGGCGTGACCGTGACCGTGCCCGACAACATCGAGCTGACCTCGGCCCGCACGTTGCCGATTCCCGGGTGGACGGCGGATGTGGAGACCGAGCCAACCGGCGACGGCCAACGGGTGTCCCGGATCACCTGGCGCGCGATCGACAAGGCCGGCGGAATCAAACCCACGGAGTACGGTGAGTTCGCGTTCTCCGCGGGTCCGTGGCCCGAGAACGCGGAAACCGTCTCGCTCCTTTCGGATCAGTCCTACAGCGACGGTTCGGTGGTGTCGTGGAACGAGATCGCCGTCGACAAGGACAGTGAACCCGAACATCCGGCACCGGTCGTGACCTTGGGAGCGGCGGAAGCGGGCCACGCGCATGACGGCCACGGCGCACCCGCGCTGGTAGCAGCCGAATCGGCGGACGGCGACTCGTGGCTGTGGCGCGCGACCTCGGTCGTCGCTCTCGTACTCGCGCTCGGGAGTTCCGCTGCCCTGGCCGTCGCGCTGCGGCGCAGGTCCTAGGGGTGTGCCGCGGACACGCGCCGCGCTGTGGGGGCTCATGATGATCGCCGCCGCAGCCGCAGGCCTGCTGTGGACGGCGGCCCCGGCCGCCGCTCACGCCACCGTCGTATCCAGCGCGCCGGCCGACGGCACACGCCTGGAGACCTCCCCGGCCGTGTTGACCTTCGATCTCGACGAGCCCGTCACGCTTGTCGACGGGTCGGCCCAGTTGATCGACGTCGACGGCACGCGGTACCCACTGGCGGGTCAACACCTGGAGGCCGGACGACAACGGATCGTGTTGCCGCTGAACGAGAAGCTGCCCGACGGTGCTTATCTGGCGACCGCCAGGGTGGTCTCCGCCGACACCCATGTCGTGTCGCTCTCGATACGATTCACGGTCGGCTCGGTCACCGAACAGGGGCAGTGGTCGCAGGTCGGTAGTGCTTCGGCAGTGGACCGGGCAGTGCTTCTGCCGGTCAAGGCCGTGGTGTACCTGGGCACGATCGGATCGGCGGGCGTGCTGTTGGCTGCCCGCTGGGCGTGGCCGGACACCCTGGGAACACAACGGTTCCGGACCGTCTACCGGATCGGGGCGGCCCTGCTGATTCTGGGCTTGCTCGGCAGGCTCTTCATACTGGCCGTCGAGCAGTCCGGGTCCGTCGCCGACATCTCAGGGGAGGCGGCGACAACGGTCGCTCGCACGCCGTTCGGGACCGTCCTGCTGATCGCGGTAGTCCTCAGCCTGGCGGCGTTGTTCCGTCCGGCGGTCCTCGGGCTCGTACAGGCCGCAGTCGCGATCTCCGCGGTCACCTTGGGAGGGCACGGCGGCTCATCCGTCTGGTCGTCCGTGTTCACCTTCGTCCACATCTACGCGGTCGCCGTGTGGTTGGGCGGGATGACCATGATCGCCCTGGTGCGCAGATCTGTTCCGCAGCGCTGGCACCGGGTCGCCGTCGCGCATGTGGGGTTGGCGGGCGCCGCGGGCGTGGTCCTGGCCGTGCTGCAGATCCGCCCGCTCGCCGCATTGACCACCACGTCATACGGGGTCACGCTCCTGGTCAAGATCAGCCTGGTGGCGGCGACGGCCGTCGCCGGGTACATCGTCTACCGCGCTGCGCGCACGCATATTCCGAGCCGGGCCGTGCTCGTCGAGACCCTGCTGGCCCTGTTGATCGTCGGGGTGACATCGTCGCTGTCGTCACTGACGCCGGCTCGCGCCAGTTACACCACGAACGTGGCCATTCGACTGGATTTCGGCGGGCCCGACGTGCTCGACGTCGATATCGACACGGTCCGGCGCGGCAGCCAGGTCGTCACGGTCCGCGACCCCGACGGTTCGCCCGACGCCCAGGTGGGTCTCGAATTGTCCTCAGCCCAGGCCAATGTCGCACGGCTGCCGGTGGAGCTCTCGCAGCACCGGACCACCGGCGACGCAGTGACGTGGCGGAGCGCCGGACTCATCGTGCCCGCGCCGGGACGATGGAAGGTCACCGTCCGATTCGACAACGGCAACGGACCGAAGCTGGCGTCGTTCTTCTACCAGGTGCTGTAGGAGGTTCAATGACATTGGTACGCAAAGTTTCAACTGTGTTCGCCGCGGTATCGATCGCCGCGGCGATGTCAGGCTGCTCGGACGATGTGCCGGTCGCGTACCCCGAGAATGCCTCAAGCGAAGTTCTGCGAATCCAGGTGGGCGGCGAAGGCTACCGCGATGTGTTGGAGTACGTGACGAAGAACCATCTCGCCGGTGACCTGAGACTGGAATTGGTGGATGCGGCCGCCGACGCCAATGCCCAGGTGGCAGAAGGCAAGGCCGACCTCGCCTTCTATCAGACGCAACCCGCTTTCCTCGGCAATCAGCAGGCCGACGACCACAGCACCCTGAGCATCGTGTCCAAGGTCGACGTAGCCCCATACGCCCTGTACTCGTCGAAGTGGAAGGATCTCAAGCCCACCGAGGACTGGGTCAACTCGAACCTGGTGGCGGACACGATCACCGGCACGAGTCTGCCGCACGGTGCCGAGGTGGCCGTACCGGAGACCAAGGCCGGGTTCGCGCGCAGCCTGTACCTGTTGCAGACCGTCGACCTGGTGAAACTCGACCGCCCGTTCGGCGGGCTGTCAGTGGCCGATCTGTCCGTTTCCGACGCCAATGTGCTGGATTCGCAACGACATCTGGCCATCCGTGGGATCGACTTCACCGAATACGCCGAGGACATCTATCACAACTACGACGCGGTGGTCCTGGACCCGACCACCGCGTCGTCCATCGGACTCGTCGCCGCCACAGACGCTTTGGCCATCGAGCCCGGACCCGGCAATCCGTACTCCCGTGTCCTGGTGGCGCCGGCCAGGCTGGCGGGCGATGCGCGGGTGTCCGCACTCGCACACGCACTGGAAGGCAAGGAGACAGCGCAGTACCTCAGCACCACCTACCGCGGGAAGTTCATCTCGGCGCAGGTGCCATTCGAACCGTGACACCGACCCGAACCGAACGAGGAGACCACACATGACGATTACCGCACCCGCCGACCTCGACGCGCTGCTCGCCTACATCGACGCCGGCGTCGTCGAACGTGACGACGCGGACCGCCACCCGTTCGAGGAGTTCGAGGTGATCCGGGCCGCCCGCCTCGGCGCACTGCGGCTTCCGGTCACCGAGGGTGGCGGCGGCGCGACCCTGACCGAGCTGTTCCGAACGGTCATCGCCCTCGGTGAGGTCGATCCCAACATCGCGCACAGCGTCCGCAATCATTTCAACTTCACCGAAAGCCTCTTGCGCCGGCGAGACAACGCTGACGGTCGGTGGCTCGACGAGGTCAAGGCGGGCAAGCTGTTCGGGACCTCGACCACCGAGTTGAGCGACAAGCAGGCGGGCAGGCGTAACCGGGAGTTCGAGACCACAATCACCGACGGTCCCGACGGTCTGCGTTTGACGGGGACCAAGTTCTACAGCACCGGCAACCTGTACGCCGACTACCTCGTCGTGAGCGCGACCGGTACCGACGGCGATCCGGTCCGGGTCGTGGTGCCGGCTGACCGCCCGGGGGTGCACGTAGCGCGGGACTGGGACGGAATCGGCCAGCGCTTCACCGGGAGTGGGACGACCAGCTACGACAACGTCGCCGTCGAACGCGAGAACCTCCTGAGCCGCGGAACCCTCTACGGCGAGCTGCCCTACTCGGCGACGTTCCCGCAGCTGTACCTCACCGCGGTGATCGCAGGGATCCTGCGCCGGGTGACCCGGGATGCGGCGGCACTCGTACAGGGCAAGCAGCGCACGTTCTATCACGCCTCCACCGAGCGCCCGGTCGACGATCCGATCCTGCAACAAACGGTGGGACTGCTGTCCAGCCAGGCTTTCGCGGCGGAAGCGTTGGTGGGCTCGGCCGCCGACGCGCTCTCGGATGCCTATGCGGCACACGGCACCTCCGATGAGCCCGACCTGTCACTGCGGGCGGCGCTGGCCGCCGCCAAGGCCAAGGTCGTCGTCGACGAACTCGCCTTGCGCGCCGCGGGTGACCTGTTCGATGTCGGCGGTGGCACTGCGGCACGGCGCAGTTCGCACCTGGACCGGCATTGGCGCAACATCCGCACGCTGGCCGCGCACAACCCGAGGACCTACAAAGCCCGGGCCATCGGCGCGCACGAACTGACCGGGGCGCCACTTCCGAACGGAGCGTTCTTCTGAACACGCGCGAACTGCATCTCGGGCTCAACGCTCCCGGGCTCGGCACCTATAAGTCGGCCTGGCGACGCAACGGCATCGACCCCGAGTCGACCGCGACCGGCGAGTTCTACATCCGCCTGGCGCAACTCGCCGAGCGCGGGCTGTTCGACGCGTTCTTCCTCGCCGACCAGCCCGCGCTGGACGGTGGCTGGGACCGCAATGCATCGGCGGCCAGGCTCGATCCGGTCATCGCCCTGACGACCGCCGCGGCACACACCGAGTACGTCGGGCTCGTCGCCACCGTGTCCAGCACCTGGCACCACCCCTACAATCTGGCCCGATCGATCCAGAGCCTCGACCGGGTGTCACACGGGCGGGCCGGCTGGAACGTCGTCACGAGCTACAGCCGCCGCATTGCGGGGAGCTACGGTCTGGACTTGCCACCGCCGAAAGCCGAACGCTACGCACGGGCCCGCGAGTTCACCGGAATCGTCGAATCACTGTGGCGCACCTGGTCACCCGGCGCGATCGTGGCCGACAAGGACTCCGGGGTCTTCGCGCGGTCGGATGCGGTCAACCCGATCACCCATACAGGAGAGTTCTTCTCGGTCGACGGCGGATCCACGGTGCCGCCGTCAGAGCAGGGCCTGCCGGTGATCTTTCAGGCCGGTGGTTCGGACGCCGGGCTCGACCTGGCCAGCCGCTACGCCGACGCGGTGTTCGCCTCGGCGATGACATTGGATGTGGCGCTCGACTTTCGGCGCAGGCTCGACGCCGCCGCATCCGTGCGGGCCTCAAGCCGGGCACCGGTACTCATACTGCCCGGGGCCGCCTTGACTCTCGCCTCGACCGACGAGGAGGCCGCACGGCGCCGGGAGGAGCTCGACGGAATCGACGGGTCACTCTCGGGACGCCAGTACCTGGCAGGCCGGCTCGGCCTGTCCCCCGACGAGCTCGATCTCGACGCACCACTTCCTCTGCACAAGGTTGACCTCGAGGAGCGCAAAGAAGTCAACTCCGAAGGCTTCCTGCGGTCGATCATCGGCCTCGCCGAATCCGGCAAGCCGTTGCGTGAGCTGCTGCGCGACGGCACCGGCCACCTCACCGTCGTCGGGTCGCCCGGCACAGTGGCCGACACATTTGAAACATGGTTCGCCACTTCGGCGGTCGATGGTTTCAACCTGATGTTCGACGTCATCGAGGAAAGCCTGCCGTTGTTCGTCGACGAGGTGGTTCCGCTACTGCAGGATCGCGGACTGCTCCGTCGCAAGTACGAGGGCACCACGCTGCGCGACCATCTGGGCCTCCCCCGGCCCCGGTGGTGAAACACCCGAACCCCGACAACACAAGGAGAATGGACGTGGATCTACAACTGACGGGCAAACGCGCGATCATCACCGGTGGCAGTAAGGGCATCGGGCTGGCGATCGCACACGCCCTGGCCTCCGAAGGCGTCGACGTGATACTCGCCGCACGCACCCAGGACACGCTGGAGAAGGCCGCCGCCGAGGTTGCCGAACGCAGCGGCAGGCGGGCGATCCCGGTGGTCACCGACACCGGCGATGACGAATCGGTCAAGGCGCTGGTGGCCCGCGCCGTCGAGGAACTCGGCGGCGTCGACATCCTGGTGAACAACGCGTCGAATCAGGCTGTGGGGTCGGGCTTTCCCGGCCTGGCCGGCACCAGTGACAAAGATTTCTGGGCCGATGTCAACATCAAGGTGGTCGGCTACCTGCGCACCGCACGCGCCGTCGCACCGCATCTGGCGACACAGGGCTGGGGCCGGATCATCAACATCAGTGGCCTCGGGTACCGCCAGACACATTCGATCGTGCGCAGTATCCGCAACGTCAGTGTGGCCGCGCTGACGAAGAATCTCGCCGACGAACTCGGACCGCACGGGATCAATGTCACGGTGGTGCACCCCGGCCAGACCCGCACCGAGACCAAGACACCCCAATACCAGGCCGCCGCAAACGCCGCTGGACTCGACGTCGCCGAGTACGAGAAGCAGATCGCCAACAACGCGATCGGCCGGGTCGTCGAGGCCGCTGAAGTGGCCGACGTGGTCGCATTCCTGGCCTCACCCCGCAGCGTCAGCATCACCGGCGACGCCGTCGCCGCCGGCGGCGGACTGCTCGGCACGGTCAACTACTAGTTGGCCGCCCTCATCGCGTTTCGTCGAGCAGTGCGGTCTCGGGGATCGCATTCAGGAGCGCAAGATACTCAGGGTCTCGTTGAACTCTGCGCTGATGCAGTTCGACGATCTTCTTCCGCAACTCAGGATCATCGTCGTCGGATACTCCGCTGCCGACGGTCTTCTGAAGCAGCGGCAGCAGGACCCGGTCGGCAGCAGCGTGAAGTGGATCGTCGAAATAGCGTTCGAGCGCGTCGAGATCGGCCAGCCCGATGCTGAACCCATGGGTGAAACCGTCGGCAGGATCACCCAGATCCTGACCGACGAACGCGAACGCCACCGGTTCTGCGCCCGCCAGTGCGGCCACCGCCGCGATCGCCCGGTCCTTGTCTTCCTCGCCGACGCCGGGTTTGAAGCTGAATCGCTGTGCACTGATGATCATGCGGACCCTTTCCACTCGTCACGTCAATTCACTGTGACGACCGGACATCCCGGCACAGCTGTGCTCACGCTGAATTAATCGGTGGTCGGCAATTCGCGGGAAGTTTAGCGTCGCAATTGAATCGGCAGAATTCTCGATCCGTGGAGAAGGTGGACAGGGTGACATCCAGCCGTATGCGGCATTTCCGGAAATCGTCGATTGCGCTCGGGTTGGCCGCTCTGGTCACGCCGGTATTGCTGTCCGGGTGCAGCGGCAAGGCCGACGACGGCGTCGTCACGTTCCGCTTCGCCAATTCGCCGACCGCCCTGTCGCTGGTGCGCATCGCCGACGAACTGGGTTACTGGAAGAACGCTTCAGTCCGTCCCGAGTATGTCGGGCCCGCCACCGCCGTGCCGGCGGTGCAGTTACTCGACCAAGGGGCCATCGATATCGCAACCGGCATGTTCAACAACGACATCGACGGAAAGGTCAAAGGCTTCAAGTTCACGGCCATCGCGTCGAGCATGCTCGACCTGCCCAACGAACCCCATATGGCCTATTTCACCAAGGCCGGGTCCGATATCACCAAGGACAATCTGAAAGCGATCGAGGGCAAGACAATTGGCCTTTCCGATTTCAACAGTTGCACCGACCTCGTGATCAAACGCTATCTGAAGAAGAACGGCGTGGACCTGGACCGGGTCAAGTTCCTGCAGCTCAAGCCCGAGCTCATCGCGCCCGCGATCGAACGCGGCGAAGTCGATCTCGGTGTGTTCCATCCTCCTCTCGTAGGTGTGCTGCTGAGTCAGCGCGACAAGTTCACCCAGGCCTTCACCTCCTATGACGAATGGGGCCCACTCGGCGGGCAGGCACCGTTTGTCGCGAGCAATGCCTGGCTCCAGAAGCACCCGAAGGCCGCACGGGAGTTCGTCGGCATCATCGCCAAGACCGCGAACTGGGCCAACGCGCACCCCAGGGAATCCGCGGAGATCGCGGGCAAGACCACCGGCTATCCGGTCGAGCAGACCACCAACTGGCACTACGCGCCAAACGCACTGCTGGACAAGGCAAGTCTGCGGCTATGGTGGGACCTGGTGAAGGACGTGGGCAATCCGCTGCCGGGCTCGGATGACCTCAAGCCCGAAGACATCGCCACCAACGCTTTCAATCCCTTTGCGAAGTCCGCCGATCTGCTGGAGTCCCAGGATCACAACACCACGATCCTCGACCGGGAGCAGAACACCGGCATCTTCAAGACCCATCTGGTCGACATCGCCGGGCTCGAAGACCAGAAGTGATCCGTTCGCATGAAAGTCGGCTGACATGACCCAAAACGTGCTCACAGAGCCGGCCTGGAAGATCGAAGCGAGTCGAATCACCAAGCGGTACCCCAAACCTCGGTCCCGATCGACCCAAGGGGCCACCACGGTGCTGTCGGGATTCGATCTCAAGATCAAGGGCGGCGAGTTCGTCTCGCTGCTCGGTCCGAGCGGTTGTGGCAAATCCACGTTCCTCAACATCCTTGCGGGCCTGGACACCTACGACAGGGGCACCGTTTCGATCGACGGCGAGCCCGTCGACGGCGTCAGCAAGAACGTCGGGGTCGTATTCCAAGGCTACGGGCTATTCCCGTGGCTGACCGCACAGAAGAACGTCGAGGCCGGCCTCAAGATCCGCGGGGTGCCCAAAGCACAGCGGCGCGACCGCGCTGCGGCGGTTCTGCGCACCGTGGGGCTCGAGGCTGCCGCGAACCGGCTACCCCATCAACTCTCCGGTGGCATGCGGCAACGGGTCGCGATCGCACGTGTGCTCGCCTACGAACCCGAGGTCCTGGTGTTCGACGAGCCGTTCGCGGCCCTGGACGCGCAGACCCGTGAATTCCTGCAGGGCGAGCTGCTCCGGATATGGGAGGCCGGTGAGACGAAGAAGACGATCCTGTTCGTCACCCACTCGATCGATGAGGCCATCTTCCTGTCCGACCGGATCGCGGTCATGACCCAGGCCCCCGGCACGGTCAAGACACTCGTCGATGTCGATCTGCCGCACCCCCGCGACAGCGATGTCCGGAACTCGGAGGACTTCGCCCACATCCGGGCGCACGTGGCACGAATCCTTCAGGAGGAGGTCCGAATTGGCCATCACGCTGGATGACCCCACGGCTGTGGAGGACCGCGACGACGACCTCGACACACCCAGTCCGTGGCTCGCCAGGTACGGCAGGTTCCTCGGCGGAGCGCTCGGTCTGACCGGGTTCCTGGTGATCTGGTGGCTGGTCGTGGCGACCGGCTACGTCAGCGACATGTACCTGGCCACGCCACAGGACACGGTCAAGGCGTTCGTCGACGGACTGCTGGACGGCACCTTGAGCTCGGAGATCTGGCCCAGCGTGCAGCGCGCCCTGATCGGCTTCCTGATCGCACTCGTGGCCGGGATCTCGCTCGGAATCGTCGTGGGATCCTTCACGATCTTTCAGACCCTCGCCGAACCGGTCCTGGTGTTCTTCCGGAACCTCTCGCTGCTGGCGCTGCTGCCGGTGTTCGTCGTGTTCTTGGGCATCGGCGAGGAGTCCAAGATCGCGATCGTCGTCTGGGCGTGCTTCTGGCCGATCTTCGTCAACGCGGTCGGCGCGGTCGGCGGTGTGGAACGCCAACTGCTGAACTCGGCCCGGGCGCTCGGCGCGGGCCGTTGGTACACCTTCGCGCATGTGATCCTGCCTGCCGCGATCCCCGCGATCTTCCCGGGTATCCGGCTGGCCTCGGCCAACGCGTTCACCGCACTGGTGGCCGCCGAACTCGTCGGCGGGGCACAGGGCATCGGCATCTACATCAACAACGCCGCCCTGCGATACCAGACCCCGCAGATGTACGCCGGGATACTCGCACTCGGCCTGATCGGTGTCGTCGTCAACGCGATGATGACCGGCATCGAATGGCGTGTCACCCGCTGGCAGCGGGGTTTGACGAACAAGTGACCCCCGCAGCATCAGCGGTTTTCATCAGCCCGATTCGAACAGGCGATACCCTGCCGGCGCTCCATTCCGGCTGGTGACGTCCATGGGTTTGACCATCCTTCCGGCACCCGGCTTGACCGGTGCGAACTAAGACGCTGCCGACGAGCGTTGAAGGCATCGTGAAGTTCCTGCTGCTGACCCTCATCGCGCACCATCCCGACCCTGCGACGGGCGAGAAGAAGAGCCCCGCGGACCGGCTGCGTGAGGTCGTCGAAGCTGCCGAGCTCGCCGAGCAGCTGGGCTTCGACGGGTTCGCGGTCGGTGAGCGTCACGAGGACCCGTTCATCTCGTCCTCCCCGCCCGTCGTGCTGAGCAACATCGCGGCGCGCACCTCGCGAATCGGGTTGTTCACCGCGGTGACCACGTTGAGCCTGCTCGACCCGGTGCGCGCGTTCGAGGACTATTCGACATTGGACAACCTGTCCGGCGGGCGGCTCGAGTTGATCATCGGAAAGGGCAACGGCGCGGCGCAGGCCGAGCTGTTCCACGTCACCACCGCCGACCAGTGGGACCGCAACCGCGAGGGCTACGAGTTGTTCCGCGCGCTGTGGGACCACGACCACGTGACCTGGTCCGGGCGGTTCCGACCGTCCCTCCTCGACGCCAAGGCACTCCCCAGACCTCTGCAGAAGCGGATCCGGATCTGGCATGGCAGCGCCACCAACGAGGACTCTGTCGACCTCGCCGCGCGCCACGGAGATCCCATCTTCTCCGCCAACGTGACGTATCCGATCGAACCCTATGCCGACCTCGTGCGGCACTATCGGCAGCGGTGGGAGTACTACGGCCACCGGCCCGAGGACGCGTTGGTGGGGGCTGGGACTGCCGGTTTCCACATCGCACCGACGTCGCAGCAGGCGATCGAGGAGTACCGGTCGTCGTTCGACACCCGCCTCGCTTTTGCCCGGCGGGTCGGGCTTCCGGTGGTGTTCGAGTCGATCGAGGACTTCGTCGACCGCAGCTCCGCACTGGTGGGCAGCCCAGAACAGGTGATCGACAAGGTGGGGGGTTACCACCAGCAACTCGGCCACGAGGTGATCCATCTGAGCGCCGACACCGACGGTGTGACAGTGGGCCAGAAACGACGCAGTCTTGAACTGTTTCAGTCCGACGTCGCGCCGGTCCTGCGCGAGGAGTTTCCGAGTCGGCCACTGGCCGCACAGAGTCTGTTGGAAGGAGTAGTCGCACCATGACCACGATTGAGAACGCCGCGGCGTTCAGCCAAGCCTGGAATGAATGGCACGAGGGCCGCGAACGCTATTACGGGGACCCACTGGGCTGGGTCAGCCTGACCGGATTGTATTGGCTGACAGACGAATTCGAGACAATAGCCGACCTACCAGGGCGTTGGCGAGCGGATGCCGACGCGGCATACTTCGAAGTGTCGGGGACGGCTGAACGCCTGGAACCAGTGGAGGGCGCGCCGGGACTCCTCGTAGCGGATGGGGACCGGCGGATCGAGGTCATTCGGCGTACCGGCTCCGTGGCCCTGCGAGTACATGACCCAAAGTCACCACACCTTCAGGCGTACAAGGGAATTCCGACCTATCCGGCCAGCGAGCACTGGCGCGTTACCGGCACGTTCACCCCCTACGAGCAGCCACAGAAGGTCACGACCGGCGCGGTCGTGGAGGGGCTGGAGCACCACCACAACGCCGTCGGCACCATCGACTTCGAACTGGACGGAACCGCACTGCAACTCGTCGCCTTCGGCCGTCCCGACGGCGAATTACAGGTGCTGTTCACCGACGCGACCAGCGGAGTGACGACCTATCCCGCCGCCAGGTCCTTGTCAATCGCCGCGCCCGATGGCGGCGGGACGGTGACACTCGACTTCAACCGGGCGTCGAATCTGCCGTGCTCGCTCACCGACTACGCCACATGCCCGGTGGCACCGGCCGAGAACAGGTTGCCCGTCGCCGTCGAGGCCGGCGAGAAGAATCCGCGATGATCCGGTGAAAGTCCTTGTCCCAGATGATCTCGGCGTCAAGACGTTGGAGACCTCCACGAACCTCGAGGCGGTCCGCTACGAGCCCGGCCAACCATGGCCGGCCGGGCATCTGGACGCCACCGTGGTGGTGGTCGGCTACGAATCCGCGGCGGCCGTGGGCTCACGGTTTGTCGAATTGCCGGATCTGCGCCTCGTGCAGACCCTCAACGCCGGATACGAACAGTGGCTGCCGTATCTACCTGACGGGGTCATCCTGTCCAACGCGCGAGGAGCGCATGGAGGCTCGTCGGCGGAATGGGTGGTGGCTGTGCTCCTCGTCGTCTACCGGAACCTCAACCTGTTCACCGAACAGCAATCCAGGGGTGTATGGCTGGCCAGAAACACCGAGACCTTGATCGGCAAGCGGATCGTCGTGCTGGGAGCCGGCGACCTGGCGGTCAACCTCGCGTCGCGGCTCGCGCCGTTCGAGGCCGAGGTGACACTCGTCGGCCGGCGTCCCAGGCCAGGCGTCCACGGGTTTGACGACATCGACCGGCTGCTGCCCGGTGCGGACGTGGTGGTCGCGATGCTGCCCGCGGACGACTCCACGCGCCACGTCATCGATTCCACGTTCCTGGCCAACCTGCGCGACGGAGCGTTGGTCGTCAACGTGGGCCGGGGCAGCGCCGTCGACACCGATGCCCTACTGGTGGAACTGAGTTCCGGCCGGCTGCGCGCGGCACTCGATGTCACCGACCCCGAGCCACTACCGCAGGGTCATCCACTGTGGTCGGCACCTGGCGTATTGCTCACCCCGCATGTCGCCGGGAGCACAACCGGCGCCTGGGAGCGGGCGTGGGAGATCGCGCACCACCAGATCGACGTCTACGCCGGCGGCGCCCTGCCGCCCAACCGTGTGCCGGGTACCGGTCGGCGGTGACCCCGCGGGCCTCAGCCCGTGCGGCTGGCTGTCACATGGTAGGGAGGAAGACCGAGGTTCTCCCGCAAGGTCTCGGCCTCGTACTCCTGACGGACCAGGCCCTTGTCACGCAGCAGCGGGATGACCTGGTCGGTGAACCGGTCGAACGAGTTGCCCCCGTGCAGCGTGAATCCGTCGCTGGCACGCACCGTGAACCATTCGGCGAACACGTCGGCCACCTGTTCGGGTGTACCGATGACATCCAGATGCCCACTGCCCCGGATCCGTTGGAGGAACTGACGCAACGTGATGTTGTCCACCTCAGTGACCAGATCGCGCAACAGCAGCCCACGGCTGACCCGGCGCTGGCTGGTGGCGAACGTCTCCCGGGACGGAATCCGTTCAGCCGGAATGACATCGTCGAGGTCCAGATCGGCGAAATCGAAGAACGGCGCCTCACGTGCGAGGAACTTGAGCCGGTCGGCGTAGAAATTGGGCTCGGCGAACACCTGCCGGTACTCGTCGCGCGCGGCCTTCTCGGTGTCGGCGATGTAGGTACGGATCCCGGGCAGCACGCGGAGCGCGTCGGGATGCCGGCCACCTGCCTCCACCAAACCCTTGATGGTGTCGTAGTAGGACCGGGCGTGGGCCAGGTCCGGGGTGGCGACGAACACCGCTTCACCGAATCGTGCCGCGAATCGGATGCCCTCCTCCGAGGCTCCGGCCTGGAACACGACAGGCAGGTCCTCGACGAGACGAGACACGTCGAGCGCCTGCTCGACCGAGTAGTACGGTCCCACGTGGTCAATGTTGCGAATTCTGGCGGCATCCACGGTCGGTGTACGACCATCCGTGAACGACAGCGCATCGGGATCCCAGCTGTCCCACAGCTTCACGACGACTTCGATGAACTCGGCTGCCCGTGCGTAACGTTCGGCAGGGGGAAGCAAAGGCGTCGGCCCGAAGTTCACTTCACCGTTGAACGAGGTGACGGCGTTCCACCCGGCCCGGCCCCCGCTGACGTTGTGCAGCGTGGCAATCTGGCGGGCCACGTTGTACGGCTCGAAGAACGAGGTCGAGGCCGTGACCACCAGCCCGATCCGCTCGGTCACCGAGGCCAGTGCCGCCGTCACCGCCAGCGGTTCGCCGAGCAGGCTCGGATCGTTGATGATGTTGTCCTTGTCGAACCCCAGGAAATCGGCCTTGAAGAACGCATCGATCTTGGCGCGCTCGGCCTGCTGCGCGAAGTCGACGATCCGTCGGAAAGCCGCACCGGGCGACGAGCCGTGGGCCTGCTGCTTGTCCGACCAGCCGCTCGGCCGGTCGAACAGGACCAGGTTCAGGTATTCCCGCCGCGGCGCCATCAGAAGAATCCACCGCGTGGGAGCGGCTCACCCGTGATCTCGTGGGCTCCGATGGCTTTCGCCTTGTATGTCTTGGGATTGTGCGCGGCGAGGGTCCGAATGTTGCGCCAGTGGCGATCCAGGTGGGCGCTGCGCCGGACGGTGGATCCGCCGCCGACGTCGAACAACTCCGAGGCCGCCCGGCTCGCCAGTTCGTCGATCACGACCTTTGCCTTGGCCGCCCGCAGGGTCGCCTCCAGCGCCAGCGCCTCTTCCTCGTCGGGCCGACCGTGTGCCTCGGTGGCTGCCCCGAGCGCCTCCGCCGCCGAGAGCACGAGCGCTTCGGCGGCGAACGCCTGACTGGAGAGCACGCCGACGCTCTGCTGCAGGATGGGATCGTCGACCGGGTTGTCGGCCGCCGCGTGATAGAAGGTCCGCCGCTTGGCCCGTACCAGTTCGGCGGCGTCACGAACGACGCGGCGGAGGATTCCGGCGATGACAGCGGTGAGATACAACTGCGGGAAGGTGCCCTTGTAGGGCACGTCGCCCCCGAACCCGCCGGGCGCGAAGAAGTCGTCATCCGACACCGCGACGTCTACGAAACGTGTTGTCCCGCTGCCGGTGAACCGTTGACCGATGCCGTCCCAGTCATCCTCAATGACGACGCCGGGCCTGCCGGCCGGGATGATGAGCCGGACGGTGTCACCGTGCTGGTCAGTCGCCACGACTACGAGCCAGTCCACATACAGGTTGCCGGTGCTGTAGAACTTCTCCCCTGACAAACGCAACCCGTTCGGCGTCTCGGTGATCGCGGTGGCGTACCGGTAATCGGGACTTCCGGCATGGGCAGTGCCCAGCTCGGTGGCTGATATTCCGAACAGGTCGCCGCTGCGGATGCGGTCGAACCAGCGAGCGTCCTCGGCGCGCGGGCGCCGGATGAGATTCTCGACGGTCCCCAGGTGGTTGCGCACGCTGTGTGCGACATTCGGATCGGCCTCACCGAGGGCGATGATCACCTCGAACAATTCGCGCAGGGTGGCACCGCCACCCCCGGAGGCGACGGGAAGGCGCAGTGCCCCGAGCCGGGCGCGGCGAATCAGGTCGAACTTGGCGAAGGGCGGCTCGCCACGGTCATCGCGGTCGATGACGCCGTCACCGATCTGCTCGATCAGGTCACCTAGTTCCGGCGAGCCGAAAGTAAGGGGTGCGGAATCAATCCGGGTATCGATGGTCATTCGCTGCGCCCGCCCTGGTCGTACTTCTTGAACGGCACGGTGTCGTCTTGCGCCAGTTCGGCCACCAGTCCCAACTCCCATGCCAGGTAGCGACGGAAACCGGCCTTGCGCCGCTCCGGATCTGATTCGCGCCAGCCCGACGGCACCACGTCGTCTGGCTCGTGCAGCCAGTGTTCGATCCCGGCTTCCAACACGTGGCCCGAGTCTGTCCAGGACTTCGTGCCGCCGTCGAGAACCTGAACCGGGCGGTCCGTGGCGCCGGCCAGCTCGGCTGCGGCGAACCGGGCCAGCGCCGAATCCTCAGACGTCAGCACGATCGGTCCGGTGCCGGGGATGTCCGTGGCAGCCAGGCGGGACCGGATCACGAACTGCGCACCGGGAATGTGGCCGGCGCGGTAGGCGGGACTGGCCGCCAGGTCGAGCACCACGACGTCATCGAAGGCGGAGTTCAGGTCGTCAGCGCCGATCACGCGGTACCCCTCGGCGGGGACATCGAAAGGCACTGGAGCGGGACCGGTTTCGAGTTCCTCGCCATCGAACGCATCGTCCAGCACGAATACCTCACCCCAGCCGATCTGGGTGATCCACGACGCGGCGACAGTCGCGCGGACGGTGTCGTTGTCGACGAGCACGATGCGGGCGTTGTGGGTGCCGACATGCCGGAATGTCCACGGTGCGACGTCCCAGCTGGGAGCCGAGCGTGAACCCGCCAGATGCCCTGCCTCGAACTCCTGCGGTGTGCGCACGTCCAGCACGTACAACGACCTGACATCGGTCTCGTCGCGGAACCGCTGCAGGGTGGCCTTGTCTATGCGGACGATCGCGAAGCGGTCGGCGAACCGGGCCGACGCCGCCTTGGCCGAGGCGAGGGCGTCGCCGCTGGGCAGGGGAACCGCGACGGCCTTGCCGTGGTCGAGGTCGTGGCCCTCCAGCACCCAGGATTGAGTGCCGCCTTCGAGCGAGACCACCCTGTTGGGCAACCCGGCGTTGATCAGCACCTGTGCGCCGAGAATGCTGCGGGTGCGCCCCGCGCAGTTCACCACCACCAGGGAATCGGGAGACTTGACCGCCTCGGCGGCCCGGTAAACGAGTTCGGCTCCGGGGATGGAGGTTCCGCCCGGCAGGCTGTGATTCTCGAACTCGCCGATCGGTCTGCTGTCGAGCAGAACGATGTCCTCCCCGGCCGCCACCCGGTCGCGGAACTCACCGACCGTGATGTGCGGGGTTTCGTAGACCTCCTCGATCCACTCCCCGAAGGCCTGTCCGATGACGTGGTCACCGCCGGACTGCACCTTGTACCCGGCATCTGCCCACGCACGCAGACCACCGTCGAGGACGCGAACGTCGGTGTACCCCAGCGCCGCCAGCTGCGCGGCCGCTCGCTCGGCGAGCTGCCCCTCACCTCCGTCGTAGACGACCACCGGCGTGGAAACCCGCGGAATTCTCGTCTGCACCCGCAGCTCCAGCACACTGAGGGGAATCGAGACCGCCAGCAGGATCGAACCCTGCGCAGCGGTCACACCGGCCTCGCGCACATCGATGAGCGCGTATTCAGCTCCGGCGGTGAGTAATTCGTGGAGCTTCCCCGCGGTGATCGTGGCGGTCGCGACTGTCGTCATTGGCCGACTATCGACCCGGTCCAGGCCGTGAACAAGCAGCTTTGGCTACGGGAATGCGACGTCCTGACTTAACTATTCAGCACGCCGATGGAGGTAGTTTGCTCGTGTGCCACCTGCTCTCGAAGTCCGAAACCTGCGCAAGACATACCGTTCGGGGTTCACCGCCTTGCATGCCCTGGATCTGGAAATCCCCGACGGCGCGTTCTTCGGATTGTTGGGGCCCAACGGCGCAGGCAAATCCACTCTCATCTCGGCGACCTGCAACCTGCTGCGACCGACATCGGGTGAGATCCGGATCTTTGGACACCCGAACCACTCTCGTACCGCACGCGCACTGGTGGGCCTGGCCGAGCAGGAGGTGAACCTGGATCGCTTCCTGACCAACATCGAGGTGCTCATCTATCACGCCGGCTATTACGGTCTCGGCCGGCGCGAAGCCACCCGGCGCGCACACGATCTGCTCGAGCTGCTCGGCCTGGCGGACAAGGCGCACGGGCGTCCGCTCTTGCTGTCCGGGGGCATGCAGCGCCGACTGCTCGTGGCGCGCGCGCTGATCCACCGCCCGCGACTGCTGATTCTCGACGAGCCGACCGCAGGCGTCGACGTCGAACTGCGTTCGGACCTGTGGAGCTACATGCGCGATCTGCACCGGATCGGGCACACGATCCTGCTCACCACCCACTACCTGGAGGAGGCCGAGGCGCTGTGCGACGAGGTGGCACTGATCAGGGCGGGCCGCCTGATATCGCGCGACACCGCCGCGGGTCTGCGCGCCGAATTCGGTGCCACCGACCTGACCGAGGTGTACAACCGGGCGATGGCGGCGCCACTGGCGGAGGTGCTCAGTGAGTGAAAGCTGGCTGTCCTCAGCACCACTGACGCCCTACGACCGTCCTTATCGGCCCCAGCGACCGGCGTTCACGTGGCTGCTGCAGCGTGAGATCGTCCGCTACCTGAAAGTCTGGTACTACACGGTCGCCGGTCAGGTCCTTGCGGCGCTGCTCTTCGTCTTCGTGTTCGGGCTGGCGTTGGGCAGCCGGGTCTCGCCGGTGAGTGGGGTTCCCTACGACCAGTTCATCCTTCCCGGGCTCGTGGTACTCGCGGTGGTCACGGCCGGCTACATCCAAGGGTCCGCGTCGCTGTTCGAGGCCCGCAAAGACCGATTCATCAACGCCGTCCTCGCCAGTCCACTGCGCTGGTGGGAGGTCAACCTCGCCCTGGTGCTCGGGTCGATCGTGCGCGGGATTCTGATCTCGTCGGCCATCCTGCTCATCGCCATGCCGTTGACCGGTTCGCACATCGCCAGGCCCGGTTACGCGATCATCGCCTTCGCCGCCGTGCTGATCTTCGCCGCGCAGGCCGGGATGATCGCCGGGATGTACAACCAGACCCAGGAACATGTCGCGGCGATCCAGGTGCTGATCGTGCAGCCGCTGTGCTTCCTGGGTGGGGTGTTCTACTCCGTTCACGACCTGGCACCGGCCTGGCGGGCGCTGACGTACCTCAATCCGGTGTTCTACGCGGTGCAGGCGATGCGTCACGGCATGTTGGGTACGGCCGACATCCCGGCGTCGACGGCCCTGCTCGCCGTCATCGTCGCCGCCGTCGCCGTCGGGGTGTTCCTCGCATACAAGTTCCGGACCGGGGCCCGGCTCAAGCCGTAACGCCTCACGAGAACGGTGCCCGGGACCCGGCACCGGCATATTCGCGTTTGTAGATCCCTCTGGCCTGCAGCAGCGGGATCACCTGATCGATGAAGTCGGTGAGACCGGTCGGCGTGATCGCGGGGTTGATGTTGAATCCGTCGACCGCACCTGCGGTGAACCATTGTTCGATCTCGTCGGCGACGCGCTCGGCCGAACCGACGAAGCGTAGATGGCCGTTGCCAGAGTCGGTGATCCGCAGGATATCCCGCAGGGTTGCTCCGGCGTCTGCGTGGCTGCGCACGATCTCGTGGAAGCTGCGCTCGCCGGCCAGGCTCTGAACCGGTGGAAGCCGCACCACCGGGAACGGCTCGTCGAGTTCGACTCCGGTCAGATCGACCTTCAACCGCTCCTCGAGGATCGCGACGGAACGCTCCGGCGGATTCAATGCGCTGATCTCGTCGTGCAGCGCGTGTGCCTCGGCATCGGTACCCGCCACGATGGGGATGAGTCCGGGCAGCACCTTCACGAGCGGTCCGCTGCGGCCCAACTGCTTCTGGGTGCGATGCAGATCGTCGCGGAACGCTTTGGACTCCGGAATCGTTCGTTGTGCGGTATAGACGGCGTCGGCGTAGGCCGCTGCCAGGCGCCGCCCCGGCGCCGAGGAACCGGACTGGAATACCAGGGGCCGGTCCTGCGGCGCCCGGGGGACATCCAACGCGCCGTGAACCGCGAAGTGCCTGCCCCGGTATCCGATCGGGCGGACACTGCCAGGTTTCGACTGCACACCTGCGACCTTGTCGACGATCAACGCATCGGCATCCCAGCTGTCCCAGAGCTGATGAAGCACGTCGAGGAACTCGTGAGCCCGCTCGTATCGCTCACCATGTTCGGGAAGCTCGTCGTAGCCGAAATTGCGTGCCGCGTCCGATGATCCGGAGGTGACGATGTTGACGCCGGCGCGCCCGCCGCTGAGGTGGTCCAGGGTAGCGATCTGCCGGGCCACGTTGTAAGGGTGGTTGAACGTCGACGAGAGGGTCGCGATCAAACCGATGTGGTTCGTGGTCGGCGCCAGCGCCGACAACAGCGCGACGGGTTCGAGCGGCGAGAACAACGTCGTCCAGTCATTGCTCCTGGCGGCCGGGGTGTTCGCCACGAACAGACCGTCGAACAGGCCCCGCTCGGAGGTGCGGGCGTACTCCTGGTAATAGCTCAGGTCCAGCGCCCGTTGCGGCGTCGCCTCGGGATGACGCCATCCGCCCTGCGTGAACCCGATCGGCCGAATCACCGAGTTCAGCACCAGTTCCGCCATTCGCCATGTCCCTCCGCCGACCGGTTCGCCCATTCAGGCTGTCCGCCCATGCGCTGCGGAACAACACCGGACCGCTACGGGAACGCTTCAGCGCTCCTTAACCAATCCCGTAGCCCCAATGCGTTGGTTACCCGACGACCGGCCGCGAAACTGTCCAGCGTGACGAGTCGATGTTGTGGTGCCCGCTTCCGGTGACCACCGGAGCCGTCCGTCGTCGTCGTCACACCGAGAAAGCCCAAATATGACCAACTTCCTCGATCGCCGCGCATTCCTGGGGTTCGGCGCCGTCATGCTCGGATCCGGCCTGCTTGCCGCGTGCAGTCCTGGAGCAGGACCGAATCAGGTGGCGTCCGGACCCGCGGGACCAGTCGGCGACCCGGTTCACGGTGGGACACTGACCTTTTCGGACACCGAATCGGTGACCAGCTGGCAGGCGCAGAAGCTCGGTACCTACAGCGCGGGGAACCTGACCTTCCACACCAACGTGTTCCTGCTCTATTTCGACCCGTACCAGAAGAAGCTGCAGCCGTGGGTCGCGGAATCGTGGACCAAGAACGACGAGAACACCCGGTTCAGTTTCAAGATCCGCAAGGGCATCACGTTCAGCGACGGCACCCACCTGACCCCGCAGATCGTGGCCCAGAATTACGAGCTCTTCGGCCGCGGTAACGAGAAGCTGCGGATCCCGGTGCACCCGCAGATTTCCCGCGGATACGACCACGTCGAAGTCGACGGCGACACCGTGACCGTGGTGTTGTCCAAACCCAACCAGCAATTCCTCATCGACACCACCCGGCTGAACTCCCCCATTCTCGGCGCGAAGACCATCGGATTGGAGCTCGAAGAGGCCGGCCGACCCGAAAACCACGTTGGTGCGGGCCCGTTCGTGTTCAAGTCCCAGGTGCCCAACCAGTCCGCCGTCCTGACGCGGCGGACGGGCTATCGGTGGGCACCGGCCAGTTCCCCGAATCAGGGCGAGGCCTATCTCGATGAGATCGTCTGGAAGGTCCTCCCCGAAAGCGGTTTGCGTACCGGCGCTTTGACCTCCGACCAGGTGGACGTCGCCCGTGGAATACAGCCGTCCGACGAGGCGACGATCCAGGCAGCGGGTTATCAGCTGCTGCTCTACCGTCCGCCGCTGGGCACGTCGAACTACGCAGGCCTGCGGGTGGACAACGAGTTCACCAAGGATCCCCTGGTGCGCCGGGCGCTGGTGCTCGGCGTCGACCGGGAGGGCCTGACCCGCGATGTGCTCACTCCGAGCTATCCCCCACCGATCTCGATCCTGAATGTCAACAACGCCAACGTGATCGATGTGGCCGGAGAATTCTCCTACAACCCGGACAAGGCGCGCGGCCTGTTGGAGCAGGCGGGCTGGCAGCAGGGTTCCGACGGCATCCGCGAGAAGGGCGGCAAGCAGCTTCATCTGACGGTTCCGCAGAGCGCGCAGCAGGTGGCGCTGGGGCCCGCATGGGAGTACATCGCGCAGCAGTGGCGCAAGGAACTCGGCATCGTGCTGGACGTGCGCAACGATCCGTCGTTCGCCGCCGCGGCGAACAACGACGTCAATGTCCCGATCATGGTCAGCCGAACATCGATCATCTCGCTCGGACAGAGTTTCGGCGGTGAAGGCAACGTCGCATTGCTCGGATCTGCGCCGGAGCTCACCGCGCTCTACACCCGTGAGCTCGAGGCTCGCGACGATGCCGAGTTCAAAGCTGTTCAGGCCGAACAACAGAAGGCCCTGATCAAGGGGTCCTACGTCATCGCGTACTTCGAAGAGGCGCAGACATTCGGGGCCTCACCCAAGGTGCACGTGACGTTCCAGACACAGACATATCCGGACTTCTACAACGCCTGGAAAGCCCGATGACGGCGATTCCGGACGTTCGGACGGCATTCACGCCGGTCGGCTGGGGCACTCCCGGGTCGCGCCGGCTCGTCCGGTACCTCGCCGGCCGCGTCACGCAGGCCGTGGTGGTGCTGTGGTTGGCCTACACCCTGACATTCATTGCGATCACCCTGTTGCCGTCCAACCCGATCGAGATGTTCGCCGCGGACGACACCGGGGTGATCGACCCGCAGACCGTGGCGCAGATGAAGCTGTACTACGGGTACGACCACGGCGTCCTGCAACGGTATTTCATCGAATTGAGCCAATTTGTACGCGGAGGCCTCGGTTACTCGATGAGTACCGGCCAGACAGTGACACAAGCGATCGGCGACGCCGCACTGCCCACGTTGCGACTCGCGTTCACCGCGTTCGTCGTCGCCGTGCTCATCGCCGGGACGATCGTGTCGACCGCGACGCTGGCGAACCGGCGCTGGTTGCGTTCATCTGTCGTGGTTCTGCCGCCGTTGTTCGCCGCCGCGCCGGTGTTCTGGGTGGGCATCGTGGTGCTGAATGTCCTGTCGTTCCGGCTCGGCTGGATCTCGGCATTCCCGGACGGCACATTCTGGTCGATTCTGGTGCCCTCACTGGTGCTGGGGCTGCCGCTGTCGGCCGCGATGGCACAGGTGTTGCTCAAAAGCGTGGACACCGTGCTGGAAAGCGACTTCATCGACGTGGTGCGCGCCAAGGGCGCAGGCAAGCACTGGGTGTTCTGGCGACATGTGGTCCGTAACGCCGCGGGTCCCGGGTTGACGGTGGCGGGCACAGTGCTGGGCACCCTGGTTGGCGGCACGGTGGTCACCGAAACCGTGTTCGCCCGGGCCGGAATCGGGCGCGTACTGCAGACAGCGGTCTCCCAACAGGATGTATCGCTGGTTCAGGGCTTCATCCTGATCATCGCCGGGGTCTACGTCGTGGTGAACCTGCTGATCGACCTGCTCTACCCCGCGCTGGACCGGCGGATTCTGCTGAGCACCGGCGGGGCACGATCATGACGACGACTCTCACCCCACCGGTACCGCAGCAGGCGACCCGCGATCGGATCCGGTTCAGTCCCAGTGCTGTTGCCACCGCCCTGGCCGTCTTGGTCCTCGTGTCCGTTGCGCTCTGGACGATCTTCCCATCGTGGTTCACCAGCCACGACCCGCTCATCGGCGAGGGCGCCCAGAGGTTCCTGCCGCCGAGCCTCGACCACTGGTTCGGCACCGACCGGGCCGGCAGGGACACGTTCACCCGCGTTGTGCACGGCACCCGCAACACGGTGTATGGCGCCGTGATCGGGACCTCGATCGGGCTCGTCGTCGGCACGCTCCTCGGCGTGACCGCCGGCGTGCTCCGTGGAGCCGTCGACGCGGTCATCATGCGACTGGTCGACGTCCTGCTGGCGCTGCCGGGATTCCTGCTGGCGCTGTGCATCGTCGCGGCATTCGGCCCCGGGACCACCCACGTCGCCATCGGCGTCGGTATCGCCGCCGTGGCCCCTTTCGCGCGGGTGGCCCGCGGGGAGGCACTGCGCGTGGTCCAACTCGAATACATCGACGCCGCGCGCGTTTCCGGGGCAAGTCCGGCAGCCGTGCTGTTCCGCCATGTCCTGCCGAACTCGGCCGGACCCATCGTGGCCCTGATCCCGACCGAACTCGGGGCGACGATTCTCAACATCGCCGGCCTGGGGTTCCTGGGTTATGGCGCGCCGCCGCCCACACCGGAGTGGGGCACCCTGCTCTCAGAGGGCCGGGACTACCTCGCCAACGCCTGGTGGCTGACGACCCTGCCCGGGATCGTCGTCTTGATCGCGGTGCTGGCGGTGTCCCGCGCCGGCCGACTGCTACAGCGCCGCTTCAGGATCTGACGAGGAGTATTCGATGACCACCACCCTGCCGACTGCCGCCGAGGACACCGCCCACTCCGCCACCCTGCCGGTGCTCGAGATCCAGAACCTGACAATCTCGTACCGCGGGGGCGCCCAGGCCGCGGTGCGCGGCGTCAACCTCACCATCCGGCCCGGCGAAGTCGTCGCGGTGATCGGTGAATCCGGTTCGGGCAAATCAACTTTGAGCAAGGCGGCGATCGGCCTGCTGCCGGACAGTGCGCGGATCGACAGCGGATCCATCCGGGTCGCCGGACATGAGCTCACCGGACTGAGCGAACGGGAGGTGGTCAAGCTCCGGGGCAAGGTGGTGGCGCTGGTCCCTCAGGATCCGGCGACATCGCTGGATCCCGTGCAGCCGATCGGCCGCCAGCTCACGGAGGTATTCCGGCTTCATCCCGGTGCAAAGCGGTTGTCGCGGGCTGAATTACGGGCCAAAGCTGTCGAGCTGCTCGACGTGGTCGGCATCGACCACCCCGAGCAGCGCCTGCGCCAGTACCCCCATGAACTGTCGGGGGGCATGAAGCAACGGGTACTCATCGCCATCGCATTCGGGCTGCACCCGACGCTGCTGATCGCCGACGAACCCACCTCCGCTCTCGACGTCACCGTGCAGAAGCAGGTGCTCGAGGTCTTCGACCGGCTCACCGGGCAGACGGGAGTGGCCGTCCTGTTCGTGACACACAACCTGGCGGTGGCCTCTGATCACGCCACCAGAGCGATCGTGATGCGCAACGGTGAGGTACTCGACAACGGGCCGATCGATGACCTGGTGTTGCGGCCGGAACACGGTTACACCCGCCAACTCATCAGCAGTGCCTTCGGTCTCGGCGATCGCAGTGCACCGGTATCCCGCGCTCCTGCCGCGCCTGCGGAGCCCGTTGTCGAAGTGGTGGGCCTGACCAAGGTCTTCACCCACGGGCCCAACGGGCACTTCAAGGCCGTCGACGACGTCACCTTCACCCTCACCCGCAACAGCACCTTCGCGCTGGTCGGCGAGTCCGGATCGGGAAAATCCACGACAGCCCGGCTGATCCTGGGCCTCACCCGCCCAGACGCGGGTGAGGTGGCCATCGAAGGCACGGAGGTCACCGGACTGCGGCGGCAGGCCAAACGTGACGTATGGCGGAAAATCCAGTTGGTACAACAGAACCCACAGGTCGCGCTGGATCCGCGGCTCACCGTCGAACAGATCGTCGACGAGCCACTGCGATCGTTCGGACTCGGCGATCGCGCCGACCGCCGGCGTCGGGTCACCGAGCTTCTCGATCAGGTGGGGCTGCCCGGCTCCTTCGCCACCCGCAAACCCCGCGAGCTGTCCGGCGGCCAGCAGCAACGGGTGGCGATCGCCCGGGCACTGGCACCTCGATCTCCCATCGTGGTGCTCGACGAAGCGCTGTCCGCACTCGATGTCGTAACCCAGCGCCGCATTCTCGACCTGCTGCACGAGGTCCAGCGCGAGCTCGAACTGACGTACCTGTTCATCTCACACGACCTCGATCTGGTGCGCTCGATCTCCGACCATGTCGCGGTGATGCGACGCGGCAGGGTCGTCGAAACAGGGCCTACTGAAAGAATCTTCGCCGAGCCGGGTTCGGAGTACACCCGCGCACTGCTCGACGCCGCCCCCGGACACAGGCTGCGCAGCCAACTCGCGCAGATGACGTCATAGGAAGGGCCGGCGCTGCAACTCGATGACCGGGATCAGGCGTTCCGTCTTGCGTTGATACTCACCGAACTGGGGTTGCACCGCCGACTGCTTGGCATAGACATCGTCGCGCTCTGCCCCGGCGAGCACCCGAGCGGTCACGGGGAAGCTCTCGGTGCCGAGTTCGACGACGGTATCGGGATGGGCCACCAGGTTGTGATACCAGTCCGGGTTCGTGTCGGCACCGCCCTTGCTGGCAAAAATGAAGATCCGGTCGCCATCCAACAACGGCACGAGAGGCGCGATCCGTGCAGTTCCGGACTTGGCGCCGGTGTGGTGGACCAGCACGAGAGGCTTGCCCTCGAACACGCCGCTTGCCTTACCGCCCGATTCGTGGAACTCACGGATCACGGTGCGGTTCATCTCGTCGAAGTCGATAGCATCTGCCATTGCAACAATTCCTTGCTTGTCCTGATGAGTCCCCGTGTGTCAACCACCCGATCACGACAATCATTCCGGGAAAAGCCGGCGCCTCACCCACTCTTAAGTTGTTGTCAACGGTTCGCGTAGCCCCACCTCGTTGTTCGGTGTCGGGCAGGCCGAGACACTCGGATCGTGACCACGTCCGAGCACCGGCGATTGTTCTTGAGCGTCGCCGTCAACAGCACCGGATCCGCCGCCCGGTCCTGGAGCTGGCCCGGGACGAAGTGGAATCGGTTCAGCGATTGGGACCACTATCTGCGCTCGGCCCAGTTGGCCCACGACGGTGTCTTCGACATCGTCTTCGTCTCCGACCATCCCGCGTTACAGAGGGACAATTCCGCGCGTCCGCTGCACAGCTTCGACCCGACGGTGTTGTTCTCGGCGATCGCCGCGGCGGTGCCCGACATCGGGTTCCTGCTCACCGCCTCCTCGTCCTACAACTCCCCCTACAACCTCGCACGCCGCCTCGCGACCCTGGACCACATCTCCGGCGGGCGGGTGATCTGGAATGTGGTGTCCAGTTTCAACCCGGACATCGCGGCGAACTTCTCGGCAGACCCACTGCCGCCACGGGCCGAGCGCTACCGCCGGGCCGACGAATTCCTTGAGGTGGTCAAAGAGCTCTGGCTCAGTTGGGATACCCCGCAGGACCCGGCACCGGCCGATTCGGTGTGGAATGAGACGACGGCCCGCCGCATCGACCATCACGGCGAGTTCTTCGACGTGACGGGCCCGTTGAATGTGCCGATCGGGCCGCAGGGCCACCCGGTGATCTCGCAGGCCGGGGCATCACACGCCGGAGTCGACCTCGCCGCCAAGCACGCCGACATCGTCTACGCGTCGCTGCTGCACAAACAAGCGGCGTTCGACTACCAGGCTCAGTTGCGCGCCCGGGCCGCCCTCCATGGTCGGGGTCCCGACGAGATCCGCCTGATGCCCGGCCTGACCGTGATCGTCGGCGACACCCGCGAGGAGGCCTACCGCAAGCACGAAGCCCTTCACGGATTCAACGGCGAGGACGGACTGATCGCGGACTTCTTCAAACGCGCGGCGCTGTTCGACATCCCGGACCGACTCGATCCGGACCGACCGCTGGATCCGAATCTGTTCTCCTACAACGAAGATCAGGACCGACCCGTGGGCTTCGTGCGGTCATTCGCAGAGCTGACCGCCGCCGAAGAGGTCACCCCACGACAACTGGTGCGGCGGGTCGAGGGCGGGCACCGGCTGGCGATCGGTACTCCCGAAGAGGTGGCCGCCACCATTCTCCAGTGGTGGAGCGAGGGCGCCGTCGACGGCTTCAACATCCATATCCCGGTGCTGCCGGAGGGCATCGCCGAGTTCAACCGCGACGTCATCCCGCTCCTGCAGGCATCGGGCGCCTTTCCCACCGCCTACGACGGCTCGACTATCCGCGAACGACTCGGATTGCGCGATCCCCGGCCCGCCACAGGCGCGTCCGTCGTCGCCTGAACCCGCCACCAGCAGACCATCGAAAGGGACTTGTGTCCGCAGCATTTCAGTCCAGCCTGGCCCAGTTCCGCCGGACCTTCGATCAATTGGCGCTCAAGGCCGGCGAGCGCCATCAGACCCATGAACCGGTCCACGAAGAGATTCAGGCGCTCGCCGCGGCGGGCTTCGGGCGGTTGCGGGTACCGGTCGAGCACGGCGGGTTCGGCGTCGACCTACCGACGCTGTTGGAGCTGCTCGCCGAGGCGGGCCGGGCTGATTCCAACGTCCCGCAGATTCTGCGCGGGCATTTCACCACGGTCGAGATTCTCCGGCAGTCCCCGTCAGCCGAACTCCGCACCCACTGGCTACGCCGCATCGCCAACGGCGCGATCTTCGGCAATGCGCAATCCGAACCCGCGGCCGACAGCCCAGACTTCCTGCCCACGACCCGGCTGCACCGGGTCGGCGGCCGCCCGGTGATCTCCGGGGTGAAGTACTACTCGACCGGAGCCCTCTACGCCGACTACATCCGCGTCGCGGCGACCGTGGACGACGCCGGCGACACCGCCAACGACGGCAAGGTCACCTTCGCGATCGTGGCGGCTCGCGACACCGGCGTCACCCACGACGACGACTGGGACGGGATCGGACAACGCCTCACCGGCAGTGGAACGACGCATTTCGACGCGGTGCCGGTTCAGGACAACGGTGATCTGGGCCGGTCCAAGGAGAATCTGCGTTCCATTCAGGCGTTCGTGCAGCTCGTGCATCTGGCCAACCTCGCCGGCATCGCACGCAATGTCGTCGACGACGCGGCAGCGTTGGTCAGGTCACGCGTCCGCACCAACCTGCATGCGCTGTCGGAACGCGCCATCGACGACCCCGAGGTGCTTGCCGTCCTCGGCCACCTCTACCGGCACGCGCAGACCGCCGATGCGCTACTGGCTTCGGTCTCCGCGAGCCTGGAACGCGCCAATCAGGTTGCCGCCGCCGGTCTGGATGCCGAAGAGGACTATGTGCGGAACTTCATCGACGTGTCGGCCGCACAGGTCTCGATCATCGAGGCGGTGCTCGACGCAGGCGCCCGGATCTTCAACGCCGGCGGAGCATCGACCATCCGCGAGGGAACGAGACTGGACCGGCATTGGCGGAATGCGCGAACGCTGGCCTCCCACAATCCGGTCGTCTACAAACCGAGAATCATCGGGGACTTCATTGTGAACGGGGCCATCCCGAAGTCGAACTATGACCGTGGACGTACTGCGACGACCACGAACGTGCCCGGATGAGCAGCCGATACCCGGTCCGCATTTCCGCGAATTCCGTTTCGCCGCAATCCAACCGATCGTCACCGCGGTCCACACAGCGAAGGATGCCCATGCGCCGAAGATTCACACTGATCGCCGGTGCCGCGCTGATGGCCCTGCTGGCCGGCTGCTCCCCAAACCAGCAACACGCGGCGAGTTCAGGCCCCACCGGTGACCCCACTCCCGGCGGAACGCTCACCTTCTCCGACGTCCAGTTCGTCACAGATGCGCTGAGCACCAACTACACGACGGCCAACCTGCTGTTCCAGGTGGTCGACCGGCTCGTCTATCTCGATCCCAAGACCGGCGAGGTGCAAGGTTGGCTGGCGAGTGAGTTCTCCCGCAACGAGGACGCGACGCAGTACACCTTCACAATCCGCGACGGAGTCACCTTCAGTGACGGCACACCGCTGACCGCAGAAGTGGTGAAGGCAAACTTCGACCAGCTCGGCAAGGGGGATCCGAGCAAGAAGATCCCGCCGTTCAGCGATTTCGTCGGCTACGACCACAGCGCGGTGAACGGCAACACCATCACGGTTTTCCTCAACGAACCCAACAGCAACTTCTACCGGGTCGCGGCCAAC
This sequence comes from Mycobacterium sp. 48b, assembly GCF_048282725.1. Lineage (NCBI taxonomy): Bacteria > Bacillati > Actinomycetota > Actinomycetes > Mycobacteriales > Mycobacteriaceae > Mycobacterium > Mycobacterium sp. 48b. The sequence continues at coordinate 4,895,693 of NZ_JBLVUL010000001.1, forward strand.
GGCCGGGCCGCGATCCGCGGATTGAAGACGTTGGGTCTCGACTACGACGGTCAGGCCAAGATCGAGAATGTCGTCGGCTCGGGGCCATTCACCTACGAGTCGCAGATCCCCGACCAGGAAGTGGTCCTCAAGAAGCGCCCGGACTACGCCTGGCCGCCGACTTCCTCACCCAACCAGGGCGCGGCCTACCTCGACAAGCTCGTCGTACGGGTCATCGGCGAGCCCGGTCTGCGGGCCGGAGCTGTGCAGTCCAAACAGGTCGACCTGGCCCGCGGTATCCAGCCGACCGACGAACCGGCCCTGAATCAGGGCGGCTTCCAGGTGATTCCCGTCGCAGCACCGGTGCTGACCGCCAATATCGTCGGCTTCAGGATCAACAACGATCTGGTCAGTGACCAGCGGGTGCGACGTGCCCTGCAGTTGGGCATCGACCGCCAAGCCGTGGTCGACACCGTGCTGTCGCCCAGCTACCAGGCCGCCGATTCCGTTCTCGGACACGATGACCCGTTGTTCTCGAACGAAAGCGCCGATCTCGGCTACGACCCTGAGAAGGCGGAGAGCCTGCTCGACGAAGCCGGCTGGAAGGTCGGCAACGACGGCATCCGCGAAAAGGACGGTAAGAAGCTCAACCTCACACTCGCCGCATCCAACCAGAGTGTGGTGTTCCGGCCTGCGTTCGAGTTCATCGAAGCGGGTTGGCGGAAACTCGGTGTCGCACTGCAAAACCGGGCCGGTGACACCACGTTGTTCAACGCCGCCAACGCCGACGGATCGACTCCCCTGCTGGGCACCCGCACCGGGTACAACAACGGCCTGGGCCTGTTGTTCGGACGCGACAACGGCAATTTGACGTTCGCCAAGAACGACGAACTGATCTCCCTGTCCAAGGAGGAACTGCGGGCGACCGATCCGGCCCAGGTCAAAGATGCCGTCGCGCGGATCCAGAAGAAGATCATCGACGACCAGCTGGCATTGATCCTTTGGGACGAGGTGCAGGTGCACGCGGCCGCGCCGAACGTGCACGTCGAGTTCACCAACTACACCGAGCCGCTGTTCCAGAGCGCCTGGAAGAACTGACCGCACAGGGATACCCAGCCGTGATCAAATACGCCGCCGCTCGCATCGGCCAGTCGCTCCTGGTCCTACTGCTGGCTTTCACCGTGATCTTCTGGGGTGTCAGCATCTTGCCCACCGACCCGGTGTCCATCTTCGTCGCGAAAGGCGACGGCTACTTCAACCCGGACATCGTCGCGCAGGTCAAGGAGTTCTACGGCTACGACCGGCCGGTCTACGTGCAGTACTTCTCGCAACTCGCTCAGCTGCTGCACGGCCAGTTCGGGTTCTCGCTGTCCAGCGGGCAGTCGGTCACCGACCGGATCGGCGGCGTGATCGGCGAGACGCTCAAGCTGGCCGCGACGGCGACAGTGCTGGCGCTCGGTTTCGCGCTGGGGATTCTGCTGTTGTCCTCGACCACCCGGTTCGATTGGCTGCGGACCTTCATCCGCAGCATCCCCCCACTGTTCAGTGCCGTTCCGACATTCTGGCTGGGGCTCGTCATCCTGCAGATCTTCTCGGTTCAGCTCGGCTTGTTCTCGTTGTTCCCGGATGGATCCCTGGCCTCGCTGCTGGTTCCAGCGGTGGTCCTCGCGGTGCCGATATCAGCACCGATCGCACAGGTCTTGCTGAAGAATGCCGAAGCGACGCTTGCCCTTCCACACATCAACACCGCGCGTGCCAAGGGCGGCACCCCGACCTGGGTGATCCGCAAACACGTATTGAAGAACGCGGCCGGTCCCGCACTGACGGTCACGGCGACCACCATCGGCGCACTACTGGGCGGTTCGGTGGTCACCGAGACCGTGTTCTCGCGGTCCGGTCTGGGCACGGTGCTGCTGCAGGCGGTGTCCAACCAGGACATTTCCCTGATTCAGGGCCTCGTGCTGCTCACCACCTTCGTCATCGTCGGGGCCAACCTCCTGGTGGACCTGATATACCCGGTCCTCGACCCCCGCGTCACCAAATTGCAGCGACAGGGTTTCAACACCCGGTTGGGTAGGTTCACGTGACCGCCGATGTCTCATCTCCCCCACAGGTTCTCCAGCCGAAAGCCATATGGGCCAAGTCCATCTCGGTGATCACAGCGGCGCCGTGGTCGGCGCGGGTATCGGGCGCGATACTCGTCCTCGTCGCCGCATGGGCCATCGTCCCTGGACTGTTCACCAGCCAGGACCCGCTCAACGGCAACCGCCTGGAGAAGTTCCAGCCGCCTAGCTGGGCCCACTGGTTCGGCACCGACCATCTCGGCCGGGATGTGCTGACCCGCGTCATCTATGGCACCTCGCACACGATCCTCACCGCGGGCCTGGCGGTGGCCGTCGGTCTGGTCGTCGGCAGCCTTGTCGGCATCATCGCGGGTGTCGCGGGACCGTTCGCCGACGCGGTCGGAATGCGGTTCAGCGACGTGCTGTTGGCGCTGCCCGGGTTCCTGGTGTCGGTATGGATCGTGACCGCCTACGGCGCGGGCCCTCTATCGGTGGGCATCGGTGTCGGCATCGGATCGATCGCCATATTTGCCAGGGTATTTCGCGCCGAGGTGATACGGGTGCGAGCACTCGACTACGTGGAAGCGGCGTTCCTGTCGGGCGAGAGCCGATGGTCGGTGATCCGGCGCCACATCGTCCCCAACGCCGTCGGTGCGGTAGTGGCTCTGGCCGTCATCGACCTGAGTGCCGCGATTCTCGCGATCTCGGCGCTGGGCTACCTCGGGTACAGCGCCCCGCCGCCCACACCGGAGTGGGGACTGCTGGTCGCCGAGGGACGCAGCTATCTGGCCACCGCCTGGTGGCTGACCTCCCTGCCCGGCGCGGTCATCCTCGTCGTCATCGTCGCTCTCGGCGTGGTCAGCAGACGCGTCCTGAAGTCCAACAACATCTGACCAGGAGTGTCCGACATGTCCGAACCCCTGCTCGAATTGTCCGGCCTCACCGTGACGTATCCGGGCGATACCGCTGCCGCCGAGTCCAAGATCGCCCTCGACCATGTCGACCTGAGCCTGTCCGCGGGTGAGTTCGTCGCCGTCGTCGGCGAATCGGGCTCAGGCAAGACAACACTGGCCAACACCGTGATCGGATTGCTGCCCGCCACAGCGACGGTGAGCGCCGCAAAGCTCGCTCTCCGCGGCAGCAGCACCCTCGGACTGACCGAACGTGAGTGGAGTCGCATCAGGGGCACCGCCGTGGGGTTGGTCCCCCAAGACCCTGGTGCCTCACTGAACCCGGTGCGCACCATCGGATCCCAGATCGGTGAGATCTTCGACCTCAAGGGCGAGAAACTCAGCCGACGCGAGCGCAGGCAGCGCTGCATCGAACTGCTCGAGCAGGTGGAGATCGACCATCCCGAGCGCCGTCTGAACCAGTACCCAGGAGAACTCTCGGGTGGTATGCGCCAACGGGTGCTCATCGCGATCGCGTTCGGGCTCAACCCCGAACTGCTCGTCGCCGACGAGCCGACCTCGGCCCTCGACGTGACGGTGCAGAGTCAGATCCTGCGGGTGTTCGACCGCCTGGTGGCCGAACACCGCACCACTGTCCTGTTCGTCACCCACGACATCGGTGTCGCCACCGACCACGCGTCGCGCGTGGTGGTGATGCGCAACGGCACAATCGTCGAGGACGCCCCCGTCGACGACATCATCAGCCGGCCCGAGTCGGACTACACGGCGGCCCTGATGCGCCGTATCTCGGCCGTGTCACGCCCACCCGTGGCACCCGCCCGGCCGGAGACCGAGGAGGTCATCCGCGTCACCGACGTATCCAAGGATTTCCGGATCAGCCGCCGTAATCGGCACACCGCGGTCGACGACGTGAGCCTGGTGGTCCGGCGTGGCGAGACCGTGGCACTGGTCGGCGAATCAGGATCGGGCAAGTCTACGACCGCCAAGTTGATCATCGGCCTGACCCGGCCCACCCGCGGATCGATCGAGGTGCTCGGTCACGACGTGACCAGACTCGATCATCGGGCACGGCGGGCACATTGGAAGAACATCCAATTCGTCTACCAGAACCCCGATTCCGCACTGGACCCGCGCTGGTCGGTGCGCCAGATCCTCGAAAGTCCCTTGCAGTCCTACCGTCTGGGCGACGGCAGCAGCCGCGGGCAGCGGGTCGCCGAGGCGCTCGACAACGTCAACCTCACCCGCGAGAAACTCGACCGGCGCACCGCCGAACTCTCCGGTGGCGAACGTCAACGGGTGGCGATCGCGCGAGCGCTGGTGGTGCAGCCGGAGATCATCCTGCTCGACGAACCACTGTCGGCACTCGATGTCGTGACGCAGGACCAGATCCTGAGTCTGTTGCTCGAACTGCAGGACGGGCTCGGGCTCACCTACCTGTTCATCTCACACGACCTGTCGGTGGTGCAGCGATTGTCGCATCGCGTCGTCGTGTTGAAGTCCGGCCAGGTGGTGGAAAGCGGCGATACCGCGACCGTCTTCTCGTCGCCCGCCTCGCCCTACACCCAGGCCCTCATCGACGCGGTGCCCGGCCGTCGTCTCGCCCAGTTGGCTCTGGCCTCATGAAGCTGTGCGGCCCCGTGGCAGACCACCTCACCCGATGACCGAACCCGGACATCTCCATCTCAATCTCAACCTGCTGGCCACCGGTCGCCACGACCACGCCTGGCGTTCGCAGACCGACGTCATCGACCCCGTCGACATCTCGCACTACCGCGAGATCGCCGGCATCGCCGAGCGCGGCCTGTTCGACTCGCTGTTCCTCGCCGACAGCCTGGCCCTGGAGGGCGAGGCCTACCGCCGGCCGTGGCGTGCGTTCGACCCGATCGTGTTGTTCACCGCGCTGTCACAGGCGACTGAGCACATCGGGTTGATCGCCACGGTGAACGCGTTGTTCACCGAGCCGTTCACGATCGCGCGTCAAGTGGCGAGCCTCGACCACGTCAGTGGCGGACGCGCCGGCTGGAACATCGTCACAAGCCTGAATCCCGCCGCACAGGCGAACTATTCACAGGTGGCCGCGATCGGCCACCACGACCGCTACCGCAAGGCGCAGGAAGCCGTACGGGTGGTACACGCCTTGTGGGACAGCTTCGAACCCGGCGCCCTGCGTCGCGATCCGCTGGCAGGCATCTACCTGGATGCCGACAAGGTGCATCCGATCGACCACACCGGAGAATTCTTCTCGGTCACCGGCCCGTTCGTGCTTCCGCCGACGCCCCAGGGACGTCCGGTCATCGTTCAGGCCGGAGACTCCGAGCAGTTACGCGCCATGGCCGGTCGATGGGCTGATGCGATTTTCACGGTCCAGCAAGATATCCGGTCGGCACGCCAGTTCACCCGGGACGCCAAACGGCGCGCCCGCAAGAACGGCCGATCCCCGGATGACCTGAAGATTCTGCCCGGCTTGTATGTGGTGGCGGCCGGCACGGAAACCGAAGCGCTGGCCCGCAAAGCCGAGATCGATGCCCATGTCGACGTGGTGTCCGAACGTGAGCTACTGGCTCAACGTATCGGCGCAGACCCCGAGATGCTGGTCCTCGACAAGCTGGTTCCTGCCGCGGTCCTCGACGCTCCGCGCGCCGCCAGATCAGTCAGTCCCGCATTCGCCAAAGCCCTTGTCGCACAATCGCAGAACGAGCAACTGACGGTACGCGACCTGTTGACCCGCAATCCAGGAGGGCACCGCTATCTGGTGGGTTCACCCGAATCCATCGCAGACAACCTCGAACTGTGGTTCCGTGAACGCGCCGCCGACGGATTCAACCTGAACATCGACCGGCTACCGGACGGACTGACGGCGTTCGTCGACCACGTGGTGCCGATCCTTCAGCAGCGCGGCATTTTTCGCCGCGAGTACACCGGATCGATGTTGCGTGATCACCTGGCCGGGTGAACTCAAAGACACTGCGTCACCGTGTTGTTTCACGCTGAGTGAGGTAAACGGTTGTTCCCGTCGACGGTCGTTTCTAGGGTCGGTACCATGACCCGCCCGCGGCTGATCCTCAACGCGTTCACCATGAACACCGCCACCCACGTCTCCTACGGGTCGTGGCGAAACCCACAGACCCGCAGCCTGGAATTCGACCAGCTCGACGTCTGGGTCGATCTGGTCAAGTTGCTCGAACGCGGCAAGTTCGACTCGGTGTTCTTCGCCGACGTCGTCGGCCTCTATGACGACTACCGCGGTGGGTGGGACACCTATCTGCGCGAAGGCCTGCAGATCCCCAATCACGATCCGTCCGCGATCGTCTCGGCGCTGGCCCTGTCCACCGAACACCTCGGCCTGGTGATCACGAGTTCGGTACTGCAGGACCATCCGTTCTCGTTCGCCCGCAAGATCTCCACCCTCGATCACGCATCGAAGGGACGCATCGGCTGGAACGTCGTCACCAGCGCGCTGCAGAATTCGGCGCGCAATTTCGGGCTGACCGAACGCGAGGAACACGACGAGCGCTACCAGTGGGCCGAGGAGTACACCGAGGTCGTCTACAAGCTGTGGGAAGGATCGTGGGAGGACGGAGCGCTGGTGCGCGACCGGCAGCGCGGCATCCACGCCGACCCCGACAAGGTGCACAAGATTCATCACGCCGGCAAGCGCTACCGGGTCGAGGGCCCGCACCTGAGTTTCCCGTCGCCGCAACGCACGCCGGTGATCTTCCAGGCCGGCACCTCCACCGCCGGAAGGACATTCGCCGCGCGCCACGCCGAGGGCGTGTTCATCAACGCGGCCTCACCCAAGGGCGCCGCCGTGGTCATCGACGACACCCGTGACCGCGCCGTGGCGGCCGGGCGCCGGCGCGAGGACATCAAGTTCTTCCAGGGCCTGTCGTTCGTGGTCGGATCCACCGAGGCCGAGGCGCGGGCCCGGGCCGCCGAACTCGACGAGTATCTGAGCGTCGACGGGCTGATCGCGCACCGCAGTGGCGGCATCGGCGTGGATCTGGGCGGGTTGGACCACCACACCCCCATCGGTGACCTGGCCCCCACCATTCAGGGCACCCGCAGCACCATCGAGGCGCTCATCGCCGCGGCGCCCCCGGGCACCAATCCGACCATCGCCGACCTGGTCCGCCAGCAACAGGAGTCCACCCGGATCGTCGGCACTCCCGAGCAGATCGCCGATGCGCTCCAAGACTGGCAGGACGCCGGGGTCGACGGGGTGAACATCCGCTACATCACCACACCGGGCACCTTCGAGGATTTCATCGACCACGTGGTGCCCGAACTGCAGGCCCGCGGCCTGGCCCAGACCGAATACGCCCCAGGGACCCTGCGCGACAAGCTCTTCGGTCAGGGCCCCGTCCTTCCTGAGCGGCATCCGGCCCGGCATTGGCGGGGCAAGTTCGGCTCGGCCCAGGCGGGGACTTCGTCGACAACGGTCAGCGCGTAGCCGTCGACCAACCGACCGGCAGATGTTTGACACCGTGCACGAACGCCGAACGCAGGATTGCCGGTTCACCGATCGCCACGATGTCGGGAACCTGGCGACGCAGTTCGTCGAAGGCCACCCGGATCTCTCGCCGGGCGAGGTTGACTCCCAGGCAGAAGTGCACTCCGCCGCCGCCGTATCCGACATGCGGATTGGGGTCGCGCATCACGTCGAACCGCCATGGGTCGACGAAGGTCTGCTCGTCACGATTGGCCGAGTTGTACCACATCGAGACCTTGTCCCCCGCCTTCATCTGAACGCCGCCGCGCTCCACGTCCTGGGTGAGCGTGCGCCGCATGAAGATGATCGGTGACGCCCACCGCACGATCTCCTCGACGGCAGTCGGCGTCACCCGGTCGAAGTCGTTCCACCACGTGGCGCGTTCGTCGGGATAGCGGCTCAGCGCCACCATCCCGTGGCTGATCGCATTGCGGGTCGTGTCGTTGCCCGCTGCCGTCAGCAGGATGAAGAACGACGCGATCTCATTGGACGACAGTCTTTCTCCGTCGACTTCGGCCTCGATCAGGCTGGTCGTCAGGTCGTTGGCGGGATGCTCGCGGCGCTGTTCTGCCAGGGCGACGCCGTAAGCGGCGAGTTCAGTGGCCACCTGCAGATACTCGCCGTACTCGGCAGTGGACACCTCGTCGTCGCCGGCTCCCATCAGCACCGAGGTCCAGTGGAAGAGCTTGGCCCGATCTTCTTCCGGAACGCCCATCATGTCGCAGATGATCTGTAGTGGCAGTGGCGAAGCCACCTCGTCGACGAAGTCCGCGGTGCCATCCGGATGTGCGTCGACCATCTCCGCCACCAGGCGATGCGCACGGTCGCGCACGCTCTGCTCGATCCGCGCGATCACCTTGGGTGTGAACGCCCGGTTGACGATGCACCGCAGCCGAGTGTGGCGAGGGTCGTCCAGCGTGATCATCGACCCGAAGAACTCGGCGATATCGGCGGGGACCTCGTTGAGCGATGTGCTGGTCGGACTCGAGCTGAACAGCTCGGGGTGCCGGCTGGCGAAGTGCACGTCGTCGTAGCGGGTCAGCGCCCAGTGCCCGGCGCCGGCGGGGAATCCGGCGAAGTCGGCCACCCCGAAAAATGAGACGGGAGCGTCGTGACGGAGTGTGGCGAAGGCCCCGTCACGCGCGTCGTCGTCACGCCCCCAGAAGTCGAGCGTCCCCAGGTCGATGTCGGCAAGGGGCACCGACGGTGGCGCTGCGCCATTGTTGCGGTGGGCGATGCCGGTGATTGCTGTCATCGTGGTCCTCCCCGACGTCCTACCCGCAGTGTGACACCCCTCGCAGCAGCGGTCCAGCATTGTGGGCCCAATAGTGCTGCAGCTATTGGCGTTCGCAATCAGTTCGCCGGTCCGCCGCGATCTCGTCGCTGGTCGTCAGCCACGCATCAGGTTGCGCGGCAAGATACTCCAGAACCTGGTCGAGGTACTTGTGCCGGAACGGTTGCCCGATCACGAACGGGTGCAAGGCCAACGCCATCACCCGCCCGCTCTCGCCCGAATCCGCACGCAGCTGCTCGTACTGGTCGATCACCATCTGCACGAACTCGCTTCCGGTGAAACCCTTTCCGAAGATCAGCAGGTCGTTGAGTTCCACCGAGTACGGCACACTGAACATGCCGGGAACGGTCAGCGGGTAGGGCTGGTCGTCGTTGGTCCAGTCGAGGACATAGTGAAAACCGAGCTCGGCCAACAGTTCCGGGGTGTGCGCAGTTTCGGTCAGGCCGGGGCCCATCCAGCCGCGCGGGCGCCGGCCCGTCGCATCGGCGATGTCGTCGGCGATCTTGGCGAGAATCCGGCGCTCCTCGTCGACGTCGAACCCGGTGTGCAGGATCGAGTTGGTCTGCCCGTGCGCCAACCACGTCCAGTCCCGTTCCACACCGGCGGCGACGATCTGCGGATGGTGCTCGATGACAGCCGAATTCAGCAGCACACTGGGACGGATACCGTGCCGGTCGAGTGCCTCGATCGTGCGCCAGATCCCCACCCGGGCGCCGTAATCCCGCCAGCCGTAGTTGAGCGCATCGGGAGTCAGCTCCGCGGTACCCGGCCAGATACTCGTCGATGCACGATCGGGCAGGAAGTGCTCGACGTTGAGCCCGATGTACACCGCGACGCGCGCGCCGCCGGGCCAGTGGATCGGCGCGCGTTCGGTGATCGGGCTGTAGGTGAAAGGCGGTTGCGACGTGGTCATGACGAACGGTACGAGGTGACACCAATGTCAGGGTCAAGTCGCGTGGGTATAACTGGCATATGCGTATAGGCGAACTCGCACGCCGCACCGGGGTCAGCCAGCGGTCGCTGCGCTACTACGAGCAGCAGGGCCTGCTGGTGTCCGACCGTACGCCCGGTGGGCAACGCGAATATGCGGAGAAGGCCGTCGACCGGGTGATCCGCATCCAGGAGCTCTACGCGGCCGGCTTGCACAGCCGCACCATTTCGACGCTGCTTCCCTGTATGCGCGACACCGACGGCGGACCTGCCCCGCAGGCCACGCCCCGCCTGCTCACCGAGCTTTCGGCCGAACGCGACCGGCTCGAACAGGCCATCCGCGACCTGTCGACCTCACGAGAGATCCTCGACGGCGTCATCGACGCGGCATCGGGCTGACGCAGCTCCTACAGACTGTCGATTGCGGCCTGTAGGCGCCGGCCGACCTCAGCGGCGATATCGGCCAGCGCCGGCTCGTCGGTCACGTCGGCCATCAGCTTGGGGTTCATCGCCTCGACGACGACCACGTCGTCACCACCGCGGCCGGTGCGCAACACCACGTTGCACGGCAACAGCACGCCGATCGGTGGGAATGCGCTGAGCGCCTTCTGGGCGAACTGGGGATTGCAGGCGCCCAGGATCAGGTAGTCCCCCACCTCGTCGCCGGCACCATCGCCCAGTTTGGCGTTGAGCGTGGCCCTGATGTCGATCTCGGTCAGCACACCGAACCCCTGGTCGGCCAGCGCGTCTCGCGTGCGGGCGACAGCCTCGTCGAACGGTCCTCTCGTGGTGGCCACCAACGCGATGTCCATCTCCTGATTCCTTTCGTTCTGCCGTCGCAACCGGGATGACCTCACGCTACGCGCCGCGGTGACGCGCGGTACGGAACAATCGTGGGCGCGATGACTGACGACGACGATCTCCCCGCCATCAACCGGCGACCGCACATCCTGCGGCTCGTGGCCTTCGCGGCGTTTCTGTTCGGTCTGTTCTATCTGGTGGCCGTCGCCCGCGTCGTCGATGTCGACGACATCCGCAGCCTGGTCGCCTCGACCGGGCCGGCCGCGCCGCTGGCGTACGTCGTGGTGTCGGCCTGCCTCGGGGCGCTGTTCGTGCCGGGGCCGATCCTGGCCGCGGGCAGTGGTGTGTTGTTCGGTCCGGTGTTGGGCACCTTCGTGACCTTGGGCGCGACGGTGGGCACGGCGGTGGTGGCCAGCCTGATCGGCCGGCGCGCCGGCCGCGAGAGCGCCCGGGCCCTGCTCGGGGCACAACGGGCCGACCGGTTGGACCACCAGATCGAACGGGGCGGCCTGTGGGCGGTGGTCGGGCAGCGTTTCGTCCCCGGACTGTCCGACGCACTGGCGTCCTATGCCTTCGGCGCGTTCGGTGTGCCGTGGTGGCAGATGGCAGTCGGGGCGTTCATCGGCTCGGTGCCGCGCGCGTTCGTCTACACCGCGCTGGGTGCCTCGATCGGTGATCTGTCGGCCCCGCTGGCCTATACGGCCATCGGGGTGTGGTGCGTCACCGCGGTCATCGGGGCGTTCGCCGCCCATCGCGGCTACCGGTCCTGGCGCCGCCACCACTCCGGGGCCGACCAGGCCCCGGAGCAAGCGCCGTAACCGCTACTTTCCGAAGCCTGCGTTTCGCAGGGCCTCGGCCATCGAACCCATCGGCTGGTTGGAATCCCGGCGACCGGAGTTGTTGCCGCGGTTCTGGTTTCGCCGGTCTCCGCCACGACCCTGGTTACCGCCACCACGCCCTTGGTTGCCGACGCCGTCCCGACGGTTCTGGCCACCCTGTCCGCCCCGCTCGGGCCGCTTGCCCTGCTCGCGCTGCGGGGTGTCGTTGAGCCGCAGGCTCAGACCGATCCGCTGCCGTTCCACATCGACGTCGACGACCTTGACCTTGACGACCTGCCCGGACTTCACCACCTCGTGCGGGTCGGAGATGAAGCGGTCGGCCATCGCCGAGACGTGCACGAGGCCGTCCTGGTGCACACCCACGTCGACGAAAGCGCCGAACGCGGCCACATTGGTCACCACCCCCTCCAGCACCATGCCGGGCTTGAGGTCGGCGACCTTCTCGACGCCCGCGGCGAATGTGGCGGTCGAGAACGCCGGCCGCGGGTCGCGTCCCGGCTTCTCCAGCTCGGCCAGGATGTCCGTCACGGTCGGGACACCGAACCGTTCATCGGCGAAGTCGGCGGGCTTGAGTCCCCGCAGGGTGCGCTCGTCACCGATCAGCTCGGCCAGCGTCACTCCGGAGCGGTCGAGGATGCGCCGCACCACCGGGTAGGACTCGGGGTGCACCCCGGAAGCGTCGAGCGGGTCCTCCCCGTCACGGATCCGCAGGAACCCCGCGCACTGTTCGAAGGCCTTGGGGCCCAGGCGCGGAACATCCAGCAGTGCCTTGCGGCTGCGGAAGGCGCCCGCGTTCTCGCGGTGCGCCACGATGGCTTCGGCCAGCGATTCGGTCACGCCCGACACCCGGGCCAGCAACGGCACCGAGGCGGTGTTGAGATCCACACCCACGGCGTTCACCGCGTCTTCGACCACCGCGTCGAGGCTGCGCGCCAGCGACCCGGGCGTCACGTCGTGCTGGTACTGCCCGACGCCGATCGACTTGGGATCGATCTTGACCAGCTCGGCCAGCGGATCCTGCAGCCGGCGGGCGATCGAGACCGCACCGCGCAGCGTCACGTCGAGGTTCGGCATCTCCCGGGCGGCGTATTCGGAGGCCGAGTACACCGACGCGCCGGCCTCGCTGACCATGGCCTTGGCCGGCGCATTGGCCCCTGCCGTCCGGATATCGGCGATCAGTTCGGCGGCCAACGCGTCGGTCTCGCGTGAGGCGGTGCCGTTGCCGACGGCGATCAACTCGACGTTGTGCCGGGCGACCAGGGCCGCCAGCGTGGCCTTGGCCTGGTCCCACTGCTTCTGCGGCTGGTGCGGGAAGATCGCGCAGGTGTCGACGACCTTGCCGGTGGCGTCGACGACGGCGACCTTGACCCCGGTGCGGAAGCCCGGGTCCAGTCCGAGGGTCGCGCGGGTGCCGGCCGGGGCGGCCAGCAGCAGGTCCTTGAGGTTGCGGGCGAACACCGCGACCGCCTCTTCCTCGGCGCGCTGACGCAGCCGGATTCGCGCGTCGACGGCGGCCGAGATCATCAGCTTGGCGCGCCAGGCCAGCCGCACGGTGGTGGTCAGCCAGGGGGTGGCAGGCGTCTTGGCAGCCATGTCGATGCCGAGCGACTGGGCGATCATCGCCTGGTAGAGCTCATCCTCGCCGCCGTCGAAGTTCAGCGACAGCGCCTGTTCCTTCTCGCCGCGCAGCACCGCGAGCACCCGGTGCGAGGGCATGTTCTCCAACGGCTCGCTGAACTCGAAGTAATCGCGGAACTTCTGCGCGGCAGGACTTTTCGCGGCCTCCTCCGACCACGGACCGGTACGCAGCGAACCGTCGGCCCAGAACTTCTCGCGGGTCGCGCCGACCAGCTCGGCGTCCTCGGAGGCCCGCTCGATGATGATGTGGCGAGCACCTTCGAGCGCGGCGGCGGCATCGGCGACGTCGTCGTTGAGGAATTCACCGGCGACCTCGTCGGGCACCAGCGTCGGATCGGCCAGCAGCCGGACCGCGAGCGGTTCCAGGCCGGCCTCCTTGGCGATCTGAGCCTTGGTGCGCCGCTTGGGCTTGTACGGCAGGTAGATGTCCTCGACCCGGGCCTTGGTCTCGGCGGTCATCAAGGCTGCCCGCAGCTCGTCGGTGAGCTTGCCCTGCTCCTCGATGGATGCCAGCACGGCCTCACGGCGCTGGTCGAGCTCACGCAGGTAACCCAGGCGCTCCTCCAGCGTGCGCAGCTGTCCGTCGTCGAGGCTGCCGGTGACCTCCTTGCGGTACCGGGCGATGAACGGAACCGTCGAGCCCTCGTCCAGCAGCTGGACTGTTGCGGTCACCTGCCTCTCGGCCACGCCGAGTTCCTCGGCCAGACGGGCGGTTACGGACTTGATGGTTCCGACGGTCACGCTCTGAGTCACGTCGGAGGACCCTACCGAATCGAACTGACAACGCCCGGGCACCGTGAAGTGTGTGTCCTGCCACGAAAAAACGGCCCCGGATATCTCCGAAGCCGTTGGTGGTGATGGTGGTCCCGGCTGGGTTCGAACCAGCGACCTTCCGCGTGTGAGGCGGACGCTCTCCCACTGAGCTACGAGACCGTGGGAACGACGTCGAACACTAGCACGCATACCCGGCCAGACCCGAATCGGTATCCGCCGGATCGACTTGTTTGATTTGCCAAATATGCACGCCGACGTGGGCGTATGGTCACCCGTCATGGTTCACCTGCGGGTCCGTTGGCCAGGGGTCGGCGGCGCGGTTTTTGCTGCTAGTGCGCTATTTTCCGGCTGTCACAGCACCCCGGTCGCGATGACAGATCGGGCCCCTGCCGTAACGCCCAGCATCCGCAGCATCTCCGACGTGGTGAACCGGCAGGTCAAGGAGCCGACGGCGTTCACCTCACCGTCGGGCAACGTGCGGTGCCAGCTCGACACCACGACGGCGCGCTGCGACATCGCCGAACGTAGCTGGGCCCCGCCACTGAGACCGGCCAGTTGCGCATTCGACTACGGCCACGGCATCACGCTGAGCCAGGGCCGGGCCGCCGAGTTCATCTGTGCCGGCGGCACCGCCCCGAACGCGGGCGCCCAACTGGGAGACCGCGACTCGATCACCGCCGGGGCGCTGCGCTGCGAGAGCGCTGCGACGGGGATCACATGTCGCGACACGAAGACCCAGCACGGATTCACCCTGTCTCAAGAGGCGTATCACCTGTTCTGAAACACGGTTTTCAGCCACGCTTTGCCCCCGCGTAATGGGGATTTGTGTCTGCCCACGTCGGTGGACTAATGTTCTGCATCGCGACGGGCGACGATCTCGCTCGTGGCGCGCGGATGTAGCGCAGTTGGTAGCGCATCACCTTGCCAAGGTGAGGGTCGCGGGTTCGAATCCCGTCATCCGCTCGAAGGTGCGATTTGTGGCATCAACCCCAGTGGTGGAGTGGCCGAGTGGTGAGGCAACGGCCTGCAAAGCCGTGCACACGGGTTCGATTCCCGTCTCCACCTCCAAGAAAGAGTTTCAACCCGCGCGATTAGCTCAGCGGGAGAGCGCTTCCCTGACACGGAAGAGGTCACTGGTTCAATCCCAGTATCGCGCACCACGTGTTATCCAAGGTCAGGCCCGGTCATCACCGGGCCTTTCTGGTTTCTGTGCACATGTTCGACTTTCTTTGCGGCCCTTCATAATTCGCGAACACGCCGGACGGCTTCAGCAATGATTCACAGGTGGCCCCCGTCAGATACGCGGCGATCGCCACGACCGCCCTAATGGAGATAAACGGCCTGGTCGACGCGGCGCAGCTCGAGCTCTGTCCCGACACGATCACGTAGGCGATAGATACCGCTGTCGGACGTAGTGAGCAAGTAACGGCATCTCGTTCGATCATCTGATCGTTCGAACATATGATCGAACCGTGGGCGACATGCAGGCCATCGGCTACGGCGGGCAACCCGTCCGTGACGTGTTCCGCGTCGTACGGCCACCCGCGACCGTCCTGGTTGATCTGGTCGCCCTGTTCCCCCGCGAACCACACCTCACTGGCCGCTACCACCCGATGGGCATCCAGATGAACAAGGTCGTCGAAGGCAAGCTGACCTGCTGGGCGCTCTGCGAACAAGGCCGCTGGTGGGGCCTCGTCACCTACCACATCCGCTTCGGCGCGAATGAAAAGGCAGTGACCCACTGGGTCCCCGCATGGGTACTCAGGCCGCATCAGGGACTAGGAGAAAGCGCTTCGCAGGGTGCTCGGAAGCATCGCCGCCGAAGCTGATCAGAGCGCTGCCGATCCGCACTCGTTGGTGTCGGACCAGACCTGCTGGAATGCGGACCCGTCCCAGATCCAGACAGATGACGGGTTGACGAACGCCGAGCCATTCCAGATCTTCGGGGCGCCGTCGACGAACGCGGATCCGTTCCATACCTTGAGGTCGGGCATCAGGGCACCACGTAGAGGACGCCGGCAACCCCAGAGGCCGGCAGCGTGCCGACGATGACGCTGCCCGCCGCACCGGATTGAACGGCGCCGGTGACGCGGGAGTCGTTGCCCTGGCACACTGTTCCCGCTGTCGCCCCGTACGACACCGCCAGCGTCCGGTTGGCCGACAGATCGCCACCACCGGTCAGGCCCGTGCCCGCAGTGATCGTCGTGGCTTTGTCAGCCTTCCCTGACAGTGCGGAGACCGCTGCGGCAATGTCGGTGGTGTTCTGATTGACGGCGTCTGCAACAGCATTCTGATCGGACGCGGTGACCAAATCGCCCATGGTCCAATCATTTTTCAATGGCATGGTTGGCATCTTGGTCGGTGCTGCCCGGCGAATCCCCGAAACCGGAAAACCTCCACGCACATAAGTAGCAGCCGGGCGGCGCTTTTCGGCAAGGCTGCCGAAATCCTGTTGCCGCCCGGAACCGGCGCCTACGCGGGCGGGGGTGGCGGCGCGGGCGGCGGGGCAGGAGGGGCGGGCGGGACCGGGTTCAGCACGATGGCGCCGATCGCCGGCGGTGGAGCCAACGGAGGCGCGGGCGGCGCAGGAGGAGGCACCGCAGGGCCGGCCGATGCCGGCGGAGGCGCCTGCGGAACCGGCGGCAACGGATCGGCGACCGCGGCAGGATCGGCGACGGGGCTGCCCGGCGGAACGTCTTCGAGCCGGGTGGCGCGTACGGGCACGGTGATCACCGCACCTTGCAGACCGCACTCATTGGATTGGATGGTGGTGGTTTGCGCTCCGGCCAGGCCGCCGTCGGGCTGTGGCGTCAACCCCAACGCCGTGTCCATCGCCTGGGCCTGCCCGACGATCGGCGCCTCGCACGGCAGTGAGCCTCTCCCCGGCTCCCCCTGCCAGGCATTGTTGACGAAGCGGAACACGGCTGTCATGCCGCCGCCTTCGAGGTACGGGACCGCGTGGTTGGTGCCATCCATACGCGTCGATGTCGCAGCACATCCCGCGGGTTTGCAGGCCGATCGGAATGCCCACCAGTAACTTGCGATCTGGTTGCCCGCCGACGGCCAGGGGTTGCCGTTGATGGTGGCGTGGGCGTTGTCGTAGTCGAGGCGGTAGAGGCCGTCGAAGACCGGGTTGCTGGGCGCCGGCGTGACCGCCGCGTTCGTGGCGCTCGCAGTGACGACGCTCGGCGGCCGGCTCGGCTGCTCACTCGCCGCGGCATCAGCGGACGGCCACAGCTGCCACAGACCGACACCGGCGACCAGGCCAACGGCGGCCATCGCCGCCGCAGGCAACCGATGTCCGGCCGCCGGTTGACCGGATACCGGTGCGGCCGGTGGCGGTGCCAAAGTCAGTGTGGGCATCGGCGTTTCATCGGCCAGGGCGTGGGCGAACGCGCCGCAGCTGACGAATCGGTCAGCCGGGTTCTTGGCGAGGGCTTTGACCAGCACCGGGTCGAGGTCGGCCAACTCCGGCCGGGTGTCAGCCAGCAGCGGCGGCTTCGAGTTGACGTGTCGGCTGACCATCACCGCCGGAGTGGAGTGCGCGAACAGCTGCGTCCCGGTCAACAGGTGGTAGGCGGTGCAGGCCAGGGCGTACTGGTCTGCGCGGCCGTCGACGTCCTCTCCGACCAGTTGTTCGGGTGCGGCGTAGCCGGGCCGGTCCCCGGCCTCGACGTGGCGTGCGATACCGAGGTCGGTGAGCACGGCGCGCGGCTCGGCATCACCGCCGCCGTCGGTGAGGATGATGTTGGCCGGCCTGACGTCGCGGTGCAGCACACCGTGCTTGTGTGCGTAGTCGAGTGCACCGGCCACGGCCCCGATGATGCGGAAAACCTGTTCGCGCGGCAGGCCGTTGGGGTACCGCTGGTCGAGGAGACCCGCGAGATCCGTGCCGTCGACGAAGTCCGCCGAGACCCAGAGTTGACCGTCGTGTTCGCCGCGATCATGGACCCTGGCTATGCCGGGATGCCACAACATGGCGGCCAGATCCGCCTCACGGCAAAACCGCTCCCGGTATTCGGGTTCGGCGGCCCAATCCGCGGCAAGCACCGTCAGCGCGTCACGACCGGGACGCCTCGGATGCTGAGCGAGGTAGACCTCCCCCGTCCCGCTTGAGCCCAGCAGTCGAACGATCCGGAACACGGCGAACGTCTCACCGACGTTGAGCGGCATCCAGGAATCCTACGAACTGCCCGGTGACGCCGGTAGCCGGTATCCCCCAGTTTGCTGATGCACACTGGTTTCGTTGCCCCACAATGCAAGTCAGACCGAGGAATTTGTGTCTGCGCGCATCGGTCGGCTAATGTTCGCCTTCGCGACGGGCGACGATCTCGCTCGTGGCGCGCGGATGTAGCGCAGTTGGTAGCGCATCACCTTGCCAAGGTGAGGGTCGCGGGTTCGAATCCCGTCATCCGCTCGAAGGTCACACCGACACGACCGTGCCGCCCGCATCGATGTGCACGTCGTCGAAGGCGTCCTCGATCGCCGCGATCTCGTCGTCGCTGAAGACCTGGTCATGGGCTGTGGCCACGATCGCGTCGCGTCCGTCGGAGAATTTCGCGCCGTCGTCGAGCATCGTCATCGAGACGTAGTAGAGCTCGGCCCACTGCTCATCGGTGACCTCCGCGGTCCGCTCGTCGGTCATCATCCGGTAGGCAGCGTGGCTGAAAATGGTGCTGTTGTAGTGCTCGCCGCCCTCGTCGGCCTCGCCGGTGTAGAGGTCGTCGTAGTCCGAGAGGTACCCGGGCGTCGACTCCGGGTCGGCCAGGCTGCGGATCGCGCCTGCGCTGGAATCCTCGCCGATCAGCCAGCGCCCCTCGTCGTCGCGGGCCTTGCCCTCGATCAGGACGCCCATGATGTCGGCGTAGGCCTCGTTGAGGGCGCCGGATTCGCCGTAGTCCAGCGTGCCGCCCTGGTGCTCCATCACGGCATGGGTGTACTCGTGACCGACGATGTCGATCGCGGCCTCGAAGTCACCGGAGTCGCCGAACGCGAACTGCTGGCCGGACGAATCCCAGAACGCGTTCTGGTATCCGTCGGTGTAGTCGGCAAAAGTCTCGTGCGGGTTGTAGTCGGTGCTGACCACGATCGGGGCACCGTCGTCGTCGAAGGATGTGACGCCGAGCTGGGTGGCGTAGTAGTCGTACACCGTGGCCATGTTGGCGTGTGCCGACACCGCCGATGCGTCCCATCCGAGGAGGCCGCGGAACACCGGGATACCCGGAGTCTGTGGCGGCCCGACGAACAGCAACAGGTAAACCGTCTCATAGGTCGAGATGTCGCGTTCGACGTCGTTGAGGCTGTCCAGGTCGAAGATCAGCAGCGAGAGCCGGGTGATCCCGAACTCGCGGCTGTTGCCGAGCACGTCGTCGGCGGTGGTGCTGGTCGGCGATCCGATGGCCAGCGGCTGGGCGTTCGACGTGGCGCGGGTGACGGCGCCGGCCTCGGCGCCGCTGGCCGAGATGTAGTACGTCGCGCCGGGATTCACCGTCCGCGCTCCGGTGAGATCGACGTCGGGCGGATCGACGGAGACCTTCCACACCAGTTGCGGTCCGGCCGTGTCGTCGGTGGCGTCGATTATCAGCTCGGGCTTGACCACCCCGGCGGCCACCAGCGGAGCCGCGGCAAACAGGTACAGCGGTGTGTTCGGCGTCCCGGCGTAGGCGGCGAGTGCCGTTGCGGCCGCTTCGGTCTCGGTGTCGACGCGGCGGTCCGGGGTGGTGTCCATGACATCGGCGCGAGCGTCGTAATCGTTGAACAGCCCGGTGACGTTGCCGTCGGAATCGGTCACCAGCACGACGTCGCTGCCGGTCACGTCGACGCCGTCGACGCTGTGATGGACCCGGTAGATGGTCCGGGAGTAGCCCCCGGCGGTATCGACTTGCTGCACGGTGATGTTTTCGGGATCAGCGAATCCCGCTGGGGCGCCCACCAATCCCGACATGTTGTTGAGCACCTGGGCGGCGTCGTCGGCATCCTCGACCTTGGTGTCTGTGAAGGTCCCGCTGATGACGTGGACAGTGCCGTCGTCGTTGACGCTGGCCGTGACACCCGGGCGCCCCGCCACGTCGTCGAGGGAAGGCGCGGAACCGCTCGGCGATGCGGCGGAAACCACCCGATTCGTAACGGGGCCGCTGGCTCGCTGACCGCCGGCCTCCCGCACCGCCACCCGGATCGCCGCGACGATGTCGCCGACCGGAACCGCGGGGCTCGGTGTGCCGGCCCCGGCAGAACCGAGTCGTGACCACACCGGGCTGATGACGCTGCGCGTCATCGTCTGCGGGGCAGGGAGATCGGCCACCACTGCAGCCAAGGGTCGCACCGACGGGAATGCGGGGACGTCGGGCACGGAAGGGACGCCGGGCACGGACGCCTCGCCAGCAGTCGGGACGGGCCGGGTGATGGCCGGCGAAGTCGGCCGGCGGGGCAACACGGTGGCGCGGACCACCGTGAGCTTCGTGCGGACGTTCCGTGGGATCTTGGCATCCTCGTGGGAACGGCGCACCCGGGCCTCTCGGTTGCCCACGCGTGAGACGATGTCGGCGATGGCGGCCCGGGCCTCACGTTGACGCTGTCGTGGTCCCGGACGTGTCGCCGGCCCGTGCGGTGTTTTGGCCGCCTGGCCGGCGTCGGCGTGGGTGCCTGCATCAGCGGTCTCCGAGGGCGCCGCCGAGGCTATCGCCGTGCCGGTTCCCACTGCCGCGCCGACGCCCGCGGCCACCGCGCTGACGCGAAGCCAGTGCACCAACGGACTGGTGCGGTGACGACGATGCCGAGCCATCTGTACCCCCTGGTCGTATGTGTCGACAGCAAATTATCAGCTGCGTCAACAACCTGCCGGGCGATCAGGTCAGCGGGACAGATCGCTGCCCGCGATGGCGTCCTGAACCCGCTGGGTCAGCGCGTGATCCCAACCGCGCGGTACCAGGATGTCGACCCACAGGTCAGCGGCATCGGGACCGAAGGCGTGGCCGTACCCGTAGGGCACGTCGGCGGAGAAGATCATGTCCAGCGTCACCTGCCAGAACGTCACGAACGGCAGCCAGCGCATCCCCGGGTCCACGTCGGGACCGAGCGGTTCCCGCAACCAGTCCGGGCGATGCAGCAGCAGGTCGAACGACCACCACGTGATCGGGTCGCTGGCGTGCTGCCAGAACACCACGCGCGGAAACTCCCACGGGCCGGTCAGATTCACGTCGGAGGTCCGGGAGGCGAAGCGGATGTGGCGCCCCTCGTCGACCATCGGCAGGCGCTCCAGCGAGCCGGGGTCCCGATTGGCGGTGATCCTCGCCCACGGCTGCGCGAAGTTGGGTGTACCGACCAGCAGCGCACCGTCGGTCCGGGCGACGATGTCGGCACCGGAGGCAAACGCCGATTGCCCTCCGAAGGAACCCAGGCTCTCCCCGAACACCACGAGTTTCGGCCGCTTGGATTCCGGCAGGGCGGCCCAAACCCGGTGTACCGCTTCGAACAACGCCTGTCCCGCCAACGGAGGGGTCTCCCGGTCGGCGATGAAGGACAGCGCGCTGGGCAGGAACGAATACTGCATCGACGCGATCGCGGTGTTCCCACCGTTGACGTATTCGAGGGCCGCCGAGACGTTCGGGTTCACCCAGCCGCGGCCCGTGGTGGTCACGACGGCCAGCACCTTGCGCTCGAAGGCGTGGGTGCGGCGCAGTTCGGCGATCACCTGTTCGGCGATGCCTTCGACACTGTCGGCGGAGGTGCGGCCGGCGTACACCCGAATGGGGGTGAGTGCCGGGGCTCCCGTCACCTTCGAGATCTGTTGGGCGCTCGGGCCGCCGGCCACAAATGTGCGGCCTTCCCGTCCGAGCGTGTCCCACGCCTGCGCCGAGGCCGGCGAACCGGAACGCTCCGGCGCACCCGGTTGCGTCACCCCCTCGGCGGTGCTCTTGTCTGCCACCTTCGCCGAGCGTTCGGCCATGCTCAGCAGTCCACGATGCAGCGCGCCGTCGAGGCCCATCGCCACCAGGCTCACCACGATGACCACCGCGGCCAGCCGGGCCGCCGGGCCGGGGACGACCCGCCCACCGAGATCAGTCAAACGATTGGTGGCCCAACGCAATCCACGCCCGATGGCGACGAGACCCAAGGCGATCACCACGGCGATCAACAACACCAGGATGTAGAAGGACCGCTCGGTCCGCGGCATCCCGATCAGGTCGCGCAGGATCTGCTGCCACCATGACCCGAGGACCAGAAACGTCGGGACGGCCACGAGAGCGGCACCGGCCAGCGTCCACCACCCGATCCTGCGGGTGCGCGACGACCACTGCGGGCAGATTCCGCACCGCCGCACTACCCAGACGGCGGCGCGCCCCAGCCCGTAACCGATCCCGACGCTGATACCCGTAGCGACCCCTTGCAGATACCACGCACGCGGCAACAGCGACGGACTCATCGACCAGGCGAAGAACAGCAGCGCCACCGCCAATCCGGCCGGATGCAGGGTGCGCGCCGCAAACGCAATACGCGAAGGGATGGACAAGCCCTGCAGGGACCGCAGCACGGAGTACCGCCCTTCATTCAGTTGGGTATCGAGACTGTAGTGGACCGCATGATCACCGGCAGATTGCCAAGGCCGGACTGACAGCTTCGGATTTCGCAGCGGGCGTTAGAGTCGAGCGTGCCCAGGATCAGCGCCTCATCGGTCGAAGAACACCGCGAGCTGGTTCAACAGCGCATCTTCGAGGCGTTCGCCACCCTCATGGCCGAGCACAGCTTCGACGCGATCACGATGGCCAAGCTCGCAGCCGAGGCCGGGATCGGCCGGACCGCCATCTATCACCACTTCCCCGACAAGGAATCCGTGGTGATCGCCTTCGCCTCGCACGAGACGACCCGCTACCTCGACGGGTTGCGCGCCGCGCTGTCCGACATAGACGATCCGGTCGGACGCCTCGGGGTCTACATCCGGCACCAGTTGGAGGCCGGGCAGGAATTCCACATGGGTATGGGCATGCAGCTCTACGGCGCACTGTCGACCGAAACCATGCTGGCCATCCGCGACCACGTGGTCGCGGTGGAAGACGTGCTCCGCGAGATCCTGGCCCAAGGTGTGGCGACCGGGCAGTTCGTCGTCGACGACGAGCCCGCCACGATGTCGTTGATCCACGCCTGCCTCGGGCCGCGTCACCTTCCGGTCGAGGTCATCGAGCAATTCGTCCTGCGCGCACTCGGCGCCACGCGCTAGCTGCGACCCGACCCTGCCCCCGAACACCCGTAGCTCCCCGAACCCGTCGGCGCCGTGTTAGGTTTCCGACAGATTGTCAGCATCATGCTGACAACCTGTCAAAGTTGAGCCCTACCAAGTGGAGCCGAGTATGCCGCCAAGCGCCGCCGTCGCAACCGAGTCCGTCCGTTCGCTGTCCGCGGCGATGCGCCAGGACTCGACCGAGCAGCACGACGCCGCCGAGCAGTCGCCGTTCGTCACCGAACTTCTGAGCGGCCGGGTCAACGAGCAGGGCTACGTCGACTATCTGCTGCGGTTGCGGGCGGTCTACGTCGCGTTGGAGGCCGCCGTGCAGGACCACCGCGACGACCCCCTCGTCGGCGCCGTGTACGACCCGGCACTCGAGCGGGTGGACGCCATCGACGCCGACCTCGACCACTGGGCACCGGGCGCCGATCGCGATGTCGACTCACCTGCGGTACGCGCCTACTGTGCCCGGTTCGCCGACGCCCCCTGGGGCGGAGCACTGGTGGCGCACCACTACACCCGCTACCTCGGCGACCTTTCCGGCGGCCAGGCGATCGGCCGCATCCTCGGGCGCACGTTCGACCTCGACGGCAAGGTCTGGCGTTCTACGACTTCCCGATGCGCCCCAAGCCGTACAAGGACGCCTACCGCGACCGGCTCGACGGACTCGGCCTGGACGGAGACCAGATCGACCGCGTCGTCGACGAGGTGAAGCTGGCGTTCGGTCTCAACCAGCGCGTCTTCGACGAACTGGCCGAGAAGCTGCCCTCCTACCGGCGCTGAGTTCGGCCCGCACCCAGAATTGACGATTCCGCCAAAACATAGGAAGTTCATACCCCAAATCAGTTGAAGTTAGCTTATGCTAACCATACTTGCCTGGTGGGGGAGCAAAGCGATCGAAAGGAGACGCCGGGCCGCCAGCACGCGCTGCACCCCGGACAACGCCGATGACCATCTGCACCCCCATCCCCCCGGCAGCAAATAGCGCGCTCCATCCCGTGTCGGGCGGTCTGCGATGACCGCCCCGGTCTGGATGGCCGTACCGCCCGAAGTGCACTCGGCCCTGCTCAGCAGCGGCCCCGGTGCCGGACCACTGTTGGCGGCCGCCGGCGCATGGAGCTCCTTGAGCACCGAATACTCCTCAGCGGCAAGCGAATTGACTGCCCTGATGGGCACCGTTCAGGCCGGGGCCTGGGAGGGGCCGAGTGCCGAGAGGTACACCGCGGCACATGTTCCCTACCTCGCCTGGCTGAGCTCGACGAGCGCCAGCACCGCCGGGGTGGCCGCCCAGATCGAGACCGCAGCAGCGTCCTACACCGCCGCCCTGGCGGCCATGCCGACGCTTGCCGAGCTGGCCGCCAACCGCGCGACTCTCGGTGTGCTGGTGGCGACCAACTTCTTCGGGATCAACACGGTCCCGATCGCCGTCAACGAGGCCGACTACGTCCGCATGTGGATCCAGGCCGCGACCACGATGACCGTCTACCAGGCCGCCACGGAGGTCGCGGTGGCGACCACACCGCCGTCCACCGCGGCACCGGTGCTCTTGGCACCGGGTGTCGGGGAGGCGGTTTCGGGATCGGCCACCATGGCGCAGTCCGCGGCCGTGGCCCGGGCCGCCGAATCGGGCTCTTCCCTGGGCGTGAGCGACTTGATCAGTTCGTACGAGGAGTTCGTCGAGTGGATCAAGGCAAACGATCCGATCGGGAACTGGTTGGCCGGGCAGTCGGAGCATTTCTATGGGATGTACGACCAGCTCAGGGAATTCATTCTCGAGCCATGGAGGATTCCGCAGATCCTCGGTGAGATCATCGCCGACCCATCCTTGTTGTTCACCACCTACATCAACGTGTTCTTCCTCGGTGCGTACACGGCGGTGTTCGCCGTGCTGGGAACCCCGCTGTACGCCGCGGCGGTCGCAGCGGCCTCCCCTGCGATGCTCGGCATGCTCGGGCTCCTCGGTCTGGCTCAGGCCTACGACGTGCCGATCGACCCGCCGGCCGAGGAGATCACGCCGCGCGCCGAACAACCCGCCGCCGCGCTGCCCGGCTCGCCCGCACCGGCATCGGTGACCGCGGGCGCCACACCGACGAGCGCACCGAGCTCCTCGCCCGCCGCGCCTGCACCATCCACTCCCACTCCGATGCCCGCCGGGGCCGAGACCGCCCTCTACGCGGTGCCGGGCGGCGGTTCGGGATTCGGTTTCGGCTCGACATCGAAGTACGGCGCGACCGCCCAGGCCTCGGACTCCGTCGGCGCATCTGCCGCTGCCGCCGCAACAGCGGCCGCGATCAACAAGCGTCGGGCACAGGCCCGCAAACGACGCGCCGGGACGGCCAAGGACCGCGGTTACCGCTACGAGTTCATGACCGCCGACGGCGAGGCGGCCGCGACGGCATCCGAGCGACCCACGAGCACCAGCGCCTCCGGCAGCGGCGCCGGAGATCTCGGATTCACCGGTACCTCGGCGAAATCCGCCGTAGCCGCTCCGGCAGGGCTGACCACACTGGCCGACGACACATTCGGCAGCGGTACCACCACCCCGATGATGCCGGGCAGCTGGCAGGCCGGGGCCGACGAACAGCCCGAGAACGCCTCCGACACCTAACCGATCTATGTTGAGCCCGTGAACAATTCGTGAGAATTGGCGCGATCGGCGATCCGTGACACCCGGCGGCGGCCATCTCCTGGCAATACTGGTGACTCCGAGACAGGGGGGCACCGTATGACCGGCGATACCGCGCAGCAGCCGGGAAGCTGGGAAAGTACGCTCCCCCACTTCTCGACCGTGGAGAAGCACAGCGGCATCACCGTGCCGATCTGCCGGCCATCTGAGACGCTGCGGTTGTTCGCCGGGCTCACCTTCGTGCTGTGGACGCTCGTCGCCGTCGGGGCGGCATTCTGGCTTCACAGCATGCAGACCCACGACCCGTCGCCATGGCTGGGCCTCGCGACGATCGTCGGTTCGTTCCTTCCCGCCATCCTCGCGACCATCGTTGCCGACGAGGCCCGCGACACCTTCGGGCAACGCAGGACCGGCAATTGGATCGCACTGATACCGGCAGCGGCCGGCGTCGCGGTCGGATTGCTCGGTACCGCCTTCTGGTTCAGAGATTCCGCCGGTGGAGTGTTCGCGCTGGCCAGCGTGGTGTGCTCAGCCGGGGCCGCGATCGCCGCCCTCCGGGCGTGGCAGGGTGTCCGGTACACCCGCCGCCGGCAGGGCCGGCTGGCGGCGCTGCGCAGCCACGGCGTTCGTTCGCCGGGTGAGCTGCGCAATGTGGAATTCCTGAAACGCTGGACCGCGGACGACCCTCAGTTCACGGTCACCGTCGCATTCGAGGGTCCGGCCGGACGCCGGACGGTGACCGCGAACATGGTCGCCGATCACGCCCGGGTTCCGCTGGCGGGGACACGCGTCCTCGTCTTCAGTGCGCCGCACGACACCGGCGGCGACGTCCTGATCGAACTCGACCCCGCCAACCCGCCCAGCTTCGACCGTGATCCCGGTGGCCGGTACCGCAAACCGAGCGGCAGTTAGCCCTCGCGCTTGGCCAGCTCCCGCAGCACCAGATCGGTTGCATCCCAATCCATGCACTTGTCGGTGACCGACTGCCCGTAGGTCAGCGGCCGCGCCTCGGGCGACTGCGCACCGGCGACCAGGAAGCTCTCCAGCATCACACCGCTGATCGGCAACCCGTCACGGACCAGCTGGGCCACCTCCGCGGCCACCGACGCCTGGCGGACGTGGTCCTTGCCGGAATTGGCGTGGCTGCAATCGATCACGACACGAGCGGGCAGCCCGGCACCGGCCAGCTTGGCGGCGGCATCGGTCACCGCGTCGGCCCCGTAGTTCGGTCCGTCGGTCCCGCCGCGCAGGATCACGTGGCAGTCCTCATTGCCTGCGGTGCTCACCACCGCGCCCCGGCCCATATCGTCCATACCGAAGAAGACATGCTCGGCGGCAGCGGCTTTCACGCCGTCGACCGCGACCTGAATGTTGCCGTCGGTGCCGTTCTTGAACCCGACCGGCATCGACAGACCCGATGCCAGCTGGCGGTGCACCTGCGACTCGGTGGTCCTGGCGCCGATCGCGCCCCAGGCGACGGCGTCGGCGATGTACTGCGGGCTGGTCGGTTCCAGGAACTCGCATCCGACGGGCAGGCCGATGTCGATGATGTCGAGCAGCAGCTGACGGGCCACCCGGAGGCCACGCGCGACGTCGTAGGTGCCGTCCATGCCCGGGTCGTTGATCAGGCCCTTCCACCCGATGGTGGTGCGCGGCTTCTCGAAGTACACCCGCATCACGATCTTGAGCTGGTCCTTGAGCTCGTCGGCGATCTTGACCAACCGGCTGGCGTATTCGAGCGCGGCCGCGGGATCGTGCACCGAACACGGACCGACGACCACCAGCAGCCGGTCGTCACGACCGGCCAGGATGTCGGCGATCTCGTCGCGGTCGCGGGCCACCCGCTCGGCGCGGCGCTCCCCCAGCGGGAACTCGGTCAGCACGTCGTGCGGGCTGGGAATCGCGCTGAAACTGCGGACCCGTCGGTCCGATGTGGCGGGGACGTTGGCGATCTGCGCCAAGTTCATCTTCAGGTGCCTTCCTGGTGGTGGGCACCTGAACATAGGATCCGGCGCCCTGTAACGACGAAAGGCAGCGACCGATGGTCACTGCCTGGGCTCCGGGTGGATGCGTGCTTAGTGCTGCGCTTTATCGGCTCCGCCCGGAGCCTTGATAAAGCGCCAATAGCTGGCACACACACCGTTAGTCACGTCGGCCAGGCTACACCACGGCCCGGCCGGGGCCACAACCGCCTGTTCACAACCGTGATTTGTGACCACGACCTACGATCCTGAGCATGCCGCTGAGCACCCGGATGCCCGAGCTGGCAGCGTTCGAAGTGCTGCTGGCGATCGCGCGCACCGGCAGCCTCGGAGCCGCCGGACGCGAACTGGGTCTGACGCAACAGGCGGTGTCCGCCCGGCTGGCCTCCATCGAGGCCCAGACCGGGGTCAGGTTGGTGCAACGCAGTCCCCGTGGGTCGCGGCTGACCGCCGCCGGTGCGATGGTCGCCGAGTGGGCCGACCAGTTGCTCGACGTCGCAGGGCGCGTGGACGCCGGGTTGGCCGCCATGCGCAGTGAGAGCCACAGCCGGATCACCGTCGCGGCAAGCCTGACCATTGCCGAGCAACTCATGCCGCGGTGGCTGGTGTCGCTGCAGGCCGATGCCTCGCGCCGGCACGCGACAGCACCGCAGGTCATCCTCACCGCGGCCAACAGCGACCAGGTGATCGCCGCGGTCCACGACGGCTCGGCCGACCTCGGCTTCATCGAATCCCCTGGTACACCGGCCGGTTTGCACAGCCGCGTGATCGCCCATGACGAGCTGGTCGCCGTGGTACCCCCGGATCACAGATGGGCCCGCCGATCGGCCCCGGTCAGCCCCGCCGAACTCAACGACACCGCGCTGGTGTCGCGGGAAACAGGTTCGGGCACAAGGGAAGCTCTCAGTTCGGCGCTGCGCTCGGCGCTGGGCACGTCGAGCCGGCAGGCCGATCCCGCGATCGAATTGTCCTCGGCCGCGGCGATGCGTGCCGCGGTGCTGGCCGGTGCCGGGCCGGCGGTCATGAGCCGGTTGGCCGTCGACGACGACCTCACGCTCGGCCGGCTGCACGAGGTACCCATCGCAGGGCTGGATCTTCGTCGCGAGCTGCGCGCCATCTGGTCGGGAGGCCGCACCCCGCCCGCCGGCGCGGTGCGCGAGCTGCTCGGTCACATCGCGTCGACGCGTTGACGTCAGCCGCGCAGGAGCCGGCCCGACCGCACTCCCCGCACCGTGTTGGTGGCAACCGTGGCCCAAGCGCCGAGCAACAGCACGTACAACACGACCGCAAGCCCGGAAATGGCCACCGCGCCGGTGGCTGCGCCCAGCGCGGATGCACCCGTCACACAGGTGCCCACCGGGAAGGTGAAGCTCCACCACGTCAGGCTGAACGACAGCCCGCGCCGCGCGCCGTGCACCGTCAGCGCGGCGGCCAGGCAGAACACGAACGCGCCGAAACCGCCCATCACCAGGCCGTACACGATGCCGAAGGCGTGCAGCGCCGACACCGTGGCGGCATCGGTCAGCACCGACCCGGCATGGGCGGCCAGCAGGTTGGCCGCGGTGATCGACTGGCCGACGACCCCGAGCACGATCCACACCGTGGGAATCGCCTGGAGCTGGCTGAAGCCGCCGTGCATGAGCCGCGAATACACCATGGTTGTGGTGATCAGACCGGCCAGCAGGCTCAGACCGAACATGGCGTAGCAGGCCACCAGCAGGGTCATCCCGGCCTGCCCCGGCCCGAGGTGTGACAGCAGCAGGGCACCGGTGGAAGCCGACACCATGGGTGAAACAACCGGCATCATCCAGGCCGGGACCGCCTCCACATCGGTGTGGTCCTCACGGGTGATCATCGCGAACGGAAGCCACAGCGCGACAACCAATCCCAGTACTGTGCCGGCGGTCCACAGCACCACGTCCAGCGCCAGCGCCGCCGACGGCCCGATGATCGGCGGGCCCAGCAACAGCGCCCCCGCACCGACGGTGAGCAGCGCCATGGCCGGTGCACCGTAGAACTGACCGACCACGTGATGCGCGGCGTAGGCCTTCGCCTGTTCGCGGTGCCGGATCCAGTGTGTGGCGAAGGCCGTGGTCAGCACCACCAACACGGTGCCGGCGAGAATCCAGACCGCCGTGGCGAATTCGTGCAGACCCGGCACGTGCAGGGGCAGCGTGGCGGCGGCCGTCGCGACGATTCCGGTGCCCATCACCGACGCGAACCAGTTCGGTGTGATGTGGCGGAACGCCGAACCCGCACTGTCCAATTCGGCCAGCAGTGCGGTGTGGAACGGCCTGTCCGCCGTGTAGGCGGCTGCGTAGGTGGTCACCTCACCCATGGTGGTGGGATGCGCCGATCGCCGGTAGGCACCGCGTTGTTGTGGGGTCACAAACAGTGCTTGTGACTCAGACGTAGCGGTTACGGCCGGCCAGCGCACCGGCCACCATCTGCACCAGGTAGACCACCAGCACCATGACAAACGGTGCGGTCCAGCCCGCGGTCATGTCGTGGAGCAACCCGAACGTGAACGGACCCACACCGGCCAGCAGGTAGCCGAAGCCCTGTGCCATTCCGGAGAGCCGCGCGGTGTCCTCGGCATTGCGGGCGCGCAGCGCGATCACCGTGAGCGCCAACGAGAACACGCTCATCCCGATGCCGACGAAGAAGCTCCACAGCAGCGGTGCCGCGCCCGGATCGACGAGCAGGCCGATCATGCCGACCATCCCGATCACACCGAGGCCGACGATCCACCCGCTCTGGTTCTTCTGCTTGGCGGCCAGCGGCGGCACGATCAGGCTGATCGGGACGGCCAGGATCGACACCAGTCCCAGCAGCAGCCCGGCATCGGTCTTGCTGACCCCGTTGTCGATGAACACCTCGGGCAACCAGCCCATCACGACGTAGGCCAGGAACGACTGGCAGCCGAAGAACAAGGTGATGGTCCAGGCCAGCGGGCTGCGCAACAGAGACCGTGTGGACGTACCCGAGGCAGCCTTCTCGGTGCGGGCCCCGCTGATGCCGCGGGCGCCCACCAACCAGAACAGCAGCGCGACGACAGCCACGAAGGCCCAAGAGCCCAGCGCCCCCCGCCAGCCGCCGAGCAGGGGTTCCAACGGCGGGGTGACCGCAGATCCCAGCGCCCCGCCGCCCTGCAGGGCCGCGGTGTAGATACCGGTCATCAGACCGATCTGGGCCGGGAACGATCCCTTGATCACGACCGGGATGAGCACGTTGACCAGCGCGATACCGCCGGTGGCCACCAGGGTGCCGCCGATCACGACATAGGGGCCGTCCAGCACCCGGACGACCAGGCCGATGCTGAGGATCACCAGGGCGACCGAGATCGCCCGCCCCAACCCGATCCGGCGGGCCAGCCACGGTGCGGTCAGTCCGGCTGCCGCGAAACACAGTCCCGGCAGCGTGGTCAGCACGCCGGCCCAGACCGCCGAGGCGCCGAGCGATTCACGCATCTCCCCGAGGACCGGTCCGATGCTGGTGATCGCGGGGCGCAGGTTCAGCGCGGTCAGGATCACCGCCACGACCAGCAGGGCTCCGCCGGCCGCCATCGTGCCGGGACGGACCTCTACGGCACCGTCCAGCTCGAGCTCCAGATCGTGCTCGTAACCGTTCGGGGATTCATTGCGCAGGGTCCTACTCACCCGGCTATGATGCCATACATCCCATGATTGGATGAAAGGACTAATGAGAGGACGGAAGAGTTGCCGCTCGCCACAACGCGACGCACGGGCCTGGTAGACCAGGTCATCGAGCAACTGCGCACCCTGGTCACCTCTGGCGAATGGCCGGTCGACAGCCGGATCCCCACCGAGCCCGAACTGGTCGAGGCGCTGGGCGTCGGGCGCAACACGGTGCGCGAGGCCGTCCGGGCATTGGCACACAACGGCATCTTCGAGGTACGCCAGGGCGACGGCACCTACGTGCGCGCCACCAGCGAGGTATCGGCCGCACTGCGCCGGCTCTGCGGATCCGAACTGCGCGACGTGCTGCAGGTCCGGCGCTGTCTCGAGGTGGAGGGCGCCCGCCTGGCCGCCACCGCACGCACCGAAGACGACATCGCCGAGCTGCGCGCCCTGCTGGCACATACCGACACCACCGACCACGCGCAGTTCACCCACTCCGACACCGAGTTCCATCTGGCCGTCGTGCGGGCATCCCACAATCCGGTTCTCATCGAGATCTACCGCGGACTGCTCGAAGCGATCACCGCCAGCGTCGCGACCACCAGCGCCCGCCCGGGCGGCATGTTTCCCCATGACGAGTTGGTCGAGGCCATCGCCGCGGGTGATGTGGAGCGCGCCGGCCGCGAGGCCGCGGGCTTCCTCGACGAAATCCTGGCCCGGGCACCGGCCCAGGACTGCTGAGCGATCCCTGAACCTAGAACGGCGCGTCGTCCATGCGCGCCCGGGTCAGCGGCAGCCGTAGCAACAACCGCGCACCGCCGAGCGGACTCTCCAGCAAAGCTGCTGTGCCACCGTGCAACTCGGCCTGCTGGGCGACCAGGGCCAGGCCCAGGCCGGACCCCGAACGCGACGCGGTGGAGCCGCGGGCGAACCGCTCGAACACGTCGGCCCGTTCCGCCTCGGGCACCCCGGAGCCGTTGTCGTCGACCACGATCTGCACGTCGTCAGCCGAACTGACTGCGCTGAGCCGGATTTCGGTGGCGCCGCCGTGTTTGACGGCGTTGGCGATGGCGTTGTCGATCACCAGGCGTAGACCCGCGGGCATGCCAAGCATCAACACCGTCGGCGAGGGCATCAGGGTGGCCCGCAGGCCCGGGTACGTTCGCAACGCGTCGTGCGCCGCGCGATCGAGCAGCTCGGTGACATCCATCGGCACAAAGTCCTCGACCGTCGTCAACTCCCCCTGCGCCAACCGTTCC
The DNA here is from genome assembly GCF_048282725.1 of Mycobacterium sp. 48b. Lineage (NCBI taxonomy): Bacteria > Bacillati > Actinomycetota > Actinomycetes > Mycobacteriales > Mycobacteriaceae > Mycobacterium > Mycobacterium sp. 48b. The sequence goes on from NZ_JBLVUL010000001.1 coordinate 4,928,139, forward strand.
AGGGCGGTCAGGGTGCCCTCGATGCGGCTCTGCGTGCGCAGCACGTCCCCGATCACCTCGTCACGCTGCTCGGCGGTCATGTCCAGGGTGGACAGCACTTCCAGGTTGGTCCGCATCGCCGTCAGCGGGGTGCGCAGCTCATGGGAGGCCACCGCGGCGAAATCGCGGGCCGACTCCAGCGCAGCCTTGGTGCGCTCCTGCTCGTTGCCGATGCGCGCCAGCATGCCCTCGACCGCCTCGGCTATCTGCACGGCCTCACGCACACCACGCACCTGCACCTCGTCCGGCTTGGACTGGGCGTTGATGGCGCGGGCCTGCTGGGCCAGCAGGCGGAACGGGGTGATCATCACCAGTGAGATCATCCAGCCCACCACGATGGTGCTGCCGATGACGCCGCCACAGATCAACAGCACCCGCAGGTGCAGCTCGTCGATCCGGCGCTGCGTCTCGGCCAGCGGCGCACCCAAAGCGATGGAGGCCGGTCCCGCGGTGAACGTGCGCACGCGGTACTCGACCCCGTCGATGGTGGTGTTGGCGTAGCCGTTCTCCAGTCGTGGCAGGACGATGTCACTGGGGACCGAGACACTGACGCCGCCGATGTGCGCGGTGCGGACCAGTCCGCCGTCGTCGGGCATGGCCTTGTCGGCCGAGCCCTGCTTGGTGGCAGTGAGCAGCGTGCTCACGTCACCGAGGCTGCTCAACGAATCCAGGCGCCGGTCCAGCTGGCTGTACTGGTCGTTGGTCACGCCGATCCACACCCAGGTCCCCAGCGTGATGACCGTGACCACCACCGACAGCGCAGCGACGATGACGATGGTGCGCAGCGACAGCACCCGCATCACCGGCCGCAGCACGGGCCGCAACAGGTTCAGCACGCGCTCTTCGAGATTCACCGGCGCTATCTTGCCCGATCCGCGCGGGTCGACGTCCAGGCACCGCGCCACCAGACAGACCCCGCCGTCAACTTTTGGTTGACGATCCATCGTCGTCAACCTAGAGTTGACGCATGACCAAGCCCGTCGCCCTCACCAACCCCGTCCGTCTCGACGACCTCATCGGCGCGATCAAGAAGGCGCACACCGAACCTCTCGAGCAGTTGATCGACGCGATGATCGCCGCGGACGCCCTCGGCGACATCGCCGACCATCTCATCGGGCATTTCGTCGACCAGGCGCGGCGCTCGGGTGCCTCCTGGACCGACATCGGCAAGGCCATGGGCGTCACCAAGCAGGCAGCCCAGAAGCGGTTCATGCCAAAGGTTCCCGATTTCGATCCGGCCGCCCTCGACCCGAACGCCGGATTCGGCCGGTTCACCCCGCGGGCGCGCAACGTGGTCGTGGCCTCCCAGAACACCGCGCACGCGGCCGGCAACGCCGAGATCACCCCCGAGCACCTGTTGCTGGCGCTGTTCGCCGAACCCGACGGACTCGCCGCCAAACTCCTTGAGAATCAAGGCATCACCGCCGATGCCGCCCGTGCCGCCATCACCCTGCCGCCGCCCGCCGGTGAGGTCCCGGCACTGATCCCGTTCAACGGGGGCGCCAAGAAAGCGCTGGAACTGACCTTCCGCCAAGCACTTCGGCTGGGCCACAACTACATCGGCACCGAGCACATCCTGCTCGCCCTGGCCGAGGCCGAAGACGAGGACGGGCCACTGCACCGCCTCGGTGCCGACCCGCAACGGTTCGAGACCGATCTGGCCGCCGCGCTGGCGCCGTTCGTCAACAAGGCCGAGGACACCGAAGCGGAATGATCCGGGAATGAAAACGGCCGCGCATCCGTAGAACCAACCGTGAAACTCAACGAGGCCGCACGCGAACTGATCGGCGCGGGGGCCGACGCCACTCTCGTCACACTGAACCCGGACGGCAGCCCACAGGTCACGCTCGTTTGGGTGGCGTTGCAGTCCACCCCAGACGGCGACGAACTCGTCACCGCACATCTGTCCGAGCACAAGAAGGTGCGCAACGTCCGCCGCGACCCCCGGGTCGCGGTGACGATCGTCGACCCGGGCCGGGTCGGCGAGGTGATGCGGCCGTACCTGGCGATCAACGGCACCGCACGCATCGTCGAAGGCGGTGCACCGGAGCTGCTCAAGGATCTGGCGCAGACCCTGGCCGCTCCCGGCGCGCCCTTCCCGCCGAAGGACGCGCCGCCCGGATGGCTGACCCGCATCCGGATCGACAAGGTGGGCGGCGTCGGGCCCTGGGTGTCCTGACCCATCCGGCTGTAACACGTTTCACTCTGTGCGATCATGCCTGGCATGCCTCGCTGGTTTGCGCTCTTGTTCACGGCCATGGTGGTGTCGGTTACCGCCCTCGTGGCCCCGCCGGCGGCCTCGGCCGAAGGCACCCCGATCGGCAACATCGGCCAGACGCTGCGGGTCCAGACCGCCAACGGCATCGTCGCCGACGTCACCGTGCACGACGTACTCGCCAGCGACGTTCCGCCGGGCTGGGGCTGGAACGGCTCCCCGCGCTGGCGCGCCCAGGGCGGCCCGTGGCGGGTGCCGATCACGGTGACCACCATCGCCGCACCCAACGCCTACGCGATGGCGCTGGCGTTCACGTTCAACGGTGTCACCCCCTACGCCGACGCCTACGCGCCCAAGCACACCGATGCACCCAACCGGCTCGAAGAGGCGCTGCGCAACGCGCCCCCGGGAGCCACCGTGAACGGCGACGTCTACTGGGATGTCTACCGCGCACTGGTCACCAACGTGGTGCTGACCGACACCAAGTCGGGCAAGCACCTGGCGCAGTGGAATCTGTGGCAGCCGGGCGCGCCCCTGCCTTGATCAGCCTCGCCACGGCGGCTGATCTTCCCGAACTCGCCGCGGTCGCGGCCGCCACTTTCCCGTTGGCCTGTCCCCCGTCGGTAACCCCGGACAACATCGCCGCGTTCATCGCCGAAACGCTCTCCGAGGAACGCTTCGGCGAGTACCTCACCGATCCGAACCGGATCGTGCTGGTGGCGCGGGAGGACTCGATCACGGGTTACGCCATGCTGATTCACGGCGTTTCCGACGACGACGATGTCCAGCGCGCGGTGACGCTACGGCCCGCGCTGGAGCTGTCGAAGATCTATGTGCTGCCCGGTCGGCACGGCGGCGGGGTGGCCCAGGCCCTGATGTCCGCCGCCCTGGACAGCGCGGCCGCATCCGGAGTCGGCTGTGTGTGGCTGGGAGTCAACCAACTGAACCGACGCGCCCAGCGCTTCTACGCCAAGAACGGTTTCACCATCAGCGGCACCAAGACCTTCCGGCTCGGGACCGGCATCGAGAACGACTACGTGATGGTGCGTCCGGTCTAGACGGTCTTCTGCTGCGCGGCCGCGGTCAGGGCAAGCAGGCGCGAGGTGGCCCGAAGGTACTTCTTCCGGAACCCGCCGGCCACCATCTCCGGGCTGAAGATGGTGTCCAGCTTGGTCCCGGATGCCAGCACCGGGACACCTGCGTCGTAGAGCCGGTCGGTCAGCGCCACGAGTCGCAACGCCACGCTCTGGTCCTCGATCGGGTGCACCCCGGTGATGAACACCTCGGTCACACCTTCGATCAGCGCGTGATAGCGCGACGGGTGCATGGTCGCCAGATGCGCACAGAGCACGTCGAAGTCGTCGAGGGTGGCGCCGGTGACACCCTCGGCGCGCTGCGCCACCTCGTCATCGGACAGCGGCTCGGGGGCCGGCGGCAGGTCGCGATGCCGGTAGTCGGGACCCTCGATCCGCACCGTGGTGAAGATCTGGGCCAGGGTGTTGATCTCGCGCAGGAAGTCCTGGGCGGCGAATCGGCCCTCGCCCAGCTGCTCGGGCAGGGTGTTGGAGGTGGCCGCGATCGACACGCCGCGCTCCACCAGAGCTGAGAGCAGCCGGGAGATCAGCGTGGTGTTGCCCGGATCGTCGAGCTCGAACTCATCGATGCACACCACCACATACTCCGAGAGCAGGTCGATGCACTCGTTGTAGCCGAACACCCCGGCGAGCTGGGTGAGCTCACCGAACGTGGCGAACGCCGTCGGTGCTTCGCCTTGGGAAAGCGTGTAGTAGGTCGACGCGAGCAGGTGGGTCTTGCCGACACCGAATCCGCCGTCCAGGTACAGCCCGACCCCGGGCAGAACCTCGCGCTTACCGAACAGCTTCTTCTTGCCCGCCCGCCGAAGCGCGGCCTGCTCGCAGAAACTGCGGCAGGAATCCACCGCGGCGGCCTGGGACGGTTCGGCGGGGTCCGGGCGGTAGCTGTCGTAGCTGACGTCGGCGAACGTCGGCGGCGGGATCAGCTGTGCGACCAGCCGCTCCGGCGTGACGGTGGGATGACGATCGGCGAGATGAGCGACGCCGCTGGACCCGTGCATGGGGGCAGCGTAGCGACGTGCTCCAATTCAGTTCATGTCCGATGACACCGCCGGGACAAACCTGACCGTGCTGGGAAACGTCGACAAGATCGCCGACGGACAGCTGGCCCAGCACTACGCATATCCCGATGACCTGCAGAGATGTTGGGTGCGCGGCAACATGATCAGCAGCCTGGACGGCGGTGCAACCGAGGACGGCAAGTCCGGCGGGCTGGGCGGTCCGGGTGACCGGGCTGTGTTCAATCTCATGCGCCACCTCGCCGACGTCATCCTGATGGGCGCCGCGACCGTGCGGATCGAGAACTACTCCGGCGTGCAGCTGACGGTCGCGCAGCGCCAGGAACGGCAGCGTCGCGGGCAGGCCGAGGTGCCACCCATCGCGGTCGTCACCGCCTCGGCCGACCTCGAGCCCAACGCCAAGTTCTTCACCCGCACCGAGGTGCGGCCACTGATCCTCACCACGACCAAGACCGTCGCCGACGCGCGGCACCGGCTCGGTGCGGTCGCCGAGGTACTCGATGCCTCCGGTGCCGACCCGGCGCGCGTGGACCCGGCGGTGGCATTGCGAATCCTCGCCGAGCGCAAGCTGTTCCGCGTGCTGACCGAGGGCGGGCCCGCGCTGCTGAGCATGCTCATCGAAAACGACCTGCTCGACGAGTTGTGCCTGACCGTGGCGCCGGTCCTGGTCGGCGGCGTGGCCCGGCGCATCGCCACCGGTCCGGGCCAGACACACACCCGGATGCAGCCCGCGCACCTACTCACCGACGACGAGGGCTACCTGTACACGCGCTACGTCCGCGGGTAGTGCAACCCCTGTCGCTACTGTGGTCAGCATGCGTCATCAGCTGGTGAAAGCCATGAGGAGGTCGGCGGTCGCCGCGCCCGTCCTGTCATTACTGCTCACCGCCTGCTCGCCGCTGTTCGCCGCAGATCCGCGCTATGCCACCGACTCCGGCGCCCACCCGCAGGGACAGCCGGTGACCACCTCGGCGGGCCCGCCCAGCGCCCCCGGCATCGACGCGCCCAAGAACGACCTGTCCTGGCGGGACTGCACCCCGCGCGTATTCGGCGAGGCCGGCGTCCAGCCGGCTCCCGACGTGACGCTGGACTGTGCCACCTATGACGCCGATCTCGACTCGATCAACGGGGCCACCGGCACCGTGAGCATCGGCGTGGTGCGGGCCCGTTCCTCGCAGACCCCGCCCGACGCCGGTCCCCTGGTGATGACCACCGGATCCGACATCCCCACCTCGATACAGCTGCCGACGTGGTTGGCGCGTTCGGGACCCGACGTCCTCAAGGCTCATCCGATCGTCGCCGTGGACCGGCGCGGTATCGGCATGTCCGGCGCGCTGGATTGCCGCGACGTCTACGACCGCCAGGAAATGCAGGACCAGACACAGTTCCAGGCCGGCGACGATCCGGTGGCCAACCTGGGTGCGGTCACCATGACCGCAACCACCAGTTGCACCGACACGATTGCCCCGGGCGACTCGTCCTACGACAACGCGCACGCCGCCGAAGATCTGGAACGGCTGCGCAGCACCTGGGATGTGCCCACGCTGGCTCTGCTCGGCGTCGGCAACGGGGCGCAGGTGGCGCTCGCCTACGCCGGCTCGCACCCCAACAAGGTGTCGCGGCTGGTCCTGGACTCGCCCCTGCCGCTGGCGGTCGGTGCCGAGGCCGCGGCCGAACAGCGGGTAAAGGGGCAGCAGGCCGCACTGGACGCGTTCGCCGCACAGTGCGTGGCCACCAACTGCCCGCTCGCCCCCGACCCGAAGGGCGCCGTCGATGCCCTGCTCGCCGACGCCCGCGCCGGGCGCGGACCCGGCGGTGCCTCGGTGGCGACCCTGACCGACGCGATCACCACCGGACTGGGCTTCCCACAAGGCGACCGGGTGGCCGCCACCAACAATCTGGCCGGCGCCCTGGCCGCAGCACGCGCAGGCGACGCCGGACCGATCTCGACCTTGATCACCCAGGCCAACAACCTGCGCCTGACCGATGGACAGTTCGTCAACTCCTGCAGCGACGCACTGAACCGGCCCACCCCGGACCGCGTCCGCGAACTGGTGGTCGCCTGGGGCAAGCTCTACCCGCAGTTCGGCGCCGTCGGCGCGCTGAACCTCGTCAAATGCCTCAACTGGCCCAGCGGCACCGCGCCGAAAGACCCGCAGAACCTCAAGATTCCGGTGCTGCTACTCGGTGTGCGCAACGACCCGATCGTCGGCAACGAAGGCGTTGCGGCCGTCGCCGCCACCATCATCAACGCCGGTGCCAACAACCGCCGCGTGATGTGGCAGGGCATCGGCCACGGCGCCAGCATCTACACCCCGTGCGCGCTACCCCCGCTGACGGGCTACCTCGACAGCGGCAAACTGCCCGAGACCGATACGTACTGTCCCGCCTGACGTCGGGCCCGATCGGCGTCGGTATAAGGTTCGCTGGTGGCGGCAGCAGATTCCATCATCTCCGGTTTCGTGAGCGCATTCCGTCCCCGCACCTCCGCGCCGAGCACCGCCACGGTGCTGCGCTCGGTGCTCTGGCCGCTCGCGATCCTGTCGATCATCCATCGCAGCTATGTGCTGGCCACCAACGGCTACATCACCGACGACTTCGGTCCCGTGTATCGCGCGGTGTCGAACTTCCGGCGGAACTGGGCCATCTACAACGAGCACTTCAGCTACGTCGACCCGCACTATCTGTACCCCCCGGGCGGCACGCTGCTCCTGGCACCCTTCGGCTTCCTGCCGGAGTTCGCGTCCCGGTTCTGGTTCGTGGCGATCAACTCCGTGGCGATCATCATCGCCGCCTGCATTCTGGTACGGCTGTTCAAATTCTCACTGACCTCGGTCGCTCTGCCGGCCCTGCTGTTGGCCATGTTCTGCACCGAATCAGTCACCAACACCCTGGTTTTCACCAACATCAACGGTTGTGTGCTGCTGGGCGAGGTGCTGTTCTTCTGGTTCCTCCTCAAGCGCGGCACCCGCAACGAACTGTTGGCCGGGGCGGCGATCGGCCTGACGCTGGTGGTGAAGCCGTCACTGGCGCCCCTGCTGCTGTTGCCGTTGCTCAACCGCCAGTGGCGCACCATGATCACCGCGTTCGGGGTACCTCTGGTGTTCAATGCGGTGGCCTGGCCGCTGTCAGCCGACCCGATGGGCTTCGTGCGCAACACCGTGCCCTACATCTTCGAGACCCGTGATTACTTCAACTCCTCGATCCAAGGCAACGGCGTCTACTACGGCCTGCCGATCTGGCTGATCCTGGTGTTGCGGCTGGCCGCGGCCGTGCTGGCGGTCATCAGCCTGTGGCTGCTCTACCGCTACTACCGCGAGCGCGACCAACTGTTCTGGATGCTGACCTCATCCGGCGTGTTGCTGATCGCCTGGTGGCTGGTGATGGGACTGGCCCAGGGCTACTACTCGATGATGCTGTTCCCGTTCCTGATGACGGTGGTGCTGCCGAATTCGGTGGTCCGCAACTGGCCGGCCTGGCTGGCTGTCTACGGATTCATGACGATGGACCGCTGGCTGCTGTGGCGCTGGCCCACCACCGGGCGCTACCTCGAATACATGAAGATCACCTACGGCTGGTCGCTCATGCTCGTGGTGGTGTTCTGCGTGCTGTTCTTCCGGTATCTCGACGCCAAGCAGGACGGCAGGCTCGACGAGGGCATCGACCCGCCGTGGCTGGCCCGGGCCCGGGAACCCGAATCAGTCTGAGGTGAACTGCATGACCTGACCCGCCAGCCGGGTCTGGGTCCGCATCTGCAGGCCGTACCGCCCGCAGACCTCGTCGAGCTCGCCGGGATCGACCAACCGGAACGGTGACCGGTCGAGCCGGTGGATCGCCGTCGCCATCGGAGTGCGGGTCAGGTCGTAGCCGGTGAACACACCGCCCGGCCGCAGCACCCGCGCGATCTCGGCGATCGCCTTCTCCCACTCCACGATGTGGTGCAGCATCAGGCAACTCACCACCGAATCGAACGAGTCGTCGGCGAACGGCAGATCGGTGGCATCGGCCCCGCGCACGGTCACATCGCCGAACGCCCGCAGCCGCCGGGCCGCCGCACGCACCATGGCCGGGTCGTAGTCGGTGGCGGTAATGGCCAGCTCCGGGTTGGATTGACGCAGCCGCGCCGCGATATCGCCACTGCCCGAGCCGATTTCGAGCACATCACGACCCAGCCGATCGACCGGGATGCTGCCGAGCACGGCCTGCCCGGTTCCTCCGCGCCACAGCGCCGTCTTGCAGAATGCGCGTTCGATTCGTGACATCGCCGGCATGTGAGCTCCCGTCATCGGTGTGTGAGTCGGTGTACTGCTACCGCCTCCAGCATCGCGCCCGTACCCGTTCGGCGCTTGTACCGATCCGTCCGGTTTCGGGTCAGCTCAAGGCCCGCGCCACATCACTGGGGGCGATACCGGTCAGCTCACGGCACACCCGGGTGGCGTGGGCACCGTCGGCGAATCCGGCCAGATGCGCCGCGTCGGTGATCGAGGTACCCGCACTCAGGTGCTCCAACGCGGCCAGCAGTCGTCTCCACCGCGCCGTCGCACCGAACGAAGTGCCGGTCTGTGTGCGGAAGAGCCGGCCCAGATAGTCCGCCGACATCGCCACCTCGCCGGCGACCGACCCGAGATCGGTGCGACTCGGTATCCGGGCGGTGACCAGTTCGATCGCCTGGCGTACCTGCGGGTGCACCGCCACCCCGGCGGGGGCATCGGCCCTGGCGAGGATCGCGGCGACCACCATGTCCGCCGCACCCGAGAGATCCTCGGCCCGCACCGCGGCCGCCACTGCCGCGGCCAGGGGTTCGGCGCCATCGATCGCCCACAGGCCGGGATGTCCGCCGTGCGTCCGGATCGCGGCGTTGAGCGTTGTGGCCGTGTCGGTTTCAGGACCGAGATAGATCGACAGGGCCGCGCTCGCCCCGTCCGGCCGCATCGCGTGCCGGGTACCGCCGGCCACCGCCGCGATGGAGCAGCGCTGCGCCGTACCGTCGCCGGCCACCAACGCCAGCGACCCGCCGATCCCAACCGCGAGTTGCACCGCCGGATGATGGTGCAACTCGATGTCACCGAACGAACCCGCCACCACCATCATGCCGGGCCTGGTGGTCCAGTTGCCGCGCATAACGCAGGCTACCGCGGGCGCAGCGGTACAACCATCTCCACGTGCTCCTCGATCACGTCAGCGATCACCATCGCCCCGTGCGGATTCTGGTGGACATGGTCGGTAGTGAGGGTCAGGCCCTGCGACGCCGCGATCCGCCCGTAGGAGTCACCGAGCAGAAAATGCCGCAATGCCGACCGGTACACCAGCCCCATTCCCGAATCGAATTCGACTGCGGGAGTCGACTTTCTGCCCATCAGATACCCGGTCTGGCGTTCATTCAGCGGCAGATACGCGACACCGCTTACGCCGGATCGCCCGGCGGGCCGCCTCCGTGCAGATCCCGGCCCGGGCGTCGTTGGTCCCGATCAGAACCGTCACGACATCCGGGTCGGCCGCGATCACCGTGTCCAGCCGCTGCAGGAGATTGTGCGCCAGATCCCCGTTGACCCCGGCCCGCACGAACTCCGCCCTCTCCCCGACCGGTCGCTGCCTGAGCATCGCTATGTAGTCGGCGCTCAGCTTGCCCCGGGTAATGCTGTCGCCCGCACACACGATGCGCATCCGGTCGCTCATGTCTCGCCCCTCACCTCGATGACTGCTTGACAACAGCCTGGCGCGGACGGGTTCGGATGGCTTGTACCGATCCGCCGTACCTGGCGCGCACCCCTGGGCACCACGTAATTTGGGGGTATGACGACCGACGGTCCCAAGCTGCAACTGACCGATGACGAGTGGCGCGAGAAGCTGAGCCCCGAGGAGTTCGCGGTGCTGCGCCGGGCCGGTACGGAGCGGCCCTTCACCGGCGAATACACCGACACCAAGACCGAAGGTGTGTATGAGTGCCGGGCGTGTGGCGCCGAGTTGTTCCGCAGCTCCGAGAAGTTCGAATCGCATTGCGGCTGGCCGTCGTTCTTCGATCCGGCCGATTCCGCCGCGGTGATCCTGCGGTCGGACACTTCGCTGGGCATGCGCCGTGTGGAGGTGCTGTGCGCCAACTGCCACAGCCACCTCGGGCACGTGTTCGAGGGCGAGGGGTATCCCACGCCCACCGACCAGCGCTACTGCATCAACTCGATCTCGCTGAAGCTGGTGCCCCAGCCGGAGTGACGGGCGGCCTCAGTCGACGCGGGTGGCGTGCACCTCCCAGAACGGCATGTGCACCCGACCGTCGACCAGCCAGGGTTCGATGACCCGCAGCCGTTCCAGCAAGGGGGTCATCTGGTCGGCCATGTCGGGGTTGCGCGCAGCCATCATCTCGAAGACCTCGACGCTGACGTTGCCCTGGTAGGTGGTGGTCCCGAGGTAGGTGATCTCCCAGCCGGCGTCCGGAAGCACCCCGCGGAAATCCTCGGCCGACATCGAACGTGGCATCCGGAAGCCGTTGACGTTGTGCTCACCGAACTCGTACATGTACAGCCGCGCACCGGGTTTCGTGGCCCGGTGCAGGGCACGCGCATACGACTTCTGCAGGTCGGGCTCATCGGTGAACACGTGGTAGAAGGCGGTGTCGACGACAGTGTCGAACCGCGCTTCCAGGCCCTCCAGTTTGGTCGCGTCGGCCACCTGGAAATCCACTGTTACGCCGGCCTGCCGTGCGTTCTGCCGGGCCCGCTCGATCGCGGCCGGTGACGCGTCGATACCCGTGGCCGACAACCCTTTTGACGCGTAGTGGATGGCGTGGTGACCGGGCCCGGTCCCGGGATCGAGCACCTCACCCTTGACAGCGCCCAGCGCGACGAGCTGCTGCACGACCGGCTGCGGCCCACCGATGTCCCATGGTGTCGCGGCGGGCAGTCCGTGCGCCGTCCGCCCGTCGCGATACATCTCTTCGAAGCGGTCGGATTCTTGCGGAACAGTCATGTCCGCGAGGGTAGACCCGCTAACTAAAAGCCCAGTTCAGCCCGCCCGCACGCCAACCGGATCGCACCGCCAATGTCACGCTGGAGTGGCGGTCGACACCGAGGGCCACTCCAACGTGACAAGGTGAGCGACCGCGCGCGGTCTTGCTGCGCCAGCGTGACTGTCGAGCGCGACAGCCACTCCAGCGTGACAACGTCGGACCGCGACAAGCGCAATGCCGGATGCGCGGAAAAACCTACGGCAGCTTGGCGACCAGGTCCTCGACGCTGACCCGCGGCCCGGTGAAGAACGGCGTCTCCTCGCGGGTATGGCGACGGGCGTCGGTGGCCCGCAGATCGCGCATCAGGTCGACGATGCGATGCAGCTCGGGCGCCTCGAAGGCCAGGATCCACTCGTAGTCACCGAGGGCGAACGCGGGCACCGTGTTGGCCCGCACGTCCTTGTAGCCGCGGGCGGCCATGCCGTGCTCGGACAGCATGCGGCGACGCTCCTCGTCGGGCAGCAGGTACCACTCGTAGGACCGCACGAACGGGTATACGCAGATGTAGTTGCCCGGGTCCTCGCCAGCGATGAAGGCCGGGACGTGGCTCTTGTTGAACTCGGCCGGGCGGTGCAGCGCCACGCTGCTCCACACCGGGTCGCTGATGCGGCCCAGCGCAGTGGTGCGGCGGAAGTCCGAATAGGTCGCCTGCAGCGCCTCGATGTTGTCGGCGTGGGTCCAGACCATGAAGTCGGCGTCGGCCCGCAGACCGGCCACGTCGTACAGACCGCGCACGACCACACCACGCTCTTCGGCGGTCTTGAAGAACGCGGTCGCCTCGTCGGTCACCTGGGCGCGTTCCTCGCCCAGTTCCCCGGGGCTCACCGCGAACACCGAGAACATCAGGTAGCGGATGGTGGAGTTCAGTTCGTCGTAGTCGAGCTTGGCCATAGGCCTATCGTGCCACGCGGCTGTGGACGAGTTCCGCTGCCGCCCTGGTGGCGGTGCCCACACACGCCGGCACCCCGATCCCGTCGAGATAACCGCCCGCCACCGCGAGCGTCGGCGGCAGTCCCGCACGCAGATCGGCGACGAGATCACCGTGGCCGGGGCCGTACTGCGGCATCGCGTCGATCCACCGGTGTACGTGGCTGTCCACCGGATCCACGGTCACCCCGAACAGCGTGTTCAGATCGCGGGCCGACCAGGCCAGCAGGTCCTCGTCACCGGTGCTGCGGGCCATATCGTCGCCGTAGCGACCGAAAGACAGCCGCACCATCTCGACGTTCCCGCGCCGGCCCCACTTGCGCGAAGACATCGTGATCGCCTTGGCATTGAGCCGTTCACCCGCGGCGACGAGCACCCCGGATTGCTGCGGCAACGGCGTGCCACCCGGCAGCGCCAGGGCCACCACCGCGGCCGAGGCCACCCGGATACGCCGGGCCGCTGCCGCCGTGCGCGGGGCAATGTGTTCGATCAGCGGCGGCAGGTGCGGGGCCTGGACCGCCAGCAGCACCGCGTCGGAATACCAACTCGCGCCCTCGTCGTCGAGCACCGACCAGCCCTGTCCACGGCGGTCCACCCGCACCGCGGCGACCTGGGCCCACCGCACGTCGGCGCGGCGGCGCAGCTCCTCCAGCAGGACCGTGTAGCCGCCGTCGACCGCGCCGAACACCGGCGCGTCCGACGGTGGCGGCAGCGCCTCCCGGACCGCCTCGGTGAGGCTTCGCGCCCCGCGATCCAGCGCAGCTGCCAGCGACGGCACCGCCGAGCGCAAACCGATGGTTGCCGAGGATCCCGCGTACACACCCGTGAGCAACGGGTCGACGGACCGCGTCACCACCTGTGTGCCGAACCGGTCACCGACCAGTTCGGCCACCGACGGATCGGCGCCATGGGTCCACCGCAGAGGCCGGGCGCGCTCATCGTGGATGCGCGCCACCGTCTCGTCGTCGACCAGGCCGAGCAGCGATGACGCCTGAGCGGGAATGCCCTGCAAGGTGCCTTGCGGCAGCTGATGCAGCCGGGAACCGCTGTAGATCAGAGGGCGGGTGCCGGTCGGGCTGACCTGACGACCGGCCAGGCCCAGCTCGGCCAGCAGGTCGGGCATCTCGGGCCTGCGGACGATGAATGCCTCGGCGCCGACATCGAACGGCTGCCCACCGACCCGTTCGGTGCGCAGCACCCCGCCAAGCCGGTCAGCCGGGTCGAGCAGCGTGATCTGAGCCCGTGGGCCGGCCGCGAGCCGCAACCGGTACGCCGCGACGAGGCCTGAAATACCGCCGCCGACAACGCAATAGCTGGCACTCACAGCGAGTGCACCAGCGTCACCGCCTCGGTGATGATGCCGGGATCGGTCGCCGGCAGCACACCGTGGCCCAGGTTGAAGACGTGACCGGCCGCCCCGGCCGCCACCGCCGCGCGCCCGTCCTCGACCACGCGTCGCACCGCCTCCTCGGCCACCGGCCAGCCCGCCAGCAGCACCACCGGATCGAGATTGCCCTGCAGGGCGCTGCCCGGCTTGACCCGGGCCGCGGCGTCGACCAGTGAGGTGCGCCAGTCCACCCCGACCATGGTGGCCGGCGCCGAGCCCAAGGCTTCGGACATCGCCCCCAGCAACTCCGCCGTGCCGACGCCGAAATGCGTCATCGGCACGCCCGCTGCGGCCATGGTGGAGAACACCCGCGTGGTGTGCGGAAGCACGTAGGTGCGGTAGTCGGCCAGCGACAGCGTCCCGGCCCAGGAGTCGAACACCTGCAGGGCATCGATCCCGGCGTCGACCTGGGCCTGCAGGAAGGTGATGGTCAGATCGGTCAGCGAAGTCATCAGGGCGTGCCAGGTCTCCGGCTCACCCAGCATCATCGCCTTGGTGCGTTCGTGGTGACGGCTGGGCCCGCCCTCCACCAGGTAGGAGGCAAGGGTGAACGGGGCGCCGGCGAAGCCGATCAGCGGCACGTCGCCCAACTCGCGCACCAGCATCGAGACGGCCTCGGTCACCGGCGAAACCTGGCCCTGATCGAGCGGTTTCATGCCGTCGACATCGGCCACCGACCGGATCGGGTGCTCGATCACCGGGCCGACGTCCGGGACGATGTCCAAACCGATCCCGGCGGCCTTGAGCGGCACCACGATGTCGGAGAACAGGATCGCCGCGTCGACGCCGTGCCTGCGCACCGGCTGCAAGGTGATCTCGCAGACCAGTTCCGGGTCGAAGCAGGCCTCCAGCATGCGGTGCTGAGCACGCAGCGCGCGGTACTCCGGCAACGAACGGCCGGCCTGCCGCATGAACCACACCGGCACGCGGTGCGGGGTGCGGCCGCTCGCAGCGGCAAGATAGGGGGAATCGGGCAGCTCCCGGCGGGTATTCATCGGCTCCTATGGTGCCACGTGCCCGTAGGCGCGGACCGTTGCCGGTTCGTGACGGCCCGACTTCGGCGCGCCTGCGTCCCGTCCTGGCAGTATCCGCTAGCGTCAAACGCCGTGACCTCTGCCGAACCGGCCCAGTTCCGGACGGCGGTGGCGGCGATGAACGCCACCACCGTACGGCCGGAAATCGAACTGGGTCCGATACGCCCGCCACAGCGGCTGGCTCCGTACAGCTACGCGCTGGGCGCCGAGGTCCGACATCCCGATACGGCGGTCATCCCGGAGCGCTCCGAGGGTGACGCTTTCGGACGGCTGATCCTGCTGCACGACCCCGAGGGGGCCGAAGCGTGGGACGGCACCATGCGGCTGGTCGCCTACATCCAGGCCGACCTGGATTCCAGCGAAGCCGTCGACCCGCTACTGCCCGAGGTGGCCTGGAGCTGGCTGGTGGATGCCCTGGAATCACGGGCCGAGCACGTCACCGCGCTGGGCGGCACGGTCACCGCCACCACCTCGGTGCGCTACGGTGACATCTCCGGCCCGCCGCGGGCACACCAGCTCGAACTGCGGGCCTCCTGGACTGCCACCGACCTGGAGTTGGGACCGCACGTGGAGGCATTCTGTGAAGTGCTCGAGCACGCCGCAGGGTTGCCCCCGTCCGGCGTGACCGACCTTAGTTCCCGTACCCGCGCGTGAGATGACTGACGAAGACCCAGACCCTGCCGAGCCCGAAGAGGCCGACTCGACCCCATTGCTCTCGCCCGCAGAGGGGGTTCCCGAGGTCTGCGTCACTGCTGGTGAAATATCTTCTGCTGCAACGTCTCTGGCGAAAGGCAGCGGACCATTCGCGATCGACGCGGAGCGTGCGTCGGGCTTCCGGTACTCCAACCGCGCATACCTGGTCCAGATCCGGCGGACAGGCTCGGGTACCGCGCTGATCGACCCGGTCAACCACGGCGGCTCCCCCATCGATGCGATGGCACCGGTGGCCGAGGCGCTGGCCCAGGACGAGTGGGTGCTGCATGCCGCCGACCAGGACCTACCGTGCCTGTCCGAGATCGGCCTGCGCCCGGGCAAGCTCTACGACACCGAGCTGGCGGGCCGGCTGGCCGGGTTCGAGCGGGTCAACCTGGCCGCGATGGTGCAACGGCTGCTCGGCCTGCAGTTGATGAAGGGCCACGGCGCGGCCGACTGGTCCAAGCGCCCGCTGCCGGCGGAATGGCTGAACTACGCCGCCCTCGACGTCGAGGTGCTGCTGGAACTGCGCAACGCGATCGCCGCGGTACTCGAAGAGCAGGGCAAAACCGATTGGGCGGCACAGGAATTCGAGTACCTGCGCACCTACGTTGCCCAACCCACCCGGCGTGACCGCTGGCGGCGCACCTCCGGTATCCACAAGGTGCGCAACCCGCAGGCGCTCTCGGCCGTACGTGAGCTGTGGACCACCCGCGACAGCATCGCCCGCGGCCGCGACATCGCGCCCGGACGGATCCTTCCCGACTCTGCGATCATCAACGCGGCCACGGCCGACCCCAAGACGGTCGACGAGCTCATCGCGCTACCGGTCTTCGGCGGCTCCAAGCAGCGAAAGAGCGCCAAGGTGTGGCTGGACGCACTGAACCGGGCCAGGGAGAGCACCGATCCGCCAGAGGCCAACGAGAGCCAGAGCGGCCCGCCGCCGGCTGCCCGGTGGGCGCGGCGCAAGCCGGAAGCCGCCGCGCGCCTCGAAGCCGCCCGGGCAGGCCTGGCCGAACTGTCGGATCGGGTCTCGGTTCCTGCCGAGAACCTCATCACCCCCGAAGTGGTGCGCCGGCTGTGCTGGGACTGGCGTCCCGTCGGCGACGTGGCCACCGCGGTGTCGGAATTCCTCGTCGAGGCCAACGTCCGGCCCTGGCAGCGCGAGCTCACGGTGCCGGTGCTGACCGCAGCGCTGAGCGCCGACTGACCCGGCGATTCACGCGCCGACCCGGTCGATGTGAGCCAGGAAATGTGACAGCACGCCCTGCGGATCCTCGATCTGCGGCCAGTGCGCGATGTCGTCGGCGAGCATCACCACGTCGGGTGCCGGAATCACCTCGAGATAGCGCTTGGCCATGTGCCGGCCCGAATTCGGGTCCGACGGGCCGTCGATAAGCCGCATCGACACCGTGGTCTCCCGCATCGCGCGCACCCACCGATTCCGGTGGGTATAGCGGTCGTTGACGAACCGGCCCACCTTGTGGATGACCCGCTTGCCGTCGTTGTACTCCAGGATCTGGTGGAACTTCTCCATCAGCTCCTGCGACGGTTTGGTGTTCACCCCGAACATCTCGTTGATGGTGGGCTCAACGAGCCGGCGCGAGAATCGGCTGCCCTGCAGCGGACTCATGATGTCGCCCAACGGGGTTCGCGACATCGCCTTTTGCAGCAGCCGTGGGGTGTAGGCCTCGTTGAACAACCCGCCGTTGAGCCAGGTGATCGATTCGATGTCGAGTGCGCCGTAGGATCGTCCACCGAACTCGTGCCGGGCCAGCAGCTCCTGACCGACGGACACTCCCAGGTCATGGGCCAGGATGTGGGCACTGCCGACGCCAAGATGGTCCAGCAGCGCTTCGTGCATGTCGGCGTGGTCGGGGACCGAGTAGCCGTAGGCGACGGGTTTGTCGGAGAAACCCATCCCGATCATGTCGGGCGCGATGACGGTGAACCGCTCGGTCAGCGTGGGCCAGATCAGCGACCAGTCCCACGAGTTGAACGGATAGCCGTGGATGAGAAGAAGATTCGGCCCGCTCCCTTCGACCCGGTAGAAGATGTCGAAGCCCAGGTAGTCGAAGAACTGCCCGGCGTCCTTCCAGCGCTGCAATTCGGCGTCCATGTCTGCAACCTAGTTGAGTTCACGAAGCGGGATGGTTTCCCCATGGCCGGGAGAAGACTGGAATATCGTCGGGGCGTGGTGCAGCAAGAAGAAACCGACCAAGAGCAGGAACGGGAGCGCTTCGCGGACCGGGTGCTGAGGGTCGCCGAGGACGGCGTGTACTGGTCGATCGCGGCACTCCTGCTCTCCGCGTCGGTCGTGCTGATCATCGCTCAGGTCAAAACGCTGCTGCACCTGGGCGACTCCCCGACCACCCAGATCATGCTCGAATTGCTCGACGGGCTGCTGCTGGTCTTCATCTTCGTGGAGCTGCTGTACGCCGTGCGGACCTCACTGCGATCCCGCGAGCTGGTTGCCGAACCGTTCTTGATCGTCGGCATCCTGGCCTGCATCAAAGAGATCGTCGTGGTGTCCGTCGACGCGGCCAACCTGCTCGACAAAGGACCCGAGTTCGCCCGCGCGATCGTGCAGGTCGGCGTACTCGGCGCCCTGGTGCTCGTCCTCGCGATCGCCATTTTCATACTGCGGCTACAGCGCGCCGGCGCCGACCACATCCGCGACAGACCGGACGAGTCCTAGTCGATCCGGTGGCTGACTTCCTGTTCGCCCTCCGGCGCACCGATCGCGGCGATCCATCCCGTGATCTGGCGGGCGATGTGCTGGTCGGTCAGACCGATCTCGGCCAGTACCTCTCCACGCGAAGCATGCTCCTGGAAGAGCTGCGGGACACCGAGGTCCCGGCACGGTACATCGATCTCGGCGTGGCGCAGCGCCGCGGACACCGAGGAGCCGATGCCGCCGTGCACACCGTTGTCCTCGACCGTGACCACCAGCTTGTGACCGCGGGCCAGCTCACCCATGGCCTCCGGGACCGGTAGCACCCAGCGCGGATCCACCACCGTGACACCGATGCCCTGATTGCGCAGTCGCTCGGCGACCGCCAGTGCCATCGACGCGAACGAGCCCACCGCGACCAGCAACACGTCGTCGGTCAGGCCGGCCGCCGGGACGGCGAGCAGGTCGACACGCCCACGGCGCTCGACAGCCGGAATGTCTTCGCCCACATCACCTTTGGGGAACCGGAGCGCGGTCGGACCGTCGTTGACCGCCAACGCCTCGCCGAGTTCCTCCCGCAGCCGCGCACCGTCGCGGGGAGCCGCGACCCGGATGCCCGGGATGATGCCGAGGATCGAAAGGTCCCAGACTCCGTTGTGGCTGGCACCGTCCGGCCCGGTGACGCCAGCCCGGTCCAGCACCATGGTGACGGGCAGCTTGTGCAGCGCCACATCCATCATCAGCTGGTCGAACGCGCGGTTGAGGAACGTGGAATAGATCGCCACCACCGGGTGCAGGCCGCCCATGGCGAGCCCGGCCGCCGAGGTCATGGCGTGCTGCTCGGCGATGCCGACGTCAAAGAACCTGTCGGGGAACCGATCCCGGAACGTACTCAGGCCGGTCGGCCCGGGCATGGCCGCGGTGATCGCCACGATGTCACGGCGCTTGGCGCCGATCTTGACCAGCTCGTCGGAGAACACCGACGTCCACCCGGGCGCCGAAGCCTTGGTCGGCAGCCCGGTCTCCGGGTCGATGACACCGCAGGCGTGCATCTGGTCGGCTTCGTCGTTCTCGGCATGCGCGTAGCCCATGCCCTTGCGGGTCACGACATGCACGATCACGGGGGCATTGAAGCCGCGGGCATTGCGCAGTGCGTTCTCCACCGCGTGCTCATCGTGGCCGTCGATCGGGCCGACGTACTTGATGCCGAGATCGGTGAACATCACCTGCGGGGCGACCGCGTCCTTGATCCCGGCCTTGATGCTGTGCATGCACTGGTAGCAGAACTCGCCGACGACAGGCAGCCCGCGCACGGCCTTGCGGCCCTCTTCCAGGATCCGCTCGTAGGCCGGCTGCAGCCGCAGACCCGCGAGATGGTCGGCGAAGCCGCCGATGGTGGGCGCGTAGCTGCGTCCGTTGTCGTTGACGACGATGACCACCGGGCGGCCACCCGTGGCGATGTTGTTCAGCGCCTCCCAGCACATGCCACCGGTCAGGGCGCCGTCGCCGACCACCGCCACCACATGGCGGTTGCGGTGCCCGGTCAGCTCGAAGGCCTTGGCCAGACCGTCGGCGTAGGACAGGGCGGTGCTGGCGTGGCTGGACTCCACCCAGTCGTGCTCGCTCTCGCTGCGCGACGGGTATCCGGACAGGCCGTCCTTGCACCGCAGGGTGTCGAAATCCTGTGCGCGCCCGGTCAGCATCTTGTGCACGTAGGCCTGATGGCCGGTGTCGAAGATGATCGGATCGTGTGGCGAATCGAACACGCGATGCAGCGCCAGGGTGAGTTCGACGACGCCCAGATTGGGGCCAAGATGTCCGCCGGTTGCAGCGACCTTGTGGATCAGGAACTGACGGATTTCCTTCGCCAGATCAGTCAACTCGGACTGTGACAGGTGCTGCAGATCAGCGGGACCGCGGACCTGTTCAAGCATTCCGCCAGTGTACGCACGCACCCCGGGTCAGTCCTGTCGAGGCTGATAGACGTCGGGCACACCGTCGTGGTCGGCGTCGACGGTTTCCAGCTGGTGGATCCGGCGATATACGGCGTTGCGCGACACCAGGACCACCGACGCGAGCAGGCCCGCCACCACCGATCCGGTGACCACCGCGATCTTCACGTCGTCGTCGGCCACGCTGGTGTGTCCGAACGCCAGTTCACCGATCAGCAGCGACACCGTGAAACCGATCCCGGCCAGCATCGCGACGC
This sequence comes from Mycobacterium sp. 48b, assembly GCF_048282725.1. Lineage (NCBI taxonomy): Bacteria > Bacillati > Actinomycetota > Actinomycetes > Mycobacteriales > Mycobacteriaceae > Mycobacterium > Mycobacterium sp. 48b. Next base: position 4,948,433 of record NZ_JBLVUL010000001.1, read on the forward strand.
CGAGCACATCCCGCCAGGCGAGATCCTCGTCCAGGGTGGCGTGGGTGAAGCGGGCCAGCAAATACGTGGTTCCCAGTACACCGATGGGTTTTCCGAGCACCAGGCCCGCGATCACCCCGATGGTCACCGGGTGCGACAACGCGTCGGCGAAACCCGACCAGCCGCCGACCGTCACCCCGGCGGCGAAGAACGCGAACACCGGCACCGCAAAACCCGCCGAGAGCGGCCGCACCAGATGTTCGAAGTGTTTGGCCGAGGCGTGGCGGCCCAGTACCGGAACCGTGAAACCGAGTACCACGCCGGCCACCGTGGCGTGAACGCCGCTGGCATGGACCAGCGCCCAGGCCACAATGGCCGGCGGCATCAGGATCCACCACTGCCGTACCCCCCGCTGCACCGCGAACGCGTACAGCCCGATCGGGATCAGGGCCGCCGCCAAAGGTCCGACGGCGACGTGATCGGTGAAGAAGAAGGCGATCACCGCGATGGCCAGCAGATCGTCGACGACCGCCAGGGTCAGCAGGAAGATCCGCAGCGCCGTGGGCAGATGGGTGGACACCACGGCCAGCACCGCCAGGGCGAAGGCGATGTCGGTGGCGATGGGCACCGCCCACCCGCCGAGGTTCTCCGGATGGCCCGAGAACATGTTGATCCCGACGAAGATCGCCGCGGGCACCACCATGCCGCCCACTGCAGCCGCGATCGGCAGCGCGGCCCGGGCCGGGTCCCGCAGGTCGCCCGCGACGAACTCGCGCTTGAGCTCCACGCCCACGACGAAGAAGAAGACCGCCAGCAGCCCGTCGGCCGCCCAGGAGGACAGGCTCAGGTTCAGGTGCAGCGATTCCGGGCCGATGACGAACTCCGAGAGCCGGTGATAGTCGGCCGACCACGGCGAGTTGGCCCAGACCAGCGCCGCACCCGCGGCTGCCAGCAGTAATGCCCCGCCGACGGTCTCGGTGCGCAACAGCTCGGAGACCCGCTGCCACTCCGGCCAGGACCCGCGTGCCAGCAGACGTCGGCTGGTGGGTAGACGGCGATTGGTCATCGGGCTCCTGTGGTCAGCATGCATCGAACGCCGACCAGACTTCCCGGCACACCTGCGGATAACGCTAACAGGTGAGGTCTCCGAGCAAATACCGACGAAGTCAATGGCAGCGCCTCAAACCGGCGACAAAACTGCGACCCACATGATTACGTAAGGTGTAGGCGAAGTCGATTACTCCGGGGTGCGGGTTGAGTCCATTCGATCACTACTACGCGCGTACTGCCCTGCTCGCTGCGCAGGGCAAGCGCACCCGGATGCAACGCCTCGTCGGGGTCACCATCGTCGGGTTGAGCCTGGTCCCCCTGCTGCTGCTGATCAACCCCAAGGGACCCCACGGCGGCCTGCAGTACGTGGCGGTGGCGGTGAGCATCGGCGGCCTGACGCTCGCGCAATGGTGGTGGCGACGCCAGTGGCCCAGCCGCACCCAGTCCTGGACCGTCGTGTCCATCGGCACCGCCTGTATCGCGGCGACCTGCATCCTGCTGGTGGACCCCGTCGTCGGGCTCATGGGTTCCAGTTCGTTGAGCCTCATCACCGCCTACACGGCCTTCCTGCACAGTCGCCGGGTGCTGCATCTGACCTGGGTGGCTTCCGGCCTCGTGGTGGCCTTCCTGGGCGTGCGGGTGGCACTGACGGATGTCTGGCTGGGGGCCGTGGGCACGCTGGTGGCGGTCCTGGTGATCCTGAGTACCTCGGCGCTGTGCCGGATGGCCGTCGAGCTGATCGAACCCGACGGTGTCCAGCACCCGGGCGAGATCGACCCGCTGACCGGTCTGCTCAACCGCGAGGCGTTCGACATGCACACGGCCACGATGCTGGGCTCCCACAGCCGTCACGACGATCAGTACCTGGTGGTGGTGGCGGTCGGCATCGATGACATGGCGCTGCTCAGCGACATGGACGGCAGCCACAGCACGTTGCATGCCCGCGTGGCCGTCGCCCAGGCCATCCGCGAGACGGTGCGCCACAAGGTCCCGCTGGCCCACGTGTCCGACAGCGAATTCCTGATCGCGGACGTGTTCAAGACCAACGACCCCTCACCGCTGGTCAACCGGATCCGCATGGCCATCACCACCACCCCCATGCGGCTGACGGCCAGCATTGGCGCGGCCTCCAGCCAGTTGCGCCCGCTGACCGAGCTGCCCACCCCGCAGGTCGTCGACGCCCTCGTGGCGCTGGCCGGCACCGCGATGAACCAGTCGAAGGCTCATGGCGGCAACCGGGCCACCTACGCGCACTTCCCCACCCCGACGATGGGCCCGGACGCCCAGGAGTGAGTGGCGATGGGTATCCGGGTCAGCGGGTCAGCACCGCGATGCACTCGACGTGATGGGTGAGCGGGAAGGAATCGAACACCCGCAACTCCTCCACCGCGTAACCGTGCCGCAGATACAGCCCGACGTCGCGGGCGAACGATGCCGCTTCACAACCGATGTGGATGACCCTGGGCACCTCGGTGGCAGCCAGGGCGTCGATCACCTCCCGGCCGGCGCCGGTGCGCGGCGGGTCGAGGACCGCGACGTCGGGACGTCCCGACTCGGCAGACAGGGCGCGACGCACCGATTCGGTGATCACCGAGACCCACGGCAGGTCGGCCAGAGCGCTGCGCGCCGCACGGGACGCCCCGCGGGAGGTGTCGACGGTCAGCACGCGTCCGTCCGGCCCGACCAGTTCGGCCAGCGCCGCGGCGAAAACCCCGGCACCGCCGTACAGGTCCCATGCCGTCATACCCGGCTGCAGCCCGGACCAGTCGGCCACGAGCCCGCTGTACATGGCGGCCGCATCGCGGTGGGCCTGCCAGAACGCCGTCGCCGGCAGCATCCACTGCCGTCCGCCGATGCGCTGTACCGCCTCGTAGTCGCCTTCGATGACGCGCGTCTGGCTCTTCGGGGCGGCGCGGCTGCCCTTACTGGCGGTGGCCTTGGGGCCGGATTGCACGACGTGCCTGCGGCCGTCGGAGTCCAGCACCGCGTGCACATGTGCGCCCGGTGTCCAACGCATCTCGGCCAGACCGTCGGTCAGCTCGGCGGGCAGCTGTCCGCAACCGAGGTCGGTGACCAACTCGGCGCTGTGGTAGCGGTGAAACCCGGCCCGGCCGTCGGCAGTGGTGTCCAACCGCACCCGGGTCCGCCAGCCTCGCGCCTCACCGCCGCCGACCGGTTCGGCGACCGCCGTCTCCTCGTCGCGCCAGGTGAATCCACCCAGCCGGGCCAACTGGTTGGCCACCACCGAACCCTTGAGCCGCCGCGCGGCGTCCGGCTCGGCGAACGCCAGATCGCAGCACCCGGCGCCGTTCACGCCGGCAATCGAGCACAGCGATGGGATTCGGCTACTGGATGGTTCGACGACCTCGACAACCTCGGCGTGCCAATACGATCCGCGTTCGTCGAACACGTTGACCCGCACGGTCTCGCCGGGCAGGGCATAACGGACGAACACCACCCGGCCGTCGTGGCGGGCCACACAACTGCCGCCGTTGGCCGCGGGTCCCGTGGTCAGGGTCAGTTCTGTCATTCCAGGAATCCCCTGCGCGCGTCGCCCGGGGTGGCGCGCGGCTGCAGCGCCTTCAACCGCTCCGACGAATTCAGTTGCCACGGAACCGATGTCACCATCACATTGGGCATGAACAGCAGCCGGCCCTTGAGCCGCAACGCGCTCTGGTTGTGCAGCACCTGTTCCCACCAGTGCCCCACGACGTACTCGGGGATGAACACCGTCACCACGGTGCGCGGCGATTCCTTGGTGACCCGTTTGACGTAATCCAGTACCGGCCGGGTGATTTCCCGGTAGGGCGAGGCGATCACCTTCAGCGGCACGCTGATGTCGCTGTCCTCCCACTGATGCACCAGCGCACGGGTCTCGGCGTCGTCGACGCTGACCGTGATCGCCTCCAGCACGTCCGGCCGGGTGGCCCGGGCGTAGGCCAGCGCCCGTTTGGTCGGCAGGTGCAGCTTGGACACCAGCACCACCGCGTGGTTGCGGCTCGGCAGCACGATGTCGCCCGCTTCCTCGTCCTCCTTCTCGAGCTCGCGGGCCACGGTGTCGTAGTGCTTGTGGATCATCTTCATCACGACAAACATCGCGGCCATCGCCAGGATGGCGATCCAGGCACCGGCGGCGAACTTGGTCACCACCACAACCACCAGCACCGTGCCGGTGGCCGTCAAACCCACCGCGTTGATGATCCGCGACCGCATCATGCGCCGTCGCACCGCGGGATCGGTTTCGGTGCGCAACAACCGGGTCCAGTGCCGGACCATGCCGATCTGGCTGAGCGTGAACGACACGAACACACCCACGATGTAGAGCTGGATCAGTGCGGTCGTCTCGGCACGGAACGCCACCACGAACGCAATCGCGGCGAAGGCCAGGAACAGGATGCCGTTGGAGAACGCCAGCCGGTCGCCGCGGGTGTGCAGCTGCCGCGGCAGGTAGCGGTCTTGGGCCAGGATCGAGCCGAGCACCGGAAAGCCGTTGAAGGCGGTGTTGGCCGCCAGCATCAGGATCAGCGCGGTGACGAGTGCGATGAGAAAGAGACCCGGACCAAAATTGTGGAAGACCGCGTCGGCGAGCTGAGCGATCAGCGTCTTCTGGTGGTAGTCGGGCGGCGCACCGATCAACTGCTCGTGGGGCCGCTCGGCGATCTGCACCCCGGTCTCCTTGGCCAACAGGATGATGCCCATGAACAACGAAACGGCGATGACACCGAGTAGCAACAGGGTGGTGGCGGCGTTGCGTGACTTGGGTTTCCGGAAGGCCGGTACCCCGTTGCTGATCGCCTCGACACCGGTCAGTGCCGCCGAGCCCGAGGAGAACGCCCGGGCCACCAGGAACACCAGTGCGAAGCCGAGTACCTCGCCGTGCTCGGGATGCATCTCGAAACCGGCAGATTCCGCGCGCAGCGGGTGGCCCAGGACGTAGATCTGGAACAGCCCCCAGCCCAGCATGACGTACATGCCGATCATGAAGGCGTAGGTGGGAATCGCGAACGCCGTCCCCGACTCCCGCAGCCCACGCAGGTTGAGCGACGCCAGGACGACGATCGCAATCACCGCGAACAGCACCTTGTGCTGGGCGATGAAAGGAATCGCCGAACCGATGTTCGACATCGCCGACGACATCGACACCGCAACGGTCAGCACGTAATCCACCATCAGCGCGCTGGCGACTGTGAGCCCCGCGGTGGGCCCGAGGTTGGTGGTGACGACCTCGTAATCCCCGCCACCGGACGGATAGGCGTGCACGTTCTGCCGGTAACTGGCGATCACGATGAACATCACGGCCGCCACCGCCAGACCGATCCACGGTGTCAGCGAGTAGGCCGTCAGCCCGGCCACCGACAACACCAGGAAGATCTCCTCCGGTGCGTAGGCCGTCGATGACAGCGCATCGGAGGCGAACACCGGCAGGGCTATCCGTTTGGGCAGAAGGGTGTGAGACAGCTTGTCGCTGCGGAACGGCCGCCCCAGTACCAACCGGCGCGTCGCCGTCGAAAGCTTGGACACGAGAGCCAAGACTAAGCCCGAACGGGAAAAGTCGTCACAAAGCTGTAGCGTTCGAGGGCACGGACAGCGCAACCGCGCGTTTCTGCCACCGGAAAGGACCTTCGGGTGCGAGTAGTCGTCATGGGGTGCGGCCGGGTGGGCGCCTCCCTCGCAGACAGCCTGGCCCGTATCGGCCACGAGGTCGCGGTCATCGACCGCGACAGCACCGCGTTCCACCGGCTCTCGCCGGAGTTCACCGGCGAACGGGTGCTCGGGATGGGCTTCGACCGCGACGTCCTGCTGCGCGCGGGGATCGAGGAAGCCGGCGCGTTCGCCGCGGTGTCCTCGGGCGACAACTCCAACATCATCTCGGCCCGGGTGGCCCGCGAGACGTTCGGCGTCGAGCGCGTGGTGGCGCGCATCTACGACGCCAAGCGCGCCGCGGTCTACGAGCGGCTGGGCATCCCCACGGTGGCCACGGTGCCGTGGACCACCGATCGTCTGCTCAACGTGCTGACCAGGGAGACCGAGACCACCAAGTGGCGCGATCCCTCGGGCAACGTGGGCGTGGCCGAACTTCCGCTGCACCAGGATTGGGCCGGGCACCTGGTCACCGACCTGGAGGCCGCCACGGGAGGTCGCGTGGCCTTCATGATCCGCTTCGGCAACGGCTACCTGCCCGAACCGAAGTCCGTGATCCAGGCCGGCGACCAGGTGTACGTGGCCGCGGTGTCCGGGCACATCGCCGAGGCGCTGGCCATCGCCGCGCTGCCGCCGAGCGAGGACTTGGAGTCCCACTGATGAAAGTTGCCATCGCCGGGGCCGGGGCCGTCGGCCGCTCCATCGCCCGGGAGTTGCTCGACAGCGATCACGACGTAACGCTGCTGGAGCGCAATCCCGACCATATTGACGTCGACGCCATACCGGCCGCGCACTGGCGCCTCGGCGATGCCTGTGAGCTCAGCGTGATGGAGTCGGTCAAGCTCGAGGAGTTCGACGTCGTGATCGCCGCGACCGGTGACGACAAGGTCAACGTGGTGGTCAGTCTGCTGGCCAAAACCGAGTTCGCGGTTCCCCGGGTGGTGGCCCGCGTCAACGATCCGCGCAACGAGTGGCTGTTCGACGAGAACTGGGGCGTGGACGTGGCGGTGTCGACACCGCGCATGCTCGCCTCGCTCGTGGAGGAGGCGGTCGCGGTCGGTGATCTGGTGCGCCTGATGGAGTTCCGTAAGGGGCAGGCCAACCTGGTCGAGATCACGCTGCCCGACGACACCCCGTGGGGCGGACGCCCCGTCAAGCGCCTCGATCTGCCCCGTGACACCGCGCTGGTGACGATCCTGCGCGGCGCCAGGGTGATCGTGCCCGAGTCCGATGAGCCCCTTGAGGGAGGCGACGAGCTGCTGTTCGTGGCCGTCACCGAGTCCGAGGACGAACTGCGCGAACTGCTGCTGCGTCCGGTGCAGCGCTAACCGGCCGGATCGCGCTCGACGGGCGCTGCGGCGTCCTCGGCGTGTACGGCGCGCTGCGCGGCCCGGATCGCCAGGTAGGTCACCAGCGCGGCGACGGCGGTCAGCGGCCAGCCCATCGCGATACGCGCGAAGCCCAGCCAGCCGGTCTGGTCGGAGTCATAGAGGTATTGCTGGACCAGGAACCGGGACGCGAACACCGCGACCCAGGTGAGGGTGGCGATGTCGAAGGCCACCACCGCCCGACGGACGCCTCGCCAGGCCCGGTCGTGTGAATTCACCCAGCCCCAGATGTAGCCGACCACCGGGCGCCGGATCACCACCGACACCCCGAACACGACGGCGTACAACAGCGAGCTCCAAATGCCAAGCAGGAAGTAGCCTTTCGACTCCCCCACCAGATATGCGATGAGCGCACTGACGCCGACGGCGAAGAATCCCGACACCGCGGGCTGAACGGATTCGCGACGGATCAGCCGCCAGATCAGGATCAGGGTCGCCACGCCGAGCGCGGCCGCGATCGCGGGCAGCAGCCCGAACGCCGTGGAAACCGGGACGAACACCACCACCGGCAGCGACGAATAGATCAGGCCGCTGATGCCGCCCATCTGGTCGAGCACGGCCCGTCCGCCACCATGGGCCGGCGCCGGCTCACTCTCGGGAGGTCGAGGTGCGTTGCCTGTGTCGGGTTCGGGCTGACTCACTTCTGAATTTCGTAGCGGGGGTTGTAGATCGCCTTGGCGCCGTTCTCCAGCTTGCCGACCCGGCCGTGCACCCGCAGGGTGCGGCCGGACTCGATCCCCGGGATGCGGCGCTGTCCCAGCCACACCAGCAACACCGTGTCGGTACCGTCGAACAGTTCGGCTTTGATGCCGCCGGAACACCCCTTGCCGTTACATTCGACGCTGCGCAGGGTGCCGACCATCGTCACTTCCTGGCCGCGTTGAGCATCGATCGCCTTGAGCGCGCCGGTGTTGGCGGCTTCGTCGCTGAGCTCTTCGACATCAAGCTGTTCGGGGTCTTCCGTCAGGCGTCGCGTAAGCCGGCGCAGATACCCTTCGGCCGTAGCCATGGCCTCTCCTGACCTTCTGCGGATCCACTGTGAATCCGCCCAACCAAGGCCACGGTAGACCTCTTACACGGGGAATGCCACGTGGGGTGTGGGTCGGCACGCCGACGATTTGACGGGGCAGGCACGATCGTGTGATGAGCGTCATTCTGCGCGGTGTCCCAACCGTTCTGCTGCCCGGCACGGGGTCCGACGACAACTACGTCTACCGGGCGTTTTCGGGTGCACTGCACGCCGCCGACGCTCTGGTGGTGACCCCGCCCCCGACGCCGGACCGGCTTGTCCAGGGTTATCTGGCCGCGCTGGACGACGCGGCCCGGTCGGGCCCGATCGCGGTCGGCGGAGTGTCGATCGGCGCCGTCGTGGCGCTCCGGTGGGCGTTGGACCATCCGGGGCGGGCAGTGGCGATTCTGGCCGCCCTGCCGCCGTGGACGGGGTCCTCTCAGCACGCCCCCGCGGCGCTGCTGGCCCGGCAGTCCGCGGACCTGTTGCGCCGGGACGGTCTGGCGGCCACGGTCGCGCAGATGCGCGCCTCCAGCCCGCCGTGGCTGGCCGACGAACTGGCCCGCTCCTGGGTGGGCCAGTGGCCGACCCTGCCCGATGCGATGGAGGAAGCCGCCGGTTACCGCGCGCCCGGCAGTGCCGAGCTCGAACAGCTCCGGGTGCCGATGGGTGTCGCGGTGGCCACCGACGATCCGGTGCATCCCGCCGAGGTCGGCTACGAGTGGGTGGCCGCGGCACCGCAGGCGGCGCTGCGCTCGGTCACCCTCGAACAGATGGGGCTCGACACCGGCGTGCTGGGGGCCGCCTGTCTGGCGGCACTGCAGGAGGCCGCCAGCGACACCGTCGCGGGCTGAAACGCGGCTGTACTACCCGCCGGTGATGGTGCGCAGCTGCTGCATGGCCGAGCCCTGCTCACTGCGGCGCGCCACCGGCTCGGCCGGAGGCTGATCCTGCGGCGACGTCTGAGTGGCGGCGGCGAGCTGCTGGGCAGCCTGCTGCACCGCGGCCTGCTGCGCTGCGGCGCGCAATTGGGCCGCCATCGGCTCGGGCAGCTCGACCTGCAGCGGCGTGCGCACCGGCAGCGGCGTGTCGCCGCGGCGAATCACGCTGTCGGCCAATGACGCCCGCGCCTCGGCGGCAAGCGCGTCGATGGTCTCGGGGGCACCGTTGACCACACACCGCACCATCCAGCGATAGCCGTCGACGCCGATGAAGCGCACCACGCCGCCGTTGCCCGCACCGACCACCTCGCGACCCCACGGGCCGTCCTGGATGTTCACCGAGCTGGCGTCCTTGCGCAGCGACTCGGCGAGCTCGCCGGCCACCTCACGCCACAGGCCCGCGCTCTTGGGCGCGGCGTAGGCGGCGATGGTGAACCGCCCGTTGGGGGTCACCACCCACACCGCGCTGGGCGCACCGGCCTCGTTGAGCTCGACCTGGACCTGCCCACCATCGGGCATGGGGATCAGCACCGAGCCGAGGTCGAGCCTGCCCTGCACCGCGACAGCGGGATCGTCGAAGTCCTCGATGTCGAACGGGCCCTCGTCGGACCCCTCGTCGAGGTCATCGGCCACGTCCGCCGAGGACGGCTGGTCGACAACCCGCTCGTCATCGTTCTGACCGGCCGAATCGTCGGCCGCGTCGTTGCTCTTGCGTTTTCCGAATGCCATCACAAACTCGCATGTCCGCCGGAGGAACCGTGGCCGCCTTCGCCACGGGAGGTGTCAGCCAGGCCCGCCTCGTCGAACGAGGTCACCTCGACCAACTCGGGCAGTTCTACCCGCTGAACCAGCAGCTGGGCAATCCGGTCACCGCGGTTGACCACGATCGGCGTGTCGGGATCGAGGTTGATCAGCGAAACCTTGATCTCGCCGCGATAACCGGCGTCTACCGTGCCCGGACTGTTGACGATCGAAAGACCCACGCGTGCAGCCAAACCCGAACGCGGATGGATCAATCCCACCATTCCGTGCGGAATCGCCACCGCGATTCCGGTGGGCACGAGCTCCCGTTGCCCGGGGGCCAGCTCGACATCGCGCGCGCTGTAGAGGTCTACGCCCGCGTCCCCATCGTGTGCCCGGCTGGGCATCGGTAGTTCGCGGTCCAATCGGACGACCGCCAGAGAGGTGGACACGACGTCACAGATTACTCTGAGCCCCGTGTCAGACACGCGCGCAACCACCCAAAGCGTTCACTACCGCGAACGTTTGTGGGTGCCGTGGTGGTGGTCTCTGCCCGCTGCGGTGCTGGCAGGGGTCATCGCATTCGAGATCGGCCTGGCCGCCCCGGCCATTCCGGCGTGGTTGCCGTACGTGCTGCTGTTCGGCGTGGCGGGAGCTGTGCTGATGTGGTTCAGCAAGACCGAGTTGAAGGTGATGCGCGACAGCGACGGGGACACCGAGTTGTGGGTCGGTGACGCCCACCTGCCGACGAGCGTCATCTCCCGGACCGCCGAGGTGCCGCGGTCGGCCAAGTCGGCCGCGCTGGGACGCCAACTCGATCCCGCTGCTTACGTCGTCCACCGGGCCTGGGTGGGCCCGATGGTCCTGGTGGTGCTCGACGATCCAGATGACCCCACCCCGTACTGGCTCGTCAGTTCCCGTCATCCGGACCGCGTCCTCGGTGCGCTCCGCGGCTGAGCCGCGAATCAGGCTGCAGCGGCTGAGCCGCCGTCAGGCGGCGCAGTCCGTGCAGATCATCACGCCGTTCTTCTCGCTTGCCAGGCGGCTCCGGTGGTGCACCAGAAAACAGCTGGAGCACGTGAACTCGTCGGCCTGCTTCGGGACCACCCGCACCGACAGTTCCTCGCCGGAAAGGTCTGCCCCCGGCAGCTCGAACGACTCGGCGGATTCTGATTCGTCGACATCCACCACTGCGGACTGCGCCTCGTTGCGCCGCGCCTTGAGCTCCTCCAGCGAATCCTCGGAAACCTCGTCTGCTTCGGAACGCCGTGGAGCGTCGTAGTCGGTAGCCATCGTCTGTGTCCCCTCCCTTACCTTGCAGCAGAGCTTTGTACCAGCGTCGAACGCATTCCCCAAATGATTCGTGCCCGTATTGCCACACGTTTCAGTGTGATTTACATCACACTACCGTCTGAGCTCTGCTGCATCAGCGAACACAGTTGCCCTTAGAGTGCAGGTGTGGTCGCGCAAATCACCGATGGAACCGCCTTCGACCGGCAGGGTCGACCGTTCCGTCGGCGCAGTTTCGTTCCCGGCATCGTGCTCTTCGTCGCACTCGCGGTGGTGACGATGATCGTCTGGATCATCGCGCTCAGTCAGCCCGCCGATGTGCACGAGGCCACGGTCTGCAACAACCCGCCGCCGGCCACCGATCCGGCCGCCCCCAAGCTGGGCGAACAGGTGGCCAGCTCGGCCATGACCGAGGTCACCCCGGCACCGTTGGCCGAGACCAGGATCCGGGTGCTCAACGCCAGCGGCCAGGGGGGGCAGGCCGGCGAGGTGGCCGGGGCGCTGCGCGATCTGGGCTTCGCCCAACCCGAGGCCGCGAACGACCCGATCTACTCCGGCACGCGACTGGAATGCCAGGGCCAGATCCGATTCGGCCCGTCCGGCCGCACCGCCGCCGCCGCGGTGTGGCTGGTGGCCCCGTGCACCGAGCTGTTCCAGGACGAAAGGCCGGACGCCACAGTCGATCTGGCGCTCGGCACCGAGTTCAGCGAACTCACCAGCAACGACGACATCAAGGCCGTGCTGGCCAGCCTGCGGCCCGACGCCACCGCACCATCGGATTCCGCGCTGCTGTCAAAGATCCATACCGGCACCTGCTAGCGCGTCGCGCAGGGCGTCGGCGATGCCCGGCGCCGACGCCGCCGCGTACTCGGCACCGGGCGCGGTCGGCAGCCACACCGTCGCCCCGGCTTCGGCGGCGATCAGCGCCGCCGCGGCCCAGTCCCAGACCTGCACGCCCTCTTCGTAGTAGGCGTCCAGCCGGCCTGCGGCCACCATGCACAGATCGAGCGCACACGAGCCGATGCGGCGCACGTCGCGCACCGCGGGCAGCACCTGGGCCAGCACCCCGGCCTGCCGAGCCCGCCGGGGAACGTCGTAGGCGAACCCGGTGCCCAGCAGCGCCATGGACAGGTCCTGGACACGGGAGCACCGCAGCGGGGTTCGCACGCCGCCCCGGACCAGTTCTGCACCATGGCCGAGGGCGGCCGAGTACACCTCGCCGGCCGGAACATCGGCCACGGCTCCGGCCACGGACCGGCCGTCGTACTGCACTGCGACCGACACCGCATAGGCCGGGATCCCGTAGACGAAGTTGACCGTGCCGTCGATCGGGTCCAGGACCCAGCTCAGGCCCGGGCGGTCGTGCTGCTGACCGCCCTCCTCCTCCCCCAGGATCGCCTCGGCGGGCCGCAACACCGCCAATCGCTCGCGCAGCCACCGCTCGGTTTCGGTGTCGACGATCGTGACGGGGTCGGTCGGGGTGCTCTTGGTCCGGACGGCACCGGACGCACCGGAGGGCGAGCCCGCGCCGAACACCTCGGAACGACGGCGGACGACGAACTCTGCGGCCTCGGTCGCCAGTTGCTCGGCCACGGCGCGCAGGGCGGGAGCATCGAAACTGTTGTCGGTCACGGCCCTATCGCAACATCTTCTGACCGAAAAGTCCCTTCGCGGTGCAGGGCAGACGACCCGCGGGGGCGATGGTCAACGACTAGGGTGGGGACGCGCCTTGGTTTGTCCCTCACCCTGTCCGACAGCCTCACTGTCTGCCCCACGAAGGAGCACCCGTGACCGCACCCGATGCACCCGCGGCCGATCCGGTTTCCCCCGCCGACGCGCAACGCCGCGGATTCGGTGTCGACGTCGGCGGCAGCGGGATCAAGGGCGGGATCGTCGACCTCGACACCGGGCAGCTGATCGGCGAGCGGTTCAAGCTCGACACGCCGCAGCCGTCGACGCCCGACTCGGTGGCGAAAACGGTGGCTGCGGTGGTGGCCGAGTTCGGCTGGACCGGCAGCGTGGGCGTCACCTACCCGGGCGTGGTCACCGAGGGCATCGTGCGGACCGCCGCCAATGTCGACAAGGGCTGGATCGGGGTGAACGCCGCCGAGGTGATCAGCACCGCGCTCGGCGGACAGCCGGTGCGCGTGCTCAACGACGCCGACGCGGCGGGTCTGGCCGAGGAGCGTTACGGGGCGGGCAAGGACAACACCGGCGTCGTGGTCCTGCTGACCTTCGGCACCGGCATCGGCTCCGCGGTGATCCACAACGGGGTGTTGTTGCCCAACACCGAATTTGGCCACCTGGAGGTGGACGGCAAGGAGGCCGAGCACCGCGCCGCGTCCTCGGTCAAGGAACGCAAGGACTGGAGTTACGCGCGGTGGAGCGAGGAGGTGAACAAGGTCCTGGTGACGATCGAGAACGCGATCTGGCCGGACCTGTTCATCGCCGGCGGCGGCATCAGCCGCAAGTCGGACAAGTGGCTGCCACTGCTGAAGATCCGCACCCCGATCGTCCCGGCGGCCCTGCTCAACACCGCAGGCATCGTGGGTGCGGCCATGGCCAGTCAGGAACCAGGGCCCGCAGGCGCCCACGCTACCGCCGGGTAACTTTGCCGCTTTCGGTCGGCCACGTCGCGAAATTTGCCGCTCGGCACGGTGAACACCCACACTGTCGTTACAATGGTCCTCGGCGGCCGCCTACCGAATAGCGGTGAATATCCCAGCCGATAAGAACGCCAACATTCGATAGCAGACGCTTTCGGTGGAGTATGCCCATGCCCACCGAGAATTTCGCGAGACCGAAAGGGTGTACGTGGCAGCGACAAAGGCAAGCCCGGCGACCGACGAGCCGGTGAAGCGCACCGCTACCAAGACTCCCGCCAAGAAGGCCCCGGCCAAGCGGGCAGCCAAGAGCACCGCGGCCAAGGCCGAGGGCGGCACCGCCACCAAGCGCGCCCCCGCCAAGAAGGCGCCCGCCAAGAAGGCCACGAAGGCCGCGGCGGGCAAGCCCGAAGACGTCAATGACGATCTTGAGACCTCCGACGACCTCGAAGCGGGTCCCGGTGAGGACCTCGACGTCGAGGACGCCGACCTCGAGCTCGACGACGATCTCGACACCGACGACGATGTCGAAGATTCCGCCGACGACGAGGATGAGGACGAGGCCGAAGAAGGCGAGAGCAAGGACGCCAAGCCCGCCGCACCGGCCAAGGCGGCCAAGGCCGACGAGGAGCACCCCGAGCCGTCCGAGAAGGACAAGGCCTCCGGCGACTTCGTGTGGGACGAGGAAGAGTCCGAGGCGCTGCGGCAGGCACGCAAAGACGCCGAGCTGACGGCTTCGGCCGACTCGGTCCGCGCCTACCTCAAGCAGATCGGCAAGGTCGCCCTGCTCAACGCCGAGGAGGAGGTCGAGCTCGCCAAGCGCATCGAGGCCGGGTTGTTCGCCACCCAGAAGATGGCCGAGTTCGCCGAGAAGGGCGAGAAGCTCACCACTCAGGTGCGGCGCGACTACCAGTGGATCTGCCGCGACGGCGATCGCGCGAAAAACCATCTGCTGGAAGCCAACCTGCGTCTGGTGGTGTCGCTGGCCAAGCGCTACACCGGCCGCGGTATGGCGTTCCTCGACCTGATCCAGGAAGGCAACCTGGGTCTGATCCGCGCGGTCGAGAAGTTCGACTACACCAAGGGCTACAAGTTCTCGACGTACGCCACCTGGTGGATCCGTCAGGCCATCACCCGTGCCATGGCCGACCAGGCCCGCACCATCCGCATCCCGGTGCACATGGTCGAGGTGATCAACAAGCTCGGCCGCATCCAGCGTGAGCTGCTGCAGGACCTGGGTCGCGAACCCACGCCCGAAGAGCTGGCCAAGGAAATGGACATCACGCCGGAGAAGGTGCTGGAGATCCAGCAGTACGCGCGTGAGCCCATCTCGTTGGACCAGACCATCGGCGACGAGGGTGACAGCCAGCTCGGTGACTTCATCGAGGATTCCGAGGCCGTGGTGGCCGTCGACGCGGTGTCCTTCACGCTGCTGCAGGATCAGCTGCAGTCGGTGCTGGAGACCCTGTCCGAGCGCGAGGCCGGCGTGGTCCGGCTGCGGTTCGGCCTGACTGACGGTCAGCCCCGCACGCTCGACGAGATCGGCCAGGTCTACGGAGTCACCCGTGAGCGCATCCGCCAGATCGAGTCCAAGACCATGAGCAAGCTGCGGCACCCCAGCCGCTCGCAGGTGCTGCGCGACTACCTCGACTAGCACCCGGCCCGGTCCGGGCCACGTGCCACAACGGGATTGGCCCCCTCCGTCAGACGGAGGGGGCCAATCTCTTGTTCAGACGACGGGAAACTACGCCGTCCTACCTGCATTCATCAGCTGTCCGAATCGGCGGAAGCCTTCTCGGATCCGGCGGTGTCGCGCGAAGCGCTTGGCGCGCCCGCACTCTCGGACACCTTCTTGGCGGCACCGGTGATGCTGCCGAGCGAGGACTTCACCGTCGACCTGAGCTGATCGGCGGCATCGGACACCGCGGTACGGACCTGTTCGCCGGCGCGCTTGGCATCGGCGAGGGCCTTGCCGGGCCTGACCATGTTGCCCGCGGTCAGATCGGTCGCACCGTTGCCCCGCACCGCGGAGGCGACCTTCCGGGTCACCTTGGCACGGTCGGAACCGGCCGATTCCGGTGCGTCCTTCGGATCTGCCACCACGGCGTCGAGCGGCTTGAGCATGTCCGTGGCCGAACCCGTGCTCGGGGCAACGCTCTTGACCGTGTCGGACACCTGGTCGGTCTGTTCCGAGGTCGGACCGGGATCCGGATTGCGCGCGTCATTGATGGCCTTGCCGACCCGCTTGATGACCTCGGCATTGATCGCCCGGTTGAACTTGGCCACCGAGAATGAGGCATCGGCCACACTGCGGTTGATCGCCGTCGCCACCTTGATCACGTCACCGGTCGCGAACGAGTCCGTCACCTGCTTCATGGCGGCTTCGAGCTGGCGGCTCAGGGTTCGCATCTGCACCCCGACTTCGTGCCCGAATGTCGGCTCGGGGCTGAACCGCTGACCGTTCCAGTCCACCAACGTCCAGCCGTCCTCGGGGTTTCCCTCGATGACGACGTAGTCGGTGTTGCCCAGTGCATGCTGACTCAGCAGCATGCCCTTCTGTGCCAGGGTGAGGTTCTTGGCGGTCATCATGGTCCAGAACATGATGGTGCCGCCGTGCGAGAACACGACGACGTTGCGGTCGCCCTTGTCGTACATGGTCTTCAGCGCACCGTCGACGCGCGCGTCGAACTCGTTGCCGTCGATCGAACCCGGGATGCGTGCGCCGAGTTGACCGGCGAATGCCCAGGCGATCGGGGCCTGGAGGTAACCGCCCATTGCGCCGCTCTCGGCTGTGCCCTCGTAGTCGCCCGCCTCGATCTCCTGCAGGCCGGGCAGCACCTGGATCGGCAGACCCAGGTAGGCCGACATCGGTTCCGCGGTCTGCTGGGTACGGATCATCTGCGACGCATAGATGGCGTCATAGTTGTTGTCCCCCAGCTTGTCGGCCACCGCCCGGGCCTGCTCTCGCCCCAACTCGGTGAGAGACGGGCCCGGGGTCGAGGTGTCGATGTTTCCCGACGTGTTGCCCGCGGATTGACCGTGGCGCACGAAAGTGACCCGCATGTTCTCGGCGGCCCATGCGGGCAGCACGGACATCATGAAGAAGCCGAAGGCGGTCAGCACGATGCCGAGGGCTCTCCATGTCGTTCTCGAACGTCGACGCACAGCGGGTGCGGCGCCGTTGTCGAACTTGCTATGTCTGTCCATTTCCTCTCCATTTATTTGGTTGTCGAACGCGCCGTGGTGACGGCTCCGGTTGCCCGGCCGAATGCGACTCCCCGACTACGGATTTCGATGAGAGCCGCATCCGGTGTGTCGACCGCCTCACTGGTCCGGGCCATGTGATGGTCCGCACTCGGAACCCGCCGGGGATCTGCAGTCTCGCTCAGCGGTACAAGACAGGCCGTAATCGTGCCGGTCCAGAGCCGGATCCCGTGAGTCCCGCTGCGCGGAACACCCGGACCGGGCCGGGCGCCGATGTGGTTTGGTGCGTCAAAGGATCCGTTGCGACGCACGGACAACCCGACGAATAGGCGGATATGAACGTCGATCCGGAGATCGCAGGACTGCTGCCCCTACTGAATTCCGGATTCCCGGCCGTCGAGACGATGAGCGGTGCCGAGGCACGGGCCGCCGTCCGGTCGCGGTATCGGGCGCCGGACCACCCGCAACCGATCGGCGCGGTCGAGGACCGGACGATACCGGGGCCAGAGGGCGATGTCCCCGTGCGGATCTACTGGCCGGAAACGTCTTCCGACGTCCCCTCCCCCGTGGTGCTGTTCGCGCACGGCGGTGGATTCGTGTTCTGCGACCTCGACACCCACGACGACCTGTGCCGGTCGCTGTCCAACCGCGTCGGTGCGGTGGTGGTGTCCGTCGGCTACCGGCTGGCGCCCGAATCACGTTGGCCGGCAGCCGCCGACGACGTATATACCGCCTTGCGCTGGATCGCGGTCACGGCCGGGGAACTGGGCGCCGACGCGGCGAAGATCGTCGTCGCCGGCGACAGCGCCGGCGGGAATCTCGCCGCCGTCACCGCGATCCTCGCCCGTGATCGGCGCGGTCCGGCCGTCGCCTGCCAGGCACTGTTGTACCCGGTGATCGCCGCGGATTTCGGCACCGAGTCCTACCGCCGGTTCGAGACGGGGTACTACAACACCCGCGCCGCCATGGCGTGGTACTGGGACCAGTACGTTCCGGACGCGAGCGACCGCAGCCACCCCCATGCCTCCCCGCTGCGCGCGGATCTGGCCGGGCTGCCACCGGCGGTGGTGGTCACCGCGGGTTTCGACCCGCTGCGCTGCGAAGGTGAAGACTACGCCGAAGCGCTTGCAAACCAGGGGGTTCCGGTGGTGCACCGCAGTTTCGACGGCGCCATCCACGGGTTCATGACCATGCCTGCGCTGGCCCTGGCCGGCGCCGCCAGGCGGCAGGTGTGCGCGGATATCCGCGCGGTGCTCGGGAGCGACCGCTATGCGGTCAGATCCTGGTGGATGTCGAAGCCCTTGTAGCCCGCCGCCGCGACGTCGGCGATGATCTCGCCGTACACGCCGAAACCGCCGACGAACGGCATGAACACCCGCGGCTTGCCCGGGATGTTCGCCCCGAGATACCACGAATTGGCCTGAGGCATGAGCGTTCCGGCGGCACGGCGGGTACATTCGGCCACCCACTCGGCCGCGGCATCCTCGCGCGCCTCGATCGCCGGAGCGCCCTGGGTGTCGAGGAAGGCGATCGCGTCGGCCACCCAGTTCAGGTGCAACTCCGAGTGCAGCACCATGTTGGCCAGCACCGACGGCGCGCCGGGACCGGCGATGTTGAACAGGTTCGGGAAGCCCGGGACCCCGAGACCGAGGTAGGTCGCAGGCCCTTCGGCCCACGCCTCGTTCAGGGTGCGGCCTCCCCGGCCCACCACGTTGAGCTTCTGGACCGATCCGGTCATCGCGTCGAATCCGGTGGCCAGCACGAGGGCGTCGAGATCGTAGTGCTCCTCGGTGGTGGCGAGACCGGACGCGTCGATCCGCTCGATCGGCGTGGCCCGCAGATTCACCAACGAGACATTGTCCCGGTTGAAGGTCTGGAAGTAGTTGTCGTCGGTGCAGATTCGCTTGGCGCCGATCGGATGGTCCTTCGGGATCAACACCTCGGCGACCGCGGGATCGTCGATCACGGCCCGCACCTTCTGCTCCCAGAACAACCGTGCGGTGTCGTTGGCCTCGATGGTGACCAACTGGTCCGGGAAAGCCTTGGAGAACAGCACACCGCCCAGTTCCCAGCGCCGTTCGTAGGTCTGCTGCAGTTCCTCGGCGGAGACCTCCAGCGCGGACTTGGGGTGAGGCTGGTGCGGTGAGCCGCCGCCGCTGAGCATCGAGAGCCTGCGCCGCTCGGCATACCCGGCCTTCTGGGCGGCGCGCGTGTCGTCGTCGAGTGGAATGTTGCCCGCCGGCACGCTGTAGTTCGGGGTGCGCTGGAAGACGTAGAGCTGTTCGGCTTCCTCGGCGATGCACGGGATCGCCTGGATGCCCGAGGACCCGGTGCCGATCACCCCGACCCTCTTACCGGTGAAATCGACGCCTCCGTGCGGCCAGTGCGCGGTGTGGTAGACCTCGCCCGCGAACGAATCGAGGCCCTCGATCGCGGGGATGTTCGCGTTGGACAACGGCCCGACCGCCAGGATGCAGAACCGCGCGGACACGACGTCGCCGTGGTCGGTGCGGACCTCCCAGCGCAGAGTGCTCTCGTCCAGCACCATGTCGGTCACGCGGGTCTCGAAACAGATGTCGCGCCGCAGGTCGAACCGGTCGGCCACGTGGTTGAGGTAGGCCAGGATCTCCGGCTGGGTGGCGTACTTCTCGGTCCAGATCCACTCCTGCTCAAGGTCGGAGTCGAACGAGTACGAGTAGTCGACGCTCTCGACATCGCAACGGGCACCCGGATAGCGGTTCCAGTACCAGACGCCGCCCACCCCGGCGGCGGCCTCGAACACCCGCACCGAAAGGCCCTGCCGGCGAAGGCGATGCAGTGCGTACAGCCCGGCGAAGCCGGCTCCCACCACGACCACATCCACCGCTGCGGCGGAGTTTTCGGGGGTACCTGACGGAGCTGGCTGGGCTGTCACATCGTTGCCTTTCGCTTCATGATTCGGCCCGTGACGTTACGAACCGGCGAGCGCGGCGGACAGGCGTTGTCTCACTCACCGGTACGAGGTGGCCGCGGGCGGACCGGGCCGGCTGACCAGCGCTGACCAGTCAACTCCCGCTGGGTGAGACTCAGGCCCTAACCACCGTCGGCGGGATTATCGTTGCGTTCCACAGACCGGCTGCGCTGCGCTGGACGCCGGCCGGGGTTCACCCTGAAAGGAAATTGCTGGGATGCAAGCAGATTCGGACAGCCTGTCGGATGTCGTGGCGATCGTCACCGGCGGGGCACGCGGCCTCGGCGCGTCGTTCGCCCGCCACGTCGTCGCCCGTGGCGGCAAGGTGGTGATCTCCGACGTGCTCGACGACGACGGCGCCGCGCTGGCCGCCGAACTGGGCGACGCCGCCCGCTACGTCCACCTCGACGTGACCGATCCGGCGCAATGGCAATCCGCCGTCGATCTGACCCTCGCGGAGTTCGGCACGCTGACCGGCCTGGTGAACAACGCGGGCATCTCGACCGGCCAGTTCATCGAGCACGAGCCGCTCGACCATTTCCGCACCGTGCTCGAGATCAACCTGGTCGGTGTCTTCAACGGCCTTCAGGCGGTCATCGCGCCGATGCGCGCCGCGGGTGGGGGCTCGATCGTCAACATCTCCTCGGCCGCCGGACTGATGGGCCTGGCGCTCACCGCCGGGTACGGCGCATCCAAGTGGGGCGTACGTGGCCTGAGCAAGATCGCCGCCGTGGAACTGGCGCCCGACCGTATCCGGGTGAACTCGGTGCATCCCGGCATGACCTACACACCGATGACCGCACAGATCGGCATCGCCCAGGGTGAGGGCAACTACCCCAACACCCCGATGGGCCGGGTCGGCGAGGCCGACGAGATCGCCGGAGCGGTCGGCTACCTACTGTCCGGCGCCTCCACCTACGTCACCGGCGCCGAGATCGCCGTCGACGGCGGCTGGACCGCCGGTCCGACCGTGAAATACGTGATGGGACAGTGATGGTCATGAATCGACTTGAGGACCGCCGGATCCTGGTGACCGGCGCAGGATCCGGGATCGGACAGGCCACCGCGCTGCGACTGCTCGACGAGGGCGCCGCGGTGGTGGGCGCCGACATCGCTGCCGATGGCCTGGAAACCACCCGCCAGAGCGCACAAGAGGCCGGGACGGCCGCCGACCGCTTCACCGCACTGACCATGGACATCGGCGATGAGGCGTCGGTGATCGAAGGCGCGCGGACCGCGGTCGAAACGCTGGGCGGGCTCGACTCGGTGGTGAATGCCGCGGGGATGCTGCGTGCCGTGCACACCCACGAGATGACCCTGCAGGCGTGGAACCAGATCATCACCGTCAACCTCACGGGGACGTTCCTGGTGATCCGCGAGACGCTGCCGGCTCTGCTGCAGAATCCGCAGAGTGCGATCGTGAACTTCAGCTCGACCTCGGCGGCGTTCGCCCATCCCTACATGGCGGCCTATGCGGCCAGCAAGGGCGGCATCCAGGCGATGACCCACGCCCTTGCCCTGGAGTACGGCAAGCAGGGCCTGCGGGCGGTCTGCGTCGCGCCGGGCAGCATCAAGTCCGGAATCACCGACGCCACACCGGGACTCGTTCCCGCCGACAGCGACTGGTCGCTGTTCGCCAAGTTGTCGCCGATCATGCCGACCAGCCTGGACTCCGGCGGCGCCGGGATGGGCGCCCCGTCCGCGGTCGCCGGCGTCATCGCGATGCTGGTGTCCGACGACGGCGCGTTCATCAGCGGCACCGAGATCCGGATCGACGGCGGAACACACGCCTGATTCAACCGCGGACCAAAACGGTGGGCGGCGCTGACATCAGCGCCGCGCACCGTTTTTCGTGGAGCAGTAAGCCTAGGGGGCCACGGCCTTCGACTCGCCGACCACCGTCGCGAAACCGACGTGGGCATCGCGCCACAGCCGCTGCACCGGGCTGCCGCGGCGCAGGGCGTCAACGCTTGAGTGGCAGGCGATCTCATCGATCGCTCGCACCGCGCGGCGGGCCGCGGCGATCTGATCCCGGCGCGCGCGTGCCCGCATGCCCGGATCGATCGGACCGTCCAGCACCCGGTTGAAGGACGCCGTGAGCGTATCGAGCAGCGCCAGCCGCGACGCCCGGATCTCGGCGGCAGCGTGTTCGCAGACCGGGTCCTCGGAGTCCACCGACCCGGCATGGTGCGCCAGAGCGCCTTCGGCCATACCGATCACCGCGGCTGTGATGCCCAGCGGCGCAATGGTGCTCAGCGGAATGTGGTAGATAGGATTGCGCAGACCCGCGCGTCCTGCCGCGGTGCCGTCGACGATGCTGTCGTGGTTCAGCAACCGATGCCCCGGGATGAACGCGTCATCGATCGTGATGCTCTTGCTGCCGGTGCCGATCAACCCGATCGCATCCCAGGATTCCTCGACGATGCTCAGATCTGACCGCGGCACAAGCGAATACCCGAGTCCGTCGGTATCCCCCGTGCCGACCACGCGGGCACCGACAACCACCCACTCACAGTGGTCGATCGCCGCGACCGACCGCCATTCGCCGGAAAGCCGATAGCCGCCGTCGACCGGCAGCAGCACGCCGGCCGGGGTGTGCGCCGAGGCGATCCAGACATCGGAGTCCGCCTCCCACACCTCGTCGCGCAGACGACGGTCGGCCGAGGCCAGCGCCCATGGCGGCACACCGACCGAACCGGCGACCCACCCCGCTGCCCCGTCCAACCGGGCGATCTCGAGCACCGCCTCGGCGAAATCGCCGGGATGGGTCTCGATGCCGCCGAACTCCGCGGGCTGCAGCATGTGCATCACCCCGCACTCACGCAGCGCGTCGACCGTCCGGTTGTCGAGCCGGCCCAGCGTCTCGTTGACGGGCCCGAGTGCCTGTATCCGATCGGCATTCTCGTAGATGCCGTCCACAACGTCCCTGGTCATTTCCACACCACGCATCCGAAACTCCCTTGTCGCGCGTATCGCGTGCTGACCACCATGGTCAGGTACGGCGATCGCGTGCTTGCGGCATCATCCCGCTGAGTGAGATCGTGGGTGACCCACTGCTCGACGTCCTAGGGGGCGCAGGTGCCGGCTTCCACCAGCAACGCAACATCACGACCACGCGCCGAACAACGTGACACGGCGGTGTCGATGGTGGATCGCGTCGCGTTGATCCTCAATGTGTTCGACGAACCGGGCAAGCACCTGCGGCTGGACCAGATCGCGGGCCGCACCGGGCTGCCCAGGTCCTCGGTGCACCGGATTCTCAAGCAGCTGCACAGCGCCGGGCTCCTGCAGCACCGTCCCGACGGCTACGCACTCGCCGCTTCCCCGCTGCCGGTGACCCGCATGGTCGACCACTCGCAGCTGCGCAGCGTGGCATCACCCACGCTGTCTCGCCTGCATGCCGACACCGGCCTGGTGGTGCACCTCGGCGTGCTGTTCGGCGGGGACGTCGTCTACCTCGACAAGGTGGCCGGCCGCAACAGTGCTGTCGTGCCCACCCGCGTCGCCGGGCACTCGCCGGCGCACGCCAGCGCGCTGGGAAAGACCATGCTGGCCCAGCTGCCCGCCGAGGAGGTGGATGCCGTCCTGGGACCGCGGCTGACCCGCTCGACCCGGTCCACCATCAGTGATCTGGAAACCCTGCACCGGGAACTGGCCCGGATCCGCTCCCGGCACGGCCTGGCCTACGACAACGAGGAGTTGGCGATCGGGCTGACCAGCGTGGCGGCCCCGCTGCGCTCGGCCGACGGCGAGGTGGCGGGTTTGTCGCTGACCGGTGCGGTGCCGCTGCACCGCCTGCAACGGACCGCGCCGTTCGTGATCCGCGCGGCCCGGCACATCTCCCAGCAGCTCGGTGCCGGCCGGGATGTCGCAGCGCCGGCCCCGTCGCAGGCGCAGGCCACCGACAACCTGTTGTCCCGCGTGCTGCGCACGCTCACCTCCGACGCGTGGGTCTGACACGGCGCCTACCAGAGGATCTCGTCGACCTCCATGCCGAACGAGTGTCGACCCACCAGCGCCAGCACCTGCTCCACATTGCTGGCCACATGGGTCTGCGCGGTCTGGACGTCGCGCCATACCCGTTCCACCAACGGGTCCTCCGCATCGCGGCCGCCCGAGTGCGCGATGAAGGTCCGGATCGCCGCGACGGCGCGTTCGGAGGCCAGCACCTGGTCCCGGCGCGATCTCAGCACCAGGTCGCTGTCCGGGGCATGGTCGGCACGCGCAGAGGCGATCAGATCGCCGAGGTTGCGTTCGATCTGGGCGACCGACAGCGCGAGGTCACTGCACGCCATGGCCACCGGGTCGATCGACGAGCCGGCCCGGGGCCGCAACGCCGCAAAGATGTTCTCGGCCGCGCCGAGCAGCGGAACCGTGCCGGTGTGGGTGTACATGGTCGGTTGCGGCAGCCGGTACAGCGGAGCCAATGTGCTGAGCTGCTCGCCACTGACCCAGCCGAAGGTGCGGTACCGCGGCACCACCGCACCCGAGACCAAGACGTCGTGAGCGCCGATGCCGCGCAATCCCACACTGTTCCAACTCGATTCCACGACGAAGTCGGCTCGCGGCACCAGGGCCACCAAGAAATCCTGGGCCGCGCCGTCCTCACCGACCAGCACCGCAGCGGCCATGAGCCACGAGGCGTGCTGGATGCCGGTGCACCGGCTCCATCGGCCGGACAGCCGGAATTCGTCACCGACACGTTCGAGCCGGCCGGTCGGGGCATACGACTCGCAGAGCAGGGTCCGCGGGTCGGATCCCCACACATCGCGCTGGGCACGCTCGTCGAACAGCGACAGATGCCAGGTGTTGACCCCCAGCCACCCGGCCAGCCAGCCCGTGGAGGTGCATGCCGCCGACAGGTCCCGGGTCACCGCCAGGTACTCGGCCGGATCGGCCTCCATCCCCCCGAACACCTTGGGCCGCAGCATCGCAAAGAAACCCGCATCGTGCAGATCGCCGATCACCGACGGGTCGACAGCCCCGGTGCGGTCGACATCGGCGGCGGCTGCGGCGATCGCAGGCAGTGCCTGCCCCACCGCAGCGCGCACATTCTGCGTCATCAGTGCCGCCCTGTCCTTCCCGTCCGGTGTGTCACCATCGTGGATACCATTCGTCACCCCTCCCAGGAGGTCATATGGCCGAGCCGCCCGGTGCACCCGGCGCCGATCCCGGCGTCTCGGCTGCTGAATCGATTGCCGTCCTGCGCGATTCGGAATCGTGCCGGTTGCTGCAGCCGGTCCGGTACGGCGGGCGGGCGGTGTCGAGGTCGGCCTCGGTGGTGTCCGGGTTCGTCGCGACGGTGGCCGACCTCGCCGAGCGCGACGGATCGGCCGGGTGGTTCACGTCGGCTGTCAACGCCTCGGCCTATGCGGTTGCGGGCCTCGGCGACACTGCCGCCGAACGGGTGTGGGGCGCCGACACCGCAGCGCTGGTCACCGCCTGCGGGGCGCCGACAGGACGGTTGACCGCCGACCGCGGACAGTTCCGTTTGACGGGGCGCTGGGAGTCGGTGACCGGTGCACTGCTCGCGGACTGGCTGCTGCTGGGCGCCCTCGACGGCGATTCGCTCCGGTATGTCCTTCTCCCCCGCGACGCGGCGCGGGTAGACGAACAGGACGGCCGGCGCGGCCTGGATGCAGCCGGAATCGGCGACGTCACGGTGTCCGAAGTGCTCATCGACGCGCCGGACGTGTTCGCGCACCCCGACGACAGTTCTTGTGCCAGTGATGAATCGGACGATGCCGGCCCTCCCTACGAGATCCTCGCCGGAGTCGCGCAGGCCGCCGCCGTGGTCGGAGCCGCTTCGGGTGTGTGGCAGGCCCACGTCGGCCAGGTCCGCCGGCGACTGGCCACCTCATACGGCAGCGAGGACACGACCGAACTGACCGCTTCCGCGGTACTGGTGGCCAAGGCGGAATCGGACATCGACGCCGCGCGGCTGCAACTGGTCACAGCGCTGGGCGCCGGGGCGGCCGACACCGCGACCGCGCTGCGCCAGGCGGTCACCCGCGCACGCAACGCTGCCGACCAACTACTGAGCAGCGGCAGCCGCCACGCGCTGGACGCGACCGACCCGGTGGCCCGCCTCTGGCTCGACGTCCTAGCCGGATACCGCCTGGCGCTCCGAGGTGTCGACGATCCCGGCGCCCGCTGAGTTCGCTCGTGCGGACAGCTCGGCCAGCACCTGCGGGACCCGATCGGCGATCCCATACGGGTCAGAGACCTGATCGCCGCAGGTGAGCACGCAGATCGCCATCTCGTCGCGGTAGCTCCACCCGGTGAAGTTCAACCCCATCGGGAACACGATCGGCCCTGAGGAGATGAGCTGCTCGATCGGCGCACCGCCCCAGTACAGCGTGGTCTGCGGGCCCCGCATGTTGGACGCGATCAGGCTGAACATCGGGCGGCGCTTCATCTTGGCCCCGAGGATCGGCAACACCCGCGAGTACAACCAGAACAGCGGCCAGTACTCCATCCAGTCGTGCTGCAGCCAGGCGTCGCGCTCGGCCTGCACCTCACGCGCGGTGCGGGTCGCCGAGGCGATCTCCCGGAGCCGATCCACCGGATCGGCGATGTGCGTCGCCAGGTCGACGTTCCAGCGTGCGACCTTGTTGCCCCACTCGGCTTCGGCTTCGTCCGGGCGCATCGAGACGGGTACCACCGCGGTCATGCTCTCGTCGCTGAGCTTTCCGTTCTCGGCCAGGTAGTCGCGCAACGCCCCACCGCAGATGGTGAGGAAGACGTCGTTGATGGTGACACCGAAAGCCTTTGACACCCGCTTGATCTCCGTCACGTCGCAGCGCCGGTAGGCGAATCGGCGACTGGCCGAGAACGGTTCGTTGAACGGCATCGCCGGTGCGGCGAAAGCTTCTGCGTAACCGGGCTTTCCGGCCTTCTGCCGGCGCCGGATCACCCCGGTCACCGCCACCGTACGGGCGATGATGCTCGGGAAGCGGGCCAGCGCCGCGATCTGGTGTCGTAGCACCAGCGGCCACCAGATCCACGGGGCCGGGCGTCGCTCGTTGGCCAACGGCGTCGACCGCGGCTGGGGCAACGGCGCCTGCGGATCGGCGCTGTAGAGGGTTTCCAGCAGCCGCAGCGACGCAGTGCCGTCGGCGACGGCATGGTGAATCTTGAGCACCAGGGCGATGCGGCCGTCGGCAAGGCCCTCGACGAACCACAGTTGCCAGGCCGGCCGGCCACGGTCCAGCCCGACTTCGAAAATCTCGCCGATCGTCGCGGCGAGCTCCTCGTCGCCGCCGGGTGCGGGCGCGGTGGTCCGCTGCAGGTGGTATCCGATGTCGATCTGCGGCCGCGAAACCCACCACGGGCGGCCGAACCCCACTCGCGGGGACAGCAACTGCCACTGCATGGGCTCGATCTGATCGACCCAGCCCTGCACGGCGGTCTTGAGCCGGTCGAACGTGAGCGGCTCGGACATCTGGCTCGGGTCGAGCACGACGGCCTTCATCGTGTGCTGCGGTTGGACGGAGCTCTCCCATGCCAGAAAGCTGTTGTCCTCACCCTTCAAACGCCGCATTCTCAACCTCGCTAGTCCGGCCGCCGGTACGGCACCTGTCTGTGGCTGCCATCACTCTTATCCGACCGTGTGTCCCAGTAGACAAGCTGTCCCGGCCAGCGAGACTCCGGGACCCGCAGCCTGCTCGGCGGCCCCTACGGTTTGCGCCATGAAGCGAGCCATTCCGCGCCCTGCCGGCGTCGTCGCCAGGGTCAATCGATTCCGCGTGATCGCCCGCAGCGTCGCCGTGCTCCGCGAATCAGGCCTGTCCGGTGGAGCCGCAGACGGCATCCGGCAGGCCAAGCTGGTCCGCCAGTTCGGCGGCTTCGCCGCCGTGATCGAGAGCGCTGCAACCCGCGATCCCAACGCCATCGCCATCACCGACGAATGGGGCGACGTGACGTTCGCCCAACTCAACGACCGGGTGAATGCGCTTGCGCGGGCCTGGAACTCACGCGGAATCGGCGCGGGCTCGGTGATCGCGGCACTGTGCCGGGATCACCGCGGCCTGGTCACCATCCTGGCCGCGGCGGGCAAGGTCGGGGCGCAGCTGCTGCTGATGAACACCGGCTTCGCCAAACCGCAGCTCGCCGATGTCGCCGCCCGCGAGAAGGTCAACGTGCTGATCCACGACGAGGAGTTCACCGACCTGGTGAGCGCCATCGATCCGGCGGTTCGGCGCTTCCTGGCGTGGACCGATGAACTCTCGACAGCCGATGTCGAGGGTTCGTTGGAGGGCCTGATCGCCGCCACCTCGCCGGCACCGGTGGCCGCACCCGCCAAGCCCGGTGGCATGACGCTGCTGACCAGCGGCACCACCGGAACGCCCAAGGGCGCCCCGCGCGGCAAGACCTCTCCCCTGTTCTCGGCGCAGCTGCTGGACCGCGTCCCGCGGCGCCGCGGTCAGACCTGCATGCTGGCCGCGCCGATGTTCCACGGCACCGGGCTCGGCCAGGCGGTGCTGTCGCTGGCGCTGGGCAACCGCCTGGTACTGCGGCGCAAGTTCAACCCCGAGGAGACGCTGCGCGCGGTCCAGAACCACGGCTGCGACGTGCTGGTCGTGGTGCCCACCATGCTGCAGCGAATCCTCGCTCTACCCAAGGAAGTTCGCGATCGATACGACACGTCGTCACTCAAGATCATCTTCGTCTCGGGTTCTGCCATGCCACCCGACCTGGTCGAGCGCACCCTCGCCGAATTCGGTCCGGTGCTCTACAACCTTTACGGCTCGACCGAACTCGCGGTCATGACGGTGGCGATGCCCGAGGACCTGCTGCACGATCCGCGCACCGCGGGCCGGGCGCCGGTCGGATGTGCCGTGCGCCTGTACGACTCAGAAGGCAGACAGATCACCGAGCCGGGAGTGATCGGCCGGGTTTTCGCCGGAAGCGATGTGAGCTTCGCCGGCTACACCGACGGCCGCACCAAGGAGTCGATCGACGGACTGCAGAGCAGCGGCGACGTCGGCCACTTCGACGACACCGGGCGGCTCTACATCGACGGCCGCGACGACGACATGGTGATCTGCGGTGGCGAGAACGTCTATCCGCTGGAGGTCGAAAACCTGATCACCAGCCATCCCGAGGTCGACGAGGTGGCCGTGATCGGGGTCAGCGACGATGATTTCGGACAGCGGCTCAACGCCTATGTGGTGCTGATCGACGGAGCCACCGTGGCCGCCGACGACATCAAGGACTACGTACGGGCGAACCTGGCCCGGTACAAGATCCCCCGGGACGTCGAGTTCCTGAGCAAACTACCCCGCAACGCCACCGGAAAGGTGCTGCGCGGCGAGCTGACCGGGGGTTCCCGATGAGCGATTCCGAAACCATGAAGCGCGAGGTCGCCGGCCGGATGGGCGATGCGTTCGCTCCGATCCTCTCCGGCGGCAACGACCCCGTCGCGGCCGCGGCCGAGGTGCGGGCCCGGCTCAAGGCCAGCCGACGGCCGGCCAGCCCCATGCAGGTGGGCAGCGTCGAGAACCGTGTCGTTCCCGGGCCCGCCTGCGACATCCCGGTGCGGATCTACCATCCGGCCGACCCCGTCGGCTCCGGCTTCGGCACTGACGTCGGCCTGCCGGTCCTGGTCTATTTCCACGGCGGCGGATTCGTGCTGTGCGACCTCGACTCTCACGACTCCTGCTGCCGCAGGCTCGCCAACGGCATCGGTGCGATCGTGATCTCGGTCGACTACCGGCTGGCACCGGAGCACCCGTATCCCGCGGCGGTCGAAGATGCTTGGGCCGCAACCGAATGGGCGGCGGCGCATGCCGGCGAGCTCGGCGGTGACCCGGCCCGGTTCGTGGTCGCGGGCGACAGTGCCGGCGGCAACCTGGCGGCCGTGGTGGCGCTGACGGCCCGGGACCGCAGCGGCCCGCCCATCGCGTTCCAGGTGCTGATCTATCCGGTGGTCGACCAGCGCCGCAAGTCGTCGCTGTCCAGCCCGCACACCAAGAGCGGCGTGCTGACCGCCGAGCACATGCAGTGGTTCACCGCGCAGTACCTCGGGGACAGTGGCGCCCAGACCGAGGTGTCGGCGTCGCCGATTCTCGGTGACATGACCGGACTTCCGGATGGGCACGTGCTGACCGGCGCCCTGGACCCGCTGTGCGAGGAGGGCGAGGAATACGCCCGCCTGCTCGCCGCGGGCGGGGCCAACGTCAGCGTCCGGCGCTACGAGCGCGGCTT
Source organism: Mycobacterium sp. 48b (assembly GCF_048282725.1). Lineage (NCBI taxonomy): Bacteria > Bacillati > Actinomycetota > Actinomycetes > Mycobacteriales > Mycobacteriaceae > Mycobacterium > Mycobacterium sp. 48b. Next base: position 4,978,438 of record NZ_JBLVUL010000001.1, read on the forward strand.
CCACGGTTTCTTCAACCTCGCCGACCACCTCCCAGCCGCGGCCGAGGCCACCGAAGACGTGTGTGCCGTCGTCCGCGACGCCCTGTACCCGAACTGAACAACCAAGACCACAGCTCGAATCCATTGAAAGGCAACCCGTGAAGCTTCCGAACACCCGCGCCCTTGTCACCGGCGCGAGCCGCGGACTGGGCAAGAGCATCGCCGAGGTGCTGGCGGCCCGCGGCGTCGACGTCGCCGTGGTGGCGCGTGACGCCGAGTCGCTCAACCTGCTCGCCAAGGAGATCGGCGGCAAGGCCTACCCCACCGACCTCACCGATCCCGCGGCCGTCGAGGCGCTGCTGGACCAGGTCGAGGCAGACGGCCCGGTCGACATCCTGGTCAACAATGCCGGAATCGACCGGGTGGGGTTGTTCCCCGACGCCAGCGCCTCCGACGTGCAGAACCTCCTGCAGGTCAACCTGGCCGCACCTCTGGAGCTGTGCCGCCAGGCGATGCCGCGGATGGTGCGCCGGGGCCGTGGCCACATCGTGAACGTGTCGTCGTACGGCGCGATCGCGCAGGGTCCCGGCGTCACGTTGTACGGCACCTCCAAGGCCGGCCTGAGCCATTTCACCGCCGGTATCCGCGCGGAGCTGCGAGGAAAGCCCGTGGGCACCACACTCGTCCAGCTCGGCGAGGTGAGGACCGACATGATCGACCACATCCGGGAATTCACGCCGGCCCGCAAGACGATCGAACGGTTCGAGCGCCTGCGCATGCTCCCCTCGTCCGCGCTGGAGCCCGAGGTGGTGGCCACTGCCATCGCCGACGCCATCGAACGAAACAAGCGTCATGTCGTCATGCCCCGTCAGATCGTGGCCATGGCCAAGGTCACCGAGTTCCCGCGCCGGATGTCGGAGATCCTGCTGACCGGCATCGACCAGAACGAGAAGTAGCGATGGCAGACGCGAAGCTGATGGATCTGTCCGGCAAGGTCGCGATCGTCACCGGCGCCGCGCGCGGGCAGGGTGAAGCCGAAGCGCGGTTGTTCGCCGCGCTCGGCGCCCGGGTGGTGGTGACCGACGTCCTCGTCGCGGAGGGTGAGCGGGTCGCCGAATCGATCGGCCCGGCCGCCCGTTTCGTGCGCCACGATGTCGGCAGCGAAGCCGATTGGCGCATCGCGGTCGACACCGCGGTCACCGAGTTCGGCCGGGTCGACGTACTGGTCAACAACGCCGCCATCTGCAAGGTTGTGCCGCTGGCCGAGCAGGACACCGCCGGATTCGAGCAGATGCTGCGGGTCAACCTGATCGGCGCCTTTCTCGGGATGCAGGCCGTCACCGAGCCGATGAAGGCTGCCGGCGGCGGATCGATCGTCAACATCTCGTCGCAGGCGGGGGTGCAGGGGCTCGCCGGATACACCGCGTACGGCGCATCCAAATGGGGTCTGCGCGGCATGTCGAAGGTCGCGGCAATCGAGCTGGGCCCGTTGGGTATTCGCGTCAACACCGTCTATCCCGGCATGATCGACACCCCGATGATCGCCCATCTCGGGGTGCAACGCGGTCTCGGCGGCCATCCGGGTGCGCCCCTGACGCGGGTCGGCACCCCCGACGAGGTCGCCGACGTCGTGGCATTCCTGGCCTCGGACGCGTCGTCGTACATCACCGGCGCGGACCTGACCGTCGACGGCGGCGCCAGCGCGGGCCGGATTCCGGCGACGCCGGCCCCCGCCGACTGAGCCCTGCCAGAACTTTGCCGGCCGGTCACGCCCCGGGCAGCACCAGGATCTTGACGTGTGCCTCGGGGTCACGCAGTGCCTCGAACGCGGCACCGAGGCCGTCCAGACCGACGCGACCCGTGATGATCGCCTCGGCGTCGATCTCACCGTCGGCCAACCGCTTCAGCACGGTCTCGTAGGCCTCGTGGTAGGGACCGTGGCCGAAGTTGATCGCGATCTGCCGGAACTGGGCGACCACCGGGATGATCGTCTCGTCACCGAACGGCGATGCCACGACCTGGATCCGGGAGCCGAACGGCAGAGTGTGGGTCAGTGTGTTGAGGGTGCCGACGCGCCCGCTGCACTCATACGCGATCAGGATGCCCGAACCACCCCTGCCCTGAGCCGACATCGAGTTCCAGAGTTCGATCGGATCCTGCTCATCGGGATCGACAACGATGTCGGCGCCCATCGTGAGCGCGAGTTCGCGGCGTTTGGGCGACGGCTCGGCGGCGATCACGGTGTGCGCACCGTGCGCCTTGGCCGCCAGGATCGTACCGAGACCGATGGAGCCACAACCGATCACCAGTGCGGCGTCGGCCTCGGTGAGGCCCGATTGCTGCACGTGCATCTCACCCACGTGCAGCGGTTCGGCCAGGGTGGCGTGTTCGAGCGACAGACCGTCGGGCACCTTGCGCACCCAGAAACCGTCGACGACGATGAATTCCCCGAAGGCCCCGTGGTATTCGTTCGAATAGCCGATGATCGTCGGGATACCGGTCCCGGCCTCGGTGGCCACACCGATGCCCGCGACCCGATCGCCCACCTCGAAATCCGTTACGCCCTGGCCGCATTCAACGACCGTGCCGGCGTACTCGTGCCCGAGCACGATGGGCTTGGCGTGATCGAACACCGCGAGCGGAAACCCGCCGGCCGCCGCGACCGAGACGAACCGGCAGGGATCCTTCGACATGCTCAGGTCGCTGCCGCAGATGCCGCAGGCCGCGACCTTGATGCGCAGTTGTCCGGGCCCGGTGGCCGGCGGTTCGGTGACGTCGGTGACGGTGAATTGTCCGTCGAAGTACTCCGCCGCGCGCATCACGCCCCCTGTCCGGCGAGCTGCCCGGCAGGCTGGCCGTAATAGTCGGTGTGCGCCTTGGTGATCGCGCCGATCAGGCCGCCCAGCAGGTACTCGCTGTTGTCCTCGGCGAACTGCAGGCTGGCCTGCCTGCCCGCGTTGCGCCTCTTGAAGTGCGGGACGACCTCCGAGGCGAACAGCTCGTAGCTGCGCTTGGTGTCCTCCCAACTGGCCATGTCGACATGCAGGATCAGCAGCGTGCCGAATCCGCCCGTCTTCTCGATGAGGCGCTCGATCTGAGCGATCGCATCTTCGGGGGTGCCGATGACGACCTGGCCGAACTCACCCAGGTTGTCGGTGCGCCACTGGTTGATGATGCCCTCGGGGGTCTGGGCCCAGTCGGGTTTGACGCCCTGCTGCCGGTTGACGTATTCGGCGATGGCATGGATCCGGCGGCTGACGGCCCGCTCGGCCTCGGCCCGGGTCTCGGCGATGAACATCGGATTGACCAGGCGCCAGCTGGAGCGGTCGGCCCGGTACCCGTTCTCTGCCGAAACCTTCTCGTAGACACCCCAGTTGCGGTCGAGCACATCGAACCCGGCCGGCGAGCTGGCGGCCAGTGACAGCAGGGACAGCCCGTGCGTTCCGGCGAGCACCGACCCGTTCGGAGAGATGGTCGACGCGGTGGCCACCTCGATGCCTGCCGGATCGTAGGTGGGCAGCTGGGCGCGCGCGTCACGAAGGGTGAACCAGTCGGTCTCCATGTCGACGACCTCGCCACGCAGTAGGCGAAGCACCGCCTCCAGCGCCTCACCCTGCATCCGGCGCTGGTCGACGGGGTTGATCCCCATCATGTGCGCGTCCAGCGGGATCTTGCCCGGGCCGGTGCCCACGATCAGCCGGCCGCGCGTCTGCAGATCGAGTTGGGTGATGCGGTCCGCGGTGATCAGCGGGTGGTGATACGGCAGCGAGATCACGCCGGTGCCGAACCGGATGCGCTCGGTGCGCTCGGCCGCTGCCGCGATGAACATGTCCGGCGCAGGGACGATTTCGGACCCGGTCGAGTGGTGTTCACCCATCCACGCCTCGTCGAAGCCGAGATGGTCGAGGTGCTCCATCAAGTCGATGTCACGGCGCAACTGCAGCGCCGGGTCGGCGTCGAGGGGGTGATATGGGGCGAGGAAGGCCCCGAACTTGATCGAACTCGAGTTCCACATGCCCGGGACGCTATCTGGATCGACTGATTGGATCAACTGATCCAGAAATTTCGCCGCAAAATCTCCCACTGGACAGGACGGACCGGTCAGGAACCGAGAAGGCGATCGACGCCGCCGACGACGAAACAGACGAGATCTTCATAGAAGTCCCGCAGCTCGGTCTCGTCCAGCCGGCTGCCGTTGCGGCGCCATTCGTCGGCCCGGCTCAGCGCTTGGATGAAGTTCATGATCGAGATGGCCCACCGCAGTTCCAGGCGCGCGGGATCCGAATCGGGGAACGCCCGCTGCACCTGTGCGAACAGTTCATCGGGCAGGCGCTGTTCGGTATCGAGCAACACCGGATTGTTCTCCTGAGAGATCTGGGCGATGATCTTGATCCAGCGCATGCCCCGGACCCGGTGGCGGAGCAACAGTTTCAGGTACGGCCCGGTGACCGCCCGGACGAGAGCGTCGGGACTGGGCGCGACCGGATCGGCCGCGAGCACCGCCACGTTGGCCGCGATCTCGTCGCGCACCGGAGCACCGACGTCGGTGAGCACCGCACGCAGCAGGTCGTCCTTGGATCCGAAGTGGTAGTGCACCGACGCCGCGCCGAGTCCCGCGGCCGCATTGACCGCCCGCACCGACACCGCGTCCACCCCTTGGGCGGCGAACAATCGTTCGGCGGCCTTCACCAGACGCAGCCGGGTGGCCGCGCCCTGCCGATTCTGGGCTGCGCCGGACACGTGACGAGCATGGCACGCGCCGTGCCGGCCGCTGAGCTGCGCGCTACCCCGACGGCGTGTCGGCCAGCGGCGCGAACCGCCCCTGATCGTCGGGCGCGTAGGCCGTGGTGGTCATCACAGCGTCCACCGGCAGCGGACCGTACAGATGCGGGAACAGCATCGCCTCGGGGTCCGTCGGCACCCCCGGCTCCCAGCGCACCGGGTCCGTGAGCTTCGAGGGATCGATGTGCAGCAGCACCAGGTCGCCGCGTCCGGAGTAGAGCCGGTTCGCCGGCAGATGAACCTGCTCAGGAGCCGAGAGGTGGACGAATCCCTGCACCCCGAGTGAGTCGGGGCGATGTTCGCCGTTACGCTGAGCCGTCAGCCAGTCCTCGGCACTGCACAAGTGAACCAGGACACACGGCGATGGATTCATACCGCCAGCTTGCCCGTCCAGCAACACGGCGGCCAAGTGAGACACGACACACCGGTGAACCCCTGGGGAACAAGGCCGGAATCCAAAACGTCTGACAGAGTAGACATACGCAATCAAGGCGCCTTTGCCGAGATGCGCAGAGCAGAAGACGGAGGAGCCATGAACGCAACTCTGACAAGCCCGGAGCTAACGAGAGCCGATCGCTGCGATCGTTGCGGTGCGGCGGCACGCGTGCGCGCGAAGCTGCCTTCGGGAGCCGAGCTGCTCTTCTGCCAGCACCACGCAAACGAGCACGAAGCCAAGCTGGTCGAGCTGGCCGCGGTGCTGGAAACCAGCACCGCAGACGCCTGACGGCCATCAGCCGTCGCCTCGGACACCACCCGCCTGGGCAGGAGCACGTTTCGTCAGTAATGCTTGACTGGTCATGACTGGCCAGCCGCTTCCAGTACCACCATCACGCCACCACATCTGGCACATCACTCGACGCACGTTGTCGAAGAGCTGGGACGATTCCATCTTCTCGGAATCGGCACAGGCGGCGTTCTGGTGCGCGTTGTCACTGCCTCCCCTCCTGCTGGGGATGCTCGGCAGCCTGGCCTACATCGCACCGTTGTTCGGGCCGGACACCCTGCCGACGATCCAGGATCAGCTGATCAACGCGGCGAACAGCTTCTTCTCCCCCAACGTCGTCAACGAGATCATCGAACCGACGATCCGCGACATCGTGAAGGGCGCCCGCGGCGAGGTGGTGTCCGTGGGTTTCGTGATCTCGCTGTGGGCCGGGTCGTCGGCGGTGTCGGCATTCGTGGACTCCATCGTGGAGGCCCACGATCAGACACCGCTGCGGCATCCGGTGCGGCAGCGCTTCTACGCGCTGGGCCTGTACGTGATCATGCTGATCTCCGCGATCGGCATGGCGCCGCTGCTCGCGCTCGGACCCCGGGCGATCTCCGAACACATCCCCGACAGCTGGGACAACGTGCTGAGGTACGGCTACTACCCGGCGTTGTTCCTGGCAGTGTTCGTCGGGGTGACCATCCTGTACCGGGTCTCGTTGCCCGCACCGATCCCGACGCATCGGCTGATGCTCGGCGCGGTACTGGCCACCGTGGTGTTCCTGGTCGCCACGTTCGGGTTACGGATCTATCTGACCTGGATCACCAGCACCGGCTACACCTACGGCGCGCTCGCCACGCCGATCGCATTCTTGCTGTTCGCGTTCTTCCTGGGTTTCGCCATCATGCTCGGCGCCGAACTCAATGCGGCCATTCAAGAGGAGTGGCCCGCGTCGGATACCCACGCCAGGAGACTGCGGGAATGGCTGGAGTACAAAGCTCTCAACAACGGCCTCAACGGCAGCGCCCAGGCACCGGTCGAATCCCGTGTGCCCGAGCCCGTCGATCCGCCGCTACAGCCGCCTACTTCTTGAGCTGCTCGTAGATCTTCTTGCAATCCGGGCACACCGGGGAGCCCGGCTTGGGCGACTTCGTCACGGGGAACACCTCGCCGCACAGCGCGACCACATGCGTGCCCATGACAGCGCTTTCGGCGATCTTGTCCTTCTTGACGTAATGGAAGAACTTGGGGGTGTCGTCGTCGGTCCCGTCATCGACATGTTCGTCGGTGTCCGGGCGCTCGATGGTCTGGGTCTGCATGGTCTTATTGTGCTCCTCACGTCCGCGGGTTTTATTGTGCCTGGCTGCGGGGCATAGGGAAATCCGCCTGCCACCACGCGGTCAAGGTGTGGAACAGTAGAGGCATGAAACAAAGCCACGAGCTGAGTTTCGACGGCGATTTCGGCGACGATTTCGGCAAGGAAGCCCGCCCGGTTCTCATCACCAAAGCCGCACCCGCATACGAAGTGCAGCACCGCCAGCGCGTGCGCAAGTACCTGACGCTGATGGCCTTCCGCATCCCGGCGCTCATCCTGGCCGCGGTGGCCTACAACATCTGGCAGAACGGTCTGATCTCGCTCGCGATCATCGTGGCGTCGATCCCGCTGCCGTGGATGGCGGTGCTGATCGCCAACGATCGTCCCCCGCGCAGTGCCGAGGAGCCACGGCGTTACGCCGGCCGCGGCGAGCGGATCCCGCTGTTTCCCACCGCGGAGCGGCCGGCGTTACAGAAGGACCCGTTTGTGCCACCGCAACCGGACGCAGCGCGGTCCGACCACGATGACCCCAGCTGAGCGGCTTCTTTAGCTATTCTCAGGACATTCTCAGGTCGCTCCGGAAAAACCGCAGCTCAACGGGTATGAATCCGGAGATCGGCGGGAACTCTCATGACGTCTACGACGTTGTAGACCATGACAGTTCGAGCTGATCAGGAGGCCGTCATGGCAAATGCCACCACAAGCCGCGTCGACAGTGATCTGGACGCCCAGAGCCCTGCCGCCGACCTCGTGCGCGTGTATCTGAACGGCATTGGCAAAACGGCGTTGCTCAACGCCGCCGATGAGGTAGAGCTCGCAAAGCGCATCGAGGCAGGCTTGTACGCCCAGCACGTGCTGAACACCAAGAAGCGCCTGGGCGAGAACCGCAAACGCGACCTGGCCACCGTCGTCCGCGACGGCGAGGCAGCGCGCCGGCACCTGCTGGAGGCCAACCTGCGCCTGGTGGTGTCGCTGGCGAAGCGCTACACGGGCCGCGGAATGCCGCTGCTGGACCTGATCCAGGAAGGCAACCTGGGTCTTATCCGTGCGATGGAGAAGTTCGACTACACCAAGGGCTTCAAGTTCTCCACGTACGCCACGTGGTGGATCCGGCAGGCGATCACCCGCGGGATGGCGGACCAGAGCCGCACTATCCGGCTCCCGGTCCACCTGGTCGAGCAGGTCAACAAGCTGGCCCGGATCAAGCGTGAGATGCACCAGAACCTGGGCCGCGAGGCCACCGACGAGGAACTGGCCGAAGAATCCGGCATCCCGGTCGAGAAGATCAACGACCTGCTGGAGCACAGCCGCGATCCGGTGAGCCTGGACATGCCGGTCGGCACCGACGAGGAAGCCCCGCTGGGCGACTTCATCGAGGACTCCGAGGCGATGTCGGCCGAGAACGCCGTCATCTCCGAACTGCTGCACACCGACATCCGCCACGTGCTGGCCACGCTCGACGAGCGCGAGCAGCAGGTGATCCGGCTGCGGTTCGGCCTCGACGACGGCCAGCCGCGCACCCTCGACCAGATCGGCAAGCTGTTCGGTCTGTCCCGTGAGCGGGTCCGCCAGATCGAGCGCGAGGTGATGGCCAAGCTCCGCAACGGCGAGCGTGCCGATCGGCTCCGCTCCTACGCCAGCTAGACCCTCCTGACGATGTGCCCCGCCGGATTCCGGCGGGGCACATCGCGTATCCAGGCATTTCAGCGGTTCCTGCCCGCTTGTCCTGGGGTTTTCGGCGCCGATGTGACCTGCCCGACGCCCCGATGTTGCGCCGCAGTTCAAACGCCGGAAACGGTAGACTGTGCGGTGACGTTTGGGCTGGGAAGGCGCGCATGAACGATCTGGTCGACACCACCGAGATGTACCTACGAACGATCTACGACCTCGAGGAAGAGGGCGTGGTGCCGCTGCGTGCCCGCATCGCCGAACGGCTCGACCAAAGCGGTCCGACGGTCAGCCAGACGGTGTCGCGTATGGAACGCGATGGCCTGCTGCACGTGGCCGGTGACCGCCACCTCGAACTGACCGACAAGGGGCGTGCGCTCGCGGTCGCCGTGATGCGCAAGCACCGGCTGGCCGAGCGTTTGCTCGTCGACGTGATCGGACTGCCGTGGGAGGACGTCCACGCCGAGGCATGCCGCTGGGAGCACGTGATGAGCGAGGACGTCGAGCGGCGCCTGGTCCAGGTGCTGGACAATCCCACCACCTCCCCGTTCGGCAACCCCATCCCGGGCCTGTCCGATCTCGGGGTCGGCGCCGCCGGCTACGACGATGTCAGCCTGGTCCGGCTCACCGAACTCCCGGTCGGGTTACCGGTGGCCGTCGTGGTGCGCCAGCTCACCGAGCACGTGCAGGGCGACACCGAGCTCATCGGCCGGCTCAAGGATGCCGGCGTCGTCCCGAACGCGAGGGTCACCGTGGAGGCCACCGATCACGGCGGCGTGATGATCGTGATCCCCGGGCACGAACAGGTCGAGCTGCCCCATCACATGGCGCACGCGGTCCGCGTCGAGAAGGTCTAGCCACTCAACATGCCTTGCGCCGCCATGCCCGTCGTGGCGGCAACCGGACGCCGAGCTGCTCGGCCAGCCGATACCCGGTGACCGCCAACTCCCGGATCCGCTCCGGGCGCATCCCCGATTGCAGCGCGGTGTCGAGCATGCCGGCCATCCGGTGTGTCGGCCGCGCCCGCAACGCCGCGTCCAACGACACCCCGGCAAGCGGGCCGTCACCGCGTGCGTACGCGGAAAAAGCCAGCAAGACAAGGGCTTCCACGCGCCACGGTTCGGGGACGTTGCGGGCCAGCAGGGCCCACAGGGCTTCGGCCTGATCGGCGCACTCCCCGACCGCCAGCGCATACAACGTGTCGCGGACCCGCGGATCGGCCAGCCCCACCGCCAGCCGGGCCAAGTCGGCACCGCCGGGTGCGTGGCCCTCCGCGAGCTGGCGGGCCGCCGTCATCGCCGCCTCGACGTCACGACGCACCTCGGCGTCGGGGCGGGCCTCGGGGCAGCCGGGACGTTGGGTCACGAGTGCCAGCGGCCGACTCATCGCGTCGTTGGCGACCGGGTCCGGCTGGATCACCTGCAGCAGTTCGTCACGGCTGGCGTAGAGCCTGCGGCCGTCCAGCACCGCGGCTGCCGCCAGCGGTGACGCACCCGGATCATCCACCAGCCCCTGTTCGCCACAGCCGTCGGCACAGCGCCAAAACCCACCGGCAGCCACCTTGTCCACGACGTGTGCGGCATAGAGCTCGATGCCGTCGGCGGCCAGCGCCTCGTCCAGGATCGACGCCAGGACGCGGTAGCGGTCATCGCATGCCTGACAGTCCGGGCTGTCCTCGTCCACCACGACCGCGATCACCGCATCCACACCGGCCGCGGCCGCGAGGCCGACCAGGTGCTCGATGCGCTCGGTCATGTCGTCGGCGAGGTCGGCACGCATGACGCAGCCCAGCTCGCCGCGGTCGACGGTGACCAGTACGAGGCTGCGGTGCGGTACGAAGCCCAGCACCGCGGGCAGCGCGGCGATCAGCGCACCGGGACGGTTGAGGTGGAAGTCGAACTCTGGCGAGGAAGGCGATGGTGTTGTCATGGGCCGACCGTGCCAACCGGGGCCGTCACGGCCCGTCGCCCGAACCCGGTGATCGTGGCCGGCTGGGGATGAACTCTGCGCTGGGGATAACCCCGAGCATTTGTTCACCCGGTATTCGACCTCGCCGACATGCGAGAAGCAGGCAACCGGCGTAGACAGATTTCCCATGGGTTCGATGCAGGAGTATGACCTCGTCGTCATCGGTTCGGGTCCCGGCGGGCAACGCGCCGCCATCGCCGCGGCCAAGCTCGGCAAGTCCGTTGCGGTGATCGAGCGGGGCATGATGCTCGGCGGGGTGTGCGTCAACACCGGCACCATCCCGTCCAAGACGCTGCGGGAGGCGGTCGTCTACCTGACCGGCATGAGCCAGCGCGAGCTCTACGGCGCCAGCTACCGCGTCAAGGACAAGATCACCCCGGCCGATCTGCTCTCGCGTACCCAGCACGTCATCGGCAAGGAGATCGACGTCGTGCGGTCCCAGCTGATGCGCAACCGCATCGAGCTCTACACCGGCCACGGCCGCTTCTCCGACGACCACACGATCGTCGTCGAGGACCCCACCCGCGCCGAACTCGTCACTGTCCGTGGCCGTTTCATCGTCATCGCCACCGGAACCAAACCGGCCCGGCCTGCCGGGGTGACGTTCGACGAGGCGCGCGTGCTCGATTCCGACGGCATCCTCAATCTCGCGACGCTGCCCACCTCGATGGTGGTGGTCGGGGCCGGGGTCATCGGCATCGAATACGCGTCGATGTTCGCGGCGCTGGGCACCAAGGTCACCGTGGTCGAGAAACGCAACGACATGCTCGAGTTCTGCGACCCCGAGATCATCGAGTCCCTGCGCTTCCATCTCCGCGACCTCGCGGTGACCTTCCGGTTCGGCGAGGAGGTGACCGCCGTCGACATCGGCACCACCGGGACGGTGACCACCCTGGCCAGCGGCAAGCAGATTCCCGCCGAGACCGTGATGTACTCGGCCGGACGCCAGGGCCAGACCGATCACCTCGACCTGGCCGCCGCCGGCCTGGAGGCCGACAACCGCGGCCGCATCTACGTCGACGACAACTTCACCACCAAGGTGGACCACATCTACGCGGTCGGCGACGTCATCGGATTCCCGGCGCTGGCCGCGACGTCCATGGAGCAGGGCCGGCTGGCCGCCTACCACGCCTTCGGCGAACCCACCAAGGCCATGATGAGCCTGCAACCGATCGGCATCTACTCGATCCCTGAGGTGTCCTTCGTCGGGGCCACCGAGGTCGAACTGACCAAGGATTCCATCCCCTACGAGGTGGGCGTGTCCCGGTACCGGGAGCTGGCGCGCGGCCAGATCGCCGGCGACTCCTACGGGATGCTCAAACTGCTGGTGTCCACCGAGGATCTGCGGGTACTGGGCGTGCACATCTTCGGCACCAATGCCACAGAGATGGTCCACATCGGGCAGGCCGTGATGGGTTGCGGCGGCACCGTCGAATACCTCGTCGACGCGGTGTTCAACTACCCGACGTTCTCAGAGGCCTACAAGGTCGCGGCGCTCGACGTGATGAACAAGCTGCGCGCGCTCAACCAGTTCCGGGTCTAGCAGTCGGATTCGAGCGCGGCGGGAGCCGCATCGCCGGGTCCGCCTGCCTCGGCCCGGGCCAGTAACCGGGCGATCCGTTCGTCGAAGTGCGGCGAGTAGGACACGTCGTCGTCGCATCCGCCTCCGTCGAGTCCGCCGACCAGGCCGGTCACCGTCGACCCGGAAACCCAGGGGGAACCGCTGAAACCGTCGGTCAGGCCCGCGCAGGCCAGCGACGGGAACCCCTGCGGTGACCATTCGGTCGCGCCGCGGCACGCCAGTGGGCTGCCGCCCTCGCCCATCGGATAGCCGGTCACCGTCACCGGAACACCCGGCGCGGGTGCCGAACCCAGCGTCAGCCCGCCGCCTGCCGCCGCGAGCAGACTCGCGCCGGAGCCGCCGGTCACCCGCACGATGGCGTAGTCGGCTTGTGGATCCTGCTCGGCGAGCCACCGCGGGTCCAGATACACCGTGCTGACGTGCCAGGTATCCCCACCGCTGGTGTCGAACCCGGGAACGAATGTGGTGCCGACACCGTCGAGTAGACAGTGCGCAGCCGTCAGGATCAGATTGCCGGCCGCGCTGGCCAGCACCGATCCGCTACAGGTGTGCGTCGTGGTGTCGCCCAGGAACAGCGCCCCGACCCGCCGGTCCGGTGTCACCGATTCGGCGCCGGCCTGCGACAACGGGCTGGCTGCGACCGCTGGACTACTCGGCGGGACCGTCGCGGGGGCCGCGGCTCCGCCGCCCGCGGTCCCGGCGCCCGGCACGGTGCACGCCGACACCCCGGCGGTCATCGCTGCCGCCGCGACTGTGAGCTTCACCATCCTGGTCACCTGCATCATCACGATTTTGCCTGATCGTGGGGATAACCGCCGGAATGCCGAACCCGTCCCGGCGCGTTCGCACGCAGAGGCGGGGGGAACGAACCCGCGGCCCGGGTATGCGGGACACTGGATGACATGGTGGTAGGCCGTCACAGCGTCCTACCGCAGCGAGGAGACGAAGCGAGATGACCGACAGCAGCGACACCCCCGACCAGCACTACCAGCCCGATCAGAGCGGCATGTACGAGCTTGAGTTCCCGGCGCCACAGCTGTCCTCATCGGATGGCCGCGGCCCCGTGCTGATCCACGCCCTGGAGGGGTTCTCCGACGCCGGTCACGCGATCCGGCTGGCTGCCGAACACCTCAAGGACACCCTCGACACCGAGCTGGTCGCGTCCTTCGCCATCGACGAGCTGCTCGACTACCGGTCGCGGCGGCCGCTGATGACGTTCAAGACCGACCACTTCACCAGCTACGACGAACCCGAGCTGAACCTGTACGCGCTGCACGACGACGTGGGCACGCCGTTTCTGCTGCTGGCCGGTCTGGAGCCGGACCTGCGGTGGGAACGTTTCATCACCGCCGTGCGGCTGCTCTCTGAACAGCTCGGGGTGCGGCGGGTGATCGGGTTGGGCACCATTCCGATGGCGGTGCCGCACACCCGCCCCGTCATGCTCACCGCGCACGCCAACGACAAGGAACTGATCGCCGAGCACACCCCGTGGGTCGGTGAGGTCCAGGTTCCCGCGAGCGTGTCCAACCTGCTCGAGTTCCGTATGGCCCAGCACGGCCACGAGGTGGTGGGCTACACGGTGCACGTCCCGCACTACCTGGCCCAGACGGCCTATCCGCCGGCCGCTGAGGCACTGCTGGCCGAGGTGGCCCGGACCGGTTCGCTACAACTGCCGTTGGACAAACTGTCCGAGGCGGGCGCCGAGGTGTACAGCAAGATCAACGAGCAGGTAGAGGCCAGCGCCGAGGTCGCCCAAGTGGTGACGGGATTGGAGCGCCAGTACGATGCGTTCGTTGCCGCACAGGAGAATCGGTCTCTGCTGGCGCGTGACGAGGAACTGCCCAGCGGTGACGAACTGGGAGCCGAGTTCGAACGGTTCCTCGCCCAGCAGACCGGTGACAAGTTCAAAGACGACAAGTACAAGGACGGACGAGACGGGTTCGGCGACGGATTCCCGAACGGCGACACCCACTCATAGGAGCCCGACGGCGGGCCGAGAGCGAGGTTGACCAGCATGACCGAGCGCAAACCCCATCTGCGGACCGTTCGCGAGCTCACCCCGACGCTCGAGTACCGCACGATCCACGGGTACCGGCGGGCCTTCCGGGTCGCCGGATCCGGTCCGGCGATCCTGCTGATCCACGGCATCGGCGACAACTCCACCACCTGGCACACCGTGCAGTCGGCGCTGGCGCAGCGGTTCACCGTGATCGCCCCGGATCTGCTCGGCCACGGCAGCTCCGACAAGCCGCGTGCGGACTATTCGGTGGCGGCCTACGCCAACGGCATGCGCGACCTGCTCAGCGTGCTCGACATCGACCGGGTGACCGTGGTCGGCCATTCCCTGGGCGGTGGCGTGGCCATGCAATTCGCCTACCAGTTCCCGCAGTTGGTCGACCGCCTCATCCTGGTCGGCGCCGGCGGGGTCACCAAAGACGTCAACATGGCGTTGCGGGTCGCCTCGCTACCGATGGGCAGTGAGGCCCTGGCACTGCTGCGCCTGCCCCTGGTACTGCCGGCGTTGCAGCTGGCCGGCCGCGCCGCGGGCGCGGTGCTGGGCTCAACCGGTCTCGGACACGACATCCCGGACATGTTGCGCATCCTGGCCGATCTGCCCGAGCCGACGGCATCGTCGGCGTTCGCTCGCACCCTGCGCGCCGTGGTGGACTGGCGCGGCCAGGTCGTCACCATGCTGGATCGCTGTTACCTGACCGAATCCGTTCCCGTGCAGCTGATCTGGGGCGACTCCGACTCGGTGATCCCGGTCAGCCATGCTCGGATGGCCCACGCCGCGATGCCCGGTTCCCAACTGGAGATCTTCAAGGGATCCGGGCATTTTCCGTTCCACGACGATCCCGACCGCTTCGTCGAAGTGGTCGAACGCTTCATCGACACGACCGAACCGTCGGTCTACGACCAGGATCAGCTCCGCAGCCTGCTGCGCAGTGGACGGACCGAATCGACGATGAGCGGGCCGTTCGATACCCAGATCGCGGTGCTCGACGCGATGGACGCCGACGAACGCAGCGCGACCTGACCTCCTGACCCGCGCATCGCCGCCGGATGGTCCGCCCGGCGAGCCCGGTCTGCGACGTAGCATCGGATCATGGCCATCGACGTCACCGTGTTACGCGTGTTCACCGACTCCGACGGCAAGTACGGAAATCCGCTCGGCGTGGTCGACAACAGCATCGTCGCCCCGGGCGACCGGCAACGGATAGCCACCGAATTGGGTTACAGCGAAACCGTATTCATCGATCTTCCGCAGCCGGGCGGCAACTCGGCCAGTGCCCACATCTTCACCCCCGTTGCCGAATTGCCGTTCGCGGGACACCCCACGGTCGGCGCGTCGTGGTGGCTGCGTGAAATCGGACTGCCGGTCCACACCCTGCGCGTGCCCTCGGGAATCCTTCAGGTCGAGTACGACGAGGATCGCGCCATTGTCAATGCCCGCTCCGAATGGGCCCCGGAATTCGCCATCCACGACCTGGCCACGGTCGACGAGGTGCTCGCCGCCGACCCCGACGATTTCGATGACGCCTACCTGTGGGCCTGGAGCGACGAAGCGCACGGCATGTTGCGTTCCCGGTCATTCGCCACACACCTGGGCATTCCCGAAGACGAGGCCACGGGGTCGGCGGCAGTGCGGATGACCGACTATCTCAGCCGGGATCTGACGATCGTGCAGGGCAAGGGCTCGGTGATCGAAACTCGCTGGAGTCCGGAGGGCTGGGTTCGTCTGGCCGGCCGCGTCGTCAACGACGGCACCTCTCGACTGGACTGAACCGGGACCTGACCCGGGCCGGATCACGCCTCGGCGCGGTGGGCCCGCAGCGCCTCGATCTCACGCTCGAAGTCTTCGGCCGACGAAAACGACCGGTACACCGAGGCGAACCTCAAGTAGGCGACCTCGTCCAGTTCACGAAGCGGTCCAAGGATCGCCAGGCCGACCTCGTGACTGGGGATCTCCGGTGTGCCGAGTCCACGGACAGCGTCCTCGACCTTCTGCGCCAAGACGTTGAGGGCGTCGTCGTCGACCTGCCTGCCCTGACAGGATCGGCGTACTCCTCGAATGACCTTCTCGCGGCTGAACGGTTCGGTCACCCCGCTGCGCTTCACCACGGCCAGCACAGCCGTCTCGACGGTGGTGAATCGGCGGCCGCATTCAGGGCAGGACCGCCGGCGCCGGATGGCCTGTCCCTCGTCGGTCTCGCGGGAATCGACCACGCGCGAATCTGGGTGACGGCAGAACGGACAATGCATTACCGCTCCTTCGTCATGCCGCCGGACAACTAGCTCGAGCGCCCTTGAGCGTACCCGCGTTGCCCGCGGGAGACTCACCGCCGGGTCCAGTGGGGCGTAGGTGCTCACGCCGACGCCGACCAGTGTGGCTGGCAGCCAGGACGATTCAGCGGACATCGCAGTGCTCAGCCAACCGGGGCGAGCAGTGTCTGCCCTGCATCGACGGCCGCGGAGTCGAGCTGGTTGAGATCGCGGATCTGCTCGACGACCCGGGCCACCGGGGCATCCGGGGCGATCCGCCGCGCCACCTGCTGCAGCGTCTCCCCCGACTTCACCTGGACCACCGCCAGATCAGCCGGCGCGGGCGTCTCGGCCCCCACGACACCACCGAGTTGGGCCACCAACCCGAGCCACACGGTGATGCCGGCCGCGACGAGCGCCAACAGGACCGTGGTCAACGGCGTGATGGGACGACTCCGATGGGATGCCCGCGACATCAGCACCCCGGTTCCGCGGTACCGGGGTGCACCGGCGGCGGGACGGGAGGGCGCCGGCCGCTGGACCCGGCGCACGGGGCGGGGCGCGGCGGCGCCGAACTGGGCGCGGGCCCGGGGCGGCTGCGCCTTCCGCATGGCCCGAACAGCGCTGGAACGGCTATCGGCGGGGATATCGATGATCGCCATCTGACTGCCTTTCGGTGGGTCGTATTCGCTCTTGTGTTCGAACATAGTCGCTCAGGTGTTCGATTGATAGAACATGTGATCGAACTGTTGCCAAACGATAGAATGGGGCACCGACAAGTTCGGGCGGAGAAGCCCGTCGACGGCCCGCACACACCCCCGCAGGCACCCCACCAGGGGACACGCCGCAACACGCATCGAACACATGTTTGATTAATGTTCGAGCAGCGACTACATTCGCCCTCATGAGCGACGACCGCAGCAGGGACGGCAGCATCGACAGCTCGGCCGAATCGGACGGCGCGGCCCCACGCCGGGCCGAGGGCGGCCTCACCGACCGGCAACGGACCATTCTCGACGTGATCCGCGCGTCGGTGACCAGTCGCGGCTACCCGCCCAGCATTCGCGAGATCGGCGATGCGGTCGGCTTGACCTCGACCTCGTCGGTCGCCCACCAGCTGCGCACCCTGGAGCGCAAGGGCTATCTGCGGCGCGACCCCAACCGGCCGCGCGCGGTCGACGTGCGTGCCGCCGACGATCCCGCGGCCGCCGTCGTGTCCACCGATGTGGCCGGCTCCGATGCGCTACCCGAACCGACCTTCGTCCCGGTGCTGGGACGCATCGCCGCGGGTGGTCCCATCCTGGCCGAGCAGGCCGTCGAGGATGTCTTCCCGCTCCCCCGCGAACTGGTCGGCGAGGGCTCGC
This sequence comes from Mycobacterium sp. 48b, assembly GCF_048282725.1. NCBI lineage: Bacteria > Bacillati > Actinomycetota > Actinomycetes > Mycobacteriales > Mycobacteriaceae > Mycobacterium > Mycobacterium sp. 48b. The sequence continues at coordinate 4,996,068 of NZ_JBLVUL010000001.1, forward strand.
TGTTCCTGCTCAAGGTCGTCGGGGACTCGATGGTCGACGCCGCGATCTGCGACGGCGACTGGGTGGTGGTGCGCCAGCAGAGCGTGGCCGACAACGGTGACATCGTGGCGGCCATGATCGACGGTGAGGCCACCGTCAAGACCTTCAAGCGGACACGCGGGCAGGTCTGGCTCATGCCGCACAACCCGGCCTACGACCCCATCCCGGGCAACGACGCAGCGGTGCTCGGCAAAGTGGTCACCGTGATCCGCAAGATCTGACCGAGCAGGATCCGACCCGGCCGCCCTCCACGGTGGCCGGGTCCCTCGATTTCAGTCGGCTCGGAAGAATCCGTTCGTGCGTGCGAATTCCTCACTGGCGAACCAGATCTCGGCCGCAGCGTCGTCGTACTCACTGCTGTCGGGCGCCCAGTACCGGCCCGACTTCGTGTCGGCCTTGATCGGATATCCCTCCGGCGCACGGTTCGGATCGTCCAGCGGCAGGTGAATGGCCGTGGCGCTGGGGATCTCATCGAGTTCGATGGCAGCATGGCGGCCGCTGTGGGCCTCCCCGCTGTATGCCTCGGCCTCGGTGATGACCCGGGTCGGAGCGGTGTCGACGTTGTCCTGGTCGCTCGACACGACCAGGCCGGCCGGCACCGCGAAACCTTGCGCCTCGGGCACTCCGCCGGCCGGGCTCACGAGCGCACGGGTGTCCGTCAGATCCTCGTCCGCGAGCTCCGCCTCGATCTCACCCTCGGTGTCGTCACCTTCGGCGACTTCCTCGAAGTCGGCGTCTATCGGCGCGTCGAGGTCCTCGTCCTCGTCGAAATCGTCGTCCTCGAAGTCATCTTCTTCGAAGTCGTCGTCATCGTCGAAGTCGTCGTCGTCGTGGTAGCTGTCGTCGTCGTAGCCGCCGTAGCGCTGCCCGGACTCCGGGCCGGCCAGCTGCGAGGAGTCCTCGGGTGGTTCGTCCTCCTCGCCCGGTGATCCGTAGCCACTTGCCGATCCGTGCGGTGCGGCCCATTGACTGACCGGGATCGCGATGTCGGTGGGACCGTCATAGGGGGACGCCGCCGCGACGCCTGCGGATTCCTCGCCGGGCCCGGCGAATCGGGCCGTCGTGGCCTCACCGGCGCCGTAGGCCACGCTCGGCGCGTAGCCCGCCTCCCGCGGACCGCGATCGCCGCCGAACTCGTCGTCGTAGCCACGCGATTCGTAGCCTGCCTCGTCGTATCGGCCCTCGTCGTAATGCGGTTCGCCGGGACCGGCGTCGTAGTCGTCGTCGAACGGATCGTGGTCGAAGTCGTCATCGTCACCGGCACGGCGGCGGTGCCAGAGGGCGGCGCCCACGATCAGCCCCGCCAGCAGCAGCACCGGGACCACTGCGATCAGCCACCACCAGCTCCAATGCCAGGAGAACGGCTTCTTGTTGTCCGGGACCGAAGGCTGCGGGCCGGTGGCGTGAGGCTGCCCGACACCGGGAACCTCCAACCCGCTCAATTCCGAGGCCAGTTTCGACGGCTCGGTGGTGAACGTGTTGGCGTCGCGATCCCAGGAGATCGCGCCCCCGCTGAACCGCTGGCTGATGACGCTGCCGTCTTCGGTCTGGTCGGCCATGGGGGCGCCCAGTGCGCCCTTCGCCCCACCGAGCTTGTCCCAGGCCGCGTTCATCGCGCCCCGGACGATCACCGCGCCGTAGTCGGGAGTCCAGAAGATGACCGGGTTGTCGGCCGCGGCGAACGTGCTGATCCGGCTGTTGGGACCCAGCCCGCCCTCGGCCTCGCTGGCGGTCGGGAAACCCAGATCGCCTTCGGGACCACCGACGCTCTCGTACTTCTCCAGCAGCTGACCGGTGATGGCGTTGGCCCCGGTGGCCGGACTGTAGAAGATCTTGCCGCCGGCATAGTTCTGGCCGATCCCGCCGTCACCGATCGGATACTGATCGCCGTCCTTGGCTCCCAGCGGACCCATCGGGCCACCTGCCGCACGGCGCGCCGCGGCGATCGCCGCGGCAGGATCCGACGGGATGTCCAGTCCCGCGAGCTGATCGGCCAGCTCCTGCGGCACGGTGGTGAACGTCTTGGTCTTGCGGTTCCAGGAGATCTCACCCCCGGTGAACTTCTGAGAGCTCACATCGCCGTCGAACGACTCATCTTCGGCTGGCACGCCGAGTACGCCGGCAGAACCACCGAGCTTGTCCCACGCGGCGTTGACGGCGCCCCGGACCACCCGCGCACCGGTGGCCGGCGTCCAGAAGATGACCGGATTGTCCGGCGCGCTCAACGTCGAGTTGCGGCTGTCGGGGGCGCGCCCTGCGCCTTCGTCGATGGTGGGGAATCCCAGGTCACCTTCGGCCGGGCCGCCCAGCGACTCGTACTTCTCCAGGATCGCGCCCTGCATGAAATGCGCGCCGGTCGCCGGGGTGAAGAACATCTTGCCCCCGGCGAAGTTCTGCGCGAAGCCCGAACCCGCCGCGTACACGCCGCCCTGACGCGGCCCCAGCGGGCCACCGTCGCCGCCGCTGGCCTCCCATGCGGCGGTGACCGCGGCGTCGGCATCCGACTCCGGGGTGGCCGAAGCCACCGCCGGCACCATCAAACCAGCGACGACGAGTGCGAGCAGGCCGACCGCCAACCGCCACACGGCCGCGTTCAGCCTCGCTCCAGGCCTAGTCATGCGCCCTCCCCGCTCGTTCGGCAAAGTTTTCTCAGAATTGTCCCGCCCCGACAACTTTGCTTCAGCAGGTGACGATAACCAAGGAACGCGGCCGATCATGACCAAAAAAGCCCCAATATCTGGGTCTGACGGCCCAGATATTGGCTTCCCGGGGGTCACGCGGGGTGATTCAGGTGCGTCAGACACCCAGGCTGCGGCCGATGATCTCCTTCATGATCTCGGTCGTGCCGCCGTAGATGGTCTGCACCCGGGCGTCCAGGTAGGCACGCGCAACCGGGTACTCCCGCATGTAGCCGTAACCGCCGTGCATCTGCAGGCACCGGTCGATGAGTTCGACCTGCTTTTCGGTGGAGTACCACTTGGCCATCGCGGCCTGCTCCACGGTGAGCTTCTCGTCGAGGTGTAACCGGATGAACTCGTCGACCATCATCCGCACGACGGTGGCCTCGGTCGCCAGTTCGGCCAACAGGAATCGGCTGTTCTGGAAACTGCCGATGGGCTTGCCGAATGCCTTGCGTTCCTTGGTGTACTGCACGGTCTGCTCCAGCACCGCCTCCATGGCCGCGGCGGCCATGATGGCGATCGAGATCCGTTCCTGCGGCAGGTTCTGCATCAGGTAGACGAAACCCTGGCCTTCCTCGCCGAGCAGGTTCTCCACAGGCACCTTGACGTCGATGAACGACAGTTCGGCGGTGTCCTGGGCATCCAGACCGATCTTGTCCAGGTGCCGGCCCCGCTCGAAGCCCTCCATTCCGCGCTCCACCACCAGCAGGGAGAACCCGAGGGCCCCCTTCTCGGGGTCGGTCTGGGCGACGACGATCACCAGATCGGAGTGGATGCCGTTGGTGATGAAGGTCTTCGACCCGTTCAGGATGTAGTGGTCGCCGTCGCGGACCGCACGGGTCTTGATGCCCTGCAGGTCGCTACCGGTACCGGGTTCGGTCATTGCGATCGCCGTGATCAATTCCCCGGTACAGAACTTGGGCAGCCAGCGCTGCTTCTGCTCCTCGGTGGCCAGCCGGAGCAGATACGGCGCGACGACGTCGTTGTGCAGGCTGAAGCCGATGCCGCTGTAGCGGCCGGCCACGGTCTCCTCGCAGACGATCGTGTTGTACCGGAAGTCGGGGTTGCCGCCGCCGCCGTACTCCTCAGGCACGGCCATCCCGAGAAAGCCCTGCTTGCCCGCTTCCAGCCAGATGCCGCGGTCGACGATCTTGTCTTTCTCCCACTGGTCGTGGTGCGGCGCGACGTGGCGCTCGAGAAATGCCCGGTACGACTCGCGGAACAAGTCGTGCTCGGGCTCGAACAACGTGCGGTCGTACTTCACAACACTGCTCATGGTGTGACCTCCGGTACTGGTTACTGAGTTGGGGCCAACCTATACCAACCGGGTGGTTGGTCAGCCCGGGGTGGGTCCCTACCGCCCGTAAACTCGGGCTGTGTCCCAGTCCCCCACGAGCCTCGCGCACTGGGGTGCCTTCACCGCCGACCTCGCCGACGGTGACATCAGTGCCGTCACCCCGCTGGCCGGTGACGCCGACCCGTCGCCCTTGCTGGGCAACCTCGCAGGCTCGATCCGGCACCGCTCCCGGGTCGCCGGGCCCGCGGTGCGCCGGGGCTGGCTGCGCGACGGCCCCGGCCCCAGTGCTTCCCGTGGCGCCGACGAGTACGTCGCTGTGTCCTGGGACGAGCTCACCGAACTGCTCGCCGATGAACTGCGACGGATCGTCGACACCTACGGCAACGAGGCGATCTACGGCGGCTCCTACGGCTGGGCCAGCGCCGGACGCTTCCACCACGCCCAGAGTCAGGTGCACCGCTTTCTGAAAATGCTTGGCGGCTATACGTTTTCCCGCCATTCCTACAGCCTGGGTGCCACCGGGGTGATCATGCCCAGGGTGGTCGGCACCCACGACGACCTGTTCAAGCGCTCCACCGACTGGGACGTCATCGCCGAGAACACCGACCTGCTGGTGTGTTTCGGCGGCGTCGCGTTGAAGAACACCGGTATCAATCACGGTGGCACAACGGCACATCCGGCCCGCGATGCGCTACGCCGGCTGCGTGACCGCGGCGGGCAGATCGTGTCGTTGAGCCCGCTGCGCGACGACCTGGACGGCGACTGCCACTGGCTGGCCCCGGTCCCCGGCACCGACGTGGCGGTGATGCTCGCGCTGGCCTACGTCCTGGCCACCGAGGGCCTGGCCGATCTCGATTTCCTCGACACGCACTGCACCGGGTACCCGCGATTCGAGCGGTACCTTCTGGGCCGCGACGACGGCGTCGCCAAGTCGCCGCAGTGGGCGTCGGCGCTCAGCGGTCTGCCCGCCGAGGAACTGACCGCGCTGGCCCGGCGGATGGCGTCCTCCCGCACCCTGGTCACCGTCAGCTGGTCGCTGCAACGGGTCCGGCACGGCGAGCAGGCTCCGTGGATGGGGCTGACCCTGGCGGCGATGCTGGGCCAGATCGGGGTTCCCGGAGGAGGTTTCGGGCACGGTTACGGGTCGATGAACGAGCCTGGGCTGCCGCCGCTGCGCTGCGGCCTGCCCGCGCTGCCGCAGGGCCCCAACCCGGTGCAGACGTTCATCCCGGTCGCGGCCGTCGCCGACATGCTGCTGCACCCAAGGCAGCCGTTCGACTACAACGGCATGCAACTGACCTACCCCGACATCAAGTGCGTGTACTGGGCCGGCGGCAACCCCTTCCACCATCACCAGAACATTCCCAGGTTGCGCCGGGCCCTGTCCCGCGTGGACACCATCGTGGTGCACGACCCGTACTGGACGGCGATGGCCAAGCACGCCGACATCGTGGTGCCCTCGACCACCGCCTACGAACGCGAGGACTACTCCGGATCCCGCAACGACCCGCTGCTCGTGGCCATGCCCGCGCTGGCGCCACCGTACGCGGGCTCCCGCGACGACTACACCACGTTCTCGGCCCTGGCCGAGCGGCTCGGCTTCGGCCCTCAGTTCACCGAGGGCCGCACAGCGCGCGAGTGGCTGGCCTATATGTATGAAAAGTGGTCTGCGGGTCTGGATTTCGAGGTGCCCGGGTTCGACGAGTTCTGGGCCGCGGGACACGTGCGGCTTCCGACCGAACCCGGACTGACGCTGCTCGCGGATTTCCGTGCCGACCCGGTCGGGCGCCCGCTGGCCACGCCGAGCGGGCGGATCGAGATCTTCTCCACCGACATCGACGGGTTCGGCTACCCCGACTGCGCAGGCCATCCAAGTTGGTACGAGCCGACTGAATGGTTGGGCGGCGCGCGGGCCGCCCGATATCCGTTGCACCTGCTGGCCAATCAGCCCGCGACCCGTCTGCACAGTCAGCTCGACGGAGGCGCCACCAGTCAGGCGTCGAAAGTTCAGGGGCGCGAACCGATCCGGATCCACCCGGACGACGCGGCGGACCGCGGACTGGCCGCAGGCGACGTGGTGCGGGTGTTCAACGACCGCGGGGCGTGCCTGGCCGGCGTGGTGATCGACGACCGGCTGCGCCCGGCCGTGGTGCAGCTGTCGACCGGCGCCTGGTTCGATCCGGCCGATCCGGCCGACCCCGATTCGATGTGCGTCCACGGCAACCCCAACGTGCTCACCGAGGACGTCGGGACCTCGTCGCTGGCACGTGGCTGCACCGGCGCGCACGTCCTGGTGCAGGTCGAGAAGTTCGCCGGGGCACTCCCCCCGCTGCGGGCGCACCGGCCCCCGGTGATCCGGGAACGCTGAAACCGTTGAGCGGCCGCCACTTCGGCCGTTTACCCGGTAGCGGATGTGTGCCGGTGCAAAGATCCCTTCAGCGCTGACCGCGGCGTCAGCGGAAGGAGATCCCGGCCGATGCGATTCTCACCCCGTTCTGCTGCCAGGTCGCTGCTGGTCGGTGCCGTGGCCCTGTCCGGGTCCGCCGCGATCGCGATCACCACGACCTACACCGCCGACGTCGTGCTCAGCGCCACGGTGCTGGTGGTTCCGGGCACCGGCACACCGAATCCGGCGTTGTCGCAGAACTACGAGGATCACGCGGTCCAGTACTACGTGGCACCGGGCAGCACCTGCACCGACGTGGATTGCGTCGGCGTTCCCTACATCGCCCAGTTCTGGCCGTTCCCGTTCGCCGGGTGGGGCGGGCTGGAGGGCGCCAAGTGGAACGTCTCGGTGCAGAGCGGCGTGTCGAGTCTGGCCACCGCCTACGGTGCACAGTTGACCCCGCCGGCGCCTGGCCAGGAGCAGGATTACAACCCGGACCACGAGGTCGTGATCTTCGGCTATTCGCAGGGTGCCACCGTGGCCGGCATCTACAAGGGAAACCTGGCATACCTGAACAACCCCACCGACCCGACGTTGCCCTCCAACGTCTCGTTCGTCCTGATCGGCAACCCGAACCGGCCCAACGGTGGCTTGTTCGAGCGCCTGGCAGCGCTGGGCACGGTGCCCATCCTGGACGCGACGTTCGGCAATCCGACGCCCACCGACACCGCACCCGACGGGGTGGTCAACACCGATGACATCGCGTTGCAGTACGACGGCGTCGCCGATGCGCCGTCCTGGGTGCTCAACCCGCTGGCTCTGGCCAACGCGCTCGCCGGTTTCGAATACGTGCACGGCACCTACCTCGCGCCGAAGGGCAGCGACGAGGCCGGCGTGACGCCTTACGGATACACGCCCGAGCAAGTGCAGGCCGCGGTCGCGAACGCGCAGGCGAACTGCTCGGAGGTCACGCACTGCCAGGTCCACGGCGACACGCGTTACATCACCCTGCCCGCGAAGTACCTGCCGATCATGCAGCCGCTGATCGATCTCGGCGCGGCAACCGGAACCTCCGCCGTGGTGATACCGCTCGTCGATCTGGTGTCGCCGGCGTTGCAGACGTTGATCGAAACCGGCTATGACCGTGGCGATTACGGCAGCCCGACGCCATTCCAGTTGGTGCCGAGGGTCAACCCGGTGAAGCTGGTCGGCGACCTCATCAACGACATCCCCGAGGGCATCCAGGCAGCGCGCAACCCCGGCCTCGACCCACTACCGGGCTGGTCCGACCCGACTGAGGCCGCCGATGCCGCCGACTCGCAGGACACCGTGACGGTTTCGGATACCACCGCCGTCACAACCGGTTCGCCCAAGACTCCCGGATCTCCCAAACTCAATGTGCTCAAGGTGGGCCCGTTGGCCACGACCGCCACCGACGCCGACGACACCGCAACCCCGACCGTCGAGACCAAGCGACCCAAGCTGCGGGTCGGCGATGTCCACCCGGCGCGCGACCTGGCGAAGTCGATCCGCAGCACCGTACGCAAGGCGCTGGGTGGCCAGAACAGCACGGCAGACGCCGCCAAGGGCAAGGCCAAGCAGGCCAAGGCCAACGCCACCGAGAAGAAGCCTGCGGCCTGACCTACGTCCGGCCGACGGGGCAGATCAGAAGGTGGCGAACTCGCTCAGGCTCGCGGCGAGCGCCATGGGTACGCGCGCCTTGATCCGGGTGCCGTCTGTGGTGTGGTCGGTGGCGTCCACCCGGCCCTCGGCGTGCACCCGCGCAACCAGATCCCCACGGTCGTAGGGAATCGTCACGTCCACCGTGGCGTCGGTGGGCGGGATCATCTCCGCCATCCGGGCCCGCAGCCGGTCCAGCCCGTCACCGGTGTGCGCCGAGACGAACACCGCGTCGGGTAGCGCGCGCCGCAGCGCGGCCAGCCCGAGGCCGGTGGCCGCGTCGATCTTGTTGACCACCAACAACTCCGGCGGCGGAGCGATGTCGTACTCGGCGACCACGTCGTTGACCACCTGACGGACCGCGTTGACCTGCGCCAGCGGATGCTCGTCGGAGCCGTCGACCACGTGCACCAGCAGGTCGGCATCCACCACCTCTTCGAGGGTGGACCGGAACGCCTCGACCAACTGGGTGGGCAGGTGACGGACGAAGCCGACGGTATCGGTCAGCACGAATGGCCGGCCGTCGTCGAATTCCCCACGCCGCGTAGTCGGTTCGAGTGTCGCGAACAACGCGTTCTCCACCAGCACGCCTGCCCCGGTCAAGGCGTTGAGCAGGCTGGACTTGCCCGCGTTGGTGTAGCCGACGATGGCCACCGCGGCGGCATCCGAGGACAGCCGCCGGCTGCGCTGGGTGTCGCGGATCTTCTTCATGTCGCGAATCTCGCGGCGCAGCTTGGCCATCCGCTCACGGATGCGACGGCGGTCGGTTTCGATCTTGGTCTCACCGGGACCGCGGGTTCCCACGCCACCGCCGGCCCCACCGGCGCGACCGCCGGCCTGACGCGACATCGATTCACCCCAGCCGCGCAGCCGGGGCAGCATGTACTCCATCTGGGCCAGCGACACCTGCGCCTTGCCCTCCCGACTGGTGGCGTGCTGAGCGAAGATGTCCAGGATCAGCGCGGTGCGGTCGATGACCTTGACCTTGACCACTTTCTCCAGCGAGTTGAGCTGGGCCGGTGAGAGTTCACCGTCGCAGATCACCGTGTCGGCCCCGGTGGCCAGCACGATCTCGCGCAGTTCCTGCGCTTTGCCCGAGCCGATGTAGGTGGATGGATCCGGCTTGTCTCGCCGCTGGATGAGCCCCTCGAGCACTTCGGAGCCCGCGGTCTCGGCCAGCGCCGCCAACTCGGTCAGGCTGGCGTCGGCGTCGGCCGCGCTGCCCTCGGTCCACACGCCGACCAGGACCACGCGCTCCAGCCTGAGCTGGCGGTATTCGACCTCGGTGACGTCGGTGAGCTCGGTGGACAGCCCGGCGACGCGGCGCAACGAGGCGCGGTCTTCGAGTGCCAGCTCACCGGTGCTGGGAGTGAGGGGATGTTCTGGATGCGTCATATGTACTTACAGGTTGTCACGTGGATCGGGCCGCGCGCACCCCAATTAGCGGTGTGCAGCGTTCCACCAGGGTTCGCTGAGTTCCCCGCGCGCCACCAGCACGGAAGGCCCGCGCAGGTAGCTCGTGGACTCGGTGATCGTCACGGTGACCTCGCCGCCGGGGATACGTACCCGCAGCATCCCGGTGTCGGCTCCCTGATGGGCCAGGGCCGCGAGCGTGGCCGCGACGGTGCCGGTGCCGCAGGAGCGGGTCTCCCCGACACCGCGCTCGTGCACGCGCATCGACACCGCGCCGTCGACCGGAACAGTGAGGACCTCGACGTTGACGCCCTCGGGGAACAACTGCTCGTCGAACGACACCGGCGCACCCACATCCAGGGCCGCCAACTCGTCCTCGGTCAGCCCGACACAGGCCAGATGCGGATTGCCGACGTCCACGGCCACACCGCTGACGCTGCGGCCACCGACCACGGCGGACCCTGTGCCGAACCGGTTGGCCTTGCCCATCTCGACGGTGACGTCCGCTGTGGTGTCATCGACGTCGTGCAGCACCACCGGACGTGGCCCGGCCAGCGATCCGACCACGAACTCGTCGGCGGATTCCAGTCCGGACGCGCGCAGGTAATGCGCAAAAACCCGCACCCCGTTGCCGCACATCTGCGCGATCGAGCCGTCGGCGTTGCGGTAGTCCATGTACCAGTCGGATGCCGCGACCCCGTCGGGCAGCCGCTCGAATACACCGGCGGCCTGCGCGGCGCCGGCAGTCGTCACCCGCAATACGCCGTCGGCGCCCAGGCCGCGGCGGCGGTCGCACAACGCGGCCACAGCGGCCGGCGTCAGCGACAACGCGGCGTCGAGGTCGGGCAGCACCACGAAGTCGTTCTGGGTGCCGTGTCCCTTCGCGAAAGGGATCGAGCCGAAGATCACCTGTTCAGGATACGTGCCGCCACACCCGCACCGCGTCGTGCACCAACCCGTCGGCCGCCCCGTCCAGCCACACCACCCTGTGGTCGCGCCGGAACCAGGAGCGTTGCCGGCGCACATAGCGGCGGGTGCCGATGAACGTGGCGGTCTGAGCTTCGGTGAAATCGGGCTCTCCCCCGGCGTCCAGTTCCGCCAGTACCTGCGCGTAACCGAGCGCACGCGCCGCGGTGACGCCTTCACGCAGCCCCCGGCCGATCAGTGTCCGCACCTCGTCCACCAGGCCCTCGGCGAACATCAGGTCGGTGCGTTGCTCCAGGCGCTCATCGAGAATGGTTGTCTCCCAATCCAACCCGATGATCGCGGTGTCCCAGCGGGGTGCACCGATGGTCGGCGCCGAGGCGGCGAACGGCCGGCCGGTGAGTTCCACGACCTCCAGGGCCCGCACGATCCGCCGTCCGTCGGTGGGCAGGATCGACGCCCCCGCGGCGGGATCCACCCGGGTCAGTTCGGCATGGAGCGCGGCAACTCCCACCTCGGCCAGCCGGGCTTCCCAGCGGGCCCGCACGGCCGGATCGGTCGCCGGAAACGTCCATTCATCGAGCAGCGACTGGATGTAGAGCATCGAACCGCCCACGATCACCGGGACCGCGCCGCGGGCCGCGACGGCCTCCACATCGGCCGCGGCGTCCTGCTGGTAGCGCGCGACGGTGGCGGTCTCGGTGACGTCCAGGACGTCGAGCTGGTGGTGCGGGATGCCGCGCCGCTCGGCGACAGGCAGTTTGGCCGTGCCGATGTCCATGCCTCGGTAGAACTGCATCGCGTCGGCATTCACGATTTCGCCGCCCAGTTCCTCGGCGACTGCCAGCGCCAGTGCCGATTTCCCGGTGCCGGTGGGCCCGATGATCGCGACGGGCCGGGTCATGGCAGCCATTCGCCGACGAAGTAGCCGACCCCGTAGGGCGCGCCGCGGTACAGCTCACGCGCCGAGCCGGGAGCGGAGCCGGTCAGCCCTGCCAGCACCTGGTAGGCCACCCTGCCGAGCACCGGTTCGGGCAGCTCTACCAGCGCGGCGAGGTCACCGGTGGCCAGCGCGTCATCGAGGTCCTGTTGGGTGGCAGGAGAATCCGGCAGGTAGCCGCCAGGGGCCGCCGGGGTGAGTGTGTGCAGCCCGTCGGCGACGATCAGGACGCCGACCGAGTCCGGGGACTCCTCGATCCGGGCTCGCAGCGCCCGGCCCTGGGCCAACGCCTCACCCACCGGGTGAGACGCCGCGTACGCGTGTACCTCGATCCCGGCAGCGGGGGCGGCCTGACCCCGGATCCACCCGGCCACCAGCACACACAGCGGCAGTTCGGCCGGCTCGCCCACCGGGCCCGGGCCGAGCGCCACGGGGATGTCGACGCCGTAGCCGGCGAAGGTCCCGGCACAGTCGGGTCCGTACACCTCGTCGCGGGGACCGACCCCGACGGCCAGCCAACGCGCAGGTAGCGACCCTGCCGCGCCGATCACCGCGTCGCGCAGGCCGGCCACCTCGGCCGCAGCCGCACCCACGAGTTCGGGAACGAGAACCGGCGTGGCGGGGACGATCGCGATGGCGCTCAGCACGTCACCAAACTAATGCGCCGCACCCGCTGCGCTGCGAGGAGTGCTGGTGATCGGCGCCGGCAACACCGCCGGATCGGGGCGATCCGGCGCCGCCCGTCGGAGTTTGTCAGGGCATTGAGCCGAAAGCCGTGGGCACGGCACAGCACGACCTGCTTGAATAGCGGACAAGCGACAGCATCAGGCGCCGCGTCGCGCGGCAGATGCGCGGGCGAACCGCGCGGAGTACGAGGAGCGGATATGACAACCAGTGAGCCAGGCGGAGCCACCCCCCCGACCACCTCCGGGCCCACGCCGAAGCCCACGCCCTCGGCTATCCCGAGGCCGGGCCCTCCCCGCCCCGTTCCCCGCCCCGGCCGGGTTGCCCCGGTGGTTGCGGTGGCGCCGACCAGCGATCCACACCGGTTCGGACGTGTGGACGACGACGGCACGGTGTGGTTGATCAGCGGATCAGGTGAGCGCGTCATCGGCTCGTGGCAGGCAGGCGACACCGAGTCGGCATTCGCCCACTTCGGCCGGCGCTTCGATGATCTGCACACCGAGGTCGCACTGCTGGAACGTCGGCTGTCCTCCGGCACCGGCGATGCCCGCAAGATCAAGTCGGCAGCCGCCACACTGGCCGAAAGTCTGCCCACCGCAGCGGTTCTCGGCGATGTCGATGCCTTGAGCGCACGTCTGACGGCGATCCTGGAGCACGCCGACGAAGCGGCCAAGACCGAGCGCGCCCAGCGCGACGAGCACCGCGCCGCGCAGACCGCACGCAAAGAGGCCCTGGCCGTCGAGGCCGAGGATCTGGCCGCCAACTCCACCCAGTGGAAGTCCGCCGGTGACCGCCTGCGCGAGATCCTCGACGAATGGCGCACCATCACCGGGCTGGACCGCAAGCTCGACGACGCCCTGTGGAAGCGCTACTCGACCGCGCGGGAGACCTTCAACCGCCGCCGGGGCTCGCACTTCGCCGAGCTCGACCGCGGCCGGGTGGGCGCCCGCCAGGCCAAGGAGGCGCTCTGCGACCAGGCTGAGCAGCTGTCCGGGTCGACCGACTGGGGCGCCACCGCCGCCGCCTTCCGCGACCTGCTGTCCGAGTGGAAGACCGCGGGGCGTGCGGCCAAGGACGTCGACGACGCACTGTGGCACCGCTTCAAGGCCGCCCAGGACACGTTCTTCGGGGCCCGCAACGCCGCGCATGCCGAGCGCGACGCGGAGTTCAAGGCCAATGCCACCGCCAAGGAGGCGCTGCTGGCCGAGGCCGAGAAGATCGACACCACCGATCTGGATGCGGCCCGCGCCGCCCTGCGGACCATCGGCGACAAGTGGGACGCGATCGGCAAGGTTCCGCGTGAGCGCGCCGCCGACCTGGAGCGACGCCTGCGCGCCGTGGAGAAGAAGGTCCGCGACGCTCCGGCCGGTGGCGTCGATCCCGAGGCCCAGGCTCGGGCCGATCAGTTCCGCTCACGCGCCGAGCAGTTCGAGAAGCAGGCCGAGAAGGCCGAGGCCGCAGGCCGGGCCAAGGACGCGGCCGAGGCCAGGGCGAGCGCCGAACAGTGGCGTCAGTGGGCCGACGCCGCGGCAGAATCGCTCGGCAAGCGCAGTTAGGCCTGGTCCGGCCGGTCCGGCTGCTTGCCGGCGGTATCTGACTCGGTGACGTCGGTCTCGGGCACGTCAGTGCCCGAGACTTCGTTCTTGATCCCGTCGGTGTCGGTGGTCTCGGGCCTGGGGAGGTCCAGCACGCCGCGCTGCTGCTGCTCGGCGGCCTGGCGGCGACGATCCTCCTCGGCTGCCAGCTGCAGTGCGGTGCGCGACCACACCACCCGCGCCCAATGGAAGGTCAGCACGATCACCGCCAGCCAGCCGAGGATCAGTCCGATCCCGGGCCCGGGATGCCCGGAAGCGGTCTGACGCGACCACACCGCGAGCATTCCGAGCGCACTGGCCACCGCCGAACCGGCCAGGGCCACCCAGGCCAGCGCCCAGCGGCGGGTGATCAGCGCCAGGGTCGAGAACCCGACCGAGAACACCAGCGCCAGCCAGGTGAACACCCGCGACGGCAGGGAGATCCCGTCGGCCACCGCCGTGGCGTCACCGACCAGAACGTCGAAGCCCTTGCTCGAACCGGTGTGCGGCAGCACGAACGACAGCAGCACCACGAACACCAGGATCGCCACCACCATCGCCCGCGGACCCGAGTCGAACTCCCGGGTGACCTTGCGTTCGACGTCGGCGAGGTCGTCCTTGAACCGCTCGAAGTCGCTTTCGTTGCTCAACAGCCACATCCTCCTGATGGCGACGGGGTCTCCGGCGCGCCGATTCGCGGCAGCCCCAGCCCGACGCCGGTACGGGGGCGCTGCCCGGCCTCGTGGGCGTCGCCGGCACGGGTACGCCGATGGTTCGCCAGCGGGGCGTCGGCGATCAGATGGTGTGGCGCGGCGCCGGTCACGGTCGTGGTCACGATGTCCCCGGGCCGAATGTCGTTGCCGCCGGGGGCGAAATGCACCAGTCGGCCGTCGCGGGCCCGGCCCGACATGCGAGCGGTGGCGGCGTCCTTGCGCCCCTCGCCGGTGGCGACCAGCAGCTCGACCGTCCGACCGATCTGAGCCTGGTTCTCCTCCAGCGAGATTCGCTCCTGCAGCTCGATGAGCCGCTGATAGCGTTCGGTGACAACAGCTTTCGGCAGCTGGTCAGGCATCTCGGCGGCCGGGGTGCCGGGCCGGATGGAGTACTGGAAGGTGAAGGCAGTCGCGAAACGCGACCGCTCGACGACATCGAGGGTGGCCTGGAAGTCTTCCTCGGTCTCACCGGGGAACCCGACGATGAGGTCGGTGGTGATCGCGGCCTCGGGGATCGCGGCCCGGACCTTGTCGATGATGCCCAGGTAGCGCTCGGCCCGGTACGAACGCCGCATCGCCTTGAGGATGCGGTCGGAACCGGACTGCAGCGGCATGTGCAGCGTGGGGCACACATTGGGAGTCTGCGCCATCGCCTCGATCACGTCGTCGGTGAACTCGGCCGGGTGCGGTGAGGTGAAGCGGACCCGCTCCAGCCCGTCGATGTCGCCGCAGGCGCGCAGCAGCTTGGCGAACGCACTGCGGTCACGCGGTACATCGCGGTCGGCGAATGACACGCCGTAAGCGTTGACGTTCTGCCCCAACAGGGTGACCTCGAGCACACCTTGATCGGCCAGGGTCTGGACCTCGGCCAGGATGTCACCGGGCCGACGGTCCACCTCCTTGCCACGCAGCGACGGCACGATGCAGAACGTGCAGGTGTTGTTGCAGCCCACCGAGATCGACACCCAGGCCGCGTAGGCGGACTCGCGGGTCGCGGGCAGCGTGGACGGAAACTCCTGCAGGGCCTCGACGATCTCGACCTGGGCGGCGCGGTTGTGCCGGGCCCGCTCCAGCAGTGTGGGCAGCGATCCGATGTTGTGGGTGCCGAAGACCACGTCGACCCACGGGGCTTTCTTCAGAACAGCGTCGCGGTCCTTCTGGGCCAGGCAACCGCCGACAGCGATCTGCATGTTCGGGTCGGAGTTCTTCCGCGGCGCGAGGTGGCTGAGGTTGCCGTAGAGCTTGTTGTCGGCGTTCTCCCGCACCGCACAGGTGTTGAACACCACGATGTCGGCGTCGGAGCCGTCCTCGGCCCGCCGGTATCCGGCGTCCTCCAGCAGGCCCGACAGCCGCTCGGAGTCATGCACGTTCATCTGGCAGCCGTAGGTGCGGACCTGATAAGTGCGCGCGGAGCCGGGCTGTGCCGTCGACTCCTCGCGCGAGCGCTCGTCGCGCGTCGCGTCGCGGTTCACCATCGCCGTCACGGCCTCAATGGTACGGAGGCACCCAAAACGTTAACGCGGCGGATTCACGAGATCCGGGCAGGCTGGACGTTCCCTGGGTAAGGTCACCTGCCATGGGAAGCCCCGGCGAGCAGCCGCAGGTCGACAATGCAGCACCTCTAGATGTGCCGATGATCTCGCTGTCGGGAGTCAACAAACACTTCGGACCGCTGCACGTACTGAACGACATCAACCTCGAAGTGGGCCGTGGCCAGGTGGTCGTGGTGCTCGGCCCGTCGGGTTCGGGCAAGTCCACGTTGTGCCGCACGATCAACCGGCTGGAGACCATCGACTCCGGCAGCATCGCGATCGACGGCCAGGCGCTGCCCGCCGAGGGGCGCAGATTGGCCCAGCTGCGCTCCGATGTCGGCATGGTGTTCCAGTCCTTCAACCTGTTCGCGCACAAGACGATCCTGGAGAACGTCACGCTGGCACCGGTGAAGGTGCGCCGGAAGTCCAAGGCCGAGGCACGCGAGAAGGCGATGGCCCTGCTGGATCGCGTCGGGGTGGCCAATCAGGCCGACAAGTACCCGGCCCAGCTGTCCGGCGGTCAGCAGCAACGCGTCGCCATCGCCCGGTCACTGGCCATGAACCCGAAGGTCATGCTGTTCGACGAGCCCACCAGCGCCCTGGACCCCGAGATGATCAACGAGGTTCTGGCCGTGATGACCTCGCTGGCCGGCGAGGGCATGACGATGGTGGTCATCACCCACGAGATGGGCTTCGCCCGCCGGGCATCCGACCGGGTGGTGTTCATGGCCGACGGCGCCATCGTCGAGGACGCACCCCCGGCCGAGTTCTTCGACAATCCGAAATCCGATCGCGCCAAAGATTTTCTCGGCAAGATCCTCCATCACTGACGCTCCGCACTGACGCTGCACCCGAAAGGAACCCGAACATGCCATTCGTGCCGTTCAAGTTGGTCGGTACCCTCGCGCTCGCGATCGCTCTCCCCTTCGCCGCGACGGCCTGTGGTGGCGGCGGCGGTGACTCCAGCAAGATCGTCATCGGCACCAAGTACGACCAGCCCGGGCTCGGTCTGAAGAAGCCCGACGGCACCATGTCCGGCTTCGACGTCGACGTGGCCAAGTACGTGGCCAACGAACTCGGCTACCCCGAGGACAAGATCGAGTGGAAGGAAGCGCCTTCGCCGCAACGCGAGACGCTCATCCAGAACGGTCAGGTCGAGTACATCGTGGGGACCTACTCGATCACGGATGCACGCAAGGAGAAGGTCGACTTCGCCGGCCCGTACCTGCTCACCGGGCAGAGCCTGCTGGTCCGCGCGGACAACACCGACATCACCGGGGCAGCTTCGCTGGAGAACAACAAGAAGCTGTGCTCGGTCTCGGGTTCGACCCCGGCCCAGCGGATCAAGGACGAGTACCCGAAGGTGCAGTTGCAGCAGTACGACACGTACACGCTGTGCCTGGATGCGCTCAAGAGCGGTGCCGTGGACGCGCTGACCACCGATGAGGTGATCCTGGCCGGGTACGCCGCGCAGAGCCCGGGCACGTTCAAGATCGCCGGTGACACCTTCTCCGAGGAGCGCTACGGCATCGGCCTGAAGAAGGGCGACACCGAGTTGCGGAACAAGATCAACGCCGCGCTCGAGAAGATGGAATCCAGCGGTGCTTGGAAGGAAGCGTTCGAGCGCAACCTCGGCCCCGCCGGGATCCCCACCCCGGCACCGCCCGCCGTCGACCGCAGCTGAGCCGGAGACAGCGCACCGACTGTGGAGATTTTCGACGCATACCGCGATCAGATATTCGCGGCGTTCTGGACCACCATCCAGCTCACGGTGTACTCCGCGATCGGTGCGCTGATCCTGGGCACGGCGCTGGCGGCCATGCGCCTGGCGCCGGTGCCGGTGCTCAACTGGCTCGGCGCCGCGTACGTGAACGTCATCCGCAACACTCCCCTGACCCTGATCATCGTGTTCTGTGCGCTCGGGGTAGGGCAGACACTGCGGATCACCCTGGTCGACCCACATTCACCGACATCGATCGCCGACAGCAACTTTCGCCTGGCGGTGCTCGGATTGACGGTCTATACCGCGTCTTTCGTGTGCGAGACGGTGCGCTCCGGGGTCAACACGGTTCCGATGGGCCAAGCCGAGGCGGCCCGGTCGCTGGGCTTGTCGTTCGGGCAGAACCTGCGGTTGATCCTGCTGCCCCAGGCATTTCGCGCCGTGATCATCCCGCTCGGATCGGTATTGATCGCGTTGACGAAGAACACCACGATCGCGTCGGCGATCGGTGTGGCCGAAGCCGCGTTGTTGATGAAGGAGATGATCGAGTCGACCGCCGCCGTGCTCACCGTCGGCGCCATCATGGCCGCCGGGTTCATCCTGCTGACGTTGCCACTGGGGCTGCTGTTCGGGTGGTTGGGTAAGCGGCTGGCGGTGGCACGCTAATGGCTGCATCGGTCCTGTTCGACGCCCCGGGGCCACGGGCGCGGGCGCGCAACTTCATCCTGGCGGTGCTGGCCGCGTTCGGCGCAATCGCACTGATCGCGTTCGTGCTCTACCGGCTCTGGGACAAGGATCAGCTTCAGCCCGAGAAGTGGAAACCGTTCCTCACCTCGGATCTGTGGGTCACCTACGTCCTTCCCGGTGTGCAGGGCACGCTGACCGCGGCGGCGGTGTCGATCGTGTTTGCCCTGGCGCTCGGCCTGGTGCTCGGCGTCGGTCGGCTGTCCCCTGTTCCTCCGATCCGCTGGATCAGCGCGGTCATCGTGGAGTTCTTCCGCGCGGTGCCGGTGCTGATCATGATGCTGTTCGCGTTCTTCCTCTTCGGCATGTACGACATGTTCCCGTCCAAGTACATCGCGCTGGCCGGAGTGGTGACCGGACTGACGCTCTACAACGGGGCGGTGATCGCCGAGATCGTCCGTGCTGGTGTCCATTCCCTTCCCCGCGGCCAGCAGGAGGCCGCATGGTCGCTGGGAATGACCTGGACACAGACCATGCGACTGATCCTCTTGCCGCAGGCGATCACCGCGATGCTGCCGGTACTGGTTTCGCAACTGGTCGTGGTGCTCAAGGACACCGCCATCGGCTACCAGATCACGTTCGTGGAGATGGTGCGTCAGGGTACGAACATCGGATCGGCCTACGGCAACATCCTGCCCGCCCTGATCGTCATCGCGATCTTGATGATCAGCGTCAACATGGCATTGTCGTCGCTGGCCACCAGGATCGAGCAACGCCTGCGGCGTTCCAGCCGCGGACCCGCACCGCTGGAAGCCGAGGCCGTCGAACAGGAAGGTGCCCCGGGCGCGCAGGTTCTGCACGTACAACGGGACTGATCGAGCTCAGGCCAACCGGTATGCGCCCGACGCGATCGCCTGCCGGACCCGGTCTGCGGTGCCCGCGGCATCGAGCACCGTGTTGTCGATGACGTGGGTCTCGAATTCGTCGAGTTGGGTGAACGCGTCGTGCAGACCGGTGATGGCGGTGGGGTCCTTGAGGTCATCACCACTGCGGGTGTGCGCGCGCCGCAACGACGTGTCGAGCGCGGGCCGAAGCACGATGTAGGACAACGCAAATCCGCCCTCGGTCGCCATCTCCTGAAACGGTGACAAGAACCAGGGGCCAACGATCCCGTCGACGACCACGTCGAATCCGCCCCTGGCATAAACTGCCAGCGCCGCCACGATCGCATCGATGACGACTTCGTTCTGCCGTTGCGCCTCGGGAAGATACGGCGCGATGTAGCCGGCACGAATTGCGCGGTAGAACTGGTCGGTCGTCATGTGCACGGTCGGCCGGGCTGCCGTGCTCGCGATGATCTCCGCCACCGTCGTTTTGCCCGAAGCCGGCGGACCGGACAGGATCACGACTTCTCCGGGCACGGTCAGACCCGGCGCCGTTCGCGTTCACCGGCCAACTCGACGCTGACGACATCGAACGCCATCGACTGGTTGTAGCCGCGGCGAGCCAGCATGCCGACCAGCCGGCGAGTCACCTTCACGTCGCCGTCATCGTCATCGAGCCGTTCGCGGCGCAGTTTGTCGCGGACCAACTGCTCGGCCCGTCGGCGTTCGGCGGCCGGGTCCAGGTCGGCCAGCGCCGCGTCGATGACGTCGTTGTCCACGCCCTTCTTGCGAAGCTCGACAGCCAAGGCGCGCTTACCTTTTCCTGCGTTGGCGTGCCGGGACCGCACCCACTGCTCGGCGAAGTCCTCGTCGTCGATCAGGCCCACCTGGGTGAGCCGGTCGAGCACCGTGGCGCTGAGGTCTTCTTCGTAACCCCGTTTGGCGAGCTGTTCGGTCAACTCTGCGCGGGTGCGGGCCCGTACGGTGAGCAGGCGCAGGCAGACGTTCTTGGCCTGCTCCTCACGTTTGCGAGGATCCTGCGCCTGCTCCCCCTCGGGCGTACCCGACGGCTCAGAAGTCAACCGGGGCGGGAAGGACGTCATCAGGCTTCGCCTCGGCCGTCACGACAGCACCGATACCGAGCTTTTCCTTGATCTTCTTCTCGATCTCGTTGGCGACATCGACGTTCTCCAGCAGGAACTTGCGGGCGTTCTCCTTGCCCTGGCCCAACTGCTCACCCTCATAGGTGAACCAGGACCCGGACTTGCGGATGAAGCCGTGCTCGACACCCATGTCGATGAGCGAGCCTTCGCGGCTGATGCCGTGGCCGTACAGGATGTCGAACTCAGCCTGCTTGAACGGCGGCGAGACCTTGTTCTTGACGACCTTGACGCGGGTCCGGTTACCGACCGCGTCGGTGCCGTCCTTGAGCGTCTCGATGCGCCGGACGTCCAGACGGACCGAGGCGTAAAACTTCAAAGCCTTACCACCGGTGGTGGTTTCGGGCGAGCCGAACATCACACCGATCTTCTCGCGGAGCTGGTTGATGAAGATCGCGGTGGTGCCCGAGTTGTTCAGCGCACCGGTCATCTTGCGCAGGGCCTGGCTCATCAGGCGGGCCTGCAGACCCACGTGGCTGTCACCCATCTCACCCTCGATCTCGGCGCGGGGCACCAGGGCTGCCACCGAGTCGATCACCAGGATGTCCAGGGCGCCCGAGCGCACCAGCATGTCGGCGATCTCCAGCGCCTGCTCACCGGTGTCGGGCTGGCTCACCAGCAGTGAATCGGTGTCCACCCCGAGCTTCTTGGCGTACTCGGGATCCAGGGCGTGCTCGGCGTCGATGAACGCCGCGATCCCGCCGGCGGCCTGGGCGTTGGCCACCGCGTGCAGTGCCACAGTGGTCTTACCCGAGGATTCCGGGCCGTAGATCTCGACCACACGGCCGCGTGGCAGGCCGCCGATGCCGAGTGCCACATCCAGGGAGATCGAACCGGTGGGGATCACCGAGATCGGCTGGCGCACCTCCTCGCCGAGGCGCATCACCGAGCCTTTACCGAAGTTCTTGTCGATCTGGGCCATCGCCAGTTCGAGCGCTTTTTCGCGATCAGGGGCCTGTTGCGCCATGGTGGTGCCTCTCCGAGTAGTCGTGTTGACCGGTGTTCCGATCGGTTGGCCGTGACGCTAGGCCAGGGCACCGACAAATCGGTCGAACACCGCCCACACTAGACGAACATCTGTTCGAATCAAGTGGACACGCCGGGGAGAATCCGGGTCAGCGGCGCCAGTTCGGGAAGTTGTCGAGATCCCGCAATGTCAGGACGAAGCCGAATGCGCCGACGGCGACGGCCAGGAAGTATCCGAGGGCGGCCTGCCAGCCACCCAGCGTCGACGCAACCAGCCAGCACAGCAGAACTGCTGCGATCACCAGCAAAACACCATAGAGGGGTGTCCGCATCGGATGGTCACCGAGACCCATGCCTCCGGTATACGCCGAAAATGTCGGCAGGGGAAGCCGGTCAGTTCACCACTGGTCACGCGGGACGTCGAAGTCCGCGCACAGCGCCCGCCACACACTGCGCGGCTCCACCCCGTCCTCGATGGCCTGTGCGGCCGTGCGGCCGTCGAGTGCAGTGAGCACGTGGTCGACGAGCAGCGAACGACCCCGCATCGAGCCGAATTGGCCTTCCACGAGCTCATTGAATTCCGTCAACCGCACGGGCCCAACCTACCCAGTGCCCGCGAGTGCGTCATGGCACACCCGTACCGGATCTGCCACCTCGGCCAGCGAGGCGCCCGCGCGTTGCGCGGCCGCGCCGTAGGACGAAGACCCGAGCACGGTGGCGACCGCCGCAGTCAGCGCTTCTCCCGACAGCGGTCGGACCAGCTGCGCACTACCTTGGCGCACAACACGATTGGCAATCTCCCACTGGTCACCGCCACCGGGTACCACCACCATCGGCACCCCGGCCAGTAACGCCTTGGACACCAAGCCGTGTCCACCTCCGCAGATCACCAGATCGGCGTGCGACAACAGCTCGTCCTGACGGCCGAGCCCCACCGCCGCCCACGGCGGTACCACGACATCGGCTCCGCCGAGGCGCGACACCACCACGCGGGCACCATCGGGCAGTGTGTCGCCCGGACGCAGCGACTCCAGGACCAGTTCGGCCATCCCTTGCGTCCCGGTGGTCGCGGTGGACGGTGCCACCATCACGACCGGCCCCGAACCCGGCGGTACGGACAGCACCGCGTCGGTCGGCTCGAAGTGCAGCGGTCCCACGACCACCGCCTCGTCCGGCCAATCCGGGCGGGGCACCTCCAGGGCCGGCAGGGTGGCGATCAGCCGGCGCACCGGGCCGGGGTCCTGCCCAGGAAGACCGATGTCGATCCGCACGGCGGTCCGTTCGGCCAGACCGGCCCGCACCGACCTCGCCGTCAGCGCCCGCATGACGGTGTCACGCAGCCGTCCCCGCAGGCCGACGCCGGGAGCCAACCCGCTCCCCAAGGGAGGCAACCCCTTCGAGGGCAGGTAGAGCGGGTGCGGGCTGAGCTCCACCCACGGCAACCCCAGCAGCTCGGCGGCCAGCCCGCCACAGGCGGTGATCACGTCGGAGACCACGAGGTCCGGCTTGAGGTCCGCCAGCCCGGGGACGTTGAGCTGCGCCATTCGCCCGGCACGCTGGTGGATCTTGGCCCCGGCATCGGCATCGTCGTCGAGATCGATCGGATCGAGGCCGACGAGTTCGACGGCGTCGATGCCGGCCGCCCGGACCGTATCGAGCCATTCCACCCCGGTCAGCAGCGTCGGCACATCGCCGGCGGCCAGCAACTTCAGGCACAGCGCAAGGGCCGGGAAGGCATGTCCGGGATCGGGTCCGGCGACCACAGCTACGCGCACCGGCCTACCCTGCCACAGCCATTCCCCATTAGGCTTCGGGCATGGCTGATCAATCAACCACCGCAGCTGCGACGCAGACCAGCACGGTCGAGACCTTCCTCAACGCGCTGCAGGACCAGGATCTCGAGACCGCCGAGAACCTGCTGGCACAGAACCTGGTCTATCAGAACGTGGGAATGCCGACCATCTACGGACGCGCCCGGACGATGAAGTTGTTCCGGTCGATGCAGGGCAAGGCCGGCTTCGAGGTGAAGATCCACCGGATCGCCGCCGACGGAGCCGCTGTGCTGACCGAGCGCACCGATGCCCTGGTCCTCGGGCCGCTGCGCATGCAGTTCTGGGTGTGCGGGGTGTTCGAGGTCCACGAGGGCCGAATCACGCTGTGGCGGGACTACTTCGACTTCCTCGACATGTTCAAGGCCACCCTGCGGGGTCTGGCCGGCGTGGTCATCCCGTCGCTGCGCACCTCGCTCTAGCCGAGATTCAGGCGCGGCGCAGCTGGCCGAGTTCGTCGAATGCCTGCGCCCAGCCCACCAGGCGATCGGTGGCGCCCGTCAGCTCGCTGCGGTAACGCTGCTGGGACAGCGGTGACGCCACCCCCTGTCCGCTGTTCACCGTCGACACCAGTTGCGCTGCGGCGGTGACCATCTCGTTGTACTGCCGCACGCCCTGTCCGAGCTGAGCGGTGAACGCGTTGATGGTGGGCACCAGATGCTGACGCGACTGCGGGGCGTTGCTGATGGCGCGCTCCATCGAGACCACCTCGGTGGCGGTGGCCGCCATGGTCCGCGCGGTGTGGTTGGCCACCGCGGTCAGCTCGCGCAGTTCATCGGCCGGGAGCATCCGCCCGCGCTCCAACACACCGAGCAGCGAGAACATGCCCCGCTCGGATGCCACCAGCGCCGCCATGGGTTGACGGGCTGCCGAACCCCACGGCGGCAACCGGCGTCCGGAGACCGGGCGCTGCGCCGGAAGCGGTTCCGCGCGCAGCCACCGGTACCGCAGCCAGAACAACGTCGCGGGGAAAGCCGCGCCGGCGGCGATCGCCCCGCTGATGATCAGGCCCCAGACCGGTGTGCTCCACGATGCCAGCAGCGCCGTGACCAAAACCCAGAACACGCTGGACAGGGTGAAGAACACCCCGAAGCGCAGCGCCCACCGCCGCTTGCGCAGCAGCTTCGCGCGCGGATCAGCGGCGGCGCTGAGCTTTTCGGACAGCGCGCCAGACAGATCGGCCGCGGTGTCGATGACCCGCTGCGCCAACGATCTCCAGGTGTCCGGTCGACCGGTCTTGGTAGCCATGATCTACAACACTCGAATCACTATTGGCCGAGCGGGTTTTCGGGGGTGGCAGGGGTTTGATTGGTCGCCGGGGACGCCGGCGTCGCCGGAGCGGCGTCACCGCTGGGCAGGGCGTCGCCGCGCATAGAGGCACGGATCTGCTCGAGCCGGGAGTGGCCCGCCATCTGGACGCTGGCCTGCTGCACCTCCATCAT
This sequence comes from Mycobacterium sp. 48b, assembly GCF_048282725.1. Taxonomy (NCBI): domain Bacteria; kingdom Bacillati; phylum Actinomycetota; class Actinomycetes; order Mycobacteriales; family Mycobacteriaceae; genus Mycobacterium; species Mycobacterium sp. 48b. Next base: position 5,020,616 of record NZ_JBLVUL010000001.1, read on the forward strand.
GCGGCCCTGCACGGAGTTCTGCGCCAGCTCGGCCTGGCCGATGGCGTTGGCGTAGCGCCGCTCGATCTTGTCCCGCACCTCGTCGAGGCTCGGGGTGTTTCCGGGCGCGGCGACCTCGCTCATCGAGCGGAGCGAGGCACTGACCTGCTCCTGCATCTTGGCCTGCTCCAGCTGAGACAGCAGCTTGGTGCGTTCGGCGATCTTCTGCTGCAGCATCATCGCGTTCTGCTCGACGGCCTTCTTGGCCTGCGCGGCGGCCTGCAGGGCCTGATCGTGCAGCCCCTTGAGGTCCTCGACACTCTGCTCGGCGGTGACCAGCTGGGCGGCGAACGCCTCGGCGGCGTTGTTGTACTCGGTGGCCTTGGCCGCGTCACCGGAAGCCGTGGCCTGATCGGCCAGCGTCAGTGCCTGGCGGACGTTGACCTGCAGCTTCTCGATGTCGGCAAGCTGACGGCTCAGCCGCATCTCCAGCTGGCGCTGGTTGCCGATGACCTGGGCGGCCTGCTGGGTGAGCGCCTGGTGCTGACGCTGCGCGTCCTCGATGGCCTGCTGGATCTGCACCTTCGGGTCGGCGTATTCGTCGACCTTGGAGCTGAACAGCGCCATCAGGTACTTCCACGCCTTGACGAACGGATTGGCCATGAGTTCGTTCCGCCTTATCTGTCGGGCTTGTCTGCCAGGCCCGTACCGGGCCTTGTCGTTCAGGTTGCCGCAATTCCTCTGATGCCAACTTATCGGTTCTGGACATGCAGCCACAGCCCCGCAGCCTGTTCGTATGGGTGTTTTGCGAAAATTCGCGCCGCGGGCACGAACAGCGCGATCAGGCCGGAGTCGAAACCGTGCTCATGTCACGCAACGGCCATCGACACGACCTGCGGAATGACCACCTTGGTCGCCACGTCGATGTGGGCGACATTGGCGTGCGCGGGCACCTCGACGGCAGCGCCGGCGTGTTCCCGCTCGGCCATGTTCTCCCCGGCATCGGTGAGTACCCGCGACAGCGGGACGTCCAGGGCGTCGCAGATGGCGTTGAGCAGTTCGCTGGAAGCCTCTTTGCGGCCCCGCTCCACTTCGGAGAGGTATCCGAGGCTCACGCGCGCCGCGTCGGACACTTCACGCAATGTCCGCCCCTGCTCGGTGCGGGCGTTACGCAGCACGTCGCCGATCACCTCACGCAGCAATGTCGTCATCGCGCTCTCCTTCGCCTCGCCTGTCACAGGTTCGCTAACCGATCAACGCTGCCGGCCGCCGCAAGGTTCCCGAAGGAAAACGTCGGGCAGATTTCGGTTACTGGTTCTCGACCAGGAAGCGCAATCGGGCGATGGCCTCGTCCACGGCGGCCCGTCGGATGTCCCAGCGGGAACCGGACAGCGACAACTCGACGACCTCGGTGTCGACCGGGCCTGCCAGGCCGATGAACACGGTGCCGACCGGGTGTCCGCCGTGCGGTTCCGGCCCGGCCACGCCGGTGAGACCGACCCCCCAGGTTGCCGCGCAACGCTGCCTGGCGCCGACCGCCAGCGCCCGCGCGGTGGGAGCCGCGACCGGGCCGACCGCGTCGAGCACCTGCGGAGCCACCCCGGCCAGCCAGATCTTGGTGTCCTCGTTGTAGGTGACCAGGCCGCCCTGCAGCACCGCGCTGGCCCCGGACACCCCGGCCAGCGTCGCCGCGAGCAGGCCGCCGGTGAGGGACTCGGCGGTGGCCACGCTCTGCGAGCGCACCGTCAGGTCGGCGACCAGGGCCCTGGCGTCGTCAGTGAGCAGCGGATCGTCCACGCGAATCCCTGATCGCGGATATGACGTAATCGGCACCGGTGAGCACGGTCAGGACCACCGCGGCCCACATGATCACCCAGGCGACGTTGAGCCAGATGGCAGGCCACGAATGCAGCGGCAGCACGAACAGCCCGATCGCCACGGCCTGCACCAGCGTCTTGAGCTTGCCGCCGCGACTGGCCGGGATGACGCCGTGGCGCAGCACCGCGAACCGCAGGATCGTGATTCCGATCTCACGGACCAACACCACCCCGGTGATCCACCACGGCAGATCGCCGAGCATCGACAGGCCGATCAGCGCCGCACCGATCAGGGCCTTGTCGGCGATCGGGTCGGCCAGTGTGCCGAACTCGGTGATCATCCCGTAGCTGCGGGCCAGTGCCCCGTCGAAATGGTCGGTGATCACCGCGACGGCGAACACCGTGAAAGCGGCGATCCGCCAGCCGGTTTCGTGGCCGTCACCGGCGAACAGAAATACGAGGAAGACCGGAACGAGCACCATCCGCACACCGGTGAGCACGTTGGCGAGGTTGGCCACGCGCGCACGCGGGACCACCGGATCGGTAGAAGGTTGGCCCGGCACCGCAACAGAATATCGGTTGCCGTAACCGATATTCTTGCGCCTGTGAACCCAGGCAGTGCCGAGTCGCGCAAACACCCTGTGGTGCGGCGTGCCCGCACGTCGGATGTCCCGGCGATCAAGAGCCTGGTCGACGTCTATGCGGGCAAGATCCTGCTGGAGAAGAACCTGGTCACGCTGTATGAGGCGGTCCAGGAGTTCTGGGTGGCCGAACTCGACGGCGAGTTGGTCGGATGCGGGGCGCTTCACGTGCTGTGGGCCGATCTCGGCGAGGTGCGCACCGTGGCCGTTCATCCCAAGGTCCGCGGCACGGGCGTCGGCCATGAGCTCGTCGAACAGTTGCTCGACGTCGCCCGGGATCTGCACCTCCGACGGATATTCGTGCTGACCTTCGAGGTCGACTTCTTCGGCAAGCACGGTTTCGAGGAGATCGAGGGCACCCCGGTGACCGCCGAGGTCTACGACGAGATGTGCCGCTCATACGACACCGGTGTGGCGGAGTTCCTCGACCTGTCCTACGTCAAGCCCAACACCCTGGGCAACACCCGGATGTTGTTGACGCTCTGAAGCGTGCGCTGTTCGGCGCCGCTCCCCCTTTGTCACGCTGGAGTGACTCTCGCCGCCGAGCGCCACTCTGGCGTGACAAACAGCATGGGGCAGCCCATGTTTCGGCGTGGTTCGACCGGAGTTTCCGCTACTTCGTCACGCCGGCGCGCTAGAACTCCTCGGCGTCATCGTCGGCGTCGGCGCCGTTGGCGTCCGACCCGCCGCGGATCAGCATCAGCGTGCCCGCCAATTCGTCGGGCTTGACGAGCACCTCACGTGCCTTGGAGCCTTCCGACGGCCCGACGATGCCACGGGTCTCCATGAGGTCCATGAGCCGGCCGGCCTTGGCGAACCCGACGCGCAGCTTGCGCTGCAGCATCGAGGTGGACCCGAACTGCGAGGACACCACGAGTTCGACGGCCTGCAGGAAGACGTCCATGTCGTCGCCGATGTCCGGGTCGACATCCTTGCGCTCGCCGGCCTTGACCGCGGTGACACCCTCGACGAACTCCGGCTCGGCCTGGGTCTTGGTGGCCTCGACGACGGCGTGGATCTCTTCGTCGGTGATGAACGCGCCCTGCATACGCAACGGCTTGTTGGCGCCCATCGGCAGGAACAGGCCGTCGCCCATGCCGATCAGCTTCTCGGCGCCCGGCTGGTCGAGGATGACACGGCTGTCGGTGAGCGACGAGGTCGCGAACGCCAGCCGGGACGGCACGTTGGTCTTGATCAGACCGGTGACGACGTCCACCGACGGCCGCTGGGTGGCCAGCACCAGGTGGATACCGGCGGCGCGGGCCTTCTGGGTGATGCGCACGATGGCGTCCTCGACGTCACGCGGTGCGGTCATCATCAGGTCGGCGAGCTCGTCGACGATCGCCAGGATGTAGGGGTACGGCTTGTAGACCCGCTCGCTGCCCAGCGGCGTGCTGATCTCGCCCGAACGCACCTTCTCGTTGAACACGTCGATGTGGCGGACCCGCGACGCCTTCATGTCCTGGTAGCGCTGCTCCATCTCCTCGACCAGCCAGGCCAGTGCGGCCGCGGCCTTCTTGGGTTCGGTGATGATCGGCGTGATGAGATGCGGAATGCCTTCGTAGGGCGTGAGTTCCACCATCTTCGGGTCGATCAGGATCATCCTGACCTCTTCCGGGGTGGCCCGCGCCAGCAGTGAGACCAGCATCGAGTTGACGAAGCTGGACTTGCCGGAGCCGGTGGAACCGGCCACCAGCAGGTGCGGCATCTTGGCCAGGTTGGCCGAGACGAAGTCGCCCTCGATGTCCTTGCCCAGGCCGATCACCAGCGGGTGGTGGTCGCGGCGCGTCGAGGGTGCGGTGAGGACGTCGGACAGCCGCACCATCTCGCGGTCGGTGTTGGGCACCTCGATGCCGACGGCCGACTTGCCGGGGATGGGCGCCAGCATGCGGACGCTCTCGGTGGCCACCGCGTAGGCAATGTTTCGGTGCAGCGCGGTGATCTTCTCGACCTTCACGCCCGGGCCGAGTTCGACCTCGTAGCGGGTGACGGTCGGGCCGCGGGTGCAGCCGGTGACGGCCGCGTCGACCTTGAACTGTTCCAGCACCGAGGTGATGGCGTCGGTCATCTGATCGTTGGCGGCGGTACGTAGCTTCGGCGGATCGCCGGCGATCAGCAGATCCAGCGGCGGCAACGTGTAGGGCCCCTCGACCACCCGGTCCATCACCAGGGTGTCATCAGAGGATTTGGCCTTCGGTTCGGATTTGGCTTCGACCTTCTTGCGGCGCGGTTTGACCGCGGGCTCGGGGACGGTCGGTGCGTCGGCGTCGTCGGGCAACGGGTAGTTGTCCATCGGGGTACCGGTCGGCGCCTTGGGTGCCTCGATCGCGGCCGTCGGCCAGGTCTGGGCCTGCGAGTCACCGCGTGCGGCGTCGTCGTCGTAGTAGCCGTCGGACAGGTCGTCGTAGTCGTCGTCGACATCGGACCCGTCGTACTCGCCGTCGTAGTCGTACTCGTCGTCGTAGTCATCGTCGTGGAAGGCCCGCGTGCTGAACATGTGCTGCAGGGTCGAGGGCACCTCGCGGATGGTCGTGCCGGTGACCAGAAGCAGACCGAACAACACGCCCATGAACAGCAGCGGTGCGGCGATCCACTCGGTCAGGCCGTCCGACAGGGGTCCGCCGATGGCGAAGCCGACGAATCCGGCGGCGTGCTGCCGGGCGATCGGATCCTGCGGCGACCCCGACCACAGGTGCCACAGGCCGAGCATCGGCAGCGCGATCATGGCCGATCCCAGGATGAGCCGGGGGCGTGCTTCCGGATCGGGTTCAGTGCGCATCAATACGACGGCGATGGCGCCCAGGACGACGGGCACCAGGACGACCGGGCCTCCGATGAGGGTGCGGACCGCGGTGTCGATCCACTGCCCCACCGGGCCGGCCGCGTGGAACCAGGAGCTGGCGGCCACGACGACGGCGACGCCGAGCAGCGCGAGTGCCAGTCCGTCACGGCGATGGCCGGGTTCGATGTCGCGGGCCCGGCCCACCGAGCGGGCGGTCGAGCCTGCCCCCTTGGCCAGCATCAGCCACCCGGCGCGGGCCCCCTGGCCGAGCTTCTGGCCGGCGGCGGAGACAGGCGAAGCCTGGGGCCGGCGCGCGGGCTTACGCCGTGGCGCAGCCGGGCGTCCCTTGCGGGCCGGCGCCTGACGCCGCGAACCGCCCCGCGAGCTGGCATTCGACCTGCTCGAACGCGCTCCGGATCGGCCGGCGGTCTTGTTAGCCATGCCCGCAAGCCTAGTCGCATATGCCCCACAATCACCATCTGCCACACGGGTCACAAGACGGTATCAAATGACACTTAGCCATACGAACCAAATCCACCGGGTTATCGCCTAGGGTGGACGCTCGTCCAGTTTCGGCACTCATCGAGGAGTTCTGCACCTATGCCTGTTGTCGTCGTCGCCACCATGAAGGCCAAGCCCGAATCCGTCGACGCAGTGCGCGAGGCCTGCACCAACGCCGTCGGCGCGGTCCACGACGAGCCGGGCTGCCAGCTGTATTCGCTGCACGAAGCCGACGGCACCTTCGTCTTCGTCGAGCAGTGGGCCGACGCCGATGCGCTCAAGGCCCACAGCACCGCCCCGGCGATCGGCACCCTGTTCGGCTCGATCGGCGAGCTGCTCGACGGCGCCCCCGATATCAAAATGTTGCAACCCGTCGTCGCGGGTGACCCCGCCAAGGGACAGCTGCGCGCGTAGATGAACGCCGAAGCCCCCCTGGCCGGGAAGGTCGCGTTCATCACCGGTGCCGCGCGCGGCCAGGGGCGGGCCGAGGCCCTGCGGCTGGCCACCGACGGGGCCGACATCATCGCGATCGATCTGTGCGACCAGATCGAGTCCGTGCCCTATCCCCTGGCCACCCCCGATGATCTGGCCGCCACGGTCAAACTCGTCGAGGAGACGGGCGCACGGATCGTCGCCACGCAAGCCGACGTCCGCGACGAGCAAGCTCTGCGAACGGCGCTGCAGGCAGGGGTTGACCGACTCGGCCGGCTCGACATCGTCGTCGCCAATGCCGGGATCGCCCCGATGCAGTCGGGTCCCGACGGCTGGCGCGACGTCATCGACGTCAACCTGACCGGCGTACACCACACGGTCGAGTCGGCGATGCCGATCATGGTCGACCAAGGCGACGGTGGGTCGATCGTGTTGATCAGCTCGGCGGCCGGCCTGATCGGCGTCGGCGGCGGCGACCGCGGCTCGCTCGGCTATACGGCCGCCAAGCACGGGGTGGTCGGCCTGATGCGGGCATACGCCAATTTCCTGGCCCCACACAGCATCCGGGTCAACTCAATCCACCCCACCGGCGTGGACACCCCGATGATCAACAACGAGTTCACCCGGGACTGGTTGCGCCACATCTCCGAGGAGCTAAACGCTCCAACGGATTTCGCCAACGCACTGCCGGTTCAGGTGGTCCAGGCCGAGGACATCGCCAATGCGGTGGCCTGGCTGGTGTCGGACCAGGCGCGTTATATCACCGGCGTCACACTGCCCGTCGATGCCGGCATCGTCAACAAGCGATGAGCGATCCCGTCGCCGCAACCGCGATCGGCCCGATGGTGCTGGCCGCCGTCGAACAGTACGAGCCCGTACAGCGACGGCTGGTCGACGACGATCTGGCGTGCGCGTTCCTGTCGCCCGGCCTGCGCGCCTTCACCCGGACCACACGCTGGTCCGTTGCCCGCAGGCTCCTGATCGGGGCCACCGAGCGCTCGGGTCCGGGCTTGTGGGCGAACCTGACCTGCCGCAAGCGCTACATCGGCGACAAGCTCACGCAGGCGTTGGCGGACATCGACGCCGTGGTTGTTCTCGGCGCCGGCCTGGACACCAAGGGCTACCGGCTCGCCCGGCACAGCACGATCCCGGTGTTCGAAGTGGACCTGCCGGTCAACATCGAGCGCAAGCGCGCGGTGGTGCGCCGTGCGCTGGGAACCGTGCCGGACTCGGTGCGCCTGGTGCCGGTGGATTTCGAAAGCGACGACCTGGCAGCCGAACTCGCCAGGCACGGGCACGTCAGTACCCACCGCACCTTTTTCGTATGGGAGGGCGTGACGCAGTACCTGAGCGCCGACGGGGTCAGGTCGACGTTCGAGTTCCTCCGCTCCGCGGCACCGGGGAGCCGGTTGGCGTTCACGTATGTCCGCAGCGATTTCATCGACGGCACCAACCGGTACGGGGCCGAATCGTTGTACCGGCGGTTCCGGGTTCGCAGCCGGCTGTGGCAGTTCGGACTGAATCCGGACCGGGTGGCGGGCTTCATCGAGCCCTACGGCTGGCAGCTGCTCGAGCAGGCCGGGCCCGATTACCTGACCGAGCACTACATTTCACCGTCGGGCCGGAATCTGACCGCCTCGCAGGTGGAATGGACGGCGTTCGCCGAAAAGCGTTAGCAGGCAACCAGAGCGTCGAGCTCGGCGGCATCGACGCCGGCCAGTCGCCGGTGCATGGCCTTGGCGATGCGCCCCGCCTGGAGCTTGGCCCGCTCGGCGTGCGGCCCCTCGAAGAGCTCGTCGACGGTGTCGGTCCACAACGTCAGCCAGCGCACGAAATGCTGCGCCGACAACGGATGTCGGGCATGCAGCTCGCGGTGCACGATCAGGGCGCTGCGCTGGTAGAGCCCGGCCCGGAAGAGCACGGTCTCCCAGAAGTCGCACATGACGGGCAGATGGGATCGCAGGCCCTTGGCGCGCAGTTCGGCGAACGGCTCGGCGAGCACCGGATCGGAGAGCGCCTTGCTGTAGAAGCGCCACAGCAACAGCTCGACATCGTCGTGGCCAGACAGGTCTTCAGCCATCGGACAGGTCCCTTCCCGGGTCGGTAGCGCGACGCTCTAGTTTCTACAACTCTTAGTTGTATAAACTCTATCCATGATCACCGCGATCGGGAAGCGCCGGGTTGACGTGCTGAGCATGCTGAAGACCTCGAGCACTCCGATGACCATCGCGCAGATCGCGGCGGAACTCGCAGTTCACGCGAACACCGTGCGGTTTCACCTCGAACACCTCGAGGCGGGCGGACAGGTGGAGCGTGTCCAACCTCACCACCGCACCCCCGGGCGTCCCCCGCAGCTGTACCGGGCGGTGCGCCGGATGGATCCGACCGGGCCGACGCACTACCGGATGCTGGCCGAGATCCTCGCCGATGGACTGGCCGCCGACGACGATCCCACCGCCAGAGCCCGTGAGATGGGTCGGGCCTGGGGACGCACGATGCCGCGACCCGACGTGGACTCCCCCGACTCCCCGGACTCCGCCGTCAGTGCCCTTGTGGCGATGCTCGACGACATCGGCTTCGCACCGGAACCATCCGACAACGGCCAACTCCGATTGCGCCACTGCCCATTTCTCGAACTTGCCCGGACCCGAGCCTCGATCGTGTGCCCGATCCACCTGGGTTTGATGCAGGGAGCGTTGGAAAGCTGGCAGGCACCCGTTGCGGTCGAGGGGCTCGACGCGTTCGTCGAGCCGGATCTGTGCGTGGCCCGCCTGGGTCCGAAAGGAGATTCATGATGAATGCCGGTCTGGCCGTCGCGGTCGCCGTGACCTTCTGCTGGCTGGGCATGGTGCTGGCGATCTCGTTCATCGAGGCGCCGCTGAAGTTCCGGGCGCCCGGCGTGACGCTGCAGATCGGACTCGGCATCGGGCGCAGAGTTTTCCGTGCGCTCAACACCGTGGAAACCGCGTTCGCCGCGGTCGTCATCTCGACTCTCGCCATGCACCGCCCTTCGGCGGCAACGATCGCGGCCTTTGCGATTGCCGTCACGGCGCTGGCCGTGCAGCTGATCGCCGTGCGGCCCAAGCTGACTCAGCGCTCGAACGCCGTGCTGGCCGTCGCCCCGGGAGAGGAAGCGGAGGGGCGCTCGCAGGCACACTACGTCTACGTCGCGTTCGAGCTCGTCAAGGTCGTCGCCCTGCTGACCGGCGGCATCCTGCTACTTGCCGGCTGACTCCGGGCTCGGCGTGGCGACCTGCACCACAACACCGTTCGAGTACGGGCGATGCGGGTCACGGGGATTCGGCTCGGGAAGAATCAAACGCCACCCCTGGTACGGGTCCTTGTCGCCGGCCACCAGGAAGCCGCCCGCGGCGCCCGGGCCCGCGAGTTCGTCGGCACTGCGAATCCGGCTGCCGGCGAACAGGTCTCCGGCCTGCGCACGCGCCGATGGATCCGCAGCCAACCGTCCGAGCAACGAGACGATCGCATCGTGGACGTAAGCCGCCTGCGCGTCGGGCAGCCCGGCGTCGATCAGAATCGCGGCCCTGGCGTCCGGAAACCCTGCCGGGTACACGTCACACAGGAGTCCGCCCCGCGACACCCGGTCGTGGAAGCGACGAATCAGGCTCGGGAGCACCAACTTGGTGGCACCGAACAAGAACGCGAACCACACTGCCACCAGCACGGTGAACACAACCATGTTCTGGTGATCACGGGTCGCGATGGCGTAGGCCGCCACGCCCAACAGGTACACGGCCGCGACAGCCATCATCGTCACGAACGCACGGATCGTATGCGGATACACCACCGCGCGCTTCACTTCGTCCGCCGAGTTCAACGGGGGAATCGGGCGGCGTCGCTCGAATGGCACCTCAGCAGCGGGACGGCTCACCAACCCAATCTAACGGCACCGCCGAGTCGCTCAGCGCACCAATTCGACTAGATCTCGATGACGGTCGGAACGATCATCGGCTGCCGCCGGTAGGTCTCGCCCACCCATTTGCCGACCGTGCGCCGGACGGCCTGGGCGATGCGAGTGGGGTCCGTGATGTTATCGGCGGCAAGGCTTTCCAGCTCGCGCTCGACATTGCGGGCCACCGGCTCCAGCGCCTTGGGATCTTCGGAGAACCCGCGCGAGTGCAGGTGGGCCGGAGCGGCGGGTTTCCCGGTCTCGCGGTGCACAACCACCGTCACCGCCACGAATCCCGAAGACAGGATGAGACGTTCGCCGAGCGTGGCGTCGCCGACATCCCCGGTGATCAATCCGTCGACGAACATCTTGCCGACCGTCACCGCACCGGAGATCGATGCCTTACCGGCCACCAGGTCCACACTCACGCCGTTCTCGGCCAGCACGATGTTCTCCGGCGGCACGCCGGTGCTCGCGGCCAGTGCCGCATTGGCCCGCATGTGCCGCCAGGTGCCGTGCACCGGCATCACATTGCGGGGACGCACACCGTTGTAGAGGAACAGCAGCTCCCCCGCGTAGGCGTGACCGGAAACATGCACGCGCGCTTGGGCATTGGTGACCACGCGGGCGCCGATCTTGGCGAGTGCGTCGATGACGCCGTAGACCGCCTCCTCGTTGCCGGGGATCAGCGACGAGGAAAGGATGATCAGATCGCCCGCGGTCAGGGTGATGCTGCGGTGCTCACCGCGGGACATCCGCGACAGTGCCGCCATGGGCTCGCCCTGGGTACCGGTGGTGATCAGGACGACCTTCTCGGCCGGCATCATCTCTGCCGCGCCGATGTCGAGGATGTCGGAGTCTGCGACGCGCAGGTAGCCCAGCTCGCGGGCGATGCCCATGTTGCGCACCATCGAGCGCCCGACGAACGAGACCCGACGGCCCAACGCCACCGCGGCGTCGACGATCTGCTGCACGCGGTCGACGTTGGACGCGAAGCAGGCCACGATCACCCGGCCCTCGGCACCTCGGATCAACCGGTGCAGCGTCGGACCGACCTCGCTCTCCGACGGGCTGACGCCCGGGTGTTCGGAGTTGGTCGAGTCACACAGGAACAGGTCGACGCCGGCGTCACCGAGCCGCGACATGCCCGGCAGATCGGTCGGGCGGCCGTCGAGCGGCTGCTGGTCGAGCTTGATGTCTCCGGTGTGCAGCACGGTGCCGGCGCCGGTGTGGATCGCGACGGCCAGGCATCCCGGGATCGAGTGGTTGACCGCGAAGTACTCGCACTCGAAGACGCCGTGCCGGCTGCTCTGCCGCTCGGCGACCTCGATGAATTCCGGTTTGATGCGGTGCTCGCGGCACTTCTCCCGGATCAGCGCGATGGTGAATTTCGAGCCGACGACCGGGATGTCGGGACGCAGCTTCAGCAGGAACGGAATCGCGCCGATGTGGTCCTCATGGGCGTGGGTGACGACGAGTGCCTCGACATCCTCCAGCCGGTCCTCGACGTGACGCAGGTCCGGCAGGATCAGGTCCACCCCGGGTTCGTCGTGCCCCGGAAACAGCACACCGCAGTCCACGATGAGCAATTTGCCCAGGTGCTCGAAGACCGTCATGTTGCGGCCGATTTCGCTGATTCCGCCCAGCGCGGTAACTCGCAGACCGCCGGGGGCCAGTGGCTTGGGGGGCGCGAGTTCGGCGGTCACTATCGCAACACCGCTGCCGCGCGCATGTCGGCGGCCAGCGCCTCGATCTCGGCATGGCTGGCGGGGATCTGCGGCAGCCGTGGCAGGCCGGCATCGAATCCCTGCAACCGCAGGCCCTCCTTGGACATGGTGACCCCGCCGAGGTGGGCCTGGGCGCGGGCCAGCGGGCCCAACGACAGGTTGATCTTGCGGGCCGTGGCGATATCGCCCGAGTTGAACGCGGTCAGCATGTCCCGCAACTGGCCGGCGGCCACATGTCCCCAGACGCTGACGAAACCGACCGCGCCCATGGCCAGCCAGGGCAGGTTCAGCGTGTCGTCGCCCGAGTAGTACGCCAGCCCGGTCTCGGCGAGGATCTGGCCGCCGCCGTGCAGATCGCCCTTGGCGTCCTTGACGCCCACGATGTTGGGATGCCCGGCCAGAGCGCGGATGGTCTCCCAGGCGATCGGGATCGAGGACCGCGGCGGGATGTCGTAGAGCAGGTTGGGCAGGTCGGTGGCGTCGGCGACGGCAGTGAAGTGCGCGAGAAGACCGGCCTGTGGGGGCCGCGAGTAGTACGGGGTCACCACGAGCAGGCCGTGTGCGCCCTCGGCGGCGCAGGCCTTGGCCAGGTGCACGCTGTGGGCGGTGTCGTAGGAACCCGCGCCGGCGATGATGCGGGCCCGGTCCCCCACCGCCTCGAGCACGACGCGCAACAGCGCGAGCTTCTCGTCATCGGTGGTGGTCGGCGATTCGCCGGTGGTGCCGGAGAGCACCAGGCCGTCGCAGCCGGCGTCGATCAGGTGGTTGGCCAGCCGAGCGGCGGTGTCGAGATCGAGCGAGCCGTCGGGCTTGAACGGCGTCACCATTGCGGTCAACACCGTGCCCAACTGCGCCGTTACATCGATTCCGCTCGTACTCACGCGCCAAGATTACCCGGTGGTCTCAAGCCTCTGTGGCCAAGGGAGACGTTGCCACCTCACTACCATCCGCCAGCGTCGAAATCTCGAAATCGGAGAACACCGCCGGAGCCGCTTCCACGAGCTCGCGCAGACAGGCGATCGCCAGCCTGCGGATCTCCACATCGGCGTGTTCACTGGCCCGCATCGCGATGAAATGGCGCCAGGCCCGGTAGTTGCCCGTGACCACGATGCGGGTCTCGGTGGCGTTGGGCAGCACCGCCCGGGCGGCCTGTCTGGCCTGTTTGCGGCGCAAGACAGCATTGGGTTGGTCGGCGAACTTGGCCTCCAGGCGTGCCAGCAGTTCGGTGTAGGTGGCGCGGCTGGCGTCGGCGGCAGCGGTGAAGATCTCCACCAGCTCCGGGTCGTCCTCGAAGCCGGGCGGCACCACCACCTCGGCGTCGTTCTCGGGCACGTAGCGCTGCGAGAGCTGTGAGTAGGAGAAATGCCGGTGCCTGATCAGCTCGTGGGTGGCCGATCGGGAGATACCGCTGATGTAGAAGGACACCGACGCGTGCTCGAGCACGGAGAAATGCCCGACATCGATGATGTGACGGATATAGCTCGCGTTGGTCGCCGTCCTCGGATTGGGCTTCGACCAACTCTGGTAGCAGGCCCTGCCGGCGAACTCGGTGAGCGCAGGTCCGCCGTCGGCATCGGTGCTCCACGGCACGTCAGGCGGCGCCTGGAATTCCGTCTTGGCGATCAGCTGCACGCGCAGCGGCGCGATCTCGGCCACTCGCCCACCCTACTGTTGCGGGGTCCGGACTGTTGACGGGTCCGGCGCGGATCGGCAGCGCGCCGATTTCCACGCCAGAGCTGTCAGTGCCGCCACAACCACGACCCTGCGGTAGAAATCGGCGCCGGTTCGCCCGGCCGCGCCTGTCGCGCTCCTACAATCGCCAGATGTCCGGCGGTTCGCAGTGCTGATCGGAGTGGCGGCCGCGTTGCTCGCGTGCGTCGGTTACGGCACCGCCTCGGTGCTGCAGTCGTACGCCGCAAGCCATTCCGTCGACGCAACCGAAACCGCAGACCGCGGCCCCACCCTGCGTTCGACGATCGGCGCGATGCTGGCCCCGGTCTTCATCGCAGGCATGGCGCTGGACTTGCTGGGTTTCGTGGGCAGCCTGGTCTCGGCCCGGTTGATCCCACTGTTCCTGTCGCAGACGATCATCAGCGCCAATCTCGTGGTCACCGCCGTGTTGAGCCTGTTCGTTCTCCACGTTCGACTCCATCGGCGCGACTGGACCGCGATCGCGATAGTTCTTGTGGCGCTGTGCATCCTGGGAGCCACCGCGGGACCCCTCGGCGACCGGGATCCCGGCGCGGTCACGCACTGGGGTGTCCTGGTGGTGTCCGCGATCATCCTCGGTCTTGGCGCCGCACTGGTCCGGCTGCTCGGGCGCAACGCTGCCGTGCCCGCGGGCCTGATCGCCGGCGTGCTCTACGGGGCGATGGCGGTGGCGATACGACTCGTCGACGGTCTCGATCCCCTGAACCTCCGCGTGCTGATCGCGGACCCGGCGATGTGGGCCGTGCTGGTCGCGGGTCTCGGCGGCTTCTACCTGTTCACCGTTGCCCTGCAGGTGGGTTCGGTGAACGGTGTGGCCGCGGCGCTGGTGGTCGGTGAAACCGTTGTCCCCGGCATCGTCGGCGTGGTTCTGCTCGGTGATGTGTCGCGGCCGGGATACGGCTGGCTGGTGGTCATCGCGTTCCTCGCGGCCGTCGGCGGTGCCGTCGCGCTCGCCGTCTCCAGCGCTGCCGAATACGAGCGGACGCAGAGTCCCGGGCCGGCCGAGCAGGTGAAGCCGGAAGAATACGGCCTGGTCCGCCTGCGGCGACCGTTGCCGGAACACAACCTGCCGGCCGGTGCGGTCGGGACCGTCGTGATGGACCACACCAGATACGCGCAGTCCGGCCTCCCACCCGCCTATGAGGTGGAGTTCACCGATTCACAGGGCAATACCGAGGCGGTCGTGACCGTCCCCGAGGAATTCCTGGACGTCATCTAGCACCGGGCTTGTCGGACCCTTCCTCTTTACTGTCCTGTTCCCCGGACACCGGGTGGCGGTTCACACCTTGGACCCTGCCCTGCCACCCGGCCCACCCACCTGAAACGGAAGGTCTCCCGATGCTACGCAAAATCGCCGGTTCGGCTGATGGCTCTGCCGGTAAGCCACACCGAAATGCACTGGCACTGTTGCTCCTTGGCGCAGCGGTCACCCTCGCGGGCTGTGTGGCCCGGAGGGCGCCGACCTGCTGGCCACGGTGACTCAGGTCCTTCCCGGCCGTAGCACGCACTAGACCGCCCCGCACCGACGGAATGGTCGCTGATCGCGGGGCAGCAACCATTCCGTCCCCGCTTGTCCCCCGTTCGGCGGATCCGGAGTTGGTCCCGGCCCCGGTCCGATCGGCGGACAGCCCACCGATCTCGATTGAAGGACGCTGAGGGGGCACTCGATATCCCTGCAGCGCACCTTATCTCCGCAGTACCGAACCGAAAGTGATCATGAGAGGAGCCACCGTGCATTACGAGATTCTGGATCTGGTGCGAGAACGCGCCAACGAGAAGGACTGGGACCTGATCTTCGACAGCGGCCCCAACGCGGAGTACCGCACCATGGTGTGGGAGCACCCCCTGCTGAGCGCTACGGGTGTGGCCACCGAACTGGAGATCGGGTTCAGCCCGGACGGTCGCATCATCTTCTCCGAGCGGCGCCTCGGCGGTGTCGCCCACAAACGGGTCAAGCCCACCAATGCCTTCGCCTCCACCGATCTCTATCTGGCGGCACTGCAGATGATCTGAACCGTCGCCTGCGGGACCAAACCGAACGATCCGCCCCGCGTCGAGAAGTGTGCTGGCATCCTGTGTCAACTATGGGCGACTTTGGGTTGTTCGGAACCTGGCTCCTGCTCGCCGTGGTCATCGTGGGCGCAGTCGGCCTGGCGGTCGGCAGCGTGCTGCTGGCCAGCCGGGTCATCGCGCGTGACACGCGACCGGAGCACAACTCGGTGTTGTCACCGTTCCTCACCGTCGTCGGCCTGGTCTACGGCGCGCTCCTCGGGTTCACCGTCGTCGTCGGATGGCAGCAATACCTGTCTGCCCAGACGAACGTGTCCAACGAGGCCTCGACGTTGGTGACCATGTACCGGCAAACGGTGGCCATGCCGCAGCCGGAACAGGCCCAGGTACGTGAGCAACTGCGCGCGTACGCGGCCGCGGTACAGGGTCCCGAATGGGGCAGGGAAGAGTTCGGCCCCATCAGCAACAACGGCCGGCACGCTCTCACCGAGATGTACCGCATCGTCGGTACTGCCAAATCGGACTCGACCGCCGCCCCGATCAACAGTCAGTTCCTCAGCCAGTTGGCCACCCTGACGTCGGACCGCAGTGCGCGCATCCTCAATTCGAGTCCGCGGATACCTGTCCTGTTGTGGAGCGCCCTGATCTTCGGCAGCCTGGTGCTGATCACGCTGGCCAGCTTCATGCGACTCGAGAATGGTCGCGCCCACATGATCCTGGTCAGCACCGTCACCGTGCTGCTGGCCTTGCTGCTCTTCCTGGTCTTCATGCTCGACCATCCGTATGGCCCGGTGGGAGTGACGCCCCAACGGTTTTCACACGCGGTGATGGTGTTCGACCTGATCGACCGCGGGACCTGATCGGCCTCGGCACCACTGCGACCACGCACCCTCTCCGCGTCGAATCGGCACGCGAATCCACCTCTTGACTCAATTACGTGACGCATCGTAACTTAATGGTGTGTCCTCGCTCACAGGCCCGGGACGGCCCCGTGATCCGCAAACCCAGCGCGACATCATGAGCGCCACCCGTCGCCTGCTGGCGCACGACGGCTATGACCAGCTGTCCATCGAGGCGATCGCGCGCGAGGCGGGCGTCAGCAGGCCCACCATCTACCGGCGTTGGCCGTCGAAGGCCCACCTGGTCTTCGACGCCGCGTTCGGCCAGCCGCCTGACGGCGAACTCCTTTCGGTATCAGGAGATTTCGAGACCGACGTTCGTGCGTTCGCCCGCGCGGTACTCACCTTCTGGCGCGACCCCGTGGTCGAGGCCGCCGCGCTCGGCATCCTTACCGAGCGCCGACGCGACCCGGAACTTCACATCCGGACCCAGCAACTGCTCGACGCCCGGACCAAGGACGCATTCCGGTCCCTGGTCTCCTCCGGCGTCGAGCAGGGCCGGGTCCACCCCGACGTCGACGCCGACATGGTCTACCAAACGTTGATCGGCACCGCGTTCTACTCCGCCCACATGGAACCGGACGTCGACGTCGACACCACCGCAGATCGACTGTGCTCCTTGCTGATCGAAGGAGCCGGACGTACCCACCCCCGAAGGAAGGACCGAGCATGACCGACAGGACCGAGCTGTCCGAGGCGTTCAACGCGCTTCTCGACGAGATGCGCGGCATCGAACAGAAGCTGCTCACCACCGAACCCGCGCTGAGTGAACCGGACCTGCTCGACGGCTACCGCCTGGCGTTCAGTGTGCTGCGGGTCAGCGTCGACGCCTACGTGTGGGGCGACCGCGACAAGCCGATCCTGGTCGACGTCATCAGCCCGTACCTCAAATGGGGCGGCGACAACTCCGACGCCTTCTATCAACTCGCTCCGCTGAACCCGGCCCGTACCTACCGGGTCACCGGCAACCGCGGCGATGCCGTCTATCTGTCGATGACCGTCTACGGCGGGCCGGGCGAGGGCCGCTACAGCGATCGCATCGTCGGCACCATCAACAATCGCGATCTCGAGTTCGACGAGGACGGGAACTTCGAGTTCGTCATGAGCCCCGAATCTCACGAGAGCTCCTGGCTCAAACTCGACGCAGACACCGAATTCGCTTTGACCCGTGACTATCTGAACGATCCGAGCACCGATCGCCGGCCGACGTGGCGGATCGAGGCGCTCGACCCACCGGCCCGGCGGTCGGACAGTGCCGCCGAGCTGGCCCGACGGTTCCGCTACGCCAGGAGCTGGCTGCACGAGCAGGTGTCCTTCCTGCCCACCAGAGTTGAACCCGCCAACCAGCTGCACCCGCCGTTCCCGGTCCCCCAGAACGCCTACGGCTGGTCGGCGGCCGACGCGGCGTATGCGATGGGCGCCTACGATCTGGAGCCGGACCAGGCCCTGATCGTCGAAGGCACCTCACCGGACTGCGTGTTCTGGAACCTGTGCCTGTGGAATCCGTTCCTGCACACCTACGACTACACCCACGAACGCGTCACGATCAACGGCGCCCACGTCACCTACGAACCGGACGGATCCTGGCGCATCGTCATCAGCGACAAGGATCCCGGCCACCCGAACTGGGTCTCGACGGCCGGGAGGCCCAAGGGCCTCATCTGGCTGCGCTGGTTCCTGCCCGACGAGACTCCCGCGCACCCGCAGTGCCGGGTGGTCGACGTGGCCGAGGTGGCGGCCCTGTGACCACCAGCATGCGACGTCCGGCGCCGATCCGGTTCGATGACCTCAGCAACCCGGTGTATCCCGCTGCAGCCCAACCTATCCGAGAAGGACTCGCCGCCTACGGCGCGAACCTGGACCTCGACCTGGACGCGATGTTGGCGGCCGCAACCGAGAGAACCGGGCTGCACGATTTCGGCGACCCTGCCTTCCGGGAACGTCTCGACGTGCTCTGCACGGCGCTGCGCGACGAAGCAGGTCTGTCCGATACCGGCGTGGCGATCGCGTTCGAGCAGTTGGTGGGCAACCTGGTCAACCGGCTGCGGTTGGAGGCGTTGATCGCCGACCATCCCGAGATCGAGGACATCGGGATCGAACGGCCGATCATCATCTGCGGTCTCCCCCGCACCGGCACCACGCATCTACACAACCTGCTCGCCGCCGATCCCGCCCTGCGGTACCTGCCCTACTGGGAGAGCCTCGAACCGCTGCCCTGCCCAGGCGAGGACACCCCCGGACCGCGCCGGGATCGCTGTGCCGCCGGCCTGGAACTGGTGAACACCTCGCTGCCGGAGTTCCGGCGGATGCATGACATGACCGTCGAGCACGCCCACGAGGAGATCCAGCTCCTGGCCAACGACATCTCGGGCATGTTGTTCGAAACCACCTACTACGTACCGAGTTTCACCGCTCACTACAAGGCACACGACCAGGCGGCGTCCTACGCGTACGTCAAGCGCAGCCTGCGGGCCATGCAGTGGCTGCGTGGAGGGAACCGCTGGGTACTCAAATCGCCCCAGCATCTGGAACAGTTCCCGACGCTGGCCGCCACCTTCCCGGACGCGACTTTCGTTGTCACCCATCGCGATCCGGTCGAGGTGACGCTGTCGATGATGACCATGATCTGCTACGCGACCCGGATGGCGGTCACGCGGCCCGACGTGGCGCAGCTGACCGGACACTGGCTGACCCGCATCGACGATCTGCTCGCCGGCTGTATCCGCGACCGCGATGCACTGCCCGCCGGGCAATCCATCGACGTGCGGTTCGACGACTTCATGGCCGACGAGCGGGGCACGCTCGCCGACATCTACCGACTCGCCGACCAGCCGTTCGGCGACGACGTACGGGCGGCGATGACCGACTTCCTCACCGAACATCCCCGCGGACGGTACGGGGGCGTCATCTATGAGGCTGCCGACCTTCACCTCGATCCGGCCGCCCTGGCCGAGCGCTTCCGGGACTACCGCGAGCGGTTCCTGGGCTAGGCACCCGGGCCGCCCGTCAGTCGGCCAGGCCCCCGGCGCGCCGCATCGCGGCCGTGATGTGTTCGAAGTCGATCGCCAGGTGTGCGCGGGCCAGCGCTTCGGCGTCGTCCCCGCGACGCCCGGCGATCGCATCGATCAGCTGTTCGTGCTCTCGCAGGGCCCGTAGTTCCATCTCGCGCATGGTCGCCGATTCACCCCACAGGTGGGCCGGTGCGGCGATGCTCACGGAGGCTTCCAACTCGAGCAGCATCTGTTTGAGCACGGTATTGCCGGCCGCATCCATGATCGCCAGGTGCAACGCGCTGTCCGCCTGCTGGGCGGCCAGACCGCTCTCGGCGCAGCGGTAAGCCTCGAGCCGCTCCCTCAACACCGCGAGGTCACGGTCGGTTCGCGCCTCCGCGGCCGCACGGCATACCGCACCGTGGATTCGGCAGATGGCATCGCAGCGGTCCCGGAGTTCGTCGAGCCGCATGGTCAAACTGCGCCCAACGGCGGCCGTCGAAGACTCCGGCCATTGCTGCAGCACGTAGGTGCCGCCGCCGCGGCCGCTGCGCCGGGTCTCCACCAATCCCAGCTCAACCAGCCGGGCCAGGGCCGCGCGTACCGTCATCCGGCCGACCCGCAGGGACGCGGCGAGCTCACGCTCGGCAGGCAGGCGCGAACCGGGCAGGTACTCGCCGATCGCCACCGCGGTGACGAGCCGGTCGGTGATCTCATCCACCCGTGACGAGGGTTCGAGCTCGCGCTCGAGCAGCCCGGGCGTGGCGCCCGCGGGCGCTGTCGTCTGCGGCTCGGGATTCCCCATGGGCACACAATATCGACGTCGCAAATTAAATCCTGATTAATGGTCTTGTCACAAGACCATTAATGGTCCATGCTGACGGCCATGCCTCGCACCAGCCGCACCGTGCCCTTCCGCGGTCATGAGACCTGGGTCCAGGTCACCACACCCGACAGCGCCCGCCCCGACGCTCTTCCGTTGTTCGTCCTGCACGGTGGACCCGGCATGGCGCACAACTACGTCGCCAACATCGCCGCGCTGGCCGACGAGACCGGCCGCACCGTCATCCACTACGACCAATTGGGCTGCGGTAACAGCACACACCTGCCCGACGCCCCTGCCGACTTCTGGACACCACAGCTCTTCGTCGACGAGTTCCACACCGTCTGCGAGGCCGTCGGCGTCGACCGGTACCACGTACTCGGACAATCGTGGGGCGGCATGCTCGGCGCCGAGATCGCCGTCCGCACCCCGGCCGGACTGGCTTCGCTGTCGATCTGCAACTCCCCCGCCTCGATGCAACTGTGGGTCGAGGGCGCCGCCGAACTCCGCGCTCAGCTGCCGCCGGAGGCCCGGGCAGCGCTGGACCGACATGAAGCCGACGGCACCGTCACCGATCCCGCGTACCTGGCCGCAACGGAGGAGTTCTACCGTCGCCATGTCTGCCGGGTCGAGCCGATGCCCAAGGACTTCGCGGACACCGTGGCCCAGATGGAGGCCGAGCCGACCGTTTACCACACGATGAACGGCCCCAACGAGTTTCATGTCATCGGAACGCTGCGCGACTGGAGCATCATCGACCGGCTGCCGTCGGTCACCGCCCCGACACTGGTCATCGCCGGCGAGTTCGACGAGGCCACCCCGGCGACCTGGCAGCCCTATGCCGACCTCATCCCCGACGCCCGCGCTCACGTGTTCGCCGGCACCAGCCACTGCACTCATCTGGAGAAACCCGAAGAGTTCCGCTCGGTGATCGCCGAGTTCCTGAATCAGCACGATCTGGCCGCTGCCGCCCGGGTCTGACCTACATCCCCCTCGACTCGACAGGAACGTGATGGCAATCGAAGCGGCCGCCGCCCACCTCACCACCGGTGAAGGGCAACGCGATCTCGAATCATTCGGCTACAAGCAGGAACTCAGCCGCTCCGTCTCCACGGCAGACCTCATCGTCTACGGCCTGGTGTTCATGGTGCCCATCGCACCCTGGACCATCTTCGGCACGGTCTACAACAGCGCGTCGGGAATGGTGCCGCTGGTCTACCTGATCGGCCTGATCGCGATGGTGTTCACCGCACTGGCCTACTCCCAGATGGCCAAGTCGTTCCCGTTGGCCGGGTCGGTGTACTCCTATGTGGGCCGCGGTATCCACCCCGGCCTGGGCTTCTTCGCCGGATGGGCCATCCTGCTCGATTACCTGCTGATCCCCACCCTGCTCTACGTCTTCGCCGCCGAGTCGATGGTCGGACTCTTCCCGGGTACTCCGCGCTGGGTGTGGGCGATCGTCTTCGTGGTGGTGAACACGATCATCAACCTGCTCGGCGTGAGTTCGCTCAAGATCGTGAACCGCGTATTCCTCGCCGTGGAACTGGTTTTCGTCGTGCTGTTCGTGATCATCGCGGTGCGCGCCATCAACGGACAATCGCTGCCCGACGTCGGGTGGAGCGCACTGCCGATCTGGAACTCCGAGTTGGTCACCGCGCCGCTGATCGCGGCCGCACTGTCGATCGCGGTGCTGAGCTTCCTCGGCTTCGACGGCATCTCCACGCTGGCCGAGGAATCGACCGGCAAGAAGAACCCGGCCGGCCGCGCGATGATCGTCGCCCTGTTCGTGGTGGCGTTCCTGTTCATCACCCAGACCTGGCTGGCCAGCCTGCTGGCCGGGGGCCGCGAATCGTTCGGTGACGACGAGGTGGGCAACGCGTTCTTCCTGCTGGTGCAGGCCGCGTCGAGCACCGGCTGGATGAACGCGTTCTTCGTGGTCAATGTGCTGGCCGTCGGTTTCGCCAATGCGATGGCCGCCCAGGCCGCCACCAGCCGGTTGTTGTTCTCGATGAGCCGCGACCGCCAACTGCCCGCGTTCCTGTCCACGATCAGTTCCCGCAAGGTCCCGATCGCAGCCATCCTGGTGGTCAGCGCGCTGAGCCTGGTGCTGGTGCTGTTCTTCGTCGGCCAGATCGGATTGATCTCGTCGCTGGTGAATTTCGGTGCGCTGTTCGGCTTCTGCCTGCTGCATGCCTCGGTCATCTGGTACTACGTGGTGCGCCAGAAGTCCAGGAACTACCTGCTGCACCTCGTGGTGCCGACCATCGGCTTCCTGATCATCGGATACGTATTGATCAACGCCGACGCGCTGGCCAAGATCGGCGGCATCGTGTGGCTCGTGATCGGCGCGATCATCTTCGCCGCCAACATGATCCGAGGGCGCGGGGTCCCTGAACTAGCTGAGGATCCGGCGACGTAACGGCTCGGCGAGGTCGCCACGGCCCCCCACCTCGACCTCGCCCACCCCCAGCCACGACGCCATCGTCCTCAGCTCGACGGCCAGGGCCTCCGCCACCCGCGCGGGGTCCTGGCCGTCCTCCGTGAAGGCGCCCAGCACCTGCAGCGCGGCATCGGTGCGTTTGAGATCCACGCGCGCCACCAGCTCGCCGTCGAGCATGAACGGCCATACGTAGTAACCGAATTGGCGCTTGGGCGCCGGCGTGTAGATCTCGATCCGGTAGTGGAAACCGAACAACCGCTCCACCCGCGGCCGGAAGAAGATCAACGGGTCGAACGGGCACAGCAGCGCTGTCCCGCGGTCACGACGCGGCACGGTCTGGCCTGCCCGCAGATACGCCGGAACACCGTCGATGTCGACCGATTCCAGCTCCCCGTCGGCCACCAGTTTGGCGATCGCCGGCTTGACTTGCCTGGCCCCCATCCGGAAGTAGTCGCGGATATCGGCCTCGGTGCCGACGCCCAGCGCGGTCGCGGCCCGCAGCGCCAACTCGCGGACCGCCTCCTCGTCGTCGACCTGCCGGGCCAGCACCTCCGGTGGCAGCACCCGTTCGGTCAGGTCGTAGTGCCGGGCGAACCCGACGCGCGTCGCCGTCGTCAGGACCCCCGACGACCACAGCGCCTCGGCCACCCATTTGGTCTCGCTGCGGTCCCACCACGGCCCCTTCCTGCCGCGCGGCTCGGACTCCAGGTGGGCTTCGATCTGACCGGCGGTCGAAGGGCCGAGTTCGGCGATGGCGGCGACGATGTCCTCGGCCAGCTTGGGGTTCTTCCGGACGATCTCGGTGCCCCACCGGCCGTGGGTGTACTCCCGCATCCGCCACCGCAGCAGTGGCCAGTCCTCGACGGCCATCAGGGCGGCCTCGTGTGCCCAGTACTCCACCAGCAGCCGGGGCGAGCGCGCGCTGTGCGACCAAGCTGCCCGGTCCAGCGCGTCGCGGTCGTACGGTCCGAGGCGACTGAACACCGGTGCGTAATGTGCCCGCACCGCCACCGACACCGAATCCAGCTGCAGCACCTGAATCCGGGAGATCAGCTTGCGCAGATGCGCACGGGTGACCGGGCCGCGGGGTTTGGGGTCGTGAAACCCCTGCGCGGCGGCGGCGATGCGGCGGGCCTGTGCGGGGGTGAGTGTGGCCACTCTGCCATCGTCCCCTAGGGGACCGACAAGTAGCGGAGCGGATTGGAGCGACGGGCCCGACAAGTAGCGGAGCGGATTGGCGATACTGATCCGCGTGGCGTTCGACTGGGATGCGTTCGAGACCGAGTTGACCCTGGCCGCTGCGAATGCGGTCCGCCGGATGGTCGAGGCAGCCGATGCCGAGACGCCGTATGCCGAGGCGTTCAGCGAGTTCTACGCCGAGACCACCGGGGTGATCTACCTACCCAACCTCGCGCTGGCCACCGAAGAATCGGTCGACGACCCGGACTGCCGGTTCAGCCCGCCCGATTGGGAGTACCAGGATTACGAGTGGTCCGAAACCGATTCGCAGTGGGGTGAGCGGCTCTGTGCAGCCGTCACCGGGCTACCCCGTGCGCAGTGGGAGCAGGAATGGGACCGCTTCGCCGAGGCGATGCTGAACATCGCCGCCCGAACCCGTAGCGCGCTCGTCGCCGACGGAACCCTGGCCGACGACGCGGTGGTCTACCTCGACGACCGGGACGCCGATCTTCTCGTTCGTTCGTTGACCACCGACGAACTGCGGCGCCACTTCCCCGAATACGTCGCCGCGGCGGAGGCCGAACGAAACGTGCTCGCCATGCCGGTTGAGCAGCGGGTGGCGATTCTGGCAGCGGCGACAGGTCTCATCCCCGGCCCGGACGACGCACTCGGCCGCGAACGCGCGACCGCGCTCCTGCTCGACACCGGTCCGGCCGCCGTTCCGGTCGGGATTGCGGCGCTCGGCCGCACCGAGACCGCGTGGACAGGCGCCAAACTGCTCGCGGACCTGAACATCGCGACGGCCGAGGTGCTGGACGCGTTGTGGGCAGCACTGCCGCTGCGCGGCAACGGCCACGACTGGGTGGCCGCGGCGCTGGGGCGCCTCGGCGCCGGGCCGGAGGTGTTGGCACGCGAGGACCTGCCGGCCGGCAGCAGGTCGGCAGCAGTCGCCGCGCCGTACCGATCGTTCCGCGATCACGGCCGCGGACATCCGCCGCTGGAGTACACGCTGCTGGCCGCCGGGCTCGCGGATCCGTCTGTCGCGCCGATCGTGGCGGCGGACCTGGAGCCCGGACGTGGATACTGCACGCTCGACGCCGCCGACCTGCCCGGCGCCCGGCTCGGACTCGACCATTCCGAGCCCTTGATCCGCTGCCACGCGGTCGTCGTCATCGGCGATCTGATCGGGCCCATGGGACCCGGCGACCTGGACCGCGACGAGGTGAAGGCTCTGGAGAACCGGATCGACGAGTTGGCCGCCGAAGACCTCGACAGCGAGGTGCGCAGGTTGGCCGGCTACCGCGCGCGCACGTAGCTGCAGAATCGGTACCGCAGTCCCGAACTGCTCGTCAACCATTCGCCGGTGGTCTTCGTCCAGGATTCGTCGAGCTCAGGTGCCATCGCGTCGCCCTCGGCGGGTGGCAGGTCGATGTCGATCTCGGTCACCTCGCACCGGACCGCGAGCGGAAGTGCCTGTGCATAGATCTGCGCCCCGCCGATCACCCAACCACGGAAGACGTCGTCGAGCCCGGTCAGCACCTCGGCGCCCTCGGCCGCATATCCGGGATCGCGGGTGATGACGACGTTGCGCCGGCCCGGCAACGGGCGGACCTTGGCCGGCAGCGACTCCCAGGTCAGCCGGCCCATCACCACCGTCTGCCCGAGCGTGAGCTTCTTGAACCGGGCCTGATCCTCGGGCAGCTGCCACGGGATGTCGTTGGCTCGCCCGATGACACCCGAGGTGGACTGCGCCCAGATCATCGCCAGCTGCCGAAGATCGGCTGCCTTGTGTTCATCGGTCATACAGCGACTGGGGCCTTGATCCCGGGATGCGGATCGTAGTTGACGATCGCGATGTCCTCGTAGGTGTAGTCGAAGATCGAGTCTCGATGCGCCAGAACGAGTTCCGGATACGGACGGGGTTCCCGTCCGAGCTGCAGCGCCACCTGCTCGACGTGGTTGTCGTAGATGTGGCAGTCGCCACCCGTCCAGACGAACTCGCCGACCCCCAGCCCGGCCTGCGCGGCCATCATGTGGGTCAGCAGGGCATAGCTGGCGATGTTGAACGGCACGCCGAGGAACAGGTCCGCGCTGCGCTGATACAGCTGGCAGGACAACTTCCCGTCAGCCACATAGAACTGGAAGAAGGCGTGGCACGGCGGCAGCGCCATCTGCGGGATCTCGCCGACGTTCCACGCCGAGACAATGTTGCGCCGCGAATCGGGATCACGCTTGAGCAGATCGAGGGCATTCGAGATCTGGTCGATTTGCTCACCGGACGGGGTCGGCCACGAGCGCCACTGCACGCCGTAGACGGGACCGAGATCGCCTGTCTCACTGGCCCATTCATCCCAGATCGTCACGCCGTGATCTTGTAGCCACCGCACGTTCGAATCGCCGCGCAGGAACCACAGCAGCTCGTAGATCACCGATTTGGTGTGCACCTTCTTGGTGGTGATCAACGGAAAGCCGGCGGCCAGGTCGTAACGCATCTGGTGCCCGAACAGACTGCGGGTGCCGGTACCGGTGCGATCGGATTTCGCCACCCCCTGCTCGGTCACCTTCCGCAGCAGGTCCTCGTAGGGGGTCTGGATCGGCACACACTCAGCTTACGTGTCGCTGCGGGGAGTAGAACGGTAGCCATGCCGACCACCACAGACACGATCACCACCGCTGACGGCACCTGCCGCGTCACCATCGCCACGCCGGAGGGCGACGGCCCCTGGCCCGGGGTCGTGATGTTCCCCGATGCCGGCGGCCTGCGCCCGACCATGGAAGAGATGGCTGCCGAGCTGGCCGGATTCGGTTACGTCGTGCTGGTGCCCGACGTCTACTACCGAACCCCGGGCTGGGGCCCCTTCGACCTCAACACCGTGTTCACCGATCAGGAGCAGCGCAGGCAGCTCTTCGAGTTGATGGGCACTCTCACCCCGGAGGTCTTCGCCGCGGACGCCGAGGCGTTCTTCGACTACCTCGCGGGCCGGCCCGACGTCTCCGGCGACAAGTTCGGCACCACCGGCTACTGCATGGGCGGGCGGGCGTCGCTGATCGTGGCCACGCGGGTGCCCGAGCGGGTCGCGGCCGCGCTGTCCTTCCACGGCGGCAGGCTGGCCGTGGAGGACGATCCGGACAGCCCGCACCTGCTGGCCGACAAGATCCGGGCGACGGTCTACGTCGCCGCGGCCGAGAACGACGCCTCCTTCACCGAGGACGACGGCAAGAGGTTGGAGGACGCGCTGTCGGGCGCCGCCGTCGACCACACCATCGAGTTCTATCCCGCAGCGCACGGCTTTGCGGTACCCGACCACACGGCGGTGTACGACGAGGCCGCCGCAAAGCGGCACTGGGAGAACACCGAGCGGGTGTTCGGGGCCGCTTTCGCCCCGGCGTAGGCGGTAAGCGACGATTGACGGCGTGTATGACCAGCCCTTCTCCGACGAGTCCCATCCCACCGAGCCCGGGTTCCGAATCGACCCCGTACTGGCCCGGAGCTGGTTGCTGGTAAACGGCGCGCAGTATGAGCGGTTCGCCCCTGCGGCCCGCTCCCGCGCCGACATCGTCGTCCTCGACATCGAGGATGCGGTGGCCCCCAAGGACAAGGTGTCCGCGCGCGAGAAGGTGACCCGATGGCTGGGCGACGGCAACAGCGACTGGGTCCGGATCAACGGCTTCGGCACCCCGTGGTGGGCCGATGACCTGGAGATGTTGATCGGCACATCGGTCGGCGGCGTCATGCTGGCGATGGTGGAATCGGTGGATCACGTCACCGAGACCGCGCGCCGCCTGCCCGACGTGCCGATCGTCGCCTTGGTGGAGACCGCCCGCGGCCTGGAGCGGATCACCGAGATCGCCTCTGCCAAGGGAGCATTCCGGCTGGCGTTCGGCATCGGCGACTTCCGGCGCGACACCGGTTTCGGCGACAACCCAGCAACCCTGGCGTATGCGCGGTCGCGGTTCACCATCGCCGCCAAGGCGGCCGGGCTCCCCGGCGCCATCGACGGACCCACCGTGGGGTCAAGTGCGCTGCGGCTGTCAGAGGCCACGGCGGTCTCCGCCGAGTTCGGCATGACCGGCAAGATCTGCCTGACGCCCGACCAGTGCCCGACCGTCAACGAGGGCCTGGCACCGTCTCAGGACGAGATCAGCTGGGCCAAGGAGTTTTTCGCCGAGTTCCAGCGTGACGGCGGGGAGATCCGCAACGGGTCGGACCTACCCCGGATCGCCCGGGCCAACAAGATCCTGGATCTGGCCAGGGCGTACGGCATCCACGAACCCGAGTACAGCGACGATCCGGACCACGTGCCGGCCCCGTCCGACACGTACCACTACTGAGGTTCGCTCAGGCCTGAGGTTTGGGGTCGTTGCGGTGCAGGAAGGTGTTGACGGCGCGGACTATTCCGCGCCCGGCATAGATGCCCGCGGCGACGGACACGATGATCATCGCGATGAACATCACCAGCCAGTTGGACCGGCTGTGACTGACGTTCCACCAGATGAACGTGAACAGCAGCGCACAGACGAAAACCACGATGTCCCGCCAGTTCCCACGGTAGGACATCGCGGCTTCACGGATTTCGCGACTGCGATCACTCGCATCGATCAAGCCGTCGATCCGTTCGTCGATGCTGGCCTTGAGCCGAGCTTTCCGTTCGACGTCTTCGGCGGGCAACCGGTCCAGCAGATCGAGATCCTTGGTGATCATGCCGCGGATGTCCGGCGGCTTGAGGTTGCCTGCGATCACCCCGAGCATCGCACCACCGGCGATGGGCGCGGCTCCGAGTGCAAGTTCGGCAATCCCCGGCATAGCTGTCCTCTCGTCAGTCCATCAGAGTGGCAGCCAGCGTGCCGCCCAACTCGTAGGCGCGTTCCCGGACGGATCCGTCCACCACTCCCGTAACTTCAAGCACGTCAGCCGCTTTGACCAACGCCAGCCCGGTCACCAACTTGTCGACCGCGCTCACCGCACCGACCGTGTCGTTGTTGCCGTGCACCCACAGCCCGTACGGACGCCCGGCCACATGATCGAGACTCGGGTAGTACACCGTATCGAAGAAGTGCTTCAGCGCACCGCTCATGTAGCCGAAATTGGCTGTGGTGCCGAAAAGGTAGCCGTCAGCGGAGAGCATGTCGGTGACGGTTGCAGCCAACGCGGGCTTCGATTCGATCGTGACACCCGAGATGTCCGGATCGTGCGTTCCGGCCAGCACTGCTTCCAGGAGCTCTCGCGTCGCCGGAGACGGCGTGTGATGCACCACCAGCAGTGTCTTGGTCATGCCGGGCGTTGCTCCTGCATCCGCACCGCGGTACGCATGGTCTCGCGCGCGCGGCCGCGGTCACCGGCGAAGTCATAGGCCCGGGCCAGCCGGTACCAGCGAACCCAGTTGTCCGGGTCGGCCTCCAGTTCGGCCTTGACCGTGATGAACAATTCGTCGGCGGCATCGCGTTCGATGCGCCCCGACGGCCGCGTCGGCAGCTCGCTGACGTCGAGTTCCATTCCCTGCTCACGTGCCAGGCGGGCCAACCGCTGGTGCGCCAGACCCGCACGCAATGTGGTGACCAGGACCCAGACACCGATCAGCGGGAACGCCAGCAGCGCGACACCCAGTCCGATCGCGGCCGGCTCCCCCGAGGTGATGAAGACGAACGCGGCGCGTCCCAGCATCAGGAAGTAGACGATCAGCGCCAGGCACATGAAGCCGATCACCAGTTGGATGCGCAGCGACCGCGCGCCGTCACTCACGACAGATCGAGCAGCGGTTCAATGCCGATGGTCAAACCCGGCCGCTCGGCGATCTTGCGCACGGCCAGCAGTACACCCGGCACGAACGAGGACCGGTCCAGGCTGTCGTGCCGGATCGTCAGCGTCTCACCCTGGGTTCCGAACAGCACCTCCTGATGGGCGACCAGCCCGGCCAGTCGCACCGAGTGCACCGGCACGCCGTCCACGTCAGCGCCACGGGCGCCGTCGAGTCCGGTGCTGGTGGCGTCCGGGTTGGGCGGCATGCCTTTTCGCGCCTCGGCGATGAGCTTTGCGGTGCGTGCGGCGGTGCCCGACGGCGCATCGGCCTTGTGCGGATGGTGCAATTCGATGATCTCGACCGATTCGAAGTAGCGCGCCGCCTGTTGGGCGAAGTGCATCGAGAGCACGGCGCCGATGGCGAAGTTCGGCGCGATCAGCACCGCGGCCTCGGGCTTCTCCTTGAGCCAGGCCTCGACCTGTTCGATGCGCTCCCAGGTGAATCCGGTGGTGCCGACGACCGCGTGAATGCCGTTGTCGATGAGGAACTTCAGGTTGTCCATCACCACATCGGGATGGGTGAAGTCGATGACCGCGTCGGTCTTGGTGTCGGTGAGCAACGTCAACGGGTCGCCCACATCGACCCCGGTCGAAAATGTCAGATCCTCCGCGGATTCGACCGCGTGCACCATGGTCGCGCCGACTTTGCCCTTAGCCCCGAGAACACCAACTCGCATGGTTGGGAGCCTACTGCCCATGCTTGCCGGCGGTATCGGGCCGGTTGCAGACAACGTCGACCTCGTTTGTCACTGCACCCACAACCGTCGAATCTGCCGTGATGTCGAACGAACGTTTGAATCGTGGAACGGCTGGTCGGCCCTTGGGCTCGACCTAGGGGTTGATGGTGTTCTCGCCGACCTGACGGCCCCACACGTACTCGGAAACCAGCGGCTGGCCCATCTCGAGGTGGTTGTACGGGGCGATGGAGGCACCGGTATCCATCACCAGGTACGGCGCCGGCCAGAGGTCCTTGGTGACCGGCTGCCAGCAGCCGGGCCGGCCCTCGGGCCCGCCCTTGGCGTTGACCCGCGGCAGGTTGTCGGGATAGACGTACGGGTTGCCCACGCCGATCAGGAAGTCATGCAGCTCAAGGGCGTAGCCGTTGCGGGTCTGGGCGGCGAACTTCGGAGCGGCCTCCGCATAGTTGCGGACAGAACACGCCAACGCCGGGCTGTTGCGGTCCAGCATCTCGCTGCCCGGCAGCAGGTCCTGGGCGCCGCGCACCAGATAGGGCCCGCCGCGCTCGAAGATGTCCCCGCCGGTGTTGCCGAAGCCCACCGCGGCCACCAACGCCTGATCCAGATTCCCGCGCTGCTCGTTGAGCGTGCGCGCCGTGGTGACCGCATTGGTCAGACCATCGAACAGATCCGGACCCGCATTGGCATACACCTCACCCAGATCGGCCAATCCAGCGATGTCACGGCGAATCTGAGGCATACGCGGATTGAGATCGCTCAAGATGTCATTGCCGTTGACGATCGACTGACCGAACTTGTCACCCAACCCATCCAGAGCCTGAGCGGTCGCGGTCAACGTCTGATTCAGCTTGATCGGGTCGATCTGCTCGGAGATCGCGGTGATCGTCTCGAACAGGGTGTTGAACTCCGTGGTCACGCCCTGCGCGCGGATCGGCGTACCCGGCGTCAACCGGTTCGGCGACGGATTGGACGGCGACAGGAACGAGATGTACTTGTTGCCGAACACCGTCGTGGCCCGCAGCTCGGCGGTCACGTTCTCCGGGATCAGCTTCAGGTACTGAGGCTTGACGTCCAAGGTCAGCTTGGCCTCGGGGTTGTCGTCGACGGTGACGACATCGATCGACGCCAACCGACCGATCGGCACACCGTTGAAGGTGACCTTCGAACCCGGATCCATCGACAGACCAGCCCGACCGGACAACACGGTCAGCTGCGTCTTCTCCTCGAAAACGCCCCGGAACTGCATCCACGTCAACGTCAGCACCGAAACCAGCACGATGATCATCCCCGCGCTCGCTGTCTTGTACGGCGGGTCGTACCGCCAGTGCTTGAACCGCCGATCGGGCCGGACCCGCGATGTCGCGCCGGATGAGGCCACGCGCAAACCTCCAACTTGTTGACGCGGCCAACCAGTTGGTCAGCAGCCAGCGAGTGAGCGAGCAGAACTCTCGCAAACGATCAGAGACGACTGCAACTGCAAGGCGCCGAGTGCGGCAAACATCAAATTGCGACCGCAGCAAGGCGTGCGTCACATCGCGTGGGTAGAAGTAACTGAGGTAACGTCCCGCTCGCCGGCCCCGGCAACTGGATCACCCGCACCAACGGACAGGGCCGGCGCGGGCGTCGATGCGAGTCAGAACGACGGTGAAATTGAACTGTCAGGCAACCTGATTGCGAGTACGCGCAGCGCACATGCATTCGCCATCTACGGTGGAACGATGCGTCTGATCCCGCTGGTACCGTTCGCCGTCGCTGTTCTCGCGTTCATGGGCTGCTCGGACAACGCGGCCGCGGACGCGGCCGACCTCAACGGCCGCACGTTTGTGTCGGAGAAGGTCGAAGGCGACCAGATCCCGGGCGGCGGGCCGCTGACCGTCGGTTTCGACGGGAAACTGATCAGCACCTTCGCCGGCTGTAACCATGGTTCGGGCACCGCCGATCTGGCCGACGGCCGGATCACCACCCAACTGGCCATGACGATGATGGCCTGCGCGCCACCGGTCGGCGATTCGGATGCGTGGGTTTCGAAGTTCTTCGACGCCAAGCCGACCTGGTCCCTGTCCGGCGACGCCCTGACGTTGCGAACGGACGCCGCGACCGTCACGTTGCGGGACAAGAAGGTGGCCGACCCGGATCGTCCGCTCACCGGCACCACCTGGCAGGTCACGAGCCTGGTGTCGGCGCAGGCGGTCACCACCTCCGTCGCGCTCGAACAGTCCACGCCGACGCTGACCATCGCCGACGACGGCGCCGTCAGTGGCTCGACCGGATGCAACCGGATCACCGGCCGTGCAACCGTTTCCGGGTCGCCGGCCGTCATCGAGTTCGGTCCGCTTGCTACCACCCGGATGGCCTGCGCACCGGAGGTCGGCGAGGTCGAACAGGCCGTGTTGCGGGTGCTCAAGGGCACGGTCCAGACCGCCATCGACGCCGACGAGCTGAAGCTCTCCGCCACCGACGGCAACGGGCTGGTCCTGCGGGCGCAGTGACCTCAGAGCGGTGATGCCCCGCGCAGATGCTCGAAGATCAGCGAGGTCTGTGTGCCCGCGACATCGGCGTCGGCATTGAGGTGCTCCACCACGAACGCCCGTAGATCCTCGGTATCCCGAGCGGCCACGTGCAGGATGAAATCGTCTCCCCCGGCCAGGAAGTACACGTCCATCACCTGCGGCAGTCGGCGGATATGGGCGATGAAGTTGCGGATCTTGCCGCGCGCGTTCGACTGCAGGCTGACCGAGATCATCGCCTGCAGGCTCAGCCCCACGGCCGCCGGATCGATGTCGGTATAGAAGCCCCGGATCACTCCGATCTCCTGGAGCCTGCGGACCCGACCGTGACAGGTCGAGGCGGCGACACCGACCGCGTCGGCCAGCGCGCTGTTGGATATCCGGGCGTCGGCGTGCAGTACCAGCAGGATGCGACGGTCCACCTCGTCGAGTTCAGGCCGAACATCCTTCGGCGAACGGGTCGCGCGGCCCGGCGAGTTTGACGATTCTTCCGGCATTCGATGACTGTAACGAATATTAAACGGAGATATTGCTCATTAATCGACGTTTCTTCACACTTATTTTCAGCACCCCAACATTGAAGGAGCGATCATGCTCGTCGGTATCCCGACCGAGATCAAGAACAACGAGTACCGCGTGGCGATCACCCCGGCAGGCGTCGCCGAACTGACCCGACGCGGCCACGACGTGATCATTCAGGCCGGCGCGGGCGAAGGCTCGGCCATCACCGACAACGACTTCAAGGCCGCAGGCGCCCAGATCGTCACCACCGCCGATCAGGTCTGGGCCGATGCCGAACTGCTCCTCAAGGTCAAAGAACCCATCGCGGCCGAGTACTCGCGCATGCGCAAGGGCCAGACCCTGTTCACCTACCTGCACCTGGCGGCATCCAAGGAATGCACCGATGCGCTGCTCGCCTCGGGCACCACGTCGATCGCCTACGAGACGGTGCAGACGGCTGATGGCGCGCTGCCGCTGCTGGCCCCGATGAGCGAGGTCGCCGGCCGGCTGTCCGCACAGGTCGGTTCCTACCACCTGATGCGCACCCAGGGCGGCCGCGGCGTACTGATGGGCGGCGTGCCCGGTGTGGCACCGGCCGAGGTCGTCGTCATCGGCGGTGGCGTCGCAGGCTACAACGCCGCCCGCATCGCCAAGGGCATGGGCGCCCACGTCACGGTGTTCGACCTGAACATCAACACACTGCGCAAGATCGACAACGAGAACAACGGAAGCATCGAGACCCGTTACTCGTCGTCGCTCGAGCTGGAAGAGGCCGTCAAGAAGGCCGACCTGGTGATCGGCGCGGTGCTGATCCCCGGCGCCAAGGCCCCCAAGCTGGTCACCAATTCGACCGTGGCCCATATGAAGCCGGGCGCGGTGCTGGTCGACATCGCCATCGACCAGGGTGGCTGTTTCGAGGATTCTCGGCCCACCACCCACGACGACCCGACGTTCGCCGTTCACGACACGGTGTTCTACTGCGTGGCCAACATGCCCGGCTCGGTGCCGCGCACGTCGACGTTCGCGCTGACCAACGCCACCATGCCGTACGTGCTCAAGCTGGCCGACAAGGGCTGGCAGGCAGCCTGCGCGAGCGACCCGGCGCTGGCCAAGGGCCTCTCGACCCACGAAGGCGGACTGCTGTCCGAGCAGGTCGCCATGGATCTCGACCTGCCGTTCACCGATCCGGCGCCGTTCCTGGCGTAAGAAGAACACCTCGCGATCGCCCGGCCGAACCCTCGGCCGGGCGATCTGCACTCCCGAGGCCACCATAATTGACACGTGTCAAGTATGGTGGCGTCCATGCTGCAGCAGTTGTTCCCCACCGTTCCGATGACCACCAGTGAGGCGCTGGACGTCTTCGACGCGGCCGCGGCCGTCGAGCCCGAGTTCATGCTCGGCACCTGGCACGGTGCCGAGTTGCCCACCGGGCATCCGATGGATGGCCTGCTGGAAGCCAGTGGCTGGTGGGGTAAGCAGTTCGTCGACGGCGAGACCGTTCACCCGCTGCTGTTCCCCGCCGCGAACGGATCATCGCTGTGGGCCCTGAACCCGGCGCCGGCATTCGGCGGCCTCGCGGTGTCGACCAAGATCCCCCTGCTTCGGAACCGGTCGATGACGGCGCCGATCGCGGCGTTGCGGCCACTGCTGCAGACCCGCGCGCCCAAGGCCAGGTTGCGCACCACCCGCTACCGCGGAGTGGACACCGCGACGATGGTGTACGACCAGCTGCCCATCAACGACGTATTCCGGCGACTGACCGACGACGCCGTGATCGGGGCGATGGACCTGCGGAACTCTCGCGCGCCGTATTTCTTCGTCCTGCAGCGCGACGACTCGATGCGGGTGACCTAGCAGCCACGCGTACGCGCGCTGTTCACCACGCATTCGGCCAGTGGCTCCACGTCAGTGCTTGGATCGAAAGGGCAAGCGTTACAAGGCCTTTTCCTCCGATCGACGTTCCAGGACTGAGGAGTCACCCATGGTCAACCTGCCCGTCGCGCACCAGCCTCGCCCGTTGCTGCCCGAACTCTCGGAGTTCTTCGCCGGGATCACCCCGTTCCCCCGCCTGCGGCCGATCTTCGAGCGCAACCTCATGCGCATCGAGGACGAGGTCACCGAGGACCACTACGAGCTGCGCGCCGAGATCCCCGGCATCGACCCGGCCAACGACGTCCAGATCACCGTGGCCGACGGCCAGCTGACGGTTAAGGCCGAGCGTTCGGAGCGCGCCGACACCACCGCCCGGTCGGAGTTCTCCTACGGCTCGTTCCTGCGCACCGTGACGCTGCCTGCCGAGGCCGACGAGGACAACATCACCGCCGGCTACGAGCGTGGCATCCTGACCGTACGCGTGCCGTTGTCGCAGAACCCCGCCGGCGCCCGCCAGATCGCGATCCAGGACACCGAGAACGGCTCGACGGCAATCGAATCCGCCGAGCACTCAGAGTAGCGACGGCAGGATCAGCGCCGTCAACTCACCGATGAGCGGACGCAGGTTGTCGGCCTTCGGGTCGTCGGCCTGCGACCGCGTCATCACCGCCAACAGCAACCGTTGGCCGTTCGGCCCGTAGGCGATCCCGACGTCGTTGGTGCTGCCGTAATCACCGCTGCCGGTCTTGTCGGCGGTGGTCCAGCCCTCGGGAAGCCCCGCACGCACGCTCGAGGTCTGATTGGCCCGCATCCAGTCCTCCAACTGGCGGCGCTGCGTTGGGCTCAGCGCGTCACCGGCCAGCACCGCGCGGTACCCGAGCGCCAACGCAGCCGGGGTGGAGGTATCCCTCGGGTCACCGGGTATCGCCGAGTTCAGCTCGACCTCCCAGCGATCCAACCGCGTGCGCTCGTCTCCGATGCTGCGGGCGAAGGCGGTGATGCCGGCCGGTCCGTCGATCGTCTTCAGCAGCAGGTTGCCCGCGGTGTTGTCACTTCGCTGCAGCGCTGCCTGGCACAACTCCGCCAGCGTCATCTCGGCACCGGCGTGGGTCTCGGTGACCGGAGAGTTCGGCACGATCGCCTCCGGATCGACGAACACCCGGTTGTCCAGCGAAATCTGGCGGCGCCCGACCATCTGCAACACCCGCGCGGCGGCGTAGCCCTTGAACGTCGAGCACATCGCGAACATCTCGTCGGGTCGGTGCACGAGCGTCCGACCGGAATCCAGATTGGCCGCGTGCAAGCCGATCAGGGCGTTGTCGCGACGTTCCAGTTCGGCGATCTGGTCGTCGACCGGGACCGCGAGGGCCGGTGCGGCGTTACCCACCCCGGCACCGGCGGCAGCCGCCGCCACGAGCGAACCGATCAGAACATTGCGTCGCGAGAGTCCGGTCATCGGACCCAGCGTAGCGGTTCAGCCCGCGAGAGTTTGAAGGCGTTGCGGCAGAGTCTTTTTCGAGCGATACGGGCCCAGAACCGCGGCACCGTAGTCGCGAGACAGCAACTGATGAGCCACAGCGTTGACCTCTTCGAGGGTCACCGCCTCGATCTGGGCCAGCGTGTGATCGATGGTCCGGTGCTCACCGTAATTGAGCTCGCTGCGCCCGATCCGGTGCATGCGGGATCCGGAATCCTCCAGCCCGAGCACCAGCCCACCGCGCAACGAGCCCTTGGCGATGCGGCATTCGTCGGCGGTGATCCCGTCTCTGGCAACGCCTTCGAGGACATCGGTGGTCACCCGGACCACTTCGTCGAACCGTTCCGGCTGACAGCCCGCGTACACCGAGAGCGCTCCGCTGTCGGCGAAGGTGTCCACCGTCGAGTACACCGAGTAGGCAAGGCCGCGGGATTCCCGGATCTGTTGGAACAGGCGGGAACTGAGACCGCCGCCGAGTGCGGTATTGAGCACCGACAGTGCCCACCGGTGCTCCCAGTGCCGGCCGGGCGTGCGAACGCCCAGCGACACGTGGGACTGCTCCCCGTCGCGGTCGACCACGAGCAACGACGGCTTGCCGCCGACCCGTCCCGCGCCCTTACGCGGAGCCACCGCGGTGCGCCCGGCTTCCAGCCGCGGACCGAAATGCTGCCGCACCAAGGACAACACGACGTCGTGGTCGATGTTGCCCGCCACCGCGACGATCATCCGTTCCGGTGTGTAGCGACGAACGTGGAACGAATGCAGCTGCGCGCGCGTCATCGTCTCGATCGACTCGACGCTGCCGATCACCGGACGTCCCACCGGGTGATCGCCGAACATCGCCGAGAGGAAGACGTCGCCGAGGCTGTCCTCGGGGTCGTCGTCGCGCATGGCGATCTCTTCGAGGACGACGTCGCGCTCCACCTCGACATCCTCGGTGGCACAACGCCCCCGCAACACGACGTCGGCCACCAGGTCGACCGCGAGTTCCAGGTCGGAGTCGAGCACGTGTGCGTAGTAGCAGGTGTGCTCGCGCGTGGTGAACGCGTTCAGCTCACCGCCGACGGCGTCGACAGCCTGCGCTATCTCGACTGCGCTACGTGTCGGGGTGGCCTTGAACAGCAGGTGTTCCAGGAAGTGGGCGGCACCCGCGACGCTTCGTCCTTCGTCGCGGGAACCGACTCCCACCCAGACCCCGACGGATGCGGAACGCACCGACGGGATGTACTCAGTGACCACCCGGAGTCCGCCGGGCAGATCTGTCCGGCGGACATGTGTGGTGTTCAGTGCAGACGCCTTGTTTCGAGCTGTGGTGATCAGGACTCGGCAGCGGCGCCGGCGTCGGCCGTGGCCGGGGCGGCGTCGGCACCACCGTCGGCCTGCTCGGCTGACTCCTCGTCGACGAGCACCAGCGAGATCTTGCCGCGGTTGTCGATATCGGCGATCTCGACGCGCAGCTTGTCGCCGACCTTCACCACATCCTCGACCTTGGCGATGCGCTTGCCGCGCCCCAGCTTGGAGATGTGGACCAGGCCGTCACGACCGGGCAGCAGCGACACGAACGCACCGAAGTCGGTCGTCTTGACCACGGTGCCCAGGAAGCGCTCACCGATCTTGGGCAGCTGCGGGTTGGCGATGGCGTTGATCTTGTCGATCGCTGCCTGCGCCGACTCGCCATTGCTGGCGCCGACGAACACGGTGCCGTCGTCCTCGATGGAGATCGACGCGCCGGTCTCCTCGGTGATCGAGTTGATCATCTTGCCCTTGGGCCCGATGACCTCGCCGATCTTGTCGACCGGAACCTTGATGGTGGTGATCCGCGGTGCGTACGGGCTCATCTCGTCCGGAGCATCGATGGCCTCGGCCATGACGTCCAGGATGGTCAGACGCGCGTCCTTGGCCTGGCTCAGCGCACCGGCCAGCACCTTCGACGGGATGCCGTCGAGCTTGGTGTCGAGCTGCAGGGCGGTGACGAAGTCCTTGGTGCCCGCGCACTTGAAGTCCATGTCGCCGAAGGCATCCTCGGCACCGAGGATGTCGGTCAGCGTCACGTAGCGGGTCTCGCCGTCGACCTGGTCGGAGACCAGACCCATGGCGATGCCGGCCACCGGCGCCTTGAGCGGCACACCGGCGTTGAGCAGCGACAGAGTCGAGGCACACACCGAGCCCATCGAGGTGGAGCCGTTGGAGCCGAGGGCCTCCGACACCTGGCGGATGGCGTACGGGAACTCCTCGACGCTGGGCAGAACGGGAACCAGAGCCCGCTCGGCCAGTGCGCCGTGGCCGATCTCGCGGCGCTTGGGCGAACCGACGCGACCGGTCTCACCGGTCGAGAACGGCGGGAAGTTGTAGTGGTGCATGTAGCGCTTGGTGGTCTCGGGCCCCAGCGAGTCGATCTGCTGGGCCATCTTGACCATGTCCAGCGTGGTGACACCCATGATCTGGGTCTCGCCGCGCTCGAACAACGCGCTGCCGTGCGCACGCGGGATGATGGCCACCTCGGCCGAGAGCGCGCGGATGTCGGTCACACCACGGCCGTCGATACGGAAGTGGTCGGTCAGGATGCGCTGGCGCACAAGCTTTTTGGTCAGCGAGCGGTAGGCAGCGCCGATCTCCTTCTCGCGGCCGGCGTACGTCTCACCG
This sequence comes from Mycobacterium sp. 48b, assembly GCF_048282725.1. Classification (NCBI taxonomy): domain Bacteria; kingdom Bacillati; phylum Actinomycetota; class Actinomycetes; order Mycobacteriales; family Mycobacteriaceae; genus Mycobacterium; species Mycobacterium sp. 48b. Next base: position 5,059,951 of record NZ_JBLVUL010000001.1, read on the forward strand.
AGACGCTCGAGCACCTCGACCTTGATCTCGTTGGTGCGGTCGTCGCGCTCGTGCTTGCCGGCGATGGTCAGAGCCTCCGACAGTGCGTCGGTGGCCACCGCGGCCACGGCGTCGTAGACGTCGGCCTCGTAATCCGGGAACAGCGGGTACTCGGCGATCTCCTTGGCGGCCTTCTCGGCCAGCGCGGCCTGCGCGTCGCACAGCGTCGCGATGAACGGCTTGGCAGCCTCGAGGCCTTCGGCGACGACGGCCTCGGTGGGAGCCTGGGCGCCGCCGGCGACCAATTCGATCACGTTTTCGGTGGCTTCGGCCTCGACCATCATGATCGCGACGTCGTCGCCCACCTTGCGGCCTGCGACGACCATGTCGAAGACAGCCTTCTCAAGCTGCTCGACGGTCGGGAAGGCGACCCACTGGCCGTCGATCAGGGCGACGCGCACGCCGCCGACCGGACCGGAGAACGGCAGACCGGAGATCTGCGTCGACGCCGAGGCGGCATTGATGGCCAGCACGTCGTACAGATCCTTCGGATCCAGGCTCAGGACGGTGACCACGACCTGGATCTCGTTCCGCAGACCGCTGACGAACGACGGGCGCAGCGGCCGGTCGATCAGGCGGCAGGTCAGGATCGCATCGGTGGAGGGACGGCCCTCGCGGCGGAAGAACGAGCCGGGGATCCGGCCCGCGGCGTACATCCGCTCCTCGACATCGATGGTCAACGGGAAGAAGTCGAAGTGATCCTTCGGCGTCTTGCTGGCGGTGGTGGCGCTCAGCAGCATGGTCTCGTCGTCGAGGTAGGCGACGACGGATCCGGCGGCCTGCTGCGCGAGCCGCCCGGTCTCGAAACGGATGGTGCGGGTGCCGAAGCTCCCGTTGTCGAGGGTTGCGGTGGATTCGAACACACCGTCTTCAAGTTCAACTACAGACATAGAGTCCGTTGGCCTCTTTCGAATTCATTCAACTGTTTCGCGGCGTCACGGTGGCGATACGCCACGGGCCCTGGATACGGCTACGGCCGTCGATCGAAGCGGCCGGATGGACCCCGCAACGGGGTTCCGGCAGCCACTACCGAAGACCGCCCGACCAGGCGGGCCCGATATGACTCGCAGGAACAGCGCCCGCGGATCGCGGGTACCGCACCTGTGTTCAGCGCAGATTTCCGCCGCTGAACGACCTCATGTTACACGGCAGCAACAGCATGACCGCCAGTGCAGACCTGCTTAGGACACGTCCTCCACACATACGGTGAACTGGCGTTCCGAGTACGCGTAGCCCACTCCGCTGGCGCACTGATCGACGTTCGACACGCCGCGGAGAACCTCGGTGGCCCGTTGCCGGTGCGGCGCAGAAGAATCCGCGCAATCCACCCGGTACGGATCCTTGTCGTTCTCCGGATCGATGCTCATGCAGGTGCCGGTGATCCAGTCGATGTCCAGACACAGCGTCTGTGTCTCGTCATCGAATGCGCTGCGCACCGAGTAGTAGGTGTCGACGTCCCCGGGGCACTGGTCGCTGTCGGTGACCGTGGAGATCACCTTGTAGTTCGATGCGTCGCTGCCGCACTCCGCCCGACTGGCGTCCGGGCGCTCGTAGGTGCCGCTCATCTTCAGGCAGTCCCCTGCCTTCATGTCCGCTGCCGCCGCGGACGAGCACGCGGTCAAACCGCCGATGAAAAGTATCGCGGCTGCCCCGATAGGGGCAGCCGCGCAAAGTGGTGGCACTGACGCCGCGTCAGCGACGCAGCCCGAGGCGCTCGATCAGCGAGCGGTAGCGCGCCACGTCGACCTGGGCGACGTACTTCAGCAGCCGGCGACGACGGCCGACGAGCAGCAGCAGGCCGCGGCGCGAGTGGTGGTCGTGCTTGTGCTGCTTGAGGTGCTCGGTCAGGTCCGAGATCCGCTTGGTCAGCAGGGCGACCTGGGCCTCCGGCGAACCGGTGTCGGTCTCGTGCAGACCGTAGCTGCTCAGGATTTCTTTTTTCTGCTCGGCAGTAAGCGCCACGAAAGTAACTCCATCATTTCAGTCCCGCGAACATATTCTCGGCACAGCCACCGCGGACTGCAGCATGCACCGGATCGGCGCAAAGTCTAGCAGTTTCGGCTGCTCAGCCAGAATCGCGCTATTGCGCAGCCAGAATCGCCCGGGCCCGGTCGGTATCGGCCTCCATGGCCACGACCAGATCCTTGACCGATTCGAACTTCTCCTGGCCGCGGATCCGGGCCACGAAATCGACCGCGACGTGCTGCCCGTACAGGTCGGCGTTGGTGTCGAGCACGAACGCCTCGACCGTGCGGGTCCTCCCCGAGAACGTCGGGTTGGTGCCGACCGAGACGGCGGCCTCGTACCGCTCACCGGGGATGACGGTGCCCATGACGGGGCCGTGCCCCAGCACCGTGAACCAGGCGGCGTACACACCGTCGGCCGGAATCGCCGAGAACATCGGCGGCGCCACGTTGGCCGTCGGGAAACCCAGTACCCGGCCCCGCCCGTCGCCGCGCACCACCACGCCTTCGACGCGATGCGGACGGCCCAGGGCTTCGGTGGCGGCCACCACGTCGCCGGCATCCACGCAGGACCGGATGTATGTCGACGAGAAGGTGACCCGCTCGTCCCGATGCTCGGCATCGAGGGTTTCGGTCACCAGCGACATGCTCTCGACCGCGAAACCGAAGCGTTCCCCGGCCGCGCGCAGCATTGCGACGTTGCCGGCCGCCTTCTTGCCGAAGGTAAAGTTCTCCCCCACCACGACCTCCACCACATGCAGGTCTTCGACCAGCAACTCGTGGATGTAGCGCTCAGGGGTCAGCTTCATGAAATCCGAGGTGAACGGCATCACCAGGAAGACGTCGACACCGAGCTCCTCGACCAGCTCGGCCCGCCGGGTCAGGGTCGTCAACTGCGCCGGGTGACTCCCCGGAAACACCACCTCCATCGGATGGGGATCGAAGGTCATGAGAACCACCGGCACTCCGCGTGATCGGCCCGCCTTCACCGCATGGCTGATCAACTCCGCGTGTCCACGGTGAACCCCGTCGAACACCCCGATGGTGACTACACACCTGCCCCAGTCCGTGGGGATCTCGTCCTGCCCACGCCAGCGCTGCACGCAATCAGCCTACGACCCGAAGGCGGCACGGTCGCCTCTAGATCCCCCGATCAGGTGATGATTGCCTAAACTTTCCTACTGTGAGTCCCGACGGTAACCATCAAGACCTCTCCACGGTTGCCCAGGACTATCTGAAAGTCATCTGGACAGCCCAGGAGTGGTCTCGCGAAAAGGTCAGCACGAAACTGCTGGCCGAGCGGATCGGCGTGTCCGCGTCCACGGCCTCGGAATCGATCCGCAAACTCGCCGACCAGGGCCTGGTCCACCATGAGAAGTACGGCGCGGTGACCCTGACCGACGCGGGCCGGCGCGCGGCGCTGGCGATGGTGCGCCGGCACCGGCTGATGGAGACCTTCCTGGTGCAGGAGTTGGGCTACGGCTGGGACGAGGTGCACGACGAGGCCGAAATCCTCGAGCACGCGGTGTCCGACCGGATGCTCGACCGCATCGACGCCAAGCTGGGCCACCCCACCCGCGATCCGCACGGCGACCCGATCCCGGCGGCCGACGGCCAGGTGCCGACCCCGCCTGCCCGCCAGCTGTCGGCGTGCCAGGACGGCGACGCGGGCACGGTGGCCCGCATCTCCGACGCTGATCCGGAGATGCTGCGCTACTTCGACAGCGTCGGCATCAGCCTCGATTCCCGGGTGCGGGTACTGGCGCGACGTGATTTCGCCGGCGTGATCTCGGTGGCCGTACAAAGCCCAGGTAAGACCGGCGACGCGGCCACCGGCGGAGACGATGCCGGCGTCCAGGTCGAGCTCGGCAATCCGGCGGCCGAGGCGATCTGGGTCGTCGCGAGCTGACGACACGCCGGAGGGATCACGGCGATTTTTACCCGTGCGCTCTGGCCGATCCAGCACCAAGATGACCTGTTCGTGACTGTCTCTCTGCACTGGTTCCTTCCCACCTACGGCGACAGCCGGCTGATCGTCGGAGGCGGCCACGGCACGCCCGCGGGCGCCGCCGGTGGTGACCGTGAAGCCTCGATCGACTACCTGGCCTCGATCGTCCGCTCGGCGGAGCGGTTCGGTTTCACCGGCGCACTCATCCCGACCGGCGCCTGGTGCGAGGACGCGTTCATCACCGCGGCGCTGCTGGCCCGCGAGACCACCTCGCTGGCGTTCCTGGTGGCGTTCCGCCCGGGCCTGGTCAGCCCGACCCTGTCGGCCCAGATGGCCGCCACGTTCGCCCGGCACGCACCGGGACGGATCCTGCTGAACGTCGTCGTCGGAGGCGAGGCACATGAACAGCGGGCGTTCGGCGACCACCTGGACAAGGACGCACGCTATGCGCGCTGCGACGAGTTCCTCGACGTGGTGCGGCGGCTGTGGGCCGGCGAGACGGTGACCCACAAGGGTGAGTACATCGACGTCGAGGAGGCCTCGCTGGCCCTGCCACCCACCCCGGTTCCGCCGCTGTACTTCGGTGGCAGCTCGCAGGCAGCCGGCCCGGTCGCGGCCCGGCACTCCGACGTCTATCTGACCTGGGGCGAGCCGCCGGCCGCCGTACGGAAGAAGATCGAATGGATCCGGGCACTCGGCGAGGAGCAAGGCCGCAAGCTGCGATTCGGCATCCGCCTGCACACCATTTCCCGGGACACCTCCGAGGAGGCGTGGGCCCAGGCCGACCGGCTGGTCGCCGCCCTCGACGAGGAGACCGTCGCCGCGGCGCAGGCTGGGCTGGCCCGCAGCCAGTCCGAGGGCCAGAAGCGCATGCTGGCCCTGCACGAGGCCAACCGCACCAACGGCACCTGGAGTGACGCCCGCAGCCTGGAGATCGCCCCGAACCTGTGGTCGGGCGTCGGATTGGTGCGCGGCGGCGCCGGCACCGCGCTGGTGGGCAGCCACACCGAGGTGGCCGACCGGATCGCCGAGTACGCCGAGATCGGCATCGACGAGTTCATCTTCTCCGGCTATCCCCACCTGGAGGAGCTGTTCTGGTTCGGCGAGGGGGTGGTGCCGATCCTGCGCGAGCGCGGTCTGTTCGGCGGAGGCGACCAGACCGCCACCCCGACCTCGATACCGTTTGTCGGCGCACCGCGATGACCGATCTGGCCGGTGCCACCCGCATCTCGTCGACGGAAGCCGCACTGGCCACCGCGACGCAGCTGTCGAGATCGTTCGCCGAGGGGGCCGGTGCCCGCGACGCGCACCGGATCCTGCCGCACGAGCAGGTGCGGGCCCTCAAGGAATCCGGCCTGCTGGCGCTGACCGTGCCCGCCGAGCACGGCGGGCTCGACGTGCCCGCCGCCGTACTCGCCGAGGTGATTCGACTGCTGGCACACGGCGATCCGTCCATCGGTCAGATCCCGCACTCGCATTTCACGTTCCTGGAGGCGCTGCGGCTGCAGGGCACCCCGGCACAGCAGGCGTATTTCTACGACCTGGTGCTGGACGGCGCGCTGTTCGCCAATGCCCAGTCCGAACGCGGGCCGCATCCCATCGACGTGGACACCACCACACTCACGGCAGCCGGCGCCGGCTATGTCCTGAGCGGCCGCAAGTACTACTCCACCGGAGCACTGTTCGCCGACTGGCTGATCGTGCGGGCCTCGCACTCCGACGGTTCAGGGCAGGTGCCGACCGCCGCGACACCCAAGGCCATCGCGTTCGTTCCGCGCGATGCGGGCGGGGTCGAGGTCGTCGACGACTGGGACGGTATGGGCCAGCGGACCACCGCCTCGGGCACCGTCTCCCTCGACGCCGTCGAGGTCCCGGCGGCGCACGTGGTCGAGTTCAGCCCGATCTTCGGGCGGCCCACCGTCTACGGGGCCCGGGCCCAGCTGCTGCATGCGGCCCTCGATGTGGGCATCGCGACCGGCGCGCTGGAGGAGGCGGTGCGTCAGGCCGCCAAGGCCCGGCCACATTTCGAGGCCGCGGTGTCCAACGCCGTCGAGGACCCGACCCTGGTGCAGGTCGCGGGTGAGCTGACCGTGACGGTGCGCGGTGCGGCGGCGCTACTCGCCGAGGCGGGCCGCGAAGTCGATTCGGCCCGAGCCGACCTGACCGGGGAGACCGCGGCGGCCGCCTCGATCGCGGTGGCGATCGCCAAGGTGTCCGCCGCGCGGGCAGCGGTGGACGCCGGCAGCGCGCTGTTCGAATTCGGCGGGACGCGCAGCGCCTCGGCCTCGGGCAACCTGTCGCGGTACTGGCGTGATGCGCGCACGCACACCCTGCACGACGCCACGCGGTGGAAAATCCGCCATATCGGCAACTACACCCTGTCGGGAACGAAACCGCCCCGCCACGGCCAGCTTTGAGCCAGGGCCCTACAAAGTAGCGGGTCGCAACACCACGACGTTCTTGGTGCGCGACGAGCCGTCCTGCAGCAGTGCGATGACCCGACCGTCGGGTGCGGTGGCGGCATAGATCCCGTCGACACCGGCCGGGGCAAGCGCCCGGCCGTGCCGGGTGTCCTCGGTTTCCGCGTCGGTCAGGTCGCGGCGCGGGAATCCGACCAGGCACGCCTCGTCGAGGGAGTAACTCAGCCGGGCCTGCTCGGCAAGCTCCTCCAGGGTGCGCGCCTCGTCCAGCCCGTACCGTCCAACCCTGGTGCGGCGCAGAGCCGTCAGATGTCCACCGACGCCGAGCGTCACACCCACGTCGCGCGCCAGCGCCCGGATATAGGTGCCCGACGAACAATCCACATCGACGTCCACATCGACGAACTCGTCCACCCGCCGGACGCCGAGCACCTCGAACCGGTCGATGCGCACGGGCCGGGCCGCCAGCTCGACGGTGTGCCCCTCACGTGCCAGCTTGTAGGCCCGCTGACCGTCGACCTTGATGGCGCTCACCGCAGAGGGCACCTGCTCGATGTCGCCGCGCAATGCCGCGACCGCGTCCTCGATCTGATCGTCGGTGACATGGGCAGCAGAAACCGTCTGCAGCACTTCGCCTTCGGCATCCTCGGTGGTGGTGGTCCGGCCGAGCCGGATGGTGGCCGAATAGGACTTGTCGGTGGCGGTGAGCAGGCCGAGGATCTTGGTGGCGCGCTCGATGCCGACGACGAGTACACCGGTCGCCATCGGGTCGAGCGTTCCGGCGTGGCCGACCTTGCGGGTGCCGAACAGCCGACGGCACCGCCCCACCACGTCGTGACTGGTCATGCCGGCCGGCTTGTCGACGATCACCAAGCCCGCTTCCGGACTGCTCACAGCACGATCGCCGTCAGTGTCACCCCGTCGCGCACCGACCAGCGGCCGTCCAGTGCGGTCAGCGGCGGTCCGTGTTCGGCAGCCGGATCGATGAGGATCTGGGACCGAAATGTTCCGGCCGTGCCGGACGCGTCCACCCCGAACGTGATGTGGGCGTCCTCGAACCCGAGCCAGCGGTGCGTCAACGGGTACCAGGTCTTGTAGGTGGCTTCCTTGGCGCAGAACAGGATTCGGTCCCAATGCAGACCGTCGGGCAGCCCGCCGAGTTCGGAGCGCTCCAGCGGCAGCGAGATGGCGCCCAGAACTCCGTCGGGAAGCACGTCGTGCGGTTCGGCATCGATGCCGACCGACCTCACCCCACCGACGCGGCCCACCACGGCACCGCGGAAGCCCTGACAGTGCGTGAGGCTGCCGACGATGCCGTCCGGCCAGCACGGCTCGCCCTTGTCCCCCTTGAGGATCGGCACCGGTGGCACGCCGAGCTCGCTCAACGCCTGGCGGGCGCAGTAGCGCACCGTGGTGAACTCGTTGCGCCGCTTGGCGACCGCGCGGGCCACCAGTTCCGCCTCCTCGGGCAGCGCCGTCAAGCCGGGCGGGTCGTCGTACATCTCGGCCGCGGCGAGCTTGTCCGGCAGGTCGGGCAACACCTGCCCCAGCAGCGTGTCGCTCATGAGCGCCTCGCCTTGATCCGCTCCTGCATCTGCTGGGCATGGGCGCGCATCTCGGCCGTGATCTGGAAGTGACCGCCGAACTCGTTGAGATAGCCGGGCGTGTAGTTGGGGTCGGGCAGGATCTGGCGCAGCCACCGGAAGGGTTTGCGGCGGCGCCACTCCCGCGGATAACCCACCGAGACCTCCTCGAAGCGCACGTCGTCGTACCAGGTGGTGCGCGGGATGTGTAGGTGGCCGTACACCGAGCAGATCGCGTTGTAGCGCGTATGCCAGTCCTTGGTGGCCGTCGTGCCGCACCACAGCGAGAACTCGGGATAGAACATCGCGTCACACGGTTCACGCACCAGCGGGAAGTGGTTGACCAGGACCGTCGGGTCCATCCAGTCCATGGCTTCGAGCCGTTTGCGGGTGGCCGCGACCCGGTCACGGCACCAGGCGTCGCGCGTCGCGTAGGGCTCGCTGGACAACAGGAACTCGTCGGTGCCGACGACATTGCGGTCGCGGGCGATGGCCAACCCCTCCGCCTTGTTCGAGGCACCTTCGGGCAGGAACGTGTAGTCGTAGAGCAGGAACATCGGCACGATCGTCGCCGGACCACCCTGTTCGGTCCAGACCGGGAACGGGTGCTCCGGTGTGATGACACCCATCTGGTCGCACATGTCGACCAGGTAGTCGTAGCGCGCCCGCCCGAAGATCTGCATCGGGTCCTTGTTGGTGGTCCACAGTTCGTGGTTGCCCGGAACCCAGATGACCTTCGCGAACCGCTTGCGCAGCAGATCCAGCGCCCACCGGATCTCGTCGGTGCGCTCCCCGACGTCACCCGCGACGATCAGCCAATCGTCCGGCGAGGCCGGATACAGCGACTCGGTAACCGGCTTGTTCCCGGTGTGCCCGGTATGCAGATCGCTGATCGCCCACAGAATCGGCTGCCGGTCCCTCGACTCGTGATCACTCACAGTTGCACCACCACAACGGACCAGCCTAACCGGGCGGCGCCGCCACATGCCGTTGACAACTAGAACAGGTTCTCGTTTATGGTCGAGTCGATCGCGACCGACCGCTACACTCCCCGCAAGCCGGGGAACGTTTTGCCACCAAACTACGAGGGGGTGTGATGGCCGCCAAGTGGCGACTACTGTCGGCTTCGACAGGCATGGTTGCGGCGCTGGTGTCGGCGGTGATCGTGGGGTGGCAGTCGAACCCGACCGAGGTCGCGGGCGTCGGCCCGCTGCAACTCGATGTCACCGACCTCCCGATGACCAACGTTTCGACCACGATCAAGTGGCCGGTCATCGAGACCACGGACCCGTCGCCGTTCGATCCGTGCAATGACATCCCGTTCGACGTGGTCCAGCGGATCGGCCTGGCCGTCACCCCGCCGGAGCCCGAGGACAGCCTGCGGTGCCACTACGACGCGGGCAATTACCAGATGGCGGTCGAAGCGTTCGTCTGGCGCACCTACGAGCAGACGATCCCGCCCGACGCGGTCGAACTGGACATCAACGGACACCGGGCCGCCCAGTACTGGATCATGAAGCCCACCGACTGGAACGACCGTTGGTGGATCACCTGCATGATCGCGTTCGACACCAGCTACGGCGTGATCCAGCAGTCGCTGTTCTACTCGCCCGTCCACTCCCCGGACCGGCCGGACTGCCTGCAGACCAACCTGCAGCGGGCCCACGAACTGGCGCCGTACTACAAGTTCTGAGAGCTGCGGACACCGATCCGTAGCCTGGCTTGGTGAGTACATTGCGCAGGTACACCGGCATGGCCGTCAGTAAGATCCTGGGGCTGCCGCCGCACGAGACCGACTTCACCGTGCAGCACGGGTTGCGGGTGCCGATGCGCGACGGCGTCGAACTGGTCGCCGACCACTACGCCCCCGTCACCGACCGTCCCGCCGGGACACTGCTGGTGCGCGGACCCTACGGCCGTCGCTTCCCGTTCTCACCGGTGTTCGCCCAGGTGTACGCGGCGCGCGGCTATCACGTGGTGTTGCAGAGCGTGCGCGGCACGTTCGGCTCCGGCGGGCAGTTCACCCCGATGGTCCACGAAATGGCCGACGGCGCCGACACCGTGGCCTGGTTGCGCGATCAGCCGTGGTTCACAGGCTCGTTCGCCACCGTGGGCCTGTCGTATCTCGGTTTCACCCAGTGGGCGTTGTTGGCCGATCCCCCGCCGGAGATGAAGGCCGCCGTCATCACCGTCGGCCCCCACGATTTCAGCGAATCGGCCTGGGGCACCGGCGCATTCACGCTCAACGACTTTCTGGGCTGGAGCGCGATGGTGGCCCGCCAGGAGGATCCCGGCCTGGTGCAGGCGCTGAGCCGCCAGCTGAGGGGACCTGCGGAGCTGGCCAAGGCGACCGCGGGTCTGCCGATGGGTGCGGCCGGGCGCCGACTGCTGGGCGCAGGCGCCCCGTGGTACGAATCCTGGCTGGAGCACCCCGAACGCGACGATCCGTTCTGGGACCTGCTGCGGTTCGACGAGGCTCTGCAACACGTCGAGATTCCCATCCTGTTGCTCAGCGGGTGGCAGGACCTCTTCTTGGACCAGACGTTGGAGCAGTTCGAGCAGCTGCACCGGCGCGGCGTCCCCGTCGCACTGACCGTCGGTCCGTGGACTCATACGCAGCTGATGACCAAGGGACTCACCACCGTGGTCGGCGAATCGCTGGACTGGCTGGGCGCCCACCTGGCCGGTGACGGCGAGACCGATCGCAGCACGGTCCGGATCCATGTCAACGGGCACGGTTGGGTGGACCTCGCCGATTGGCCGCCGGTCATGCCCGAGCTCGAGCTGTTCCTGCAGCCGGCGGGCCGGCTGGGCGAGACTCCGCCGTCGGAATCCGAGCGCTCATCGACAATCACCTACCACCCCGCCGACCCCACCCCCACCGTCGGCGGCCGGCTGCTGGCCGCCGCCGGCGGTTACCGCGACGACACCAAACTGGCCCGGCGCAGCGATGTGCTGACGTTCGACGGCGACCCGCTCGCGGCCGATCTGTACGTGGCGGGCAACCCGATCGTCGAGCTGGCGCACAGCTGCGACAACCCGCATCACGACATCTTCGTCCGGATCAGCGAGGTGGACGAGAAGGGCCGGTCCCGCAACGTATCCGACGCCTTCCGCCGGTTCGACGGTCACACCGGGCCGGTGCGCCTCGAGCTCGATGCCGTCGCCCACCGGTTCAAGGCAGGGTCACGGATCCGGCTGCTGATCGCCGGGGGTTCGCATCCGCGGTTCGCCCGCAATCTGGGGACCGCCGAGCCGCCGGTCTCCGGTTCCACACTGGTCCGGGCCACCCATACCGTGCACCACGGCGAAGGCGGGTTATCGCGGGTCGTGCTGCCGGCCGGACCGGTGCCGCCGGCGTGAACATAGGCCACCGACCGAAGAACAACGCGGCGAATTACGGTCACCTGGTGGCTGTTGCATTTTCTGGGCGGCTGACGAATGGCCTGGCCTGTCATTGGATGTGGCAGGGCTTTCGGTTTCCCATGGTCTCTAGGTGGCCGGTTGTGCGTTGTGCAGGCGCAGGAGGTTGATGACGGTGGCGGCGAGGTTGAGTTCAGCGGTGACTGCCGGTAGTCCTCGGCGGGAGAATCGGCGCAGTTTGATCTGGTCTTTGAGGTGTGCGAAGACGGGTTCAACGGTGGCGCCGCGGCGTTTGTAGGCCTCAGCGTTGGCGGGGTCGCGTAGCCGGTAACGCATGGCGTCTTTGGGTGCCAGCTCTGGCGGTGGTGGCTCGTCGGTGGGATCTTCGCGGGCTTCGGTGTGCAGGTCGCGGTTCTTTCCGGGAGCGATGAGCCGTTCAGGACCTGCGGCGGTGAGGTTTTCGTCGGTGAAGTAGCCCGAGTCCATCAGGACCAGGCCAATCTGTTTTCCCAATGCGTCAGCCTGGGTGGTGGCTTCGGCGATGGCCGGCAGGTAGCAGTGGGTGTCGTTGGCGTCTTGACTGGTGTGCACGCCCAGGACGTAGTGGTCATCGGTAACGATGAACTGGGCGTTGTAGGCCTGCACCGATCCGCCGCTGTTGCCTTCGAGCATCAACCGGGAATCGGGGTCGGTGGTGTTGACCGGGTCTGCCGAGGCGCCGCGGGCCTGCGCTCGCCTGGCGCGACGATCACGTGCCTGGGCGGCTTTGCCGCGCAGGACAGGCTGGTGGCCGGCCGCGATGTCTGCCTGGACCTTGCCCAAGGCCTTTTGGGCGGCCTTGAGCTTGCCTCGGGCATCACGGCGGATCCTGGAGGCGGCGGCCCCTCCGACGCCATCGACTGCATCAATGCGGTTCTGGGCGTGTTGAATTCGTGCTTGGTGGTAGCGCACCGGATCCACGTTTTCTGGTGGCCGCCCGACCGGCCCGCCGGCCTGGACCCTAACCAGATACTGCTCGGCATCCTGGCGATCGGCGGCGTCGGCGTGCGCGTCGGCGTCGCGGCGGCGGTGCAGTTCTGCGACGGCTTTGGCGATGTTGGCTGCCCGGCCACTGCGACGGGCGAACTGCTCGGGCAGACCATCGCCGCCGCCACCTGGCCGATCGTGTTCGGCGTCTTCTGCGGCATCGACGGCCACCGCTTCGGACACGACGGTCTGCGCGATCTCGCGGCTGATCCGCTCAACCTCGCGCCCCACCGACTCCGGTGACCGGTTCGCGCCCCGCGACGCGTTCGCGGCGATCTTGCTGCCATCGATGGACACCAGCCCGACCTTGACCATCCCCGCAGCCGAACACAATGCCAGGACCTGGGCGAACAGCCCGGTGAACGCGTCGTGATGGGCGGCGCGGAACCGGGCGATCGAGGTGTGATCAGGAGCGTCCTGAGCACACAACACCCGAAACGCCACGTGATCGCTGCAGAGTCGTTCGATGCGGCGCGAGGAGCGTTCCCCGCTGGCGTAGGCATAGATCAGTAACGCCAGCAGCATGTCCGGGTCATAGGCCCGCCGGCCTGCCCGACCCAGCTTGCGATTGGCATGAAACGCCGCGGTATCCAGCTGCTCGACAACCTCGATCACAAACCAGACCAGATGATCTTCGGGCAACCAGTCGACCATGTTGGGCGGCAACAGGAACTGCTGATCACGCACCACCGGACGATACCCACGAGCCACACCCCAGTGTCTCGAGAACAGCGCCTCCAGTCACGCACCCGGCAAGGCGATTCCCCAGACACGCGATTCTGCAACAGCCACCTGGTGACTGCAATTCGCCGCACAAGCGTGTCCCCTCAGCCCACTGAGGTTCGCACCCGCTCGGCAACGTCGCGCAACATCGCGTCGTCGTGCACCGGCGGGCCCCAGTCCGCCTGGACCGGCAGATCGATCCAGCTCTTGCACCCGGCGAATTCGGGCGTGCGCGCCAGCCGGATCGGGGTTTGCAGCGGGCTCACCTGGACGATCAGGACCGTCAATCGGTGTTTGGGGCGGAAATCGAGCCGGTCGGCCCGCACCGATTCGGCGGTCCAGATGTGCAGATCGGTCAGATCATCGATGGACTCCGGGCGGTTGACCTCCACTGCGGCAACGACTTTCGCTCCGGATCGGATCAGCACAGCGTCCTCGGTGCTGTCCTGTGCGGCAGCGTCGAGCAGGTCCGCGTGTTGGGGCCGCACCCGTTCGGCATGACTGTGCGCGATCGTCGGGAACAGGATGAACTCGGGTGCGGCCACCGAGAACCGCTTCTCGTGGATACCGCCCTTGCGCAGCAGCACGGTCTGACGGCCGTCGAGCAGCGCGTGCACGGCCGCGCTCCACTCCTTGAGCGCGGGCTGTGTCGAGAGGGCGGCGGGCCTCCCATCGGACGCCGTTTGGGTCATTGCGCGGCCAGCCGGGCGCGGACCTCCGGACGGCGCAGCGGCGGAACGGTCTTGGGTGGCTGCCGGCGCGGAGCCAGGCCGTCGAGCAGCCGCGTCGTCGTCGCGGTGACCTCGGCGACCGCGGCCTCGAACGCCTCGACATTCGCGCCGGTGGGCCGGGTGATACCGCTGACCTTGCGCACGTACTGGCGGGCTGCGGCCTCGATCTCTTCGTCGCTGGCGGCGGGTTCCAGCCCGCGCAGCTCGGTGATGTTGCGGCACATGGAACCCACGATAGGCGCGTTGGGCCCGGCCGCTACGGTGAGCGCATGACCGATCCAGTACTGCTCGTAGACACCACCGACCGGGTTCGCACCCTCACGCTGAATCGGCCCCAGTCGCGCAATGCCCTCTCGTCGCAGCTGCGCACGGAGTTCTACGGTGCCCTGCGTGCCGCACAGGCCGATGACGACGTCGACGTCGTCATCCTCACCGGCGCCGATCCGGTGTTCTGCGCCGGACTGGATCTCAAGGAGCTCGGCGACACCACCGAGCTCCCCGACATCTCCCCCAAATGGCCGGCCATGACCAAGCCGGTGATCGGGGCCATCAACGGGGCCGCGGTCACTGGAGGCCTGGAGCTGGCGCTGTACTGCGACATCCTGATCGCCTCTGAGCTGGCCAAGTTCGCCGACACCCACGCCAGGGTCGGGCTGCTGCCGACCTGGGGCCTGAGCGTGCGGCTGCCGCAGAAGGTCGGCGTGGGTCTGGCTCGCCGGATGAGCCTGACCGGCGACTACCTCCCGGCCGCCGACGCGCTGCGCGCCGGGCTGGTCACCGAGGTGGTCCCGCACGACGAACTGCTGCCCGCCGCGCGCCGCGTGGCCGCCTCGATCGTCGCCAACAACCAGGCCGCCGTCCGGGCCCTGCTCTCCTCGTATCACCGCATCGACCAGTCCCAGACGGATCAGGGCCTCTGGATCGAAGCCGCGTCGGCGCGCGAGTGGATGGCGAGCGCGACCGGCGACGACATCGCGGCCAACCGCAGCGCCGTGATCGAGCGGGGACGCGCCCAGGTGCGCTGACGCCGCCCGGCGGACCGAGCCGGTCAGTCGACGAGCCACCCCGTTCCGGTCTCGTTTGTGGCCAGTTCCTCGACACTCATCCCGTCGATGAGCCGGTCCAGCGCTCCGATCATCGTGGCGCACTCGCGAGCGGGGTGGTCTTTCGGGCACCGCAGCGCATGTGTCAGGAACTGTTGCGCCCCTTGCGCTTGGGCGATCACCCGATCCAGGGCGGCGATCTGCTCGCGCACCGTCTCGCGCCACTGTTCGCTCGGCGCGTCCAGCACCGCGGCGGCGGTGTCGAGCGGAAGACCCAGCCGGTTGACGATCTTGAGCAGTGCCAGCCGGCGAAGCTCCTCGGGCCCGTACATCCGCTTGCCGGCCTTCCGCAGACGCGGGGACACCAGGCCACGTTCGTCGTAGTACCGCAGCGCCGACGGGCTCATCTGCAACCGCGCAGCGGCCTCGCCGATCGGGATCACGTCCATGCCGCCATTTGACTTCAACCCACCTTGAACCGGCAAGGTCTACCCATGAACGCCGCGCGTGCGATCAATCACCATGCCGACCACCCCGGCTTCTCGGGCCTCACCGGGGTGCTGTGTGGGCTTGCCTTCCTGGCGGTGGGCCGGACGAAGGCCCGGTTGGCCGCCGACACTGCGCAGCTCTCGTCCGCGGACCACGTCGTCGATGTGGGTTGCGGACCGGGCACTGCCGCCCGGGTGGCAGCGCACCGCGGTGCTCGGGTGACGGGCGTCGACCCCGCCTCGACCATGCTGCGCATCGCGCGCCTGGTCACGCCGAGGCGCGCACTCATCACCTGGAGCGAGGGCACGGCCGAGAACCTTCCGGTGCCCGACGGTTCGGCGACAGTGGTGTGGGCACTGGCCACCGTGCACCATTGGCAGGACGTCGACAAAGCGGTGGCCGAGACACACCGGGTGCTGGTGCCGGGCGGGCGGTTGATCGCGATCGAGCGTCAATCACCTACCGACGCCACCGGATTGGCCAGCCACGGATGGACCGGTGAGCAAGCCGAGCTGTTCGGAGCGTTGTGCCGCGGGGCCGGATTCGACGATGTGTGCGTCACGCCGCGAGGCAAGGGGCGCGACGCGGTATGGCTGGTCAGCGCCACGCGACGGTAGCTCGCACGCGTGCGAGCGTGCGCACAATGCCGCCGCTGCGCGCCGTGTCGGGGCGCAAACACGCACGCTCGCGGTGTGACTAGGCGGCGGTCCCCGGCACCAGCCAGCGGCCCGAGAACGCCCGCCAGCCGACGAAGATCAGGCGCAGCACCATGAAGGTGCTCAGCCCGGACCAGATACCGAACAGGCCCCAGCCGTAGATCAGCGACAACCAGATCAGCGGTAGGAAGCCGACCAGCGCACTGGTCAGGGTGGCGTTGCGCATGAACTTGGCGTCGCCCGCCCCCAGCAGCACGCCGTCGAGCGCGAAGACTATGCCCGCCACGGGCAATTGGGCCACCATGAACCACCACGGCACCCCGATGGCGGCCAGCACCGTCCGGTCGTCGGTGAACACCGACGGCAGCACCGACGAACCGACGGCGAACACCATCGCCAGCACCACCCCGGCCAGGGTGGAGAACAGGGTCACCCGCCAGGCCACGCTCTTGGCGTGGGCGAGCTGACCGGCGCCCAACGCCGCACCCACCAGCGACTGGGCGGCGATGGCGAGCGAATCCAGCACCAGGGCAAGGAAACTCCACACCTGTAGGACGACCTGATGCGCCGCGACGGAGGCGGCGCCGAATCGCGCTGCCACCGCACCCGCGGACAGGAAACAGGCTTGGAACGCCATCGATCGCAGCAGCAGGTCGCGGCCCATGGTCAGCTGTGCCCGCAGCACCGCGGGCCGGATACCCAGCCCGACCTTCTCGATCACCAGGGCACGCAGAAACAGCAGCGCCGCCAGCCACTGCCCCACCAGGTTCGCCACCGCGGAACCGGCCAGCTCCAATCGGGGCAGCCCCAGCAGGCCGTACACCAGCAGCGGGCACAGCACCGCCGACACGGCGAACCCGAACACCACGTAGCGCAGGGGGCGGGCGGTGTCCTGCACGCCGCGCATCCAGCCGTTGCCTGCCAGCGAGATCAGGATCGCCGGGGCGGCCAGGATCGCGATGCGCAGCCACGGCATCGCGGCGCCGGCAATGTCGGAATGTCCGGCGATCGCCGCGAGCAGGGGCACCGCCACGGCCTGCACCACCACGATGATGAGCAACCCCAGCCCCAGCGCCAACCAGGTGGCCTGCACGCCCTCGCCCACGGCCGACTTCCGGTCACCCGCCCCGAAGAGTCGGGCCGAGCGCGAGGTGGTGCCGTAGGACAAGAACGTCCCCTGCGAATTGACCAGGCCGAGGATCAGGCCGCCGATGGCCAGCCCGGCGAGGCTGAGCGCGCCGAGACGCCCGACGATCGCGATGTCGAACAGCAGGTAGATGGGTTCGGCAGCCAGGACGCCCAGCGCCGGGAGCGCCAGGCCGGCGATGCGACGGGTGGTGGCCGGCGCGACCGGGATGTCGCCTTCGGGCTCAACCATGGGACCCGCTGGGCACGGCGCCGCTGAGGCAGTCAGGCAAGAGCTTGAGCGAGCGCCTGGACGACGTCGTCGGCCGGCCCTGACGCGGAATAACCGGCCGCGTGTGGATGGCCGCCGCCGCCGAAAGAGCTGGCGACCGTGGCCAGATTGAGTGACTTCGCCCGCATCGAGACCGACCAGTGTTGCGGCTCGATCTCTTTGAACACCGCGGCGACCTCCGCCTGCTGAGTGGTGCGCACGATGTCGACGATGCTCTCCACTTCCTCGGGCCGAGCGCTGGACCATTCGTCATGCGGCACAACGGCATACACGAGACCGTGACCACCGACTGCATCCGGCAGCAGCCGGGCCGAAGCCAGCACCCGCGACAGCATCGGCAGCCATGCGAAAGGGTGGGTGTCGAGCAAAGCACGGCTGATCGAGGCGTTGTCCACCCCGAGTTCGACCAACCGGGCCGCCAACCGGTGCGCCCGCGCGGTCGCCCAGCGGAACGAGCCGGTGTCGGTGGTCAGCCCGGCGTACAGGCAGTGCGCCACCCGCTTGTCGATGGGCTTGTCCCAGGCGTCGAGGAGTTCGGCCACCAGCATCGTGGTGGAGTCCGCCGTCGGATCGACATAGTTCGCCGAGCCGAACAGCTGATTGGACGCGTGGTGGTCGATGACCAGCACCTCGCGGCCGTTCTCGGCCAGTCCCGCCAGCGCACCCAGGCGATTGACACTCGGAATGTCCACTGTGACAACCAGATCAGCGTCATCCCGGATCGCACTGGGCGCGACCATCAGATGCCCGCCCGGCAGGGTCTGCAACGACTCGGGCAGCTGGTCGGGAGCCGCGAAGGCTACCTCGACCTGTTTGCCCGCGTCGTCGAGCACCTGCGCGAGCGCCAGCCCGGCGCCGATCGTGTCGGCGTCGGGATAGACGTGGCACACCACGCTGATGCTCGCCGCGTCGGAGAGAAGGTCGGCTGCCGCACGCGCGTCGACACGCTGACCGGAAGGGCGCCCGTTGGGCGCCCCCGAATGAGCAGTATCAGTCATCCGTTCGATCGCGGTCACCGGCATCCTCTGTGTCTGCCCCGTCGGCAAGCCCGTCCATGTCTTCCGCCCCGCTCACACGGTACGGGTCCTCGTCGCCGGCGTGCTTGGCACCCTGTCGAACTCTCGCCAAGTCCTCGTCGGCGGCCCGCGCCCGGGCCAGCAGCTCCTCCATCCGGTGCGCCGCATCAGGCACGGTGTCGCGGACGAACGCCAGGGTCGGGGTGAATCGCACCCCGGTCCCGGCGCCCACCTTGGTCCGCAAGACCCCCTTGGCGCTCTCCAGCGCCGCCGCCACACCGGCATAATCCGGTTCCTCATCGAGACTGGTCCCGATGACGGTGTAGTACAGCGTGGCGTCGTGCAGATCACCGGTCATCTTGGCATCGGTGATCGTCACGCCGTTCAGCCGCGGATCCTTGATCTCGTACTCGATCGCCGAGGCGACGATGGTGGAGATCCGTTTGGCAAGCCGCTTGGCCCGTGCCGGATCAGCCATACCCTAGGTCCGCACCTTCTCGACGAGTTCGTACGTCTCGATGACGTCGCCTTCCTTGATGTCGTTGTACGTCAAGGTCAGACCGCACTCGTAGCCCTCGCGCACCTCGGTGGCATCGTCCTTCTCGCGCTTGAGCGAGGACACCGTGAGGTTCTGCGCGACCACCGTGTTGTCACGCAGCAGCCGGGCCTTGGCGTTGCGGCGCATGATGCCCGAGGTGACGAGGCAACCGGCGATGTTGCCGACCTTGGACGACCGGAAGATCGCCCGGATCTCGGCGCGGCCGAGCTCCTTCTCCTCGTACACCGGCTTGAGCATGCCCTTGAGGGCTTTCTCGATCTCGTCGATGGCCTGGTAGATCACCGAGTAGTACCGGATCTCCACACCTTCGCGGTTGGCCAGCTCGGTCGCCTTGCCTTCGGCACGGACGTTGAACCCGATGATGATCGCGTCCGAGGCCGATGCCAGGTTGACGTTGGTCTCGGTGACGCCACCGACACCGCGGTCGATGACCCGCAGCTCCACTTCGTCGTCGATCTCGATGCCCATCAAGGCTTCCTCGAGGGCTTCGACCGTACCGGCGTTGTCGCCCTTGAGGATCAGGTTCAGCTGGCTGGTTTCCTTCAGTGCCGAATCCAGGTCTTCCAGGCTGATCCGCTTGCGCGAACGTGCGGCCAGGGCATTGCGCTTGCGCGCGCTGCGCCGATCGGCGATCTGGCGGGCGATGCGGTCCTCGTCGACAACCAGGAAGTTGTCACCGGCACCGGGCACCGACGTGAAGCCGATGACCTGGACCGGACGTGAGGGCAGCGCCTCTTCGACGTCGTCGCCGTGCTCGTCGACCATGCGGCGGACGCGACCATAGGCATCGCCGGCCACCACCGAGTCGCCGACACGCAGGGTGCCGCGCTGGATGAGCACCGTGGCCACCGGACCGCGACCGCGGTCCAGGTGCGCCTCGATCGCCACACCCTGGGCCTCCATGTCGGGGTTGGCCCGCAGGTCCAGGGCCGCGTCGGCGGTCAGCACGACCGCTTCCAGCAGCGCCTGGATGTTGGTGCCCTGCTTGGCCGAGATGTCGACGAACATGGTGTCGCCGCCGTAGTCCTCGGCCACCAGGTTGTACTCGGTGAGCTGCGCCCGGATCTTGGCCGGGTCGGCACCTTCCTTGTCGATCTTGTTGACCGCCACCACGATCGGCACGTCAGCGGCCTGCGCGTGGTTGATGGCCTCCACCGTCTGCGGCATGACGCCGTCGTCGGCGGCGACCACGAGGATCGCGATGTCGGTGGCCTTGGCACCGCGGGCACGCATGGCGGTGAACGCCTCGTGACCCGGGGTGTCGATGAAGGTGATCGGCCGGACGTTGCCGTCCAGATCGACCTCGACCTGGTAGGCGCCGATGTGCTGGGTGATGCCGCCGGCCTCGCCCTCGCGGACAGTGGCGTTGCGGATGGTGTCCAGCAGTCGGGTCTTGCCGTGGTCGACGTGACCCATGACCGTGACCACCGGCGGACGGAACTCGAGGTCGTCCTCGTCGCCCTCGTCCTCGCCGTAGGTGAGGTCGAAGGACTGCAGCAGCTCGCGGTCCTCGTCCTCGGGCGAGACGACCTGCACCTTGAAGTTCATCTCGCTGCCGAGCAGCTCCAGGGTGTCGTCACCGACCGACTGGGTCGCGGTGACCATCTCGCCCAGGTTGAACAGCGCCTGGACCAGTGCGGCCGGGTTGGCGTCGATCTTCTCGGCGAAGTCGCTCAGCGATGCGCCGCGGGCCAGCCGGATGGTCTCGCCGTTGCCCTTGGGCAACCGCACGCCACCGACGACCGGTGCCTGCATGTTCTCGTATTCGGCGCGTTTCGCCCGCTTCGACTTACGGCCGCGCTTGGGCGCACCGCCGGGACGACCGAACGCACCGGCCGCGCCACCGCGCTGGCCGGGACGGCCACCGCCGCCACCGCCGCCGGGACGGCCGCGGAAACCACCGGCAGCCGCACCACCGGCACCGGCACCGGCACCACCACCGGCGCCACCGCCGCGGTAGTTACCGCCGCCGCCACCGCCGGGACGACCGCCACCACCGGCACCGCCGGGACGGGGGCCACCACCGGGACGCGGACCGGGGCGTGGGCCGCCCCGTCCGGGTGCACCGGCGCCGGCCGGACGCGGCGGCATGTTGCCGGGCGACGGACGCGGGCCGCCGCCGGGACGCGGGGCACCCGGCCGCGGCTGCGGACGCGGGATGGGCCGCTCGACGGGCTGCTGGGAAGAGAACGGGTTGTTGCCGACCCGCGGAGCACGCGGGGCAGGCTTCGGGGCACCCGAGGCCGGACCCGGACGCGGGCCGGGCGTGGCACCGGGTGTGGGCCGCGGACCGGGTGTGGCACCCGGAGCCGGCGCTGCCGGAGCGCTGGGTGCAGCGGCAGCCGGTGCACTCGGCTCAGCCGGGGGCTGCGGAGCGGCGGGCTTGGGCGCTGCGGGCCGGGCCGGGGCGACCGGCGCAGCCTCAGCGGCCGGAGCCTGAGGTTCGACCGCCGGGGCCGCGGGGGCGGCGGGCTTGGCCGGAGCCGGCTTGGGCGCGCCGGGCTTGGGTGCCGCGGGTGCGGCCCCAGAGGTGCCCTGCGGGCGGGGCTTGTCTTCGGGCTTCTTACCGCCGGCCTTCGCGCCGAACGATTCGCGCAGCCGACGCGCGACCGGCGCCTCCACAGTGGAGGACGCCGACTTGACGAACTCGCCTTGCTCCTTGAGCTTGGCTAAGAGGTCCTTGCTGGTGACACCGAGTTCCTTCGCCAACTCGTGTACACGGGCCTTACCTGCTGCCACTACATCTCCTCGTCTGGAGGCAACAGCGGTGGTAGGCGCCGCGCCTCGGGTTTAGCTATGACGCATGGTCATCGGGACTTCACGGTGTGCTCATGTTCTTCGCTACCTGTTCTGTTGCCGGGGCGTCGGGCCCGCCGAGATGGATCTTCTCGACGTACTCGATCACCGCGGATGTATCCGGTGAACCGGTGAGTCGCAGCGCTCGGACGAAGGCTCGTCGCTTCACTGCCACTTGCACGCACTGCTGGTCGGGGTGCAGCCACGCACCACGCCCTGGCAGGCTTGCCGCGGGGTCAACGGTTACGGAACACGTCCCGTTCCCGTCTGTTACCGCGACCACTCGGAGCAACTCGGCGGCCAACTCTCGCTTCCGGCATCCGATGCAGGTCCGCACTGGTCCGACAGAGGTGTCGGAGGTGCTTTCATGCGTCGGAGCCGGAGTCTCGCGCTGGATCACGGCTGAGTCTACCGCCCCGAGGCCTGTGCTCCGAAACGCCGGTCACTACTGTCAATCGTGTACCGCCCCGGGCCGGACATCGTGGTCGGGCTGCGGCGCCGCGTCGCTGCGGATATCGATCCGCCAGCCGGTCAGCCGGGCCGCCAACCTGGCGTTCTGTCCTTCTTTGCCGATCGCGAGCGAGAGCTGGAAGTCCGGCACGATCACCCGTGCCGCCCGCGCGGCCTCGTCGATCACCGAAACCGACACCACCTTGGCCGGGGACAGGGCGTTGGCGACGAAACGCGCGGGGTCCTCGTCGTAGTCGATGATGTCGATCTTCTCGCCGGACAGTTCGCTCATCACATTGCGCACCCGCTGACCCATCGGGCCGATGCACGCGCCCTTGGCGTTCAGCCCGGGCACGCGCGAGGCCACCGCGATCTTGGACCGGTGTCCGGCCTCGCGGGCCACCGCCACGATCTCCACGGACCCGTCGGCGATCTCGGGCACCTCCAGGGAGAACAGCTTGCGGACCAGGTTCGGATGGGTGCGGGACAGCGTGATCAACGGCTCGCGGGCACCACGGGTGACGCCGACGACGTAGCAGCGCAGCCGGTCGCCGTGCTCGTAGCGCTCCCCCGGCACCTGCTCGGCGCTGGGGATCACCCCTTCGGATCCCTTGGTCTCGCTGCCCATCCGCACGACGACCAGTCCGCGGGCGTTGGCCCGGGCATCACGCTGGATCACCCCGGCGACGATGTCGCCCTCGTGCGCCGCGAACTCCCCGTAGGTCTTCTCGTTCTCGGCGTCGCGCAACCGCTGCAAGATCACCTGGCGGGCCGTGGTCGCCGCGATCCTGCCGAATCCCTCTGGCGTGTCATCCCATTCATGCAGGACGTTGCCGTCGGCATCGGTTTGCCGGGCGATCACCTTCACCACACCCGTCTTGCGGTCGATGTCGATGTGCGCGTCGGGCTCATGCCCTTCGGTGTGGCGATATGCGGTGAGCAAAGCCGATTTGATGGTCTCGACGACCACGTCGACGGTGATGCCCTTGTCCGCTTCGATGGCATGCAGCGCCGCCATGTCGATGTTCATTCCCCGGCCCCCTTTCCGGTTTCTCCCGACAGTTCCAATTCACGTCGGTTTGGAGGTGAAAACTCCACTTGCACAACAGCTTTGGCGATATCAGCAAGCGCCACCTCACGGACGGCCAGATCCCGCCCTTCCGGCACCACGACTTTCAGCACCGTGCCGTCGGTTTCCCCGAGCCTGCCGGTGAACACCGAGCCGTCGGCCAGGGTCAGCTCGGCCTTGCGCCCACGGGCGCGGCGGAAATGCTTGTCCTTGGTCAGCGGCCGGTCCACCCCGGGCGAGGTGACATCGAGCACATACGGCGTGTCGCCCTGAGCGAGCTGGTCGAGCAACTCCGAGGCCGTCCGCGACAGCGCTGCCAGGGCATCGAGATCGAGACCCTGGTCGCCGTCGGCGATCACGGTGATGCGGGCCGGGCGGACCGACGCGTCGACCACGACATCGTCGATTTCATAACCGGCGCGCGCGAACTCGCCGTCAAGTAGCTCGATCACCTGCGTCTGCGACGGCAAATCCGCAGACCGCAACTTTGGATCCGGTGCCACGGCGAGCTCCTCATCTTGAATTGTCTCCGACACAAATGCCAGGGCCAGCCACCTGGATCGGCCCCGGAATCGCCTATCCACGATACGCCAGGCCCGCGGCAGCAACCGTCAATCGCAATCTGGTGCGTGGCGAATGTCGTCGCCCCGGCGGCGGCCGGCCGGTCAGCGCCGCGTCAGACGGACGGGGCAGCAATGGCAGGATGTTCACGTGCCGAGCGCCCATGCAGACATCAGCCGGCGGCGCGTACTGGTCTCGGCCGCGGCCCTTGCCCTGCTGGGGGCCACCGCAGCCGCGTGCAGTACGACGACGCCTCAACCCGAAGTGGACGACCTGACCGCGCAGTGGGACCGGGCGCGCGCCGACAGCGCGCTTGCCGCCGAAGCGGCAGCCGCCCAACCCCCGCAGGCGATGGCGACCCGGGCCCTGAACGCGGTGGCGAGCGATCGCAGCGCACATGCCCAAGCCCTGGCCGAGGAGTTGACCCGCATGACGGGTTCAGCCCCGGCCGACGCCGCCACCAGCACCACCCGCAGCACGCCGAAAGCCGCCCCGAAAGCAGGTGCGGACGCGTCCGCACCCGGCATCGACGACGTGATCGACGCGCTCAAGGAGTCGGCTGACCGGGCCGCCGGCCTGGCCCGCACACTCTCCGGCTATCGCGCCGGTCTCCTCGGATCCATCGCCGCCTCGTGCACGGCCGCCCACTCCGTCGCGCTGGGAGGTGCACAGTGACCTCACCGGGACCACGATCGACCACCTCGCCGACCCGTCCGACCACGGCCGCCGACGCCGCCCTGTTCGACGCCGTGGCCGTCGAGCACGGGGCCATCTACGGCTACGGGCTGGTCTCGGCCCATTCGACGGCCGAGGACAACGCCCTGGTGGCCACGGCGATGGCCCAGCACCGGGCCCGGCGCGAGGCCGCGATGGCCATGCTCGAGGCGCGCTCGGTCACCCCGCCGCTGCCCGCGGCCGGCTATCAGCTACCCGCGCCGGTGAAGGATCCGACCGATGCCGCCAACCTCGCGATCCGCATGGAAGAGGACTCCTCGGTGGCCTGGCGCGCGGTGCTCGAACAGGCCACCGCCGCCGACGACCGCACGTTCGCGGTCATCGCGTTGTCGGAGACCGCTGTCACCGCGGCCAGATGGCGCGCGATCGTGAACGCCTGGCCGGTCACGGTCGCCTTCCCCGGCGGGGGCGAATAGCCCGCCACCCGATCTCTGGATCGCCGTTGATTGCACCCGGTAATTGATGCCGCGGTGCCCATTGCAGCGGCCGCTCGCCGAGTGAAAGGTAGAGGTCGGACCGGTGGCGCCACCGGGGCGCCGCCCCGATCAAAGGGGGTGGATCGTGTACGCACGCTCTACCACTGTCCAGGCGCAACCCGATGCGATCGACGCCGGTATTGCGCAAGTTCGCGACGAGGTCATGCCCGCTTTGCAGGCGATGGACGGCTGCGTCGGAATCTCGTTGTTGGTCGATCGCGAATCCGGCCGGTGCATCGCCACCACCGCATGGGAGACCGAAGAGGCGATGCACGAGAGCGCGGAGCGGGCAGCATCGCTGCGGGCGCGGGCGGCAGAAGCATTCGGCGGCAACGCAACCGCCGAAGAGTGGGAGATCGCCGTCCTGCACCGCGACCATCGCACCCACGAGGGTGCGTGTGTCCGGGTGACATGGGCACAGCTGGAGCCGAGCCAGATCGACGGAGGCATCGAGCACTACAAGACATCCGTGCTGTCCGCCATGGAAGACCTCGACGGGTTCTGCAGCGCCAGCCTGATGGTCGACCGCGCATCCGGGCGGGGGGTGTCATCGGCGTCGTTCGACAGCCGCGAAGCGATGGAGCGGAGCAAGGAGAAAGCTGACGCGCTGAAGACTTCGTCGATGCGCGAAGTCGGCGCCGAGGAAGTGAACGAATGCGAGTTCGAGTTGGCCCTCGCCCACCTTCGGGTGCCCGAGTTGGCGTGAGCCCGCGCGTTCCGGTGTGCCGGCCGGCGCTCAGCGGGTTTCGCTGAGCGCCGCCGAGATCTCGGTCGCCGCGTCGTCGACGGCGATTTCACGGTTCTCACCGGTGAAGCGGTTGCGCAGCTCCACCACGCCTTCGGCGAAACCGCGGCCGACGACCACGATCCACGGCATGCCCAGCAGCTCGGCGTCCTTGAACTTCACGCCGGGTGAGGCCTTGCGATCGTCGAACAGCACCTCGTGGCCCAGCCGGTCCAGCGCGGCGGCGAGTTCGGTCCCTCCGGTGCGCGCGGCGTCGTCCTTGTTCGCCACGACCACGTGCACATCGAACGGCGCAACCGACGCCGGCCACCGCAGGCCGAGTTCGTCGTGTTGCTGCTCGGCGATCACCGCGACCATGCGGGACACCCCGATGCCGTAGGACCCCATCGTCAGCCGCACCGGCTTGCCGTCTTCGCCGAGCACGTCGGCGCTGAAGGCGTCGGCGTACTTACGCCCCAGCTGGAAGATGTGGCCGATCTCGATGCCCCGGGCCGAGGTCAGCACACCGGCACCGTCCGGTGACGGGTCACCGTCGCGGACGTCGGCGGCCTCGATGGTTCCGTCGGCGGTGAAGTCGCGGCCCGCGACCAGGCCGACCACATGCCTGTTGGGGGCGTCGGCACCGGTGATCCATGCCGTGCCGTCCACCACGCGCGGATCGACGAGGTAGCGGACCCCGTTGTCCAACAACGCCTTCGGTCCGACGTAGCCCTTGACCAGGAACGGGTTCTTGGCGAAGTCGGCTTCCTCGAGCAGCGCGAACTCGGCCGGCTCCAGCGCAGCGCCCAGGCGCTTCTCGTCGACCTCGCGGTCGCCGGGCACCCCGATGGCCAGCAGCTCCCAATCGCCACCGGGCTCACGGGTCTTGAGCAGAACGTTCTTCAGGGTGTCGGCGGCGGTCACCTCGCGGCCCGAGAACTGCGCCAGCTCAGCGGAATTGGCCCAGTCCACCAGGGTCGCGATGGTCGGGGTGTCCGGGGTGTCGTGCACCTGCGCCTCGGGCTGCCCCTCGATGGGCAGCGGCGCAGGCGCCCGGGTGATCACCGCTTCGACGTTGGCTGCGTACCCGGAATCCAGGCAACGCACGAACGTGTCCTCGCCGACCTCGCTCTCGGCCAGGAATTCCTCTGAGGCACTGCCGCCCATCGCACCCGAGACCGCCGACACGATCACGTAGCGCACACCCAGACGGCCGAAGATCTTCTGGTACGCCTCGCGATGGGCGTGGTAGGCGTTCTTGAGGCCGTCGTCGTCCACGTCGAACGAGTACGAGTCCTTCATCACGAACTCACGGCCACGCAGGATGCCCGCGCGCGGCCGGGCCTCATCGCGGTATTTGGTCTGCACCTGGTACAGGATCGCCGGGAAGTCCTTGTAGGAGGAGTACTCCCCCTTGACGGTCAGCGTGAAGATCTCCTCGTGCGTCGGCCCGAGCAGATAGTCGTTGCCTCGACGGTCCTTCAGCCGGAACAGGGTGTCGCCGTACTCGGTCCACCGGTTGGTGGTCTCGTAGGCGCCACGCGGCAGCAGCGCGGGCAGCAGGATCTCCTGACCGCCGATGGCGTTCATCTCTTCCCGCACGATGGTCTCGATCCGCCGTAGCACCCGCAGGCCCAGCGGCAGCCAGCTGTAGATGCCGGGGCCGACCGGGCGGACATAGCCGGCCCGGATCAGCAGCTTGTGGCTGGGCACCTCGGCATCAGCGGGGTCGTCGCGCAGGGTTCGCAGGAACAGCTCGGACATGCGGGTGATCACAGGCGACAACCTTAAGGCGTGTCCTCAGTCACGGCCCTGCCAGGTACAGATGCAGGCCTCGTTGCCCTCCGCATCGGCCAACACCCAGAAGGCCGGCGCCCTTCGGTCACTGAGCAACCTGCCGCCGGCCGCCAGTGCCGCGTCGACCCGGGCCCGCGCCACGTCGTGGGTGACGTCGATGTCGAGGTGGATTCGATTGCGCTGCACGCGCGGGACTTCCATCTGCTGAAACCAGATCGCGGGTCCGCGGCTGAACGGGTCGACGAGCCCGGCGTTGAGATCCGATGAGCCCGGCTCGGCCGAGGGCTCGTCGACATATCCCGTGACGGCCTTCCAGAACGGGCGGACCGCGCCGATGTCGAGTGCGTCGATGGCGATCTCGAACGCCTGCATCGCTCCGGCTCCGGCGGCCATCTCGAAACCGTGCGCGGCGAGGGTCTGGGACACCTCACGGGCCAGTTCCAGGTCCCGTTCGGTCACCGCCCCTGCGTCGCGCGTGCGCAGGCGCAGCACTGCCCGATCGGATCGGATGTCGATCGAGAGGTGGCGGGGCGCATCGGCGCCGGCCGCTCGCACCGCGTGACCGGCTGCGGCGGCGGCATCGGCCATGGACGGGACCAGCACCTCGGTGTAGACGGCTCCCAGCACCAGGCGCCAGCCCAGCGGACCGACGACCTCGGAGATCTCCCGGCGATTCATCGGCGTCCTAACGCGAGGCGCGGTGCGAGGTCAGTCGAGCTCGAGCTCTCCGGAGTCGATGGCGTCCTTGACCTCTTGGGCGTGTGCCACCTGTTCAGAGGTGTAGCCGATGAACAGTGCCGCGATGCCGACCAGGACCGCGACCGCGGCCACCCAGAGCAGCCCGTAGGTGTATCCCGCGTCGAGGGCGGCAAGCTGTGGACCGTTCATTTCCTTGACCGGGCCGGTGATCCCACCCAGATACAGCGTGCGCGACGTGATGACGGCCTGGATGATCGCCAGCACCAGCGGACCGCCCAGGTTCTGCAGCATCAGCGCGATGGCCGAGGCCGGGCCGATGCGGTCGAAGCCGACTCCGGCGATGGCCGCAAGGGTCAGCGGCACCACGATCATGCCGATGCCGACGCCGCCGACGGTGATCGGCAGGACCAGGTTCGGGAAGTAAGGAATGCCGGCATGCAGCGTCGAGCCGTAGATCATGGCACCGAGCACCAGGACGCCACCCGCGATGACCACGATGCGGGGCTGGAAGAACCGGACGATCTGGGAGGACGCGCCCAGGCCGATGCCCATACCGATCACGAACGGGATGAAGCCGACACCGGCGTGAAGAGCGCTGTAGCCGAGGATGTCCTGGACGTACAGGCCGATCAGCACGGTCAGGGTGAACAGCACACCGCCGGCCAGGAAGATCGCCGCGAACGTGGCGACGCGGTTGCGCTCGTGGAACAGGTCGAACGGCACCACCGGGTTCTCGGCGCTGCGTTCGGCGATGAGGAACGCGATGCCGCAGACGGCCGCGACCGCCCCGGAGGCCAGCGTGACCGGGGCCAGCCAGCCGCTCTCGGGGCCCTGGGTGAAGGCGAACACCGCGGCCGTGCAGGCCAGGGTCGCCAGCAGGGCGCCTGCAGCGTCGAGCTTCATCCGCTCGCGGTTGGTCTCGCGCAGTGCGGTGCGGGCCAGGTAGAGCATCACCAGGCCGATGGGCACGTTGACCAGGAAGGCCAGCCGCCAGGACACCTCGGTGAGCGCACCGCCGACCACCAGGCCCATCACCGAGCCGATGGCCGTCATGGCACCGAACACCGCGGTGGCGAGGTTGCGCGCCGGCCCCTTGGGGAAGGTGGTCGCGACGAGCGCGAGTCCCGTGGGCGAGGCGATGGCCGCACCGACACCCTGCAGCAGCCGGGCGGTCACCAGGGTCGCTTCGTTCCAGGCGATGCCGCACAGGATCGAGGCGATGGTGAACAACGCGACACCGACGATGAAGGTGCGTTTGCGACCGATCGTGTCGCCGAGTCGTCCGCCGAGCAGCATCAGGCCGCCGAAGGTGAGGACGTAGGCGGTGATGACCCAGCTACGTCCGGCGTCGGACAGGCCGAGCTCGTCCTGGATCCGCGGCAACGCGACGATCGCGACCGTGCTGTCCATGGTGGCCAGCAGTTGCATACCGCCGATCGCGATGACCGCGGAAAGGAAGCCCCAGGACGGGAACCAGGACGGGAGGCGGGCAGCTAGGCCCTGGCGCTCGGCGTCGTTGAGTGCCGTCATAACGGGTCACCTTACCGGAATCTTAAGAATCCTTTAACCGGCGAAGGCCGCCACCGGTCCGATCACGATGATCGCCGGAGGTCGAATACCGTCCGCGCGGATCCTCTCGGGCGCGTCGCCGAGGGTGGCCCGCAGCGTGCGCTGAGCGACGGTCGTGCCGTGTTGCACCACCAGGACCGGCGTATCCGCAGGTCGTCCGCCATCCAGGAGCGCCTTGGTGAACAGTTCGATGCGTTCGACGGCCATCAGCAGCACGATCGTGCCGGTCAACGCCGCCAGCGCATTCCAATTCACTAACGATTCAGGGTGGCCGGGCGCAACATGGCCGCTGACCACCACGAACTCGTGGGTCATGCCCCGGTGGGTGACCGGAACCCCGGCCAGTGCGGGCACCGATATGGCACTTGTCACACCGGGCACGACGGTGACGGGGATACCGGCCTCGGTGCAGGCCAGAACCTCTTCGTAGCCGCGGGCGAAGACGAACGGATCGCCACCTTTGAGGCGGACGACGAACTTTCCGGCACGGGCCCGGTCGACCAGCACCTGGTTGATCGCGTCCTGCGCCATCGCCCGCCCGTACGGGATCTTGGCCGCGTCGATCACCTCGACGTGGGGCCCGAGTTCGGCAAGCAGCTCCTGGGGCGCCAGCCGGTCGGCGACCACGACGTCGGCACGGGCCAGCAGGCGTCGTCCGCGCACCGTGATCAGCTCCGGGTCGCCCGGACCGCCGCCGACGAGGGCCACTCCCGTGGGCGCCTCCCCCGGCTCCGCACCGGAGTCGGCGGTCAGCAGGCCGCGCTGTAGCGCTTCGTGGATGGCGGTGCGGATGGCCGCCGAGCGGCGGTGCTCACCACCGGCGAGAACCCCCACCGAGAGGCCGTCGGAATCGAACGTCGCCGGGGTCACCGCGGATCCTTCGCGAGCCACATCGGCGCGCACGCAGAAGATGCGCCGCTCCTCGGCCTCGGCGGCGATGGCGGCATTGACCTCGGAGTCGTCGGTGGCCGCGAGCACGTACCAGGCACCGTCGAGATCGCCGGCGCGGAAGTCGCGCAGCTGCAGGGTGATCCCCGGATCGTCGTGCGACAGTGCCTCCACCGCGGGGCTGGCCGCCCGGGCAATGACGTGTACGTCGGCGCCGTGGGCGATCAGCAGTGGCAGCCGGCGTTGCGCGACGGTTCCGCCGCCGACAACGACGACCTTCTTGCCCGACAGGCGCAGGCCGACGAGGTAGGCATTCTCCGAAGTCACCCGCCGAGCTTAGTGGTTGCTGCTGTCGTCACGAAGCGGGTGATGGCCTCGGGGTGCGCGGCGGGGTGGGTGTGCAGGTAGCCGGCGTGCACTCCACGCTTGACCGCACCGTCACGCCGGGCCACCTGCCCAGGGCCGGCAAATGCCCAGGCGGCGGGCTGCTCTTCGGCGAATTCCACTGCGGTTCGGTGGAATTCGTGACCGGTGACGCGATCACCGGCGGCGTGCATGCTCGAGTCGACGACGGCGACCGCGTCCCGGTACCCCAGGGTGAGGCGTTCGGTGAACCGCGCCGAGCCGGCCAGCACCCTACACATCGGCACCCCGTCGAGATCGTCGACCAGATAGGTCAGCCCCGCGCACTCCGCGTGCACCGGGGCGCCGCGGGTGGCCAGATCCCTGATCTGCTGGCGGACAAGATCGTTGGCCGACAATTCGGTCGTGAACTGTTCGGGAAACCCGCCGGGCAGCACCAGTGCGTCGGCACCGGAGGGAAGGGGTTCGGACAGCGGGTCGAACTCGGCGACCTGCGCGCCGGCCCCGCGCAACAGCTCGGCGTGCTCGGCGTAGCTGAAGCTGAAGGCCTTCCCCGCGGCCAGTGCCACCGTGACATTGGTCACCGACTCGGTGGCCGGGCTCCACGGCTCGGCCGTGACGTGGGCGGCCGATGCGGCGACCACGGCTCCGAGATCCACGTGGCGGGCCACCAGGTCGGTCATCGCGGTCACGGCGTCGCGCGCCCGCAGGCCGTGCTCGACGGCGGTGATGAGCCCTAGATGCCTTGACGGGACCGATAACTCGTCGGCGCGCGGAATCGCACCCAGCACCGTGACACCGGCATGCTCACAGGCCTGGCGCAACACCGCCTCGTGCCGGTCGGAGCCCACCCGGTTGAGGATCACCCCGGCGACCCGCACCGCCGGGTCGAACGTGACGAAGCCGTGCAGCAGGGCGGCGATGCTGTGGCTCTGCCCGCGGGCGTCGACCACCAACACCACCGGAGCCCCCAGCAGACCGGCGACCTGGGCCGCCGAACCCCGCGGGATACCGGTCATCTGCCCTTCGATGCGGCCGTCGAACAGGCCCATGACGCCCTCGACGACCGCGATGTCGGCACCGGCGCACCCGTGCCGGTAGAGCGGGCCGATCAAATTCTCACCGACGAGCACCGGGTCCAGGTTGCGGCCCGGCCGGCCGGCCGCCAGGGCGTGGTAGCCGGGGTCGATGAAGTCCGGCCCGACCTTGAACGGCGCCACCGTGTGACCGGCCTGGCGCAGTGCACCCACCAAACCCGTTGCCACCGTGGTCTTCCCGCTGCCCGATGCCGGTGCGGCGATCACCACTGCCGGGGTGGTCGCGGTCACCTCAGCACCGCGAGCGTGCGTGTCTGCTGCCCGACACGCCACGAAACAGCAGCACTATGCGCACACTCAGCGTCCACGAGCATGCCGAAAATCACCACTCGATGCCCTTCTGGCCCTTGCGGCCGGCATCCATCGGATGCTTGATCTTGGTCATCTCGGTCACCAGATCCGCGGCGTCGATCAGCGCCTGCGGAGCATCGCGTCCCGTGATCACGACATGTTGGGTACCCGGTCGGTCGGCCAGCACCTCGACCACCTCGTCCACGGAGACCCAACCCCATTTGAGCGGATAGGTGAACTCGTCGAGCACGTAGAAGTCGTGGCGCTCTTCGGCCAGCCGCCGTTTGATCTCGGCCCAGCCGTCGGCGGCGGCGGCCGCGTGGTCGACGTCGCTGCCGTGCTTACGGGTCCAGGACCAGCCCGAGCCCATCTTGTGCCATTCGACCGGCCCGCCGGCACCATGTTCGTCGTGCAGCCGGCCGAGCTGCCCGAACACGGCTTCCTCCCCGACCTTCCACTTCGCGCTCTTGACGAACTGGAACACCGCAACCGAAAAGCCCTGGTTCCACGCCCGCAGCGCCATTCCGAAGGCCGCGGTCGACTTGCCCTTGCCCGGCCCGGTGTGGACCGCGAGCAGCGGTGCGTTGCGGCGAGCCTTGGTGGTCAAGCCGTCGTCGGGAACGGTCAGCGGCTGTCCCTGTGGCATGGGCGGTCCTTCCTGCGCAGAGTCTCGGGCCGCGCTAGGCGGCGGTCTGGTGCTGGACCAGCCGGGTCAGTTCGGCCGCTCGCAACTGCTCGAGCCGTACCGCGGGCGAACCCAGCTGCTCGGCCAGCTGCCCGGCCAATCCCAGTCGCACGAACGATGTTTCGCAATCGACCACCACGGCGGCAGCCCCCTCGGCCACCAGCGCGGCCGCGGCCTGCCGGGTGCGGCCCAGCGGATCGGGGCCTCCGGTGGCGCGGCCGTCGGTGAGCACCACCACCAGGCAGCGCCGGGCACGGTCGCGGGCCTTCTCGCGGACGACGAGATCGCGGGCGGCCAGCAGGCCCTGGGCCAGCGGGGTCTTGCCCCCGGTGTCGAAGCGGGCCAGCCGGCGGCCGGCGATGTGCACCGAGGTGGTGGGTGGCAGCAATACGCGGGCGTCCTGCCTGCGGAACGTGATCACCGCGACCTTGTCCCGACGCTGGTAGGCGTCACGCAGCAGCGACAGCGTCGCACCGGTGACGGCCGACATGCGGTCGCGGGCGGCCATCGACCCCGAGGCGTCGACGACGAAGATCACCAGATTGCCTTCGCGCCCTTCACGGACCGCGCGCCGGACGTCTTCGGGACGCGGTCTCGGCACACCGGCACCCTGTTGGCGGCCCGCGGTGGCGAGCAGGGTGGCGAAGATGTGCAGTCCGTGCCCACTGCCGGGTTCCGAGGTGGCCGCGATCGGCGTGCCGGTGCGGTTGCGGGCCCGTGAACGGCGGCCGGGGGCACCCTCGCCGACCCCGGGCACCACCAGGGCCCTGGTCCGGAACACCGCAGCGGGTGGGGCGCTCTGGCGCGTCGAGGACGGTTTCGAACTGCCCTGCGGTGCAGTGCTTTCGGCACCGGGATCGGCCCCGCCACCGGGCGGGTCGAAGTCGGGATCGAAGTCCGGGTCGGACGGCCCGGCATCCTGCTCCGTTTGCTCGGCAGACTCCCCCGCCTGCTGCATGGCCTCTTCGAGACGCTCGGGGTCCAGCCCCGGATCGTCGAACGGATCGCGACGGCGCCGGTGCGGCAGCGCCAGCTCGGCAGCGACCCGGATGTCCTCTTCGGCGACGGTGGTGGCGCCCCGCCAGGCCGCATGGGCGACGGCAGTACGCGCGACCACCAGATCGGCCCGCATCCCGTCGACGTCGAATGCCGCGCACAGCGCGGCGATCCGGCGCAGTTCCGAGTCGGGCAGCACCACGGAGCCGATCGCGGCCCGGGCCGCGACAATACGGTCGGCCAATTCGGCGTCGGCTTCGGCATGGCGCTCGACGAACGCCCGCGGGTCGGCCTCGAAGGCCATCCTGGCCCGGATCACCTCGACGCGCACGTCGACGTCGCGCGAGGCGGCCACGTCCACGGTCAGCCCGAATCGGTCCAGCAGCTGCGGACGCAACTCGCCTTCTTCGGGGTTCATGGTGCCGATCAGGACGAAGCGGGACTCGTGCGAGTGCGAGATCCCTTCGCGCTCAACATGTACCCGACCCATGGCAGCGGCATCGAGCAGCACGTCGACCAGATGGTCGTGCAGCAGGTTGACCTCGTCGACGTAGAGCACACCACCGTGGGCGCGGGCCAGCAGGCCCGGAGAGAACGCGTGCTCGCCGTCGCGGAGCACCTTCTGCAGATCCAGTGAACCGACCACCCGGTCCTCGGTCGCGCCGATCGGCAGCTCGACCAGCCGGGCCTCGTCGTCGACCGCGGAAAGCACCGCGGCCAGACCGCGTACCGCCGTGGATTTCGCCGTCCCCTTCTCGCCGCGGATCAGCACGCCGCCGATCTCGGGGTGGACCGCGCACAGCAGCAGGGCCAGCCGCAGCCGGTCCTGCCCCACGAGTGCGCTGAAGGGGTAGGTGTGGGTCTCGACGGTCATCAGACTCGCTCTCGCATCACATCGGCTCCGGGCCGCACCATCGGCACATGCGGGATTCCGTCGTCAAGGAATTCGTCGCCGTCACGGACGAACCCGTGCCGGCCGTACATGTCGACCAGGTAGGTCTGGGCGTTGATGTGGCACGGATAGTCCCCGACCTCTGCCAGTGCCGCCTGGACGAGCCTGGTGGTGTGCCCGCGGCCCCGGTCGGCACGTTTGGTGCACACCCGGCCGATCCGGAAGGCCTTCTCACCGCCGGGGTGCTCCTCCATCAGGCGCAGCGTCGAAATGACTTCTCCGTCAGGGCTTTCCAGCCAGAAGTGGCGGGTCTCGGCGAGCAGGTCCCGGCCGTCGAGCTCCGGGTAGGGCGTGGCCTGCTCCACCACGAACACCTCGACACGGAGTTTGAGCAACTCGTACAGGGTTGGTACGTCGAGATCCTTGGCCCAGCTGCGGCGTAATGCGACCGTCATCCGCCCGCCCCTGTCACACAGTCGCAGGGACGTCCAGTTGGAGCGCCTTGGTCCCCCACGCCCAGACTTCCTCGAACAGGCCGGGCTCGTTGGACAACTTGGTGCCGAGCGACGGCACCATCTCCTTGAGCTTGGGCAGCCAGCTCTGGTACCGATCGGTGAAGCAGCGCTCCAGCACGTCGAGCATGGCCGGCACCGCGGTCGACGCACCCGGCGAGGCGCCGAGCAGACCGGCGATGCTGCCGTCGGCCGCCGTGAGCACGGTGGTACCGAACTCCAGCACGCCACCGGCACCCTTACGCCGGATCACCTGAACACGCTGACCGGCGATGTCCAACTCCCAATCGGAATCGACTGCGCTGGGCGCGAATTCCCGCAGAGTGTCGACCCGCGCGGCCTCACTGAGCAGCAGCTGGCCGACGAGGTAGTTGACCAGGCCCATCTCGGTGAGCCCGACACCGAGCATCGACATGATGTTGTTCGGCTTGACCGAGAACGGCAGGTCGGTGAACTTGCCCTGCTTGAGGAATTTCGGCGTCCAGCCCGCGAACGGGCCGAACAGCAACCAGGACTTGCCGTTGATCACGCGGGTGTCCAGGTGCGGCACCGACATCGGCGGGGCACCCAGCGGCGGGAGTCCGTACACCTTGGCCTGATGGCCCGCGGTCAGCTTCTGGTTGTTGGTCCGCAGGAACGCACCGCCCACCGGGAAGCCACCGAAGCCCTTGGCCTCCGGGATGCCCGACTTCTGCAGCAGGGGCAGCGCGCCGCCGCCGGCGCCGACGAACACGAACTTGGCATTGAACTTGCGCTTGAGGCCGGTGCGGCGGTTGGTCACCTTGACCGTCCAGCTGCCGTCCGATTCCTTGTTCAGGTTGCGGACCTCGTGGCCGAACAGGGTGTTCATCCCGCGCTGTGCGGTGTAGCCGATCAGCTGACGCGACAGCGCGCCGAAGTCGACGTCGGTGCCGTGCTGCGACCAGTTCAACCCGACCGGATCGGAGAAGTCCCGCTTGGCGGCCATGAACGGCAGCCGGCGGGCGAATTCGTCCTTGTCGTCGATGAACTCCATCGAGGCGAACAGCGGATTGCCGACCAGGGCCTCGTGCCGACGCTTGAGGTAATCGACGTTGTTCGCGCCGTGCACGAAGCTGACGTGCGGGATCGGGTTGAGGAAGCCGCGCACGTCGGGCAGCACGCCGTTCTCCGCCGCGTAGGCCCAGAACTGCCGCGACACCTGGAACTGCTCGTTGACGTTGATGGCCTTGGAGGTGTCGATGGAGCCATCGGACAGCTCGGGGGTGTAGTTGAGCTCACACAGCGCCGAGTGTCCGGTGCCCGCGTTGTTCCACGGATCACTGCTCTCCGCGGCAGCGCCGTCGAGCCGCTCGATCATGGTGATGGACCAGTCCGGCTCCAGCAGCCGGATCAGAGCGCCGAGGGTTGCGCTCATGATGCCGGCCCCAACCAGCACGACGTCAGTCTTCTCGGTCGTACCCACGTTTGCCTCAGACACCCTGATCGCTCGTCCTTCGTATTGCGCGGCCCGTCGACGTCGACGGCTTTCTGTTATGCCAAGGTTATCGCGCGACGAATCCCAGTTGGCCAGGCATGGTAGTGCTATCCGTCACCTGCAGCCCGTCGATGAGCAGCCGGACCAGCCGGATGCGCTGGTTCCCGTCCCGATCGGGTTGCTGGCCGACCCAGGCGATCCCGGCGGCCAGGTCCAGGATGTCGTCGACGCCGACATCGGAACGGATCGCTCCGGATGCCACCGCCCGGGCGATCAACTGCGCCCCGGCCTGGCGCGCGGCCCGGCAACCCTGCACCTCTTCACCGTCGGGTGCGACATCGACCAGGGTGCGGGCCAGCCCGTCGTAGACGTTGCCCTGCCTGATGTAGGCATCGAGCCACTCCGTCAGGGCGGCAACGGGATCGGCGGCGTCCAGCAGTGACTCCGCGTGGTCGCGCAGGGCCCACAGTCCGTCGTCGATGACCGCGCGCACCAACTGATCGCGAGTCGGGAAATGCCGGTACAGCGTGCCCGGGCCCACCCCTGCCGCGCGGGCTACGTCATCGAGTGACGCCGAGACACCGTGCCGGGCGAACGCGTCGGCGGCGGCGGTCAGCAGCGCCTGCCGGTTGCGGGCGGCATCGGCACGCAACGGGCGCGGGCTGGGGTTCGGGCCCGTCATGGTCACCGCTCCTCTCGACTCGCCTCGACAAACGGAGACGGTCTCCATATATTTACCGGAGAGAGTCTCCGCATTCTATCTCCGGGAGCAGCGCATGCGTCTTTCTGTCATGTCCGTCCCTGATCCGGGCCCCACCCCGCACGGCCTCGACGCCGTCATCGAACCCGTGATCGCCGCCGATCGATCCGGCTTTCACCGGGCATGGATGCCGCAACTGCCGCCGATGGCCGGGATGGCGTCGTGGGATGTGCTCACCGCCTTGGCCGTCGCCGCCGGCCGCACCAGCCGCATCGGGCTGGGAACCGGAGTCGTCGTCGCCTACACGCAGCATCCGCTGGCACTGGCCCGTCAGGCACTGACCACCAACGCCGCCGCAGGCGGCCGCCTGACCCTCGGTATCGGCGTCAGCCACCCGTTCATGGTCGAAGCATTGGGTTACTCCTACGAGCGGCCCGCGGCATACCTGCGCGAGTATCTGGAGGTACTCATCCCGGCGCTGGCCGGAGAGCCCGTCGAGCACCACGGACCCCGGATCACCACCACCGGGCAGGTGACCATTCCGGGCGCGCCGGCACCGGCGGTCGTCACCGCAGCGCTCGGGCCGCAGATGCTCGACCTGGCGGGTGAACTCACCGATGGCACGATCACCAGCTGGGCCGGACCGAAAGCCTTGGAGGAGCACATCATTCCGCGGCTGAGCCGGGCTGCGGCCCGCGCGGGCCGGCCCACCCCCCAGGTGATCGCCGGACTGCCCGTGGTGCTCACCGACGACCCCCGCCCCGCTCGCGATGCGCTGGCGGCAGCATTCGACATCGCGGGGCAGGCGCCGGCCTATCGCGCAGTGCTGGACAAGGAAGGCGCGGCAGGTATCGGTGAGGTCTGCGTCGTGGGCGACGAGGCTGCGGTGGAAAAGCAGCTGCGCCGGTTCGCCGACATCGGGGTCACCGAATTCGTCGCCTCGCCCAAGGAGGTTCCGTCGTCCGACGGCGCCGCGACCGTGACGAAGACCATCGAATTCCTGGCATCGTTGCGGCTCTGACTTTCGGTGCGCGGCTAGGGTGGAACCGTGACGTCACGGGAGCCCGCCTGGGAGCCGGATGTATTGCCGGGGTTCTGGCAGCAGACCATCGATGCAGGACCCGATCCCGACGGCGAAGGCGACCTGGTCGCCACGCTGGTACGCCGGGGTCCGGGCGGCACTGCGCCAGACGGGCAGGACGGACCGGGCCACGCCGTGCTGGCGTTGCACGGCTACACCGACTACTTCTTCCACACCGAAGTCGCCGATCGATTCGCCGAGCGCGGGTTCTCGTTCTACGCGCTGGACCTGCCCAAGTGCGGTCGCTCCCGCCACGACGGGCAGACCCCGCACTTCACCACCGATCTGGCGCGTTACGACACCGAACTCGAGCGGGCCCTGACAGCCATCGCCGCCGACACCGGCAACGCCACGGTGTGCCTGTACGGGCACTCGGCGGGCGGCCTGATCCTGACGTTGTTCGCCGACCGGCTGCGCCGGAGCGGCCGACTCGCCGGCCACAATGTCGGCGGACTGGTGCTCAACAGCCCCTTCTTCGACCTGCACGGACCGGCGATCCTGCGCACCGCTCCCACGTCGGCCGCCTTGATCGCGCTGGCCCGGCTGCGCAAGCTCTCGGTGATCCGCAAGCCCACGGAGGGCGGCTACGGCACCACGCTGCACCGTGACTACGGTGGGGAATTCGACTACAACCTGGAGTGGAAACCGTTGGGGGGCTTTCCCGTCACGCTCGGATGGATCAACGCCATCCGTCGCGGACAGGCCCGCCTGCACCGCGGCCTGGACGTCGGCGTGCCCAACCTGATCCTCCGATCTGACCGCAGTGTCACCGAAGCCGCCGATCCGGCGGCGATGCAGCGCGGTGATGCGGTGCTCGATGTCAGTCAGATCGCGCGGTGGTCCGGTTGCGTGGGT
Source organism: Mycobacterium sp. 48b (assembly GCF_048282725.1). NCBI lineage: Bacteria > Bacillati > Actinomycetota > Actinomycetes > Mycobacteriales > Mycobacteriaceae > Mycobacterium > Mycobacterium sp. 48b. Next base: position 5,099,620 of record NZ_JBLVUL010000001.1, read on the forward strand.
AACCACACCACGGTGGCTCCGATCACCGACGCCAAACACGACGTCTTCCTCTCGATGGCCGACGCCCGGGCAGCGGCCTATCGCGAGCTCGACCGCTGGCTGGACTACTACCTCAGCCTGCAAACCCGGCCGAGCACAACATCTTCCGGATAGGGAGCGCACATGGAGCACTACGACCTGACGATCATCGGCACCGGCTCGGGCAACAGCATTCTCGACGAGCGTTACGCCGGCAAGAAAGTCGCGATCTGCGAGCAGGGCACGTTCGGCGGCACCTGCCTGAACGTCGGCTGCATCCCGACCAAGATGTTCGTCTACGCCGCCGAGGTCGCGAACACCGTCGCCGAATCCGCCCGGTACGGCATCGATTCGCACATCGACAAGGTGCGCTGGCCCGACATCGTCGCGCGGGTGTTCGGCCGCATCGACCCGATCGCCGCCGGCGGCGAGGACTATCGCCGCAACGACCCGAACATCACGGTGTACGCCAGCCATACCCGGTTCGGACGCAAGACCGCCGACGGCCGCTACACGCTGCGCACCGAAGCCGGCGACGAATTCAGCAGCGACCAGGTGGTGATCGCGGCCGGATCACGCGCCTACGTGCCGCCGGCCATCCTGGACTGCGGCGTCACGTACTACACCAGCGATGACGTCATGCGTATCCCCGAGCTGCCCGAACACCTGGTGATCGTCGGCGGCGGGTTCGTCTCTGCCGAGTTCGCCCATGTGTTCTCGGCGTTGGGTGTGCGAGTCACCATCGTGGTCCGCGGTGACTGCCTCCTCAGCCATTGCGACGAGACGATCTGCCGGGAGTTCAGCGCGCTGGCCGCCGAGAAGTGGGACGTGCGGACCCATGAGAACGTGATCGGCTCACGTCACGAGGGCGACCAGATCGTTCTGGAACTCGACGACGGCAAGACGCTGCCCGCCGACATGCTGCTGGTGGCCACGGGCCGGGTCCCCAACGGCGATCTGCTCGACGCCGAGCTCGCCGGAGTGGAAATCGACGAGGACGGTCTGGTCATCGTCGACGAATACCAACGGACAACGGCACGTGGCGTTTTCGCGCTCGGCGACGTGTCCTCGGAGTACCAGCTCAAGCATGTGGCCAACCACGAGTCCCGGGTCGTCAAGGAGAACCTGCTGCGCGACTGGGATGACACCGGCGCGATGGTGCGCAGCGATCACCGGTTCGTGCCTTCGGCGGTGTTCACGGACCCGCAGATCGCCACGGTCGGGTTGACCGAGGAGCAGGCCCGCGACGAGGGATGTGACGTCGTCACCAAGATCCAGGCCTACGGCGACACCGCATACGGCTGGGCGATGGAAGACACCACCGGCATCGCCAAACTGATCGGCGATCGGGCCACCGGCAAGATCCTGGGCGCCCACATCATGGGCCATCAGGCGTCTTCGATCATCCAGCCGCTGATCCAGGCGATGAGCTTCGGCCAGACCGCCCATGAAGTTGCCCGGGGCCAGTACTGGATTCATCCGGCGCTACCCGAGGTGATCGAGAACGCGCTGCTGGGCCTGACCGACTAGGCCCGCGCGGCCCAACGCTCCTCGATCCGGCCGAACCGCCAGATCCCCAGGGCCACAATCCAGCTCAATACAAAGAGACCGACGATCGCGAACCCGACGAACTCGAGGTCGGCCGAACCGATGAATGCCAGCGGGCCCGTGGTGATGCCGAGGCGCTCGACCAGCAGACCGGCCAGAACGATGACGCCGATCACCAGCGCCACGATCACCGACAACACGGTGACCGTCAGGTTGTAATAGACCTTGCGGACCGGCTGCAGGAACGCCCAGCCGTAGGCCCGCGACATGAAGATTCCGTCCACGCTGTCGAACAGGCTCATCCCTGCCGCGAAGAGCACCGGCAGCACGAGGATGGCGTACCAGGGCAAGGTGAACGCTGCCGCACCCGCCGCCAGCACCAGCAGTGCCACCTGGGTTGCGGTGTCGAAGCCCAGGCCCATCAGAAAGCCGACCGGGTACAGGTGCCACGGCTTGCTCACCCGTCGCATGAACCGGCCGAGCAGACGGGCCAAAAAGCCCCGCTGTTGAAGTTGACGTTCGAGCTCGGCCTCGTCGAAGTTTCCGCTACGCATGGCGCGGAAGGTCTTGGCGATCCCGACAGCGGCGAACAGATTCGTCAGGCCGATCAGGATGAGGAACGTCCCGGCCACCACCGACCCCACCAGCCCGAGGGTCTGCAGCATCGGCGAATCCTCGTTCTGCACCGGTCCGGCCAGTGCATGGACTCCGAACGCCAACAGCAGGGCGAGTCCGAACACCACGCTGGAATGCCCCAGCGAGAACCAGAATCCGGCCGAGAGCGACCGGGTGCCCTCACCGACGAGCTTTCGGGTGGTGTTGTCGATGACGGCGATGTGGTCGGCATCGAAGGCGTGCCGCACGCCCAACAGGTAGGCGGTGACCCCGAGCCCGACCCCGAACACACCGGCCGACCCCAACGTGATGTGTTGCGGCGCGACCCCGAAAATCAGCACGCCCCAACCGAATACGTGCAACAACAGCACGACCGCGGCGACCCTCGCGATCGACGTCCAATCGGCGCGGTCGAAGGGCCGCGGCTTCGTCGTCGTCACCTCGGGAACCGCGCCAATGGTCATTTGTCGAGCCTAGGACGGCACCAGATATCTGTCCAGATGAACAGATGAACACGGTTTCAGCCGTGCCGTGCCCCGATCCAATGCAGCAGGTCGTGCACCGTCTCGTCGTCGAGGCGGTAATTCACCGTGCGGCCGACCCGGGTCGAGGTGACCCAACCCTGGTCCCGAAGCACCCGCAACGCCTGGGACACCGCGTTCTCCGAACGACCCAGGGCGGTGGCCAGATCGCCGACACAGATACCGGGCGCCCGGTGCAGGCCGAGCAGGATCTCCAGTCGGTGCGGGTCGGACAGCAGATCGAAACGCTGCGCCCACCCTGAGGTGTCGACATCGGCCAGGGCCGATGACGCGCGCTCGACCTGGACCTCTTTGCCGTGCTGGACCACGGTACGAATCTAATCCAGAAAGCCGTGCAGCAAGGCCGAAGATCCCCCGACGTGGGCCAGCATGGCCTCCGCGGCCCGTTCACCGTCACCGGCCAGGATCGCCATGACGATCGCTTCGTGTTGCTCGTCGGAGTGCGCGATGTTGCGCGGCAGCAACGGGATCTGATCCAGCAGGGCGTTGAGCCGCATGCGGTTCTCGGCGATCAGCGGCACCAGTGACGGGGACCCCGCCGCCTCCGCGATGGCCAGGTGCAACCGCGAATCCAACCGGCGGTAATCGTCAGGTTCGGCGGCGCGGACATCGGCCAGCCGCGACCAGAGGCCATCGCGCTCGGCCGCGCTCAGGGTACGCCCGGCCGCCATCCGCGCCGCTCCGACCTCGAGGATCTCGCGCAACCGCAACGCGTCATCGATCTCCTCGCGCGTCGGCCTCGGGCCGTCGGCGGTGTGCCGGGGAAGCTCTTGCGCCAGGAAGGTGCCGCCGTACCGCCCCCGCTTGGACACCAGGTAGCCGGCGTCGGCCAGCGATTTGATCGCCTCCCGGACCGTGTCGCGGCTGACCCCGAGGCGGGCGGCCAGCTCACGCTCGGGCGGCAACGACTCCCCCGGACCCAGCACGCCCAGCCGGATCGTCTCCAGCAGCCGGCCGACGGTGTCCTCGAAGGCGTTGCCCAGCCGGACCGGACGCAGCAGGGCACCTGCCGCCGCGGCGGGCTGCGGGTCCGGTTCGGCTGTCATGGTGAGCTACCAGCGTGTCACAGCGGCGTGACGTAGGCCGAGCTGATGCCGCCGTCCACCAGGAACGTGGAGCCCGTGATGAACGACGAGTCGTCACTGGCCAGGAACGCCACCGCCGCGGCCAACTCCTCGGGCTCGGCGAACCGGCCCAGCGGTATGTGCACCAGCCGCCGGGCCGCACGCTCGGGATCCTTGGCGAACAATTCCTGCAGCAGCGGCGTGTTCACCGGGCCGGGGCACAAGGCGTTGACCCGGATCCCCTGCCGCGCGTACTGCACCCCGAGTTCGCGGGACATCGCCAGCACTCCACCCTTGGATGCGGTGTAGGAGATCTGGGAGGTGGCCGAACCCATCACCGCGACGAACGAGGCGGTGTTGATGATCGATCCCTTGCCCGCGGGCACCATGTGCCGAAGGGCGGCCCGGCAGGACAGGTACACCGATTTCAGGTTGACGTCCTGGACCCGCTGCCAGGCCGGCAGTTCGGTGGTCTCGATCAGGTCGTCGTCGGGCGGCGAGATCCCGGCGTTGTTGAAGGCGATGTCGACCGAACCGAATGTCGCCGCCGCAGTGTCGAAGAGATGATCGACGGCATCCTGGTCGGCCACATCGACGCCGACGAACAGTCCGTCGAGTTCCTCGGCGGCGGCCTCGCCCGTCGCCGGGTCGATGTCACCCACCACGATCGTGGCGCCCTCCGCGCGCAGCCGCCGTCCGGTGGCCAGGCCGATGCCGCTCGCGCCACCGGTGATGACGGCCACCTTGCCCGCCAGGCGTTGGGTCAGATCCATCTACAACTCCTCTACTGCGAAGAAGACATTCTTGGTTTCGGTGAAAGACAGTGGTGCGTCGGGCCCGAGTTCGCGCCCCAGGCCGGACTGCTTGAACCCGCCGAACGGCGTGTTGTAACGCACCGACGAGTGTGAATTGACGCTGAGATTGCCCGATTCGACCGCCCGCGACACCCGAACCGCGCGCGAGAGGTCATCGGTCCAGATCGAGCCCGACAAGCCGTAGGGCGTGTCGTTGGCCAGCGCAATCGCATCGGCCTCGTCCTCGAACGGCAGCACCGTCACCACCGGACCGAAGATCTCCTCGGTCACGGTGCGGTCGGCGCGCTGCGGCGTCAACACCGTTGGTGGGAACCAGAACCCGGGACCGTCCGGTGCCGAACCGCGGAATGCCACCGGGGCATCGTCGGGGACGTAGGACGACACCGACTCCCAGTGCGGGCGTGATACCAACGGCCCCATCTCGGTGCCGCGGACGGTGGGGTCTCCCACCGCGACGCCCTTGACCGCCGGTTCCAGCAGCTCCATGAAGCGGTCGTAGACCTTGCGCTGCACCAGGATCCGGCTACGCGCGCAGCAGTCCTGTCCGGCGTTGTCGAACACCCCGTACGGCGCGGTGGCCGCGGCCTTCTCCAGATCGCAGTCGTCGAACACGATGTTCGCGCTCTTGCCACCCAATTCCAGGGTCACCCGCTTGACCTGGGCCGCCGCCCCGGCCATCACGCGCATCCCCACCTCGGTGGATCCGGTGAACACCACCTTGCGCACGCCGGGGTGGGTGACGAACCGTTCCCCGACCACCGAGCCCTTGCCGGGCAGCACCTGGAAAAGCCCTGCCGGCAAACCCGATTCGACGGCGAGTTCACCGAGCCTGATCGTGGTCAGCGGGGTCCACTCGGCGGGCTTGAGCACCACCGCGTTGCCTGCGGCCAGAGCCGGGGCGAAGCCCCACGCGGCGATGGTCATCGGGAAGTTCCACGGCGTGATGATGCCGACGACACCCAGCGGTTCGTTGAACGTGACGTCCAGGCCGCCGGCAACCGGGATCTGCTTGCCGTTCAACCGTTCCGGAGTCGCCGAGTAGAACTGCAGCACATCCCGGACGTGGCCCGCCTCCCATTCGGCCTGCCCGATCGGATGCCCCGAATTGGCGACCTCTAGAGCCGCCAGCTCGTCGACGTGGGAGTCGACCGCGGCGGCGAACGCGCGCAAGCCTGCCGCCCGCTCGGCCGGCGCCAGCCGGGCCCATGCCCGCTGCGCCTCGGCGGCACGCGCCACCGCGTCATCGACGGCGGACACGTCGAGGAGGTCGACGGTGGTCAGCAGCTCCTCGGTGGCCGGATTGATGACCTGGCTGGATGTCATGAGATCCTTTCTGTTGCATAGGTTCCGGCCGCATCGACCAGGGCGGCGAACAGCCTCAGGTCATCGAGAGTCTCCTCCGGATGCCATTGCACGCCCAGTACGAACACGTCGCCGGGTAGCTCGACGGCCTCGATCACCCCGTCGGCATCCCGGGCGCTGACCACCAGGCCCTCGCCCAGTAGGTCGATGGCCTGATGGTGATAGCACTGCGCATCGGAGGACTCGCCGATCAGAGCCGACAGCCGGGTGTTCGGCACGGTACGTACCGTCGAGGTGCCGAACACCGCATTGCCCTTCTGGTGATGGGTGCTCCCGATGACATCGGGCAGATGCTGGTGCAGCGTGCCACCGAGCGCGGCGTTGAGCACCTGCGCCCCACGACACACGCCCAACACCGGAATGCCCCGCTGCAGGGCACTTTCCAGCAGAGCGAATTCCCAGGCGTCACGCCCGGTGTCCGGTTCATTGGTGGCCGGATGCGGCTGTTGTCCGTAGCGGGCCGGGTCGACGTCCGGGCCGCCGGTGATCACCAGACCGTCGAGGCGGTCGAGCACCCGGTTGGCGATGTCGCGGTCCACCGCTTGGGGCGGCAGCAGCACTGCCGTCCCACCGGCCCGGGTGATGCCTTCAAAGTAGACCTGCGGCAGGAAGCTGGCCCGCACATCCCAGACCCCCGTCTGCGCCTGCTGCAGATACGTCGTCATGCCGATCACGGGCCCGACCCGGACGCCCGCACCGGAGGAATCAGAGCCGCTCAAAACCGCGCACCCTCTCCCAGTCCGTCACCGCGGAATTGAAGGCTGCCAATTCGATCCGCGCGTTGTTCAGGTAATGCTCGACAACGTCGTCCCCGAATGCCGCGCGTGCCACCTCGGACTTCGCGAACAACTCGGCCGCCTCGGCCAGGGTGGTGGGCAACCGCTGCGCCTCGCTGGCATAGGCGTTGCCCGGCAGCGCGTCGGGCAGTTCCATCTCGTGATCGATGCCGTACAGGCCACCGGCGATCAGGGCCGACACGGCCAGGTACTGGTTGACGTCGCCTCCCGGCGCCCGGCATTCCACCCGCATGCCCGCCCCATGACCCACCACGCGCAGCGCACAGGTGCGGTTGTCCATCCCCCAGGCGATAGCCGTGGGCGCGAAGCTGCCGTCGGCAAACCTCTTGTAGGAGTTGATGTTCGGTGCGTAGAACAATGTCAGCTCACGCAGCGTGGCCAGTTGGCCTGCGATGAAGCTGCGAAACATGGGCGACATCCCGTGCGGGCCGGTCTCGTCGGCGAAGACCGGTGACCCGTCCTCGCCGCGCAGCGAGATGTGAATGTGACAGCTGTTGCCCTCGCGTTCATCGAATTTCGCCATGAACGTCAGGCTCTTGCCGTGCTGGTCCGCGATCTCCTTGGCACCGTTCTTGTAGATGGTGTGGTTGTCGCACGTGCTGCGGGCGTGGTCGTAGCGGAACGCGATCTCCTGCTGACCCAGGTTGCACTCCCCCTTGACGCCCTCGCAGTACAGTCCCGCACCCTCCATACCGAGGCGGATGTCGCGCAGCAATGGCTCCATCCGGGTGGAAGCCATCATGGCGTAGTCGACGTTGTAGTCGGTGGCCGGTGTCAGGTTGCGGTAGCCGGCAGCCCAGGCCTCACGAAAGGTGTTGTCGAACACCATGAATTCGAGCTCGGTCCCGACGTAGGGGACCAGCTTCCGCTCGGTCAGCCGGTCGATCTGCCGGTTGAGAATGCTGCGCGGCGCCTGCTCGACCGGGCTGCCGTCGAGCCACGACAGGTCTGCCATCACCAGCGCGGTGCCGGGCAGCCACGGGATCAAGCGCAAGGTGCTGAAGTCGGCGGTCATCACCATGTCGCCGTACCCGGTGTCCCAGCTCGACATCGAGTAGCCACCGACGGTGTTCATGTCGACATCGACTGCGAGCAGGTAGTTACAACACTCGGCGCCGTGCGCGGCGACCTCCTCGACGAACAACCGTCCCGAAACCCGCTTGCCCGTCAGCCGGCCCTGCATGTCGCAGAAGGCGACGACGACGGTGTCGATCTCTCCCGCCGCCACCATTTGCTCCAGGTCGGCCCGTGCCAGCATGCCGGGGTTCTGGCTCATTGCGCACCCTCCTGCCCGTGTGGGACTCGGTGGCCAACCTGACGTCGAGCCGACCATTGCCTCACCGATAACGTCATGATCGTGCCCCGATTCAGCATGATTGTCACGCTCGAAAGGTAGGACAGCAGACCAATAACGCTCTATTGTCCGTGTGCAGACCGCCCACGCCCTGCACACGAGGAGCCGCCATGCCCGAGGGGCACGAAGAACTCACCGAACACCTCACCGACGACGAACAACATCTTGCCAAGCTCGGTTACGTCCAGGAACTGCAGCGGTCCTGGTCGGGATTCTCCAACTTCGCGATCTCGTTCTCCATCATCTCGATCCTGGCCGGCTGCTTCACCTCGTTCGGTCTGGGCTGGAACAACGGCGGCCCGGCAGCCATCGCCTGGGGCTGGCCGATCGTCTCGGTCTTCATCCTGATCATCGGATTCTGCCTGGCCGAACTCGTCTCCGCCTATCCCACCTCCGGCGGAATCTATTGGTGGGCTTCCAAACTCGGCGGCCCGAAGGCCGGCTTCTACACCGGCTGGCTCAACCTGATCGGCCTGATCGCGATCTTGGCCTCGGTGTCCTACGGCAGCGCGACATTCCTCGACCTCACCCTGGGCACTTTCAGTGAGAGTTGGCTCGCCGACTACAGCCTGACCCGGGTGTTCATCATGTTCCTGATCATTCTGGCGCTCTCGGCGGTCATCAACATCTTCTCGTCACACCTGCTGGCCGTCATCAACAACATCTCGGTGTGGTGGCATGTCGCGGGCGCCACCGCGGTGATCGCCATCCTGTGGCTGCTCCCGGACCAACACGCCAGCGTCTCCGACGTTTTCGCCAAGACCATCAACAACTCCGGGATCTTCTCCGGCTCCACATCCGGATGGGGATTCCTGCTTTTCGTATTACCCATCTCGGCCATCCTGACCCAGTACACGATCACCGGATATGACGCATCGGCGCATCTGTCCGAAGAGACCAAGAGTGCGGCCAATGCCGCCGCGAAGGGGATCTGGCAGTCGATCTTCTACTCGGCGATCGGCGGCTGGATCCTGTTGCTGTCGTTCCTGTTCGCCGTGCAGAACTCCGACGAGGTGTCGGCCAACGGTGGAGCGGTGGCGACGATCTTCACCCAGGCACTGGGATCGAAGTGGGCCGGCATCGTGCTGCTGATCGCCACCGCGGGTCAGCTCTTCTGCACCACCGCCTGCCAGACCAGCGCGTCGCGCATGCTGTTCGCATTCAGCCGCGACCGCGCGGTCCCGGGACACCAGCTGTGGTCGAAGGTCAGCGCGACCCGCGTGCCCGCCAACGCCGTCATCATCACCGCGGTGATCGCCGCCATCATCACGCTGCCCGCCATCGTGCCGGTGAAGATTCCGGTCAACGGAGTGGAAGTGCCCTCACCGGTCGCGTTCTATGCCGTCGTCTCGATCGGCGTGGTCGGGCTCTACCTGTGCTTCGCGGTGCCGATCTACTTCCGGTGGAAGGCAGGCGACTCGTTCGAGCAAGGCCGGTGGAACGTCGGAAACAAGTACAGGTGGATGGCGCCGGTGGCGATCGTCGAGATCATCGTCACCTCGGTCATCGCGATGTTCCCGACCTCGCTGGGCGGCATGCCGTGGGATCCGAGCTTCCAGTGGAAGTTCGTGAACTACACCCCGCTGCTGGTCGGTGGCGTACTGGTGCTGCTGTTCATCTACTGGCACGTCTCGGTGAAGCACTGGTTCACCGGACCGATCAAGCAGGTGGACGCCCCGGCCGCCGAACTGCCGGGCTGATCAGCCGAGCAGTTCGCGGATATCGGAGGCGGAGATGGTCGAGCCGAACAGATCTCCGTCGTCGACCACCGCGGCGAAAAGGGCCCGTTTGCGGTCCTGCAATGCGACCACCTTCTCCTCGATGGTGTTCTCTGCGACCAGCCGATAGACGCTGACCGGCCGGGTCTGCCCGATGCGGTGGGCCCGGTCGACGGCCTGAGCCTCCGCGGCCTGACTCCACCACGGGTCGCACAGGAAGCAGTAGTCGGCGGCGGTGAGGTTGAGCCCGAATCCACCCGCTTTCAGGCTGATCAGGAACACCTGCTTGGTTCCGGCGCCGAATTCCTCGATGGCTCTGGCCCTTCCGTCGGAGTCCACCGAACCGTCGAGGTAGCTGTAGGCGACACCCGCGGAATCCAGGTGGGCCCGCACGATGGCGAGGAACCCGGTGAACTGGCTGAACACCAGCGCGCTGTGCCCCTCGGCGACCAGCTGGTCGAGCTGTTCGACGAGGAAGTCGATCTTGGCCGATCCCACCGAGCGTGCGGAGTCGTCGACCAAACCCGGGTGCAGACTGAGTTGCCGCAGCAGGGTCAGCGACCGGAAGATCTGGAACCGGTTCTTCTCCCAGTCCCCCAGCAGTCCCAGCACCTTCTGCCGTTCCCGGGCCAGCCGCGTGTCGTAGATCTTGCGATGTTTGGCGCCGAGGCCGATGGTGAGCACCTGTTCGCTCTTCGGCGGCAGCTCGCTGACCACCTGACTTTTCGTGCGCCGCAACAGCACCGGCTTGATCCGCCTGCGCAGCACCGGGAGCAGGTCGTCGGCCTGGCCTGATTCGATCGGCTTGCGGAAATACGTCTCGAACACCTTGGGCGAGGGGAACAACCCGGGCACCGTGATCGACAGCAGCGACCACAACTCCATCAGGTTGTTCTCCATCGGGGTGCCGGTGATGGCCAACTTGAACGGAACGTCGAGCAGACGCGCGGCCTGATGGGTCTTGCTGTGATGGTTCTTGACGAACTGTGCTTCGTCGAGAACCATCCCGGCCCACTGGATTTGCGAGTACGCGGCGACATCCATGCGCAGCAGCGTGTAGGACGTGACGACGATGTCCGCCGCGGCCACCTGTTCGGCCAGTCCGGCGGCTGCCCGGGCATTGGTCGAGGTCACCACCACCGCGTTCAGTCCAGGGGTGAACTTGCGGCATTCGGCAACCCAGTTGCGCGCCACGCTGGTCGGCGCGACCACCAGAAACTTGCCCGCGCCGCCGGCCACGGCACGGGCGATGAGCGCCAGCGTCTGTACCGTCTTCCCGAGGCCCATGTCATCTGCGAGTACCCCGCCGATCCCGTTGTCCCACAGGAAAGAAAGCCAGTCCAGCCCATCACGCTGGTAGTCGCGCAGTTCCGCGTCGAGGCCGGCCGGAGGGTCGACGGGCACGGGAGGCCGTGCGGCGGCCAGACGGGCCAGATTGGCCCGCCACCGGGCGAGCTGCGCGTCGACGATGCCGAGCTCGAGGAGTTCGTCCCACAGGGTGATGTTCATCGACGCGGCATTGACCCGTTCCCCGTCGATCTCGCCGAGCGCCCGAGCTTCGTCGAGCAAGGCTCTGAACCGGACCAGCTCGGGCGTGTCAAGGCGGAAGTACATGCCCGATGGCAGCAGCATATGCGTTGCACCAGAGGACAATTCGCGGATCACCTCGGGCAGTGCGACCGTCTCGCCGTCGACACTCACCGTGATGTTCAGGTTGAACCAGTCACCGGGCACCGAGCTGTCCCCGGAGAACGACAGCACCGGATCAGCGCCGGCAGCCCGGTACCGGTCAGCGGCGTCGATCGTCAGATCCGAGAAGCAGTCCAGCTGCGGCAGGGTCTGATCGCACAGCACCGCAGCCTCCACCAGGGAGAGACTCACCCCGCCCAGCAGCGTGCGCTGCGACGCCACGGCAACCGCGTCCAGGACGCCCGCCGCGTTGACGATGGCCCGCAACTCGTGGACGGAATCGGTGTCCAGCGTCGCGGTTATCCGGCGGTTGACATGCTGCGCCGCTTGGCGTTTCCAGTCCTGGGCGGCCGCCGCGACCACCTGCAGCGCGGGCAGCACCCGCTGCCACAGTTCCTGTTCGGCGGCGACGTCGCGGTATCCGACCAACCCTGCCGCGGCCATCGGATCGAAGTCGTGGTGCTGATCGTTGACCTGGTAGCGCGTACTCCAGAACACCCGCGCGCCGCCGTCGACGGCCTTCACCGTCAGCGTGGCCATCGGGCCCGTGATGGTCGGCGGGACGAACAGCCCCTCGGCGACCTCCATGTCCACACTGCCTGCCAGGCGCGGCAGGATGTCGACCGCGAGTTGACGCGCCATGTCGGGCGGGATGTGTACCTGCTCGCGGTGACCGAGCAACTCGGCCATGGTGCGCCCCGGCACCGGGTCGAACGCCCCGAGCCGCAGTACCGAATCGACAACCTGGAACATCCCGTGCGGCGCAGGCATCCCGATCAGTCCGACGCCGTCGGGGTCGCTGTCCTGTCCGTCGACGATCAGTGCCACCGACATCACCGCCCCGCCGCGGCCCTCGGCCGCGAAGTCCAACCGGAGGTGGACGTTCTTGACCAGCTCGACCGCACGGATGCCACCGGCGGTGTCGGCCAGAACGGTCACACCCGCGTCCAGCACCTCCTCCAGCCGGGACCACAGCGTGGCCGGCATTCCGTTGAGCACCATCGCCTCGCCGCCGTGTGGCTGGGTGTGACGCGCGATCTCCGCGACCAGCGTCCGCACCGCCCGGTACTGGTCACGGTCGAACTCTCCGGCGTCGGGGTAGTCCACGAGGCGCCGCCAGGTCAGCGCGCGGGTGATCCAGGTACCGCGCTTGCCGAGGCTCAGGGGGCGCAGCATCAACACCGTGCCCGGGCGGTAGCGGGTCGGGGCGCCCACCGAGAATTCCAGCGCGATCGGTTTGCCGCCGCCGTCGGGCACGGCGACCTCGTCGAGCACCTTGTCGAGTACGTAGCGCCAACGCTCCACCGGCGAGTGGGCCGGGTCCGGCGGCGCGGCGGTCAGCACGAGGGCAACCGCATGTTTGCAGAACGACCCCACGGGGCATGAACACAGTGCCCACTCGACGACCGCCCGACTTCCCGGGGACAGTCCGACCTCAAGGACATACAACTGACCATGCGAGCCCACACACCGTCCGCGCAGCAGCCGCTCGTCGTCGTCGAACTCGACGTCACGGATCCGCCCCTCGGCGGCATACCGCTCACCACGCACGGTCGACTCCGCGCCGAAGTCGCGAATCAGCTCGTCACGGGCTATGCCGAAGCCGAATCCAGGCCTCATGTGAGGAGAATAGGGCCACTGTCCGACATGTCTTTGTCACACCCCCGACACACCGCGGGTAGCGCGCAGCCGACAGATCCTGTGTAGGGTCGAACTGATGTGTGGAGCCGCCGGGGAGGTGCGTCTCGATGGCCGTACGCCGGATATTTCAGCGGTGTCGGCCATGGCAGACGCGATGGCACCCAGGGGTCCGGACGCGGCCGGTGTGTGGTCGCAAGGCCGGGTCGCACTGGGTCACCGCCGCCTGAAAATCATTGACCTGACCGAAGCGGGCGCCCAGCCCATGGTTGATCCCGAACTGGGATTGACCGTTTGCTGGAACGGCTGCATCTACAACTACCAAGAGCTGCGCCGGGAACTGTCCGGGCACGGTTACCGCTTCTTCTCGCACAGCGACACCGAGGTGTTGCTCAAGGCCTACCACCACTGGGGTGACCGCTTCGTCGAGCACCTGATGGGGATGTTCGCGTTCGCGATCGTCGAGCGGGACACCGGCCGAGTGCTGCTGGGCCGGGACCGGCTGGGTATCAAGCCGCTCTACATCACCGAAGACGCCCACCGGATCCGGTTCGCGTCGTCGCTGCCCGCCCTGCTGGCCGGCGGTGGAGTCGACACTCGGATCGACCCGATCGCGCTGCACCACTACCTGACGTTCCATTCGGTGGTTCCGCCGCCGTTGACGATCCTGCAGGGCATCAAGAAGGTGCCGCCCGCGTCGGTGGTCGCGATCGAACCCGACGGCAGCCGGCACACCACGGTGTACTGGTCGCCGGACTTCACCCGCAACGCCGACCGGGCCGACTGGTCGGAAAGGGACTGGGAGGACGCGGTACTGGCCTCGCTGCGGCGAGCGGTCGAGCGCCGGTTGGTCGCCGACGTGCCGGTCGGATGCCTGCTGTCGGGCGGCGTCGACTCGTCTCTGATCGTCGGGCTGCTCGCCGAGGCCGGCCAGCACGACCTGTCCACCTTCTCGATCGGTTTCGAGTCCGTGGGCGGGGTCGCCGGCGACGAGTTCAAATACTCCGACATCATCGCCGAGCGCTTCGAGACCGACCACCACCAGATCCGCATCGACACCCACCGCATGCTGCCGGCGCTCGACGGTGCGATCGGTGCGATGAGCGAACCGATGGTCAGCCATGACTGCGTGGCCTTCTATCTGCTCAGCCAGGAAGTGGCCAAGCACGTCAAGGTGGTGCAGTCCGGACAGGGCGCCGACGAGGTTTTCGCCGGTTACCACTGGTATCCGCCGATGGCCGAACCGGGCGCGGCCGGTCTGGACGGCTCGGTGGCCAGCTACCGGGGCGCGTTCTTCGACCGTGACAGCGCCGGAGTGGGCGCGCTGATCAGTGACGGATACCGGGCCGACGGTGATCCCAGCGGGGTGTTCGTCACCGACCACTTCGCCGCGGCGGGCGCAGAGACCGGCGTAGACCGGGCGTTGCGTCTGGACACCACCGTGATGCTGGTCGACGATCCGGTCAAGCGCGTGGACAACATGACCATGGCGTGGGGGCTGGAAGGCCGCGTGCCGTTCCTCGATCACGAACTCGTCGAGTTGGCCGCCACCTGCCCGCCGGGTCTGAAGACCGCGTACGGCGGCAAGGGCGTACTGAAACAGGCTGCGCGCCGGGTGATTCCGGCGGCGGTCATCGATCGCCCGAAGGGATACTTCCCAGTCCCGGCGTTGACCCACCTCGAAGGGCCGTATCTGGACATGGTCCGTGATGCGCTGTATGCGCCGGAGGCCAAGGAGCGCGGCCTGTTCCGTCCCGAGGCCGTCGATCGCCTGCTGGCCGACCCGAACGGCAGACTGACCCCGTTGCGGGGCAATGAGTTGTGGCAGATCGCGCTGCTCGAATTGTGGTTGCAGCGCCACGGGGTGACGGGGTCCGCGGCGTGACCGCCACCGACCATGACGCGTCGGCCGCCTCGTTGGGGTCCGACCACACCGAGGCGATCACGCTCGGCCTGCACGATGCTTCACCGCAGCACCTCGTCGATGCCATGGCCGACGATGTGGTGCTCGAATTGGGTTGGGGTCGCCTGATTTTCGGGCAAACCTTCGCCGATCCCGAGCAACTCGCCGAGGTGCTGCAGCAGGAAGGTCCGGGCCGGCGCGACATCTGCATCTATGCGCGCGAGTCGCACGTACTGATCGCCCGCTCCCCCGCCGAGTTGTTCATCGACCCGAGCCACACCTATCGGCTGCGGTTCACCGACGACCTCGCCGCGGCCGAACCCGTCGGGTTCACCGTGCGCACCCTGCAGACACCGAGCGACGCCGACGCGATGAACCGGGTGTACGTACGGTGCGGGATGGTGCCCGCACCCGTCGATGTCATCTGGCACAACCACACCCTGACTCCCGCGGTGGTCTATCTGGTCGCGGTCCGCGATGACGACGGCTCCGTGGTGGGCACCGTCACCGGTGTGGACCACAAGCGGTTGTTCGCCGACCCGGAGGACGGGTCGAGCCTGTGGAGCCTGGCGGTGGACCCGGCGGCCGGGCTGCCCGGGGTCGGCGATGCACTGACCCGGACGCTGGCCGGCATCTTCCGCGAACGGGGCCGGGCCTACCTGGATCTGTCTGTGGCCCATGACAATTCCGCCGCGATCGCCCTGTACGAGAAGCTGGGCTTCCACCGGGTGCCGGTGCTGGCCGTCAAGCGCAAGAACGCCATCAACGAGCCGTTGTTCACCCATCCGCCGGAGACGGTCGACGATCTGAACCCGTACGCGCGGATCATCGCCGACGAGGCGATGCGTCGGGGTATTCGGGTCGAGGTGCTCGACGCGGGCGCGGGCGAGATGCGGCTGTCCCACGGCGGGCGCACAGTCATCACCCGAGAGTCGCTGTCGGAGTTCACTTCTGCGGTGGCGATGGCCCGCTGCGACGACAAGCGCCAGACCCGGCGCATCGTCTCCGACGCCGGTATCACGGTGCCGAAGGGCCGGCTGGCCACCTTCGACCACGAGGACCACGAGTTTCTGGCCGAGGTCGGCGATGTGGTGGTCAAGCCCACCCGCGGGGAGCAGGGCAAGGGCATCACCGTCGGGGTGGACGGCGGCGACGAACTCGACGCGGCGTTGCACCGGGCCCGCGAGCAGTACCCGGAGGTGCTGATCGAGCAGCGCGCCGCCGGCGACGATCTTCGCCTGGTGGTGATCAACGGCAAGGTGGTGGCCGCCGCCATCCGCCGGCCCGCCGAGATCGTCGGTACCGGGAGACACACCATCGGTGAGCTCATCGAGACGCAGTCGCGCCGCCGCGCGGCCGCCACCGGCGGAGAATCGCGCATCCCGATCGACGACGTCACCAAGGGGACGGTCGCCGAGGCCGGATGGTCATTCGACGACGTGCTGCCCGAGGGCGAGCGGCTGCGGGTGCGACGGACGGCAAACCTGCATCAGGGCGGGACGATCCACGACGTCACCGCCGAGGTGAACCCCGAGCTGTGCCGGGTGGGTGTGGCCGCCGCCGAGGCGATCGGTATCCCGGTGACGGGCATCGACCTGCTGGTCCCCGACGTGACCGGCCGCGAGTACGTCTTCATCGAGGCCAACGAACGCCCGGGCCTGGCCAATCACGAGCCGCAACCCACGGCCGCCGCGTTCGTGGATTTCCTGTTCCCGCAGCAGCCGGGTTTGCCGCAAGCCTGGACGCCTTCGGAGGCGGCTGACTGAGCGCCTGTGGCGGCTGACTGAGCGCGCGCATACCCCGCGTTGTCACTCCAGCGTGACACTCGGCGGCCGGAGCCACTCCAGCGTGACAAACCGTGGGCGTCCTGGATTTGAGCGCAGGTCACCAACTGCTGGTTCGCAGCACGATCTCGGCCGCGAGCTGTGCGGTCGAGTCACCGGCGTTGCGCCGGCCCGGCATCTCCACGAGCCGGAAGTCGCCATACACATAGCGTTGGCTGGCCTTGGCGACGGCACGGGCCGCGGGGGTGCTGACGAGCACGGTGGTGTTCATCTCCACCGGTGGGCAATCGTCGTCGCGGATCACTCCCGTGGCGTCGGCGACGCGGGGATGGCCGCGGTCGACCACCACCAACCCGATGAATTTGTCGAGCCGGGTGGCGGCCAGCTCCCAGGCCAGTTCTCCCCCGAGGCGGTCGCCTACCAGCAAAGCCCACTTGATGTTGAGCGAATCGAGGATGCCGACGACCGACTTGGCGGTCAGCCGCGGATCGGGTCCGATGATCACCGTGCGCAGTGAAGCAGTGTGCAACCGCCTGCAGATCGGCTCGTAGGCGGCAGGCCCGTGATGGCCGGCGCTCAGCACCACCACGGTGGAACCCTTGTCGGGCCCCGAGACGTCGACGGGTGTGGTGTATCCGTCGATCGTCGCGACGGTGGTAAGCATTCGGACAACCTACCGTCCAGTAGCCTCGGGCGGGCCGGAATCAGCATTGTCCTGACGACCGCGTCAGCGGGCCGCCAGACGCTCGGCCTGCATCCCGAAAACATCCAGAAATGTCTGCGGCAATGCACCTTTGGCAACGATCGTCGGATCCTGCGTGGGGAAGGCAATGCCGAAAACCGCCCAGTTGCCGACGTTTTCGAAGGCGAAGAAGATGCTCTGCTCGCCGGCGCCCAGTCGCATCGTCTGCTGATAGGCCAACGCCGTCGCACGCGGCGCCGCCAGCTTGGTGGTGGTCATCGGGATGCCGCTGTCCGACGGATCGAAGTAGGTGAAGAACTGTGCGCACCGCTCGGCCGTGGCGGCCAGCCGGTCCAACGGCAGCGGCGAGGTCAGCACGGTCAACACCATGCGCGCCCCGTCGAAGGCCACGACGATCTGTCCCGCACTGCCGGGGCCGCGCTCGGCGGATTCGGCGATCACCCTGGTCAACCCGTCACTGCAGCCGGCCGGCGTGGACAACATCGGCGGCGGTCCACTCGATCCGCCCGGGCCTGCGCCGTCATCGGTGACCCGATCGAACTGCACCCCGGGCGGGAAATCGGCGGGCGTCAGCAACACCTTCTCCAGCGTGGCGCCGGGCCACGTGGGCGAGCCGGCGATCACCGGAGCGCAGCCGGTCACCGTCAGCAGGGCGACCAGCCCGAACAAAGCTGCCACCGATCGATGGCGCCGAATCATCTGCCCAGGTTACCGAGGTGGGGCGAGGAGCGCAGTGCTCATGGTGGGCCGGGACGGCGCACCATGTCGCACCAGGTCCAGCACGGCGTCGAGGTCGAGATGGGCTGCCAGCAGGTCGGCCATCAGATCCAGCTGGGCATCGCGCCGGCCCCGCACATCGATGTCGTCAGCAACCACGAACCCGCCACGCCCGGCGCCGGCGGCGATCTCGGTGAGCCAGGCGCGGCGCAGCTCGTCGTTGTCCAGCAAGCCGTGCCAGTGGGTGCCGTAGACCGCGCCGCGGCGCAGCCCGACGCCCAGCCAGTCCTCGTCCGTCGCGCGGGTCACCTGGCCATGATGGATCTCATAGCCCCACAAGGGTTCTTCCCAGTGCCGCAGCGTCTTGTCGACGGCGAACTCGATGTCGGCGTCGAGCAGACCCAGGCCTTCGACGGTTACGGCTCCGGCTGCCCCGGCCTCGACGGCGTCGTCGATGCGACGGCACAGCATCTGGAACCCGCCACACACACCGAGCACAGGGCGGCCCTGCGCAGCGTGCGTGAGAATGGCCTCGGCCAGGCCGCGTTGGCGCAACCAGGCCAGATCGCTCACCGTGGCCTTGCTGCCGGGGATCACCACGAGGTCGGCACCGGTGAGGTCGGCGGCATCGGCGACCCACCGCACCGCGACGCCCGGTTCACAGGCCAACGCCTCGATGTCGGTGGAGTTGGAGATGCGTGGCAGTCTGACGGCGGCGACGGTCAGCGTCTGCGCGCCACGCGGCGGTTGCGGTGTGCCCACCATGCCGCCCGGCCGGACCGACACCGAATCCTCGGTGTCGAGCCAGATTCCGTCGTCGAACGGGATCACCCCGTAGGTGGGCCGGCCGGTCAGCTCCTGCAGCTGGTGTAGCCCCGGTTGCAGCAGGGCGGGTTCGCCGCGGAACTTGTTCACGATGAATCCCGCGATGAGCGCCTGGTCCTCGGGAGCCAGGACCGCCACGGTGCCGTGCAGGTGGGCCAGCAGGCCGCCGCGGTCGATGTCGCCCACCACGACGACCGGTAGGTCCGCGGCGCGCGCCAGTCCCATGTTGGCCAGGTCGGTCGCACGCAGGTTGATCTCGGCAGGCGAACCGGCTCCTTCACAGATCACGACGTCGAATTCGGATCTCAACGAGGCCAATTCGTCCGCGACGACCGCGGCGAGCCGGTTCCGGTGGGTGAAGTAGTCGCCCGCGGCCACCGTCCCGGCCACCTGGCCGCGGACCACCAGCTGCGAGGTGCGGTCACCGCCCGGTTTGAGCAGGATCGGGTTGAACCGGGTGCTGGGTGCCAGCCCGGCGGCGCGGGCCTGCATGGCCTGAGCCCGGCCGATCTCGCCGCCGTCGACGGTGACCGCCGAGTTGTTCGACATGTTCTGCGCCTTGAACGGCGCCACGGTCAGGCCTTTGCGGGCCAACAACCGGCACAGCCCGGCCACGACCATGGACTTGCCGGCGTCGGAGGTGGTCCCGGCGACCAGCAGCGCCCCGCTCACGGTGCGTGGTTCACGGCAGCGTGAGGATCTCGGCGCCGTCCTCGGTGACCACGAGCGTGTGCTCGAACTGAGCGGTCCACTTCCGGTCCTTGGTCACCACGGTCCAGTCGTCGTCCCAGATCTCGTAGTCCAGCGACCCGAGGTTGATCATCGGTTCGATGGTGAAGGTCATGCCCGGTTCCAGCACGGTCTCGACCGCGGGCTGGTCGTAGTGCAGCACCACCAGCCCGTTGTGGAACGTGGTGCCGATGCCGTGGCCGGTGAAGTCACGGACGACGTTGTAGCCGAACCGGTTCGCGTAGGCCTCGATGACCCGGCCGACGATCGACAGCGCGCGGCCGGGCTTGACCGCCTTGATGGCCCGCATGGTCGCCTCGTGGGTGCGTTCCACGAGCAGCCGGTGTTCCTCGGAGACGTCGCCGGCCAGGAAGGTGGCGTTGGTGTCGCCGTGCACTCCGTCGATGTATGCGGTGACGTCGATGTTGACGATGTCTCCGTCCTCGATCACCGTCGAGTCCGGGATGCCGTGGCAGATCACCTCATTCAGCGAGGTGCAGCAGGATTTGGGGAATGCCTTGTAGCCCAGCGTCGATGGATAGGCACCGTGATCGATCATGTACTCGTGGGCGATGCGGTCCAGCTCGTCGGTGGTGACGCCGGGTGCGACGGCCTTGCCGGCCTCGGCCAGGGCCGCTGCCGCGATCTGGCCCGCGACGCGCATCTTCTCGATCACCTCGGGGGTTTGCACCCAGGGTTCGCTGCCCTCTTGCACGGTGGGCTGCCAGGCGTACTCCGGCCGAGGGATCGACTTGGGGACCATCAGGGTCGGTGAGAGCACGCCGGGGCGCAGGGCGGTACGAACTGGCATGTGGACAGCTTAATCGTCAGCTCACCGACAACGCCCCCAGCGCCGTGCGCACCCGCTGCGGCAGCGACCCGCCGTGTTCGAGCCAGTCGTCGAGGGCGATGCGCACCGACGCCATCGCCAGCGCACCGATGAGGCGCGGCCGGGCGTCGTCCGCGGTCAGGTCGGCGAACCTGGGCGCCACCAGCTCGGCGATCGCCATCTCGTAGCCGACGTAGATCTGCAGGGTCCAGGCGTTCAGCGCCGGCGACGAGCGGGTCAATACGGCCAGCTCACGCACTTGATCGCTGATGGTGTCGAAACCGTCGCCGAGGTCGTGGAACGCCGCCAGCACGGCGTCGCGTGCCGACAATCCGCTGGGCTGGGCGGCCAGTTGCGCGGTGATCACGTCCAGCCAGTGCCTGGTCATCCCGTCGGCGACGGCGTCCTCCTTGGAGGAGAAGTACCGGAAGAAGGTGGCCCGTCCGACCTCCGCCTCGGCGGCGATCTGCTCCACCGTGGTTCCGGCGAGCCCGCCGGCGGCCACGAGCGTCGCGGCGCAGGCCGCGATCCGGTCGCGGGTGGCCTGCCGCTTGCGGATGTTCAAAGGGATCGGTTCGGTCATTTCCCATATGAGACTACGTCTCATTTGAGATTGTGTCTCGCATGAGTGAAGAACGTGCCCCGGAAACCCTCGACGCCTGGTGTTTCGTCCAGAAGATGCTCGGTGACATCACCGAGATCGTGAAAGCCGACGCCCGCGACGAGCGCGAACTGCTCGACGGGCTGCGGGCGGCGTCCCGGGTGACGGCCCTGTGCTCGGAACTGTCCGTGGAGGCCGATCCGGAATTGCCGTGGTTCTTCGACATGTGCTCGCCCACCAGGCTGGTCGGCGGTCCCAATCCCGACGGGCGCTACCTGCTCGCGATGATCCGCGGCGACCGCACCTACCGGATCACCGGAAGCCGGGGCACCACCGCCTATCTGGGTTTCCAGGTGCTGGCCGGCACCGGCATGACTCCGCGGCGGATGGCCGGCTATCTCAGCGACACCGAGCTCAAGCTCGACGGCGACTCGTTCACGATCATCGTCTCGGCCGAGCAGCCGGACGGGCTCGACGGCGCGCAGTGGCTGCAGATCCCCGCCGACGCGGCCTCGATCGTCGTGCGCGAGTACATCGGCGACGCGGCCTCGGAGACCCCGGCGACCCTGCAGATCGAGACCCTCGACGCCGGTCCCCCGCACGCACTGAGCGACGCCGAGGTGGCCGAGCAGTTCACCGCGATGGCCTGGACGCTGATGAAGCTGACGACGCTGCACCGCACCATCAAGCCCGAACTGCTGACCCGGCCCAATGAGCTCGTCACCGCCGAAGCCGCCGCGCTGGGATCCGCGGACACCACACCGGACAACCTCTACATGATCGGCACGTTCGACCTCGCCGACGACGAGACATTGCAGCTCGAGTTCACCCCGCCGGACACGCGCTACTGGAACGTGACGCTGGAGAACATCTGGCACGAGTGCATCGAGCCGCGGCGCAGACACAGTTCGGTGACCGATAGAGGCGTCGCGCCGGGTGCCGACGGAAGGGTCCGAATTGCCATCGGCAACAAGGATTCCGGCCACGGTCACTGGCTGGACACGGGTGGCCGTCGCCGCGGGTTCGTGGTGCTGCGCTGGCTGGACAACCCGGCCGCGCCCGAGGTGAAGGTGACGGTGCGATGACCCGGCACCGGTTCGATCCCGACACTCTGATCGCACAAGCCTGCGAGATCGCAGGCGGCGACGACTTCGGCGAACCCGACGGCTGGCGCGAGGATCTCACGCGTCTGGCCGACGGGCTGGCCGGCGAAGCCCGGCTCAACGATCTGGGCGTCGAGATCGCCGTCATGGACATCGTCAACCCACTGGTGCACCGCCTTCGGATCATGCAGTGGCGCAAGGATGATCCGGCAGTGGCAGCCACTCCTGTCGAGCGGCCCATCTTCATCGTCGGCCAGCCGCGCACCGGCACCACGATCCTGTTCGACCTGCTGGCCCAGGATCCCGCGCTACGGCCGCCGCTCACGTGGGAGGTCGACGCGCCGTGGCCGTTGCCGCAGCCCGGCACCTACGCCACAGATCCGCGCATCGCCCAGATCCAGGCCAACATCGAGATGTCGGAGCAGCTGGTGCCCGGTCTGCTGGCTCATCACCCGATGGGTGCGTTGGTCGGGCAGGAGTGCGTACGGATCTCGGCCGGGCAGTTCTGCAGCATGATCTTCTCGACCCAGTACCGGCTGCCCACCTACTATCGCTGGCTGCTCCATGATGCCGACCACCGCAACGCCTACCGCTACCACCGGATGTTCCTGCAGCACCTGCAATCCGGAGTGCCTGGTGTCGGAGCACCGACGCAGTGGCTGCTGAAATCCCCCGCGCATCTGTGGCAGCTCGACGCCTTGGTCTCCGAGTACCCGGATGCGCTGATCGTGCAGACCCACCGCGATCCGCTCAACGTGATCTCCTCGATCGCCGCACTCACCACGCACCTGCGGCGGCTGGCCTCCGATCACAGCGACATCACCGAGTGTGCCCAGCAGTCGCGTGAGGAGATCGTCGTGGGACTGGAGAACTCGATGAAGGCCCGCGACTCCGGGATTCTGGCCCCGGGCCAGATCGTCGACGTCCAGTTCGCCGACTTCATCCGCGACCCGTTCACCACGATCCGCGGCATCTACGAAGCACTGGACCGCGAATTCACCCCCGTGGCCGAGCAGCGCATGCGGGACTTCCTGACCGCTCACCCCGGAGACAACGGCGGTGCGCGCTACACCTGGAGCAACACCGGTCTCGACGCCGGGGAGGTGCGTGCCCAGGTCACCGGCTATCAGGAGCGGTTCGGCGTGCCCACCGAGGCGCTGCGGTGAGCCCTGAGGAGAGTGACACTCTCGATAACCGGTAATGGTGTTACCGTACGGGGATGATCGAGGCACGACGATGACCGAAACCGCTCATGTGCTGCAACTGCTGGACTACCGCGAGGTGGAGTCGAGCGCTGACCGGCTGGTGCTTGAGATGGACAACCGGCCCGACCTCGCCAACGTCCGCGGCGCCCTGCAGGGCGGACTGGTCGCCACCCTGATCGACATCGCGGCAGGGATGCTGGCCGGCAATGCCAGCGGAGTCGGCTATGACGTGACCACCGCCGACCTCAACATCCACTTCCTGGCACCGATCATGGGCACCGCCCGTGCGGAGGCCAAGATTGTGCGGGCCGGCAAACGCCTCATCGTGACGTCGGTCGATGTCACCGACATCACCCGAGATCGACTCGCCGCGCGCGCGACGCTGACATTCGCGGTGCTCGAGCCACGCTGACCTCAGGTCCGGCGCAACGTCAGCTTCCAGTTGCGCCGCGGCCCACGGATATCCACCGAACCGCACACCACCTTGCCGGTCAGGATGATGTGCGGGGTGCCATCGGCCGGTGCGTCGCGGCGATGATCGTCGGCGCTGCCCACGATCACCTCGACGTCGTCGATCGACGCGCTGGCCCCTTCTGGCAGCCGGATGTCCACCGACCCGAATTTCATGTCCAGCTCGATGACCACCATCGGCCCGGCGAAGCGGGCCCGGGTCAGGTCCAGCTCCACCGAACCCATCCGGCGCACCAATGCCAGCCGGGTCGGAACCGTCCATTCGCCCTGGCGTTTCAGCGAGCCGAGCACACCGCGCAACTCGACCCGGTCGGTGGCGGTGGTGACGATCGCTCCGGGGCCGGGCAGGTCGCCCACCAACGCGTCGAGGTCCGAGTGCAGACGGGCCCGCGACACCATCGCCGAGCGCTCCTCGAACTCGGCGATGTCGATCAGCCCGAGTGCCACGGCATTGTGCAGCCGCCGCAGTGTGCCGTTGCGGTCGGCATCCGAGACGCGAAGGTCCACGGATTGTTCATTGATCCCTGTCATGGCAGGTTCAACGGTACCGCCGTTCAGGCCAGGTAGTCGGGGGGCAGACCGTCGAACATGGTCTTGCACATCCGCACCGCGTATTCCGAACTGCCGCCGCCGACGATGAGCGCCGCGAACGCCATGTCCCCGCGGTATCCGGCGAACCAGGAGTGCGAGCCACCCATGAACTCGGCTTCACCGGTCTTCCCGCGCACATCGCCGAGGCCGTTGAGGTCCTTGGCCGTGCCGTTGGTGACCACCAGACGCATCATCGGCCGCAGTCCGTCGATCATCTTCGGGCTGATCGGGGCGCCGGCACGGTCGACCATGGTCTGGCGTCCCTCGATGAGCTGCGGCACGGGTGTCCGTCCTGCCGCCACGGTCGCGGCCGCCAGCGCCATGCCGAACGGGCTGACGAGTACCTTGCCCTGGCCGAAGCCGTCCTCGGTGCGCTCGGCCAGGTCCACCGTCGGCGGCACCGAACCGGTCAGTGTGGGGATGCCGTCCACCTGGTAGTCGGTGCCGATGCCGTAGCGTGCGGCGGCCTGGCTGAGGCCGCGCGGAGGCATCCGGCTGGCGAGCTCACCGAAGGTGGTGTTGCACGAATTGGCGAAGGCCCGCGACATCGGCACCGTGCCGAGATCGAACGCGTCGTAGTTGGTGACGGTCCGGTGGCCGATGTCGAGCGTGCCGGGGCAGCCCAAAAGCGTGTTGGGCGTTGCCATGTCGCGCTCGATGGCGGCACCGGCGGTGACCATCTTGAACGTCGAACCGGGCGGGAACTGGCCCATGGTCGCCAGTGGTCCGGCGACGTCGGCGGCCGCGTTCTGCGCGACCGCGAGGATCTCGCCGGTGGACGGTTTGATCGCGACGATCATCGCCTGCTTGCCGGTGGTGTTGACCGCGTTCTGCGCGGCGTTCTGCACGGCACGGTCCAGGCTGATGGTGATCGACGGTGCCGGATCGCCCGCCACCTCGTTGAGCACATCGACGTCGACGCCGTTCTGGTTGACCGTGACCACCCGCCAGCCCGGCTGCCCGTTGAGTTGGTCGGCCACCGATTTTTTGACCTCGTTGACGATCGCCGGAGCGAAAGTCTCGTCGGTGGGCAACATTTCGGGCTGAGGGGTGAGGACGACGCCCGGCAGCCGCCCGAGGGCAGGAGCGATCCGGTCATTGTCGGATTGCCGCAGCGTGATCAGGCTCATCGGCTGAGCGGACGCGCTGGCCTGTTCGGCAAGCCGCTGAGGGTCGCCCAGGCCGGGGTCGAACGGGCGCAGTGCGTCGGCCACCGCCCGGGCCGTGGGCATCAGCGCGGCGCCGGCCGCCCTGGCGTCCAGCGCGTAGTGATAGATGTAGCCGGGAACCAGCACATCGGTGCCGCCCCGCTCGTTGACCGAGGCCCGTCGCGGGGCGTCGGCCCGCAGCGCGAAGGTCTGGTGCTCGCCCAGTCTCGGGTGAAGTCCGGTCGCGTTCCAGCGCACCTCCCACCGGCCCTCGTCGCGGATCATGTTGAGCTGTCCGTCGTAGGTCCAGGTGCGGTTCTTGGGCAGGTGCCAGGTGTAGCGGTAGGTGACGCTGCCGGTGTCCTGGGAGTACTTCGAGCCCAGGATCTGTGCGTCGAGTCGGGTGGCCTGCAAGCCGTTCCATGCTTCGCTGAGGGCGGTCTTGGCGTCCCCGGGCCGATCGGCCAACGCCGCGGCGGCCGCGGTGTCACCAGTCGCCAGTGCCGCGAAGAACTGCTCGGCAGCGGGCTCGGGCCCGTCGGGCCGCGGGGTGCAGGCGCTCAGAGCCGTTGCCCCGAGGACTGCGACGACCGTCAACAGGCCGGCGGTCCGTGTGACTGATGTTGTTTGAGTTGCCATTGAGGCTGATGTTAGAAACGCGGACGCCGGTTTCGTCGGAGGCGCACCGATACCGAACCGAGACTGTCGCGAGACCGACAAGTTGCCCGTCCGGCTTCACGGGTCGAGAGCAGCAGCACTCAGTCCAGCAACACGGTCGCGAACGTGCCGACCTGCTCGAATCCGATGCGGTCGTAGGTCGCCCGGGCGACGGTGTTGTAGCTGTTGACGTAGAGGCTCGCGATACGGCCCGACCCCACCACGGCGGCCGCCAGCGCGGCCGTCCCCGCGGTGCCCAGCCCGTGGCCGCGCCACTCGGGATGCACCCACACACCCTGGATCTGGCCGACCGACGGAGACTGCGACCCGACCTCCGCCTTGAACACCACCTCGCCGCGCTCGAACCGGGCCCACGCCCGGCCCGCGGCGATGAGCCCGGCAATCCGGCGGCGGTAGCCACGGCCGCCGTCCCCCAGTCTCGGGTCGACACCGACCTCGCCGATGAACATGTCGATCGCCGCGACAAGGTAGGCGTCGAGTTCCTCCATGCGGACCGGCCGGACCGCCGGGTCGATCGCGCACTGCGGCATCGAGTTCAGCGCCATCAAAGGTTGTTGCTCGCGGACATCACGGGCACTACCCCACACGGATTCCAGCCGCCGCCACATCGGCATCACCAGTTCGGCGCGGCCGACCAGGGAGGAACACCGGCGCGCAGTGCTCATCGCCTTGTCCGCAAACGCCTTGAGATCCTCGGCATCCCCACGCAACGGGATCAGATTGGGGCCGGCGTAGCACAGGGACTCGGCCACACCGCGCCTCGTCCAGAGCTCCCCGCCGATCGCGCCGTGCTCGACACCGAATTCGGCGACACGTGCGGCCACCATGCAGGACCCCACCGGGTCCTCGTCGAACACCTGCAGACAGGGGGTGGCGTCACGCACCACGGAAACCCGTCGCTCGTCGACGAGTCGGAACAGCGGCGGTGCCGACATTGGCGATTCCCTCTGCTCAAGCCAAGGTGGGGTGACCCCGCTCGCAGGGTCGCTATCAGCTTACGGTGACCACTGGCGAACCGGTGGCATCATCTGAATCCGCCGCTTCCGCCAGGCGCATGGCCTCTTCGATGAGTGTCTCGACGATCTGCGCCTCGGGGACGGTCTTGATGACCTCACCCTTGACGAAGATCTGGCCCTTGCCGTTGCCGGAGGCAACCCCGAGATCCGCCTCGCGGGCCTCCCCCGGACCGTTGACCACGCAGCCCATCACCGCGACCCGCAGCGGGACGTCGAGTCCGTCGAGGCCCGCGCTCACCGCGTTGGCCAGTGTGTACACGTCGACCTGGGCTCGTCCGCAGGACGGGCAGGACACGATCTCCAGGCCGCGCGGCCGCAGGTTCAGCGACTCCAGGATCTGGTTGCCGACCTTGACCTCTTCGGCCGGCGGTGCGGACAGGGACACCCGGATGGTGTCGCCGATCCCCTGGGACAGCAACGCGCCGAATGCCACCGCGGACTTGATGGTGCCCTGGAACGCCGGTCCGGCCTCGGTCACGCCGAGGTGCAGGGGGTAGTCGCACTGGGCGGCCAACTGCCGGTACGCCTCGACCATGATCACGGGGTCGTTGTGCTTGACGCTGATCTTGATGTCGCCGTAGCCGTGCTCCTCGAACAGCGACGCCTCCCACAGGGCCGATTCGACGAGCGCCTCGGGGGTGGCCTTGCCGTACTTCTGCATCAGCCGCGGATCCAGCGACCCGGCGTTCACGCCGATACGGATGGGGATACCCGCATCACCGGCGGCCTTGGCCACCTCCTTGACCCGGCCGTCGAACTCCTTGATGTTGCCCGGGTTGACGCGCACGGCCGCGCAGCCGGCGTCGATCGCGGCGAAGATGTACTTGGGCTGGAAGTGGATGTCGGCAATCACCGGGATCTGGCTGTGCCGGGCGATCTCGGCGAGCGCGTCGGCGTCCTCCTGCCGGGGGCAGGCCACCCGGACGATGTCGCAGCCCGAGGCGGTCAGCTCGGCGATCTGCTGCAGCGTCGAATTGACGTCGTGAGTCTTGGTGGTGCACATGGACTGCACCGCGATCGGGTGCTCGCTGCCGATGCCGACGCCGCCCACATCGAGCTGGCGCGTCTTACGCCGCGGCGCCAGTGTGGGTGCCGGGGGCGCGGGCATTCCCAAACCGATGGACGCTGTCATGTGGGATCTCCTACTGGAAGATGCTGAGTGGGTTGACCAGGTCTGCCGTGACGGTCAGCAGTGTGTAGCCGAGCACGACCAACAACACCACGTAGGTGGCCGGCATGAGCTTGAGGTAGTTGACCGGGCCTGCGGCGACTTTGCCGCGGGCCGCACGGAGCATGTTGCGAATTTTCTCGTACGTCGCCACCGCGATGTGGCCGCCGTCGAACGGGAGCAGCGGCACCAGGTTGACCGCGCCGAGCACGAAGTTCAACTGCGCCAGGAAGAACCAGAACGCCACCCACAATCCGGCCTCGACGGTCTCACCGCCGATGATGCTGGCGCCGACGACGCTGATGGGCGTTTCCTTGTCCCGCTCACCGCCGCCGATGGCGTGCACCAGGGCACCGATCTTGGTGGGGATCTTGGCCAGCGACTTGCCCAACTCGACGATCATGTCGCCGGTGAACGACACCGTCGCAGGCACCGCGGCGATCGGGTTGTACGGCGTGGGCGGGGCGACCTTGACCGCGCTGACACCGATCGCGCCGACGGTCGCGGGCGTCTTGGCATCGGCGCTGGTGAAGCGCTGCGTCTGGGTCACGTCGACGACTTTCGTCATGGTCTGACCGTCACGCTTGAGCTCGATCGTCACCGGGCCGTCGAGCTTGCGCACCGCGGCGGCCATCTGGGTGAAGTCGGACACCTTCGTGTCGCCGACCTTGACGATCTCGTCGCCGGCCTGGATGCCGGCCAGTGCCGCCGGGCCCGGCCCCGTGCACTCGTCCATCTTGTCCAGACTCAGTTGCGCTGCAACGCAACCGGTTTCACCCACGATGGCGGTGGTGGGCTGCTTGATGTTGGGCAAGCCCCACATGATCGCGATGGCGTAGAGGAGCACCAGCCCGATGATGAAGTTCATCGCGGGCCCGGCGAACAGCACGGCGACGCGCTTCCACACCTTCTGCTTGTACATGGCGTAGGGCCGGTCCTCCGGCGCGATCTCGTCGACCGATGTCATGCCTGCGATGTCGCAGAACCCACCCAGCGGGATGGCCTTGATGCCGTACTCGGTCTCCCCCAGCTCGTTGGGGCGCCGCGTCGACCACAACGTCGGGCCGAATCCGACGAAGTAGCGGCGCACCTTCATGCCGGTGGCGCGCGCCACCCACATGTGCCCGCACTCGTGCAGGGCCACCGATACCAGGATGGCCAGCGCGAAAAGCGCGATGCCGATAACGAACATCATTTGGTGACGAGCCCTTTTCTGACGGATTTCTGCTCGAAGCTCTTCTCGATGTTTTTGTCGATGGCCTGCCGTGCTCGTTCTCTGGCCCACCGCTGCGCATCGAGTACGTCTTCCACGGTAGCGGGTTCGGCGGCCCACCGGTCGGCAGCGTGCAACACGTCACCGACGGTTTGCACAATGGCGGGAAAGTTGATCCTCCCCTGAAGGAAGGCTTCCGCTGCTTCTTCATTGGCGGCGTTGTACACCGCGGTCAGGCAGCCGCCGCGGGTTCCGGCCGCCCGCGCCAGGTTCACCGCGGGGAACACCTCGTTGTCCAGCGGCAGGAACTCCCAGGTGGAGGCGGTGGTGAAGTCGCAGGCCAGGGCCGCGCCGGGAACCCGGGCCGGCCAGCCCAGCGCCAGCGCGATCGGCAGTTTCATATCCGGGGGGCTGGCCTGAGCCAGTGTCGAGCCGTCGGTGAAGGTCGCCATCGAGTGCACGATCGACTGCGGATGCACCACGACCTCGATGCGGTCGTAGTCGATGCCGAACAACAGGTGGGTCTCGATCAGCTCCAGGCCCTTGTTGACCAGGGTCGCCGAGTTCAGCGTGTTCATCGGGCCCATCGACCAGGTCGGATGCTTGCCGGCCTGCTCCGGGGTGACCGACTCCAGGTCGGCGGCCGACCATCCCAGGAACGGACCGCCCGAGGCGGTGAGCACGATCTTGGCGACCTCGTCGGCGGTGCCGCCGCGCAGGCACTGGGCCATCGCGGAATGTTCGGAGTCCACCGGAACGATCTGCCCGGGCGCGGCCGCCTTGAGCACCAGCGGCCCGCCCGCGACCAGCGACTCCTTGTTGGCCAGGGCCAGGCGCGCCTCGGTGGCCAGGGCGGCCAGCGTCGGCGCCAGACCCAATGCCCCCACCAGTGCGTTGAGCACCACATCGGCCTCGGTGTTCTCGACCAGCCGGGTGACCGCGTCGGCCCCGGCGTAGGTCACGTCGCCGATCTTGTCGGCGGCCCGCTCGTCGGCGACGGCGATGTTGCCGACCCCGGTCGCTGCGCGCTGGGCGGCGAGCAGATCGGGGTTGCCTCCGCCGGCAGCGAGACCGACGACCTCGAACCGGTCGGGGTTGGCCGCGATGACCTCGAGCGCCTGGGTGCCGATCGATCCGGTGCTTCCGAGTATCAGCACGCGCATTCTGTCGCTCACCGGTCCATTGTGCCGCGCTGAGAGTGGCGTTCCCTAATGCGTCGGCCAAAATCGCCTGCCGCCGCACTCGCCGTCACGGGACCCGTGGATCCTGTCCAGAAAATGAGGATGTCCGCCTTGTCGAGCCCGCGGTCGCACTCAAGACCGACCCGCTGCCCGGGCCGACGGGTCCGCGGTGGCCTCGATCTTGAGCACCAGGCCGTCCCGGATGGTCAGCGTGACGACCGCGAACAGCCGGCGATGGTCGTATGCGAGGAGAACCGGCTCTCCGGCCGCCCCACACACCAGCGTCGCGCCCGGGCCCAGGTAGCGCAGCAGGTTCGTCGCGACGGCGTCGGGACCGTGGTTGATCTGCGGCGCAGGGGCCGGATCGGCGAGGATCGTTCCAATGCCCCACACGGTCGGGTCGAGCACCGAGGTCAACGCCTGCACGTCGCCGGTGGCGCACGCGGAGATGAACTTCTCCATCACCTGACGGTGTTCGATGGCGGCGACATCGACCGGACCGTGTGCCGCGGTGGTGAACTTCGCCCTGGCCCGGCGAGCCAGCTGCCGGCAGGTGCCCACCGGCCTTCCGACCGTCGCGGCGATTTCGTCGAACGGCACCGCGAAGACATCGTGCAACACGAATGCCACGCGCTCTCCGGGGCTGAGACGGTTCAGAACTTCGAACAAGGCGCCACGCACCTCGTCGTCCAGCGTGACGCGGTCGGCCGGGTCCGCGTCCGCCGACGCCTTGGATTCCAGCACGAGGCCCGGATCGGGCCGTTCCAGCCGGGAACGGGCCGATCGAACGTGATCGAGGCAGAGCCGCCCGGTCACCACGGTCAGCCAGGCCCGTACGTCGTCGAGGTGCTCGTGGTCCATGCGGGCGAGCCGCAGGAATGCCTCCTGGGCGACATCCTCGGCATCCCCGATGTCACCCACCATCTGGTAGGCGAGATTGACCAGATACGGGTGGTGTGCCCGCCACGCCGCCTCGACAGCCGCTGATCGGTTCATGTCACTACGACGAATCCGGGGCCCGGAAAGTTACCGGATTCCGAACCGTCTCTCGCTGTAACTTTCCGGACGGCTGCTCCGTCCTTGATCGCATGAACACAATTCTCGTCACGGGCGCAACCGGCAACGTCGGCCGCCCGCTCGTCACCGAACTCGTCCGTGCCGGTGCCCAGGTGCGCGCCGTCACCCGCAGACCCGAAACCGCCGGGTTTCCGCCCGCTGTCGAACTCGTCGCCTCCTGCGCCGATGGCATGGCGGGCGCCTCGTCGGTTTTCCTCAACTCCCGCGCGCTGGGAGAGGATTTGGGCCCGACCGTCGAGATGGCCCGCGCCGCGGGTGTGAAACGTCTGGTCGCGTTGTCGGCGATCAACGCCGATGACGACGACTCCCGGCAACCGTCGCGCGTGCGTGGGGACCGCAACCGCGAAGTCGAGCAACTGGCCGTGGCCTCCGGCCTGGAATGGGTCAGCCTGCGCCCCACGGTGTTCGCCTCCAATTTCGCGGGTATGTGGTCGGCACAGATCCACGCCGGAGATGTGGTGAGCGGTCCGTACGCCGCCGCATCCACCGCGGTGATCGCCGATGCCGACATCTCCGCCGTGGCCGCCGTGGCACTGCTCACCGACGATCTTGTCGGACAACGGATCCCACTGACGGGACCGCAGGCACTGACCAACACCGAACTGGTGGACACGATCGGGCGGGTACTACGGCGGCCACTGCGCTACCGCGAGGTGCCCACCGAGGTGGTGCGGGAGCGGTTCGTCGGCCTGGGCTTCCCGGCGGCGTTCGCCGACGCCTACATGGGCCTGCTCGCCGACACCGTCGAACACCCGGCACTGGTCACCCATGAGGTCGACAAGATTCTCGGACGCCCGGCGACCGCGTTCGCCGACTGGGTCGACGCACACCGTCGGCTGTTCACCAATAGTTTCGCCAACAGTTGAGGAGGACAAGAGATGTCAGCACACGCGACCGAGCCGCAGCCACCGCGGTGGCTCAAGCCGATGAACAAGGTGATGATGGCGGTGCAGCGCCTCGGGCTCCCGACCGGGCCGGCCATGGTGCTCACCGTCCCGGGACGCAAGACCGGCAAGCTGCGCAGTACTCCGATGACGCCGTTCGACCACGACGGTGGCCTCTACACGGTCGCGGGCTATCCCGGCTCGGACTGGGCGGCCAATGCCCGCGCAGCCGGTACCGGGACGTTGACGCGGGGCCGTCGGTCTCGACAGGTCCGGATCGTCGAACTGACACCGGACCAGTCGCGTCCGGTGCTGCGCGCGTTCGCGGTCAAGGTGCCGGTCGGAGTCGGTTTTGCCAAACGCAGCGGACTCGTGACCGACGGCACGCCAGACGAATTCGAGAACCTGGCCGGGCGTTTGACGGTGTTCCGGTTCGATCCCGCCTAGCTTGCGCCGCGGATTGCAGTCACCATCGAGCAGTGATCCGCGGCGCAGCGAGGCACAGCAGACCACTGGCCGCCTATGAGGATTGATCCGCGGAGACCGGACCGACAGCGCGGCGGACCGAGATGTCTCCCGACCCGGTGCGGGCGTGCACCATGAACGTCTCGTCGCCGTCGGCCGGCCCGTCGGAGGCCTGCAAGCCGTTGTCGACGGTGCCGGAGTGGGTCTTGAGCTCAAGCCGCGCGGCGGTGCCCTCCGGAATGCCGACTTCGACTTCACCGCTGCCGGTTTGAGCACTCAGGGCGCCACTGATCCCGACACCGACCCTGACAGAACCTGATGCGGCCTGGTGCTTGACCTGCCCACGCAGCGTCCCGATGACCAGACTGCCGCTGGCCGCCTGGAACCTGACATCTCCGTCGGCGCGGTCGATCGACGCATCGCCCGACGCAGTGGCGATCCGGGCGTCACCCGCGACAGCGCCGATCGAAACATCTCCGGAAGCGCTGTCCGCCTTGATGTTTCCCGTGATCTTCGCCACCCGAACGGCACCGCCGGCAGTGGCGCAACGGCAGTCCGAATAGACGCCGTCCGCGTCGATGTCGGCCGATGCGGAGGACAGGTTCAGCCGGGAGCCCGTCGGCAGGGCGATGTCGACGCGGACCGCTCCCCCTCGACCCAGCGACAAGACCTTTCTGCCCGCGGTCACCGTGAGGGTGCCGTTGTGAAAGTCGACGCGGGCCTGCTCGGCCGCACGCACGTCGGAGGCGCGTTCGGGATCACGCGGCTTGATGTCGACCACGATGTCGTCCCGGTCGGTGGCCGCCAGGCGCACCGCACCGGCGACGACCTCGACGACGGCGGTGATGGGTTCGGAGGTGTGGAACGTGGGCATCGGATTCTCCTTCGGTCGGGTTCAGCGGACCCAGCCGCTGAAGGTCTTGTCGCCACCACGGCGCTCACGCCCGGCCCCACCGAGGCCCGCCGCGGCAGAACGTACGAGCCAGGTGTTCACCGACACGCCGTCACGGCGGGCAGCGCCCTCCACCCCGGCGCGCAGACTCTCCGGAAGTCGCAGGGACACCCGCCAGGTACCGCCACCGTCGTCGTCGGGGACGTCGACGGCCGGCACTGCGGCGGAGCCCTCGGCCTCGGCGGGCTCGACGGTGAACTCGGGGTCACGACCGTTGAGCCGGACATGTACGGATCCAGGCGCGAGTTCACGCGTGATCTGCTCGGCCGCTTCGGACATGGCTTCCAGCAGCGCGAGCCGCAAGGCCGATTCCAGCGGTGCGGTCAGCCGCTGGGCCAACGCCTCGGCCTCGGCGCCTCCCGCTGCGGCGGCGACGCCGAGTTCGTGCCGGACGGTCTCGACATAGGGCTGCAAATCCATGATGTCATGGTGACATCATAATGATGTCACCGCAAGCGTCATCGTTGACGTCCCGGCTACCCCACTTTTGCGATGACGGTCTCCGCGAAGTGCTCGATCGGACCACGGAACCGATCGACGCCGGTGGCACCGTTGGGAGTGGTGAGCCACGGCGCGCACATCACCGCGGTGATCCCGAGATCCTCGGCCCGCTTGTACAGATCCGGCGCGGGCGGATCGAGCAGGGCCAGGATGATCTCGAACGGCTCGTGTTCCCGCCCGTAGTCATGCCGCAGCTCGGCCAGCCGGGCCGTGTAAGGGGTCGCCTGCTCAAGGGTGTAGGCGTAGCCGATCCAGCCGTCACAGGATCGCGCCGCGCGCCGCAGCGCCGCCTCGGATTCGCCGCCGCACAGGATCGGTACCGGCTCAGGTGGGTGCGGTTCGATCATCAGCTCGGGGACCGAGTAGTAGCGGCCCTCGTACGAAACCCAACCGCCGCGCCAGATCTCGCGCAGCGCCGGGATCATCTCGTCGAGCCGCTTACCGCGGGTGTCGAAATCCTGGCCCATGAGCTCGAATTCCTCCCGCATCCAGCCGACCCCCACACCCAGGGACACCCGCCCACCCGAGATCACCGCGGCCGTTGCCACCTGCTTGGCGACCTCGAGCAGCGGACGCGCCGGGGCAACGTACACGGCGTTGGAGAAACGCAGCCGACGCGTGAGCGCCGCCATCGCCCCGATCAGCACCCAGGAGTCCGGCCAGCCGGTCTCGGGTGCCCACGGTGGCTTGCCGGTCGCGGAATCCGGGTAGGGCGAGGACAGCTCGCGCGGGTAGATCATGTGGTCCGAACACACCATGCCGTGGTATCCGGCCTCGTCGAGCAACGGTGCCACCGTCAGCGCGTCGGCGACATCCATGAATGCCGCACCGCTCCAGAACTGCATCTACCAAACCCTCCGTGTTTTTCGGTGTGTTCACAGGCAGCATGGACGCATGCCCACGCTGCTCTGGTTTCGGCGAGACCTGCGCTGTCACGACCATCCCGCGCTGCTGGACGCAGCACAAACCGACGGCGAGGTATTGGCCTGCTACGTGCTCGATCCACGATTGGAGGCATCCTCGGGTGCGCGCCGGCTGCACTATCTGTACCGGGCGTTGCGCGAGCTGTCCGACAACCTCGACGGCAGACTGCTGGTCACTCGCGGCCGGCCAGAGCAGCGGATTCCGGCACTGGCCCGGGCCGCAGGCGCCACCTCGGTGCACATCTCGCAGGACCACTCTCCGTTCGGGCGGCGTCGCGACGACTCGGTCCAGGCGGCCCTCGGCGAAATCGACCTGTGTGCAACGGGATCGGGCTACCTGGTGTCCCCCGGCCGGATAACGAAATCCGATGGCGCCCCGTATCAGGTGTTCACGCCGTTCTTCCGCGCCTGGCGCGGACACGGCTGGCGTGCCCCGGCGGATTCCGGCCCCGGTTCGGCGCAGTGGATCGACCCCGGACAGGTACCGGACGGCATCGCTGATCGCGTCGACATTCCTTCTGCCACCGACGATCTGGTTATCGGAGCGGGCGAGCGCGCGGCGAGCGAGCAGTGGCGGCAGTTCGTGGAGCAGGACCTGGCCGACTACCCGACGCAGCGCGACCGTCCTGATCTCGACACCACCAGCCGGATGTCGGCGCACCTCAAGTTCGGCACCATCCATCCTCGGACCATGGCAGTCGATCTCGGCTCCGGTCACGACGCCTACCTGCGCGAGCTGGCCTTCCGAGATTTCTACGCGGCGGTGTTGCACCACTGGCCCGACAGCGCGTGGCAGAACTGGAACCGCGATTTCGACGCGATCGAAGTGGACGACGACAAGGCCGCGATGCGGGCATTCGAGGCGTGGAAGGACGGCCGGACCGGGTTCCCGATCGTCGATGCCGGGATGCGCCAGCTGGCCACCACCGGATTCATGCACAACCGGGTGCGCATGATCGTGGCGTCGTTCCTGGTCAAGGATCTGCATCTGCCCTGGCAATGGGGCGCGCGCTGGTTTCTCGACCAGTTGATCGACGGCGATGTGGCCAACAACCAGCACGGATGGCAATGGGCAGCGGGCTGCGGCACCGATGCCGCGCCGTATTTCCGCGTTTTCAATCCGGGCCTGCAGGGCGCGAAATTCGACCCGGACGGCGACTACATCCGGCGCTGGGTCCCGGAGTTGGCCGATGTCGCCGACGTGCACAAACTGCGTGGCGACCGGCCGACGTCGTATCCGGAACCGATCGTCGACCACGCCGAGGAGCGGCTGGAGGCACTGCGGCGGTACCGACACCTGCGTTGACCCCCCACGGCCGGCATACGACACAGCGTCGTATGCCAGAATGTCCGCAAGCCAAGCCAGAAGCCAGTTCGATCCTGAGGAGCAAAAGTGGCCAGCACCGAGGTGGAGCGCAACAACGGCGTCGACGTCGAGGAAGTGCCCTCGGCCGCGTGGGGCTGGTCGGATCTGAACATCAAGGTGATCCACCTCGGCGGCATCCTGTCCGCACTCTTCCTGCTGGTCATGATGCACGGCAACCACATCGGACACGTCGAGAACTGGTTCCTCATCACGTTCGCGGCGCTCATCCTGCTGGCCGTGGCCCGCAACATCTGGCTGCGTCGCCGCGGCTGGATCCGCTAGCCGCACACCGCGCATGCCGGCCCTACAACCGGGCCGGCACATCGATCGATTCGTCCACCGGTCGCATCGGGCGGATCAGCCCCTCCTGGGCGAATGACGCCAGCAGCTCGCCGTCCTCGGTGTGCACCTGACCGCGCACGTAGGACATCCCCTGTCCGGCCGCGGTGCTCTCGTGGCTGTAGAGCAGCCAGCCGTCCCACTCGGCGGCCTCGTGGAAACTGACCGACGTCGACATCAACGCCGTGGACACCGTGGCGTGCGCCTGCGCGGTGCCGATCCCGCGATGCGGTCGCATCGTGGTCGAGATACCGAGTTGCCCGGTGAAATACGCCAGCAGTGCCTTGGCAAGGTCGTCGCGTTCGGGGATCGGGTCGTAGCGCAGCCAGGCATAGAGTTCGGGCGGACCCACCTCGTCGGGACTGTTGACGTCGACCACGTCGACGAGTCGCAGTTCGTGGCCGAGCATGGCCTGCCCGGCCGGGTGGGCGTCGTCCGGTGTCTCGACATCGGGCCGCAACGCCTGGTGGCTGACCACATCGACGGTGGGCACATCGGCCAGTACGGTCACGGTCGCACACAGCCGTGAACCCTGGCCCACAGTGACCACCGCTGTCGCCGTCGAGCGCCCCTCGTGCACCACACTGACTGCCAGCTCGACCGTCGAGTCGATTTCGACCGGTCGGGTGAAGACGGCATGTGCCGACCGAATCATCTTGTCCGGGAACCGCTTTGCCGTCGCGACGATGGCCTGACCCAGCGCTTGTGCACCCTTGGCCACCCGCCTGCCGTCGGTTCCGGCCGGCCCGGTCACGCCGACGAATCGATCAGCGCTTGCGGGCGTCACGTCGAACACCTCGAGCAGGCCCGCGACCGATGCCTGCTCCGCCATCAACACACCGGAACCAGGTCGGCGTCGAGCAGGCCCGCGGACCGCCCGCACCGGAACACCGTCTCCACCCGATCTGCCGCCCCTGGGTCCGCACCGGCCACCGCCAAGGCGTAGGCCTTGAACGCCAGCGCGGCCGCACTCGGCCGATACCGCGCCCGCTGGACCTCCAAGCCCAGACCCTCTGGACCCCGAGACCCGAAAAAGACCACGTCGCCATCGGGATTGCGCACGGTGAGCCCGTGGTCACCCGACTCGAAGCGGGAGGTGCCGATGGCCGTCATCACGACCGCGTCCGCCTCCGCCGATCGCCACAGGCCGCTCAGGCCAACAGCTTTGAGCCCGAGGATGCGCAGAGCGCGCTCATCCCCGACCTCGTCGACGGCAACGCTGACCCGCCAGCCCGCCATCGCCCGGTCGAACAACCATCCGCCGATGCCCGACACCACGTCGGCGACGCCGTCGGCCACCACGTTCAACTCGTACTGCAGGGCCTTCTCGGGGCGGACCCGCGGGCGGGCGAACGGGATCGCGGGCGTATCGCCGCCGCGCACCTCGGACAACTGCGCGGACATTCCTGACTGTGGGGACATAGGGCATCCAATCCGGGTCCATTGGCTGATCGGCCGGCACTGTCGGCGGGGGTGTTGCGGTGTGGCCCGCCTCACCCAACAGCGTGACATTCTGAAGAGAATCTGTAAAGCTTCTATCTTGACGCAAAAGTCTGCCGGACGATCGGCACCGATGCGTCCCACAGACGCGCCCGGGTTTAATCTCGTCAGCCAAATTGGAGGTGCTGCAATGAGTCTCGTCGCAGGGCGGGGTCCGTTGAGTACACAACCGGCCGGTTGGTTCACGCCCCAGCTGGCCGACGGCTCGGTCTATGTCGAGCCCCACCCGCGCCGCATCCAAGCGTTCCGCGGCGACGCCGCGGTGCTCGACACCGAACACGCACTGATGGTGCACCGCGCCGGCCACCCGCTCAGTTACGCCTTCCGCAGCGACGAGGTCGGCGACCTTCCGCACGAGCCGGTACCCGAGGCGCCGGGATATGTCGCGGTGCCCTGGGATGCCGTCGACGCGTGGTTCGAAGAGGGCCGCAAGCTGGTGCACTACCCGCCCAACCCCTACCACCGGGTCGACTGCCGGCCGACCCGCCGGGGTCTGCGGGTGACGGCCGCCGACGCGGTCCTCGTCGACACCGACGAGACCGTGATCGTCTTCGAGACGGCCCTGGAGCCGCGGCTCTATGTGGATCCCGCCCGGGTCCGCACCGAACTGCTGCGGCCCAGCCCGACCACGTCGTACTGCAACTACAAGGGCACGGCCACCTACTGGTCG
The DNA here is from genome assembly GCF_048282725.1 of Mycobacterium sp. 48b. Taxonomy (NCBI): domain Bacteria; kingdom Bacillati; phylum Actinomycetota; class Actinomycetes; order Mycobacteriales; family Mycobacteriaceae; genus Mycobacterium; species Mycobacterium sp. 48b. The sequence continues at coordinate 5,139,322 of NZ_JBLVUL010000001.1, forward strand.
GCGGTCGTCGGCGACACGGTGATCGCCGACGTGGCATGGAGCTACCCCGACACCCCACCGGAGTCCCTGCCGATCCAGGGGTTCCTCAGCTTCGACCCGAGCCGCGTGGACGTGCTCGCCGAACTTCCCTCGTCCGGGGCGTCGGCCGGCTGCGGTTGCGAACTCTGACCTGCAACACCGAGGAAAGCGAACACCATTGGGCATCGTGACCACCAGCTCCGAGACGGCTTTCACCCAATCCGCCGAGGAGGTGTACGACTTCGTCACCAACCCGGCGAACTGGGTGAAGACATATCCGGGCAGCGCGCATATCGGCGGCCTGCCGGAACGGCTACCGCTGCAGGTAGGCGACACCTGGACCGAGGCCGGACCGGACGGAGCGCAGATCTACACCTGGCATCTGGCGATCGCGATGCGACCGCGCATGTGGGTGTTCAACTCGGTGGGCCGGCTCGGCCATGACGCCGAAGGAAACGGCGGCATGGAAGGCCGCATCACCGTGCAGTATCAGTTCACCCGCCCGGGCAACGACATCACGCTGTTCAGCCGCACGATGACCATCGAGGCCTACAAGGATTCCCCGCTGCCGGACGCGCTGTTCCGTGTGGTCAATCCGGCCAACATCGATCGGTATCACGCTGCGGTGGCTCGGGAGCTGGCACTCGGCTGAGCCGCGAATCAGGCCTGATTCGCGGCTGAGCCGCGAATCAGGCGAGCGCCGCGCCGCCCTCGAAATCGTCGGACAACGCCGCCGCCAACTCCAGCGTGCGCCGCCGGAACGCCGGCCGCAGCAGATCGAAATGGATCTCGGTGCCCGCGGCGATGTGCTTGTCCCACGGCAACACGAACACCCGGCCCGGGGCCACATGCTTCTGGAACTGGTGGACCAGGTCGCCGGTGTTCACGTTGGGTTTGCGCGGGCCGACGTGGTTGACCACGACGCAAGACCGGTTCAGCAGATCCTGGTAGCCGTTGTGGCGCAGCCAGTCCATGGTCACCGCGGCCTGCCGGGCACCGTCGATCGAGGCACTGGCCACGATGACCGCACCGGACACCGTCGCCAGCACGCCGCGGCCCGCCGGCGCGAACATGTCCGCTGCGCAGTCGGCCAGAACCAGGTTGTAGTGCTTGGAGACCGCGGCAGTGGCGGCGTTCCAGTCGGCATCGTTGAACGCCCGGCTCGCACCGCTGTACTCGTCGCTGGACAGCACCTCGAGCTTGGACTCGTTCATGCTGGTGAAGGCCCGGACGTCATTGTACCGCGACAGGTCCTTGGCAGCCAGGAGGTCGCCCACCGTCGCTGCGGACTGCCGTCCGACGCGATCGGCCAGGTTGCCGCTGGCCGGGTCGGCGTCGACGGCCAGGATCCGGTCGCCGCGGACCGCGCTGAGCACGGATCCGAGTGCCACCGTGACGGCGGTCTTGCCGACGCCGCCCTTCAGGCCGAACACCCCGATCTGGTGGGACTCGCGGGCCGTGCGGCGCACCCTGGCGTACAGGTCCAGTTCGTAGAGTTCGTCGCGGGACAACCCGAGGTTGAGGCGGGTGGTGACGTACACCGCCCGCCGCCAGCCGCGGCGTGGCTGCATCTTGACCGAGGAGCGCACGCCGACACGGGAGAGGTTGTCGATGGCGCGCGGCTCGCCGGGTCCGGCCGGCGGGATCGGCTGCTCCAAGATCCAACTACCGGCCGAGGACGACCCACTGATGGGCCTGCCCGGGATCACCGGGAGCTTGGTGGTGATCTCCGCTTCGCGGGGGGCGGCGAAATTCGAGGTGAGAACGATCGGTGGCGTCGACACCCTGGCATCACCGTGCCGGGACCGCCCGCTCGGCAACGCCGCGACCGGTCCGCCCAGGAGGGCGTCGAGCCCGCCGTACGACAGCGGGTCCCTGGCATGTTTGGCATCTCCGGAGTACATAAGCCGGTCGTCGTCGGCCGACATAAATACCTCTCAATCGCTCACTCGCTCCCGACGCGACCAGGTTGCCCCTCGGGTGCGCCGCCGCACCGCCGAGGCCGTCGTCGCACCGGCCGTACCGATTGTCCGCGCGAGTTTCACTTGCAACAGAACTGCATTATTGCCCACAACGTCGATCACAACCACCGCCGAGCACCCGCCGTGATGGCCCAGCTACCAGCTCAACCGTACAGCGCACGGCGCAGCGCCGCGCCCTGTAGCGCGAAGAGCTGTTGGCTGACCTCCCACTCAGGAACCAGCGAATCGAAGCCGTGACACGTCGCGGGGAACAGATGCAGCTCCGTGGCAACGCCCTCGACCAACAGCCGACGCGCGTAGTCGATCGCCTCGTCGCGCAGCGGATCGAGTTCAGAACAGGTGATCAGTGCCGGCGCCACTCCGGTCAGCGTGGCAGCCCGGGCGGGCACGGCCGATTCCGGCACGTCCCGGCCGCCGGCATAATGCCGCCACATCGCCACGGTCGCCGGACCGTCGAAGCCCGGAGTGTCGGCGAACTCCTCTTTCGACCGGGTGGGCCGGTCGTCGAGTACCGGCTGGTGCAATGCCTGGAACACCACCGGCGGTGCGGAACCCGCTGCGGCGTGTTGTGCCAGCAACGCCGCCAGAGAGCCGCCCGCGCTGTTGCCGGCCACCGCGATGCGGCCCGCGTCGATGTCGAGCTCGCCGGCCAGCGTTGCGGCCCAGTTGAGCACCACCATCGCGTCGTCGAAGGCGGCCGGGTAGGGATACTCGGGCGCCAACCGATAGTCCATCGAGATCACCGTGCACCGGGCCCGCCGGGCCAACTCCACGCATTGGATCTGGTCGGTGTCGAGGTTGCCCAGGACGAAGGCACCTGAATGGCAGTACAGCACCGCGGGTGACGGCGAGGGGCCACCGCGGTAGATCCGCACCGGGATGGTGCGCCGGCCCAGCGCCACGCGGGCACCGACGATCTCCACGCCCGGCGTATCCAAAACCTGCGCGGCATCACGGCGTCGCTGATCCAGGGAGGTCCGCACCACGCCCAACTGATCCGTGGTCAGATCGGTGCGGGCCTCGGCGAAACCGCGCAATGCGGGGTCGAGGCGCTCCAGCCAGGGCATGGCTCAGCCGTCCGTCCGATCGGCGGCCGCGGTGACCGGGGCCGGGTAGTTGGTGGGCGGTTCGAAAGTGTAGTCGGCGGACCGGAACCGGCGGGTCATCGACCAGAACGCGCGGGCACTGCGCGGCCATTGGGTGACCACCCGGCCGCTGGGAGCCCGGAAGTAGCTGCTGCACCGGGTCAGCCACACGGTGCCCTGCATCCACCGGTCGATGTCGGCCAGAAACGCGGCCATGGCGCCGGGGCGCACCGCCACATAGGACTTGCGTTTGCGCCGAAGGTGTTTCAGTGCCCGCACCACGTAGCGGGCCTGTGCCTCCAGGATGAAGATGACGCTGTTGGAGCCCACATTGGTGTTGGGCCCGTACAGCATGAAGAAATTGGGGAAACCGGGCACCGCCATTCCCAGATAGGCGAACGCCCCATCACTCCAGGTGTCGTGCAGCGACACCCCGTTCTCGCCCGTCACCTCGATCTGGCCCAGATAGTCCGCCGCCGCATAGCCGGTCGCGCACACCACCACATCGACGTCGAGTTCCCGGCCGTCCTCGGTGACCAGAGACCGGGACCGCAGCGCACGGGCCGGGCTGGACACCACCTCGACGTTGGGCCGGGTCAGCGTGGCGATGAAATCCGGCGAGAACACCAATCGCTTGCAGCCCAGCGGATGGTCCGGGGTGAGCTGAGCCCGCAATTGCTCGTCGGCCACGGTTGATTCGAGGAGGTTGAGCGCGAGCGCCTTGAACTCCTGGGTCTTGTCGCTGCCGTTCTCGATGACGGCGATGTTGGACTCACTGCGCAGCCAGAGCCGGGTCCGGTAGATCTTCTTCGCGAACGGCACATGGGCGAACAGCCAGCGTTCCCGCTCCGTGTAGGGCCGGTCCGGTTTCGGCAGCACCCAGGTCGCCGAGCGCTGGACCGAGTACACCTTGTCGGCGACCTTCGCCATTTCCGGAACCACCTGGGAGGCAGTCGATCCGGTACCGAGCACGGCTACCCTGGCCCCGTCGAGCGCGACGCTGTGATCCCACTGAGCGGTGTGCATCAGGGTGCCGGTGAACGGCTCCTCGGTCACCAGGTCCGGTTGCAGCGGCTGGGTGAACAGCCCGATCGCCGAGACCACGATGTCGAAGCGGTGCTGCACACCGGCCCCGGTGGTCAACACCCAGTTGCCGGCGCCGGAATCCCATCGCGCCGCGGTGATCTCGGTGTTCAAGCGCAGATGCGGGCCCAGCTGGTAGCGCTCGGCGCACCGCTCGAAGTACTCCAGGATCTCCGGTTGCCCGGCCCACAGCCGGCTCCAGCCGGCGTTGAGGTCGAAGGAGTAGGAGTACAGGTGTGACTTCACGTCGCAGGCCAGGCCCGGATAGGTGTTGATCCGCCAGGTTCCACCGACGCCATCCTCGCGGTCGAAGATGGTGAAGTTGCCGAAACCTGCCTTCTTCAGGAAGATTCCGAGCGCCAGCCCGCCCGGCCCGGCGCCGATGATCCCCACGGACAGTTGCGAATTGGGCATCCGCTTCATCCGATCTGCAGACATTGGCCGCCGTCGATGACGAGCTCCGAGCCGGTGATGAACGCCGCCTGGTCCGACAACAGGAACGCCACGGCGTCGGCCATCTCGCTCGGCTTGCCCAGCCGCCCCAACGTCGCCCGCTCTGTCAGCCGGGCCTTGGTGGACTCGTCGAGCATCGGCGTCTCGACGGGTCCGGGAAAGATCGCGTTGACCCGGATTCCGTCGCGACCGAGTTCGGCAGCTGCCACCTGGGTGAGCCCGCGCAGTGCCCACTTCGACGAACCGTACGCCGCGTGGTGCGGAAACGGCCGCAGGGCGCCGGTGCTGCAGGTGTTCACCACCGCGGCGTTGTCCGCCCGCCGCAGCGGCTCGAGCACGGCCTGCAGTCCCAGGAAGGGTCCCAGGCAATTCACCCGCCACAGGTCCTCGAAACCGCTCGGGGTTTCCTCGGCGATCGAGGCACTGTGCAGCACACCGGCGTTGTTCACCAGCGCGTTGAGCCCGCCAAATCGGGCCAAGGTGGCTGCCACTGCGGCCCGCCAGTGCTCTGGTGATGTCACGTCCAGTTCGACCGCCAGCACGTTTTCGCCGAACTGGGTTGTGGTGGGGGTGAGTTCGTCGATCACGTGATCCCCGGCAGTCACCCGGTAGCCGTCGGCGACCAGTCGGCGCACGATGGCCGCACCCTGGCCGCGTGCGGCACCGGTGACCAGTGCGACGCGGCTGCCCGGCCCTGCTCCTGCGTTCAGTTGTAGCCTCCTCGTTCGGTGCCGGTCGCGGCCTGCCCTGGCACGGGCGGATCGCCGGCGCGTCCTGTTGCCTCGTTGAGGTGCTCGGCGGCACCACGGCGTAACGCCTGAGATTCAGAGGCCAAGGTGATCATCTGGAAACCCAAGTCGGCCATCGTATTTCCGAGTTTTCCCGCCCCGGCATGGATTCCGCTGACCAGTCCGGCCGTGCGGGTGGCCGTCAGGGCCGTGACCATCGCCGCCCGCACCTCGGGGTGCGTCCAGGCGTCGGAGAGCTGGTATCCCATCGAGATGGCCAGGTCGGCCGGGCCGACATAGATCCCGGTGAGGCCCGGTACCGCACAGATCTCGTCGGCAGCGGCCAGACCGCGCGCGGTCTCGATCATCGCGAACACGCTCACCCGGGCTTCCAGCTCGGCGGTGTCGTGTCCGAGGCCGGCCCGCAGCGGCCCGAAGCTGCGCACACCTGCCGGGGCGTACCGGGTGGCTGCGACTGCCGCGGCGGCCTGCTCGGCGGATTCCACCATGGCGATGATCACCGCGTCGGCCCCCGCGTCGAGCACCCGGCCGATCGGTGCCGGGTCGGCCGAGGGCAACCGCACCGCGGTGGCGATCGGGACATGCTCAAGCCGTCGCAGCAGCAGTGCCACGTCGGCATCGTCGAGATACCCATGCTGAACGTCGAATCCGACGTAGTGGTAACCGGCCGCGGCGAACTCCTCGGGGCCGAGGATCGTCGGCCCGACCACCCAGCCGCCCCAGACCTGGGCGTTGGATGCCAGCGCGTCCTGCAGTCTGCTGGGGCTCATCGGGTGATCGCGATCTTGACGCGCTCGGGAACCGGGCGGCAGGCCAGTTCGAACGCCGCCTGTACATCGTCCGAGCCGAATGTATGGGTCACGTAGCCGGCCAAGAGGTCGGGATGTTCCCGGGCGAACTCGTCGGCCCGGCGCAACACACGCTGACGGTCCAGTGTCACACCGGATTTCAATGTGAGGTTGTTGCGCAACATGGTGCGCATGCTGATCGGATAGCTGTCGTCGTCGGGCACCCCGAAGTAGAACACCGTGCCTCCGAACGCGGCGGCCTCCAATGCGTGGTTCAGCGTGGCGACCTGGTGCCCGACAGCCTCGATGACGACATCGGGCTTGCCGGCCGGCCCCAGGTGCCTGACCCAACGGTCGCTCGTGGCCCGGACCGGATCGTCCACCCCGAATCGGGCGCTCACCGAAGTGCGGTCCACCGGGTCCACGCCGGTGACCCGCGCGGCACCCAAAGCCTTTGCCGCGTAGGAGAACAGCAGGCCGATCGAGCCCTGGCCGATGATCGCGACGTGACGGCCTTCCAGATCCGGCAACTGCTCGACGGCATACAGGACACATGCCAGCGGCTGCAGGCCGACCGCCAGCTCCGGGGCCAGCGCCGGGTCGTAGGAGACCAGCCCCGCTCCGTCGGCGATCACGCGGCCCATCAGACCGTCAAAGCCCGACGCCCAGCCCACCACGCGCTCCCCCGGTCGGTGGTCCGGATGCCGACTGGCCAGCACCTCACCGACGATCTCGTGGATCGGGAAGCCGTTCATCTCCGCCGCGCAGCAACCGGTGTCCCCCGGCAGCTTGCCCTGGGTGCCGCGGAATCCGGGGAGGTCGCTGCCGCAGATACCGGCGGCCAGGAAGTCGAGCAGCACCTGCCCGTCGGCCAGCGACTCAGCAGAAGGCTCTGAAACATCCTGCCGCTCGAACGTATACGGGGCGACGAGCCGATACGACCACACGTCACACCTCCACGGGAATGTTGTTCCAGCCCCACTGGAAACTCGACGGCGGCCGGCACGCCGCACCCTCATCGATGTGGTAATCGGGCACGCGTTTGAGGAACTCCTGGATCATGATGGTGATCTCCAACCGGGCCACGTGGACGCCGAGGCAGAAATGCTGTCCGTGGCCGAACGACAACAGGCGTTCGATGGGCCGGTTCCACACGAAATCGTCCGGATTGTCGTACTCCCGTTCGTCGCGGGCCGCCGACGCCAACAGCGTGATGACACGTTGGCCGGGATTGATGGTGGTGCCGTGAACGGTGTATGGCCGCCGCACGGTCCGGGCGAACCACTGCGCGGGGGCGCTGTGCCGGATGATCTCTTCCCGGGCCACCGGCACATTGCCGTCGAGATCGGAACGCACTGCGGCCATCTGGTCGGGGTGCCGGAGCAACTGCCACAACCCGGTCGCGGTGATCTTCGGGACCGTTTCGGTACCGCCGATGAACACCCCGAGCATCTGCACGGCGGCTTCCATGTCGCCGAGTGCCGACCCGTCGGGCAGCCGGAAGTCGATCAGGGCGTCGGCGATCGGCACGCTGCCGTCATGACCTTCTGCGCGTCGCCGCTCGATGATCGGGGTGAGGTAGGACAGGTACCCGGGGCGGGCGTTACCCACCTCGACCCCCTCCCCGGGCTGCGCGAGGCTGCCCGCGTTGACCGTGGCCAGCACTTCCGGTGCCAGATCGACTGGTAATCCGACGAATTCACAGACCATGGCGGCGGCGACGATGCCGCCGTAATCCTGCGTCAGGTCGAAGGTGCCCCGCGGCAGCAACTCGTCCAGACGCTCGTTGGCCAGGGTCCGGATCCGCTCGGCCAGCTTCGCTGCCGATCGCGGCCGGAACTGCGCCGACGTGCACCGCCGCACGTTCTCGTAGAGCGGTGAATCGAAGTTGGCATGGAACGGCATGGGATGCAACTCCGGATCGGCCACCGGGCCGTCGTTGCGATGCGCCAGCACATTGGCGGCCGGCAGCGTGCCCTCGGATGCGACGAAGGTTCCGTCGTTGACTCCGAGCACGTTCCAGATGTCGTCGAAACGGGACAGCGCATACGTGTCCCACTTGTCGATGTAGTACACCGGGTACTCGTCGCGCAGGATCCGGTAGTACGGCAATGGGTCGGCCATCACGTCCGGATCGAACGGATCGTAGGTGAAATCCTGCAGCACAGGCTGTTTCATCGAGTTCATGGCCGCCTTCACTTCAGCGGTGACGGCGGCAGCGCCGAAAGGATCGAATCCTCCCAGCCGTCGCGCAGCGCGGGGGCCACGCTCATCCAGGTGACGATCTCCGCGGGCGGGTTGCCCTTCCACGACGGGTAGTGGTTCTCGAAGCAGTCCCAATCGTCGTCGAGCGCCCAGTAGTGGATCACCTCGTTGAACCGGAACGTGGTGATGAACGAACCCAGCCAACGCTTTCCGGTGCTCTCCGACCACGGCACGTACAACCGCTCGAGTTCCCGGATGTAGTCGTCCTGGCGCCCGGGCTTGGTCTCCATGATCTCCTGGATCACCAGGCCGGCCCCGAAGTTGGCCTCTTGGAGCTGCGCGAGCGTCCTGTTGTACTTGCCGGCGTACATGATTCGTCCCTCACCGCGGGCGCCGAGCTCCGAGAGGTACGACGCCCACTGCAGCGCGGGCTTATCGTGACTGCCGCCGACCGCCTGCGCCTTGCCGATGCGGGCGTAGTCGGCGAATGCGTCGATCTCCCAGATGATCGTCACCTGTGGCCAGTGCCCGTTGTAGGGCGTGGTTTCCCAGATCGCGAACAGTCGCGCGCCGAGGTCCTCCATCATCGGTCGGTAGACCTCGCCGAAGGTCTCCGTGAATTGGTCGGTCCGACCCGATCCCAGGTCGATGGTCTCGTGCAAATACAGCAGCGTGTGGCCGTAGAACTTCTTCATCACGACGCTCCGATAGTTGACAGTGGCACCATGCGAGCGTGACACTTGGGACGTGTTTTGTAAAGGTGCGGGGACATGACGTCGGGAACCGAACAAACCGGGACAACCGAACTGGCGCATGGTTTCTGTTTCGGCGAAGGGCCGCGCTGGTTCGAGGGCCTGCTGTGGTTTTCCGACATGCTCGGCGAAGCCGTGCACACGGTCACGCTGTCAGGGTCCATGACCACCCTGCCCGTGCCCGGGCATTCGCCGTCCGGGCTCGGTTTTCGGCCCGACGGCACCCTGTTGATCGTGTCCACCGAGCGCCGCCAGGTGTTGCGCTACGACGGTGACACCGTCGAGCTGCTGGCCGATCTGAGTGACCTGGTCCCCGCGGCGCTCGGTGACATGGTGGTCGACGAGCACGGCCGGGCGTACGTCGGATCCCAAGCCCGCACCGATGGGGTGATCGTGCGCATCGACCCCGACGACCAGGTCACCGTTGTCGCCGAGCATCTCGACTTTCCCAACGGCATGGCGATCACGCCGGACGGCACCACCCTGATCGTCGCCGAATCCACCGCTCGGCGACTGAGTGCCTTCACCATCGACGCCGACGGCGGCCTCGCCGACCGGCGGGTGTTCGCCGAGGGGCTCGACGGCCCGCCGGACGGCCTCGCGATCGACGCCGAGGGCGGAGTGTGGGCGGCATTGACCCTGGCGCAGGAATTCCAGCGGTTCGCCGTCGACGGACAGAGCGAGGCGACGGTCACGCACCGGGTCGACGCCGGCGGGCGCACCGCGATCGCGTGCGCCCTGGGCGGCACCGAGGGACGCACCCTGTTCCTGGTCACCACCACCGATGCCTATCCCGAGCGCCTGATCGGCACCAAACTGTCGCGGGTCGAGGCACTGATGGTCGAAACGCCCGCACCGGGCGATCACGACACCCATCACCACCACTGAACGGTAGATATGTCTGACTCTTACTACGAGCTGATCGACGAGAACGACCCGATCGGTGACAAGTTCCGCGCGACCGACATGGCGCGGGGCACCTGGTCGGCGGCGATCCAGCACGGCGCTCCGGTGTCGGCATTGCTGGTGCGTGCGCTGGAACGCTGCGAGCACCGCGCCGACACCCGGTTGAGCCGGGTGGCCATCGATCTCATGGGCGGGGTGCCGTCGGAAGGCGACTTGTGGGTGCGGTCGCAGCTGGAGCGACCCGGCAAGCAGATCGAACTGGTCAGCGCCGAAATGCTGGCGCCCGGGCCGGACGGCGCTCCCCGCGTGGTGGCGCGGGCCGGCGGGTGGCGGATGTCGCGACTGGACACCACGGCGCTCGCGTACACCGGCGTCGAGCCACTACCGCCGCTGGAGCAGGCCCGCAGCCGGGACATGGCCAAGAACTGGGAGACCAACTACGTGCACAGCGTGGACTGGCGCTGGCTGACGGTGCCGCAGGCGCCGGGCCCGGGTGAGTCCTGGCTCAAGCCGACCGTCGACGTGGTCAAGGGCGAGCCGATGACGCCGTTGCAGCGGTTGTTCGCGGTGGCCGACGACGCCAACGGCATCGGCTCCAAGATCGACATCCGCAAATGGACGTTCCTCAACACCGATTTGGTGGTGCACATCCACCGGGTGCCCGACGGGGAGTGGATCGGCATCCGCGCGGACACCAACTACGGGCCCGACGGCATCGGTGCCACGGTGGGGACACTGTTCGACCAGGCCGGCGCGGTCGGCGCGATCCAGCAGTCGGTGCTGGTGCGGCCGCGTCCTCCCAAGCGTTCCTAGCGCGAGAAGACGTGTAGGTACCCAGAATCGCGGGACAACGGGTACCTACGTGTCTGCTCGCCGGAGAACGTCGCGATTCAGCTCAGCCACACTCGCCACACCCATCAGGGTCAGCGTCGAGCGGATCTCGGCGGCCAGGATGTCCAGCACCGCGCCCACTCCGGCACCGCCCGCCACGGCCAGCCCGTAGATGTAGGGCCGGCCGACCATCACCGCGTCGGCGCCGAGAGCCAGCGCCGTCACGATGTCGGTACCGGTGCGCACGCCGCTGTCCAGCAGCACGGTGGCACGTCCGCCGACGGCGTCGGCGATATCGGGCAGCGCGTCGACCGAGGCGGTGGCGCCGTTGAGTTGGCGCCCACCATGATTGGACACCACCACCCCGGTGGCCCCCACGTCATCGATCGCGCGCACCGCATCCTCGGGCTCCAGCACACCTTTGACGACGAACGGGCCGTCCCAGCGCTCGCGGAGCGCGGCGACGTCGCGCCAACTCAGGTCCGGCCGGATCCGGCGATTCTGGATGCCGACCGATTCCACGGCCCCTTTCGCACCGGCGGTATGGGTGAGGCTGCGCATGGTCATCCGCTGATGCCGCAGGAGTCCGTACCACCAGTGCGGACGGATCGCGGCGTCGGCGATACGCCGTGGAGTCAGGATCGGCGGGTGCCCCATGCCGGTGCGCCGCTCACCGGTGCGGTTGCCCTGCACCGGAACGTCGACGGTGACCACCAGGGTGCGATAACCGGTGTCGCGGGCCCGGCCGAGCATCGAATCCGAGAACGGTCCGTCGCCCCAGGGATACAGCTGGAACCAGTGGTCGGCCGAGGTGCCCGCCGCGACTTCCTCGATGGAGTACGACGATGCCGTGGACAGCGTCAGACGGGTCCCGGCCCGCTCGGCAGCCTGCGCGGCGGCCAGCTCACCGGACCAGTGCGCGAGACCGGTCAGCCCGGTGGGGGCCAGCACGACCGGCAGTTCGAGTCGTTGCCCGTCGATCGTCACACCCAGGTCAGCGCCGGTGTGCCCGGCCAGAACCCGTTGGCGCAGTGACCAATTCGCAAAGGCGCTGCGATTTCCCCGCAACGTGCGCTCGTCTTCGGCCCCGCCGTCGAGGTACGCCCACACCATCGCGGGCAGGGCCCGGCGCGCTGCGCGCCGGTAGTCCTCGACATCAACCAGCGGCGCGCGGGTACGCAGCCGGTACTGGAATGCCGGGCTCATTTGATCGCGATGGGCGTGACCGGGGACCCGACGGCGTTGCTGATGTGCAGCGGCGGCGCGACGAACAGGAAACTCCAGATGCCGTCACCGGCACAGTCGGCACCGAGCGCGTCGAGGTCGAGGATCTCGGCCAGCGGCATGCCCATGTCGCGGATCAGGATGCAGTGCAGCGGCAGCGTCTCCCCCGTCTCGCTGGGAATCACCTCGATGGCCCAGTTGTCACTGCCCACCGCAGCGACACCGCGGTCACGCAACCAGCGCGCACAGTCGATGCCCAGCCCCGGCTCGGTGGACATCCAGTCGTCGCGGCCAAGGGCCAGCAGTCTGCCCCGCCAGCCGGTACGCACCAGCAGGAAGTCGGCTTCTCCGACGGTCACGCCCTGCGCCTTTTCGGCTGCCTCGAGGTCGGCCGGGGTGATCGCCGTACCGCCCTCGAGCCAGTCCACTCCGTGCAACCGGGCGATGTCGAGCAGTACCCCCCGCCCGGCGATCCGGTCGGTGAAGGCGTCGACGGCCAACCGACGGGCCCCGGCGCGGGTGCGGACCTGGTCGGTCGAGTAGCCGTTGTACAGCTTGTCGTCGTAGGCCACGTGCGACAACGCATCCCACTGGGTGCCGGACTGCAGCGGCATGATGATCCAGTCGTCGGCGACCTGTAGCCCGTGCGGCTCCCAGTCGTCGGGCTGCATCGACATCAGATGAACCGGGTTGAGCCGGCCCCCGATCCCGCTCTGCGGACCGTCCTTGCCCACCGGGATGCTCAGCTGAAACACCTTGCCCGAACGGACTTCACCAGCGGCGGCCTGCACATGGTGCGGCTCGACGAGGTTGAGGGTCCCGATCTGGTCATCAGGCCCCCATCGGCCCCAGTTGGACAGTTCGCGGCCGAGGTCTTTGAAACTCACGCTTTACAGAATTACATACAATTGTCAACATGGCAGCTATGGTCGCCGCCCACTTTCCGCTGCTGTCGTTCGACACCACCGACCCGGCGTTCGTCGCCGATCCGTGGGCGCGCTACCGCGAGATCCGGGAGCTGGGTGGAGTCGTCTTCAACGAGCGGATCAACCGGTGGATGGTCGGCGAGTTCGACCTGGTCAAGCAGATCCTCAGTGCACCTTCACGGTTCGGCTCCGAGCGCGGCCAGGTGGAGCACGCCGCGGTGTTCGGCGGACCGACGATGGAGTTCTACGACGGCCCGCACCACGACCGGATCAGGTCGATCTGGTCCGGCGATTTCCGGCCGAGGACCTTGGCGGCGCTGCGCCCGGTGATCACCGGCATCGTGCGGGCCCGGCTGGAGCCCGTCGCCGCCAGACTGCGCGACGGGGAGTCCGTCGAGGTGGTCTCGGAGCTCACCCGCGGTATCCCGACCGAGGTGATCGCCCACATGCTCGGCGTGGAGCAGGAGATGGTCGGCCAGTTCACAGCGTGGAGCGACGCGATGGGCGCTTCCGCCGAGGGCTACAGCATGCCCGGCGAGCACGGCGCCGAGCTGATCGCCGCCGGGAAACACGCCACGGCCCAACTGAATTCCTACATCCGGGAGCAGCTACCTCGCCGCGGATGCCCGGCCGAAGGCAGTTGGGATCTGATCGGCACGATGGTCGGCCACGATTATGCGTGCGAGCACATGACCGAACAGGAGATCGTCGCGAGCAACACCCAGTTGGTGTTCGCCGGCAACGAGACCACCGCCAAGCTGCTCGCCCAGATCGTGGCGACGCTCGCCGGCCACCCCGATCAGCGCCGAATCCTCCAGTCGAATCCCACCCTGGCCCTCGACGCCGCAGAAGAGGTGCACCGCCTGGAAACCGTGTCGCACTCCATTTTCCGCGATGTGGTCGGCGACGGCACCGCCATCGGTGACGTCCCCGTGGCCGACGGCGAACGAATCACCCTGCTACTGGGCGCGGCGAACCGGGATCCGCGACGCTGGGAGCGCCCCGACGACTTCGACATCACCCGGCGCAAGCTGTCGCACCTGGGTTTCGCCTTCGGCCTGCACAGCTGCCTCGGCATGAACTTGGCCCGCCTGGAGGCCCAGATCTTCGTGGAGGAACTGATCGACACCGTGGGCGACTGGCAGCTGGCCGGTCCGCTCGACTACGGCACCAACTACACGGTGCGCGGGCCGAGCCGGGTACTTGTGTCGCTGGGCTGACGCTTCGGCCGCCAGTGGCCAGTTATCAACCCTGCATCCGCAGTGCCGTCGCCGGGCACTGGGTCACGGCCTGCTGCAACCGTTCCCGGTCGCTCTCGGGGTGGTCATCGCCGTGGATGTGCACCATGCCCTCGTCGGAGACCTCGAACACGTCCTCGGCGATCGACTCGCAGATTCCATGCCCGGTGCACTTGCCCAGATCGACTTCGACGCGCATTTTCCGGCCTACGCGACGTGCGCGGGCACGCGCTTGATGCCGTGCACGAAGCTGCTGTACAGCAGTTCGGGCTCACCGAATTCGACGGTCTTCAACCGGGTCAGCAACTCACGGAACAGGTGTCGCAGCTCGGTCTTGGCCAGCTGATTGCCCAGACAGAAGTGCGGGCCACCGCCACCGAACCCGACCTGCGGGTTGGGAGAACGGCTCAGATCGAAACGCTGCGGGTCGGCGAACACCGACTCGTCCCGGTTGCCCGAGCAGTAGAACAGGCCGACCTTCTCGCCTGCCCTGATCTGCTGGCCGGCCAGCTCGACATCCTCGGTGGCGTGCCGCGCGAACTGGATCACCGGGGTGGCCCACCGCACGAATTCCTCCGTGGCTAGACCGATCCGGTTGTCGAAATCCTCCAAGAGCCAATCCTTTTGGTCCGGATTGGCCGCCAAGGCCATCATCGCGTGAGTGGTGGTCTGCTTGGTGGTGTCGTTGCCCGCCGAGGCGAGCAGGATCAGGAACGCCCCGATCTCCTCGTCGGTCAGCCGGTGCCCGTCGACCTCGGCGTTGACGATGCTCGTCATCAGGTCGTCACCGGGATTGGCCCGCCGGAACTTGGCCAGCTCCACTCCGGTGTTCGAGATCAGCATGATCTCGTTGATCGTGGCCATCGCACGCTCTTCGAGCGACGAGTACTCGTCATCGCTCATGCTGAACAACTTCTCGGCCGCCTTGGCCAGTGCGGGCTGATCGGCAGTGGGCACACCGAGCATGTCGGAGATCGTCCGCATCGGCAGCTGCGCCGAGCATGCCTCGACAAAGTCGACATCCCCGGCACCGATCAGATCGTCGACGACGGCAACGGCGTTGCGGTGAATCTGCTCCTCGATCTTGCGCACGTTCCGCGGGGTGAACGCCGAGCTGATCAGGCGGCGGTACGTGGTGTGCTCGGGCGGATCCATCATCAGGAAGAACGTGGCGAACTTCTGCACGTCGGCCGGCATCGGGTCCAGCGCAACGCCCTGGGTCGAGGTGAACAATTCAGGATGCTGGCTGACGAACTGGATGTCGGCGCGGCGGGTCACCGCCCAGAACCCGGGCTCTTCGACGTCGAACAGCGTCGACAGCGGCTGATGCCAGCTCAGGCCCTCACCGGCACGCAGTTGAGCGAATGTCTCGTCCCGCTCGGCGAAGGGCCGGCTCCAGAAATCGTGCGACGTGATGTCGAACGGGCTGTATTCGCGTGCCTGCGGTGAGCTGGCGACTGTCACGGTATTCCCTCCCTGCACGGCGTTCGACCACGGTGTCGCGCCACGAATTAGCGTGACAGTTCGGCGATAGTTTGTAAAGCTGTGGGCATGGCGGAAATATCGTCCATCGACGACGACAGCAGCACCCGCGGGCGAATCCTGGCCGCCACCGCCGAGGTGCTGGGCGCCAACGGCATGACCAAGCTCAGCCTGTCCGAGGTCGCCCTGCAGGCCGGGGTTTCCCGGCCGACCCTCTACCGCTGGTTCGCCTCCAAACAGGAACTGCTCGACGCCTTCGTGGAGTGGGAGCGCAAGTACTACGAACAGGCCGTGGCGCAGGCCTCCGCGGATCTGCCCGAGAACGAGCACCTGGACGCAGCGCTGCGCACGGTGGTCGAATATCAGCAGTCCTATCCGGGACTACGCATGGTCGACATCGAACCCGAACACGTCATCAAACGGCTCACCCAGGTGATCCCGCTGATGCGGGAACGCCTGCAACGGCTGACGACCGGTCCGGATGCCGACATCGCCGCGGCCACCGCGGTGCGGGTGGCAGTCTGCCACTACCTGGTGCGCAGCGACGACGCCGACGACTTCCTGGCACAGCTACGCCACGCGGCCAGGGCGAAGAATCCGCACTGACCAGGACTTTTCACTTCCGGCACTACCCTGGGCCCGGTGACCGACTCAGCTGATCCCACCGTCGGGCTCGACCTGACCGAACAGGCCGCGCTGGGCAGCGGCGCGAGCTTCTGGACCACCAAGGCGATCGACTCGGTGCCAGCGATCGTGCTGACCGACGGACCGCACGGGGTACGCCGGCAATCCGGCAGTGCCACAGATCATCTCGGCCTTTCCGGCAGTGAGCCGGCGACCTGCTTTCCCCCTGCGGTCGGACTCAGCCAGACCTGGGATCCCGAATTGGTGGAGCGAGTCGGCCGGGCACTGGGCGACGAAAGCCGCGCACTGGGCGTGCATGTCCTGCTCGGGCCGGGAGTCAACATCAAGCGCGATCCGCGGTGCGGGCGCAACTTCGAGTATTACTCGGAGGACCCGCTGCTCTCGGGGACGCTGGGCGCGGCGTGGGTGCGCGGGGTGCAGAGCCGCGGTGTCGGTGCGTCGCTCAAGCATTTCGCGGTGAACAACGCCGAGCACGACCGGATGCGGGCCAGCTCCGACGTCGACGCCCGCACGTTGCGGGAGATCTATCTGCGGACCTTCGAGATCGTGGTGCGCCGGGCCCGGCCATGGACGGTGATGTGTTCCTACAACCGGATCAACGGGGTCTACGCGTCCGAGAACGCCTGGCTGTTGACCACAGTGCTGCGCGACGAGTGGGGTTTCGACGGCGCGGTGGTCAGCGATTGGGGCGCGGTGGCGGACCGGGTTGCGGCCGTGGCCGCGGGCCTGGACCTGGAGATGCCCACGACGGGCGGCCTCTCCGACACCGAGGTGGTCGACGCGGTGCGTGCCGGGTCCCTGGACGCCGACGTCGTCGCCCGGGCCGCCGGCCGGGTGGCTCGGCTGGTCGCGAAGGTCACCGAAAGTGACGACACCGGAGCATCATTCGGCTCCGCCGAGGTCGACGCACATCACGAGCTGGCGCGCGAGGCGGCGCAGCGGGCCATCGTGCTGCTGAAGAACGACGGCGGCCTGCTGCCGCTGGCACCGTCGCCGCTGGCGGTCATCGGCGGATTCGCCCAGGAGCCGAGATACCAGGGCGGCGGCAGTTCCCATGTCAACCCGACCCGCCTCGACATCCCGCTGGACGAGATCTGCAGGCTCGCAGGCGATCACCCGGTGAGCCATTGTTCGGGAAGCGATGTCGCGGCCGCGGCCGGCGCAGCCGAATCCGCCGGCGCCGCGATCGTGTTCCTCGGTCTCACCGCCGAAGAGGAGTCCGAGGGCTACGACCGCGATCACATCGATCTGCCCGCCGCCCAGCTGGATCTGCTGCGCGCCGTGGTCCGGGCCCAGCCCCGCACCGTGGTGGTGTTGTCCCATGGCGGCGTGGTGCGCCTGGACGCTGTCGCGGCCCTGGCCCCGGCCGTCGTGGACGGCGCCCTGCTCGGGCAGGCCGGGGGCGGAGCGTTGGCCGATGTGCTGTTCGGCATCGTCAACCCGTCGGGCCGGCTGGCCGAGACGGTTCCGTTGCGGCTGCAGGATTCTCCTGCTTACCTCAACTTTCCGTCCGAATCGGGCCATACCGTCTACGGCGAGCGGATGTTCGTCGGCTACCGCTGGTATGACAGCCGGGACATGCCGGTGGCGTTCCCCTTCGGCCACGGCCTGTCCTACACCTGGTTCGACTATTCCGGTCTCGAGGTCGACGCTCCCGATACGGGGCTGTCCGTGCGGCTGACGGTGACCAACGCCGGCGCCCGGTCAGGCCGTGAGGTGGTGCAGGTCTACGCCGGGCTACCCGGTTCGCTCGTCGGCAGACCGGTCCGGTGGCTGGCCGGTTTCACTTCGGTGACGCTCGAACCCGGCGAGCAGCGCACGGTCGAAATCCCGATCAGCCGAGATGATCTCGCGTACTGGAGCACGACTGCCGAGCACTGGATTGTCGAGCCCGGCGAGTACATGGTGTCGGTCGGCGCGTCCAGCCGGGACCTGCGGCTGACGGCGGCGGTGACGTTGGCCGGCGACGTGCCGACACAGCCGTTCACCCGCGATTCGACGCTGGGCGAGCTGATCGCCGACCCGGTGGCATCGCAGACGATTCTGGCGGTGCTGGGCAGCGCCTCCCCTTTCGGCACAACCGATTCCGCACTGGGCAGCAATCTGCTGCGGATGCTGGAATCGGTGCCGATCGGACGGATGGCCGCCTTCTCGGCGGGCAAGGTCACCCGCGAGCAGCTCGACGAACTGCTCGCGGGCATCAACGCTCAGCGGTCCTGACGCCCGCGCAGTTCTGCCAGGATCTCGTCGGTGTGGGCGCCGAGCGCCGGGGCCGCCATGCGCGGCTGCCACGGAGTGGCCGAGAAGTCGGCCGGGCTGGCCACCATCGGGACCGCCGAAATCCCGTCGGGCACATCGACGATTCCCCCGGCGGCGTGGAACTGCTCGTCGGCGATCACGTCGTCGAGACTGTTGATCGGTGACCAGAAGAAGTCGGGCTCCTCGTCGAACAGGACGGCCCAGCGCTCCATCGGATGCTCGGCGAAGATGGCGTCCAGCTCGGCGATCAGCTCACGCGCGTTGACGTACCGGTCGCGCGCGGTGGCGAAACGCGCGTCCGTCAACCAGTCTTCGCGGTCCACCACGCGACACAGCGCGGGCCAGTGCCGGTCCCCCTGCAGCCCGACGATCCAGAAGCGTTTCCCGTCACCGGCGGCGTAGTTGTTCATGCACGGGTTGGCCATCGCCTCACGCTGGCCGATCGCGACCTGCTCGCCGCTCATCAGCACCGTGTTGAGATCGAAGCTGACGGTATAGGCGCCCTGGCGGTAGAGCGACGTGCTGACCAATTGACCGGCCCCCGTGCGGTTTCGGGCCAGCAGTGCGGCACACACCGCGGCTGCCAGCGTCATCCCCGCCGAGTGGTCTCCCATCCCACCGCGCTGGAACGGCGGGGTGTCCCCGGGCCGGGTGAGCAAGTCGGCCAGGCCGGCGCGGGCCCAGAACGCGGCGACGTCGTAGGCCGCGCGGTCCGCCTCCGGTCCGGTCAGTCCGTATCCGGTGATCAGCCCGTACACCAGGCGCGGGTTGCGTGCCGCGACGGTCTCGAAGTCCAGCTGGAGCCGCCGCAACGCCGCGGGCCGCACGTTGGTCAGGAAAACATCTGCAGTGGAAAGCAATTCGCTCGCGGTGTCACGACCCTCGCTGGTGCCGAGGTCCAGCACGATGCTGCGTTTGGACCGGTTGTCCATCTCGAAAGGCGGATTGGCCGCCACGCCCAGGTCCGGATCCAGGCCCAGCATCCGGCCGAAGGTTCTTGCCGGGTCTCCCGACGGCGGTTCGATCTTGATGACGTCGGCACCCCAGTCGGCCAGCAGCGCTCCGGCCGCCGGTGCGGCGACCCAGACGCCCAGCTCGACGACCCGAAACCCCTCCATCGGACCCGCCATCGCCACCCCTTTCCCAAACCGCTTTACAATTTCGCTCGCAATTGTAAACTCTCCGAATGCTCACATCGGCCCGCCGCCTTGTCCCCGCTGCCGGCCTGGCCGCACATATCGGCCACGGCGTGCAACGTATCGCAACCGACGCGGTCATCGGGGGCATGCGGTCACTGCCCCGCCACATCGGGCACCTCGACGCGGGCCATCTGTCCCGCCTCACCGGCCACCGGGTCGAGTCGGTATCGGTGATCGGCGGCGATGCCGGCACCTCGTCGCGCGCCCGCCTGGCGCTCAGCGGCCCGAACGACGTGCCCGAGTCGGTGTTCGTCAAGATGCCCGCCGAAACCGTGGCCACCCGGATGATGGGTGAGCTGGGCCGGCTGGCGCACACCGAGGTCCGGTTCTACCAACAACTGGCCGAGGGCCTGCCCGGGGTACCCCGAGCCCACGGCGCCGCCTTCGACGCACTGACCGGCCGATTTGTACTGGTGCTGGAAGACCTGACATTGCAGGCCTGCGAGTTCCCCGACACGCTGCATCCACTGGACAAGGACCGGGCCGCCCTGACGGTCCAGCTGCTCGCCCGGGTGCACGCCGCATTCTGGGACCGCCTGCCGAAACGCAGCGGACGCGGGCCGCTGGGCTGGCTGTACTCGGCGTCGGGCGATCACACCTCACTGCTGACCGGCTCACTGCTCAAGCTCTCGACAAAACGCCTGGCCGAGAGCACGGACATCCCGGTGGCCGACGGCCGGTTCATCGACGAGAACTATCGCGCAGCGGCCCAACTGCTCGATCAGGGGCCACACACCGTGATGCACGGTGATGCACATCCGGGCAACTTGTTCTTCCGCAACGGGGAGGCCGGCCTGCTCGACTGGCAGGCAGTGCGCCGCGGGCATCCGGGCCGGGAACTGGCGTACACCCTGATCACGAGCATGACCACGGCTGACCGCCAGGCCGCCGAACGCGACCTGCTCGACGAGTACCGCAGTGCACTGGCCGCGGCCGGCGGTCCCACGCTGGATCGCGACGAGTTGTGGAGCCGCTATCGCCTCGGGGCGATCTACGGTTACGCCGCGCCGGTGATCACCGCGGGCCTCGGCGGAATGCAGGATGAAGGGATCGCCACCGAAGGCGCAAAACGGGGCGTGGCGGCATTGGCCGACCTGGAGACTGTGGCAATGCTCAAGAAGTTGCTGTGATGGTCCTACCATTTGGTGAACCACGATCAACCAAGGCCTGGATGTGAATGAACCTGCACCCGCACGGCGGGACGCCACAGTCGAAGACACCTCGACGCGCCACCGAATCCTGGTCGCGACAGCCGAGGTGCTGGCCCGCAGCGGCCAGACCAAGCTGAGCTTGTCCGAGGTGGCGCTGCAGGCCGGCGTCTCGCGGCCCACGCTGTACCGCTGGTTCGCCGACAAGCAGGAACTTCTCGACGCGTTCGGCACCTACGAGCGCGAGATGTTCGACCATGGCATGAGCCGTGCCACCGTCGGCCTGCGGGGCACCGAGAAGCTCGACGCCGCACTGCGTTTCATCGTGCAGTACCAGCAGTCGTATTCCGGGGTACGGCTGGTCGACATCGAACCCGAAGTCGTGATCGCCCAACTGGCCAACGTCATACCACTGATGCGCGCTCGGCTGCTCAAACTCCTGTCGGGCGCCAATGCCCCGGTCAAGGCCGCCACCGCGATCCGGGTCGCGGTCTCGCACTACATCGTCCGCAGCGACGACGGTGACCAATTCCTGGCACAGTTGCGCCACGCCGTCGGCATCAAACAGCCCGACGCGAGCTGACCTACCTCTGCTGTCCGCCCTTCCACACCTCCTGCCCACGCGCCAACGACACTCTACGATCGCAGAGACTTGGCGATCGGTCAATGCTTCTTCCAAAGGGGTGACACGACACGCAATTTTTGTAAAGCTGTCTCCTATGACTCAGGTGCAGAGCGACACCGGCGTGCTCGCCGGTGACGAGCGGATGCTCATCGACGGTGAACTCCAATACACCGGCAGCGGTGCGAAATTCGACGTCATCCACCCCGCCAGCGAGCAGGTGGCCGGCCAAGCCACCGACGGCACGGTGGCCGACATCGAGCGCGCCGTGGGCGCCGCGCGACGGGCGTTCGACGAAACCGACTGGAGCCGCGACGTCGACTTCCGCCACCACTGCCTGATGCAGCTGCACGACGCGCTGGAAGCCGAGAAGGAACGGTTGCGCCGGGTGCTGGTCACCGAGGTCGGCTGTCCGGTGACCGTCACGGGCTCCCAGATCGAGGACCCGATCGGCGAGGTCAAGCACTGGGCCGAGCACGGCAAGAACTTCGAGTACGTCGTCGACAACGGCGTGCACCAGACCCAGCTGGGGCCGGCGCGACGCAAGATCGCCTACGAACCGGTCGGTGTCGTCGGCGCGATCACCCCGTGGAACGTGCCGTTCTACCTCAACATCGCCGAGACGGTTCCGGCGCTGATGGCCGGCAACACCGTGGTACTCAAGCCCGCACAGCTCACGCCGTGGTCAGGTACCGAGTTGGGCCGCATCGTGGCCGAACACACCGACATCCCGGCCGGTGTGTTCAACGTGGTGGTGTCCAACGCCAACGAGGTCGGCGCCGCGCTGTCGGCGGACCCGCGGGTCGACATGATCACCTTCACCGGGTCGACCGCGACAGGCCGCGCCATCCTGGCCGCCGGCGCCTCCACCGTCAAGAAGACCATGCTCGAACTGGGCGGCAAGTCGGCCCACATCGTGCTCGACGACGCCGACTTCAACTCGGCGCTGCCGATCGCGGCGATGATGGCCTGCGTCATGAGCGGGCAGTCCTGCATCCTGCCCAGCCGAATCCTGCTCCCCCGCAGCCGGTATGACGAGGGCATCGAGCTCCTCAAGGGCGCGATGGAGAACTTTCCCGTCGGGGACCCGTGGACGCCGGGCATCATGCAGGGCCCGCAGATCAGCGCGACCCAGCGCGACAAGGTGCTCGGGCTCATCAAATCGGGCATCGATTCCGGGGCACGCCTGGTCACCGGCGGCGGGGTGCCCGAGAACCTGCCCACGGGCTACTACACCCAGCCCACGCTGCTCGCCGACGTCGACCCCGATTCACAGGTCGCGCAGGAGGAGATCTTCGGACCCGTGCTGACGGTCACCCCGTATGACTCCGACGACGAAGCGGTCGCCATCGCCAACAACTCCATCTACGGCCTGTCCGGAGAGGTGTCGTCCGGCGACGTGGACCGGGCCTTCGCCGTCGCGCGACGCATCCGGACCGGCAACGTCACGATCAACAGCCGCAGCCATTTCGGCATCAACAGCCCGTTCGGCGGCTCCAAGCAGAGCGGGCTGGGCCGGCGCAACGGCGAGGAGGGCTTCAAGGAGTACTTCGAGTCCAAGACCATCGGGATGCCCGAGTAGTGAGCGACCATTCCGAGATCTCGGCCCTGCTGTACCGCTATGCCCGGGCAGTCGACTCCAAGGACTGGGAGCTGTACCGATCGGTGTTCACCGAGGACGCCCACATCGACTACTCGTCGGCGGGAGCCATCGTGGGCAGCCGCGATGAGGTGGTCGACTGGTTCGCCGCCAACTTCGGGGTGCTGCCGTGGACCATGCACTACATCACCAACATCGAGATCCTCGAAGGCGACGGCGACACCGCGACCGTGCGGGCGATGTTCTACAACCCCATGCAGCTGCCGGGGATGGCGGAGATCAGTGCGTGCGGCGGGTACTACCACCACGAACTGGTGCGCACGCCCGACGGCTGGCGCAGCCGCAGCCTGCGCGAGGAGAACCTCTGGTTCACCAACCCGCCGGTATAGACCCGCTCCCGAGACTGCCTACAGCCCACCGACACTGCGTACAGATCGCCATTTCCCGGCCGAACGCGATCTGGGCGCTGTCTCGGTGATCTGGGCGCAGTCTCGGCGCAGAAAACTCAGCCTTCGGCGGCCAGCTGACCGCAGGCCGCGGCGATCTCCCGCCCGCGGGTATCGCGCACGGTGCACGACACCCCCTTGGCCTGAACGCGTTTGACGAACTCACGTTCGACCGGTTTGGGACTGGCGTCCCACTTGCTGCCCGGCGTGGGGTTGAGCGGGATGAGGTTCACGTGTACCAGCTGGCCGAGCTTGCCGTGCAGCTTCTTACCCAAGAGGTCTGCCCGCCAGGGCTGATCGTTGATGTCGCGGATCAACGCGTATTCGATGGACACGCGCCGACCGGTGACGTCGGCGTAGTAGCGCGCGGCATCGAGCACCTCGTCGACCTTCCACCGGTTGTTCACCGGCACCAAGGTGTCGCGTAGTTCGTCGTCAGGGGTGTGCAGAGACAGCGCCAGGGTGACGCCCAGTCGCTCGTCGGCGAGCCTTCGGATGGCAGGCGCCAGACCCACCGTCGACACCGTCACCGACCGGGCGCTGATCCCGAAACCGTTCGGCGGCGGCGCGATGATGCGTTTGACGGCGGCGACCACCCGGTTGTAGTTGGCCAGCGGCTCACCCATGCCCATGAAGACGATGTTCGACAGCCGTCCGTCATGTTCGAGCCGCATGGCCGACGACGCCGCGCGGACCTGTTCGAGGATCTCGGCAGTGGACAGGTTGCGCATCAGGCCGCCCTGCCCGGTCGCGCAGAACGGGCAGGCCATTCCGCAGCCGGCCTGCGAGGAGATACACACCGTGTTGCGCTGCGGATAGCGCATCAGCACCGACTCGAACGTCGTGCCGTCGCCCGCGCGCCACAGCGTCTTGCGGGTCTCCCCCGCGTCGCACTGGATCTGCTTCACCGGATCGATCAGTGCCGGAAAAAGGGCCTCGGCCACTTGATCACGCACGGCGGTCGGCAGGTCGGTCATCTGCTTCGGGTCGGCGATCAGCCGGCCGTAGTACTGGTTGGCCAGCTGCTTGGCCCGGAATTTCGGCAACCCCAGTTCGGCGACAGCCTCCGCACGGCCGTCCTCGTCGAGGTCGGCAAGGTGGCGCGGCGGCATACCGCGGCGCGGGGCTTCGAAGACCAATTCATGCTTCATGTTCTTTCCAGTATCAGGCTTGTTCGGCGAGAACGTCGTGAACGGTCCGTTCGACGGTGTCCAGGACATCGGAGTCCACCCCGGCACGCCCGCGGACGAAGACCGATGCGCGGCTGGCCGGGGGCAGCCCCTCGGCCAGGCACAGCCCGTCGGGCAGCCGGCCGATCATCGGCAGCAGTGCCACACCCAGACCGGAACGCACCGCTGCGAACAAGCCGGACAGGTTCGCGGACTCAGCGACGATGCGGTAGTCGGTCCCGCACCGGTCGAGCGTGGCGAACGTGGGTTCACGCAACGTGCACGGTTCGGAGAACATCACCACGGGCAACGGTTGACCGGCCGCCGCATCGGCATGCGCAGCGAAATTGCGGCTCGAAACCCACTTCAGCGCAAGCGTTCCGGAGGCATGAGCGGGATCCAGCCCGGAACCGTCGAGCATCACCGCGAGATCGACCAGACCGTGTTCCAGGGCATCGGCGAGCGTCACATTACGGTCGAGACGAAACCGCAACCGCCAGTTGGGCAACCGCTCGCCCAGTGCCGAGGTGAGGGCAGGCAGCATGACGTCGGCGCCGTGCTCGGTGGCGCCGATCAGCAGCACCTGCTCCTCGGCCGCGCCGAGATCTGTCAACGCCGCGTCGTGCGCGGCGAGGATGGCCCGCGCGTGGCCGAGGACGCGATGCCCCAGTTCGGTGAACGCGACCCCGCGGCCGGACCGTTCCACGACGGGACCGCCGACGACGGCCTCGATGCGCCGCACGTGCTGACTGACCGCGGACTGCGTCATGTGCAACACCGCGGCGGCGCGGTGAAACCCGCCACAGTCCGCCACCGCCACCAAGCTGCGCAGCGGTGCGATGTCCAGCACCTGACCCATGCCGCCAAGGTACTCCGATCAGCGATTACGATCAAAAACCAGATATTTCCTTCTATTCACCGAGTCATTCCGCCATAACGATCAGTATCTGCGATCAATCGTGATTGCCGATAATCGTTGGACCGGCGGTACGCCGCTCACCCACGATGGGGATCATGGCGACCACCGCGATGCGCACGCGAGGAGCGATTCAGCCGATGCCGATGCGCACGGCGACGACCGTGACGTTCTTCTACGCCCTGGGCTATCCGATCGGAAACCTCGCGGTGCACGCCCTCTCCCCGATGGCGGTGCTGGCCTTCCGGTTCGGCCTGGCCGGCCTGTTCCTCGGTACCTGGGCCGCGCTCGCCCGGGTCCGCTTCCCCACCGGCCGCAAGCTGCTCCACGTCGCGGTTGCCGGTGTGCTCATGCAGGCCGTGCAGTTCTGCGCGCTCTACATCGCGATTCAGCATGGCGCGCCGGCCGTGCTCTGCGCCGTCGTCATTGCGATGAACCCGGTCGCGACGGCCCTGCTGGCCGCGATGTTCCTGCACGACCGGTTGACACCACGCCGGGTGCTCGCCTTGGTGCTGGGCGTTGCCGCCGTACTGGCAGCATGCGCGACGCGACTGATGGCCTCGGGTGGGATCGATCCGGCTGTCGGATTGCTGTTGGTGGCCTTGCTCGGCCTGGCCGCCGGCGGGGTCTATCAACAGCGGTTCTGCTCCGATGTCGACTTCCGGGCCTCGACGTCCGTGCAGAACGCCGTCGCCTTCATCCCAGCCGTGGCACTCGCGCTCACCACCCCGGTCGAGGTGCACGACCTCACCAGGGCCGTGCTGGCGGTGGCGGGCGTGGTGTTGCTCAACGCCACACTCGGGGTGTCGCTGTACGTGCGGGCCATCAATCTGCACGGCGCTTCGGCGGTCGCGATGCTGTTCTGCGTCATCCCCGCGGTCGCCGGGGTGTTGTCCTGGTTCATGCTCGGCGAGCGGGTGAACGTCGGCATCGCCGCGGGACTGGTTCTCGGTGCGATCGCGTGCTGGCTGAACGCCTCGGGCGCACGCGGCAAACGCGGTCTAGGCGAGGAGCGTCAGGACGATCCAGCCGACGACGGCCGACGGCAGCATCGCATCGATCCGGTCCATGATCCCGCCGTGGCCGGGTAGCAGCGTGCCCATGTCCTTGATCCCGAGATCACGCTTGATCTGAGATTCGACGAGGTCACCGAGCACGCCGGTGATGACCAGCAACAGGCCCAGCGGCACGCCCACCCACGCCGGCTTGTCCAGCAGGAACGCCACCGAGACAACGGCAGCCGCGATGCCGAACAGCAGTGAACCGCCGAGGCCTTCCCAGGATTTCTTGGGGCTGATCGCCCGCGCCAGCAGGTGCTTACCGAACAGCACGCCCGCGACGTAACCGCCGATGTCGGCGAAGACGACGGTGACGATGATGGTGAACACCCGGGCTCCGCCGTGGTCGGCGAAGATGAGCAGTGCGGTGAAGGCCGCGAACAACGGCACCCAGGTGGCCAGCAGGATCGTGGCGGCGATGTCGCGCAGGTAATTGACCGGTTGCTGGTCCAGGCCCTGGCCGACCAGACGCCACACCATGCAGACGACGACCGTCCCGCCGTAGGCGCCCAGCAGACCTGCTGCCCCGAACGGCCAGGTCAGCCAGATCATCGCCTGGCCACCGAGCAGCAGCGGGACGGTCGGCAATGCGTAACCGTGTTCGCGCAGCCGGCGGATCACCTCGTGCGTGGCGATGGCGATGGCCACTGCGAGCAACGGCAGCCACCAGATCGGCGCGAACAGGAGGGTGCCGATCGCCAGGGCGCCGAGGACGACGCCGACGGCGATGGCCGCCGGCAGGTCACGGCCGGCCCGGGACTGTTTCTTCTGCGGTTCTCCGACCGGTGTGTTTGTCACGAAAGGTATTTGCTGATCGGTCACTAGACCTCCAGCAGTTCGCCTTCCTTGTGCTTGACCAGGTCGTCGATCTGGCTGGTGTAGGTGTGGGTGGACTTGTCGAGGTCCTTCTCGGCACGTCCGACCTCGTCCTCGCCGGCTTCACCGTCCTTCTTGATCCGGCTCAGCTCTTCCATCGCCTTGCGACGGATGTTGCGCACCGACACCTTGGCGTCCTCGCCCTTGGACTTGGCCTGCTTGACCAGCTCGCGGCGGCGCTCCTCGGTGAGCTGCGGGATGGAGATCCGGATGATGCTGCCGTCGTTGGTCGGATTGACCCCGAGGTCGGAGTTGCGGATCGCGTCCTCGATCGGCTTGAGCTGCGACGCCTCGTACGGCTTGATGACGACCATGCGCGCCTCGGGGACGTTGATGCTCGCCATCTGGGTGATCGGCGTCATCGCCCCGTAGTAGTCGATGTTGATTCGGGAGAACATGCCCGGATTGGCCCGGCCGGTCCGAATGGTGGCCAGGTCGTCACGGGCCACACTCACGGCCTTTTCCATCTTCTCTTCGGCGTCGAAGAGAGTTTCGTCGATCACGTCGGCTTCTCCCGTTTAGGTGGTGACCAGTGTTCCGATCTTCTCACCCGCCACCGCGCGGGCGATATTGCCTTCGGTGAGCAGGTTGAACACCAGCATCGGCATCCGGTTGTCCATGCACAAACTGAAGGCGGTGGCATCGGCGACCCGCAGGCCGCGATCGATGACCTCGCGATGGCTGACCTCGGTGAGCAGCTCGGCGTTCGGATCCTCGCGCGGATCGGCGGTGTAGACGCCGTCGACGGCCTTGGCCATCAGCACCACGTCGGCCCCGATTTCGAGCGCCCGCTGCGCAGCGGTCGTGTCGGTGGAGAAGTACGGAAGTCCCATGCCGGCACCGAAGATGACGACGCGACCCTTCTCCAGGTGCCGCACGGCGCGCAACGGGATGTAGGGCTCGGCGACCTGCCCCATGGTGATGGCGGTCTGCACGCGGGTGTCGATGCCCTCTTTCTGCAGGAAGTCCTGCAGCGCAAGGCTGTTCATCACGGTGCCGAGCATGCCCATGTAGTCGCTGCGGGTGCGTTCCATCCCGCGCTGCTGCAGCTGGGCGCCGCGGAAGAAGTTGCCGCCGCCGATCACGACCGCGACCTGGACACCGCTGCGCACCACCGCGGCGATCTGGCGGGCCACCTGATGCACGACGTCGGGGTCGAGGCCGACCTCACCGCCGCCGAACATCTCTCCGCCAAGCTTCAGCAGAACCCTCGTATAGAAGGGACGAATGGGTGCTGCGCCCTCGCCGGCGACATTCGGATCCGCCATCGGTCTCCTCGGCACTCCTCGCATGTAGAGAGCCACCCGGGTTACCCCTGGACGGCCTCTCTATCCTGCCCTATGGCGGGCAGCACACCTAGCGGGGGGAGCCCTCGCGGACCGAGTGTCGCCGGCGGGCGCTGGTCAGCCGGCAGCTATCCCAGGTGCGCCTGAAGCAGCCAGGCCGCCATCGATTTGCGGCCGTTGGCCTCGTCGCGGATGCCCATTCCGGCGAAATCGGCGAAGTTCGCGAATTCCGGTGGCACGTGGGCGTGGATCCGGGCCGGCCGGACATCGTCGATCACCCAGTACTTGCCGACAACCTCGCGCAGTTCGTCCTCGGTGACCGGATTGGCGGGCCCGCTGTCCCCCATCGTCCCCTTGTCGAACACCAGCACGAAGTACGAGGCGCCGGGTGCGGCGGCACGCACGATCGACTGCTGGTAGCCGTCCCGGAGTTCCACTGGCATGGAGTGGAACAGCGTCGAGTCGATGATCGTCCCGAAGCGGCCGTCATAGCCGGTGAACGCGCTGATGTCGGCGACCTCGAAGCTGGCGTTGGTCAGGCCCCGCTTGGCGGCCTCGGCGCGGGCCATGTCGATGGCGGTGGCCGACTGGTCCAACCCGACCGCGGTGAATCCCTGCTCGGCCAGGTACAGCGCGGTAGCGGCTTCGCCGCAGCCGGCGTCGAGCACGTCACCGTGGACTTTGCCTTCGGCGATCAGCGCCGCGATCTCGGGCTGTGGTTCGCCGATGCTCCACGGCGGGCGCGCCCCGGCGAAGTCGGGAGCCTCACCGCGGTAAGCCGATTCGAACATTGCGTCAGACATTTCGCTTGGTGTGGTCATACGTCCGGTATATCAACCTGGTTGATATGTGTCAATATGCTTGATATGAATTCCGATACGCGGGGCGTCCTGGAGGAACAGCCGCTCGGATACCTGATGTACCGCGTGGTCGCAGTGCTGCAGCCCAAGGTCGCCGCACAGTTGCAACCGCTCGGGCTCAAACTGCCCGAATTCGTGTGCCTGCGAGTCCTGTCCATGGGCCCCGGTCAGTCCAATGCCGAACTCGCGCGCCACACCAACGTCTCGCCGCAAGCCATGAACAACGTGCTGCGCGGACTGCAGGACCGCGGCGCGGTACGCCGACCCGCCACCGTCGAGTCGGGACGGGCGCTGCCGGCCGAACTGACGGCCGAGGGAGCCGAACTGCTCAAACGCGCCGAAGCGGCGGTGCTGGCCGCCGAGGACGAAGTGCTCGAAGCGCTGGACACCGAACAGCGACGTGAACTCAAGCGGCTGCTGGCCCATGCCGTGACGTGAACTCCCCCGGCCGGCCCCAGGGCGGCCCGCTACGGCGCGCCGAGCAGAGCCGCAGTGGGTAATGTCGCCAGCCAATGAAGATCGTGCTGGCCCCGGACTCCTTCAAGGAGTCGATGACCGCGTCGCAAGCGGTGGCAGCCTTGCGCGAGGGCGTCCGGTCGGTCCTGCCCGACGCCGAGTGCATCGGGGTACCGATGGCCGACGGCGGTGAAGGCACCGTGGACGCCGTCGTCGACGCGCTGGGCGGCGATCGGGTCACGGTCGAGGTCAGCGATCCACTGGGGCGCCCAGCGCGGGCCACCTACGGCTACGTCGCCGAGCGCCGCTTGGCCGTGATCGAGATGGCCGGCGCCTCGGGCTTGGAGCTGGTGGCGCCGGCGGACCGGGACATCCTGCGTGCCGGCACATTCGGGGTCGGACAGCTCGTCATCTCGGCGCTGGATCACGGCGCGACCGAGCTGCTGATCGGGATCGGCGGTTCGGCCACCAACGACGGCGGGGCCGGCATGCTCACCGCGCTGGGCGTGTCCTTCACCGATGCCGACGGCTCCGCGCTGCCGCCCGGCGGCGCGGCCCTGGCCCGGCTACATCAGGTCGACGTCTCGGGTCTGGATCCCCGATTGGCCGATGTCCGGGTCCGAATCGCATCCGACGTCACCGCGCCGTTGCTCGGAACCGGTGGTGCCAGTGCGGTTTTCGGCCCGCAGAAGGGGGCCACCCCCGACGACGTCGAGGTGCTCGAAGCCGCGTTGACCCGGTTGGTGGAAGTCACCGGCACCGCGCTCGGCCACGCCGATCCCGACCGCCCGGGAGCCGGAGCCGCCGGCGGACTCGGCTTCGGCCTGCTGGAGTTCCTCGCCGCCGAATGCGCTCCGGGTGTCGAAGTGATCGCGCAGACCGTCGGACTCGAGCAGGCGCTGACCGGGGCGGACTGGGTTTTCACCGGCGAGGGCAGCGTCGACGCCCAGACCATGTTGGGAAAGACACCGTTCGGCGTGGCCCAGGTGGCCGCACGCACCGGCACCCGGGTGGTGATCTTCGGCGGCCGGGTGTCCGCCGACGCCGACGTGCTCCTGGCCAACGGCGTCGACCAGCTGGTGGCCATCACCGCGCCGGGCACCCCGCTGGATCAGGCGCTGCGCGACGGCCCCGCCGCACTGACGCGCGCGGCCACCGAGGTGTGCCGGACTCTCGAGCGGGAAGCTAGAGAATCGCCGCCGCGATGATCAGGCCGAAGGCCACATAGGAAGCCGTCACGACCAGGACCTGTGGGGTGAATTTCTCGGAGGCCAGGACGCCGCCGATGTCGATACCCTTGATCGCACCGACGAGCCGCACCGAGAACGCCTGGGCCGCAATGCCCAACAGGCCGAACACCAGCGTGGTGATCAGGCCCTGGATCAGGTCACCCGACGAGCTGTAGATGGCCAGCACGACGATGAATGCCATCGATATCACGCCGGAGGCCGCCACTGCAGCGGCGTTGGGACGCCCGGCCTGCACCAGGGTCCGCAACGGACCTGGCGTGGTCCAGTCGATGACGTAGAAACCCAGGACCATCAGCGCCACACCGACGATCGAGTACAGGACGATCGCCGAAACCCCGTGACCGAGGAGCGACCAGTAATCGGAGCCGAGCGCAACCGTGGTGGTAGTCATATTGGAGTTGTTCCTTCCGGGTCACTGCGGGATGCGGTGTGGCACAAAGGCAGCGCCGTTGTCGGTGACGAGACCGGAGGTCTCGCGGATCCCGAGTCCGGCGGATTCGTCGCCGACCATCCACGCGCCCAACGCGGGGCGCATGTCGTCGAATTGCGGTAGCGGATCGAGCAACTGGTACACGTAGCCCTCTTCGCCGTACACGCCGCCGGTCTCGGTCTCGTACCCGGCACCGACGATGGTGATGTTGGCACCCTCACGTCCCAGTTTGGGTTTGCGCACGTACTCGGTCAGCTCGTGCGGGTCATCGACGTAGGCGGGCAACAGATTCGGGTGGCCCGGATACATCTCCCACAGCACCGCGAGGATCGCCTTGTTGCTCAACAGCGTCTTCCACAGCGGTTCGACCCACATGGTGGCGGGCATCTGCTCGACCGCCCGGCGACCGAAATCGTCGTCGAGCATCCACTCCCACGGGTAGAGCTTGAAGATGGAGTCCATGGGCGCTTCTGCGAGGTCGACGAACCGATCGAGGTCCGCGTCGAACCCGATGTCCTCGATCGCCAGGCCCACGGTGTTCAGGCCGGCCTCGGCCGCGCACTCCTGCAGGTAGGCAACCGTCACATGATCTTCGCCGCTGAGCTCGGCGCCCGACCAAGTGAAATACGTCTCGGCTCCCGGCAGGCGGTCGCGGATTTCCTTCCAACGGGCAACCAGCTTCTCGTGCAACGAGTTCCACTGATCGTCGTCCGGATAGACGTCAGTCTTCCAGTGCCACTGCAGGATCGCCGCCTCCAGCAGTGTGGTCGGGGTGTCGGCGTTGTACTCCAGCAGCACCGGCGGCCGGCGGCCGTCGTACCGAAGATCGAAGCGGCCGTACAGGTGCGGGTCACTGCGGCGCCAGGACTTCTCGATGTGCTCCCAGCTCCATTCGGGAAGCCCGAAGTCACGGTAACGCCCGGTCAGTACGACGTTCTCGACGGCCTCCAGGCACATCGAGTGCAGCACCTCCACCGAGGCCTCGATCGAGAGCACCTCGTCCATGTCGAAGACGTAGTGCACCGACTCGTCCCAGTACGGGCGGTCGGCGCCGGTCGCGTCGCGCGCCGGGGTCCCGTAGCACATGCCTTGGTCGGCGACGATCTGTTCCCAGCCGGCTCGCGGGGAACTACGTTGACGGCGCATTCAGCTCCCCGAGCTCTTGCCGTAGCTCGACGACGAACCGAAGCCGCCGCGCGAGATCGACGTCCCCGACTTGGTCTTGGCCGTGGTGCCCTTGGGCTGCTCGATGGTCCCGCCCCGGGCGATGGTGCCCACGCCGCCGTTGTTGCCGCCGTAGTAGTACCGGTACGGCGAGCCCAGGTAGATGAACGTGCCCCCGGAACCGCTGTGGCCACTGGAGCAATACGAATCGGGCACCACCTCGTTGGTGCCCTCCTTGACGCAGGACGCCGCGATCTCCTCTTTGTGCAGCAGGTGGTAGCCCAGCGCGATCACGCCCACCACGCCGACCACGGCCACCGAGCCCATCAGAACCTTCTTGCCGGTGGCGGCGCGGCGCTCGCGCTGCTCCTCCTGCTGCCTCGCCCACTCTTCGGCGGCCTCGCGCGCCTTCTGCGCTTTGTCTCGCTGGCGTGCCTCGGCCACGGTCGGTGGCCGCGGCGTGGTCGTAGCCGGATCCTGCCAACGTATCGATCCCCGACCGTCCTGGCTCTCGCTCCACTGCTCGTCTGGCCCAGACGTCATTCACACCCCCGCAAACTCTGACACCTGCCGGTCATCATAAGAGCAAGCAGCCACTTGTTGCCCCGGCAGTTGACGAAATGTTCGCACGAGCCGACGCGGAGGCCCCCGGTTCACCGGTATCCGAGGGCATCCGCGCCAGTCAGGGGCCCGCGACTCAGTGGTGGTGGCACGCCGCCGGCGGCGACGGCGGAACATCGAGCGCCGGGTTGCCGTCGAAGAACCCCACCGGTTTGAGCTTGAAGCCGGTGTAGTGGCACGGCATCACCGGCCAGTCCTCCGGGCAGACCACATGGTGGGCACCCACGGTGTACCAGAGCACCAGGTCGGTATCCGTCAGCGGCGCGTCGTCGGCGACATACTGCGGCAGTCCCTGGGCATCGGCGCACTGATACATGTAGTCCCCCGCGGCGAAGA
This sequence comes from Mycobacterium sp. 48b, assembly GCF_048282725.1. Taxonomy (NCBI): domain Bacteria; kingdom Bacillati; phylum Actinomycetota; class Actinomycetes; order Mycobacteriales; family Mycobacteriaceae; genus Mycobacterium; species Mycobacterium sp. 48b. The sequence continues at coordinate 5,173,385 of NZ_JBLVUL010000001.1, forward strand.
GTTCCCTGGGGTCGTATCGGGTGACCCACAGGTTGTGCTGGACGAACCGGGCCCGGTCATAGATCACGGACCCCTGCTGCACCATGACCGGGACGATGTCCTTCGGCATCAGCTTGTAGCCGACCGGTGCGCCGAACTCGTTGAGCTTGGAGGGATTGACCACCTTCCAGTACCGGCCGGTCGAGTACTCCCAGTCCCGGGCCCCTTCGGACTCCGAGGCCACCAGGGTGTCCCGCGTTATCCAGGCATTGTGGTGCGGGTTCAGTTCCGGGTTCGGCTCGGGGATCGAATCCACCTCGTACACACTGTTTCCCGGACCGTCGATGCTCATGTCCATCCGGAAGTTGAAGAAGTGCTGATGGTTGGGACCGTACATCCCGGGTGCCACCATCTTGCCCCAGCGCGGGGTCTCGCCGGCGGGAACCGCACCGGTGGTCAGCACCCCGGTGAGTTTGACCTCCATCTCGATGGACGCATCGTTGTAGAAGTACCAGAAGAAGCCGTACTCGTAATTGCCGACGGTGCAGATCATCGAGATCACCAACCGCCGGGACCGCCGGACCTCGACCTCGCCGGTGCGGAAATCGGTGTGCTTCCACGAGATCCCGTAGTCCTCCTCGTGCATGCAGATGGCGTTGGGGATGGTGACGGCGTTGCCGCTGGAGTCGTTGACCGTTCCGTCGAAGTAGAAGATCTCACCGAGACAGTCACAGCCAAGGGTCAACGGATTGGCCGAGAAGCCCATCCCCACCTCGCCCATGTCGAAGACGTTCTTGTTCCAGTGCGTCGGCGACGAATCACCGTATGGCACCACCATTTCCGATAGCGCGGCGCGGTACATGATGGGCCGGACCTCGCCACGGTCGGTGTAGGTCACCTCGTGCAGGACCAGGCCCTCGCGGGGGTTGAACCCGACCCGCAACGACCATTTCTGCCAGGTGACATTCCATCCGTCGACGGTGAAGCTGGGCCCGTGGGGCTGGGTGATGTCGATCGTCTTGACATCGTCACGAAACTGCGTGAACGCGGGCCGGTTGTCGGGCGTGAACATGAACTGCCCGGAGTAGTTGCCGCCCTTGGACGGTAACGGGACCGCGCCGTGGTCCTCGATGTCGATGACCTCCATGTTGTCCAGGTCGAACGTGACGATCAGGCCCTCGACGGGCCGCGCGTACCCGTTCTCCGACGGTGCCGCGCGCATGAAAGTCAGCGGCCGGCAGATCAGCGGCGAGTTCTCGTAGTGGTCCTGCGCGCCGTAGTATCCGGCCGGCCACGGATCGATCATTGCCAGGCTGAAGTCGGTCACGCCCCGCTTGCGCATGGCCTCCTGCCAGCGGGGGTCGTCCCGCACCTTCTCCTCCACCCCCGTCATGTGTTCGACCAGATAGGAGGGGAATCGGCCGGGAATCGGAGTCCACGAATCGATCACCCTCGCGTCCAGATCGACGACGGCCTCATAGATCAGCTTGGCGGCACCGTCGTACATCGTCACGAACGCCTGACGCGGGACCTCGACCTCCCCTGAGAACGACAGCGTCGCAGTCTTGGCCGGCTCGGCCAGCTGGATCATCACGAACTTCAACGTCGTTGTGGCGTAGTCCGATTCGGCGATGACAGCCGCCGCCGCCTCGATCTCGGCACCGGTCAGCGGATCGAGTGGATAGCGGCTTGCGGCATCGGTGGGCTCGGTCGGCACCAGGGTGCTGTCCATGGTCATCGGGGAAGATCCTCCTTGGTGGCAGTCGTGCCTTCTGCGGTGAGGTCGAACACGGCGAGATGAGCCAGGGCATCCTCCTGCGAGACCTTGTGCGCCGAGCGGCGGCCGAAGACGTAGACCACCAACCCGAGTGCGAACATGCCGACGCTGATGCTGCCCACCCACTTCATCCACTCGGCATCCCCGACCCCGGCACTGGTCAGCCATGATTTCGCGAACGAGTAGTAGACGCCGCCAATGGTGCCGAGGGTGCCGACGATCACGGTGATCCAGACACCGACCATGCCGCCGGGGATGCGCCAGAACGTCTCGTTCTCATAGCGATCGGCGTACTTCTTGCGGGCGATGACGACCGGGATCAGAAAGAAGAAGCCGGAAAGCAGCCACACGGTCGACAGGCCACCCTGGAGGAAGATCGTCGTGTTGACCAGGCTGCTCTGCGAGTACAGACCGACCAGGATCAGAGAGGAGATGACCCCCTGGATCAGAATGGCGGACACCGGATTACGGGTGCGCGGGTTGAGATGGGTGAAGATCCGCGGCAGGTGCCGCTCCAGCCCGGAGACGAAGATCAACCGTGAGTAGGCCACCTGATACGTCATCAACGCGACCACGATGATCAAGGCGAGCACGACGGCGCAGATCTCCATCAGCCCGGGGAATCCCGCGACGTCCAGCATGCCGATGACACCCGTCACGGCGTCGATCTCCGCGGTGGGCAACGCCATCATCGTGCCCAGCGTCGTCAGCAGGTAGATGGCGACCAGCGCGGTCGAACCCCAGAGGATCATTCGCGGGCCGCTCTTGCGCACCGACAGGAACTCCGCGCCCATGTTGTACGGCGTCTCCACACCGAGCAGGTAGAGCAGCACGGTGCCATACAGGAAGCCCGATACGGCGAAGTTGGGAATCGTCGCTTCGGACCAACTGAACGGCGTCGCCGAACCGTTCTTCACCGCGAAGAGCACGCCCGAGATGAAGATCGTCAGCGCAAGGATGCCGAACACCACGAAGACGACGTTCATGATCCGTTGATTGGCGGCGAGTTTTGCCAGTGCCAGGCCGACCACCGTCCACAAGATCACCAGTTGCAGGATGACGCTCGTCATCACACCGAGCTCGGCGTGGAAGGCCAGCAACAGGAATGAGAGGACCACCGCAGGCGACGATGCGGCATTGAGGATCACCGGCACCCACGACAGGTAGCCGCCGATGAAGCCCCAGGTCTCACCCATCGTCCGGGTGGCCCAGATGTAGACACCGCCCTGCCCGGGCCACAGGTTGCCGAGTTCCACCACGGCCATGCCTGCGGGGACCAGGAACGTGAGAATGCCCAGCACCCACATGGGGATGGCGGTCCACCCACCTGTCGCCATCACCGAAGAGCCGGTGATCCAACAGATGATGAAGACATAGGCCGCGGTCAGTCCGAAAGTGCTCATCACCTTGGGCAGGATCTGTTCGGGGACCAGCTCGGTCGTCATCAGCTTGTCGCGCTCTGACGCCGCGGCCTCGGTCGGATTGCTCCTCGCGAGCGCGGCCAGTTCTTGAGTCATTTGAGTCGTCTCCCAATACCGTTGATTCAGCTGACGATTTGTCCGTCCCGCATCCGGACGACACGGCTCGCTTCATCGGCCACCGTGGGATCGTGGGTGCTTGCGACGACCGTGACGCCCAATGTCGAGCACAGGTCACGCAGCATGCGCACCACCGTCTCCCCTGTGCGGTGGTCGAGGTTGGCCGTCGGCTCGTCGGCAAGTACCAGCGTCGGGCTGCTGATCAGCGACCGTGCGATCGCGGTGCGCTGCTGTTCACCACCCGACATCTTCGTGGGCTGGTGATGCACTCGGTGCCCGAGACCCACCAACTCGAGCAGTTCGGTTGCGCGCTTGCGCAACGACTTCCGGTCGTACGGCTCGAACATGAGCGGAAGCTCGACGTTCTCGACCGCGGACAGGAACGGGATCAGGTTGTAGCTCTGGAAGATGAAGCCGATGGTGTCGTGCCGCAGCGCCGCGAACTGGCTCTCCGTCAACTGCGCGGTGTCCTGTCCGCCGATCGTGACGGTGCCCTTGGTCGGACGGTCCAGCCCGCCGATGATGTTGAGTAGTGTGGACTTTCCGCTGCCACTCGGGCCCATCAGACAGACGAACTCCCCCGGCATCACCTGGAGTTCGGCGGCGACGAGGGCCTTGACCACCTCGTCGCCGAGCTTGTGCAGTTTCCAGACGTTGCTGACCGCGATGACGGGCTTCTTGACCGGGTCGGCGTCTTCCATTGCAGCAGCGGCGGTGTCGTGAAGTGCGGTCATGCTGGCTCAGCCTCCCGAAGTCAGGGATCGAATGGGTGGACGTGATGCGGCGTTGAATGTGGGCACGAAACTCGTTGCGACCGCGGCCGCGACGCTGACCCCGACGGCGATCGCCGCGCCGACTGCCAACCCGGAGTAGGACACCCCGGTGGGCGCCAGGCCTACCAGCGAGACCACGATGCCGGTGGCACCTGCGCAGGCCGCACCGATCAGTGAGCCCAGGACGGCGGCCACCACCGGTTCGACCAGGAGAGCTGCGATGACGGGCGCGCGGGGTATGCCGTTGGCTCCGAGCACCCCGAGTTCACGGGTACGGTGCGCCACGGTTCGGGTGGTCGCCACCGCGACTTCGACTACCCCGACGAGCAGCACGGTGACCGCGATCAGGAGCACCGCCCGGTTGATCTCCTCGGCGTGACCCAGTGCCGCCGACTGTGCACGGATCCCCGACGACATCCCGAACACCAGCACCACCAGGAAGGCCCCGGTGGCAGTGGTCACCACCGGCAGCCCCATCTCGCGGATCCGCCGCCGGGCGGACAGCCATCCGTAGGCCAGGCCCTTGCTGTTCACCTTGCCCCCAGGAGGTCGACCGGACGTTGCTGCAGGAGCCGGTGCACGGGCACCAGGGCGCCGACGATGGCCATAGCGGGCAGGAACGCAGCTACCATTCCGGCTGCCTGCGCCCATGCGGTCAGTGTGGCGATCTCCGGAATAACCAGTGCCACAGCGATTCCCGCTCCGATCACACCGACCGCGTAGGCCGCCATGAAGACGATCGCCGACTCGACCAGGAAGAAGTACAGCACCTCGTCGGCCAGTCCGATGCTGCTCATGATCCCGAATTCGCGTTTACGTTCGGCGACTGCAGCCAGGAAGGACGACACCGCGATGACGAATCCCAGAGCGAGCCCGATGGTGGAGATCAGCCCCAAGGTCGAGCCGGTGACCTGCCCCGAGAACAGCGCCGAGAACTTCTGCTCGAAGCTGAGCGGACCCGAGCCGCCGACCGTGTCGTAGATCAGACCGTGACCGCCGGGCTCCGGCTGCACCGACGGGTCGGCCGTGGCCGGTAACCCCACGGCGGCTCCGAAGGTCTGGGCAAGGTCGCGGCGATGTTCGTCGCCCGGCGGCGCCGTGACCGTCCACCAGCCGTTGTCGCCGACGAGCAGTCGGGCCAGCGCGGGTGCCACGGTCATCGACTCCCCCGCCCCTGAGACCTTCGCAGTGAGCGGCAGAGCCCCCACGTCGATCACATCTCCGGACGCGACCCCCAACCGGCCCGCCAATCCGGAGCCCAAATATGCTTGGCCAGAAGGTACTTCATCACTGCCGCGTAGGGACACCGCAGCGCCGTCGATCACCGTCACACCAGAGATCGTCATCCGGCCGTGCCAGCCGTCGGGCAGGTCGAACGCCGGAGGCGGTCCATCGGCAACCAGGGCGCGGGCCTCGTTGTCATAGTGCACACCGGCGGCCGGCACCACCCACAACTGGGCGTCACCCAGTACATCGACGACCGAGTCAGCCCCGGTGAGCGCAAAACTCGCCGAGATGGTGCGCACCACGGTGACGCACGCGATGGCCAGCGCGATCCCGAGCACTGACAACACAAACCGTTCGGGCCTGCGACGAATGTTGGCCAGTGCGAATCGAATCAGACACCCGAAGGTGCCCCCGGTCCGCACCGCAGTAGTCGCGATCTCCGGCGATCGACGGGCTGTGGATGCTTGAGACGACGGTATCGAAGCTACGGTCTCCACAGTGGGGAATGCTGCGAGCCGTGTGTTTCCCCCGGAGCAGATCGCAGTGTCGCGCGAGTTAACACCCGCTGATCGGCGTTACGTCATGATGTCGCCGATGCAACGGATTTCGTCGTCAGGCCTGGCCGACGAGTTCAAAAACCGCTTATTTCACTGCTTTTCGCGCGCGTTTGCGTGGGGCGGCGGGGGCCGGATCCTGAATGCGCGCCCAGGGCCTGGCCTCTTCGAGCTCGTAGGCCAGTTCCAGAAGCAGGGCTTCCCGGCCGCGGGTCGCCGAAAGCATCATGCCCACCGGGAGGCCGGCGTCCGTCTGGGCCAGCGGCAGTGAGATCGCCGGATCTCCCGTGGCGTTCTGCAGCGGTGTGAACGCCACCCAGCCCAGCAGCCGGTCGATGATCTGCTCGTAGTCCGCGGTCGGGTCGAGGCGGCCGATCTCCAGGGTGGGCTCGGCCAGGGTGGGCATGAGCACGGCGTCATAGCTGTTGGACAGCCGCTCGGTGACCCGCCGCGACCGGGCCAACCGCGCAGTCGCGGTCGGGACCCGGTGCAGATTGCGCGATGCGTGTCGTTCGAGACCCAGCGTGAGATTGTCCAGCTTGTCTCGATCGAAGCTCGGGCCGAAAGACCGCTTCCCGCCGCGCACCAACGCATATGCCAGGAACGCCCAGTACAGCAGGAAGTCATCCTTGAAACGCGCTTGGACCGGGTTGCCGATCACGGTGATCCGGTGGCCGAGTTCCTCGAGCAGCGCGGCGGTCTTGTGCGTCAGCTCCGTCATCTCCGGGCCCGCGTCGTGCACGACGGATTGCGTGCACACCGCGATGCGCAGCCGCTGCTTTCCCGGACGGCTGACGTCGCCGATCGGTGGAAGTTTGGGATTGCGGTAGACCTTCTCCATCTCGCGGTAGAGCGCGGCGGTGTCACGCACCGATCGGGTGAGCACCCCGTCGGACACGATCCGCAGCGGCATCATCCGCATGTTCTTGTCCTGCGGCAGCCGGCCCCGGGTCGGCTTGAGGCCGACCAGCCCGTTGCAGGCGGCGGGGATGCGGATCGAGCCGCCCCCGTCGTTGGCGTGCGCGATGGGCACGGCGCCCGCCGCGACGAAGGCACCCGAACCCGACGACGACGCGCCTGCCGTATAGACGGGGTTCCATGGGTTGCGCACCGGGCCCAGCCGAGGATGTTCGCACGACGCGCTGAAACCGAACTCCGAGAGCCGGGTCTTGCCCAGCGGCACCAGACCGGTGGCGAGGTAGGCACGGGCGAAGTCACCGTTGGCCGGTTCGGCCCGAGGTTCCCAAGCATCCGTGCCGCTCATGGTCGGCATCCCCTGCACGGCGGTGTTGTCCTTGACGAAGGTCGGGACACCGTCGAAGTACCCGCCGAAGGCGCTGGGAGCGGCGCCGCGGGCATGGGCCCGGTCGAAGGCCTCGAACGCCAGTCCGTTGAGGGTGGGGTTGACCGCCTCCACCCGCGCGACGGCGGCCTCGATCAGGTCGGCGGCAGATACCCGGCCGGCTCGCAGTTCCTCGACGAGGCCGACGGCGTCGTGCTCGCCGAGGGCATCATCGCCGAAGGCGCTGACACGGGTCGGGACTTTTCGCGCTCCGCGCTGACCGCTAGTCACGCCCCGACGCTAGCAAGCCGCCGTTATTGCGTCCGAGCCACGCTCTGCAGCGCGGCCAGATGCTCGTCGACGGTGCGTAGCCCGGCGCCCATGGTGTTCACCGTGACGTGGGTGGCTCCGGCGTCGGCCCACGCGGCGATGTCGGCCGCCGCCTTGTCCGGGTCGCCCACCCAGCCAACGCGGCCCTCCATACCGATGCTGGACGGATCGCGCTCGGCGGCTACGGCCGCGCGCTCAACCCGCGCACGTGCGTCCTCGAGCTCCGGGCCGGGCCCCACCATCGGGAACCAGCCGTCGCCCAGCCGACCGGCGCGCTCCAGCGCCCTCGCGGAGGCCGCTCCGAACCACACCGGGATCGGGCGCTGCACCGGCAGCGGCGCCAGGCCGGCGCCGGTCACCCGGTGGTAGCGACCCTCGAATGTCACCGACGATTCGGTCCACAGCCGGCGCATCAGCTCGACCTGCTCTTCCGACCGTTTGCCGCGGTTCCCGAAGTCTTCGCCGAGTGCCTCGTACTCGACCGCATTCCAGCCCAGCCCCACACCCAGGCGTAGCCGCCCGCCGGTGAGCAGGTCGACCTCGGCCGCTTGTTTTGCCACCAGCACGGCCTGGCGCTGCGGCAGGATGACCACTCCGGTCACGAGTTCCAGCGAGGTGACCGCGGCCAGATAACCGAACATCACCATGGGCTCGTGGAACGTGGTGTACAGGTCGTAGGGCCCCGCCCAGTCCCGGTGGACGGCCGGATCTGCGCCGACGACGTGGTCGTAGGCGAGGATGTGGGTGAAGCCCAGCTCTTCGACACGCTGGCCGTAGGCGCGCACGGCTCCCGGATCTCCACCGAGTTCCGTCTGCGGAAACACCACTCCTACGCGCATGTCACCTCCAACACCATTGGTACCTGCCACACTCCCACATCGGCAAAGCCTCTTGCCCCTGCGTGAGCAACTACCCGGCACCGACCATGTCACGAATGAACAAAACCCCGCACTTTCCGGGATCGCCGGAATGAGCGCGGGGTTTTGCGACGGGCAGTATCGTGTGCCGCCCGAGTCTTCTGGTGCTTAGGCCTGACCGACCTCGAACCGCACGAAGCGGGTCACGGTGACGCCGGCCTCGTCCAGCAGGGCCTTGACGGTCTTCTTGTTGTCAGACACCGACGGCTGGTCGAGCAGGACGACGTCCTTGTAGTAGCCGGTGACTCGACCTTCGACGATCTTGGGCAGAGCCTGCTCGGGCTTGCCCTCTTCCTTCGCGGTCTGCTCGGCGATACGACGCTCGTTGGCGACGATGTCCTCGGGCACGTCCTCACGGGTGAGGTACTTGGCCTTGAGCGCGGCGATCTGCAGGGCGACCGCGTGCGCGGCCTCCTTGCCCTTGTCCGCGTCGCCGGCGGTGTACTCGACCAGCACGCCGACGGCCGGCGGCAGGTCCGCAGCCCGCTTGTGCAGGTAGGTCTCGACCGTGCCGTCGAAGTAGGCGGCCCGACGCAGCTCGAGCTTCTCGCCGATCTTGGCGCTCAGGTCCGCGATGGCCTGCTCGACGGTGGTGTCGCCGACCTTGGCGGCCTTGAGGGCGTCCACGTCGCCGGCCTTCGCAGCGGCAGCGGCCGCGACGACCTGGTCGGCGAGCTCCTGGAATTCGGCGTTCTTGGCGACGAAGTCGGTCTCGGAGTTGAGCTCGATCAGCGCGCCGTCCTTGGCCGCGACCAGACCCTCGGCAGTGGCACGCTCAGCGCGCTTGCCGACGTCCTTGGCACCCTTGATACGAAGCAGCTCGACAGCCTTGTCGAAGTCGCCGCCGGCCTCGACCAGAGCGTTCTTCGAGTCGAGCATGCCGGCGCCAGTCAGCTCCCGCAGTCGCTTGACGTCGGCAGCGGTGTAGTTAGCCATTTAAAGACTTCTCCTGGATTACGAAGCGTCAGTGGATGTTTCGGGTGCAGCAGCAGCCTCGCCCTCAGCGGTACCGGCAGTCGCGCCGGCCAGCAGCTCCTGCTCCCACTCGGCGAGCGGCTCAGCGCCCTCGGTGTCCTGCTTCTCACCGGCACCCTGGCCGGCGCGAGCCTGCAGGCCCTCGGCCACCGCGGAGGCGACGACCTTGGTCAGCAGGGCAGCCGAACGGATGGCGTCGTCATTGCCCGGGATCGGGTAGTTGACCTGATCGGGATCGCAGTTGGTGTCCAGGATCGCGATGACCGGGATACCCAGCTTGATGGCCTCGTTGACCGCCAGGTGCTCCTTGTTGGTGTCGACGACCCAGATGGCCGAGGGCACCTTCTGCATGTCCCGGATACCACCGAGGCTGCGCTCAAGCTTGTTCTTCTCACGCGTGAGCATGAGGATTTCCTTCTTGGTGCGACCCTCGAAGCCACCGGTCTGCTCCATGGCCTCGAGCTCCTTGAGGCGCTGCAGGCGCTTGTGCACGGTGGAGAAGTTGGTGAGCATGCCGCCCAGCCAGCGCTGGTTCACGTAGGGCATGCCGACGCGGGTGGCCTCTTCGGCGATCGACTCCTGCGCCTGCTTCTTGGTGCCGACGAACAGGACGGTGCCACCGTGGGCGACCGTCTCCTTGACGAACTCGTAGGCCTTGTCGATGTAGGTCAGCGTCTGCTGCAGGTCGATGATGTAGATGCCATTGCGGTCGGTGAAGATGAACCGCTTCATCTTGGGGTTCCAGCGCCGGGTCTGATGCCCGAAGTGGGCGCCGCTGTCCAGCAGCTGCTTCATGGTTACAACAGCCATGAGTAGATGGTTCCTTTGTATGTCGGTTGTCGCCCGGCGTCGGGTGATGCCAGGCCCTGGTGCCCGCTGGTTGCCGAACCCGATCTGGGAAATCCCAGGTCAGGACCGTCGGCATCCGGGTACGACCCCGTTGAGGCAGTCGAATGCGCAGACACGCGAAGTCAGCCCGCTAGCGAGCTGCGGGTAGAAGTTTACACGCTGAACAGGGGTGCTTTTACCACGCGGCAAAGAGGGGCGCATTCATCCACAGCTGCGGTTTCAGGGCTTCCGCACGGCGCGGAGCGGCACTGAACTGAGGTGGTGAGGTTTGCCGCGACGATGCTGGTGCTGACCGTGGTCGGGGCGTGGCCGGGCTCCGCCCACGCCGAAGGCGCGCGGCTGCACTGGCCGATATCTCCACGACCGGTTGTGACCAGGGATTTCGATGCCCCCTCCCCCAATTGGAACCGCGGTCACCGGGGTGTCGACCTGGCGGCCGCACCCCGGCAACCCGTCTATGCCGCAGGCCCGGGCACCGTGGTGTTCGCCGGCGTGCTGGCGGGCCGCCCGGTGGTCTCGCTGGCCCACCCCGGTGGGCTACGGACCAGCTACGAACCCGTTCAGGCCGCCGTGCGGCCCGGTCAGACGGTGAGCGGAGGCCAGCTGCTCGGCACGCTCCTGGCCGGTCATCCCGGTTGTGGGGCGGCGGCGTGCCTGCACTGGGGTGCGATGTGGGGTGCCGCGGCCCGGGCCGACTACGTCGATCCGCTCGGGTTGCTGGCCGAGACTCCGGTCCGGCTCAAGCCGCTGCATCCTTGACAATGCGCTCAAGCTGCTGCGTTGATGTCCCGCAGGAATCCGCGGATCGCGTCGAGCACGCCGTCCGGCCGGTCGCGCTGGACCCAGTGTCCGGCGCCGTCGACGACCGTCAGGCGCGCATCCGGGATCAGCTCGGCTGCGGCGCGGGCTCGCCCGACGGGAACACCGGGGTCACGATCGCCGTGGATGACGAGCGCAGGGCACCTCATTTCGACCAGCCGCGGCGTGTAGTCGGTGCGCAGCAGGTTCCACCGGACCTGGTCGCGTTGCCACTGTTCGAACGCGTGGAATCCGTCGGGTTGTGCCGCCGCGGTCATGATCTCGTCCATCAACGCGTCGGTCAGCTGTTCTGGATCCCTGATCAGCGCGTGCATGCTGTGGGTCATCGCCGCCCGGTTGGTGCCGACCCAACGAGTCACCGCACCCAGCAGACCCGTGCGAAGCGTCGCCCAGGTGACCAGCTGACGGGCGCCCGACAGCGGTCCGTCCGACAGCCGCGGCATGATGCCGTAGCTGCCCAGCAGCATCGCTCCGGCGACCCGGTCCGGACGGTCCAGCACGTGGCCGATCGTCATGCCACCGCCCAGCGACAACCCGCCGATCACATAGCTGTTCAACTCCATCCCGTCGACGAACTCCGCCACGTAGCCGACCAGCCGGTCCTGAGTCGCCTGCCATCGGGCCGGCGGACTCTGGCCGTAGCCGGGGTGGTCCGGCGCGATGACGCGATAACCCGCTTCGGCCAGCCGCGGGCCGATGCCGCCCCAGGACAACGAGGCGTTGTCCACGCCGCCGCCGTGCAGCAACACCACGGTCGACGTGGGGTGGTGCGGCGCCCAGCTGAGATACGAGACGGGTCCGGACGGCAGATCCACGACGGATCGGATCACAGCTTCTCCTGGCCCTGGCATGCGGCGACGTCAGGCTCGCGGGTGGGCCTGGTCGTGCACTGCGCGCAGTCGTTCGACGGTGACATGGGTGTAGAGCTGCGTGGTGGCCAACGAGGTGTGCCCGAGCAACTCCTGCACGACGCGGAGGTCGGCGCCACCTTCGAGCAGGTGGGTGGCCGCACTGTGCCGCAGCCCGTGCGGTCCGATGTCGGGGGCTCCGTCGACGGCAGAGACCGTCTGGTGCACGACCGTGCGGGCCTGACGCGGATCGAGTCTCTTCCCGCGGGCCCCGAGCAACAGTGCCGGGCCGGAATCGGCAGTCGCCAGGGCGGGACGGCCGTCGGCGAGCCAGGCCCTCAACGCGGCGTGTGCGGGTTCTCCGAAGGGGACCGTGCGCTGCTTGTTGCCTTTACCCAGCACCTGCAGCACCCGGCGTGAAGTGTCGAGGTCGTCGATGTCCAGCCCGCACAACTCGCTGACCCGGATCCCGGTGGCGTAGAGCATCTCCACGATCAGCCGGTCCCTCAGTGCCAGCGGATCACCTTCGCGGGCAGCGGAATTGATCGCTTCCATGGCGTCGATGGCCTGATCGCGACGCAGCACCGCGGGCAGGGTGCGGTGCGCCTTGGGTACCTGTAACCGGGCCGCGGCATCGTCGGGTAGCAATCCCCGCCGGGCCGCCCAGGTGCAGAAGGTCTTGACCGTGGAGGTCCGCCGCGCCAGCGTGGTCCGGGCCGCTCCGGCCGCGGACTGGCCGGCCAGCCAGGACCGCAGCCTCGGCAGGGTCACGGTGTCCAGACCACCGCCGGTGAAGTCGAACAACGCCACCAGGTCACCCCGGTACGCCCGTCGGGTGTGCTCCGACCTGCCGCACTGCAGCGCCAGGTATTCGTCGAACTCGGCGAGCACATCTTGGACTGCGGGCACGGTGCCACCGTGGCAGAAGTGGGCCCGGCCCGCACCCGACGCGCCGGGCCGCTACCGTCGCGTGACCATCACGGGTTCATCTCGTAGCGGCCGGACAGTCCGCGCACAGCTGCCACCACACGACCGCGGCGCGCGGCGTCGGCCACGGGCTGCTTGACGATGTCGAGAGCGCGCTGCTGTTGCACCGCGGAGGCGTCCGGATGGCAGTGCAGCTTGGTCGCGTGCGTGGACATGTCGGTGACGAGCACCTCGAAGAGCTGATCGATCAGATCGGGGTCGATCGCCTCGATCTCCGCCTGCTCCAGGATCAGCTGGGCGTACGGGATCAGGGTGAACATCTCGCCGATCGCGAACAGGAAGTCGACGTTGCGTTGTTGATCCGCGGTGGGCGTCGCCACCGCGAGCAGGGTCTGCACCGCCCGGGCCTGGTCGAGGAAGACCGCGACATTCGGCGTCGAGGAGAACCGGCGCAGCACCGACTGCCAGTCGCCGAACCTGATTTTCGCCAACCCGCTGCTGGGCCCCTGCCGGAACAAGAAGTCGTCATCGGCCGCATCCCTGCGCGTCGGAATCTCCGGGACCTCGGCCAGTAGCGCTTTGAGTTGTGGAATGCGTTGCGCCACAGGCGACCCTGCGATAGCGCCGCCGGCCGCACGCAAACCACCGGCGAGCACGCTCACCAGCGGTGCCGGGGCCCGGCCGACCGGTAATGCGGACAGCGCCACAAGTCCGACGCTGGACGCGCCGAACATGTAGTTCTGCATGAACTTCAGCGACAGCGCCATGTTGACGTGCACCGTGCCCTCCAGCCGCGGCAAGCCGGTGAGCCCCAGCAGCGCCATGGTGAAGTACATGTCGGATTCGAACGCCCGGGCCGCGATGGTGTCGGCGAGCAACGTCACGATCTTCTCGCCCTCGCGGGTGACGTTCATCTTCTCGATCGCGTTGAACAACAGGTAGCGCCGGTCGTCCGGGCTTGCACTGCGCATGTAGTCGACGGCCCGCTCGCTGTAGAGCTTCATCCCGATCAAGCGGGCGTAGCCGTCGGCGAGCATGCGGCGGATCTGCGGGAACTCGGTGACCCGCTGGCCGAACAGCACACGGTTCTCGGCATGGGTGACGGCCTCGTACATGGCATGCTCGCAGGCCCCGATCGCCCCGAACCCGAGGTTGAACTTGCCGATGTTGACGGTGTTGATCGCTGCGTTGAACGCCGCCTTGCCCTCGTGCAGGATGTCGTCGGCACTGACCGGATAGTCCTCCAGGTCGAACGCCGCGACGTACATCTGGCCGTCGACGACATTCTTGCGCAGGTGGTAGTTCGAGTGCTGGCTGTCGGCCGCGAAGAACAGGTACCCCTCGAAGTCCTGGGCGGGACGGCGCCGGTCGAGATCAGCACTGTCGATGATCGGTTTGTCGGAGCGACGGCCGAACACCGAGACCATGCCGGCCAGGTTGCCGTTGCCGATGTAGTACTTGCCGCCGGTCGCGGTGTACGAGCCGTCGGCGCCGGGGGTCAGCACCATGTCGGTCGAATACACGTCGGCGCCGTGGGCTTGCTCCGACAGTCCGAAGGCGAAGATCTCCCCCGAATCCAGCAGGGCGGCAGCCTTTTTGCGCGCCACGGTGTTCTCCGACTGCCAGATCGGCCCGAGACCGAGAATCGTGACCTGCCAGACGTACCAGTACTGCATGCCGTAGAACCCGAGGATCTGGCTGTACATGGCGTTGCGTGCGGTGTCCCAGCGCTTGTCCGGATCCCCGCCGGCCTCCGACGCCGGGGTCAGGAACGTCGCGAAGATGCCCTCCCGCTTGACCAGATCGAGAAAGTCGCTGTACCAGACCCGATCCCGGTCCTGCTGCTTGAGCCAACGCTTACCGTGGGACTCGAAGAACTCGATGGTGGCCCTGAAGATCTCCCGGGTTCTGGTGTCGAACTGGCCGAAGTCGGTCCGGTTCGGGTCGAACAGGACATCGGATCGTGCGGTCACGCCAAACTCCCTAGGTAGGACTGAGATTCGATGAGGCCCTCGTCGCTGGGCAGTTGTCCCTGCCCGAACACCCGCTCGTACTGGCGGGCCCGCAACTCCTTGTGCGCTTCGGCGGGTTTGACGTACCCGTAGCGCCTGCGGCCTTCTTCAGGGCTGAGCACTTCGTCCGAGCGCGGTGCAATGCCCATGATGTAGGGGCCTGCGATGGGCACCACCGACGGCGCAATGATCTTGGCCACCAAAAGCTTCAGCCGCGGTACCCGGTCGACTATGCCGAACCCGAGCTTGAGCACCGGCCGCACCGCCAGGTCCACCACGCGTGGCTGGTCGAATCCACTGAGCCGGCGCATCCACCGCGGCATGGTCGCAATGGTGCCGGCACGGAGGAACCAGTTGAGAATCTCCACGACCGGCTTCGCGATCCGCGGCGCGGGCGGCAACACCACCTTGGCGTTGAGGAGGTGGTCCATCATCGCGCGGGCCGCCTCGCTGACCGCGAGGTGTGGCCGCATCTGCTCGAAGTACTCGTTGATGCCGTCACGGGTCCGGGGGACGTCAGCCGGATCGCAGGTCTGGAACTCGGCGGCCCGGGCACAGTCCTGCCAGTAGCGGGCCTCTTCGTCGGTCGTGAGTTTTCCGCCGCCGTACAGTTCGTAGGCCTTGAGCACCGAATGCCAGCCGGTGAGCAGGATCCACAGCTGCGACCGGGGATCGTTGGCGTCGTACCTGTTGCCGCTCAGCGGTTCGGTGCCAATGGCTTTCGAGTGGACTTTCACCAGCACATCGGCGGTCTTGAGCACCGATTCGGTGTCGGCGAAAGCGACCATCGCGAAGTACCGCACGGTCCGGTCGTAACGGGTGCGAGGCCGGTCGTAGTTGGCGCCGGTGGTGTCGACCGCGGCGATCAGGGCCGGGTCGAGTTCCTCGACCACCACGGCGCGCTGCAGTCCGATGATCGGTGTGGTCGCGTGACCCCAGACCTTCCAGGTCACCGACCCCGGCCCGAAGAATCCGTAGTCAGCCATCGGCTGGAGATCAGACATGTGACAACTCCTCTGTTCTGGATCAGGCGGCGCGAAACGCCCGGTAGGTGGCCGATCCGATGAATTCACCCAATGTGGTTGGGGTCCAGTTTTTTCCGTCGTCTTGCAACAAGGTCCGCACCGCGCCTTCACAGGTGGACACGAACTGCTCGACCAGCACAGGCAGCTTCTTGTCGGCATCGGTGGTGCCCCACCGTTCCAGCGTGGGCGCCAGCCGTCGGGAGACCTTGCCGACCATCAGCGCGCGACCGCTACGGAAGTGTTTGGCCACGGCCGGGTCCGGGTCGGCACTCATCACGAGCCGCCAGGAGTCGGGCCGACCGGCCACCGTCTCCAGCAGCGCCTGGAAGCCGTCGACGAAGACGGTTTCGTCGGCATCCGCACGCCCGTAGGGCAGCGCGTCGATCGCCCCCTGGACCAGTAGCGCCAGCTCCCGCTCGAGCAAGGCCCTCAGCAATTCCACCCGGTGGGGGAAGCACGAGTACACCACCGGCCGGGTGACCTTGAGTCGCTGCGCCACCGCGCCGATCGTGACCGCAGCGACCCCCTCGGTCACCGCAATCGCCAGGGCCGCATCCAGCACCTGGGGGCGCCGCCGCTCGGGCCCCAGATGTGCGGCCCTCCCGCGGACGGTTTCTACACTCATGAAGGAAAATGCTACACCGATGAATAATCGTGACGCCAGAGCTGTCCACCTGGGATTTTGCGTTTCTTTGTCACGTCGGCGTGGCTGTCAGCCCCCAGCGCCACGCCAGCGTGACAAGACGGTCAGTCGACCCGGTGCAGTGCCTCGGGCGTGAGATCGGCCAGCGTCGGGTACCCGTCGACCCCCATGATCAGGTCGGCCTCGGCGAGCAGCGACCGCAGCACGTGCACGATGCCGTCGGCGCCACCCAGTGCCAGCCCGTAGGCATACGGCCGGCCCACGCCCACCGCGGTCGCGCCCAATGCGAGTGCCTTGACGATGTCGGCGCCGTTGCGGATACCCGAGTCGAACAACACCGGCAGCCCGTCGGCCGCCTCGACCACCCCCGGCAGGCAGTCGATCGCGGGCAGGCCGCCATTGGCTTGGCGCCCACCGTGATTCGAGCAGTAGATACCGTCGACGCCACCGTCCTTGGCCCGCCGGACGTCATCGGGATGGCAGATGCCCTTGAGGATCAGCGGCAGCTTGGTCAGCGACCGCAGCCACGGCAGGTCGTCCCAGGTGAGCGGATTGCCGAACAGGCTGACCCAGCGCAGCACGGTTGCCTGCGGGTTCTCCTCGGGCGGTTGTTGCAGGCCGGCGCGGAACACCGGATCGCTGGTGTAGTTGGCCAGGCACTTGCCGCGCAACTGCGGGAAGTTCGAGGTGGCCAGATCCCGGGGCCGCCAACCCGGCACCCAGGTGTCGAGCGTGACGACGATGCCCTTGAATCCGGCCTTCTCGGCGCGCTGCACCAGGCTGGCCGCCAGATCCTTGTCGGTCGGGGTGTAGAGCTGGAAAAAGCCCGGGGTGTCACCGAATTCGGCCGCAACATCTTCGAGCGGGTCCTCGGTGAGAGTCGACAGCACCATCGGGACTCCGGTGCGGGCGGCGGCCCGTGCGCCGGCCAGGTCACCGTGACCGTCCTGCCCGCAGATCCCCAGCACGCCGATGGGGGCCATGAACAACGGCGTGGGCAACGTGAGCCCGAACAGGTCGACAGACAGATCGCGTTCCCGGTGCGCGTTGAGCATGCGCGGCATCAGACCCCACCGGTCGAACGCGGTGCGGTTGACCTGTTGGGTGCGCTCGTCACCGGCCCCGCCGGCCACATACGACCAGATCGAGGCGGGCATAGCCGCCTGGGCCTTGGACTCCAGTCCCGCGTAGTCCATCGGCATGGTCGGCAGCACGCCCGACAGCCCCTGCAGGTAGATCTCGAGTTGATAGTCGCCGTAGGCCATGACGGCTACCTTGCCATCTGGCCTCAGCCCGCGGTGTCGGCCTCCGCTTTCGCCAGCTCGGCCTTCCACTGCCGGAAGGTCTCCTCGGTGCGCCCGCGGCGCCAGTAACCGGAGATCGACGCGGCCCATTTCGCCGCGACGCCGCGCTCCTTGCGGATGTAGGGGCGCAGGTTGTGCATGACGGCCTGAGCCTCGCCGTGGATGAACACCTGCACCTGGCCCGGCAGCCAGTCCGCCTCCTTGACCGCCGCGATCAGCGGTGCGTTGTCTCCGGCCTTGTCGTCGCCGACCAGATCCGCGCGGCCACCGCGGTGGATCCAGTTGACCTCGACGCCGGCCGGAGCGGTCAGCTCGATCTCGTCCTCATCGCCGGCGACCTCGATGAAAACTTTGCCGGTCGCATCCGCGGGCAAGGACTCCAGGGCCGCACCGATGGCCGGCAGAGCCGCCTCGTCACCTGCCAGCAGATGCCAGTCGGCAGCCGGGTCCGGGGTATAGGCCCCACTGGGTCCCATCAGGTAGGCCGGTTGGCCCGGCACGGCGGCCGCCGCCCAGGGCGCGGCCACGCCTTGCTCACCGTGCACGACGAAGTCGATGGTGATCTCGCCGCGTTCCTTGTCGAAGGTGCGCACGGTGTAGGTCCGCACCGCGGGGCGCAGCTCAACGGGCAACTCCTGAAAGCTGTCCAGCGTCAACGGTTTCGGCAGGGTCGACACATCCACGACAGCAGGAACGACGACGACCTTGACGTAGGCGTCGCTGAAGTCATTGGGCGAGAACGTGTCGAAGCCGGTCCCCTCACCTGATCCACCCAGCACCAACCTGACCATATGAGGGGTCAGCTGCTCGCGATGCACCACCTGGAATGTGTGCACTGGTCGTCCTGCCATGGCGCCTCCAAAGATCATCTGCCGCTCGGTTATCAGCCGCCTCATCGACTATACGGAGACCCGTGGCCGGCCTGGGCGCTACGAAAATCGGGCCTGCGGTCTCCCCTGGGCCGCGGCCGGCCGTTCCTGCAGCAAGGCCGTCCCATCGCGGCGAGGTCTGTGCGCAAGTTCAGGCGGATACCTGTTCGTCCCCTGCTGGCCCGGGAGCTGGGGGCCGACCCCGGCGCCTACGGGCGATCCGCCAGCATCCATCGGCGCTCTCGACCAGGCCGGCCAGTTCCAACATCGTCAGCGGCCCCAGCACCTGGTGCGCCGGCAGGGCAGCCAGGATCGCGATCTCGTCCACGGTGTGGACACCGCGCGCCGGCAAGGCGTCGTAGACCTGTTTCTCGACCGCCGCGAGCCCGTCGAGGGGGGTAGCCGGATGCTCCGGTTCCGCGGCCAGTTCGCCTACCCGGCCGACGAGTTCGACGATCTGCTCGGCCCGGTCGACCAGGTCAGCACCATTCCGCAGCAGCGCATGGCAGCCCGCCGACGCAGCCGAGGTCACCGGACCCGGAACGGCACACACCGATCGGCCCAGCGCCTTGGCCCAGGCCGCGGTATTGGCCGCGCCGCTACGCAAACCGGCCTCCACCACCACCGTCGCCCCGGAAAGGGCGGCCACCAAACGGTTGCGGGTGAGGAACCGCAACCGGCCCGGCGCCGTCCCGGGCGGGTACTCGCTGATCAACAGACAATCCTGGCGAATCCGGTGGAACAGTGCGCTGTGTCCGGCCGGGTACGGGTTGTCCAAGCCACCGGCCACGATCGCGACCGTCACACCCTCACACGCCAACGCTGCGCGGTGCGCGGCTCCATCGATGCCGTAGGCCCCACCGGACACCACCGCCACGTCCCGTCCGACCAGACCGGCGGCCAACTCGGCGGCGACGTGCTCGCCGTAGGCGGTGGCCGCGCGGGTGCCGACGATCGCCGCGGCCCGCTCGGCCGCCTCGTCGAGGCGCACGGGCCCGACCGCCCACAACACCAACGGCGGGTGTCCGTTCGACCGTTTGAGTGCCTCACCCCCGCGCAGAGCCCGGAATCGCAGCAGCGGCCACTCGTCGTCATCGGGCGTGATCAACCGCCCGTCCATTCTGTCGAGCACATCCAGGTCCGCTGCCGCACAATCGAATTCCCGGCGTGCCTCGACTCGGCGCAGCACGGCCGCATCGACGTCACCGGCTTTGATCCGGTCGGCCGCCTCGACCGGGCCGACCTGCGTGACCAAGGCCGTCACCTGCGGGCACGGCGGTTCGACCACCCGCGACAGATACGCCCATGCGCGCCGCACCTCGTCGGTCATGACACACCGCCGGCCTGCCGGAAGCTCAACGCGGCGGCGACGTCCTCATGGGCGGGCATGGTCCGTCCGCTCAGATCCGCCAGCGTCCAGGCCACCCTCAGACACCGGTCGGCACCGCGCATGCTGATCACGCCACGGTCGAGTGCGGACTGCAACGGCCCCATCGCAGCTTTGGCCAGTCGGAATTCTCGGCGCAGCAGCGAGCCGCTGACCTCGGCATTGGTGGCGATCCCATACGGTTTCCACCGTTCATTGGCGGCGAGGCGCGCTGCGGCGACGCGCTCGCGCACCGCTGCACTGGACTCGCCCGACTGCGGCATGAAGGCCCCCGCACTCACCGGGTACAGCTCTACCCGCAGGTCGACGCGATCCACCAGTGGGCCCGACAACTTGCCCCGGTACCGGAGTTTGGCTTGGGCGGAGCAGACGCAGTCGGCCGAATTGGGCGGCGCGCAAGGGCACGGGTTCGCCGCCAGAACCAGTTGAAACCGTGCCGGATAACAGGCTACCCCGTCGCGGCGGGCCAACCGGATCTCGCCGTCCTCCAACGGAGTTCGTAACGCTTCCAGGGCACTGGACCCCATCTCGGCGAATTCGTCGAGGAACAACACGCCACGGTGTGCCCGGCTGACCGCTCCGGGCCGCGCGAACCCACTTCCGCCTCCGACCAGTGCGGCGACGCTCGAAGTGTGGTGCGGAGCCACAAACGGTGGCCGGGTGATCAACGGTGTGTCCCCCGCCAACAGTCCCGCCACCGAATGGACCGCTGTCACCTCAAGCGATTCAGCCGACGACAGCGGCGGCAGTAGCCCCGGGAGCCGTTGCGCCAGCATTGTTTTCCCGATCCCCGGTGGTCCGGTGAGCATCAGGTGATGGGCACCCGCTGCCGCCACCTCGACGGCGTAGCGGGCCTGGCCCTGCCCGACCACGTCGGCGAGGTCTGCAGTCGGCTCCGGTGCCCGCCCTGGCGCAGCGAGCCGGGCCTGGAGATCCCCCTTGCCGTCGAGCCAGGCCTGAAGTTGCCGCAACGTCCCCACGCCGCGCACCTCGATGCCGTCGACCAGGCTGGCCTCGGCCAGGTTGTCGACGGGCACCACCACCACGGGCCAGCCCTCCTGCTTGGCGGCCAGGACCGCAGGCAACACACCGTGCACCGGCCGGACCCGGCCGTCGAGGGCGAGCTCACCGAGCAGCACCGACTTCTCCAGCCGCGCCCAGGCCGTCTTGGTGTGCGCCGAGAGCACCGCCGCCGCCAGCGCCACGTCGTAGACCGAGCCGACCTTGCGCAGCGTGGCCGGCGACAAGGCCAACGTGAGGCGCGACATGGGCCACTCGTTGCCGCAGTTGGTGATCGCCGCCCGCACCCGATCCCGTGATTCCTGCAGGGCGGCGTCTGGCAGCCCCACCAGGTTCACGCTGGGCAGCCCCGAGGTGATGTCTGCCTCGATCTCCACGATCACGCCGTCCACCCCGCGAATCGCCACCGAATATGCTCTCCCCAAACCCATTTCAGCTCACCCCCTTGAGGTGCGTCAGCTCCGGTTCTCGGCGCCGGCCCAGGCGCACCCCGATCACGTCGATGCGCAGTGCCGCGAAGTGTGCATCCTGCTCGGCCAGCCACAGCGCCGCCAGCCGCCGGATCCGGCGCACCTTCTGTGCCGTGACCGCTTCGGCCAGGCCGCCGAAGCCGTCCCCGGTGCGGGTCTTCACCTCGACGAAGACCACGGTGTTGGTGGCGGCCTCTTCGGCGATCACGTCGAGCTCGCCGTAGCGACACCGCCAGTTGCGCGTCAACGTGCGCAACCCCAGTGCCGCCAGATGCTCGACCGCCAACTGTTCACCCAGTGCGCCGATCTCGGCCCGTGTCAGAGAACTCATGCCCACACCGTGGTGACACCCTCCGACACGATCAGCTCGGTCAGGCGGAGTTATCCCCAGCGTCGATTTCATCCACAGGCGGCGGACCGTTGCAGCTCTCTCGGCGAGCCCACCCCGGTAGTGTCCCTTAGGTGATGCTCAGCTAATACCGAGAGGATTCACTTGATGCTCACACGTTGGAGCCGCCGGGTTGCTGTTGTCCTGTCTGCCGTTGCCCTGACCGTCGGCCTGGTGGCGTGTTCCGGTTCGGGCTCTGACGAGCTGCTCATCTACAACGCCCAGCACGAATCCCTCACCAAGGAATGGATCGACGCGTTCACCAAGGAGACCGGGATCAAGGTCACCTACCGGCAGGGCGGCGACACCGAGCTCGGCAACCAGCTGGTGGCCGAGGGCAACGCCTCGCCCGCCGATGTGTTCCTCACCGAGAACTCCCCGGCGATGGCTGCCGTCGAGAAGGCCGGGCTGTTCGCCGACGTCGGGCAGCCGACTCTCGACCAGGTCCCGGCCCAGTTCCGGCCGTCGTCGGGCAAGTGGACCGGCGTGGCGGCGCGCTCGACTGTCTTCGTCTACAACAAGGCCAAGCTCCCGGTCGACCGGCTGCCGCAATCGATCATGGATCTGCAGCAGCCGCAGTGGAAGGGCCGATGGGGTGCACCGCCGGCCAAGGCGGATTTCCAGGCGATCGTCGCGGCCATCCTCGAGCTCAAAGGCGAGCAGGCCACCGCGCAATGGCTGGCCGGCTTGAAGACCAATGCCGTTGTGCTCCAGGACAATATCGCCACGCTACGCGCCGTCAACGACGGGCAGATCGACGGCGGGATCATCTACCACTACTACTGGTTCCGCGATCAGGCCAAGACCAAGGAGATCAGCGGCAACACCGCGCTGCACTACTTCAAGAACCAAGATCCCGGAGCTTTCGTCAGCCTGTCCGGCGGCGGCGTGCTGAAATCCAGCAAGAAGCAGGACCAGGCGCAGCAGTTCCTGCGGTTCGTCACCGGCAAGTCCGGGCAGGAGGTGCTGCAGAAGGGCACCTCGTTCGAATATCCCGTCGCCAGTGGCGTCGCCGCCAACCCGGCCCTGCCCCCGTTGGACACGTTGCAGGCTCCGGCGGTCAACCCGTCCACCCTCGATGCCGCCAAGGTCACCGACCTGATGACAAAGGCTGGCTTGCTGTAATTGGTCGCGACAGAAGCACCGCCCGCTCAGCCGGTCGCGCAACGTCCGGCCGGCGCCAGGCCGGGCCCGGCGCTGAGCACTGCCGTGGTGCTGTTGCTGGCGGCCACCTTCATCCCGCTGGGTTACGTCGCCTGGTCCGTGATCAGCACCGGTCCGGGCCGGGTGATCGAGCTGGTGGTGCGACCACGCGTCGGAGAACTCCTGCTCAACACCGTGGGTCTGGTGGTGATCACCGTACCGGTGTGCGTGGTGCTCGGGGTCGGTGCGGCCTGGCTGGTTGAGCGCACCGATCTGCCAGGACGCACGTGGTGGCGGCCGGTGTTCGTCGCGCCGCTGGCGGTTCCGGCATTCGTCAACAGCTACGCCTGGGTCAGCGTGCTGCCGACGCTGCACGGGATGCCGGCAGGCATTCTGATCGCGACGCTGTCGTACTTCCCGTTCGTCTACGTGCCCGCCGCGGCCACCCTGCGCCGTATCGATCCGGCGCTGGAGGACTCGGCCCGGGCGCTGGGATCCGGATCGTCGGGAGTGTTCTTTCGGGTGGTGCTGCCGCAGCTACGCCTGGCGATCCTGGGCGGCGCCCTGTTGATCGGCGTCCACCTGCTCGCCGAGTACGGCGCGTTCGCGATGATCCGTTTCTCGACCTTCACCACCGCGATCTTCGACCAGTTCCAGGCCACCTTCGACGGGGCCGCCGGCGCCACCCTGGCCGCCGTCCTGGTCCTGTTGTGCCTGCTGCTTTTGGTCGCCGAAGCCGCGGCCCGCGGCAACGCCCGGTTCGCCCGGATCGGTTCCGGTGCCCAGCGCGCCGGCACACCAATGCGCCTGGGCCGCACCACGTTGCCTGCCACCGCCGGGCTGCTGGTGCTGGCCGCGCTGGCGTTGGGGGTGCCGTTGTGGACGCTGACGCGCTGGCTCTGGATCGGCGGCGCGCAGGTGTGGGAGCTCGAAGAGATCGGCAGCGCACTGGCTCAGACGGCAACGCTGGCCGCCGTTGCCGCGGTGCTGACGACCGTGCTGGCCTTCCCGTTCGCATGGGTCGCCGTTCGCTACAGCGGTCTGCTGGCCCGCTCGATCGAGGGCGCCAACTTCATCACCAGCTCGATGCCCGGCATCGTCACCGCGCTCGCCCTGGTCACCGTGGCCATCCGCTATGCTCCCCCGCTCTATCAGACTGCGGCGCTGGTGATCTGCGCCTACGTGCTGCTGTTCTTGCCGCGCGCGCTGGTCAGCCTGCGGTCCGGCCTGGCGCAGGTGCCGCCGTCGGTGGAAGAGGCGTCCCGCTCGCTCGGCGCTTCGCCTGCGCGCACGTTCGTGCGAGTCACCCTCCGGCTGACCGCCCCGGCCGCCGCTGCCGGCGCCTCGCTGGTATTCGTCTCGGTCGCAACAGAATTGACCGCGACGCTGCTGCTGGCACCCACCGGCACCCGCACCCTCGCGATGAGATTCTGGTCGTTGAGTAGCGAACTCGACTACGCCGCTGCGGCACCGTACGCCCTGATGCTGATCGCGCTGTCGATCCCGGTGACCTTGATGTTGTTGCGCCAGTCGACGAAGGTGGCTGCCCTGTGACCGACGACGTTATGCAGGTACGTGGACTGCACAAGTCCTTCAACGGCACTGTGGTGCTCGACGGCATCGACCTCACCCTGACGCCGGGCACCATCACCGCGGTGGTCGGATCGTCCGGCTGCGGCAAGACCACGCTGCTGCGGGTGATCGCCGGCTTCGAATCCCCCGACGCGGGCACCGTGACCATCGCCGGACGCCAGATGGCAAGCGCCACAAACACTGTCGCCCCACATCGCCGTGATGTCGGGTATGTGGCGCAGGACGGCGCGTTGTTCCCGCACCTCACGGTGGCCCAGAACGTGGCCTACGGTCTGCGCGAGCGGGGTGCCGCGGCCCGGGCCAGGGTCGGCGAGCTGCTGGACACCGTGTCCCTGGATTCCTCGTACGCGCAGCGCCGGCCACACCAGCTCTCCGGCGGCCAGCAGCAGCGCGTCGCACTTGCCCGCGCCCTGGCCCGCCGGCCGGTGGTCATGCTGCTCGACGAGCCGTTCAGCGCCCTGGACACGGGGCTGCGCGCGGCCACCCGCAAGTCCGTGGCCCGGGCGTTGTCCGACACCGGGGTGACCACCCTGATCGTGACGCACGACCAGGAGGAGGCGCTGTCGATCTCCGATCAGGTCGCGGTGATGCGCGAGGGCAGGTTCACCCAGGTCGGAACACCCGAGCAGGTGTACCGCCAACCCG
Source organism: Mycobacterium sp. 48b (assembly GCF_048282725.1). Classification (NCBI taxonomy): domain Bacteria; kingdom Bacillati; phylum Actinomycetota; class Actinomycetes; order Mycobacteriales; family Mycobacteriaceae; genus Mycobacterium; species Mycobacterium sp. 48b. Next base: position 5,198,679 of record NZ_JBLVUL010000001.1, read on the forward strand.
CCGACCGGTTCACCGCCGAGTTCCTCGGAGATTGCATCACGGTCCCCGGCACCGTCACCTCCGGATGGGCCGACAGCGCGCTGGGCCGCATCCCGGTCCAGGCCGGCGCCGCCGACGGTCCGTGCACACTGGTACTGCGCCCTGAACAGCTTGTCGCCACGGCGATTTCGGACAGCGCCGATGACACCGAAGCGGCGGCCGCCGTGGGGACTGTGGTCGCCACCGAGTTCCTCGGCCACGACGTGCTGCTCACCATCGAACCGCCGGCGGCCGGTGAGCCCATCGTCGTGCGGCAGCACAGCCTCAATCCGCCGGCCTGCGACACCAAGGTGCGGATCGACGTGCGTGGCGCGGGAACGGCATTGCCTTGAGCCACATCGCCGAGGCGTTGCGCGCGCACGATGACCGGATCGCAGTGGTGACCGAGACCGAGCAGGTCAGCTACTCGACCCTCGCCGATCTGGTGGCGCAGGCCGCGACGGCGCTGGGCACCGAACGACGACTGGTGCTCCTCGAAGCTCGCAACGACCTGCCCGCCCTGGTGCACTACCTGGGTGCCCTCGCCGGCGGCCATGTAGCCCTGCCCGTCCCCGCGGGCGGCGATCACCACGAGATCCTACGGACCTACTCCCCCGATACCGTGATCGACGCCGCGGGCATCCACCACCGGCGCATCCACAGCACGCACCGACTTCACGACGACCTCGCGCTGCTGATGTCGACCTCGGGCAGCACCGGGTCACCGAAGCTGGTCCGCCTGTCGCGCACCAACCTGGCCAGCAACGCCGCCGCCATCGCCGAGTACCTCGGCATCAGTGAAACCGACCGGGCCGCAACCACCTTGCCGCTGTCGTACTGCTACGGGCTTTCGGTGGTCAACAGCCACCTGCTGCGCGGCGCAGGGCTGATCCTCACGGAACGCTCGGTGGTCGACGACGAGTTCTGGGACCTGTTCACCCGCCACCGTGGCACCACCCTCGCCGGTGTGCCCCACACCTTCGAGCTGCTCGACCGCATCGGCTTCGACACCAGGGACCTCCCCCACCTGCGGTACATCACCCAGGCCGGCGGGCAGATGGCAGCCGAGCACGTGCGCCGGTACGCAGCGCTGGGGCGAGACCGCGGCTGGCAGCTGTTCGTGATGTACGGCGCCACGGAAGCGACCGCCCGGATGGCCTATCTGCCTCCGGAATTGGCCATGTCACACCCCGGAGCCATCGGTCGTCCCATCCCTGGTGGCAGCCTGTCCATCCGCCCGGGCGCCGCGTGGCCCGCCGGCACCGGCGAACTGGTCTACCGCGGAGCCAATGTGATGCTCGGGTACGCCGACCGAGCCGAGGATCTGGCCCTGGGCGCCACCGTGAATGAGCTGTGCACCGGCGACATCGCCCGGTGCACAGCTGACGGGCTGTACGAGATCGTCGGCCGCAGTAGCCGGTTCGTGAAGCTGTTCGGGCTGCGCATCGATCTGGATTGTCTACAGACCACGCTGGCCGAACGTGGGCTGACGGCGTTGTGCGCCGAAGACGGCGAAACGCTTACGGTGGCAGCCATCGACACGGGTACCGTCACCGCCGGCGAAGTGCAGCAGTTGACCGCGACCCTGGCGGGTGTGCCCGCCGGCGCGGTGCGTGCTGTGCTCGTCGCCGAACTGCCCCGGTTGGTTTCGGGCAAGCCCGACTACGCCGCGGTGCGCACGCGTGCCGCCGAACCGCCTGTGACCGCCGTCGCGGACCTGAGGGATCTGTTCGCCGAGGTTCTGCATGTCCCCGCCGCTTCCATCGACCGCGACGCGAGTTTCGTCGACCTCGGGGGCAACTCGTTGTCCTATGTGGCGATGTCGGTGCGGCTGGAACGCGCCCTGGGCCGGCTGCCGACGGATTGGCACCGGATGACGCTGCGGGACATGGAGCACCACTGCGCGCTCCGACCACACCGATGGGCCACCGTCGAAACCAGCGTCGCCCTGCGCGCCGCGGCCATTTTGCTCATCGTCGGCTCACACGCCGAGTTGTTCGCACTGTGGGGCGGTGCGCACATCCTGCTCGGGGTGGCCGGCTACAACTTCGGCCGGTTCTGCCTGGCTCCCGTCCCGCGGTCGACGCGGTTGCGCCACCTGCGCAACACGCTCGCCTGGATCGCGGTGCCCTCCATCGCCTGGGTCGCCGTCGCGTTGGTCCTGACCGACGATTACCACGCGTCGAACCTGTTGCTGGCCAACAAGTTCCTCGGACCGCACGACAGCATGACCGCCGGGCGGTTGTGGTTCGTCGAGGTGCTGTTCTGGATCCTGGTGGCGTTGACCGCGGTGTGCGCGCTGCCGGGCGCACACCGGCTGGAGCGGCGGCGTCCCTTCGCCTTCGCCGCGGCGTTCCTGGCATTGGGGCTGGTATTGCGGTACGACCTGGCTGGATTCGGGCTGGGCCGCGAGGCCTGGTTCACAGTGCTGGCGTTCTGGTTCTTCGCGGCCGGATGGGCGGCGGCCAAGGCCACGGCCACCTGGCAGCGGATGATCGTCACGGCGGTGCTGGCGGTCGGCGTGCACGGCTACTTCAACAACAGTGGCCGAGAAACCCTGGTGCTGGCCGGATTCGCACTGTTGATCTGGTTACCCGCGGTGCGCTGTCCCGCAATCGTGGCGACTGGTTGCGGTCTGCTCGCCGAGGCGTCGCTGTACACGTACCTGACCCACTATCAGGTCTATCCGTTGTTCGGCGACCACAGGGTGCTCGGTGTGTCGGTCGCTCTGATCGTGGGTATCGCACTCACACATCTGGTCAACGCGGCCCGGAACTACGTCGCATCTGTTGCCGCCGGCTCGGACCAGGGAACTGACCTTCGATTGTGGGGCACATCCATGACCCGACGGTTCTCGATCAAGAGGCGTCGTCGGCCTTGCGATGCGGATTGGGAACTGAGGACTGCGGAACGCCGCTGAGCTTGCGGAGCGTGGCGATGCAGGCATGAAGTTCTTCGAGGGCCACGCCGGCCGCCTTGGCGCTGAAGAAGTCGTGCAACTGGCGCAGTGACTTCTTTTGCGCGCCGGCGCCTCGACGGGTCGCCTCGATGCGGACGCCCCGCCGGTCGTCGTTCGATGGCGTCCGTCGCAACAGGCCTGCGGCGACGAGCTTGTCGATGTCTGAGGTGATCGTGCTCGGCAATACGTTGAGGTAGTCGATGAGCATGCCGGGACGGTCGAGCCCGGCATGGACCAGGAAGATGATGCCCAGTGCCCGCTCGGAGATTCCGTACTCACGAGCCACAGGCGTGGTGAGGGTTGAAATCATGCGCCGGATGTCTGTCGCGGCACCGAGAAAGTCCACGATGTCGCTGTCGTCGGCAGCTCCGATGGTGTCAGCCACGACGCCATACCCTACCTGGCCTCGCGTTCCAGGGCCGATATCCAACCAATAGTTCATTATCTGAAATATGTGCGCTACTGTCTTACTCGGGCGGGGTAAACCTCGCGCGTCACCTGTCACGGGAAACAGTGCGGAGTGCTATGAAGCCATCAACTCGTGTCCACCAACCTTCGGTAGCCGACCATGACGGACGCTTGCGTGCGCCGCTGTCCTGGAAGGCCTTCACCTGTTGGGTGATGGTTGCTGCGGTGGGGGTCGTCATTCTGGTGACCGCGGAGAAGAATGGGCCGGCCTCGCCCGAGAACGCGAATCCAGCGGGCGCAGGCAAACCATCTCCGGTGCAACCACTGTGGTCCAGCATCGATTTCGTCTTGTGGGGGCAGATATTGGGCGCACTGCTCCTCGCCGTCACGATCGTTGCTTCGGTGGTGGTTTGGAGGCGGCATCCCGGGCATCCGGTCATCCTGATGATCCTCGCGTCCAGCACCCTTTTCTGGTGGGACCCGATCAACAACTGGGCGATCGGCCTGGTCTACAACCCGGACCTGTGGCACTTCCCCCGAGATTGGCCGTGGCTCAACATCTCTCCGGTGATCGAACCGTTGACGTCAGTGATCTATGCACCATATGTCCTGCTGCCCTATTTCCTGGCCATGCCGATCCTGCGGGCACTACAGCGACGTCGAGGCCCTGACGCGTTCGTTTGGCGCCACCCACTGATCTCGATAGCTGTGCTGACATTCGCCATCGGCGTGATGTGGGATGCCGCCCAAGAGATCCTGCTCACACGCACCCAGTTCCTCACCTATAGCCACGTGGTCGAATTCGGCTCTATCGACGTGGGCAAGAACAGTCAGTTCCCGCTTTTGATGGCCAGCGTGCTCATCACGGTCATCATGATCCCGGCGTCGATTCTGTTGTATCGGGACGACACCGGAAAATCGCAGGCCGACAAGATCGCCCAACGACTGCCATTGCACAATCGTCGACCCAAGCTGGCGACGTTTCTGGTGATGGCGATCATCCTGAACGTCGCGATGATGAGTTTCAGCTCAGCATTCTGGCTGGCACGTACGACGGGAGCGGCCTCCGTCGTCGCCTGCCCGTGGCCCTACCCAGAGGCCAAGACCTGGGATCCACGCGGATACTACCAATCTCAGGGCGCCCCAGGACCATTCGCGGCCGGGAAAGGCAGCACGTGGCAGATCGGGCAACCCGACGGCCGGCCTACGGATATCACCACGGAGTCCAACCGCTGCAATCCCCGGTGACTGCCGTGGCGGCGGAGCCAGGCCATGACCGCACGCCGCACGTGCACAACATGCTTGCATCGGCGGTCGCCGGCCGACCGGTCGAGGTGGTGGCCGGCAGACCGGGCGAGCAGGCGTGGTCCGACGGCCACACCATCACGCTCAGTCTCAGCGAGGATCCGCGAAAGGCCATCGAGGCGGTGGTGGTGCACTCAGCACTGATCGGCGCGGGCAGCCTTTCGTCCGAGCTGATGCGATCCCTGCTGTGGCACAGTCGATTACGCCGCAGATATCTGAAGATTGAGGGGCCGCGGGCCGTCGCCGAACTGCGAGATCTTCTGCCGCGGTCACTCGCCTACATGATTCGCGACGACATCGCACGGCTCAGCGACTCACCGGCAGCCTCTCTCGCCCTCGCACGCACCGGTTCAGCCTTCCCGGAGTCCGGTCTGTATCTGGGAGCAATTCGGCCACGCCAGGTACTGGCGGCGCTGCCCACTGATGCGGCAACTCCCGAGTGCCGAGACTCGGGCGAGCGCAGCGCCGCCGCCGCCGCCGAAGGGTCGACACATCCAGTGCCGCCGACCCAGATGCCCGACGACAGTTTCTTCTTCTCCGCCGCAAACGGCTCTCTACTGATGGGGCGCCTCCTGCGCGCATTGTTGCGTGGAGCAGGCCTGGCCGGTACGGACGGGCCGGTCGGGGGACGGTCGATGTCGCAGCTGAGTGCAGCGGGGCACGCGCGCTCCACAGCGGTGATCGGGACCAAGGTCGCGGACGATCCCGTTACATCGCCATCCGGCAGAGGGTTTCGGTATCCGGAGTGGGATTCAAGGAGCGGACGCTACCGGCCCGAGTGGTGCACTGTGCGCGTGGTCGAGTCCGATGACCGCCCGCAAGGTTCGATGGTCAACCCTGATCTGGGTATGCGACGGCCACTGTCTCGGCTGGGTACCGGTTTCGGGATCCGCCGTCGGCAGCCCTACGGAGACGACATCGACCTCGACGCCGCCGTCGAGGACCGGGTTTGCGCACTCACTACACAGGAATCTGACGGAGCATTTTATCTCGCGACGGGCCGCGATCGTCGTGATCTGTCTGCGCTGATCCTCCTCGACATCTCGGGGTCAACCGCCGAGCCCGGCGTCGGGCGAGTTCGGATCCATGACCACCAACGAATCGCGGTTGCAGCGCTGGCGACGACCATGCAGCGGCTCGGTGACCGCGTTGCCGTATACGCCTGTTCCTCACACGGACGACACAACGTCCGGCTGACAACGTTGAAGACGTTTGCCGAATGCAACGAGCGTTCTCTGCTCGCCCGCCTGAATCAGCTAGAACCTTGTGGATACTCACGATTGGGTGCCGCGATCCGGCACGGCGCCAGCATCATCAACCAAAGTGGGGGCACCACCCGACGCCTGCTGATCGTTGTCTCGGACGGCCTGGCGTTCGATCACGGATACGACCTGGATCACGGCGCCCGAGATCTTCGAAAGGCACTCGCCGAAGTACGCAGCCGCGGTACCGGGTGTCTGTGCCTGACGGTGGGCGCCACGGCTCCGTCAGAGGATCTGCCACTCGTCTTCGGCACCGCGGCCTACGCCGCAGTCCCCCGGCCCGATCAGCTGGCGCCGGTCATCGCCACCCTCTGCCAAGCGGCTCTGCGTACCGCGGAAGTCCGCCGAAACCAGTCAGGACACCGAAAGGACCATCGATCTGATGCCGACGCCTAACGCTGCCATTGACACATCCCGCGCCGTGGCGCGTCCGTTCTACCACGCCGTCGGCAATGAAGAACGAGTGTTCGCAGCCGCTTTCCGACAACAACTGCCCGTAATGCTCAAGGGGCCGACCGGCTGCGGCAAGACACGCTTCGTCGAGGCGATGGCTCATGAGATGGGACGCCCGCTGATCACCGTGGCGTGTCACGACGACCTCACCACCGCCGACCTCGTCGGGCGGTTCTTGTTGCGTGGCGGGGAAACCGAATGGGTCGACGGCCCGCTGACGCGCGCGGTTCGCGAAGGTGCGATCTGCTATCTCGATGAGGTGGTGGAGGCCCGGCAGGACACCACAGTGGTGCTTCATCCCCTCGCCGATCACCGCCGCACACTGCCGATCGAACGACTTGGTGAAACACTCACCGCTGCAGCAGAATTCTGCCTGGTCGTCTCCTACAATCCGGGCTACCAGAGCGTTCTCAAAGATCTCAAAGATTCCAGCCGCCAGCGCATGGTCGCCATCGAATTCGACTATCCAGAACAAGATGTAGAACGGATCATCGTGCAGCGTGAAAGCGGCATCGGTGCCCACGTGGCCGAGGATCTAGTCCGGCTTGCCCAGGCGATCCGCCGCCTTGACGGTGCCGGGCTCAGAGAGGTTGCCTCGACCCGCGTGCTGATTGCCGCAGCCCGCCTTGCCCAGGCCGGCCTGTCGGTGCGTGAGGCTGCCGAGGCTGCCATCGTCGCGCCACTGACCGACGACCACGCCGTGGGCTCCAGCCTTCGGCAGTTGCTCGAGGTCTATCTGGCGGGCCAACCTCGCAACTGAATCAGCCGCCGGTGATCAGTTCGGCGGCCCGTTCTCCGATCATCATCGCCGCAGCATTGGTGTTGCCGCCGACGATGCTCGGCATGATCGACGCATCGACGACTCGTAACCCTTCCACTCCCCGGACCCGTAGCTCGGGATCGACGACGGCGCGTTCGTCGGTTCCCATCCGGCAGGTCCCGACCGGGTGATACACACCCGAGGCGTTTCGGCGCACAAAGTCGGCCAGGTCAGCGCCGGTGTGATTCGAACCGGGCAGCACCTCGCCGCCAACCTCCCGCGCTATCGCCTGGTGAGTCAACGTTTCTCGGACCAGCTCCATGCCGGCCACCAATGTCGCTACGTCTCGGGGCTCAGCCAGGTAGTTGGGATCGATCAGCGGAGCAGTGAACGGATCAGCCGACGCCAAGCGCACGCTTCCCCGGCTCTCGGGATAAATCATCGTCGGCATGAGCGTCAGCGAAGACGAGGACTCGGCGGCCAAGTGCAGACCCGGGCTGTCCTGATTCTCCGGATAGCTCATCGGAAGAATGAACATTTGCAGGTCTGGAACGTCGGTGCCCGTTCCTACGCCGCTATCGAGGAACGCCACCGCTTCAAACAGGGTGTGCGCCAGGTACGTCGACCGCGGGCGCACACATTCACGTACCGCCGCGCCGGCGAAACTCAGCGGTGATGCGCTGCGCCCGCCACGAGCCTGATAGGACATCGGCACGAACAAGTGGTCGTGCAGATTGTCACCGACGGGCAGGTCGGCTATCACCTTGATCCCATGGTCACGCAAGTGCGCCGCATGGCCGATGCCCGAGAGCATCAGAAGCCGCGGTGAACCGAGGGAACCTGCGCTGACGATCACCTCGCGGTTCGCGTGTACCGGGCCGATCGGTCTCCGGTTGCGGCCGGCGACCAGTTCCACGCCCGTTGCGCGCCCGGCTTCCGTGATCACCCGGGTGGCAGTGACACCGGTGAGTACGCGAAGATTCGGCGGCGCGTCCGATAGATACCCGCGGTCGGTACCCACTCTTCGGCCCGCACCGGCGCTCTGCTGTAGTGGCGCCACCCCGGTCTGCTGCGCGCCGTTGTAGTCGTTGTTGATGCCGACTCCGGCGGTTTCCGCGAGTGCGGCCATGTATCTTTCGGTGATAGGCGCCAACCCCGTGGCGCGTTCGACGGCGATGGGGCCATGTCCGCCGCGCAGCTCGCTGGGACCGTCCTCGAAACTCTCCAGCCTGCGGAACGAGGGCAGAACCTCTGAGAACGCCCAGCCTTTCGCTCCACCAGTGGCCCAGTCGTCGTAGTTCTGCCGGTTGCCGCGCACAAAGGCCATCCCGTTGATCGCGCTGCCGCCGCCGAGGATCCGGCCATGCGACTGGGGCAGGGTGCGGCCCTTCATATGTCGTTGCGGAACGCTGTACGCGGGCCAGGTGACCAGCCGTTGAAGCGATGTGACGGCGTGGATGGCTCCGCACATGCCGGGAACGGTGACCAGCGGGCCACGCCGCCGGCGGCCCGACTCGATCAGGATGACGGTCGCGCCGCTGTCGGCCAGTCGTCGCGCCACGATCGCACCTGCACTACCTGATCCCACGACCACATAGTCCGCTGACTTCAACCCTGCCGAATCCTTGGTCACCGGTACTCGCTTCATTCTCAAGACCTTTCACTGGCCCAGTGTTATTTCAGTTTATGAAGTATGTACTGACAGTAGCTCATTCGGTGCCACCCTCCGGCCGGACGAACCAGATGCCCTCCGGCACAGGGCGCTACGCTGGTTTCGGTTCGCGGCGACGGTTCCTCACGCGTCATTGAATGCGGGTGAGCTGGAATGGCATCTCGATGACCAGCGGCCGGTTGATTCCGCAGCCACCGCTGATGCCTACGGTGCGGTCCCAACCGGAGAACGAACTCACCTCATCGAAGCTCGGCGATCCCGACAGGTCAGGCGAAAAGTACAGCAGCTGATCGGCTGGCGCAGCGGTGCCGTCGTGGCACGGCTCCCACCGGTCGAGGTGTCTCCGCACTGACCACAGCCCGGCTGAGTCGCATCGGATTGGGGCGTCCCACCCTTGGCTGCTGCTCACTTCGCCTGCACAGTCGTATGTTTCGGAGCTGCATGTCGTACTGACCGTCCAGGTGCTGGTCACGGTGGCTTCGTCGTGAAAGATCTCGTTGGTTTTCGCCCATGTCCCGTCGGACACTGCACGGTAGGCGCCGTTGAGCGTGGGGTCGCAGAATGCAGCGGTCGCGCTCGGAGCGCTGGTCAATGCCGCCACGGTCGCCGCAGCGATCAGAACGAGCATTGGCAGTGCAGTGGCCGCTGGTTGCCGTCTTACGGTTCGCGTCGATGTCATGGATGATCCTCCATCACGAGGTCTTTCCAGTTCGCTGCCCGCCGTGAGGCAACGAGGTTGGCCTGCTGATAGGTCTGGCCGTCAGGTGAGACGTAGCGTCCGGACTTGGGATCGTAGTGCGCGAAGACGACCGCGGGCTCTGCGTGAGTGTTGTTGCCGCCGAATGCGCTTGGTGCTGCCGGTACCGTGGCGTCAGTTTCGGGTGGTGGCGGCGCGGGATCGGGCGGTGCTGTAGGTGGCGGGATTTGGATGGGTCCGCCAGGGGCCGGGTCTTGCGCGGCCGGCGGCGGCATGGGGGTGCCGTTGGTCGGGCCGAAGATGTGGTCGTCGTTGGCGACCCTGGCGTCGGGCGGCACGCCTTGGGCGATCAGGTTGGGGTCCAGTGGGTAAGGGCCTGTGAGATGTTGGCGCATCGCCAGGGGTACAAACGGCTCGTCGCTGTTGCAGATTTCGGCCGTCGGGGCCCGCTTTCCTGGCTTGTTCATGCAGGGATAGTTTCGCGCGCCGCGTACCGCCAGCGGTGAGTCTTGGGGCAGTTTGCAATAGAGGCCATCAGGGGTGTCCACTTCGGAGGTGTCTTCCGGAGAGCGCCATTGGCTTGGCGGGAGGAACCCAACGGTGCATGACGGTGGGTCCCCGAATGACATGGTGAAATCGCCTTGCCCCAGCCCGGTCGGATTGTGATCGGGTGCGGCCGAGATGATGTTGGCGACGAAAGGTGGCAGTAACACCAGGATTTGTTCGAGGCCGGGGCGGTAGGTGACCAGAATCTGTCCGATCGAGGTCAGGTTGGCCAGCAGCACCGGCAGTGTCGGCTTGACCTGTTCGAAGAGCCGGGATGCTTCGTTGATCGATGCCGGTCCATCCGTGAGCACCTTCCTGATCTGTTGATCGTCATCTACCAGCGTTGTGGTGATGTTGGCCAGGCTGCGCACCCAAGTCCGCAGGTCGTTGGTGGCAGCGGCCTGCGAATCGAGTAGCGGCGCGGAGTCCTCGACGAGGGCTCTGGTGGGGTCGCGCACATCGTTCAGGCCGGCCGAGACTTTGGCCGATGCGTCCATCAGGGATCCCAGGTCGTAGCCGGCGCCGTTGAACGCCTTGAAGCTTTCGTCGAGCAGCAGTCCGAGTTTGTCTTTGGGGATGCTTTTGATCAGCGCGCTGGTTTGGTCTAGCAGTGGCCCGACTTGTTGTGGAATGGTTGTGTCTGCCTTGGCGATCGTCGAACCGTCGTGCAGGTACGGGGGCGCGTCCGAGATGGGTTTCAGGTCGAGGTATTGCTCACCGATCGCCGATACGCTGCGCACGTCAGCCTTCAGGTTTGCAGGGATTTTTGGTGAGGCATCCAGCGACAGGGTCGCTTTGGCACCGCGCGGGATGAGCGAGATCGCCGTCACCTTGCCGACCTGCACACCGCGGTAGGTCACGTTGGAAAAGCGGTACAGCCCACCGGTTCCCGGCAGCTCCACCGTCACGGTGATACGTCCCATACCCAGCAGCGTCGGCGCCTGCATGTAGACCACCACCATGGTGACCAGACCCGCGATCGAGCCGATCGCGAAGAGCACCAACTGAATCCGGACCAACCGAGTGAGCATTCAGCGGCCCCCCTCATCTGCTGAGGGCAGGGGTGACTCCTCGCTTGGCGGTTCGGGGGGCACGGCCGCCGCCGGTGGCGGTGATCCCAGCGGTGCACTCGAGGGCGGAGCGGCTGCGGGTGGGACGGGCCCACCGGGAAGGATCACCGGTGGCCCGACTGGCGGGGGCGGAGGGGCAAACTCGGTGCCTTCCGGCGGCACAGCGAGCGGCGCGCCGAGCGGATTGTTGGTGTAGTACCAGTCATAGCCGGGGTCTCCGGGGGCCGGCGCCAGTACTGCTCCATCCACACCCCAGCGGGTTCCCAGGAACAGGCCGCGTTTGAGGCGCGGAACGGTCAGGTCAGCCACGGCGAACAGGTTCATGTAGTCACCCTTGAGGCCGCGGTCAATCACATTCTGGCCGTAGGGAAAGACTGTGGCGTACATCAGGCCGTCGATGATGCCCGGGCCGGCATCGGCCAGTGCACGAACGGTGGGCTGGAGGTTTTGCAGGTTCTTCACCAGGTCGGCCTGGGTGTCGTTGATCAGCGCGGTAGCGGTGTTGCTGAAGACCCGCAACTTGTCGAGGGCGATGATGATGCGTGGCTTCTCGGCCAGGAGCACATCGAGCGCGGAGGGAAGTGTGCGCAGCGTCTCGGTGATCACCTCGTGTTGTCTGGAGAATGTGCCGGCCAGTCGGCCAAGGGCATCGATCGAGGCGATCAGATCTCCGCGTTGACGGTCCAACACGCCGACGAACTTGTCGAGGCGGGTGATGAGGTCGCGGATAGCGTCCTGGCGGCCGGACAATGCCGCATTGAAATTGTGCACGATGTCCCCGAACTGGCCCAGGCCTCCGCCGTTGACCACCGCTGACAGTGAGGACAACGTCTGCTCGGTCGAGGGGTAGGTCGATGATCGGTTCAGCGCAATGGTGGACCCAGGTGCGATGTGTCCCACCGGTGGCTGCCCGGGTGGCGGGTCCAGCGCCAGGTGCTGTGATCCCAGCAAGCTGGTCTGCCCGACGGTGGCGACCACATTGGCTGGGACTTTGGCTCCGCTTTGCAGCCGGACTTCGACGTCGGCGTGCTGGTCGCGGAGCGTCATCGCACCGACACTTCCGACAACGACGTCGTTCATCATGACCGGTGAATTCGACTCCAGCGTACCCACGTTGGCAATCTCCACGTGGTAGACGGTGGCCCCGGGTCCATGTCCGACGGTGCCGGGCAGCGGCAGGGAGTTCACTCCGTTGAATGCACAACCCGACAACGTGAGCACCGTAGCGGCGATCACCGCCACGCTCACTCCCGCTGAATACCGAACGGTCATGGTCGGGGCGTCCCTTCAGTGGGTGGCACGGGCCCAGGTTGCTCGGGCAAAGGTGGCGGTTGCAGCGCGGGAGAAGGTAGTAGCAGGTTCTCGACGCTGGGGGCGGTGGGCGGCGGTGCGCCGGGATAGAGCGCCGGCGATGGCGCTGCGGGCAGCGGTGTATACCGGCCCGGCGGCGCGGGCGGTTGGTTCCAACCCGGAGGCGGAGGCACGTCGCCCGCCCCGGTGAAGGCCGAAACCGATGGAGGCTGTTCGGCAGGCACGGGAGCGCCTCCCGTCCCGCCGGGTGCCAGCGCGGGATCGGTGTAGAGGACGTTGCGCGGCGAGGGGGCCAACGCGGGGTTGATCGGGAACGGCAAGTTGTTGAAGTTGAGCTGGTCCAGGCCGGGACCGAGGTACTGCGCACACAGTTTCGCGGTTTCGGCTGCAGTGGTGTTCTTGACGGCGCCGATTGCGGCACACACGAACTGCACCGGATTGGAGAAGTTCGTGAACGAGATCGAGCCGAGAATGGTGCCGGTGTCCGGGTTGTAGTCGGCGTAGCCGTTGGCGAGCGCGGTCGGTGTCACATGCAGAAGTTGTTCGAGGTCCTTGCGGTGCTCGACGAGGTTGGAGGTGACATTGGTCAGCCGCTGGACTTGTTCGCTGGTTTTATCACGGGTGCCGGCGATGAAACGTTGGACTTCACCGAGTGCCGAGGACAGATTGTTCAGTGCGGCATCGAGATCGGTGCGGTTCTCATCGAGGATGCTGGTCAACGTGGCGAACCTGCCCTGGAATTGCACGATTTGGGGGTTGGTGTCGCGCAGCGCGGTGACCAATGTCTGCAGGTTTTTGACGGTGTCTGCGATGTTGCCACTGCCGTCGGCCAGGATGCGCCCGACGCCGGCCAGCTGGTTCAAGGTTTCGCGAAGTTTGTCGCCGTTGCCGTTGAGTGCGTTGGCGGTGGTGTCGATGAATCGTGCGATCGCTGGAGTCGATACCTGGCTGTTTGGCCCCAATTCTGTTGCCAGGCGCATCAGTTGAGACTTGACCTCGTCCCACTCGACCGGAACGGCAGTGCGATCGATCGGGATGACGGCGTGGTCGGCCATGGTGGGACCGTTGGTGTGGGGGTCGCTGGACCGGTAGGCCGGGGTGAGTTCCACGTAGCGGGCAGCGAGCAAGTTGGCAGCGACGATGACGGCTTTGGCATCTGCGGGGATGGGCACGCCACTGTCGATGTCCAGCGACATTTTCACCTGGTCGCCTTCGGGGGCGATGGCGGTGATGGTCCCGACTTTGATTCCCGCGACTCGGACGTCATCGCCCGGGTAGATGGCTGTGGCAGAGCTGAAGTAGGCGGTCACTGTTTTGACGCCGAAGAACGAGGCGTGCACCAGCACAGCACTGGCCGCGAGGGTCAACGCTATGAGTGCACCGGCCAGCGCGGTGCGGCGGCGAGCGATCATGGCGGTCCCCATCGTTCTTGTGGTTGCGGGATGCCGTTTCGCGGGAACGGAAATTCGGCACGAGGGCCCGCATTGTCCGGTGGCTGCCCTGCGTCGGCTCCTCTGCGGAATCCGAAGGCATAGTCCAAGAAGGGCTGCAACAGCTGCGGCATGCTCAAGTTGGCGATTTGGGCTTGGTAGTACGGACCGCTGGAGACCAGTTCACCGGTGCTCAGCTCGTACTTCGCCAAGCCGGGCAGTGCCTTGGCGATGTTGTCGCGGTTCTTCTCCAGCACCGCGGTGACGGCGTTGAGTTTGTCGAGCGTGGGCGCTAGTTCAGCCTCGTTGTCGCGCACCAAGTCGGTGAGTTGGTTGGCCACCGCCGAGGTGTTGGCGAGCAGGTCAACAATGCCCTGGCGCACTTGCACGAGAACGTCGAGCAATGCGTTGCCGTCGAGGATGAGCGTGTTGACTTGTTGGCTGCGCTCGGACAGGACCGCGCTGACCTCGCTGATGTGTTTGAACAACTCACCCAACGTTTGGTTACGCGCATTGAGTGCCCGAGACAGTCGGGTCAGGCCGTCGAAAGTCGGTGCCAGTTCCGGAGATATCGCCTCGATGGTGGCCGAGAGAGTATCTAGGGACTGGTTGAGGGTGTCGGTGTCGGTGCCGGCGATGTCGGTGGTGAGGTCGCCCACGGCCTCGGTGAGCGAGTACGGCGATGAGGTGCGGGTCGACGGGATGACGTCGAGGGCTCGCATCCGGCCAGGCCCGGCGGTGTTCACCGTCAGCACCCGCTGTCCCAACAACGAACCGGTGCGGATATGGGCGGTGGTTTGCGTACCCAGCGAAATGTCACTGCTGAGTGTGAAGGTCACCAGGGCCTGCCCATCGTGAAGCTCCACACCCGAAACGGTGCCGACTTTCGTTCCCGACATGGTGACGTTGTTGCCTACGGTTAACCCGCCGGCCTGATCGAACAAGGCCTGGTATCGGATCTCGGTGGCCCAGGACACCAACTGTTGGCTTCGCATCCCGACGGCAATGACCAGAAGAATAACGACGACACCGATGAAGCCGCGTCGGATCAGCTGGGGTCCAAGGTATTTCAGCATCAGTTGTCCGAGCACCTTCCCGTTTCTTGCTTCATCCAGGGAAAGACCGCTGTGTGTCCTTGAAGATCGGTGACACGCACTGCCACGCCGCACAGGTAGTAGTTGAAGAAGCTGCCGTAGGCGCCCAGGCGCGCCAGCTTGCGGTAGTTGTGCGGCATTCGCTGCAGCCCGGCGTCGAGGTGGTCTTTTTGCGTCTCCAGGTTGGGGGCGAGGCGGTTGAGTTCGTCGACGGTGCCGGCCAATGGTGGGCGCGCGTGGGTGAGCAGGTCGGCCAGCGACGCGGTTCCGTTGTCAAGGGCGGTGATTGCGTTGCCGATGGGATCGCGGTCGGCGGCGAGTTGGCTGGTGAACTGTTGGAGGCGATCAATCGTGCCGGAGAACTTCTCGCCGTCTTTGGCCAGCGTGCCCACTGCCGCGGTGAGGTTGTCGATGAGTTGCTGAACGAGTTGATCGTTGTTGGCGAGGTCGGTGGTAAACGAGGAGGTTTCCGCCAGCAGCGATTGCAGGGCACCGCCCTGCCCTTGCAGGACCTGAAGCAACGATTGGGTCAGCGCGTTGACGTCGTCGGGATTCAATCCCTGAGTTACCGGCCACAGCCCACCCAGAAGCAAGTCGAGGTCGAGGGCCGGCGCGGTGCGTTCGATGGGAATCTGGGCTTTGGCGGGCAGGATGGTAGTGGGTCCTGGCGCAGCGGCGAGTTCGAGGTAGCGGTCTCCGGTCAGGTTGAGGTAGCGCACAATCGCCCTGGTTCCGTTGGTGAGCACCGCGTTTCGATCTGCGTCGAAGCTGACCAGCACGGTGGTGTCCGGCCGTAGTTTGACGCTGGTGACGGTGCCGACTCGGATGCCCGCCACCCGCACCGAGTCCCCCTTCTTCAGGCTGGAAGCGTCGGCAAATACTGCTGAGTAGTCCTGCGAGGATCCGGTCCGGTACTGGCCGAAAACAACGAACAAGCAGGCGGTCAGTATCGCCATCACGACACCGAACACACCGAACTTGACCGCCGTGACCCTCGTCGCGTGCCTCATCCGGGTTGACCGATTTGTGCGGAGTTTCTCGGCGGACCAGCAAGCGGTCCGAACAGGGTCTGCTTGAGGCCATCGGTGTTCAACAGGATGCCTTCGTTGCCGTATCGAGCGGGGTTGGTGCCGACGTCGGCGATGATGAACGGCGGGCGTGACAGATAGCGCACGTTGGGTAGACCCGAGACGCATTGTGGGCCACCGGTGGCCGCGACCTTGGGCAGATCTATCGGGTACCGGTAGCGCTCCTTGCCCAGGACGAACCCCGCGTTGACCATGGCACCGGGTACCTGCGGTTGTTTGATGTAGGCGGCTTGGATCAAACCGCCCATCATGCAGTACAAGGCTTGGTTGTACTGGCTGGTCAAATCGGTCGTCGGCGCCAACAGATGCACGGCATCGGTCAGTGCGGCGCGGTTGGTCGCCAGGACGTCGTTGCCGACATCGGCGAGCCCGATCATGCTGACCAGAAACGCATCGAGGTTGTGCTGCTCGTCGACGATGCTCTGGCTGATCCGGCTCGCATTGCCGGCAGCAGTCAACAGATCGGGTGCTGCATCGGCATACGTGTTGAGCACGGTTGGGGCAGTGGCCAAATCGTGACTCAACGCCGGCAATCCGGGCTCGATGGTGGCGAGGTAGGTGTCCAGGTCGACCAGCATTTGACCGATCGAGTGCCCGCGGCCGTTGACGGCCGAGGCGATCGCGCCCAGCGTCTGGTTGAGTTTGGCCGGGTCGATTGTCGCGAGCACCGCGGTGAGTTGCTCGAAAACGGTGTTCACTTCGACCGTGACCCGTGAGGCGTCGAGTACTTGACCGGGAACCATCGCCTGCGGGGATGGATCCACTGGATCAATGAGCTGGACGTACTTCGCGCCGAACACCGTGGTCGACGAGATATCAACCCCGACGTTGGCCGGAATCTGCTGCAGCTGGGCAGGATCCATCGCCAGGTGCAATACCGCGCGTCCGTCGGGCAAGGTCTCTAACGACTTGACGGCTCCGACTTGAACGCCCCGCAGTTTCACCTTGGCATCGGGGTTCATCACCAGTCCCGCGCGGGGTGACAGCACCGTGACCGGGGCCGCTGAGTTCAGATCACCGCGAAACAACACTGCCACCATGATGATCGCCAGTCCGATGATCAGCACCGTGATCAACCCGGCCACCGGACGCGGCCAGACACGCCCAACGCTGGAGTTCGGCTTCACCGCTGCCACCGAGGCACGTCGGCGCGTTTCCGCGCTCGCCCGCGCTTCCGCCACATCGGATCGATCCCCGTGTCGGCCCACCGGCGATTCACCCCCTCCCAAGTCCGCTATCACGCCTGCTGCGGAGGCTGACCACCGCACCTCGTGGCGGCGGCCGACCACATCACCTCGGCGGCAACGCTTTCGCGGTGCCGATCGAGGCCGCGGCGCGCTCCAGAGTCCCCCACCCCTGATCGCCGCAAGCTGATTCGGATCTGCTCCGCGTGCGATCACCCGGATACCGAAGACCGCATACCTCTAAAGGTATAACGCAGCACGCGACGCGTTGTCTACCCTTTGCGAGCATCCCTCGATGGCGACCCGACGGCATTGACCGCACAGGATGTATCGCTTACAAGCAGTTCACAGGGCCGAAGTGACCACTCGTCGCTGCGATATCAGGCGCGACCACTCACTGCCGCCCGCTGTTTGCCGGACAACTTCCTTGCGTCACGCGCGAAGACGCGCAAGATACATATAGATGTAAAAGCGACTAGCGGAGCACCAGAGGGTCATTCACGTGTCCCTCGATGGTGGCGTGCAGTACTGACGCGCTGCCGTCAGGAAGCACTCGCCTCGCGACCAGGAATTCACTGCCCACCCAACCGTGCCGGATGAACTTTCCGAACCTCAACCGGGTCCCGGGGGCACCGGTCGCAGCGGGCAGCATCTTGATGCGCTCCAACGCCTCTTTGACAGCCAGACCGGTCAAGGGCCGAGCACCGGCGAGCGCGGTCATCATCAGCCTGCCAACGTCGTAGCAGTACAAGGGGAAGAAGTATTCGGGGCGCCGCCCGTGGGCGCCCTCGAATCGATCCAGAAAGGCTTGCGCAGTCCGATTCCGCTCGTCGTACTGGTCAAGACCGATCCAGCCGGCGAGTTGCTCACGCCACCACGGACTGGTCGCGGCGAATTCGAATGCGGTCGTCGTATAGCGCGGCGGCATCCAACCGATGTGGTGAAGTGCAGCATTCATGCCGATGATTCCCAGCCCGAAGCCGACGTGCATGACCGCGTCGGGCTTGCCGTGCGCCAAGGTAGCCATGGCGGCATGCTTGTCGCTTTCAACTTGAGGAATCGCCACCTCTGCGGTGATCGTCAATCCCGCATCTCGGCAGGCCTCCCGCGTCGTTCGCAGATACTCGCGGCCAATGAGACTGTCCTCGAACGCCACGCCCACGGTGCGGCACCCATCGAGCGACGCGACGGTGGCCATGATGATCGGTTCCTCCTCCATGGAACCAGCCGGAAGTCCGAAAACCCAATCGCCAAGCATGCTTTCGGAAGCAGCCATGGTGATGATCGGCACCTGGGCCAGTCCCTCGACGTACGGGCGCAGTGCGA
This sequence comes from Mycobacterium sp. 48b, assembly GCF_048282725.1. Classification (NCBI taxonomy): domain Bacteria; kingdom Bacillati; phylum Actinomycetota; class Actinomycetes; order Mycobacteriales; family Mycobacteriaceae; genus Mycobacterium; species Mycobacterium sp. 48b. The sequence continues at coordinate 5,217,262 of NZ_JBLVUL010000001.1, forward strand.
CCCCGTTCTCGGACACCCAGGGGCCGAAAATCACCAACGCGTCCTGCTCGACCAACTCGAAGAAGGCGTCGCGCACCGCCCGAAACGACCCCTTCGGCAGACCCTGGACGGCACGGATGACGAATTCAACCGGACGTTCGAGGATTCCACGCTCCAGATACTCGTCAGCGACGAGTTGCAGTGCAGGAAGGACGTTCTCGTCGTAGTTGCCGTTCTCGTCCAGGTAATCGATGAGCAACCCGATGCGTGCCGGGGTCACGTCGGCCACGGGTGCCTCCCGCATGTCGAGTGCCAGGCAGGCCCGGCGATACGTCTGACAATTCAAATCAATCCAAGCTAACGCATCATCAAGTCCCGCGTCCAGAGAAGCCTGTAGAGGTTTTGGGCGCCGTCACCTGTGTCACCGATGCCGGTTTACCTCGATCGTCGAACTGCCACGCTCGCCGAGCAGAGCCCGCCGCACCCGGGCCATGTGCGCGGCACAGTGGGATTGCGCTCCGTCACCGTCCCCGGCAGCGATCAAATCGACGAGCTGCTCGAACTCACGGATCGTGCGACGCCGCGACGTAACCGGCTCCCCTTGGCTTCGCGTCAGGACATCAGCCACTGCCGCACGGGTAATGACCTCATTGATCATTTCGCAGATGATGATCAGGGTCTGGTTGCCGGCCAGCTGCACCATCTCGCTGTGAAAACCAACCATCGCCGTGGTGCAGGCTGTCGGATCCTGAACGGTGCGCTTCATCTCGACCACGAACTCACGTAGGCGCACAGCGGCACGTTCACGTCCGCGGGACAACGCGACCATACGTGCCAAGGCGGGTTCGATAACGGCACTGGCTTCGAATACATCGGCCAGCGAGATGCTGCGAGACTGCATCACGAGGGCCGCCGCTCGAGCCGTCATGCGCTGATCGGGCCGGTGTACAACCACACCGCCCAATGCACCCCGCAGCACCGAAATCAGACCTTCGGCCTCCAGGATGCGCAACGATTCGCGCAATGACGGACGCGACACCTGGAAGCGTTCCAACAACTCGGCCTCGGTGCCCAGGAGGTCACCCTCATCGAGCCTTCCGGCGATGATGAGGTCGCGCAGTTCGTCGGCAATCTGCTTGGGTTTTCCCGACGCTGAGCCGCCGGACGTTCCACCCTTCGCCGCAGTCGGCTTGGCCACTCGTCTCCCTACCGTCCGATCATTCGGAGCAACACCTCGAACAACGACCAAACTATCCGATGGCCCAATCGGGGTAGTAGCCGTCAGCCCCGTGTCGCTCCGCGTCCTTTACAAAGGATATATCTAGATATTTAAATAGGGCTCTGGAAGCCGGGACAACATCCGCGGCATGATCGACTTCACCCTTGGGGGCTGGCCAGTGAGCAACTTCGAGTTCACGGTGGCAACGCATCCGCCCACCCTTGACCACTATCGACGGGACTGGACTCCGGCGCCGGATGTCGGGCTCGCCGGCATGTGGATCGGCGCCGTGGTCAATGATGCTGCGGGAAAGACATATTGGGGACTGCGCGGGGCCGATGACTTCATCGCCGGAATGACACATGTGGTGTCACCGATCACCGGCTTCAAGAAGCTGCCCGCGTCGTTCGATCCCGACCCGCCGCACCTGTTCGCGGAGTACTCGAACATCGACTGGTTCGAGCCGATGACCTATGCCGACGCCGACGAGAAGGTCACGCTGAGCTATCCCAGCGGACGCATCGAGCGCGACGCCGGCGGATTCCACTGGCACGATGCGAGCGGGCGCTGGGAAATGCACGGTATGAACGTCACCGACGTGTTCACCGTCCATGTTCCAGAGCAGCGCGGTGTCACCGAGCAGGTGTACTACCGCCATGAGCTGATGGCCGCCACCGGGACCATCGAGGGTGTACCCGTCTCGGGCTACCTGCACCAGGACTACGCCTACGGGCCACCCGGATTGGTGTATCCGGAGCTCCCCATCGCCAGGCACCTGCAGGGTATGTGGGTGTCGTGGGTACACGAGTACCCGGACGGAGAATGGGGCGGCGGCTGTTTCTGGCAGGGGCGCGACGGCGTCGCGTTCGGCCCCGGCTATCAGGTCGTCGACGGAGTGACCACCGCATACGACGACATCACCGCAACGCCGACGTTCGACGGCGCCGGCAAGCTGACCAGGCTGGACGCCAACATCGGTTCGGACACATACACATTCACGTTCGACACGTCCGGCAGCTACATCCACTACTTCGGCCGTCTGGTGCCCGGTTCGTCGGGCAGGGATCCCGAACGCAGCTGGTGCTGGGTCGAGTACGCCGGTGCGCTGCTCACTCCCGAGATCCTCGATATGGTGATGACGTCCTTCGACCTCGCACGCGGGCGATGACCCAGGCAGAACCGCACAAGTTCCATCTCCTGGCGGCGAATCCCGGCAAGCGGCGCACCGAGATCATCTATCTGGTGTGGTTTCTCGTCACGGTTCCGCTGCAAGGGCTGGTCGTGATGAATCTCAGCTACGAGCGTCCCAATGACCCCGCACTGGTCGGTCAGGCGATCGTGATGGCGCTCGGCACCCTCATCTGGCCGCTGGTGTTCCGGGTTCCCGAAGACCGCGGGCGCCCACTCACCGAGCTGTACGGCTTCCGGATGGGTGTCTTCCTGACCATCTGGGCCGTGCTGGGCGGGTTCGTCGGCACCGACCCCTGGTATGAGGTGCTGCACGGCCACTTCGCATTCCACACGGCATGGAATCCCAATGGCGTACCGCTGTTCATGTTGCCCATGACCATCAGCGTGTTCGGCTTCTACACCGTCATCTTGGGAACCCTCTACCGGGTGCTCAGCCAACTGCTGGACCGCACCGGCGGGGTCCTGGCCCGCGACTCGCCGGCCCGTCACGCCGTCCTGTGCCTACTCCTGGCCGGCATCATGCCTCTCGGCGAAACCTTCGCCTACTCGGGCTACAACTACTGCTTCGACAACGGCGTCGGCATGTGGGGTCTCAACGTACTCATCTACGGCTCATGGCATTTCGCGGCGCTGCTGTTCTACACCCGCTGGGATCGGCTACCGGGCGAGCGCGCCTCGCTGAGGACTGCCGTCGTGTCGGGGTTCGCCACGATAGGCATCCTGATGGTGCTGATGGCGATCACGAAGACTTTCATCGCTCCGCACTTCGTCGACGTAGTCCACGGAGTGCGCCACCTCAACGACTGGAGTCCGGACAACTGCCTGGGGCCGAAACCGTAGCGGTCACGCCGGATCACGCTCGACGACCAGCCCCTCCTGCACCAGGGTGGCGGCGACCGCGCCGTCGGCGCGAAGCAGGCTCGACGTGATCAGGCCGCGGCCCCGCGCGGCAGCGGGCGAGCGCGACTCCAGCAGATTCCACTCTCCGGCCCGCACCGGGCGGTGAAACCAGATCGACGAATCAGTCGTGCCACTGCGGTGGCTGCGGGAACGCATGCTGTGCCCGTGTACGGCCAACGCCGGATCGATGCCGTACAGATCGGTGATATACACCGCGATCAGCATGTGCACCAACGGATCCTCGGGCAGTTCAGTGGTGACCCGCCACCACATCCGGCGCACGAATTCCTGGTCCGTCCCGTCGTCGGCGATCCGGATGTCGAACTCGTCGAGCGGCAGCGAGGGCGCGGGCCCGGGCGGGCCGGTGCACGGCAGCACGTCCGGATCGTGCGGCATCGCACTCAAGCCGTGCTCGGGCCCGGCGAGTTCCGTCGCGAATGACACCGTCGCCGTCGTCAGCATGCGGCCGTGCTCGTAGGACTCGACGCGGCGGGCCGAGGCCGTGCGTCCGTCGTACACGTGCTGCACGCGATACTCGGCACCCTCCCCGGCGTCCCCGCCGCGCAGGAACTGCAGGTGCATGTTGGTCGGCGCGCGGTCATCTGCCACCGTCCGGCATGCGGCCGCCAGGCTCTGCGCGGCCAGCAGACCGCCGTAGGCCCGCTTGCCCTCCGGGCCGCTGGCCCGGCCGGTGAACACCTCACCGTCGCCGGCACGGAGGTCCAACAGCTTCAGCAAGGTGCTCACGGAGCGTCGGTACCTGTTGCGACGGTGCCGGATTCGGTCAGTGCGGCGATCTCGTCCGCACCGAGCCCCAAATGGTCGGCCAGCACGGCGGTGGTGTCGTCACCGAGCGCCGGTGCGGGAACGGCGGGCGGATACATCCCGCCGATGGATACGGGTAGGCCTGGCGCCAGGTAGGTACCGATACGGGGCTGCTCCAGCGGGGTGAACAGCGGATTGGCGACCACCCGCTCGTTGACGGCGACCTCGGCGAAGCTGCGGTACCGCTCCCAGAGGACCGACGTGCCCGAGAGCGCTGCGCTGATCTCCTCGGCAGTGTGCTCGCTGAACCACAGGGTGAACAATCCGGTCAGGGCGTCGCGGTGGGTGTAGCGCTGACCTTCGTCACTGAAGTCGGCTCCGAATGCCTCGGCAAGGGCGGCAACGGCTTTGGTGGTCCCGGTGACCTCGGTGAGGTCGCGGAAATGGCGGCCGGTCAGCGCCACGAGCATGAATCCGACGCCGTCGCTGCTGGTGAAGTTCTGGCCGTAGGTGCCGTACAGGGTGTTGCCGAGCCGTTCGCGGCCGGTGCCGTTGATCATCACCTCGGTCAGGAACCCGAGGTTGCCCGCCGTGGCGAGCGCGACGTTCTCCAAGGGAATGCTGATCCGTGCGCCCTCACCGGTGGAATCGCGGTGGCGCAGCGCGGCACTGACCGCCAGCGCCACGTACAGCCCGCAGCTGACGTCCCAGGCCGGCAGCACATGGTTGACCGGGGTGGCCAGTTGCGCAGGTCCGGTGACCATCGGGAAGCCCAGCCCGGCGTTGACCGTGTAGTCCACGCCGGTACCGCCGTCGGCACGCCCTGACACCTCGACATGGATCAGGTCAGGACGCAGCGCCGACAGCACGTCGTACGAATGCCATTGCCGTCCGGCCACATTCGTGATGAGCACGCCGGCCTCGGCGATCAGCCGTTGTACCAGCTGCTGTCCGTCGGGTGAGCGCATATCGGCAGCCAGCGAGCGCTTGCCCTTGTTCAGCCCGGCCCAGTAGATGCTGTCGCCACCGTCGGTCAGCGGCCAGCGGTGGTAGTCGGCCGCGCCCCCGATGGGGTCCACCCGCACCACATCCGCCCCCAGCTGGGCCAGGGTCATGCCGGCCAGCGGCACGGCGACGAAGCTGGAGATCTCGATGATGCGCACGCCGGCCAGCGGACGGGTCGGGTCCGGCGTTACGGATTCGGCCATGGGAGTCAAGCTATCAAGACCGTTCGCCGACCAGTTTCACCGCGGCGGCCTCGATGGTGTCCTCGGACAACAGCACCTCCAGTGCGGCATCGCCCAGCGGGATGAAGCTGTCGGCGCTGGAGACCCGCTGAACCCGGCCGGCGAAGCCGTGGTCAGCGAGTTCTGCCAGCACGCCTTCACCCACACCCCCCGTGCGGCGGGTCTCGTCGACGATGAGCACCCGGCCGGTCGCATCCGCCTCACGCAGCATGTCCTCGACCGGCAGTGGCGACAGCCAGCGCAGGTCGACCACCCGGGCGGCGATCCCGGCCCGGCGAAGGCGACGGGCCACCCGCAGGCTCATCCACAGTCCGTTGGCGAACGTCAGGATGGTCAGGTCGGCGCCGTCGCCGTAGGTCCGGGCCGCACCGATGCGCGCAGGCCGCTGTGGATAGGGCGCCAGCCACTGCTGGTCGCCGTCGGCGTAGAGATCCTTGCTGTGGTACAAGGCGATCGGTTCGAGGTAGATGCAGACCGCGCCGGCAGTTTTCGCGGCGGAGACGCAAGCGTGCAGCATGGCCGCGGCGTCGTCGGGCCGGGCCGGTGAGGCGATCACCACGCCGGGGATGTCGCGGATCGCGGCGATCGAGTCGTCGTTGTGGAAGTGACCGCCGAATCCCTTCTGGTAGCCGTAGCCGGCGATCCGCACCACCATCGGGTTGCGGTATTGCCGGTTGGAGAAGAACTGCAGCGTGGCTCCCTCGCCGCGGATCTGATCGGCGGCGTTGTGCAGATAGGCCAGGTACTGGATCTCCGGTATCGGCAGCAGACCCGAGACGCCCGCACCCAGTGCCAGGCCGAGGATGGTCTGTTCGTCGAGCAGGGTGTCGAACACCCGCGCGGGCCCGGCAGCGGCCTGCAGGCCGCGGGTGACCCCGTAGACCCCGCCTTTGCGGGCGATGTCCTCGCCGAACACGATCGTCTCCGGGTGCACCTCCAGTACCTCCTGCAGCGCCCGGTTGATGGCCAGAGCCACGGTCAGCGGCGGACCCCCGGAGCCGTCCAGGGCCGCGACGGGCACCGCCCTGGCGTCGTCGAGAGTTTCGCGCAGCGGTTGCATCACCGCCGTCACGCTGTCCAACTGCGGACAATCGCCGACCTCGCGGGCCAGGCCCATCACCTCGGCACGTTTGCCCTCGTATCGGTCCAGTACCTGCTCTGGCGTCAGGATACATTGGGCCACAAGTGTTCTCGCGGTGTTGAGCACCGGATCAAGCTCATAGTCGGCGACGATGTCGGCGGGCCGCCGGTAAGCCTGCTCGTAGTCGGTACCCGCGTGCCCCATCAACCGCACCGTGCGCAGATGCAGGAACGCGGGCTTGCGTTCGCGGCGGACCCAATCGGCTGCGGCGCGTGCCGTTCCGAAGGCGTCGACGAGATCGCAGCCGTCGGCCGCGAAGTACCGCAGTCCCTTCCGACCCGCATAGGCATGGGCAATCCAGCCGCGCGGAGTCGGCGTGCTGATGCCGATGCCGTTGTCCTCGCAGACGAACAGCAGCGGCATCGGCAGGCCCTGGTAGGTGGCGTGCAGGGCCGCGTTGACGGCGCCCAGAGTCGTCGAGTGGTTGGCCGAGGCATCCCCGAAACTGCACACCACCACCGCGTCCTCGGGCCACGGGCAAGCCACGCCGAGCTTGCGGGTGCGGGCGACCGAGAAGGCCACCCCGACCGACCGTGGCAGATGTGAGGCGATGGTGGAGGTCTGCGGAATGATGCTCAGGTCGTGACGGCCGAAGACCTTGTGCCGTCCGCCGGAGATCGGTTCGGCGGTGGCGGCCACCAACCCGAGCAGCACGTCACGCAGCGGATCGGAGCCGCCGACCTGCGCGGCGCGAGCCAGGTAGAAGCCGCCCGACCGGTAGTGCAGCAGCGCCGGATCACTCGGGCGCAGTGCCGCGGCGACGGCGGCATTGCCCTCGTGCCCGGACGATCCGATGGTGTAGAAGCCCCGCCCCTGTGAGCGCAGCCAACGTGCGGCCAGGTCCAGATGCCGGCTACCCAGCTGAGCATCGAAGAGCTCCAAGGGATTCGGCACGTTCAGTGCGGGCACTTCGCCGGGGCCCGGCGTGCTCATCGCCGAGACTGTCGCGGTGAAGTGTTCATCGATGGCTTCGGTCACCGGGCCTCCTGAATCAGCGGCTGATTGAGAACCTCGCCTAGTGCGCCAGGGCAAGCCTGGCGAATTCGACGACCTGACCGGCGCCCGCCATGGACGGATCCTGGTCAGGGTCATAGATCGCCATGCTGCACCCGACGCACTGCGTGGCGGTATTGCGCAAGGTCAGCACGAGTTCGGTGAGCTGGCTCCAGGTCAGGCCGCCCGGCTCGTCCTGAACATCGGGCAATCCCTGGGACGGAAACTCGGCCGGATCCAGCACGTCGAAGTCGATGTGCAGCCACCAGCGCTCCGCGTTGCGCGTCAGGTGGCCCATGGCCCGACGACCGACGGCAGCCGGATCGCGCGCCACTTCGGCCAGCGGTGCCAGCCACACGCCGCAGTCGGCGAGGGTGCCGACGTTGAACTGCCGCCGCCAGCTGTCGTCGCGCGGGCCCAGCACCACCAATAACTCGTGCCGCAGCGCAGGCAGCTGCCGGGCCAGCGGCCCGGTGAGGGTCCGCCCCGTCAACCCGAGGAGCAGCCCGATCTCGGTGTTCGCCGCCTCCCCATCCTCGGATACGTCCAGCGGCATGGTGTCCTCGTGGCCGTCGATGAAGACCAAGCCGACGTTGTGGGCATGGTCACGCAGCGCGGTGGCGATGCCCAGCAGAGTGGAACAGTCACCGCCGTACACGACCGGGAACCGTTCGGCCACCAATGCATCGAGAACTCTGTCATGGAGTGACGACGTCATCGCGAGTAAAGCGGGCTCGTTCATCAAGCCGGTCGACGGTCCACGCCGGGGATCGGGGGCAGGCAGGTCAAGATCGTCGGCCCGGACGACGCGGTCGTCACCAAAAGTGTTGAGCAAGCCGGCATCCCGCAGTGCCTGCGCGGCCCGCGCCTGGTTGCCACGTCGGCCATAACCATCGAACGGCACCCCGATCAGCTCGACAGAGGTCATCAGATCAGCTCGATCGCCTCGGCGATCGACGGCAGTACCCGGCTGGGCCGGAACGGATAGCGCTCGATGTCGGAGACCGACGTCGAACCGGTGAGGACCAGGATGGTGTCCAGGCCCGCCTCGATGCCGGCCACCACATCGGTGTCCATCCGGTCCCCCACCATCACGGTGTTCTCCGAGTGCGCCTCGATCCGATTGAGCGCGCTGCGGAACATCATCGGATTGGGCTTGCCGACGAAGTAGGGATCCCGTCCGGTGGCCTTGGTGATCATCGCGGCCACCGATCCGGTCGCGGGCAGCGGGCCCTCCGCCGACGGTCCGCTGACGTCGGGGTTGGTGGCGATGAACCGGGCACCGCCGAGGATCAGCCGGACAGCTTTGGTGATCGCCTCGAACGAATATGTGCGGGTCTCCCCCAGCACGACGTAGTCCGGCGCGATGTCGGTCAGGGTGTAACCGGCCTCATGCAGCGCGGTGGTCAGCCCGGCCTCACCGATCACATAGGCCGAGCCACCCGGCAGCTGATCGTCGAGGAACGCCGCCGTCGCCAGTGCCGACGTCCAGATCGCCGCCTCGGGGACGATCAAGCCCGATCGTGCCAAGCGGGCGGCCAGGTCACGCGGCGTGAAGATCGAGTTGTTGGTCAGCACCAGAAATGGCCGTTCCTGTTCGGCCAATGTCTGCAGGAACTCGGCGGCACCCGGGAGCGCATGTTCTTCGCGCACCAGGACGCCGTCCATGTCGGTTAGCCAGCACTGGGCAGGTGAACGCACGAGTCCAGTGTCCCAACTTGTGCCGCGGATCAGGGGTCAACGAAGTTATCCACAGGGTGAGCCGATTGGCATGGCCGTCAGATCTGGACGCCTTTACGATGGGGCGATGGCGACCTTGGAAGACCTCGAAGCTCGAGTGGCTGCGCTTGAGGCTTCCCAGTTTGACTACCGCGCGGTGCTTGCAGCCGTCAATGCCCTCGGCGCCAACCAGCGCGAGCACGGTACGCGGCTCACATCTGTGGAGGGACACCTCACCTCTGTCGAGCGCGAACTGGCGGATTTCCGCCAGGAGACCCGCGCCCGCTTCAGCTCCATCGACGAACACCTGGCCGAGATCAAAGACCTCATCGTTGGCAACGGCAGTTAAGGCCATTCACCGAAACTGCACCCAGGGACAGAATTTTCGCGGCCGCGATTCTTGTCCCTGAGCACAGTCGCGGTGACGACGTGCGCCAAAGATCAGTTGGTGTGCTGATCGGCCACGTCGAGCGCCTTGTCCAGGATCGCCAGACCCTCGCGCGCCTCTTCTTCCGAGACGTTGCACGGCGGCACCACGTGGACGCGGTTGTAGTTGGCGAACGGCAGCAGGCCGTTGGCCTTGCACGCGCCGACCACGGCGTTCATCGCCGGGCTGGAGCCACCGTAGGGTGCCAACGGCTCCCGGGTCTGCTGGTCGGCGACCAGCTCGACGGCCCAGAACACGCCCGCGCCGCGCACCTCGCCGACGCTGCGGTGCTTGGCGGCCAGCTCGGCCAGGCCCGGTGCCAGAACCTCGGCGCCGATCTTGGCCGCGTTCTCGACCATGCCCTCGTCGGCCATGGCATTGATGGTCGCGACGGCGGCCGCGGTGGCCAACGGATGCCCGGAGTACGTCAGACCGCCCGGGTACGGCCGGTGGGCGAACGTCTCATAGATGGCCGGGCTGATCGCCACACCACCGAGCGGCACGTAACCGGAGTTGACGCCCTTGGCGAAGGTGAGCAGGTCCGGCACCACGTCGAAATGGTCGATGGAGAACCACTTTCCGCTGCGGCCGAATCCCGCCATCACCTCGTCGGCGATGAACACGATGCCGTAGCGGTCGCAGATCTCCCGCACCCCGGCCATATAGCCGGGCGGGGGCACCATGATGCCGGCGGTACCCGGAATCGACTCCAGGATGATCGCGGCGATGGTCGACGGGCCCTCCATCTGGATCAGCTTGTCGAGGTACTCCAGCGCGCGCTGGGATTCCTGTTCCTCGGTCTCGGCGTAGAACGACGAGCGGTACAGGAACGGTCCGTTGAAGTGCACGACGCCGGCGTTGCCGCGGTCGTTGGGCCAGCGCCGCGGGTCACCGGTCAGGTTGATCGCAGTGTCGGTGCCACCGTGGTAGGCGCGGTAGCGCGACAGCACCTTGTAACGGCCGGTGTGCAGACGGGCCATGCGCACCGCATGCTCGACCGCGTCGGCGCCGCCGTTGGTGAAGAACACCTTGTTCAGCTCACCGGGGGTGCGCTCGGCGACCAGTCGGGCCGCCTCCGAACGGGCCGCGTTGGCGTACTGCGGGGCCACCGTGCACAGCTTGGCGGCCTGCTCGGCAATGGCGGCAACAACTTTCGGGTGCTGGTGGCCGATGTTGGTGTTGACCAGCTGACAGGAGAAGTCCAGCAGGCGGTTGCCGTCGCCGTCCCACACGTACGAACCCTGCGCGGCGGTGATCGTCATCGGCGAGATCTCCTCCTGCGCCGACCAGGAGTGGAACACGTGTGCGCGGTCGAGCTCATAGGCCCGCGCGGCCTCGGCCTTCGCCGCCTCGACGGTCAACCCGTTGGGCAGCGCGGCGGACTCTTGAATCACAGTCATGGGTGAAATTCTCTCACTTGTTCTCGGGGAAGCCGAGGTTGATGCCCCCGTGGCTGGGGTCCAGCCAGCGAGTGGTGATGGCCTTGGTCCGGGTGAAGAAGTGCACGCCTTCGGCGCCGTGCGCGTGGCTGTCGCCGAACAGCGATGCCTTCCAGCCGCCAAAGCTGAAGTAGGCCATGGGAACCGGGATCGGCACGTTGATGCCGACCATGCCGACCTCGACCTCGTTCTGGAAACGCCGCGCGGCGCCGCCGTCGTTGGTGAAGATCGCCGTGCCGTTGCCGTAGGGGTTGTTGTTGATCAACTCCAGAGCCTCGTCGTAGGTCTCGACCCGCAGCACCGACAGCACCGGGCCGAAGATCTCGTCGGTGTAGACGCTCATCTCGGGAGTGACGTTGTCGAGCAGGGTCGGGCCCAGCCAGAAGCCACCCGAATCCCGTTGACCCGCCCCATCCATGACGGTACGGCCGTCGAGCACGACCTTCGCCCCGTCAGCCTCGCCGGCATCGATGTAGGAGGCCACCTTGTCGCGGTGCACCTTGGTGACCAGCGGGCCCATGTCCGAATCCTTGGTCCCGTCACCGGTCTTGATGGTGGCGGCGCGCTCGGCGATCTTGGCCACCAGATCGTCGGCGATCGGGCCGACGGCGACCGCGGCCGAGATGGCCATGCAGCGCTCACCCGCGGAACCGAAACCGGCGTTGACCATGGCATCGGCGGCCAGGTCCAGATCGGCATCGGGCAGGATCACGGCGTGGTTCTTGGCGCCGCCCAGCGCCTGCACCCGCTTGCCTGCCGCGGTGGCAGTGGCGTAGACGTACTGCGCGATCGGGGTGGAGCCGACGAAGGAGATCGCCTTGATCTTGGGGTTGGTCAGCAGCTCGTCGACCGCGGTCTTGTCACCCTGCAGCACGTTGAAGACGCCTTCGGGCAGGCCGGCCTCAGCCCACAGCCGGGCCATCCACAGCGCAGCGCTGGGATCCTTCTCCGACGGCTTGAGCACCACGGTGTTGCCCGCGGCGATCGCGATCGGGAAGAACCACATCGGCACCATGGCGGGGAAGTTGAACGGCGAGATGATCCCGACCGGCCCCAGCGGCTGCAGTACGGAGTGCACATCGACGTTGGTCGAGGCGTTCTCGCTGAATCCGCCCTTGAGCAGACTCGGGATACCGCAGGCGAATTCGACGACCTCGAGGCCACGGCTCACCTCGCCCAGGGCATCGGAGAGCACCTTGCCGTGCTCGGCGGTGATGAGCGCGGCCAGCTCTTCCTTGCGGGAGTTGAGCAGCTCCCTGAACTGGAACAGAACGCGAGTCCGCACCGTCAGCGACGTGTCACGCCAGGCCGGGAACGCAGCCACCGCAGCGTCGATCACCGCACGTGCGTCGTCCACACTGGCCAGTGCGACCTCACCGGTCACCGCACCCGTGGCCGGGTTGGTTACCGGAGCGGTGTCAGTCGAAGTCCCGGCAAAGATCTTGCCGTCGCGCCAGTGCTGGATGACATTGCTCATAGGTCCGAACCTTCCTGCGGCATTGGGGTACGGCTCTCACTCTGAGCCACCACCGACCCCGCCGGAGCCATCAACCTGTAAGTCCATTTCACCCGTTCATTACACTTTGTAAATGATCCCGACCGTGCGCGACATCATCGGGCTCCCCGTGGTGCAGGCCGGCGAGCCCGAGGTACTCAGCGCGCAGCAACTCGAACGCCCGGTGCGGTGGGTCCACGTCAGCGATATGCCCGATCTCGCGGGCCTGCTGCAGGGCGGCGAACTGGTGCTCACCACCGGCGCCGCGCTGCGCGACGCACCCCGTGACTACCTGCGGCGGATGCAGCGCGCCGGCGTCGTCGGGGTGGTCGTCGAGCTGGGCACCCGCATCGATTCGCTTCCCGCCAACGTCGGCGAGACGGCCCAGACCCTCGGACTTGCGCTCGTGGTGCTCCACCGGGAGACCAGGTTCGTCGAGGTCACCGAGGCCGTGCACCGGCTCATCGTCGCCGACCAGTACGAGGAGCTCGAATTCGCCCACCGCACCCACAAAACCTTCACCGAGTTGAGCATGAAGCGCCCGACGATGGCCGACATCGTGCGAGCTGCGGCCGAGATGATCGATGAGTCGGTGGTGCTCGAGGACCTCTCGCACCAGGTGCTGGCGATCTCGCCCCGCAACGAACCGGCCACCGGCGTGCTCTCCGACTGGCAGCGCCGGTCCCGGGCGATGACCGAACCGTGGGCCACGACCGCCGTGGGCCCGCGCACCGAGGAATGGGGCAGGCTGATCGTGCCGCACGCCCCGTTCGCACCGGCCAAGACCACGATGGTCCTCGAACGCGCCGCCCAGGCGCTGGCCCTTCACCGAATGGCCGAACGCGGCCGCTCCGGCCTCGAACATCAGGCGCAGAGCGGGTTGATCGACGACGTCCTGGCCGGACGGATCGACGACGACCGCGAGGCCGACGCCCGGGCCCTGGCCCTCGGCCTGCGGGCCGGCGGGCCCTACCTGCCGGCCACCGTCCGGGTGGGCGCCCCACCGGACCGGCTCGACCCGGTCGGCACGCAACGCCGCAACATCCGCATCCTCGATGCGGTCGCCCACAGTGTGAAAGCCCAAGGGCACAGCGCGATCTGCTCGATACGGCGGGACGGTGAGATCGGCCTGGTGCTGGCGCTGAACCCCCGACGCGGATCCAGCGCCGAAGCCACGCTGCGACGTCTCGCCGAAGGCTGGCGGGAGACCATCGTGCGCGGTGGGGACACCGACAAGGTCGTCATCGCCGTCGGCGGCGACGCGAGTGCGTTCGCCGACGCCGTCCACGGCTTGCGCGAAGCCGCCCACGTCGCCGAGGTCGCAGCATCGATGTCGGATCTGACGCGCCCGTTCGTGCGCGCCTCCGATGTCCGCCTGCGCGGTCTGATCACACTGCTGCTCGACGATCCGCGCGTCCAGATGTTCGCCGAAACCGAACTCAAGACCCTGCTGATCCACGATGCCGAGCAGAGCAGCGACGACGTGGAAGTGCTGCGCGGTTACCTGGAACTCGCAGGCAACAAGTCCGCGCTGGCCAAACGCCTGCACATGAGCCGCCCCGCCCTCTACAGCCGGCTGACCTCGATCGAACGCCGGCTCGGCGTCAACCTCGACGACGGCGAATCGATGACTTCCCTGCACGTGGCGCTGCTGGTGCTCGACGCGCAACGCAGCGCCGCCCTGCAGCCACCACGCTGACGCCGTTTCGGCACCCATACTGATCACATGGCTGATCGAAACGTGCTGGGTGGCCCACTGGAGGAATGCGGCACCGATCCGCTCACCGGCTTCTACCGCGACGGGTGCTGCTCGACCGGCGACGCCGACGCGGGCCGGCACACCATCTGTGCGGTGGTGACCGCCGAGTTCCTCGAACATCAGCAGTCCATCGGCAACGACCTGTCGACGCCGGCACCGCAATACCGGTTTCCGGGCCTGACGCCCGGCGACCGCTGGTGCGTGACCGCGGTCAACTGGTTACGCGCACACAACGACGGCAAGGCGGCCCCGGTGGTGCTGGCAGCCACCCATGAGCGCACCCTCGACCTGGTTCCCCTCGACGTCCTTCAGCAATACGCCGTCGATGTGCCCGACGACCTCGGCAGCCTCTGAGGCTCCGTAGGCTCGACCTGTGAGCGTCGCACCCGACCCGACCCGGCCGCCCCAGGTCGGACTGGACAACCGATTCGCCCGCGCCCTTCCGGAAATGGCGGTCGCGTGGCAGGCCGAGCCGGCCCCGGCACTGCGGTTGCTCGTGCTCAACGAGCCCCTGGCGGACGACCTCGGCCTCGATACCTCCTGGCTGCGCAGCCCCGACGGGCTCGGTCTGCTGTCGGGCACCGTCGTTCCCGAGGGCGCCACTCCCGTCGCCCAGGCCTACGCCGGTCATCAGTTCGGCGGGTACGTCCCACGCCTGGGTGACGGCCGAGCGCTGCTGCTCGGTGAATTCGTCGGTCCCGGTGACCGCTCCCGCGACCTGCATCTCAAAGGGTCGGGACGCACCCCGTTCGCCCGCGGCGGCGACGGCCTGGCCGTCGTGGGACCCATGCTGCGCGAGTACATCGTGAGCGAGGCGATGCACGCCATGGGCATTCCGACGACCCGGGCACTGGCCGTCGTCGCCACCGGCCGGGACGTCCGGCGCGACACCCTGCAGCCCGGGGCGGTGCTGGCCAGGATCGCGGGCAGCCATCTGCGGGTCGGCAGTTTCCAGTACGCCTTCGCGCACGCCCAGGCCGCCGGAGACATCGGGCTGCTGCGCCGGCTGGCCGACCATGCCATCGCCCGCCACCATCGGGGAGCGGCCGACGCCGACAACCCGTACCTTGCGCTGTACGAGGCGGTCATCTCGGCACAGGCCTCGCTGCTGGCGCAGTGGATGCTGGTCGGGTTCGTCCACGGCGTGATGAATACCGACAACATGACCATCTCCGGCGAAACCATCGACTACGGTCCATGCGCGTTCATGGAAACCTTCGATCCCGCAACGGTATTCAGCTCGATCGACCACGGCGGCCGATACGCCTACGGCAACCAGCCCGCGGTGGCCGCGTGGAATCTGGCCCGCTTCGCCGAAACCCTGCTCCCCCTGCTCGCCGACGACGGCGAACAAGCCGTCGAGCTGGCCACCCAGGCACTGCACACCTTCGGGCCGCAGTTCGACGCGGCATGGTCGGCCGGTATGCGCGCCAAGCTCGGGCTGCCCGCCGATGTCGATGACGACGTGGCGCGCGCTCTGATCGACGACCTGCTTGCGCTGTTGCAGCAGAACCGATCTGACTACACGTCGTTCTTCTGCGACCTCGGGCGCACCGCGCGCGGAGAGTCCGCGATCGCCCGCGGGTTCGACGAGTGGCTGGCGCGGTGGCACGGCCTGCACCCCGATGCCGAATCGATGGACCGGGTGAATCCCGTGTACATCCCCCGCAATCACCTGGTCGAGGAAGCGCTGACCGCGGCGATGAACGATGACCTTGAGCCCGTCCGGCGCCTCATGCAGGCCGTCGCGGCGCCCTACGACGAACGCCCCGGCCTCGAACGGTATGCCGCGCCCGCGCCCGACGACTTCGGCGCCTACCGCACGTTCTGCGGAACCTGACCATCGCCCGCTACCCTCGGTGAGGTGACGACGATCACCGTGGACACCCCGGCCGGCCCGATCGACGCTCTACTCAGTCTTCCCGATGGCCAGGGACCGTGGCCCGGCGTGGTCATCATCCACGATGCCATCGGCTACGGCCCGGACAACGAGGCGATCTCGGAACGCGTCGCAGCCGCCGGCTATCTCTCACTCACACCCAATCTCTACGCCCGGGGCGGCCGCGCCCGGTGCATCACGCGGGTGATGCGAGAACTCCTCACCCAGCGCGGCCGGGCGCTCGACGACATCCTGGCCGCCCGCGATCACCTGCTCGCGCACCCGCAGTGCACCGGGGCTGTCGGCATCGCCGGGTTCTGCATGGGCGGACAATTCGCACTCGTCCTGGGCCCCAAGGGGTTTGGCGCATCAGCCCCCTTCTACGGCACCCCGCTGCCGCGGCGGCTCGACCAGACACTGGACGCCTCGTGCCCGGTTGTAGCCAGCTTCGGCCGCCGCGATCCCTTGGGCATCGGCGCAGGGGCCCGGTTGCAGCGCGTCGTCGACGACAAGAACATCCCGGCCGACATCAAGGTCTACCCCGACGCCGGGCACAGCTTCGCCAATCAACTGCCCGGACAGGCCTTTCTCCGAATCGCCGGCTTCGGCTACAACGAAGCCGCCACCGCCGACGCCTGGGCGCGGGTGTTCGCGTTCTTCGGCGAACACCTCAAGGCTGAAGCCAGCTGAGCCCGGCCACCACCAGCGCCTCCGTACCGGTGTCCAACGTCGGCTGGAGCACCGGGCCGAACCGCGGTGAATGGTTCACCGGAATGTCCACGCGAGCGCGACCGGCGGCCACCGCCGCGCTGAAGGTCTCCTCGTCGATACCGCCGAAACCCCAATAGGTGTAGGGCACTCCCAGCGCAGCCGGGATGTCGCTGAAGTCTTCACTGGCCGACCCGGCCGGCATGGTCTGCGCCCGGTCGCCGAAGTACTCACGGAACGCCGCCTCGACACGAGCCGTCACCGCATCGTCGTTGACGGTCAGCGGAAAGTTGGCGTACAACTCGAATTCCGGGTCGCGCGGCGAGTCGGACGCCTGGCACTCGGCGATGACCACGCGCCGGATCGCGGCGAGCACCGCGGTGCGCACCGATTCGTCGAACGTGCGCAGGTTGAGTTCGAGTACCGCATGATCGCCGATGACGTTGCTCTTGGTCCCCGATTGAATGCTGCCGACGGTCAGCACGACCGTCTGGCTCGGATCAACTTCGCGGGACACGATCGTCTGCAATCGGATGACGATCATCGACGCCAGCACCACCGGATCCACCGTGGCCTGCGGCATGGAACCGTGCCCGCCACGACCGTAGACCGTGATTCTCATGCTGTCGGCCGCAGACAGCACCGGGCCGCTGCGGGTACGCAGCTGCCCGGCCGGCGCCGGAAATACGTGCTGCGCCAACGCCACATCGACCGGGCCGACAAGATCGGCCAGGCCGTCATCGACCATCCCGCGCGCCCCGTCGCCCACCTCTTCGGCGGGCTGGAAAACCGCAATCAGGGTGCCGCGCCAGTGATCCGTCGCCCGGGCCATCAACTCAGCCGCACCCAGCAGGCACGTCACGTGCACGTCGTGACCACACGCATGCATCACGCCGGGTTCGCCACTCGCATAGGGCAGACCGGTCGCTTCGGCCACCGGCAACGCGTCCATATCCGCCCGCATCAGCACCCGAGGACCGTCGCCGTTGCCCAGCACCCCGACCACGCCGGTTCCTCCGACACCTTCATGGACGGCCAGACCGGACTCGCGCAGGCGGGCGGCGACCACACCGGCCGTGCGCCGTTCCTGATGCGAGAGTTCGGGATGCTGATGCAGATCCCGGTACAGCGGCTCCTGCCATGTGCGAACCTCAGGCAGGTGCGCCAGGACCGCCTCGGCATGTCGCCGGACTTCGTCGGATCCGGTGTTGACTGCCGCCATCGCGTCGCCCCCCTGTTCGCTGCTACTCCGGCAACCGCAACTCGGGCTTTTCGACCTCTTCGATGTTCACGTCCTTGAACGTGATGACGCGCACCTGCTTGACGAACCGGGCCGGGCGGTACATGTCCCACACCCAGGCGTCGGCGAGCCGCAACTCGAAATAGACCTCGCCCTCGGAGTTGCGCGGAATCAGCTCCACGCTGTTCGCCAGGTAGAACCGGCGCTCGGTCTCTACGACGTAGCTGAACTGCCCGACGATGTCCTTGTATTCGCGGTAAAGCGAGAGCTCCATCTCGGTTTCATACTTCTCGAGATCCTCGGCGCTCATCTGGTGTGCTGTCCTTCTGGTTGTGCTGATGCCCTGTCGATCATCTTTACGTACCCCGCTTCAGCATGCCGCATTGGTGCCATCTCCCGTCGCACGTCTGCCATCTCTGCGGCCCGCCGCACCCCGGTGATCTCTGCGGCCCGCCGCACGTTCACATACGAGTAGCGGTGCTCCACACACGGCCCCAACTCGGTCAACGCCGCGGAGTGCGCCGCCGTGCTGTACCCCTTGTGCTCGGCGAACCCGTAACCGGGATGGTGCTGCTCCATCTCGACCATCAACCGGTCCCGGCTGACCTTGGCCAGCACGCTGGCCGCCGCAATACACGCGGCCGCCGCATCTCCCCCGATCACCGGCAAAGACGGCACCGCCAGGCCCGGTACCCGGAATCCGTCGGACAGCACGTATCCGGGCCGCAGGGACAACCCCGCCACCGCCCGCCGCATGCCCTCGATATTGGCCACGTGAACGCCGAGCCGGTCCACCTCATCCGACGGGATGAACACCACGTGATACGCCAGCGCGTACCGGCGGATAAGGGGAAACAGCCGCTCCCGCTCCCGCTCACCGAGCTTCTTGGAATCGTCGAGAGACGCCAGGCTGTCCATCCGGTTGGGTCCGAGCACGCAGGCGGCCACGACCAGCGGCCCCGCACAGGCCCCGCGGCCCACCTCGTCCACCCCGGCGACCGGGCCGAGACCGTTGCGATACAGCGCGGATTCCAGGGTGCGCAGGCCGGATGACCTCCGGATCACCGTTCGCGGCGGCCACGTCTTCACCACTGGAGGCACAGGGCAGCTCCTAGGAGTCGGTCTGCGGGTTCACGCCATTGATACCGCCCCATCGGGACGGTGGCCAGGCGATGAACCGTGCCTTTCCGATTACATTCTCCACCGGAACGGTGCCGGCCATCGGGTCGCCGGTGCACTGCAGACCTTTCCGCGCGTCGGCGGGCAGATTGCTGCAATGCACACGTGAGTCGGCCGAATGCGTCCGGTTGTCACCCATCACCCACAGGCGGTCGGGCGGGACGGTGACCGGCCCGAACTCAGGACCCAGGCACGGGTAGATACCCGGGTCGGCCATCATGGTGGCCGGGTCCAGGTACGGCTCGTCGAGACGTTTCCCGTCGACCGTCAGACCGGTGTCCGCACGGCACTGCACGGTCTGACCACCCACCGCGATAACCCGCTTGACCAGGTCGTTCTCGTCCGGCGGCACAAACCCCACGAACGAGAGGGCGTTCTGCACCCAGCGGACGACGGTGTTGTCCGAACGGATCGACTTGTAACCGATGTTCCACGACGGCGGCCCCTTGAAGACCACCACATCACCGGGCTCCGGATGGGAGAACCGGTAAGTGACCTTGTCGACCATGATCCGATCACCCACACAGCCGGCACAGCCGTGCAGCGTGGGCTCCATCGATTCCGACGGAATCAGGTACGGACGCGCGATGAACGTCAGCGTCACGTAATAGAGCACCAGGGCGATGGTGGCCAGAATGGCGATCTCGCGCGCCGTGGAGTGCTTCTTCTCGGGCGACTCGTCCGGCGCCTCTGCGGCCGGTGACTGCGGTTCGGAGTCGGCTTCGAGGCTGCCCTCCGAGCGCGCGTCAGCAGAATCGGTGGGTCCGGTCACAGGCACCACAGTAGCGAGCGTTGTGACCGGTCCCGCGACGAGTGCTTCGTCAGGCGGAGCAGCGCGCTCAGCGCTTTTCCTTGATCTTCGCCTTCTTGCCACGCAGTTCGCGCAGGTAGTAGAGCTTGGCGCGACGCACGTCACCGCGGGTCACGACATCGAGGTGATCGATGTTGGGCGAATGCACCGGGAAGGTCCGCTCGACGCCGACGCCGTAGCTTTCCTTCCGCACGGTGAAGGTCTCGCGGATGCCGCCACCCTGGCGACGGATCACGACACCCTTGAAGACCTGGATGCGCTCCTTCGAGCCCTCGATCACCTTCACGTGCACGTTGACGGTGTCGCCGGGGCTGAAGGTCGGGATGTCGTCGCGCAGCGACGCCTGATCGACGAAGTCCAGCGTGTTCATCGGTGACACTTCCTTGTTGTTCGCGGCTCCGGACGGGCGCGCCCATGGCGCGCAGCCGAAGCTATTTTCGGGTGTATCGGGGTGTATCTCGCAGCGGAACGCGGACAAGCCGGCCCAGCCCTGCGCAGACAACTGCTCAATTGTGCCAGACGGGTCCCCATACCGTGAAATCCGGCGAGTCGCCGCACCCATCTGTACCGACTCCGGCAGCATACTTCGAGCACAACTAAGCACGCGCTCCCCAAGGCAAACAGTTAGGCTTCACCCACCGATGCGCCGGTCCTGCACAGCCCATCGGATTTTATTGACGGTTCAAGGAGGACCATGCGACGGGCGCCGTCGAGGCTCAGGATTGCGAGCGCGGCCAGCATGACGGCAGTGGTCGCGATGTCCGTCGTCACCGTCGGCTGCGAAGCACGGGTCTACGGAACGCCCCCTGCCCTACCCGGCGCGCCCCAGCTGACCGTCGTCGTCCCCCAGGGCAGCCTGGCTCCGCTGCCCGAGGCGTCGCCCGGGGAACCCGCCGCCGCCTTCATCGGCCTCGAGGACCGGGCGCAACAGGCCACCGATGACGCCGCCGACGCCGGCGCCGAGGTCACACTGCTGGTCCTCGACCGCAACACCGGCCAAACGGTGTCCAACGGAAACCGGACACCCATCGCCATCGCGTCGGTGGTGAAGTTGTTCATCGCCGACGACCTGCTCCTGCAGGAAGCCAAGGGTCACACGGTACTCAGCCCCGAGGACCGCGAGAACCTCGATGTGATGCTGCGCTCCTCGGACGACAGCGCCGCCGAGGTCTTCTGGAACCGCAGTGGTGGCAGCGCCATCGTCAACCGGGTGACTGCCCGCTACGGCCTGGGTTCGACACGCCCGCCGAACGACGGGCGGTGGTGGAACACCATCAGCACCGCGGCCGATCTGGTGCGCTACTACGACATGCTGATGAACGGCAGTGGCGGCCTTCCCGCCGAACAGGCCAACGTCATCCTGTCCAACCTGGCCCAGTCCACCCCGAACGCCATCGACGGCACGCAACCGGGCGGCATCTACCCGCAGCGATTCGGCATTCCCGAAGGCCTTTACGCCGAACCGGTCGCGGTCAAGCAGGGTTGGATGTGCTGTATCGGTTCGGATTGGATGCACCTGTCGACCGGCGTGATCGGCCCCGATCGTCGTTTCATCATGGTGATCGGCTCACTGCAGCCCACGAACGCCGCCACCGCGCGCGACACCATCACCGACGCCGTCAAGACGATGTTCCCCGGCGGCCGGCTCTAGGATTCGTCGAGCAGGTCCGGCCTGCGCTCGCGGGTGCGTTGCAGGGATTGCTCATGGCGCCACGCCGCGACCTTGGCGTGGTCCCCTGACAGCAGCACATCGGGCACCTCGAGCCCACGCCAGCTCTGCGGCCGGGTGTAACTGGGCCCTTCGAGCAGGCCGTCGGAATGCGAATCCTGTTGGTGCGAAGCGGGATTGCCCAGCACTTCGGGCATCAACCGGACCACCGCCTCGATCATGACCAGGGCCGCCGACTCACCGCCATTGAGGACGTAGTCACCGATGGAAACCTCTTCGACGCGCATCCGACGAGCCGCGTCGTCGGCCACGCGCTGGTCGATCCCCTCATACCGTCCGCAGGCGAACACCAGGTGGGACTCTGCACTCCACCGCTCGGCGACAGCTTGGGTGAACGGGCGGCCCGCGGGCGTCGGCACCACCAGAAGTGTTTCCTCGGAACAGATTTCGTCGAGCGCAGCACCCCACACAGGCGCTTTCATGACCATTCCCGGTCCCCCACCGTACGGTGAGTCGTCCACCGAACGGTGCACATCGTGGGTCCAGTTCCGCAGGTCGTGCACGGCCACGGAAAGGATGCCTGCGTCGATCGCCTTGCCCGGCAACGACTGCCGGATGGGATCGAGGTAGGCCGGGAAGATGGTGAGGACATCAATGTGCACAGTTGCGCACCTTCTAGACCAGGTCCAGGTTCAGCAGACCGTCCGGAGGATCGATGACGACGGTTCCGGTCTCCCGGGACACCGAGGTGACGATGGCGCTGACGAACGGGATCAACACTTCGCGGCCGTCCGCATCGGCCTTGACCGACAGCAGTTCGCCTGCCGCGGTGTGCAGTACCTCCCGGACCACGCCCACCGCAGTGCCGTCAACGGTGACGACCCGCAGGCCTTCGAGTTCGTGGTCATAGAACTCGTCGGGATCATCGATAGCGGGCAGATCGGAGGTGTCGACGATGAACACCGTGCCCCGCAACTCGTCGGCCGCATTCCGATCGGCGACACCGGCCAGCCGGATCAGTAGCCGGCCGGCGTGATCACGCACGGACTCGACCGAGAAACTGCGCTCGGCACCCCCCTTGGCGCGGCCCCGAAGGGCCACGCCAGGGGTGAACCGGGCGTCGGGGTCGTCGGTACGAACCTCGACGACGACCTCGCCGGAAATGCCGTGAGCTTTGACAACCCGCCCGACAACCAGGTCCATGGATCCGACGCTACTGGTCGGTGTCCACCACGTCGACGCGGATGCCGCGCCCACCGATGCCTGCGACCAGGGTCCGCAGCGCGGTGGCGGTGCGACCGCCACGGCCGATGACCTTGCCCAGGTCGTCGGGGTGAACGTGCACCTCGACGGTCCGCCCGCGGCGGCTGGTGACCATGTCGACGCGTACGTCGTCGGGATTGTCCACGATGCCGCGGACCAGGTGCTCGACGGCGTCGACCACGACAGAACTCACTGCGATGCTCAGCTCTCGCTTGCGGCTTCGTCGGCAGCGGCCTCGGCAGCCGGGGCCTCAGCCTCGGCGGTCTCGGCTGCAGCCTCGTCCTTCTTGGGAGCCTTCTTCTTCTTGGGCGTGACGGCCGCGGCACCGGTGCCGCTCTCGGCCTCGGCCAGCGCCGCGTTGAACAGGTCCAGCTTGGACGGCTTGGGCTCCTTGACCTTCAGCGTGCCCTCGGCGCCCGGCAGGCCCTTGAACTTCTGCCAGTCACCGGTGATCTTCAGCAGGGCCAGCACCGGCTCGGTGGGCTGGGCGCCGACACCCAGCCAGTACTGCGCGCGCTCCGAATCGATCTCGATCAGGCTCGGCTCTTCCTTGGGGTGGTAGCGGCCGATGACCTCGATGGCGCGGCCTTCGCGGCGGGTGCGCGCGTCGGCGACGGCGATGCGGTACTGGGGGTTGCGGATCTTGCCAAGCCGGGTGAGCTTGATCTTGACAGCCATGGTTGAGCACTTCTCCTTGAGTGTCACGCTGCAATTCGGCGATGCGGGCGGAATTGCCCGATCCGGTTTTGCCTTACGTGTGTGACCGCCGCGCAGCGCATTGAACGAGTCGCACGGCAGACAGCCGCCAATTGTGCCAGAGCAGGCAGTACCGGCCAAAATCGCGCCGAATCAGGCCACCTGTGGCCCGGATGACTCAGACGACCTTGTCAAAGCACTTGGTCTCGACGCGGCGGCTCATCCGCCAGCCGTCGCCGGTCCGCACGAACTCGTCTTCGTACCAGAGCCCACAGAACAACACCTGTTGCTCCAGCCCCGGCAGCACCATCGGGTTGAAGCAGATCGTGCGGGAGGAAGCCTTGTCACCCTCGATCGTGACATCGAAGTTGCCGAGCATGTGCGCGTAGGCCGGGAAGTTCGGCAGCACCTCGGCCAACCAGGCCTTGACCTCCGGGTACTGACCGTCGATACCGCCCATCGCCCGGTAGTCGATATAGGCGTCAGCGGTGAACACCGCATCGAGGTCATCGAACAGTCGGCGGTCTATCGCCGTGGAGTAGTCGATCAACAACTGCTGGATCTCCAGACGATCCGAAATCTCGGCCAGGCTCAACATGTCTCGATTCAACACGATTAGGCTGGCCCGCCATGGGGAGGTTCGTCAGGTTCTCTGTTGCAGCGACGGCCGCGGTCGCCGTCGCGCTCATCCCGCTCTCATCGGTACCCGGGGCAGTGCCGGTGGCCCGAGCCGATCTCGATGTGCAGCAGGTCGGATCCGCGCCCATCCCGGACGGTCCCGCACAGGGCTGGGTGGTCGCCGACCTCGACACCGGCCAGGTATTGGCGGCCCGCAACGAGAACACCCGGTACGCACCGGCGAGCACCATCAAGACCCTGCTGGCGCAGGTGGTGCTCGACGAGGTCCCGCTGGACACCACGATCGTGGCCGACGACGCCGATACCAAAGTCGAGTGCAACTGCGCCGGAGTCGCGCCCGGGCAGACCTACACCGCGCGCCAACTGCTGGAGGCTGCACTGCTCGCCTCGGGCAACGACGCCGCCAACACCCTGGCCCGAATGGTCGGCGGTCCCCAGGCGGCCGTGGCCAAGATGAACGCCAAGGCGGTCGCGCTCGGGGCGACCAACACCAACGTCGCGACGCCGTCGGGATTGGACGGGCCCGGCATGCCGTTCTGGTCCACACCGCACGACATGGCGACGATCTTCCGCGGAGCGATGGCCAACCCGGTCTTCGCACAGATCACCGCCATGCCGTCGACCACATTTCCCAGCAAGACCGGCGATCGGGTGCTGGTCAACCAGGACGAGCTGTTGCATCGCTACCCCGGTGCCATCGGCGGCAAGACGGGGTTCACCGACATCGCCCGCAAGACGTTCGTCGGCGCCGCACAGCGTGACGGTCGCCGGTTGATGGTGACGATGATGTACGGACTGATCAAAGAGGGCGGCCCGACCTACTGGGACCAGGCCGCGACGCTCCTGGACTGGGGTTTCGCCCAGGATCGGTCCTCCAGCATCGGGTCGCTCTAGGCTGCGCGGTCCAGTCGATATCCGAAGGAAACCTGACCGCGCGCTGATCGAGTCCGAAGCTCCGTAGCGTCGTCCGGCGTGCGAAGACTGTTCGTGACGCTCTCGCTCGGCCTCGGCACGGCGATGGCAGCCGCGGCCATCGTGGCTCCGCCGGTCGCTGCGCAGCCCGGTGTTCAGCCGGCGGGCGCCCAGATCCCCGACGGGCCGGCCAAGGCCTGGCTGGTCGCCGACATGGACACCGGCCAGGTACTGGCGGCCAAAGATCCCAACGGCTCGTATGCCCCGGCCAGCACCATCAAGCCGCTGTTGGCGATGGTCGTGCTCGACCACCTGCGGCCCGACAATTTCGCCCGGGCCAACGAGTCGCACACCAAGGTCGAATGCTCGTGCGTGGGCCTGAAGCCAGGTCAGCCGTACACGACCCGCCAGCTGCTCGAAGCGCTGCTGATGGTGTCGGGCAACGATGCGGCGAACATGCTCGCCGACATGCTCGGTGGTCAGCCCGCCACCGTGGCGGCGATGACCCGCAAGGCGGCCGCCGTCGGCGCCCGCAACACCCGGGCCTCCTCGCCGTCGGGCCTCGACGGCCCCGGCTGGGAAACCGTCACCACCCCGCACGACCTCGCGGTGATCCTGCGGGCGGCGCTGAGGTACCCGCTGATCGCACAGATCATGGGCCAGCCGTCGGCCCAGTTCCCGGGCAAGACCCTGACCAACCAGAACGAGCTGCTCCGGCGTTACCCCGGCGACATCGCAGGCAAGACCGGATACACCGACCTGGCCCGCAAGACGTATGTGGGTGCCGCCCAACGCGGTAACCGACGCCTGATCGTGGTCCAGATGTACGGCACCGGCGATCTGTACGGTCAGGCGATCGACTTGTTCGACTACGGCTTCTCACACTGACGGCGATCGCCGAGGGGTAAAAGGTAGGGCCCCACCGGGACTCGCAACAAACTAAGGTAACCCTAAATTCGCGTGGTGCGCCCGCGCGCGATGAGGGGAGCCGATGTGTCCGACCGTGAGTTCTCGTTGGTGGTCGCCTATGGCACCGACATGGGTAACTCGGAAGACGCCGCCATGTCGTTCGCCGAAGCCACCACGGCCGCCGGGATCCCCGCCGAGGCCGTCGAACTCAACCAGGTCGAACTCGACAGTCTGACCACCACAACGCATTTCATCGTGGTGGTGTCAACCTTCGGTGACGGCGAGTTCCCTGACACCGCCACGTTGTTCTGGGAGGCGATCAGTGCCTCGACCGAGCGACTCGAGCACATGAGTTTCGCGGTGCTGGCCCTGGGAGACACGTCCTACGAATTGTTCTGCAACGCAGGCAAACTCCTCGATGCGCGCTTGGAAGAGCTCGGGGCGACCCGGCTGACCGACCGAGTCGACGTCGACGGGTACTACGAAGAGCCCGCCGCGGCCTGGACCACCGACCTGGTCAAGCAGATCACCGCGGCCCGGTCCGGCCCCGCCGGCGGTGCAGTCACCGTCGTCGAGAACCCCCCGGCCGATCCCCCGCACCGCAGCCAGGAACGCAACCATCCGTTCGCCGCGCCGCTGACGGTCAATCGACTGCTCACCGCTGCTGAATCCGACAAAGAGGTCCGCCACTACGAACTCGACCTCACCGGTTCCGGGATCGCCTACCAGGCCGGCGATTCGCTGGCCGTACACCCGGTGAACGACCCCGAGCTGGTCGCGGCGATCCTGACCGAACTCAAGGTGGGGCCCGAGCACCGCGTAGCCGAAACCGATGAGACGCTGGGTGTTCTGCTCGCCGAGCGGCTCGAGATCCGCACACCGTCGCGTGCGCTGCAGGAGTTGGCCGGGGCCGCCGCCTATGGCGAGGACGTCCTCGATCTCGTCAAGCGGGCCGACCTCACGGTCGACGAGGTCGTCGATACGTTGCGCCCGTTGCAGTTCCGCGATTACTCGATCGCCTCAAGCCCCCTGACGCACCCCGATCACATACACCTGACCGTGGCCACCGTGCGCTACCCCGGCGCCGACCGGCGGCACGGCGGCGTGACCTCGACCTACCTGGCCGAGCGCACCCGGCAGGTGCGGGTCCACCTGCGCCCCAACCACCATTTCCGGCTGCCTGCCGGCGATGTACCGATCATCATGATCGGGCCGGGCACCGGTATCGCGCCGTTCCGGGCGTTTCTTCAGGAGCGGCAGGCCGCCGCCGCCCCGGGCCGGTCCTGGCTGTTCTTCGGGGACCGGCGCCGGGCCACCGACTTCCTCTACGGCGAGGAGCTGACGGGATTCACCGAGTCCGGCACCCTGACCCGGCTCGATGTGGCGTTCTCCCGCGACCAGGACGCGAAAGTTTATGTGCAGCAACGCATGCGGGAGAACTCAGCGGAGCTGTTCGCCTGGCTGCAGGACGGCGCCCACCTCTATGTGTGCGGCGATGCCGACCGCATGGCCAAGGATGTCGATGCCGCCCTGCACGAGATCGTGGCCGAGAGCGGTGGCATGGACGCCGATGCCGCGCACGCCTACGTCAACGACCTGATCAAGACCCACCGCTACCTGCGCGACGTGTATTAGGGCTCACCCGCGGCGGTTCAGTACACCCGGCCGCGCAGGATCACCAGATCCGGGTGGCTGACCCCACCGTGACGCGGATCGTCGGTGTAGCAGACCAGGTCCGCGGAGGCCCCGTGCTCCAGCGCGGGCCTGCCCAGCCAGGCCCGAGCATCCCAGCTGGCCGCCCCCAGCGCGGCGGTCGGGCTCATCCCGATGCCCTTGAGCGCCTCGATCTCGTCGGCGATGCGGCCATGGGCGATCATGCCGCCGGCATCGGTGCCCGCGAAGATCGGCACCCCGGCCTCGTAGGCCGCGCCGACCCGGGGGCGACAGGACGCATAGAGGTCCCGCATGTGCTTGGCGTAGGCCGGATACTTGCCCGCCGCATCGGCGATACCGGGGAAATTGTCGATGTTGATCAGGGTGGGGACCAGCGCCGTGCCGTGTTCGAGCATCAATTCGATGATGTCGTCGGTGATCCCGGTGCCGTGCTCGATGCAGTCGATCCCGGCGTTGATCAGCCCGGGCAGGGCATCCTCGCCGAACACGTGCGCCGTCACCCGCGCTCCCTCGGCATGGGCCGCGTCGATCGCCGCCTTGAGGATCTCGTCGGACCACAGCGGCGCCAGGTCCCCGACGCCGCGCTCGATCCAGTCGCCGACCAGCTTCACCCAGCCGTCGCCCCAGCGCGCCTGCTCGGCCACCGCGGCGGGCAGCTGCGACTCGTCTTCGATGTCGATCGGCAGCCCGGGCGAATACCGCTTGGGGCGAGCGAGGTGCCGGCCGGCCCGGATGATGCGCGGCAGGTCCTCGCGTTCGTCGAAACTCCGCGTGTCCACCGGTGAACCGGCGTCCCGCAACAACAGGGCGCCCGCGTCCCGTTCGGTTTCGGCCTGGGTGACCGCCTCGTCCAGGTCGACGGCCCCATGGGGCCCGAGGCCCACATGGCAATGCGCGTCGACCAGGCCGGGGATGATCCACCCGCCGTCGAAGACGGTGTCGGCGTTGGCAATCGGCTCGGCGCTCAGCACGCCCCGAGCGATCCACCACTCGACGGGCTCGCCGTCAGGGAGACCGCATCCCCGGACGTGGAGCGCGCTCACCGAAGCTACTTCTGACCCGGGAACTTCAGCTTCGACAGGTCGAAATCGGCCAGACCGGGCGGCAATTCGTCCAGGCCCTTGGGCATGTTGGACAGGTCCGGGAAGCCGGCGGGCATGCCAGCGCCGAACGGGTTCTTCGGTGGGGTCGGACCCCGGCCCTTCTTCTTACCGGCCTGCTTGTTCTTGCCCTTGGCGGCCTTGCGCGGGGAATTCTTGCGCCCGAACGGCATGCCCATCTGGCCGGCCATCGACGACATCATCTTGCGGGCGTCGAAGAACCGGTCCACGAGTTGGTTGACCTCGGACACCTCGACGCCGGAGCCGTTGGCGATACGCAGCCGGCGCGAGGCGTTGATGATCTTCGGATCGGCCCGCTCGGCCGGGGTCATGCCCCGGATGATGGCCTGCACCCGGTCGAGCTGCTTGTCGTCGACCGCGGCGAGTGCGTCCTTCATCTGGCCTGCCCCGGGGAGCATGCCCAGCAGGTTGCCGATGGGGCCCATCTTGCGGATCGCCAGCATCTGCTCGAGGAAGTCCTCCAGCGTCAGCTCTCCGGAGCCGATCTTGGCGGCGGCCTCCTCGGCCTTCTGCTGGTCGAAAACCTGCTCGGCCTGCTCGATGAGGGTGAGCACGTCGCCCATGCCCAGGATGCGGCTGGCCATCCGGTCAGGGTGGAAGACGTCGAAGTCTTCGAGCTTCTCCCCCGCGGACGCGAACAGGATCGGCACACCGGTGATCTCACGCACCGACAGCGCGGCACCACCACGCGCGTCACCGTCGAGCTTGGTCAGCACGACACCGGTGAAACCGACGCCCTCGCGGAATGCCTCGGCGGTGGCCACGGCGTCCTGACCGATCATCGCGTCGAGCACGAACAGGGTTTCGTCGGGCTTCACCGCGTCGCGGATGGCCGCGGCCTGACCCATCAGC
Source organism: Mycobacterium sp. 48b (assembly GCF_048282725.1). Taxonomy (NCBI): domain Bacteria; kingdom Bacillati; phylum Actinomycetota; class Actinomycetes; order Mycobacteriales; family Mycobacteriaceae; genus Mycobacterium; species Mycobacterium sp. 48b. The sequence goes on from NZ_JBLVUL010000001.1 coordinate 5,247,088, forward strand.
TCCTCGTCGATGCCGAGCCGGCCGGCGGTGTCGACGATGACGACGTCGAAGTGCTTGGCCCGGGCCTCGGCCATACCGGCCGTCGCGACCGCCACCGGGTCACCGTGGCCGCCGATCTCCAGGCCGTCGGGCGATGTGCCCGGGTGCGGGGCGAAGGAAGCCACACCGGCGCGCTCGGCCACGATCTGCAGCTGGTTGACCGCGCCGGGCCGCTGCAGGTCACACGCCACCAGCAACGGGGTGTGACCCAGTCCCTTGAGCCATTTCGCCAGCTTGCCGGCCAGCGTGGTCTTACCGGCGCCTTGCAGACCGGCGAGCATGATCACCGTCGGCGGGTTCTTCGCGAAGGCCAGCTGACGGGTCTCGCCGCCGAGGATGCCGATCAGCTCCTCGTTGACGATCTTGACCACCTGCTGCGCGGGATTCAGCGCGGCCGATACCTCGGCGCCCTTGGCGCGATCCTTGATGCGCGCGACGAAGGCACGCACCACCGGCAGCGAGACGTCGGCCTCCAGAAGGGCCAACCGGATCTCGCGCGCCGTGGCGTCGATATCGGCGTCGGTCAACCGCCCCTTGCCGCGTAGGCCCTGCAGGGCTCCGGTCAACCGGTCAGACAAGCTCTCAAACACGTGGTAAGCCTAGCGGCCGGGCCCGGGCGGGGTGGTGAGCCCACCAGCGTGCCCGCTCGGAGGTCAGCTGGCGTGCTCGGCCGGTTTGGCCGGCTTGGCCGGCGGCGGCGCCGGCAGGATCGCGAACATGTCGCGTTCCAGTTCCTCCCGGAACGCGGCCCGGCCCACCTCGTCGGCCGCCAGTGCCGGTGCGGTGATGCAGAACACGTCGACCACCGAGGAGCCCAGCGTGGTCACCTTCGCCCAGGAGACATCCACGCCGTCCCGCTCGAACACCGCGGTCAGCCGGGCCAACAAACCGGACCTGTCGATCGTGCGGATCTGGACGATCAGGTCTCCGGGAGCGGTGCCCGACGACCACAGGATGCGCGGCGGGGCGGGTACGTGATTGGCCGGCACCGAGGCCAGGATTTCGCCGGCCCGGGTCGTCGGATGCTGGGCGGCCTCCAGGTCACGTCGCTCGAGGGCACCGATCACGTCCAGTTCGCCGTCGAGGGCCAGGATGAACTGCTGACGCAGCAGTTCGGCGGGCGGCGGGGCACCGAAATGCGGGGACACCGCGAAGGTGTTGATCGCCGAGCCCTCGTGACTGTTCACCGAGGCCGAGTGGACCCGCAGCGAGTTCAACGCCAGCACGCCGGCCGCCTTGGACAACAGGCCGCGACGGTCCGCCGCGATCATCGTCACGTTGTAGATGTGCGGGCTGTCGCCCTCGGTGAGTTCGACATGCACACCGGCTTCGGAGGCCAGCGCCATGAACCGTGGCTCGATGGGATCGGGCTGCGGCAGCGGTTCACCGGCCATCACCAGGCGGCACCGCCGGACCAGGTCACCGATCAGCGAGGCCTTCCAGTCGCCCCACACCCCCGGTCCGGTGGCCAGTGAATCCGCCTCGGCCAGCACGTGCAGCAGCTCCAAGAGCACCATATCGCCGCCGAGTGCATCGGCAACGCCGTCAATGGTCTTGGGGTCCTGCAGATCTCGTCGGGTCGCCGTGTCGGGTAGCAGCAGGTGGTACCGGACGATCTTCGACAGCACGTCGATGTCGGACGGCCACAGCCCCAGCCGGGTGCCGATCTGGGTGGCCAGTTCCGCCCCGATCACGCTGTGGTCGCCGCCGCGACCCTTGCCGATGTCGTGGCACAGCGCGCCCAGCAACAACAGGTCCGGACGTGATACCCGGGTGGTGAAAGCACTTGCCCGCGAGACTGTTTCGACCAGATGCCGGTCAACTGTCCAGGTGTGTACGACATCACGCGGGGGCAGGTCCCGCACCGCGCCCCACTCCGGGAACAACCGGCCCCACAGTCCGGTACGGTCCAGAGCCTCGATGGTGGCGACCGCCGCGGGACCGGATGCGAGCAGCACCAGCAGGTCCTTCAGCGCCTGACGAGGCCAGGGCGTACGCAGTTCAGGTGCGGTTTCGGCCAACCGGCTCAACGTGGACACCGCCATCGGCAGCCCGGTGACCGCCGATGCGGCCGCGACCCGAAGGATCAGGCCGGGATCGCGCTCCGGGCGGGCGTCGCGGGCCAGGATCACCTCGCCCGCGTACTCGATCACCCCTTCGTCGAGGGGACGTCGCACTGGCCGGCGCAAAGCGGCGAAGCCACGCCGCGGCAAGGCATTGGCGGCGGTGCGAATCCCGGAATCCACGTAGTAACTGACGGTCCGGGCGGCATCCGAGAGCGTGCGGGCCAGATCGAAACGGTCCCCGATCCGCAAGGCAGCGCCGATCTCGTCGGCATGCTGGGCCAACAACAACTCCCGGCCTCGGCCGGAGGCCCGGTGCAGCTCGGTACGAACATTGAGCAGCGCCAGGTGCGCATCGCCCAGAGTTCCGGTCGGCGAGGCCAGAGCCCGGCTCGGATACACGTCCGCCAGTTGCGCTATCGCGAGCGCGTTGAGCAGTTGAACGTCGCGCAGGCCACCCCGACCCGATTTCAGGTCCGGTTCGGCTCGGTGCGCGATCTGGCCGCTGCGCTCCCACCGCGACTGCGCATGCTCGACGAGTTCGTCGAACCGCGAGGCGATTCCGATCCGCCACTGCCTGCGGGACCCGCCGACCAGCAGCGCCGACAGATCGGCATCACCGGCGATATGACGCGCGTCGAGCATCGCCAGACCCACCGCGATGTCCTCACCTGCGACTTTGAGCGCCTCAGGGACCGTCCGCACACTGTGGTCGATACGAATGTTCGCGTCCCACAGGGGGTACCAGAGTTTCTCGGCCACCTCGGAGACAAGTTCGACCGGCATGTTGTCATGTAGCAGCGTGAGATCGAGGTCGGAGTACGGCAACATCTCACCGCGGCCCAAACCTCCGGTGGCCACGATCGAGAATCCACTGGTGGCGGTGATCCCGATCTCGGCAGCCTTTGTGGTGAGCCAGAATTCGTGCAGATCGAGTAACGCGTTGCGGAGTGCTGCCGCATCCAGCTGGCGCGATCCCCCGCTGAGCAACTGCCGGGTCGCCGCCGTCAGATCGCTGGCGGGCCGGGACGAATCCGCCGGAGCCCCCTGAGGAGAGGCTCCGGCGGATTCTGGGTTGTTCACTGTCATCTCGACTCCTCCCCGGCCGATCACCGGGTTGTGCTCACGCGATTGCTGGCCGGGGAGAAGGCGTCTCGACGGACGCTCCGACTACAGCGCGTCAGCTCCTCGTTCACCGGTACGCACCCGAACCACGGTGTCGACCGGGCTGACCCACACCTTGCCGTCACCGATCTTGCCGGTCCGTGCGGCTTGCACGATGACGTCCACGACCTTGTCGACCGCGGAGTCGTCGACAACGACCTCCACCCGGACCTTCGGCACGAAATCGACCGAGTACTCAGCACCGCGGTAGACCTCGGTGTGGCCCTTCTGACGGCCGTAGCCCTGGACCTCACTGACGGTCATTCCCAGAATGCCCGTCTGCTCAAGGCCGGTCTTGACATCCTCCAGCGTGAACGGTTTGACGATCGCAGTGATCAGCTTCATATTTCCTTATTCCTCCCCGCCGTGACGACCAAGAACAGAACCGGTTCCGACAGCGACGAAGTCGTAGCCGCCCTCGGCGTGCTCGGACTCGTCGATACCGGAAGCCTCCTCTTCTTTGTCCAGGCGCAGGCCCACGGTGTATTTCACAATCAACGCCAAGATAGCGGTACCCACCGCCGAATAGAGCAGAACAGCGCCCGCCCCGACCGCCTGTCGCCACAACTGATCGAACCCGCCGCCGTAGAACAGACCGGCAACAGCCGCAGGCGCCTCCTTGGTCGCCACCAGGCCTACCAGCAACGTACCGACAATGCCGCCCACCAGGTGGACACCCACGACGTCGAGTGAATCGTCGAAACCGAACTTGAACTTCAGGCCCACCGCCAGCGCACACAGGACGCCTGCGGCAACACCAATCACGAGTGCGCCCACCACATTCACCGACGAGCAGGACGGCGTGATCGCCACCAGTCCGGCGACGATGCCCGATGCCGCACCCAGGGAGGTCGCGTGCCCGTCGCGGATGCGCTCGGTCAGCAGCCAGGCCAGCATGGCTGCTGCGGTCGCGACTGTGGTCGTGACGAAGGTCGAACCGGCAACTCCGTTGGCCGACACCGCAGAACCGGCGTTGAATCCGTACCAGCCGAACCACAGCAGGCCGGCGCCGAGCATCACGAACGGGAGGTTGTGCGGGCGCATCGGTGTACCGGGCCAACCGAGCCGCTTGCCGAGGATGATGGCCAGGACCAGGCCGGCCGTACCTGCGTTGATGTGCACGGCGGTACCGCCGGCGAAGTCAATTGCCTTGAGCTGGTTGGCGATCCATCCTCCGTGGTGAATCACGGTCTCACCGTCGGAGCCCTTGACATCGAAGTCGAAGACCCAGTGCGCGACCGGGAAGTAGACAACGGTCGCCCACAGCGCGGCGAACAGCAACCAGCCGCCGAACTTCATCCGGTCGGCGACAGCGCCGGAGATCAGCGCGACCGTGATGATCGCGAACATCAGCTGGAAGCCCACGAACACGGAGGCCGGGATCGTGCCGACCAACGCGATGGGCGCATCGGCCGAACCGTTCCCCCCGATCAAACCCTTGAGACCGAAGAACTGTGCCGGATTGCCGATCACGCCCGCGGTGTTATCACCGAATGCGACCGAGTAGCCGTACAGCGCCCACAGCACGGTCACGACGCCCATCGCGCTGACGCTCATCATGATCATGTTGAGTACGCCCTTGGCACGGACCATGCCGCCGTAGAAGAAGGCCAGGCCCGGCGTCATCAACAGCACAAGTGCGGCGCTGGCCAGCATCCATGCTGTGTCACCGGTGTCCGGCGCACCCAATATCGGGAATTGCTCCACTCGCAGTTTCCTCCTTCACCACGCCACGGCCGCAAGGATTTACGACCATTGACCTGGTCCAAGACAATGCTGAGTGGATGTTTCAGCCAAGGCGCCGTTGCGTTTCGCTCGTGTGAACGGATAGCCAGGCTGCGTTTCGCCGGTGTTACACCGTGCGTTTCCCCGGGTTTTTCGGCCGGTTTTTCAGCCCAGAAGGGCGTCGACAAAGGCCGCGGGCTCGAACGGTGCGAGGTCGTCGGGGCCCTCACCGAGCCCGACGAGTTTGACCGGAACACCGAGTTCCTGCTGGACCCGGAACACGATCCCACCCTTGGCGGTGCCGTCGAGCTTGGTCAGCACCACCCCGGTGATGTCGACGACCTCGGCGAACACCTTGGCCTGCGGCAGGCTGTTCTGGCCGATGGTGGCATCGAGCACCAGCAGCACCTCGTCGACGGCGGCACGCTTTTCCACCACCCGCTTGACCTTGCCGAGTTCGTCCATCAGGCCGGTCTTGGTGTGCAGGCGGCCGGCAGTGTCGACCACCACGACATCAGCTCCGGCCTTGACGCCCTCGTCCACGGCGTCGAACGCCACCGATGCGGGGTCGGCCCCCTCTGCACCCCGCACCACCTCTGCGCCCACCCGCGCGGCCCAGGTCTGCAACTGGTCGGCGGCCGCGGCACGGAACGTATCTGCGGCGCCGAGCACGACGCGGCGGCCGTCGGCCACCAGCACCCGCGCCAACTTGCCCACCGTGGTGGTCTTGCCGGTGCCGTTCACGCCGACGACCAACAGCACCGACGGCTTGTCGGCATGCGGCAGCGCCTTGATCGAACGGTCCAACTCGGGCCGCAGCTCCGACATCAGCACCTCGCGCAGCACCGCACGCGCGTCGGCTTCGCTGCGCACGCTCTTGCTGGCCATCCGCTCACGCAATGCGTTGACGACGGATTCGGTGACCACCGGGCCGAGGTCGGCGATCAACAGGGTGTCCTCGACCGCCTCCCAGGAGTCCTCGTCGAGATCGCCGCCGCCGAGCAACCCGAGCATGCTGCGACCCAGCGCGTTCTGCGATTTGGCGAGCCGGCCCCGCAACCGGTCCATCCGCCCTTCGGCCGGGGCGATGTCCTCGACCGCGGCGGCGACCGGATCGGGGGTCTCGGTCGGCTCGGCGGCCGGGACCGGCTCGGCCACTTCCGGCTCGACCACTTCCGGCTCGGCCGGTTCGGGCTCGGCCGCTTCGACAGGTTTCTGCGGTGCGACCGGCTCGACCGGCGGCTCCGGCAGCTGCACATCGGAGATGGTGCGTTTGGGTGCGTCACGCGGGATGGTGGCGTCATCGCCCACCGCGGGTAGCCCGCTGGTGTCGATGCGCTCGACCGTCGCGGTACCCGACTGGCTGAACGTGATGCCCGAGGAGGCCGTGTAGCCGCCGGAGCGGTCGATCGGTTTCGTGGCGTCACGCTCGGACAGGCTGATCCGCCGGCGGCGGTACCGCACCAGCCCCACGGTGAGCGCGACGACGACGAGAACGGCGACGACCGCGATAGCGATCCACAGACCCAACAACGCACCTTCTGTCACGCCGTCATTGTCTCAGGGCGGCGGTGCGGGTACGACCTGCCCCATTTCCCGCCTGTCCGCCGGCGCAGACCGGCCATATCCGACCCGGCCGGAACATCGGTGCATCAGATTGCCCAAAACCGTGGTACACGACCGTACCGACGCGGTATCTTCTCGCTCAGCACCAATTCGAAAAACACGTACGCGCCAGCCGTAGATATCTCCTACGGCTTAGCTGTCGTCATGGCGTAAATCATTCGAAAATGCCTCTCTAACTGTGAAAACATGGTTTTCAGGCGCACTTCTTTCAATTCGCTGACAGCAGACGTGAATGTGGTTCACGATCCAGTTGGGTCGGGAATGACTTCAGCATTTGGTCGGCGTGTGGTCCTTCCCATGGGATTTTTGCGAAAGGGAGGACAAGGATGCACATTCGTGCGCTTAGGGGGCTGGCACTGACGCTGGTCGCCCTGGTCGGCACCGTCGGGCTCGTCGTGACGGCGAGCATGACGACGTTGGTTCAACTGGCGGCCACGGCGCTCATCATGGGCGGAACCGGAATGAAGGCATTGGGAGATCCGCACCAATGGGGTGCGGGCACCTACATGGACCAGGTGAACAACACCTATCTGTCCGACCGGCACCTCGACGAGGACGACCTGCAATGGGTGCAGACACCCGAGGCGTTCTGGCCCGCCACCAGCCTGACCGACATCAGCTTCGACACCTCGGTCGCCCGCGGTGTGCTCAGCCTCAACAACGCCGTACTGAACACATCGGGAGAAAAAGTCGTCGTCGGCTACTCGCAGAGTGCCAACATCGCCACCCGGGAGAAGCGGAACCTGGCCGAGCTCCGCGCCCAGGGCGCCACAGTGCCCTCCCCTGACGAGTTGTCATTCGTGTTCGTGGCCAACCCGAACCGGCCCAACGGTGGAATCCTGGCCCGGTTCGAGGGTCTCTAAATCCCGATCCTCGGGGTGAGCTTCGACGGCGCCACCCCGGACGACGAATACACCACGATCGACGTCGCCCGCCAGTACGACCTGATCGCCGACTTCCCCAAATACCCACTCAACCTGCTGGCCGACCTCAACGCCCTGATGGGCTACTTCTACCTTCATCCCAATTACGGGTCATCGGTGGTGAACCTCGACGATCCGAGCACGTACGAGTCCTACACCTCCGGCAACACCACCTACTACCTGGTGCACACCGAGCACCTTCCGCTGCTGCAGCCGTTGCGCGACTTGGGAATCCCCGCGCCGGTGATCGACCTGGCCGAGCCCACACTGCGGGTGCTGATCGAGCTCGCCTATGACCGCACGCCGGCCAACATGGGTGTCCCGACCCGGGCCGGGCTGATACCCCACATCGATCTCGACAAGCTGGCATCCGACCTGAGGGCCGCGGCCAGGGAGGGTGTGCGCAATGCACTCGCGGACCTGGGCATCCACACCGACGACACGGCTGACAGCCACACAGAAGACGTTGCCGCACTGGACAAGTCGGTGCCCGAGAAGCCGGCTCCCCAGACATCGGTGCCGCAGCGCCCGCAGCCCGGACATACCCGGCTGCACGTGCGGGGCACACAGCCCACACCCGACACCGACACCGACACCGACACCCCGAAGGCAGAACCCGAGCCGAAGGATCCTGAGGCCGGCACCGACCTCGACACGGCCGTCGACACCGTCAAGGCCGAGGCCGACATCAAGACCGAAGCCAAGACCAAGACGCCGCCCAAGCCGAGATCGGCGGCCGAGCGGATCCGGCAGTCGGTGCGGCAGGCACTCGCGCCCAAGGCGTCCGAAAGTGTCAAGTCCGATGGATCAGACGACGACCGGCGTCCGACGCGCAGAGTCCATCGCTCCGACGAAAGCGGTTCGGCCCAGCCCGAATCCGGAACCACGGAGTCGAAAGACAGCGGCAGGAAAGATACGCCGCGCCGTAGCCACCGCGCCGCGGCATAGGGCGCACCGGTGGCGCGGGCGGGGCGAGGTCCGGATCCGCGGGGGAATCCGGGCCCACCCGCCCGCTCGGCACCCGATCAGCTCGGGTTGGCCGCCAGTTCCTGCCCCCGCATCCGCTGCGAGATCACGGTGGTGATGCCGTCACCGCGCATGGTCACACCGTAGAGCGCGTCGGCGACCTCCATGGTCGGCTTCTGGTGGGTGATCACGATCAGCTGGGATTTCTCCCGTAGCTGCTCGAACAGGCTGATCAGCCGGCGCAGGTTCACATCGTCGAGCGCGGCCTCGACCTCGTCCATCACATAGAACGGGGACGGGCGGGCCCGGAAGATCGCCACCAGCATCGCCACTGCGGTCAGCGACTTCTCACCACCGGACAGCAGCGACAGTCGCTTGATCTTCTTGCCCGGCGGTCTGGCCTCGACCTCGATGCCGGTGGTCAGCATGTCACTGGGATTGGTCAGCAGCAGCCGGCCCTCGCCGCCGGGGAACAGCGTGGCGAACACCTGCTCGAACTCGCGCTCCACATCGACATAGGCCTCGGTGAACACCTGCAGGATGCGTGTATCGACATCGGCGATCACATCCAGCAGGTCGGTGCGCGCCGCCTTGACGTCCTCAAGCTGCGTGGACAGGAAGTTGTAACGCTCCTCCAGCGCCGCAAATTCTTCCAGGGCAAGCGGATTCACCCGGCCCAGCTCGGAAAGTTCCCGTTCGGCCTTCTTGGCCCGGCGCTCCTGGGTCGGCCGGTCGAACGGCATCGGCGCGGGTGCCATGACCTGCTCGCCCCGCTCACGCGCCTGCTCGTACTCGGCCATCTCCAGATCACTGGGTGGCAACGCGATCTGCGGGCCGTACTCGGCGATCAGGTCCGCCGCGGGCATCCCGAACTGCTCGAGCACCTGAGCCTCGAGCTGCTCGATACGGAGTGACGCTTGCGCTTTGGCCATCTCGTCACGATGCAGGGCGTCGGTCAGCGCGGTGATCCTCGCGTTGAGTTCGGTGACCGTCTCGCGTACCTCGGACAGCGCGGTGGCCCGAATTTGACGCTCGGTCGCCAGCTCGTCGCGCATGCGCGAGGCCACCGAGACCACGGCGCTCAACCGCTGGGCCACAATGCGTCCGGACTCCGACACCGCCGCGGCCACCCGCGCCGCATGTTCGCGGGCCTCCCGGGCCCGTTGCGCACGCACCCGGGCCTCACGCTCGGCAGCGGCCGCGCGGCGCAGTGAATCAGCGCGTCCGCGAACCGCATTCGCGCGCTCCTCGGCGGTGCGGACCGACAGTCGCGCCTCCACCTCGACCGAACGGGCCGCCTCCGCGGCGGCCATCGAGGCCTGACGGTCCACGGGTTCGGCCTCGAACATCGGAAGCTGTTCGGCGTTGTGCAGTCGCGACTCGAGTTCGGTGAGTTCCTCGACCGTCTTGGTACGGCCGGCCTCGAGCTCGTCGCGCTGGCGGATCAGCCGCTGCCACTCGTCGCCGGCGCCGCGGGCGTCCTGTCCCAGGCGGCCGAGTTGCTCGTAGATGGCCGAGATCGCGGCGTCGGATTCGTTGAGGGCGGCCATGGCTTCCTCGGCCGACTCCTGTCGGGCCGCCTGCTCGGTCAACGCACCCGACAGTGCGGCGGCCAGCTCCCCGGTCTGCCGCTCCACGACGTCCAGTTCGTGTCGGGCCTTGTCGATCTCGGCACTGATCTCCAGCGTGGAGGGCTTGCGGTCCGAGCCACCGCTGATCCAACCGGCCCCCACCAGGTCGCCTTCCGCGGTCACCGCCCGCAGGTCCGGTCGCGCCGACACCAGTTGCACCCCGGCGGGCAGATCGGTCACCACCGCCACCCCGGCGAGCATCGCGGTGATCGCCGGGCGCAACCGATCCGGAACGGTGACAACCTCGTTGGCCCAGATCGCGCCGTCGGGAAGTACACCCGACGGGGACGACCCGTTGGTCTTCCAGTCACCCAGCAACAGGGCCGCCCGGCCACCGTCGGATTCCTTGAGCGCCGCGACTGCGGCTGCGGCGACACCGAAATCCTCTGCGGCCAATGCGTCGGCAGCCGCACCCAGAACCGTGGCCACCGCCACCTCATGCCCGGGCTGCACCTTCAGGTATTCCCCGATGCTGCCGAAAAGTCCTGTGCCACTGTGGTTCTTCTGCAGCCAGGCGGCACCGTCGCGTCGGTCCAGGCTGACCGAGAGTGCCTCGATGCGGGCCCGTAGCGAGGCGACCTGCCGTTCGGCGGCACGCTCGGCCGACTGCAGTTCGGCCACCCGTTCATCGGCGATCCGCAGCGCCGCCACCGAGCGGTCGTGCTGCTCGTCCAGACCCACTTCTCCGGCATCGAGTTCACTGACCCGGCTCTGCACGGTCTCGAATTCGGCTTGTGTCAGTTGGGCTTTGGCGGCGGCTTCCTCGATGTTGACCGACATCCGCATGACCCCGTCATCGATCGACTCGACGCGGGTGCGCATGGTGTCGACCTGCCCGGCCAATCGGGCCAGGCCTTCGCGCCGGTCGGCCTCGGCCCGGGCGGCGGCCAGATGCGCCCGCTCTGCCTCGGCGGCGACGTGTTCACGTTCGGCCAGCTCCGCGCGGGCGGTCTCCAAGACGATGCGCGACTCTTCGAGCTCGCCCAGCAGCTCCATCTCGAGCTCGGCCACCTCGTCGGCCTCGGCTTCGAGCGCCTCGGGGTCCTGGCCGCTGGAGACCTCGGCCTCCGCCTCGAACAACTGGGCCCGGTCGGTCGCGATGCGCACGGTGGCGCTGACCCGTTCGGCCAGGGCCGAGGCCCGGAACCAGGTCTGTTGTGCCGCTTCGGCGCGCCGGGTCAGCTCGGCGACCGCGGCTTCATGTGCCTGCAGTTCGACGGTCGACGTCTCGAGCCGGGCGGTCGCCTCGTCATGCTCGCGGCGCAGTGTGGTCTCGGCCTGGTTGGTGTTGTGGAACTCCACCTGCCGTCTCACCAGATCATCTGCGGCCAGGCGCAGGCGGGCGTCACGCAGATCGGCCTGGATCGTCGCCGCGCGCCGCGCCATCTCGGCCTGGCGGCCCAACGGCTTGAGCTGGCGGCGCAACTCGGTGGTCAGATCGGTCAGGCGGGCCAGGTTCGCCGCCATCGACTCGAGCTTGCGGACCGCCTTTTCCTTGCGTTTGCGGTGCTTGAGAACCCCGGCGGCCTCCTCGATGAAGGCGCGGCGATCCTCGGGACGCGACTCCAGGATCTCGGAGAGCTTGCCCTGGCCGACGATGACGTGCATCTCGCGGCCGATGCCGGAGTCGCTCAGCAGCTCTTGCACGTCCATCAGCCGGCAGCTGCTGCCGTTGATCTCGTATTCGCCTGCGCCGTCACGGAACACGCGGCGGGTGATCGACACCTCGGAGTACTCGATCGGCAGCGCGTTGTCGGAGTTGTCGATGGTCAGGGTCACCTCGGCGCGGCCCAGCGGCGCCCGCGAGGACGTGCCGGCGAAGATGACGTCCTCCATCTTGCCGCCGCGCAGGGTCTTGGCGCCCTGCTCTCCCATCACCCAGGTGAGGGCGTCGACCACGTTCGACTTACCCGAGCCGTTGGGCCCGACGACGCAGGTGATGCCGGGTTCGAAGCGCAGAGTCGTCGGCGAGGCGAAGGACTTGAAGCCCTTCAGCGTCAGACTCTTGAGGTGCACGGAGTCAAACCCTACCGCCGACTCGGCTACCGTTCGTGAAACCCCGCCATCGGGGCGTCGGCATCCGCCCAATCTGCGACGACGTTATCCACCGACCCTGGCGTTTCTCCGCTCTGCAGCAGCTCAAGCAATCGCTGACATTTCGCCCGCGGCCCCTGCGCCACGACATGCACCCGGCCGTCGGGCCGATTCGAAGCAAACCCGGTCAGACCGAGCTCCAGCGCACGCGCCCGGGTCCACCACCGGAACCCCACACCCTGCACATGACCGTGTACCCAGGCGCTCAACCGCACCTCGGCATCGGGCCCGGCCGCGGGGAGTTCCGGCCCGGTCATCGAGTGGCGACCTCGAACTTCACCTCGGTGCCGGACTTGAGGGTGCGGCCCACGGTGCAGACCTGGTCGATGGCGCGCTCGACCACGGTCAACAGCCTGGCCACCTCGGACTCCGAAAGACCCGACAGGTCGATTTCGAGCTTCTCCTCGAGCAGCGGGTAGCGCTCCTGCTCCCGGTCCGCCGGCCCGGACACCCTGATGGTCGCCGGATAGTCGTCGCCCAGGCGCCGACGCAGCGGCTGATCGCTGGACATCCCGCTGCACGCCGCGAGGGCGATCTTCATCAGCTCACCCGGGGTGAACACACCCTCGACGTCCTCACTGCCGACGAGTACCTCGGCACCGCGTGAACTGCGCCCGACATACCGGCGCACGCCGGTGCGGTCAACCCATAGTTCGGTCATGCGGTATTTCTACACGTCGCGACACACGGTTATTCCAGCGGTAATGGCCGCGCGCCCCGCTTTCGGGCGCCGTTCACCACGGCGGTGAACCATGCCGCGACGATAGACTCGGCAGACCGACATCGCCGAGGAGCACCGTGACGTACCCGCCGAGCAATCCGCCCACCCCGCCATCGGGCTCTCCCGAGCCCTGGCAGCAGCCGTATCAGCCGGGCGGGTCTCAGGGATACCCGAACACCGGCGCCAACCCTGAGCAGCCCTACGGCTCGCCCTATGGCGCGCCCCAACAGCCCTACGGCTCGCCCTACGGGGCACCCCAGCAACCTGAGCAGCCCTATGGCGCGCCCTACGGGGCACCTCAGCAACCTGAGCAGCCCTATGGCGCGCCCTACGGGGCACCTCAGCAGCCCCAGTCTCCGTACGGAGCTCCGTACGGTGCACCCCAGCAGCCCTATGGATCGCCCTACGGAGCCCAGCAGCCCTACGGCGCGCCGCAGCAGCCCTACGGCTACCCCGCTCCCCAGCCGCCCAAGGGCGGCAACGGCAAGTGGCTGGCGATCGCCGGCGCCGTGCTGGCCGTGGTGCTCCTGGTCGGCGGCGTCGCCATCTTCGCGCTGAGCGGCGATTCGAACGACGGCCGCAACAACGCGGGATCGTCACAATCGGCCGGCATGAGCGACGCCGAGCAGGAGGTCCGGGACTTCCTCGACGAGGTGATGACGAGCACCAGCGACCTCAACGAAGCCCTGCCCTACTTCTGCCAGGCCGATCAGGACCTGTTCGACAAGATCGGCGGTCTGGATGCGATCGACATCCCGAAGACCACCGGTTCGAGCGGGACGGCAGAGATCACCAAGATCACGGTGGACGGGAACAAGGCGGTCGTCGACATCTCCAGCAGCGCGGGCCCGGGCAAGTTGTACCTGCGCAAGGAAAGCGGATCGTGGAAGATCTGCATGTCCGACATGCCGGGCATGCCCAGCATGCCGTGATCGGTTCCGGGTCAGCCCCGGGGACGGGGCTGACATTTCGGGCAGTAGAACGATGACCGGTTCATGAACTTCTCGCGGCGCATCACCGCACCGCACCGACGGCACGGCTCCCCTTCGCGGCCGTAGGCGTCCAAAGACCGTTCGAAGTAACCGGATTCGCCGTTGACGTTGACGTAGAGCGAATCGAATGACGTCCCGCCCTGGCTGAGCGCATCGGTCATCACCGCGGCGGCGGCATCGAGCACCTCGGCCAGCCTGCGGCGCGGCAGCAGCGCTGCGGTTCTGGCGCCGTTGACCTTGGTCCGCCACAGCGCCTCGTCGGCGTAGATGTTGCCGATACCGGACACCACGGTCTGATCGAGCAGCTGACGTTTGATCTCAGAGTGCTTGCGCCGCAACACGGTAACCACGCTGTCTCGATCGAACTGCGGGTCGAGCGGATCGCGCGCGATGTGAGCGACAGGCGCAGGCAACGCGGCGCCGTCGACCGTCACCAGATCGGCCAGCTGCCAGCCCCCGAACGTCCGTTGATCGACGAAGCTCAGGGCGGTGCCGTCGTCTAGGAGCGCGGCGATCCGCAGATGCCGGTCGTCACGCAGCGGCCCCAACAGCATCTGACCGCTCATCCCCAGATGCACCACCAGGGCATCGGTCGCGTCCTCGCTGCCATCCTCCCCCAGCGTCAGCCAGAGGTACTTGCCCCGGCGTCCGGTTCCGGTGATGCGGGCTCCCAGCAGTCGCGCGGTCAGATCGGCTGGACCGGCCTCGTGACGGCGCACGGCACGCGGATGATGCACGCGTACCGCTGAAATCGTTTTGCCCGCAACATGTTCCTGTAATCCGCGGCGGACAACCTCTACCTCGGGCAGTTCGGGCATCGGTGCTCACGCATTGTCGAGTGCGGTCCAGGCCGCGGCCGCCGCCTTGAGCTCGGCCTCTTTCTTGTTACGTCCCACGCCCTTGCCGTATTCGACATCGGCCACCACCACCGACGCCGAGAATTCCTTGTCGTGGTCGGGCCCGGTGGACGTGACCACATAGGACGGCGCACCGAGCCCGCGTGCGGCGGTCAGCTCCTGCAGGCTGCTCTTCCAGTCCAGACCGGCGCCGAGTGTCGGGGCGGTGTCGAGCAGCTCGCCGAACAACCGCAGGATCACCTCCCGCGACGTGGTCAGGCCGTGCTGCAGATAGATTGCGCCGAGCAGTGATTCGACGCCGTCGGCGAGGATGCTGGACTTATCGGCGCCGCCGGAGTTCTCCTCCCCCTTGCCCAGCAGCAGGTGGCTGCCGAGACCGCCGTCGGTGAGGCCACGGCCGACATCGGCCAGCGCCTGAGTGTTGACGATGCTGGCCCGGAGCTTGGCCAGATCACCCTCCGAGCGTTCGGGGTGGCGGTGATAGAGCTCCTCGGTGATCGTCAACCCCAGCACCGCATCCCCGAGAAACTCCAGCCGCTCGTTGGTCGGCAGGCCACCGTTCTCATAGGAGTAGCTGCGATGCGTCAACGCGATCGTGAGCAGTTCGGCGGGCAGTTCGACACCGAGTACTTCCAGCAGCGCGGCATGCGAGTCGGTCGGGTCGGTCACTCGTCGCCCCCGGGCCGCTCGTCTTCGGGCAGCATCCCGGCCAACTTGGCCCAGCGGGGATCGATCTTGTCGTGGTGGTGCCCCGGCTCTGCGGTTGCCAGCGCCACACCGCAATCGGGGCACAGCCCGGGGCAGACCGGACGGCACAGCGGGGAGAACGGCAACGCCAATCCGACCGCGTCGATGATCGGCTGTTCCAGATCCACCGTGTCGGACTGACCGGACGCGCCCACCCGACCCATCTCGTCGGCTTCGGTGGTCTCGTCGGTGGTGCTGTCCGGGTACGCGTACAGCTCGGTGAGGTCGATCTCGACGTCACCGGTGAGTTCGGTCAGGCAGCGCGCACATTCGCCGACCGTGGGGGCCGATACGGTCCCGCTGACCAGCACGCCCTCCGACACCGACTGCAACTGCAGGTCGAGTTCGAGGGGGGCGCCCTTCTCGATGGCGACCAGCTCGGCCCCGATGCGCACCGGGCTGGGCACCGTCTCCTGATGGGCCAGGAACGAACCTGGCCGCCGGCCCAGCCGGGAGACATCGATCACCAGTGGCGATCGGGAAGCACTGCGCCTTTCAGGCCCTCCCCGCCCAGCCGATTTCGCATGCGTCGCCATGCATCGATCCTACGGCGGCGTCAGAACGCGCCACGACGCAGTGCGCGCCGGAAACTGCACAAGGCCGTCAGCGAGTGGCGTAGTCGTGCGTGCCGGCGGTCGTGCGTAGCTGGTGACGCCCGCGGCCGACCGAGCGCAGGGTGCCGTTGAGGAAGTCCTCGAACTCGGCCAGTTTGCTGTCGACGTAGATGTCGCACTCGCCGCGAAGCCGGTCGGCCTCGGCGTGCGCCGCGTCGATGAGCCGGGTGGCCTCGGCGGTGGCGGTGGAGACGATCTCGGTCTGGGACACCAGGCGCTGCTGCTCCTTGATGCCTTCCTGCACGGCCTTCTCGTAGGAGATGTTGCCGTTTTCGGTCAGCCGGTCGGCTTCGGCCTTGGCGCGGCCCGTGGTCGCGTCGTACTCACGCTTCGCCGCGGTCGCGACCCGCGCCGCCTCCTCACGCGCCTCGCCGACCATGCGCTCACTGTGCTGACGGGCCTCGGCGACCATCCGGTCGGCCTGCGCCTTGGCGTCGGCCAGCAGTCGGTCGGCCTCACCCCTGGCGTGATTGATCATGCCGTCGGCGTCGGCATTGACCTTGGACATCACCGACTCGGAGTGTTCCTTGGCCTCGCGCAGCAGCGAATCACGCGCGTCGAGCACGTCCTGGGCATCGTCGAGCTCACCGGGGATCGCGTCCTTGATGTCATCGATCAGTTCGAGCACATCACCGCGCGGGACCACGCAACCGGCGGTCATCGGCACACCACGCGCTTCTTCGACGATCGCGCCGAGCTCGTCGAGCGCTTCAAAAACTCGGTACACGGCAAAACCCTCCAGGTCGTCGTTGTTAGTGACTAGTGTGCCTGGTGTTACGCCTGTGACTTGGGAGCACAATCGGTGTGTCGCCGCCGGTTCGTGGCAACGCGACGTGCGGCGTTGATCACTTCAAGGCGGAA
This sequence comes from Mycobacterium sp. 48b, assembly GCF_048282725.1. NCBI lineage: Bacteria > Bacillati > Actinomycetota > Actinomycetes > Mycobacteriales > Mycobacteriaceae > Mycobacterium > Mycobacterium sp. 48b. The sequence continues at coordinate 5,264,111 of NZ_JBLVUL010000001.1, forward strand.
GCAATCGCATCGCGCGCGCGATCGAGCATCGATGCGAACGGACCGACAGCGAAGTTCATCCCTGCCGACTCGACACCTGGATGCGGCCGGGTAGGCGCGATCGCCTCGGCAGCCTGGACAGCCTTGGCCATCCGTTCGAGGTCGTCGGCGGCAAGCTTGCGATGCAACTTGTCGAACTCTTCGTTCTCCTCGTGTTCGGCGTGATCGATCACCGCGTCCCGGAAGTCGGCCAGCTCGGCGAGGAATCCCGCGGAGTCGATGTCCATGCTCTCCAGCCTGGACAGTTGCTCTTTGGCGGCGTGTTCCTCGTGCAGCCGGGCGTCGACGATCTCGTCGCCCTCGGCGACCTCACGACGGACCCGTGGATGCACGACCATCTCCTCGGCGGTCTCGTGCACCGCCAGCATCTGGCGCAACTCGACGAAGGCCTTCTCGCGGGCCTCGGCGGTGGAGGCGGAGAAAACCTCCTCGAACAGGTCCTTGATCAGGTTGTGCTGGTCTTTGAGGAACTTCACAACGTCGTCGGTGTTTTGAACGAATGTCTTGGGCACAGCGGAACCTCCGCGGGAATCTGGTTTGCGAACAGGGCGCATGGGCTGAGCGCCATTCGAACCAGATACCCGTCGGTGCGGCGGGCTAACCGCCGAGCTTGTCCTGCAACCGGCGATTGACCGGCTCGGGCAGCAGCGCCGAGACGTCGCCACCCATCGAGGCAACTTCCTTGGCCAACGATGACGACACGAACGAGTACTGCGGTGTCGTCGCGACGAAGAAGGTGTCGACGCCGGCCACGTGCTTGTTCATCTGCGCCATCTGCAGCTCGTATTCGAAGTCGGTGCCGGTACGCAGACCCTTCACGATCGCGGTCAGCCCGCGCGCCTTGACGAAATCGACCACCAGGCCCTGACCGGATTCGACCCGCAGATTCGGCAGGTGCGCCGTCGACTCGGCGATCATCGCCATTCGCTCGTCGAGGTCGAACATGCCCTTCTTGTTGGGGTTCACCAGCACCGCCACCACGACCTCGTCGAACTGCGCCGCCGCGCGCTCGAAAATGTCGACATGGCCAAGGGTCACCGGGTCGAAGGAGCCGGGGCATACCGCGCCACTCATGGGTGACGACGGTACAGGCCCCGCCGCCGCGACCGACCCGCTAGCCCACTTCGGCGAGTTCGACGCGGGTGTCGCCGTAGCGGCGGGAACTCAGCTCGTCCCAGCCCGCGGGCCAGCTCACGGGCCCACTCGACGCGCGCCGTTCCACCAGCACGACGCTGCCCGCAGCCACCCACCCGGCGTCGGCCAACCCCGTGAGCATCGCATCGACCGCAGCGTCGTCGAGGTCGTACGGCGGGTCGGCGAACACCAGATCCACCGGCCGCGTTGTGCCCCCGGCCAGCACCGAGTCGACGCTCCCGCGGCGTACGGTGGCGGCACGGACGCCGAGGGAGGCGATGTTGGCGGCGATGACGGCGGCCGCGCGCGCGTCGGCCTCGACAAAGGTCGCCGAGGTCGCGCCACGCGAAAGTGCTTCCAGGCCAAGCGCTCCCGAACCGGCATACAGATCCAGCACGGACAAACCCGCGAAATCCAGCCGCGCCGTCAACGCGTTGAACACAGCCTCCCTGACCCGATCGGAGGTCGGTCGGGTGCCGCTGCGGGGCACCGCGATCCGGCGGCCACCCAGCGCACCGGCGATGATGCGGGTCAGATCGATTCCACGGTCGGTTCGCTCCTGCCCGCCGAACCCACCACCACGAGGAGGTCACCACCCTCGACCTGGGCCGTGGCAGCGACCGCCACGCGTTCGACGGTGCCGGCCTTGGGCGCGGTGATCGCGGCTTCCATCTTCATCGCCTCGATGGTGGCGATGGTGGCGCCGGCCTCCACGGTGTCGCCCGCGGCGACACCGACGGTGACGACACCGGCGAACGGGGCCGCGACATGATCCGGGTTGTTGCGGTCCGCTTTCTCCGCCGTCGGAACCTCACTGGCGATGCTGCGGTCACGCACCGTGATCGGACGCAGTTGCCCGTTGAGGATGCACATCACCGTGCGCATCCCCCGCTCGTCGGCGTCGGAGACGGCCTCAAGACCGATCAGCAACTGCACACCGCGCTCGAGCTCGACACGATGCTCCTCGCCGTAGCGCAATCCGTAGAAGAACTGATTGGCACTCAGGCTCGAGGTGTCGCCGTAGGTTTCGCGGTGCGCCTCGAACTCCTTGGTCGGCGCCGGGAACAGCAACCGGTTCAACGCCGCCTGCCGCTTGGGCCCGGGCGCGGCCAGCAGCGCCTCGTCCTCGACCGAGAGCTCCTGGATCGGCTTCGCGGGTCCGCGGCCCTCAAGGGCCTTGGTGCGCAACGGCTCTGGCCATCCGCCCGGCGGATCACCGAGTTCGCCACGCAGGAACCCGATCACACTGTCAGGAATGTCGTACTTCGCCGGATCGGCGGCGAACTCCTGCGCACTGACCCCGGCACCCACCAGCGCCAGCGCCAGATCCCCGACCACCTTGCTCGACGGGGTCACCTTCACCAACCGCCCCAGCACCCGATCGGCCGCGGCGTAGTTGGTCTCGATCTCCTCGAACCGGTCCCCCAACCCCAGCGCGATGGCCTGCTGACGCAGGTTGCTCAGCTGCCCGCCGGGAATCTCGTGGGTGTACACCCGCCCCGTCGGCGCCGGAAGCCCTGATTCGAACGGCGCGTAGACCTTGCGCAACGCCTCCCAGTACGGCTCCAGGTCGCAGACCGCGTCCAGCGACAGCCCCGTGTCGTACTCGGTGTGCGCGGCGGCGGCCACGATCGAGGACAACGCCGGCTGACTGGTCGTACCCGCCAACGGCGCGGCCGCACCGTCGACTGCCGACGCCCCGGCCTGCCAGGCCGCCAGATACGTCGCCAACTGCCCGCCCGGGGTGTCATGGGTGTGCACATGCACCGGCAGGTCGAACCGCGACCGCAACGCACTCACCAGCAGATGCGCCGAATGCGGACGCAACAACCCGGCCATGTCCTTGATCGCCAGCACGTGCGCACCCGCATCCACGATCTGCTCGGCCAGCTTCAAGTAGTAATCCAGCGTGTACAGGTTCTCACCGGGGTCACTGAGATCCCCGGTATAGGACATTGCCACCTCGGCGATCGACGTGCCGGTCTCGCGCACCGCATCGATCGCCGGACGCATCGACTCGACATTGTTCAACGCGTCGAAGATCCGGAAGATATCGATCCCCGTTGCCGTGGCCTCTTGAACGAAAGCGGACGTCACCAATTCCGGATACGGCGTGTATCCCACGGTGTTGCGGCCCCGCAACAACATCTGCAGACAGATATTGGGCACAGCCTCGCGCAGGGCGGCCAGCCGCTCCCACGGATCTTCTTTCAAGAAGCGAAGCGCCACATCGTAAGTCGCCCCACCCCAACACTCGATGGACAACAGCTGCGGCATGGTCCGGGCCACATACGGCGCCACCTTGAGCAGGCCGGTCGACCGCAACCGGGTCGCCAACAAGGACTGGTGCGCATCACGGAACGTCGTGTCGGTGACCCCGACCGCCTTGCTGTCACGCATCCACCGGGCGAAACCTTCGGGCCCCAACTCCACCAGACGCTGCTTGGAGCCCGGCGCAGGCACCGACGACAGGTCCAACGCCGGCAGCTTGTCCTGCGGATACACCCCCGTCGGCCGCTCGCCGTTGGGCTTGTTCACCGTGACATCGGCCAGGTAGTTCAAGATCTTGGTGCCGCGATCGGCAGGAGTGTGCGCGGTCAGCAACTGCGGCCGATCATCGATGAACGAGGTGTTGACCCGCCCGGCCCGGAAATCCGGGTCCTCGATCACGGCCTGCAGGAACGGGATGTTCGTCGACACACCGCGGATGCGGAACTCGGCCAGCGCACGCCGGGCCCGCGAGACGGCCGTGGAGAAGTCCCGTCCCCGACAGGTCAGCTTGACCAGCATCGAGTCGAAATGCGCCAACACCTCGGCCCCGACATTGGTGCCGCCGTCGAGACGAACACCCGCACCGCCAGGTGACCGGTAGGCGGTGATCCGGCCCGTGTCCGGGCGGAATCCGTTGGCCGGATCCTCGGTCGTGATCCGGCACTGCATCGCCGCCCCGCGAATGACCAGCGAGTCCTGGCTCAATCCCAGATCGGCCAGGCTCTCCCCGGCCGCGATCCGCAACTGCGAGCCCACCAGGTCCACATCGGTGATCTCTTCGGTCACCGTGTGCTCCACCTGGATCCGTGGATTGCACTCGATGAACACGTGATGACCACGCTCGTCGAGCAGGAACTCGATGGTGCCCGCGCAGCTGTAGCCGATCTGGCGGGCCAGGGCCACCGCATCCGAGCAGATCTGTTCGCGCAGAGCAGGATCCAGGTTCGGCGCGGGCGCCAGCTCGATGACCTTCTGGTGCCGGCGCTGCACGCTGCAATCCCGCTCGAACAGGTGCATCACGTTGCCCTGCGTATCGGCCAGGATCTGCACCTCGATGTGGCGCGGGTTGATGACGGCCTGCTCCAGGTACACCTCGGGATCGCCGAACGCCGACTCCGCCTCACGCGACGCCGCCTCCACCGCCTCGGGCAGCGCTTCGTGATCGGTCACCCGGCGCATACCACGCCCACCACCACCGGACACCGCCTTGACGAACAGCGGGAACGTCATATCCCGTGCGGCAGAGACCAATTCGTCCACCGACGACGACGGCGCCGAAGACGCCAGCACCGGCAGTCCCGCGGCCCGGGCCGCGTCGATCGCCCGCGCCTTGTTGCCGGTCAATTCCAGAACCTGCGCCGAGGGCCCCACAAAGGTGATTCCCGCTTCCGCGCAGGCCGACGCCAACTCAGGGTTCTCCGACAGGAACCCGTAGCCCGGGTAGACCGCGTCCGCGCCGGAATGCTTGGCGACCCTGATGATCTCGTCCACAGACAGGTACGCCCGTACCGGATGGCCGATCTCGCCGATCTGATACGACTCGTCGGCCTTCAGACGGTGCAGCGAATTGCGATCCTCGTACGGATACACCGCCACCGTCGCGATGCCCATCTCATAGGCAGCACGAAACGCACGGATCGCGATCTCGCCACGATTGGCAACTAACAGTTTGGAAATCACGGGTAGACCTAACCGACAAGTTATTTCGGAAGTGTTACAGCAGCGTTGACCAGTATTCCCAGAAACGCACCAAGATCAACAGCACAAGTGAGGTGAACCAGAGCGCGACAATGGACCACCGCCACTGGTAGATCGCCCGGGCGACCCCGTTGGTGTGCAGCCGGCGAAGCGCGATGGAACTCACCACCACCAACAGCGGGATGGTCACCGACCACACCACCATGCAGTACGGGCACAGCGCGCCGATGCGGTACAGGCTCTGGAAGATCAGCCAGTGCACCATGACGGCACCGAGCAGCGTTCCGGCCGCAAACCCCGCCCAGTACCAACCCGGCAGCCGAACGCCTGCCACGGCCAGCACCCCGGTGACCAGGGTGACCGTGAAGGCGACCACTCCGATCAGCGAGTTGGGGAATCCGAAGACCGATGCCTGCCAGGTGGTCATCACCGAGCCGCATGAGATCACCGGGTTGATGCTGCAGGTCGGAACGTAGGACGGATCGATGAGAAGCTCGATCTTCTCGATCGTCAGCGCCAGCGCCGCGGCCAGACCGAGGACACCGGCAATCAGGATCCAGACCGCGCCGGCCTTGCCGACGGCCACTCCCGGGGCCTTCTCGGTCCCCGGCTCGTCGAGCTCGGACGCGGCGGTATCGGTCATGGCTTGGCCGGCGCCGGAGTGGCAGGTGCTGCGGGTGCCGCGGGTGCCGCGGGTGCGGCAGGTGCGGCAGGTGCCGCGGGTGCGCCGGGACCGGGGGCCGGGCCGCTCAACGCGGGCAGGTCGCCGACGACCTCCTTGACCTTGGCGATCAGGGCGTCGGGCGTCGTCGGGTTGTAGTCCTCACCGTTGAACCGGATGGTCGGTGTCGAGTTGATCCCGGTGGCCGCGGCCATGCCCTGAACCATCTCGACGTACCGGCCCTTGGTGATGCAGTCGGGCACGTCACCGGCGGCACCGGCCTGGCGGGCCAGCTCCATGATCCTTGCGTTGTCCGGGTAGACACCGCTGCCCTCCTCCGGCTGGATTCCGGGTGTGTAGAGCGCGGAGTGGAATCGGCGGAATGCGTCGATGGACTCGTCGGCGATGCAATAGGCGGCGCCGCCGGCCCGCGACGAGTAGCCGTTGCCCGCCTTGTCCAGGATCGCCACCATGTGGTAGTCCACGGCGACCGCACCGGCGTCGATCAGTTTGTTGATGGTCGGGCCGAACTGCTGTTCCAGATGACCGCACGCGGGACACAGGAAGTCCTCGAAGAGGCTCAGCGTCACCTTGGGCTCAGAGGTGCCCTCTTTGGTGATCACGTTGGGCGCCGACACGTGCACCGCACGGGCCTCCCCGGAGGCCGGGCGCTTGTGGCCGGTCGTCACGATGTAGAGCACCAGGCCGACGGCGAACAGCACCACAACAGCTGTCAGCCCGATCTGAACCCACAGGTTGCGCTTGCGGTCAGCCGCCTTGAGGTCGTACTTCGCGGTCTTCTTCGGTTTGGCCACGTCGACAAGCGTACCGGCGCTGCCAGGTCAGCTTTCGGCGTGGCTGAGATGTGCGCGCAGGGCAGAGATCATTGCGCTCGTCGCGGTGGCGCTACCGCCTCCCAGCGGGAAGAAGTTGGCGAACGCATGCATCATCGACCGCTCTTCGCGGAGATCCACCACCACCCCGGCGTCCTGCAGGGCTCTCGCATAGCGGTTGCCCTCGTCACGCAGCGGATCGAACCCGGCGGTGACCACCAGTGCGGGCGGCAGGCCCGTCAGATCCTCGTTCAGCAGCGGTGAGATCACCGGATCCTCGGCGGTCACCTCGGCACCGTCGAGGTAGTGCGCCGAGAACCAGTCCATGTCGCGTGTGCTCAGGAAGAAGCCGTCGGCGAACAGGGTCTTGGATCGCGTGTCGCTGGACATGTCGGTGACCGGATAGAGCAGCAGCTGCAGCGCGGGCAGCGGCAGTTCGGAATCGCGGGCCTGTTGAGCCACCACAGCAGCCAGGTTGCCGCCCGCGCTGTCTCCGCCGACCACGATGCGCGTGGCGCCGAGACCGGCTGCATGGTCGAGCGCCCAGCGGTAGGCGGCGTACGCGTCGTCGACTGCGGCGGGCGCCTTGTGTTCGGGCGCGAGCCGGTAGTCGACGGAGATCACCTGGATTCCCCCGTCCCGGCAGATCAGCCGGCACAGACTGTCATGGGTGTCGAGGTCACCGAGCACGAAGCCGCCGCCGTGGAAGTAGAGCAGCAGCGCGGAAATAGCCGGGGAGCCCATACCGTCAGGGACATACCGTCGCGCCGGGATGGGCCCGGCCGGTCCCGGAATCGAAATCTCGCTCACATCCGCATCGATGCGGGCCTTCATCATCGCTGCGGTCGCCCGCAGCGCCGCCCGCGAGACCGCGACGCCCGACTCCGGGCTGTGGTCGGCGACCAGGCCTCCGACACCGGCCGCGTGCTCGGCGGCCAGGGTGAATTGCAGCGTGGTGTCCAGGGTGTTGCCGTCGATCGTCACCGAACGCCCACCGAGCAGCAGGCGCTTGACCCGGTCGGAGATCCGCGGGATAGCCGCCAGGGTGACCTTGGTCGCCCGCGCCAGCAGCAGCTGTTTGACGCCTTCCCCGCGACGACCGTCAGGTCCGCCCAGGGGCTGCCCTGCTGGCAGACTTTCAGTCATGGCTGATCCCTCTGTGAGTCCTCGTGTCACGCTCAACGACGGTAATTCGATACCGCAGGTCGGGTTGGGGGTTTGGCAGACCCCTGCCGAAGAGACCGAACGCGCGGTGACGGCGGCGCTGCAGGCAGGCTACCGGCACATCGACACCGCCGCCGCGTACCGCAACGAACCCGAGACGGGCCGCGGCCTGGTCAACTCCGGGGTTCCTCGCGAAGAAGTGTTCCTGGTGACCAAGCTGTGGAACAGCGACCAGGGGTATGACTCGACGCTGGCGGCGTTCGACGCCAGCCTGGACCGGCTCGGTGTCGACTACCTCGACCTGTACCTCATCCACTGGCCCGTGCCGGCCAACAACGCCTACGTCGACACGTTCAAGGCCTTCGCGCACCTGCACGATCAGGGTCGGGTGCGCTCCATCGGGGTGAGTAACTTCGCGCCCGAACACCTCACCGTGCTCATCGACTCGACCGGCATCGTGCCCGCGGTCAATCAGATCGAATTGCACCCGCTGCTGCCGCAGAACGAGCTCCGTGAGGTGCACGCCGAATTGGGCATCGCCACCGAGGCATGGAGCCCGCTGGGCCAGGGGTCGTTACTGGCCGATCCGGTGATCGCCGGCATCGCCGAACGGCACGGCAAAACCCCCGCACAGGTACTGATTAGGTGGCATATACATCTGGGTAATATCGTCATCCCCAAGTCGGTGAACCCCGAGCGGATTGTCAGTAATTTCGACGTGTTCGATTTCGACCTGGACGAAACGGATATGGCGGCCATCGCCTCGTTGAACACGGACACGCGCCTGGGTCCCGATCCGCGAACCTTCAACTTCACAGGATAGGTGACATGACCTCCTCGGACGGGGCTGCGATTCCCACCGTCACGCTCAACGACGACCGTACGATTCCCGTTGTCGGTCTGGGCGTCGGCGGACTCTCGGATTCCGAGGCAGAGCGTGTGGTTTCGGCGGCCCTGGAGGCGGGCCACCGGCTGATCGACACGGCCGCCGCATACGGCAACGAAGCCGGCGTCGGCCGTGCCATCGCGGCATCGGGCATTCCGCGCGAGGAGATCTCGGTCACCACCAAGCTGGCGGTCACCGATCACGGTTTCCAGTCGTCCCAGAACGCCGGACGGGCGAGCCTGGAGCGCCTCGGTCTGGACTATGTGGACCTCTACCTGATCCATTGGCCCGGCAGCGACGTCGGCAAGTATGTCGACAGCTGGGGTGGGCTGATGGCGCTCAAGCAGGAGGGCATGGCCCGCTCCACCGGCGTGTCCAACTTCAGTCCCGAGAACCTGTCGACCATCGTCGACCTGACGTTCGTCACCCCCGCGGTCAACCAGATCGAGTTGCACCCGCTGCTCAACCAGAGTGCCTGGCGGGCCGCCAACGCTCAGTACAACGTCGCCACGGAGGCCTACAGCCCGCTCGGCGTCGGCAACCTGCTCGACAACCCGGCCGTCACGTCCATCTCCGAGGCGCATGGAAGGACCCCGGCGCAGGTGCTGATCCGCTGGAGCATCCAGTTGGGCAACATCGTGATCTCGCGGTCCACCAACCCGGATCGGATCGCGTCCAACCTGGACGTGTTCGGCTTCGAGCTGACGACCGAGCAGATGGACAGCCTCAACGGCCTCGATGACGGCACCCGGTTCCGGCCGGACCCGGCGACTTTCACGGGGTAGCCGCAACCCGGCATCACTCAGCCGATCCGGCACTCCAGAAGGGCTCCCGCAGTTCGCGTTTCAGCACCTTGCCGGTGCCGGACAGCGGGAGCGCGGCGTTGCGGAACTCGACCGAGCGTGGGCACTTGTAGCCGGCGATCTGCGTGCCGCAGTGTGCGATCACGCTCTCGGCGGTAAGGGTGGTTCCGGGGCGCGGCACGATCACGGCGTGGATGGACTCACCCCACTTGAGGTCAGGGATTCCGATCACGGCCACCTCGGCGACATCGGGCATGAGCGAGATGGCGTCCTCGACCTCGGCCGAATACACATTCTCGCCGCCCGTGATGATCATGTCCTTGAGCCGGTCCACGATGAAGACGAATCCCTCGTCATCCATGTAGCCGGCATCACCGGTGTAGAACCAACCGTCTTCGAGCACCGCTGCCGTTTCCCCGGGCTTGTTCCAGTACCCCAACATGATCATCGGTCCGCTGGCCGCAACCTCACCGATTGCCCCGCGGGGCAATTCGTTTCGCTCCCCGTCGACGATCCTCACCTCGGCCGTGAGCACGGCCTGCCCACATGACTTGATGCGGCCCGCATACGGCCCGTCGAGGGTGGTGTAGCGCGGTGGTAGCAGCGTCAGACCCGGCGCCGCTTCGGTCATGCCGTAGGCGTGGATGAATCTGCAGCTCGGGAAGACCCCAAGCGCCTTGCGCAACATGCCTTCCGGCATCGGTGATGCCCCATAGGTGATGTAGGCGAGACGAGAGAGGTCGACGTCGCCAACGGCGGGGTGGTTCACCAGCATGTTGATCATGGTCGGCACATACACGGCGTGAGTGACCCGCTCCTGCTGCATCGTCTGCAGGCAGTCGGCGGCATCGAATCGCGGCACGAAGACGTGGCGTCCCCCGCAGGCGGTGACACCGAACGTCGCACCGCCATCGGCGAGATGGAACATCGGGGCGGAGTGGAGGTAGACCATGTCCTGGTCGTAGTACATCCCGGCAATGACATTCATCGCGTTCGCCACGAGGTTGTCGTGGCTCAGCATCACGCCCTTGGGCTTGCCCGTGGTGCCGCCGGTGTAGAACAGGCCGGCGAGCGTGTCACCGCCGGCGCCCGCATCTGCCATCGCAGGCCCGGCCACCAACTGCTCGGAGGGCCGCATGCCGGCGGGTGTCGCGCCGTCATCGAGGTAGAAGATCGACTCGAGTGTCGATGCCTGTCCGGCCAATGCGGCAGCATGGGCCTGCATCGCATCATCGACGAACAACACCCGCGCCCCAGCATCCTCGACGATGGCCCGGATCTCCGGCGCAGCCAGCCGGGTGTTGATCGGCACCATGACGGCGCCCATCCACGGGATGGCGTACAGCAGTTCGAAATAGCGATCGCTGTTGAGCGCCAGGATCGCGACACGATCGCCGGGTACTACGCCAATGTCCTTGAGCCCAGCCGCGATCCGCGCGACACGGTCGGCCGTCTCCGACCAGATGCGCCGCCGCTGCCTGAACACCGTGGATTCTTCGCGCGGGCGGATCTGCGCCGCGCGCCGTAGCCCTTGAGTCAGATACATCGCACACCTCTATGCCTTCCCAGAGGTTAACCGGTCGGCACAGGTGGCGGTACGTTTTGACAACGCCGCGAAAGAATCCCGCTCAGCCCGTCGGACAGGTGCCCGCGGCTTCACGGAGGACTCCGGCGGACGCGGTGTCGACCGGGAGCGCGTAGCCGCGCAGCACCTCCACGAACTGCACCGCGTACTGACACCAGAACGCCCGATTGGGCGGCATCCAATGGGCGGGCTCCTGATCGCCCTTGTCCTGATTGGGTTTACCGGCGACCGCCAGCAGGTTGGCGGGATCGTTGGCGAACCGCAGCCGCAGATCGTCGGGCCAGCCTCGGGCCCCCAGATCCCAGGCCAGTGCCAGCGGCACGATGTGGTCGATCTGCACCGCGGCACCCGTCTGGTTGCCGCGGACGAACGACACCACCGCATTGGTATACGGATCGTGCAGCGTGCCCGTCGCCACGGCGACCGGACACCGCTTGATCGCGACGAACGTCTTGTCGACGAGATCGCGGTTGAGGATGTCGTTACGGGTGTCGCAGCCGTTGTGGCCACCGGGCGCGCTGTTGTCGTCGTCCCAGGACTCACCGAACGCCGCGCGACGATAGTCGTTGCCGCGCACCCGTATCGGCACTTCCGGCAGCCCGGCCAACAGATCCACCCCGGGGGCCAGGCTCGGCGGTTGCGCCTGGGCGGCGAAGCGCACGGCATCGGGCGTCGAGGTGGTCACCTGGACGGCGACCACCACCGCGAGCGCGACTGCCGCGGCCAGCCACCACAGCCGGCGGCGGGTCATGCCTTGTCCAGGTATTCGACGCGGTCGGTGTTGACGAATTGTGCTGCCAGCAGATCCATTCCGGGATCGTGTGGGCTCTGCTCGTAGAGCTGCTCGCAGAACGCCCGGGCCTCCTGGATCACCTCTAGGTGATCCCGCAGGGACAGGAAGCGCAAGTTGATGGTGCGCCCGGACTGGTTGAGGCCCAGCACATCTCCCTCACGACGCTCATCCAGATCGAGATCGGCCAGCGCGAAACCGTCGAGCGTCCCGGCCACGGCCTTGATCCGCTCACCGGCCTTCGAGGTCTCGGGAAGCCGGGTGGCCAGCAGGCACAAACTGGGATGCTGACCACGACCGATCCGGCCGCGCAGCTGATGCAGCTGGCTGATGCCGAACCGGTCGGCGTCCATCACCACCATCATGGTCGAGTTGGGCACGTCGACACCGACCTCGATCACGGTGGTACACACCAGCACGTCGATCTCGCCGGCCCGGAAGGCGCCCATTACGGCGTCCTTCTCGTCGCCGGACAACCGGCCGTGCATGAGCCCCAGCCGCAACCTGGCCAGCGGGCCCGCACGCAACCGGTCGAACAGTTCGACCACCGTGACGGGCGGCGGGCCGCCGCGCCCGTCCTTATTGTCTCCGGGTTTGTCCGACTCGTCGATCCGTGAGGCGACCACGTAGGCCTGTCGCCCCGCGCCCACCTCCTCGCGGATGCGCGCCCAGGCCCGGTCCAGCCAGGCCGGCTTCTGCGAGATGAAGATGGTGTTGGTGGTGATGGGTTGACGGTCACGGGGCAGCTCACGCAACGTCGAGGTCTCCAGATCGCCGTACACCGTCAGCGCCACGGTGCGCGGGATCGGCGTGGCCGTCATCACCAGGAGGTGGGGGGTCAAACCGTCGCGTGCCTTGGCGCGTAAAGCATCCCGCTGTTCGACGCCGAACCGGTGCTGTTCGTCGACGACCACCATGCCCAGGTTGTGGAACTCCACCGCATCCTGCAGCAGGGCGTGCGTGCCGACCACGATGCCGGCCTGTCCCGACGCCACCTCGCCACGGACGGCACGCTTCTGCGGTGCCGTCATCGACCCGGTCAGCAGCGCGACACCGGTTGCCGTCTCGGCGCCGCCGAGCTGCCCCATCATCGCCAGCGGCCCCAGCACGTCGCGGATCGAGCGCGCATGTTGGGCGGCAAGCACTTCGGTGGGCGCGAGCAAGGCGCACTGGTAGCCCGCATCCACCATCTGCAGCATCGCCAGCACCGAGACGATGGTCTTGCCCGAACCCACCTCGCCCTGCAGCATCCGGTTCATCGGCCGCGTCGAGGCCAGCTCGCCCGAGATCACCTCCAGCACCTCGGATTGCCCTGCGGTCAGCTCGAACGGCATCCGGCTGTGCATGGCGGCCGCCAACCCGCCGTCGACTGGCGGTGCGGGAGGCCCGGATTCGCTCAACTCGCTGTAACGCCTGCCCACCAGACCCCACTGGAGACCGATGGCCTCGTCGAAGGTCAGCCGCTCACTGGCCCGCTCACGTTCGGCAGCGTTCTCTGTCAGGTGAACGGCCCGTAGTGCCGCATCCTCGGACATCAGATTATGTTCGCGCACAAAGGATTCCGGCAGTGGATCCGGGACCGGGTCGAGAACATCGAGGGTCTGACGCACGCATGCGTAGATGTCCCAGCTCTGCACCTGCTTCGAGGCCGGGTAAATCGGGAAGAAATCGCGCTCGAACTCCGCGAGCATCTCTTCCCCGGTGGCTCCCGATGCGGTTGCGATGGTCTTGAGCGACTTTGTCCCGATCTGCTTGCCGGGCGGTGGATTCAAGACCAGGAACGCCGGATGGTCCAGTTGAAGGGCGTTGCGGAAGTACTTGACCTCGCCGGAGAGCATGAGCCGTGTGCCGGTTTCCAGCTTGTCGACCATCCACCCGGCGTTGAAGAACGTCGCTGTCACGGCGGGGCGGTGCTCCCCCAGGGTGACCCGCAACCACTTTCGGCTCTTCGGCCTACCCGTGGTCTTGTTGAAGATCGGCTTCATGTCGCCGACCTTGGTTTCGGTGACGACCTCGATGAAGGTGACGTGCTCACCCTCCTCCAGGTCGAGCGCCTCGCCTTCACCGCGCACCGACATGCCGTCGCTGTACTTGCGCGGGTAGTGCCGCAACAGGTCGTTGACCGTGCGTAGGCCGAAGTTGGCGTTCAGCTTGTCCGCGTTCTTCTTGCCGATGACGAACTCGAGGCGATCGCCGAGGTTGACCACTACTCCACCCCGATCAGCAGGGCGTCGCCGCGGTGGCCGGTGTGATAGGTCACCAGCTCTGCGCCGAGGTGCTCGCGATGCACATGCGCCTTCAGCTCCTGCCCCACGGTGACGTCCACACCGTCGCCGGTCAGCACCGTGATCAGCTCTCCACCCGCCACCATCAACAGGTCGATCAACCCGGCGGCGGCCGTGGTGATGTCGGGTCCCACGATCAGCACCTCATCGCCGGCGATGCCCAGCCCGTCGCCTGGCTTGCAGGTGCCCGCCCACGTCAACGCCTCTTCGGTGGCGATCCGCACCGCGCCGTGCCGCGCGCCGGCGGCCGCTCGCGCCATGGTGTACCCGTCGTCGACCGCTTGCCTGCTGTCGTCGTGGACGGCCAGTGCGGCCAGCCCCTGCACCATCGAGCCGGCCGGCACCGGCACGACATCGACACCCCGCCCGATGGCCGCGGTGCAGCCCGCCACCAACTCCTCGGCGGCCACATAGCCGTTCGGCAGCACCATGACCTGGGCAGCACCGACGTCGATCAGGGCGCGCAACAACTGCTGGGCGTTGACGGGCTCGCCATCGTCGGGCCGCAGGACGTGCGCGCCCTCACCCGCGAAGAGTTCGACGCCACCGTCCCCGTCGACGACGGCCAGCACCGCGCGCTCGTGAGCCCAGCCGCCGGCGGCCTTGAGGCCAGGGGTCACGGTCAACGCGGTGATCTGGATGCGGTTCAAGGACCCGACCGCGAGCCCGGCCTCCACCGCCGCCCCGGCGTCGTCGACGTGGACGTGAACCGAGTACTGGTCGCTGCCCGAAGCCGCGATCGCCACCGACTCGCCCATGCGCTCTAGCGCGGCCCGCAACCCCTCGACGGCAGGTGCACCGCATCCGGTCAGCAGGTACATGACCTCGAACTGCGGCGGGGCCTCGGCGGCCGCCAGGCCTGTGACAGCGAATGCGGCCTGCGGCGAGGCCGGGGTGTAGACCGGCCGCCGGGGCGCATGGCCGACCAGCGTGGACGTCATCGCGTCCAGCAGGACCAACAGACCGCGACCACCGGAATCGACCACGCCGGCCTTGGCCAGCACGTCGAGTTGTTGCGGTGTGCGGTCCAGGGCGGCCGATGCGGCCTCTCCGGCGGCCGCAGCCGCCGCCGCGACGTCACCACCCTCGGCCGCGCAGCGGGCGGCCGCTTCGGCCGCGGCCTGCAGCACCGACACGATGGTCCCCGGCACCGGCTCACCCATCGAGGTGACGGCCAGGGCGGCGGCGTGGTGCAGCGCCGCGCCGAACAGCGCCGCGTCCACGGCCGGAAGGTCGCCGTCACGCTGGGCTGCCGCGGTGGTGATGATCTCGGCCAGGCCGAGCAGAATCTGCGACAGGATCACCCCGGAGTTGCCCCGCGCCCCCTGCAACGCCCCGGCAGCCAACGCGCTGGCGACTGCCGGGATGTCCGCATCGGCCGGTTCGGCGTCGACATGGGCCCATGCCGAACGCATCGTGAACAGCATGTTTGTCCCGGTATCCGCATCGGCCACGGGGAACACATTGAGCCGGTTGATCTCGTCGGAATGGATGATCAGGTCGTCGACGGCAGCGTGGGCCCAGGCCCGCAGAGCGGGGGCGTCCAGCCGCCGAGCCGACATCGGACCTCCCAATCCCCATCAGATCCCACAGAACCCCGCGGCCATCCCCCGCGGTCACCGCCGTGGGCGCCAGCCTATCGACTGACGGCGACAAACTTGATCAGAGCACCGCCGGCTGTGGACAACCTGGGGTGGTGTTCACGGGCCGTTTTGGCGATCCTCTGGCCTCCCGGTATTCTGATCAGGTTGTCGGGCTGAGCCCCGCCGTTTTGCGGCGAGCGGGCCCAACCCCCCAAGACTGATTTCGAGGAGTTGTTGATATGGCTGCCGTGTGCGATATCTGCGGAAAGGCCCCGGGCTTCGGCAAGTCGGTGTCGCACTCGCATCGGCGGACCAGCCGACGCTGGGATCCGAACATCCAGTCGGTGCGTACCGTGGCGCGTCCGGGTGGCAACAAGCAGCGCGTGAACGCCTGCACCTCCTGCATCAAGGCCGGCAAGGTCTCGCGCGGCTGACCTCGCTCGCCCTGACGGGCGCGCGACAGTCCTGTTTACCTGAGGTCACGACGGGGTACGTCCTCCCGTCATGACCCTATGTCGTGCATCACATGCACCGCTTCACACGTTCGCTGCCGCCGTCGCGGTCGGGTCGATCCTCACCGCGTGTGGCGGCACCGCATCCGAGGACAACACCACCACCTCGGAGACGCCTTCGACGACCGAGATACCGGTGACGTCAGACGGCCCGGCGACGCATACCGAGACCACGATCATCGAAACCCCGGTTTCGCCTGCGCCCACGTCACCCGCTCAGATGCCGACCTCCCCGGGCGAAGGCGACGGGGACGTGACGATCGAGATCCCCTCGCCGGGGATCCCGGCTCCGCCTCCCATTCCGCAGGCACCGGCGATCCCCAAGCCCTGACCCTCAGCCGGGCAACCGCCAGTCGATCGGTTCGGCGCCTCTCTGCTGCAACAGTTCATTGGCCCGGCTGAACGGGCGCGAACCGAAGAATCCCCGCGACGCCGACAACGGCGACGGATGCGGCGATTCGATCGTCGCGCAGTCACCTTCGGCCAGTAGCGGCTTCAGCGTCGAGGCATCACGGCCCCACAGCACCGCCACCATTGGCTGCTTGCGCGCGACCAACGCCCGGATCGCGCACTCCGTCACCGCTTCCCAGCCTTTGCCCCGGTGCGAGGCCGGGGTTCCGGGAGACACCGTGAGCACCCTGTTGAGCAACATCACGCCTTGCTGTGCCCACGGGGTGAGGTCACCGTTGGCCGGCTGCGGATGCCCCAGATCCTGGGTGTACTCGGTGAAGATGTTCGACAGACTGCGCGGCAACGGGCGCACGTCGGCACCCACCGAGAAACTGAGGCCGACGGCATGCCCGGGCGTCGGATACGGATCTTGTCCGACGATCAGCACCCGCACCTTGTCGAACGGAAAGGTGAAGGCGCGCAGAACATTCGGTCCGGCAGGTAGATAGCGCCTGCCCGCGGCGAGTTCCGCGCGAAGGAATTCCCCCATCTGCGCGACGTGCGCGCCCACCGGCTCGAGTGCGCGGGCCCAGCCATCCTCGACAAGTTCATTCAGGGGGCGTGCACCTGTCGATTCGCTCGTCGCATCCGCAGTCACGGACACCCAACTTAGCGTGAGTCTTCAGTCGAACGACTGCCATCCCGCATTTCCGGCCCACGCGCCGCCGTCGACGAGTACCGTCGCCGGGCTGTCGAGCACCCGCCCGATGGCCCGCCAGCCCGGTGGCAGTGCGCCCGGGAAGGTCGCGGCCAGCGCATGGTCCTCACCACCGCCCAGCACCCACTCCCACGGATCGGCGCCCACTTCCGCGGCGGCCTGGGCAACCGCCTGCCGGTCGCCGTCGAGAAGGCTCCTGTCCACGTCGATGCCGACCCCCGATGCCGTCGCGATGTGGCCCAGATCGGCGAGCAGGCCGTCGGAAACGTCGGTCATCGCGGTGGCCCCGGCGTCGGCTGCGCGCGAGCCCTGCCCGTAGGGCGGCTGCGGGGTCAGGTGCCGCCGGCGCAATTCCGCGAATCCGGCGTGCCCTTGGATGCCGCGTTCCCACAGGGCATATCCGGCCGCCGAACGACCCAGTTCGCCGGCTACTGCCACGGTGTCGCCGGCCCGGGCACCGCTGCGGCACACCGGTTCCCGGCCACCGAGGTCGCCGAGCACCGTGACCGATATCACCCACAGTGGCGCGCGGACCAGGTCTCCGCCTGCGATGCTCGCGCCCAGCCGACCCGCCTCGTCCCACAGTCCGTCCGCCACGCCCGCCGCGACGGAGACAGCGGTGTCCGAGGGGGCGCCGAACGCCACCACGAATGCGGTGGGCCTGCCGCCCATCGCCTCGATGTCGGCAGCGTTCTGGGCGATCGCCTTGCGGCCGATATCGTGCGGCGTCGACCAGTCCAGCCGGAAATGGCGGTCTTGGACCAGCATGTCGGTGGAGACCACCGTGCGGCCGTCGGCCGCCGCGACCACGGCCGCGTCGTCACCCGGGCCCAGCGTCACCGCCTCGGCTTGCGTGCGCCCGGCCACCAACCGGTCGATGACGCCGAATTCCCCGGCTCCCGCCAAGGTGTCGTCGTTGTCGTCCCCGGAATCGCTACCGATGGTCTCGCCGGTCATGTGGCCTCCTGCCGGTCGGCTGCCGCGTCCTGAACCCGGACCCGACCTGCGGTACGTTTGGTGCCTGCGGCCAGCAGTTTATGCAGCGAGATGGAGGAGACAGCCGGTGGTGGAGGCTTACGTGCTGATCCAGACCGAGGTGGGCCGCGCCGAGGTCGTCGCCAAACAACTCGCCGCCCTGCCGGGTGTGGTGTCCGCGGAGTACGTGACCGGGCCCTATGACGTGGTGCTGCGCATCAGCGCCGACACTCTGCCGCTGCTGCAGTCCGACGTGGTACCCGCCGTGCAGCAGGTACCCGGGATCACCCGGACCCTGACCTGCCCGATCGCCAACGCCGGCCAGCCATAGAGTTGGTGGTGTGACCGACTCGCACACCACCGATGGACCACCACGCGCCCTGCTGATCGCGGCGGTCGTCGTCGCGGTCTCGGTGCTGATCACCGTCCTCGGTATTGCGGCGTCCCGGCAGCGTTCACCCGAGCAGCAACCCGTCGCCATCCCGGCGATACCCGCACCGCAGGCCGACAGCCAGCAGTGCCACGACCTGCTTAACGCACTCCCCCAGCAGCTCGGTGATTTCCGCCGTGCCCCGACCGTCGACCCGACCCCTCCGGGTACCGCGGCCTGGCGTGCCGAACCCGACACCGAGCCCGTCGTCCTGCGCTGCGGGCTGGAACGCCCCACCGATTTCGTCGTGGGCACCCCGTTGCAGGTGGTCGACGAGATCCAGTGGTTCCGGGTGGGAGAAGCAGGCCCGGCCGCCGATGATCAGGGCCGCAGCACGTGGTACGCGGTAGACCGCCCGGTATACGTCGCGCTGACCCTGCCCGCCGGCTCCGGGCCGACACCCATCCAGCAGATCTCCGGCCAGATCGCCCGCACCATGCCTGCGCAGGAGCCGGCACCGGCTCCGGCGCGCTGATTCAGCGCAGGCCGGTGCCCCGCGCCAGCGCCGTCTCGACCATCGCCGTGAGCAACGACGGGTAGTCGACGCCGCTGGCCGCCCACATGCGCGGGAACATCGAGATGGTGGTGAACCCCGGCATGGTGTTGATCTCGTTGATCACCGGTCCGTCGTCGGTCAGGAAGAAGTCGACGCGGGCCAGCCCCTGGCAGTCGATCGCGGTGAACGCGCGCACGGCCAGCCGGCGGACCTCCTCGGAGACGTCGTCGTCGACCTTGGCGGGCACGTCCAATTCGGCTGCGTCGACAAGATATTTGGTGGCGAAGTCGTAGAAGCCGTCTTCGCGGCCGCGCACTCCGGCCACCCGAATCTCGCCCACCGTGCTGGCCTCGATGCTGCCGTCCGGGAATTCGAGTACACCGCACTCCAGCTCTCGGCCGGGCACCGCGGCCTCGACGATGACCTTGGGATCGTGGCGGCGCGCGAGCTCGATCGCCGCGGGCAGCTCATCCCACGCCGCGACCCGGCTGACGCCGATCGAGGAGCCACCCCGGGCGGGCTTGACGAAGACGGGCAGGCCGAGGCGTTCCCGGTGTTCAAGACTCAGCGTCGGAGCTGAATCGTCGCGGCTGGGGCGCAGCACGACGAAGTCGCCGATCGGCAGGCCCTCGGCGACGAGGAGCTTCTTGGTGAACTCCTTGTCCATCCCGGCGGCGCTGGACAGCACGCCGGAGCCCACGTAGGGAATCCCGGCCAACTCCAGCAGGCCCTGGATGGTGCCGTCCTCGCCGTAGGGACCATGCAGCACAGGGAAGACGACGTCGACGGCGGCCAGCAGCTCACCGGGGCCGTTGCTGAGCGCCAGGAGCTGGCCACTGCGGTTTGGGGCGGCGGGCAGCGCCAGTTCGGTGCCGGATGTCTCGGTGACCTCGGGCAGCTGACCGTCGGTGATCGCAAGGGTCTCGGGGCGTCCGTCGGTCAACATCCACGAACCGTCGGGGGTGATCCCGACCGCGACCACCTCGAACCGTTCGGGGTCGAGGTTGCGCAGGATGCTGCCTGCCGATACGCAGGAGATCGCGTGCTCCGAGCTACGCCCGCCGTAGACGACGGCGACGCGCGTTCGGGATCCGGTCTGATTGCGGCCTGTCACAACCTAGAGAGGCTACCGTCCCGGTCGGCCCCTGCATTTCGGCGCATCCTGACCTGGGCGTTCACCCCCGAAGCGCCTGGTCGACGTCGGTCAGCAGGTCTTCGGTGTCCTCGATCCCGGCCGAGATGCGGGCGAATCCGGCAGGCACCGGGTCCCCCCAACGGGCCCTGCGGTCGACCGAGGTGTGAATCCCGCCGAAGCTGGTCGAGGCGATGAGCAGCGCGCTGCGGTCCACCAGGGCATGGACCGCCGCGGCATCGGCCAACTCGATCGACACCAATCCGCCGAACCGCTTCATCTGGGCAGCCGCCAGCTCGTGTGCCGGATCTTCGGGCAGCCCGGGATAACGCACCGAGCGCACCGCCGGATGGGTGCGCAGCATCAGCGCCAGAGCAGCGGCGTTCTGGCACTGCCGTTCGAAACGAAGTCCGGCGCTGCCGAGGCTGCGCAGCACGAGCCACGCCTCGAAGGCGCCCAGGATCGGACCGGCCAGCAGCCGGTCCCGCTCCACCGCCGCCATCAGCTCGGGCTGGCTGCCCGCCACGTAGCCGGCCACCAGATCGCTGTGCCCCGACAGTGATTTGGTGGCACTGGCCACCACGAGATCGGCGCCAAGCGAAAGTGGTTGCTGACCCAGCGGTGTGGCGGTGGTGTTGTCCACGACGAGAGTTGCGCCGCGACCGCGGCAGGTCATCGCCAGCCGGTGCAGGTCGACGACGTCGAGACCGGGGTTGACCGGTGTCTCTGCGAGCACCACGTCAGCGCCTGCGGCCGCGTCACACATATCGGCTACATTCGCCTCGATCACAGTGATCCCTTGCGGCGCAAGGTATTCAGCCGCATACCGGCGGACCTGATAGTAGCCGTCGGCAGGGACCACCAGTGTGGTTCCGGGTTTGGCGAGCACGCGCAGCGCGGAGGTGATCGCGGCCATGCCGGACCCGAACGTGAGGGCGGCAGCGGCCCCTTCCAGTTCGGCAAGCGCTGCTTCCAGTTGTCGCCATGACGGGTTGGAGCTGCGCCCATAGCTGTCGAGCGGCTCGGTTTCGTCGGGCGAGAGATGGTACGTCGACGCCGGCACCGGGACCGGGGCCACGGGTTGTCCCGGAATCGATTCCAGACCAACGGCTTTCACGCTCCGGGTGGAGTCTCCGTACATGCCGTCCATACCTGCTACCTCCTCGCGTCCGGAGGCCGTCACTCCGGTTTGGTACTGCGCCCCAACAGCCCCGCAACTGCCTCGTGAACCGACAATCCCTTGTGGCACACCCTGTGAACGGCATCGGTCAGCGGCATCTCCACGCCGTAGCTGGATGCCAGCGCCAGCACCGATTCGCACGAGGCCACGCCCTCGGCGACATGTCCGCCTGCCGCGGTCAACGCCGATTCCATGGTGCCGCCCTTGCCCAGTCGCACACCGAACGTGCGGTTACGGGAATGGCTGGAGGTACACGTGGCCACGAGATCTCCGACACCGGCCAGCCCGGCGAGCGTGGCGGGGGTGGCGCCCAGCGCAATGCCCAACCGCATCACCTCGGCCAGCCCGCGGGTGATGATGGCGGCAACGGTGTTCTCCCCCAGCCCCACTCCCACAGCCATTCCGCAGGCCAGGGCGATGACGTTCTTGCAGGCCCCGCCCACCTCGGCACCGATCACGTCGGCGTTGGTGTAGGGCCGGAAGTATCCGGTGGCCAGCGCGCGTTGCAGCGTCACAGCACGCCCGGAGTCACTACACGCGACGACGGTGGCCGCGGGCTGCTCATCGGCGATCTCGCTGGCCAGGTTCGGTCCGGTCACCACCGCGACCCGGGACGGATCGGCCCCGGTGACCTGGACGATGACCTGGCTCATCCGCATGAGCGTGCCCAGTTCGATTCCCTTGGCCAGGCTCACCAGAGTCACATCGTCACCGATCAGATGCTTCCAGCCCTCCAGATTGGCCCGCAGCTGCTGCGCCGGAACCCCGAGCAGCACCGTGCAGGCACCGTCCAGCGCCTCGGCCGGATCGGTGGTGGCCCGGATGGTCGAGGGCAGCACGACGTCGCCGAGGTATCGACTGTTGCGATGTTGGTTGTTGATCTCGTCGGCAACCTCGGGACGACGGGCCCACATCGTCACCGGATTACCCGCGTCCGCCAGCACCTTGGCCAGCGCCGTCCCCCACGCACCGGCACCCATCACCGCAGCCTCTACCACCCGCTCACCCTATCCCGGCGGCTGCGCCACTCGCCGCCGCCGGCCGGGCTGGCAGGATGAACCCATGAGCGGCTCCCGAAGCGACAACGCCGCAGCAGCAACCCAGGCCGCTGACGTCACGCTGGTGATTGCGGTGAAGCGGCTGTCGGCCGCCAAAACCCGGCTGGCGCCCATCTTCTCCGCGCCCACGCGCGAAGCCGTGGTGCTGGCGATGCTCGTCGACACCATCACCGCCGCGTCCTCCATCGCCCCGGTGACCGTCGTCACCCCCGACGACACCGCGGCCGACGCCGCCAGGCAGCTCGGCGCCGGGGTGCTGATGGATCCGACACCAGCCGGTCATCGTGACCCGCTCAACAACGCCATCAGCGCGGCCGAGGCCGAACTCCGCTCCACCGCACCGAATATCGTTGTTCTCCAAGGAGATCTGCCGGCCCTCCAGCCTCAGGAACTGGCCGAGGCCCTGGCCCTGGCCCGCGGCTATCAACGCAGCTTCGTCGGAGACCGGCACGGCACCGGAACCTCGGCGCTGTTCGCGTTCGGCACTTCGCTGGCTCCGCACTTCGGATCCGATTCGGCTGCGCGCCATCGACACTCCGGTGCGATCGAACTCACCGGCGCGTGGCCCGGTCTGCGCTGCGACATCGACACGCCCGACGATCTTCAAGCCGCGCGACGCCTCGGCGTCGGGGCGGCGACCACGCGCACCCTCGGCAGGCACGCGAGTAGGTAGCCCCGTACCCCTGACATAGGGAATGATCGGACAGATGAGCGAAGCCACCGAAGCCGAGCCGGCGACCCGGTCGGACGACTCGCAACGGGACACCACCTCAACCGCATCGGGGCAGCCCATCGAGTCCGCGGCACCTGAAGCACCACCGGCGGCCACCTCGCCGGCAGTGGACGACGCGCTGCCCGAGGACCGGTACCTCAACCGCGAGCTGAGCTGGCTGGACTTCAACGCCCGGGTGCTGGCCCTGGCCGCCGACACGTCTCTGCCGTTGCTGGAGCGGGCCAAGTTCCTGGCGATCTTCGCGTCCAACCTCGACGAGTTCTACATGGTCCGGGTGGCAGGACTCAAACGCCGCGACGAGATGGGACTTTCGGTGCGCTCGGCCGATGGCCTGTCGCCGCGTGAGCAACTGCGCCGCATCAACGAACGCACCCAACAGATCGCCAACCGGCACGCCAACGTGTTCCTCAGCTCGGTCCGCCCGGCGCTGGCCGAAGAGGGCATCGTCATCGTCAACTGGGCACAGCTCGACGACGCCGAACGCGCCAAGCTCTCCACCTACTTCCACGAGCAGGTGTTCCCCGTCCTCACCCCGCTCGCGGTGGACCCGGCACACCCGTTCCCGTTCGTGAGCGGGCTGAGCCTGAACCTGGCGATCACCGTCAAACATCCCGAAGACGGCGGACAACACTTCGCCAGGATCAAGGTGCCCGACAACGTCGGCCGCTTCGTGGAACTCAGCGCTCCCACCGATGGATCGACGGCGGTGCGGTTCCTGCCCATGGAGGAACTCATCGCGGCGTTCCTGCCGGTGCTGTTCCCCGGCCTGGAGATCGTCGAGCACCACGCGTTCCGGATCACCCGCAATGCCGACTTCGAAGTCGAAGAGGATCGCGACGAGGATCTGCTGCAGGCGCTCGAGCGCGAACTGGCGCGGCGCAGATTCGGCTCGCCGGTGCGGCTCGAAGTGTCCGACGACATGACCGAGAGCATGCTCGAACTGCTGTTGCGGGAACTGGATGTGGCGCCCGGCGACGTCATCGAGGTGCCCGGGCTGCTGGACCTGTCCGCGCTCTGGCAGATCTATGCCGTGGACCGGCCCGCACTCAAGGACCGGCCGTTCGTACCCGCCACCCCACCGGCTTTCGGTGAACGCGAGACCCCCAAGAGCATCTTCTCGACGCTGCGCGACGGCGACGTGCTGGTGCACCACCCCTATGACTCGTTCTCGACCACGGTGCAACGCTTCATCGAGCAGGCCGCCGCCGACCCCAATGTGCTGGCGATCAAACAGACGCTCTACCGCACTTCCGGCGACTCTCCGATCGTCAACGCGCTGATCGACGCGGCCGAGGCAGGCAAGCAGGTGGTCGCGCTCGTCGAGATCAAGGCCCGCTTCGACGAACAGGCCAACATCAAGTGGGCCAGGGCACTCGAACAAGCCGGCGTGCATGTGGTCTACGGGTTGATCGGCCTGAAGACCCACTGCAAGACATGCCTCGTGGTCCGGCGCGAGGGGTCGACGATCCGGCGCTACTGCCATATCGGCACCGGCAACTACAACCCGAAAACCGCGCGGCTGTATGAAGACGTGGGCCTGCTCACCGCCGATCCCGACATCGGCGCCGACCTGACCGATCTGTTCAATTCACTGACCGGCTACTCACGCAAGGACTCCTACCGCAATCTGCTGGTGGCTCCGCGCGGTGTGCGCAAGGGCATCGTCGAGCGCATCGACCGGGAGATCGCCGCGCACCATGAGGGTGCCACGACCGGAATCCGGTTGAAGGCCAACGCACTGGTCGACGAGCAGGTGATCGATGCGCTCTATCGGGCATCGCAGGCCGGCATCCCGGTCGAGATCGTGGTCCGGGGCATCTGTGCCCTACGCCCGGGCGTTCCCGGATACTCTGACAACATCAGGGTGCGCTCGATCCTCGGGCGCTTCCTCGAGCACTCGCGGATTATTCACTTCCGCGCCATCAACGAGTTCTGGATCGGCAGTGCCGACATGATGCATCGTAATCTCGACCGCCGTGTCGAAGTGATGGCTCAGGTCAAGGATCCGAGGCTGACCGCGCAACTCAACGAGGTGTTCGAGTCCGCGATGGATCCGGCCACCCGGTGCTGGGAGTTGCGACACGATGGTCACTGGACAGCGCTGCCCCAGGAGGGGCAGACGGTTCGCGACCACCAGGTGTCGCTGATGGAACGTCACCGGCACCCCTGATCCCCACCTGTCCGGGCTGATTGCCCTGACGGTGAATGACCTGCAGGAGTTGAGGTGTCCGACGACAGCACGAAGGCGGCCAAGGCAGGCACCAAGCTGGTGCCCGCAGCGGGTGCCGTGTTGTGGCGCGACGGCGAGGACACCGCGGGCACGCCCATGCCCGAGGTGGCAGTCATCCACCGTCCGCGATACGACGATTGGTCACTGCCCAAGGGCAAGGTGGAACTCGGCGAGACCGAACCCGTCGCCGCCGTACGCGAGGTTCACGAGGAGACGGGGTACACCGCAGAACTCGGGCGCCGGCTCGGCTCGACTTCCTACGACATCCCCCAGGGGACCAAACGAGTCTGGTACTGGGCAGCGCGCGCAACCGGTGGCGACTTCACCCCCAACGACGAGGTGGACAAGCTCCTCTGGCTGCCGGTGAATGCCGCCATGGATCAGGTGGTCTACCCGCATGACCGAAAAGTGTTGCGCCGCTTCAACAAATACCCTCCAGGTACCAAGACTGTGCTCGTCGTCCGGCACGGTACGGCGGGGCGGCGATCACGTTTCAAAGGCGACGACCGTAAGCGTCCGCTGGACAAGAAGGGCCGGGCCCAGGCCGAGGCTCTGGTCGCCCAACTACTGGCATTCGGTGCCACAACGCTTTACGCGGCCGATCGGCTGCGCTGCCATCAGACCCTGGAGCCCTTGGCCCAGGAACTCGGTGTGGACATCCACAATGAGCCGACGCTGACCGAAGAGGCCTACGCCGACGATCACAAGGCGACGCGCCATCGATTGCTCGACATCGCCGCCCGCGCGGGTACACCGGTTATCTGCTCACAAGGCAAGGTGATCCCCGGTCTGATCTCCTGGTGGTGCGAGCGGGACCGGGTGCGACCCGCCACCACGGGAAACCGCAAGGGCAGCGTGTGGGCGCTGTCGATCGCGGACGATCGGCTGATAGCGGCCGACCATATGTGCAGTCCCCTGTCCAAGCCCCGGTAGACCGCACGAGGAAAGGCACGTCGTGAGCTCACCTACGGCTCACGACGTGCCTTTACCGTAATTACTTGCGGCCCTTCTTGGCCGGTGCCTTCTTGGCAGCCACCTTCTTGGCCGGTGCCTTGGTCGCGGCCTTCTTGGCGGGAGCCTTGGTCGCGGCCTTCTTGGCGGGAGCCTTGGTCGCGGCCTTCTTGGCCGGTGCCTTGGTCGCGGCCTTCTTGGCGGGAGCCTTGGTCGCGGCCTTCTTGGCGGGAGCCTTGGTCGCGGCCTTCTTGGCCGGTGCCTTGGTCGCGGCCTTCTTGGCCGGTGCCTTGGTCGCGGCCTTCTTGGCCGGTGCCTTCTTGGCCGGCGCCTTCTTGGCGACGGTCTTCTTGGCAGCAGCACGCTTGGCCGGGCCAGCGGTGACACCGCGCTTGACGGCCGGGCCGTCAGACGGGAGACGCTGCGCCCCAGAGACAACCGCCTTGAACTGAGCGCCCGGACGGAAAGCCGGCACCGAGGTGGGCTTGACCTTCACCGTCTCGCCGGTGCGCGGGTTACGCGCCACACGGGCAGCGCGCCGGCGCTGCTCGAAGACACCGAAGCCGGTGATCGTGACGCTGTCGCCCTTGTGCACCGCGCGGACGATGGTGTCCACAACGTTCTCCACCGCGGCGGTAGCCTGCCGACGATCGGTGCCCAGTTTGGTTGTGAGTACGTCGATGAGCTCCGCTTTGTTCATCCAAAACCTCCGAAACCAGTGGTCCTCCTTGGACCGACTAGAGGACACGGTAAACCCTGCGACCACTGATTTCCAAGAGCCACGCGCAATTTCAGGCGTAGCTAGCGAACAATCTGGCAATCCGCTTGCCCCACTTGGACTCCGCCAGGTTGGGTCCAGAACAGGTTTGGCAGGCGGCGAATTCGGGTGCCGAAGCACCCCTGAGAGGCCTCCGATCAGGCCGGCAGAGTGCGCGGCTTCCAGGCCGGGCGGCGCTTCTCGTATTCCTCGATCGAGGAGAGTTTCCGCAGCGTAAGGCCTATATCGTCGAGTCCCTCGAGCAGGCGCCAAGCCGTGTAGTCGTCAATTCTGAACGGCAACACAACCGTTCCGGCGACGATATTTCGATCTTGAAGATTCACAGTGATTTCCAGCCCAGGATTCTGCTCGATCAGCTTCCATAAGAGCTCGACATCGTCTTGGGCGACTTCGGCCGCCAATAGCCCGGCCTTGCCGGCGTTGCCGCGGAAAATATCGGCGAAACGGGATGAGATAACCACCCGGAAGCCATAGTCCATGAGCGCCCAGACGGCATGTTCGCGTGATGATCCGGTACCGAAATCGGGTCCGGCGACCAACACCGAGCCTTTGTCGAATGGCGGGAGATTCAGAATGAACGACGGATCAGTGCGCCACGCGGCGAACAAACCATCCTCGAAACCCGTTCGGGTTACCCGCTTCAAATAGACGGCCGGGATGATCTGGTCGGTGTCGACATTGGACCGGCGCAGCGGGACGCCGATGCCGGTGTGAGTGTTGAACGCTTCCATTCTTGGGTTCCTCTCAGCGGGACGCGGCAGGCAGATCGGCAGGGGACGCCAGCTTTCCGCGTACGGCGGTGGCTGCCGCGACGGCCGGCGAGACGAGGTGGGTGCGGCCACCCTTGCCCTGCCGGCCTTCGAAATTCCGGTTCGACGTCGAGGCACAGCGCTGCCCCGGGGACAGTTGGTCGGGGTTCATCCCCAGACACATCGAGCATCCGGCCTGGCGCCATTCGGCGCCCGCAGCGGTGAATATCTGGCCGAGACCTTCCGATTCGGCCTGGGCCCGGACCCGCATCGAGCCCGGCACGACCAGCATCCGGACTCCGTCGGCAACCTTGCGATCGCGCAAGACGTCGGCGACCACCCGCAGATCCTCGATCCGCCCGTTGGTGCAGGACCCGACGAAGACGGTGTCCACGGCGATGTCACGCATGGCCATCCCCGGTCGAAGATCCATGTAGGCCAAAGCCTTCTCCGCCGACTGACGCTCCGCGTCGTCGCCCATCAGCTCCGGATCCGGGACCGATGCCGACAGCGGGACGCCCTGACCCGGGTTGGTGCCCCACGTCACGAACGGGCTCAACGCGGCGGCGTCCAGGTAGACCTCGGTGTCGAATTCGGCGCCCTCGTCGGTACGCAACTGGCTCCACGCCGCGACAGCGGCGTCCCAGTCCGCGCCCTTGGGAGCGTTCGGACGGCCTTTGAGGAATTCGAAGGTGGTCTCGTCCGGGGCGACCATGCCGGCCCGGGCGCCGGCCTCGATGCTCATGTTGCAGATCGTCATCCGGCCTTCCATGGACAGCGCCTCGATGGCACTGCCCCGGTATTCGATGACGTGCCCCTGGCCGCCGCCGGTACCGATCTTGGCGATCACGGCCAGGATGATGTCCTTGGCGCTGACGCCGGGCGGCAGCACGCCGTCGACGTTGACCGCCATGGTCTTGAACGGCTTGAGCGGCAGTGTCTGCGTGGCCATCACGTGTTCGACCTCGGACGTGCCGATGCCCATGGCGATGGCGCCGAACGCACCGTGGGTCGAGGTGTGGCTGTCCCCACACACCACTGTCATGCCCGGCTGGGTCAACCCCAGCTGCGGTCCGATGATGTGCACGATGCCCTGTTCGGCGTCGCCCATCGGGTGCAGCCGGATACCGAACTCCTCGCAGTTGCGCCGCAATGTCTCGACCTGGGTGCGGGAAACCGGATCCGCGATCGGCTTGTCGATGTCGACCGTGGGCACGTTGTGGTCCTCGGTGGCGATCGTCAGGTCAGGCCGTCGCACCGGCCGGCCCGCCAATCGCAGGCCGTCGAACGCCTGCGGGCTGGTGACCTCGTGCACGAGATGCAGGTCGATGTAGATCAGGTCGGGCTCCCTGGCCGCGCCCTCTCCCTCACCGCGCGCCACGACGTGGTCGTCCCAAACCTTTTCGGCCAGGGTGCGCGGCTTCACGGATGTCTGTGTCGATTGGTCCATCGCTGCTTCTCGATTCGATTAAGGCAATGCGGGCTTGCATCAAGAGTCCGCCAGGGCTGGGCGGTACTGTCGTCATCTCGCCTGTCATCTCACAATGCGAGACGCTAGTATCTCTCTGTGAGAAATGATAGCGGCATCGGCGTTCTCGACAAAGCGGTGGGTGTGCTCCACACCGTGGCCGAGTCACCTTGCGGGCTGGCCGAACTCTGCGAGCGGACCGGACTGCCCCGCGCGACCGCACACCGGCTGGCCGCCGGGCTGGAAACCCACCGCCTGCTGGCCCGCGACGGCGACGGACGCTGGCGTCTGGGCCCGGCATTGACCGAATTGGCCTCCCACGTCAACGATCCGCTCCTGGCGGCAGGAGCCGCAGTCCTGCCCCGCCTGCGTGAGATCACCGGCGAGAGCGTGCAGTTGTACCGGCGCGAAGGGCAATCCCGGGTCTGCGTGGTGGCACTGGAGCCTCCGGCCGGGCTGCGCGACACCGTGCCGGTGGGCACCCATCTCCCGATGACGGCCGGTTCGGGCGCCAAAGTGCTACTGGCCTATGCCGACCCGGCCACCCAGCAGGCGGTGCTGCCGGCCGCCAAGTTCACCGACCGCACGCTGGCCGAGGTCCGCAAGCGCGGCTGGGCACAGAGCGCCGCCGAGCGTGAGCCAGGAGTGGCCAGCGTCTCGGCGCCGGTGCGCGACGGCCGGGGCGCCGTGATCGCTGCGGTGTCGGTATCCGGACCGATCGACCGCATGGGCCGGCGGCCCGGGGCCCGTTGGGCCGCCGATCTGCTCGCCGCGGCCGACGCGCTCACCCGCCGACTGTGAGACGAATCTCAGCGCGCGGTTGAGCGGCCCGGCGTGGCGGGCCCGGAGTCGCGTCGAAATCCCAGGGCCGTCACGCCGGCGTGACGTTCGACACCCAGAGCCACTCTGGCGTGGCGAAGGGGTGTGGGCAGGGCTGTATCCGGATAACGCAAAAGCGCCCAGTTCGTGAGAACTGGGCGCTTTTACTTCTGTACCCCCGATGGGATTCGAACCCACGCTACCGCCGTGAGAGGGCGGCGTCCTAGGCCGCTAGACGACGGGGGCTAGAACTTCCGGATGGTCAGCATAGCCTAGGCGGTCGTGCTCACCTAATCCGTCTGATGCCGTCCGGATGGCTGGGGTACCAGGACTCGAACCTAGAATGGCGGTACCAGAAACCGCTGTGTTGCCAATTACACCATACCCCAATAATTGCCCATCACCGCAGGTCACAGGCAATTTCGATCCGATCGGCTCAGCGGGGGCTCCCCCGTTTTGCTTTTCGGGCCGACGAGCAGACTACCAAAGATTTTCGGCTCTCTTTACCAAGCCCCGTCACGTCCGGGCGTTCACAGCGCGGCCCGGGCGGCCCGCAACCGCGTCAGGCTGCGGTCGGCGCCCAGCAGTTCCATGGACTCGAACAGCGGCGGGCTGATCGTCGCGCCCGTGACGGCGACGCGGATGGGTCCGAACGCCTTACGGGGCTTGAGCTCAAGACCGTCCAGAAGCGCCGTCTTGAGCGCTGCCTCGATGTTGGCGGTGTTCCACTCCCCGACGGCCTCCAGGGCGCTCAGAGCGGCATCCAGGACCGGTGCGGCCTCCTCACGCAGCTCCTTGGCGGCGGCCTTCTCGTCGATCTCGTAGGAGTCGTCGTCGAAGAACTTCAGCAGTCCCCACGCATCGCCGAGCACGACGATGCGGGTCTGGGTCAGAGCGGCGGCCTCGGCGAATGCCGCGTCGTCCAAACCGGTGTCGTGACCGTGGGCATCGAGATAGCCGCGCAGCCGGGCCGTGAAATCCTCCGGCGTGAGCAGCCGGATGTGCTCCGCGTTGATCGCATCGGCCTTCTTCTGGTCGAAGCGCGCCGGGTTGGAGTTCACGTTGGCCACGTCGAACGCGGCCACCATCTCGTCGAGGCTGAACACGTCGTGATCGTCGGCGATGCCCCAGCCCAGCAGTGCCAGGTAGTTCAGCAGACCCTCCGGCAGGAAGCCGCGGTCGCGGTGCAGGAACAGATTCGACTGCGGATCACGCTTGGAGAGTTTCTTGTTGCCCTCACCGAGAACACTTGGCAAATGGGCGAACTCAGGCACCCGCTCGGCCACGCCGATCCGCATCAGCGCCCGGTACAGCGCGATCTGTCGCGGCGTCGAGGGCATGATGTCCTCGCCGCGCAGCACATGGGTGATCTTCATCATCGCGTCGTCGACCGGATTGACCAAGGTGTACAACGGATCTCCGTTGGCCCGCGTGATCGCGAAATCCGGCACCGAGCCCGCCGGGAAGCTCACCGGACCGCGCACCAGATCGGTCCAGCCGAGGTCCTCGTCGGGCATACGCAAGCGCAGCACGGGCTTACGCCCCTCGGCGGCGAAAGCCGCGCGCTGCTCATCGGTGAGCGTGCGATCGAAATTGTCGTATCCCAGCTTGGGGTTCCGGCCTGCGGCGTGGTGGCGTGCCTCGACCTCTTCTGGCGTCGAATACGCCTCGTACACCTCGCCGGCCTCGAGCAGGCGGGCGATCACGTCCCGGTAGATCTCGCTGCGCTGCGACTGCCGGTACGGCTCGTAGGGACCGCCGACCTCGGGACCCTCGTCCCAGTCCAGCCCCAACCACCGCAGGGCGTCGAGGATCGCGGCGTAGCTCTCGTCGCTGTCACGCGCGGCGTCGGTGTCCTCGATCCGGAAGACGAAGGTTCCGCCCGTGTGCCGGGCGTAGGCCCAGTTGAACAGCGCAGTGCGCACCAACCCGACGTGCGGGGTTCCGGTCGGCGACGGGCAGAACCGCACCCTGACATTTGAACTCGTCATTACTTTCCTTTACGCACAACGGGATTGGTAAGGGTGCCGATGCCCTCGACGGTGACGCTGACGGTGTCCCCGTCCTCGATGGGTCCGACGCCCTCGGGGGTTCCGGTGAGGATCAGGTCTCCGGGCAGCAGCGTCATCACCGCCGAGACCCACTCGACGATGGCGCCGATGTCATGGATCATCAGCGAGGTCCGGCTGCGCTGACGCAACTCTCCGTTCACCTCGGTGCGGATCTCCAGGTCCGAGGGGTCGAGGTCGTTGACGATCCACGGGCCCACAGGGCAGAAGGTGTCGTGGCCCTTGGCCCGCATCCACTGACCGTCCTTGGCCTGTTGATCACGCGCCGAGATGTCGTTGGCGATGGTGTAGCCCAGGATGTTCTCGGCAGCACGCGCGGCCGGCACGTCCTTGCAGGGCCGCCCGATGACGATGGCCAGCTCACCCTCGTGGTGAACCGGATTGGCGTCGGCCGGTAGCTGGATCGGCACGTTGGGGCCGATGATCGCGGTGTTGGGCTTGAGGAAGATCACCGGATCCTCGGGAGCCGCCCCACCCATCTCCGCGGCGTGGGCTTCGTAGTTCTTGCCCATGCAGATCACCTTGCTGGCCAGGATGGGGGCCAGGAGGCGGACGTCGGCCAGCGGCCAGCTCCGTCCGGTGAAGTTGGGATTGCCGAACGGATGCTCGGCGATCTCTTTGCAGACGGCATCGGCACCGTCGCCTTCGACACTGACGAAAGCGACGCCGTCGGGACTGGCGATTCGACCTAAGCGCATTTTGACCAGGGTAGTGCGCAGCGTCTTACGCCCAGTGCTGACGCCTCCTGTCAGTTTCCGTCAGTCACCCGCGAACACCGCGGCGAGGAACGGCGTGGAGTCCGGGACGGAAGCCAGGACGGTGCCCGAGTGATCTTCGCCGGGATAGACCTTGAGGGTGACGTTCTGCCCGTTTGCCCGCAGCTGCTCGTCGAGCTGCAGCGACATGTTCGGCGGGACGTCGCGGTCCAGGAGTCCGACGCCGAGGAAGATCGGCCGGTCGTAACCGCTGGTCGGCGTGCCCAGGTAGGCGTCGAGAGCTTCCGAGGCTCCGGGCAGGGTGGACAGCGGCGCACGGAAGTAACCGGTCGGCGTCATTCCGGTGAGCTCCTGGTCGAGCTGCGGCTTGCAGAGCGTCTCGGCCTTGTCGACCGCATCCAGCCCGGCCGGGGTGAGCACGCTGTCGATGTCCAGTTCGGGCCGCGCCTCCCGCACACCGGCGAGGATGTAGCCGGTGTAGCTGTTGGCCGCGGGACCCAGATTCGGCGGCAGCGCCATGTCCGGCCCGGCCTGTTTGACGATGCTCTCGACATTGAACGGCGTGCCGGTGGCCACCACACCGCGGTAGTCCAGGCCGGTCCCCCGGCTGAACTCGGTGGCCCAGCGCGCGCTGTTGACCGCGGCCCCGCCGCCCTGGGACTGACCGACGATGGCCCATTTCGGCGACAACGACAGGTCCATGTGGTGCATCGCGATCACCGAGTCGACCACGCTGTGCGCGGTGGCCACACTGTTGAGGTAGCTCATCAGGCCCGGGGTACCCAGCCCGGCGTAATCGGAGCCGACGACGGCGTAGCCCTGTTCGAGCCAGTGCGTCAGATATTCGACATCCCTTGCGCTGCGCGGCTGCGCCGACGGTGCGCAATCGTCACCGAGTCCGACCGTGCCGTGCGCCCACGCGATCGTGGGCCAGCCGCCCTCGGGCGCCGGGCCCTGCGGCACGAACACCGCAGCGGTACTGAGCGCTGGCGAATCATGTTGATCAACAGTCGAATACAGGATGCGGTAGGCGCTCGCCGCGCCCGGTACCGACAGCGCGGGATCCAACGGGACCGTCTCGATCAGCGTGCCGGCCACCGGAATCGGGGCGTCGTAGTGACGAGCATCCAGGCCTGACCAGTTCGGCGCGGCCGCCGCCGCGGTCGGAGTCGTCAGGAGTCCACACATCAGCAAAACGGTTGCCGCCGCCCACAACTTCACCGCCACAGCTTATGGCAGCGCACACGCTTCTCATATTTTGAGATGCAAGTTCAACATTTTGAGACATCCGTGACACGATGCACCCATGCCCGTTTCGTCGATCAGCACGTTCCGCCGTTGGTCGATGTTGGCGATCGCACTCACCGCGACCACCTGCGCCAACGTGTTCATCAACGGCGCGGCGTTTCTCATCCCCACCCTGCACGCCGAGCTCGGCCTGGATCTGGCCAAGGCCGGCCTGCTGGCGGCGATGCCGAGCTTCGGGCTGGTGGTGACCCTGATCGCCTGGGGATACGTCGTCGACCGGGTGGGCGAACGGATTGTGCTGACCGTGGGTTCGGCATTGACCGCCGCGGCAGCGTTCGGGGCGGCCGCGGCGCACTCCCTGGTGACCGTCGGGCTGTTCCTGTTGCTGGGTGGAATGGCTGCGGCCAGCAGTAATTCGGCGAGCGGGCGAGTAGTGGTCGGCTGGTTCCCACCCGAACAGCGCGGGCTGGCGATGGGAATCCGGCAGACGGCAACGCCTTTGGGTGTCGGTCTGGGCGCGTTGGTGATTCCGCGCCTGGCCGAGAGTCACGGCACCGCGACGGCGCTGCTGTTTCCCGCGGTGGTGTGCGTGCTGTCGGCAGTGATCTGCGCTGTGGGGGTGCTGGATCCACCACGGCCACCCCGGCACGAGGCGCCGGCCGAACACCTGGCCAACCCCTACCGGGGCTCAAACGTGTTGTGGCGCATCCACGCGGTGTCGGTGCTGTTGGTGGTCCCCCAGGGCTTGGTGTGGACGTTCACCCTGGTGTGGCTCATGAGTGATCGCGGTTGGTCCGCGGCGTCGGCGGGCACGCTGGTGACCTTCGCCCAATTACTCGGCGCGGCGGGGCGCATCGCCGCGGGCCGCTGGTCGGACGTGGTCGGGCAGCGGCTGCGACCGATCCGGACGATCGCGTTGGCGGCGGCAGCGACGATGGGGCTGCTGGCGCTCACCGATTGGCTGGGTTCACCGATCAGCGTCGCGCTGATCGTGATCGCGTCGGTGATCACGGTGTCCGACAACGGTTTGGCGTTCACGGCGATCGCCGAGATCGCCGGCCCGTTCTGGAGTGGACGCGCACTGGGCATGCAGAACACCAGCCAGCACCTGGCGACCGCCAGTTCGGCGCCGTTGTTCGGTGCGCTGATCGGTGTGGCCGGCTACCCGGCGGCGTTCTTGGTGTGTGCGTTGCTGCCGTTGATCGCGGTGCCGCTGGTACCGGCCGATCCGGTGC
This sequence comes from Mycobacterium sp. 48b, assembly GCF_048282725.1. Lineage (NCBI taxonomy): Bacteria > Bacillati > Actinomycetota > Actinomycetes > Mycobacteriales > Mycobacteriaceae > Mycobacterium > Mycobacterium sp. 48b. The sequence goes on from NZ_JBLVUL010000001.1 coordinate 5,299,730, forward strand.
GCGAAGGGCAATAGGACCGAGGCGGCACATACGCTGCTCTGATGGGTTCGGGCATTGCCACTCGCTTCGGGGCTGCGTGGCGGCCCGGAACAACCGGTCGTCTCATCGCCGTCTTGGCGCTCGCGCTGGCGACCAACGCCTGTCACGTGGCCGATCAGCCGTCGAGCCCACCCTCCCCGACCGCTTCGCCGGACACCCACGGACCGCTGATCGCCTACACCATTCCGAGGGCCACCCCGTGGTTCGACTCCGGGGAGGTGCGTTTCGTGTTGGCTCAGGGCCCGACGCCGGTTGCCACGTGGACCAAACAAGTTGGTGCATCCAGGTTCGCGGGTTTGAGCGCGCCGGGCTTCACCACCGACGGAAAGTACGCCTTCGCGCAGTACGCCGATGAGCAGGCCGGGCGATACCCGTACGACGGCGGTGATATCCACGCCGCGCTGGTGTGGATAGATGTGGCAAGCCGTCAGACACACGAGGCGGCCATCCCGGCCGAATCACGAACGGATTCTCGACGGCCGGGCCGGCCCGGCGCCCCATATGCGTTGCAGGGCAGCACAGTCGTCTGGCAGGCCCCGTCTGCAACGGATGCTCCCGACGGTCAGGTGACCCTGATGCAGCTGGATGTCAGCCGGCCAGATGCGACGCCAGGGGTGTGGCGAACGGTCCAACTGCCGCCGCGAACGCCCGAACGACAAGCAGTCCCCGCCGAGGCCCAAGACTTCACCGGAAATGTGATCGGAGCGGGTCATGGACGCGTGGCCATCGTAAAGAAGTACGGCTCCGACAGATTCGCCCAAGCCGATCGTCTGTTTCTGGTCGATACCGACGGAACGGTTCGCGATGTCGATCACGAACCGACGAGGCAGTGGATATCGGCGATCTTCAGCCCCGACGGAACCCGATTGGCGTATGAGACCGGTGCCGCCGCCAAAACGGGCCCCTGCGACCGACACCGGGTCACGGTGCTCGACACGGCCACCGGCCGCCAGGCCGCCGGATTTCCGGCAGGCGCCTTCGATGCGACCCCCAGGCCCTACTTCTACGGCAACCAGACCGGTGCCGTGTGGTGGACGCCCGACGGCAAGCTGCGGGCCACCGCCGGCGCCGAGACGTGTCCGACGAATCGCTCCGCGCCCACGCCCGACGGCGGCGTGTGGGAACTGAACGGCACCCGGTGGACGCGGATCGCCCCGGACGGGACGTATCGCGACTACCCGCTACCCGACGGCGACGCGGTGGTGATCGCCGCCGCGCCCCGGCCCCCCGATCAGCAACAGGCCAACCAACGATCCACCGTCACAAGCTTGTCCGTACGCCAGGGCGATCAGCTCGTGCACATCGCAGACGTGGCGGCCACCGCCGTCGCGGTCGCGCCCTGACACTCATCGGGCTCACTGCTCCGGTGCGCTCATGTCCCCGGTCCCCGGGGTACCGTCGGCGAGGCCGTAGCACAGGAACACGATGCCGCTCGGGCTGGCCACCGGCGGTTGCAGCAGGGTGAGGTTGGAGGGCACCGCACCCCCGTCGAACACCTTCTTCCCCGCTCCCAGCATGATCGGATGCAGCCAGAGGTCGATGCGATCAAAGAGCTTCTCGCGCAACAGCGTCTGGACCAGATTCAGGCTTCCGACGACCTTGACATGCTCATGCCTGTCGCGGACCTCGCGCACCGCGGCACCCAGATCCGGGCCGAGCTGAGAGGAGCCGGCCCACGACAGATCAGGTTTACCCCGGGAGGCGACGTACTTCGGGATGCTGTTGAACAGCGTGCCGAACTCGTCGGTCTGGTGCGGCCAGTAGGCGGCGAAGATGTCGTAGGTCCGGCGTCCGAGCAGGAGCGCATCGGTGCCCTCGTACGCAGCGCCGACCTGCGCGCCCGAGACCTCGTCGATCAGCGGCGCCTGCCAGCCGCCGAACGAGAACCCCTCGGGGTCTTCGTCGGGGCCACCCGGCGCCTGCGCGACGAGGTCCAGGGTGGCGAACATTTCGATCTCGATGAGTCCCATGCCCATACAGACCAGTGGGCATCGGCAGACTCATCGCAGCTGGGCGCTGAGCAGTTGACTAGCGCCGCCACATCAGCCATCGACTCTGCGGTGAGAGCGTAGAAGTACGAGTAGCCCACGCCCTCAGCGCAGAGTCGAATCTCTCAGCGCAGAGTCAAGTTCCCCGCCGTTACAGCAGCGACAGGATTCGCTCGCCGACCTCGCTGGTCGAGAGCTTCGCGTCGCCGCGGGTGGCCAGGTGCTCGCTGACGGCCTTGTCGACCCGCGCCGCCGCGTCGGTCTCGCCGAGGTGGGTCAGCAGCAGTGCCACGCTCATCACCGCGGCCGTCGGATCGGCGATCCCCTGCCCGGCGATGTCGGGTGCGCTGCCGTGCACGGGCTCGAACATCGACGGGTTGGTGCCCGTCGCATCGATATTGCCCGAGGCGGCCAGGCCGATACCGCCGGAAACCGCGGCCGCCAGGTCGGTGATGATGTCGCCGAACAGGTTGTCGGTGACGATCACGTCGAACCGGCCGGGATCGGTGACCATGTGGATGGTCGCGGCATCGATGTGCTGGTAAGCGGTCTCGACGTCCGGGTAGTCCGCGCCGATCTCATCGACGGTGCGCTTCCACAGCGAGCCGGCGAACGCCAGCACGTTGTTCTTGTGCACCAGGGTGAGGTGTTTGCGCCGCGCGCGGGCTTTCTCGAACGCGTAACGCACCACTCGCTCCACACCGAAGCGGGTGTTGGTGGACACCTCGGTGGCCACCTCGTGCGGCGTATCCACCCGGATCGCGCCACCGGTACCGGTGTAGGGACCCTCGGTGCCCTCGCGCACCACCACGAAGTCGATCTCCGGGTTGCCTGCGAGCGGGCTGGAAACCCCGGCGAACAACTTCGACGGCCGCAGGTTCACGTGGTGGTCCAACGCGAACCGCATGTTGAGCAGCAGGCCACGCTCGAGCACACCACTGGGCACAGAAGGATCCCCGATGGCGCCCAACAGGATTGCGTCGTAGCCCTTGAGCTCGTCGACGAATCCCTCGGGCAGGGTCTCCCCGGTCGCGTGGTAGCGCCGCGCACCGAGGTCGTACTCCGTCCGGTCCACCCCGGGCAGCACCGCGTCGAGCACCTTCAGTGCCTCGGCGATGACCTCAGGACCGATGCCGTCGCCGGCGATCACAGCGAGTTTCATGACAGGTCGACCACTTCCAGCGTCGTGGCGTCAACCGCGGCGGCGAGCGCGGAACGCACATCCTCGGGCACGTCGGTGTCCAGCCGGAGCATGACGATGGCACTGTCGCCGTCGACGTCCTGGCTCAGCTGCGCCGCCAGGATGTTGACGTCGGCCCCGCCGAGCAGGGTGCCGATCTTGCCCAGTGCGCCCGGCTGATCGTTGTAGTGGACGATGAGGTTGTAGCCCTCGGCCCGCAGGTCGAAGTTGCGGCCGTTGATCTGGACGATCTTCTCGACCAGCTGCGGCCCCGACAGGGTGCCCGCGACGTTCACCGCGCTGCCGTCGGCGTGCACGACGCGCACATCGACCACGCTGCGGTGGTTCGGGCTCTCGGTGGCGGTGCTGATCTCGGAGGCCACGCCACGGTCGGCGGCCAGCGTCGGGGCGTTGACGAACGTCACCTGCTCGTCGACCACCGCCGAGAACAAGCCGCGCAGCGCCGAAAGCCGCAGGATCTCGACGTCTTCGGACGCCAGCTCGCCACGCGCCTGCACCGACAGCGACACGGGAGCCGCGTCGGACAGGGCACCGGCCAGCAGGCCGAGCTTGCGCACCAGGTCCAGCCAGGGCGCCACCTCTTCGCCGACGGCGCCGCCGCCGACGTTGACGGCGTCCGGCACGAACTCGCCGGCCAGCGCCAGCTTCACGCTGGCGGCCACGTCGGTGCCGGCCCGGTCCTGCGCCTCGGCGGTCGATGCGCCCAGGTGCGGGGTCACGACGACCTGGGGCAGCTCGAACAGCGGGCTGTCGGTGCACGGTTCGCTCGAGAAGACGTCCAGGCCGGCGGCACGGACATGGCCGCTGGTGATGGCGTCGGCCAGGGCCTGCTCATCGATCAGGCCGCCGCGGGCGGCGTTGACGATGATGACGCCCGGCTTGGTCTTGGCCAGGTTCTCCTTACCGAGCAGGCCGGCGGTCTCCTTGGTCTTGGGCAGGTGCACCGAGATGAAGTCGGCGCGGCCGAGCAGCTCGTCCAGCGGCAGCAACTCGATACCGAGCTGGGCTGCGCGGGCCTGCGAGACGTAGGGGTCGTACGCCACGATGTGCGCGCCGAAGGCGGCAAGGCGCTGGGCGACCAGCTGTCCGATACGGCCAAGGCCGACGACACCGACGGTCTTGTCGAAGATCTCGACGCCCGAGAACGACGACCGCTTCCAGGTGTGATCGCGCAGGGTCGCGTCGGCGGCCGGGATCTGCCGGGCCGTGGACAGCAGCAGGGCCAGGGCGTGCTCGGCGGCGCTGTGGATGTTGGAGGTCGGGGCGTTGACGACGAGCACCCCGCGGGCGGTCGCGGCGTCGACGTCGACGTTGTCCAGGCCGACACCGGCGCGGGCGACGATCTTCAGTTTGGGGGCCGCGGCGATGACCTCGGCGTCCACCGTGGTGGCGGAACGCACCAGAAGCGCGTCGGCTTCCGGCACGGCAGCGAGCAGCTTCTCGCGGTCCGGACCGTCGACCCATCTGACCTCTACCTGGTCACCGAGGGCGGCGACGGTCGATTCCGCGAGCTTGTCGGCAATCAAAACAACGGGGAGACTCACGCGGACAGCCTAGTGTGTGCGCCCTACCACAGCCGAACCGCGTGCGGTGTACTGATGGGCGTGGACGTCACAATCGTCGGTAGCGGTCCCAACGGCCTGTCCGCCGCGGTCATCTGCGCCCGGGCCGGATTGTCGGTACGCGTGATCGAGGCGCAGCCGACGCCGGGTGGCGGCGCCCGCACCTTGCCCGACCCGGAATTTCCCGGTGTCGGCCACGACATCTGTTCGGCCGTACACCCGCTGGCGCTGGCGTCGCCGTTCTTCGCCGCCTACGACCTGCAGGCCCGCGGGGTGCGCCTGGCGGTCCCCGAGATCTCTTATGCCAGCCCGCTGACCGACCGGCCCGCCGCGGTCGGCTACCGCGACATCGAACGCACCTGCGCCGAATTGGACTCCGGAGATTCCTGGCGACGGCTGCTCGGACCGCTCGCCGCCGATTGCGACGGCGTGGTGGGCCTCATCCTCGGCGACAAGCGGTCGATACCCCCGTCGCTGGGTGCCGCGGCGCGTGTCGCACCCCGGCTGCTGGCCCAGGGCACGCGGTTGTGGCGGACACTGACGGGCGAGGACGCCCGCGCTCTGTTCAGTGGTGTTGCCGCACATACGATTTCAACCATGCCATCCCTGGTTTCGGGAGGTGCCGGGTTGATGCTGGCGACACTGGGACACGCGGTGGGATGGCCCATCCCGATCGGTGGGTCCCAGGCAATCCCCGACGCGTTGATCGCCGATCTCACCGCGCACGGCGGCGAACTGATCCTCGGCCACGAGGTCACCGAGCCGCCGCCGGGTGTGGTGCTCTACGACACGGCACCGACCGCGCTGCTGTCGATCTACGGCAAGACCCTGCCGCCCCGCTACGGCCGCGCGTTGAGCCGCTACGCCTACGGTCCGGGCGTCGCGAAGGTCGATTTCGTGCTGAGCGGCGAGATTCCCTGGCGTGACCCGCGTCTGGCTCAGGCGCCGACGTTGCATCTGGGCGGCAGTCGCGCGCAGATGGCACTGGCCGAGTCCGAGATCGCCGCGGGCCGGCACCCCGACTGGCCCATGGTGTTGGCGGCACTCCCCCATATCGCCGATCCGTCGCGCATCGATGACGCCGGCCGCCGGCCGCTGTGGACCTACGTCCACGTACCCAACAACTCCACACTGGACTTGGCCGAAACCGTGACCGGGATCTTCGAACGGTTCGCACCGGGCTTTCGCGACCTGGTGGTCGCCGTCCGCAGCGTGCCCGCCTCGCGGATGGACCGACACAACGCCAACCTCGTCGGCGGCGACATCGGCGTCGGCGGCAACAACATGGCCAGTGCCCTGCTGGGCCCCACTCCGCGGGTCGACCCCTGGACCACACCGATCCCCAAGGCGTATCTGTGTTCATCGGCGACTCCGCCCGGCGGTGGAGTGCACGGAATGGCAGGCTTCTACGCCGCCCGCACCGTACTGAAACGCGAATTCGGCATCAGGGATCTGCCTAAGCTGGCGCCATGACAACCTCTGCGCCCAAGGTCGCCGTCATCTACTACTCCGCGACGGGCCACGGCACCACGATGGCGCAGCGGGTCACCGCCGCCGCGGAGTCCGCGGGTGCCGAGGTGCGCCTGCGCCATGTCGCCGAGACCCAGGCCCCGGAATCCTTCGCCCACAATCCGGCCTGGACCGCCAATTACGAAGCCACGAAAGACCTTCCGGCGGCCACCGGGGACGACATCGTGTGGGCGGATGCGGTGATCTTCGGCTCCCCCACCCGATTCGGTTCCGTCGCTTCGCAATTGCGGGCGTTTCTGGACTCACTCGGCGGCCTGTGGTCGCAGGGCAAGCTCGCCGACAAGGTCTACGCGGGATTCACCTCGACCAACACCGCACACGGCGGGCAGGAGACCACGCTGCTGACGCTGTACGTCACCCTGATGCACTGGGGCGGGATCATCGTGCCGCCCGGCTACACCGAGCCGCTCAAGTTCGTCGACGGCAACCCGTACGGCGCGAGTCTGCTCGCCAACCACGACAACATCGGCGAGTTCGACGACGCCACCTACGACGCGCTGGATCACCTGGCCCGCCGGGTGGTCGGTGTGGCTGCGCGGCTGGGTTCGTAACCGCCGACGCTCGGGCCCGATTCGGGCAACTCGGCCAGAGTCGGGTGCAGGCGCTCCACAGTCGACTCAGTCAAGCCTTTGCATCGATTCGAGGGGATGACGAGGTGTCGGTCAGGTATCTGCAGCACACGGCAATCGCAGGTGGAGCGGCCATCGTGCCGGCGTTGGTGGCGTCATGCGGTTCGGGGAAACCGATGCAGAACATCGAAGAAGACGTCACCATCCCGCAGATGACGATCGGCGAGACGGTAACGGGTGGGCCGAGGGCACCGGCCGGCGACAAAGCCCCGACGGCGCCGCCGACGAGCCCCGAGACCCCGAAGGCCACCCCGCCGCAGGTCGCCGTCCCGCACTGACGACGATGGCCAGTGTGACGTACATCACGTAAAATCGGGACTCGAGCGCTCATGTGCGCGCTGGGCAGGTCTGACGGCGACGCGCAGGGCCACGACCCGGGGGTGACGATGATGGAGCACAACGCAACACGACTGAGGGCGGTCCTCGGTGGAGCCGCCGCGGCGGCTTCGCTGGTGTTCGCCGGACTGTTCAGCCCGGCAGGGGCGCTCGCCGCACCGGGCGATCCGGGCGGCGGTGGCTATGTGAACGACCACGCCGGCGGCGCGTTCTCGCGCGGTGACGCCGGCGGCGGATACGCGACCGGCGATGCCGGCGGCGGATACGCACGCGGCGCGGCCGGCGGTGGATATGCCACCGGCAACGCAGGTGGCGCCTGGTTCAAGGAAGCGTGTGCGAACGCCCAGGAAAACGGCGATCCGGCCCCGATCGGGTGCGCCAGCTAGCTGATCGGACGAAAACTGGTGCGCTGCACCCCCGCTGACCGCATTTAGATTTGAGCGGTGAGCACTGGAATCGCGCGGTTGGTGGGATCGGTCCCACACACGGATCCGGTCATGAAGTTGTTCGCGGTCGGAGACATGGAGCTGTATCACGTGAGCCCGCCGCTGTACGGGTACAACGTCGTCGCCGCTTCACAACAGTTGTGGGCCATGCGAGCGCAGTGCATTCACCCGGACGGCCGGATCGAGCCTGCCGAGCCCGACGACCCGGTGTCCACCGAGCTCTACGGCGTCGTCGGTGAGGGTCTGTAGATCGACGGCAGCGGAAAGCTACCCGGCAGCGCGGACGGCAGAAGTGTGGCCCGCACCCTGGCGGCGATCGGCTACACGATCATCTAGAACGCGAAAGGCCAGTTGTTGCACGCATTTTCAATGCTCGCGTGCAACAACTGGCCAGTCGGCGTGAAAATCAGGCCGTTTCGGTGATCGGCCGGTCGACCCAGCTCATCAGGTCGCGCAGCTTCTTGCCGGTGACCTCGATCGGGTGCTCGGCGTTGGCCTTGCGCAGCGCCTCGAGCTCCTTGTTGCCGCCCTCGACGTTGGCGACCAGGCGCTTGACGAAGGTGCCGTCCTGGATGTCGGTCAGGATGTCCTTCATGCGCTTCTTGGTGTCGGCGTCGATGACCCGCGGGCCCGACAGGTAGCCGCCGAACTCCGCGGTGTCGCTCACCGAGTAGTTCATGCGGGCGATGCCGCCCTCGTACATCAGGTCGACGATGAGCTTGAGCTCGTGCAGCACCTCGAAGTAGGCCATCTCCGGGGCGTAGCCGGCCTCGACCATGACCTCGAAGCCCGCCTTGACCAGCTCTTCGGTGCCACCGCAGAGCACGGCCTGCTCACCGAACAGGTCGGTCTCGGTCTCTTCCTTGAAGGTGGTCTTGATGACGCCCGCGCGGGCACCGCCGATCGCGGCGGCGTAGGACAGTGCCAGGGCCTGGCCCTCGCCCTTGGGGTCCTGGTCGACGGCGATCAGGCAGGGCACGCCCTTGCCGTCGACGAACTGGCGACGCACCAGGTGGCCGGGGCCCTTGGGCGCGACCATGCCGACGGTGACGTTGGCCGGGGCCTTGATCAGGCCGAAGTGGATGTTGAGGCCGTGGCCGAAGAACAGCGCGTTGCCGTCCTCCAGGTTGGGCTCGATGTCGTTCTTGAAAATCTCGGCCTGCGCGGTGTCGGGCGCGAGCACCATGATCACGTCGGCCCACTTGGCCACCTCGGCCGGGGTGCCGACCTCAAGGCCCTGCTCCTCGACCTTGACGCGGGACTTCGAGCCCTCCTTCAGGCCGACCTTGACCTGCACGCCCGAATCGCGCAGCGACAGCGAATGCGCGTGCCCCTGGCTGCCGTAGCCGATGACGGCGACCTTACGACCCTGGATGATCGACAGGTCCGCGTCGGCGTCGTAAAACATCTCAACTGCCATGCGAAATATTCCTTCTCTTTCTAGCTCTACAGCCGCTTAACGCTACTTGACGTGCTTACTTCACTGCGCTGATACCACGGGGACCGCGCGAGACCGACACCATGCCGGACTGCGCGATCTCGCGGATACCGTAGGGCTCCAGGACCCGCAGCAGGGCCTCCAGCTTCTCCGCCGTACCGGTCGCCTCGACCGTCAGTGACTCGGTCGAAACGTCAACAACCTTGGCGCGGAACAGGTTCACCGCTTCGATGACCTGACCGCGGTTGGACGCATCTGCGCGCACCTTGATCAGGGCGAGCTCGCGGGAGACGGAGTTGTCGTCCTCCTGCTCGACGATCTTGATCACGTTGACCAGCTTGTTGAGCTGCTTGGTGATCTGCTCCAGCGGCGATTCCTCGACGCTGACCACGATCGTCATCCGCGACAGGTGCTTCTGCTCGGTGGCACCCACAGCCAGGGATTGGATGTTGTAGCCACGACGGGAGAACAGCGTGGCCACCCGGGCGAGCACACCGGGCTTGTCCTCGACCAGCACCGAAAGGGTGTGGGTGGGGGTGGAGTTGCTCATCAGGCATGCCCCTCGTCGTCGTTCTCGTCGAACAGCGGCCGGATGTCGCGGGCCGCCATGATCTCGTCGTTGCTGGTACCGGCGGCGACCATCGGCCACACCTGCGCATCGGCACCGACGATGAAGTCGATGACGACCGGGCGGTCGTTGATGGCCCGGGCCTGGTTGATGACGTCCTCGACGTCCTCGGCCCGCTCGCAGCGCAGTCCGACGCAACCCAGGGCCTCGGCCAGCTTGACGAAGTCCGGGATGCGGCGGGAGTGCGTGGCCAGGTCGGTCTGGCTGTAGCGCTGGTCGTAGAACAGCGTCTGCCACTGCCGCACCATGCCCAGGTTGCCGTTGTTGATCAACGCCACCTTGATCGGCGCGCCCTCGATGGCGCAGGTGGCCAGCTCCTGGTTGGTCATCTGGAAGCAGCCGTCACCGTCGATGGCCCACACCTCGGCCTCGGGGCGGGCGAACTTGGCACCCATGGCCGCCGGGACGGCGAAGCCCATGGTGCCCAGGCCACCGGAGTTAAGCCACGTCTTGGGGTTCTCGTACTTCACGAACTGCGCAGCCCACATCTGGTGCTGACCGACGCCGGCGACATAGACCGCTTCGGGTCCGGCGATCTGACCGAGCTTCTCGATGACGTACTCGGGGCTCAGGCTGCCGTCGCTTTGCGGGCCGTAGCTCAGCGGGTAGGTCGACTTCAGCCCGGACAGGTACTCCCACCAGCCGTCCAGTTTCAGTGTGGCACTGGTCGTTCCGTCGCGGCGCAGGACCTCGATCAGATCGGTGATGACCGCCTTCACGTCCCCCACGATGGGCACGTCGGCGTGCCGGTTCTTGCCGATCTCGGCGGGGTCGATGTCGGCGTGGATCACCTTCGCCTCGGGGGCGAACGAGGACAGCTGTCCGGTGACCCGGTCGTCGAAACGGGTGCCCAGGGCGATCAGCAGGTCGCTCTTCTGCAACGCACCCACCGCGGCCACGGTGCCGTGCATACCCGGCATGCCCAGGTGCTGCGGATGGCTGTCCGGGAAGGCGCCGCGGGCCATGAGCGTGGTGACGACCGGGATGCCGGTCAGCTCGGCCAGCTCGAGCAGTTCGGCACTGGCCTCACCACGGATCACACCACCGCCGACGTAGAGCACCGGCTTGTGCGCGGCGGCGATCAGCTTGGCGGCCTCACGCACCTGACGGCTGTGCGGCTTGGTGTTCGGCTTGTACCCGGGCAGGTCCATCTGCGGCGGCCAGGAGAAGGTGCACTGGCCCTGCAGGATGTCCTTGGGAACGTCGACGAGCACCGCACCCGGGCGTCCCGAGCTGGCGATGTGGAAGGCCTCTGCCATCACCTGGGCGATGTCGTCACCGTTGCGCACCAGGAAGTTGTGCTTGGTGATCGGCATGGTCATGCCGGTGATGTCGGCTTCCTGGAAGGCGTCGGTGCCGATCAGGCTGCGACCCACCTGCCCGGTGATGGCGACAACGGGGATGGAGTCCATCTGGGCGTCGGCCAGCGGGGTGATCAGGTTGGTGGCGCCGGGACCCGAGGTCGCCATCATCACGCCCACCTTGCCCGTGGCGTGGGCATAGCCGCTGGCCGCGTGGCCGGCACCCTGCTCATGGCGAACCAGCACGTGGCGCAGCTTCTGCGAATCGAACAGCGGGTCGTAGACCGGCAGCACGGCGCCGCCGGGGATCCCGAAGACGACGTCCACGCCGAGCTCTTCGAGCGACCGGACGACCGCCTGGGCGCCGGTGAGCTGCACCGGGGCAACCCGCTTGGGCTGTCCCGAATCTGATTTCGTCTTGGCTGCGCCATTGGCAGGCGCGGCTCCTGACCGGGCCGGCGGTCGCGTTGTCGGTGCGCTCACGATGTCCTCTTCACGGTTTGCGTCACATTCCTGTTCAGGAAACTTCAATTTTTCAATGATTCCGGCGCGCTTGTTGGGCAAATAAAAAACCCCCGTCAGCCGGTAGCTGTACGAGGGTGGCGCGTCGATGCGGTTTGCTATGCCCGGCAGAGGGCCAGCGCGGCATCAACGCGCCAACCAATTACTACGAGCAATCCGGGGGTCTGCATAGCACTTGACGGTAGCTGCCGTACAGGTTGAAGGTCAAATTGCTTTCCCGCCGGGACCGCTACCCGGCGATGGCGGGCGGGCCTGCCCATCGGGTGGTGCAAGGATGAACCTGTGAGCGCACGATCGGCAACAGACCCTGTCGTCATCCGAATATCGCCCATGGCGCACCTGGCAGTCGGCTTCCTGACACTGGGCCTGCTGACCCTGGTGCTGAGCAATCCGACCTTGTTCTCGGTACTGCTGGTGATCCCGATTGTGTTGTCGGCAGCCATCATCCGGTATCGCACCACCGCCGATGCCGACACCGTCACCGCGCGGTCCTTCACGCGCAGCCGCACGGTGCCCTGGGGTGACATCAAAGGACTGCGGTTCGACCGATCGTCCTGGGCGATCGCGGATCTGACCGACGGAACCGACCTGCGCCTGCCTGCCGTGACCTTCGCGACATTGCCGTTGCTGACCGAGGTGAGCGGCGGCCGCGTGCCGAACCCGTACGCCTGAGGCGTCCCGCGCGGGTCAGCCGAGCGGGTTGCCGCCGTTGAGCAGGACCCAGATGGCGATGCCGCCGGCCACGCCGAGCAACAAGGCCACGAACGATCCGACGAAGGGCCGCCGGGCCCAGCCGCGACCGGCGTCGAATCCGTAACGCCCCGGCCCGGTCAGGATGATCGCGGCCGCGGCGACGACGACGATCATCCGGTATTCGGTGCCGTCGGTGATGACTTCCGAGAGCCGGGCCTGCTCGTGGGCCGCCATCGCCGTCGCGAGCACCCCGTTGATCAGGTAGGCCAGCGCGCCGGCCGCCGCGATCGGCGTGAACAGCCCCAGAACCAGCAGGACACCGGCGGCGATCTGGCCGCCGGTGGCGGCATAGGTCAGGATGTCGGCGTTCTTGAAGCCCATCTCGCCCAGAGAGGTGTTGAAACCGTCCAGTCCCGGACCGCCCCACCAACCGAACGCCTTCTGCAGGCCGTGAATGATCATCAGGCCGCCGAGGGCCACCCGTAGGATCAGCAGGCCGAGGTCCTGGGTGCCCCGCCGCCCGGCAGCCTTGATGCGGTCGTCGACGAACTCGTCCCGCTCGATCTCGGCGGGTTCGGCCGAGAAGGGCCCAATCGGAGAAGGCCCGCCGCCCTGCACATACGGCAGTGGTTCAGGGTCGGGGACCATGCTGAATGCCGACTGGTCGCCCGATTTGGAGTCGTAGCGCGGAATCGCGGTCGTTTCGAAGTCCCCGCCGTACGTCGCCGACGGCAGGTCGTCTTCAGGGTCGACCAGGCTGGCTCCGGCCGGCCTGGCGGAATCGTCCGAGTAACCCGGTCGTTGCCAGGCTTGTGGGTCCTGCGAGTGACTGGTCACAGCTGCCAGGGTAAGTGCAAGTTCGGTTCGATCCGGGTATTTACCCCGGCGCTTCTGGCTGGTATCGGGCTGCTATGGGGACGACGCGAGGTCCCGACGTGGCGCGCACTGCCGAGTCATCCGTAATCTGGCGGGCATGAAATCGCGCCGGCGGATGACGGGGGTGGCCGCCGTTCTGTGCGCCGCGATGCTGGTCGGTTCGGGCTGTGCCCGGTTCGACGCGGCCCAGTCCGAGCCTTTCACCACTGAACCGAAGATGGAGCCGGGGCCGACCACGACCCCGCCGCCTCCGCCACCACTGCCGGCCAAGCCGTTCCCCAAGGAATGCAAGGCAACGGGCGTCATGCAGGGCTGCCTGGACAGCACCAGCGGTTTGATCATGCTTCCCGACAGCCAGTCCGCTCTGGTCGGCGAGCGGCTCACCGGCGCCGTCAAGCAGGTGTCGGTGAAGGCCGAGCCGAAGGTCAAGGTGACGATCCCCGTCGATCCGTCCGGTGACGGCGGTCTGATGGACATCGTTTTGTCGCCGACCTACGGCCAGGACCGGCTGATGTACGCCTACGTCAGCACGCCGACCGACAACCGGGTGATCCGCATCGCCGACGGTGACGTACCGAAGCCGATTCTCACCGGCATCCCCAAGGGCGCCAGCGGCAACATGGGGTCGCTGACCTTCACCAGCAAGACCACGCTGTTGGTACAGACGGGCGACGCGGGCGATCCGGCACTGGCCGCCGATCCCGGGTCGCTGGCCGGCAAGGTGTTGCGCATCGAGCAGCCCACCACGGTCAATCAGGCCCCGATCACCACGGCGCTCAGCGGCCTGGGCGCCGCCGGCTCCATGTGTGTCGATTCGGCGGACGGCTCGCTCTACGTCACCGACCGCACCCCGAGCGCGGATCGGCTGCAGCGGATCACCAAGGATTCCAAGGTGTCCACTGTGTGGACCTGGCCGGACCGGCCGGGTGTCGCCGGGTGTGCTGCCCTGGAGGGCACGGTGTTGGTCAACCTGGTCGACTCGAAGAAGACCGTCGCGGTACGGATGGCGCCGGACACCGGCGCGGTCACCGGTGACCCCGAGGTGGTCCGGGAGAACGTGCGCGGCCACGCGTGGGCGTTGCAGCTCTCCCCGGACGGCAACGTGTGGGGCGCGACCGTGAACCGGACTGCCGGCGATGCGGAGAGCTTCGACGACGTCGTCTTCCCGCTCTTCCCGCAGGGCGGCGGTTTCCCGCGCAGCAATGCCGACAACACCTGAGGCACAAGACATTTCGACATAGATCGACCCTCCGGCACTGACCGGAGCCGGATAGGTCGACATGCCGATATGAATACATCGCGCACAATGTGCCCTTAGAAATGGTTGGGCTATCACGTACCATTGTCCGGGTGCCTGACCGCCAGCGCCGCAGATATGCACCGCGGCTACCGCGTGAAGAACGGCGCGAGCAACTGCTGGACGCGGCAATGGCCGTGCTCCACGACTGCCCCTTGCACGAGCTGAGGATGGAGGCGGTCGCCGAGGCCGGCGGAGTCGGCAAACCTGTTCTCTACACGGCATTCCGGACGCGCACCGAGCTGGTGACCGCCTTGCTGATCCGCGAACACCAGAACGGGTTGAGCCAGGTACTGACCGCCCTGCCGACGAATCTGTCCGTCACGGGTCCCACCGACGCCTACACCGCGACCGTCACCGGGTTCCTGCGTTGCGTGTTGGAGAACCCGACCCGCTGGCGGCTCATCCTCACCGTGCCCGACAGCGCTCCCCGGGATTACCGCGCGGCGGTCCGCAACGCCCGCAACCAGATCCTCACCCAGGTCGAGCAAATGGCGAAAGCCGGCATCGCAGTGGATCCCCGGCTTTCCACACTGGACCCCGAGCTGCTCGGCCACACCCTGCTGTCTTTCGCCGAGATGCTGGGCCGACTGGCCGTACACGATCCCGACAACTACCCGCGCGAGCGGCTCGAGCAATATGCCGCCGCGGCGATGACGATGTTCGCCGGTCCGGTGAGCTGACGGGCGGTTACCCGCTCTGGCCGCACGCGGCCAGGACCAGCTCCCGGACCCGGGCGGCGTCGGCCGAACCCTTGGTGGCCTTCATCACCGCACCGACGATCGCACCGGCGGCCTGGATCTTGCCGCCGCGGATCTTCTCCACGACGTCGGGCTGAGCCTCGAGCGCTTTATCAATGGCGGCCTGGATCACCGAGTCATCACGGACGAGCGCCAACCCGCGGTCGGCCATCACCTGCTCGGGTTCACCCTCGCCGGCCAGCACACCTTCGATCACCTGGCGGGCCAGCTTGTTGGACAGCTTGCCCTCGTCGACGAGCTTGACGACGGCCGCCACCTGGGCCGGGGTGATGGACAGCGCGTCCAGCTCGACCTCAGTTTCATTGGCCTTCTGCACCAGGAAGTTGCCCCACCACGCGCGAGCGGCCTCGCTGGAGGCACCCTCCTCGACCGTGGCAGCCACCAGCTCGACCGCGCCGGCGTTGACCAGGTCGCGCATCACCTCATCCGAGATGCCCCACTCCTCTTGAATCCGCTTGCGCGACAGCCACGGCAGCTCAGGGATGGTCTGCCGCAGCCGCTCGACCAACTCGGCACTCGGGGCGACCGGCTCGAGGTCGGGCTCGGGAAAGTAGCGGTAATCCTGCGCGGTTTCCTTGCTGCGCCCCGGCGAGGTGTAACCGTCCTCGTGGAAATGCCGGGTCTCCTGGGTGACGGTGCCACCAGCGTTGAGAACCGCCGCCTGACGGCGCATTTCGTAGCGGACCGCGACCTCGACGCTCTTGAGCGAGTTCACGTTCTTGGTCTCGGTGCGGGTGCCGAACTCGGCAGCGCCGGTCGGCTTGAGGGACAGGTTCGAGTCACACCGCATCGATCCCTGGTCCATCCGCACATCGGACACGCCCAAGCCGCGCAGCAGATCCCGCAGGGCCGTCACGTAGGCGCGGGCGATTTCCGGTGCACGCGCGCCGGTCCCCTCGATCGGCCTGGTGACGATCTCGATCAGCGGGACGCCGGCGCGGTTGAAGTCGGCCAACGAGGTCGTCGCACCCGCGATCCGGCCGGTGTCGCTGCCCAGGTGGGTCAGCTTCCCGGTGTCCTCTTCCATGTGCGCACGCTCGATCTCGACGCGGAAGGTGGTGCCGTCATCGAGCGGCACGTCGAGGTATCCGTTGATCGCGATCGGCTCGTCGTATTGCGAGATCTGGTAGTTCTTCGGCTGGTCGGGGTAGAAGTAGTTCTTCCGGGCGAACCGGCCCCACGGCGCGATGTCGCAGTTGAGCGCCAGACCGATGCGGATGGCGGCCTCCACGGCCGCCTCGTTGAGCACCGGCAGAGAACCGGGCAGCCCGAGGCACACCGGGCAGACGAGCGTGTTGGGCTCAGCACCGAACCGATTGGCGCAGCCGCAGAACATCTTGGTGGCCGTGGACAGCTCGACGTGCACCTCCATGCCCATCACGGGCTCGTAGGCGGCGATGACGTCGTCGTAGTCGACGAGTTCAGCGGTAGCGACAGACATGGTGTCGATCCTAGTTGGGCGCCTTTTCAGGCCAGTCCGGGGTGGACGCCGGGGATCAGACCCGCAGCGGCCGACAACCGCCGCAGCGTGTCTCTCAGTACGGCGCGTTCCTCGTCGGTCAGCGACGCGGTCACCTCATCCTCGAGTGCGCGACCCGTCCGGTCGAGCGCCGGGATCACCTCGCGCGCCCGCTCGGTCAGCGACACCGCGAATGCGCGCCGGTCCTCGGGGTGCGGCCGGCGTTCGACGAGCCCTTCGGCTTCGAGCGTGTCGATCAGCGTGACCATGACGTTGCGGTGCAGGCCGAGACGCTCGTACAGCTCGCGCTGCGACTGCCCGTCCTCGGCGGCGAGCGCCAGCAGGACCGCGGTGGCCCGCGGATGCAGGCCCAGCGGTTCGAGCCTGGCCTTGAACCCCTCGGCGACATAGGCGCCGAGTTGGGACAGCAGAAACGGTATGCGCTGGTCAAGCGCGGACACACCGACCGGTTCCTCAGCCACGATGCGGACACTAGCACTGTCGATGATTGTCATTTACTGTGATTGTCACTCTTAGTGACTATTTGAGGAGACCTCATGCGGATCGTCATCTTCGGCGCCAACGGTGCAACCGGACGTCTGCTCACCCGCCAAGCACTCGATGCCGGCCATACCGTCGTGGCAGTCACCCGTCATCCCGGACAGTTCCCGATCACCGATGCCGCGCTCACGGTGGCCGAGGCCGACGTGCGCGACGCCGCAGCGGTCACGGCTGTGATCGACGGCGCCGACGCGGTGCTGTCCACCCTGGGTGTCACGTTCACCATGGATCCGGTCGACACGTACTCCGTCGGCGTGGGCAACATCGTCACGGCGATGCGCGCGACCGGCGTCGACCGGCTGGCAGTCGTGAGCTCCACCGCGATCGCCGACTACCCCGGCCGCACCGATACCCCGCTCGCGCTGCGCGTGGTGCAGCCCGTGATCAGCCGCATCTTCGGCAAGACGCTCTACGCCGACATGCGCCGGATGGAGGACATCGTTGCCGGCAGCGGACTGAACTGGACGATTGTGCGGCCGTCGGGCCTGTTCGACCTGCCCACCGTCACCGAATACCTTGCCGGGCAGCGCGACCCGGTCGGCGCGTTCACGTCGCGCACCGATCTAGCCGACTATCTGCTGAAGCTGGCCGGATCACCCGAAGCCGGTGCGACCGTGACCATTTCCACGACTGTCGACACCCCGTCCATGTGGCAGCTGCTACGCCGCGAAGCACTCAAGAGCGCGTAAGTAGGGCTAGCCGAAGAACTCGGCCGCGTCGTCATAACGGGACTGCGGTACCAGTTTGAGGTGGCGGGTCGCATCGGCCAGTGACACCCGGCCGATGTCCTGCCCCTGCAGCGACACCATCATCCCGAACTCGCCGGCATGCGCGGCGTCGGCCGCGTTCACACCGAACCGGGTGGCCAGCACGCGGTCATACGCCGTCGGGGTACCGCCGCGCTGCACGTGTCCCAGCACCGTGACGCGCACATCTTTTTTGATCCGCTTCTCCACCTCGAGCGCCAATTGCTGTGCCACACCGGTGAATTTCTCGTGCCCGAACTCGTCCATGCCGCCTTGGCGCAGCTGCATGGTGCCTTCAGCCGGCTTCGCCCCCTCGGCCACCACGCAGATGAAGTGTGACGATCCGTGCTGGAAGCGCTTCTTGACCAGCCGGCACACTTCCTCGACATCGAAGGGCTGTTCGGGGATCAGCGTCATGTGCGCGCCCGAGGCCAGGCCTGCATTGAGCGCGATCCAGCCGGCATGCCGGCCCATCACCTCGACCAGCATGACGCGCTGGTGCGATTCCGCGGTGCTGTGCAACCGGTCGATGGCCTCGGTCGCCACCTGCAGGGCCGTGTCGTGGCCGAAAGTCACATCCGTGCAGTCGATGTCGTTGTCGATGGTCTTGGGCACGCCGACCACCGGGACATTCTCCTCGGACAACCAGTGCGCGGCGGTCAACGTGCCTTCACCGCCGATCGGGATCAACACGTCGATCCCGTTGTCTTCGAGTGTCTGTTTGATCTGATCCAGGCCCGCCCGCAGCTTGTCCGGGTTGACCCGCGCCGTGCCCAGCATGGTGCCGCCCTTGGCCAGCAGCCGATCGTTGCGATCGTCGTTGGCCAGCTGGATACGGCGGTCCTCCAACAAGCCTCGCCAGCCGTCGAGAAAACCGACCACCGACGAGCCGTAGCGCTGGTCGCAGGTACGCACCACCGCCCGGATCACCGCGTTCAGGCCAGGACAGTCACCGCCGCCGGTGAGAACTCCTATGCGCATGGGCACCATCTTGCCCCGCCTGACACAACCGTGCCGGGCATAAGCGCATGGCGTCTACAACGCGCTGGGCAACGGGCCTCGGGCGGCCTCGTAGGCGGCGCCGACGCGGTACAGCCGGTCATCGGCCAAGGCCGGCGCCATGATCTGCAGTCCGACCGGCAGGCCGTCGTCGGGCGACAGGCCCGACGGCACCGACATACCGCAGTGCCCGGCCAGGTTCAGCGGCAGCGTGCACAGGTCGAACAGGTACATGGCCAGCGGATCGTCGACCTTCTCCCCCAGCCGGAACGCCGTCGTCGGCGTCGCCGGCGACACCAGGACGTCCACGCTCTGGTAGGCCTGCTCCAGGTCGCGGGCGATCAACGTCCGCACCTTCTGCGCCTGGTTGTAATAGGCGTCGTAGTAACCCGCCGACAACGCATAGGTGCCGATCATGATCCGGCGCTTGACCTCCGGGCCGAATCCGGCGGCCCGGGTCAACGCCATGACCTCCTCGGCGCTGTGCGTACCGTCGTCGCCGACGCGCAGCCCGAACCGCATCGCGTCGAACCTCGCCAGGTTGCTCGACACCTCCGAGGGCAGGATCAGGTAGTAGGCGTCCATCGCATGGTCGAAGTGCGGGCAGTCGACCTCGCTGACCTCAGCGCCCAGCGCGGTGAGCTGAGCCACCGCGGCATTGAACGACTCCAGCACCCCGGGCTGGTATCCCTCGCCGCGCAGCTGCTTGACGACGCCGACGCGCACACCCTTGAGATCGCCCGCCGCACCGGCCCGGGCGGCACCGATCACATCGGGAACCGGGGCATCGACAGACGTGGAGTCGCGCGGATCGTGGCCGGCGATCACCTGGTGCAGCATCGCGGTGTCCAGCACCGTGCGGGCACACGGGCCGCCCTGATCGAGCGAGGACGCGCAGGCGATCAGCCCGTAGCGCGAGACCGTGCCGTAGGTCGGTTTGACGCCGACGGTCGCGGTGAGCGCGGCCGGCTGACGGATCGATCCGCCGGTGTCGGTGCCGATCGCCAGCGGAGCCTGATAAGCGGCCAACGCCGCAGCGCTACCGCCGCCCGAACCGCCGGGCACCCGCTCGGTGTTCCACGGGTTACGGGTCGGTCCGTAGGCCGAGTTCTCGGTCGACGACCCCATGGCGAATTCGTCCATGTTGGTCTTGCCGAGGATCGGGATCCCGGCTGCGCGCAGCTTGGCGGTGACGGTCGCGTCGTACGGCGCGCGCCATCCCTCAAGGATTTTCGAGCCCGCGGTGGTCGGCATGTCCATCGCGGTGAAGACGTCCTTGAGTGCCAGCGGCACCCCGGCCAGCGGCGAGGGCAGCGTCTCACCGGCGGCCACGGCAGCGTCGATGCGTGCCGCGGTCTCCAGCGCGGAATCCGCCGCCACATGCAGGAAGGCGTTGAAGCGTTCGTCGGTCGCCGCGATCTGGTCCAGGTGCGCCTGGGTCACCTCGGTCGAGGAGACCTCCTTGGCCGCGATCTGGGCACCCAGGGTCGCCGCGTCGCGACGGATCAGCTCACTCATGCTCGTCATTCACCCTCTCCGAGAATCCGCGGCACCGCGAAGCGTCCGTCTTCGGCGCGCGGCGCGGCGGCCAGCGCTTCCTCCTGCGTCAGGCACGGTTCGACAACGTCAGGGCGGCTGACATTGACGATCCCGGATTCCTCCCCGGGTCGCTGCGCTCCTGCCCGCCGCGCCAGCGGGTTGTCGGTGGCTTCCACGCCAGTGACGTCGACGGACTGGATCTGGCTGACGTGGCCGAGGATGGCATCCAGCTGGCCGGCGTAACTGTCCAGTTCGTCATCGGTCAGCGCCAGACGCGCCAGACGCGCCAGATGGGCAACCTCGTCTCGGGAGATCTTCGACACGACAAAGCAGCCTAGTCAAGCCACCAAATCGGGCTCCCGTCGGCAGTGCACCAGACGACGCACCGGCATGCCCGAGCCCGCCCGCTGTGCAAAGGTGATGCGCGTGCCTTCGTATCTGCTGCGGGTCCAGCTAGAGGACCGACCAGGCAGCCTCGGCTCGCTCGCCGTGGCGCTGGGCTCGGTCGGTGCCGACATCCTGTCGCTCGACGTCGTCGAGCGCGGAGCCGGTTACGCGATCGACGATCTGGTCGTCGATCTGCCGCAGGGCTCCATGCCGGACACCTTGATCACTGCCGCCGAGAACCTTTCGGGCGTCTTCGTCGACAGCATCCGCCCACATACCGGGCTGCTGGAGGCACACCGCGAACTTGAGTTGATCGACCATGTCGCCGCCGCACGTTCGAAGGCCGACCGGCTGAAGGTGCTCGCCGAGGAAGCACCCCGGGTGCTGCGCGTCAGCTGGTGTGTCGTGGTCCGCTCCACCGCAACCGGTGTGGAACGCATCGCCGGGAGTCACGGCGCTCCCGAGACCCAGGCCCGGTCGGCGCCGTGGCTGCCGTTGCAGCAGGCCGCCGCACTCGACGGCACCGAGGACTGGGTGCCGCAGGTGTGGCGTGACATGGACACGACGCTGGCCGCCGCGCCGTTGGGCGACCCGAACACCGCGGTCGTGCTGGGCCGTCCCGGCGGCCCTGGGTTCCGGCCATCCGAGGTGGCCCGATTGGGGTACCTCGCCGGGATCGTCGCCACGATCCTGCGCTAGACGGGCCCTGCGGCTAACCCTCGTCGGGCGCTGCCTCTTCGGGCGCAGCCTGCGGACCTTCGGCGAGCAGTGTTCGGAAGCCATCCTCGTCGAGGATCGGGACCCCGAGCTCTACGGCCTTGTCGTACTTGGATCCGGGTGCGTCACCGGCCACGACGTAGGCGGTCTTCTTGGAGACCGAGCTGGCGGCCTTGCCGCCGCGGCTGATGATGGCTTCCCTGGCCTCGTCCCGGGAGAACCCGGGCAGGGACCCGGTCACCACGATCGACAGACCTTCCAGCGTGCGCTCGATACTCGCGTCGCGCTCGTCGGCCATCCGGACCCCTGCGGCGCGCCATTTGTCCACGATCGCGCGGTGCCAGTCGACGGTGAACCAGTCGATGACCGCGGCGGCGATCGTCGGCCCCACCCCCTCCACCGCGGCGAGCTGCTCCTCGCTCGCCGCGACGATGGCGTCCAGGCTGGCGAACTCGGTGGCCAGTGCCCGCGCCGCGGTGGGACCGACGTGGCGGATCGACAATGCCACCAGCACCCGCCACAGCGGCTGGGCCTTGGCCTTGTCCAGATTGGCCAGCAGGCGCTTGCCGTTGGCCGACAGTTCGCCGGCCTTCGTCGTGAACAGCTCGGTGCGCAGCAACTGGTCGGCGGTCAGGGTGAACAGATCGCCTTCGTCGGTGATCACGCCGGCCTGCAGCAACGCGGTGGCGGCCTCGTAGCCGAGTCCCTCGATGTCGAACGCGCCGCGCCCGGCGACGTGAAACACCCTCTCCCGCAACTGCGCTGGGCAACTGCGGGTATTCGGGCAGCGGATGTCGGCGTCGCCCTCCTTGGCCGGCGCCAACACGGTGCCGCATTCGGGGCAGTTGGTCGGCATGACGAACGCGTGCTCGGATCCGTCGCGCAGGTCGACCACCGGGCCGAGCACCTCGGGGATGACGTCGCCGGCCTTGCGGATCACCACGGTGTCGCCGATCAGCACGCCCTTGCGCTGAACTTCTGTCGCGTTGTGCAATGTGGCCAGCCCGACGGTCGAACCGGCCACCTTGACGGGCTCCATGTAGGCGAACGGGGTGACCCTGCCGGTTCGCCCCACGCTCACCCGGATGTCGAGCAGCTTCGTGGTCGCCTCTTCCGGTGGGTACTTGTAGGCCACCGCCCAGCGAGGTGCGCGCGAGGTCGAGCCGAGCCGACGCTGCAGCGCCACCTCGTCGACCTTGACGACCAGGCCGTCGATCTCGTGGTCGACGTCATGGCGGTGCTCACCCCAGTAGGCGATCCGCTCGGCGACCGCGGCGACGTCGGACACCTTGGCCGTGTGTTCGGACACCGGCAGGCCCCACTGGCCCAGCGCCCGGTAGGCATCATGCAGGGATTTGAAAGGGAATCCCCCAGAGCTCTCGATATGCCCCAGCCCGTGGCAGATCATCCGGAGTTTGCGCCGTGCGGTGACCGCCGGGTTCTTCTGACGCAACGAGCCCGCCGCACTGTTGCGGGGATTGGCGAACGGGAGCTTGCCCTCGGCGACCAGTCCGGCGTTGAGCTCCTCGAAGTCGGCGACCCGGAAGAACACCTCGCCGCGCACTTCCAGCACGGCAGGCAGCGGAAACTCGTCGGAGGGCGTCAACTTCTCCGGTATGTCGGAGATGGTGCGGGCATTGAGCGTCACGTCCTCACCGCTGCGCCCGTCACCACGGGTCGCGGCCCGCACCAGCCTGCCGTCGC
The DNA here is from genome assembly GCF_048282725.1 of Mycobacterium sp. 48b. NCBI lineage: Bacteria > Bacillati > Actinomycetota > Actinomycetes > Mycobacteriales > Mycobacteriaceae > Mycobacterium > Mycobacterium sp. 48b. Next base: position 5,323,089 of record NZ_JBLVUL010000001.1, read on the forward strand.
GGTACACGAGCGCCAGGGCTACGCCGTCGATCTTCAGCTCGCACAGAAAGTGCGCGGCGTCGCCCGTCTCGCCGCTGATCCGGGCCGCCCAGGCCGAGAGCTCGTCGGTATCGAACACGTTGTCCAGCGACAACATCCGTTCCAGGTGTTCGGCGGGCGCGAACTCCGTGGCGAACCCGGCGCCGCCGACCAGCTGGGTCGGGGAATCCGGGGTCCGTAGCTCGGGGTGCTCATCCTCGAGCGCCTGCAACTGCCGAAGCAGTGCGTCGAAATCCGCATCGGAGATGATCGGCGCGTCTTTGACGTAGTACCGGAACTGGTGCCCCCGCACCTCTTCTGCGAGTTCCTGCCAACGTCGTCGCAGGTCAGCGTCTCCGGTGTCGTTCGAGGTCACCCTCGCAGGCTAGCGGAGCCCGCCGACAGCTCATGGCAGCGGCAAGCGCCGAAACCTGACGATGTCGTGCCAACGGTTCCCGGTGGCATCGCAGAACTCGAAGTCGTCGGCTTCCACCAGCTCACGCAGATCGTCGACGGTGAGGCGGTCCGGGTCCGGAAATCCTTCTCGAAACACCAGCAGCGCACCGGGTTTGAGAATGCGATGTAAGGACCGGACGCACCCGCGCTTATCCGATATCTCGCCGAATGCCGAAGCCAGGAACGCCACGTCGAAACTGTCGTCGTAGAACGGCAGCTCTTCGTCGGCGTCGCCGGTGTGGAAACTGACGTTGTAGCACTCGGCACGGTCGAGAGCGCTGCGCGATTTGTCCAGCATCTCCAGCTGAACGTCGAGCAGGTCCAGTCGCCCTCGGTGCAGGTTGCGGGCGATCGCGACGCTGAAGTATCCAGGGCCCGGACCGATTTCGAGTACCCGCTCGAATCCGGTCAGGTCGAGCCGCTTGACGGCACGCTCGTCATCTCCGCTGAGTCGGCGCAACGGATTGTTGAGGAAATAGGCGGCCTGATGTGGATAGGGGTATCCACCCGTTCGACGGGTCTGCCGGGTGAGGGAATCCAACCAAGTCGTGGGCATGTCCACCTTCCTGCCGATAAGCAAGGTAAGGCTAGCCTAAATTCTGGTCAGCCGGGCCGCCCCCTACCGCTACCCTGACGACATGCCGCACCCGATCATGTTCAGCGACGACGACTTGGGCCTGGCCGAACTCCGCACCGTCGCCCTGGGCTTCCCGGAGGCGTTCGAGAAGGTCTCGTGGGGCCGGCCGGTGTTCTGTGCGCCGAAGATGTTCGCGATGTATGGCGGCAACGTCAAACCCGAGGGCCGCGGCGAGATGCTGCCGTATCCGCATTCGCTGCTGATCAAGGTCGACGAAAGCGACCGCCGGGCACTCGAACAGGACAGTCGCTTCTTCTTCCCGGCCTACATGGGCCCCTTCGGGTGGCTCGGTCTGGACTTCACTGCGGCGAAGGTGGATTGGGCCGAGGTCCGCGAACTCATCGACGCCTCGTTCCGCCTGGTCGCCTCACGCCGGCTCATCAAACAACTCGACGAGAACTGATCGGAAACAGCCATGAGCTTTGCCAGTCCATTCCCCGACGTCGACCTGCCCACCGTCAGCGTCTACGACTATCTGTTCGCCGGCATGTCGGCGGCCGATGCCGACCGGATCGCCCTGGTGGACGCCAAGACCGGCGCCGAAACCAGCTACGGCGAGCTGGTGGCCCGCATCGACGCGTTCGCCGGCGGGTTGGCGGCCCGCGGCATCGGTGTCGGTGACGTGGTTGCCCTGCTGTCGCCCAACAGTTCGGGTTTCGCGATCGCGTTCCACGGGATCCTGCGCGCGGGCGCCACCGCCACGACGGTCAACGCGCTGTTCACCGCGCGCGACATCACCAAGCAGCTCAAGGATTCCGGCGCCCGCCTGCTCGTCACGGTCAACGCACTGCTGCCGCAGGCCCTGGAAGGAGCGGTAGGAGCCGGCCTCACCGAGGACCAGGTGGTGGTGCTCGACGGCGAGGGACTCGGCGCCGACGGTCCGGCACCCGAGGTGCGCTTCGATCCGGCCACCCATCTGGCGGCGCTCCCGTACAGCTCGGGCACCACGGCCAACCCCAAGGGCGTCATGCTGACCCACGCCAATCTGACCGCCAACGTGGCTCAGATCCGGCCGCTGCAGGGCATGACCTCCGATGACCGGCTGCTGGCCGTGCTGCCGTTCTTCCACATCTACGGCATGACGGTGCTGCTCAACGCCGCCCTGCACGCGCGCGCCCGACTGGTCATCATGCCGTCGTTCGACCTCACCGAGTTCCTGGACAACATCGCGACCCACCGGTGCACGTTCGTCTACATCGCGCCGCCGGTGGCCGTCGCCCTGGCCAAGCACCCACTCGTCGATTCATATGACCTGTCCTCGCTGCGGGCGGTGCTGTCCGGTGCCGCCTCGCTCGATGCCGACCTCGGCCGCGCCGTGGCAGATCGGTTGAGCTGCACGGTGTCTCAGGGCTACGGCATGAGCGAGCTGAGCCCGGTCAGCCACATCACCCCGCACGACGGCGGACTGGCGTCGGCCGGCACGGTCGCGCCGCTGGACTCGTGCGGCTGGACCGTTCCCAACGGCGTGAGCAAGCTGGTGGACCCCGACACCGGCAACGAAATCGAGATCCCGGCAGAAGGTTTGAGCGAAACCGGCGAACTGTGGTTCAAGGGGCCCAACGTGATGGCCGGTTACCTCAACAACGAGGCGGCCACCCGGGAAACCATCGACGCCGACGGGTTCCTGCACACCGGGGATCTGGCCCAGGTCGATGCCAACGGCTGCGTCTACGTCGTCGACCGGCTGAAGGAACTCATCAAGTACAAGGGCTACCAGGTGCCGCCGGCCGAACTGGAGGCCGTGTTGCTGGGCCACCCCGGCATCGCCGACGCCGCGGTGATCGGGGTGCAAGACAGCGAGTCCGGCGAGGAAGTGCCGAAAGCCTTTGTGGTCAAACAGCCTTCAGCGGACTTGAGCGCCGAGGACGTGATGACGTTCGTGGCCGGCTTGGTGGCTCCCTACAAGAAGGTGCGCCAGGTGCAGTTCATCGACGCGATCCCCAAGTCCTCGGCAGGCAAGATCCTGCGCCGGGAACTGCGCGGCAGCTAGTCCTCGACGTAGGCCCGCAGGCGGTCGATCGCGCCGTCCCAGCGCCGCGACAGGGCCGTCAGGTAGTCACTGGCCTGTACCAGTGGCTCGGGCTGGATCCGCCAGATGCGTTCTCGGCCCTTGCGATCACTGGTCACCAGACCCACCGCCTCCAGTAGCAGCAGATGCTTGGTCGCGGCCTGGCGTGTCACCGGAATCACCTGTGTCAGTTGCACTGTCGAACACGGCCCGCCGTCACAGAGCCGGGTGACGATGCGCAGCCGGTTGGGATCGCCCAACGCGTCGAACAGCGGGGCGCGGTCGTCGACGGCGGCCGTCACACAGCCGCTCCCCGCGCGAGGTACTTGCGCACCATCTCGGCCTGGTGGGCCCACCCCTGGCTGTTGGCCTCGAAGGCCGACGTGCGCCGCGCCGCGGGAATCGCGTCGAATCCCGATTCGACGATGCGCAGCAGGACCCCATCCTCGGCCTCGGCCAGGGTGAACTCCACCAGGGTGGTGGGAGCGTCCGGTTCACGGGAGCCGGGTTCGACGGCGTACGGATGCCAGCGGAAGGCCAGTCGATACGGCGGCTCGACCGCCACGATGTGCCAGGCGTCGGCCTCACCGGCGTAGGGCTCCTGCATGGCGGCGACCTCTTCGTCGACCTCGGTCGGCGTCATCACCCCGTTGACCGATTTCCCGGCGACGAACGGCCCGTCGAAGCGGACCCCGAACCAGCGGCCGAATTCCTCGGAATCACTGATGGCGCGCCACACCCGGTCCAGGGGCGCCTTGAGCAGAACTTCCTTCTCGATCCGATCAGTACTCATATGCAACCTTTCAGTTGCCTTTCAGCGTAGAGCCGCGCACGACCAAGCGCAACCTTTTGGTTGCCTTAACTAGATGGCGTCCGGATCTTCGGCGAATGCGTCGGCGGCCTTCTGCGTGAGTTCCACCGCGGTGCGCGCCCATTGCGACGTGGCACCGGCCAGCCCACACGACGGCGTGATGCCGATGCGGTCACGCAGCACAGCCCGGGCGAAACCGAGCCGGTCGGTCAGGGCCACCGCCGCCTTGGCGATCTCCTCGACGGACGGCCTGCCCTCGGGCGCGATCGACGGGACCACACCGAGCAGGACGGTGCGTCCCGAATCGACGAACTCCCCCACACCGTCCAGATCCGCCGGCGTCAGCGTCGAGACGTCGACGGACACCGCCTTAACAGTGCTGCGCAACAAGGCCTTCCACGGCAACTCGGGTGCACAGCTGTGCAATGCCACATCCGAGCCGGAGGCTGCCACACACGCGTCGATCAGGTTCATCGCCAACGGCTCGTCCACCGGATGCACCGGGGTGAAGCTGGTGACGCCGGAGAGCCGGCCGGCCAGCGCCGCGGGCAGCGACGGCTCGTCGAGCTGGACCACCACCGGGGTCTCCAACCGCCGGGCCACCTCGGCCCGGTGGATCCCCAACCCCTCGGCCAGAGAAGCCGAAAGATCGCGCAGCGCACCGTGATCAGTGATGGCCCGATGCCCGTTGGGCAACTCCAGCTGGGCTGCCAGCGTGATCGGGCCCGGCGCCTGCACCTTGACCGCGCGGCCACTGCCGCGCAGACCGGCTCGTTCCCAGGCCTCGTCCAGCGCATCGATGTCCTCGCCGAGCAGGCTCACCGCCCGGCGCAGCGCAGTGCTGCGGCCACCGGCGATGCGGTAGCCGCGGGGCACGGTGTCGATGCCGATGTCGACCAGGAGGGCCCCGGCCCGCCCGATCAGATCGGCGCCGATCCCCCGTGCAGGCAGCTCCACGAGGTGCGAGAGGGTGTGCAGTTCACCGACGACGACTTCGGCCGCAGCGCGGGCGTGCGTACCCGGCCACGATCCGATGCCGGTGGCCGCAGCGAAAACGCTCACGCGCGTGCGATGGTCGCGCTGGCGATGACCTCGTCGCCGTCGGCGTCGGGCCGGTACAGCACCATCGTCTGGCCGGGGGCGACCCCGCGCAGCGGTGCCCGCAACGAGACCTCCAGTCTGCCGTCGCGCAGCTCGGCCACCGCGTCGGTGATCCCGCCGTGCGCCCGCACCTGAATCTGGCACTCGACCGGTCCCCGAATGGCGGCCCCGCCGGTGAACACGGGCTTGTCGCCGACCAGCTCCCAGATCTCGAGGTCCTCGGCAGGTCCCACCCGGACCGTGCCCGTCTCGGCGTCGATCGCCGTGACATAGCGCGGTCGCCCATCGGCACCCGGGCCCGCGATACCCAGCCCCTTGCGCTGCCCGATGGTGAAACCGTGCACGCCGTCGTGTTCGGCGAGCACCGTGCCTTCGTTGTCGATCACCGAGCCACGGCGGACGCCGATCCGGGCGCCCAGGAATGCCTGGGTGTCCCCGGACGGAATGAAGCAGATGTCGTGACTGTCAGGCTTTTTCGCCACAGCCAGGCCACGCTCGGCGGCCTCGGCCCGGATCTGCGACTTGGGCGTGTCACCGATCGGGAAGAGCGCGTGCGCCAGCTGTTCGGCGGTCAGCACGCCCAGCACGTAGGACTGGTCCTTGTCGGCGTCGACGGCACGGCGCAACCGGCCGTCGGCCAGCCGGGCGTAGTGACCGGTGGCCACCGCGTCGAAACCGAGCGCCAGGGCGCGGGCCGCCAGCGCGGAGAACTTGATCCGCTCGTTGCACCGCACACAGGGATTCGGGGTCTCGCCGCGGGCATACGACTCGACGAAGTCGTCGATCACGTCGTCCTTGAACCGATCGGCGAAATCCCATACGTAGAACGGGATGTCGAGAATGTCGGCCACCCGGCGGGCATCGCCGGCATCCTCCTTGGAGCAGCACCCCCGCGATCCGGTGCGCAACGTCCCCGGCGCCGACGACAGCGCCATGTGCACACCGACGACATCATGGCCGGCATCGACCATCCGGGCGGCGGCGACCGAGGAATCCACGCCGCCGCTCATCGCGACCAGGACTCTCATGAGAAGGTCCTCCCCGCGCTGGCCAGCGCGGCCTGCCGGGCCCGTTCGACCGCAGCAGGCAGCACCTCCAGCACCGCGTCGACGTCGGCGTCGATGCTGGTGTGGCCCAACGAGAATCGCAGCGAACCCCGCGCGGTGGCCGGATCGGCGCCCATGGCGATCAGGACATGCGACGGCCGGGCCACCCCGGCGGTGCACGCCGAGCCGGTGGAACATTCGACGCCCTTGGCGTCGAGCAGCATCAGAAGCGAATCGCCTTCGCAGCCGCGGAAGGTGAAGTGGGTATTGGCGGGAAGCCGGCCGGCTCCCTGCGGTCCGTTGAGGTAGCTGTCCTCGATCGTGGACAACACCCCGTCGATCAGCCGGTCCCGCAGCGCCTGCACCCGTGAGCTGTGCTCGGCGAGCCCTCCGATGGCCACCTCGGCGGCCGCGGCCATCGCGACGGCACCGGCCACGTCGGGCGTCCCGGAACGGACGTCGCGCTCCTGACCGCCGCCGTGCAGCAGCGGCACGCAGGCGGTGTCGCGACGCAGCACCAGCGCGCCGACGCCCATCGGACCACCGAACTTGTGCGCGGCGATGCTCATCGCCGCCAACCCGGTCGCGGTGAAATCCACCGGGGCCTGCCCGACGGCCTGGATGGCGTCGCTGTGCATGGGGACCTCGAACTCGGCCGCGACGGCGGCCAGCTCGGCGATCGGCATGATCGTGCCGACCTCGTTGTTGGCCCACATGATGCTGATCAGGGCCACGTCAGCGGGTCCGTCGCCGGCCTCGAGTGCCGAGCGCAGCGACTCGGGTGTCACGGCACCCTCGGCGTCGACCGGCAGCCAGGTCACCTCGGCACCCTCGTGGTCGACGAGCCACTGCACGGCGTCGAGCACGGCATGGTGCTCCACGGCGGTGGTGATGATGCGGCGCCGCGCCGGCTCGGCGTCGCGGCGGACCCAGAAAATGCCCTTGACGGCGAGGTTGTCGCTCTCGGTCCCACCGGCCGTGAAGATCACCTCCGACGGGCGACACCCCAGCAGTCGAGCCAGGGTCTCGCGGGCCTCCTCCATCCGGCGGCGTGCCATCCGGCCGGAACCGTGCAGCGACGACGCGTTGCCGACGGTGGCCAGCGCAGCGGTCATCGCCTCGATGGCAGCGGCGTGCATCGGGGTGGTGGCGGCGTGATCGAGATAGACCGGCCCGCCTGAGGAGGAAGTCAGGATGGAGGCCATAACCCTCCTAGGATAGCCGCTGGCAGGCGGCCCTCCCTCCAGCCGCCTCAGGCCGCCAGGACGTGCGCGGGAGCGCCAGGGAGCTCCTGGTGGCCGCGCACCACCGCCTCGCAGCGTCCGGCGAGTGCCCGTCGGTCGTCTCCGGGCAGCTGCAGCGACCCCACATGGACGTGGCACACCGTGCGACGTGCGGTGATGACCCGCCGCACCGACCGCAGCAGGGTGTCCTCCCCCACGAAGGCCGGGATCGTCGACGGCCGGCCGTCGCGGTGCCGGTAGACCAGCCGCAACGGCTGTACCGGCCGGGCCGCGTCGATCGCGGCCTGGAACATCGCCGGCCGGAACGGTCCGTAGGCCAGGCCGCACCAGGTGGTGCCCTCCGGAAACGCCACCACGGTGTGCCCGGCGCGCAGCCGCTCGGCCACGGTGTGCACCACCGCGGGCAGCCGGCGCAGGCTGCCCCGGTCGATCGGGATGACCTTCATCACCCGGGCCAGGCGGCCCAACGCGGGCCATTCCACCAGATCGGCACGGGCCACGAACGAGCCCGGCAGCACCGCACCGATCGTGAAGATGTCGAGCCACGACACGTGCCCACTGACCACGAGCACGCCCTGCAGGTTGCGAATGGGCCCGCCCGACAATGTGACTCGAACGCCGAAGCTGCGCAGCATCAACCGGCAGTAGAACCGCTGCACGTGCGAGCGGCCCGGCATCGGCACCGCCAGCAGCACCGCGCAGGGGAACAGGATGACGGCCATGACCACCCGCACCGTGGTGCGGATCCAGACCACCAGGCGGCGACCGGCGTCGGCGCCGCCGGCATACACACAGCTGCCGTCGCACGAGGCCCTGGGCAGCCAGGAATGTTCACACGAGGCGGTGGTCACGATGCGCCCCCGGCCATCCCGTCGGCCATGTCAGCCGCTGCCGAGACCGAGCGCAGGCGCTTGAGGTAGCGGACATCGGCGCGGCGCTTGTCCAGCAGGGCCGGGAAGTCCCCCACCCCGAAGGCCGGATCGTGGGCCGGTTCCCCGCACACCTGCGCACCCAGGCGCAGATAGCCGCGCATCAGCGGTGGCACCGTGGTCCGGGACGGCGGGTCGATGTCGTCGAGCCCTCTGCCGTCCAGCACCACCGGCCGGTACGGGTACACCGTGTGTTCGGCCGGCGCGGCGTGACGACGCCGCACGAAGTCGCGGACCCCGCGGATCTGGGTTCCCGGTGGGCCGTCGGCGTTCCCGGCGACCGGCACCGAAACGCAGCCGGTCACGTAGTCGTAGCCGGAACGGTCGAGGTAGGCCAGGATGCCCGCCCACATGAGCAGCACGACGGCACCGTTGCGGTGGTCGGTCCGTACCACCGCACGCCCCATCTCGACCAGGGACGGCCGCAGTGCGTCGAGACCGCGGACATCGAATTCGGTGGCGGTGTACAGGCCGCCTGCGGCGATCGCGCCGGGCGGGGGCAGCATCCGGTAGCAGCCCACCAGTTCGCCGGTGCGGTCCTCGCGTACCAGCAGGTGGTCGCAGTACTCGTCGAACCGATCGGCATCGCGCCCATCGGTGGCATCAGCAAGGGCGAATCCGGGTTCGGAGGTGAACACGTCGTGGCGGAGCCGCTGGGCGGCTTCGATGAGCTCGTGGTCGGCGGACAACAAGAGGGTGTAACGCGGCGCATCGGGCGCCGCGCTGTCGGCGTGATCAGCGGCGATGAGTACAGATGCAGTGCTCATAACCAGCACGGTCGCCCAGCCGGGTCTCCATACGGCATCGCCCGTGTGACATGTCTGTGAGCGCCAGGTGACTTTTTGGGCCGGCGGTCAGTCGCCGAGGAACACCACGTTCTCGGCGATCGGGTTGCGCGGTGTGTCCAGGTGATTCGCCGGAAATTGGGGGTCGGCGTAGCCGATGGACAGCCCGCTGAGGATGGTCAGATCGTCGGGAATGTCGAGTTGTTCACGTAGCACGTCGGGATAGAACGAGATGGACACCTGCACGCAACTGCCCAGACCCCGTTCGTTCAACGCCAGCAACAGGGTCTGCAGGAACATCCCGACCCCCATCGCGTCGACGTTCGTGAAATCCCGGTGCATGCAGACCACCCCGGCGACCGGTGCGTGGAAGAACTCCCAGTTGCGCTTCTGGGCCGCCCAGCGTCCCTTGGCGTCGTCGCGGGCGATGCCCATGGCCCCGTAGACCAGGGCGCCGCTCTCCCGGCGCAGGTGGGCGAACCGCGGCGGAAGGCCCGCCGACCCGATCGCCGGGGGTGCCGCCTCGACCGCGGCGAGCAGCGCGTCCACCAATCGGACGCGCCGCTCGCCGGTGGCGAAGAAGACGTGCCAGGGCTGGGTGTTCGAGTTCGACGGCGCCCGCACCGCCAACGCGAGCGCCTCGTCCAAGAGCTCTCGCGGAACAGGCTTGTCCGGCAGGAACATTCGTGACGAACGACGCGACCGGACGACGTCTCCGAACTCGGCCATCAGCGCACTCGCCGGTCCTTGCGGGCTTCGAGTTCCTCGTCGTCGACGATGACGAGCATGGGTTCACCTGGCACACACAACATGTTGACGAGGAACTTCAGCGGGATGTCGTCACGGTTGTTGGCGTCCGAGTAGTGGATGACGTCACCGCCCGGCTCCCAGAAGGCCTCCCCCGCCTTGACCACCCGCGGCGCCTCCCCCTCCAATTCGAAGAGCATCTCGCCTTCCAGCACATAGCCGAAGGCGGGGCCTGCGGGATGCCGGTGTGGCGGCGCGCCGGGGGATCCCGCGGGCCACTCGATGACCGTCGTCATCACTTCGGCGTTCGGCGGGATGAACGGCGGTGTCACACTGGCGATCACGGTCATCGCATCGTGGAGCGCCTGCTCACGCTCGGCTGAGACGGGCATGTCAGCGCACCGCGATCCATGCAGCCCAACGGGTCTCGCCGAGGATCCCGTCGTCGCCGGTGACCAGGCTGTTGTCGTCGACCGCCGTGCCGAAATACGTTGCCTGCGGATCGACGACGACCGGCTTGTCATCACCCTTGGCCGCCAGCACCGCGCGCGCCATGTCGGCGAACGAGAACTTGTCGGGCCCACCGATGTTGACGATGCCGTCCAGCGGCGCGGCCTGCGCCACCTTGGCCACCTCGGCGGCAACGTCGTCGACGGAGATCAGCTGGATCCGGGCATCGGGGACGCGCACCTCGTCGCCGACCACCAGCGATCCGGTGATGGCCTCGGCGAATTCCTGGAACTGCGTGGCCCGCACGATGGTGTACGGCAGCCCGGAGTCGATGATGTTCTTCTCCTGGGCCACCTTGGCCCGCATGTAGCCACTGTCCGGCAGGCCGTCGGTGCCCACGATCGACAGCGCGACGTAGTGCCCGACGCCGGTCTCCTTCGCGGCGGCCGCCAGATTGTGTGAGGACTTGGTGAAGAAGTCCATCACGGGGCCGTCCTCGAACGAGGGCGAGTTGACCACGTCGACCAGCACCTCAGCGCCGCTCAGCGCGTCCACCAGGCCCTCGCCGGTGAGGACGTCAGCGCCCGACGACAGGGAGGCGGCCACCACGTCGTGGCCGGCCTCGGTGAGCAACCGCACGACCCGCGAACCGATCTGTCCACTGGCACCTATGACTGTGATTTTCATTGTGCGAATCCCTTTCTCTGGCGTGCTGACAGGACCAACCCTGGCACCGCAGGCCGAGATTCAAACCCTGGAAAGTCCGTAGTCGGCACGACCGGCCGCACCACCGCGGGGCCGGCCGCACCACCGCCTTGTCACGCGAGAGTGACTCTCGGGCTCGAGCGCCACTCCAGCGTGACACCCGGCGCGCGTTGTGTGCCCGGATTGCGCCACACAGGTGCCCTACACAGCACAGAACCCCGGCGCACGAGGTGCACCGGGGTTCTGCGTTGACGCCTTGGGGGGAATTATCCCTTGCGGGCCTTGACGGCCTCGGTCAGCTGCGGGCTGACCTTGAACAGGTCACCGACGATGCCGAGGTCGGCGATCTCGAAGATCGGAGCTTCCTCGTCCTTGTTCACGGCGATGATCGTCTTCGACGTCTGCATGCCGGCGCGGTGCTGGATCGCGCCGGAGATGCCCAGGGCGATGTACAGCTGCGGCGACACGGTCTTACCGGTCTGGCCGACCTGGAACTGACCCGGGTAGTAGCCCGAGTCGACCGCGGCGCGGGAGGCACCGACGGCGCCGCCCAGCGAGTCGGCCAGCTCCTCGACGACCGAGAAGCTCTCGGCGCTGCCGACACCACGGCCACCGGCGACCACGACGCTGGCCTCGGTGAGCTCGGGGCGGTCACCGGCGACGACGGGCTCGCGCTTGGTGATCTTGGTCGCGTTCTCGGCCTGGGCCGGGACCTCGACGTTGACGACCTCGCCGGCACCGTCGGCCGGGGCGGCCTCGATGGCACCCGGACGGACCGTGATCACCGGGGTGTCGCTGGTGACCTGGGCCTCGACGGTGAAGGCACCACCGAAGATGGAGTGGACGCCCACTGCACCTTCGCGGACCTCGACCACGTCGACGAGCAGGCCCGAGCCGATACGTGCGGCCAGGCGGGCGGCGATTTCCTTGCCGTCAGCGGTGGCAGCCACGACCACGGCGGCGGGGGCGGCCGACTCGGCCAGTCCGGCCAGCACGTCCACGACGGGGGTGACCAGGTAGTTCTCCGCGTCGTCGGATTCGGCGACGTAGATCTTGGCCGCACCGGCGGCCTTGAGGCCGTCGACCAGCGGGGCCGCGGTGCCCGGCTTGCCCACCACGACGGCGGCAGGCTCACCCAGCACACGGGCGGCGGTAATGAGCTCGGCGCTGACCTTCTTCAATGCGCCTTCGGAGTGCTCAACGAGCACAAGTACTTCAGCCATGAGTTCTCGTTACGTCTTTCGGAAGTGGGTGGGCTAGATCAATTTCTGAGCGACCAGGTACTCGGCGATCTTCGTGCCGCCCTCGCCCTCGTCGGTCACCTTCTCGCCGGCGGTCTTCGGCGGCTTCGGGGTCGAAGACAGCACCTTGGAACCGGCATTGGCAACGCCGACCTCATCGGCTTCCACGCCGATCTCGGCGAGGGTGAGCACGGTGACTTCCTTCTTCTTGGCGGCCATGATGCCCTTGAAGGAGGGGAAGCGGGGCTCGTTGATCTTCTCGTTGACGCTGACCACGGCCGGCAGCGAGGCCTCGAGGCTGAACACGCCCTCATCGGTCTCACGCTCGGCGGTGACCTTGCCGCCCTCGACGGTCAGCTTGCGCACGTGGGTCAGCTGCGGCAGGCCGAGGTACTCGGCGATCACGGCCGGAACTGCGCCGCCGACACCGTCGGTGGCCTCGTTACCGGCGATGACCAGCTCGGTGCCCTCGATGGTGCCCAGCGCGCGGGCCAGTGCCCACCCGGTCTGGATCACGTCGGAGCCGTGCAGGCCGTCGTCCTTGAGGTGCACAGCCTTGTCGGCACCCATGGACAGCGCCTTGCGGATCGCCTCGGTGGCGCGCTCCGGTCCGGCGGTCAGCACGGTGACAGTGCTGTCTCCGCCCTCACGCTCCTTGATCAACAGCGCCTCTTCCACGGCGCGCTCGTTGATCTCGTCGAGCACGGCGTCGGCAGCCTCGCGGTCGAGGGTGAAATCGCCGTCGGACAGCTTGCGCTCCGACCAAGTGTCTGGGACCTGTTTGATCAGGACCACGATGTTCGTCATGACTCTGGTTCGTCCTCCTCGATGAGACCGGTGACCCGGGCTCATATCACGTTCTAGGCAACTAGCATCATGTTACCGGTCGGTAACTTTTGATGGTTCGCAGGATCACCATAGCTGGTCGGAGTTTGTATTCCGGCCTCCCCTACCACACCCCTGAGGTAGGGGAACCGTTCGCGGATAGTCCACCAGTGCTTCGCCTGGGTTAGCCTGCCTTCCAATGAGCGCTTTAGTGGAAGACCCGGACGGCGTCGAATCCCGGGCCCTACCCCTGACCGGCGAGCGGACCATTCCCGGCCTGGCCGAGGAGAACTACTGGTTCCGCCGCCATGAGGTGGTGTATCAGCGACTGGCCGGCCGGTGTGTCGATCGCGAGGTCCTGGAGGCCGGCTGCGGTGAGGGCTATGGCGCCGATCTGATCGCCGACGTGGCCCGCCGGGTGGTCGCACTGGACTACGACGAGGCCACGGTGGCACACGTGCGGGCCCGCTACCCCCGGGTGGAGATCACCCACGGCAATCTCGCCGAGCTGCCCCTGGCCGACGGGTCGGTCGACGTCGTGGTGAACTTCCAGGTCATCGAACACCTCTGGGATCAAGGACAGTTCGTGTCCGAGTGTTTCCGCGTGCTGCGGCCCGGCGGCGTGTTCCTGGTCTCCACCCCCAACCGGATCACCTTCTCCCCCGGTCGCGACACCCCGCTCAACCCGTTCCACACCCGCGAGCTCAACGGCGCCGAGTTGACCGAGCTTCTGCAGGACGCCGGTTTCGCGATCGAAGGGCTGTACGGGGTCTTTCATGGCGCCGGGCTGGCAGAGCTCGACGCCCGGCACGGCGGCTCGATCATCGAGGCGCAGGTGCAGCGCGCGGTGGCCGACGCACCGTGGCCGGAGCAACTGCTCGCCGACGTCGCCGCGGTGAGCATCGACGACTTCGACCTGACCTCCGCCGACGAACGCGACATCGACGACAGCCTCGACCTGGTGGCGATCGCGGTGCGACCGTGACGCATCCCACTCCGGAGCCCGAACCCGAACCTGTACCGGGTTTGTTCACGCTCGTCCTGCACACCCATCTGCCCTGGCTGGCTCATCACGGGCGCTGGCCGGTCGGCGAGGAGTGGCTCTATCAGTCGTGGGCCGCCGCCTACCTGCCGTTGATGCGTGTGCTGCGTGGCCTGGCCGACGAGAATCGCAGCCACCTGATCACCCTCGGCATGACGCCGGTGGTCACCGCACAGCTCGACGACCCCTACTGCCTGACGGGCATGCACCACTGGCTGGCCAACTGGCAGCTGCGCGCCCAGGAGGCGACGACGCTGCAGGGGCAACCGGCCTTGCAGCAGTTCGGGATTCGTGAGTACGCCGAGGCCGGCGCGGCCATCGAGGAATTCGCCACCCATTGGCGGCACGGTGCCAGCGGGCTGCTGCGCCGGCTGATCGACGCCGAGACCATCGAGCTGCTCGGCGGACCGCTGTCCCACCCGTTCCAACCGCTGCTGAACCCGCGACTGCGTGAGTTCGCACTGCGCGAGGGCCTGGCCGACGCACAGCAGCGGTTCGCCCACACCCCGGCCGGCATCTGGGCGCCCGAGTGCGCGTACGCACCGGGCATGGAAACCGGTTACGCCGCGGCCGGTGTCGGGCATTTCATGGTGGACGGCCCCTCACTGCACGGCGACACGGCGCTCGGCCGGCCGGTCGGCGACTCCGGCGTGGTGGCGTTCGGGCGCGACCTGCAGGTCAGCTATCGCGTGTGGTCCCCCAAGTCCGGCTACCCCGGTCATGCCGCGTACCGGGATTTCCACACCTACGACCACACCACGGGCCTCAAGCCGGCCCGGGTCACCGGCCGCAACGTCCCGTCCGAGGAGAAGGCGCCCTACGATCCACAGCGCGCCGACCGGGCGATCGACGAGCATGTCGCCGACTTCGTCGAGGTGGTCCGCCGCCGGCTGATCAGCGAGAGCGAGCGGATCGGCCGCCCGGCCCATGTCGTGGCCGCGTTCGACACCGAGCTGTTCGGGCACTGGTGGTACGAGGGCCCGGAGTGGTTGGGCCGGGTGCTGCGCGCACTGCCCGAAGCCGGTGTGCGGGTGGGCACCCTCGCCGATGCCAAGGCGGCCGGATTCGTCGGCGCTCCGGTCGAATTGCCGCCCAGCTCATGGGGTTCGGGCAAGAACTGGCAGGTCTGGAACGGCGAGAAGGTGGCCGATCTGGTGCAGCTCAACAGCGAGGTGGTCGACGGCGCATTGAGCACCGTGGACAAGGCGCTGACCCAGCACGCCGGGGTCGGCGCACCGACCCCGCGCGACCGGGTGGCCGATCAGATCCTGCGGGAGACGTTGCTGACCGTGTCGAGCGACTGGCCGTTCATGGTGAGCAAGGATTCGGCCGCCGATTACGCGCGCTACCGCGCACACCTGCACGCCCACGCCACCCGCGAGATCTCCGACGCGCTGGCCTCGGGCCGTCGCGACCACGCCGAGCGCCTCGCCGACGGGTGGAACAAGGCCGACGGCCTGTTCGGTGCCCTCGACGCCCGGCGTCTGCCAAAATGACCACCAGCGCGAGCGTGCGTGTCTGTCCCCTGACACGCCGCCAATCCACAGCATTGTCCGCACACTCGCACCGGCATGAAGGCACGCAGTCATGAAGATCCTGATGGTGTCATGGGAGTACCCGCCCGTCGTCGTCGGCGGTCTGGGCCGACACGTGCACCACCTGGCCACCGCGCTGGCCGAGGCAGGCCACGAGATCGTGGTGCTCAGCCGAAGGCCCACCGACACCGACCCCAGCACGCACCCGTCCACCGACGAGGTCAGCGAGGGCGTGCGGGTGGTGGCCGCCGCCCAGGATCCGCACGAGTTCGAGTTCGGCACGGACATGATGGCCTGGACCCTGGCCATGGGCCACGCCATGGTGCGCACCGGCCTTGCCGTCAAAGACAATTCGGGTGACCGCTGGGTGCCCGACCTGGTCCACGCCCACGACTGGCTGGTGGCCCACCCGGCCATCGCATTGGCCGAGTTCTTCGACGTACCACTGGTTTCCACCATCCATGCCACCGAGGCGGGCCGGCACTCCGGCTGGGTTTCCGGGGCGATCAGCCGCCAGGTGCATGCCGTGGAATCCTGGCTGGTGCGCGAATCCGATTCGCTGATCACGTGTTCGGCCTCGATGAGCGATGAGATCACCGAACTGTTCGGGCCCGAGCTGTCCGAGATCAGGGTGATCCGCAACGGGATCGACGCCGACCTCTGGCCGTTCGCGCCGCGACGCGAACGGCAGGGACCACCCGAGCTGCTCTATCTCGGTCGCCTGGAATACGAGAAGGGCGTGCACGACGCGATCGCGGCCCTGCCCCGGATCCGGCGCGCACATCCCGGCACCACCCTGACCATCGCCGGCGACGGAACCCAACAGCAGTGGCTCGTCGATCAGGCCCGAAAGCACAAGGTACTCAAGGCAACCCGGTTCGTCGGACGGCTCGGCCACGAGGAACTCCTGCAGGCCCTGCAGTCCGCCGACGCCGCGGTGCTGCCCAGTCACTACGAGCCCTTCGGCATCGTGGCGCTGGAGGCCGCGGCCACCGGTACCCCGCTGGTGACGTCGAACGTCGGCGGCCTGGGCGAAGCGGTGATCGACGGCCAGACCGGAATGTCGTTCGCACCACGGGACGTGGTGGGGCTGGCCACGGCGGTCCGCGCCGTACTCGACGATCCCGAGGCGGCCCAGCGCCGGGCGATCGCCGCCCGCGAGCGGCTCAGCGCCGACTTCGACTGGCACACCGTGGCCGCCGAGACCAGTCAGGTCTATCTGGCCGCCAAACGTGCCGAACGCGAACCGCATCCGCGCCGGCCCATCGTCGAGCACGCCCTGCCCGACCGTTGATTCGACCGGCGTCGAATCAATCCGCACCTAGCGTGCGGGTATGGCACCACAACGTTCGCCCGTCTTCACGCTGATCGCCGCCTATCTCGGGCTGTTCGTCGGCCTGGTTGACGCGAACGCGGTCAATCTGGCCCTCCCCGCGATCGGCGCCGACCTCGGCGGCGGGGTGAGCGGTGCGCAGTGGACCATCGACGCCTACAACGTGACGTTCGCGGCGTTTCTGCTCACCGCGGGTTCGCTCGGTGACCGGTTCAGCCGGCGGCGCATGCTGCGGATCGGGCTGACGGCCTTCGTCGCGGCGTCGATCGGCTGCGGCCTGGCCCCGTCACTGACGTTGCTACTGGTGGCACGAGCGATTCAGGGACTCGGTGCGGCGATGATGCTGCCGCAGGGCCTGGCCATCGCCGCGGCGGTCTTTCCCGACGCACGCGGGCGGGCCCGTGCCACGGCGGCGTGGGCGATGGCCGCAGCGAGCAGCACCGCGCTGGGGCCCCTGCTGGGTGGTGTCCTGGCCGAAACCATCGGCTGGCGCTGGATCTTCTGGGTCAATGTCCCGATCGGCGTCCTGGCGTTGGTCATGAGCGTCTCGCATCTGCCCGACTCGCGGGATCCGGACGCCGCGCGCATCGACGTTCCAGGTCAGTGCCTGGCCGTGCTGGCACTCGGCGCCGCCACACTCGTGCTGGTCGAGGGTCACGACTGGCGGTGGCAGCAGACCGTGGCGATCGGCGTGCTGGCCCTGGCCGCGTTCACGGCATTCCTGACCTCCCAGCGCCGCAGCCCGCACCCGATGCTCCCGCTGGATCTGTTCGCAAGCCGACGGCTGGTCGGCGCCCTGCTCGCCACATTCGCGATGACGTTCGGCATCTACGGCCTGCTGCTGGTCAACAGCTTTGCATTCCAACAACTCCGGGACGCGAGCGCCTTGTCGACAGCCGTGTGGTTCCTGCCCATGGCGATCGTCTACCTGCTGCTGATCCCCGTTGCCAACGTCATGGCCCGCCGCACCGGCCCGCGCCCGGCGATGGCCGCGGGGCTGGTTCTGATGGCGGCCGGCTCACTGCTCTACGCCACAGCCGGGCCACTGGGCGCGATCGGATGGCTGGAGCTGTCCTTCGTGCTCGCCGGCGCCGGTCTGGCCCTCAACACGGGCCCGGCGGTGACGCTGGCGATGGACGCGATCCCGTTGGGGCGGGCGGGCCTGGCCGCCGGTGTGGTGAATCTGGCCCGGCTGCTGGGTATCACTGTCGGGGTCGCGGTGTTGGGTAGTGCCATGACGGTTGTCGGCGGTGCGACGGGTGTGCGGACCGCACTGCTGGTCGGTGCCGCCTGCCAGTTGATCGGCGCCGCGCTGGCGCTACGGCTGACGCGGCGGACCCGCGCACCGGCAGGACCGAGTGACCAGCCCGTCGGGAAGGAGTCGTGCCATGCGTGAGGCGCAGGACCTGGCCTCGGCGACCGAGGTGGACATCGCGGCGGTTGCGGCACTGCTGGCAGACCCGGCGCGCTGCAAGGTGCTACTGGCACTCGATGATGGCCGTGCGCTACCGGCCAGTGTTCTGGCCGAGGAAGCCGGCATCAGCCGTCCGACGGCCAGCAGCCATCTGGCCAAGCTGACCGATGCCGGCCTGCTCACGGTCCGCACCCAGGGGCGGCACCGCTACTACCGGTTGGCCGGGCCCGAGGTCGGCGCGCTGATCGAGCAGCTCGGACGGCTGGCGCCGGCCCGGCCGGTCACCTCGCTGCGCGACGGCACCCGCGCGGCGCGGCTCCGCTCCGCCCGGACCTGCTACGACCACATCGCCGGGCGACTGGGCGTCGCGCTCATGGGCAGCCTGCTCGATCGCGGCGTACTGACCGGTGGGGACGGAGGGTTTCACCCCGGCGGCACCGACCGGCTGAGCAGCCCTGGCCATGACGTGCCCTATCAGCTCACCGATCACGGTCGCGATCTGCTGCATCAGATGGGTATCGAATTACCCACCGGCCCAAGGCCTCTGGTGCGTTACTGTGTCGACTGGACCGAGCAGCGCCATCACATCGCGGGCGGATTGGGCTGGGCGATTCTGGACCATTTCCTGGCGGCGGAATGGCTGCGCCGCGTCCCGCGCCACCGAGCCCTCACGGTGACCGACTCGGGCCGGGCCGCCCTGAGCGCCCGCTTCGGCATCGACTGGGCGGGTTGACGCGCGCGTTCGAGAATCACCGAACCGTTGTCGGCGCCCCCCGCACCGAGCACAATCGAGGCGTGGTCCATATCCGCAGGCAACTACGTACGGTCGGCGTTGCGCTCGTCGGCGCGGCGCTCACACTCGGCCCCGTCGCACCGGCGACCGCCGAACCCAACGGCGCCACGCCCAGTCTGCCCGCGTTCGTGCCCCATCCCTCGGACTGGGCGCCGAACTACACGGTGTTCCCCTACAACCTGTGGCAGGTGCGCGTCACCCCCGAGCAGATCGACGCCCAGCGCGAGTCCTGTCAGTGGTTCAACGCCCAGTACGGCACGTTGATGAGTCAGATCGTGGGATTCCAGAACTTCCTGGGCGGGCAGCACGACTACTGGACGGCGCCCGGCGTGCAGGCCGCGGGCAACGCCGTGAGAGCCAACGTCGATCAGTCGGCGGCGTTCCTGGATCCCCGGGCTCACACCCTGTACATCACCAATTACCCCGACCAGAGCCAGTATTCACCGCTGTACAACGGTGATTCGATCTACCACCTGTGGTATCAGCTGACCCAGATCAGCGACAAGATCGCCAAACAGCAGCCCGCCGGCGTCATCAACGCCAACATCGCCACCGCGAATGTCTACGGCAACGTGATCCGTGATTCCGGGGTGTGCAACGGGGCCTGAGCAGCCGGGTCAGTTGCTGTTGGCGGCCTTCTTGCGCTCGATGTCGGCCAGCGCCGCGGCGAGCTCGGCACGCTCGGCGGCCGACGTCTCCCAGTCCAGCTTGCGGTTCTTGACCACCTTGGCCGGGGCACCGACGGCGATCGAGTAGTCCGGGATCTCACCCTTGACCACGGCGTGGGCGCCCAGCACACAGCCGCGGCCGACCGAGGTGTTGCGCAGGATGGTCACCTTGGCGGCGATCCAGGTGTCCGGGCCGATGCGCACCGGACCCTTGATGATGCCCTGGTCCTTGATGGGCATGTCGATGTTGTCCATCTTGTGGTCGAAGTCGCACACGTAGCACCAGTCGGCCATCAGCGCGGAGTCACCGAGTTCGATGTCGAGGTAGGTGTTGATGACGTTGTCGCGCCCCAACACCACCTTGTCGCCGATGCGCAGCGAACCCTCGTGGCAGCGGATGGTGTTCTTGTCCCCGATGTGGACCCAGCGGCCGATCTCCATCTGCGCCAGTTCCGGTGTGCACTGGATCTCCACACCCTTGCCGAGGAAGACCATGCCGCGGGTGATGATGTGCGGGTTGGCCAGCTTGAACTTCAGCAGCCGCCAGTACCGCACCAGGTACCACGGGCTGTAGGCGCGGTTGTCGATGACCCATTTCAGCGACGCTTTCGTCAGGAAATCGGCCTGGCGAGGATCGCGCAGCCGGGAACCCCGCCAGCGCTTGTGAATCGGGGCGCCCCACATCGTCGTCATGGCCGGACAGCCTACTTGAGCACAATGGGCGCGTTACCAGGTCCCGCCGCGGGGCCGGGTACCCTCACCAGGGCCCACTCATACCAGCCCCGGCGTGTTCGGCGACGAAAGGACATCGTGTTCCGGCGATACCTTGCACTGGCGGTCGCGGTGCTGTTCACGGGCCTGCTCGCCGGTTGCGAGAACACCGATTCCTGGGTGGACGCTCACGCTGCGCAAGGCTGGTCGGCGCAATACGGCGATGCCGCCAACAGCAGCTACACCAGGTCCCGTGGTCCCGAGGCGCTCCGGTTGGAGTGGAGCCGGTCGGTCAAGGGTGAGCTCGGCGCCCAGGTGGCGCTGAGCGCGGACAACCGCCTGGCGGCCAACGCGCAGACCGCGGGCGGTTGTTCGTTGATGGTGTGGGAGGCCGACAACAACGCCCGCCAGCGCTGGTGCACGCGATTGGTGCTGGGCGGTGGCTGGTCCAGTCCCCTGTTCGACGGATTCGACAACGTCTACGTCGGGCAGCCCGGCACCATCCTGTCCTTCCCGCCGACCCAGTGGGTCCGCTGGCGCCAGCCGGTCATCGGTATGCCGACCACCCCCAGGCTCCTCGACGACGGCCAACTGCTGGTGGTCACCCACCTGGGTCAGGTGCTGGTGTTCGACGGACACCGAGGCACGGTCGTGGGAACACCGCTGGATCTGGTCTCCGGTGTGGACCCGACCGATTCACAGCGCGGTCTCGGCGACTGCCAGCCCGCCCGGTCGCGGTGCCCGGTGGCGGCTGCACCCGCGTTCTCCCATCAGGCCGGCATGGTGGTGATCAGTGTGTGGCAGCCCGGGGCTGAGGCGCCGGTGCTGATCGGATTGCGCTACCACCCCGGTGAGAAGACGCTGCTGACGCAGGAGTGGACCAGCACCGCCGTGGGCCGCGGGCCCCTGGCAAGTCCGGTCCTGTCCACCGACGGCTCGACGGTGTACGTCAACGGGCGCGACCAGAAGCTGTGGGCCCTCAACACCTCCGACGGCTCGCCGAAATGGTCGGTGCCACTGAACTATCTGGCCCAGACCCCGCCGTCGGTGTCACCCGACGGGCTGATCGTGGCCGGCGGCGGGCCGGAGGCCAAACTGACCGCGGTGCGCGACGCCGGGGACCACGGCGAGGTGACCTGGACCCGTGACGATGTCGTCCCGCTGACCACGTCGAGCCGCGCGGACAGCGTCGGCTACACGGTTGCCCGTGAGGGCGGGCACGGCCAGACCCTGCTGGTGTTCGACACCGCAGACGGGCACACCCTCAATGCCTATCCCGTACCGGAGGCCACCGGCTGGCCCGTCGGGGTGTCGATCGGTAACGACCACCGGATCGTCACCGCGACCAGTGACGGTCAGGTGTACGGATTCGCACCGGCCTGATCGGGCGTCAAGCCAGCAGGGCCGCCACGGCGGACCGCGGAACATTGGCCTGGCTGGCTCCGGCCGCCTCGGGCAGCAGTTCACCTTGCCCGAAGAAGAAGATCACCGAGTCGTCGGTGACGGCAAAGTTCTGGTAGTGCGCGGGGTCCAGACCGACCGACGGCGGGATGGCCTGTTCGACGCCCGACTGCTTCTGCAGTTCCCGCTGCACGATCGGGAAGATCACGTCCAGCGGCTTGGATCCCGGCTTGAACAGGGTGTCGAAGGTGATGGGCGCCCGGGTGGCCATGTTGTAGTTGAACGCCTTGTACCAGGTCTGCGGGTGGGCGCCACCGACGTTCTGATACACCTCGAACACCAGGCTCTGGGTGTGCGCGGGGTTCCCGGAACCGTATCCGGTGCCCTTGGCGTCCAGGACATAGGGCTGATCACGCGAGCCCGGCATGTCCGAGACGTTCACGAAGCCGTCGCGAGTCTGGATCAGATAGCCGGCGATTGCCTGCTGATCCGGATAACCGACCGGGAAAGAGTAATCCAGAGTGTAGGTGGCATTGGCGGCGTGGACCTGGCAGATCTGGTCGCCGTCGACGTTGCCGCCGAGATCCGCGCAGGCCGACTGCGTGGCTGCCACCGGCATGCCGAGCCAGCCGAGCAGCGCACCGGCCGCCAGCAGCGCTGTCACAGGGGGAATTCGCATCGTCAGTCGTCCTCGCAGGCGATCAACTCACACCGGTGGATCCACCGGCGTGTTTGGGACCAGATTACTTGGCGGTTATCGCGACGGGCGACAAATGAATGCCGTTGCCCGGCTGGCCGGCCCGGAACCGAGCCGCGCGATCACCACCGCGAGGTGATCGGTGCCGCGAAGGCGCATCCGGGCCCGCAACGCATCGGGATCGACGTCGACGCCGCGAACCAGGATTTCCAGCGCCCCGACCGATCGGGCCGCCAGCGCGGCCCGCAACCGCCGCTCTTGGAAATGCAGCTGTTCGAGGACCTCGAAACCGCGCACCCCGGCGGGCAACTCGTCACCGGACAGGTAGGCGATGTCGGGGTCGAGCTGCCACAGTCCGTGCCGCGCCGCGTAGTGGCGCACCAGCCCGGCACGCACCACCGCACCGTCGGGGTCGACGATCCAGCGTCCGGCCGCCGCGACGGCGCAGTCGTCGGGTTCGGCGTCGCTGATCTCCTCCCCGGTTTCGAGCATGCTGGCCCGGCGGCGTACACCGGGCTCGGTCAGACCGGGTGACCACAGGCAGGCCTCGCGCACGCTGCCGCCGAACGAGGTCACCTCGATCTCCCCGCCGAACCCCATCTCGGCGAGCGCGTCGAAATCGATTCCCGGAGCGCACTTCACCACGAGGTCCCGGCCACGGTAGACGTCCAGGACCGCGTCGAGCGCCGGGGTGTAGGCCCGCGGGTCGAACCGGCGGCGTCCACCCGAGCGGCGGGCCGGATCGATGATCACCACGGTGTCGCGGGTGACCGGCGCCAACGCGTCGGCTCGGCACAGTGGGACCGCGGGGCCGCCGTCGTCGAGGTTGTGGGCGGCCATGGCCAGCCGCACCGGATCGAGGTCGCTGCCCAGCAGCTGGGCAGCGCAATCGCGCAGTGCCACAAGCTCACTGCCGATCGAGCAGGTGGCATCGTGCACCCGGGCGCCGGCCAGCCGGCGGGCCCGGTGGGCGGCCACCGGCGCTGCCGTGCCCTGTTGCAGCGCTTCGTCGGTGAACAGCCAGTGCCCCGGTTCGTCGAACTTGGCCGCGGCCCGGCGCCTCAGCTGTACCGTTTCCACCAGGATTCCGGCGTGGTCACCGAATTGCCTTCGGACAGCGGCGATATCGCTGACCAAGCTGGCCCCGGTGAGGCGGCGCCCGGCCACCTCACCCAAGGCCTGCGCGCCCGCCTCTGATCGCAGGTAGGCGACGGCTCCGATGTCAAACAGCGGGCGGCCTCAATCCGCTGACGGCTTGACCCCGGTGACCATCACGTTGTAGAACCACCCCTTCGGCACCACGCGGCGCCAGACGTTGGAGTCGACCCAGCTCAGGGTGGTCCAGCTGTTGAACGCGAACTTGGCCCAGCCCCAGCCCAGACGCCCCGGCGGCACCGCGGCCTCGAAGGTGCGCACCGGCCAGCCGAGCATCGCCGCGGTGAATTCCTCGCTGGCGGTGCGTACTTCGACGGCGCCGGCGTTGGTGGCCATCCGCTCCAGATCGGCCGGATCGAAGGTGTGCAGGTCGACGACGGCTTCCAGCGCCGCGGCCCGAGACGACTCGTCGAGTTCGGCCTGCGGCCGGCGCCAGTTGCTCAGCCAGGGCAGCTTGGTCAGGTTGGTGGTGGCGTGCCAGGTCATGGTGGACAGCTCACGGGCGTACTTGTTGCCGACCGTGGTGGGCTCGCCGGCGAAGACGAAACGGCCGCCGGGCTTGAGCACCCGGACCACCTCGCGCAGCGAGAGCTCGACGTCGGGGATGTGGTGCAGCACCGCGTGCCCGACCACGAGGTCGAAGGTGTTGTCCTCGTACGGGATGCCCTCGGCATCGGCGACCCGTCCGTCGATGTCCAGGCCGAGCGACTGACCGTTGCGGGTTGCCACCTTGACCATGCCCGGGGACAGGTCGGTCACCGAACCCCGCCGCGCGACACCGGACTGGACCAGGTTGAGCAGGAAGAACCCGGTACCGCAGCCCAGCTCGAGGGCCCGGTCGTACGGCAGCTCACGCTGCTCGGATTCGGGGACGATGGCGTCGAACCGGCCGCGGGCGTAGTCGATGCACCGCTGGTCGTAGGAGATCGACCACTTCTCGTCGTAGGTCTCGGCTTCCCAGTCGTGGTAGAGCACCTGCGCGAGCTTGCTGTCATGCATCGCGGCTTCGACCTGCTCGGCCGTGGCGTGCGGGTTAGGAGTCGGCATGCCGGCAATGTCGGCGTCGGTACCGGAATCCTTGATGTCAGTCATGCAGGGCAGCCTAACGGCCCGGGTGCGGTGACCGTCAGGGCCGGTCCACCTGTCCGTCGACGGCGGCCTTCGCCGCGGCCAGTACGTCCACCGGATGGTCGACGAACCGCCGCGCCCAGGCCAGCGCCTCGTCGTAGACGTGGTCCGGTGCGACCATCTGGTCGATCAGCCCGAGTTCCAGCGCCTCCTCGGCGCCGACGAACCGGCCGCTGAACACCAGCTCCTTGGCCTTGGATGCGCCGATGACCTCGGCCAGCCGCGCACCGCCACCGGCGCGGGGCGCCAGGCCGGCCAGGATCTCGGTCGCTCCGAACTTGACGTTGTCACCGCTGACCCGCCAGTCGGCGGCCATCGCCAGAGTCAGCCCGCTGCCCAGCGCGTAGCCGGTGATCGCGGCCACCGTGGGCTTGGGGATGGCGGCCACGGCCTCGATGCACTGGCGCAGCGCCGCGTCCGCGGCGGCGGCCTCACCCATGTTCAGCGTGCGCAGCTCGGGAACGTCGTCGCCGGCGCAGAAGATCTCGTGCCCACCGAACAGGATCACCACCGAGACGTCGGTGCGCTCACCGAGCTCGTGGGCGCCCGCGATGATCTCGCGGTACATCTGCCGGGTGAGGGCGTTGGTCGGTGGCCGCGACAGCATCAGGGTGCCGACGCCCTCTTGTTCGGGCACCCCGGTGATCACACTGACGAACTCGTTCACTGAACCGATTCCCCACCCCGACCCAGGGGGGCCCGGTGGTTCCTGGCCGCGTTGTAGCGGCCGCTGTCGAAGAACTCGATCTGCCAGCTCCCTTCGCCGAGGGAGAGGTTGGGTTCGGTCGCGACGATCTTGCGTTCGGTCGCCAGCACGTCGGCGACAGAACGGCCGTTGAGGGAGTTCAGCTGGGTCCAGGTCGGTGGCAGCAGGAACGAATTGCCCTGCTCGAAGTCGTCGAGACCGGCCTGCGGAGTACTCCAGAACGCTCGGTCGGTTTCGGTGTTGTCGCCGTCGGCCCGCTGCCCCTCGGGCAGGGCGCCGACGAAGAAGAAGGTGTCGTAGCGACGGGTGCGCTCTTCCTTGGGGGTGATCCAGTTGTCCCACGGCCGCAGCAGGTCGGCGCGCAGGACGAGTTTCTCGTCGCGCAGGAAGTCGGCGAAGGACAGTGAGTGGTTGGCGAGTGCGGCCCGCGCCTCGCCGTACGCGGAGGCATCCGACACGATGCCCGGGTCGCCTGATCCGCTGTGCGGGCCGGCGAACAGCACGCCGGACTCCTCGAAGGTCTCGCGGGCCGCGGCGCACA
Organism: Mycobacterium sp. 48b; assembly: GCF_048282725.1. Lineage (NCBI taxonomy): Bacteria > Bacillati > Actinomycetota > Actinomycetes > Mycobacteriales > Mycobacteriaceae > Mycobacterium > Mycobacterium sp. 48b. The sequence goes on from NZ_JBLVUL010000001.1 coordinate 5,349,216, forward strand.
CCAGCGCCTCGGCCAGCCCGGTTTCCACCCCGAGTCGCCCTGCCCACCAGTCCGGCTCGGGTCCGAACCACGCGATGTCGGCATTGCGGTCGCGGTCGTCGACTCCCCCACCCGGGAACACCATCACCCCGGCCACGAACTCCATCGCCGCGTGCCTACGCATCATGAAGACTTCGATCGACTCGGCGGCGTCGCGGACCAACATCACCGTGGCCGCAGGCCGGGCCACCAGCGGATCGTCGGTGCCGGTCGGCTCCTCGCGCGAGCGCTCGTCGCTGCCTGTCATTCACGCCTCCTGTGCGCCGCTCGGGTCCTGGTTCGCCGGGCAAAGTAGCGCCCGTCGATCGTGTCCAGGGCGATCGACTGGCCGAACGCCTTGGAGAGGTTCTCAGCAGTCAACACCTCGGTCAGCAGACCCGAAGCAACCGCCTTGCCTTCCGAGAGGATCAGCGCGTGGCTGAATCCGACCGGAATCTCCTCGACATGATGGGTGACCAGGACCATGGCCGGCGCATCGGGGTCGGCAGCCAGGTCGGTCAACCGGGCTACCAGCTCTTCACGGCCGCCCAGATCGAGCCCGGCCGCGGGCTCGTCGAGCAGCAGAAGTTCGGGGTCGGTCATCAGCGAGCGGGCGATCAGGACCCGTTTACGTTCGCCTTCGGACAGGGTTCCGTAGGTCCGTTCGGCGAGGTGTTCGGCACCGACGCTCTCGAGCATGTCGACGGCCTGGGCGTAGTCGACGTCCTCGTAGTCCTCGCGCCAGCGGCCGAGCACGGCGTAGCCGGCCGACACCACCAGGTCGCGTACCACCTCGTGGTCCGGAATCCGCTGGGACAACGCCGAGCTGCTCAGTCCGACGCGCGCGCGCAGCTCGGACATGTCGGTGCGGCCCAAGCGTTCCCCGAGCACGTACGCGGTGCCCGACGAGGGGTATTCGGTGGCGGCGGCGATCCGCAACAGCGAGGTCTTGCCGGCGCCGTTGGGCCCGATCACGACCCAGCGTTCGTCGAGTTCGACGGTCCACGTGATCGGCCCGACGAGGGTGTTGCCGCCACGCCGCAGGGTCACCCTGGCGAAGTCGATCAACAGGTCGGGGTCGGTTCCGTCTCCGTCATCGGTGATTGTCGAATCGGTGCGTTCCCCTGAGGCCACTCGCTCATCGTAGTGACCGGTTCCCGATCCGCTCGGGCACGCCCGCCGCTGAAATCGTGGAACAACAGTGAACGTGGCATCAGCCGCAGGAACAGCTGCACGAGCGGCCCGATCCCGAACGCGTAGACGACGGTGCCGATCCCGACGGTGCCACCCATCAACCAGCCCACGACCAGTACGGTCGCCTCAATTCCGGTGCGCACCAAACGCACCGACATTCCGGTGCGCGCGACCAGTCCCGTCATCAAGCCGTCGCGGGGCCCGGGGCCCAGGCCCGCACCGATGTAGAGCACGGTGCTGATCGCGTTGAGCACGACGGCCCCGATCATCATCGCGATACGCACCGGCAGCGCCGACGGCGCGGGCAGGACCGCCAAGGTCGCGTCCACCGTGACGGCGATGACGATGACGTTGGCGACGGTCCCGATCCCGGGCCGGTTACGCAGCGGGATCCAGGCCAGCAGGACCACGACGCCGACGACGGCCGAGGCCATCCCGAGGGACAGCGGGGTGTGCCGGGTCAAGCCCTGGTGGAAGACATCCCACGGATCGAGGCCGAGCCCGGCGCGCACCATGATCGCCATCGACGCGCCGTACCCGCAGAGGCCGATCAGGAGCAGGACACCGCGCTTGAACGCCGTCCTCATGCGTGGTCTGGGAATCGGACCCGGATCGCATCGAGCTCACTGCGCACCCGGCGGGCGTCGACATCGCGGTCTGCCGGGTAGTTGCCGGGGTCGTACACACGGCGGAGGTTCTCCGCCAATCGGGAAATCCAGTTCCGGGCCATACGTCCATGATCTCGGCCATGTGGCTTGCTCTCCAATATCCAGTTGGAACATACTGGCCTCATTATGTCGACGGATATGGCCGCACGCGCCCTCGATGTGGACCTGTTGGCTCGCGAGCTGGGCAACTGGCGCACCTCCAGCCAAAGTGGACCCGCCTATCTCGGCCTCGCCGACGCCATCAGGCTGCTGATCGTCGACGGCCGGGTCCCGGTCGGGTCACGCATCCCCAGCGAACGGGCGCTGGCCGAGTCGCTACGGGTGTCGCGCACCACGGTCACCGCGGCCTTCGCCCAGCTGCGCGACGACGGCTACCTGCACGCCCGCCGCGGAGCCCGCAGCATCACCGCCCTCCCGGCTGCCGGTCACATCCAGCCCGAGGCCGCCACGCCGACGGTCAGCCTGGCCGCGGCCGCCCTGTCCGCACCCGGCACCGCCGTACTGGAAGCGTTCGCCGACGCCGCGCGAGATATCGCGCCGTATCTGCGCGAACCCGGTCACGAATTGATGGGAGTCGGCCCACTGCGCGCGGCGATCGCTGAAAGATATTGCGCCAGAGGGTTACCCACCGATCCGAGCCAGATCATGGTGACCAGCGGCGCCCAGCACGCCATCGGGCTGATCCTGGCCAGCCACACCCAGCCCGGCGACCGCGTCCTCGTCGAGCAGCCCACCTATCACGGTGCTCTCTCGGCGATCTCGACCGCGGGAGCGCGGGCAGTCCCGGTCGCCCTCGCCGAGGACGGCTGGGAGCTCGACGCCGTACAGGCCGCGCTGCGGCAACTCGCCCCGAGCCTGGCCTACCTGGTTCCCGACAGCCACAACCCGACCGGGTTCACCCTGCCGGCCGCAGAGCGAAAGCGGTTGGGGCAGATCATTTCCGACACGCGCACTCGTACCATCGTCGACGAATCGATCGTCGACATGTGGATCGACGAGGCGCCGCCCGAGCCGCTGGCGGCTTCGGTGCCCCGTAACGATCTGGTACTGACCATCGGCTCGATGTCGAAATCGTTCTGGGGCGGCCTGCGGGTCGGCTGGATCCGCGCCGAGCGCGGCACGCTGGCCACCATCGCCGCGATCCGGCCGTCGGTGGACCTGGGCACCCCGATCCTCGAACAACTCGCGGCGGCGCGGTTGCTCGCGATGCGCGCGGAAGTACTGCCCGAACGGCGCGAGATCGTCCGCGCCCGGCGGGAGTTCCTGGTGGCACTGCTGGCCCGCGAGCTTCCGGACTGGCAGCCCGGGCACGGCCGCGGCGGGATGTCGCTGTGGGTGAAGCTGCCCGCGCCGATGAGCACCGCATTGTCGGCCGCGGCGATGCGGCTGGGTCTGGATGTGCCCGCAGGGCCGCGGTTCGGCGTGGACGGCACGTTGGAGCGGTTCATCCGGCTGCCCTATGCGCTACCGGAAGCCGAACTCGAAGAGGCCGTGCACCTACTGGTCCGGGCCTGGCACAGCATCACCGGGACGCTCATCCCACAGCCTCAGACGTTGGTGGTCTGAGCGCAGACGCTAAGGCTGCTGCGACATCGCGTAGCAGGTGCTGTAGTGCTCGATGGTGCACGGAATCCCGTTCACCGTCGGCAACTGGCCCGGCTGGTTCGTGATGTTGGTTCCCCCGGCGCTGGGCGCCATCACGGGCGGCGCCACCGCGCCCATGCCGCCGCCGGACGAGCCGGCCACGCACACGCCCTCGAACTTCGTCTGCACGGTGCCCGACGGGCAGCGCTTGGCTTCGGCAGGAGCCGCCACCGCGAACTGTCCCAGGACTGCCGCAACGGCGACCGCGCCAACCACGACCGTGTGCTTCAGGTTCGCCATGCCCACACCCTACTTCAGGGAGGCTGTCGGTTCAGCCGGCGTGATGTCAGTCGTCGGGAATCTCGACGCGGCGCAGCACGCCGTCCTGGGCGTCGGCGGCCTCGATCTCACCGCGGGTGACGCCGAGGATGAACAGCACGGTGTCCAGGTAGGGATGGCTCAGCGACGCGTCGGCGACCTCGCGCAGTGCGGGTTTGGCGTTGAACGCGACGCCGAGGCCGGCTGCCGCCAGCATGTCGATGTCGTTGGCCCCGTCACCCACGGCCACGGTCTGTTCCATGGGCACACCGACCTGCTGGGCGAAATCGCGCAGTGCCTTGGCTTTTCCGGGCCGGTCGACAACCTGGCCGATGACCCGCCCGGTCAGCTTGCCGTCGACGACCTCGAGCTCGTTGGCTGCGACGTAATCCAGCATGAGTTCGTGTGCCAGCGGCTCGATGACCTGACGGAAACCGCCCGACACCACGCCGCAGTGAAAGCCGAGCCGCCGCAGGGTCCGGATGGTGGTCCGGGCACCGGGTGTCAGCTCCACCTGCTCGGCGACGTCGTCGAGCACCGAGGCAGGCAGGCCGGCCAGGGTCGCCACCCGGCGGTGCAGGGATTCGGCGAAATCCAGTTCGCCGCGCATCGCCGCTTCGGTGACGGCGGCCACCTGGGCTTCCATGCCGGCCCGGGCAGCCAGCATCTCGATGACCTCACCCTGGATCAGGGTGGAGTCCACGTCGAAGACGATGAGACGCTTGGCCCGCCGGGCCAGGCTGTAGTCCTCGAGTGCAATGTCGACGCCTTCGTCGACGGCGACTTGCGCCAGTGCCGTCTGCAGTTGGCTGTACGCAGCTCCTGCGGGCACCGACACCCGGAGTTCCAGGCCGGTCACCGGATAGTCGGACACCCCGCGGATCGTGTCGATGTTGACGCCGAGACCCGCGACCGCACGGGCCACCACGCTGAACGCCTCCGCGGTGATCGGACGGCCCAGCACCACGATGGTGTGGGTCGACGGCTCGCGCATGACGGGCATGTCGTCGCTGCGCTCGATGGTCACGTCCAGGCCGAGCCGGTGGATCGCTGTCTCGACGTCGCTGCGCAGCGCATCGCCGTCGACCGTCTCGACTGGTGCCGCGACCAGCACACCCAGGGTGAGCCGGCCGCGGACCACGACCTGTTCGACGTTGCGTAGTTCGACCTGATGGCGGGCGAGCACCTCGAACAGCGCCGATGTGACACCGGGCTGATCGACTCCGGTGACGGTGATCAGTACCGACGAGCGCTCGCGCGGAGCACCGATCATCGAAACATCCTCGACGTGCTCACCCCCGGATGCTGCCACCCGTCAGCTGGAGCTGTCCGCAGACTCGAGCTCTGGATGGTGCGCGCGGCCCACGTGGGCCTCGGCACGCATCCGCTCGACCATGTGCGGGTAGTGCAGCTCGAACGCCGGGCGCTCCGAACGAATCCGGGGCAGCTCGGTGAAGTTGTGCCGCGGCGGCGGGCAGGAGGTCGCCCACTCCAGCGAGTTGCCGTAACCCCACGGGTCGTCGACCATCACCGGCTCGCCGTAGCGCCAGCTCTTGAACACGTTCCACACGAACGGCAGCGTCGAGATGCCCAGGATGAAGGCACCGATCGTGGAGATGACGTTCAGCGTGGTGAAGCCGTCGGTGGGCAGGTAGTCGGCGTAGCGACGCGGCATGCCCTCGTCACCGACCCAGTGCTGCACCAGGAAGGTGGTGTGGAAGCCGATGAAGGTCAGCCAGAAGTGCAGCTTGCCCAGGCGCTCGTCGAGCAGACGTCCGGTCATCTTCGGGAACCAGAAGTAGATGCCCGCGTAGGTGGCGAACACGATGGTGCCGAAGAGCACGTAGTGGAAGTGCGCGATGACGAAGTAGCTGTCGGTGACGTGGAAGTCGATCGGCGGGCTGGCCAGCAGCACGCCGGACAGGCCACCCAGCAGGAAGGTGATCAGGAAGCCGACCGAGAACAGCATCGGCGTCTCGAACGTCAGCTGGCCCTTCCACATCGTGCCGATCCAGTTGAAGAACTTGATGCCCGTCGGGACGGCGATCAGGAACGTCATGAAGGAGAAGAACGGCAGCAGGACCGCGCCGGTGGCGTACATGTGGTGCGCCCACACCGCGACCGACAGGGCCGCGATGCTGATGGTGGCGTAGATCAGCGTGGTGTAACCGAAGATCGGCTTGCGGCTGAACACCGGGAAGATCTCGGACACGATGCCGAAGAACGGCAGCGCGATGATGTACACCTCGGGGTGGCCGAAGAACCAGAACAGGTGCTGCCACAACAGGACACCGCCGTTGGCCGGGTCGTAGATGTGCGCGCCCAGGTGGCGGTCGGCGGCCAGGCCGAACAGCGCGGCGGTCAGGATCGGGAACGCGATCAGCACCAGGATCGAGGTCACCAGGATGTTCCAGGTGAACACCGGCATGCGGAACATGGTCATGCCGGGCGCGCGCATGCAGACGATGGTGGTGACCATGTTGACGCCACCGAGGATGGTGCCAAGACCACCGACGGCCAGACCCAGGATCCACAGGTCACCGCCGGCACCCGGCGAGTGGATGGCGTCGGTCAGCGGCGAGTAGGCCGTCCAGCCGAAGTCCGCGGCACCGCCGGGGGTGATGAAGCCGCCGAGGGCGATCAGCGCGCCGAACAGGAACAGCCAGAACGACAGGGCGTTCAGCCGCGGGAACGCCACGTCGGGCGCGCCGATCTGAAGCGGGAGCACCAGGTTGGCGAACCCGAACACGATCGGGGTGGCGTAGAACAGCAGCATCACCGTGCCGTGCATGGTGAACAGCTGGTTGAACTGCTCATTGCTCAGGAACTGCAGGCCGGGCATCGCCAGTTCGGTACGCATGAACAGCGCCATCAGACCGCCGATGAAGAAGAAGGCGAAGCAGACGACGCAGTACATGATGCCGATCAACTTGTGATCGGTCGTGGTGATGAGCTTGTAGATCAGGTTGCCCTTGGGGCCCATCCGTTCCGGAAAAGGACGACGTGCCTCGAGTTCTCCGATTGGGGGCGCTTCGGCTACCAAGAGATCCTCCAAAGATTCGTCGGGAAATCCCGCTTATCGAACTGAATCCTAACGCTCCCCGCGCCCCGAGTGCCTGTGGGTCCTACAAACTGTCGTACTGCGTGCCGGTCCGGCGTCGCGGGTTTCGGCTGCGAGGGCCTGACCAGCGTGAAAGCGGTGAATGTTACGGTCGCCCGGTGCTGACCATCCGACCCCGCGCCGCAGTCGCGGTGATCGCCGCGACTGCGACCCTCGCCAGTGGGTGCGGCTCCGCCGAGCAGACGCCGCAGGGGCAGACGTCGATGACCACGAGCGTCACCAAGATCGCCGACTCCGGCGTGCTGGGTAATCAGCGCCGCCCCGACGAATCCTGCGCGGCCGAGCCGGCCGCCGCCGATCAGTCCGCGCGACAGGTCCGCAATGCCCGAGGAGGCGGAGCCGACAGCTCGGATATCTCGGAGTCCACCGAGGTGCGCGGCGATCCGCAGCGCATCGTTGCGCTGTCTGGGGACCAGCTCGATGCGCTGTGCGCGCTGGGTCTGCAGTCCCGCATCGTCGCGGCCGCGCTTCCGGACGGTTCCTCCGAGCAGCCCTCCTATCTGGGAGCCGTCGTGCACGGCGTCGCCCCGGCCGGTTCTCGGAACGTGCCGGACCTCGACGCCGTCAGATCGGCCGACCCCGAGCTCATCCTCGGGTCGGCGAGCCTCACACCCGCGTCGTTCGGTCCGCTGTCGGCGATTGCCCCGACCGTGTTCACCGGGGCGCCCGGCGCCGCCTGGCGCGACACACTGCGTGCGGTCGGCGAGGCCACGGGTCGCAGGGACGCCGCAGCGGACCTGATCGCGAAGTTCGACGACGCCGCCCGCGACACCGGAGCACAGAACGACGCCGGACACTTCCAGGCCTCGGTGGTGCAGCTGACCGACAACGCTGTCCGCGTGTACGGCGCCGACACCTTCGCCGGCAGCGTGCTGGCCGCGGTCGGCTTGGATCGCCCTGCCGCGCAACGGTTCACCGACAAGCCCTACGAAGAGCTCGGCACCACCGACGCCGACTACCGGATCGTCGATGCGGACATCGTCTACGTCTCGTTCGCTTCGGCGGCGGCCAAGGACAACGCACCCAAGATCCTGCAGAGCCCAGCCTGGCGGGCCCTGTCGGCCGCCAAGGACAACCGGGTGTTCGTGGTGAACAACGAGGTCTGGCAGACCGGGCAGAACATCGTGGCAGCCCGCGGCATCCTCGATGACCTGCGCTGGGTGAACGCCCCGATCAACTGATCCGGCCGTCGACTCCGTGTACGGCCTGCTGGCCGAACTGGCCGGTGGCCAGCGACCCGTCGGGTAGCACCAGTTCCCCGGTCTGCATGCGTCGGCGCAGATAGGTGAAGGTCTGCGCGGTCTGGGCGAACAGATGCTCACCGGCCCGCAGTGCCGGCCGCTGCGGCCCGTCGCCGGTGACGAACCGCGGCAGCGGTTTCACCTCGGTGTCGTAGTCGACGTTGAAGAACAGCGGGAACGAGTACCGTTCCTGCGCCACCCGACGCACCCGGTGACTGGTCGCCACGAATGTTCCGTTGGTCCACAGTTCGAGCAGGTCCCCGATGTTGACGACGAACGTTCCGTCCACCGGCGGCACGTCGATCCACTCGCCGGCTCCGTTGAGCACCTCCAGGCCGGGCGCGGTGGGCTTGAGCAGCGTGAAGCACTCGTAGTCGGTGTGCGCACCGATGCCCTGCCCGTCCTGCGCGTCGGCGTTGTACGGGTAGTGCATCAACCGCAATTGGCTTGGCGTTTTGGTGGCGTGACGGGAGAACACCTCGGGGTCCTCCCCCAGCGCCACGGCGAACGCCCACAACAGTTGCTTGCCCACGTCGAGTACGGCCCGGTAGTAGGAGGTCACGGCTTCGGCGAATCCAGGGAGATCGGGCCAGGTGTTCGGTCCGAGCATCGGATTGCCCGCGAGGTGGTCGGGGTCGTCGGCCGGCAGGTCCAGTGCGGTGTCGAAGGCCTCCTTCAGATCGGGGCGGCTGTCGGTCTCCAGACCTTCCTCCCCTACCGGCACATAGCCCCTATGGCACTGCGACAACCCGATGTAGCTGCGCATCTTCTCCTCAAGCGGCAGCGCGAAGAACTCCTTCGTGGCTGCGAGCATCCGCTCGAACACCGCTTCGTCGATGCCGGATCCACTGATGTAGAAGAAGCCGACCTCCCGGGCCGCCGCGCCGATCTCGGCCGCGACCCGTTCCCGCTCTTCGGGTCGGGCCGAACGCAGTCCGCTGATGTCGATGATCGGCACGGACATGAACGCCGCCAACGATGTTGTGCCACTCACAGATTCACTGTCCCTTCAGTTCGTTCCACGACCCAGAGCACGCCGTTGGCCTGAATCTGCTGACCTGCCATGTCGATTGCGAGCGCGGCCCATCGTGGCCCGCCTATCCTGTCGATCACCACCCCACCGGCGCCCAGCCACCCGAAGATCGGCCCGACCCGCACCAGCATGGCCCGGTCTCCGTCTGGTGCCCGCAGATGCAACCCGCCGTGTGGAGTCGTCGGACCGACGTCGCGCACCCAATGCTCGACGTAATCCTCATGCACCCCGGTCTCGATCAGAGTGTCACCATCCCAACGCATCTCACCCTCGTCGGGGACCGGTCCCGACGGCATCAGCTCGACGTCGCGTCGCCAGGAGAAGACGGCACCGCGCTGGACCAGTTCACCGCCGAAGCCACGTGAGTCGACGTAGGCGCTGCCGGCCTGCAACCACGCGACGCCTGTCCCGGTGTCACGTGATCCGTCGGCCTCGATCAGCAAGGTGCGCCGCCACAATCCGGCGCACTGCGATGCGAGAACATCGCTCACGAGCACTCCGTCCACTGCTCTCGAAGCTGGTGCAGCCCTTGCCCGGTCGGTGTGCCCAACGCGCGCACCCTGGCGATCCCACCGTCGGGATAGGCCTGCACCCGCAACGCGGTGACGGCACGGGCATCGACCACGAACACCTGCCTGGAATCGGCGGCCAGCCGGACCCGGCTGAGCACCGGAATGTCGAATGGCACTGCTGCCCAACCATGTTCACCGTTCGCTCGTACCCTGGCACCGAGGACGGCGACCTCCAGCGATGCGTTGAACACGTAGTAGGACGTGTCGATCTCGACGCGCTTCAGATCGGTCGGTACCGCGAAAGAGATCACCACTGCGTCGTGGTCCTCAGGGCCGACATCCCGGCGCCTGCGGGTCTCCCAGCCATCTCCCATGTTGCGCGGCCGGTCGGGCGCCACCAGCGACGCAGCGTCGGAATAGAACGCGTCACTGCACCATTCGACGCGGCCTCCCTGCTCCAGGCCGGACACCTCGACGGTGACGTCGGACCACAGTGCCGGGTCGGGTATCACCTCGCCGTAGGCCCGTAGCCGTGCCACGCCGCCGTCGGTCGTCAGCGCCAGCCGTATGTGCGTCCAGCGGCGACGGTCGGTCACCGGCATCATGTTGTTCGAATCAGGTTTCAAAACAGTGGTTTCCACGATCATCGTCCAATCCACGGAGGGATCGGTCGCGTCCGCACCCGGTGCGAGCACGGCCGCATCCAGCCGGCAGGCTTGCGGATGGTTGCCCGAGAAGAACCGGGTGTCGACGTCGACGGCGCGCAGCCGCCCCGGCGTACCCAGACGCACGATCACCCAGTCGCCGCCGGGCCCGGCGTGACGGCGGGTCTCCCAGCCGTCGACCACCTCCCCGCGCAGGTCGTAGGTACCCGGCACGAACGCCGGTTCGGCCGGATCCACCAGGCGCTCCTTGAAGCCGAACGATTCATCGCTGGCGGCCACCACGCTGCCTCCGACAACGCGTGAGGCAAGGTCCACCCCCGGTACCGTCGGGATCATCCGTCCACCCCCAGGGCACGCGAGATCGGCCAGTGGCTGCGCGGGTTGTCCGGACCTGGCGCGTAGACCCCGGCCTTGCTGGTCGACAAGCCCAACCCGACCACGGCCTGGGCGAGACCAACCGCCGCGGCGACACCGTCGACGACGGGCACGCCCAGCTTGGCGCTGACCGCCTCGACCACTCCGGACATCCCCGCACACCCGAGACAGATCACGTCGGCACCGTCGTCGCCGATCGCCCGCGCCGCTTCGTCCACGATGGCCTGGATCGCGCCTTGCGGGTCGGCATCGACTGTGGCGGTGTCGAGTCCGCAAGCCCGTACCGACGCACAGTGCGCGTCGAGCCCGGCCAGCACCAGCCGGTCCTCGATCGGGGCCACCGATCGGGCCAGCGTGGTCACGACGGAGAACCTCCGGCCGATCAGATGCGCGACGTGAGCCGAACATTCGGCGATGTCGAACACCGGCACGGTCAGCATCTCGGCGAGCGCATCCCTGCCGTGCTCTCCGAACCCGGCCACCACGACCGCGTCGAAATCGAATTCACCCGCGTCGGTCAGCGTGGTGACCAGGTCCATCATCCCGACCGCAGCCAGGTAGCTCTCGGCGGCCGAGTCGATCGCCACACTGCCGAACCGCGGCGCCAGACAGATGATCTCGGTCCCGGTATGCGCCACGTCGGTGGCCGCTGCGGCGATCTCGGTGGTCATCGACGCCGAGGTGTTGGGATTGAGCACCAGAATCCTCATGCGGCCACCTTCTCCAGCACCGGCACGCCGGCCACCCAGGTTTGCAGCACCGCACCCCGGACCGTCACCCCGTCGTACGGGCTGACCCGGTGGCGGTGGAGCAGATCATCCGTGTGCACGGGTGTTTCCGCATCGGGGTCGAACGCGCACAGGTCGGCCCGAAGTCCGGGCGCGATGCTTCCCCGATCGCCGAACCCGGCAAGCGCGGCAGGCTGTTGCGCCATCCAGCGACTCAGATCAGGCAGTCCGAACCCGCGTTGCGCGGCATGTGCCCACACCGCGCCCGGCCCGACCTGCAAGGAGCTGACCCCGCCGAAAGCCTGGCCGAAATCCCCGTCCGCCTTGAGTTTCGGAGAGCACGGCGAGTGATCCGACACCACCATGTCCAGGGTCCCGTCCAGCAGGCCATCCCACAGTCGGTCACGGTTGGCGGCGTCCCGAACAGGTGGGCACGCGGCGAACTCCGTGCCGCCGTCAGGAATCGCCTCCGCGGTGAACGTCAGGTAGTGCGGACAGGTCTCGGCTGTGACCGGAATACCCGCACGTCTGGCATCGGCAAGCATCGGAAGCACGTTTGCGCTCGACACATGCACGATGTGGGCGCGCGCCCCGCTCGCGGCCGCTGTATCGACCACGAGCCCCACCGCGTCCTCTTCGGCGGCGTCGGGCCGGGACCGGAGAAACGACGCGTAGCGCCGCCCATGCGGCGGCGTGCTGTCGGCGATCACCCGATGGCTTTCGGCGTGCACCAACAGGACCGAACCGAGTTCGGCGATCCGACTCATCGCGGTCCGGAACTGCGCGGGGGTCAGATACCCGAAGTCGGGATTGCCGGAGTCGGCGAGGAAGCATTTGAAGCCGCGCACACCCGCGGCCGCCAGCGACCCCAGCTCATCCAGATTCTCGGGCACGACACCCGCCCAGAACCCCACGTCGACGCGGCAGTTCCCCTCGGCCACCGCCTGTTTCGTTCTCAAGGCCGCTACGGTCGTGGTCACCGGACGGCAATCCAGCGGCATATCCACGATGGTGGTGATCCCGGCAACGGCCGCCGCGGCGGTCGCCGTCCGGAATCCCTCCCAGTCCGTGCCCGGTTCGTTGACGTGGACATGGGTGTCGACGAATCCGGGTAGCAGCACCGTGTGGTCCGGCAGATCGATCTCGACCGGTGCCACGGCTGCGGCATCCACCACCCCGACGTCCGTGATGACTCCGTCGGTGACCGCCACAGACGCCGGCCGTAGCTCCCCGTCGAGCAGCACCCGCTGCGCCCGGAGCACGAGGTCAGCCATGAGGGGCTCCCGAGGTGACGGGTCCGAAGCGCCCGTGAAAGTGCTCCGTCAGCCCGGGCCACACCTCTGGGTCATGGCCGGGAATCAACTGATATCCCTTGTCGCGAGCCAGCTTCTTGAGCTTGCGGATCGGTTCGACCGTTTCCTCGGGCTCGACGTCGATGAATCCTCCGATCGGGAGTTCATGCTCGATGTTCTCCGTCAGATCCGCGGCGTCGAAGGCGAACACGAACCCGCCACCACCGACGGACTCGTCGAGCTCCACCGCGAAACTCTGATGTCCGGGCGTGTGTCCGTACGTCGGGATCGCGGTGATGCCGGGCGCGATCGTTGCCTCACCGTCGGCCAGCCGCCAGTCGATGTTCGGATCGTCGAAGTCCACCCGGACGATCGCGTTGCGTTCCGGCTCTGGGTGATTCGACAGGCCGTACTCGAGCTCGCGACGTTGGGCGTGCACCGGAACCTTGCCGGCGAACAACTTGAGCCCGCCGGCATGGTCGTGGTGCAGATGGCTCACCGCGACGGTGTGGATGTCGTCGAAGTCGACGCCGACCTCGGCCAGCCGCTGCTCGATCGGCTCGCCGGGCCCCGGTAGCACCGGCCGGTACTCCACCGTCGGGAAGAACCGGCGGTACAACGCGGGGTCACGGACGAGCGCGGTGTTGAATCCCGTGTCGAGCAGCACCCAGCCCCCGTCGGTTTGGAGCAACACGCCCGGTACCGGTTCGCGCATGCGTTCCGCGGCCGGCGCTCCATACACCGAGACCGATTTCGGCAGCTCCTCCCAACCCAGCGTGAGCAGAATGATGTGGCGGACTCCGCTCTTGCGGACCAACGTCGCCATCAGCCCACCGAGAGCGCGGCGAGTCGCAGCGAGTTGGGATTGGTCACCACATGGGCCTGTTCGACGCCCTTGAGCCAGGGTTGGGCCACCACGAAGTCGTTGACGTCGGCGATGTTGAGCCAGCAGCCGGTCTTCACGGCTTCCAGCCCGGCCCGCGAGAACACCGCGGAATCACCGGTGGGCAGGCCACTGGCCAACGCCTCGGTGACCGGTGGTGCCGAGCACCCGAGGTAGTTCAGCCCGCCGTCGGGATCCCACGAGATGTGCCCCCAGGTGTAGGGCGACGGCGCGTCGGGCCATGCCAGGGCGGTGAAGATCTCCGGAGCCGACTGACCGTCGGTGCCGACCCAACCGTAGATTTCTGACGTCGGGTAGGCCTGCACCTTGGCGGTCAGTCCCGCCGCGGCGAGTTGCGTCTGCAGGAGATTGCTGACCAGCTGATTGTCGGGATTGCTGGAGTCGTAGCCGATCGTGATGGCTTTCTGATCGGCGGGCAGTGCCGCTGCGATGCCGCTGAGCGCCGAGGGATCGTGAGCCACACCCTGATTGGCGAAATCCGAGGCCATCATGTTGGGCGGATAGATCTGTCCGGCCACGTCACCGCGTCCGAAGTATGTCTGCTTGACCAGCTCGTCGACGTTGATCGCCTGCAGCACCGCGGTGCGGTTCCTGGCGTCGGTCATCATGCCCTTGTGCGGGTTCACGTACAGGTAGTTGGACATCATGGTCGGCAGCGAGTAGTTGGCGAATGCCTTGTTGTCCAGGTAGGACTGGACCGCCGACGAAGGCAGGTCATGCAGGATCGCGGCGAGCTGTCCGTTGTTGAACTGCAGCTGTTGTGCCGAAACGTCGGTTATCACCGGCATCTCGATCTTCTCGAAGTACGGCTTGGAGCCCCAGTACTCCGGGAACGACGCCAGCGCATAGCGCGATCCGACCTCGGCTGCGGTGAGCGTGTACGGACCGGTTCCCAGATCGTGATTCGTCAGGTAGCTCTGTGCGTGATCGGAACCCGCGTTCTGTTGGAGGCCCGCAGGGCTCAGCATCCTGGGTCCGTATGCGCACGCGAGATAGTCGAGAAAGGCCGCATTGGGCGCCTTCAGGGTGATGGTGACGTCGTAATCACCGTGCGGGGTGACCGATTCCACGTCCTTGACCATGTAGGCCGGGCCCTGGTCGACCGCCAGTCTGCGATCGAAGGACGCCTTGACGGCATCCGCGGTGAACGGTGTGCCGTCATGGAACTTGACGCCTTCGCGCAGTTTGAAATCGAACACCCTGTTGTCCGGCGACGCTTTCCACTCGGTGGCCAGCAGAGGTTCCAGTACGGGCTTGTCTGTCCCCGCCTTGTACTGCAGCAGCCCCTCGTAGATGTTGGTGGTCAGCAACAGGCCCTGGCCGGCGTAGTAGATGTCAGGGTCGGGCGGCTGACCGGGGTCCTGCAGGAACGACAGGTGCAGCACCTTGTCGGTGGGCGCCGCACTGGGTGTGCCACCGCCGGAATCCGATCCGCCACAGGCGCTCAGCATCAATGCGGCCACCGCGCTCACGGCGGCCATGGTCTTCCATCGCTTGATCATCGGGCGGCTCCTTCGAGGACGGGCTGGGACGTGGCGAGTTCGGAGAAGGCGGCGAGAATCTCGTCGGAGGTTCGTAACGCGCCGGTCTGCAGGTACTCCATGGCATCGAGCGCGGCGTCGTGCCGGTATTGCGACGATCCGCCCACGCAGTCGGTGACGACGCGGACGTAGAAATCCCGCTGGTGGGCATCGGCGAAGGTGTAGTGCACACACACATCGGTGAGTCCGCCGATGAGGATGAGCGTCGACGCCTTGAGGCCTGACAGCACGATCTCGAAATCCGTTCCGATGAAACCGGAGTAGCGCCGCTTCACGATGTGGAACTCGTCGGGCAGCGGCCGCAGGGTGGGCTCCAGGTCGGTGCCCGGCTGGCCCTCGACGCAGTGGACGCCCTCGGTGCCGTCCAGCTCGCGGCCGAAGTCGATGCCGCTGGGCCGGTGGACTTCCTGGAAGAACACCACCGGCACATCGGCCGCACGTGCCGCGGCGAGCAGCTTCTCGGCGATGGCGACGCGCTCGGCGTGACCGGGCATCACCGGAATCCCGGCGTCCTGGGCCGACATTCCACCGCCTTCCTGTATGTCGACCACGACAAGAACCGGATTACCCACGATGAGTGGCTGTTTGGGCACCTAACCTCCTATTGCTGCGATACGGGGATCGGCTGCCGCCTGGAGCAGGTCCACGGCGGTGTTGATGACTACGTAGAGCGCACCCAGCATCAAGGTGACGCCCGCGATGGCCGGGAAGTCGGCGACCGGGATGCTCTGCGCGATGTACTGGCCGATACCCGGCCATCCGAACACCTGCTCGACGACGAGCACGCCCGAGAACATCAGGCCCACTTGAAGACCGGTCATCGACAACGCGGACCCGACCGAGTTGCGCAGCACGTGGCGCGTCATGATCCGGCGCTCGGACAGTCCCTTGGCCCGGGCGGTCCGCGCGTAGTCGCTGTCGATGTCGGTCATCAGGCTGCTGCGCAACACCCGCCCGATCGCCACGGCGGGCGCGATCGCGATCACCAGGGCCGGCAGCATCAGATGCTGTAGTGCGTCGACCACCACGTCGAACCGGCCGTGCACGAGTCCGTCGACGGTGAGCAGGCCTGTCGGACCGGTAGGCGGATTCGGCACGGCGATACGCCCGTTGGCCGGTACCCACCCCAGGTTCTGGTAGAACACGATCAGCCCGAGGATGCCGAGCAGGAACATCGGTGCTGCGGCACCGGTGAACAGCACCGCCCGAAGCACCTGAGCCCCAGGCCATTTCAAGGTGGTGCTGAACGCCAGCAGGGCCGCCAGCACCAGCGCGATGGCAATCCCGAAGAGCGCGAGTTCCAAGGTCGCCGGCAGAAAGCTGCCGAGGTCCGACAACACCGGGTGACGGGTGCGATAGGAGGTTCCGAGGTCACCGGTCACCGCGTTGGTCAGGTAATGCCAGAACTGTACGAGCACAGGCTCGTTCAGGCCGAGTTCCTCTCGCCTGTCGGCGACTGCCTGCGCCGAGGCCTGGGCCCCCAACTGCGCCTTCACGGGGTCCAGCGGCGAGACGTGCTGGAGCACGAACATCACTCCGGTGAGGGCGATCAGGATGGCGGCCATCGCACCGAGCCGCGAAGCCACGAAGGTCTTCACTCAAATGCTCCTCTCACCGGTTCTTCATCAGATTGCGCAGGCAGTCCCCGGCGATGTTCCCCACGAGTGCCAGCACCAGGACGCCCAGACCCGGCATCACCGGAATCCACCACTGCTGCAGGAAATAGCTGAGGTTGCGGGCTGAGTCGGCACCCAGTTCAGGTGCGGGCGCGGCCTGCCCGAGCCCGAGGAACGACAATGCGGCGACCGTGAGGATCAGCGTGCCCAGATCCAGGCTGGCGGCGACGAGAGCGTTCGGCACCGCACCGGGGAGAAGGTGGCGCGTCGCGAGCCGGAATCTGCTCACCCCGGCGAGTTTGGCGGCCTCTACGTGTGGCCGGGCAGCCAGGCGGGCAATCTCGCCGCGTACCAGCCTGGCGTAGAACGGCCACCAGACGATCGACACCGCGATCAGGGTGTGCACGAAACCCGGTCCGAGCGCGGCGACTACGGCGATCGCGAGCACCGGGGCGGGCAGGGACAGAAACGCGTCGGTGACGCGCATCAACATGGAGTCGATCCAGCCTCCCGACGCGCCCGCGATCAGGCCGACCAGCCCGCCGATCGCCAGGCCGGCGGTGACCACGACCAGCGCCGCGAACCAGCTGGAACGGGCGCCGTAGAGAACTCGGGACAGGATGTCGCGGCCGACGCTGTCGGTGCCCAGCAGGAACCCGTTCTTCCCCGGGGCTTGCAGTGGCATGCCCACCGGTGTGAGCGGGTCGTGCGGGGCGATCAGCGGCACCGCGATGACGAGCATCGTCAGCACGATCACCATCGAGAACCCGGCCCAGTTGAGCACCGTGGACCGCGGCCATGACCACGACAACCGCGGGCGCGTACGCCCGCGGTTGAGCGTGGGGAACGCAACGGCAATCGCCATCAGACCGCCCGCCTTTCGATACACGCAACGAGATGGGGGTTGCCCGGTGTGCCCTCCAACCGGACGTCGAGTTCACTGCCGGCACACGCCGGTACCGAGATCGGGCATCTCGGGTGGAATGCGCAGCCATCCGGCGGCGACAGTGGGCTGGCCGGCTCGCCGGGCAGCACGTGGGATTCGCGGCCCAGGTCGGGGATCGCATCGACGAGCGCCCGGGTGTACGGATGGGCCGGGTCGCCGATCACACGATCCGCGGGCCCGATCTCGACGATGCGACCCAGGTACATCACGGCGATCCGGTCAGCCACCACCCGGGCGACGGACAGATCGTGGGTGACGAAGACGACGGACATGTCCAGGCTGCGGCGCAGGTCCCCGATCAGGTTGAGGACGGACGCCGCCAACGACACGTCCAGCGCACTGGTCGGCTCGTCGCACAGCAGCACCGACGGTGGTACGACGGTGGCCCGAGCGAGCGAGACCCGTTGGCGCTGACCGCCGGACAGCTCCCCTGAGCGCGCTTTGGCCACCTCGGCGGGGAGACCGACCCGGTCGAGTACCTCCGCCACGGCGGCGCGGCGCGAACCCGCCGACATCTTGGTGCCGCGCAGGCGTTCGGCGATCAGCTCACCGACCGTCAACCACGGTGTCAGCGATGCGCCGGCGTCCTGGAAGACCATCTGCGGGC
Source organism: Mycobacterium sp. 48b (assembly GCF_048282725.1). NCBI lineage: Bacteria > Bacillati > Actinomycetota > Actinomycetes > Mycobacteriales > Mycobacteriaceae > Mycobacterium > Mycobacterium sp. 48b. The sequence continues at coordinate 5,367,579 of NZ_JBLVUL010000001.1, forward strand.
GTTGACCACCGGCCACCTGGACGGATCCCGAGGTCGGACTTTCCAGCCCGGCGATGATCCGCAACAGTGTCGACTTACCCGAACCGCTCTCCCCGACCAATGCAACGGATTCGCCTTGGCGCACACGCATGGTCACGCCGCGCAGCGCGTGCAGCTTCCCGTGATTGTCCGCCGAACGATCCAGCCACCGTCGCGATACCGCGAACGTCTTGGCGACATTGGCCAGCGCCACAGCCGGCGGCTGCTCGGAGTCGACCGGCTCCGTGGCCTTGGTCGCGAACAGTTCCCCGGCATCGGCGGTCGAGGGCCCCACCGTGCCGGCGAAGTCCGCCATCGGCCGGATACACGCACTGACCCGTTCCGCCGCAACGACAATGGGTTCCGGTAGCGACGTCGAACAGTCCCCGGAGGCAACGGCACACCGTGGTTCGAAGGCACATCCGGGCAACGGCGAGGCCGGGCTGGGCACCGCGCCGGGCAGCGCCGCGAGCTTCCGGTCCCGTGCGGTGTCCAGGGTGAGCCGGCTGGCCAGCAGTCCTTTCGTATAGGGATGGGCAGGGCTGGCCAGCACCTCGGATGCGGGGCCGATTTCGGCGATACGCCCGGCGTAGAGCACCGCGATGCGGTCCGAGATCTGAGCGGCAACGCCCAGGTCATGGGTGATCAGCACGATGCTGCAACCGATCTCGTCCCGCAGCCGCTGCAGCAGGCGTAACACCTGGGCTTGCACCGTGACATCGAGCGCTGTGGTCGGCTCGTCGGCGATGACGAGTTCGGGGTCCCCCGCGACTGCCATCGCGATCATCACCCGCTGACGCAGCCCGCCGGAGAGTTCGTGCGGATATGCGCTCATCCGGCGTTTGGGTTCCGGAATGCCGACCGCGGTGAGCAGACGCAGCGCCTCGTGCTCGCTGCCGGCCGCCTCCGCGACCTGCTTGCCGATCCGCATCGTCGGGTTGAGCGAGGTCATCGGATCCTGGAACACCGCACCGAGGTCGAGGCGGCGCACCTTACGCAACGCCTTGGTTCCGCCGTTGACCATATCGGAGTTCGCCACCCGGACCGTGCCGTCGATCTTGGCGCTCTTGGGCAGCAGACCGAGCATCGTGAAGCCCAGAACGGTTTTGCCGGAACCGGATTCACCGACCAGCCCGATGATCTCCCCCGGGGCGACGGTGAGAGAGACTCCGCGCAGCGCGTGGACGTTGCGGCCGTTGCGGCGAAAGGTGACGCGCAGCGCGTCGACGGCGGCCACCGGTTGTGGCGGCGAGAGTGTCCCTGTCCCAGCGGGTGTCGCCGAGTCGGCAACCGCGGGGTCATCGGTCCCGAGATCCGCGGGGAAGGTCATGTCGATCGTGGCCTCAGCCATCGTGGGCCTCCCGGAAGCGATTTGGCGATTTCGCGTCACCACCCTGTGCCGCAGCCTGTCGAGCGACAGTTTTCACCGGAGGCGGCGTCGCTGGGTGTCGGAGGCGTTAATGAGGTGTAAAGGAATTGACGGGCCCGGTAACCGTCTCGTGTCGCGCGTTTCTATCGAGTGACCGATACCGTGTGCGCTGGCTCTTCGTGGCCGAAGGGCCAACCATGGCCCTATGGCAGGAAGACCACGGGTACATGCCCAGCGTCGGCATGGGCTGACGGCTCGTGACGAAATCCTTGACGCCGCAGGGGAACTGTTCACCGCAACTGGCTACGCGGGAACCTCGACGCGGGCGATCGCCGAAGCCGTCGGCGTCCGCCAAGCGTCCCTGTACCACTACTTCAAGACCAAGGACGACATTCTGTGCGCACTGCTGGAGCAGACCGTTGCGCCGACCCTCGAGTTCATCCCGAGCCTGCTGGGCACCGAACCCGCATTGACCGCCGACGAACATCTGCACGCCTTGGCGGCGTTCGACGGTGCCCAGCTGATGTCGGGCCGGTGGAACCTCGGCGCGCTCTACCTGCTGCCCGAACTGCGTGAAGCCAAGCTCGAACCGTTCTGGTCGGACCGGGAGCGGTTGCGGCTGCACTATCTGTCTGTGAGTCGCGCGCTGAGCCGGCGGACCGGCGTTCACGAAGCGGCCGCCGACCTCCCGTTCCGGCTCGTCGAATCGTTGGTCAACGTGTGGTCGATGCCGCCCGGTCCGGAACGTTGCGAGATGCCGTTCCACGTGGCGGACGCCTGCATGCGCGTTCTGGGCATCCCCGACGAAGAAGCCGCCGCACTGCGGTCACGTAGCCACCGGGAGATCGACAGACACATGAGGAGCCGCTCGTCCGACCCGTAGTCTGCATGGCATGTTCCACGTCCTCACCACGACTTACCTGCAGCCCGTCGACGTCGTCGACCAGACCCGCCCCGCCCACGTCGCGTGGCTCAAGGAGGAAGTGGCCGCAGGCCGCATCCTGCTGGCCGGGCGTCTGGAATCGGCCACCGGCGCGGTGCTCATCACCGGTGACCTCACCGATGAGGAAGTCGAGGACGTGATCGCCCGGGATCCCTACACCTTGGAAGGGCTCATCCGCTGCGAACGCACGTCCTTCAACGGGTCGGTCCGCGCGCCAGGGTTGTGACCTGCGCCCGGCTTTGTTCGGGGAGATATGTCACACCCGGTAGCGGGATTATCGCCGTCGCCTGCGTCGTTGCACGCTAGGCACTGCCGTCACAGGCAGTAGTCAGTTAACCGGACTAATCTTTCCGGGACACGCACAGACGACGAACAAAGAGGGCTTTGATGAGCACTGTTTATGCCTATGCCGCCAACTCGGCGACCGAGCCGCTGGCCAAGACCACCATCACCCGCCGCGAGGTAGGCCCGCATGACGTGGCCTTCGACATCCACTTCGCCGGCATCTGCCATTCCGACATCCACACCGTCAAGGGCGAGTGGGGCACCCCCAACTACCCCGTGGTAGCCGGTCATGAGATCGCCGGCGTCGTCACCGAGGTCGGCTCGGAGGTGACCAAGTACAAGGTCGGCGACCACGTCGGGGTCGGCTGTTTCATCGACTCCTGTCGGGAGTGCGACAACTGCAAGGCCGGTCTGCAGCAGTACTGCACCGGCGATTACGGCATGCACGGCACCTACAACTCCACCGAACGAGACGGTTCCCCCACCTACGGCGGCTACAGCGGGGCGATCGTCGTCGACGAGAACTACGTCCTGCGCATCCCCGACAGCATCCCGCTGGACGCGGCCGCTCCCCTGCTGTGCGCCGGCATCACACTCTTCTCGCCGCTGCGCCACTGGAACGCCGGGCCGGACAAGAAGGTCGCCGTGATCGGCCTCGGCGGCCTGGGCCACATGGGCGTCAAGCTCGCCCATGCGATGGGCGCGCACGTCACCGTGCTCTCTCAGTCGCTGAAGAAGATGGAAGACGGTCTGCGACTCGGCGCCGACGAGTACTACGCGACCAGCGACCCGGACACCTTCCGCAAGCTGCGCGGCAAGTTCGACCTGATTCTCAACACCGTGTCGGCCAATCTCGACCTGGGTGCGTACCTGGGCCTGCTGGCCGTCGACGGCACGCTGGTGGAGCTGGGCATGCCCGAGCATGCGATGGAGGTTCCGCCGTTCCCCCTGGCAGGCATGCGCCGCAGCCTGTCCGGTTCGATGATCGGCGGCATCCCGGAGACCCAGGAGATGCTCGACTTCTGCGCCGAGCACAACGTGACCCCGGAGATCGAGGTCATCCAGCCCGATTACATCAACGAGGCCTACGAGCGCGTGCTGGCCAGTGACGTGCGGTACCGCTTCGTGATCGACACCGCCTCGCTGCGCGGCTGAGTCACGGCATTTCGTCAACGCCGCGGTTTGCAGTCACCTGGTGGCTGTTGCAGAATCGCGTGTCTGGGGAATCGCCTTGCCGGGTGCGTGACTGGAGGCGCTGTTCTCGAGACACTGGGGTGTGGCTCGTGGGTATCGTCCGGTGGTGCGTGATCAGCAGTTCCTGTTGCCGCCCAACATGGTCGACTGGTTGCCCGAAGATCATCTGGTCTGGTTTGTGATCGAGGTTGTCGAGCAGCTGGATACCGCGGCGTTTCATGCCAATCGCAAGCTGGGTCGGGCAGGCCGGCGGGCCTATGACCCGGACATGCTGCTGGCGTTACTGATCTATGCCTACGCCAGCGGGGAACGCTCCTCGCGCCGCATCGAACGACTCTGCAGCGATCACGTGGCGTTTCGGGTGTTGTGTGCTCAGGACGCTCCTGATCACACCTCGATCGCCCGGTTCCGCGCCGCCCATCACGACGCGTTCACCGGGCTGTTCGCCCAGGTCCTGGCATTGTGTTCGGCTGCGGGGATGGTCAAGGTCGGGCTGGTGTCCATCGATGGCAGCAAGATCGCCGCGAACGCGTCGCGGGGCGCGAACCGGTCACCGGAGTCGGTGGGGCGCGAGGTTGAGCGGATCAGCCGCGAGATCGCGCAGACCGTCGTGTCCGAAGCGGTGGCCGTCGATGCCGCAGAAGACGCCGAACACGATCGGCCAGGTGGCGGCGGCGATGGTCTGCCCGAGCAGTTCGCCCGTCGCAGTGGCCGGGCAGCCAACATCGCCAAAGCCGTCGCAGAACTGCACCGCCGCCGCGACGCCGACGCGCACGCCGACGCCGCCGATCGCCAGGATGCCGAGCAGTATCTGGTTAGGGTCCAGGCCGGCGGGCCGGTCGGGCGGCCACCAGAAAACGTGGATCCGGTGCGCTACCACCAAGCACGAATTCAACACGCCCAGAACCGCATTGATGCAGTCGATGGCGTCGGAGGGGCCGCCGCCTCCAGGATCCGCCGTGATGCCCGAGGCAAGCTCAAGGCCGCCCAAAAGGCCTTGGGCAAGGTCCAGGCAGACATCGCGGCCGGCCACCAGCCTGTCCTGCGCGGCAAAGCCGCCCAGGCACGTGATCGTCGCGCCAGGCGAGCGCAGGCCCGCGGCGCCTCGGCAGACCCGGTCAACACCACCGACCCCGATTCCCGGTTGATGCTCGAAGGCAACAGCGGCGGATCGGTGCAGGCCTACAACGCCCAGTTCATCGTTACCGATGACCACTACGTCCTGGGCGTGCACACCAGTCAAGACGCCAACGACACCCACTGCTACCTGCCGGCCATCGCCGAAGCCACCACCCAGGCTGACGCATTGGGAAAACAGATTGGCCTGGTCCTGATGGACTCGGGCTACTTCACCGACGAAAACCTCACCGCCGCAGGTCCTGAACGGCTCATCGCTCCCGGAAAGAACCGCGACCTGCACACCGAAGCCCGCGAAGATCCCACCGACGAGCCACCACCGCCAGAGCTGGCACCCAAAGACGCCATGCGTTACCGGCTACGCGACCCCGCCAACGCTGAGGCCTACAAACGCCGCGGCGCCACCGTTGAACCCGTCTTCGCACACCTCAAAGACCAGATCAAACTGCGCCGATTCTCCCGCCGAGGACTACCGGCAGTCACCGCTGAACTCAACCTCGCCGCCACCGTCATCAACCTCCTGCGCCTGCACAACGCACAACCGGCCACCTAGAGACCATGGGAAACCGAAAGCCCTGCCACATCCAATGACAGGCCAGGCCATTCGTCAGCCGCCCAGAAAATGCAACAGCCACCTGGTGACCGCAAACCGCGGCGTAACGCGTTATTGGATGTCTGAATCTGGGGCCGCGTCGGCTTCCAGTTCGACGCCGGCCAACGGCCAGCCCGCTGCGGCCAGTTTGGCCGCCACGCGCGCAATGTTCTCCGGACCCGCGTCGTGGTCGGTGACATCGGCGATGAATTCCGCGATGTCGTCGCGGTCGATCGGATCGTCGATGTCGGCCGGTGCCGAGGCCTCGGCGATATTGCGCACCACCTCGGCCACCTGCTCCTCGGTGAGCGGCGTGGCCCGGAGCAACGCGAGCAGCGGAACGCGATCGGTGCCAGGGACCCCTTCCGGGTAGCCGGCACGCAGCCAGTTCAGGACCGAGATCAGCAGCGACTTTGTTGACACCCGGCTAAGTTTCGCGGCTGCCCGGCAAACCCACCACTGGACGCGCCGACAGTTGTGCGGCCATTCATTCGTGGTTCATCGCCAAAACAATCCCGCTGAGCGCAACCGGTGACCGGTTCCCCGCATCCCGGCATTCTCGGCGCAGTGACCCGCGTGATCCGTTTCAACGCCTTTGACATGAACTGCGTCGCCCACCAATCGCCCGGTTTGTGGCGCCATCCCGAAGACCAGTCCTGGCGCTACAAAGACATCACCTACTGGACCGAACTGGCGAAGTTGTTGGAACGCGGTCGTTTTGACGGCTTGTTCATCGCCGACGTGCTGGGCACCTACGACGTGTACGGGGCCAGCGACGAGGCGGCGATCCGCCAGGCCGCACAGATCCCCGTCGGCGACCCGATGCTGCTGGTGTCGGCGATGGCACTGGTGACTGAGAACCTGGGGTTCGGGATCACCACCGGAACCGGATTCGAGCACCCCTACCCGTTCGCCCGGCGCATGTCGACGCTGGATCATCTGACCAACGGCCGGGTCGGCTGGAACGTGGTGACCGGATATCTGCCCGCTGCGGCCCGCAACATGGGCCAGACCGACCAGCCCGCACACGATGCGCGCTACGACCACGCCGACGAGTACCTCGAGGTGCTCTACAAGTTGTGGGAAGGCTCCTGGGAGGACGACGCCGTAGTGCGTGACGCCGAACGCGGGGTCTTCACCGATCCGGCCAAGGTGCATCACATCGGCCATTCCGGCGCGCATTTCAGCGTCCCAGGGGTGCATCTGGCCGAGCCGTCGCTGCAGCGCACGCCGGTCATCTACCAGGCCGGCTCCTCACCACGCGGGGTGCGGTTCGCCGCCGAGAACGCCGAGGCGATCTTCACCGCTGCGCCCACCAAAACCCTTCTGCGCGAGACGGTTTCCACGATCCGCGCCGAACTCGAACTGGCGGGCCGGGACCCGTACTCGGCCAAGATCTTCAACCTCACCACCATCATCACCGGCGACACCGACGAAGACGCCCACGCCAGGCACGCCGAGTATCTGGCCTACGGCGACCCCGAGGGCGCACTGGTGTTCATGTCCGGGTGGATGGGAGTGGACCTCGCCCGCTACGGCCTCGACGAACCGATCGGCAACGTCGACTCCAATGCCATCCTGTCGGCGGTCAAGGCCTTTCAGTCCGCCTCGGACAAGGGCGGCGAGTGGAACGTGCGCGACATCGCCGAGTGGGGCGAGATCGGCGGGATGGGGCCGCGCATCGTCGGGTCCGGTGTGCACGTCGCCGACACCTTGCAGGAGTGGGTCGAGGAGACCGACGTCGACGGCTTCAACCTGGCGTACGCGATCACGCCCGGATCCTTCGCGGAATTCATCGACCACGTGGTCCCGGTCCTCACCGAGCGCGGCGCGTACCAGACGGCGTATGCACCGGGCAGCCTGCGCAACAAGCTGCTGGGCAACGGCGACCGCCTGGACGACGAGCACCGCGGTGCCAGTTACCGTGTGGGCGGGAAGAATTCGACGATCATCGAGCGTCCGTCAACCCTGCCGTCCTCGTCGGCATCGACGGCTGCCCAGCCCGCCCGGGGCCGCTAGTCTCAACGTGGCGCGGCCTGGACGCTGGAGGGTTGTTGTCCCACCGTCGACGGCGGCAACTCGGTCTCTTCCACCCCGGGCGTGTTCAACTGTCCGGCCAGCCACGGTAGCGCGGCGCCGAAGGCGTTGGCGGCGAACGCCCAGTCGTGCCGGCCCGGCGCGGTTTGCACCGAGCACGCGATCGCGTCGGCATGCGCGGCGTTGCACAGCGTGGTCGCGGCGACATCCTGAGCCTCGGGATTGGCTGTGGGATCGTGGGTCCCGCCACGCTGCGAAACGGGCACCTCGAACCACGCTGTGACATCGGAGTACGGACCATGTCGACGCATGATGGTGACCGGATCGTAGGACGCCCACGCGTCGGCGTCCCCGCCGAAGAGCCGGTTGATCGTCTGCGTCCTGTCTCCCGCGTTCGGTCGCAGGTCACCGGCGATGTCGATGAACGACCGGAACATGTCGGGGTGCATCAGCGTCAGGTCCACCGCACAGGTGCCGCCCATCGACCAGCCCGCGATCCCCCACCCGTCGCGGTCGGCGCGCACGCCGAAGTTCGAGATCAGGTACGGGACAACGTCTTCGGTCAAGTGATCGGCCGCGTTGCCCCGAGTTCCGTTGACGCACTCCGTGTCGTTGGTGAATGAGCCGGTGGCGTCGACGAACACGAACACCGGCGCATTCCCGCCGTGGGCGGCTGCGAATCCGTCGATGATGCCCAGCACGTTGCCCGCCCGCAGCCAGTCGGCCGGGGTGTTCAGCTGTGACCCGATCATCATCACCGCGGGAAGCTGCGGCGGCGGATTGCTGGCAAACCAGGCCGGCGGAAGATAGACGAGTTCACCGCGGTGCGCGAAGCCCGACGCGGCCGAATCGATCGTCACCGGGACCAGGACTCCGCTCGGCGGCTGGAAGTGGGCCAGCTGCATCTTCGTCACCGTCAACCGGTCCGTCTGCCCCGGCAGCGGACTCGAGGTGAGCTGCTTCCACATGCCGTCCACGGTCGGGAAATATCCGACCCAGATGTTGAGGGTCAGCACACAGGCCAGCCCGCAGGCCCCGATCGCCACCACCGATGCGGCGCGCCGCCACCACCGGGCACTCACCCATCCCACCAACGCGACGCCGGCGGACAGCGCGGTCAACGCGATCCAGACCCACAATTCCAGCGGACCCGCATTGCCGGCCACCCCGATGGAGTCGATGTACCAGTAGGTCACGCCCGCCAGCACAGCGGCCATGATCACCAGTGCCGGCAGGATCCGGAAGCGCCAGCGCGGCGAGCGCCAGCCCACGGCGGTCCCCAGCAGCAGTGCCGCGATCAGCTGCACGACGACGGGGAACCAGCCGTGGATCAGCGAGATCTGCGCAATGAGCTGGTACATCAGGTCATTTCATATCAACGCCAGCTGTCAGCTCGCTGGAGGGACGCTGAGCGAGCGGCCGTGAACAGCTGCGGGATCTTCGCCAGTGGTACTGCGTGCCAGGACGGCACCTCTTACAGTGGCGTGATGCGCATGAGGATTCTGGTGGCTCTGATGAGCGTGGCGGCCGGCGCCGGCCTCGGCGTCCCCGGGGTGGCAGCAGCGGATCCGCCGCCGCCTCCGCCCCCGCCGCCGCTCAATCTCAACGCGCTCACGCCCGTGAAGCCGTCAGACTTCGCGATGCAGAACGGCCAGTACTACGCCTTCGCCGTACCGGGCGATATCGCGTGTGCCATCAGCCGCGGGTCGGGCAATTACGGTTGCAGCGGACCGCTTCCCGCAGCTCCAGATGGGGCCAACGCGGTCACGGGCGGACAACAGGGGCTGCCCACGTTCGTCAGCGACAACCGGCCACTGTTCGTCTTCGACACGCTGCCGAATCGGTTGCTGCCCGGATCGCGCATCAGCTTCCGCAACGTGACGTGCGGGACCGACGGCACGGTGACGGTGTGTGCCAACTCCTTTGACGGGGCCGGGTTCGTCCTCAGCCCGGGAGGCAGCCATACCCTCGATGTGAACAATCCGCTGCTGCTCAACACCGGTGAAGGCCGCAACCCGTACGCCAACTAGTCGGCAGCCCTGATCGCCTCGTCTTCGGCGACCGCTGCACCGACGACCATGCCGAGTGTGCCGGGAGAAACAGTGTGGTGCGGGCGCCGGGCGGGTAACCGGCAGACATGGAACGCAAGCCGACGATCAACGTACCGTCCGCCACCCTCGTGTTCGTCATCGTGATCACCGCTTCGGTGCTCGTCAGCATCGCTGCGTTGAGCCTCGGCCTGCCGGGTCCGGGTGTGATGGCCGGGATCGTCGCCTTGTCGACGCTCGGCGTGGCGCTCGGCCTGTCCAATCAGCAGGAACGCCGCCACAGCGGGCGATGAGAGACGCCGGCGAGCGAATTTCACCCGAAAGATGACCAGCACCGAGCACGTGAACGAGGACGAAAACCGTTCGCGCCCAGCGCCGGACGCGCCGAGTAAGCCGGACTCGCCCACCGACTTGACCCGACCCTCGCTGCGCTACGTGGTGCGGCGGACCTTCTCCGAGTTCAGCAGTGATCAGTGTATGGACCTGGCCGCTGCGTTGACCTACTACGCGGTGCTGTCGTTGTTCCCTGCTCTGGTGGTCGTGGTGTCGCTGGTGGGGGTGATCGGACAGGGCCGGCGAACGGCGCAGACTCTGTTGGAGATCGTCGGTGACATCAGTCCCGGCGGAGCGGCTGACACGCTGCGCCAGCCCATCGAGCAGCTCGTCGATGCACCCACGGCCGGTCTGGCTCTGGTGATCGGGATTCTGGGCGCGCTGTGGTCGGCGTCGGGTTATGCCGGGGCGTTCGGACGGGCGATGAACCGGATCTACGACGTCGAGGAGGGCCGCCCCGCCTGGAAGCTGCGTTCGCAGCAGTTGTTGCTCACCGCAGTTGGTTTGATAGGCGGCGCCGTCGGGGCGCTGCTGTTGACCCTCAGCGGTGACGTCGCCAAGGCTGTCGGTTCGGCACTGCACCTGGGCGAGACGACGGTGACGGTATGGACCGTGGCTCGTTGGCCGGCGCTGCTGGCCCTGGTGGCTGTCGGCGTGGCCGTGCTGTATTACTTCGGGCCCAACGTGCAGCAGCCGAAGTTCCGCTGGATCAGCGTGGGCGCCGGCATCGCCATCGTGGTGTGGGCCGTGGCGTCGCTGATGTTCGGGGTCTATGTTGCCAATTTCGGCAGCTACAACAAGACATTCGGCTCGCTGGCCGGCGTGGCGGTGTTCCTGCTGTGGCTGTGGATCACCAACGTGGCCTTGCTGTTCGGCGCGGAGATCGACGCCGAACTCGAGCGCGGCCGTCAGCTGCAGGCAGGTATCCCCGGCGAAGACGAACTGCAGCTGCCGCTGCGCGACACCGACGCCATCGACAAGAGCGCCAAGAAGCAGCGCCGCGGACTGCTGAGCGGCCGACTGTTGCGGCGCACGCGCGGCCGCCGCGTGTGACTAGAAGTCCCAATCCTCGTCTTCGGTGACGACGGCCTTGCCGATGACGTATGAGGAACCCGAGCCCGAGAAGAAGTCGTGGTTCTCGTCGGCGTTCGGCGAGAGCGCGGACAGGATCGCCGGGTTCACGTCGGTCTCGTCCTTGGGGAACAGCGCCTCGTAGCCGAGGTTCATCAGCGCCTTGTTGGCGTTGTAGCGCAGGAACTTCTTGACGTCCTCGGTCAGGCCGACCTCGTCGTAGAGGTCCTGGGTGTACTCGACCTCGTTGTCGTAGAGCTCGAAGAGCAGCTCGTAGGTGTAATCCTTGAGCTCCGTACGCTTTTCCTCGTCGACCAGGGCCAGGCCGCGCTGGTACTTGTAGCCGATGTAGTAGCCGTGCACGGCCTCGTCGCGGATGATCAGCCGGATCATGTCGGCGGTGTTGGTCAGCTTGGCCCGGCTGCTCCAGTACATCGGCAGGTAGAAGCCCGAGTAGAACAAGAAGCTCTCCAGCAGCGTGGAGGCCACCTTGCGCTTGAGCGGCTCGTCACCCTTGTAGTACTGCATGACGATCTCGGCCTTGCGCTGCAGGTTCGGGTTTTCCTCCGACCAGCGGAACGCGTCGTCGATCTCGGCCGTCGAGCACAGCGTCGAGAAGATGTTGGAGTAGCTGCGGGCGTGCACCGACTCCATGAAGGCGATGTTGGTGTAGACGGCTTCCTCGTGCGGGGTGAGCGCATCGGGGATCAGGCTGACCGCGCCGACGGTGCCCTGGATGGTGTCCAGCAGCGTCAGACCGGTGAACACCCGCATGGTGAGCTGCTTCTCGTGCGCGGTCAGCGTTCCCCACGACGGGATGTCGTTGGACACCGGCACCTTCTCCGGCAACCAGAAATTACCGGTCAGCCGATCCCAGACCTCGGCATCCTTCTCATCCTGGAGTCGGTTCCAGTTGATCGCTGAGACACGGTCGATCAGCTTCATGCCTTCGCTCACCGGAACCCCATTTCGCCAGGTTGATGTGTTTGCCGGACGGCACCCACGACACTACCCCTGGGGTCAGCCACCAGCGGTGACCGCAACACCTTGTGTTTCCGTGTCGCGCGCCTCATGGATGAAATCGAACTCCGCGGGGTCCAGCTTGCGCGTTGCCAGCCAGTACTGCCAGGTCATGCCGCTCCACAAGGTGCGGTTGACGCCGTGGGCGTCCATGTACCAGCTCCGGCAACCTCCGGTGTTGAACACCGTGTCGGCCAGATCGTGTTGCAGCTCGGCGTTGAACGCCGCCTGGGCACCGGGGCTGGGTGAGAGCGCCTCGGCGCCTGCTTTGTCGACGGCGGCGATCGCCTGACCCACGTAGCGGATCTGCTGCTCGATCATGAACACCACCGAGTTGTGCCCCAGCGCGGTGTTGGGCCCCAGCAGGAAGAACAGGTTCGGCATCCCCGACACCGCGATGCCGCGGTGGGCCGACATCCCTTCGCGGTTCCACCGGTCCACCAGGTCCTCGCCGCCGGCACCCTTGATGTCGACGTAGGTGTAGGAATCGGTGACGTGGAATCCGGTGGCGTACACCACGACGTCGACCGGGTGCTCCACGCCGTCGGCGGTGACGATGCCGGTGGCGGTCATCCGGGCGATGGACTCGGTGATCACCTGGGTCTTGGGGTTGGCGATGCCGCGGTAGTAGGTGTCGGAGTTGAGGATTCTCTTGCAGCCGGCGCGGTAGCGCGGGGTGAGTTTGCGGCGCAGCTCGGGGTCCTTGATGCTGCGGTTGATGTTGTAGCGCCCCATCGCCTCGCCGATCTTGAGCAGCCGGGGCTGCTGGGTCATGGCGAAGCCGACACCTTCGTGGATCCAGTAGATCGCGGCGCGCATCGCCGCCCGGGTGCCGGGCACGTAGCTGAACACGCGCCGAATCCACTGCGGGAACTTGTTGTTCACCCGCGGCATGACCCACGCCGGGGTGCGCTGGTAGAGGTGCAGTTCGGCGACGTCCCTGACGATCGATGGCACGATCTGGATCGCGCTGGCGCCGGTGCCGATCACCGCGACCCGCTTACCGGTGAGGTCGACGCTGTGGTCCCACTCGGCCGAATGGAAAGCCGTGCCGGTGAACTCCTCGCGTCCCTCGATCTCGGGAATCAGCGGGATGTGCAGACCGCCGGCGCCCGAGACCAGGAACTGGGCGATGAACTCCTGGCCGGTGTCGCTGAACACGTGCCAGCGCAGCTCCTTCTCGTCCCAGTGGGCGCGGTCCACATGGGTGTTGAACCGGGCGTAGCGGCGCAGCCCGTACTTGGCGGCCACGCCGAGCAGGTAGTCCTGGATCTCGGGCTGGAACGACCACATGTGGCTCCAGTCGGCCTTCGGCTCGAAGGAGAACGAGTACATGTGCGACGGGATGTCGCAGGCACACCCCGGGTAGGTGTTGTCGCGCCACGTCCCGCCGAACTCGTCGGCCTTCTCCAGGATGAGGAAATCGACGCCACGGCGTTGCAGCTCGATTGCCATCCCCATCCCCGAGAACCCGCTGCCGATGATCAAGGCGCGGGTCTGGATTGGTTGCTGACCCTGCGGCGAGGGTTGGGCAGCCGTCATAGCTCAGGTCCTTTTCTGGGAACGGCGGTACCGGATACTTCCCAGTCTCCGGACCTGGGACCCTACTGTCAACGAGTGATCAGCTGGCGTGCTGGCGACGCTGGACACCCTCGTGAAGCGGCAGATCCGGGTCGATCCAGATGCCGAGCAGTTCACAGGTGCCGTTGATGGAACCGACCATGATCGTGGTCAGGTGGTTGACGAACTCCTCGGCCGGCATCCGGCGCGGGCTGTCCTCATCGGTGCCCAGCCACCAGTCCGTGGCCGACGCACACGCACCGAAGGTGGCGAATGCCGCCAGCTCGATCGCGGCCCCGTCCAGTTCCATCTCGCGCAGTTCGTTGGAGAACATGTCGGCCATCGCCAGGGTGATGCCGCGACCCTCGTTGAGCGCGCGCATCGTCGATTCGCTCTGTTCGGCGAACCGGCCCTGGATCAGGAACCGCAGCACATTGGGGTGTTCGTCGACGAGGAGCACGTACTGCTCGACGCTGCGGCGGATGACCTCCCGGGCCGGGTCGGCACCGAGGTTGATCGCCGGGAAGATCGCCGACCACAGCATGTCGCGCAGCCGCTCACCAATGGCCTGGAACAGGTCGGACTTGTCGGCGAAGTGGCGGTAGATCTTGGGCTTGGCCGTACCGGCCTCTTCGGCGATCTCCCGCAGGCTGACCTCGGGGCCCAATCGGTCGATCGCCCGGAACGAGGCGTCGACGATTTCCGAGCGCACCTTCTTTCGGTGCTCACGCCAGCGCTCGCTACGGGCGTCAACCTTGACACCCGGGCCATCGCTGGAATGTGATCTCGACGTTCGCCGCACGCGATTACTGTACCCGCCCTGATAGCGCTGACCTGCCCAGACCGCCCCATAACACGCGGTTTTGCCGTTTGACCCGGGCGTTCGCCCGTCAAGCCGCCGACAGCCGGCTTGGGTACTATCGCAGCCACAGTCAACTGATGAGACGAGGCTCATGACGCAGCGATACGACCTGGTCATAGCCGGTGGCGGCCCGTCAGGGTCAGCCGCGGCGTGGCAGGCCGCCCAGACCGGCGCCAAGGTGCTGGTACTGGACAAGGCAGAGTTCCCCCGCGACAAGCCCTGTGGTGACGGGCTGACCGCCCGAGCGGTGAGCTACCTGCAGAAGATGGGACTGGCCGAAGAGGTCTCCAAATTCCACCGGATCAACAAGGTGACCGTGTACAGCCCCAGCGAGTGGGACCTGTTCTTCCCGCGGCGCCCCGGGATGCCGGATCACGGCCACACGGTCAGCCGCACGGAGCTGGACACGTTGCTGCTCAAGCACGCCGAGTCGGCCGGTGCCGAGGTCCGTCAGGGCGCCGAGGTGGCCGGGCCCGAGTTCGACGCCAACGGGCGCGTGGTCGGCGTGGTGCTCAAGAGCGGTGAAAAGGCGTTCGGCGACGCGGTGATTGCGGCCGACGGTGCCTACTCCCCCATCAAGCGCGCGCTGAAGATCGACTCGGACTACAACGGCTACTCGGCCATCGCGATTCGCTCGGAGATGCACGCCAACCGGCCGGACTCCGACACGTTCGAGATCTACCTCAAGCTGCTGTTCCAGGGTGATCAGCTGCCCGGCTACGGCTGGGTCTTCCCGATGGGCGGCGGCCGGTTCAACATCGGCCTCGGCTACGTCAACAGCTACAAGAACTGGCAGTCGATCAACGCCACCCAGTTCCTCGGCGACTTCCTGCGGACGCTGCCGGCCGAATGGGAACTGCCGCCGATCGAGGAACTCAAGAAGAACAAGAGCGTGCGGGCCTGGCGATTGCCGATGGGCTTCACGGCGTGGCCGCCGTGGCGTCCGGGGGTGCTGTTCGTCGGCGACTCCCTGGGGGCGGGCAAGCCGGTGTCGGGTGCGGGCATCTCCAAAGCGCTCGAATCCGGTTTGACCGCAGGCGAGTGCGCAATCGCGGCACTGAACAACGGCGGGCCCGACGATTTCACCAACTACGAGCAGCGGATGCAGGCCACGTGGGGGCGTGAATACCGCCGCGGCCGGTTCTTCCACAAGCTGGCAGGCATTCCCGGCGTCGCGGGTGCGGGCCTGAAGGCGTTGGACAACCACACCTTCCGTGATCTGCTGCTCAAGTCGCTGTACAAGAAGGCGCAGAGCCCGCAGCACACGTAGTCGTTCGGAGCACCAAATGTGAAGCCTCTGCGATGTTTTCGCAGAGGCTTCACATTTTCTCGGCGAAGCGCTACAGACCGATGTAGACCGATTTGGTGTTGAAGTAGGCCTCGAGCCCCTTCTTGCCGCGTTCACCACCCCAGCCCGACTGCTTGTGACCGCAGATCGGCATCGACGGGTCGGCCGCCAGTGCCGAGTTGACCCAGATCTGGCCACCGCGAAGTGCATTCGCGACGCGGTGGGCGCGGCTGAGGTTCTCGGTCCAGATGGCGCCGGCCAGCCCGTACTCGGTTTCGTTGGCCGCCGCGACCGCTTCCTCTTCCTCGTCGAACGGGATCACCGACCCGACCGGCCCGAAGATCTCCTCGGTGATCAGTCGCATGTCCGGGGTGGTGTTGGTGACGATCGTGGCCTCGTAGAAGTAGCCCTTGCGGTCCATCGGCTTGCCGCCGGTGATCACCTCTGCTCCGCCGGCCACCCCGTCGCTGACGATGCCCTCGACCCGCTTGCGCTGCTTCTCGCTGATCAGCGGCCCCAGTACCGAGGTGGGATCCTCATATCCGCCCATCGGCAGCATCTGGGCGAAGCCCGCCAGGCCCTCCACGACCTGGTCATAGATCTTGCGCTGCACATAGATCCGCGACGTGCATGAACAGTTCTGCCCGGAACCGGCGAGCAGGCCCATCCCCGCGCCCATGATCGCCTTGTCCAGATTGGCGTCGTCGAACATGATCAGCGGCGACTTCCCACCGAGTTCCAGCGTCAGGCGCTTCAGATTGCCCGCGGCGGCCTGCACGATCAGACGCCCGACCTCGGTCGACCCGGTGAACGCGATCTTGTCGACATCGGGGTGTGCCGTCAGTGCCGCACCCGTGGTCTCGCCGTACCCGGTGATGACGTTGAGCACACCATCGGGTAGCCCTGCCTCACGGAAGATCTCTTCGAGTTTCAGCGCGGACAGCGGGGTCTCCTCGGCCGGCTTGAGCACCGCACTGCATCCGGCCGCCAACGCCGGGGCGACCTTGAGCATCGCGACGAAAAACGGCCCGTTCCACGGAATGATCAGCCCGACCACACCGACCGGCTCCAACTGGGTGAAGGTGTGGTACTCCTCGAAGTGGCCGAGTAGCCCGTCGGAGATGAGATTGGCCGATTCGCCGTGGATCTTGCCGACCCAGCCGGCGTAGTAGATCAGCATCTCGTTGGCCACCTTGATGATCTGCTGCGCAGCCATCGCATTCATGCCGTTGTCGCGCGCCTCGATCTCGGCGAGTTCCTCGGTGCGCGCCTTGATGATCTCGGCCGCGCGGAAGAGCACCTCCGCCCGGTGCGCTGCGGGCAACTTACGCCACACCCCCGACTCGAACGTCTCACGCGCGCGGGCCACCGCCGCGTCGACGGCAGCCTGATCCGAATCCGGGACTTCCGCGATCTGCTCCTCGTTCGACGGGTTGAAGACCGCAATGGTGCTACTCAATGTCCTTCATCCTTTCGTCGCGCTGCACCAAATCACCGCGAGCTTATGCGCGTAAGTTGTCAGCGTCCAGAGGCACCTTCCGCGACTACGGGGAACCGCGACCCGTCGGCCCGCACGCGCGGGCACAGAGGTCGGCGGCTGTCAGTTTCCGGCAAATGTGTAACGCACGTCATCGGCGACGGCCTCGAAGCCGATGCGCTGATACACCCGGTTGGACACCGGGTTGTCGGTGTCGGCGAACAGCACCACCTCGCTCGCCCCTCCGCGACGCGCGAATTGCGCGGCGGCGGCGGTGACCGCGGCCGCATACCCGTGCCCTCGATGTTCGGGCGGGGTGTACACCGGGCCGATGCGGGAGGCGCCGACGACGGCTGCGCGCACCCGCGCCATGCTGACCGGTTCCCCGGCCACCTCCCACAGCAAGACGTGGTCACCGGTTTCGGCGATCGAGGTGAACATCTTCTGACTCGCATCGACGTTCGACGGCTCGCCGAACGCTTCGATGAAGAACTCGTTCAGCCAATGCGCCACCGTGTCCGCGTCCCCGGCTCCAGCGCTTCGCCATTGGCCGGCGACACCGCTCGGAGCTGCGAGTTCACCCAACCGGTAGAGCACGTCGCGGGACAACTCGCTCGCCCGCACACCCGTGACCGCATGCCACGCCTGCGTGAAAGCCGTTGCCGTGGCCGGTGTTCCGCGCGCACCCGACAGGTTCGCCGCCGCGGCAGCCAGCGTCCGGGCCGCGGTCATCGCAGTCTCGGGTGGCAGGCCGTTCACCAACAGCACCGAGTCGCGCGTCTGCACCGCCGCACCCACCACTCCGTTTCCGTAGCCGACCGACAACAGGACCTGGTCGCCGGGCCAGGGCGTGGTGCGCAGCGTTGTCAGCTCGAGGGTGAACAACACCGGGTCCGGGTGGTAGACGGACCGCCCGGAAGGTTCGAAGTCGACCAGTGACTGATGCAGGTGTGCCTCCACGCATTCAGCGTCGAGGCTCCGCCCGGTGATCGCCACTGTTTTTTCGAGCGGGACTCACGGCTGTGCCACCACCATCCACATCGGCCTATCACCCCCGCGCTGGTGCATGGCACGGATCGCTTCGGGCGTCTCGTACAACGGGTATCGATGGGTGATCAGCGCGTCGGCACTCATGGCTCCGCTGCCGAGTAAAGCGAGTATGTAGTCGGAGTCGTTGCGGGTGGCGCCGCGGATTCCGACGATGGTCCAGCAGTTCATCATGACGGTGCTCAACGGCCACGGAGCCGCGGTGTTCGACCCCAGATGGACCAGGTATCCGCCGGTGGACAGGGCGGCGGCACACTGGGCCACGGTCGGCCCCGTGGGCGTGTAGTCGACGACCGCGTCGGCACCATCGGGCAACAAGGCCTTCAAGACATCGGACAGGGCTTTGCCGGCGGCCCACCCCGATGGCAGGTCATCGGTTGCGATGAGGTCGGTGGCGACGCCGCAGGCAAGGGCACTGACCGCGGCGAGGCGCTGGCGACTTCGGCCGACCAGGACCAGCCGGGCGATTCCGAAAACGTGAGCCAACAGCACCGTCGCCGCACCGATGCTGCCGGTGGCGGCGGTGAGAATCACCGTGGCTCCAGGTTCGATGCGGGCACAGGTCAGAGCGCGGGCGGCGGTGGCCAGATGGTTCACTTTCGCGCCGACCTCGAAGCTGACCCGGTCGGGCAACAGGTCGACGAGCCAGTACGGGACGCGGACGTACTCAGCCAGGGCCCCGTCGTGATAGCGGGCATACAGCGGCAACGGACCGTCGCCGAACGCCCCGTGCCCCATGATCGCCAGCCGCGGACACATCATGTCCCGGTCGCTTCGACAGTAGACACAGTTGCGGCAGTTGAGATTCGGGTGGATGCGCACCCGTTCACCCACCTTCACGGTGTCCACGCCGGTGCCGGCGGCGACGACGGTGCCGGCGCCGTCCGGGCCCAGCGTGGACGGAAGGTGCGAGAAGCGGCCCAGTTCCAGGACCCGCAGCATTCCCGGCGAGATCCCCGCCGCGACCACCTTGACCAAGACCTCGTCGGGTCCGAGATCAGGGACATCGATCTCGTCGAGATGCACTTCCAGGGAACCTGGGTGTGCTCTCGCCGCGAGCATGGTCAGCACCACCCTCGTGCCCGTGGTTCAGCGGGTGGGATGCACCTACTCATGGCGATGAGCGCTGGCAACCACCCGGTACAGCGCAGGTGTGGCGGTAACGGTGAAATCGAACGCCCGGCGGGCGGCGTCGCGCAGAGCGTTGAACTCGGGATTGCCCAGCGCTGCCTCGAACGCTTCCCGGCTTTCCCAGTGCGCGACGTTGACGAGCTGGAATCGAGCGTCCTGGTCCACCGCGCGGTGCAGTGTGTAATCGATGAACCCGGGCAGGGTGCTCATCAGCGCGGCACGCTGTTGCCAGTCAGCCAGGAACTCGTCGACACGGTCGGCCGGGACATCGACGGTGTTGATCAAGGTCAGAGTCTGACTTTCGACGTCAGAGTTGTTGTCCGGATAGGTCATTGGGTTAGCTTCTCTCTTCCGCTGTGCGATCCGGCCCGGCCGCGGAGCAGTGCGGTGGGCAGGTTGGGTTTGATCCCTTCGCGCCAGATCGTCTGCGCGACGCTCTGGTGCCGGTTGGTGGTCGCAACGGCGACCGTCTTGCGGTGATAGTCGGTTCGGGTCAGCTGGTCGGCGATTGCCGCCGCCAGGTCACGGCGTGCAGTCTGACGGCCGGCGATGTGGTCTTCGGCGATGCGGTAAGTGGTGGGTGGGCCGAGGTTGGCCAGCCCCAGCGGGCGCATGATCGTCCAGTCCAGGCCGGCGGCGGCCACGATGGATTCCATCCGGGCCATGTCCGCATACAGCGTGCGGCCCAGGCGCCCCAGGATTCGCCGGGCCACCGTCCGCTCGGCCCACCCCCACTCCGGATCGATCCAGTCGCTCAGTGCCGCAGAGCTGGTGACGATCAGCCGCCCGCCGCCGGCCCGGGCCATCGCAGCACAAATCGCCTCCGCCGATGCGGAATACAGGTGGATGGGGTGACGGCTGAATTTTGCGCCGAGTACGGACACGACGGCGTCAGTTCCGGCGATCGCCGCCGAAACATCTTCCGGCGCCGTCGCGTCACCGCCCAACACCCGCAACCGGTGGGCGGCGAGCGGAAACGTGGCCGGGCGCCGGGTCATCGCGACCACGTCGTGACCGTCGTCCAAAATTCGCGCGGTCAACAACTGACCGGTCGGGCCGCTGGCCCCGAAAACGGTGACTCTCATGATCTCGTCGCCTTCGTCGTTGTCTGCTTGTGCGACGAATCATCCAGGGCCCTGGTCGCTTCCGTCACCAGGGCGCACGCCTCGTTGAGATAGGCCAGAACGGTGGCCACCTGTGTCGGGGTCATGCTCGCTTGAAGGGCATCGAGCCTGCCGCTGCCGTCGCGGTAGAGGTCGGCCAGGCGGGCGAATCCCACGGATTCGATCTCGACGCTGCGACGGTCGTGGTCCTGGTGGCGGCGGACGACCCACTGGGCGTCCTCCAAGCGCCGCAGCACGCCGGTCATGGTGGCCGGTTGCATCGACAGCCTGCGGGCCAACGCCGTCGGCGACTGCGGTCCCCCAC
This sequence comes from Mycobacterium sp. 48b, assembly GCF_048282725.1. Classification (NCBI taxonomy): domain Bacteria; kingdom Bacillati; phylum Actinomycetota; class Actinomycetes; order Mycobacteriales; family Mycobacteriaceae; genus Mycobacterium; species Mycobacterium sp. 48b. The sequence goes on from NZ_JBLVUL010000001.1 coordinate 5,388,419, forward strand.
GAGTCAGGACGTCGAGCACCTCAAGATCCGAATCCTTCAGACCCGCGATGGACGCCACCTTCCGCGTGCTCAATGCCAGTGCGATACGTAGGTCCTGCAATGCCGTACGCAGGGTGGCGTCATTGCCGGTTTCGGTGCCGGGCGGTCGGTTCGCCATCACTGTCCTTCCAGATCGACGGGTCGGACGAAGATCGGCAGTGAGGTGAGGTGCTGTCGAACGAGTAACCGCCGCACATACCGGTAGAAGCTCGGACGCAAAAGCTGTCGCGCCATGAAGGCCGGCACCCCACCCGGAAGGCGGGCATAGTTGACCAACACGTACGGCGCGGACCGGTCGGGAACCAGCAGGGTGGAATTGTCGATCCCGGTCTTCGCGGCGAACCACGCGGACAACGCCCGCCAGGTGGTGACGGCGGATTCTTCGTCAGCCGGGCCGGTGAAGTGGTTGAGCAGAATGTTCGGCGCCGGTGAGTCGTCCTCGGTGACACCGAAGCGCGCCCGGTTGTCGGCCGTGAACGTCGTCAGCGGGCCGGTGCGCGCGAGGGCCGCGTCGTTCAGTACCGCTCTTGCGGTCGGCGTGTCGCGGACGCGTACCAACATGACCACGTCATGCAAGGGCGCCCCGGGGACGGGCACGATGACCGTCGTCTGAAATAGACGCACCGCCAACACGTCTGCCTGTTGGGACAAGTCACGGGCAACGGTCCGCAACCGGGCGAGTTCGTGCCGACGCTCGGTGCTGGGTCGCAGGAACGGCCCGATTCGCACTGGGTCGATGCTCCATCCCACGTACACGAACAGATCGGGAATGACGGGGCCGAACGGTGGGGGCGGATATCTCTCAGCCATGGGCTGACTCCTCGCGAGGTATTTATTACGAGATTCGTATTATCTGTAATTCGTACTATATGCACCGTCCGTGCCACTCGCAACATCCGGACGGGGATTCGCAGCTAGCGTGGCAATGTGCATCGGCGAGGCCGTTTCGGCAAAAACTGGGCATCAGCGGTGACCCTCGGGGTACTCGCATGTGCCACCGCCTGTTCGCAGGCGGTCAGCGGGCAGCCGCTCCCCGCGGGTGATGTTCACGCCACTCCGGCGCCGGACAACTCCACCGTTACGTGGCGCGATCGTGTCCTGCCTTCGGACTGTCTGCTCACCGGTGAGCAGATGTCAGCCCTCGCTGGCGTCGAGATCGACGACGGCTACGACACCGACATCAAGAACACCGACGGGACAACCGGACGCAGCTGCAAGTACTACGCCACCGCAGGTGGCGTGCTGTCGTTCACCGCGAATATCAAGGTTCAATCACCATCCACCGGGGTGATCACCAAAGAGCTCCTCGCCGGCATCGGCGAGCCCGGGGCCACAGAGGTTCCCGGCATCGGCCGACGCATGGTCATCGAACCTCTCACGCCCCCGAGCGGTTTTCCCGTTATGCGGGTAGCCACCGACAAATATCTGACGAACGTGGTGCTCGTGATCGGCAACATCCCCCGGCCACCGGACGTCGCCGCGTGGAAACAGGCGGCATCGGAGATCCTCAAGGCGCTCCCGACCTGATTCATCGTCAGGACCGGCACCGCGACCGCACACGTGTCACGACTGGGACTCGGACTTCTTCGCGGCCTGTTCGGTTCGCGTCTGCCTGGCTGTGGACGTGCGGGCGTGCCTCGCGTTGTCCTTGGCAGCGATCGCCATACCCTTTCGATGCTTCCCGCCCGATACCGGCCGCTTCTCCCCCGCCGAGACCCCATCGGGACGAATCCGCTTCGCGGGTGACTGGGGTTCGGCGGACGTCGCGGACACCGCACCGGCCGATGAGTTCGGGTCGACGCTGTCGGGCGCACCCGGTTCTGCCGGCACCCCAGGTGACGACATGTCGAGATCGACTGTCAAACCTGCGGGTTTGGGCACATCACGTTGGTGCAGGCGGCCGAGCGTGATCTGGGTATCGCGAACCGCCCCGGCCAGGGTCAGACGGGTGTTGCGAATGTTGTTCTGCAGCGTCAGTTGGGTGTTGTGGAGGTTCTCGGTGATCGCATCGCCGATCTCCTGTGCGGCGTGTGTGATCGAGTTCTGCGCGTTGTGCAGGTTCGGCCCGGCGTTGACCAGCAGGCCGATACCGGCCTGTGCGAGAGGCGCGATCGCAGTCACCACGTGTGCCACGCCGAGCGAGACGGCTTCGGCAACGGTGGCGAACGCCCGCCGAACGGGAACCGGCATCGCCTCGAGCACGGCTGCAACCAGGGCGTTGGGGATGATCAATGCCTGATTGACCAGGCCGAAGCCCACGGAGGCAAGCTGCAGGTACACCTCCCGCGACAGCGACATTTTCGGAGCGGTGTAGTCGGTCACGCTGCCGGTGTCGTCGAGCTCGGCGATGAGTGCAGCCAGAATCAGCGCGGACTGTTTGGGTTTGCCGTCTGAGGTGAACAGACCAAAGTTGGCCTCGGCGTTCAAGACTCCGGTCTTCAGGTCCTGCGCGGTGTAGATGAACGCCGGCCCGGCGAAAGAGAGCCTGGACCAGGCGGCGAGGAAGTCCTGCATGAGCTGGGCCTGCTCGGTCTGCGTGTTACCGATGCCCGGAGTGGTGGCGGTGCCGTACTCGGTGGCCCATATCTTCAGGTCGCCGTCGCCGTTGGCGGCCATGATCGCGTACAACGCTCGAACCTGTTCCAGAGGAGAGTCCGTCACGCCCTCCCCCGCCGAGAAGGGCAGCGTGTAGTGGTAGGGATGGTAGGACAGGGCGTCGAAATACCCTCCGGCACCCGCCGCGTACATCTGGGCAAGGAATTGCTGTGGGCTGACACTGATTCCGTTGATGGTCTTGGTCGCACCGAGCGCCCCCGCGAGAACAGTGGCGTCTGGGTTGGCCAGCTTGATCGCGGTGTAGGCGGCCTTGAGTACGGCCGTGTATGAAGCCGCGCTGACCGGGGCGTAGAAGACGATGCCGTTCGGCTCGTTCCAGATTTCATAGGTGGAGATCTGACTGCCGTAGCGGGTGGCTACCGCGGACGCGAAGTTGGCGTAGGCGGTGGGGTCGGGTGCGCCCGCCAGGACCAAGCCGTCCCATGCGGGATTGCCCGTGATGTCGGCGGTGATCGAGAAACCCATCGATGTCGCGGTGTTGACGACGTTGTCCATCTTGGTCCAGTCATACGACGTGGAACTGGTGGGCTGGATGTACACCCAGGGCACGCCGATACGCAGATCGGTGACCCCCAGGCTCTTCATGGCGTTGAGCCGCTCGACCAGCTGGGCTTGGTCGAGATTGTAGAGAGTCGAATCCGCCACTCCGAAAGCTGTTGAGGAATCCTCGATTCCGGTGAGCAGCTGCACTTCGATCTGAACCACGTGATGCGACTGGGCCGCGACGGTCACGTCGGGTGGCTGCACGACGGCGGTTCCGGCCAGAACCGCGGCCGTCAGAGCGCCCGCCGCGATCTTGGCACGCAGAAGAGAGGTAGGTGTGATCGTCAACGTGGGTCCCCCAACCCGAGAGTGATATTGACGGGGAGGCTACCAAATCAGCAAATGAAGTTTCGACGATTGCAGCGTGAACACACCGACAGCGGATTGCGTTTCGCAGAACGAAAATTGGTGCAGCAGGGCACTGCTGGCAGGGCATAGCCTCGATCCATGACGTATGACGACGCCGGCTGGCATCACGATACGGCGATCGACACCGGCCTGGAGTTGGCAGCTGCCGGCACGCACATCGGGATGTTCATGGCATGGCTCGCCCTGCACGGCATGACGCAGCCCGACTACGCCCGGCCCGAGCTGTACGAGCGGACGATCACCCCGGGGGAATACCTACGCCGGCATTGTGTCGACCAGATCGATCCGTTCATGCTGACCGACACGGGCAATGCGTTCGCCTCGTCCGCCTACCGGCCCTACCTTCGCCAGTATGGGCACGTACCCGTCGTCGCCCGTCATGACTCGACGTACGAGACCCCGGACACGTGGGATACCTACGACGAAGTCGCGGTGCTGATCGATGCGCTCTATACCGAATGGCATTCTGCTATCGAGGGTTAACGGTCAAACGAAAGGTAGATCGGGCCGCGCCCCGTGTCCCTAGCCTTCCGGATAGAAAAGGAACAGCACGCACCCCTCCGTCGACTGCGGTACATGCCACGACCCGGCGGGCGCGTGCAGGAAAGTGCCTGCGGCGTAGTCGTTCACGCCGTCGTTGAATACACCGGAGACGACATAGACCTCTTCAGGGCCCGGGTCGTGTAGGTCTTCACCGACCCATGCCGCGCCCGGCGCGATCGTTGTGACCGCCGCTTTTGCCCCGTTGGCGCCCTTCCAGAGCAGTTGGACGGTGATTCCGGGAAAGACTTCGACCGGTTCGACGTCTGTAGTCGATTTCCAGACGTATCCGGGCGCGCTGGGGCCGAAAGACGCTGCATCACCGCTAGTTGTCATATGTGCACGAACCCACTGCGCCCGCTCGGGATTCCCGAACCGCCCCTGCCTCGGGTATGTCAGCGCCGCCCACGCTTGGCCGAACCCGGCTTGCGCGCCACCTTGCCCGCGGCCGCACGGGCGGCCTGCTTGGCGAGAGTCTTCTCCCGTGCGGTGCGTTTCGGTGCCGGCTGGGCTTGTCCCCGCGACGAGCCGGCTTTGCGGCCCCGCACGATCCCGATGAACTCCTCGACGAGTTCCGGCTGCGGGCCTTCCGGGAAAGCGAGCGCGACCGGGCAGGTGGGCGCCTCGGTGATCGGCCGGTATGTGAGGTCCTTACGGTGATGCAGCCGTGCCAGCGACTGGGGCACGATCAGCGCTCCCATCCCTGCGGCGACGAGTTCTATCGCGTCCTGCGTGGTCTCCGGCCGGTGGTCCACCGGCGCGCCGGGAGCCCCCGCCCAACCGACAACATCGTCGAGCGGAACCAGCGTCGGCTCGCCCTCGAGGTCTGCGGCGGTGACCTCGTCGACGGCGCTGAGAAGGTGATCAGTCGGGATCACCGCCACCGTTGTCTCCTCGTAGAGCGGGATCACCGCCAGCCCGGACATGTCGGCGGACGGGCGGAGCAACGCCACGTCGGCCGCGCCGTCCCGCACCGCGGCAGCTGCATCCGTCGCAGCAACGGCGTGCAATTGCAGCCGCACCTCGGGGTGGCGCTCCGTCCAGATCCGAGCCCACTTCGCGGGCGTCCCGCCAGGGACGTACGCGAGGGTGAGGGACTGCGGGGTCACCGCCTCAGGTTACCGATACGCTGAAGCCATGAGCAGGCCAAACGCGCAGTCCATGAAACCCGCTACCGCGGCGAAGAAGCTGGACGTGTACTTGCCCGCCACACCCGCGGAGTTTCAGGAGAACGCGATCACCCGCGCCGAGCTCGCCGAGTTGCAGGCCGACCCACCGCAGTGGCTCAAGGATCTCCGCAAGAACGGGCCGCACCCGAAGAACCTCGTGGCAGCCAAGCTCGGCATCTCGATCGCCGGCCTGGCGCGCGGCGATGTCGGGGATGCGCTCACCACCGAGCAGATCGATCAGCTGCTCGAGGAGAAGCCGGAGTGGCTGGTCGCCGAACGCAAGAGCTACCAGAACGTGCTGTCCGAGCAGCGGCGACTGAAGGCGCTGCGTGCGGAGCAGGGCCGGGAAAGCTGATCCGGAAGCTCGCAATACCGGCCTGCGTGGTCTAGGTGAAGTCCATCGGCTCCCACTGCAGCATTGATTCCCAGCCAGCGCTCTCGGTGGCCCACCCCCACAAAACCTTTTGGGCCAGTTGGCGATCCGGCGTGACCGCCTGATAGTGACGGTCCGGGCCACCGCGCCGATACTCGACCTCCACCTGCTCATCCAGTGGAAATTTCGACTGGATGTAGAACTGGTCGGCTCGCTCGATGATCACCCACGGATATTCAGGGTGGGGGTGATCGAAGAGATCACTCAGCAGAGCGGGGCTGAGGTAAGGCACGTCCCATCCGTCGCCCAATGTCACGGTGAGTCCCTGGATGTGGCCGCGCGGATCGTACAGCCGATCGCGCTGCGGATCGTAGAGTCCCAAACCGTGGTCGCGGGCGAGCTCCAACATCGCGGCACGGTTCTCGGGTATCGAACCGATCCATGTCGGCACCACCGCTCCTCGCGCGTCCCCGTCGATCGGCGCGACGCTGAGGAACCCTGACTCCTCGTCGTTCTCGTAGCCGTACTTCTGATGCAGTTCATCCATGAATCGCTGCACGTTGTCAGGCACGGGGCCTTGCGGTTGTTCACACATCGCGTTGTGTAGCGCCAAAGCTTGTTCGTGGGTGCCGATGAGTTCGGGGATCAGCACCGTGAAGTCGTAGCTCACGTTCTGGGACTCCTATGTTCGTCAGCGGACCGCTCAAGGACGTTGGCACCCACCTGTCCTGCCCAACTCCGGCACGCGGCTACCCGTTCGTGAAGCCATCGTATTTCGATTGGAGACCGGGTCGAAGCACCAAAAGCCAAGAACGGCAACGGACCGGCGCGAGGTCAGTGCCGCACCGATACGAAACGGCGGCCGTGCAGCACTAGTGTCTGGATGTGGCCATCGCATTCGAGGACTTGCGGGTATTGCACGACAGTGGGGCGCTGTATGCCGCCTTGAGTCAACTCCTTCTTCAGGAGGGAGTGGAGGAACGGCTGGGCGGCGAGTTCGACTACGCGGCGGACTTGGCTGAGGATTCCCTTGTCTTCACTGGTCACGAATCTGGGCAGACACTGGCCACCACGGTCGAGTTGATGGCCAGCGTCGCGCCCGGTCCGCAGTCGATCCTCTGGGGTCGTGCGCTGCCGTCCGGCGGTCGCGCGGGCGCACAGATGATTCTGGAGCGCGGCCGTGCTGACGGTCTGCCCAGCCTCCTGAACGACGAGGTGCCCTTCCCGGTCGGCAGCGACCCCGATACTGCAGCGGAGTACGCGGCGCTCGAAATCGGTGCGGTAGTGGCGGCGGTGACGGGCGGCGGCATCACCTACGTTGTGTCCCTTGGCGGGGGCTCCCTGGCCGTGCTCCTGCTGGGTGACCTCGAGTTCGCCCGGCCTCGGATCGACCATCGGTTCCCGGCGAGGGTGCCGATGGCATTGACGGCCGGCACGATCGAGGATCACCGATCCGCCATGCATGGTCTGGCAGTGATGTCAGGCTGGGTCATCGACTGGACCGACGATTGGACCCGTGCGGAACTCACCGACCCCGTGACCGGCAACGCTGCGATTGCAGAATTCGACGAGTACGCCCGACTCACCGGCTTGCGGCAACGGATTACGTCCACGGAATAGGTTCGCTGTTGCACGCCTGAGCCCACTCGATTTGAACGGCGCATCTCCGCGATGTTGTCCTCGGCCGACGCCGAATGGCCAGTTGTCAGACACTTTTTCGCGATTTGCGTGCAACAACTGGCCATTCGCCCCTGAGTAGCTCATCGGCGACTACATGACCGAGCACGGACTGACGCTGTCTCGCACAGCCGACGACGGTCACTCGACGTCACTGCTGCGATAGAAGCAGGCCAGGGGAATCTCCCCTGGCCTGCGACCTGTCTAGTAGTGCGTCACAACATGCAGCTGACGCAATTTTCTACCTCGGTGCCTTGCAGCGCCATCTGGCGGAGCCGGATGTAGTACAGCGTCTTGATTCCCTTGCGCCAGGCGTAGATCTGCGCCTTGTTGACGTCGCGGGTGCTGGCGGTGTCCTTGAAGAAGAGCGTCAGCGAAAGACCTTGATCCACATGCTGAGTCGCCGCGGCATAGGTGTCGATGATCTTCTCGTATCCGATCTCGTACGCGTCCTGGTAGTACTCCAGGTTGTCGTTGGTCAGATACGGCGCCGGGTAGTAGACCCGGCCGATCTTGCCTTCCTTGCGGATCTCGATCTTGCTCGCCACCGGGTGGATCGACGACGTCGAGTGGTTGATGTAGGAGATCGACCCGGTCGGCGGGACGGCCTGCAGGTTCTGGTTGTAGATGCCGTGCTCCTGCACCGACTCCTTCAACTGCTTCCAGTCATCCTGTGTCGGAATGTGGATCTCGGCGTCGGCGAAGATCTGCCGCACCTTGTCGGTGGCCGGCTCCCACGCCTGCTCGGTGTACTTGTCGAAGAACTCACCGGAGGCGTACTTCGAGTCCTCGAACCCGCCGAAGCTGGTGCCTCGTTCAATCGCAATGAGATTCGAGGCCCGCAGCGCGTGGAACAGCACGGTGTAGAAGTAGATGTTGGTGAAGTCGATGCCCTCTTCGGATCCGTAGTGGATCCGTTCGCGGGCCAGGTACCCGTGCAGGTTCATCTGCCCCAGGCCGATCGCGTGCGAGCTGTTGTTGCCCTGCTCGATCGACGGCACCGACCAGATGTGGGTCTGGTCGCTCACCGCGGTCAGCGCCCGGATGGCCACCTCGATGGACTGGGCGAAGTCCGGTGAGTCCATCGTCTTGGCGATGTTCATCGACCCCAGGTTGCACGAGATGTCCTTGCCCACCTTGGAGTAGGACAGATCGTCGTTGAACTCCGAGGCGGTGGAGACCTGCAGGATCTCCGAGCACAGGTTGGAGTGGGTGATCTTGCCGGCGATCGGGTTGGCCCGGTTCACCGTGTCCTCGTACATGATGTACGGGTAGCCCGACTCGAACTGCAGCTCGGCCAGCGTCTGGAAGAATTCGCGCGCCTTGATCTTGGTCTTGCGGATCCGCGCGTCGTCGACCATCTCGTAGTACTTCTCGGTCACCGAGATGTCGGCGAACGGAACGCCGTAGACCTTCTCGACGTCGTACGGCGAGAACAGGTACATGTCCTCGTTCTTCTTGGCCAGCTCGAAGGTGATGTCCGGGATCACCACGCCGAGGCTCAGCGTCTTGATCCGGATCTTCTCGTCGGCGTTCTCGCGCTTGGTGTCGAGGAACCGGTAGATGTCGGGGTGGTGCGCATGCAGGTACACCGCACCGGCACCCTGGCGGGCGCCGAGCTGGTTGGCGTAGGAGAACGAGTCCTCCAGCAGCTTCATGATCGGGATGACGCCCGAGCTCTGGTTCTCGATGTTCTTGATCGGGGCGCCGTGCTCACGAATGTTGGTCAGCAACAGGGCAACTCCACCACCGCGCTTGGACAGCTGCAGGGCCGAGTTGATCGAGCGCCCGATGGACTCCATGTTGTCCTCGATGCGCAGCAGGAAGCAGGACACCGGCTCGCCGCGCTGCTTCTTGCCCGAGTTGAGGAATGTCGGGGTGGCCGGCTGGAAGCGGCCGTCGATGATCTCGTCGACGAGCTTCTCGGCCAGCACGGTGTCACCAGCGGCCAGGGCCAGTGCCACCATCACGACGCGGTCTTCGAAGCGCTCCAGGTAGCGCTTCCCGTCGAAGGTCTTGAGCGTGTAGGAGGTGTAGTACTTGAACGCGCCGAGGAACGTCGGGAACCGGAACTTCTTGGCATACGCGCGATCCAGCAGGCTCTTGACGAAGTTGCGGCTGTACTGATCGAGCACCTCGCGCTCGTAGTACTCCTTCTCGATCAGGTAGTCGAGCTTCTCGTCCTGACTGTGGAAGAACACCGTGTTCTGGTTGACGTGCTGCAGGAAGTACTCCCGCGCGGCCCGCACATCCTTGTCGAACTGAATCTTGCCGTCGGCGTCGTACAGATTCAGCATCGCGTTGAGCGCGTGGTAATCAGTCTCTCCGGGCAGCGTATGCCCGGGGGTGGTTACAGGCTCTGCAGCTGTGACGGTTGGTGGCACGTCTGGTCCTTCCAAAAGTCTTTCAACCCCGAACGGACAGCTTCGACGTCGTCCGGGGTCCCCATGAGTTCGAAGCGATACAGGTACGGCACACCGCATTTGCGCGAGACCACATCGCCCGCGTACGCGAATTCCGCACCGAAGTTGTTGTTGCCCGCGGCAATGACGCCGCGGATCAACGACCGGTTGTGTTCATTGTTCAGAAATGCGATGACCTGCTTGGGCACGTAGCCCCCGTTGTTGATGTCGGGGGTGGCCCGGCCGCCGCCGTAAGTCGGAAGGATCAGAACGTAAGGCTCGTTCACCTCGATGCGGCCGTGCAGGGGAATCCTGGTGACTCGGTCTTCGGGCCAATGCAGCTTCTGGACGAAGCGGTGGGTGTTCTCCGAGACACTGGAGAAGTAGACGAGGTGACTCATCGTGTTCTCCGTCCTCCCCCGTAGTGATGACCTTCTGTTACGCGGTCGCCGCGACCGTGCTGAGGGCCTTGATCCGATCCGGCCGGAAGCCCGACCAGTGCTCGTTGCCGGCGACGACCACCGGGGCCTGCAGGTAACCGAGCGCCATGACGTAGTCACGGGCCTCGCTGTCGAGGGTGATGTCGACCTTCTCGAACTCGATGCCCTGCTTTTCCAACGCCTTGTAGGTGGCGTTGCACTGCACGCATGCGGGCTTGGTGTACACGGTGACGGTCATCTTCGGTACGGCTCCTCTTGCGGAAAGTGAACAAACTAGACAGGTGACTGGCAACTGATCGGGTCTTACGTTTCGCTTAAGTTCAGCGACCTTCGGGCCGCCAAAATTCCTGCCGGTCGAAGCCGCTCTCCGGCTGGTCTTGAAACCGACTCGGCCGGATTCGCTGCGCTCCGGCCGGCACCCGAACTGTGGTGGCCTGTCGGTCTCACAGACACTACACCTAGTGGCCGACAGTTCGAAGCCATACAACATGTTCTGAATAACATTTCTGAAATTCCCAGGTCGTAAGCTTGCCAGCAACCACGTTCACGGCGTGTCGCGCTCGACTTGACAGACCGTGTCGCGCCGCACCACCAGATGTAGCACCAGGCACCGACAAGTCCGTCCGCCGCAAAGCGCAAGACCCCCCAATAGCAAAGCCGCCGGCCGGGTCGGAACGACCCAGCCGGCGGCAAGATTTTGCCGGAAAGCGGCGCAAACGGCAAAACGCGAAGACGACCCCTCAGCCGACCTCGGTTGTGAGCTTGCTCACAATGTCGCGCAGCGTCTCTGCCACCTCGACGTTCTCCCTGGGGTGCTTGCCGTCGAGCGACTTGGACGGCACCGACAGCTTCAGATCTTCGACCACGCGCGGCCCGGCGATGCCGAAGGATTTACGAGTCTCGTCGTGCGCCCACACCCCGCCGTACTGCCCGAGTGCCGCCCCGACGACCGCCAGCGGCTTGTCCTTGAGCGCGCCGTTGCCCCACGGCCGCGACAGCCAGTCGATGGCGTTCTTCAACACGCCGGGGATGCTGCCGTTGTATTCGGGCGTGACCACCAGTGCGGCGTCGGCCTCGGCGGCCGCCGCACGCAGCGCGACCACGGGCTCGGCCACCTCCGCGGTGTCGACGTCCTCGTTGTAGAAGGGCAACTCCCCCAGCCGATCGAAGATCTTCAGTTCCACCCCGTCGGGCGCCTGCTCCACCGCCAGTTCGGCGAGCTGCCTGTTGATCGAGGCTGCACGCAGGCTTCCTACCAACACCAAGACCTTGACATCGGCCATGTTCACCACTCCCTTGTTCGTCTCGCCCGATTCTCGCAACGATCAACCGGACTGTGGTCCGATTAATTCCATCTGAGTTAAAGTGCAGTTGTGGCAGCCTCCGACCGCCCGACCCAGCTCGCGGGCATCGACCCGGCGCCACAAGAACGCGGCGATGCCGCCCGAAACCGCGTGCTCATTCTCGACGCCGCGCGCCGGCTCATCGCCGAACGGGGACCGGACGCGGTCAGCACCGACGATATCGCGATCGAGGCCGGCGTCGGGAAGGGCACGGTGTTCCGCAGGTTCGGCAGCCGTGCGGGGTTGATGATGGTGCTCCTCGACGAGGACGAGACCGCCGAACAGGACGCCTTCATGTTCGGTCCGCCCCCGCTGGGGCCCGGCGCACCCCCGCTGGAACGACTGCTGGCCTACGGCGCGGATCGCCTCCGGTTCGTGCACTGCCACCAGGCCCTGCTGTCCGATGCCATCCGGGATCCCGCCCTGCGCTACACCGGCCCGTTCACCCTGCACCGCACCCACGTTCGGATGCTTCTCGAAACTGCCTGCACCACAGGCGATCTCGACGCCCAGGCCGACGCGCTGATCGCGCTACTGGACCCTGACTACCTGGCCCACCAGCTCTCCGCCGGCCGCAGCCTCGACGAGCTGACGGCAGCGTGGCAGGACACGGCCCGCAAGTTGTGTGGCCACTAGCGCCATGACCGCCTGGGTGCTACATGTCGACCTGGACCAGTTCCTGGCGTCGGTGGAGCTGCGCCGCCACCCCGAACTCGAGGGCCTGCCCGTCATCGTCGGCGGCAGCGGTGACCCCACCGAGCCCCGCAAGGTGGTCACCTGTGCGTCGTATCAGGCGCGTGAGTTCGGGGTGCACGCCGGCATGCCGCTGCGCACGGCGGCACGCAAATGCCCCGACGCCACCTTTCTGCCGTCGGACCCGGACGCCTACGACGCGGCTTCCGAACAGGTGATGAGCCTGCTGCGCGATCTCGGCCACCCGCTGGAGGTCTGGGGCTGGGACGAGGCCTACCTGGGAGCCGACGTGAGCGATCCGGTCGAGCTGGCCGAGCGCATCCGCACGGTGATCGCCGCCGAGACCGGGCTGTCCTGCTCGGTGGGTATCAGCGACAACAAGCAGCGTGCCAAGGTGGCGACGGGACTGGCCAAACCCGCAGGTGTCTACGTGCTCACCGAGGCCAACTGGATGTCGGTGATGGGCGACCGCCCGACCGATGCGCTGTGGGGCGTCGGACCCAAGACCACGAAAAAGCTTGCCACGCTGGGCATCACCACAGTCGCCGATCTGGCCGCCACCGATGCGACCGTGCTCACGTCGGCCTTTGGGCCCAGTACCGGGCTGTGGATCCTGTTGCTGGCCAAGGGCGGCGGTGATACCGAGGTGAGCTCCGAGCCGTGGATTCCACGCTCACGCAGTCACGTCATCACCTTTCCCGCCGATCTCACCGAGCGCAGCGAGATGGAGGACGCGATCCGCGAGCTGACTCGACGAACCCTGGACGAGGTGGTCGAGCAGGGGCGCATCGTCACCCGCGTGGCGGTCACGGTGCGTACCAGCACCTTCTATACGCGCACCAAGATCCGCAAGCTGAGTTCGCCGAGCACCGACGCCGGCCTGATCACCGACACCGCGCTGACGGTCTTCGATCAGTTCGAGCTGGACCGACCCGTCCGGCTGCTGGGGGTTCGGCTCGAACTGTCGATGGACGATGTTCCGGCTGCCGCGATTGTCACCGCCGACCAATAACCTCGTCCCCATGCTGCAGACCATCGCGATCCGGGGCTACCGCTCATTACGAGAGGTGATCCTGCCGCTGGCCGAACTCACGGTGGTGACCGGCGCCAACGGCACCGGCAAGTCGTCCATCTACCGCGCACTGCGGCTGCTGGCGGACTGCGGGCGGGGCCAGGTGATCGGCTCGCTGGCCCGCGAGGGCGGCCTGCAGTCGGTCTTATGGGCAGGCCCGGAAAAACCGAGCGAGCAGGCCCAGGGCACCGTCCGTACCCGCCCGGTGTCGCTTGAACTCGGTTTCTCCGCAGATGATTTCGGCTACCTGGTCGATCTGGGGCTGCCGCAGATGGCCGGATCCGGTGGAACACCGTCGGCATTCTCACTCGATCCGGAGATCAAACGGGAGGTGGTGTTCGCAGGGCCGGTGTTGCGCCCGGCCTCGACACTGGTGAGCCGCACTCGCGAGTACGCCGAAGTCGCCGCGCAGTCGGGCCGGGGTTTCGACGAGCTGACCCGCTCGCTGCCGTCCTACCGCAGCGTGCTGGCCGAATACGCCCACCCCCACGCGCTTCCCGAACTGTCGGCGGTGTCCGACCGTCTCCGCGACTGGCGGTTCTACGACGGGTTCCGCGTCGACGCCGGGGCTCCTGCGCGTCAACCACACGTCGGCACCCGCACCCCGGTGCTCTCCGATGACGGCTCCGATCTGGCTGCGGCGGTGCAGACGATCGTCGAGACGACCTTCGACGACTTGGCCCGCGCAGTTGCCGACGCCTTCGACGGAGCGACGGTCTCGGTTGCGGTCAACGACGGGCTGTTCGACCTTCAACTGCGTCAGCGTGGGATGCTGCGACCTCTTCGCGCGGCCGAATTGTCGGACGGCACGCTGCGTTTCCTGCTGTGGGCGACGGCCCTGGCCAGTCCCCGGCCCCCCTCGTTGATGGTGCTCAACGAGCCCGAGACCTCCTTGCACCCCGACCTGGTCCGGCCGTTGGCCTCACTGATCCGCACTGCGGCCAAACAATCGCAGGTGGTCGTGGTGACCCATTCGCGCGCCCTGCTGGACTTCCTGGAGGCCACACCGGCCGCCGAGGAGCAGCGCGGCAACGCTATCGAGGTGGAGCTCTACAAGCAGTGGGGCGAGACGAAGGTGGAAGGGTTCGGCATGCTCAACACGCCGTCCTGGCATTGGGGAAAACGCTAGGGCTGCACGGATTTCGGCCGCAGCGCCCGGCTGAACAACACGTTGACCTGCCGCATCGCCACGCTGTAGGGCCACCACGCGACCCGCTTGAACGCGTACAGGGCGCGGATGTCGGCAGAGGTGTAGATCATGAAGCGGTTGCGGCCCACCCCGGCCAGGATCTTGTCGGCGGCCTTCTCCGGCGAGATGGCGTGGCCGGCGAACCGGTCCACCCACTTCTGCACGTTCGGGTCCTCCCGGTCCACGCCGGCGATCTGAACCGTCTGCACCAGACCGGTTTTCACCGCACCGGGCACCACGACCGACACTCCGATGCGGTGGCGGGCCAGGTCGAAGCGCAGCACCTCGCTCAGCCCGCGCAACCCGTACTTGCTGGCGCTGTAGGCGCTGTGCCATGGCAGCGCGACGATGCCCGCGGCCGAGGACACGTTCACCAGATGCCCACCGCGGCGGGCCTCCACCATCGGCGGCAGGAACGTCTCGATCACGTGGATCGGTCCCATCAGGTTGACGTCGATCATCGACCGCCAATGTTGATGGGTGAGTTGGTCGACGGTCCCCCATGCCGACACCCCGGCGATGTTCATCACCACGTCCATCGCGGAATGCGCCGCGTGGATGTCGGCACCGAAGGCCGCCACCTGGTCGTAGTCGGAGATGTCCAAGGCCCGGTGGGCAGGCACCTGGGCGCCCAGTGCCCGGGCATCGGCCACGGTCTGGGCCAGCCCGACCTCGTCCCGGTCGGTCAGGTACAACTCAGCGCCACGGGCTGCCAGTGCCAGCGCCGTGGCGCGGCCGATGCCGCTGGCCGCGCCGGTGATCAAACACTTCTTGCCCCGAAAGTCAGCCCGGGCGTTACCCGCGGTATCACTCCCCATAGCGGTGACCTTACCTGTGACGCTAGCCCTCCTGGCCACCCCACAGTGCGTTGAGCCACAGTCGCTCGACCACGTCGAGCGCGCGCGCCGGGTCGGTGCCCCGCCCGACGAAGGCGGAGTCGTGCGAGAGCGTCATCGCCGTGGTCGCCACCAGGGTCCGGACCAGCGCGGGCAGGTCGTCCGAGATCGGCCGGGCACCGGCGTCTTGTTCGACGAGGCCCACGATCTGGTCGATCACGGCGTCCTCGTAGTCGTTCATCAACTCGCGGATCTGGGCGTCGGTGTTCTGGGCGACGGTGCAGGCCGACATGATCGGGTCGTTGGTGGCGAAGACGGTCGCCGCGCTGCCGACCATCCGCTTGGCGAAGGCGGCGGGTGTCTCACCCGCGTCCCGCGGCGCGTAGTTGTGCGTCAACGCGGCGAGTTGTTCCATCGCGTCGGAGACGATCACGGCCAGCACCGCGTACTTCGAATCGAAGTAGAAGTAGAAGCCCGACCGGGCCACCCCGGCGCGTTCGCTGATGGTGCTCACCGACAGATCGGCGAACGACTGCTCCTCGAGCAGGTCCCGCACGGCCGCCACGATCGCCTCGCGTTGCCGGTCACCCCGGCTGCGACGGGCCTGCGGACGCCCGGTGGAGCCATTGCTGCTCCCCGGTATCGATTCGGCGGTCATGGCATTAGACCTTTGCATCCACGACGCGCCAGTTCAAAACTTGACATGCGTCAAGTCTGACAGTCAGGATGGCGTCAAGTGGTGAGATCGACCACACTTCGTCAGCCTTTTATGGTCAGGAGCGGCCCATGGCAACCATCAGCACCCCGCATTACCTGCTCGATCAGGCCAAGCGCCGGTTCACCCCGACGCCCAACACACTGCCGGGCATGGGTGCGCTGGAGAAGCGGCTCAAGGCCAAGCAATGGGACCAGTTCGTATTCGCCGAGCCGCCGGCCGGCAGTGGACTCAAGCCGATCAGCGGCGACTCCGGTTTGCCGATCATCGGCCACATGATCGAGATCTTCCGCGGCGGTCCCGACTTCATCCTGGAGCTGTACCGCAAGCACGGCCCCATTTACTACGCGCAGTCACCCGCGCTCTCTTCGGTGATGGCACTCGGGCCGGACGCGACCCAGGCAGTGTTCTCCAACCGCAACAAGGACTTCTCGCAGCGCGCCTGGGATCCGGTCATCGGCCCGTTCTTCGAGGGCGGCCTGATGTTGCTGGACTTCGACGAGCACATGTTCCACCGCCGGATCATGCAGGAGGCGTTCACCCGCACCAGGCTGACCGGTTACATCTCGCACATCGATTCGGTGGCCACGAGCGTGCTGGCCAACGACTGGGTGGCCAACGACCCGCGCTTCCTCCTGCACCCGGCGATGAAGGAACTCACGCTCGACATCGCGTCCGAGGTCTTCATGGGCGTGCCGGCCGGCACCGACCGCGCGCTGGTCACCACGGTCAACAACGCGTTCACCACCACCACGCGGGCGGGCAACGCGATCGTGCGGACCTCGGTGCCGCCGCTGAAGTGGTGGAGGGGCATCCAGGCCCGCAAGACCCTGGAGGACTACTTCGCCAGTCGCATCGGCGAGAAGCGCCAGTCGGAGAGCACCGACATGTTCAGCGTGCTGTGTCATACCGCCGACGAGGACGGGCAGTCCTTCACCGACGACCAGATCATCAGCCACATGATCTTCCTGATGATGGCCGCCCACGACACGTCCACCTCGACGATGACGACGATGTGTTACCACCTGGCGGCCAACCCCGAGTGGCAGGAACGCCTGCGCGACGACTCCGCGCGGATCGGCGACGGGCCGCTGGACTTCGAGGCGTTGGACAAGTTGGAAACCTATGACCTGGTGATCAACGAGTCACTGCGGATGATGACGCCGCTGCCGTTCAACTTCCGTCAGGCGGTGCGCGACACCGACCTGCTGGGCTACTTCATCCCGGCCGGCACGAGCGTGGTGACCTGGCCGTCGATCAACCACAGGTTGCCGGAATTGTGGACCGATCCGGACAAGTTCGACCCGGATCGCTTCGCCGAGCCGCGCAGCGAGCACAAGAAGCACCGCTACGCGTTCGCCCCGTTCGGCGGTGGTGCCCACAAGTGCATCGGCATGGTGTTCGGCCAGCTGGAGATCAAGACCGTGATGCACCGGCTGCTGCGCCGCTACAAGCTGGAACTCGCCAGCCCGGATTACAAGCCGAGCTACGACTACGGCGGCATGCCGGTGCCGATCGACGGCATGCCGATCGTGCTGCGCCCGCTGCGCTGACACGGTCCGGTCCACCGAATGGCCGGTTGTCGCACGGGCGAACGAATCACCGTGCGATAACCGGCCATTCGCGGTCTCGGGCGTCTACCGTCGCGGCATGACCGCCGATGCCCCCAAGGAGGCGTCCACCCCCCGGGCCACCGACCGCCCGGGTGATGCTTCGCCGTTCGCGCTGGGACTGCTGCTGCGACGGGCCCACTGGCATGCGGTTGAAGTGATGTCGGAGGCACTTCAACCGCTCGGAATCGAGATGCGCCATTTCGCGGTCCTCCTCGAGCTGGTCAATCACGGCCCTACCGAACAACGCGATCTCGTGGAGGCAACGGGCTCCGACAAGTCCGCCATCATGCGCGTCATCGATGACCTGGAGCGCAAGGGCCTCGCGGTGCGTAAGCCCGTTCCGGGCGACCGGCGGGTTCGGGCGGTGGAGATCACCCGCGAAGGAATCGCACTCTTCGATGCGGCGCACGCTGCGGCGCGGCCGCTGGCCGACCAACTGGTGTCGACATTGCGTCCCGGCGAGGCCGATCAGCTGAGGGAGATTCTCATCCGGTTCAGCCCCCACCCGGAGCCGCTCGACCCCGAGGAATAATCTTGCTTGAGATTATCTTGAATAAGATAGTCGCAAACGCGACGATCTTATTCCGGGAGGCATCCGATGATGGACGTCTACGACGCGGTCACCAGCCGGCGGGCGGTACGCGGATTCACTGATCAACCCGTTCCGGTAGAAGTGCTGCAACGCGTGCTGACGGCCGCCGCCTGGTCGCCGTCCGGCTCGAACATCCAGCCGTGGACCATCTATGTGGTCACCGGGGCGCCGCTGGCCGAACTCAAGAAACGGGCCACCGAACGGGTGGCGAACGGCCTCCCGTGGGACGAGCGCGAGTACGAGATGTACCCGTCCGACATGCAGTCGCCATACCGGGACCGCCGCGCCGCGTTCGGCAAGGAGCGCTACAGCGCGCTGGGCATCGCCCGCGACGACTGGGACGCGCGCCAACGCGCCGCGATCGCCAACTGGGACTGCTTCGGCGCACCGGCAGCGCTCTTCTGCTACATCGACCGAAACCTGGGCCCGGCCCAGTGGGCCGACGCCGGGATGTACCTGCAGACCGTGATGCTGCTGCTGCGGGCCGAAGGACTGCACAGCTGCCCCCAGATGGCGTGGTCTCAGGTGCACGGCACGGTCGCCGACGTCCTGTCGCCCCCGCCCGAACTCACCTTGTTCTGCGGCATGTCGATCGGCTACGAAGACCCAGCGGTCAGGTTCGTGCGCACCGGCCGCGCGCCGTTGAGTGAAACCGTCACCTTCGTGGACGGATAGCAGCTCACGCCGCAGTCATCAGCCGGTTCGCGCAGGCGATCACGGCGTAGAGCGCCGACTGCTCCGGATCGTCGGCCAGCCCCATGGCCCACTCGCTGTGCAGGCCGTCGCAGCCTTCGATGAACGTCGCGGTACGACCGCCGGTGGGCAACTGATGAAACGACTTGGTCTCGACCGTGATCCCACGCGCGTAGAGCATCTCGGTCAGTGCGGCCACGGGTCCGCAAGCGGCCGCGGTCAAGGTGCTGATGGTGTCGCCCAAGGCCAACGTGGCCTGGTAATGGCGAGCCTGCGGCCCCAACTTGCCGGCTGAACGCTCCGTGTCGGTGCAGGACCACTGGCCCAGCTTCAACGCGCCCGGGCCGGCCGCGTATTCGGCCAGGAACTGGTCCCAGGACGCACTCTCGCCGGCTTCGCGCAGGCCGCGCGGCAGCGGGTTGGAGAAATGGGCGGCGAAAGTCGATGCGGTGCCGGATTGAGATGCCGATGAGGTGAGATACATGTGCCGGTCTTCTCTGCTCAGAGGAAGTGACCGACGAAGTAGCGAACGACCCACAGCGAGGGGTCGGTCCGATCAGACCCCGCTGCGGGTTGCTACTACGAGTGGCCTTGGCACGTTGGCGATGCTAGACGCAGCCCGGCCGGTCACGCAAACACTTTCGGTCCGTACTCTCGGCCGGGTGGGAACGGCATGAGCGAAGCTTGCGAGCGAATCATGGCCCCAGAATGCGGTAACCGAGCCTGCGAGGGAACCGCGTGAGCGTCGGCGAGGTCGTCCTGCTGGTCGCCGCCGGCATCGGCGGCGGACTCACCGGCAGTATCGCCGGACTGGCCTCGGTGGCCACCTATCCCGCGCTGCTGCTCATCGGCTTGCCTCCGGTCACCGCGAACGTGACCAACACCGTGGCGTTGGTGTTCAACGGCGTCGGTTCGGTGTGGGGGTCGCGGCCCGAACTCGCCAGGCAGAGGGCCTGGATCAAACGGATCATCCCGGTCGCGGTGGCCGGTGGGGCATGCGGTGCGGCCCTGCTGCTGTGCACGCCGGCCGACGGCTTCGAGAAGGTCGTCCCGCTGCTGCTGGCGTTCGCGTCGGTGGCGATTCTGCTGCCGCGAGGCCGCCAGCGGGAGACCCGGGTGGCCGATCACCGCGAGCATCGAATCAAGGTGGCCATGGAAGCCGGAGCGATCTTCCTGATCACCATCTACGGCGGTTACTTCGGCGCCGCCGCGGGGGTGCTGCTGCTGGCGCTGCTGCTGCGGACCGGCGGCGCGACCCTCGCCCATGCCAACGCCGCCAAGAACGTGATCCTCGGCGTGGCCAACGCGGTGGCCGCCGTCGCCTTCATCGTGGTCGCGCCGGTGTACTGGCCGGCCGTCGTCCCGTTGGGCGCCGGCTGCCTGATCGGCTCACGGCTGGGCCCGGTGATCGTGCGCCACGCGCCAGCGGCTCCGCTGCGATTCCTGATCGGCGCGGCGGGCGTGGCCCTCGCGGTCAAGCTCGCCCTCGACACCTACTGATTCCCGCGCGCGAGGGAAAGTCACGTGAAGGGGTTGTCCCCCTTGGCGACCCGGGTCCCCAGCGTGAGGAGGTTCTCGGCCGAGGCGTGCAGTTGCTCGCCGGCATCGCGGCTGGCCCGTCCCGCCAGGTACCGCGACCAGGTGCCCTCGATGACGATGCCGAGTTTGAAACAGGCCAGCGCCACATACCAGTCCAGCTGGTCGGTCCGGCGGCCGCCCGCAGCCCGGTAGGCCTCGATGAGTTCACTGCGGTGGGCCAGACCGCCGAGGGCGGCCAGCGCCGACCCCGCGTTGATCGGATTGGGGTCGTCGGGCCAGCACACCAGCATCCACCCGAGATCGAGCAGCGGATCGCCGATCGTGCACATCTCCCAGTCGATGAACGCGGCCAGTTCGGGGGTGTCCCGGCGCAACAGGACGTTGTTGAGGTGCGCGTCGCCGTGCATGATGCCCGGCTCACCGTCGGCGGGCCGGTTGTCCTCCAGCCATTGCGCCAGCTCCCCCACCCCCGTCAACGACTCGGGCGCATACTGCTCGTGCCGATAGCTCTCGAGCAGCCCCAGGAACTGCGGAACCTGCCGGGCCAGAAAGGATCCCGGCCGGCGGATGGCGGCGAGCTCACTGTTCTCCCAGGCGACGTTGCCCAGTTCGGCCAGGCTCCCCGCGTACGACAACCCGACGCGGTAGCGCAGATCTGCGTCGTCCTGGTAGGCCGGGCTCACCTCGGTCCCTGGATTGAACCCGTCGACCTCCTCCATCAGGTAGAACACCACGCCGATCACGTCGAGGTCGGTGCAGGCGGCGATGAAACCGGGATGCGGTACGGCCGAGCCCGCCAGGGTGCGCAGCACCGCGATTTCCCGCAACATGGTCTTGTCACTGGTGGGCCGGGGGTGTAAAGGCGGCCGCCGCAACACCATTCGACGACCGTCGACGCTCATGCCCACCACGATGTTCTGGGTCCCGCCGGTCAGCGGCGCCACGTCGGTCAAGGTTGTGCCGATGCGCTGGTCGCGCAGCCATCGCCCGATGGCGTCCTGGTCGGTGGCACTGAGTGTCGGCAATTCCTGAACATCGTCGGGCATGCAGCCATGGTGCCAGCTGCCCGCTCCGCTCAGTGCGTGTTCGCCACTGTCAGCAGGTACTCCCAGGACATCGAGGAACCGTCGAGGAACCGGTCGCCGAGCGCGGCGATGTCGGCGTCCAGTGCGGCAACCCGGTCGGGATCGGCGGCGATGGCCCGGTAGGCCGAGATCGTCGGGCCGTAATTGGCCTTGAAGTGGTCGCGGAACGCCGCGCCGTCGGGGAACAACGCGACGTCGAGTTCGCGCCGCTCACAGGTCAACTCGCCGACCCGGTCGCCCAGTAGGCCCCGCACGTAGTCCTCGTCTCCCCACCTCGGCGGCGGGGACACCCCGGGCGGCGGCGCGGGCACGTACGGCTTCATCGTGGCGAACAGTTGCCCGATGAAACCCTCTGGTGTCCAGGAGATCAGGCCGATGCGCCCACCCGGGCGGGTCACTCGCAGGAGCTCGTCGGCCGCCTGCTGATGGTGCGGGGCGAACATCACTCCGATGCAGGACAGCACGGCGTCGAAGGAAGCGTCGTCGAATGGCAACGCTTCGGCGTTGGCCTCGGCCCAGTCGATCGTGACTCCGGCGTCCGCGCTGAGCCGGCGTCCCTCTTCGACCAGTTCCGGGCACAGATCGCTGGCAGTCACCCGGGCACCCGTGGCAGCGGCGGGGATGGCGGCGTTGCCGGTCCCGGCCGCCACGTCCAGCACGCGGTCACCGGGCCCGATGCCACTGGCATCGACCAGAACGGGCCCCAGTGGGCGCACGATGTTCGCGGCGATGGCCGCGTAGTCTCCCAGCGCCCACAGCGCCCGGTGTTTGGCCTCAAGCTCACTGTCAGTGGTCATGGTGTTCATCGTCATCCCGCTCGGGGGGCAAATCCAGTACCAGATCTGTAGTGGGCCCGGTTCTGAATCTGTACTGGCTTCCGAAGCCCGACAGCGGTGTACTTATGACACTGCGCACTCTCCGGGGAGGTGGACCGCCGATGTCGACATATGGCCAGTTCTGTCCCGTGGCCAAGGCCATGGAGTTGCTCGACGAACGCTGGACCTTGCTCGTGGTCCGGGAGCTGCTGCGGGGCAGCGCCCACTTCAACGAACTTCGCCGCGGGGTCCCCAAGATGTCACCGGCGCTGCTGTCCAAGCGGCTGAAGTCGCTGGCCCGCGCCGGGGTCATCGAGCGGTCCGAGATCGACGGGCGGACAAGCTATTCGCTCACCCCGTGCGGTCAGGAACTCGCCGACGTGGTCGACGCGCTCGGATCGTGGGGGGTGCGCTGGATCGGCGATCTGGGCGAGGAGGACCTCGACCCGCACCTGCTGATGTGGGACATGCGCCGCACCATCCCCATCGCCGAGTGGCCGCGCTCGCGCACGACGGTCGCGTTCGCCCTCGACGGCGTTGCGCCCAAGGCCTCGAAGTGGTGGCTGACGGTGAGCGACGGGCAGGCCGATGTCTGCGATTTCGATCCCGGTCACGAGGTGGCCGGGACGGTGCGGACCAACCTGCGCACCCTGATCGAGATCTGGCGCGGCGATGTCGGCTGGGCCCGGGCGGTGCTCGACGGCCGGGTCGCGCTGTCGGGATCCGCCGAGGTCCGCCGGGCCATCCCGAAATGGCTGGGCCAGAGCAGCTCGGCCGCGATTCCCCGGCCGGCCTGAGCGGTCAGTCCAGGATGCGGCGGGCGACGTTGGTGGTGACCAGGTCCAGGAGTTCGTCGGCACGTCCGGCCAGGATGGTCCGGATCGCGTAGAGCGAGAAGCCTTTTGCCTGCTCGACGGTGATCGCCGGCGGTATCGACAGTTCCTGACGGGCGGTGTGTACGTCGATCACGGCGGGGCCATCGTGGGCGAGCGCATCGGCGATGGCACGTTCGAGGTCGGCCGGTTCGGTGACCCGCCGGCCGAATATGCCCATGGCCTGGGCCACCGCGGCGAAGTCCGGGTTGACCAGCTCGGTACCGAACGTGACGATGCCTGCGGCCTTCATCTCGAGTTCGACGAAGTTCAGCGACGAGTTGTTGAAGACGACGAGCTTGACGGGCAAGTTGTTCTGGATCAGCGTCACCAGCTCACCGAAGAGCATGGTCAGTCCCCCATCGCCGGCCAGCGCGATCACCTGCCGGTCGGGGAACGCGGTCTGCGCGCCGATCGCGTGCGGTAGCGCATTGGCCATCGTGCCGTGGTTGAACGACCCGATCAGCCTGCGCCGGCCGTTCATGGTCAGGTAGCGGGCCGCCCACACCACCGGGGACCCGACGTCACAGGTGAACACCGCATCATCTGAGGCGAGCCGGTTGACAAGCGCTGCAACATATTCCGGACGGATCGGGGTCTTGTCACGATCGTTGACCGCCAGTGAATCGAGGGTGGCGCGGGTCTTGCGGTAATGGCGCAGCGACCGGTCGAGGTGGTCCCGGTTGCTCTTGGGCCGCAGCAGCGGTTGCAGTGCGGCCAGGGTGTCGGCGACGCTGCCGCGCAGACCGAGGTCGATCGGGGTGCGGCGGCCGAGGTTGCGGCCGCGGATGTCGACCTGGATGACGGTGGCGCCCTCGGGATAGAACTGCTGATAGGGGAAGTCGGTGCCCAGCATCAGCAGGGTGTCGGCTTCCTTGATGGCCTTGTAGCCCGAGGCGAAACCGAGCAGTCCCGTCATCCCGACGTCGAACGGGTTGTCGTACTCGATGAATTCCTTGCCCCGCAACGCATGGACGACCGGGGCCTGCAGGGTGGATGCCAGGTCGATCAGTGCGTCGTGCGCACCCGCCACGCCCGCACCGCCCAGGATGGTGACCCGCTCGGCGTTGTTGAGGATGTCGGCGGCCCGGTGTACCGACTCCTCGTCAGGACGCACGATCGATCGGGTGGGACGCACCGGGCGTGCGGTCCAGCCAGTCTCCCCCGCGCGTTGCAGGAAGATCTCGCCGGGGATGACGACGACGGCGACGCCGCTCTCCTCGACAGCGCTGCGCATGGCCATCTCCAGGATGCGCGGTGCCATCTCGGGAGTGCTGACCAGTTCGCAGTAGACACTGCACTCGCGAAACAGGTCCTGGGGATGGGTTTCCTGGAAGTACTCCGAACCGATCTCGGTGCGCGGAATGTGGGCGGCGATCGCCAGCACCGGGACTCGGCTGCGCTGCGCGTCGAACAGTCCGTTGATCAAGTGCAGATTGCCCGGCCCACAGCTGCCGGCGCACACGGCCAGCCGGCCGGTCAGTCCGGCGTCGGCGGCCGCGGCGAATGCGGCGGTCTCCTCGTGGCGGACGTGCTGCCAACTGACGTCGCCGCTGCGCCGGATGGCGTCGGTGAATCCGTTGAGGCTGTCGCCGGGAAGCCCGTAGACCCGTCGTACCCCGCTCAGCTTCAGTGCGGAGATGACGTGGTCTGCAATCGTCGCCATGACGCCTCCCCGGTATGCGATTCCGGCGTGATCGGTGACGCTGGGCGCCCTCGATCACGCCGGAATTCACTCTACTTGGGGGCGAAGCGCTGTCCGGCGTCCAAACGCAGGCACTGGCCGTTGAGCATGGGGTTCTCGGCGATCGCCACGGCGAGCTTGGCGTACTCCTCGGGCTTGCCCAGACGCTTGGGGAACGCGGCGTCCTTGGTCAGGACCGCGGCGAACTCGTCGGGGATGCCCTCGGTCAGGCCGGTGGCGAACAGGCTCGGCGCGATGGCCAGCACGCGGATCCCCAGGCTGCCGAGGTCGCGCGCCATGGTCAGGCACATGCCGGCGATGGCTGCCTTGGACGCGGTGTAGGCGACCTGCCCGATCTGACCCTCGAACGCCGCGATCGAGGCGGTGTTGATGATGACACCGCGCTCCTCGGCCTCGGCGTCGACCGGCTCGTTCTTGCTCATGTGCCAGGCCGCCAGCCGGCTGATGTTGAACGTGCCGATCAGGTTGAGGTCGATGGTGGAGCGGAACGAGTCCAGGCTGTGCGGACCGTCCTTCTTGATGGTGCGCTCGCCGATACCGCCGCCGGCCGTGGTGACGATGATGTGCAGGCCACCCAGGGCGGCCACGGCCTCTTCCAGCACCTTTTCCGTGCCGTCGAAGTCGGTGACGTCGACGGGGAAGAACGAGCCGCCGATCGCGTCGGCCACTTCCTGTCCCTTGGACTGCGGCCGGTCGAGCACGGCCACGCTGGCGCCACGCTTGGCCAATGCCTCGACGGTGGCCCGGCCGAAGCCCGACGCGCCGCCGACGACGATCGCCTTCTTGCCTTCGATCTCCATCTAGCTTCCTTTCCAAAAATGACCGAAATCGTAAAGCAACCTATCCCATCAACCCTTCCCGTAAGCCTTTCGGGTTCGTCCTTTTCCTCTCCCTGCACCGCGAGCGTGCGTGTTTGTCCCCCGACACGCCGCATTTCTTCGACACCCGCCGCACGCTCGTCGCTGCTGAGCGTGCGTAAATCCCTGGACGCCACCTCCGAGACCGCATAGGTTCGCCTGCCATGACACCTGCCCAGCACTGGCGCGACCACCTGCGCGAGTCGCTGATGTCGGCGCGCAAGTCCCGCGACACCGCCGGCGTCAGCGCCCTCCGATCGGCACTGAGTGCCATCGACACCGCGGAGACACCGCGGGCCGACCAGACCGACACCCGCATCGGCGGACCGATCGCGGGCGCGGTGTCCGGCGTGGGTTCGACCGAGGTCGCCCGCCGGACGCTCGGTGACGCGGAGATTCGCGGCCTCATCCAGGCCGAGGTCGATGAACGCCTCACGGCAGCGGACGAATACATCGCGAACGGGCATCACGAACGGGCAGCCGACCTGCGATCGCAGGCCGCCGTCCTGACGCGGGTGCTCGGTCAAACGCCGGAGGTTGTCTGAGCCCCGTGGCACGCTGAGGGCGTGTTGCTCGCCGACGTCGCCGCCGCATCTGCCGACATCGCGGGGACGTCGGCGCGCCTGGCCAAGATCGACCGCATCGCCGCCCTGCTGTCGGTGGCCGCCGCCGAAGGCGACGCCCGCACCGTGGCGGTCACCGTGTCGTGGCTGTCCGGGGAACTCCCGCAACGGCAGATCGGGGTCGGCTGGGCGGCGCTGCGTTCACTGCCGGCGCCCGCCGAGAACCCGGAGCTGACGGTTGACGGCGTCGACGAGCGGTTCACCCGGATCGGGACGGTCTCGGGCAAGGGCTCTCAGGCGCTGCGTGCGGAATTGGTGCGTGACCTGTTCGCCACCGCCACGGACGCGGAACAGACCTTCCTGCGGCGACTCCTTGGCGGCGAGCTGCGTCAGGGCGCCCTGACCGGGGTGATGGCCGACGCGGTGGCCCGGGCGGCCGGCATACCGGCGGCCGAGGTCCGGCGCGCGGCGATGCTCGCCGGTGATCTGCCCGCCGTGGCCGCCGCGGCGCTGACCGGTGGCCGGGCTGCCCTCGCCCAGTTCAGTTTGCAGGTCGGCCGCCCGGTGGGGCCGATGCTCGCGCAGACCGCGACCGGTGTGGCCGACGCACTCGAACGGCTCGGTGGTACAGCGATTCTGGAGGCCAAGCTGGACGGTGCCCGCGTTCAGATCCACCGCAGGGGTTCTCAGGTATCGGTCTTCACGCGCAGCCTCGACGATGTCACCCATCGGCTGCCCGAGGTGGTCGAGGCGACACTGGCATTGACCGCCACCGATCTGATCGCCGACGCCGAGGCCATCGCGCTGCGGCCGGACAAGCGCCCCCATCCCTTTCAGGTCACCGCGGCCCGGTTCGGCCGTAAGACCCCGAACGATCTCGAACCCTTGTCGGTGTTCTTCTTCGATCTGCTGCACGTCGACGGCCAGGATCTGCTCGATCTGCCCACCGAGCAGCGGCTGGCCTCCCTCGACGCGCTGGTGCCGCGGGACCGGCGCGTCGATCGCGTCGTCACCGCCGACACCGCCGTCGCACAAGAGTTCCTGGACCGGACGCTGGCCGCCGGCCACGAGGGCGTCATGGCGAAGGCACCGACGGCGCCGTATGAGGCCGGCCGCCGCGGCGCGGGCTGGCTCAAGGTCAAGCCCGTGCACACCCTGGATCTGGTGGTGCTGGCCGTCGAACGGGGGTCGGGGCGGCGCACCGGAAAGCTGTCCAACATCCATCTGGGTGCGCGAGATCCCGAGACCGGCGGATTCGTGATGCTGGGCAAGACGTTCAAGGGCATGACCGACGCCATGCTGGCGTGGCAGACACAGCGCTTCACCGAATTGCAGGTGGACGACGACGGCTGGGTGGTCACTGTCCGGCCCGAGCAGGTCGTCGAGATCGCCTTCGACGGCGTTCAACGGTCGAGCCGATATCCGGGCGGCGTCGCGCTGCGCTTCGCCAGGGTTCTGCGTTATCGAGACGACAAGAATCCGGAGGAAACGGACACGATCGACACCGTGCGCGCATTCCTCACCTGACCCGCCCGCGTTTTCCCGGTTAGGGTCCGGAAACCGGGATTCGATGCCGCGCGGTTTGGCTCGATGAAAAGATCACACACGACGCGTACGACACTGGGCCAGCGAGGAGAGACCGTGGCAACACCGGACGCCCCACCGGCGGACCGCATCGAGGAGCACGACGGCGACGTCACCTATATCCGCACCGATAAAGACCTTCCGGCGGTGGCGGTCATCGACCGCTCTCCGATCACCGCCAAGCACAAGGCAATCTTCGCGACCGTCGCAGTGCTGGGCGCCGTCGCCTGGGCCGTCATCGCCTTCTTCCGCGGCGAGACGGTCAATGCGGTCTGGTTCGTGATCGCCGCGATCTGCACCTACGTCATCGGCTTCCGGTTCTACGCCCGGTTGATCGAGATGAAAATCGTCCGGCCCCGCGACGACAATGCCACTCCGGCAGAGCTTTTCGAGAACGGCACGGACTACATGCCGACCGACCGGCGGGTGCTGTTCGGCCATCACTTCGCCGCGATCGCCGGCGCAGGCCCGCTGGTCGGCCCGGTGCTGGCCATGCAGATGGGATATCTGCCCGGCACCATCTGGATCATCATCGGCGCGGTGGTGGCCGGCTGTGTCCAGGACTACCTCGTGCTGTCCATCTCGGTGCGCCGCCGCGGACGCTCGCTCGGCCAGATGGCGCGTGACGAGCTCGGCGTCGTCGGTGGCGTCGCGGCCATCGTCGGTGTCCTGGTCATCATGGTGATCCTGCTGGCGGTGCTGGCCCTGGTGGTGGTCAACGCGCTGGCCGAAAGTCCCTGGGGCGTCTTCTCGATCGCCATGACCATCCCGATCGCCATCTTCATGGGCCTGTACCTGCGCTTCTTCCGGCCCGGCCGGGTGTCGGAGGTCTCCCTCATCGGCGTCGCGCTGCTGCTGCTCGCGGTGGTCTCCGGCGGTTGGGTGGCCGAAACCTCCTGGGGTGCCGACTGGTTCACGCTCTCGAAGGTCACCCTGTCGTGGTGCATCATCATCTACGGACTGGCCGCCTCGGTGTTGCCGGTGTGGTTCCTGCTGGCCCCGCGTGACTACCTGTCGACGTTCATGAAAGTCGGCACCATCGCTCTGCTGGCCATCGGCATCCTGATCGCCCGGCCGGTCATGCAGGCGCCTGCCATCTCGCAGTTCGCCGCCAGCGGCACCGGCCCGGTGTTCGCGGGCTCGTTGTTCCCGTTCCTGTTCATCACCATTGCCTGCGGTGCGCTGTCGGGCTTTCACGCGCTGATCTCCTCGGGCACCACGCCCAAGCTGCTGGAGAAGGAAAGCCAGATGCGGCTGATCGGCTACGGCGGCATGCTCACCGAATCGTTCGTCGCGATCATGGCCCTGATCACCGCGGCCATCCTCAATCAGCACCTGTACTTCGCGATCAACGCGCCGACGGCGGCCACCGGGACGACCGCGCAGACCGCGGCCGACTACGTCAACGGCCTTGGCCTGTCAGGTCAGCCGATCACCGCGCAGGAGATCACCGCGGCCGCCGAAGGCGTCGGTGAGCATTCGGTCGTGTCGCGCACCGGCGGTGCACCCACGCTGGCTTTCGGCATGTCGGAGGTACTGCATCAGGTGTTCGGCGGAGAAAGCCTCAAGGCGTTCTGGTACCACTTCGCGATCATGTTCGAGGCCTTGTTCATCCTGACCACAGTCGACGCCGGCACCCGCGTCGCGCGGTTCATGCTCTCGGACGGTCTGGGCAATTTCGGTGGGCCGCTGAAGAAGCTGCGCGATCCCAGCTGGCGGGTGGGCGCATGGACCTGCTCGATCATCGTGGTCGCCGCGTGGGGTTCGATCCTGCTGATGGGTGTCACCGACCCGCTGGGCGGCATCAACACCTTGTTCCCGCTGTTCGGCATCGCCAACCAGCTACTGGCGGCGATCGCGCTGACAGTGGTGACCGTGGTGGTGATCAAGCGCGGGCTGGTGAAGTGGGCCTGGATTCCCGGTGTTCCGTTGCTGTGGGATCTGACGGTGACGATGACGGCGTCGTGGCAGAAGATCTTCTCCGCCGACCCGAAAGTCGGGTACTGGAAGCAGCACTCGCAATACGTCGCGGCCCAGGAGGCGGGCAAGTCATCGTTCGGAGCCGCCAAGAACCCCGACCAGATCGACGCGGTCATCCGCAACACCTTCATCCAGGGCACCCTGTCGGTCGTGTTCGCGGTGCTGGTGCTGATCGTGTTCATCGCGGGCGTGGTGATGGCGCTGCGGGCGCTGCGCGGCGCGGGCCGCCCGCTGGCGGTCGACGAGGAGGTGCCCTCGCGCATCTTCGCGCCGTCGGGACTGATCGCCACATCGGTGGAGAAGGAGGTGCAGAAACAGTGGGACGCCTTGCCCGGAGCACACGCCAGGCCGCACGCCACGTCGGGTGGTACTGGTCAACATTGATGGGCGACAACCACTATCGGCGCTACGTCGCTCACCGCGAACGCATCCATCCCGGCGAGCCGATGATGTCCGAACGTGATTACTGGAAGATGCGACACCGCAACACCGAGGCCAATCCCGGGGCGCGGTGCTGCTGAACCCAAGTCCATGAATGCGCATACTGTAACCTATTCAGTATGTCGCTCTCCGGGAAGACGCTGTTCATCTCCGGCGCCAGCCGTGGCGTCGGGTTGGCCATCGCCAAGCGCGCCGCCGCCGACGGCGCCAACGTCGCACTGATCGCGAAAACCGCAGAACCGCATCCCAAACTTCCCGGCACCGTCTACACCGCCGCCAAGGAGATCGAGGAGGCCGGCGGGCAGGCCCTGCCGATCGTGGGCGACATCCGCGACGGGGACGCCGTGGCCGGGGCCGTTGCCGAGGCGGTCGCACAGTTCGGCGGCATCGATGTCTGCGTCAACAATGCCTCGGCCATCAACACGGGCTCCGTCGAAGAGGTGCCACTCAAACGCTTCGACCTGATGAACGGGATTCAGGTCCGTGGCACTTATGCAGTGTCACAGGCATGCATCCCCCACATGAAGGGCCGCGAGAATCCGCACATCCTGACCCTCTCGCCGCCGATCCGGCTCGAGCCGAAGTGGCTGACTCCGACGGCGTACATGATGGCGAAGTTCGGGATGTCCTTGTGCGCATTGGCACTTGCCGAGGAACTCCGGCCGTACGGGATCGCGTCGAATACGTTGTGGCCACGCACCTCGGTGGCCACCGCGGCGATCCTCAACCTCCGCGGCGGCGAGGAGTCGATGAAGCGCTCTCGACGCCCCGAGGTGTACTCCGATGCCGCCTATGCGGTGCTCAACCGGCCTTCACGTGACTACACGGGTCGCAGCCTGTTGTGCGAGGACGTGCTGCTCGAATCGGGCGTCGCCGACCTCTCGGTCTATGACTGCGTACCCGGCGCCGATCTCCGTATCGACCTGTGGGTCGATACGGCCGATCCGCCTGGATACGTGGGTCCAACTCCGGACCAAAGAACCACCGCCGAAGTTAAACTGTGAGCCATACCGTAAGGCAGTCGTGAATGGAGCGCGTCCGTGAATAAAGACGACATGATCCTGATCAGCGTCGACGACCACATCGTCGAGCCGCCTGACATGTTCAAGAACCACCTTCCGAAGAAGTACGCCGACGAGGCACCACGTCTGGTGCACAACCCCGACGGCAGCGACACCTGGCAGTTCCGCGACATCGTCATCCCCAATGTCGCGCTGAATGCGGTGGCCGGCCGTCCGAAGGAGGAGTACGGCCTGGAACCGCAGGGTCTCGACGAGATCCGCAAGGGCTGCTACAACGTCGACGAGCGCGTCAAGGACATGAACGCCGGCGGCATCCTCGGCTCGATCTGCTTCCCGTCCTTCCCCGGTTTCGCGGGCCGCCTGTTCGCCACCGAGGACCCCGAGTTCTCCCTGGCTCTGGTGCAGGCCTACAACGACTGGCACATCGACGAATGGTGCGGCGCCTATCCGGCCCGTTTCATCCCGATGGCACTTCCGGTGATCTGGGATGCCGAGGCGTGCGCCGCCGAGGTCCGCCGCGTGTCCAAGAAGGGCGTGCACGCCCTGACGTTCACCGAGAACCCCGCCGCGATGGGCTACCCCAGCTTCCACGACGACTACTGGGCGCCGCTGTGGAAGGCGTTGTGCGACACCAACACCGTGCTCAACGTGCACATCGGCTCCTCGGGCAAGCTGGCCATCACCGCCCCGGACGCGCCGTTGGACGTGATGATCACCCTGCAGCCGATGAACATCGTGCAGGCCGCCGCGGACCTGTTGTGGTCCAAGCCCATCAAGGACTACCCGGATCTCAAGATCGGACTGTCCGAGGGCGGCACGGGATGGATCCCCTACTTCCTGGAGCGCGTCGACCGGACGTACGAGATGCACTCGACCTGGACCCACCAGAACTTCGGCGGCAAGCTGCCCAGCGAGGTGTTCCGCGAGCACTTCCTGACCTGCTTCATCTCCGACCCGGTCGGCGTCGCCCTGCGCGACAAGATCGGCATCGACAACATCAGCTGGGAAGCCGACTACCCGCACAGCGACTCGATGTGGCCGGGTGCCCCAGAGGAACTGTGGGACGTGCTGACCGAGAACAACGTGCCCGACGACGAGATCAACAAGATGACGCACGAGAACGCCATGCGGTGGTACTCGTTCGACCCGTTCACCCACATCTCCCGTGAACAGGCCACCGTCGGCGCACTGCGCAAAGCCGCAGAGGGGCACGATGTTTCGATCCAGGCCCTGAGCCACCACGAGCAGGGCACCCGCGGCGACGCGCTGCATGCCGCAGCGCGGGGCAACTCGGGTTCCGAGTAGGGAACTTCGTCTCGAAACAGTCGTCAGGGCTGCTACCCAGAAGGGATAGCAGCCCTGACTTCTGTTTCGGCGAGCCCTAACGCAGTGAGTAGCGCACCGGCAGGTGCTTGAGGCCGCCGACGAACGTGGTGGCCATGTGCTGCGGTTCGCCGGCGAGTTCTGCGGAGCGCAACCGCGGTAGCAGCTCGGAGAAGAAGCTGTTGATCTCCAGCCGGGCCAGTGCGGCACCGAGGCAGAAATGCACACCGTAGCCGAACGCGATGTGTTTGTTGGGATCTCGCCCGACGTCGAAGCGGAACGGATCGACGAAGACGTCCTCGTCGCGGTTGCCCGAGACATACGACAGCAGCACCGACTCGCCCTTCGCGATGCGTACACCGCGAATTTCGTAGTCCTGTTGCGCGGTACGCATGAACTCCTTGACCGGTGTCGTCCACCGGACCATCTCCTCGACCGCCAGCGGCATCAGACTCATGTCGTTCTGCAGCCGGGCCAGCTGGTCGGGATTCTGCAGCAGCGCGTGCATGCCACCCGAAATGCTGGCGCTGCTGGTGTCGTGGCCGGCAGCTGCGATGATCGCGTAATAGGAAACCGTGTCGATATCGGACAGCGGCTCCCCGTCCAGCGTGGCGTTGGCGATCGTCGAAGCCAAGTCGTCGGTCGGATTCGCCCGACGCGAGGCCGTCAGTTCGGTGAAGTACTGGAACATCTCGAGCAGCGCCATGCCCTGCTCTTCCATGCTGGTGCCGCGCTTGAACTCGTCGTCGTCACTGCCGAACAGTTCCTGCGTGAGCTTGAGCATGAACGCGAAATCGGATTCGGGCACACCGAGCAGCGTCATGATCATGTACAGCGGGTAATTCACGGCGACCTGCTGCACGAAATCGCATTCGGGCCCTTCATCGACCATCCGGTCGACGAACCGCTTGGCGAGTTCGTCAGCGCGATCCTTCAACGCGCGCATGGCCTTTGGTCGAAACCAGTTGGCTCCGATCGCCCGTAGGTCGCGGTGCACCGGGTCGTCCGTGTGGATCAACGTCCGGATGCCGATCGCGGCCTGCTGCTCGTCGCCCTCGCGGGTGACCAGCACCGGACGTGGCGAGTTGGTGAAGATGTCGTTGGCCCGCTCGATCTCCATGATGTCTGCGTGCTTGGTGATCGCCCAGAACGGGGCATAGTCGGGTACCTCGACCCAGGACACCGGGGCGTTGGCCCGTAGGTGGGCCAGGTCCGCGTGCAATGTCGCCTCGTCGGTGTACGCCGACGGATTGGCGAACATCTTGGCGACATCGTCGATGGTGCGGACGGTCATACGTTGCTCCTCACTGGCGGGCATTCTCGAAACTCCTGAAGCACCGCGTTGACGGTTTCCGGGGATACAGCGGCGGGAAAGCCTGGCAGCACGCGGTCGATGACGCCGTCGCAGCGGCGCCGCAACGCCGCGGCCAGTTCGGGGATGGGCGCGACCACGGCGAAGGCACCGAGCACTTCGTCGTCGATGAGCTCGCCCATCTCGTCCCACTGACCGGCCAGCGACAGCCGGTGAAGTTCGGTGTGCAGATCTCCCCAGCCGTGCAGCTCCAGAACTTTGCGGTAGGCCGGCGTCGAGCCGTAGAACGCGAGTTGCTTGCGGGTCGCCACCGACGCCGCGGCCATCTCCTGTTCGTCGGCACCGGTGACGACGAAGACGGGGCAGGACAACTCGAAGTCGGCGCGGTCACGCCCGCTGCGGTCCATGCCGCGCTGCAACGCGACCGTGGTCACCTCGTCCAGATAGCGCCGGGTGGTGAACGCGTGGGCCAGCAGCCCGTCGGCCACCTCGCCGCACACCTCGGTCATCAGTTCACCGACCGCTGCCAGGAAGACCCTGGGGAACGGCAGGGCCGACGGTTCCGGGGTGAACATCGGCGTCATGATCTTGTGGGTGTAGAACTCGCCCTCGAACCTCAGCTTGGAACCATCGCGCCAGCATTCCCAAATCGCATGCAGCGCTTCGATGTACTCGCGCATGCGGCGGGCCGGATGACTCCACGGCATGCTGAACCGCTTCTCGATGTGCGGCTGGATCTGGGTGCCCAGTCCGAGGATGAAACGTCCCCCCGAGTAGGTCTGCAGATCCCATCCCAGCTGGGCCGTGGTCATCGGGTTGCGCGCGAACGCCACCGCGATGCTGGTACCGATCTGGATCCGCTCGGTGTGCTCGGCGGCGATCGCCAGGGGCAGGAACGGGTCGTGGTTGATCTCGCCGGTCCAGCATCCGTCATATCCGTGGGCTTCCAGCTCGCGGGCGATGCCCGGAACTTCAGCCAGTCGGCTGGGAATGCCGCGGTCGACTTTGACAGCGCGGGGAACGGGGTCACTCATCGGCGACGCATTTCTTTGCCAGCGTCTACCACCATGCGCAAAACGGGCACCCGATCGACGCTACAGTAAGCAATTCAGTATGGTCAACGGCGGTAGGCTTGTGCACCCAAGCGCGAACGCTCGACAGAAGGACGGCGGCATGACGAACGACCCGGAGTGGAAAGAAACACTTGAGGATCTCGCCGACCGACGTGAACGTGCGTACGGCATGGGCGGACCCGAACGGTTGGCCAAGCACCACGGCAAGGGCAAGCTCGATGCCCGCGCCCGGATCGCACGCCTACTGGATCCCGACACCTTCCAGGAATTCGGCACTCTGGTCGGCGGTGACATCGCCTCCGACGGGCTCGTCGCGGGTTCGGGCCGCATCGACGGGACGCCGGTGATGGTGGGCGCCGAGGATTTCACCACCCTGGCCGGCAGCATCGGCCCGGGCGGCAACGCCAAACGGTACCGGCTCGCCGAGCTGGCGCTGCGCAACAAGATTCCGCTCGTGATGCTGTTGGAGGGCGCGGGCTTTCGCCCGAGCGGGGAACACTATGGGCGGACGCCGACGGATCTGATCGCGCAGGCGAAGTGCTCCGGAAAGGTGCCGACGGTATCGGCGATACTCGGGCCGTCGGCCGGCCACGGCGCCCTGGTGGCCCCGGTGTGCGACTTCACGATCATGAGCCGCCAGGGCGCCATCTTCACCGCGGGGCCGCCCGTGGTGAAAGAGTCGACCGGCGAGGACATTTCGAAGGAAGACCTCGGCGGTCCCGGCGTGGCCCTACCGAGCGGGGTGATTCACAACTACGCCGAGGACGACGAAACGGTCATCGACGACATCCGGCGCTACCTTTCCTACTTCCCGTCGAGCGCATGGTCCTATCCCCCGACCCGACTTGCCGATGACACGGCAGAGCCGAGGCTCACCCCCGAGATCCTCGACATCGTGTCCCGCGACAACCGTCAGATCTATGACATGCGGGCAGTCCTCGACGAGATCTTCGACCGCCCCGACTGGTTCGAGGTGCAGCCCAAGTTCGGCCGCGCGATCATCTGCGCGCTGGCTCACCTGGGCGGCTATCCGGTTGCCGTGGTGGCCAATCAGCCACAGGTGCTCGCCGGTTCGATCGACGCCGACGCTGCCGACAAGGCCGCACATTTCATCACCGTGGCCGACTCGTTCCATCTGCCGATCGTGTTTCTCGCCGACAATCCGGGAATGCTGCCGGGCAGCCATTCCGAACGCACCGGTGTACTGCGCAGCGGGGCGCGGATGTTCGCCGCTCAGACCGCCGCGACGACACTCAAGCTGCATGTGACGCTGCGCAAGGCCTTCGGGTTCGGCTCGATGGTGATGTCGCTGCTCGGTTTCGACGATCAGGTGGCGACGTTCGCCTACCCCGGAGCGACGATGGGCGCGATGGGTGCGGCGGCGCTCAGCGCCGCCACCCACGCCGGCGAGGACTACACCGAGGTGCTCAAGCGGATGGAGCTGGAGGCGTCCTTCCGGTCTGCCGGTCACCTCGGCTTCGATGAACTCATCTCCCCCGAGGAGACCCGCAACGCGCTGCTGGTCACCCTGCAGCACGGCATCTTCAGCCGTCAGGCGGTCGCCGAGCCGGTGTCCCGCACCCTGATCATGCCGTAACCCCAGCACCGCGAGCGTGCGTGTCTGCTGGTCGACACGCCGCATATCGCCGACAGTTTGCGCACGCTCGCGCCGTCTCGACCGTGCGACGACCCTGCGTTGCTACTTTCCGCTTCCCGGGGACGTCTGGGTGGCCCGGTATTCGGTGACGATCGGCTCGAGCTCGTCGGGGGTGGCCCCGTGCATGATCAGCGCATCGGCGCCGTACTCGAACTCCTTGCGGATGCGGTCGACGCACTGACGTGCCGATCCGGTGGCCGACGGTTCCAGCCATTCGTCGGGGATCAGCGTCGCGATGTGCTCGATCTGCTCGGCGCTGGCCTTGTGATCGATGCCGCCCGGAATCGAGGTGACGACAGAGTCCTCGCGGAAGCGTTGCAAGACAGCCGGATCCCAGTTGTTGGTGCTCACCAGCAGATCGCCGTAGCCCTGCAGGTAGGTGGCGAGCCGGGCCACG
This sequence comes from Mycobacterium sp. 48b, assembly GCF_048282725.1. Lineage (NCBI taxonomy): Bacteria > Bacillati > Actinomycetota > Actinomycetes > Mycobacteriales > Mycobacteriaceae > Mycobacterium > Mycobacterium sp. 48b. Next base: position 5,425,558 of record NZ_JBLVUL010000001.1, read on the forward strand.
GTCTTCTTCAGGCGCAGTTCCTCGGGCAGGTGGTCGCCCACGGTGGCGAAGCACGACCAAACGCGCACGCTCGCCGGATCCCGGCCGGCCTGCTCGGCGGCTTCCTTGACCGTTTTCACCGCACGCTGCAGTGTCTCCGGGGTGAAGTAGGTGTGCAGGATGACGTCATCGAACTCTCGGCCGCCCAGGGCCAGCGTCTGCGGCCCGAAAGCCACGATCGCCAGGCGGATGTCCTCGTTGAAGTCGGGGTCGAGGAACAGCACCTGGTACTTGCCGATCGGACCGTCGTGGTTGAAGACCACTTCGCCGTGCCACAGCCTGCGCATGACCTGTGCGAAGTCCTCCATCTGCGCGGTGGTCACCGCAGGCACCCCGAAGGCGTTGTACATGGCAGCAACGCCACGGCCGATGCCGAGGGTGAACCGGCCCCGTGACAGCCGGTGCATCGTGGTGGCCCACGATCCGGTGATCAGCGGATGGCGGGTGTTGTGATTGGTTGCCGCCGTGGCGATCTGCATACGGTCTGTCACTGCGCAGGCAGCCCCGACGAGCGACGACGCTTCCTTGACATTCCACCGCTCGGAGATGAACGCGGTGCCGAAGCCGAGTTCCTCACCGCGGCGCGCCTCGTCCATCAGCGTGGCCGGGCCTTCACCGCCCGCGCCGGCCAGCAGGTAGTAGCCGAGTTCGTCCAGAACCGGTTCTGACATTCGAAACCCCTTTGTTCACAATCTCTTAAGTCGTCGCACCACGGTGTTGAACGGCAACAACGTAGCAAGGCCGGTGCGTAGCGACGGGCCCATCGGGCCGAAGTTCACCACGACCAGGTGTCGCACACCGTGGTCCCGCCACATCGCCGCCTGGTCCAGCACATCGGCCGGAGTGCCGTTCAAGATCATGTTCTCGACCACCTCGCGCGGAACCTGCGCCGCCTTTTCGGTGATCGTCGCCTCGTCCATGGTGAACGCCACATGGTCCTGCATCCCTGCGTACCCTGCGCCCATCGGATGCTCGGCGCCGTGATGGCCATAGAACTCTGCCGGCGCGTTGAGGGACCAGGCCCGCACCGACATCGAGTCGAGCGCCTCGTCGACGGCAGTGCGGCTCGACGCTGTGATGACCGGGATCCAGACCGCCGGCGTGATGGACATCGGGTCCCGGCCCGCGTCCGAGGCTGCCGAGCGGACGATCTCCAGCCGCGCGGCGTAATCCTCGGGCCGGTGCGCGAACCCCGGGAACCAGGCATCGCCGTAACGACCGGTGGCGCGCAGCATGCGCGGCCCATGCGCGGCGATCCAGATCTCGGGCCATCGTCCACGGTAGGGCGGGAGGTCGAAGATCGCGTCACGTAGCGGGAAGTACGGCGAATCACGGCTCACCAACTGACCTTTGGAGTCCCATAGCGCGCGGATGGTGGCCAGGGCCTCTTCGAACCGCGCCACCGGCCTGCTCCAGTCGACGCCGTACGGTTCGTTGCCGACGCGTTCGCCGGGTCCGATGCCGAGAATGGCACGCCCCTTGGTCAGCAGGTTGAGGGTGGCCGCGGCCTGAGCGGTGACAGCCGGGTGACGCTTGCCGGTATCGGTGACACCGATACCGAGTCGCACATTGCTGAACCGGCGGCGCGCAGCGAGGCTGCCGAGCAGGGTCCACGCCTCCATCGCCGCATCGGGTGACTGCAGCAGCCTGGAGGCCACCGTGTACTTCTTGTCCCACAACGGCTTCGGTGTCTGGCCGTTGATGTGGTCAGGCACCCAGTAGGAATCAACCCGGTTCGCGACTGCAGCGAGGTAGTTCGCACGGGTGAACGCGTCGGCCGTCGGCCGCGCCGCCATCACCGGGTCCATCAACCCGACCCGGAACCGTCTCACGCCCAGACACCCTGCTTGTAGCCACAATTCCATACTTCGACGATGCGGCCGTCGACCACCCGGAAGATCTCCATGCTGCTGACCGTCATGGCATTACCGTCGGGGAATGTCATCGGGGACTCGTACACGATCGCGACATGCTCGCCGTCGTCGCCGGCGACGACCAGGTTCAGGTCGAACCGGATCGTCTCGAACATCGCCCAGTGGTCGATCACCCGGTTGACCGCCTCCTCGTGCGTGAGCACCTTCGCCTCGCCCACATCGTGGCGCGTGACGGTGTCGCCCAACAGTTCATCGGCGAGGGCGAAGTCCTTCTCGTTCCAGACCACCCAGTTGTACTGCTCCACCACTTCACGCGCAGTCCTCACGAGAATTCCTCCAGGGCGTCGATGTCCTCGATGGCCGCGACAGCCCGGTCGATGAGCGTGAGACACAGTTGCCGGGACCGCTCGGGCGCGACGTCCCAGGTGAGCAGGGCGACCACCGGCATGTAGAGCAGCAGCGCAGTCGCGAAACGGTAGTGCCGCCAGGCCTCCTCGAAGAACGAGTACCCGTCGACCTGGCTGACGTATTCGTGCAGCAGGTCCGCGTCGTGGCCGCGGCGCACCTCGGTGGGCAGACCCTGGCTGACCAGGTACGCGATATCGGCGGCACCAGCGCCGCGGACCGTGAGCTGAAAGTCCACCACTTTGAGCGCGTTGTCGTGGAAGAACATGTTGTCGGCTCGAATATCTCCGTGCAACAACATGTTCCGTTCCGATAGCGCGGAAAGCGCGGTGGGTGCGAGATCGGCGAACCGCTCCGCGAACGCGGCGACCGCCGGCGGCACCGGCTGGCGCGTGTGGTCCAGGTAGAGCTGCCAACCAGGAGCGAAGGCCGGCAGGAACAGGTCCCGGGTCAACGTGCTGTCGATACTCGGGAACTCCTGCAGTACAGCGTCATCGATGCCTGTCGACCAGGTGTGCAGGCCGGCCAGCTGTTCGATACAGAGCTGGGCCCGCGGTAACGACAGCCCGGCCAGGTGGTCGGCGTTCTCCCAGTCCCGCAGATCTTCGAGCACCAGCACGAAGTCGGGTCCTGACATCCGCGCGACGTAGCAGTGCGGAGTTGCGATGGGCGCACCCGGCGCGACGCGCCGGTAGAAGAACAGTTCGCGCTGGTAGCCGCCGAGCATCTCCATCCCGCCCCGCGCCAGCGAGTCAGCGGGCAGTTTGACGATCAAAGTCTCTGGAACATCGCCAGATCCGTTCAGATGAATCCGATACAACGCGGCGGAGAAACCCGTGTCCAGCGCGATCCGCTCGGCCCGCACCGCCGTCACCTGAACACCCAGTGCCTGCGTCAACCAGGGCGGGGTGACCTCGTCGATACCCCGGGGCACCGGTTCGGAAACAGGCACTGCAACTGACGTCATCGTCGACCTCCGCACAGAAATTTGACGCAGAACAACTAAGTTAGTTGTCGGCCGTCTAATATTCAAGGGTGCCTTCCCCAGCCCAGGGCCTCACCCAGCCGGAGCGCGTCGAGCAGTCCTCGCGCCGGCTGCTGCAGGCTGCCGCTGAGTTGATCGTCGAAAAGGGCTGGGAAGCAACGACTGCTGCTGAGATCGGCCGGCGGGCCGGGTACAGCCGGGCCATGGTGCACGCCCGCTACGGCAGTAAGGACGCCATCCTCGATGCCTTTCAGGACGTGTATGTGGCGCGGCTGAACCCCGACCCCGAACCGGGCGCCACCGGCCTGCAGCAAGTACTGGCGCATTTCGACCGCGTTCAGGAGATTTACACCGAGGATGCCGCGGTGACCAGAGCCATGTTCGTATCGGCATTCGAGGCGGTGAAGACCACCTCGCCGCTGCGCGACGGTGTGCGCAACCAGTTGGCCGGAGCAGCCGTCAAGATCGAAGCCGGGCTACGCGCCGGAATCGCCGACGGTTCACTGCGTCCCGACATCGATGTCGACATGGCGCTGCGGGACATCACCGGATCCATCTTCGGTATCGCGTTCCAATGGGTGGTCCTACCCGAAGACCACGACCTCGACCACGAGATCAACTGCGTGCGGGCCCGGATCACCTCAGGCTACGGTCGTTAGGAACCGCTCGGTGACATCCTGCACCGCGCCGGAGAACAGGTGCCCGACATGGCTGCCGTCGTGCCAGTGGAGTTCCCCGCCCCATTGCTCGTGCATCGCCAGGGCTGAACTTCGCATGGCCATCCGGTCGTGCCAGGCGCCCACTATCAGACGTCGCCCCGCCCGCGGCCGGGTGCGCAGCGGGTCGATCACCGAGGTCATCGCCGCCACCGTGGCTGACTGCAACTCTCGCGCCGACTGCTGTCCCGCTGATCCCCAACGTCCCATGTGCATCCCGATCATCGTGTTGAGGCCCAGGATTGGCGTATACAGCGCCACCGCGTCGACCCGAGCCTCGAGATGCGACACCAGGGCCGCCACCGCGCTGCCCAGCGACAGACCGGCTACCGCGATCGACGACGCCTGTGGTTCCAGCCAACCGATCAGCGCGCGCACCTCCGACACGGTCCGCATCGTGCCGGCGACATTGGCCAGCGGATCGCGGGCGGGATACACCGGCCATGACCGCCGCCGCGGCCCGTGCCCAGGCTGCACGGGCAGGGCGACGTTGAATCCCAGTTCGCGCAGGCGTCGAACCCGGGCGACCAGTAGATCCATCGGATCGCCTTGACCGGCTCCGTGCACCCAGATCAGCCACGGCCGCGCATCGTCTCCGCAGCGATACAGCCGCACCCTCGCCGTGGCGATGCCACCGTGGCCGTCGGCCAGCACCGAGGTCGGCAGCACAGGCTCGTGATCGAAGACCAGCTCCTCGAAGGTCAGGGCGCCGAACCTGCGGGGCCGGATGTGTTTGACCTGCAGCGCTTCTGGCTGCGTGTGCGCCGCGTCGATATCGAGTAGGCCCAGTTCGTCGGCTGCCCACTGGTATTCACCCAACGGTCGCGGCAGCTGTGGCGGTGGGCCGGTCAGCGTCATACCGGTTACCACGAGCTCGTCGAGGGCGACCTCGCCGAGCTGACGCAGACCCGTGACCGACAACGGATTCCATTGGCCGGCCAAGGCGCCCACCGAGCGCGGCACCACGCCACCGAGCTCCCACGCGATGCGGGTTGCCCTAGCCAATGGTGAATCCCGTGTAACCGTCAGCGGCGATCTCGTCACAGCGGCGACGGTACTCGGGGATGCCCGCGGTGTATCCGAGGTACATCCGCCTCTTGCCAGGAACGTTGCCGCCGTTGTACCAGGAGTTACAGCTCGGGTGCACCAGGACGGTGGGAGCCACCAGCGCCGTGGTGTGTTCCACCCAATCGGCCTGCGCCTGCGGCGTCGCCTCGATACTCCGATGGCCGCCTGCGCTCAGGTAACCGATGCAGTCCGCGATCCACTCCACGTGTTGTTCCAGAGCGGCCACGAAATTCGTCGCTGCCGAAGGACTTCCGGGCCCTTGGATGGTGAACAGGTTCGGGAACCCGGCCACGGCCAGACCCAGATAGGACAGAGCACCCTCCTTGGACCAGTACTCCCCCAGTACCAGTCCGTCCCGCCCGCGTACGTCGATCCGGCTCAACGCGCCGGTCATGGCGTCGAACCCGGTGGCGTACACGATCACGTCAAGGTCGAAATCGCCTTGCTCGGTGGAAATCCCGGCCGTCGTCACCTCCCGGATGCCACCTTTGCGCAGGTCGACCAGCGTGACGTTGTCCCGGTTGTAGGTCTCGTAGTAGCCCTGGTCGATGATCGGCCGCTTGCAGGCGAACGGATGACTGGGTGTCAATGAGGCCGCTGTCTGCGGATCGGTGACGATGCGGGCCACGGCTTGGCCGTACAGCTCGGTGGCCATTCGATTGGCGTCGATGTCGAAGAAAACGTCACCCCAGTTCAGTGCGCCCATGATGCCGTGTTCCTCTACCGCACGCCGTTTCTCTTCCGGCGAAGCCGATTTCACCGGCGGACGGACCAGCATCTCGAGGAGCACCGAGAACGCACTGAGCCGGGCTGCCCCGACCGGATGTTCGCGCTGCGCGGCGCGGATGGCCGGGTAGTCAGCCTTGAGCGCGTCGAGTTCCCCCGGCTCGAAGGACCGAACCTGCCACGGAAGGGTGAACGCCGGGGACCGCTGGAACACCGTGAGGTGGTCACACTGCCCGGCCACCACCGGGATCAGCTGAACACCCGTGGAGCCGGTGCCGATCACCCCGACCCGCTTACCGGTGAGGTCGACGCCCTCGCGCGGCCAGCGGCTGGTGAACAGCGACGTGCCCGCAAACCGGCTCATCCCGGGGATGTCGGGTTCCAATGGCACCGAAAGTATTCCGGTGGCCGCGACCACGAACGGCGTGCGCAGTGTCTGCCCGTCTGCGGTGGTGACCGCCCACCGCGCGGCGCCCTCGTCGAAGGCCATCGCCACGACCTCGGTATCGAATGCGATGTCGCGCCGCAGCTCGAGTCGGTCGGCGACAAAGTTCAGATATGCCTCGATCTCGGGCTGGGCCGGCATGGTCTCGGTCCAGACCCACTCCTGCTGGATCTCGTCGCTGAAGCTGTAGGAGTATTCGATGCTCTCGATGTCACAGCGCGCACCCGGATACCGGTTGACCAGCCAGGTGCCGCCGACGTCACCGGCCTGCTCCAGCACCCGTACCCGCAGGCCCTGCTCCCGGAGCAGGTGCAGTGCGTACAAGCCGGAGAATCCGGCGCCGACGACGATCACATCGAAATCGGCGGTGCTCACAGGTCGATGACCTTCTCGTTCCGGCTCTTGCGGTCGACGTAGAACTGTGCAGCCCGGCCGATCGATTCGGCGGTAGGAGCGGGTTTCCAGCCCAGATCGCGGGTGGCCTTGCCATGGTCGGCCGGCGAGGTCAGCCACATCAGCCGCGCCGCCGTGAGATTCATCGGAAAGTCGGTGCCGAACAGCCGGTTCGACATGCCCAGCACCCATCCGACGGCATACAGCGGGGCCATCGGAATTCCGAATTTGGGCGGTCGGGCGCCCACTGCCTCCGCAGCCGTGGTGAACATCTCCCGCTGAGACATGTAGCGCTCGGACACGATGTAACGTTCGCCGATCCGGCCATGCTCGGCAGCCCGGATGAGCGCATCGGCTGCATCGTCGATCCCGACCACCTCGGAACCGACACCCCGTACGTAGACGGGCAATCTGCCGAACGCCGCCATCGCGACGAGCGCACCCTGTTTCGGCTGCCAGTCGGGCGGGCCGTACGGGTTGGACACGCACATCGCCACGGCGGGCAGCCCGCGTTCTCTGGCGTAGGTCAGCACAAGACCCTCTGCCTGGCGCCGCGATTCGATGTAGGGTCCGCCTTTGCCGGCCCAGTTGAACGGAGTGTCCTCATCGACGGTTGCGCCGTCGTCACCGACTGCGATCGTTCCGATGGTGCTGAGGAAGACGAAGCGCTGAAGATCGGCATCCACTGCGACGTCGAGGACGTTGCGCAGGCCCTCGACGTTGGTGGAGAACAGTGGCGTCGGGTCGGCCAGGTGGGCGCGGGTGTCGACGACGCAGTAGAACACCACGTCCCGGTCGGCCATCGCCGCCGCCACCGCGTCGGTATCGAAGATGTCCCCGAAACAGCGCTCAACGTCGAGGCCGTCGATGCCCTTGGTCGAACTACTGCGACGCAGCAGCACCCGCACGTCGTCGCCGCGCTCGACGAGTTGGCGGGTGACACAGGCACCCACATTTCCACTTGCGCCCATGACCAGTACTTTTCGGCGGCGATCCATCGTTGCTCCATCCCGTCAGACGATCACCGATGGATGCTACGGTAATGCTTACAGTATCGGACCGAAATGGGGAGATCCATGAAGTACACCCTGGAGTACCCCAGCGAGCTGCCCGCCGCGCCTGACGACTTCCTGCAAGCCGAGGCCATCCGCGCGGTTGCCACTCACGCTGAAGCCGCCGGGTTCTCGGCGATCGCGTTGAGTGAGCATCCGGCCCCGTCGGTCAAGTGGCGGAACAACGGAGGCCACAACACGTTGGACCCGATCGCCGCGCTGAGCTTCATGGCGGCAGCAACCTCGCACATCCGGTTGATGACCAACCTCTACGTGCTCCCGTTCCGCAGCCCCTACCTGTCCGCCAAGGCGCTGGGCAGCCTGGACCTGATCTCCGGCGGCCGGCTCATCGCCGGCGTCGGGGCGGGCTACCTGAGATCCGAGTTCTCGGCAGTAGGCGTGGACATCGACCGACGTGCCGGGCTGCTCGACGAGTCGCTCACCGCACTTCGTTCCATCTGGATGGAACCCGAAACACCGGTTGTCGGAGAGGATTTCGGCGCGGTCGGCCCCGTCTGGTTGCAGCGCCCCGCACAGCGGCCCCACCCACCGATCTGGATCGGCGGGAACGGCGCCGCGGCGATCCGGCGGGTCGTCGACCATGGTGACGGATGGATGCCGATCATTGCCGCCACCGGCATGGCGTCGGCGATGCGTACCGCGGCCATCGAGAACGCCGACCAGTTCGGCAACGCTGTGCAGCGCCTGCACGCCCGTCTCGCCGATGCCGGCCGTGACCCGCGCTCCGTCGACATCCAGGTGGTCTGTCCACATACCGATCTCGACGACGGTGCCGAACTACGCCGCGCGCGTGAGGTACTCGCCGAACTCGCCGGCCACGGCGCCACCTGGGCGGTGGTGCACGCGGACGGCAGCAGCCCACAGGCCGCACTCGATTACATCAAGGCGTTCGGTGAGGCGATGATCGATTAACACGCCCTGCGGTGGGATTCCAGTGGGCGTGAGACATTCACGCGTCGAACGTCAGAATCGCCGGGCCCATGCTGCGGAACGGTTCGAAGCGATCGAGGATCCGATATCCGCAGAGCCTCCATAATCCCCGTCCCGCAGGCAGAGACATCGTGTTCACCGACCGCACCCCCCTCACTTCGGCGGACAGATCGTTGGCCTGCTCCGCCGACAGGCTGAACGGCATGGGCGGCACCCGATAGCGAGCCGACAGTTTCAACCCTCGCAGGCTCTGCCGGCTGTACCGGTGGGGAACCGAATCGAAGATCATCTGGGCACCGGGAAATCGCTGGGCACAGTCTGCGATCAGGCCCAACGCCTCAGCGGGCGGCAGGTACATCAACAATCCCTCGGCTGTGATCAGCACCGGGCCATCGTCGACACTGTCCATCCAGTTTCGGTCGAGTGCCGACGCGGCCAGGTTGACCAGGCGAGAGTCACCGGGCAGCAATTTCTCGCGTAGCGCCATCACCGGTTCCAGATCAATCGAGTACCAACGCGCATCCTTGAATTGCCCGTCGGCCGTCAGCCGCCAGAAGCTGGTTTGGAAGCCTTCAGCGAGGGCAACCACCGAGCCGTTCGGATGTTTCTGGAGAAACTGGCGTGTGTACCGGTCGAACGACAACGCTCGAAGCACGTGGAATTGCTTCGGCGCGCCGAAGACGCCGTAGTCGAAGGCGATCGAGTCGTAGATGTGCTCTGCCCATGGGTCTTTGATCAGGCCCCGTGGACGCCGGGACTCCAGCGCACGACTGCGCAGCGTCCATAGCGCCGTGGTCGAGACGCCTTCCAGTGAACTGCCGTCCATTCTTGTCATGGTCATCGTCAAACCCGCTTGGGGATGCCGGTCGCCCTGGAGAAGATGGCATCGGCCATGGGTGAGGGCAGGATGCGGGTGTAGGCATGGGCGCGCGATCCCTTGCCGACGAGATACCTTGCGCGAGGATGTTTGTCGGTCAATGCACGTTCGATCGCCACCGTGATCTCCTCGGGAGAAGAGATCACGCCGTCCATCAGGTCGATCGCCTTGTGCATCCCCTCGAAGTGTTTGGCATATAGCTCCCTATGCGCAGGGCTCACCTTGGCGATGTTTTCTTCGTGTTGTTCGTGCGAACCCTTGCTCATATCGGTGTCGATCTGCCCCGGCTCGATCAAACTGACCCTGATTCCCCAGGGGCGCAGTTCATTCCGCAACGAGTCACCGATGGCTTCGAGCGCGAACTTTGAGGCTCCGTAGGCACCCAGCGACGGAGTGGCGACCCGCCCGCTGGTCGAGGAGATGAACACGATGCGTCCGCGTGCGCGGCGGATCATCGGGAGCACCGCTTGGGCCACTCCCACCGACCCGACGACGTTGACGTCCAACTGCCAGCGCAGGTCATCGAGGGTCAATGTCTCGATCGGCCCTCCGACCGCGACGCCGGCGTTGCTCACCAGCGCATCGAGACGTTCCGGCAGCTGCGACGACAGCTCAGCCAGGTGCTCGTCGTTGGTGACATCGACGATAACCGGTGTGATGTTGGGATTTTCGGCCATCCGTCGGGCATCCGCATCATTGCGAACACCGGCATAAACGCGCCAGCCCGACGCCGCAAGTTTCACCGCGGCGACACGGCCAAGGCCGCGGCCCGCGCCGGTCACCAGCACCGTGGGATTGCCCTGCACGGCGGTCGAACGATTACGTGGCATGCCGACAATCGTGACCTATCCATTAACACCATGTCAATGGTAATGTCCTGCGGCATGGCCGAAGGTGCACGTGCTCCCTCTCAGCGATGGCTGGATCTGGCAGAGCAGCAACGTATTTCAGTAGCCCGAGCTGCGGTGGATCTTGTGGCCGAGGGCAGCATCCCGCTCAAGGTGGGCGATCTGGCCGACCGTGCGGGCATCACCCGCCCGACGTTCTACAAGTACTTCCCCACCCTGGGGGCCGCCGTCCTGCACACCGCCCGGACCCTCATCGCCGAACTCGAGGTCTACGTGGAACCTCGGTTGCCGAAGAAGGCCAATGCGCGCGAACTGTTGCTGGCGCGGTTCGACCTCAGCTTCGAATACGCCCGGGCACACCCTGAGATGACCCGTTTCTTCAGCTACTACGACTTTTCCTTCCGGGAGCAGGGACTCTCCGGCGAGGAGGACGCCGAGCGGGCCACCATCTCCCACGTGGCCGGTGACCCGTTCTTCGAGTTGTTCAAGGCCGGACAACAGGACGGGTCCATCGACCCCACCCTCCCTCCCGATGTCACCTACCTGGCCCTCGTGACCTCGATGACCGGTACCGGCCAACGCCTCCTCATCGAGAACACCTGGACCACCGGCTCAGACCGGCGCGCCAAAGGTGTCCACGATTCACTGATCGCAATGTGGCGAGATGCACTGACCCCAAGGGAAGCCCGATGACAGAAGAAACACCCCAGCCTCATTTCCCGGAGCTCGGCTTCTATGCGCTGGGCGGGCAACCCAGCACTGCCCGCACCGGCTTGACCGAGGTCCGCGAGGCCGAGGAGATGGGCCTGGGCACCGCCTTCATCTCGGAACGCTTCAACCTCAAGGAGATCGGCGCGCTGTGCGGGGCCACTGGCGCCGTGACCGACAAGATCCTCATTCACTGTGCCGCCACCAACCACAACACCCGTCACCCGATGATCACCGCGGGCATGGCACGCACCATCCAGAGCATCACCGACGGCCGCTTCGTGCTCGGGTTGGCCCGCGGCGTGAAGCTCATGCAGGACGTCTTCGGCATCGGCCACATCACCACTGCGCAAATGGAGGATTTCGTCGGGATCATGCGCCGACTCTTCCGCGGCGAAACGATTCTCGGCCACGACGGACCGTGCGGGTCGTTCCCCGTACTGCAACTCGACACCTCGCTGGACGGCTATCTGCCGATGAGCCTGGTCGCCCTGGGCCCCAACTCACAGAAATTGGGTGGTCGCTGTTTCGACGAGGTCATCCTGCACACCTACTTCACCGACGAAGCGACCCGGCGCTGCGTACAGACCGTCAAGCGAGCAGCCGATCGCGCCGGACGCGATCCCGACCAGGTGAAGGTGTGGTCCTGCTTTGCCACCATCGGCGACCACATCCCAGAACCTCTGCGGCTCAAGAAGTCCGTCGGCCGGCTCGCGACATATCTTCAGGGTTACGGCGATCTCATGATCAGTATCAACGACTGGGATCCAGTTGTACTGCAGCGGTTCCGCGACGACCCCGTGGTGCAAAGCATCCCGGGCTCGATCGATGGTCTGGCCACCACCGAACAGCTCGAGCACATCGCCACACTGTTCCCCGACGACTGGCTCGCGCCCTCGGCCTCCGGGACTCCCGAGCAGTGCGCCGAAGCCATCCGCAATCAACTCGACCTCGGCTGCGACGGAGTCATCATGCACGGCGCGACACCTCAGGAACTCTCCCCCATCGTGAAGGCGTACCAACAATGACCGCCGCCACCGACGAACCGGTCGGAGTCGACACCGAACGACTTTCACGCTGGTTGCGATCGACCATCGAACCAGAACTCACATCCGTCGCAGCCGAGCGCATCGGTGGCGGAAACTCCAGCGGCGCTTGGCGGCTCGACGTTACTACCACTGCGGGTACACGTGCGCTGGTACTGAAGGCCCCCAACGACGGCGGGCTGGTCCACGCATGCGACGCCGCTCGAGAGGGAAGGATTCTGGCCGCCGCGCGGCAAGCCGGGGCCCCGGTACCCAAGGTGGTTGCCATCGAGGAGTCGGGCGACGTGCTCGGAGTGCCGTGTTTCGTCATGGAACTCGTCGACGGCCGGGGCGTACCCGAAGACACCCCGGCCAGCTTTCACGGAGACGGCTGGTTCCGTGATGCCGACACCGCCACCCAACGATCCACCTGGTTTTCCTTCCTCGACGCACTCGGCGAACTGCATGCCGTGGACGCCCATGCGGTACCAGCCTCATATGGCACTGACGGACCATCCGATTTCCTGGCCTACTGGCGACGATCACTGCTGGACGCCGCACCGGCTCACCTGGTACCGCGGCAACTGGCAGTCATCGACTGGCTCACCGACCACATACCTGCCGGGGCCGGCGATGGTTCAGCGCTGTGTATGGGAGACGCCCGTCTCGGCAATGCCCTGCTGAACGGCAACGACGTGCACACCCTTGTCGACTTCGAAGTGGCCTCATCGGAAACCCCGCCGCTGACATCGGCTACTGCATCATGCAAGAAGCCTTCATCCGCGCCCTCACTGACCGGCCGGCCACCGGCATACCGTCGCCCGACGAAACGTGGGAACACTGGCAGGCCAAAACCGGTCGCGCAGTGAGCAACCGTGATTATTGGACAGCGTTCGGCGCCACGGTCCTGTGCATCACAGCCACCCGCGCAATGCTCAAGTGGGGCATGCCCGTCGAGACCATCGATCGCGACAATCTCGTGGTCGACGAGTGGGAGCGGCTCGCCAAATCTGCCGCGCATATGGAGGAACGATGATCGATCGACGTCACCTGTCATTCGCGACCAAGACCACTGCCGACGCGACCTGGCCGGAATGGGTCCTTTCGGGCTGGCTGACGGTGCCCGACAACATCCGTCGCGACGAGCTGCACGTGTTGGTACACGGCGCTGGAGCGGATCACCGGTACTGGGACTGGCCGATGGAGCCGGACCGCTATTCGTATGTCACATGGGCCACCGCACGCGGCATCGCGACCCTCAACCTGGATCGCATCGGCTGTGGTCACAGCTCCCGGCCCCCGGGCGCAGAGGTTACCGTCAGCGCACAGGCTGACGGCATCGCCCAAGTCATCGATGCGATGCGAAACAACCAGATCGCCTCAGTTCCTGCGTTTTCCCGGATCGTGCTCGTCGGGCACTCGATCGGCTCGGTGATCTGCGGGACGAGCGTCGCCAGTCACGGCGGCCCGGATGCGCTGGTGCTCACCGGGTACCTCCCGGTGGACGGCACGGCCGAGATGGGCGACGAGCTGTTCGACTTCGCCTTCGTTCCCGCCGTCGAAGGCAAGCCGGAATTGGCCGGCCTCGTCGACGGCGACTATCTCGTTCCCCGCGAGGGCCTCGGCGTCGACGAACTCCGGTTCTGGGGTCCCGCCACGAATCCGGCGGTCATGGCCTTTGACGGGGCGATCAAGGGCGCGGCGACCAAAGCCGAACTGCGCGACGCCGCACTGGCCGGGCCGCACATCCGCACCGTCACCGCACCGACATTGGCGTTGGTCGGCGAACACGACGCGCTTCTCATCGACACGAACCTCGGTGAATCAACGACTTTCGACACCGTCGAACGAGTTCGCAAAACCGTGGCCAGCACCTTCGCGACTGAGGTGGTGCCCGGTGCCGGTCACATGCAGTGCTTGCAGCGCAACGCACACGACACCTATTCGGCGATGGAGCGCTGGTTGGACGCGACCTTGCCAAACCGAGTCGGATAAGTTAAAACATCAATGGTTTTCTTGTGTGAAAGTCAAGCGAAAGGGTGTGGTCGTGCGAATCCACCTACAGGTTGACGGCGATCCCGGCAACGCGAGCCAGAGTGCCCGCCAGATCGCGGAACTCGGGGCCGATGGCGCATTCTCGTTCGAGGGAAAGCACGATGTCTTCTTCCCGCTCCTCGTAGCCGCAGCAGAGACCGATCTGCACCTGATGACCAACGTGGCGATCGCCGGTCCGCGCAGCCCGCTGCATCTCGCACATACCGCCTACGACCTGCAGTGCTACAGCTCCGGCCGATTTCGGCTGGGCCTCGGCTCACAGATCCGGGTGCACATCGAGAAACGCTACGGCAGTGAGTGGGGCAAGCCCGCCGCCCGGATGGCCGAGTCGGTCGCCGCGGTCAAGGCCATCTTCGCCGCGTGGGAAGGCAAGGAACCGTTGACGTTTCGCGGCGAATACTTCACCCATACCTTGATGCCACCGAACTTCAACCCGGGACCCAATCCGTACGGCCCACCGCCGGTGTTGATGGGTGCGCTCGGTCCACTGATGACCCGCAAGGCCGCCGAGGTGGCCGACGGCCTCCTGGTGATGCCGTTCAACAGTGCCCGCCATTTCGCCGATCGAACCGTGCCGGCGATCAACGACGGACTTCAGCGCGCCGGTCGCGACCTGACCGATCTGCGGATCATCGCCCAGGCCATGGTGGCGGTGGGTCGCACGGAGAAGGATCTCGCCGAGGCGGTCGGCCGCGTCGCGTTCCTGATCGCCTTCTACGCGTCGACGCCGAACTACCGACCGGTTCTTGAAGCCGAGGACCTCGAACACCTTCAACCTCGCCTCAATGAACTGTCCAAGGCCGGCGACTATCCGGGCATGGCCGCACTCATCGACGAGGACACCGTCCGGACCTACGGCGTCGTGGGCACCCCTGAAGAATGCGCCGCCCAGATCCATCAACGCTACGGCGCATACGCATCCGATGTCTGCTGCTACTTCCCCGGTTACACGCCAGATCCCGGTGACGTCGCCGATCTTGTCGGCGCCGTCCAACGCCTGCCCGCAATGCGGTAATCGGAGCTTCCGGTGGCCAAGCCGTTGATCGCCGCCGAGGTGATCCACGAGCGCGCGCTGGCACTGCTCGACGCCGAGGGCATCGATGGATTGACGACGCGCCGCCTGGCCGCCGAACTGAAGATCTCGACTCGCACGCTCTACCAGCAAGTCGGCAATCGTGACATTTTGATCCGCGCCCTGGTGGCACGTCACCTGTCGCAACTCCGCATGGAATTTCACCCCCGCGACACCTGGGAGCAGACTGCCCAACAGTGGTGTCAGGGCTTGCGGGACACTCTTTTCGCCCATCCGCACCTCACCGAGCTCATGACCAATGACGACGGTGGCGCCATCATGGGCTACATCGACGATCTGATCGAAGCCTCTGCGTGTGAAGGGATCCCACATCCGACTGCCGTCGACTGCGCGCGGGCTCTGGTCAACCTGACCATCAATCACACGGTGATGGAGGTCCGGGGACTACGCGAACCCAAGCTGTCCCGGGAGTCCTTTGATGCGCATCATCTGGCCAGGGCCAACTTCAATCGGTCGATCGGATGGATTCTGGCCGGTGTCCGCGCCGAGACAAATGTCAAGACCACCCTTGTGTCCGATCACACAGCGCGTTACGGTTTAAGAAACCAGCGATACCTTAATTCCCCGCCAGCGATCCGGAGGCGAGAAGTGACTTCCCACGACGTCGAAACATTCATGAATCACCCACTCACGTACTGCGATGGGTCGGTGACCAAGATGCACAGCATTCCCCGCGCCGACCTCGAAGAACTGCAGCGCGAGGCAATGGCACGTCGGTTCGCCGAGCACCGCGAAAGCATCGAGATGGTCAACAAACTCGCCACTCGCCTCGGCGTTTCATCGGTTGAGAAGTTCGACGACATTGTGCCGTTGATGTTCTCGCACACCGCATACAAGTCCTATCCGGCAGCGCTTTTGGACAACAAGCGCTGGGATCTGCTGACCCGCTGGTTGAACAAGCTGACCTGTTACGACCTCTCCCATGTGGATGTCAGAGGGGCCGAGACCATCGACGAGTGGCTCGATTGCCTGGAAAGCCAGACGCCGGTACAGCTGGTTACTTCATCGGGCACGACGGGGACTTTCTCGATCATCCCGAAGGACGATGACACCACTGTCGAGGGTATGCATATCTGGAAGATGATGGTGTTCCAGACGTTCGGCAAGGAGCCGACCGAGGACGAGTTGCATCCCGCCGTCGACATCATCTGGCCCAATTACAGCGAAGGCCGCTTTGGGATGACCCGGATGGTTCCGTGGCTCAAACGCGAGTTCACCGGAGGTGACGAGAGCCGTTTCCACGCACTGTATTCCGGGGCAATGGATACCGACCTGATGTTCCTGGCCAACAAGATGCGCGCGGCAGCGGCAAAGGGTGAGCTGGACCGCCTTGAACTGGACCCAAAGTTGGCCGCCCGCAAGGACGAATTCATCGCCATGCAGGCCCGCCAGGCCACCGAAGTGCCTGAGTTCCTCACCCGCCTGACCAATCAGCTGGCCGGCAAGCGCGTCTTCATGCTCAACACCTATCCGCTCATGTACGCCTTGGCCTCGGCCGGTCTCGCCGAGGGCGTACGTGCCAACTTCGCGACGAACTCGGCGATTCTCACCGGCGGCGGCGCCAAAGGACAGGTGCTGCCCGAGAACTATATGGATGTGATCCGGGAGTTCTACGGCGTCCCGCGGATCCAGGAGGGCTACTCGTTCTCCGAACACAACGGCGTGCACTTCGCCTGTGAACAGGGTCGTTACCACATCCAGCCCTGGGTCATCCCTTTCGTGCTCGACCCGGTGACCAATGAACCGCTCCCCCGCTCGGGACGCCAGACCGGCCGGTTCGCGGTCTATGACGTTTACAACCAAAGTCACTGGGGCGGTGTGATCACCGGCGACGAGGTGACCATCGAGTTCAGCGAACCATGTCCCTGCGGTCGCACCTCGGTGTCGATCGACCACGACATCGTGCGGTTCAGTGAGAAGAAGGACGGTGCGGAAGACAAGATCTCCTGCGCGGCCACCCACGAGGTCCAGAACGAGGCCATCGACTTCCTCAAGGAGTTCCAGGGATGACCGAGTTCACGGTTCCGCTGTTCATCCGCGGAGAGTTGATCACCGACGACCTGATCCCCTTCGCAAGCCGCCTCGACCACATCTTCCGCGCACCCGACCCGGTCAAGCACATCGACCGTTTGCCATTGCGCAGCCCAGCCGACATGGCCGACCTCTACGACGTGCCGTTCGATGAGATCCTCGACGTCCTGACCGAACTCGGCAATGCGCTGGCATTCGAAACCAATGTCCACATCCAGGAAGCGTTCGAGGCCTGCCTGGTGTCGAACCCGATGCCCGAATCCATCCTGCGCACCGGGTACGTAGCACTACCTGCGATGTTCGACCGCGAGCAGATGCGTGAACTCGCCGACATCCAGGTCGGCATCGACTACCTGGAGGGCTGGGTCCCCCGAACCCTCATCGACGGCCGGCAGATCAACGTCCGCGCCTTCGGCGCGCGCACGTTGCACATCCCGGCAGGCAACGGCGGCCTGGTCGCAGGCATCACGGTGTTGCGGACGGCACTGACCCGCAGCGACGCCATCATCAAGGCACCGTCCAACGACCCACTCACGGCGATGGCGATCGCCCGAACATTGCACGACATCGCTCCCGACCACCCGATCACCCGCCACCTCGCCGTGGGCTACTGGAAGGGCGGCGACGAACACGTCGAGAAGAGGCTCTACCGCCCCGAGCACATCGAAAAGATCGTGGCCTGGGGTGGTTTGGCGTCGGTGAGACACGTAACCCGTTACCTTCAACCAGGTCTGGAGATGATCGCCCTCGACCCGAAGCGCAGCGCCACCATCATCGGCGCCGAAGCTTTCGAGGACGAGGAGACCCTGAGGGAGGTTGCCCAGCGCGCTGCCTGTGATGTCGGGGCCGGCAACCAGGAGGGCTGCGTGAATGCGCGGGTCATCTACGTGCTGTCCGGGACCGACAACCAGGGTCTGGAGCGAGCCAACCGGCTCGGCGAGCTGGTGTATGAAGCGATGATCAATCTGCCCGAGTTCATCAGCACCAAGCCGAAAGTCGTCGACAAGACCCTGCTGGAGAACATCGAAGGATCCCGGCTGACCGAGGATTGGTACCGCGTCTTCGGCGGTGAAGACGCCGAGGGTGCAATCGTGGTGTCCCAACTCGACGAACCGGTGCAGTATTCCACGATGTTGTCGGGCCGGGTCGCCAACATCGTGCCGGTCGACTCCATCGACAAGGTCACCGGCGCGGTCAATGCCTACACCCAGACCATCGGCATCTATCCCGAGTCGCTGAAAACCGACCTGCGGGACCGGCTCGCACTGTTCGGGGCACAGCGGTTCGTCTCACTGGGGTATGCAGCCAGCGTGAACTTCGAGATTCCACAGGACGCCATCGAACCGGTACGTCGCATGTGCAAGTGGATCGTCGACGAACACTGTGAACCGGACCGGGTCTTCCCATTGTGGCGGGCCCCGGAATTGCTCGGTGGCTGAAGCGCACATGAGGAGCTTCCCGAGCAGAACAGACGGTCTGGCCGAAGGCCTGGGCTTCACCGAGGGCCCGGTATGCCTGTCTGACGGACGGATCGCGGTGACCTCGATCAGTCACGGCTGCGTGTACGTGGTCGAGCCGGGAGGAGATGTCGACCGCATCATCACCGGTGGCGGGCCGAACGGTTTGGCCGTCGGACCTGACGGCGCCATGTACGTCGCCCAGAACGGCGGCATCTTCGGCGGCAGCGGGCCGGCGGAGCCGGGCGTGCAGGTGATCCGGGACGGCGCGGTCGACTACCTGGCCACCGGCATGAGCGCCCCCAACGACCTGGTCTTCGGGCCCGATGGCAGGTTGTGGGTCACCGACACCCGCGGCGAGGTCGACTTCTTCCACCCCGACCCGGACCTGCAGGGCTGGATCTGGGCGATCGACATCGAACTCGGAACCAGCGAGGTGATCCTTGACTCGGGCCCGGTTTTCCTCAACGGACTCGGATTCAGCCCCGATGGCACCCGTCTGATGGTCACCTCGACCTGCGAGGCCGCCCTGTACGCCTACGAGGTCGGCTGCTGGACGCGGGAAACGGTGTGCCAGTTCGACGCCGGATGGCCGGACGGCATGGCGGTAGGACGCGACGGAAGCGCATGGGTGGCACTCACCGGCGGTGATCGCCTCGACCAGATCAGTGCCACCGGCGAAATCGTCGGACGGGTCGGACTCGGCGAAGGTGCACTGCCCACCAATGTCTGCTTCGGAGCCACCGAACACGAACTGTTCGTGACGGCCTCCCGCCATGAAGCGCTATTACGAATCACTCTGCTGGACATCGCAGAGGACAATGGAGGTACCTGATGACGCTGCGACACTTACAGATCCGCGACGACGACGGGGTGCGCATCCTCACGATCGATCGTCCCGAGGCCAAGAACGCGCTCAACGGGCCGTTGCGCTCCGCGCTGCGCGACGCGCTCGGCACCGCCGACCACGACGATTCCGTCCGTGTGGTGGTGCTCACCGGCGTCGATCCGGTGTTCTCAGCCGGAGTCGATTTCAAACAGCTCGAACGTGGGCCCGGCGAGAACGGCGGACCGCTCGACATCAGCCCGGCGGCCGCCCTGCGCGCAATGCGTACACCGACCATCTGTGCGGTCAACGGGGCATGTGTGTCGGGTGGTCTGGAGATGGCCCTGAGCTGTTCCTTCATCATCGCGTCGGAGAAGGC
This sequence comes from Mycobacterium sp. 48b, assembly GCF_048282725.1. Taxonomy (NCBI): domain Bacteria; kingdom Bacillati; phylum Actinomycetota; class Actinomycetes; order Mycobacteriales; family Mycobacteriaceae; genus Mycobacterium; species Mycobacterium sp. 48b. The sequence continues at coordinate 5,445,511 of NZ_JBLVUL010000001.1, forward strand.
CCGATTTGCCGACACACACGCATTGCTCGGCGTGATCCCGACCTGGGGTCTCACGGCGCTGCTCCCCCGTGCCGTCGGTGTCCGCAAGGCGCGGCAGATGTCCGTCACCGGAGAGTTCATCGACGCATACGAGGCCCTGCGGCTCGGTCTGGTGAATCAGGTTGTGCCCCATGGCGATCTGATGAACACCGTCACGACGATCGCGCACCGCATCCCCGCCAACAGCGCTGTCGGCGAGATGCTCGGTCTGTACGCGCGCGGCGAGGATCTGTCCCTGGCCGGCGCGCTGGCAGCAGAAACCGCCCTCAGCGTGGGCCGCACCTACGACCTCGACGCGTTCACCTCCGCTGGCCGCGCCACCGCCGCCCATCAACGACTTCCGCTGGGAGAGAACTGATCATGCGTTACCGACAACTGGGTAGTTCCGATCTTCAGGTCTCGGAGATCTCACTGGGGTCATGGCTGACCTTCTCCGGTGGGGTCGAGTTCGACCAGACCACTGCCTGCACTGCGGCGGCTCTGGACGCCGGGATCAACTTCTTCGACACCGCCAACGCCTACGGCCAGGGCAGCGCCGAATCTGCCTGGGGTGAGATCCTTTCGGCGCATCCGCGCGACACATATGTGTTGGCCACCAAGCTATTCGCACCCATGTCGGAGGACCCAGCCGATTGCGGCCTGTCGGCGACCCAGATCCACAAGCAACTCGATGCGTCGCTGCGACGACTGCGCACCGACTATATCGACCTCTACCAGGCCCACCGCTTCGACATCAACGTGCCTTTGGAGGAGACCGTCGAGGCGTTCCAGGCGGTGGTCCGGTCGGGAAAGGCGCGCTACATCGGCTTCAGCGAATGGACCCCGGAGCAGATCCGCACCGCGATCGAGATAGGCGGGGACGGGTTGTTCGTCTCCTCGCAGCCCCAGTATTCGATGCTCTGGCGCAGTCCGGAGGCCGAGGTGTTCGAACTGTGTGCGGCACACCGGATCTCCCAGGTCGTCTGGTCGCCACTCGCCCAGGGCGTGCTGACCGGGAAATACAAACCCGAACAAGAGGTTCCGGCGGACAGCCGCTTCGCGAGCCCGACCATGGGCGTGGCCAAAGCCAGATACAGCGACGACGTTCTGAAAGCCGTCCAGCAACTGGTCTCCATTGCCGAGGATGCGGGAATCGACACGGCGACCATGGCCCTGGCCTGGGTGTTACGCCGGAGAGAGGTGGCCTCGGCCATCACCGGCGCCTCGCGTCCGGAACAGGTCTACGCCAACGCTGCGGCCTCCGGCCTCGAGCTCGACGCCGAAACTCTCGCCCGCATCGACAGCGTGCTGGGCGCGGTCGCAGTCACCCAACCCAAGCTCGCGGTCGGCTCGGTCGAAGGCGTGTTGCGCCGCTGACTACTTCCTCTTGACCGCAGCGTCGGCACGCACGCCGGTCAAGATCCATCGGATCGAGGTCAGGAAGTTCTTCTCGATGCGCCGGCTCTCCGCCGCCGTGCCCTCCGACAGCTTGGGTTCGCGCAGTGCGCGCACCTCCATCACCGTGTGGTTGATGGTGAGGTTCACCAGCGCACGCGAGCACTCGACCGCGAGAGCCCGCGGAATCCCTTCGTTCAGTGTGGATTTCAGCAATTCATCCACGTAGTCCATCACCGCGGCGCGGTCGTCGATCGTCATGAGCTCGGTCAGGAACGGATGGGCGCGCAACGCGTCGTGCAGGCCTTTGCACCACTTCAGGGCCGTGGTCTCCCAGTCGTCATACTCCCGAAAATCCAGGCGCAGCGCAGACAGGTGCCGGGAGACCAGCGCCCGAATGAGCTCATCGCGATTGCCGACCTGCTGATAGAGCGTGCGCGTGGAGATCTTGAGCTCGGAGGCAAGCCGTCGCGTCGTGAGCGCTTCGGCGCCCTCCGCATCAAGCAGCGCCAAGGATCGCTCAAGGATCACCTCGACAGGGATCAGCGGCTTGGCCATTCAAGGATCGTACAAGGCCGATCACATGGAGTTTGCCGCTTGCGCGTCGGCCCGCGCCTGGGCTACGCGGTCTTGAACTTCAACAGCGTCCGGGTCAGGTGCAGACTGGTGATCTGCCATGTGCCGTCACGCTTTTCGTACGTCTCGTGGTAATGGCCCGCCCCGTGCAGTTCGCCGCCGTCGGGGAAGAACAGCATGTCCTCCATGGCCCAGATGCCGGTCGCGGTGGTCTCGGAGGTGAGCATGATCTCCGGGGTGTGGCAGTGGTGCACCGTTGCCGCGTGCTCGACCCCACCCCAGACCACCGGGAAGAACTCGTCGAAACCGTTCAGCGGTGGGGCCGTCTGCGGATCGGCACCCCCGGTCGAGACCGCCATGTCGAGCTTCACCACAACCTCGTCGACGAACAATCCCCGCCACGCGTCGATGTCCTTGGTGTCCAAGAACCTGCAGTACCGGGCCTTGAGCTGCTTGATCGCCTCGATGTCGTCGGACAACGGATCACCTCCTGGTCGGCTGCGGCGAACTATACGGTAAGTGCCTCGGTTGATCGCGGACCGATTCCAACCCTGCACCCTTCCTCTGCAGAAAGAGCTACTGTAATGTCTTCCGTACCTATTGCGAGAGCAGTCCGAACAGGAGGCAGCTGGCCATGAAAGTGCCTTTCACCTGGAAGGTCACCGGCTGGTTCATGATCGGCTGGTCGGCCGAGTACGAGGTCGGCGACGTGAAGGCGCTGAAGTACTTCGGCGAGGATCTCGCCGCCTACCGCGACGAGTCCGGCGAGCTGCACGTGCTGGAAGCGCACTGCAAGCACCTGGGTGCCCACATCGGTCACGGCGGCAAGGTTGTCGGCGACTGCGTGGAGTGCCCGTTCCACGGCTGGCGCTGGGGGCCCGAAGGCAACAACACCTATATCCCGTATCAGCCAGACAAGCCCAATCGTGGCCTGCGGCTACGCTCCTATCCCGTCAGGGAGCAGTACGGCTGCATCTTCATGTGGTACCAGCCCGACGGCAAAGAACCGCAGTGGGAACTGCCCGACATCTTCCACAAGTTCCCCCAGTTCGAGACCGATCCGAACGCGTACTACCGGCCCTACCCGGAGTTCTCCAGCCGGGCCGACGCGATCCCGGTGCACCCGCAGATCGTGGCCGAAAACGGCCCGGACAGTTCACACTTCCGCTATGTCCACGGCGCGACCGTGACCCCGGTGTGCCTGCACTGGGAGCACGTCGACGAGGAATGGCGGTTCCTGACCGGTTGGCCCGACGCCCGCAGCGACGATCCGGACAAGATGGCACTGCGGATCCACAGCCACTTCTCGGGCCTCGGCTTCGCCATGAGCGCCTTCGAAGGCTCGTCCAACCACCGGCTGATCTTCGCCTGCACCCCGGTCGACGACGAGGTGTCGGACATGTTCTATTCGATCTGGTGGCCCAAACTGCCCGGTGAGACCTCCGACATCCCACCCGAACAGGTCCGCAAGCAGGTCGAGAAACAGTTCCTCAAGACCGTATGGGAGGACTGCGACATCTGGCGCTATCAGAAATACGTCGAGCATCCGCCGCTGGCCAAGATCGACGCGAAACCGTACATGGCGATGCGGAAGTGGGCGACGCAGTTCTACGAGGTTCCCGCCGGCGACAGCGTCGCACACGCATGAAGATCGACCTGGCGGATCTGGTCGCCCCCGAGCACACGGCGATCGTCACCCAGGAGTGCCAGGGCGCGGTGGTCGGCCCGAACGCAGGGCTGGCCGCTTTGGCCGACGAGGCCCGCCGGGTGGCGCTACCCAACATCGCCAGGCTGTTGCCCGCCGCGCGGGCCGCCTCGGCCAAAGTGGTGCACTGTCTGGTGCAGCGACGCCCGGACGGGCTCGGCTCCAACCACAATGCCAAGATCTTCGCGATCGGCCGCAACGACGTCGGCATCCTGCCCGGCAGCCCCGGCGCAACGCTACTTCCCGAATTCGGGCCTGAGGCAGACGATCTCGTGCTGTCCCGCTGGCACGGCCTGGGCCCGATGGGCGGCACGGACCTGGACGCGATCCTGCGTAACCTCGGGGTGCGCACCATCGTGGCCGTGGGAGTCTCGGTGAACATCGCGATCACCAACCTGGTGATGGACGCGGTCAACGCCGGGTACCGGGTGGTGTTGCCGCGCGACGCGGTGGCAGGCATCCCGACGGCGTATGCCGACGCGGTCATCGACAACACACTGTCGTTGCTGGCCACCGTCACCACCACCGAGGACCTGCTGCACGCCTGGCAGCACTGACCCAAACCCGCTCCCCGGACCGCCCTTTAGGAGAAGCCCGTGCAGTTCACCGTTCCGGCCGTCGCCGAAGCCGTCGCCGCCGCCCTCGGAGACCGCCCTCTGATCGTCCAGGGCGACCGGCGATTCACCTACCGCCAGATAGTGGACCGGTCGAATCGGCTGGCGGCATATCTGCATTCGCGCGGGCTCGGCGCGCGCACCGAGCGCGGCGAACTGGCCGGCCACGAGGTGGGTCAGGACCTGCTGGGCATCTACGCCTACAACGGTCCCGAGTTCGTCGAATCCCTGCTCGGTTCTTTCCGCTCCCGGGTGGCGCCGTTCAACGTGAACTATCGCTATGTCAAGAACGAGCTGCAGTATCTGCTCGCCGATTCCGGCGCGTCTGCGCTCGTGTACCACGCGGCCTTCGCTCCGCGGGTGGCCGAAATTCTCGCCGACCTTCCCTCGCTGCACGTCCTGATCCAGATCGCCGACGACTCGGGCAATGAACTACTGGACGGCGCAGTGGACTACGAGTCGATCGTCGGCTCGTCAACGACGGCGGCACCTCCTGTCGAACCCAGCCCCGACGATCTCTACGTGCTCTACACCGGCGGCACCACCGGTATGCCCAAGGGCGTGCTGTGGCGCCAGCACGACATCTTCATGACCGCGTTCGGCGGACGCAACATGGTGACCGGAGAGAAAGCGCAGTCGGTCGAGGAGATCGTCGGACGGGCGGTCGACAATCCGGGCACGAAGCTGCTCATTCTCCCGCCGCTGATTCACGGTGCGGCGCAATGGGGTGCGATGACGGCCGTGACCACCGGCCAGACCGTCGTGTTCCCCAGCGTCGTCGACCATTTCGATGCCGACGACGTGGTCCGCACCATCGAACGCGAACAGGTGTTGGTGGCCACGGTGGTGGGCGACGCGATGGCCCGCCCATTGCTGGATGCGATCAAGAGCAGCGTCGAGGACGGCACCGTCGACGTGTCTTCTCTCTCCGTCGTGGCCAACGGCGGAGCCCAGCTGACGCCTTACGTCAAACAGCAACTCATCGATGCCAAAGCCAACCTCATCGTCATCGACGGGGTGGGATCCTCCGAGACCGGAGCGCAGATGAGCCACATGTCGGCTCCTGGTGCGGTATCGACGGGAACGTTCAACGCCGGGCCCGATACCTGCGTGGTGACCGAGGATTTCACGGCCGTGCTGCCGGCCGGCCACGACGGGTTGGGTTGGCTCGCGCAGCGCGGGTTCGTGCCGCTGGGATACAAGGGTGACGCCACCAAGACCGCTGCCACGTTCCCGGTGATCGACGGTGTGCGCTATGCGACGCCGGGCGACCGGGCCCGCCATCTGGACAGCGGGGCGATCGAGCTGCTCGGCCGTGACTCGGTGACGATCAATTCCGGTGGCGAGAAGATCTTCGCCGAGGAGGTCGAATCCGCGATCGCCTCACATCCCGCGGTGCGGGATGTGGTGGTCACCGGCCGGCCCAGTGAACGGTGGGGACAGGAAGTCGTGGCTGTCGTGGCGCTGGCCGAGGACGCCGCGGCCACGGCCGAGGAGCTCATCGGGCACGCCGAATCCTCGATCGCCCGCTACAAGCTGCCCAAGGCCGTGGTGTTCCGCCCCGTCATCGAGCGCAGCCCCGCCGGTAAGGCCGATTACCGCTGGGCCCGGGAGCAGGCCGTCAGCGAAACTTCTTGAGCCGGGCGGCGGTTCGTCTGCGGGCGCGCCGCAGGTTGAGGTCGGCGCTGACCCGCATGGACCCGGTGAACGGCTTGGCCGCCTGACCGGTGATGCTGAACGGCAGGTCGGAGCCCACCACGGTGCGGTAGTGGCTGAAGGCATCGAAACCGGCCTTACCGTGGTAGGCGCCGGTCCCGCTGCGTCCGACGCCACCGAAAGGCGCACTCGACGGGATCATGTGCGCGGCGAAGTCGTTGCGGGCCACGCCACCGCTGCGGGTATGGCTGACGAAGTGCCGGAAATCGGCGTCGTCGGGCCCGAACCAGTACGCCACCAACGGAGACGGGTTGGCGTTGATGTGGTCGATTGCCTCTGCGAGCCTGGAGTACCCGCGCACCACCAACACCGGCCCGAACACCTCTTCGCTCGCGATCCGCATCCGGTCGTCGACATCGCGCACGATGGTCGGGGCGATCTTGCGAGATCCCGGATCGGGCAGGACCTCCCCCGCGGGGACGACAGAATCGATCCGGGCCCCATGGGCACGGGCGTCGGCGATCAGGCCGACCACGCGGTCGAAGTTGGCCTGGTTCACCGAGGAGCAGTAGTCAGCGTTGCCGATGATGTTGGGAAACAGACCACTCAGGGTTTTCCGCGCGACCTCGACGAACCGGTCCACCTGTGGCTCCGGGACGAACACATAGTCCGGGCACACGCACACCTGACCACCATTGACCATGCGCGCCTGGGCGATTCGGCTTGCCGCCCGTTCGATGTCGGCCCCGGGTGACAGCACCACAGGGTTCTTGCCGCCCAATTCCAGCGTCACCGGAACCAGATTGTCCGCGGCCGCACGCGCCACCAGCGCCCCGATCGACGGCGAGCCCGTAAAGAAGAGGTGGTCGAACGGTAGGCCGGCGAACTCGGCAGCCACCTCGGGTCCCCCGGTGACCACCTGCAGCTCGGTGGCGTCGAAATACTTCGGCGCGGTCGTCGCCATCAGTTCGGCGGTACGGGGCGTGACTTCCGACATCTTGATCATCACCCGGTTGCCCGCGGCAAAAGCGGTGGCCGCAGGCAGCACCGTCAACTGGATCGGGAAGTTCCACGGCCCGATGACACCGATGACACCGAGCGGGCTGGGCAACACTTCGGCCCGCAGCCCCGCGAACCGGGCAGCCCGCATCAGCTTCGTCGCACGCATCCATTGCGGCACATGCGCTCGGGTGTGCTCGATGACCGAGAGCATGCCCAGGATCTCGGCGAAGAACGCCGCCGAGCGCGACCGCGATCCGTAGTCGGCCGCGGTGGCGGCGACGAAGTCCTCGGAGTTGTCCAAAACCATCGCGAGCAGACGGTCAATACGGTTGCGGCGCAGCGCGACATCGGGCGGGCCGTCGGCGATGAACGACCGGCGCTGGGCAGCCAGCAGCTCATCCAGCCCGTCGCGTTGCGGCGGCACTGCCGCACGCTCCTCGATCGCGCTCATCGAATCCGTCTCCCGCCAGCCACGCGTCACCGAATACTCCGGAGTTGCCTCCGGTAAGGCTAACGGTAGCACCCATCGAACAGGTCGAAGCCGATTGTCCGGATGGCCCGAATTGTTTACAGTCATCCTTACTGTCGTTCATTCAGTGAGAGGTCGTCGCATGGCGGAAACCGCACGCAGAATCGTCGTCGTCGGAGCCGGGTCCGGGATCGGAGCGGCCACCGCGGCGCACTTCGTCGAGCGGGGCGACCACGTGCTCGCGGTCGACGTGCGCCCCAATGACACCCCGGCGTCGGAGCACGCCACCTGCGACCTGCGGGACGCTGCCGACATCACGCGACTGCTGGGCGAGATCGGCGATGGCTGGGACATGCTCGCCCATGTCGCGGGGGTGCCGGGGACCGCACCGGCCGCCGATGTCCTCAAGGTCAACTATCTCGGCATGCGGTTGATGGCCGAAGGCATGCTGCCACTGCTGCGCCACGGCGGCTCGATCGTCACCGTGGCATCGACCGCCGCGCTGGGCTGGCAGCAGCGCATCGACATCCTCGACGGGTTGCTCGAGCTCACCGACGGGGATGCGGTGGCACAGTGGCAGACCGGGCAGGATCCGGATTTCCCGGTGTACACCACCTCCAAGCAGGCCGCGATCCTGTTCGCCAAGCGGGTCTCGGGGCCGGCCTGGACCAAGTACAGAGTGCGGGTCAACACGGTCAGCCCGGGCCCGGTCCAGACGCCCATCCTGTCGGACTTCGAGGCGACGATGGGCAAGGACGTCCTCGATCTCGTGCGCGCGACCGTCGGCCGGCATGCCACCGTCGACGACGTCGTTCCGCTGATCGCCTTCCTGGCGTCCCCCGAGGCGCGCTGGATCAACGGTCAGGACATCCAGGTCGACGCAGGCTTCATCGCGGCCATGAGCAACGGCACCCCGATCGCGCTCTGATCGCTGCCCGAACCAGCGCCGATCGCGTTACTGTAATATTTACAGTAATATGATCTGGGAGTTGAGTCCGTTCCGAGCGGTGGGGTGAGCTGTGGGTAGTGAAGTGCAGGATCTGACGGTCGACGGGCCGGTTGACGACACCGCCACCCTGCTGCGCGATCCGTACCCGATCTTCGCGCGGCACCGCGCCGAGCACGGCGTATTCCGCGGTTCGGTCATGGACTGGTCGAAGACACCGGAATCGCTTCTGCCGGAACATCAATTCGCCGCCGTGTCCTTCGATGCGGTCAATACCGTCTTCCGGGACGGCAAGTCGTTCAACTCCAAGATCTACGACAACACCATCGGGCTGTTCATCGGACCGACGATCCTGGCCATGGAGGGCAAGACCCACCGCGAACACCGCAACCTGGTCTCGGCGGCTTTCAAGTCACGCTCGCTACAGCGCTGGGAACCCGAGATCGTCCGCCCGATCTGCGAGGCGCTCGTCGACGAGTTCATCGAGTCCGGCAGTGCCGATCTGGTGCGCGACTTCACCTTCGAGTTCCCCACCCGGGTCATCTCCAAGCTGCTGGGTCTGCCTGAGGAAGACCTGCCATGGTTCCGGCAGCGCGCGGTGGAACTGATCAGCTACACGGTGAAGTACAAGCGCGCATTCGAGGCCTCGGCGGCGCTCAAGGACTATTTCCTCGGCCAGATCGATCTGCGCCGCTCCAATCCCACCGACGACATCATCGGCGATCTCGTCACCGCGGAGATCGACGGCGAGAAGCTGACCGACGAGGCCATCTACTCGTTCCTGCGATTGCTCCTGCCTGCCGGGCTGGAGACCACCTACCGGTCCTCGGGCAACCTGATCTACCTGCTGCTCACCCACCCCGAGCAGTTCGCCGCGGTACAGGCCGACCACGAGCTGATCGGCCAGGCCATCGAGGAGGGGCTGCGCTACGAAACCCCGCTCACCACGGTGCAACGTTCCACCACCCAGGACACCGAACTCGACGGCGTGGCCCTGCCCGCGGGTGCGGTGATCGACGTCTGCATGGGCTCGGCCAACCGCGACGAGAATCGCTGGGAACGGCCCGAGGAGTTCGACATCTTCCGAAAGCGGGTCCCGCACATCACCTTTGCTGCCGGCGAGCACACCTGCATGGGCCTGCACCTGGCCAGGATGGAGACCAGGGTGGCCATGGAGAGCCTGCTCGGCCGCGTGCGCAACATCAACCTGGTCACCGACGACGATCCGCACATCTTCGGTCAGCCGTTCCGCTCCCCCACCGCCATACCCGTCACCTTCGAGCCGATCCGCTAGAAGGACGCTGCAATGGCCACGCCCGCAAGCACCAATGGACGCCGGCGCCGCGAACGCGGGTCGATCAGCGTCGACGAAATCCTGCGCGGCGCCTTCGAAATCGCCGACGAGGGGTCGATCGACAACCTCAGCATGCCGCAGCTGGCCCGCCATCTCGACGTCGGCGTGACCAGCATCTACTGGTACTTCCGGCGCAAGGACGAGCTGCTCGACGCGATGACCGAGCGCGTGCTGCTCGACTACGACTTCAGCGTGTCGTCCATCGAGGCGGGCAACTGGCGTGAATCGCTGCGCACCCACGCCCATCGCATGCGGAAGATGTTCACGGGCAATCCGATTGTGTGCGATCTCATCCTGATCCGCGGCACCCGCGGTATGCCGGCGGCCCGCCCCGCGCTCGAAAAGATCGAACAGCCGGTGGCCGCTCTGGTGGCGGCCGGGCTCAGCGCCAAGCAGGCACTCGACACCTACACGGCCATTTCCGTGCTGGTGCGTAGCTCGGCCGTGCTGCAACGCCTTCAGAGCCGCACGGCCGATGTCCAGTTCCCGCGTGAATACTGGGAACAGGTGATCGATGCCGAGACGATGCCGCTGATCTCATCGATCCCGGGGCGGGGTTACCGGATCGGTATGGCGGATGACGGGAACTTCGACCACATTCTCGACAGCATCCTCGATCGCGCCGAAGCGCTGAGTCACACCGCCGCCCAGGGGTGACTCCCCGGTACCGGGCACACGCTGTGCCCGGCACGAGCACCGGGAGTTGTCACTGCCGGGGCAGCCGCCAGCCGATGGTCTTGGTTTCGGTGTACTGCGCGAAACCTTCGATACCGCACTGCCGTCCGACACCGCTGTTCTTGTATCCGCCGAACGGCGCGTCCGCACCGTAGTACATCCCGCCATTGACACCAATTGCGCCGGTCCTTATCCGCCGCGCGATCCCCATCGCCCGCTCCGATGACGCCGACATCACCGCACCGGCCAACCCGAATGCACTGTCGTTGGCGATCCGCACCGCTTCGTCGTCATCGTCGAACGGGATCATCACCAGCACCGGACCGAACACCTCGTCCTGCGCGATCGATGAGCTCGGGTCGGCCCCGACGATGACGGTGGGCGCGACGAAGTGCCCGTCGGCCAGATACGCAGGCAGCCCGTCGGGCACGCCGCCGCCTACCACGATGTCGGCGCCGTCGCGGCGGGCGTTGTCCAGAGCGTCGAGAACGCGTTGCTTCTGCGCCGCACTGATCAACGGGCCCACGAGCGTGGTCGGCAACGCGGGATCGCCCACCGGCACCGCCCCGAACGCCATCGTCACGTTGGCCACCGCCTCGTCGAACAGGCTGCGATGTACCAGCATCCGGGTGTTGGCCGCGCACGCCTGCCCGGCGTGCACGCATGCCCCGATCGCGCCCGGGATGATGTGGCCGGGCTTGGCATCGTCGAGCACGATCATCGCCGACTTGCCGCCGAGTTCGAGGAAGGTGCGCTTCATGGTGTCGGCACCCACCCGCATCAGATGCTTGCCTACTGCGGTCGACCCCGTGAACGACACCATGTCGACGCGCGGATCGGTTCCGAGAAGTCCCGCAACCTCATTGGAGGGCGTCGGCACCACGTTGACCACGCCGGGCGGCATGTCGGTGCGCTCGGCGATCAGTCGACCCAGCCGTGTGGCGTTCCACGGCGTGTTCGGATCCGGCTTGAGCACCACGGTGTTACCTGCGGCCAGCGCAGGCCCGAGCTTGTTGAGGATGACCTCGATCGGGAAGTTCGACGGCGTGATCGCGGCAACCACGCCGACCGCCTCCTTGACCACCGTGCGGGCATTGCGTTCGCCGAACAGTCCGCCACCGTCGAGTGTGCGTTCCCATTCGAACTCGTCGATCAGCCGGGCCGGGTATCGCAGCGCATCGGCCAGCGGCCAGTCCAGCTGGGCATTCTCCGTCGTCATCGCCGGACAGCCCACCTCGGCGATCAGTTCCTCACGCAGGTCGTCTTTTTCAGCTTCGATGGCATCCTGCAGTTGGGCCAGGACACGTCGACGCAATCCGCGATCGGTGCTCCAGCCGGATTCGTCGAAGGCGCGCCGGGCCGCTGCGATCGCTCGATCCATGTCCTCGGCACCGGCGGCCGCGGTCGTCCCGAGCACGAGGCCGGTGGCCGGGCTGAGATTGTCGAACTCCGCGCCGGACGCCGCGGGTACCAGCGCACCGTCGATCAGCAGGCGTTTCTCGGCCCGCCCGGCGGCACGCCGCCCGATGTCCACACTGGTGACGGCCTCGTCCACGACTTCACTCACGCGGTTAACTGTAACACTTACAGTATATAAATCAGCAGGGTTCCACCTGGACCGGCACACCGGTCAGCCAGGACATGCCGGCGAGCGCCTCGACATCGGCCGGATCACTGGACATCAACTGATTGACGTTGGCCCCGCCGGCCTGGTTGGCGATCCGCCAGCCACCGCTACCCCGGTGCCCCCAACCGTGCGGTATCGCGACGGTGCCGCGCACGATGTCGTCGGTGAGCGACAGTGCGATGTCGATCTGACCGTAGGGCGACCGCACCCGCACCGCGTCGCCGTCCGCGAGGCGACGCGCCGCAGCATCCTCGGTGTGCATGAGTGCACGGTGAATCCTCTTGCCACGCATGAGCAACGGTGAATTGTGCAGCCAGGAGTTCTCCGAGCGCGGTTCACGCATGCCGATCATCCGCAGCGGGTAGCCGTCCGGCTTGGCTCGTCGCGACATGGCAGCGATCTCGGAAGCGATGTCCTCGTGCGCAAGCCGTATCCGCCCCTTCGGATACACGACGACCTCACCGAGCACGCCGGTCCGGATGCTCGGTGCCACCACCACGCCGTGCGGATGCTGTTCGGCCAGGCGGCGGAACGTCAGCCCGCCACGGCGCAGCCCGAAGCGGTCACCCCCATCGGCCATCCGGATCATCATGTCGATCATCGGCCGCGGGCTGAGCCGCTTGCCACGGCGCGCAGCCCGCTTGGCCGCCCGCCGAAGCGCGACGAAAACCGGTGTGCGCACTCCCATCCGGCTGATCAGGTCCACGACGATGTCCCATTCGGTGCGAGCCTGACCGCGCGGCGCCACGACCGCATCGGTGGCCTGACGGAACGGTGTGGCCTGGAACATCTGGAACGTCACCGCGAAGTCGTCCCGCTCGTACATCGTCGTCACGGGCAATACGTAGTCGCAGTGAGCGGTGGTCTCGTTGACGTAGAGGTCCAGACCGACCGACAGGTCCACGGATTCGAGTGCTTGTTCCAACTCCAAGCCGTTGGGGACCGACAGCACCGGGTTGCCGGCGCCGATGAACATCGCTCTTACCTGCCTTTGACCAGGCGTCGTGATCTCCTTGGCCATGAACGCCGCGGGCTCGGCCCCGATGACCGAACGGAACCCGCCGACCCGCGTCCGCTTGTTGCGGTAGCTGCGGCGCAGGGAGGCACCCATCGCCATGGATCCCCACTTCTGACCGGGGATGCCCAGCGTGCTGAACACGCTGCCGCCCGGGGTATCCAGGTTGCCCGCGACGAGATTGACGGCGTCGAGCAGATAGGTCGTCAGCGTGCCGTTGCGGCCGACGCAGGTACCCAGCCGGCCGTAGACCGCGGCCCGTTCGGTGCCGGCGAGATCTGGGCCAACGCCCGCACGGTCTCCGGGTCGATGCCGGTGTGCTGTTGCGTCAGCTCCGGGGTGAACGGCGCGCACTGCTCCTGCAGCCAGTCCAGGCCGTCTGCCTGCGTCCGGGCCCGCACGCTGACGAGCCCCTCGGCGAACAGCACCTGCAGGATCGACATCAGCAAGTACGCATCAGAATCCGGGGTGATACCCAGCCAGTCGAACTGGGCGGCGGTCTCGCTGCGTCGCGGGTCGACGACCACGACGCGTCCGCCGCGCTTGACGATGTCGTGCATGCGGTCCTTGATCCGCGGCGCGGTGAGGAAACTGCCGTGGGACACCACCGGATTCGCGCCGAGCATCACCAACAGGTCGGTACGCATCAGGTCCGGAATGGGCACGGGGAACGGTGCCCCGTAGAGAAACTGGTTGGCCAGCAATCGACTGCTGGTGTCCTGGGTCGATGAGCTGAAGAAGTGACTGTCGCCGCCGATGCCCTTGGCGAACGCCATCGCCGCGAACAGGTGCGAGTAGCTGAAGGCCGCGGGGTTGCCCATGTACCACGCGACCGCCCCCGATCCGTGGCGCCGGTGGATCTCGGTGATCCTGGCCGCGATGTCGTCGAGCGCCGCGTCCCAGCTCACCGGCTCGAAGCCGTCCCCGGTCCGCTTCAGTGGCGTGGTCACCCGGTCAGGGTCGTTGACCACCTCGGTGAACGCGATGCCCTTCTGGCACGCGAATCCCGCCGACAGCGGGTGCTCCTTGTCGGGACGCAGGGCGGTCAGGCGGCCGTCTTCGACGGTGGCGATCATGCCGCACAGCGGCTCACAGATGCGGCAGAACGTGGGCTTGTTGTCAGCCGTGGACTCAGCCTTGCGCTCGATCACTTGGACTACATTACTGTAAGAGTTACAGTTGCTAGACATTTTTGGCCGAACACGGAGGAATCGGACCCATGCAGAAGGCCCTCGCGCCGGAAATCTCGACCTGGCCCGACTCCGAACCCCAGCTGATCGGCAGCCGCTGCACCGACTGCACAGCCACCACCTTCCCCGCCCAGGCCCGCTGCCCCAAATGCTCCGGCGGCAACACCGAACAGGTCAACCTGCCCCGACGCGGCACCGTCATCGCCTGGACCACCCAGGGCTTCCCCCCGGCGCCCCCTACAAGGGACCCACCGGAAAGAACTTCGTCCCCTTCGGCGTCGGCCTCGTCGAACTCACCGACGACACCGGCCCCGTCATCCGCGTCGAAGGACGCCTCACCGAAAACGACCCGGCCAAACTGCAATTCGGCATGGACGTCGAACTCACCATGATCCCGTTCACCACCGACGAAGAGGGCAACGAAATTGTCACCTTCGCCTTCCAACCCGCCTGAAAGGCCGCGCACATGACCAACGATGTAGCCATCATCGGCGTCGGCATCCACCCGTTCGGCCGCTTCGAAGGCAAGTCAGCGATGCAGATGGGCGTCGATGCGATCTTCGCCGCCGTCGCCGACGCCGGAGTCGATTGGAAAGACATCGGTGCCGCCACCGGGGGTAGTTGGACGGTGGCCAACCCCGACGCCATCGTCGGGATGGTCGGACTGACCGGCATCCCCTTCACCAACGTGTTCAACGCCTGCGCCACCGCGGCCAGCGCCACCAAGGCCTGCGCCGACGGGATCCGGCTCGGCGACTACGACATCGGCATCGCCGTCGGTCTGGACAAACACCCGCGCGGCGCCTTCACCGAAGACCCTGCCCTCGTCGGGATGCCCAGCTGGTATGCCGAGAACGGCCAATACCTCACCACCCAGTTCTTCGGCATGAAGGCCAACCGCTACCTGTACGAGCACAACATCTCGCAGCGAACGTTGGCCAAGGTGGCCAACAAGAACTTCCGCAACGGCGCGCTGAACCCGAACGCGTTCCGGCGCAAGCCGATCAGCGAGGACGACATCCTCAACTCGACGATGCTCAACTACCCGTTGACCCAGTACATGTTCTGCGCCCCCGACGAAGGCGCGGCCGCGGTGGTGATGTGCCGCGCCGACATCGCCCACCGCTACACCGACAAGCCGGTGTACCTGAAGGCCGTCGAGGTCCGCACCCGCAAGTACGGGGCCTACGAGGTCAACACCACCTGCGCACCGGTCGAGGAGGACGTGGCACCGACGGTGTATGCCGCGCGCGCCGCATTCGAAAAGGCCGGGGTGGCACCCGAAGACGTCGACGTCGTACAACTGCAGGACACCGATGCCGGCGCCGAGATCATCCACATGGCCGAATGTGGATTCTGCGCCGACGGCGACCAGGAGAAGCTGCTCGCCGACGGGGCCACCGAGATCGGCGGATCGCTACCGGTCAACACCGACGGCGGACTGATCGCCAACGGCGAGCCCATCGGCGCCTCCGGCCTACGCCAGATCCACGAACTGGTGCGCCAACTGCGCGGCGAGGCCGGCGACCGGCAGGTGCCCGGCAACCCGCGCGTCGGCTTCGCCCAGCTCTACGGCGCCCCCGGCACCGCCGGCGCCACCGTCCTGACGCTCTGAGGAAAAGATCATGACTGAACAATTCAGAGACGCACCGATTTTCGATGCCGACCAGCACATGTACGAGACCGGGGACGCGCTGACCAAGTTCCTGCCCGAAAAGTACGGCCGGGCTGTGCAGTACGCCCAGTTCGGCAGGCAGACCCGGGTGGTGATCAACAACAGGGTCACCGACTTCATCCCGAACCCGACTTTCGAGCGCGTCGCCGCACCGGGAGCGCACGAGAAGTTCTTCGCCGGGGAGAACACCGACGGTCTGACCCTGCGTGAGATGCAGGGCAAGGCCATCGAGGCGCCCGATGCCACCCGCAACCCGGAAGACCGGGTCAAGGAGCTGGATCGCCAAGGTGTGGTCGAGGCACTGAACTACCCCACCCTGGGCAGCCTGGTCGAGCACTCCAGCGCCGACGACCCACAACTGACCCTGGCGATCGTCCACGCCCTCAACGAGTGGATCCTCGAACACTGGGGCTTCGACTACCAGGGCCGGGTGTTCTCCACACCCATCATCAATCTCTCCGAAGTCGATGCGGCGCAACGTGAACTGGAGTGGATCCTCTCCAAAGGCGCGAAGGTCGCCCTGATCAAGCCGGGGCCCGTCAACGGTCTGCACGGCTGGCGCTCCCCCGCCCTGCCGGAGTTCGACCCGTTCTGGCGTGACGTCGAGGCGGCGGGCCTGCCCATCGTCCTGCACGCCAGCTATCCGCCGCTCGATGAGTACGTCAACAAGTGGGAACCGCCCTACACCCAGAACTTCATGGCGCAGAGCGCGTTCCGCTGGATGGTGCTGGGCCACCGCGAGATCGCCGACATGCTGACCGCGCTGATCTGCCACGGCACCCTCACCCGGTTCCCGAAGCTGCGCATCGCCAGCGTCGAGAACGGCAGCAGCTGGATCTTCCCCCTGTTCCACGATTTCGCCGACCTGTACAAGAAGATGCCGCAGAACTTCCCCGAGCATCCGCACGACGTGTTCCGCCGCAACATCTGGGTCAGCCCGTTCTGGGAGGGCTGCGTATCCGACGTGGTGGAAACCGTCGGATGGGACAAGGTGCTGTTCGGCTCGGACTACCCGCATCCCGAAGGACTCGCCGAACCCAAGGGTTTCTGGAAGTACGCCGAGGGCATGGACATCCGTCGCACGTATGACTTCATGGGTGACAACGCACGGCGGTTCATGGGCCTGCCCATCGCCAACCCTGACCCCGAGGCGGTCAGCCCACCGGTGCTCGCGGCTCCCTGAGGCCCTTCACCACCTGCTAGGCCGGCCGGTCCGGCAATGGCGGCAGCGGCTGGGCGTCCGTGGGATTGAGGGCGTCGAGCATCAGGCTCAGATACCGGCGACGCAGTTGAGGCGGTTGATCGAGCGCCACCGAGGCGGCCGTCACCATCGCGACGAAGGTGGGCACATCGTCAACCGTCAGGTCGGCGCGCAGATCACCGGCCGCTTGCCCCTGCATCACGACTGCCTCGAGTAGGTCGCGTTTGCGGCTGAACAGCCTGGACGTCAGCTCGGTGAGGTGATCCAGCGACGGCAGCAACGGGCGCTGGAGGTACATGAGTTCGGCCAGCCGCTCGATCACGTCGATGAACGCCTCACGCGGAGCATCGCTGTCGATCAGCGCCAGGATCACGGGTTCGACCTCGGTCGAGAACGCGTCCTCGTACACGGCGGCCGCCAGCGCCTGCCGGTTCGGGAAGTGGCGATACAGCGTCGCATTGCCGACGCCGGCGTGCGCGGCGATCTGCGTCAGTGTCGCAGCCGCGCCGCGCTCGGCGAAGACGTCACGGGCGGCAGCGACGATACGGCTCTCGTTGGCATAGGCGTCGGTACGACGGCGGGTGGGGCGAACAGGCATTTCCGATCCGGGGACGTGGCGCAGGTCATGTCGGTGCACCGATGATGGGCTTCACAACAAACGATAGCTTACTCCCATATTGAGAGCCTACTCTCACTTATATGTCCACCTATCTGTACCGGCTGGGACGCTTTGCGTTCAGTCGTCCATGGCTTGTGATCAGCGGCTGGCTCGCCCTGATCGCGGTTGTGGCGGGACTGCTCGTGACGAACCCGCCCAAGATCTCGAACGAGATGCGCATCAACGGCACACCCGCGCAAGAGGTCATCGATGACCTCGCGAAGCGCATGCCCGAGTCTTCGGGCGGACAAGGTCTGATCGCCTTTGCCGCACCCGACGGCCGGCGCATGGACGACGGAGACAACCGCGCGGCCCTACTGCGCGCCGTCGACTCGGTGTCGCATTCCGACCACGTGCTCGACCCCGGCGCACTCGCCCGGGCCGAGATGGCCAAAGGACCGGCCAGCGCCACACTGACCGCGTCGGCTGCGATTGCCCGATCACAGGTGCCCGCACCGATCCCGCCGGATTCACCGCAGCCGTTGGTGGTCAACGGACAGCCGGTGCCCGGGGTGCTGATCTCCGGCGACGGCGCGGCTGCGCTGTACCAGTTCCAGTTCGACAAGCAAACTGCCGAACTGCCCTCGGGCACGGTCGAAAACGCGGTGCTGGCCGCGCGCGACGCGGTGTCGGCCACCGGGATCGACGTGCTGCCGTCGGCGAGCATGGTCGAGATGCCCGAGATCGTCGGCGCCGGTGAGGTCATCGGCCTCGCTGTTGCCGCCCTGGTTCTGGTCGTCACGCTCGGCTCGCTGGTGGCCGCGGGCCTGCCCCTGGCCACCGCGTTGAGTTCCGTCGCGGTCGGTGTCGGCGGAACCTTCCTGTTCTCACATCTGGTCAACATGCAGTCGATGACCGCCGTGCTGGCGTTGATGCTGGGCCTGGCGGTAGGAATCGACTACGCGATGTTCATCGTCAACCGCCAACGACGACTGATCGTCGACCAGGGGCTCAGTGCCGCCGAGGCGACCGGACGGGCACTCGGGACCGCCGGTAGCGCAGTGATTTTCGCCGGCACCACCGTCGTGATCGCGCTCGTTGCGTTGACCGTGGTCGGCATCTCGCTGCTGACACCCATGGCGCTGGCTGCCGCAGCCACCGTGGTGGTCGCGGTGATCGCCGCCCTCACGCTGCTGCCGGCCCTGCTCGGTCTGGTCGGCGAGCGCATCTGCTCCGAGAAGACGCGGCGCACGCAATCGGCCGACAAGGGTGCGAACCACCGCTTCGCGACCGCATGGGTCGGTGCGGTGTTACGGCACCGGGTCCCGGTCGCCATCGGTGGCGTGGTCATCGCCGCGCTGCTGGCGCTGCCTGCGCTCAACATGTCAATGGGCCTGCCGGCCGGCGCCAGCTACAACCAGGGCACGCCGCAGCGCGAGAGCTATGACCTGGTCTCCACTCACTACGGTGAGGGCTACAACGGACCGCTGGTGGTCGTCGCCGAACCGGCGGCGGGTACCGGCAAGCTCACCACCGCCGACCTGGTCGACACCAACAACGATCTGCGCCGAATGACCGGCGTCGAATCAGTGAGCCTGCAAAAGGTCAGTGACAACGAGGAATTCGCCCTGTTCTCGGTCGTTCCGAGCACCGGGCCCACCAATGATGCGACGGCGCAGCTGGTGCGCGACATCCGGGCACACACCGGACCGCTGGCCGAGTTGCGCAACGTCGACCTCGGCGTCACCGGCATCACCGCGATGGGCGTCGACACCACCGATCGCCTCGCCGAGGCGGTGCCGCTCTACATCGGCGTGGTCGTGGGCCTGTCGTTGCTGGTGCTGCTGGTGGTGTTCCGGTCGATCGCGGTACCGGTCAAGGCCACTGTCGGGTTCCTGCTCAGCGTGCTGGCCACGTTCGGCGCCACCACCGCACTGTTCCAATGGGGTTGGTTCCAGCAGTTGTTCGGCTTGACCGCGACGGGACCGATCCTGAGCCTGCTGCCGATCATCGTGATCGGCGTGCTGTACGGGCTCGCGATGGACTACCAGGTGTTCCTGGTGTCGTCGATGAAGGAAGCCCATGTGCACGGGCATCGCGGCGATGACGCGGTGACGCACGGCTTCACCCAGGCCAGTCGTGTCGTGGTGGCCGCCGCGGTGATCATGATGTCGGTGTTCGCCGGGTTCGTGTTCAACGGCGATCCGATGATCAAGCAGATCGGTTTCGCGTTGGCCTTCGGTGTGCTGATCGACGCGTTCGTGGTGCGGATGGCGATCGTGCCTGCCGTGATGTCGATGCTCGGCGAGAAGGCCTGGTGGCTGCCCAAGCGGCTGGAGCGCATCCTGCCCAACCTCGACATCGAGGGCGACCAGCTGAACAAGCAGCTGGCCGAGGCGCCCGCATAGTCGGCCGGCAGACGCATATGTACCCGAGCCGCCTGGGATTCGGGTACATATGCGTCTGCTCGCGCTATGAAGCCTTACGCGGCGCGGAGTAGTTCGGCTTGCCCAGTCCGAGCACGTGCTGGGCGATCATGTTGCGGAACACCTCGAGTGTGCCGCCATAGATGCCGACCAGGGGCGCGAACCGGTACACGTATTCACTGCGGTCGTCGGCTCCCCCGTCGGCCCCGACCGGCAGTGCGGCGACCGATCCCGCGATGTCCATCAGATCCGGGGCGATGTCGCGCATGGTCTGCGCCAGCGCGACCCGGCCGAAAATGCTGGGCGACGAGAGTGACGCCTCCAATCGAGCCACGCTGCGCCCCAAGCGATATGCGACGGATCCATCGTCAACTGCCGCACGACCACTGGCATCCGGGGTGCCGACCAGTGCGGCGACGTTGTCGGCAGCCTCGGCCATGAAGCCGGCCTGGTGCATCATGATCGCGACGTCTGCCAGACCATCGTCGGCGGCCGCGACCGCCCCGTGCTCGGCGTCGAGTGGTTCACGCACCACCGTCCAGCCGCCGTTGACGTCACCGAGCCGGTACTTGTCGTCGACCCGGACATCGGAGTAGTAGACGATGTTGGTGCGGTCACCGTCGACGGTCCGGATGCCCTGGATCTCGATCCCGTCGGAGTCCAGCGGCACCAGGAACATGGTGAGACTCTTGTGTTTCGGTGCGTCCGGATCGGTGTTGGTGATCAGGAAGACGTACTTGCAATTGTGCGCGCCGGTGGTGAACATCTTGGACCCGTTGATGATCCAGCTCGACCCATCCGCTTCCCGCACCGCGCGGGTCTTACAGGTCGCGACGTCTGAGCCGCCCTCGGGTTCGGTGTAGCCCAGGCACATCCGCACGGTGCCGTCGAACACCCCGCGCAGCACGTCGTCACGGATCTCCGGGGCGGCGAACTTTGAGACCGAACGGGCGATCATGACCGTCGTTCCCCAGGTCACCCACGGCACCTCGGCCCGGCGCTTCTCCAGCTGCCAGATCCGCGACTGCACCCGGGTGAACCCACCATCGGCCTCGGACTTGAACTCCTTCTCCAGATACCCGGCCGCGCCCAGGGCCAGGTGCACGCCCTCGTCGAAGTTGTCGCCGGTCTCGCGATCCCGCCGGATGACCTCTTCGGTCACCACCCGGGCCAGAAAATCCCGCACCTCGGTGCGGAAAGCCTCGTCCTCTGCGGACAGTTCGACCTGTGAGAAATCCACGACTCTTGCTCCCCTAAACCTTTGCCAATTCGCGGCTTTCGCGGTCCGCGACGATGCGGGCGATGTGCACCGCGGTCGCCCCCGGATCACCACCGGCCAGCGCCCAGCCGCGAGCCCGTACCAGATACGCGGTGGCTGCCGCCTCCGCGGACACACCGAGGCCACCCTGCACGTGTACCGCCATGGTGGCGGCCTTGGCGGCCTCCTCGGCCATGAACACGAACGCCGACGGCGCGAGTTCCGGCCGCTCATCCGGCTCATTGTCGAGGAACCACGCCGCCCGGCGCACCAGGCCCCGGCCGCTCTGGACCGTGATGGCGATGTTGGCCAGCGGGTGTGAGATCCCCTGCAGCGTCCCGATCGGCACCCCCAGGGTGTAGCGGGATTTGGCGAACTCCGCGGCGATCGTCATGGTCTCCTCGACCAGACCCACCAGCGCCGCGGCCGTCAACAGGCGCCATTCATCCAGCGCCCGCTGATAGGCCGCCAATGCCTGTTCGCCGTCGGCCAGCACCAGGCGGCTGTCCGCTGTCGCCGGATCCACCCAGGCCATCGGGAGCTTTCCGATGTTGTCGACCCGGGCCGGACGCGTCGAGAAACTCAACTGCGCAATCGCACCGTCATTCTTGCCGTCCCGAACGATGATGTGGTCTGCGACCGAACCTGCCGGGATCAGCCGGCTGCCGCTGGGCGCAACCTGCTGGGGGTCGAAGGCGACCAACCGGGTTCCGTTGACGATCTCGGATGCGTCGTCGGCATCCAACGCGCCGAGTCGTGCCAGCAACCGCGCCGCCACAACATGGTCGATCCACGGCACGGGGGCCAGCGAACGGCCGATCTCCTCGGCCACCAGCGTCAGATCGACCAGAGTCGCCCCGTCACCGCCCACGGATTCCGGGAGCGCCATCGTGGTGGCGCCCATGGCGCACAACCGTTCCCACAGACTCTTGTCGAAACCCGAAGGTTCGGCGGCACGCACGGTCTCGATGTCGGAGTGCGTCTTGAAGAACTGCCGGTATGCGGTCTGCAGGTCGACGTGGTCCTCGGTCAGGCTGTAATCCAGCCTGCGAAGTTCGTAGCGGTCCATCAGCTCTCCCGATTCTCGCCGAAGAAGAACTCCGCGGCATTGTTGTAGAGGTAGTTGTCGAGCACATCAGCGGGCAGGTCGAGGGCCAGCGCTTCGGGCACCACGCGCTGCATGCGTAGCACCGGGA
This sequence comes from Mycobacterium sp. 48b, assembly GCF_048282725.1. Taxonomy (NCBI): domain Bacteria; kingdom Bacillati; phylum Actinomycetota; class Actinomycetes; order Mycobacteriales; family Mycobacteriaceae; genus Mycobacterium; species Mycobacterium sp. 48b. The sequence continues at coordinate 5,468,107 of NZ_JBLVUL010000001.1, forward strand.
AATCCGAGGCGAAGATGACCTTGCCCTTCCCCCGGGTCCGCATGAAGTGCAGCAGGGTTTCCGGCAGCCGCTTGGGCGACCATGCCGACGTCATCAACCGCAGGTTCTGGTATTTGATCAGCATCCGGATCGCGATGTCCCACCACGGATCTGCGCCGTGGATCATGCACAGCTTCAGCTCCGGGAACCGCACGCACACGCGGTCGAGGTGGATCGGGTTCTGCACCTCGCCCGGAATCGGCGGGCCGGGTATGCCCGTGTTGACGCACAGCGGCAGCTCCATCTCGGCGCACTTGGTGTAGAGCGGGTAGTACACCGCGTCGCTCGGCGGGTACTGACCGTCTCCCCAGAAGCTGGGCCCGACAACGGTGTAGGCGACCGGAAGGTCGGCCACGACGGCTGCCAGTTCACGTAACGACGGGATGGGGCGTAACAGGTTGACCCCGCCCATCGCCAGCGCGAAGCGATCGGGATGTGCCTCGACGAACTTCCGCGCCGTCACCGATGGTTTGGCCAGGGAATCCATCAGGATGGCCTTCCGCACACCGTGCGTGTCCATCTCGTCGAGCAGCTCCGACAGGTCGATGGGGTCATACATCGACTTCGGACCCTTGAAGTAGTCGTCGCGCACCTTCTTCATGAAGGTGGGCTGGTTCTCGGTCTCGCCGAAGTGCACGTTGGCCAGACAGTCGATCACTCGATTCTCCATGCGCGTCACGCCCTCGTCTCCGCCTGTTCCGAGGCCAGGCTCTTGGCCCAGCGATAATCAGCCTTGCCGTTGCCGAGTCTGCGAATCTCCTCGACGAACAGCACATCCTTGGGAAGTTTGAACCGGGCCAGCCGGGTCGCGCAGTGTTCCCTCAACGCAGTCGCATCCACCACATCGCGGATCGACACCAGTGCGACGAGCTCTTCACCCCACCGCTCGCTGGGCCGGCCGACAGCCAGCGCGTCCACCACCTGAGGGTGCGCCCGCAGGACTTCCTCGATCTCCTCGACGAACACCTTCTCGCCACCGGTGTTGACCACCAACGAGTCCCGCCCCAACAGGCGCAGGGTGCCGTCGGCGTCCAGTGACGCGCGGTCGCCCGAAACCACCACCCGTTCGCCGGCCACCTCGGGGAAGGTCTTGACCGTGGCCGCCTCGTCGTTGAAGTAGCCGAGCGGGATTCGGCCGTTGCGCGCCACCCAGCCCACCTGGGTGTCGCCGGGATCCAGGAAACGGGAGTAGTCGTCGGCCAGGACCAACCCACCGGCCCGCAGCTGGAAGGTCTCGGCGGTCGGCGTTTCACGCTGGGTGTGACCGAATCCCATATTGCCGGTCTCCGAGGACCCGAACCCGTTGATGATGGTGATCTGCGGGAGGTGTTCCAGCAGTGCGCGTTGATGTTTCGGGTTGGTGGCCGCACCACCGGTGCCGATCGCGAACATCGACGACAGGTCATAGGTTCGCCGGCCGAGCTCCTCGACGATCGGCGCGGCGTACGCGTCGCCCACCATTGTCATCAGCCCGATCTTCTCGCGCTGCGCGGTTTCGAGCACCGTGCGCGGGTCGAAGCGTGGCTTGGTGTCGTGCAGCACCACCGTCTGGCCGGACAGCAGGCCGGAGAACGCGGTCCACATGCCGGCGGCGTGCATCAACGGCGACACCGCGAACCACGGCGGGCCGGCATTGGCCACCTTGTCGTGGATCTCGCTCACCTGATCATGGTCGGCGCCGTTCATCGACGACACGTAGATGTCGCCCTGGCGCCACATCACCCCTTTGGGGCGGCCGGTCGTGCCGCCCGTACAGACCATGAGCAGGTCATCGGGCGATGCCGAGCCCGAACGCTCTGTGTCCCCCTGTGCCAGAGCATCTTCCAGAGTCACCGCGCCCGGCAACTCCTCGCCCTCGCCGTCGTCGACGGAGATGAGCACCTCGGCTGTGCCTTTTCCGAGGACGTCTTTGAACCTGGCCCCCAGAGATCGGTGGTAGATCACCGCGCGGGGTTTCAAGTAGGCCAACAGGTCGGCCACCTCGCCCGGCGAGTAGTAGTAGTTCACGTTCACCGGGACCGTCCGTGCCTTGAGGCAACCGATCACCATCTCGGGGTACCGGTCGTTGTGCATCACGAGCGCGACCACATCCTGCCCGCATTCCCAGCGGTTCAGATCCCGACGCTCCCGGTACGCACCCAGCCCGCGCGAGGCCAGGAAATTGGCCAGCCGGCGGGTCAGTTCGGCACCCTGCGCGAAGGTCGTGCGACGAGTGCCGCACACCGTCATCTCCCGGTCGGGTACCGCCTCGGCGATCGCGTCGACGACGGCGCCGATCGTCCATTCGGCCATGGCGGCGGTTAGACCGACACCAGACCCGCGACACCGGGTGCAGTCCGGGTCGGGTCGCCGAGGAGTTCGAGGGCGTTGTCGCGCATGACTTTCCGGGTGTCTTCGAGGCTGAACTCCGGGAACTGCGGGATGTCGGCGGTGAAGGTGGTCGGATCGGCCAAGCCCTCGCCGTGCGGCCAGTCCGAGCCGAACAGGATCTTGTCGACGCCGATGGTGTCGGCGAGCAGCTTCACGTCGTCCTCGTAGTACGGCGCGATCCAGACGTTGTTGCGCAGCTGCTCGACCGGATCCTCCTTGAAGTGGTACGGCGCGTTGTTGGCGGCCTTCTTCAGCCGCTTGATCAGCCGGTAGACGAAGTAGGAGCCGTTCTCGATGCTGCACACCTTGAGCTTGGGATGCCGGGTGAAGACCTGGTGCACGATCATCGAGGCCATCGTGTCGTGGATGGCGCGGTCGTCCATGATCACCATGTCGAGCGGATCACGCTTGCCGAACCCCTTGAACACTCCGCTGCCGCCCCACAACGCCGGAACGGCCATGTACCCGGAGTCCGACAGATGGAAGACCACGGCGACACCGGCCTCTGCCAGGCGCGCCCACACCGGATCGTGCAACGGGTCCCCGAGCGAGCGGGGCCGCACCGCGCCCGGCACCGGGGCCGGCCGCACACAGACCAGCTTGGCGCCGCGGCCGATCACGAACTCGACTTCCTCGACCGCCTTCACCGGATCGGCCAGCGAGATGATCGGGGCGGACACGAAGCGGCCGTCAGGTCGGTCGAAGCCCCAGTCCTCGTCCAGCCACAGGTTGAAGGCATGCACCGAAGCCATGGTGGCCTCGATGTCGTGCTTGAGCCCCTCCTCCACGCCACACGCGAAAGTCGGCAGCATGAACACGGTTTCGAGGCGCTGGCGGTCGAGCACCTTCAGGCGGGCGTCGCGATTCTGGTATTCGGGGTGCTCGGAAAGCCGGTCGACCTTCATCAGAGAAGATGGATCGACGCCCTCGGGGATCTCGCCGCGGAACAACAGATCCAGGCAGCCCGGCTCGATGATGGGGTCGAAGGTCGGGTTGGGGATGAAGTGGTTGACCGTTCCGCCCATGACGGCCAGGGTCCGCTTGCCGTCTTGCACCATCTGCACACCACGGCTGCGGAACTCCTTGGGCAGGTGCCGGGTGAACGCGTCGGTCGGCTCGTAATAGTGGTTGTCGACGTCGACGGCGAGGTACGGAAGCCGTTCGGGAGCTTCGGTCATGTCATCAACCTTCTTTCAGGGGCGGGAAGTTCGGGGGCCGTTTTTCGAAGAATGCGGTGATGCCCTCGACGAGATCGGGGCGGACCATGGACTCGTGCATGAGCTTCTCGGCCCGGTCACTGACGTCGACGACGTTGTCATTGGCATCGCCGTAGAGCTGACGCTTGATCACCGCCATCGAGGCCGGAGAGCAGTTGCGGGCCAGATCCTCGGCGTACTCCAGCGCGCGGGCCAGCAGATCCTCAGGCGCGACAACCTCTTTCACCAAGCCGAGCTGGGCGGCCTCTTCGGCGAAGAAGGTCCGGCCGGACAGCAGCAGATCGGCCGAGGCGCCCCAGCCTGCGAGCCTCGGCAGGATCCAGGTGATGCCGTATTCGCCGATCAATCCCCGGCGAGGGAACGCGGTGGCGAATTTCGCACCGGCCGCGGCGAATCGGACATCGCACATCAACGCGTGGGTGAGGCCGATGCCGACGCACGCCCCGTTGATGGCAGCGACGACCGGCTTGCGCAGTTCGGTGAGAAAATGCGGGTGGCGTTCGCCGACGATCTTGCTGACATCCGTGTCTTCACTGATGCTGGCGCCGAGGTCCTGCATGGCACCCATGTAGGCGCCGGCGCAGAATCCGCGTCCGCTACCGGTCAACACGATCGCGCGAACCACCGGATCGGCTTCGGCGCGATCGAAACTCGCGTAGACGCCGGCGGAGATGTCCGCACCCCAGGAGTTCAGCCGGTCGGGGCGGTTCAGCGTGATGACCGCGACCCCGCCGTCGGTGACCTCGTAGAGAACCGCCTCGGTTCCCACACTGTCAGCGACTGTCATTCGCCGATACCTCCCCGATGCCACACCAGCCGTTCAGACATACATACTGTATACCTATCGGTAGTGCATTCCGCAAGCCTGGCGTTGCGGCCACGACCTGCACAAAGACGGGTCAGGCGTCGATCAAACCGAGCTTCCGATAAGCGGTCTCGATCTGGGTCTTCGCCACATCCGGCAGCAGCGCCTGGGGCGGACGGGAATGCGGGTAATCGCCGATGGGCAAGCCCAGCACCGACGCCGCGTGCTTGAACGCGTCGGCCCAGTGGGTGAAATAGTCGGCCCGGCCCGGGTAACAGGTGAACCAGGACCCCATGTCGAGGCTGAACTGGTCCAGTCCGGAGTCCCTGCCGAAGTCCATCGCCTCGATGAGCCGGTCTGCGTACACCAGGTCCCAGTACTCGGTGAAGATGCGACGTTGCGGGGTTTCGTAGAGATATCCGGCCGTGCCCAACTGCGCCGGGCAGACGATGCCCTCCCGCAGCCAGCCGGCCCGGTACACCGTGGTGTCGCATTCCCATACCGCCAGATACGGCGCAAGCTCATGCAGCCGGCGGCTCGCCGCCGGCCGGAACGCGCCCTCCTTGGTGGCACACACCGCGGGGATCGCCTCTGCGATCCGGGCGCTTTCATCGGGTGTCAGCACATAGCCCGAGGACGGCGAGTTGAACATCCCCAGCGCGATATCCGTGCGATCGGCCACATACCGGAAGAAACGGAGAGTGCCCTCCCCGGCGTGTGCCTCCATCATCGGCGTCTGGATGTAGACGATGTCTGCGCCGGCCTGCTGCGCGTGCAGCGTGAGTTCCAGGCAGTCCTTTGCCGACGTCGCCGCGGTGCAGGCCTGGATCACGACATCGGGGTTGGCTCGTCGACCCTCGTCGATCGCCACCTCGAGCAGCTGCTTGCGTTCCGCCAGGGTCAGCGCCCAGAACTCCGCCAAACCGCTGGTACACCAGAGCATCTGGTGACCGAGATCGCCGACGCAGTAGCGCACGAGGTACCGGTAGGCGTCCCAGTCGATGTCGTCACCGTCGGTTCCGCAGAACGGCGTGTACAGCGAGTCACCGATTCCGCGCAGTGCATCTCGAGCCCAGTCCCGCGCTTCGGCTGCTGTTGCCATGTCGTGCTCCTCCTGGGCTCAGATGAACGTCAATTGAAGTCCGAGCCACCATCCACGTTCACGTTCGCACCCGTCATGTATGAGTTGCGCTTGGAGGCGAGAAATGCCGCAACAGGCCCGATTTCGCCGGGAAGCCCGGCGCGCGGCAGGTGGGCGGGGTGCCCGAAATGTTCGCCGATCGCCGCCATCAACGCATATGGGTCGTCACCGTCGACACCTACCGTGTCCGCCCAGCCTCGCAGCGCTTCCGACGAGATGCTGCCCGGGGACACCACATTGACCATGATCTCGTCCTTGGCCAACAACAGCGACAGGTTCTTGGACACACTGTTGACGGCCGCCTTGGCCGCCGTATAGGCCGGCAGCCGCGTGCTCTGCCGCTGGACCGAATGCGCGGAGAAGTTGACGATGCGTGCCCATTCGGCGTTGCGCAGCAACGGCAATGCCGCACGCACGCAGCGCACCATGCCCATCAGGCCCGCGTCGAACGCCTCCTGCCACTGGTCGTCGGTCAACTCCTCGAAGTTGCCCGCGGCCCCTGGGCCGACCGTGTTGATCAGTGCGTTGATCTCACCCCAGCGCTCACCCACATCGGCGAAGGCCCGTTCGACCTGGGAGCTGTCCGAGGTGTCGGCGACGATCGCCAGCGTCTCCGGCGATCCCAGCCGGGCCAGCTCCGTTGCGGCAGCGTCGAGTACGTCGCGGGACCGCCCAACGATCGCGATCCGCGCACCGTCCTCGGCCAGACATTGGGCCGTCGCGAAGCCCATTCCACGGCCACCGCCCACGACGACGGTGGCCGCACCTGCGAATCCGAGATCCATGTCCCAAACAACTCCCCGGTCGCTTCGCTCCTACCCGCCGGACTCAGGAACCGGTCCAATTGGGGGCGCGCTTCTCGGCGAAGGCCACCGCCCCTTCCTTGGCGTCGTTGGAGGAGAACACCGGTGCCAGCAGTTCGCCCTGCTTCTTCCACATCTCATCGGCCGACCACTCCGACGACGACGCGATGATCTCCTTGGTCACGGCTACGGCCAGCGGGCCGTTGGCGGTGATCCGATCGGCGAGCTCGAGCGCACCGTCGAGTGCCTCGCCGGGCTCGGTCAGCTTGTTGACGAAACCCCACGCGGCGGCTTCCTCGGCCGTGAAGCTGTCGCCGGTGAGCGCGAGTTCCATCGCCTTCTGGTACGGGATGCGCTGGTGCAGCCGCAGCAGGCCGCCGCCGCCGGCGACCAGGCCACGCTTGACCTCAGGGATGCCGAACTTCGCGACCTTGGAGGCGACCACCAGGTCGGTCGCCAGGACCAGCTCGGTACCCCCGGCGAGCGCGAATCCCTCGACCGCGGCGATCAGCGGCTTACGGGGAGGACGCTCGGTGAAACCCGCGCCACGGCCCGGAACGTAGGGCAGCTCGCCCGAGGCGAACGCCTTCAGGTCCATGCCCGCGCAGAAGTTTCCACCCGCGCCGGTGAGGACAGCCACCGACAGCTCGGGGGTGTCGTCGAGTTCGTCCATGGCATCGGCGAGTCCTTGGACCACCGCGAGATTGAACGCATTGCGCGCTTCCGGACGATTGATCGTGATGACGAGCGTCCGACCCCGACGCTCCCGCAGAACTACTTCCGACACCAACTGCCCCTTCGCTCACGAAGCCCAATAACCCGGAAAAGCCTACTATAGGGATTACAGTACAAGGGCGACACCCCGTCGGCCGGGCGCGAGCGACGCGTCGGCGCCAACGGTGGAAGGCACCCACGGAAGGGCTACCGGTAAGGTTGACAGCGACAAGACCCCGCGACACGCGCGCATAGGCGCAGTTCAGCTGGCGGCCGGCGGTAAATTCACCTGCAATTGACGCGCGGCACAGGGACGACTTGAGCAGAATCGATTTCGATGGAGGTGCCCGCAGTGGCAAAGCAACCGACCACTGAGAAGCGTCAACGGCGCGAACGTGGGTCCATCAATCCGGACGACATCATCAACGGCGCATTCGATCTCGCCGAGCAGGTGTCGATCGACAACCTCAGCATGCCGCTGCTGGGCAAACATCTGGGCGTCGGCGTCACGAGCATCTACTGGTACTTCCGCAAGAAGGACGATCTGCTCAACGCGATGACCGACCGCGCGCTGCGCGAGTTCGTCGTCGCCACCCCCTATGTGGAGGCCAAGGACTGGCGTGAGTCGCTTGCCAACCATGCCCGGACCATGCGAAAAGCTTTCATGGGCAACCCGATCCTGTGTGATCTCATTCTCATTCGCTCGGCACTGAGCCCGCGCGCCGCACGCCTTGGCGTGCAGGAGATGGAGACCGCGATCTCCGGTCTGGTCGAGGCCGGGCTGTCGGTAGAGGACGCCTTCGACACATATTCGGCCGTGTCGGTACACGTGCGCGGGTCGGTTGTGCTGCACCGCCTCTACGAGAAGAACCGGGCCACCGACAACGCGCCCGGCGACTACGAAGAGACCATGGTCATCGACCCCGAGGTCACCCCGCTGCTGGCGCAGGTCACCAGCGAGGGGCACCGCATCGGTGCGGCCGACGAGAAGAACTTCGAGTACGGCCTGGAGTGCATCCTCGACCACGCCGCCCAGCGGATCGAGGCGAATGCCGGCAAGGCGAAGAAGACGCCCGCCCGGCGCAAGGCCGCAGCCAGCTGACTCCGCGTCCGCGGCGCATCCTTCTCGGACATTCGCGCCGGGACGCAGAGCCAACCGTGCGTCAGACCTCGATGACCAGCCCGCCGCCCTGACCGCCACCGGCGCACATCGCGGCCACACCGATACCGCCACCACGACGCTGCAGTTCGTAGATCAGCGTGGTGACCATGCGTGCACCCGAGGCCGAGATGGGGTGACCCAGGCTGCAGCCGCTGCCGGAGAAGTTCACCAGCTCCTCGTCGATGCCGTACTTGCGCACGGCGGCGATCGGCACCGAGGCGAAGGCCTCGTTGATCTCCCACAGCGCCACATCGGACGCCTTCAGCCCGGCGCGGTCCAGGACCTTGCCGATCACCTCGACGCCGCCGAGGCCGGTGTCACGAGCGGCGACGCCGACCGCGCCCCAGGCCCTGACCTTGGCCATCACGGTGAGGTTCTCCGCGGCCGCATAGTCGTCGCCGACCAGGGCGACAGCAGCGGCAGCGTCGTTGGTGCCGCTGCTGTTGCCCGCGGTGATGGAGAATCCTTCGATCTCCGGGTGCAGGACCTTGAGTTCGGCGAGCTTCTCGGCGGTGGTACCGCGGCGCGGGTGCTCGTCGACGCTGAACTCGATGACCGAGCCGTCGGGCTGATTGACCTTCAGCGGCACGATCTCGTCGAGGAACTTGCCTGCATCGATCGCGGCGATGGCCCGCTGGTGCGACCGCGCGGCCCAGGCGTCCATGTCTTCGCGGGTGATCCCGGCTGCCTGTGCGGTGTTCCAGCCGACCGTGATCGACATGTCGCGCATCGGCGCATCCGGGGTCTCGACGTGCGTCGGGGTCATCCAGGGCTCGATGAACTCGATCTCGGGACCGAATCCCGGAACCCGCCACTTCATCAGCGGCGACGACGACAGTGACTGCACACCGCCTGCCACCAGGACCCGCTCCATGCCGGAGCCGATCTGGGCCGACGCGTTGCCGATCGCGGTGAGCGATCCCGCGCAGTGCCGGTTGACGGCCTGCCCGGGCACCGACTGCCAGCCCAGCGCGTCGGCCGCGTAGCGCGCGATATCTCCGCCGCCGTAGTTCGATTCGGCGAAGATCAGATCGTCGATGGCCTCCGGGGCGATGCCGGCGCGACGCACGACCTCGGGCAGGACGGTGGTGATCAGGGTTTCCGGCGGGGTGTTGACCAGCGTTCCCTTGAAGGAACGGCCGATCGCTGTGCGGGCAGCGCCCACGATGACGGGTGTTGGCATGGTTCCACCTTTACGCTAAATCGTGTTTCTGTAACGGTATCAGGACGGGTTTCTACTGTGGTTCGGGGACGTGGAAATGTTCGTCACGCAGCCGGAACGCTTCCTTCGTTCCATGCTGCGCGCGGGTCTTGACGAAGTTGAACTCACCCGGCGAGAACTGCAGGTTGGTGCCATAGGCGTGGAAGATGTAGCTGGCCACCTCCTCGCCCTGGTAGGCCTGACTCTGCTCGACCAGCCGGAACGCCTCCTTGGCCATCACCACCCCGTCGGCAGGCATCTTGGCCGCCTTGGCCGCCCAGTACTGCGCACGCGCCGTCACCTGATCGGCATCGCAGGTGTCGGTGAAGATGCCGAGGTGCTCGATGGAACCGGCCTCGACGATGTCCCCCGTGAGCAGCATCCGCCGGGCCAGCACCGGGCCGAGGCGGTGGAAGAACATGTGCAGGCTGCCCAGCGCCGGACCGAGGAACCGGGTGGCCGGCATCCCGATCTTGGTATCGCGGGCGATCACCGAGATGTCCGTCATCAACGCCATCTCGAACCCACCGCCGAGTGCGTACCCGCTGATCTCGCCCACAGTGACCTTCGGGAAGCCCATGAAGTTGTGGTAGAAGCCAAAAGACTTGCGGTCCACGGTAAGTCGGCGGCGCTGGCTCGGGCGGGATTTTTTCGGCGCGGCGTCTTTCTTACCCTCTTCTCCATACCAACCGTAAGCGTTGTTCATATCCGCGCCGGTACTGAACACCCCCTCGGCACCACGAAGCAGGACGACGGTCAGATCGTCGTCGTCGGCCACGATGTCCAAGTAACGGGCGATCTCGTCGCGCATGGCCGCGTCATAGGAGTTGCGCTGCTTGGGATTGTTCAGCGTGATGGTGGCGATGCGGTGGTCCGCATCGACCTCGAACAGCACCCGGTCATCTGTCATTCGAAATCAACCTCGCTTCAATGGTTTTGTCGTTGCCTGCGGCCAGCGTGGTGCGCCGCGCCGCGGTGAGATGGTCGGCCGCGAGCTTGGCGGCCCGGGCCGTGTTGCCGTCGGCGATCGCGTCCACCAGCCGCTGGTGGTCCCGCAGCGCGGCCCGCATGGTCGTGATGGACATACCCGCCTCGCCCTCGCCCGTCCACACCCCGGACTCGTGCGTCGACCAGATCAGCTCCAGCGAGCCGATCAGCAGGATCATCGGCTCGTTGCCGCATCGGGATACCAGGGCTTCGTGGAACCTACGGGCGTTGGGCACGTACTGCGCGGTGTCGTCGAACTGCGCTGCCTGAAGGTCGATCTCGGCCTGCAGGTGAGGGACCACCTCGGTGGCGCGGTCGTCCCGGGCGGCGCACATGCCCGCACAGATCGGCTCGAGATGCAGCAGGGCCTCACTCACATCGGCCGGTGTGGCAGCCCGCGTCTGCAACACCATGCCGATCATGTGGGCGGTGCGGTCGGCCGAGGGCATCTGCACCACCGCTCCCCCGACGTTTCCGCGACGCACCGAGATCAGCCCGTCGGTCTCCAGCAGATGAATGGCCTCGCGCAATGCCGGCGGACTGACCCCGAACTCCTGGAACAGGCTCTCCTGAGTGGGCAGGATGTCGCCCTCACGCAAGCGCCCGGAGAGGATGTCGTCGCGCAGCTTGGACGCGACGATCTCGGCAACCCGGGGCTGCCGGATGCGCCGTGCGCGTCCTTCCATCGGCGACCTTTCCTTGCTAACTTGTACAAGATAGTAACCGCATCGCCTACTGTATGGGCAACTGTATGGATTGGGAAAGGCTGGAATCCAGGTGAGTGACGGTTCGGTGACCACGACCCGCGCGGACTCCACCCTGCGCATCACCCTCGACCGCCCGTCGCGGCGTAACTCGTTGAACCATCAGATGATCGACGACCTGGTCGGTATCCTGTCGGCGGCCGCCTACGACGATTCCCTGCGGGCCGTCGCCATCACGGGGGCCGGTGACAACTTCTGCGCCGGAGCCGACTGGGTCGCCACCAACGATTCAGGTCAGCGGCCCCGCACCGGCGATCTGGTCCGGCGGATCCCGCACACCGCACACCGCGTCATCGAACTGGTCGCCACCATCCAACTGCCGGTGGTGTGCGCGGTCCGCGGCTGGGCGGTGGGATTGGGCTGCAACCTGGCGCTGGCCGCCGATTTCACCGTCGCCGACAGCGAGGCGACGTTCTGGGAACCGTTCATGAGCCGCGGGTTCACCCCCGACTCCGGCGCGACCTGGCTGCTGCCCCGCCTGGCCGGGGTGGCCCGGGCCAAGCGCATGCTGCTGCTCGGCGAGAAGGTCACCGGATCCCAAGCTGCCGACTGGGGCCTGATCCACGATGCGGTTCCGGCCGACCAGTTGGATGCGGCAGTGGACTCCTTGTTGGCGCGGCTGGCCGCCGGACCGACCGTCGCGATCGGGCTCGCCAAACAGGCCATCGCCTACGGCCAGCACGCCAGCTTGTCGCAATCTCTCAATCAGGAGCTGTCCAACCTGGAACTCTCCTGTCGCACCACCGATTTCAAAGAAGGCCTGGCCGCGTTCCGGGAACGCCGTGACGCGGATTTCCGGGGCCGTTGAACCGAAGGAAACACATGACTGCGTCGACTACGTACGACACGATCAAGTACGAGGTGGACGGCCACAAGGCCACCATCACCATGAATCGGCCCGACGCGCTCAATGCGCTGTCACCCCACATGATCACCGAGTTGCGGTCCGCCTACGCCGAAGCGGAAAACGACGACGACGTCTGGCTGATGATCGTCACCGCGACCGGCCGCGCGTTCTGCACGGGCGCCGATGTCAAGGAGATCCCAGGCGACGGAAAGGTCCTCAACGAGCGGCCCTACCTGTCCACCTACGAACAGTGGGAGGCACCGCAGGAGGGCACCCCGCCGTTCCGCAGCATGGCCAAGCCCGTAGTGGTGGCGATCAACGGGATCTGCTGCGGCGCCGGCCTGGACTGGGTCACCACCGGCGACATCGTGATCGCCTCGGACAAGGCGACGTTCTTCGACCCGCACGTCAGCATCGGCCTGGTGGCCGCGCGCGAGATGGTGCGGCTGGCCAAGGCTCTGCCTCGTTCGGTGGCGCTGCGAATGGCGTTGATGGGCAAGCACGAACGCATGACCGTCGAGCGCGCCTACGAACTCGGGCTGATCACCGAGATCGTCGAACACTCTCAACTGCTGGAACGCGCGCACGAGATCGCCGACACGGTGTGCCTCAACGCCCCGCTGGCGGTGCGGGGAACGCGGCTGGCCATTCACAAGACCCTGGATCTGCCACTGCACGAGGGCGAGATCCTGGCCGAGACCTTCCGTGAGCGCGTGGTCCGCACCGAGGATGCACTGGAGGGCCCGCGCGCATTCGTGGAGAAGCGCAAGCCCAACTGGCAGGCGCGGTAATCGTGGAAACCATCCTCCTCGACTTCGACCACCAATCACGGGTCGCCACCGTCACGCTGAACCGTCCCGAAGCGCTGAACTCGTTCAACCGCGCGATGTGCAACGAGATGCGCGATGCCTGGCACGCCGTCAAAGACGACGAGGGCATCAATGCCGTGGTGTTGCGGGCGTCCGGCGACCGGGCGTTCAGCGCGGGGCTGGACGTGAAGTCCAGCTACGGACAGCCCGAGATCGTCTGGAACCACGAGGATCCCGGTGAACTCCTGAGCCCGAAGTGGCAGAAGATGTGGAAGCCGGTGGTGTGCGCGGTGCAGGGCATGTGCACGGCCGGCGCGCTGTACTTCGTCAACGAGGCCGACGTGGTGATCTGCTCGCAGGAGGCCACCTTCTTCGATTCTCACGTCAGCGCCGGTTTGGTGTCGGCGTTGGAGCCGATCGGCCTGATGCGGCGGGTCGGGCTCGGCGATACCTTGCGGATGGCGTTGATGGGCAACGACGAACGCGTCAGCGCCGAGACTGCCCTGCGCATCGGACTGGTGACCGAAGTGGTGGCCAGAGAGGCGTTGTGGGGCCGCGCGAACGAGATCGCCACCACCATCGCCGCCAAACCGCCGACTGCCACCCAGGGCACGGTGAAGGCGATCTGGGAGTCTCTGGACAAGCCCTACCGTGCCGCCATGGACCAGGGCCTCATCTACACCCGGCTGGGCAATCCGCTCGCCAAGGCCGAGTTGGCCGAACGTCCCCTGCCCAAGACATCCCCCCGGATTCGCTGATGGCCCACCCTCTTTCGCACCGCATCGACGACGTTCTCGATCTGGACCCGTCGGCGAACGCCATCCAGTACGACGGTCAGTGGTACACCTGGGGCCAGATCGCGACGCTGGCGCGCCGCATCGGCGCGGTCGCCTCCGGCACGCGGGTCGGCATCATGCTGCGCAATCAGCCCGCGCATGTGGCGACACTGCTCGGTGTGCTGGCGGCCGGCGGCACCGTCGTCGTGATCAACCCGTCCCGTGGGGACGAGCGCACCCGCGCCGACATCGAAGCCCTCCGCCTGCCGGTGCTCGTCGGCCTGGCCGAGGACATCGCCGCACTGGCGACCCCCTCGCCCGCGACGACGACCGTGACGATCCGGGATCTGGACACCGAACCCGAGGTCAGCCCTGCCACCGACCCGTCCGATGACGAGGCCCGCCCGGGTGTGGCGGTGTGGATGCTCACCAGCGGTACCACCGGACCACCGAAACGGGTCGATCTGACCTACGACATGCTGGCGCGCAGCGTCATCGGCCGAGATCCCGAAAATTCGCCGGCACCAACAGAACTGCGGCGCGGCGTCGCCATCGTCAACTCGCCGCTGGTGCATGTCGGCGGCGTGTACCGGGTGTTGTTGTGCATCGCCGAAGCGCGGTCGTTCGTGCTACTGGCCAAATTCGACCTCACCCGCTGGGTCGCCGCCGTGCGCGAACACCAGCCGAGGGCGGTGTCCCTGGTGCCTGCCGCGCTGCGCATGGTGCTCCACTCCGACCTCGCCCGCGACGACCTCGCCGGGGTCCGTGCGGTCACCTCCGGTACCGCTCCGCTGTCGGCCGATGACGCCGACGCGTTCACCGAGAAGTTCGGTATCCCGGTGTTGACCTCGTATGCTGCCACCGAGTTCGGCGGCGGGGTCGCCGGGTGGACGCTGGCAGACCATCAGAAGTACTGGAAAGACAAGCGCGGCAGCGTGGGCCGGGCGAACCCGGGTGCCCGGCTGCGGGTGGTCGACGAAGACGGCAATCCACTGGCGCCGGACGAGAAGGGCCTGCTGGAGGTCAAACCGGCACAGTTCGATGCCGACGCGGACTGGCTGCGCACCACCGACCTGGCACGTATCGACGCCGACGGATTCGTCTGGATCCTCGGCCGCGCCGACCAGGCCATCATCCGCGGCGGTTTCAAAGTGATGCCCGACGATGTCCGCACTGCCCTGGAAAGCCACCCTGCTGTGCGCGGTGCGGCCGTGATCGGCATATCCGACGACCGGCTCGGCGAGACACCGGTGGCCATGGTGGAACTGCACGGCACAACCACCGTCGACGCGCTGCTCGAGTACCTCGGTGGCCGGCTGGCCCGCTACGAGATCCCCACCGACATCGCCATCGTCGAGACGATTCCCCGAACTCCCTCGGGGAAAGCTGATCTCGGCGCCGTCCGGGACCATTTCGCCTCACGTGTCTGACACCGTTGCCGGGTTGCTGCGCGGGTGTGCCGATCAGCCGTTGCTGATCTGCGACGAGCAACGGATCAGCTACGCCGAGGCACAGCGCCGCTCCGCCGAGGTGGCCTGCGGCCTGATCGCGCTCGGCGCCGGGAAGGGCACGCACGTCGGGCTGCTCTATCCGAACGGCGTCGACTTCGTGGTCGGGATGCTCGCGGCCGCCCGCATCGGTGCGGTGGTGGTGCCGTATTCCACCTTCCTCACCGCCGCGGAGCTGCATACCCAGCTGCGCGACAGCGATACCGCGATCCTGCTGTCGGCACGCAGTTTTCGCAATCATGACTACGAGCAGCGGCTTGCCGGCATCGACGCCCCGTGCCTGCGGCACGTGTTGTTCGATCTGCCCCGCGCCGACATCGCGGCCCTGGCCGATCTCGAAGACGACGTGGACGGAAGCGATCCGCTGGCGATCATCTACACCTCGGGATCCACCGGCTCCCCCAAGGGCGTGGTCCACACCCACGGATCACTGATCGGACATCAGCGCAACCTCAACGAGATCCGTGAGCTCACGGCCGCCGACCGGCTGTTCTGCAACTCGCCGTTCTTCTGGATCGGCGGGTTCGCGTTCGGGCTGCTGGCCACGATGACCGCCGGGGCCACCCTGATCTGTTCGAACTCGGCCGACGCGGGCGCCACCCTCGACCTGATCGAGGCCGAGAAACCCACCGTCACCAACGGCTTCGTCGCCGGGATCGCCCACCTCAGCAGCGATCCCAGCTACCCGGCCCGCCACTTCACCGCGAGGCGCGGCAACCTCTACCCCGTCATGGCGCCCGACCGCAGGCCCGCCGACCCGGAGCTGCGGCACAACATGCTGGGGATGACCGAGACCGGCAGCGTGGTGCTGGTCGACCACGACGACGGCGATCAGCCCGAGCGTCGCCGCGGCAGCTATGGCCGGCCCGCACCCGGATTCGAAACGAAGGTGCTCGCATCGGGCGAATTGTGCGTACGCGGGCCGTATCTCATGCAGGGCTACTACGGACGCAACCGCGAGGACTGCTTCGACGCGGACGGCTGGTTTCACACCGGTGATCTGGTACGCGTCGACGACGACGGTTACTTCTATTTCCTCGGCCGGGCCGGCGCGATGATCAAGACGGCCGGCGCCAACGTCACCCCCGGTGAGGTGGAGACGGCACTGGCGGCACTGGGACTCACCTCGCACGTTCTGGGCCTGCCCGATGCGACCCGCGGGCAGATCGTTGCGGCCGTCATCGTCAGCGACGACCCCGTTGACATCGATGCCGTCCGAAACGAACTGCGCGGCACGCTGTCGGCGTACAAGGTTCCTCGGATGTTCGCGGTATGTGGCACCGCTGACGTGCCGACACTGTCCAGCGGCAAGCTGGATGTTCCCGGCTTGCGGGGATTGTTTTGATGCCTGACACCATCGACGCACTGGTGCGCATGCACGCCTTGTCGACGAAGCCCGCGGTGATCGACCCCGACGGTCGCCTGACCTACGCCGAACTTGACACCAGCACAGCCGAACTGGCATCGGGATTCATCGCCGCCGGCGTCGCCAAGGGGTCGCGGGTCGGGCTCATCATGCCCAACGGGGTGGACTGGGTCCGGATCGCGATCGCTCTGATGCGGATCGGGGCTGTCCTCGTACCGCTGAGCACACTGTTGCGCCCTGGCGAACTGACGGCGCAATTGCGTATGGCCTCGGTGCAGTTCGTCATCGCGGTCGAGGAATTCCGGGGTCATCGGTACCCGGTGGACCGGAGTCGGCTGCCCGCGCTGCGCGCCGTGTGGACCGTCGAGGAGGCGCTGCGATTCAGCGAAACGCGTGGCACGGCAGACGCGATGGCCGGGTGCGTGCGCGAAAGCGACCCGATGGTCATCATGTTCACCTCGGGTAGCAGCGGACCGCCGAAGGGCACCCTCCATTCGCACAGGAATGCCTTGGGCGCGGTGCGTTCCGGGCTCGACGCACGGTGCATCACGGCCGACACCCGGCTGTATCTGCCCATGCCGTTCTTCTGGGTGGGGGGCTTCGGCGCCGGCATCCTCTCGGCCCTGCTGGCCGGGGCCACGCTGGTGACCGAACCCGTCCCCCACCCCGAATCCACGCTGGGACTGCTTCAGCGCGAACAGGTCACACTGTTCCGGGGCTGGCCCGAGCAGGCAGAGACGCTCGCCCGCCACGCCGCCACCGCGGATCTGAACTCGCTACGGCCCGGAAGCCTGGAGGCGCTGTTGCCGGCCGGCTTGCGGTCACGGCCCGGCGCCCGGGCGTCGTTGTTGGGGATGACCGAATCGTTCGGTCCGTACTGCGGATTCCGGGCAGACACCGACATGCCGGAATCGGCGTGGGGAAGCTGCGGTAAGCCGTTCGACGGGATGGACGTGCGCATCGTCGACGTCACGACGGGCGTCGCGCTGCCCTGCGGGGAGACCGGGGCGATCCAGATCCGCGGTCCGCACGTGATGCGGGGCATCTGCCGGCGCAGCCGAGAAGATGTCTTCACCGCCGACGGCTACTACCAGACCGGCGATCTGGGGAGCCTGGACGCCGGCGGATTCCTGTTCTACCGCGGCAGGTCCGACGACATGTTCAAGGTCCGCGGCGCCACGGTGTATCCGAGTGAAGTGGCACGGGCGCTGCGGTCCATTCCCGGGGTCCGGGCGGCCTTTGTGGTCAATGTTCCTGACGGCCAAGCCAATCGGGTCGCAGCGGTTGTGGTGGGCGAGGGCCTCTCAATCGAGGCGCTCCATACGGCCGCCCGTGGCGCCATCAGCTCGTTCAAGGTGCCCGCGCTGTGGCTGCTGCTCGACGACGAGGACGACGTCCCGCGGGGAGCCACCGGGAAGGTCGACAATGCCGCACTGTGCGTCATGCTGAGGGAAGGTGTTCGACGATGAAAACCAAAGGTGCCCTGGTGTGGGACTTCGGTCAACCGTGGTCGATCGAGGAGATCGAGATCGGCGATCCCCGCAGGGGCGAAGTCAAGGTCGCCCTGGAAACGGCAGGCCTGTGTCACTCGGACCACCATCTGATGACCGGAGACATCCCGATGGCCGACTTCCCCATCCTGGGCGGTCACGAAGGTGCCGGGGTGATCGTGGAGGTCGGGCCGGACACCGAAGGCCTCGAGGTCGGCGATCACGTGGTGATGTCGTTCATCCCTTCCTGTGGGAGTTGTCCGGCCTGCCAGGTCGGGTTGCGCAATCTATGTGACCTCGGCATGGGCCTGCTGGCCGGCGCCTCGGTGTCGGATGGATCATTCCGCGTACAGACCAAGGGCAAGAACGTGATTCCCATGTCGCTGCTGGGCACCTTCTCTCCGTACGTGGTCGTTCACCGGACGTCCGTGGTGAAGATCGACCCGTCGATTCCTTTCGAGGTCGCCTGCCTCGTGGGATGCGGGGTGACCACCGGATACGGGTCTGCAGTGCGCAGCGCGAATGTCCGGCCGGGTGAGGATGTGGCTGTGATCGGCATCGGTGGTGTCGGCGCCGCGGCCATACAGGGCGCCGCGATCGCCGGGGCCCGCCGCATCTTCGCCGTCGACCCAGTCGAATGGAAACGCGAGCAGGCCCTCAAGTTCGGTGCGCGCGAGGCCTTCCCCGACATGGCCGCCGCTTTGGCCGGGGTGGCCCAGGCGACCGGAGGCCGGATGTGCCACAAGGTCATCGTCACCGTCGGACGTGCCGACGGCCACGAGGTGGAGTCGTGGATGCAGCTCACCGCCAAGGGCGGCACATGCGTGCTCACCGCAATGGGCAACGTCGTCGACGACGAAACCAAGCTCAACCTGGCCGGCCTGACCCTGTTGCAGAAGAGTCTGCAGGGCAGCCTGTTCGGCGGCGGCAACCCACAGTTCGACATTCCGAACCTGCTGACGCTCTACCAGCTCGGTCAATTGAACCTCGATGACATGGTGACCCGCGAGTACCGCCTCGAAGAGATCAACGAGGCCTATCGGGACATGCTGGAGGGAAACAATATTCGTGGGGTGATCCGCTATACGGA
The DNA here is from genome assembly GCF_048282725.1 of Mycobacterium sp. 48b. Classification (NCBI taxonomy): domain Bacteria; kingdom Bacillati; phylum Actinomycetota; class Actinomycetes; order Mycobacteriales; family Mycobacteriaceae; genus Mycobacterium; species Mycobacterium sp. 48b. The sequence continues at coordinate 5,487,196 of NZ_JBLVUL010000001.1, forward strand.
GGCTGACCGTTGACCACCAACATCTTCGAACTGTTCGAGCTGATCGGTTATCGGGACGCCCCTGGGACCGACGATGAGGCCGTGGTCGAGCTTCCCGTGGCTCCACATGTGATCAACACCAACGGCGGTTTGCAAGGTGGTCTGCTCGCCACCCTGGTGGACACCGCAGCGGGCAAGCTGGCCATGCGCCGGCTGCCACCTGGCCACAGCGTGGTGACGTCGGACCTCAACCTGCGCTATCTACGGCCGGTCACCGATGGTGCGGCACGGGCCGTGGCCCGCATCGTGCACGCCGGCAAGCGCTCCATGGTGATCCAGGTCGACATCTTCACCGTCCCGGACAATGACCTGGCCGTCGTCGCCACCGTCAGCTTTGCGAAGATCCAAGCCAAGGAGGCAACGTCGTGAAGCTCGGACTATCCACACCCGTCGTCATGCAGCATCCCGGTGAGTTTTCACCGTGGGAGACCGGCGCAGGCCCCGACGAGCTTGCCTTGATCGCCGAAGCCGCAGACAGCCTGGGGTTTCACCACCTCACGTGTGCCGAGCACACCGGAATTCCGGCCTCGGCCTCGGCGGTGCGCGGGACGGTGTACTGGGATCCGCTGGCCACCTTGTCGTTCCTCGCGGCCCGGACCCGACGTATCCGGCTGGTTACCGCAGTGGTGGTGCTCCCGTATCACCACCCGGTGGCACTGGCCAAGAGCTACGGAACCCTCGACCGGCTCAGCGGCGGACGGGTGATCCTCGGCGTCGGCGTCGGATCGCTGACCGAGGAGTTCGAACTGCTCGGCGCACAGTGGGAGGATCGCGGGGCCGCCGCCGATCGGGACATCTCCAGGCTGCGGGCCGCGTGGGGGCAGCCGGTGGTCGACGGCTTCGCCATCGAACCGCACGCCACCACGACGGATCTCCCGGTCTGGGTGGGTGGGCGCACCAAACGCTCGCTACGCCGGGCCGTCGAATTGGGCACCGGCTGGATGCCTTTCGGCCTCTCGCCGGACACGATCGCGGAGTTCCTGTCGCCGCACCAACTGCCCGCGGGGTTCGACGTCGTCCTCTCCCCCGGTGTGGCGCTGGACCCACTGGGTGATCCGGATTCCGCGCGCAATCGCCTGGACCGGCTGCACGACACCGGTGCCACGATCGCCAACTGTTCGGTGCAGGCACGCAGTGCCGAACACTTCTGCGATCAACTCACGGCCCTCCACGCGATCGGCGAGGCGCTGTAGTTCACACGATCTCGTTCGTCCGCAGCTGGGCGATCTGCACGGCGTCGTAACCGATCTCGGCGAGTACCTCGTCGGTGTGTTCGCCCAGCAGCGGAGCCCGCCTGCGGATCGTCCCCGGTGTGGCCGACATCCGGAACGGCGTCTCGATGATCGGCACATCGCGTGACGCGCCCGGGAACGGGACCCGCTGCAGGTAGCCCATGGCCTGCACATGGGGATCGTCGAGCACATCCTGGGTGGAATGCAGCGGAGCGGCAGGCATTTTCGCCTTCTCCAACAGTTCCATCACCTCGGCCTTGGTCTTGTCGGCACACCAGTCGGACATGATGTCGTTGAGGATGTCGCCGTTGGCCCAACGGATGTCGTCGTTGGCAAAACGTGGATCGTCGAACAGTTCTTCGCGACCCACCAGTCGGCACCAGCGCTTGAACATCGGCTGCCCCGCGACCTGTAGCAGGACCCATTGGTCGTCGGCGGTGCGATAGAGATCGCACGGCGCGACCGACGCGCCTTTGTTTCCCATTCGGGGCTTGTCGACCTGCAGCAGTTCACGCTCGATCAGGAAGGCGTTCGACAGCATCAGCGCGGTGGGCAGCAGGGCCCCCTCGACGTGCTGACCCTCTCCGGTCTTGTCGCGGTGGTACAGCGCCATCATGACGCCGATCGCCAGCGTGAGAGCGGTCCCGAAATCGGCGTAGGGCACCACGGTTCGGATCGGCTGATCCGGCAGACCCTGCCGGTAGACCGCGCCGGACATCACCTGCCCGGCCCCGTCGAAGCCGATCTTCTCACTGTACGGACCGCCCTCGCCGTAGGCCGTTGCACTGGCCAGGATGATGTCGGGCTTGACCGTTTTGAGTGTTTCGTAATCCAGTCCGCTGGCCCGCATCCCGGCCGCGGGCATGTTGGCGATCACGATGTCGGCCTGGGCCACCAACCGGCGGGTGATCTCCGCGCCCTCCGCAGTGGTGGAGTCCAGCGTGAGCGAGCGCTTGTTGCGGTTGCACTGCAGGAAGGTGCCACCCTCACCGCCTTCTGTGACGGCCTGCACCCAACGGTCTTCCCCGCCTTCACGTTTCTCTACGCGCAGGACGTCGGCGCCCATGTCCGCGAGGATCGCACTGCACCAGGGCGCGGCGATGAACCGGCCATAGTCGAGCACTCGGATCCCGTCGAGAACACCTGCCATTCTCGCTCACCTTCCTTCGGCGAGCGGACGCGTAGGTACCCATTTCGGGCTGAAATCGGGTACCTACGCGTCTGCTCGCGGGTCAAAGTTGCCGCTACTCCAGCACGCCCAGCCGGTCGAGGTGCTCGGTCAGCGGCTTGGACGCGGCACACAGATGTTCGGCCATGGCGTCACGGGCCGCATCCCCGTCGCGCGCCTTGAGCGCGGCCAGGATCCGGCGGTGGTCATGGGTGGACTGCTCGGGCCAGCCCTCCACGGTCGGGTACACCGATTCCAGTGCATACCTGGTGATCTGGGACATCAGCTGGGCCAGCTTGGGCGATTCCGCCGCCCGGTTGACCCCGCGGTGGAACGCGTGGTTGAGCCGCACGGCCGCCTCGTGATCGTTCTGCGAATAGGCGACCTCCAGCTCCCGCTGGATCCGGTCGAGGTCGACGAGCTGGCCGTCGGTGATCTGGCCGGCGGCCCGCGACGCCAGCTGGCCGCCGATGTGGGCCTGCACGCCGGCCACGTCGTCGATGTCTCGCCGGGTGACCGGTAGCACCAAGAACCCGCGCCGGGGCTGCTGGGTCAGCAGCCCCTCGGTGCGCAGGCCGAACAACGCCTCGCGCACCGGCGTCACACTGATCCCCAGCTCGGCCGCGAGTTGCTCGAGCCGGATGTAGTTCCCCGCCGGATAGGTCCCGTCGAAGATCCGCCGACGGATCAGCCGCGCCACGTCCTCGGCCAGCTGTGGCCGAGAAGCGAAATCGGGTATCGACACGGCTCAGACCCGATAGTCGGACAGCAGTCGCTTGCTGATGATGTTCTTCTGGATCTCGCTGGTGCCCTCACCGATCAGCAGGAACGGTGCATCACGCATCAGCCGCTCGATCTCGTACTCCTTGGAGTAGCCGTACCCGCCGTGAATCCGGAAGCTCTGCTGGGTGACCTCCGAGCAGAACTCACTCGCCATGTACTTGGCCATGCCCGCGGCCACGTCGTTGCGCTCGCCGGAGTCCTTGAGCCGGGCGGCGTTGACCATCATCAGATGGGCCGCCTCGACTTTGGTTGCCATCTCGGCCAATTGGAATGCCACCGCCTGATGCTCGGCAATCGGCTTGCCGAAGGTCTCACGCTGCTGGGCGTAGCGCACGGCCAGCTCGAAAGCGCGGATCCCAACCCCACAAGCGCGCGCAGAGACATTCACGCGACCGACCTCGACCCCGTCCATCATCTGGAAGAAGCCCTGCCCGGTGACGCCGCCGAGCACGTCGTCTGCACTGGCCCGATAACCGTCGAAGATCAGCTCGGTGGTGTCGATGCCCTTGTAACCGAGCTTGTCCAGCTTGCCCGGAATGGTCAGCCCCGGCACGACTTCGCCGAAGCCGGTGGGCTTTTCGACCAGGAACGCGGTCAGGTTGCGGTGTGGCTTGTCAGCACCCTCGTCCGTGCGCACCAGCGCCGCCACCAACGTTGAACTGCCGCCGTTGGTCAACCACATCTTCTGGCCGTCGATGGTGTACGTGCCGTCGTCGTTCTTCTTGGCCCGGGTGCGGATCGCCGCCACATCGGAGCCCAGCTCGGGCTCGGACATCGAGAACGCACCCCGTGTCTCGCCGGTCGCCATGCGCGGCAGGAAGTTCTGCTTCTGGGCATCGGTTCCGTGCTGACGGATCATGTACGCGACGATGAAATGGGTGTTGATCACCCCGGACACGCTCATCCAGCCGCGGGCCAGTTCCTCGACGCACAGCGCGTAGGTGAGCAGCGATTCGCCGAGACCGCCGTACTCCTCGGGAATCATGAGCCCGAACAGGCCCATGTCCTTCATCTGGTCGACGATGGCCTGCGGGTAGGTGTCGGAGTGCTCCAGCTCCTGGGCCGTCGGGATGACTTCCTTATCGACGAATTGTCTTACCGTCGAAACGATCTCGGTCTGGAACTCGGTGAGTCCCAGCGTCTGGGCGAGTCTGGTCACGATGACACCCTCTCGAATACAGCCGCCAGCCCCTGGCCGCCGCCGATGCACATGGTCTCCAGCCCGTAGCGGGCCTGACGCCGATCCAGTTCCCGGGCCAGCGTGGCGAGCATCCGCCCGCCGGTCGCCCCGACCGGATGCCCCAGCGAGATACCCGATCCCCGGACGTTGGTGCGCTCGAAGTCGGCCTCGCCGAACTTCCACTCCTTCATCACGGCCAGCGCCTGAGCGGCGAACGCCTCGTTCAGCTCGATCAGGTCGATGTCGCTGAGCTGCAGATCGGCCTTGGCCAGGGCCACCTCGGTAGCCGGGACCGGGCCGATGCCCATGACGTTGGGAGCGACGCCTGCCGAACCCCACGACACCATCCGCACCAGCGGCCGCAAGCCCAGCTCGGCGGCCTTCTCCGGGGTGGTGACGATGCACATGGATGCGGCGTCGTTCTGACCGCTGGAGTTGCCCGCGGTCACGGTGGAGTCGGGGTCCTGCTTGAGCAGAACGGGTTTCAGCTTGGCCAGCGCCTCGACCGTGGTGTCGGCGCGCGGGTGCTCGTCGGTGTCGATCACCGTCTCACCTTTGCGGGAGCGGACGGTCACGGGAATGATCTCTTCGGCCAGCACCCCGGACTGCTGGGCCGCCACCGCGCTGCGATGCGAGCGCACCGCGAGCTCGTCCTGCTCGGCGCGGGTGATGCCGTATTCACGGCGCAGGTTCTCGGCGGTCTCCAGCATGCCTCCCGGCACCGGATAGAACTGCCCACCGGCAGTGGTGCGTCCGCGCGCCAGTCCGTCGTGAATCTGCACGCCGGTTCGGGCTCCACCCCAGCGCATGTCGGTCGAGTAGAACGCGACGTTGCTCATGCTCTCGGCACCGCCTGCCACCACGAGATCGTTGTCGCCGCTGCGCACCTGCAGGCAGGCCTGGATCACCGCTTGCAACCCGGAGCCGCATCGGCGGTCGACCTGCATACCGGGAACGGTCACCGGCAGGCCGGCGTCGAGCGCCACCACGCGGCCGATGGCCGGGGCCTCACTGTTGGGATAGCAGTGACCCAGAATGACGTCCTGCACCTGCTCCGCCGCCACACCGGTGCGCTCCAGCAGACCTTTGAGTGCCGCGACACCGAGTTCGACAGCGGTAAGGGAGGCGAACATGCCGCCGTAGCGGCCGATCGGGGTGCGGACCGGTTCGCAGATGACCGCCTCGCGCACGCTCATACGTGCCGACCGCCCGTCACCTCGAGCACCGTGCCGGTCATGTACGACGACAGGTCGCTGGCCAAGAACAGCGCGACCTTGGCCACCTCGTCGGGTTCACCGGCGCGGGCCATCGGGATCTCGGCCAGCTTCTGATCCCAAATCCGTTGCGGCATGGCCTCGGTCATCGCCGAGCGGATCAGCCCCGGCTGGATGGCGTTGACGCGGACCCCGAGGTGCGCAAGTTCCTTGGCCGACGCCTTCGTCATGCCGACGATGCCGGCCTTGGCCGCCGAGTAGTTGGTCTGGCCGACCAGGCCGACCTTGCCGGAGATCGAGGACATGTTCACGATCGCGCCGCGCTTGTTCTCGCGCATGATCGCCGCGGCCGATTTGGTGCCGTTCCAGGTGCCCTTGAGATGCACCGCGATGACCTGGTCGAATTGCTCCTCAGTCATCTTGCGCAGGGTGGCGTCACGGGTGATGCCGGCGTTGTTCACCATGATGTCCAGCCCGCCGAACCGCTCGACGGCGGCCTGCACGAGGGCTTCCACCTCGGCGGACGACGTCACGTCACAACGCACCGCGGTCGCCACCTCGGCTCCACCGAGTTCCTGGGCGGCCGCCTCGGTGGCCTCCAGGTTGACGTCGCCGAGCACGACCCGGGCGCCCTCGTCGATGAAGCGTCTCGCGATGGCCAGGCCCAGACCCTGGGCACCGCCTGTCACCACTGCAGTCTGACCGGTCAGCAACGACACCTGATCACCTAACTTTCGATCCCGGGGGCTCTGTCTGAGCCAGATCATATTTCATATACGATATTGGCAAGTAGCCACCCCACGGGTCATTCACCCCAGCGGACCCCGCGCGACGAAATGGAGCTCCCCTGTGACCACCACCGCGGCCACGGCCGAAGTCACCGACGAGGACTTCCAGGAGATCCTGGCCCAGACCCGCAGCTTCATCCGCTCCGCCGTGGTGCCCAGGGAGAACGAGATCCTGGCCACCGATCAGGTACCCGACGACCTGCGCGAGCAGGCGAAGGACATGGGGTTGTTCGGATACGCGATCCCCCAGCAGTGGGGCGGGCTCGGCCTCAACCTGGCCCAGGACGTCGAACTGGCAATGGAATTCGGCTATACCTCACTGGCGTTGCGGTCGATGTTCGGAACCAACAACGGCATCGCCGGACAGGTACTGGTGGGGTTCGGCACCGACGAGCAGAAGTCCCGGTGGCTGGAGGGCATCGCCTCGGGCGACGTCGTCGCCTCATTCGCACTGACCGAGCCCGGCGCCGGGTCCAACCCGGCGGGCCTGCGCACCAAGGCTGTGCGTGACGGAGACGACTGGGTGATCAACGGCCAGAAGCGGTTCATCACAAACGCGCCGACCGCGAACCTGTTCGTGGTGTTCGCCCGCACTCGGCCCGCCGACGACGCGGGCCCTGGGATCGCGGTGTTTCTGGTGCCGGCCGACGCCGCCGGCGTCGAAGTGGGCGCCAAGGACGCCAAGATGGGTCAGGAAGGCGCCTGGACCGCCGACGTCAACTTCACCGACGTACGGGTGCCGAACAGCGCACTCGTCGGCGGCAGTGAGGACGTCGGCTACCGCGCCGCGATGACCTCCCTGGCACGTGGGCGGGTCCACATCGCGGCACTGGCGGTGGGTTCCGCCCAACGCGCGCTCGACGAATCGGTCGCCTACGCCGCCGCGGCAACCCAGGGCGGCCAGCCGATCGGCAGCTTCCAGCTGGTGCAGGCGATGATCGCCGATCAGCAGACCGGCGTACTGGCCGGACGGGCTTTGGTCCGCGACGCCGCGGCCAAGTGGGTATCCGGTGAGGACCGCCGGATCGCCCCCTCGGCGGCCAAGCTGTTCTGCACCGAAATGGCAGGCAACGTAGCCGATCTCGCGGTCCAGATCCACGGCGGCACCGGCTACATGCGCGAAGTTCCGGTAGAACGGATCTACCGGGAAGTCCGGTTGCTGCGCCTCTACGAGGGCACCAGCGAGATCCAGCGTCTCATCATCGGCGGCGGGCTGGTCAAGGCCGCCCAGCGCCAGTCCTAGGTCGTCGACAGAAAGCAGGAAACGCCATGGCCGATCGGCTCACCGACAAAGTCGCCTTCATCACCGGCGCCGCCCGCGGACAGGGGCGCGCCCATGCGATCCGGATGGCCGAGGAGGGGGCGAACATCATCGCCGTCGACATCGCCGCCCCGCTGCCGCCGAGCGTGCCGTATGACTCCGCGACGCCCGAGGACCTCGCCGAGACGGTGCGGTTGGTGGAGGCCACCGGCAAGCGCATCATCGCCACCGCCGCTGACACCCGCGACCAAGACGCGTTGAAGACCATCGTCGGCAAGGGTGTCGCCGAGTTCGGCCGGCTCGACGTCATCGTGGCCAATGCCGGGATCACGGTTCCCGAGCCCTGGAACGAAACCACCCCGGAGTCGTTCCGCGACGTCATGGACATCAATGTCACCGGCACCTGGAACACCGTGATGGCCGGTGCGCAGCACATCATCGACGGCGGCCGTGGTGGGTCGATCATCCTGATCAGCTCGGCTGCCGGGATCAAGATGCAGCCGTTCATGGTGCACTACACCGCCAGCAAGCACGCCGTCGCGGGTATGGCCCGGGCCTTCGCCGCCGAGTTGGGCAAGCACAAGATCCGGGTGAACAGCCTGCATCCGGGTGCGGTCAACACCCCGATGGGTACCGGCGACATGCTCGCCGCACTCAACCGGGCCAACGAGACCAACCCCGGACTGATGCAGATGGTCACGCCATTCCTGCCGGATTACGTGGCCGAGCCCCAGGACATCGCCGATGCGGCCCTGTGGCTGGCCAGCGACGAGTCGCGCTATGTCACTGCCAGCCGGGTGGCCGTCGATCTGGGCTCCACCCAGTTCTAGGCCGGCATGTCCAGCCCCACATCGACGGACTTCGCCGACAACCTCGCAGCCGGGCTGGCCGCCTACGGTGACCGGCCGTTCATCGAGTTCGCCCGAAAGTGGTATTCGGGCAACGAGATCACGCAGTTCATCGAGCAGGTATCGGCCGCTCTGCACGAGGCGGGCGTCCAGCCCGCCGAGCCGGTCGGCATCGTCGTGCGCAACCGCGTTGCCCACGCGGCGACGATTCTCGGATTCATCGCGGCACGCCGTCCGGTGGTGATGATCTACTCCTACCAGTCCCCGACTGCGATCGGCCGCGACGTCGACAACCTGGCGTTGCCGGCCATCGTGGCCGATCTCGACGACTGGACACCCGAGTTGCGCGACGCGGTGGCTTCGTCGGGTTCGGCCGGCCTGGTGTTGTCAGGTGATCGGCTCGCCGTCGGCGTGACGGCGATGCGGCAACCGGGCGGCAGGCACGACCCGACGCTGGAACAGTCCGGCCTGCACATCCTGACCAGTGGCACCACCGGCCCGCCCAAACGAATCCCGGTCGCCACCAACGTGCTTGCCCACACCGTCCTGAGCATGACGATCGGTGCGGGCACCGAAGTGGTAGGCCCCGACACTCCGCCCGCGCTGGTGTACTGGCCGTTCGGCAGCATCGGTGTCTGTCAATTGCTCGCCGCACCATGCTCCGGCAAGCGCATGGTGCTGCTGGAGAAGTTCAGCGTCGACGAGTGGGTCCAGGCGATCAAGACCTACCGGATAACCCGGGCGGGCGTGCAACCCGCAATCCTCCGGATGCTGCTGCAGGCTGATGTCCCTCCCGAGGATCTGACGTCGCTGGAGGGACTCTCGGGAGGCTCCGGACCTTTGGAGCCGGATCTGCGCGCCGAGTTCGAGGGACGGTACGGCATACCCCTGCTGTGGGCTTACGGCGCAACCGAATTCGCAGGATCGGTGTGCAGCTGGACACCTGAGTTGTACCGCCGGTACGGCGCGGACAAGCCCGACAGTGTCGGCCGTCCGCTGCCCGGCGTACGGGTCCGCGTCGTCGACCCCGACACGGCCGCCGAGCTTCCCGCCGGCAGCGTGGGGCTGCTCGAGGCCACCGTCGAGGTCATCGGACCGGAATGGGTGCGCACCACCGACCTGGCCTCCGTCGACGAGGACGGGTTCGTCACGCTGCACGGCCGCGGCGATGGTGCGATCAACCGCGGCGGCTTCAAGATCCTCCCGGAAACGGTTCGGCGGGTTCTGATTCTCACATCCCAGCGTGCTCGACGCCTGCGTCGTGGGCGTTCCGGATGCGCGCCTCGGGGCGGTTCCGTTCGCCGCGGTCGAGCTTCGGCGGGATGCCGTCGCGCCCACCGAGGACGAGCTGAAAGACCTGGTGCGCGAGGCGTTACCGAGCCACCATGTGCCGGTGGCCGTGTCGGTCGTCGGCACACTCCCCCGCAATGCTGCCCTCAAGGTGCGACCGGGAGACGTTGCGGCGCTGTACAAGCCATAACTTCAGTTCGCCGTGCCCAACGTCCGGGCCAGGAACTTGACCTGGTCCTCGGCAGCGGTGTCGAACCAGTCATGCCCCGGCCACACGTCGAAGTGATCGCACGGGTAGTGGTGGACCTGGGCCCGGGCCTGCACAGCCGTCTTCATCACCGAGTTGGCCGGGACGAACCGGTCGAAGTCGGCGATCTGGATCAGCACAGGGCATTTCAGCGCCTTGGCCGCGGCGCCGGTGCGGATCTGCACCAGCTCCATACCGATGGCCGAATCGACTTCGTTGCGCCACGTCGGCCCGGCGATCGCTCGGTAGCTGTCGTAGGCACCGTCGAGGGCCAGCGCGCCGGACTCCCCCGGCTTGGCCGCCAGCGGCATCAATGTCGGTGCCCGCCCCGCCGCCACGGCCACCCGGCTCTTCACGCCCGCGAGTGTCCAGCGCAGTGCCGATGCGACGTCGCGGTGCACCACGGCCGCGCGACTGGCGGCCAGCCCGCTCGTCAGCGGGGTCATGCCGATCACCGCAGCGACATCGGGGCACTGGGCGGCCACCCGTAGTACGTGACTACCGGAGAACGACGATCCCCACAGCACCACCCGACGGCGATCCACACCTGGAAGTTGTTGGGCGGCGGCGATGGCCGCGCCGTAATCCGCCATCTGGCGCTCGACCGAAACGCTCTGGCGCGGTTGTCCGTCCGACGCACCGAAGCCGCGGTAGTCGAAGGCCACCACGTCCAGGCCGGCGGCACTGAACCGTTCTGCGAAGGGTTCCAGCCCGGAGTCCTTGGTGCCACCGAATCCATGTGCCATCACCACCACCGGCCGGCCGTCCGCTCCGGCGAAGCCGTCACCCGAAGCGGCGAAATGCCATGCGCTGCACCGGTCACCGGCCGAATGGAAGGTGAGCTCTGAGTAGGTCATGCCGACGCTCCGACCCTCGCGCCGGCACGGTCGGCTGCTCGTCTGGCGCCGGCCGGCAACTCACGTGTGCGGATGTCGTGCTCGTAATAGAAGTAGTCCACCTGCTGGGTGTGCCGGGGCCGGTCGGTGCAGTGCCCGCCGTGCAACTGCTGATCGGCGTCGATCACCGTCTCCATCTCGGCCGCCGGTGGGAGGGCGTAGCGCCCGACCGCATAGGCGGCCAACAACCGGGACTGGCATTCCACGAACGGGAACAAGGTCGGAATCGCCTGCGCGAAACCCATGAACACCAGGTCGTCCATCCCGGGCTTGAACATTCGCTTGTAGAGCCGGATGTGGTTGTCGGGGGCACTGATGACGTCGCTGTCGAAGAACGGGAAGGTGATGTTGTAGCCGGTCGCATACACGATCACGTCGAAGTCGTCGCTGGTCCCGTCCTCGAAATGGACGGTGGCGCCGTCCAGCCGGGACACGTTGGGCTTCGGGATGACATCGCCCGACCCCAGCCGCAACGGCAACTCCACCGACTGCGTCGGATGCGCCTCGAAGAGCTTGTGATTCGGTGCGGGCAGACCGTACATGGTCGGATCGGTGCCGAGCATCGGCCCGATCAGCTGGACCAGTTTGCGCTGCCATGACAACGGCACGTACGGATTGGTGCGGAAGTACTTGTCACCCGGTTGCCCCGCAATGTATTTCGGCACGATCCAGGCACTCGAGCGGGTGGAGAGCGTCACCTTGTTCTGCAGCGCCTTCGATGACAGCTCCACGGTGATGTCGGCGGCGCTGTTCCCGATACCGACCACCAGGATCCGCTTGCCGGTCAGTTCGAGCGGCTCCTTCGGGTCGATGTAGTGGTGCGAATGGATCGACTGCCCGGTGAACGTCCCGGGAAACTCGGGCAGCCGGGGGTCCCAGTGATGACCGTTCGCGACGACGAGCAGATCGAACTCGCGACGGGCGCCCGCCTGATCCTCGATCTCCCAACCGCCCCCGTCGATCCGGGCGGCGTGCACCACGCCGTTGTTGAACTCGATGTTCTCCGCCAGCCCGAAAGCATTCGCGTAGGCATCCAGATAGGACTTGATGTCGGAGTGATGCGGGAACGACGGGAAGTGCTCGGGAATCGGAAAGTCCTTGAACGACAACCGATGCTTGCTGGTGTCGATGTGTAAGGAGCGGTACGCGCTGCTGTGCCCGTTCGGATTGCCGAACGCCCAGTTGCCACCGATCCGGTCCGAGGTCTCGAACGTCGTGTACGGCACTCGGTAATCCTTGAGCATCTTCCCGGCGGTGAGCCCGCTGATGCCCGCGCCGATGATCGCTGTCCGAGGCAGTGCACGCTGCAACACAGTGCTCCCTTCACGTTGTGATGCAGAACACTAACAGCGGAGTTTGACGGACGTCAATGAATTCTGACAAGTGTCAGAAACACCGCGAGCAGACGCGCAGGTACCCGAAATCTCGACGGATCGGTCACTTGTGCGTCTGCTCGGCGAGGAAACCTCAGCGGCAGTAACTCAGCCGATGAAGCGGATGATCGACTCGGCGACCGCAGCCGGCTTGTCCGAGCCCTCGATCTCGACGGTGACGGTCATGGTCGCCTGCACCGCACCGTCGAGCTGGGCGACATCGGCGATCGCCGCGCTTGCCCGCACCTTGGAACCGACGCGCACCGGCGTGATGAACCGAACCTTGTTGTAGCCGTAGTTGATCGCCATCGCGATGTTGTCGACGCGGTAGAGCTGGTGGGTGAAGTGCGGCAACAGGGACAACGTCAGCAGGCCGTGCGCGATGGTCCCGCCGAAGGGCCCATTCGCCGCCTTCTCGGGGTCGACGTGGATCCACTGATGGTCGTCGGTGGCATCGGCGAACAGGTTCACCCGGTCCTGGGTGATCTCCAGCCACTCGGTGGGGCCCAGCTCGCTGCCCTTGGCCGCCACGAACTCGTCAAGACCATTGAAGATTTTCACGCTCACTCCTCTCGAAACCGTGGTCAGAAGACTACGGTCTGATTCCCGAACCGGATCACGCGGTCCTCACAGTGCCACAGCACTGCGCGCGACAACACCAACCGTTCGACATCTGCACCCAGACGCACCAGGTCACCGACCGAGTGGCGGTGATCCACCCGGACCACGTCCTGCTCGATGATCGGGCCCTCATCGAGGTCGCCGGTCACGTAATGCGCTGTCGCGCCGACCAACTTGACCCCGCGCTCCTTGGCCCTGCGGTACGGCGCCGCGCCGATGAAGGCAGGCAGGAACGAATGATGGATGTTGATCAACGGGCAGCCCACGGCATCGAGGAATTCGGGCGTCAGGATCTGCATGTACCGGGCCAGCACCACCAGATCTACGTTGCCGCGCAACAACTCCAAGAGCCGTTGCTCAGCCTCGGCCCGGTTGTCCCGGGTCGCGGGAACATAGAGGAACGGAACACCGAACGCGCGCACCTGTTCGGCAAGGTCGGGGTGGTTCGAGATGACCATGACCACGGACATGTCGAGTTCACCGCGCCGATTGCGCCACAACAGATCCAGCAGGCAATGGTCCTCACGGGAGGCCATCAGCGCCACCCGCTTGGGCTTGGAGGCCTCCGTCAGACGGAAGTCCATCTCGAACGGTTCGGCAACCCGCTGCCGGAAATCACGCTCGAGTTCGTCGCGCACCGCAGCCAGCCCCGGCAGATGGAAGATCGTCCGCTGGATGAAGGTGCCACCGGACTGCTCGGTCGAGTGCTGATCCAGCGACACGATGTTGGCGCCGGCACCGGTGAGAAAGCCACTGATCGCCGCGACCAGGCCGGGCCGGTCGGCGCAACGCAGCAGCAGCCTGCCGACATCCCGAGCCGGCAGGGCGGTTGCTTTCGGGTACTCCTCAGTCATCACCGAACAGAATCTCACCCGGGCCGCGCGGCCGGCGCACAACCCTCCAATGCATCACCGATGCGAAAGGGTGGGGCCGACGCGAAGTCGAGCACCATTCACAGCGACGTGCTATCGGCGATGGGCTGGCTGAGCACCACCACAGCAAAAGCCCGACCACACTCCCGGGCACCACCCATTCGACATCGACGTCGATTCTTGATTTTTGCCATATGCGAGTGCAACCCACATATACGGCATGAATGGCGATTGCCGAATTTGCCAAAATTGCATGTACCCGTGAGTAAATCGGAGATGTCGGCACCGAATTCACCACGCGACTGGACAAGATTTCTCAGCTCGCTGGAATTCCCATACGGGGCGGCGCGATACTCATCACACGTATTCGCACAACCATGCTGCACACCAAAATCAGCCGTCCCAGTCGGAAGGCACGGCTGACCGACGAAATGGATTCCACATGACCGCTCCCCAACTCGATGCCGCAGGCAACCCCAGCGTGACATTGGACGAAAGCCCAAGCTGGTGGGACCCCGACAGCGAGTGCACGATCGTGGTGGCCCGACCGGACGCAGAGCGCGAACTGTGGACCGAATACGTCCGCGGCGCACAGTCCAACTACCGCAAACACGGGGTGGAGCGCGCGCTGGATCCGAAAACACTACGGACAGGCGAGGATACGGCGCTGTTCTGCGTCGGGATCAACGACGCCGGCGACGTCGTCGGCGGCCTGCGAGCCAAAGGCCCGCACCGGAGTGTCGAGGACAGTCATGCAATCGTGGAATGGAGCGGACAGCCCGCACTCGACTCGGTACGCAAGATGATCGCCGACCGTCTGCCATTCGGAGTGGTCGAGATGAAAACAGCGTGGGTGTGCGACGACCCGGAGCAGAGCCGCGCACTCACCGATACGCTGGCACGTATGCCGCTGCATGCCATGACACTGTTGGACATTCAGTTTGCCATGGCGACCGCGGCGGCCTATGTACTCAAACGCTGGTTGTCATCGGGCGGGGTGCTGGCATCGAAAATCCCGGCGACGCCCTATCCGGACGAGCGATACCAGACGAAGATGATGTGGTGGGATAGCCGAACATTCGCCAACCACGCGGACGCGGGACAGCTCTCGCGCTACTTCGCAGAGGCCCAGCGAATCGGTCCTCACACCCGCGCCACCGGCTTCGACACCCACACCCGAAGCGTGGCGGGAAGATGATCCCCGAGATGATCTCCGACAACCCCCGCGACCACACCCACACGAGCATCGGGAATTCCGAATTGAGCGAACTCGACGATCCCGATCAATATCGGGCGATCTTCATCGAAGACGATGGACATTCAGAGAACACCGTCGACCAGCTGCGCCGCGACCCGCGCATCACGGTCATCGATGAATGTCACGAACAGCAGGCCGCACTACGCACGCTTGTCCCTGCTGTCGACCAGGAAATGCTCGACGAACCGACCCGGTGGGCCTACTACCCGTGGCGTCGGTGCCTGGTCCACATTCTGGGGCCGGCCGCGTTCAACCGGTTACGCCTGGATCGCAACCGCAACCTCATCACCGCCGATGAACAGCGACGATTGTCGGACCTGCGGATCGGTGTCATCGGCCTCAGCGTCGGGCACGCCATCGCCTACAACCTGGCCACCGAGGGGCTGTGCGGCGAGATTCGCCTCACCGACTTCGACGAACTCGAGTTGGCGAACCTCAACCGGGTGCCCGGCACCGTGTTCGACCTGGGGCTGAACAAGGCAGTGGTGGCCGCACGCAGGATCGCCGAGATCGACCCGTACATGACGGTCCGCATCGATCGCAGTGGTGCGGTAGCCGAGTCCATCGACGAGTTCCTGCGCGGGCTCGACATCGTCGTCGAGGAATGCGACTCGCTGGACGCGAAAGTGCTTGTCCGCGAGGCTGCCCGGGCCCGTCGGCTACCGGTGCTGATGACCACGGGCGACCGCGGACTGCTCGATGTCGAGCGGTTCGACCTGGAACCCACGCGGCCGATCCTGCACGGTCTGCTCGGCGACGTCGCCGCGCGCGACCTGGCCGGGCTCAGCAGCAAGGACAAGGTGCCACACGTCCTGCGCATTCTCGACGCGCCCCAGCTCTCGCCCCGGATGGCGGCCTCGCTGGTCGAGGTCGGCAAGACGCTGAGCACCTGGCCGCAACTCGCCGCCGAGGTGGTACTCGGGGCGACCGTCGTCGCCAATGCCGTGCGACGCATCGGCCTGGGTGAACCCATGCCGTCGGGACGGGTTCGCGTCGACGTCGCCGACGCACTCGACCGTATCGGCGATCCTCTGGTGACAGCGTCGGGACCGGCAGCCCCATCCACGACCGTTGCCGCGGACGGCGGGGCCGAACCTGGCGAGATGGCAGACATTCTCACCGACGCGGCGACCCGCGCCCCCTCGGGCGGCAATGTCCAACCGTGGCACATCGAGGCGAGCGACGACCGGATCAACCTCCGGTTGGCGACGAAGTACACCACGGCGATGGACGTCGGGTACCGCGGCAGCGCGGTGGCACTGGGAGCCGCCGCGTTCAATGCCAGGGTGGCCGCGGCCGCGCATGGCCTGACCGGGCACGTGCAGTGGTCCCGCGGCGACGAGGGCACGCCCCTGTACGGCATCGCGGAGTTCTCCCCCGGTGATGCACCCGAGTTGGCTGAGCTCTACGAACCGATGCTGGCCCGGGAGACCAATCGACTCCGGGGCACGTCGGCGCCGATCCCCGCCGACGTGCTCGACGGTCTTCGGGCCGCCGCCGGCCGCGAGGGCGCCGAGCTGACGGTCCTCGACGATCCGGCCGAGGTCGAAACCGCTGCACGTCTACTCGCCGCGGCCGACCGGATCCGCTATCTCACCCCGACGCTGCACCGGGAGATGATGTCGGAGCTGCGCTGGCCCGGCGATCCAGACCCCGACACCGGTATCGACGTGACCACGCTCGGGTTGGACCCGGCCGACCTGGTGGTGCTCGACATCCTGCGCCGGCCCGAGGTGATGGCGAAGTTGTCGGACTGGGATGCCGGCGCTGCGCTCGGCGACGACACCTACGAACGGGTCACCTCGAGCTCGGCACTGGCCGTCGTCTCGGTTCGGGGCCGCCGGCTGACCGACTATGCCGTGGCGGGATCGGCGGTCGAGGCCGTCTGGGTCGGTGCCCAGCGCTGTGGGCTGGCGGTTCAACCCGTGTCACCGGCGTTCCTCTACGCCCACGACGATCGCGACCGCGACGCGCTCTCGCCTGGTCACGCCGACGCGCTACGCGACCTGCAGTACGCTTTCCGCAGGCTGACCAGCACCGAGCGCGACGAATCACAGGCGCTTGTGCTCAGGTTGTCCTACGCGCCGCGTCCGACCGTACGCAGCCGACGCCGGGCCCACGCTGGTTCGACGCCGCGGTACAGCTGAGGTACGTGCTGAGGTAGATGCGGAGGTATCTGGTGCCAGGCAGCCTCGAACTGCTCGTCACATCGGTTGCCACGCAACTGATGGCAGTCGACGCCGCGACCTCGGTCACGGTGAGCCAGCAGGTGCTGGCCGAGTTGGTCTCGTTCTTCGACGTGGACGTGAGCTTTCTGCGTCACAACGACCACGAGACGCATGCGACGCGGCTGGTGGCCGAGTGGCCGCCGCGACCACCGGACACCCAGACCGACCCGATCGCGGTCATCCACTTCGCCGATGCCGACCCGGTTTTCGCGATGGCCGAGCACCTCAAGGAACCGGCGGTGTTCCGTCCGGAGCCGGCCACCGACGACTACCAGCGCACGATCGAGGCAGGACGGCACATCGCCAGCACCTCGATGGCATGTGTGCCGCTGCTGTCCGGGGACATCACCACCGGCGTCCTTGGTTTCGTCAAGTTCGGCGATCGCGAATGGCTGCCCGCCGAGCTCAACGCACTCAAGGCGATCGCCTCGCTGTTCGCCCAGGTTCAGGCCCGCATCGAGGCCGAGGACCGGCTGCGGTACCTCGCCGATCACGACCACCTCACCGGGCTGCACAACCGCAGGGCGCTCATGGCCCATCTGGAGGCCCGGCTGGCTCCGGGACAGCCCGGCCCGGTGGTGGTGATGTTCTTCGACCTGGACCGGCTCAAGGCGATCAACGACTACCTGGGCCATACCGCAGGGGATGCCTTCATCAGCATCCTGGCCGAACGTCTGCAGCGCGGCGACGACTCGCCCAAGCTCATCGCGCGGCTCGGCGGTGACGAGTTCGTCGTGGTCCCCGCCGCCTCGATGACGGCCGAGGCAGCCACGGCATTGGCCTACCGACTCCAGTCCGTGCTGCGCGAACGGGTGACCATCGACGGCGAGATGCTCACCCGTACCGTCAGCATCGGTCTGGCGCAAGGCATTCCGGGCCGTGACTCCACCTCCGACCTGCTCAACCGGGCCGACCACGCGGTGCTGACCGCGAAGAACTCGGGCGGAAACCGGGTCGCGGTGTTCTCCGACGAGATGGCGATGGAGATCGACTTCCGCAACGACATCGAGTTGCACCTGCAGAGCGTGATCGAGAGCGGCGCACTGGTGCTGCACTATCTGCCCGAGATCGACATGCGGACCGGCGAAGTGCTGGCCGCCGAGGCCCTGGTCCGCTGGCAGCATCCGACCCGCGGCCTGCTGTCCCCCGATTCGTTCATCGGTGTGGCCGAATCCATAAACCTGGCAGGCGAACTGGGCCGCTGGGTGCTGCGCAACGCATGTGCCGAGTTCGCCCGCTGGCGGGCCAACGGCGTCGGCCGCAACATCGTGCTGCGCATCAACGTATCCCCGGTGCAGCTGGTGACCGACGGATTCGTCGCATCGGTGGCCGGGGTCATGAAAGAGTTCCGTCTCCCCCGCGGATCGGTGTGCCTGGAGATCACCGAGAGCATCGTGGTGCAGGACATCGAAACCACACGGTCGACGTTGACCGGACTGCACAAGGTGGGCGTGCAGGTGGCCATCGACGACTTCGGCACCGGCTACAGCGCGCTGTCGCTGCTGAAATCGCTGCCGGTGGACACGCTCAAGATCGACCGCAGCTTTGTCGCGGGACTCGGATCAGACCCGGGCGATCTGCCGATCGTGCGCGCGGTGATCGCCCTGGCCGGCGCCTTCGGACTGCAGCTGGTGGCTGAAGGGGTCGAGACCGAACGGGCCGCGCTGACGCTGCTGCGGCACGGCTGCTACCGCGCCCAGGGCTTCTTGCTGTCCAAGCCGATCCTCGGCCGCGAAATGGCCTCGCTACTGGCAAAAGGGCGGGTACCGGTGCACTTCTCAGCCGCGCCGCGCACGTGATCGGTACGACTCACGTGGTGAGTCGTGGACCCCTCCCGATCGGCAGTAGTCCGATCGTGCGGTGTCCCGCTCGTGGTCCAGCAGCTCCACACGACCGAATCGGCTGGCGCTGTAACCGACCAAACCCACCTGCAAGGGCTTGCCGGGCTCGATGAGCGGAGCGCCCTGCGAGCCCGCACCACGGGGTTCGGTGGACAGGGCCACGCCATGGCGGGCCCGCAGGGCCAGTGGACCATCGGCGGTGTCGATCACCACCCCGAGAACCTCGCCCTCCTCGAACACGATGCGCTGCAGCGTGCCGTTGTCCTCGGTGTGGATCTGCTTGTCGAGTGCCTGCGCCGACAGCCAGTCGCCGAGCGCCGACGCGGCGCCGGACCCGCTCCCGGCTTCCAGCGTCCCGAGCACCTTGACCTGGATCTCCTCGCCGGCACGGGTCTTCATCGAGGTCGTACCCCGGTCCGCCAACCGGGTGTAGAGCACGCCGTAGGGGGACGTCAGACAACGCTGCGCCCAGTCCTGCAGCCGGGCGCCATAGAACGGTGCGATCCGGCCGCGTCCGGAAACCGGGGTCCAGTCACTGACCGTCCGCACCGTCACAGCGGTGTCGAAATCGGCGCCGTCGACCGGGCTCAGATCCGCCGACAACTCGTCGAGGTAGTCGCGGGTCTCGGGATCCGAGATGCCCACGCCCAGCCACGGTGTCTCCGCACCGGGCGTCACCGATTGAGGTGTGCTCGCAGTCCCCGGACGGACGATATGCACGTCGAGCCCCGCATCCGCTGCTGCAACGGCCGCGGCCAATGCCCCGAAGCCAGAGCCACAGCAAACGACGTCGACTTCGTCATCCCACATCGGCTAGCGACACTCCGACTGAACCGCGGGGTGCATGATCAAGATCGAATCACCTTGGTAGGTACCAGACATTGAGGTCGTCATGGCCCGCACCGGGATTCGAGGGGGATTGCCGGTGCAGGCCATGACAACGCTTCCAGGATAGCCCTTGGCTACTGCCGACCGCCAAATGGTGGCACTCGCCACAGCGCCCGCGGCCGTGGCGTGCGCCACCGCCGGGCGGGCAACCCGCGACGAACCAAGAGTTATCACGCTAAGCACGATACATACCTTTAGAATGTTATGCACGTACGGTGAAGACTTTGAGTCTGCTGGTGGCGACGGTGAAATGGGACAGGACCACCGGCCGATCAGAGTCAGGAAGGCCCCGAGGTGACCGAGCAGCTCGACCGGCGAGCAGAGCTGACCCGCCTCCAGATCCTGCAGGCGGCAGCGCGACAGTTCGCCCACACGCCGTACAGCCTGGTCAGCCTCGACGACATCCTGGCCGACGCCACCGTCACCAAGGGCGCGCTGTACTTCCACTTCCGGTCCAAGCACGCGCTGGCGATCTCGATCGTGGAACACCGGACCGCGCGGGCCGACAAGGCCGTCGAGGACGTCCTGGCCCGCAATCTGTCCGGAGCCGAGACATTGATCGATCTCTCGTGCCTGGTGGCAGCAGAAGACATCGGTGACCCGATGGCCCGGGCATGCCTGAACCTCGTCGAGTCCATCGGCCGGACCGACGGCCTCGGGCCCCGGGTGCTCGAACAATGGGTCCAGGGTTTCGCCGGCATCGCCAAACGCGCCATCGGGGAAGGTGATTTCACCGCCGACAGCGACCCGGAAGCGATCGCCCGGTTGTTGGTGTCGATCTACCTGGGTGTGCGCCAGACGAGCGACCTCGACGATCCACCACGGTTCCTCACGGATCTCGAGTGCAGTTGGCAGCTGGCGCTCCCCGGCTTCGCCGAACCGGAGCGGCTGGCCTATCTCAGGCAGTTCATCCGGCGCCGCACCGCGGTAGGCGTCAAAAAAGTTGTGCCCTTGCGCCCCCACTCACCGGACGGCGCGCCCAACGCAGCCGTCGGGCGAGCCTGACATGGCACGCCAGGCTCGATCCGAGCTGACCCGGCAGAAGATCATCACCGCCGCCGTCGACCTGTTCAGCGAGCACGGTTATCCGGCGACCGGGCTCGGCGACATCATCGCGCGGGCCGAGATGACCAAAGGCGCGCTGTACTACCACTTCGACTCGAAGGAATCACTGGCCGAGGCGATCATCGACGACGGCGGAAACGCGATGCTGGCCACGTTCCACGCCATCGCCGAATCCTCATCGCCGGCTTTGGAGAACACCATCCACGGACTGTTCGTGGTGGCCGATTTCGCCCGGTCGGACAAGGTCGCGCAGATCGGCATGCACCTGTTGCGGACCTTCAGCGGGATCAACACCGCCGCCACCCGGGTGTACACGAGCTGGCTCGATGAACTCAGGAAGCAGTTGATCCAGGCGGCCGACGAAGGCGATCTACGGGAGAACCTCGACATCGCGGGCGCCGCCGAGGTCATCCTCGGCTCCATGCTGGGCGCCGAGGCTCTCTCGCGCGCGAACGCGACCGGCGCCGACCTACGCGAACGGGTGGCGCATACCTGGGATCTGCTGCTCCCGGCAATCGTCAGCAGGGAATCGCTGGACTACTTCCGTGAGTTCCTGGCCCGCGAATCTCTGCGCCGGACGCAGGCTGCGGGCTGATCCCTACAACTCTTCGGCCCACAACCGCTCGGTGAGGTCCTGGAACGTCGCCAGCGCCACCGGGTCGTCGCCGCGCAGCAGCGCCGACTTGCTCATCCGCGCCCGCACGATCGACCCGTCGCGGTGGACCAGATTCACCAGCAGACCGGCATTCGCCCGCATCACCGAGACCGCCGACTCGTCGGCCGGCAACGAATGGAACACCTCAGCAAACTGCATGCTCTTGACCGCATCGGTGTCGCGGCCGACCATCTCGCCGAAGGCACTGTTGGCGAAAAGGATCGTTCCGTCCTCTGCGATCGCCAACACCGGCACCGGGAACCGCTCCAGCACCACCAGCGCAGGAATGTTCTGCAGCAGTGTCATCGGAGATTGGGGGTCCTGACCGCTCTGGCGACGCTCCACGTGTCGATTATCGCCCGGCGCCCAGGCCATATGCCACCACCGTCCAGCAACGTGCGGCAAGGACGAATCCCCGCCCGGCCGACGCACAGGGCCGGGGTGGCCTACGCCACTTGACTAACTAGGTTTACTCTGTGGAGCGACACCAGCAGACAGGGGCAGGCATGGACCTGAAGTGGTCGACAAGCGACCAGGAATTCCGCGACGAGGTTCGCGACTTTCTCGCCGAGAATCTGACTCCCGAACTCCGGCGGGCCGGTCAGCTGATGACCAGCGTGTACGCCGATCACGACGCCAGCATGGCGTGGCAGAAGATCCTCCACGAGCGCGGCTGGGCAGCTCCGGCCTGGCCGGTGGAACACGGCGGCTGCGACTGGAGCCTCACCCAGCACTACATCTTCAGTCGCGAATCGACGCTCGCCGGTGCACCGTCGCTGTCGCCGATGGGCATTCGCATGGTGGCCCACGCGATCATCAAGTTCGGCACACCGGCGCAGAAGGACTACTTCCTGCCCGGCATCCTCACCGGCGAGGTGTTCTTCTGCCAGGGCTACTCGGAGCCCGAGGCCGGCTCGGACCTGGCTGCGCTGTCGATGGCCGCGGTGTTGGACGGCGACGACCTGGTGTGCACGGGCAGCAAGATCTGGACTACCCACGCCCAGGAAGCCAACTGGATGTTCGCGCTGGTGCGCACCACCCGAGGCGCCAAGAAGCAGCAGGGCATCACCTTCGTGCTGATCGACATGACCTCCCCCGGCATCGAAATCCGCCCGCTCGTCATGACTTCCGGCGAAGAAGTCCAGAACCAGGTCTTCTTCGACGAGGTCCGGGTACCCAAGTCGAACGTGATCGGCACGATCGACGACGGCTGGACCGTCGCCAAGTATCTGCTGGAGTTCGAGCGCGGCGGCGGCGCCAACGCGCCCGCCCTGCAGGTGCTGGGTGACGAAATCTCAGCGGTTGCCTCCGAGCAGCCCGGACCGGCCGGTGGCCGGCTGATCGACGACCCGGCCTTCAGCCGCAGGCTCGCCGACGCCCGGCTCCGTACCGACGTGCTGGAAATCCTGGAGTACCAGGTGCTGGCCGCCGTGGCCGAGGGCGGCCATCCCGGCACGGCGTCGTCGATGCTCAAGGTCCTGAGCACCGAACTGAGCCAGACGCTGACCGAACTGTCCATGGAGGCCGCGGGTCCGCTCGCCCGCGCCTACCAGCCGCACGCCACCTTCCCGGGCGGCCCGGTGGCCGAGTACGAACCGCCCGCCGACGGCTATCACAGTGGAGCACCGTGGCAGGCGGTCGCCCCGCTGCGCTACTTCAACGACCGAGCCGGCTCGATCTACGCCGGTAGCAACGAAATTCAGCGAAACATCCTCGCCAAGGCAGAACTGGGGCTCTAGATGGACTTCAACCTGACCCACGAACAGGAACTGCTGCGCGGCGGGCTGACCAAATTCCTGGCCAGCCGCTACGACCTGGCATCGAGCCGCGCCGCGGCCAAGACCGGCCCCGGCTGGCAGCCCGAGATCTGGCGTGGCTTCGCCGACGAACTGGGGATCCTGGGCGCCACCCTGCCCGAGGAGGCCGGCGGTATCGGTGGCGGCCCGGTCGAAACCATGGTCATCGCCGAGGCTTTGGGCCACGCCCTGGTGATCGAGCCGTTCGTGGACACCGTGGTGGTCGCCGGTGGCCTGCTGCACCGGTCCGGCGACGCGGCGGCCGCGGCCCTGCTCGAGGAGATCGTGGCGGGTTCGGCGATCGTCGCGCTGGCGGCCACCGAACTGTCCTCCGGAGACAACTGGCGCGATGTGTCCACCACCGCACGCCGTGACGGCGACGAGTGGGTGCTCAACGGCGCCAAGGCGATGGTCGTCGACGCGCCGCTGGCCACCCACCTGCTGGTGACCGCACGTACCTCGGGGGAACGTGCCGACACCGACGGGATCTCGCTGTTCCTGGCCGATATCGCCACGTTGACAACGGGAGTCACCACACACCCGTACCGCACGGTGGACGACCGCCGCGCGTCGGACCTGGAGTTCTCGGATGTCCGGTTGCCTGCCTCGGCATTGCTCGGGACCGAAGGGCAGGCATGGCTGTCACTGGATTTGGCCCGGGATGAAGGGGCGGCAGCGGTGTGCGCCGAGGCAGTCGGCGGAATGCGCAAGGTGCTGGCCGATACGGTCGAGTACTGCAAGCAACGCCAGCAGTTCGGTCTTCCCATCGGCAGCTTCCAGGCGCTGCAGCACCGGATGGTCGACATGCACATGGAGGTCGAACAGGCTTCGGCGGCTGTCTATCTGGCGGTTCTGAACCTGGATGCCGAACCCGCGCAACGCGCCAAGGCAGTATCGGCGGCCAAGGCCACCATCGGACGGGCCGCCCGCTTCGTCGGGCAGAATGCCGTGCAGTTGCACGGCGGCATGGGCATGACCGAAGAACTGGCGATCGGCCATTACTTCAAGCGTCTCACCGCGGTGCAGTACGAGTTCGGCTCAACCGACTACCACGTCGGCCGTTATGCGGAGCTGACGCGGGGCTGAGCGCCGGACCGGACTCGGCTCATTTGGTGTTGATGAGCCGGGCGACTCCGCGCATCACAGCCCGGGTGGCCTGATGCCGCACCTGCTCCAGCGGTGAGGGCGCCGGAACCGCCGGCGCAGTGCCCAGCCGCGGGAACAGTGTCAGCGCGTTGTCGCGGTTGATCGCCTGGCGGCCGGCGGTATCGAGCCCATCGTACGTGTCCAAACCGGCGGCGAACAGCTGGCTTGCGGGCAGCGGGGCGAACGGCCAATCGGAACCGAAGGTGATGTGGCCGGGTTTGGCGAACGCGAGCAGGGTGGGTAGCGCCGCGGCGCTGGACGACAATGCGGTGTCGAAGTAGAAACTCGCGAAATCGTCGAGGACATCGGCCGGGCTGCGGCCGGTCTCCCCCATGATCGCCACTGCCATGCGGTGCGAGGCATACGGGACGAATCCGCCGGCATGGCTCAGGATGAACTTGATGTTCGGATACTTTCGCCGGATTCCGTTGCGTACCAGCAGATAAGCCGCCCTCGTGGTGTCGAGGAGAAAGTCCGTCGCGAACGGCGGGACACCAGGCACCGTCGGCGCGGGAAGATCGGCCGGATGAATGAAGACCACGGCGGACCGGGCGTCGAGCGCGGCCCACAGTTCGTCCTGTCCATCTTGTCCGAGGTAGGTTCCGGCGTTGTTGGCCAGGAGCACCACTCCGTCGGCACCGAGTGTGTCGAGCGCGCGGATGGCCTCTGTTGTCGCGGCTTCGACGTGCGGCATCGGAAGCGTGGCGAAGAAACCGAACCGATCCGACTGCGAGGCGAACACCTCGGCTGCATAGTCGTTGAGGTCGATGGCCAGCGCCGTGGCGTCGGACGCATTCGGCAGAAAGCTGGTGCCCGGCGTGGACACCGACAGAATCGCGGTGGCCACATCAAGTTCAGCCATGGTGTGCAACGAGCCCTCCGGGCTCCAATCCGGCAAGGCGCGTCCGCCGGCATCATCGATCCCGGCCTTCTGCAACGCCTTTCGGTAGGCGGGCGGAATCATGTGGTGGTGGGTATCGATTCGAATCATGATCGTCCTTCCCTAGCTGTCGGCGATGCCGGCACCGGCCAGCGCCGGGACGCTGTCCTCTGCTCGCAGTAACGAGCGGGCGCCGACCTTGAACTGGGCGAGTTTGTCGATGACGGTCTGCCCCTCCGGTGTATGCCCCCAGATGCTGATGCCTTGGTGGGTGCTGGGTTCCCAGGTCGCCTCGTCGACAACCAACGGATTCCACCCCACCTCCCATTCAAACCCCGACGGTGTCATCGCGTAATAGGACAGTTCCCGGTCGTTGGTGTGCTGCCCGACCCCCAGCGCCATGCCGAAACCGAGTTCCCTGATCCGCTGGTAGGACGTGGTCATGTCGTCGAGGTCCGCGACCTGGATGTTGAGATGCTGGATACGGGTGCGGATCGGGTTGACGGGCAGCCGGTTCACCGAGGCGATGGCCACCGAGTGGTGACGCCGATTGACCCGCAGGAACCGGATCTTGACCTTGACGCCGTTGATCGTCTCGTCGATGAAATCGGACAGCCGGGCATCGAACACGGTGTTGTAGTAGCCCCGCATCTGCTGCGGCTTCTTCGTGGTGATCGCGACGTGCCCGATACCGCAGTCACCGGTCACGAAACCACCGCGCGCGGTCATCCGCAGTGGTGTGTCGGCAGGGCAGGCGCGGGTGAAGATCTCCTGCGTCAACCCGTTGGGTCCGGGGAACCGCACGAGCCGCTCCACCCCGCGCAGGGCAGCCTCTTCCGCACTGCCCTCGCTGACCGGCACGCCGTGCCGCACCACCCGTCCGACGATGTCGTCGAACGTCTCGTGATCGTCGAGCTGCCACCCGAGCGCCGTGACGTCCTCGGCCGGTCCGCGTTGCAGCAGAAACCGGCACTGATTCTCGTCGAGCCGGAACCGAAGGACATCGGGCAGTGCGTCGTCGACGTGCAGGCCGACCCCGTCGCGACCGAAACGCCGCCAATCGGCGAACTTTTCGGTTTCGATGACGACGTAGCCGAGGCGAACATTGCCGAACACGCTAGACATGAGCGAGCTTCGAGGTCTGGCCGAGGAACTCGGTGACGAGTTCATTGAAGAACTCGGAGCGTTCCCACTGCATCCAGTGGCCCGTGTGCGACGTCATCACGAGTTCGGCGTTCGGCATGGTGTTGAGCAGCATCGGGCCGCCGGCCGGCCGGTTCACCTTGTCGTCACGGCCCCACAGGATCAGCGTGGGGGTCTGCAGGTGCTTGAGCCGGCTGTCACGGGTGAGGTCCATGCGCCACAGCGTGCGCAACGCTTTCGGTCCCGACGGCCGGGTCAACGGTGGATCGGCGACCACCTCGGGATCGATGGATGCCCGGTATCGCAGGTCGATCAGCTCCTCGGGCACCGAACTGCCTTCGTACACCAGGTAATTGCGAATGAATGCGGCCAGCTTCTCGCGACTGGGCCCGTCGCCGGTGTAATAGGACAGCAAGCTGTTGAGTCCAGCGGTCGGCAGGTTTCTGGTGGTCCCGATGCCGCCGGGGCCCATGAGCACCAGCTTGCCGACGCGGTGCGGGGTATCCAGCGCCAACCGCAATGCCGCCGCGCCGCCGTATGAATTGCCGATCAGATGTGCTGTCTCGATGCCCAGTTCGTCGAGCAGACCACGGATCATGTCGGCGAGGAACCCGAACGGATCAGCCTTGTCGATCCCCTTGGCCGAGCGCCCATAGCCGGGCATGTCCGGCACGATGACCCGGAAATGCGCGGCGAGAGCGTCGATGTTGCGGCCGTAGTTGGACACCCCCGAGGCACCGGGGCCGCCACCGTGCAGCATGACCACCGCGGGTCCGGTGCCGGCTTCGGCGTAGAAGATGGCCCGGCCCGCGACTATCACGGTGTGTTCGGTGAGTGCGGTGGTAGTCATGTGTGAGCTCCAGTTCTGGTTGGCGCCAGCGCGTAGCCGGCCGGTGGTGCGGGGAGCCGCTGCCCGGATTCGACTGCGGCGTAGATGAATCCGTCTGGGCGCAGCACCACGGCTGCGGCCTTCTTTCGGTGCAGCCAGGCGATGAGCGTGCCGTCGATGTCGCGGATCGCTCCGGGCCCGGACTTGTCTCGGGTTCCACCGAGCGCGATCGCGGGCACGCCCAGGTCCGTCCAGGCCTGCACGCCCGCCGGGGCGACTCCGGTGTGCAGCACCGTCCATCGTCCGGCCACGACGTCGTCCAAGCGGACCGACGCACCCGCGTCGTCCATGACCCACGGCTGTGGAATCTGCCAGCCGGCCGCGTCTTTTCCGGGCTGGGCGAAGAACCCCTCGTCGTAGCGCGCATCCGGGATCCAATAGAGCCTCTGACCACCGCGCAGCACCCCGGGCAGCTTGGTCAGCGCCCGGAGGGTGCGGTTGCGGACCGCG
Source organism: Mycobacterium sp. 48b (assembly GCF_048282725.1). NCBI lineage: Bacteria > Bacillati > Actinomycetota > Actinomycetes > Mycobacteriales > Mycobacteriaceae > Mycobacterium > Mycobacterium sp. 48b. The sequence goes on from NZ_JBLVUL010000001.1 coordinate 5,515,247, forward strand.
GCGATCACCCGGTTGCGCTCGGTGATCACCCTGCCGACAAGGCAGGCACGGCGCGTTACTTCGACGACGTGCGGCTTGCGTTCTGCCTCATAGGAATCCAGGAGGGCATCGGGCGCCCGACCCGCCAGCACCGCGGCGAGCTTCCAGCACAGGTTGGCCGCATCGCGCACGCCGGCCGACATGCCCTGGCCGATCCACGGCGGCATGGCGTGCGCAGCGTCGCCGGCCAGGAAGATGCGGCCCACCCGCCAGCGATCGGCAACCCGCACGTGGTGGCTGTAGACCACGGCCCGAAGGATCTCGACGTTCTCGCGGGTGATGCCCTGATCCTCCAGCACCTTCCAGATCTCGGCCTCGCTGACCAGCTTCTGCTCGTCCTCACCGGCCCGGGCCGGGTACTCCCAGCGGTGGTGCCCCAGCGGTGTCGGGCAGTCGACGGTGGGACGGTCCGGGTTGCAGTGGAATCGGAGCCGGTCGTGGGAATCCCACTCGGAAAGCACCTTCGTGTCGATCACGACCCATCGTTCGGCGTAGGTGTTGCCTGAGTACCCGATGCCCAATTGCCCACGTGTCGGAGACGATCCGCCGTCGGCGGCGATGACGTAGGAAGCCCGCACCCTCTTGAACGTGTCGGTGCGAAGGTCGGCCAGCATCAGCTCGACGTGATCCGATTTGGCCAGCGCCCGCAGACACTCGTGTTCGAGCAGCACCTCGACGGTGTCGAAGCGCTCCACCCCCTCGCGCAGGACATGATCGACCGCGGGTTGGTAGATGAATTGCTGAGCCGGGTGGCCCGAACCTCGCGCGAAAATCGTCGTCTCGATGAAAGGCACTCCGTCGGCATCGACGAACGCCGCGGGCCGGTCGGGCAGCATGTCCTGCTGTAGTCGGTCCGCCAGGCCGACCGACTGCCAGATGCGCAGCACCTCTTCATCGGTACTGATCGCCCGGGCCCTGCCGTATACGTCCGGATCACGCTCGATGACAAGCACTTTCAATCCCTGTCGGCCCAACAGATTCGCCGCGGTTGCTCCGGTGGGCCCATAGCCGATCACCGCCACGTCGTAGAGGTCTGCAGTCACGGTGGCCTCTCTCGTCATCGAGGGTTGTCCTGTAGTGATCGCTACGGTAATGTAGTGATCACTACAGAGTCAAGAAGATGTATGACGGGAGTCCAGATGCCCGCTGATGAGCAGCCCAAGCCGCGCCGGCGCCGCCTCGATGGCGAGCAGTCGCGGGAACGGATCCTCGACGCCGCCACCGAGATCGCCGCCGAACGCGGGTATGAAGGCACCAGCATCGCGCTGGTCAGCAAGAAGTGCGGGTTACCGGCCAGCTCGATCTACTGGCATTTCAAGGACAAGGACGACCTGATCGCGGCGGTGATCGAACGCAGCTTCGGGACCTGGCTGGCAGCCTGGCAGGTGCCGGCCGACGGGACCGCCGAAGAGCGAGCCACCGCATTCGGCGCAAACGTCGCCAAAGCGTTGGTCGAATCCCCCGACTTCATCCGGCTCGGGCTCATGCTCGCCCTCGAGCGCCGTCCCGTCGAGCCACGTGCCCGGGCGATGTTCCTGCAGGCACGCGCTCAGGCGTACACCCAACTCGTCGACACAATCCTGGAGTGGGCGCCGGACCTGAGCGACGCCCAGGTCCATCACCTGGCCACCTACACGATCGCCGGCGCCGACGGACTGTTCATCGCCAAGGAGATCGGCGGCGATTCCGTGGATCTGATCGCACTGTTCGAGTTGCACGCGCGCAACGTGATCGAGGCGGCCCGTCGGCTGGTCAGCGACCGGGACAGCCGATGAGCCGCTATCCGGTCGCCATCGTCGGCTCGGGCAACATCGGCACGGATCTGATGATCAAGATCCTGCGCGGCGACGGGCCGCTGGCCGTGGTCGCGATGGCCGGTATCGACCCGCAGTCCGACGGTCTGGCGCGTGCCGCCCGCCTCGGGGTGCCCACCACAGCCGACGGCATCGACGGACTGCTCGCGATGCCCGAATTCGGTGACGTCAAACTGGTTTTCGACGCCACCTCGGCGGGCGCCCATCACGCCAACTGGGCCCGGCTGGCCGATCACGGCGTCCGGATGATCGACCTCACCCCGGCCGCCGTCGGCCCCTACTGCGTGCCGGTGGTGAACATTGAGGAGCATCTCGACGCGCCCAACCTCAACATGGTGACCTGCGGCGGCCAGGCTACTGTGCCGATCGTGGCCGCCGTCGCGCAGTCGGGCATCGTGTCGTACGCCGAGATCATCTCGTCCATATCGTCGCGGTCGGCGGGTCCAGGAACTCGTGCCAACATCGACGAGTTCACCGAAACCACCTCGGCCGCACTGCGCATCGTCGGCGGCGCACAGAGGAGCAAGGCGGTGATGATTCTCAATCCGGCCGAACCGCCGGTCCTGATGCGCAACACCGTGTACTGCCTGGTCGACGGTGACGCCGATCGGCACACCATGGAGAACGACGTCGCGGCCATGGCCGACACGGTCGGCAGCTACGTGCCGGGTTACCGACTCAAGCAACGGGTCCAGTTCGAGACATTCAGTGCCGCAAGGCCCCTCTACATTCCGGAGACCGGGAAGTTCACCGGCACACGGGTAACGGTGATGCTCGAAGTCGCCGGCGCCGCGCATTACCTGCCCGCCTATGCAGGCAACCTCGACATCATGACCTCGGCCGCCAAAGCCACCGCCGAACGCATTGCCCACTCCGAAAGTGACTTCACACAATCATGATTCACGACTTGTACGTCAGCGACGTCACGCTGCGTGACGGCATGCACGCGGTGCGCCACCAGTACAGCCTCGACCAGGTGACCACCATCGCCGCCGCACTCGACGCCGCCGGAGTGGAATCGATCGAGGTCGCCCACGGCGACGGTCTCGGCGGATCGAGCTGCATCTACAGCTTCGGGGCACACACCGACCTGGAGTGGATCGCAGCGGTCGCCGCGGCCGTACGCAACGCCCGGGTCGCAACGCTGCTGTTGCCCGGGATCGGCAGCGTGCACAACCTCAGGGACGCCCACCGCGCCGGCGCCACCGTCGTGCGCGTCGCCACCCACTGCACCGAAGCCGACATCTCGGCCCAGCACATCGCTGCCGCGCGGGACCTCGGCATGGACACCGTCGGCTTCCTGATGATGAGCCACATGGCCACTCCCGCGAGGCTGGCAGGGCAGGCCCAACTCATGGAAAGCTACGGAGCCACATGTGTTTACGTCGTCGACTCCGGCGGCGCCATGACCATGCGCGACATCGCCGACCGGGTCGATGCGCTCCGCGAAGTCCTGTCCCCCACCACCGAAATCGGCATTCACGCCCACCACAATCTGTCCCTGGGCGTGGCCAATTCGATCGCCGCCGTCGAGCATGGCGCCAACCGGGTCGACGCGTCCCTGACCGGCATGGGCGCCGGTGCCGGCAACGCCCCACTTGAGGTGTTCATCGCGGCTGCCGACAAACTGGGCTGGCGCCACGGCTGCGACCTGCACGCTCTCCAAGACGCTGCCGATGACATCGTGCGCCCCTTGCAGGACCGGCCGGTCCGGGTGGACCGCGAAACCCTCACCCTCGGATACGCGGGGGTGTACTCGAGCTTTCTGCGTCACGCCGAAGCTGCTGCCCAGCGCTACGGCGTCGATGCGCGGTCACTGCTCGAGGAGGCCGGCCGCCGCGGCATGGTCGGTGGCCAGGAGGACATGCTCGTCGACATCGCGCTGGATCTGACCGCGTCATGAAGCTTCGGACGCGGGGCTGGCATCACCCGTAGTCTGGACCGGGTGAGTGTGCGGGGCTGGCTGCTGCTGGGCGCCATGAGCATCATCTGGGGCATCCCGTACCTGCTCATCAAAGTCGCCGTCGAAGGCGTCTCGGTACCCGTACTGGTCCTGGCCCGCACCGCGGTCGGCGCAGCTGTGCTGTTGCCGCTGGTGATGTCCCGCGCCGCATGGGCGCCGGTGCTACGGCATTGGCGGCCCGTTCTGGCGTTCGCGTTCTTCGAGATCATCGCGGCGTGGTTTCTGCTCTCCGATGCCGAACGCCACCTGAGCAGCTCGTTGACCGGCCTGCTGATCGCCACCGCCCCGATCATCGCAGCGGTTCTCGACCGGCTCACCGGCGGAGAGCGGTTGAGCGCCAAGCGAATCGCGGGCCTCGGGGTTGGGCTGGCCGGTGTGGCGGTGCTCGCCGGGCCCGGCCTCGCCGGCGGGCACGGCTGGCCCATCGCCGAAGTACTGCTGGTGGCAACCTGTTACGCCATCGCTCCGCTGATCGCTGCCCGGTATCTGGGCGACGTGCCCGCACTGCCGTTGACGGCGGCCTGTCTGACGATCGCGGCGCTGATCTACACCACACCGGCACTGCTGACCTGGCCCGGTCAGATGCCGTCGCGGCGCGTGCTCATCGCTCTGGCTGCCCTCGCCGTGGTCTGCACGGCACTGGCATTCGTGGTGTTCTTCGCACTGATCCGCGAAGTCGGGGGCGCGCGGGCGCTGGTGTTCACCTACATCAACCCAGCCGTCGCCCTGGCCGCCGGGGTCATCGTGCTCGGTGAGCCGCTGACCGTGTACAACGTCGCCGGGCTGGCGCTGATCCTCGCGGGTTCGGTCCTGGCGACCCGCACACCCCGCGACCCCGATCCGCAAGTGGAAGCCGAAGTCAGTCGCGCAGGCCCGCGCTGAGCATCTCCTCGATCGACACGAACTTCACCCGCGGTCGTGCTGCCCGCACACCCCGGTCTCGCTCGGCGGCGTCGATCGCACGCCAACCCGGCCAGCCGACCGGCTCGGCTCCCCGACCGGCCAACAGCGCATCGAAGGACTCCCGGCCCTCGATGTCGCGGGTCAGCAGGCCGGCATCGAAATCCGCCCACAGCTGCGCCACGGTCTGCTCGGCGCACAGCCGGTTCGTACCGATCACCCCGCGAGGCCCGCGCTTGATCCAGCCGGTCACATATGTGCCCGGCACGACGCGGCCCGAGTCGTTGGGCACGGTCCCGGAATCCTCGTCGTAGGGCAGCCCGGAGACAGGCAGCCCGCGATAACCGATCGACCGCAGGATCAGCGATGTCTCGATCATCTCGGTGCCGCGGACGTCGCTGCTGACCTCCAGCCCTTGCGCACGGTCGGTTCCGTGGATGGCGACCGGAGTGGTGCCGAAACGGAACACCACACGCTTGTTCCCGGGAGTCGGGCTCCGCTGCGCGTATTCGCGGGCGATGGCGAGCTTGAATGAGATCTCGACGTCGTCATGGTCGTCGTCGGCGGGTAGGTCCTGCGGGTCGACGATCACGTCGACACCGTCGAGATGCCCCAGGGCCAGGAACTCACCCGCCGAGAACGCGGCATGGCCGACATCCCGGCGCGCCAGGATCACCACTTCCTGGATTGCACTGTCGGTCAAGGCGTCCAGGGTGTGCTGGGCGATATCGGTGGCCGCCAGCGCAGCCCGGTCCATCAACAGCACCCGGGCCACATCGAGTGCGACGTTGCCGTTGCCGACGATTACCGCCCGCTCGCCCGACAGGTCGAACTGGTGCGCGGCGTGGTCGGGATGGCCGTTGTACCAACCGACGAACTCGGCCGCGGCGTGGTGCCCCACGAGGTCCTCGCCGTCGATCCCCAGCCGCCGGCTGGTGGCTGCGCCCACCGCGTAGATCACCGCGTGATGATGAGCCAGCAGTTCATCGTGGTTGACCGTCCGCCCGACCTCGACGTTGAAATGGCTGGCGAACCGCGGGTTGGTGAATGCCCGCTCGAAGATGTCGACCACCGACTTGGTGTGTTGGTGATCAGGTGCCACGCCTGCCCGGATCAGGCCGAACGGCGTGGGCAACCGCTCGAACAGATTGATCTCGACACCGTCGACATCGATCAGCTCGGCCGCCGCGTAGCAGGCCGCCGGCCCGGATCCGACGATGGCCACCCTCAGTGAGCCCGCTTCGACCCGCGCGCGCGACGTGGCCGCGGGTACGGCCACCGGCTCGAGCGGGTGGCGCTCGAAATAGGCGGCATTGAGGTCCTTGAACCGCTGCAGTTCCCCGGGCAGGTCCTCTTCGTAATGGATTGCGCCGACCGGACACTCCTCGAAGCACGCTCCGCAGTCGATGCACGATTCCGGATCGATGTACAGCATCTCGGCCGACGCAGAATCCAGCCCGCCCTCCGCCGGACGGATGCAGTCCACCGGACACACCGGAACACAACTGGCGTCCTTGCAGCAGTTCTGCGTGATCACGTAAGCCATCGAACCTCCCCTTTCAGATCTGGACCGATCCTACTGGACACCTGTCCGGTTTATCGAGCCGAAAGCTTCACCCGACCTCTGGCCGGCGGCCCGATCAGCGCGGGGAGCCTCAGTGAAAATGTGTTGATACATGCAGTTTCATCGAACGATTGCCAATCGACGCTGCGGTCTATATCTTGGACACATGTCCAGGCCAGCGGTGGCTACGGTCACTCGCCTACACGACGCACAAGGTCAGCGCATCCGCACGCAGCGTCGTGTCTTCGGTGCGGCGACCCAACTGCTCGATGCGCACAACGACGTCTCGGTACCGGCGCTGGCCGCGCGCGCGAAGATGGCGCCCGCGGCGCTCTACGCGCACTTCCCCTCCATCGAGGTGGTGTTCGCCGAGCTGTACCTCGACCGGGTGATCCAGCTGCCGCTCGACATCGATCCCGCGGCCAGTACCACCAGCCGGGTCACCGAGCAGCTCACCGCACTCACGCTGCTGATGGCCGATGAGCCTCGCCTGGCGCGGGCCTGCACCCAGGCGCTGATGAGCACCGACGACGAGGTGGTCGAGGACGTCCGCTCCCGGATCGCTGCCGAGGTCAACCGCAGGATCTCGACGGCGCTGGGGGGCGGCGCGTGGCCCGAGGTACTTGCCACCTTGGAGGCGGTGTTCTGGGGCGCTCTGCTGCAGGCACAGTCGGGCGCGATGAGCTACCGGCAGATGGCCCGCCAACTGGAGACGATGGTCTCGCTGATCGTCCCCGGAGACTGACGGGCCACCCATCCGGCTCAAGCCATCGCGGCCAACCAACCCCGGTACTCGGTGATGTCACGGCCTTGTGTCGGAGCGATGTGGTCACAACCGAATCCGGTGATCCAGCGGCCGTCGTCGAGCTCCACCTTCCCGAGCAACATCGGCGCGGGTAACTCAGCGAGGAACTCGCCCAACGCGGCCGGGGACAACAGCCATCGCTCACCCACGATCGGTGCCCCACCTTCGGCGACACGGGTCAGGCCCGGCTTCGGCGGAACTGTGTCGAGCGCATACAGGCGGTAGTGCGGGGCGGTCGTGATCGGACCGGCCCAGCGGGCACCGCGGCCGGTGAGCTGATGTTCCAACGGCTGTCCGCGCAGGTGGGCACCGAACACCGCCAGTTCGGTCAGCGGCGCGCCACCGGACTCCGGCCAGGTCCCTGCCGACGGAACATCGAGGAAACGGGCTGCCAGATCGGCAATCACGCCGTCATGGAATCCCGGTGCCAGCAAGGTGATTCCGAACTGGGCACCGTCGGACACCGTGCCGGCGGGGACAGCGATCGCGCACATGTCGAAGAGGTTGCAGAAGTTGGTGTAGCGGCCCATCCGGGAGTTCACCGCGATCGGGTCGACCGCGACCTCGTCGATCCGTGGGTGCTCGGGTGCGGTCGGCACCATGAGCGCGTGACAGCCATCGAGCTGGGCCAGTGCCTTGCGTCGTAGCTCGTCGACCCGGCGCCGGTCCCGCAGCAGGTCTACCGCCGAATGCGTCCCGGCTGCGGTGATGATCGACGCCACGGTCGGGTCGAGCCTCGCATCGGGGCCGACCTCGCTGACGAACTCCCCTACCGCATCCCATCTTTCGGCAACCAATGCACCGTTGTACAGAAGGCCCGCCGCGGCGAAGAAGTCATCCATCGGGATCGGGACCGTGTCGAATCCGGCAGCCTTCGCCTGGCGGACGGCAGCGTCGAACGCGGCCTGCCACTCGTCGTCGAGCCCGGCCAATGTGTCCGGGATCGCGATTCTGGGACTCACCGGGGCCGCGAAGGGAACGTCGGCCGGCCACTGCCGTTGCGGTGCAGCGGCACTCATCACTGCCATCGCGGACTGGGCGGTCGCCAGGTCAGCGGCGAAGATCGTGACGCAGTCATAGCTCGCACAGGCCGGAACGACACCATCGGTGGACACCAGGCCAACCGTGGCCTTGATTCCGACGATGCCCTGCAGCCCGGCCGGAACGCGACCCGACCCCGCCGTGTCGGTACCGATGGCGATATCGGCGAAGCCGAGCGCGGCCGCCACCGCAGACCCCGAACTCGATCCGCCGGAGATGTAGTCCGGTCGACGGGAATCCCGCACGGCCCCATAGGGACTGCGTGTCCCCACCAAGCCCGTGGCGAACTGGTCGAGATTGGTCTTCCCGATGACGACAGCACCGGCGGCCTTGAGAGCGGTCACCGCCGGTGCGTCGGCATCGGGAATATAACTGAAATCTGGGCATGCCGCAGTGGTCGGTATCCCTGCCACGTCGACGTTGTCCTTGACCGCGAGCACCAACCCTGCCAGTGGGCCGTCGCCGGCGAGCGCGGTGCGGTGTTCGTCCTCCACCTCGGCCTGCGGGCGCAGGTGGATGAACACCTCGTCGCGTCCGCTGTCGGTGATATTCCGGTAGATCTCGGCAATGCGGGTCACGCAGACTCCTTTCGTGCGAATTCTCCTGCCGCCGCCCAACGCTCGCGCTCCTCACCCCGGGCTGCTTCCATCGCCGCGCGGGTAGTCGCGATGTCCTCGGCATTGGCGGCCAGGAACTGCTCATGCTCGGCCAGTGAGAATGTTCCGTCGGTGATCTCGACGCGGCCGCGTCCGGCGGCCATGTCGGCGCGCAGGTCCAGTAGTTCCTCGGCGGACACCGGATACCACTGGATGCGGTCGAAAAATCGCAACAGCCAGGGGTGTTCGGGGTCGAAGCCTTGAGCTACCAGAGGGTGCCGATGGTTCCAGATCTGCGTGGTGCGGCCGACGAACTGGTACCCGCCCGGCCCCTCCATCCCGTAGATGCACAGGTAAGCCCCACCGATACCCACGGCATTCTCCGGGGTCCAGGTCCGCGCCGGGTTGTACTTGGTCGTCACCAACCGGTGCCGCGGATCTAGCGGGGTGGCGACGGGCGCCCCCAGGTAGACGTCGCCGAGACCGAGCACCAGATACTCGGCGTCATAGACGATTCGGTGCACGTCGTCGACCGAAGCCAGGCCGTTCATCCGCCGGATGAACTCGATGTTCCACGGGCACCACGGCGCATCGGCGCGCACGCCGTGCATGTAACGTTCGATCGCTTCCCGGGTCGACGGGTCGTCCCAGCTCAGCGGCAACCGCACGGTACGACTGGGCACCACGAGATCCTGCGCGGCGGGCAATGACGCTTCGAGTTCGGCCAGCAGTGGCACCAACTTGGCCTGCGGAAGCCGGCCCGGGTCCACCTTGACCTGCAGCGAACGGATCCCGGGCGTGAGGTCGATCAATCCGTCCGGCCGGTGCTGCTCCAGCGCGTGGTGCAGGGCGTGGGCACGGGCCCGCAACGCCAGGTCCAGTCGCATCTCGCCGTACTCGACCAGGACGTTGTCGTCCCCGATCCGCCGGTAGGTGACGGCCGTGCTGCCATCCGATGAGGTTGTGCGGGAGATGATTCCGTCGTCCTCGTCACCACCGGCGGAGAACACCGCCGGAATGGAGGCGCGCCGGGCAGGACCGACCGAGGCCGGCGCGGGCGCCGCCGACGCCCGCACCGGAACGAACCGGATGGTGGCGCCGGGGGCGAGTTGACCCAGTTTCCAGCGGTCGGCCGCGGTGACGGTGACCGGGCAGACGAAACCGCCGAGGCTCGGACCATCCGGGCCGAGCAGGATCGGGGTGTCCCCGGTGAAGTCGAGCGAACCCACCGAATAGGCGTTGTCGTGGATGTTCGACGGATGCAGTCCGGCTTCCCCACCGTCGGGGCGGGCCCATTCCGGCTTCGGACCGATCAACCGGACACCGGTGCGGTCGGAGTTGAAGTGCACCTCGTAGTCGTGGTTGAGCAGTGTGTCGATGTCGTTGCGCGTGAAGAACTCCGGCGCGGAGTGCGGTCCGACGGTCACCGCGATGTGCCAGTGGCTGCTGATGGCGGGCTGCTCCTCGAACAGGATGCGCCGCCGGGTAGTGCTCGTGGCATCGAGAGTTTCCAGCTTGTCCCCCACGGCCAGCGCCCGGCCCTCGTGGCCGCCGAACCGGCCCAGGGTGAATGTCGATGCGCTGCCCAGGTATTCGTCGGCTCGCAGGCCGCCCGCGAACGCGATGTAGATCCGCAGGCCCGGACCGTCGACCATTCCCACGTCCAGGACCTGACCGGCCGCGACGAGGACGGGCGCCCACTGCGCGACCCGCGTCCCGTCGATACTCACCGGCGCAGGCGCACCGGTGACGCATACCCAGGTGTCGGTGTCGAACCGTAACGCCGGACCGCCCATCGTGGCCTCCAGGCCGGGCGCGCCTTCCGGATTGCCGACCGCGATGTTGGCCAGCCGGAAGGACACATCGTCCATCGGTCCCGACGGCGGCACCCCGATCTGCCAGTACCCGGTCCGCCCCGGCCAATCCTGGACCGTGGTGGCCATACCGGGCCGGATCACTTCCATGGTGGTCATGGCCGCGTCACGACCATCCGCACCGCGGTGGGGTCGAATCCGTTGCACGGGTTGTTGATCTGCGGGCAGTTCGACACCAGCACCAGGGTGTCGATCTCGGCACGAAGCGACACGGTTTTGCCCGGAGCGGACAGGCCGTCGACGATGCCGAGGGAGCCGTCGGGGTCCACCGGGACGTTCATGAAGAAGTTGATGTTGCTGACGATGTCGGCCTTCGTCAGGCCCCACCGGGCGCCCTCGCCGATGAAGTTCTCCACGCAGGCGTGCTGGTGTTTGGTGTGGTGCCCGTAGCGCAGCGTGTTCGATTCCTGCGAGCAGGCCCCGCCGAGGGTGTCATGGTTGCCGACCTCGTCGTCGACGATGGTCAGCATCGGTGCGCCGTCGCTGTCGCGCAGCACCGATCCGGTGGTCAGGAAAATGTTGCCCTGCGCGGCGATCGTGGCCGGGGCGCTGTAGCGCACGGTGTGGTCGGCCGCTCCGTAGAACAGGGTGTCTACTGCCTGGTTGCCGTGCAGGTCGACGATGGTGAGCACGTCCCCCGCGCGCACGACCTTCGACCATGGGGCGCGGGGCGCGACAATCTCGTCGACAACGGTGTGGGTGGCGGTGACGGTCATCGGGCACTCCAGACATCTTCGGAATTCAGGTACGCGCGTTGGTATTCGGGGTCACGCTCACTGACCGAGGCGCCGATCTCGGCCAGGTCGCCGGGTGCCGACCAGGCCAGTACTTCGACCGAGCCAACGGTGAACTGCGGTGCCGGATCGAGTGGGTGGGCGGTGTTGGCGACCGCCACGATCAGCGGCAGGTGGGTGACCAGTTCGACGGCCGTACCCACACCGGCCGACCCGGTGGACACCAATGTGCCGTCGGCCTCCACCCGTACGCCGTGGAAGAACGACACGCTCGGTGCCACGTCGCGACGGCTCAGCCCGTTCTTGAGGGCGGCCAGCGCGAGCAGTTCACGACCGGCGGGGCTGGGTGACTCCACCTCGCCCGCACCGTATTTGGCGGTGTTGCCGGTCAGGGTCGTGGTACCGCACAGGGCATCGTGGTGGCCCGAGGTGTCCGACACCAGCGTGGCCAGCACCCGTCCCTGGTCGCTCAGCAGCGGGTGACCTGCCGAAAGATATGCCTGCCAGGGCACTTTCACGGTGTCGGCGACGTTGAGCCGCTCCCAGGGTGCGTCGGCCCGCCACAGCAGCAGGTGGGCGCATCCGGTGCCGTCCAGATCGCGTAGGCGCAACCGGGTCCCGCGGGCCAGCACCTTGCTGGTGTAGCGGCCACCGGGAACTGTTTCTGCCCAGGTCAATCGTTCGGGCGCAACGCCGTCGGGCGGGGTGGGCCAGGCTGATGCCGGCACGACCGGCATGGAGTCGGTCAGGGTGCCTGCCTGGGCCCGGGCGTGGTCGCGGGCACCGGCGGTTGTCGCGGTAGTCATCTCAGGCTCCGATCGTGACGGGGTTCGGGTGGGTCTTGCCGCGGGGGAAACACAGCGCGCCCAGGACGACGGCGGCCGCGATGCTCAGCGGTCCGGCCCACTGCAGGATGGGCATATCCCCGGTGGGGTTGAAGATCTCGGCGCGCGGCCACCCCAGGTTGACGATCATCACCGCGCCGTAGAGCACGGCCAGGACATTCACCACGATGCCGAACTTGCCCAGCGAGAACAGCGGCAGCCCTTCGGCATCGACCTGGTTGCGTTGGGCGGGCCAGCCTTTGATCCGTCGGTACAGCAGCGGCGCAGTCACCAGCAGGTAGGCCAGGTAGATCAGGATGATGCAGACGCTGGCCAGGGTCGCGAAGATGGCCGAGTTGCCGACGTTGACCAGAAGCACCCCGATGCAGAGCAGCCCGATGAGTACCGAAGGCCAGATCGGTGTGCCGGTGTGGCTGTTGACCCGGGACAGGATCGACGAGGCAGGCAGGCGCCCGTCGCGGGCCATCGAGAACATCAGCCGGGAGGCGGCCGTCTGAATTGCCAAGGTGCAGATCGTGATCGCGATGGAGACGTCGATCAGCAGCACCGTGCCCCACGGCGATGACAGCACCGTGTCGAGCACGTACGGGAGTCCTTCGGTGGCCAGGCGTCCGTCGGTCAGGCTGGGCGCGGCCATCAGGGCGCCCAGGATCATCAATCCGCCGCCGAGAGCCGAGACCGATAAGGCCAGCCGGATCGTGCGGGGCGCGACGCGACGCGGATTGCGGGTCTCCTCGGCGAGCTCACCCGCCGAGCCGAAACCGACCATGACATAGGCCGCCATCAATCCCGACATGATCCAGGCCCAGACGTAGCCGGGTTGACCGCCGGCGTGGCCGGTGTCGAATACCACCTGCGGGCCGCGCTGGGCATGGGTGAAGAACACTCCGATGACCGCGATGACACCGACGATCTCGCAGATCACCCCGGCGCTGTTGACGCGTGACATCCATTTGACGCCAAGGCAGTTGATCGTGGTGGTGAGCACCAGCAGGACGGTGCCGAGCAGTACCGCGTTGGCCGCCCCACTCGGGGAGGTCAGCGCCGGGTCCTCCCCGATCACCTGGAAGCCGGACCAGATCGACGGCAGCACCACCTGCAGCGCGATGGCCGCGGCCGAGGCGGTGACGATCTGGGCCAGGATCATGAACCAGCCGCCGAACCAGCCGATCACCTCGCCGCCCATCCGACGGGACCACTGATAGATGGCCCCTGAAATCGGATAGCGCGCGGCCAGCTCCGCGAAACACAGAGCGACGAGGAACTGGCCGAGGAACACCGCAGGCCAGGTCCAGAAGAAGGCGGGACCGCCGAAGCCGAACCCGAGGCCGAACAACTGGAAGATCGTGGTCAGAATGGACACGAACGAGAAGCCCGCGGCGAACGATTCGAACTTGCCGAGCCGACGGTGCAACTGCTGGTCATAACCAAACTCGGCCAGGTCGTCATGGTCGCCGAAACGGCCGGCCACATCTCGCGGGCTCTCGGTCGCGCTGCTGGTCATAGGCGTTTTCTCTCAGGTTCGGGGGCGGTGCCGCCGGCTCCTTAACTGTCACTTGATAGATAAGCGTGCCGGCGTGTCCGAGCTGTCACCCGCGTGTTTCGTTCATGTAGCCAGCGGTAAGCATTGCGTTGCCGAAACCTCACCGAACCCTTTGCCTGTCACAATCGCCGACATGGTTGTGGCTCCGTTGGACGATGCCCACCGGCTCCTGGCGTCGGCGGCCGGCGAGAGCGAGCTGGTGACGGCCGCTGCCGCAGCCCACGATGCGGTGAAGATGGTGATCGACACCCGCGTCGGGGCCGCCTCGGTTGCCGAGGCATGGTCGGCAGTGTCCCGCGCCGCGCTGTCGACCGCGGCGCGGCTGGTGTCCCCCGGCATCGCCTGGTACGCCTCGGGCAGCGTCGGCCGCGGTGACGCACTCCCCGGATCGGACCTGGAAACGCTGGTGGTCCGCGGCGCCGACGTCACCGCGGAGTCTGCCCTGGCCCAGGCTGCGCACGTCCACGATCTCCTGGCCTGTTGTGGTTTCCGCGCCGACGACAACGGTGCGGTCGCCTCCCGGGTGCGGTTCAACCGCACAGCCCAGGACTGGGCGGTGGACATCGGCCGGTGGGCCGCCGACCCGGCTGCCGATCGCGGCGTGGTGATGCTCGGTCTGCTCTCCGATGCCGTTCCCGCCGGGTCAACCTTCGGCGGCGGACCCGATCTCCGCGATCAGGCCGGTATCGCAGCGCGGGCGCAACCGGCCGCACTGGCGGCGATCCTGCAGGACTCCACCTTCGCCCGCGCCTATGTCCCGTCCCGGCTGCGGGTGCTGACTTCCAGCGACAGCGGTGTCGATGTCAAGCTCGCCGCCGTGGACCCGGTGGTCCGCATCGCCCGCTGGGCCGCGCTCAGTTGTGGATCCGATGCGCTGACCACTGCCGACCGGATCGCTGCGGCAGCCGGCACCCGCTACCTCGATGCCGACGACGCCCGGGTGCTCGCGAAATGTCACGCCATCGGGTCCAGCATCCGCTGGCGGGCGCGGGCAGCGCGCTGGCCTGCTGCCGACGGTGACTCGGCCGGCATCCCGGAGCGAGTCGAATTGTCAGAACTCTCGCCACAGGACCGCACCGCGTTGCGCAGCATCGGGCGTGAACTCAGCGGGGTCCGACGCAAGCTCGACTATCTGGCGTCGACCTCGACGTTCGCCACGTGGTGACCGAGCCCGACGGGGCCGAGCGCCACGCCCTGGCCCAGACCATCGCCGCCGAACGCCTCGAGGGCTGGCGGCCCACACCCGAACAGATCGACTCCCTGACCGCCCTGCTCACCGGCGCGCAGACCTTCGGCGAGTACCTCGGGCGACATCTGCCCACCCACGCCCCACCGCCGCGCCGGCGAGTGTTCGCTCGCCGCCGCCCGTACTTCATCCCGGGAACATCGGTGCTGCGCAACAACTTCGGCGTGCAGGATGCCGCGGTGCTCGCGCACCTGGAATTCGTGGCAACCGCCGGCCGAATCCTGCAGGTCCACCTCCGCACCCAGGACCCGGATCTGGATATCCGGTCGCTGCATCAGCACGTGTTCGGGGATGTGTACGCGTGGGCGGGCGAACTGCGCATCGTCGAGCTCCGCAAGGGTGACAGTTCGTTCGGATCGTGCGCCCGCATTCCACACGCCCTGGAGGCACTGCACCTCGAGACCGGCAGGCTCGCCGACGAGGGCAGCGAGATCGACGACGGCACGCTGTCCTATCGCCTGGCGCGAATCTACGCCGACTACAACCAGATCCATCCGTTCCGCGAGGGCAACGGACGCACCGGAACCCTGTTGCTGCACCTGCTCGCCGGCCGCGCCGGGCGCCGGCTACGCCTCGACGGCATGTCCCGTTCCGAGTGGGTCGGCGCATCCCAGGACTCGATGCCGTTCCGCCGCGACGGCCGCGCCGACCCGCGGCCGTTCGTGGCGGTGCTACGCGGACGCCTACAGCCGCAGAGGATATTGGACGCCGATGTCTGATGACCTTCCCCCGCACGGCCGAGCGATCAGCGCCGATGAGGCTGACCACCTCTGGGACCCGTGGACGCCGGCCGAGGTGGCCGATCGTTTGACCGGGGTCGATGCCCCGTGGTGTGTGGCCGCCGGCTGGGCGATCGACCTGTACCTCGGTGATCCACCCCGCCCACATGCCGACATCGAGGTTGCCGTCCCCCGCCGAGACTTTCCGCAGATCGCCAGTGCGCTCGCCGGATTCGATTGGGACGTGGCCGGTGCCGGCCGGTTGTGGTCCTACGCGGACGTGTGCGATCACCCGGACCTGCACCAGACCTGGTGCCGCGACCCGGCCACCGGCAGGTACCACCTCGACGTCTTCCGTGAACCGCACCACGAAGACCGATGGGTGTGCCGACGCGATCCATCGATCACATTGCCGTATTCGGAACTGATCAGCTTCCGCGACGAAATCCCTTACCTGGTACCGGAAGTCGCGCTGCTGTTCAAGGCGCAACGAACGGCCGCCAAAGACGAGCAGGACTTCCGCCGGGTAGCACCACGCCTGACAAGCACAGGGCGAACACGACTCGTGGGCTGGCTACTCCGGCTCTACCCTCAGCACCCCTGGTTGGCCCTACTGACCACTCAGGGATTCGGATCGGCCAGGTAGCGCTGCACGGTCGGCCCCATCCAGGCGACCAGGTCGTCGATGCCGGCCGAAGCCATCGGCTCGATCCTGAGCTGATACCGCGCGAACGCCAGACCGACGAGGTGCACAGTCACCAACTCGACTCGAAGCTCGGCATCGTCGACGCCGAACTCCTTGGCCACCCGTTGGGCCACCGGCCCGGCCAAAGAATCGTGTAAGAGCTTGCGCGCCATGGGTTGGATGCCCGCAGACCGGAACACCGTCAGCAGGGGGTCAAAGGATGCGCCCTCATCCCAACGCTGAACGACGTCGCGCACCAGACGCGCGCCGATGTCCTCGGTTCCCTCGTCGAGCAACAGCGCGAGCTGGTGCAACGGATGCTGCGGGGTGTCGAGCACCGACGCGTTGAACAAGCCCTCCTTGTTGCCGAAGAAGTAGTAGACCATCGCGACGTCCACACCGGCATCGGTGGCGATCCCGCGCACCGTCGCTCGTTCGTAGCCGTCACGCATGAAGTGCTCGCGCGCGGCGTCGATGATCCGCTGCTTGTTCTGCTGGCCGGTGCGCCACCGGCCGCTGCGCCGGGTCTCCGACATGGTCGCAAGCTTACTTCAACGCCCGTTGACCTATGCCGGAGCCGGGCGTAGCGTTTTTCTTCAACCGACGTTGAAGAAAGGAGCTCGACATGACGAAACGGCGACTTTGGTGGCGACACCTGATCTCGGTGCTCATCGCGCCGGCCACCATGACGGTCTTCATTCCGAGCCTGATCATCTGGAGGACCGACGTGAAAGCGCCCGATCTCGGCACCCCGGCCGGGCTGCTTCTCACTCTCACAGGAGGCGCACTGATCGCGCTCGGGCTGTGGTTCCTGATCTGGACCGTGGTGCTCTTCGACCGCGACGGCGAAGGCACGCTGGCCATCGGCTCTCCGATCCATCTCGTGCTGCGCGGGCCGTATCGCCACGTCCGGAATCCGATGATGACCGCGGTGTTCTGCATCCAGCTCGGCACCGCCGTCGCCACGGCCTCACCCTGGCTGTTCGCGTGGTTCGCGCTGTTCTGCACGATCGTCCTCATCGCGATCCCGACCATCGAGGAACCGCATCTCGTCCGGCGGTTCGGCGCACAGTACGAGGCCTACCGCCGGCACGTGCCCCGCTGGATTCCGCGGGTGACGCCGTGGGCCGGAGCCTCAGTCTGACGGGTCGGAGTCGCGGTGCGCTTCCAGCAGCCGCAGCCACACCTCACTGATGGTCGGGAAGCAGGGCACCGCATGCCAGAGGCGATCGATGGGGACCTCGCCGGCGACCGCGATCGTGGCCGAGTGCAGCAGTTCGACGACCCCGGGACCGACAAAGCTGGCCCCGACCAGGATTCCGCGTTCGAGGTCGACGACGAGCCGGGCCTGTCCGGTGTAGCCGTCCGCGTAGAAGTTCGCCCCGGGAACGGTTTGACCGATGTTGACGTCGACGGTAGTTACGCGACGTAGCTGCTGGGCAGCCTGCGCGTAGGTCAGTCCCACCGAGCCGGCTTCGGGATCGGTGAAGAATGCCTGCGGCACCGCGAGGGTGTCTGCCGTGGCGAGATGCGGACCCCAGGGTGACGTGTCGAGCGGAAGCCCTTGTGCGCGTGCGCCGATGACGTTGCCGACGATGCGCGCCTGATATTTACCCTGGTGCGTCAGCAACGCCCGGTGGTTTGCATCGCCCAGTGCGTACAACCAGTCGCCTTCGACCCCACGAACAGTGCACGTGTCGTCGACATCGAGCCATGATCCAGGCGACAGCCCGATCGTCTCCAGCCCGATATCGGTGGTATTTGGCGTGCGCCCGGTGGCGAAGAGGATCTCGTCGACAACGAGACGGTCACCGTCACTCAAGATCACTTCCACAGGTTCGGCGGGCGACGCGCGCCGCAGCTCGGTGACCGTCACCTCGGTACGCACATCCACCCCGGAAGCCGAAAGGCCCTGACGGACATGGTCACCGACGAACGTCTCCATCTTGGGCAGAAGGCCGGGGGTGCGCACCAACAGCGTGACTTCGGAACCGAGTCCCCGCCAGGCCGTCGCCATCTCCACTCCGACTCCCCCACCACCGACCACCGCCAACCGTGGTGGAACATCACTGCTGTCGGTGGCCCTGCGATTCGTCCAGGGCTTCGCTTCGGCCACACCGGGTATGTCGGGTAGCGCCGCAGCGCTGCCCGTACACACCGCCACCGCCTTGCGGGCCGTCAAAACTCGGAGATCCCGGCCGGACGCGGCCACCGTGACACGGCGTGGGCCGTCGAGACGTCCGTGCCCCCGGATCAGATCGACGCCCATTGCGGCAACGGTGTCGGCCTGGCCACCGTCGTTCCACTCGGTCACGTAACGGTCCCGACGGCCGAACACCCCCTTCGCGTCGATGGGGTCCGAAACGGCCTCCCGCGCACCGTCTATGCGTTGGGCGTCGGCGATCGCGAGTACCGGACGCAAGAGCGCCTTGCTCGGAACGCAACCCCAATAAGAGCATTCACCGCCGACGAGTTCGCGCTCGATGATCGCAACGGTCAGGCCGGCGGCATGGGCCCGCGCAGCGACGTTTTGCCCCACCGGGCCGGCGCCCAGAACGATGACGTCATAAGCACCGGCGTCGGGCATGTGCGATTCGGAGTTCTGGATGGTCAATGGTCAATCCGTTCCGTGTATAGGCGTTGAGGGGTGGTCACGTTCCTGTAGGACCCACGAGTTACCGTCGGGATCGACGAGGTCCGCCAAGCTGGCGTAATCCGACCGGTTCGGATCGACGCCGGGCAGAAACGCACCACGCCACCCGCCGTCGATGTCTTTGTGCCGGATATCCCCGACGGCGACACCTCGGCCGGTGAGCTCGTCCCGATAGCCTTCGATATCCGATACCACCAGGTAGATGCCGCGTTGGCTGCCCGGCACGGCGTCTGTCAGTCCGACTCCGAACTGGATCGAGGTGCCTGACCCGGGCGGCGTCAGTTGGACCACGCGAAATTCAGGCGTCGGTGCGTAGTCGACATCGAGTACGAATCCGAGCTGGTCCCGATAGAACCGCAGCGACCGGTCGGGGTCGGACACCGGCACGGTGACGACTTCGAGCCTGGCCTGGATCGTCACCGTTCGTCTTCTGACCGGCCGAGAATCTCTGCGGGGTCCAACCCGCGGTCGACGCCGTGCGGCATGACGTTCTGTCCGGGCTCCAGTTGCAGCTGCCTTCCGTCGAGGTGGACATCGACCTTGTCCGGCTCGAACGAGATGAGGTTGCGCACTCTGGCAACCTCGGTCCATGCCTGCGTATACGACCATGCCGCCCGGCGCGTGTCGCCGATGTCGTAGTAGCTGGCCAGCCCCTTGTACGGGCAGAATGTCTGCCCCTCAACAGGTTTCAGGGCGGATTCGTCGATGTCCGCACGGGGAACGTACCAGCGGACCGCGAATCCCGATTCATACAGCGCCAGGGGCCGGCTCGTCTCCGCGATCACCCGGTCACCGTGACGCACGATCAGGTTCCGGGACGTCGAGCGGATGTCGATGCGGTGGTACGCATCTGCCGCGTGACCGACGACGCGCTCATCCTCTTCGAAGAACGCATCCATCGCCCGCCAGGCAAAGGCAAACCGGTTCTCGAGCACACCGGCGTGCGAAGGGAGAGAACTGAATCGCCAGGCAGCCCGTTTGACTGCGCGATCTGCGGACTGGGCACTGAACCATTCCACCGGGCCCAGGTCAGGGTGGTCGGTGGTAACCCCTTCGGCATCAAGGACTCCCGGGCTGAGGTCCTCCACCGGAAAGTAGGCGACCGGGTAGCGACCTGGCTCGTGCAGCAACACGACGTCTTGACTGTCGGCAATCCACTTGTCGCCCAACTTGACCCGCATTCGGCGTTGCAGCGGCTCAGCGAACAGTAGCCGTTCCGGCAACGGTTGCGGAGTCAGAAACTGGCCGACAGACCCGGAGGCCAGTGGGCCCTGTTGCCAAGCCAGTCCCATGGAGTCTTCCCCGCTCTTCGAGTTGACCGTCCGCATCGACCGATCGCAGCCCGCAGACACCATATTCGTTCATTGGGTCTTACACCCCAATATTCTGGGTCATGTCACCCACTTTGTCCAGGGCGACCTGCAACCGGCCAGATTTCGGTGTCGCTAGGACGTGGCAGCGCGGCGCGAGGACACTCGTCGTGAACGCTTCTCGGGTACCGAGCCAAAGGATGCGACATAGTCGACCGCCGCTCCGACAACCGCACGGAACGGCTCTGGCCTACCCGTGGCGAAAGCCAGCATGGTTCCCCCTTGATGCGCAGCGACCAGCGCCACTGCCAGGTGATGCGGGTCGGCTTGCTCAACGAGTTCGCCCTTACTGCGCATCGCACTCAGCCCGGAGCAGAACAGGTCGATCCACTTCTCGTAGCCTGCGGCCAGGTCATCAAGGACTTGAGCGTCTTCGAGAAGCTCGCCGGTCAATGAGCCGTAGATGCATCCACCGCGGAGGTAGACCGTTTCCAGTTGGCGTTCACAAGCTTTGGCCCAGGAACGAATCGCGGCGAGGCTGCCGAGCGCCGACAACTCCGGCTGCCTGTGAAACTCAAGGACATCGTCTGCGCGTGCCGCGATCACCTGCCGGGTCAGGTCCCGCTTGTCGGTGAAGTAGTGGGCGATCTGCGACCCGCTCACTCCGACGGCCCGGCGCACATCATCGAGACTGGTGCCACCGACCCCGTCGCGGAACATCAATTCAGCGGCACCGTCGATGATGCGAGCCCTGGTCGCAAGGCCCTTGCTTGTGAATCGCTGCGACGCATCGTCAGCCACAATTGTCGGCTTCCGCCGGTCCCGTTGCCGGCGCGGAGGACGCGCCACCCGCTCGTCGGGATCGGCGGCGAACAGGCGCAGGTAATTGACGACAAACCGGAGCGTGTCACTCAGCGGCCACTCCTGGCGGTAGGCGAAGGTGAGTGTGCCCGCGCCCTGATGGCCGGCGACCACGACCATCGCCAGCGCCTTGGGGTCCGCCGATGTAACCAGCACCCCGCGATCCAGCATCCGCCGAAACGACTGCTCCAGCTGAGAGATCCACTGTTCATACCCGGCCGCCAGCGCGCGCCGGGTTTGCTCATCGGACTTCATCAACTGACCCGCCAGCGCGTGGTAGGTCGGTGTTCCGGTGTAACCGATCTTGCGCAGGTAGCGCATGTTGAGGTCGAGCCAGCGCTCGAAGTCGTCGAAGGTGTCCAGCCCGCCGAGCACCGGCTGGCGGTGAAACCCGAGCACGACCTCCATCTGCCGTTCCATCACCGCCCGGATCAACGCCTGCTTGTCGGTGTAGTAGTGGCTGAGTTGCGAACCGCTGACCGAGGCGGCCTGCCGGACTTTGTCGAGGCTCAGCCCGGATAGACCATCATCGAGGATGACCCGCGCGGCGGACTGCAGAATGCGTTCGCGGGTAGCACGGCCCTTGGCCGTAAATCCTGTGGAAGGGCCTGCGGTGTACATTTGCCGACCAGTCTACCGCCCTCCCACATTATGAGATTCACGATTGAGTCAGCGCGCCGCAGCACCGCTCAGTCAAGGCTGATCAACCAGCGATTGACGCCACTCTTCCGCGGTGCGATATTGGGGTAGGAAACCCAAACTCGCCCACCGCCCGTCCTGGCCCTCTGGCGCCCCCGTCGAGCGCGCAGCACGGCATCGGGAAGGAGCGGCATGGCGCGGCTGCTCTCTGTGAATGTCGGAATGCCCAAAGATATTTCGTGGCAGGGCAAGACGATCCATACCGCGATCTACAAGGAGCCCGTCGAGGGACCCGTTCAGGTCCGCCGCCTCAATGTCGACGGCGATGGGCAGGGCGATCTCAACGGTCACGGCGGCGAGAACCGGGCGGTCATGGTCTACCAGACCGAGTCGTATGACTATTGGCGACGCGAGTTGGGGCGCGATGACCTGTCCCCCGGGCAATTCGGCGAAAACTTCACCGTGTCCGGACTGCCGGACGACACCGTGTGCATCGGAGATCGATATCGGATCGGCGACGCGGAATTCGAGGTCACCCAACCCCGCGTCACCTGTTTCAGGGTGGGTATGCGCCTCGGAATAGCGGACATGCCGAGACTTCTGGTAGCCCATCACCGCCCGGGGTTCTACTTCCGGGTCATCACCGAAGGACGGGTCTGCGCCGGCGATCACATCGTCCAAACCCGGCAAGGCCGTCACCGATTGTCCGTCGCGGCGGTCGACGCAATGCTCTACCTTCCAGATCCCGACAAAGACGGCATGCGCCTGGCCGCCGAAATCCCGGCATTGAGCCCTGGATGGGCACAGTCGTTCCATGAGCTGCTGTCGGCCGATCCCCCCGCCGAACCCCAATCGGCTTGGCGGGGCTTTCGTCCGATGCGCATCGGCGCCATCCGCCGCGAGACCAGCGATGTAGCGTCATTCGAGCTGCGGGCGGAGGACCCCCTCCCTGCTCCGCTGCCCGGCCAGTACGTGACTATCCGCGTCGCTGCACCCGGGCAGCCCCCGGCCCTACGCAGCTATTCATTATCGGGAGCCCCATCGGCCGACAGGTACCGAATCAGTGTGAAGCGAGAGCCTCTCGGCTTCGTCAGCCAGTGGTTCCATCACACGGCGACCATCGGAACCTCTGTGGACGTCGGGGCCCCGCGTGGGGATTTCCGCCTTGTCGATTCCCCGGGCCCGCTCATCCTGATGTCGGCAGGTATCGGTGTCACGCCAGTGCTGGCGATGCTGCATCACCTGGCGACCACGTCCAGCTCCCGGCGCGTCATCTGGGTCCACACCACGCGTGACGAGTCCTCGCACGCGTTCCGCGACGAGATCACCACGCTGTTGACGGCACTGCCGAATGCCGAACGACACGACTTCTACACCGCGGCGCCCGGCGGACGCCTCGACGACGTGCAGGTCGCCGCGCTCGCGTTGCCGGTAGACGCCACCGCATTCCTCTGCGGACCGTCGAAGTTCATGGAAGACATGGCCGCGGCACTGACCGCTGCCGGAATCACGCGCATCCACTCCGAATTGTTCGGTGCCCGGCAGGCGGTGAATCCGGGATCCCTGCCGACAGAGCAGGCACGCCGCCCGCACCCTCCAGCCGGCGAACCCGGAAGCGGCGTCGCGGTGACCTTCGCCCGCTCAGGGCTGACTGTGCCCTGGTCGCCGCGACACCGCACCGTGTTGGAACTGGCCGAGGCGTGCGACGTCCCTACGCGGTACTCCTGCCGGAGCGGCGTATGCCATCTCTGCGTGACCGAGGTGATCACCGGCAACTTCGATTACGTGACCGATCCACTTGATCCACCCGCACCCGGGTCGGCCCTCATCTGCTGCGCTGCGCCCGCCAGTGATCTGGTCTTGGACCTGTAGAACCGCCAGGGCAGTCCCAGTGACCCACGAGGATCGGTCTCACGCTCGGTCGACCGCCTGCCGCCCCTCTGCCCGCACCGGGTCAGGACGCAGATAAAGGACCAGGCAGGCGCAGATCAGGATCATCGCCGTTGCCGGGAACCAGACCGCCACCACAGCGGAAGCGCCGAATACCCCGATCGTGACCACTGAACGCATGCGCAGTAGGCGCCGCAGCCTGGCGGAGGCCCCCTCGTGCGACGGTTGGTCTACGGCCTCCCAACACAACGCCACATAGGTCAAGTTGACGACGACAAAGATCAGCGCGTAAAGGGTGACGGGGGCCGACGCCAGCTGAGTATCCGCGATCCACTCCGTGCTGAACGGAATCAACGACACCGCGAACAGGTGTAGGAAATTGGACCAGACCAGCCGAGGCGTCGTTGACTGCGCATAGCTCAACAGATGGTGATGGTTCATCCAGACAATCGCGATGAACAGGTAGCTGACCGCATAGCTCAGCGCCGTGGGCCACAGCGTCAGCAGCGCTCCGAAAGTGTCCGCGGACGGGGGTTTCAACTCCAGCACCAGGATGGTGATGAGCACCGCGAACACGGCATCGGAGAACAAGGCCACCCGCTCCGGTCGTGATCGCTGCACAGTCAACGCGGCACCCTCCGCTCACCCGGACCCTGCGATGCCCAATCATAGCCCGATTGGGTCACTTAACCCAATAATTCACCGAAAAGCGCCCACCGACGCCGCGTGCGGACGCATTCTTCGACATGGGCCGCACCAGGACCGCCACGCCTTCTCCGCCCCAATGGTTATATTGGGTTGCGCAACCCATTTTGAGTTGCGTTGATCCGCAACACCCATCGGCACGGCCAACTAGCAAGGGAATCACCATGACGACATCGGCAAACCGAACGAAACTACTTGATGCAGTCCATATTTCGACGATCGACACAATCGCGGCGATCCTTGGCCGGTACGGCCTCGTAGTGGTCATCGGGTGGATCGGCGCCCTCAAGTTCGCGGACTTCGAGGCTCATCAGATCCAGCCCTTGGTTGCCCACAGCCCGTTCATGGGTTGGCTGTACAACTTTCTTCCGGTCTACCCGTTCTCTGCGCTGCTCGGCGTATTTGAGCTGACCGCGGCCATACTCATCGCGATCAAGCCGATCGCACCGAAACTGTCGATAGCCGGCAGCCTGTTGGCGATACTGCTGTTCCTCGCCACTGTCAGCTTTCTGTTCACCACTCCCGGTGTCACCGAACCCAAGGGCGGCGGGTTTCCCGCGTTGTCATTGACCGGCGAGTTCCTTCTCAAAGACATTCCCCTGCTCGGCCTTTCCTTCTGGACGCTGTCCGACTCCATCAAATCCGCACGTCAGCGAGCAACCGCAGCTCAGCAGTAGCTCGCGGTGGCCGAACGGCCGGGCCGAGAGGTTGTCCGCCCGGCCGTTCGCCCGACGGTCAAGAGCGGCCGATCGCAATTTCGCATCACCCTGCGTAGATCTCTTCAGGCAGGTCAGACTGGGTTGGACGCTCGCACCGTCCCCCACCCGGGATTACCCGGGTGTGTGCTCGCGTTGTCGCCAGAGACCGCGACTGAAAGTGAGAACCGTCGATGGGCACCCCACTGCACCTCGCCGTCGCACTCGATGGCACCGGCTGGCACCCGGCCTCCTGGCGCGAGCCGCTGGCCCGCGCGGGCGAAACGCTCACGCCGCGGTACTGGACCGATCTGGTCGGCCAAGCCGAACACGGCCTGCTCGACTTCGTCACGATCGAAGACGGACTCACCCTGCAGTCCGATCACCCGTTCCGGCCCGATGACCGCACCGACCAGGTGCGCGGCCGCCTCGACGCCGTGCTCATCGCGTCCCGCGTGGCACCGCGTACCCGTCACATCGGCCTCGTGCCCACCGTCATCACCACCCACACCGAGCCGTTCCACACGTCCAAGGCCATCGCCACCCTCGACTATGTGAGCACCGGCCGGGCCGGGGTACGGGTCCAGGTGTCGTCCCGCCGGGATGCCGCCGCCCACTTCGGCCGACGCAAACTGCCCGAGGACCGCGCCGCGCTCACCACCGAATTATTCGGCGAGGCAGCCGATTACGTGGAAGTGCTGCGTCGGCTGTGGGACAGCTGGGAAGACGACGCCGAGACCCGCGACGTGCCCAGTGGACGGTTCATCGACCGGAACAAGCTGCACTACATCGATTTCGAGGGCGCCACGTTCTCGGTGAAAGGACCCTCGATCACCCCGCGGCCGCCACAGGGGCAACCCATCGTGGCAGCCCTCGGTCACGTCGACCCCGCCTACCAGCTCATCGCAGGCAGCACCGACGTCGGATTCGTCACCCCGCACACCACCGACGAGGTCACCGCCCTGGTCGACACCATCGCCGCGCTCCGCCCCAGCGCCACGCCGCCGGTGCGGGTATTCGCCGACCTGGTGGTCTTCCTCGATGACACACCCGAAGCCGCACAGGGGCGACGCGCCCGCCTCGACGAGCTGGCCGGCGCCGAATACCGCAGTGATGCCGAGATTTTCGTCGGCACCCCGGGCCAATTGGCCGATGTGTTGGCGGCCTGGCACACCGCCGGTGCTTCCGGTTTCCGGCTGCGTCCGGCGTCCCTCCCGCACGACCTGCAACAGGTCACCGACGTGCTGGTCCCCGAGCTGCAGCGCCGCGGCCTGTTCCGCAAGTCCTACGAAGCATCCACGCTGCGTGGCCTGCTCGGGCTCGCGCGCCCCGCCAACCGCTACTCAACCGTCTGACATCGACAGGACACGCCCATGAGCAAGCCCGTCAAGCAGATTCATCTGGCCGCGCACTTCCCCGGCGTCAACAACACCACGGTGTGGAGCGATCCCGAATCCGGCAGCCACATCGAATTCGATTCTTTCGTCCGCTTCGCGCAGACCGCTGAACGCGGCAAGTTCGACTTCCTGTTCCTGGCCGAGGGGCTACGCCTGCGCGAACAAGGCGGCCAGATCTACGACCTCGACGTCGTCGGGCGCCCGGACACCTTCACGGTGCTCGCGGCGCTGGCCGCGGTGACCGACCGGCTCGGACTGACCGGCACCATCAACTCGACGTTCAACGAACCCTATGAGGTGGCGCGGCAATTCGCCTCGCTGGACCATCTGTCCGAAGGCCGGGCCGCCTGGAACGTCGTCACCTCATGGGATGCCTTCACCGGCGAGAACTTCCGCCGGGGCGGCTTTCTGCCCGAGAACCAGCGCTATGAACGGGCCGAGAGCTTCCTGGCCGCCGCCCATACCCTGTTCGACTCCTGGCGCGGCGACGAAGTCGTTGCCGACAAGGACCGCGGCCTCTTCCTGTCCGATC
The DNA here is from genome assembly GCF_048282725.1 of Mycobacterium sp. 48b. Lineage (NCBI taxonomy): Bacteria > Bacillati > Actinomycetota > Actinomycetes > Mycobacteriales > Mycobacteriaceae > Mycobacterium > Mycobacterium sp. 48b. Next base: position 5,542,297 of record NZ_JBLVUL010000001.1, read on the forward strand.
CGGCCGCCGGCCAGTTCGCCTACCGCAATGATCATTTCGACATCAGCGGCCGGTTCAACGTGCCCCGCAGCCCACAGGGTCGCCCGGTGATCTTCCAAGCCGGAGACTCCGACCGCGGGCGCGAGTTCGCCGCAGCAGCCGCCGATGCCATCTTCTCGCGATACGGGACGCTGGAGGACGGCCAGAAGTTCTATGCCGACGTCAAGGGCCGCCTGGCCAAATACGGCCGCCGCCACGACCAGTTGCTGATCCTGCCCGCGGCCACCTTCGTCCTCGGGGACACCGACGACGAGGCCGCCGACCTGGCCCACGAGGTACGCCTGGCCCAGGTCTCCCCCGCGACCGCGATCAAGTTCCTCGAACAGCTGTGGAACCGCGACCTTTCCGATCACGACCCGGACGGACCGCTGCCCAGCATCGACCCGCTGGTCGGCGAGAACACCATCGCCAAGGGCCGGGCCAGCGTGCGGATTCACCGCGACCCGGTCGCCGTCGCCCACGAATGGCGCGCCAGGGCCGAGGCCGAGAACCTGACCACCCGCGAGCTCATCATCGAAGTCACCGGGCGGCAGAACTTCGTCGGCTCGGCCGCCACGATCGCCGAATCCATCGACCATCTGGTGCAATCCGACGCCAGTGACGGATTCATCCTGGTCCCCCACGTCACCCCGGACGGGCTCGACCCCTTCGTCGACCGCGTCGTCCCGCTGCTGCAGGAACGCGGCGTTTTCCGCACCGATTACGAGGGAACGACCCTGCGCGAGCATCTGGGCTTGGCGCTGCCCGCGCTGCCCGGGCACGGGGAGCATGCGGCAGCAACGGGATAGCGCCTACCCGTCTGTCTCGTCGGCTTCGGAGCGGTCCTTGTACTCCCAGCTCGCCCCTGCGGTCAGCGTGCCGGGCTCCAGCTCGGTGCGTCCCGCATCGCGCACATGCACCGTCTGCGCCAGAATCTCATCGGGCTTGCCGCCGATCACGATGACCGGGTGGTCGTACTCGATGCCGTAGAGCTTCAGCGCGGCATGCACCGCGTGCGCCGCGGCCTTGCCGCGGGACATCTTGGCGTTCGAGTTGACCCTGATGACCAGCCGGCGTTCCGGTTCGGCGTCTTCGGCGTCCATGGGTAGCAGACTAAAGCTTGATCCAGAACTTGTCGTACCCCTCTGCGATGATGGGGTCATGCCTTCCACCGCAGCCACTTTCGATGTTGCGGAGAGTCCTGCGCAGCGTCTGGAGGGGTTGTTCGCCGAGGTATCGGAGCTGATCGGTCAGCGCAATGCGATCGACGGTCGCATCGTGGAGATCGTCGCCGAGATGGACCGTGACGAATTATGTGGTGCCACCGGCGTCCGATCGATGGAGGCGCTGGTGGCCTGGAAGACCGGTGTGACCCCGCGCAACGCCGAGGTGGTGGTGGCGATCGCGCGGCGGCTCGACGAGTTCCCCCGGTGTGCGCAAGGGATGCGGGAAGGCCGGCTGTCGCTGGATCAGGTCGGGGTGATCGCCGAGAAAGCCGCCGACGGATCCGATGAGCACTACGCGGAGCTGGCCGCGGTCGCGACGGTCACTCAGCTGCGTACCGCGGTCAAGCTGGAACCGCGCCCCGAACCAGACCACGAGCCGGTGCCGGGTCCCGACCCTGGGCGGTCGATCACCAAGACCGAGGACGGCGCGTACACCACCTACCGGATCCGGTTGACCCGGTTGGAGGCCGCCAGGTTCGACGCGGCCCGCCAGGCCCATCACGATGGGTTGGTCGCGGATTGGAAACGCGATCACGACACCGAGTCCGATGATGCGGACGATGTTCAGGCGCCGCCGTTCCCGAACGGTGTGGATGCGTTCATGAGTGTCATCGAGACCGGCTGGGATGTGGAGGCGGCGCGGCGCCCGCATGGACAGCACACCACCGTGGTGGTACACGTCAACCTCGACACCGGCGGCGACAAACCGGTCGCCGCACTGCATCTGGGCCCGGTGCTGACCGAGGACGAACGACGTGAGCTGCTGTGCGACGCTACGTACGAAACCTGGTTTGAACGGCACGGTCAGGTGATCGGCGCCGGGCGCACCACCCGGCAGATCAACCGCCGGCTACGCCGGGCTTTGGAGCATCGCAACCGCTGCTGCGTGGTGCCCGGTTGCGGGGCAACCCGCGGTCTGCACGCCCACCACATCATCCATTGGGAAGACGGCGGACCCACCGAACTGGACAACCTGGTGCTGGTCTGCCCGTATCACCACCGGCTGCACCACCGCCGCCTCATCACCATCACCGGACCCGCCAACCGGCTGGTGGTCACCGACACTGCCGGCAGACCGCTGCACGGCGGATCGTTGGCCCGTCCTCCGACGACACCCCCACCCGATGTCGCGCCGTGCCCCGGCCCGACCGGGGAACGCGCCCACTGGTGGTGGTACCCACCCTTCCAACCCCAGCCACCACCGGCAATCAATTAGCCGCGCGAGCACCACGCTTCACGGTTCGTCCGACACCACTTCCCTGAGGAACTCCCCGCCGTGGATGGCGGCCAGCAGCGAATTCTCCGAGGTGCGATTGGCGGTGAACAGCAACTCGTCGCCGGCTTCGAGCACGTCGTCGGGCTTGGGAAAGCGCACCTTGTTGCCGCGAACGACAGTGACCAGCGCGGTATCGACCGGCAGGTCCAATCGGTCCACCCGCTGACCGACGACGGGGTTGTCTTCGGGCAGTGTGAGTTTGGTCAGCTCCACCCGCCCCCCGCGCAGCGTCATCAATCGCACCAGGTGCCCGACGTCGATGGCACCCTCGATGCCGGCCACCAGGGAACCCGGCGTCGACACCGCGACGTCGATGCCCCAGTCCTGTCCGAACAACCACTGGTTTCGGATGTCGTTGATGCGGGCCACCACCCGCGGCACGCCGAATTCCGACTTGGCCAGCAACCCGACCACGAGATTGGACTTGTCGTCACCGGTAGCCGCGATCAGTACGTCACACGTTTCGATGCCGGCCTCCTCCATCGCGGAGAGTTCGCAGGCGTCGGCGAGCAGCCAGTCGGCGCCCGGCACGGTGTGCGGCTCGTATCGGCGGTGCAGCTGCTCGATCAGCAGGACCTTGTGGCCGTTGTCGAGCAACTCACGCGCAACGGAGCGGCCCACATTGCCGGCACCGGCGACCACTACTCGCATATTCCGTTCCGCCACCCAACCATTTTCGCCTATTCGCACGGCGCACTCACGGGCCTTCGTCCTGATTAACTGATTCCCGATGAGTCTGAACCAGCTGTACCTGACCTTGCTCACCGGCGGCGTCGTGCTGTTGGCGAGCATCATCGGCACGCGGGTGGCGACCCGGATCGGGTTCCCCAGCCTCCTGTTCTTCCTGCTGGTCGGCATGGTGCTGGGCGTCGACGGGATCGGGCTGGACTTCAACAACGTCGAACTTGCCCGCAACGTCTGCACCACAGCACTGGCGATCGTGCTCGTCGAGGGTGGTCTGACCACACGTTTCTCTGATATCCGCGGCGTGCTGGCACCGGCAGGCGTACTGGCCACGGTCGGCGTGCTCATCAGCACCGCGATCACCGCCGTCGGTGCGCATCTGCTACTGGGCATGGACTGGCAACTCGCGCTGCTGCTCGGGGCGATCGTCTCCTCCACCGACGCGGCCGCGGTGTTCTCGGTGCTGCGGATCCTGCCGCTGCCCCGCCGGCTGGCCGGGCTGCTGGAGGCGGAGTCCGGTTTCAACGACGCGCCCGCGGTCATCCTCGTGCTGACGTTCAGCGTGGTGCCGTTCGTGTTCCACCCCGAAGGCGCGATCACCGATCTGTTCTACGAGCTGATCACCGGCGCCCTGCTGGGCTTGGCCGTCGGTTTCGCCGGCGCGTTCGCCTTACGCCGCATCGCGCTGCCCGCCTCGGGTCTCTACCCGATCGCGACCTTCGGGCTGGGTTTCATCGCGTTCGCCGCAGCGGGCAGCGCCCACGCTAGTGGCTTCATCGCCGCGTACCTGTCCGCGGTGGTCCTCGCCAACTCGGGTCTGCCGCACAAGTCGGCCACCCGTTCCTTCGCCGAGGGGGTCGGCTGGCTGGCCCAGATCGGGCTGTTCGTGCTCCTCGGGTTGCTGGTGAACCCGCACGATCTGGCAGGCGACGTCATCCCTGCGATCGTCATCGGGCTGGTGCTGCTTCTGATCGCCCGACCCGTGTCGGTGGTGCTGTCGCTGGCCGGATTCCGGATCCCGCTGCGCGAACAGCTCTTCCTGTCCTGGGCCGGGTTACGCGGTGCGGTGCCGATCGTGCTGGCCACGTTCCCGATCGTCGCCGGCGTGCCGGACAGTTACCGGCTGCTCAACATCGTGTTCGTCCTCGTGGTGATCTTCACCCTGATACAGGCGCCCAGCATCAAATTCGTGGCCAACGCGCTCGGGCTGATCACCCGCGACATCACCCGCGAAATCCAGGTCGAAGCCGCACCGCTGGACGTGCTCGACGCCGAGCTGCTGACCATGACCGTGCAACCCCATTCCCGATTGCACAACGTGACGATCCTCGAACTGCGGCTGCCCGATCCGGCGGTGATCACGCTGATCATCCGCAACGGCCGCACGTTCGTCCCGCTACCGGACACCCGTATCGCCGTCGGCGACGAACTGCTCATCGTCACCACCAGCAAGACACGGACGGCGGCCGAGGCCCGGCTGCGCGCGGTGAGCCGGCGCGGAAAGTTGGCCTACTGGTTCGACGAATACGGGCTCGAAGACTGATACCGGGTGTGGCATCGAGCACATCCGTGCTCGCCGATTTGAAATGCAACCCTCCCCCAGGGGTAGAGTTGCCGTCGATGTAGAACGTGGCCGTCGCCGCGCCCGCACGGGGCACACCTCCGGCGCTTCCAATTGCACGTTCTGACAATACTTTTCACGCAATGACGCGTGGATCAACTGTGCCTGCTTGCCGCGCTGAGTCGCCGCGCGGAGTTGAAACGGAGTTGTGTTGAATCGATCGACCGATACGGTGACGCCGCGCGAGCAGCAGTCGGTACTGGCCGCACTGCGTTCTCCCCGCCGGCTGCGCACCGAGGCTCTCGCCGGCCTGGTGGTGGCCCTTGCGCTGATCCCCGAAGCGATCTCGTTCTCGATCATCGCCGGCGTGGATCCGCGCATCGGCCTGTTCGCCTCGTTCACGATGGCGGTGACCATCGCGCTCGTCGGTGGGCGGCCCGCGATGATCTCCGCCGCCACCGGCGCCGTCGCACTGGTGGTGGCGCCGCTGGTGCGCAGTCACGGCCTGGATTACCTGATCGCCACGGTCATCCTGGCCGGAGTGCTGCAGCTGATTCTCGGCGGGCTGGGAGTCGCCAAGCTGATGCGGTTCGTGCCGCGCAGCGTGATGGTCGGCTTCGTGAACGCCTTGGCGATCCTGATCTTTCTGGCCCAGTTGCCGCATGTGCTCGGTGTGCCGTGGCTGGTCTACCCGATGGTCGTGGTCGCCATCGCCGTCATCGTGGCGCTTCCGAAACTGAGCACCGCGATCCCCGCGCCGCTGGTGGCCATCGTGGTGCTCACCGCCGCCACCGTCGGATTCGGCTGGTCGATTCCCAATGTCGGTGACGAAGGGCAGCTGCCGTCGAGCCTGCCGTCCCTGCTGATCCCCAACGTCCCGTTCACCCTGGAAACACTCGGTGTCATCGCGCCCTACGCACTCGCCATGGCGGTGGTGGGCCTGCTGGAATCGCTGATGACGGCCAAGCTCGTCGACGACATCACCGACACCCACTCCGACAAGTCCCGCGAGGCGCTGGGCCAGGGTGTGGCCAACATCGTCACCGGATTCTTCGGCGGCATGGGTGGCTGCGCGATGATCGGGCAGACCATGATCAACGTGAAGGCGTGCGGCGCGCGCACCCGGATCTCGACATTCCTGGCCGGCGCGTTCCTGCTCGGCCTGGTCGTCGGGCTCGGCGATATCGTGGCCCAAATCCCCATGGCCGCACTGGTCGCCGTGATGATCATGGTCTCTGTCGGCACCCTCGACTGGCACAGCATCAACCCGAAAACCCTGCGGCGCATGCCAAAGAGCGAAACCGCCGTCATGCTCGCCACCGTGGCGGTCACCGTGGCGACCAGCAACCTGGCCTACGGCGTCGCCGTCGGCACGCTGATCGCCATGGTCCTCTTCGCCCGTCGCGTCGCTCATTTCACCGAGGTCGTCGACATCGACCATCCGGACGAGGACACCCGCGTGTACGCGGTCCGGGGCGAGCTGTTCTTCGCCTCCAGCAACGACCTGGTCTACCAATTCGACTATGTCGGCGACCCCGAAAACATCGTCATCGACATGAGCCAGGCACACATCTGGGACGCGTCCACCGTGTCCACCCTGGACGCCATCACCACCAAATACGCTGCCAAGGGCAAGACCGTCACCATTGTCGGGATGAACGAGAACAGCGCAGAACGGCACGCCCGGCTCAGCGGTCAACTGGCCGCGGCGCACTGAACCGCCAGGGGGAATCGTTGAGCAGTCAGGATCACCTGCAGATCGGCGAGGTCGCCGCGCGAACAGAGTTGTCCATCAAGACGATCCGGCACTACGACGAGGTCGGTCTCGTCGCGCCCTCGGCTCGGTCCGCAGGCGGCTTCCGCCTCTACACCGCCGACGACGTCAACCGGCTGCTGGCGATCCGCCGGATGAAACCGCTGGGCTTCAGTCTCGAGGAGATGCGGCAGCTGCTGGATGCCCTCGACACTCTCAACTCCACTGCCGCGGACACCGCGCGGCGCGCGGCGGCGACCAGCTACGTGGCCGAATGCCATACCCGCGCACAAGAATCCTGCGTGAAGCTCACCCGGCAGCTGGCGTACGCGCAGGAGCTGACCGAGCAACTGGCTCACTACCACTGAGCCGTTTGATCTGCGAGCAGGCGGGTATACCGCGCGCATGCCGATGTCGAGACCTTTCGCGGTCCTGTTCGACGTCGACGGAACCCTCGTCGACACGAACTACCTGCACGTTCATGCGTGGGTGCGCGCGTTCCGCGAGGAGAACGTCGACGTGGACTCCTGGCGGATACATCGCAGTATCGGTATGGATGGCAGCACCCTGGTGGCAAACCTCTCCGGGGACGCAAGTGATGCTGTGCAGCAACGGCTCAAGGACCGCCACAGCAGCCTCTACAAGGACAGCGCGGACCTGATCGTGCGCCTCCCGGGCACCCGCGAACTGCTGCACCATCTGGCCGAGAACGAGGTGCAGGTGGTGCTCGCCAGTTCCGCACCGGAAGACGAACTCGCCATCACCCGAGAGGTTCTCGACAGCGAAGACGCCATCGCGGCGGCAACGTCGTCGAAGGACGTGGACACCGCCAAGCCCGACCCGGGCATCGTCAAGGTGGCCCTCGAACGGGCCGGCGTATCCGCCGATCGGGCGGTCTTCGTCGGGGACGCGGTGTGGGACGGGGAAGCCGCCCGTCGCGCCGGCGTGCCGTTCATCGGCCTACGTTCCGGTGGGGTCGCCGACTGCGAGCTCGAAAAGGCCGGTGCGCAGGCCGTTTTCGACGATCCGCTCGACCTGCTACAGCATCTGGACGGAACGGCCATCGGGACTCTCATCGGCGAAGCTGTCCATCCCGCGAAGTGAGCGCGGCGGGCGCGTCGACTTGACCGCGGGCATCGAATGTGTGTTCTAATATCTGCGACCGCCAGCCCGCCCAGCGCAAGCGATGCTTAGAAGGAGTTCGCCGTGACGATGACTGTAGACACTCAGGCGCCAGAAACGATGACCATCGACTCCGACACTCCCGACACGTTGATCTCCTCGGCCGAGAGCACGCCCGAGACCGACGCACCTGCCTCCGAAGCACCCGCCGACGAAAAGCCCAAGAGGGCCCCGGCCAAGAAGGCACCGGGCAAGAAGACCAAGACCATCGAGCTGACCCTCACCGTCACGGGCACCGCCGACGGCGAATGGCACGCCGAGCTCAAGCAGGGCACCACCTACCTGGCGCGCAACGTCGCGGTCGCGGCCGCCGCAGTGTCCCGGGCCGCCAAGGAACTACACGAGGACCTCTCCACCCCGATCGATGAGGTGATCGAGGCGGCCCGCTCCGAACAGGCTGCCAAAGTGGCTGCCTTGGAGGCAGAACTCGAAGCTGCGCGAAAGGTATTGTCCGACTTGGCATAACGCGCAGGCCCGGAGCGTCCGGTCAAAGTCGCCTACCCGTAGGCGGGATAGCGACTTTCCCAGATCGCGAGTTGCTCCGCGCGGTACCGCCGGACGATTCGGGTCTCAGGACCGAGCAGCATCGTGGGCCCGCCGACCCCGTCGTAGTGTTCCCAGGGCTCTCCCCCACGAACGAACTCCAGCCACAGTTGCTGAACTGCATCCGACATCTGGAGGGCCGCCTCGTCGGCACCGGCCAGGGCGGGCGCGGCATCCAGGGTGCCGAACAGCAAGGGCAGACACGAATCGTGGCAGGCCCCGAACCCGGCGCGCGGAGAAGGCCACTGCAGTTCGTAGCGAAACACTGGGTTGCCGCGCTCGGCGTGGGCCCTGACGAACTGCTCGGTAGGCGCGGCGAAGTGGTAGTCGGTGACCATCGCGCTGGCGACATCGCGAAGCGTGTGCTGGTCGGCGCGGTAGGTGGCCACCACCGCGCCCGGGTCGTGACTGTCTCCGGCGAGTGCCCGCGCCCGGTCGCGCAGGTACTGCTCGGTGAAGACCCCTTCATCCAGCGCCGCGTCGAAGATCCGCCACTCGTCGCGCGTCGTTCCGGCCAGGATGGGGATCGCCGGCATGGCGCGGGTGCGCGCAACCAACAACGGGTGCTCGGCGATGACGTCGCCGTCGATGCAGGGATGGAACGGCCCCTGCGGCGGTACGAATCCGGTGTCGATGCGACGCTGCGCGGCAAGGATCTGCTCGACGTCCGGTTCTCGGCCGACGGATGAGATGACTTTCTCAGCCACGGCCGCGGCGGCTGCGGTCGAGCGGACACGCTCCAAACCGCCGCTCTGCAGAATCGCGCGGTCGAACAGACGGCACCCGCCGGCGAGCAAGGCCGATATCGCGATCGCGCCCGAGGACTGCCCCGCCACCGTGACGGCGTCGGGGTCGCCGCCGAAGGCGCCGATCTGCTCGCGCACCCACCGCAGCGCGTGCCGCTGGTCGCGCAGTGTCAGGTTGGTGGAGTCGGCCCCGTGCCAGTCCGGCGCGTAGAGCGAACCGAGCACGCCGAGCCGGAAATTCACTGTCACCACTACGATGTCGCCGCGCCGGGCCAGTCGCGCACCGTCGAGCAGCGGTGCCGACCCGTGGCCCTGGGCCTGCCCGCCGCCGTGCAGAAAGACCAGCACAGGCCGGCGGTGGTCGTCGATCGCGGGGGTCCAGATGTTGAGTGTGAGACAGTCCTCGCTCATGGTCAGGCCGCGCTTGGCCAGCCGCTCGGGCGCGATGTCCTGCGGGGCGATCGCACCGAACGCCATCGCCTCCCGCACGCCGGCCCAACTGGGTACGGGTTGTGGTGGACACCAACGATGTTCACCCGTCGGCGCCGCCGCGTAGGGCACACCGCGGAAGACGATGACGTCACCGTGCGCGTCGCCGCGCAGTGCTCCGTACGAGGTGTGCGCGACGGCGGTCACGGGCGCTCGGTCAGCGGATAGTTCTGCGCCATCTCACCGTCGAGTATCCGGGTCAGAAAGTCGCGGCCCTTGAAGCTCACCACCTCGACGCGCAGCCCGCTGTGCGGGTCGCGCAGGAACGCCACCCCGGCACCGGTGCGCTCCAACTCCCAACCGTTGGCCTGCAGCCGGGCGACATCGTCGCGCCAGCACTGTGCGTAGTAGCCGAGGTGGTGCATGCCGCCGAGCTTCGGTTCGGCGAAGATCGAATCTTTGTCAGCGACAACCTCGATCAGCTCCAGGTACGGCGGGCCGGACGTGGAGAACGCGATGCGTACGGTCTGGTCGTCTGCGGATCCGTCGGGCCGGGTGAAGCCGCTGCGCATCTCGAACGGCGGCGCCCAGGTGATCCGCATGGCTGCCGCCACAGAGTCCATGGCTCTCGCCAGATCGGGTACGAGATGGCCCACGTGGTAGACGTTGTCGAAGGCCGACGCGGCGAGCGTCTCGAGTCTGGGGTCCATGTCAGATCCTGTACCTGCGGCGGATGGCGTCGAAGCGGGCGTGCAGTTGCGCGGCGCGTTCGTCGGCCGTGACGCGCCGGGTTTCGGCCGGCAGCACGGTGTCCAGCTCGGTCAACGGCACGACGGTGGTACTGACGTCTGGCACCTGTCGGCTGCCGATGACCCGCATGGTGAGATAGCCCGCACTGAACCGTTGGGTGTCGATCCAGTTGTGCACGCCGGGATCGTTGTGGGCCAGCACCATTCGCACACGGCCGTCGGAGTCGATCGCCGATCTGCTCGGGGTGTGGCTCACCGGCCGATACAGGTAGTCCATGCTGTTCCAGAACGCGCCCATGTTGGTCAGCATCCAGAATTCCCCGTCGTCGGCGAACTCGAAGAGCAGCGCTTCGTCCGGCCCGAGGCGCCATGGCGTGGTGACGATGAGCCGGCCGCGGCGCACATCGCGTTGCTCGGCCGTGCCTGCGAAGCGCGCGCCGGGAAAGACGTTGGGCTCTGGCTCGCCGAACAGCGAGCCGATCTGCAGTTCGCGGTCCGGCCAGTCGGTCATCGCCCCGGTGAGGAAGTCGCCGGCCCATTGCATCGACGCGATGAGATCCTGCGGGGTCGGAACGGGACGTGGCTCGTCCATGTCGATGCGTTCGATGCTGAATTGCGCCGAGCGCTCCGCCCAGGAGTCGAAGCCCTGCCGCATGAAGAGCTTGCGTGAACCCGCTGTGGTGGGCAGCCAATTCGGTTCTCGCCGTTCCCCTCCGACGTAGAGCACGAAGCTGCCGTCCGGCTCGGTGACAAGGTCATCACCGGTGATGTTCGCCTCGGGGGTATCCCCGAAGGGCTCATGCAGATTGGGGTGATCGGCGCCGTAGTAGACGTCCTTTTCCGGACGCGGCCCCTGCACGGTGAAGTTGATGAAACGCGCAGTACCCCGGTCACCTTCGATGCGATACGTCGATGCGCCGTCGATCCAGGCCTGCAGATAGACGAAGTCGGCGTTGTCGCCGCCGAGCTTGCGGCTCGGCCCGCAGAACGGATGGATCATCGGATAGCGGGTGTTCTTGGTCTCCAGGGCGAGATCGTAAGCCTGCCCGAGATTCTGCGTGAGGTAGCGGAACGCGTCGGCGCGTTGCAGCGCATTCGGCGGCGAGGTGTCCTTGAACGCCAGATCTCCGGCGGCCTTGAGCCGGTCGCAGAAGTCGTGCCACGCCGCACGCAGCGCCGCGTCGTCCGCGGTGTCGCCGAACGCCATCAGTGCCTCGTCTCGATGTCGATGCCGAATCGCTCGCGGTATCCGGCGAATTCGTCGTGCAGCTGCTGTACGGGGACCGGTAGGACGTCGGTGGAGTACGTGAACTTGCCGTACCGGTCGCTGCGGTTGGTGACGAGGTAGTCGCGCATCGCCTTTTCGGCGGCGGCGGTCAACGGAAGTCCGGCGAAGTCGTAGAAACCCTCGATCGCGGCGACCGGGTCGGCGACGAAGTCGCGGTAGCGGACGTGGTGGATACGCGGGTCGTCCACCAGCGGGTCGGTGAGGTAGGCGTGGAAGTTCGCCCTCGACCCCTCGATGGTGTCCTTGGCGTACTGCGTCCAATCCAGCGCCCCGGCAAGACTCTCGTTGATCTGCCCGAAGGCCACGATCTGGGAGGCGAGCACCTGCACCGGGTCACGGTGTACCCAGACGATGCGCGCGTCGGGGTAGGTGTCGAAGAGCGCGCGCAGGCGTCGGCCGTGAAAGCCCTTGAGCACCCAGCGTTTCGGCGGGCGCGAATGTTGGATGTGTTGCAGCATCATGCGGTGTAGCGCGTATTGCGCGCGATGGTCTTGGCCGAAGTTCTGGATCGTGAGCGGGACCCGCCACCAGGCGCTCGGGTTGGTCGCACGGAAGTCGAAGGCCCACGTACGTTCACACTCGGGCAGCCCGGCACCGAGCAGATCGTTGTACGGGTGGCTGACGATCCACGGCGGGATGCGATCGAGGATTTCCCGCCAGTCGGCATCGGCCTGCGCGCGGCGCGGGTCGTCGACGCCGGCCGGGCCGGGTGGTGGCGAGGGATACATCACCTCCCAGAACCGCAGCGCGCGGAAATCCTCGTCCTCGGCGAGCAGGGCATGCAGCAGCGTCGTTCCCGACCGAGGCTCGCCGGTGGCGAAGAGCGGGGCCGTAATTGCTTCTGCCTGCAGCGGCAGGCGGGCATGGTCTGCGATGAACCGCAGACGGCTCGTGAGCAGTCCGTCGATCGTCAATGCAGCTGCCCGCGAGCCGGTTTCATCGAGTTGGGCGCTGTTCATCCTGTCGACGACCAGTGCCACGCGGGCGGGCAGGGTTTCGTCGCCGAAGTCGGTGACCCCGGTCGATTTCTGCGCGGCGGCGATGAGGACGTCGGTGTCCAAGGTTGTCATGGTGTGCTTCCTGTGAGCTTCAGCAATTCGTCTTCGACCTCGCGAACTTTGCGTGCCGACTCGGCGGCGTAGGCCTGCCCGGCCATTCCGCTGTAGTCGAGCACCGAGACGACTTGGGCACCCGCCTCGGCGAATTCGGCGATCTGCGTGGCGACCTGCTTCGGCGTCCCGTGCGGAACGACGGACAGGATCGCGGCCGGGTCGACCTGTTCGAAGAGCCGGAGCAGCCTGTCGCGGGTCAGCACGCGCGGGTCGATGTCCTGGATGCCGCGCCAGTGCTCCCCCATCGGATGACGGTGACCGGTGGTTCGCAGCGCGTCGGCCGTCAGTTGCAGCACCAGCGACTTCACCAGCGGGCGTTGCACAATCACGCTCAGTTCGTCGGGCTCACCGATGAGGCAGACCACCATCTTCGCGGGCGTGATCGCCTCCGGGTCGCGCCCGGCCTGTTCGGCCGCCTCCCGGATGCCGGCCAGCTGGTTGGCATAGATCTCGGGCCCGGCGCTGCCCGTCGGCCACCAGCCGTCGCCGAATTCCCCGACCAGGCGCAGCATGCGGGGGCCGTTGGCCCCGATCCAGATGGGTGGCGGGCCGGTGTGGTGCAACTCGGTGTCCAGCCGGGCGTGCTCCAGCGTGAAGTACTGCCCGGCGAAGTCGATCGGTCCGTCGGTATTCCACAGCAGCCGGATCAGCCGGAGTGCCTCGGCGAATCGACTCACCGCGCTCTGATGGTCGAAGCCGTACGGCGCCAGGTTCTCGCGCTCGCCGGCGCCCAGTCCCAGGATGAACCGGCCGTCCGAGAGATGGCTGAGGGTCAGTGCCGACTGGGCCAGCATCACCGGGTGGCGTCGAACGGTGTCGAGAACGCTGGTGGCGAGCCGGGTGCGGGTGGTGCGCGCCGCGACGGCACCGGCGAGGGCAAGGGTGTCCAGGTAGCGGTGCGGTGACGGCGACAGCTCCGCGAGGTCGGTGAACTCGGCCGTCCAGATCGAGTCCGGCCAGAAACTCACCAGGTGATCGGGCAGCCAAAGGGAGTGGTAGCGGCCATCATCGAGGGCGCCCAGCCCGCTGAGATCGAGCGGCAGAGTTGTCCGAAAGAACGAGGCCAGCTCCAAGGGCATGCAGGGCAAGCTACCCCAGGATGACGGCTACGTCACCGAATTGCTGGGCATCTGCTCAGCATTGCTTGATCCGCAAACCAAGAAACCCGGCCGACCAATGGCCGGAGCGGGTTTTCAAACGTGGAGCTAAGAGGATTCGAACCCCTATCTGACCTACGATTTGCGGGATCACCTGCGGAAATACGGTCGCATCCGACACGCCACAAGCTATCGCGACCTGCACCAACCTGAAGGCGTGCTGTCAATGACAGCACAGGCGCGCGTTCGTATTGACGCTGCCGTCGGACGTCGGCAGTACGGTCCCCGAATATGGACGAGGGGTCTGCCTCCGATCCGACCGAAGCGTTCGCGGATCCGACTGAGTTGGCTGCGCCACGATTAGGAACAACCGCTGCGGCGGCTCGTCTTCCACGCCTTCATCGAGCGACCAAGCGTAGGCCCACTGAGTGTCAACTTCCGCGAGGCCGATGCAGGACCTCGTTTTCCTGCTCTAACAGCTTGTTCCGAGGCCGCGCATCCCGCAGCTCACCGGACTCGATGCTGCTCTTGCCGGGCTCGGTGTCCTCGTCGATGTCGGCCGGCGCATCCACTTCTGCAGCGTTATCGGATGGACCCCGAAATCGGTGGCGGTCTGCTCGATCGTCACGCCGTCGTCTCAGTAAAGGGCGACCGGACGACGCCCTCACCGAACTCGCGGGCGTAAGGCTTTGGCACATGAACATCCTTTCAGCTCGCCACAGGCAAGCCAACTCAGATGCACCTATTCGTGCAGCAGACCCAACGGACGAACCAAATATGCGTAGCTTGGGGCCCGGCCACACGCGTGCAAGTATCCTTCATCTGTTACTTGCCCGGGGGTGCCGTTTGGGCAGGACCATCGTCTCGAAGCCTCGGAGGTAGCGGGTGCGAACTTCATCTGCGGACAGCGGCACTGTCGGAATTGGCAGGTACTGATAGATGGCATCGGACGACAGGTTGGATTGGCGCAACTCTCGCCACTACATCCGCTATTGGCGGCTCCGTTTCGGAGGATCAATCGCCGCTGTCGCAGGCCTCCTGATCACGTGGGTCTTCACCCTCATCGCCATATACAACATCTCGCCGTACAACTCCGCCTACGACCGAGCGTCATACAAGTCCGAATACCTGACCCTCGCCGGGATCGTCTCAGCTGTCATCGTCGCGATTTACCTGATTTACATCATGGTCGTGCAGTTCCTTTCGATGGACGTGCGGCGGCGATGGATGAGAGGTCAGGCGAGGACCGTAGTGCAGCTGTCCGCCGACTCTGCCGGCACTCCATCTGCGGCCATAGCAATCAACGCTGATTCGCACGAATCATTTCGCTTGCCGCCGCCGCCTCCAGAGCTGCTGCGAGCAGCAGCCGAGGGCCAGCTCGCCGTGTTCGTAGGCGCCGGCGTCGCTTTAAGCGCGTCGTACCCGAGCTCCACAGATCTCATTTCGCATCTCTTCGAGTGGGCTTGCGAGCAAGAGGCATTGGATCCCGACCTGGCAAAGTCGCTGCGACTCAGCCTCGATGGCGGTCAGATCGCTTCTGTCGCAGATGAAATCGCCGCCGCCACAGACCGCAACGCCTTGGCTCGTGAAATTGCGGCTATCCATAGCGCAGAACCCATGCCGTCCAAACTCTACGTGGCATTGGGCAGCCTGCCCGCCTCCGCGGTGCTCACGACAAATTACGACACAATGCTGAGTCGAGTACTACCGGACGTCCCTCAGCTGACATGGCGGGATGGAAACGTCGTCCTTGACAATCTCAGCCGTCGGCAGAGATTTCTCATCGCGCTGTACGGCACACCCAGCAAGCCCGATACTCTGCTGCTAAGTCCGGGTCAATTCAGCGACACGGTCGCCAACAACCGGCCGCTGGGCCAGGCACTCGCCGGGCTGTTGTCGACCCGAACAGTGCTGTTCATCGGCACCAGCATGGCGAGCATCGCCAACTTCATCGAGCCGCTATCGATCAGCTCACTTCAGGGACGTCACTTCGCTCTGGTCAACGCATCATCGCCCACGTGGCGCACTGAAGCCAACGCACTTCGCAGGCGGTTCAACACGCATGTACTGCCATACAGCCCCTTCGACGCTGACAAGATGGTTGGTTTCCTCGAACGAATCACGGATTACGCCGACCGCACGCCTGATCGAGCCTCTACATCGAAACTGGCCGCAGACAAAGTGCGCCGGATCGTCCTGGAGAACATCGGACCCTTCGAAGAGCTCTCCGTCGAGTTCGATGACGACTTCAATGTGATGCTCGGCGACAACGGCGTGGGAAAGTCGACGATCCTGAAGGCTCTCGCTCTGGTGTACTCCGGTGATGACGGACCGGTGTTCGGTGCCCGACTGCTGCGGGCTGGTGCGTCCCGGGGTGCCATACAGGTCGAGACGAGTAGCGGCCGGCGGTTCCTGACTGACCTATCGCGATCAACCACTGAGACGATCGTTCGGCACTCGCCCCGACTGGAATTAGAAGCCGAGCGACACATGGTCATCGGTATCCCGCCACTTAGAACGCTGACCTGGCAACGAGAATCGGCCCCGAGTGGTGCAGACACACCCAAACGTCCGAGTAGATCAGATGTGCTGGCGCTGCTGCTGGGCGAGCCCGATTCCCGTCTAGACTCGGTCAAACAGCGGATCATCAACTGCGACTACCTAATTAAGGATAGCCTCGCCAGCGGCACCAAATCAGCCAAGCCCCAGGCACTGCTAGACGACCTAGTTCGGGCGATCAAAGTGCTGACCGCCGAGCTGGATATTCGCTTTGACCACGTGGACCCGGAGGCGAATGCCGTCTACGTGAGAACTGCCGACGGCGTTCTGCCGATCGAGGCGCTGAGTCAAGGAGCCAACGCGCTCATCGGCTGGGTCGGCTTCGTAGTCGAACGACTCCACGACACCGCATCATCTGGTGAAGTCGCGCTACACCGCAGCGCAACTGTGTTGATCGACGAAATCGATGCCCACCTGCATCCGGATTGGCAACAACAACTGACCGCGCGGCTAAAGGAATTGCTACCCAACGTCCAGTTCATAGCAACGACACACTCACCGCTGATGGTCGGCGGCATGAAACAACGACAAGTCACCGCGTTGACCCGACGCAATGGGTTGCTCTGCCGCGTGCCACGTTCTGGCGAAGACGACGACGTCATCCGAGGGCGGGCCGATCAGCTCCTCACCGGTCACCTATTCGGACTCACCACGTCGGTGGACCTAGACACCCGAAGAAGCGTCGAGCGCTACCAGGAACTACTGGTCGCCGAGCGGGGACAAGAGGAGGAAGCCGAATTCCGCGCGTTGCAGGACTATCTCGAGGTCCGGGTGCCCGTCGGCCCGTCAACGCCGTCGGAGCAACGCGCGATGGACTTCCTTGATCTCCTGCTCACTGAGGCTGTGGGCAAGTCCACGCCTAATGTGCAAGAACAGCTCAAAGAGAGGGCGCGGGAACTGCTAGACGAAGTAAGTCGGCTTGGTTCGGTGGAAGGTTAACGTGCGTTACGTAAGATTCCACCCGGACCACATCGACGATGAGCCGATTTCCGAGGATGCGAAAGAGGAGTTCCGGACGTGGTACACGACGGCCGAACGAGCTCGTCGGGACGCAGTCACCGAGTACGAAACGACCGGCGAGGTGCCCGTGGAAACTCAGCAGATCTGGCGTGCGCACAAGAAATGGTTGCTTCGCAACAAGTTTGGCAACAAATGTGCATACTGCGAAAAGTCGTTGACAGACATCCCAACTGCAGCCGAGCACTGGCGGCCAAAACGGGCGATCACCGGTTCGCGAGATCACCCCGGCTACTTCTGGCTTGCCTACAGTTGGTTCAACCTGCTGCCTTCATGCGACATGTGCAATTCGTACGCAGGCAAGAAAAATCAGTTTCCAATTACGGGGGAGCGTGTGTTTCGCGTAACGCTGGGACCGGGCGAGCGAGAACAGTTGAAGAGTCCAGCCGATGCGATAGAAAGCGCTAGCCAGCCAGGAGAATACTACCTCGGTCCCCTTGACCTAGATGACCGCGAGGGCCCTCTCCTGTTGCATCCCTACATCGACCAAGACTCCGCCGCCCACCTGGATTTCACTCCGAAAGGTCGCGTCGAACCCAAAACAACAAAAGGCAGACAGTCGATGATCGTCTTCGACCTGCATCGCGAGCAGCTGAATACGCTGCGGAGCGCAACCGCCGACCGACTCAGGAGAAGCCTGATAGTCCGCTACGTCGACCGGGTAGAGCTTTCGAACATGGATAAGCAAGTCGCACTCGACGAGGCCGAGTCCGAGTTGATCAGAATGATCGACGAACGTACACCCTTCTCGGTGGCGTCCCTCGTGATGCTCAAGAAGATTGCTGCACGCGAGCGCGCCTTCTTAACGGAGGATTGACCTTCAGGACTCTGACTACCGGCGGCGACGTCCAACGGTGCGATGCGAAGTCGTTGCGGTGAGGACCCCGGCGTGCGCGGAGCGTATGTCGTGCACATTTCCATCGTTTGAGTCGAAGCATTGACACGCCGATCAGCGATCGGCGCCATTTCCCTGCGCTGATCTGCGCAAACGTTAGGCGCAGTAAAGGGATGCATGTTGTCGACCACGTCTCCCACGCAAAGCGCCATCATCTGGCCTCCGCCCTTGCACGAGAGAAATGATTCTCGGGGCGACGCTCGGCCCGACACAGCCTCTGGAAGATGCCTGCAAGACGGTCCGCGCAAACCTTGACCACTCCGACCCAACGGTGTGACGCTGACGGGACCCACCGAACCGGAGAAAGATCGGCGGACCCCTTCATAGCTTGTGGACAACTTTCCGACCTGCGAAGGGCTACAAAGTTGCGGAAGCGTTGACGGACAGGATATTTAGAACCGACTCTGACCCATTCCGGTGAGCACGGTACGCGCCAGTGTGTCACCGTGTACACCAAGCGGATACGTTTAGTGCCGAGCCCGCAGTGCACGCGCTACATCGTTCCGAGCTGAGTTTCGAAACCATCGACACAACGGTCGATCCGCAGTCGCGCGACTTCGTGATAAGCCTGGGCAACCTGCAGGCGCCCATGGTCTGCGGATCGACACATTGGAGCGCTTTGCACCCAAACCGCATCGCCCACCTCACCGGCGCGGTGTGTGACTGCCGGACCCGCACAACACCGCTAGTTGGCGCTCATCACAGAGTCTGAACATGTCACTGAATCGTCTGGCGCCAACGGCGAAGGCAAACTGCGGCGGTGGGATCCCGAGGCCCAGCTGGTCGGTGCGCTGAGGCTTCTGCCGGCGGCAAGCACCGCCCGATCGTGAATCTGGTTGCAAACAGCGCAATCTGGCGACCGGACCAGCCCTAGGCGATGGAGATCCTCCGGGGCCTGGCCGAGCGGAGCACCGACCACGATCCTGTGGCGGTGCCGCACGCCGGCCGCCGTCACGGTCCCGCCAACACCGGCACCGCTCGAGTTAGCCTCCCGCGCCGCCACAGGTTCTTCGTTTACCTCGCCGATCTGTACACGTCGGCGGTCCCCCGTCCCGCCTGCACGGCCCATCAAACTAGCCAACACGCCGTTGTCGTCGTGGTGGCTAGTGCATGCTATGAGGTGATGCCTAGCGGCAGCGGGGAGGGCTGGGGCCGTGACCGATTTTGACGCAGCTGAGGATGAGCAGCCTGCAGTCACCGGTGCACACGATGTCGACAGCGAGCAAGAACAGGTCGAAGATCGGGTGCGCGCCGCGGTCGTGATTGTGCACGGAATGGGAGAGCAGCGGCCTCTGGATACGTTGAGGAGCTTCGTGCAGACCGCCCTGACGCCGCTCGACGGCGGCTGGCGCTACTACTATTCGCGTCCGGCGACCGTCACGAGATCTTATGAGGCGCGCCGCTACATTGCCCGCCAGTTGAACGGTCAAGCGGGCCAGGTGCAGACGGAGATCTTCGAATACCACTGGTCCTACATGATGACCGGCAATCGGCTGAGTGATTTGTTCGCCAGCACTACCCGGCTGCTAGTCCGTAGGGTGCGCCATGTGCCGCCCGAACTCTTTGGCATCTGGCGGATCGCATGGGCAGCCATCGCGCTGATACCCGTTCTATTGCTGGTCGGCTACCTTATGAATCGTGCGCTACCAGGCTGGCTGACGGCGATCCTCAGCAGCGCTGTCGTCATCGGCGTGGTGACCCTGGCGGCGAAATCGATGGGCAACTGGATAACCGGTTCGTTCGTCGACGTGGTGCGATACCTCGACACATCACCGCGGTCCTATAGCGCACGCAGAAAGATTCGAGGCGGCCTGGTAGATCTACTGCGCAGCCTGCACGACACCGAGCGATACACGCGGATCGTGGTGGTGGCTCACAGCCTTGGCGCCTACATCGGCTACGACGCCATGTCGTCGCTATGGACCGACCTCCATCAGATTCACTCCGGCCCGCCGGGCCCCCTGCCGAATGGAGGTAAGCGGATACCCCTCGACGGCCTGGCTGCGCTGCAGCAAGCCGCCGACGACGTACTCGACAGCGCAGCCATCCAAGACTCTTCGAATCCGACGAAGGAGCTCAACGACCGCGTCGACCGATTCCGGAACTGCCAGTTCGATCTATGGAAGGGCTTGCGGAGTCAGGGAAATCCTTGGCGGATCACTGATTTCGTCACGGTAGGAACGCCGATGTACCTCGCCGACATCCTCCTAACCCGCCCCGGCCTCTTCAGTGCTCTACGCGGACAAGTCCCGACGGCGGCGCGCGAAGAGTTCGACGCGATGACGCGCCGCGGCGAGCTGGTCCGCTGCCCGCCCCGTAGCGAAACTCAGCCCGTAGAGAACATGATCGAACCAACGACGATGAAGTACGGCTGGCGGTACGGGACCCGACAGGTCCTGGGTTCGCAATCACTGTTCGCAGTCGTACGGTGGACGAATATGTGGTTTCCGGTCACGAAAGGATCTGTACGGGGCGACTTCTTCGGAGGCCCGCTGCGACCTCTATTTGGGCCGGGTATCCGCGACATCCCCGTCACAGGCAACGTAAAGGGCCGCCAGGTGCGGTGGGGCAGGGCGCACACCCGATACTTCGGATATCCCTCGGCCATCGGTGACCACGACATCGCGACCCATATCCGTCGCGCACTGAACCTGGACGATCGAAATTATCTCGTCGATGCGCTCGAGCCAGATCCGAACACCTCCATGACGCCCCCATCGCCGGGGCCCTACGAATGAGCCGCACGTGTCGCGACAACCAGGTTTCGGCGAATCGCTAACCGAACCAGATGCCGGTTGTATGTGGCACATCGTTGACTCGACATCCGCGAAGCTGTTGCCCACCGGGGGGTTGCGATTTCAAGATCACGCCGTGGGCCGTCACAGTGCTGAACACCTGAGCGACCGACATTTCCTGGGTTCAGCCGGGATGCGGCTCAGCGAGCGCTGCAAGCGGTCAGCAGCTGCCCCGAGGGAATCGGCACGGTTGCCCCAACCACCGATGATCCACAGCACTACGGTCCCCCTCAACAGCAAAACTAAAAAACCCGCCCAGACCGAAGTCAGAGCGGGTTTTTCAAACGTGGAGCTAAGGGGATTCGAACCCCTGACCCCCACACTGCCAGTGTGGTGCGCTACCAACTGCGCCATAGCCCCGTTTGTCGTGCCCCACGAAGTTACACCACCGCTACCCCAGGTTCAAAATCGCTGGTCAGGGGACCTCTCCACCGGCCTCCGGACCGAGCGCACGAGCCGGAGTGTGCTCGGCGGAGGGGCGTCCGCGGGTCTCCGGAGCGAAGATCCAGCCGACTGCGGCGATCAGCAGGATCACCCCGCTGATCACGAAGGCCCACGAGAACGACAGGTACTGCGCGATCAGTCCGACCAGCAGTGAACCGCCGACGGAGCCGACGTCGGCCATCATCTGGAATGTCGCCACCGCGGTGCCGCCGCGGGCCTTGTTTCCGATGATGTCGGCCACCGCGGCCTGCTGTGGCGCGGTGAAGATGCCGGTCGAGAAGCCCGCGATGTAGGCGCTCACAAGAAACAGCGTCAGCCCGTCCGTGAACCCGACCATCACGGTCGAGATCCCGGCCGCGGTGAGCCCGACGATCAGCAGCAGGCGCCGCCCCACCCGATCCGAGAGGTAACCGCTGGGGATCACCGCGGACACGTTGCCGACCGCGAAGGTGGCCAGCGCCAGCCCTGCCATCCCGGGCCCGCGGTGCAGTACATCGACGATGAACAACGGCACCAAGGCAATTCGGAGCCCGAAGGCCGACCACCCGGTGGCGAAGTTCGACAGCAGCGCCGCCCGGTAGGCGCGGTTGCGCAGTGCCGTGCGCACGGTCACCTTCGGGCCTTCGTCCGGCGCGGGCGCGGCCAGCGACGAGTGCCGCAGGCTGATGAACACCACCGCGGCCGCCACCAGCAGGGCGGCACCGTAGATCACGAACGGCGCGTTCAGGCCGAGCCCCGCGGTGAGGCTGCCGAGCACCGGCCCGCCGACCGAGCCGATCAGGAATGCCGAGGAGAACATGCCGGCCACGCGACCGCGGGCATCCTCGGGGCTCACCCGGATCATCAGGCCCAACGCCGAGACGAAGAACATCGTCGAGCCGACGCCGCCCAGCGACCGGAACAACAGCAGCTGCCAATACGTCTGCGCGAACGCGCAGGCGCCGGTCGTGACGGCGACGATCAGCAGCCCCCACACGTAGATCCGGCGCTCCCCCAGCCGCTGGATCAGCACCCCGGTGGCCGGGGCGAAACACAGCCTCATCAGGGCGAACGCGGTGATGACGAAGGTCGCGGCGCTGATGCTGACGCCGAAGTGGCGGGCGTAGGCCGGCAGCACCGGCGCCACCACGCCGTAACCGAGCGCGATGACGGCATTGGCGACGATCAGGACCCAGACTTCACCAGGCAGCTTCGACTTGGTGTCGCTCTGACCGGGCTCGTTCTGCTCCTCGCGTGCGCAGTCGCCCTCCGTAAGGCTCACCCAATGACTGTATTAACCACGTCCTTGGCGGCTTCCTGCACCTCCGCAAGATGGTCCGGACCGAGGAAGGACTCGGCATAGATCTTGTAGACGTCCTCGGTGCCCGACGGCCGTGCGGCGAACCAGGCGTTCTCCGTCGTGACCTTCAGCCCGCCCAGCGCCGCCCCGTTGCCCGGCGCGGAGGTCAGCTTCGCGGTGATGGGCTCACCGGCCAGCTCGGTGGCGCTGACCTGCTCGGGTGACAGTTTGGCCAGCCGGGCCTTCTGATCCCGGTCGGCGGGCGCGTCGATGCGCGCATACGTGGGCGACCCGTAACGTTCGGCCAGTTCGGCATAGCGCTGCGACGGGGTCGACCCGGTGATCGCCAGGATCTCCGAGGCCAGCAGCGCCAGGATGATGCCGTCTTTGTCGGTGGTCCAGGTCGACCCGTCCATGCGCAGGAACGACGCCCCGGCACTCTCCTCGCCACCGAATCCGATGCCGCCGCCGATCAGCCCGTCGACGAACCACTTGAACCCGACCGGCACCTCGACCAGCTTGCGATCCAGCCCGGCCACGACCCGGTCGATGATCGAACTGCTCACCGCGGTCTTGCCCACCGCGGTGGCCGCCGGCCAGTTCGGCCGGTGGGTGTAGAGGTAGTCGATCGCCACGGCCAGGTAGTGGTTGGGGTTCATCAGCCCGCCGTCGGGGGTGACGATGCCGTGCCGGTCTGAGTCCGCGTCGTTGCCGGTCGCGATCTGATAGGTGTCGGGGTGGCCGATGACTTTCGAAACAAGCCCAGCCATGGCATTCGGTGAACTGCAGTCCATCCGGATCTTGCCGTCGGTATCCAGGGTCATGAACCGCCACGTGGCGTCCACCAGCGGGTTCACCACGGTCAGGTCTAGGTTGTACCGCTCTGCGATCGCGCCCCAGTAGTCCACGCTGGCCCCGCCGAGCGGGTCGGCTCCGATGCGGATGCCCTCGGCCCGGATCGCGTGCAGGTCCACCACATTGGCCAGATCCGCGACATACGCGTCGAGGTAGTCATGACGCTGGGCGATCTGCAACGCCCGCGACAGCGGCATGCGTTTCACGTCCTTGAACCCATCACGCAGGATTTCGTTGGCGCGCTTGGCAATCCAGCCCGTAGCGTCGGTGTCGGCCGGACCGCCGTTGGGCGGGTTGTACTTGAAGCCGCCGTCGCGCGGCGGGTTGTGCGATGGGGTGACGACGATGCCATCGGCCAGGTCCGCGTCACGGCCCTGGTTGAAGGTCAGGATGGCGTGGCTGACCGCGGGTGTCGGGGTGTAGCGGTCGGCCGCGTCCACAACAGCTACAACGTCATTGGCGGCCAGCACCTCCAGTGCCGACGCCCAGGCCGGTTCCGACAGCGCGTGGGTGTCGCGGCCGAGGAACAGCGGACCCGTGGTGCCCTGCGCGGCGCGATATTCGACGATGGCCTGGGTGGTGGCCAGGATGTGGCCTTCGTTGAACGCGGTGTCCAGGCTGGAGCCGCGATGGCCGGAGGTGCCGAACACCACCTGCTGCGCAATGTCATCGGGGTCGGGCCGCCGGGTGTAGTAGGCGGTCACCACCGCGGCGACGTCGATCAGATCCTCGGGTTGAGCCGGTTGCCCGGCGCGGGGATTGGCAGCCATGGACCCGATTGTGCTCTCGATCGGATGTCGCTGCCCGGCGGTCACGCGCCGGACGCCATACTTTTGGCTTATGTTCGGCCACGACCCCCGAGAATTGGCCGCGGTGTTCGTCGGCGGCGCCCTGGGCACACTGGCGCGCGCCGGCCTGGCGGTGCTCGCGGCACCTCAACCCGGGCACTGGCCGTGGCCGACGTTCATCGTGAACATCGTCGGCGCGTTTCTGCTGGGGTACTTCACCACGCGGCTGCTGGAGCGACTGCCGGTGTCGAGTTACCGCCGGCCGCTGCTGGGCACCGGCGTGTGCGGCGGGCTGACCACGTTCTCCACGATGCAGGTCGAGACGGTCACAATGCTCGAACACGGGAACTGGGCATTGGCCGCGGGTTATACCGCGGCCAGCATCGCCGCCGGCCTGCTCGCGGTGGTGGTCGCAACCGCTCTGGTGCGTCGGGCCATGGTGCGCGGATGACGGCCGTCGTGGTGTGGACCGGAGTGCTGCTGCTGGGCGGCGCCGGGGCGGTCTGCCGATTTCTGCTAGACCGTGCGGTGTCCGCCCGTCACACCCGCGGCTTCCCGTTCGGCACCCTGGCGGTCAACCTGAGCGGCGCCTTCCTTCTCGGGTTCCTGGGTGCCCTGGCGCTGGACCGGCACGCCGCCCTGCTGGCCGGCACCGCATTCGTCGGTTCCTACACGACGTTCTCCACCTGGATGCTGGAGACGCAACGCCTGAGCGAGGAACGCCGGGTCTGGCCCGCGGTGGGCAACATCGTGGTCAGCGTGGCGCTCGGCCTGGCCGCGGCGTGGCTGGGCATGTCGCTGGGAGGCCGGTTGTGACCACCACCGACTACCTCAAGCTGACCGCCTATTTCGCCGAGCGGCTGCGCCACGAGCACCGCTTCGCCGCCGATGCGCTCCTGGATCTGTACGGCGGCAGCGACATCGCCATCAGTGTGATGCTGCGCGGGATCTCCAGCTTCGGTCCGCACCACCATTTGCGCACCGACGAGACGCTGAGCGCCTCGGAGGATCCGCCCGTCGCCATCACGGCTGTCGATGCGGCCGACAAAATCTCCGCGCTGGCCGAGCAGACCGTGGAGCTGGTTCCCCGCGGCCTGATCACCCTGGAACGGGCCCAGTTGATCCGCCGCCAATCGCCCGCCCCGACGGTTGCCGACGCCTGCAAGCTCACCGTCTATGTCGGCCGTCATCACCGGATCGGTGGAGCTCCCGCCTACCGCGCGGTGTGCGACCTGCTGTACCAGCGCGGCTTCGCGGCGGTCACCGTGTTTCTGGGAGTCGACGGCACCGCACACGGGCGGCGTCGACGCGCCGCGTTCTTCAGCCGCAACACCGAGGTTCCGCTGATGATCATCGGGCTCGGGACCGGAGCCCAGGTGGACGCCGTGCTCGGTGAGCTCACCGAGCTCTTGCAGAACAACCCGCTACTCACCGTCGAGCGGGCACAGCTGTGCAAGCAAGGCGGACAGCTGCTGGCCCACCCGGCCGGACTGCCGGACACCGACGCCCAGGGCCGCCCACTGTGGCAGAAGCTGATGGTTCACACCTCCGAGACCGCCCACCACGACGGGGTGCCCATCCACCGGGCCATCGTCCGCACGCTGCTGCAGTCCGGCGCCGCAGGCGGCGCCACCGTGCTGCGCGCGGTGTGGGGCTTCACCGGCGAGGGCAGGCCGCACGGAGACAAGCTGTTTCAGTTCGGACGCCAGGTGCCGGTGACGACGATCGTTGTCGATACGCCGCAGCGGATCGCCGCGTCGTTCGAAATCATCGATGAACTCACCCGCGAGCACGGCGTGGTGAGCGCCGAGATGGTGCCCTCGGCAACCGTTGTCGACGGCGGCCGGCGCCACGGCGGGACTGATCTGGCGCGCTTCAGTTACTGACCTCACAGCCAGGCTGGTAAGGCTAGCCTATCTTTCCTCTGCCGTGTACCGTGCCACCCCATGCAGTCGACAACACCCGAAGCGGTCAGCGCCGCCCTCACCGAGATCCTTCGCGACGACATGAACGTCGATGTCCGCCGGGTGACCAGGGAATCCCGTCTCATCGACGACGTCGGCCTGGACTCGGTGGCGTTCGCCGTCGGCATGGTCGCGATCGAGGACAAGCTCGGGGTTGCCCTGTCCGAAGAGGACCTGCTCAGCTGCGACACCGTAGGTGACCTCGAAGCGGCCATCCTGGCGAAAGTGCCTGCCGCGCAGAGCAGCCAGTGAGCGTGCTGGCAACGGCGCTCGCCGCGTCGCTGACCACCACCGACGCCGACCTCGTGGTGTACGACCACGAGACCCGCACCTGGAACCGTCACCCGTGGGGCGAGGTGTACGCGCGCGCCGAGAACGCCGCCGAACAGATCGGCCAAGACGGGTCGACGGCGGTCGGAGTGGTCGGCGAGCCCACCGTCGAGGGCATCGCGACGGCCCTCGGCGCCCTACTAGCCGGTGCGGCACTGTCGGTACTGCCCGGGCCGATCCGGGGCGCGGACGCGGACACCTGGGTGCAGTCCACGTTGAACCGGTTCTCCGGCATCGGCGTGGGCACCGTGTTCAGCCACGGCGCCTACCTGGACCTGCTGCGTCCGGCCGAGACCTCGCTGAAGATCCACGACGACACCGTCGTCGCCCACACCCGCCGCTCCACCGCGCTGGCGTTGGGAACCGGCCAGTTCGCGGTCCTGCAGGGCACCGCCGGCTCCACCGGCACCCCCCGCACCGCACAGCTGACACCTTCGGCCGTGCTGGCCAATCTGCGCGGGCTCAGCGAGCGGATCAGTCTGTCGCACAGCGATGTCGGCTGCTCGTGGCTGCCGCTCTACCACGACATGGGACTGACCTTCCTGCTGGCCGGAGCGCTCGGCGGCATCGAGGTGTGGCAGGCCCCGACAATGGCATTCGCAGCCTCCCCGTTCAGCTGGGTGCGGTGGCTCACCGAGAGCCGCGCCACCCTGACCGCCGCGCCGAACATGGCCTACGGCCTGATCGGCAAGTACTCCAAGCGCTTGACCGATCTGGACCTGTCGGCCCTGCGGTTCGCACTCAACGGCGGCGAGCCCGTCGACTGCGAGGCCACCAGCCGGTTCGGCACCGAGCTGTCCCGGTTCGGCTTCAACCCCGGAGCCCTCTCACCGTCCTATGGGATGGCCGAATCATCCTGTGCGGTCACGGTTCCCGTTCCGGGACGCGGTGTGGTTCTCGACGAGATCACCGTCGAGACGGACGCCGGGTCCAACCGCCAACAGCTCGCGGTCCTCGGTGACGCCATCGGTGGGATGGAAGTGCGCCTGCGGCCCAGCGAAGACAATGCGGGCATCGTCGGCCGCGACGTGGGCGAGGTCGAGATCCGGGGCACCTCGATGATGTCGGGCTACCTCGGCCAGACACCGCTGAACCCCGACGACTGGTTCGCCACCGGCGATCTCGGCTATTTCGTCGACGGCGGACTGGTGGTCTGCGGACGCACCAAGGAACTGATCACGGTGGCCGGGCGCAACATCTTCCCCACCGAGATCGAGCGGGTCGCCGCTCAGGTCAAGGGTGTTCGTGAAGGCGCCGTCGTGGCCGTGGGCGCCGGCGAGAAGTCGGTCCGCTCCGGCCTGGTGATCGCAGCCGAGTTCCGCGGCCCCGACGAGGCCGGGGCCCGCAGCCAGGTCATCCAACAGGTGGCATCCGAGTGCGGCATCGTGCCCGCCGACGTGGTGTTCCTGACGCCGGGGTCACTCCCCCGCACCTCCTCGGGCAAGCTGCGCCGCCTGGAGGTCAAACGACAATTGGAGACAGCGAAGTCATGACCGCCACAGTGCCCACACCGGCGCCGGCCACCACCACGCTCGACGAATACCGTGACCTGCTGGATCGGGTGTTCGACGACCAGGTCAAGGCATGGACCGCCGAAGCCGAAGAGACCGAGAGCTTTCCGCGTCAACTCATCGAGCACCTCGGCCGCAACGGGGTGTTCTCCGAGAAGTGGGGCGACGGGCAGCAACCCGACGTCGCCAAGCTGGTCGAGTTGGCCCTCGCACTGGGCCGGACCGGATCCTCGGGCATCGGTGTGGGTGTCAGCCTGCACGATTCGGCCATCGCCCTGCTGCGCCGCTTCGGCAAATCCGACCACCTGCGCACCATCTGCGAACAGGCCATCCACGGCGAAGCCGTGCTCTGCATCGCGGCCTCCGAGGAGTCCGGAGGTTCGGACCTGCAGATCGTGGAGACCGAAGTCCGCACGGCCCGTGACGGATTCGAGATCAAGGGCGTCAAGAAGTTCGTCTCCCTCTCGACCATCGCCGATCACATCATGGTGGTGGCCCGCAACGTCGACCACGACCCGACCAGCAGGCACGGCAACGTCGTCGTCGTCGCGGTGCCGACCTCCCAGGTCGAGATCCAGACCCCCTACCGCAAGGTCGGAAACGGACCGCTGGCCACCGCTGCGGTGCACATCGACACGTGGGTGCCCGCCGACCATCTGGTCGCCCGGGCCGGCACCGGACTGGCGGCGATCTCCTGGGGATTGGCCCACGAACGCATGTCGATCGCCGGACAGGTCGCCGCCGGATCACAACGGATCCTCGGAATCACATTGGCGCGCATGATGAAACGCCGGCAGTTCGGCCACACGCTCTATGAGCACCAGGCGCTGCGGATGCGGATCGCCGACCTGCAGGCCCGCGTCGATCTGCTGCGTTACGCCCTGGCCGGGGCCGCGGCGCAGGGCAAGCTCGATCTCCGGGCCGCCGCCGCCTTCAAGGTGACCGCCGCCCGGCTGGGCGAAGAGGTCGCATCCGAGTGCATGCACATCTTCGGCGGGTCCGGCTATCTCGTCGACGAGACGCCACTGGGCAAGTGGTGGCGCGACATGAAGCTGGCCCGCGTGGGTGGCGGCACCGATGAGGTGCTGTGGGAGCTGGTGGCCGCGGCCATGAAGCCCGACTACGACGGCTACGCCGAATTCGCCGGAGCCTGAACCGGTTCGGGAATTACCCGGCGGCGCCCAGGGCGTCGTCGGGTGTGCGCGGCAGCGCGTAGAGGGCCATCCGCCGGTTGGACATCTGGTGCTCGCCCAGGAATTCGCATCCCGCCCATTCACACACCCGGCGGGCGCCGTTGTTGCGATGGTCCGGATCGAACATGACCCGCCGGCATTTCGGTTCGAGCTCGAACACGTTGGCCACGATGCGCGGCAACAAGATCGGGCCCATGCCGCGGTTGACGAATCTCAGATCGGCGATCGCGGCGTGCATGCCGATGTCATACGGATCGGCGGCGTAGCGGGGCGCGATGGAATCCTTGGCCGCCCGGTACAACTCGATGTACCCGACCGGCTTGCCGCGAAAGCTCGCGATGAACGGCCGCGAGTACTCACCGTCGAGCTGAGCCTGCAGGTATCGGCGCCAGCGGTCCGGCGCCCAGTCGTACTCCCAGGCCTCCACCAGGTGCGGGCGGTTCATCCATTCCGAGACCAGCTCGGCGTCGGCACCGGCGTCGGCCACCCGGATGTCGTACGGCTCGGCCAGGACCGGGGTGGGAGGGGCGTCGACCGCGCGTACCTCGTCGGTGATGTCGGTCAGCTCACGCTTGAGCACGGGGGCCCCGGACAGGTCGGTCACGTCGGTATCGATATCGCTCATTTGAGCGCCGAGCCTACCGCAGCGAATGAGGGTAGGTTTACCTTCCTCCCTGGGCTCGAACTCAGGTCAGCAGCTTGGCCAGGACCGTCAGGTGACTGAGGTCGAGTTCGCGGGTGGCGGTCACCAAGGTGACCGGACCGGCGCTGACCAACGCCCGCAACTCGTCGAACGCCGCGGCCTCCTCACCGGACTGCAGCTCCTGGGTGTACCGCGCGGTGAACTCGTCGTACCGCTCCGGCTTGTGGTCGTACCAGTGACGCAACTCCGTGGACGGAGCAACCGCGCGCAGCCAATGCCCTACCCGTGGATCGGTCTTCTTCAGGCCCCTGGGCCACAGTCGGTCGACCAGGACCCGCCGCCCCTCATCGGGCTCGGGCTCGGTGTACACCCGGGCCAGCCGCACACGGTTCTTCTCGGCCATGACATGCCATGGTAGGAGGCATGAGCCTCGATCGGGTGGCAGATCTGCAGCGCTGGGAAGATTCCGGCGCACACTGGTGCGTCCTCAACCGCACCGCGAACAGCCTCACGATCGCGTTGCTGCGATGCGATGGCGGCGAGGAAGTGGACCGGTTCACCTCCGGCGATCCGCGACTGCTCGATTTCGTGGGTGTCCGTACCTCGAGCGACGACCCGGAACACCCCGCCTGATCAACTGGCCGGGCCGAAACGTGCCAGCCGGGCCAGGTGGTCACGGTCCTCCACACCGAGCTTGGCGAACATGCGGTAGAGATGCCCGTCGACGGTGCGCACCGAAAGACACAACTTGCCGGCGATCTGGCGGTTGCTCATCCCGATACCGACGAGGTTGGCGATCTCCCACTCACGCTCGGTGAGCGGCAACGGGTCTCCGGCGCAGCACAGAGCCGGGGTCAGCGCACCACTCTGGTTCGACAGCCACAGGGCCCTGGCGGCCGATTCCAATTCACCGCCGCGGGAACCGGCCCGGGCATGCTCTCTGGCCGCGTGGGCGGCCGCATCGGCGGCCAGGCCCAGTGCACCGATGACCTCGAACCGGTCCGTTGCCGCGACCAGTTGATCGGGATCATGGCGGGACAGGCCCGCGCTGTGCGCGGCGATGGCCTCGGCCAGCCGGCCACCGACGCGGCGCGCCAGTTGCTGGATCCTGCGGTGACCTGAGGTTTCCCCGAAACGCAGCGCAGTGTGCATGGCCGTGAGCTCGACCGCGTCCATGCCGGCCGCCTTGGCGCGCTGTGCCGCCCGGGTCGCATGGTCCACCGCCGATCTCGTGTCACCGTTGGCTGCCGCCGTCCAGGCCCTGGCCAGCGCCAGCTCTGGGCCGAACACCTCGAGCGGGCCGGCTGCGGCCGCCTCGGCCCGCCGCAGCGCGGCGCCCGCGGCCGAGCCGTTGCCCCGCATCCCCTCGGCTTGGGCCAGCCATGCGGCGACCACCATCAGCCACCCCGGCGGGAGTACCTGCGGGGCGGCCCACAATGCGGCCTGCAGCGCCTCACCCGCTGAAGCCAGGCAGCCGCGGGCCAACGCCACCCGCCCACTCAGCGCGGTGACGATGGCGTCGGCCTGCGGAGAACCGGCCGCCAGCACGGCATAGCGGTCACAGACCCGCTGTGCCCGCTCCAGATCCCCTTCGGTCGCAGCCGCCGATACCTGCGCGAAAGCCAGCCAGTAACGCTGCGGCCCCGACTCGCAATCCTCGGCGGCCAATTCACCGGCCTGAGCGACCGCGGCGACCTCGGCCGAACGGCCCGACAGGGCCAGCGCACTCGAGGTGGCCAGCGCCGCCCATACGTTCGCCGTCGACCCGTTGGTGCTCGACGACGCCTCGGTGCCGAGCGTTTGGGTGCCCAGCGTGATCGCATCGGCGAGCTCGCCGGCGAAGAACGCGAAGACCGCTTCCATCGCCACGACCAGGCTCAACGTCTGTGGGCAGTGCACCTGTTGCCGCACCATGGCCAGTACCGACCGCGCGGCGTCGAGACGGGCACACCCGAAGAACAGGTTGGATGCGCGCAGGCAGCCCCACCGCGCCAGCGTCGGTTCGTCGTCGGCCGGTGGCATCGACCGGGCCAGCAACTCCTCGGCCTGCTCTCCGCGACCCTGCCAGCTCATCGCGTCGGCCAACACGATCGCCGCGGGCACCCCGGCGCCGTGATCGAGTGCGTACCGCGCCAGCTCCTCGCCCAGCGCCAGATTGGACATCGTGACCGCGCTGGCCGCGGCGTCGGCGATGACGCCCGGGTCAGCCGGCCCGTCGCCTCCCGCCATGAAGCGCGCCAGCTGGATGCGTCCCCGGACGTCAGGGAGCCGCCCGTTGTTCGGCGACTCCAGATGCGCCCCCAGCAGGGCCGCCAGCAGCGTATTGATCTGCCGGGAGCGAGTTTTCGAGCAGCGGCTGCGGGCGACTTCTCCGATGATCGGGTGCCCGGGCTGCACAAGGGTGCACGTCGCGTCGTTGAGCACCTTGATCGCCCCCCTGCGCTCGACCCGGGCGATCGCGTCGAGGTCGCAGGCCGCTGCCAACACATCCCAGTCGAGCACCTCGGCGGTGGAGACCACCTCCACCACATCGCGTTCGTCGGGTGTCAGGGTGTCGAACCGCGAATTGATCAGTGCGTGCAGATCGGCACTCACCCGCAGCTGCCCGCGCAACCGCCACCGTCCCTGATCACAGACCAGCACCGCATCGCCCAGGGCCGCGTTGAGCGCACCCCGCAGGTAGAGCGGGCTGCCCGAGGAGAACCGGTGCAGTTCCGCGACCGCACGATCGTCGACTTCGCCGCCCAACACGGCCGTGGCCAGTTCACCGGTCTGCTGCCGGGTGAAAGGCTCGAGGTCCAGCCGTAGCAGGAGCTGTTCTTTCCACAACGCCGTTACCGCATCGGATGTGGTCGCGCCGTTCCCGATGGTGACGATCAGTCTCGGCGAGCCGTGCACCGCCAGTTGCTGGACCAACAGTGCCGACAACGGATCGAGGTGCTGCGCGTCGTCGACCACGATGACCAGTTCCGGATCGGAGGCCAGCATCTCGTGTGCCACGGCGAGCATCACCGTCGGGTCATGCGCATCGGTGAGGGTGAGCGCGTGGCGAAATGCCCCGAGCGGCACCGCCTGCCCGGTCTCGGTCCCCAGCACGAACCGGACCGGACAACCGTCAGCCTCCAGCCCCTCGGCCAGTACCCGCGCCAGGGCCGATTTGCCCACTCCGGCTTTTCCGGCCAGAACGACCCCGCGCGAGCCGCCCCGCAGCGCCTGCGCGGCCTCGCGCAGCTCCACATCCCTTGCGACAAATGGCCAGTCCGACAAAAACGACCCCCAGATGTTCTCAGGCGCTACCCGGTGACGGTACGCCGGTGCAAGAATTTGTAACGGCTATTCACCGCCGCCGCAACGCGAATCTTTGCCACAGAAAACACTTCTCGGGCCAGTGCGGCACACGCGCCGAGCGACTACACCGCCGGTTCCAGCTCCCAGCCGCCCGCGCGCATCACCGCGACGACAGACAGGTCCGCGTCCAGCGCCACGAGATCGGCTGCGGCCCCGGGGATCAAGCCGTCACCGGGGAGTCCCATCGCCCGCGCCGGGTTGAGCGAGGCCTGACGAACTACGAGCAACAGCGCCTCGTCGCGGGGCAGCCCGCTGTGGGTGACAGCGAATCGGACCATCTGGTCCATGGTCGCCGTGCTCCCGGCGACGGTGTCGGTGCCCCCGACGTAGGCGACCCCGTCCACCACGTCGACCCGCACCGGCCCCAGGTGATACCGCCCGTCGGACATGCCGGTGGCCGCCATCGCATCGGTTATCAGCGAGACGCGATCGGGGCCGACGGACCGCGTGACATGCCGATAGATGGCCGGATCGATGTGGACCCCGTCGGTGATGAGTTCGACGGTGACGGAGGGATCTTCGAGCAACGCGATCACCGGCCCCGGCTCACGCCGGTCGATCGGGCGCATGGCGTTGAACAGGTGCGTGCCAACCGTTGCCCCGGCCCCGATCGCCGCGCGGGTCTGTTCGTAGGTCGCCTCGGTATGGCCGACGGCCACCACCACACCGGCGTCGACGAACTGCCGGATCGCCGCCGGCCCACCGGTGCGTTCGGGGGCGATGGTCACCATCCTGATCGTTCCCGCAGCGGCGGCGAGCAGGCGGTCGATCTCCACCGGATCCGGATCACGCATGAGCGCGGGCTGATGGGCCCCGCACCGCACGGTCGACAACCACGGCCCTTCGAGGTGGATTCCGTCGATCCGGCCCGCGCGGACGTCCTCGGCCCGCGCCTCCACCTGTTGCAGCAGATCGTCCGAGGTCGCGGTGACCAGAGACGCGATCATGGTGGTGGTGCCGTGCCGACGGTGCAGCGCCACCGCGGCCGACGTGTCGGCCGCCGACGGGACCGAGAAGCTGCCGCCGCCACCGCCGTGCGTATGGATGTCGACGAAACCCGGCACCAGGGTCACCGGGCCCAGATCACGATCGGCAGGCCGGGGTGGCGCACCCGTGCCCACCGCCGCCACCCGGCCGTCTGCCACGTCAATCCACCCCGGCCGCAACAGTTCTGCGCCCGTGATCAGCGTGCCGGCGGTCAGCAACATTCAGATGCCCTGCCAGACAGGCTTCGACCGGTAGGTCTCACGGTAGTAGTCGATCAGCTGAAGGCGCTGTGCCGCAGCGTCATCAAGGAGAACCGTGACATGCGGGTGATGCTGCAGGATGGTGGCGGGCCACATGGCACTGACTGCACCCTCGACGAGATGATGCACGGCTTCGGCCTTACTGCGGCCGGAGGCCACCAGGATCACGTGCCGGGCGGCCATTATGGTGGCCAGCCCCTGCGTCAGGCAGTGCGTCGGCACCGCCGCCAGATCGTCTCCGAAGAACCGGGCGTTGTCGAGGCGGGTCTGCTGCGTCAGCGTCTTGATGCGGGTGCGCGACGCCAGCGACGACCCGGGCTCGTTGAAGGCGATGTGCCCGTCGGTACCGATGCCGACGATCTGCAGATCCACACCGCCGGCGTCGCGAATGGCATCCTCGTATGCCGCGCACGCCGCGGGGATGTCGGTCGCCAGGCCGTCGGGACCCAGCACCGCGCCAGGGGCGAAGTCGACGCGCGAGACGAACACGGTGTCGATCACGTTGCGGTAGCGCTCGGGATGGTCGGCGGGCAGGCCGACGTACTCGTCGAGGGTGAACCCGCGGGCCTGCCGGAACGAGATCTGTCCGGCGGCACACCGCGCGGCGAGTTCGTCGTAGATCGCCAGGGGCGACGAGCCGGTGGCGAGGCCCAGAACCGCATCCGGCTTGCGGCCGAGCAGCGCGCCGACCGCGTCGGCAGCCACGCCGCCGATCTTGGCGGCATCGGCGAGGATGACGACTTCCATCTACTTGTTCGCCGTGAAAAGCATTGCACCCGCAGCGATGTCGGCCGCCGCGGTCACCGGCTCGGCCACGGTCACGTTGCCGGGCTCACGCTCGTCCATGACCACAACGGGGACAATCGGATTCAGGCCCTTCGCCTCGATGGCAGGGACGTCGTAGGTGATCACCACCTGGCCGGCCGTGACCTCGTCGCCCTGCCCCACATGGGTGGTGAAACCTTCTCCGTTCAACGCGACGGTGTCCAGGCCGAGGTGGACCAGGACACCGACGTTGTCGGCGGTCATGATGACGTACGCGTGCGGCATCAGCTTCAACAACTTGCCGCTGACCGGGGCAACCGCGTCGATCACGCCGCGCGGTGGGTCCACCGCGGCGCCGTACCCCACCATGCCTGCCGAGAACACAGGGTCCGGAACATCCTGGAGTGCCACTGCGCGCCCCGCAACCGGGGCGAGTACTCGCGTGCTGCTCACTGTGCGGCTCCTTCGTGGCTCGGGGTGCTAGTGCCACAAACAATACGAGCGCGGCCGTAAGACGGCCTCGAGTTTACGGGTTCTCGTCTAAGCTTCCGCTCAGCTTCGCGGCGGGTCACGCTGGGTGGCCGGAAGGGGCGATAAGGCGATGAGCGGTACGACGAAATCTGAAGTTGCACAGGCGAAATCCGGCCTGCGCATACCCGCGTTCGCACAACTGCAACGGCTCGGCAAGAGCCTCATGCTGCCCATCGCCGTGCTGCCCGCCGCAGGCATCCTGCTGCGGCTGGGCCAACCAGACCTGCTGGGCCGGATCGACTCCCCCGTGATCGGCCCGTTCTTCAAGGCGATGAGTTCGGCCGGCGACGCCCTGTTCACCAACCTGCCGCTGCTCTTCGCGGTCGGTGTCGCGATCGGCTTCGCCCGCAAGGCCGACGGCTCGACGGCCCTGGCCGCGGTGGTCGGCTACCTGGTGATGTCGGCAGTCTTCAAGACCATGTCCCCCATCGTGCTGGCCGGCGAGGTGGACAAGGCCGGCGATCAAGCCCAGATCAACTACAGCGTGTTCGCCGGGATCGTGGTGGGCCTGGTGACGGCCTGGTTGTTCGACCGCTACCACACCATCCAATTGCCTTCGTATCTCGGCTTTTTCGGAGGACGGCGGTTCGTTCCGATCGTCGTGTCGCTGGCAAGCTTGTTCATCGCCTTCCTGATGAGCTACTTCTACCCGATCTTCGATGCCGGCCTGACCGGCCTCGGCCGGTTCATCGGCGGCAGCGGCGCGCTGGGCGCATTCGTCTACGGGTTCGCCAATCGCATGCTGATACCTCTGGGCCTGCACCACATCCCGAATTCGTACGTGTGGTTCATCTACGGCGACTACCAGACCGCTGACGGCAACGTGGTCACCGGCGAACTCACCCGGTTCGCAGCCGGCGATCCGACCGCGGGCATCCTCACCTCGGGGTTCTACCCGGTGCTGATGTTCGGCCTGCCCGCCGCGGCGCTGGCGATGATCCTGGCCGCGAACAAGAAGCAACGCAAGGTTGCGGTCGGCATCCTCTCGGCCGCCGCCCTGACCGCATTCCTGACCGGCGTGACCGAACCGCTGGAGTTCGCGTTCATGTTCGTGGCATTCCCGCTCTATGTCATCCACGCGGTGCTGACCGGGCTGTCCCTGGCGATCGCCTACCTTCTCGACATCCATCTGGGCTTCTCGTTCTCGGCCGGGCTCCTCGACCTGTTGCTCTACGGCGGAGCACCCGCGGCGAAGAACATCTGGCTATTGGTCGTGATGGGGGCGGTGTTCTCGGTCGTCTACTTCGTGATGTTCTACGTCGCGATCACCCGATGGAACATGCGCACACCCGGCCGTGAACCCGAGACCGAGTTCGACGCCGAGGAACAGGCCAACCTCGGTGAGGGCGCCGATTCCACCACCACCGTGACGGTCGGCGGAACCGGCACGCTGACCGCGCCGGCCCGGACGGACACTCAGGCCGAGCAGATCATCGCGGCGTTCGGCGGCCGGGAGAACCTGGTCGATGTCGATGCCTGCATCACCCGACTGCGCATGGAGGTCGCCGACAAGAGCAAGGTCGACCACGACCGGCTGAAGGCGCTCGGCGCCGCGGGCGTCATCGAGGTCGGCAACAGCGTCCAGGCGGTGTTCGGCACCAGTTCCGAGGACCTGAAGAACGCCATCGCCGACAGCCTGTAGCCCTCGACCGACCTCAGACCGACAGCAGCCGCTGGAAGAAATCGCGATAGCGCGTGAGGGCCACGCGGAGATCTTCGGTGGACGCCTCCTCGCCTCGAGACCACTGCGCCTCAAGCCGGGACCGGGTGTCGGCGAAACTCGCCGTGAGCTGTTCGACGACTTCCGCCACGAGGTTGTCCGCTTTCTGGACACAGTCTTTCGGGTCGTCGACGAACGCCGCCTGCACGTCGTTCCAGCGCGAGTGCAATCCCGACCGATGCTCGTCGGCGAACAACAACGTGTTGTCGTCGCTGGGCGCCTCGGCCTCGGCAGCCCCTGAATCCGCCTCGCGGGCGGGCTCCGCCGTATCCGCACCCCGGGCCTGCGGCACCTGCTGTGTCTGTGGTGCCTGCGGGCTCTCCGCCACACTCGTGTCCTGAGGTGGGACGGTGGTCGCTTGTTCATCGTGGGTGGTCATGCCCGCGCCTCCTTCGTCGAATCCGTGCCGGCTTCGTTCGTGTCGGCCTCACGCCGGGCCGGGGTGTCGTGTTCGTGTTCGCCCTCGGCTACACGTTCGGCAGTCCGGGTGTCGGGCCGGGCCTGCGGTTCTTCGGCGGTCTGTGTTCCGGGCGCTGCGCCAACCAACTGCTCGAAGAGGGCGCGATAGTGCACGAGCGCCTCACGTTGCGCCTCGGTGCCAATCTCGCCCTGTTCCTGGGCAAGGTGCAGGATGTGCGCAGAGCGGTAGTGCTCGACCACCTTGGGATGGTCGACCGAGACGTCAGCAGCACGCTGCTCGAAATCGTCTATCGGATAACCTCGTTCGCGCATCACCTCGGTCACC
Organism: Mycobacterium sp. 48b; assembly: GCF_048282725.1. Lineage (NCBI taxonomy): Bacteria > Bacillati > Actinomycetota > Actinomycetes > Mycobacteriales > Mycobacteriaceae > Mycobacterium > Mycobacterium sp. 48b. Next base: position 5,580,590 of record NZ_JBLVUL010000001.1, read on the forward strand.
AGGCGATCCGCCTCGCCGACCGATTTCGCCGGGTTGTCGACGAACCCAGCCTGGGTCACGCCCCACGCTTCGACGTACCGTGTCCGGGATTCCGGCGTCAACTCATTGATCTTCAGCTTGTTGTGTTTCCGTTCGCGCGCAAGCAGTTCCCGCTCCGCTGCACGCTGGCCGCCTGCTGATTCGACGGCGTGCTCATACTCCGGCCCGAACTGTTCCCTGAGCCGTTCACTGCGCTTCTGCCGCATCATCGCTGCGACCACGACCACCGCCAGCAACACGATGACCACGGCAACCGCGACGATGACGATCCAACTCCATGTAGGCATTTCCTGACCTCCTGCGGCCAGGGATACCCGCCTACGGTCTACAGAAACGTCAATACTGGGCCGCGTCCGATGGTCAGCGACAATATGACCTGGTGGCGTGGTCCAGCGCCCGCCGATACAGCGGATCCAGACTTCGCGCCGTGACCACGCCGTCGACGGCACTCGCCAGATCGGCCGGGCACGACGGCGAATGCAGGGCCGGCCACCGGTCGGCGATCTCGTTCACCATGGTGCGGTTGAGCGCGTCGATGGCGCTTCGCGACGAGGCGAGGTCGGGCGCACTCGCGGGCGCGGTCGCCGGATCCAGCTTCCACTGCGAGAACAGGCCGTACTCCACGGCGACGGTCGCGTCGATCTGGTCCCGGAACACCTGGCCCACGTAGGCCGGGTCGATGTGGCGGCCGGCGGCATCTGCGGTGGTGGTGTCGATCACCTGCTGCTCGCGACGCGGGTCTTCGATCGATCCCCCTGTGCGGAACTTGTTGGCGGCCACCGGGTCTGCGGTCTGCAAGCGCTGCGCTGCGGCGTCGACCAGTGGCAACAGCGGGCTGGGGTCCTGCGCGCGGGCAAGCGGAGCGCCGAACAGCACCGAGAGCGTCAGGCCACCGACCGCGGCGATTCGGGCCAGCATCAGAGCTTGGCGAAGCAGGCGTCGTCGGATTCGTCGTTGGGAATGGACGCGTCCTGGCTGGAGAACTTGCCCACCACCCCGGTGTCGGTCACCGAGACGCTGTCGGCGTGGATCCCGAGCGGGTAAGCGTCGTTCAGCTTCGAAGTGAGGCCATCGAGCGCCGCCTGCACGGTGTCCTTCTCGAACGGCCCGCTGACGTCGGTGATCTGCAGATCCAGGTTTCCGTTGTTCACCACCGGCTTTGCGGTCACTTTGGTGTCCCCCACCGCCTCCATGGTGATGGTTCCCGCGGACGGGTCGGTGCTGACATCGGTGACCAGGGCGCCGACCCCGGGCAGGTTCTCCGCCACCGTGTCCTTGATGCCGGCCGCGGTCCAGGTCAGTGTGGCGCTCAACGAACCGATGGTGCCCTTGGAGTCCTCGGTGCCCTGCAAGCGGATGTCGGACAACGCCACGTCCGCGGTCATCCCTTTGGCGGCCTGCACCTGCTTGCCGCCGGTTTCCACCGAGATGTTGGTGTAGTGGCCGGTGATGTGCTGCCACAGGAACGGCGGCTTGACCCCGAACGAGACGGAGGCACTGTCCTCCACCACGCATTCGGCGACCGCGACGAGCACCGAGCCGGCCTTGTGCCGGGCGTACAGTTCGCCACCGGTCAATCCGATGACCACGAGCGCGACGATCATGACAGCGCCAAGGAGGATCGCCTGCGGGCTGCGCCATCGTGAGGACGGCTCGGCCGGCTCGGGCCGGCTTCCCCGGGGCCCGGCAGTGGGCGGCTGCTGCGGTGGCGGTCCCGCCGGGCGAGGAGCCGTCGGCGGCTGCGGCCGCGCGATCTTCTGCGTCGCGGCTTCCGGCGGCTGATTGCGGGCCCGGATCTGCTCCGTTGCGGGTTCCGGCGGCTGGCGGCGCGCGCGTATCTGCTCGGTCGGCGCCTCGGGGCGTCCTGGCCGGGGCAGTCGCCGGGTCGCCGGGTCGGGCGGCGGCACGGGACCGCGGCCTTGCCGGCCGGGCTCACCGGGGCGTTGCGGCGGTGTCGGCACCTCCGCAATTCTGCCCCATCACCCAGGTGCTCAGGAGCGTGGCGCGCCTGTGGGTTCGCTCCTCATTCCGGGCTGCCCGCCGTGTTGCCCGCCAGGCCCGGCGCCACCGCATCGGGCCGTTTTTGCAGGCCCGCGGGGTTTACGGTGGCGGCCGCGGCGATCGACAGCGCGGCGATCAGTAAGCAGATCACCGCGTAGGCGAGGCTGCCGACGGGATCACCGGCGGCGGTGACGCCGTCGACGGCGCCGAAGTACGCCGGCAGGGCCGTCAGCCACAGGACCGTCATGACGACCAGGTACACCGCGGCGTAACCCAGGATCAGCGGGTTGGAGTAACGCACGGTTGCCGGGTCGCTGTCTTTGCGCAGGCTCGACCACTGACTGAACAGCACCGGAATCGCCACCAGGGTGAGCACGACCAGTTCGGCGGCGTAGACCACTCCGCCCACCGTGGTGCTGCCCGAGATCGACGTGGCGAGCGTGGCGGGCAGGGGCAACACCGCCGTGCCGATCGATGCCAGCACGCCGACCACGATGGTGCGGCCCAGGATCTCCCAGCCGCTGAACGTCTTGCCCTCCAGGACGTGGCGACCGACGAACAGCTGCACACAGAACGCGAGCGACATCGGCCACAGCGCGGCGAACACGACCACGCTCGGCAGCGGCACGGAATCGAAGAACGGCTGGTTCATCGGGTGGTCCAGCGTCCACTCCCACCACCGCAGCTGCGGCCCGATGTGATCGAAGATCTCGTAGAACGCGTGGTGGACGAACCCGACGCAGATCGCGCCGACCAGGACACCGCGCCGGCGGAAGACACCGAGGATCCGGACGATCTCGTAGGCCACCGTCGCCATCATCGGGTAGATGGCCACGATGTAGAGCGGCAGCCGACCCCACAGGAAGTCCACGGTGAACACGTTGTGCGCGAACATCGTGTCGACGTGTTCGGCGATCCCGAACGCACCGGGGAAATACAGCGGCGGTTCGATGATCAGCAGATAGGCGATGGCGCCGAACCACAGGACCAGGTTGGTCGGGTCGTTGTGACGGCGCAGCCGCACGATCGCATACACCAGGGCCAGCACCGCGCCGGCGATGACGGTGATCTCCAGCACCGGCAACGTCCAGTTCTCCAGCCCGAACGGGTTGCGGAACTCGATCAGGCCCCCGGCCGTGTCACACGAAAAGCCCAGGCGCTGAGCCAAACCCGAGAATGTCGGGGTACACAGGTCAGACATCGGCGGCGCTCACTTTCTGCGTCGGCGCCTTGTCGGCGGTGTACCACTGGGTGACCTCGTAGCCGTCCTCGTACCGCTGGAACCACTCGTCGGCCAGCACCGGCAGCTTCTCGTGGGCCGGGTTGTGGCCCGGGACCTGGCTGCGAACCACGCCCGCGACGGCTGTCAGCATCTCACGTTTGGGCAGGTGCGCGAACGCGTTCGCGACCGGCCCGTCGTACGGGGTCTTGGTGAACGGAAGCTTTTGCAGCAGAGCCTTTTTCCGGGCCTGCATGCCGAACATCGACATCGCGTCGATCTGGCGCTCCTCCAGCGGAACATGCTTGTTGAAACCCTCGCAGGCGATCTTCATCACTGCCCACACGTGCTTGAAGATCGACGGGGCGACCCGCATCCGGTACCACGGGTCATCCGCGACCGCGTCGTAGATGATCAGCGCCGAGCTGCGGTGCTCGACCTCTTCGACGAAGTGCCACAGGAACAGTGACGCCACCCGGTCGTCCCCCGGAGCGAACAGTGTGTCGTCATGGTCGAGCATCAGCTTGAAGACCGGGGTGAACGTCGCCTCCAGATCGGCGGTGTAGGCCAGCCGGTACTTCAGCGGCGTCTCGGCGGTCAGATCGTCGAATGCCTTGATCACCTCGTCGAGGGTTTCCTTCAAGGCCGGGTAGGTCTTGAGCAGCCCCTTGGCGTGCTGACGGTGGGCCATCGAGTGCTGGCCCTCCTGCCGCACGAAGGCCTGGGCCTCCTCGGCCACGGCGGGATCGGTGATGAACGGCATGGCCTCGGTGATCATCTGCCCGATCATCTTCTCGAAGGCGATGGCCAGGAACGACACCGCATTGGCCATCGACGAGAACGCCGGGTTGGCCTCGTTCCACAGGAACGGGACACGGTGGTCCGCGAACGCGAACCTCATCTTCCGCACGATCAGATCCGTCATGGGTGCCACCTCGCTTGTCCAAGCAATCATACAAAGAACGCCTTGCTTGTATGATTACTACACGCGGGCGCGGCCCGTCAACGGCGGGTGGCGATATCCTGCAGAGATGTTGTTGCCCAGGAATCCAGGCCGTGGCGCGTAGGCGCGGGTGGGACGGGCGACCGCCCGGCAGCGACGAGGAAGCCTCCGAACGCATCGTGGCCGCCGCCGTGCAGCTGATCGCGGAGACCGGCACCGGGATCAGCATCGCCGACGTCGCGGCGTCGCTCGGCGTGATCCGGCAGACCGTGTACCGCTACTTCCCCACCGCCGAGTCCCTGATGCACGCCGCGGCCATCGCCACGGTCGAAGGATTTCTCGACCGGCTCGCCGAGAGCGTGCGCGGCATCACCGATCCGGCCGAGGCGATGACAGAAGGTGTCATGTTCACCTTGGCTGAGGTGACCCGAATTCCGCACCTCCGAATCATGCTGTCCGGGCCCCAGGCCGCCGCCAGTTCGGTCAATGTCGCCTCCGACGAAGGCCAGGCTTTCGGCATGCGCATGATCACCCGCTTCGACGTCGACTGGGAGAAGTACGGATACGACGAATCGGCACTGCGCGAGCTCGTGGAATTCACGCTGCGAACCATGCTGTCGTTCTTCGTCGCGCCGAACGAACCCACCCGCAGCCCCGAGGAGTTGCGGCGCTTCGTCAGACGGTGGCTGGGCGGGTCGATTCTGGCGCAGCCAACCGATGATTCGCGATGACATCGCCGAACACCGCGGGGATCAGCCGGTTGAAGATGTCGGCGCGCTCCCACTGCAGGAAGTGACCCGCCCCCGGAATCACCAACGGCCCGATGCGATCGAGAAACGCACGCTCGGTGCGGGGAACGAAATCCTCGCCGACCACATGATCCTCGGGTCCGTACAGCACCAAGGTGGGCACCTCGACCGCGGCCATCAGCGGGATCTCGGACATGGCGCGGCCGTAGGCGAGTTGATAGGACGCCCAGCCCGCACGTAGCCGCGCCTCGTCGGCGAACGGCTCGGTCATGAACTCCACGTCGGACTGGGTGAACGCATATGCCGAGCCCCACAACCGATTTGTGTACATCGCGGCCACCCACTGCCTGCGCGCTTCGGGCGTGGGCAGCATCGCGGCGAGGTCGTCGGGGAAGGCACCCTGCATCCAACGGTAATCACCGGTGGGATCCGCTGCGCCGCCCACCGATGACGGATGCCTGGTGCCGATGCCCGAGTAGTCGACACCCATGGGCGGCACGGTGTTGAAAACACAGAAACCCGTGACGAACCCGGGATACCGGTGGATCAGATCGGTGCTGACGACGGCACCCACATCTCCGGCTGCGATCAGGCAGGACTCGTGGCCCAGTTGGTCGTGCACCAACGCGTACAGGTCGCGGGAGTACGTGACGATGTCGTGCTGGTCGTCGGGCGGGATCGCGCTGTCGCCCATGCCGCGCAGGTCTGGGACGATGACCTCGAAGCCCGCCGCAGCCAGGGCCTCGATGTTGCGCCACCAGATCCGCTTGGTCTCGGGGTACCCGTGCACCAGCAGGAGGGGCATGCCGCCGACGCCCTCGCGGACGAACGCCAGCGAAACTCCGTCGGCGACAACGGCAGTATGAGTGGTGAACGCGTCAGCGGCCGGCGCCTGAGGTTGCGCCGGACGCTGACGCGGGTCGTAACGGAAATCCGCCATGGCGAAAGACCCTACTGATCAGCGGGTCCCACGCACCAAACGGCCCGGGCGGGCACCGGTGTCGACACCGCGACGGCGGGTCACCGTGCCGCTGACGATCGTCGCGTCGTAGCCACTTGCGCCCTGTACCAACCGCTTTCCTCCGGCGGGCAGGTCATAGGCCATCTTCGGCGCGTGCAAGGTCAGGGCGTCCAGGTCGATGACGTTGACGTCGGCCTTCTTGCCCACGCCGATCACGCCACGGTCCGACATCCCGTAGAGTTGCGCGGTGTCGTGCGACTGCTTGCGGATCACGTACTCCAGCGGCAGCTTCTCGCCGCGGTGCCGGTCACGTGCCCAGTGCGTCAGCAGGAACGTCGGGTAGGACGCATCACAGATCATGCTGCAGTGCGCGCCACCGTCGGACAGGCCCAGTACGCCGGCCGGATGCGTGAGCATCTCCCGGATCGCGTCGTGGTTGCCGTCGGAGTAGTTGAACATGGGGTACATCAGCATGGCGCCCGCATTGGCCTCGAGCATCAGGTCGTACATCGCGGCCAGCGGGTCCAGGCCGCGCTGCTTGGCGATCGCGGCGACAGTGCGCTCTTCGGTCGGTTCGTAATCGGGCGGTTCGCCGATGTGGTACAAGCGATTTGCCGCATTCTGGGCCAGCATGAACATGCCGTCGAACAGCTTGTTGGGGTCGATCGGCAGGTCTTCGTCGGCCAGGATCGCCGCGCGCACCTTGGGGTCCGCGAGCCGCTCGGCAAGCTCCTCACGCGTGCATTCGGCCTGCAGACGCCGGTAGGTCGGGCGGTGAGTGAAAGCGTGGTGCCCGGGGAAGCCCAGCAGCATGCCGAACGGCCGTGCCGCCACCTGCGGGAACAACCGGCTACCCGCCTGGTGCGCCGCTGCCGACAGGTCGAGCTGCTCGCGCCACAAGTTGGGGTCGGCGTCGACCTGGATCAGGGCAAAGCTGAGCGCGCAGTCGATCTCCTCGCCGAGGCGGCGCATCCAGTCGAGTTCCTTCTTGGGTGCGACGATGTCTTCGCCGGCGGCACCTTGAGGAGCCAGTTCGAAGACCGCCGCGCCACCGGCCGCGGTGGCCCGGCCCAGGGCGAACAACTCGTCTTCGGCGGCGAAGGTGCCGGGCACCGGCTCGCCGTCCATGGCGGTATGAGCGATGGTGCGCGACGATGAAAAACCAAGCGCTCCAGCCTCGATGGCCTCTTGCACCAGTCTGGCCATGGCCTTGATGTCATCGGGCGTCGCGGCTTCGTTGCGGGCGCCGCGTTCCCCCATCGCATAGGCCCGGATGGCACCGTGGGCGATCTGGGTGCCCATGTCGACGGCCAGTTCGCGCTTCCCGATCACGTCCAGGTATTCGCCGAAGGTCTCCCAACCCCAGGTGATGCCCTCGGTCAGGGCGGTGCCCGGGATGTCCTCGACGCCCTCCATCAGGGAGATCAGCCATTCCTCCTGGCCGGGACGCACCGGCGCGAAGCCGACACCACAGTTGCCTGCCACCACGGTCGTGACGCCATGGTTGCTCGACGGCTCGAGCACCGCGTCCCAGGAGACCTGGCCGTCGTAGTGGGTGTGAATGTCGACGAAACCGGGGGCGACGATCTTGCCTGTGGCGTCGATGGTTTCGGCTGCGTCGCCGGCCAAGGCCGGGTCGTCGGCACTGCGCCGGTGGACCTCGACGATCTTTCCGTTCTTGATCGCGACGTCGGCAATGAACCGGTCCGCGCCGGTTCCGTCGACGACAGTGCCGCCGGTGATTTTCAGATCGAACACGTTTTGCTCCCTTGAGGCGTGCAGGCCGCTACGGTCGCAATGTAACACCGTTACATTGCGACGTCCCGAGATTCTCCTTCTCAGTGGGAGGTGCCCCATGACCTACAGCTCAACTGACACGCACCGGCGGGGTGATGCGATCGGCGATCCGCCGGCCCGCCCCACCCTCGTACCGGCCGAACGCTACATCTCACCGGCGTTCGCCCGACTCGAAGTGGAGCGCATGTGGCCGCGGGTATGGCAGGCCGCGTGCACGGTCGACCACGTTGCCGAGCCCGGCGACTACTTCGAATACCGTTGCGAACCCTACTCAGTGCTGATCATCCGCGGCGACGACGGAGAGTTGCGGGCCTTCCAGAACGCCTGCCGCCATCGCGGCAACGCGCTGTGCACGGGCGCCGGTTCCGCGCTGCGCGAACTGAAATGCGGCTATCACGGCTGGACCTGGGATCTGGCCGGCGCGCTCAAACGCATCCCGAACCGCAAGGGGTTCGGCGCGGTGCACATGTCGGAGTTTCCGCTGGCACCGGTCCAGGTGGACACCTGGGAGCGGTTGGTCTTCGTCAACCTCGACCCCGAGGCAATGCCCCTGGCCGACTACCTGGAAGCGGTGCCACAAGACATCGCCTGGTGCGGGCTCGGCGACTTCCGTTGCTACGCAACGATGACCATCGACGTCGACGCCAACTGGAAGACCATCGCCGACGGCTACAGCGAGACCTATCACGTCCAGACCCTGCATCCCGAACTGCACCGGTGCATGGACGACGTGCACGCACCTCAGCAGATCTGGGGCCACACCGGTAAGTCCGAATCCCTCTACGGGGTTCCGAGCCCGAGAGTCGCGGGGTCGATCAGCGACGAAGAGGTATGGGACGCCTACGTGTACACCCAGGGCGCCCTGATGGGAGTGGCCGAAGGTACGCCGTTCCCCAGCGAGCAGCAGTCCCCCGGCCAGTCGGTGGCCGACGTGATCGCCACGCAGATCAAGGAATTCGCGGCCGGACGCGGCGTGGACATCGGCTGGGCCAGCACCGATCAGGTGATGTGCCTGCACCAGTACAACGTCTTCCCCAACCTGACCCTGCTGGCCAGCGCCGACCATCTGACGGTGATGACGTCGTTGCCCGGGCCCGATCCCGACCGCGGCCAGCTCGTGATGACGCTGATGACCCGCATGCCCGCGCAGGCACCGCGGGTCAGGCCGACCGACGTCCGGATGGGCGCCGCCGAAGCTCACCCGGGAGTGGTGATGAGCCAGGACATCGCAGTGCTGACCGGCCTGCAGCGCGGACTGCACCAGCCAGGGTTCAGCCACCTGGTGCTGTCTGCCGAGGAGCGGAGAATCATCAACATGCACCGCAATCTCGAGCGCTACCTGGACCTGCCCGAAGCCGAACGCATCTGCGAGGCGGAAGCCGGCGGATGAGTCCGAGGGCAAAGCCGATCGATGCCGACGTCATCCTCGATGCGGCAGCGAGTCTCATCGAATCCGATGGGGTGGAGGCATTCTCGATGCGGGGGCTCGCCGAACGGATCGGCGTGGCCGTCACCTCGATCTACTGGCACGTCGGCGGCCGCGACGCGCTCTTCGACAGCCTGGTGGACCGCTTGGTCGCCGAAATGGCCGGACTGCCGATGGAGGGCGATACCCCGGTGAACCGGATCGCCGCGCTTGCCCGCAACCAGCGCAGCCTGCTGATCCGCCGTCAGCATCTGCTCGCGCTCGCCCACGAACGGGATCGCACCCCGACGTTGTTCCTGCCGGTCCAGCAGAAGCTCGCCGCCGAGCTGGCCGAGGCGGGCGTCACCGGCACCCGCGCCGCGCTGGTGCTACGGGCCGTGCAGGTGCACGTGACCGCCTCTGCGGTGATGCTGTTCTCGGCCGTGCGAGGCCCCCGCCACCAGGAGGAGGACCCGTCCCTGTGGACCGCCGACTGGCCCGATCAGGCGCTCGTCGCCGCCCTGCAGTCCCCCACCGACTACGACAAGGTGTTCGAATACGGACTCGAGGCGATGCTGGCGCCGCTGGCCCCGGCGAAACCGGCCAACGGACGGGTCAGGGCAGCACGGTCTTCATCAACATGACGTTGTAGGCCGACCACAGCGAGAGGTTGTAGTACAGCTCCTTGCCCGTCGACCACGGGTGCAGATACGGCGCGTAGATGCCACCGGGGATCTGTGACGAGGGCGCGATCAACTGCTCGGGCCCCCACGGACCCTGCGGCGCAGGCGCGGTCCGCATCACCACATCGTTCATCCCGTTGCCGTACAGCACCAGGTACTGCTTGAGATACGTGTTGTACTGGGCCGACATCTCACTCACCGGACCCGGGATCACCGGCGTCGCCGCCGCCGGATTGCCCGGCACCCAGGCATTGTTGTCGGCGTTGAAGTACTCGTACTTCGTGAGATCCGGGATGAAGGCCGGCGACACCCGCGCGATATAGGCCGACCCACCCCGCCCGTTCGGGGTGCCGAACGTGTAGATGTACGGATCGCCGGGGCCAGGCTTGAGGAAGGCGCCCATCTGGAAGTTCTCGTTACCTCCGCCGGGCGGCCGGATGGTCCCCGGGTAGACGCCCCAGTTCTCGCCGTTGTCCGGTGACATCGCGATCGCCGAGAAGTTCGTCGACCAGGCGCCCGGGCTGTCCCAGTTCCGGATCGACATGAAGTTCAGATATTGGTTGCGTCCTACGGCGATGCCCGCGGTCGGGATGATGCCCGTCTCCTCCGGCGCCCGGCCGATGCTGTTGATGATCTGCTTGGAAATACCTTGGCGCCACACCGGAGAACCCGAGTATTTGTTGGCAACCACGCCGTCGGGCACGGCGACGGTCCGCGACAGCGAACCATCCTGGCTGCGGAACAGCGCGTTGTAGCGCCACTGCTTGCCGGGAATGCCGCAGTATCCGTTGGTGTCGCCGAAGGCCATCAGTACCTGGCGGTTCACCGGATCGCCGTTGTCCCACATGATTCCGAGGTCGGTGCCGGTGATGGCGAAGCGCTTGATCGTCTGGTTGGGGCTGTCGGGGCCGGTCACCCATCCGACGATGGACGTGCCGGGAGGCGCCCCTGGCGCCGGTTGCGCCGCAGGAGCCGGGGCGGGCTGCGGCGCCGCAGGCACGGGAGCCGGCTGCGCTGCATTCGGGACAGGTTGTGCACCGCCGGGATTGGGCGCCGGGACCACCGCTGCCTTCTGCCTGACCTGCCCGGAGTTCGGCATCAGCGCCTTGAGGAGAGCCAACGGCAACTGCCCGAGTTTGGGCAGCGGAGCCCGGTCGTTGGCCCCGGCGGGCATGTGCCCGATCGGCCGGTTGAGCGGGGCGAGCCTGGAAGGCTTGGGGATCTGGAAGGCCTGGTTCGGGAGGGGTTGCGCGGCCGCGGCGGCGCCTTCACAGGGCTCAGCCGATGCCGAGGGCGCTACGCCGACGGCGACGACGAGACCGATTGCGGCCGCCGCTGCCATCGTGGAAGCACCTCGAGGACGTCGCGACATGTCACACCTTCCCAATGCAGGGACGTCGGCATGACGTCACAGTTGGCTGATGTGACGTTAGTGATCAATGTTGTCCATGTGACCGGTGATGCACCGATAGGTATCGTCCCGTGACCGTGTCGCAACCAGCCCCGGCGTGTTGCGCACAACCGAGCAGCGTCGTTGCCCGGTCGCCCGCGCTGGGACTTTCAGCTGCTCATCACCGTTCGCCACCCCCGGCCTTGCCATCGTGGTTACGGTGGGAACTGGTGGAACTATCGAACCGAACGAGAGGGATCACCATGGCAGGAACATTCGATCCGAAAAAGGGCGGCAAATTCGAGCCGACCACCAAGGCGAAGCCGCCGCCACCTCCGCGTCCCGGGGGCAACAAGAAGTAGTCAAACGAAACTGCCCATGTGCGAGGGTTTTCGGCTCGCACATGGGCAGTTTCGTTTACCGGTCAGCTACAGACCTGAACCAGCCGGAACGGTCCGGTGGCACAGACGGACGGCGGGCCATATCCGCCGTAGCCCCAGCCGGCCCCGTATGCAGGAGGCGGCGGAGGCGGGCCCCACGGACCGGGGCCGTAACCCCAGCCCGGGTGCTCGGCCCAACCGACTCCCGATCCGGCGATCGGCGCGGGAGCGGCATTGGCCACACCCGCACCGATCCCGAGCGCTGCCAGACCCAGTGCGCCGGCCGCTGCGGCGCTGATGGCGATGGACTTCAACATCTTCCAAACCCCTCTGACTTGCAGAACCCAGACTGTGGATCGCCCCGTCGGTCCAGAGTCAGTGGAAGCCGATCTTTCCGACTCCCACCAATTATGTTAGGTCTGCTTATTAAGTCAGGGCTGTGCGGAAGCTTTGTATGTGCGCTCCTGCTGCAGCTCGGCCAGGCGCCGCTTGGAGGCCGCCGACTGGATGACCTGCGGCCACCAGAACCACCGGCCCAGCATCGCCGCGATCGCCGGGGTCATGAACGACCGCACGATGAGGGTGTCGAACAGCAGGCCGAGTGCGATGGTGGTGCCCACCTGCGCCATCACCTTGAGATCGCTGAACGCGAACGACGCCATGGTGAAGGCGAACACCAGACCCGCCGAGGTCACCACCGAACCGGTTCCCGCCATCGCCCGGATGATGCCGGTCTTCAGGCCTCCGGACAGCTCCTCCTTGAACCGTGAAACCAGCAACAGGTTGTAGTCGGAACCGACCGCCAGCAGCAAGATGACCGACATCGCCAAGACCATCCAGTGCAGTTCCAGCCCGAGCAGGTGCTGCCACACGAGCACCGACAACCCGAACGACGCACCGAGGGACAGCAGCACCGTACCGACGATCACCGCCGCGGCCACCACGCTGCGCGTGATGAGCAGCATGATGATGAAAATCAGTGATACCGCGGCGATTCCGGCGATCAGCAGGTCGTAGAACGACCCGTCCTTCATGTCCTTGTAGGTGGCAGCGGTGCCCGCCAGATAGATCTTGGAACCTTCCAGCGGCGTGCCCTTGAGCGCTTCCTTGGCCGCCAACTTGATCGGGTCCACATGGTTGACGCCCTCCGGCGTCGCCGGATCACCCTCGTGGCTGATGATGAACCGCACCGACTTTCCGTCGGGCGAGATGAAGTTCTTCATGCCCCGCTTGAAGTCCTTGTTGTCGAAGGCTTCCGGCGGAAGGTAGAAGGTGTCGTCGTTGCGGGCATCGTCGAAGGCCTTGCCCATGGCCGTCGAATTCTCCTGCATGGCGGCCATCTGATCCTGCTGCCCGGCCTGCGTGGCCCGCTGCGTCAGCATCATGGTCTTCATGGACTTCATGGACTCGATCTGCTCGGGCATCAGCGCGACCAGCTGCGGCATCAAGGTATCGAGCCGTTCCAGCTCGGGCACCAACTCCTGAACGTCATCGGTGAGGGTGTCGATGCCGTCGAGGGTGTCGAAGATCGCCCGGAGTGACTGGCAGACCGGGATGTCGAAACAGTGCGGCTCCCAGTACAGGTAATTGCGCAGGGGCCGCAGCCAATCGTCGAAATTACCGATGTTGTCGCGCAATTCGGCGATGTCCAGAGTCATCACCTTGGTCTTGGCCACCATCGAATGCGTGATGTCGGCCATCTGCTGGGTCAGGCGCGACATCTGCTCCATCGTGTCGATGGTCTTCTGCATCTCGTCGGCCTGGACCAGCATGTCGTCCATCCGGTCCTGCTGGTACTTCCGGTTCATCGTGTTGGTCGTGCCCTGCCGGCTCAGCAGGAACGGGATCGACGTGTGTTCGATCGGGCGGCCGTTGGGGCGGGTGATCGCCTGCACGCGGGAGATGCCGGGGACCCGGACGATCCCCTTGGCGATCCTGTCGATGACCAGGAAGTCGGCGGGGTTTCGCAGGTCGTGGTCGGCCTCGACCATCAGCAGTTCGGGGTTCATCCGGGCGGCGCTGAAATGCCTTTCGGCAGCGGCATATCCGACGTTGGCAGGCAGATCCGATGGCAGGTACTTGCGCGCGTCGTAATTGGTCTTGTAACCCGGCAGCGTGAGCAGGCCGACGAGCGCCAGGCCCAACGTCGCGGCCAGGATCGGGCCGGGCCACCGCACCACTGCGATGCCGACGCGACGCCAGCCTCGCGACCGGATGCTGCGCTTGGGCTCGAAACGCCCGAACCGGCTGCCGATCACGATCACCGCCGGGCCCATCGTCAGCGCGGCGACGACCGCGACGAATGTGCCCACGGCGCACGGCACACCCATGGTCTGGAAGTACGGCAGCCGGGTGAAGCTCAGACACAGCATCGCTCCGGCGATGGTCATACCGGACCCGAGGACAACGTGAGAGGTACCGCGGAACATCGTGTAATACGCGGTTTCCCGGTCTTCACCGGCGCCGCGCGCCTCTTGATATCGACCGATCGCAAAGATCGCGTAGTCGGTTCCGGCCGCGATGACCATCAACGTCAGGAGGTTGACCGCGAACGTCGACAGCCCGATCACCCCGGTGTGGGCCAGGAACGCCACGATGCCGCGGGCGGCGCCGAGCTCCATGAACACCATGAGCAGCACCAGGATCATGGTGGCGACGGAGCGGTAGACGATCAGCAGCATCACCGCGATCACCACCAGCGTGATGGCGGTGACCCGGGCGACGCTCTTGTCGCCGGCATGGTGCTGATCGGACACCAGCGGAGCGCCGCCCGTCACGTACACCTTGAGCCCGGCGGGTGGTGAGGACTGGTTGACGATCTCGCGGACCGCGGCCACCGAATCGTTGGCCAGCGTCTCGCCCTGGTTGCCACGCAGATACACCTGGACGTAGGCGGACTTGCCGTCGTTGCTCTGCGCACCCGAGGCCGTCAGCGGGTCGCCCCAGGAAATCGGCCACGTGCTGCACGTGGGCGGTGTCGGCTTCGAGCTTGTCGACGATGCCGTCGTAGTAGTGGTGGGCGTCGTCGCCCAGGGGCTGATCGCCCTCCAGCACCACCATGGCATTGCTGTCGGAATCGAACTCCTGGAAGTCGCTGCCGATCTTGCGCATGGCGATCATCGCCGGTGCGTCTCTGGCGCTCAGTCCGACGGTGTTCTCCTCGCCGACCTTCTCCAGCGGCGGGACGAGAGTATTCGTCAGGATGGTCAGGGCCACCCAGCCGAGCACGATGGGCACCGCCAGCACGCGGATGACCCGGGCGAGGCCCGACCCGTTCTGCGTGCCGCTGCTGTGACTACTCATCGCGTGTGCTCCAGGGTGGGCGGGACAGGTCGCAGGCGATACACATTCGCGAACGCGCGTAATATACCTAGCCTGTCAAAGTGTCGGTGTCAACAATCACTTTGCACGTCGACTGACAGCAATTTCACAGCTGGGGCGCAGCCGCCGTCGCACGTTGCCGCGCCCGCTCCCACGGCCACGTCATCAGCGCCCACACGACCAGGACGATCGCGACCTCGGCCAGCAGGTACACCGGCCAGGGACCCAGCACGTCCAGCAGCGATGCGGTCGGCGGCTTCCTGTTGAGGTATCCGTAGTTGGTTCCGGTGATCGCGTTGAAGGCGAAAGTGAACGCCGCCCATCCCAGGGTCACGACGACGGCGAAGCGGTAGTCGCGCCACCGCGGTCGCATACCTCTCCCCCACGTGAGATAGATGGCCGCCAACACGACGAGCACGTGCAGCGTGAAGAACGTGACGAACAGGTGGTGGGGAAAGTCGGGAGCGCCCTCCTTCGGCGTGCCGATATCGGGCGTGAGCAACGCCTGCGAGCTCAGCACCAGGCCCCAGTAATAGGTGAGGACGAAGGCCCAATGCCGTTGCGACCACAAGGCGTATGCGGCCGCGAGCTCCGCGAGATCACACAACTGCAGCGGCACCGAGGTGTCGATGGTGGGATCGACCAGTTTGTAGGCCAGCGCCACCATGAATGCCGCGACGAGGAGGAGCGCCAGGATGCGGCTCAAGACCCGGGCCCGGGCCTCGGTCTGCCTGCGGCCGATCATCACCAGAAGCACGGCGCCCGTTACGAACACCGCCAGCACGACCAGGTGCGACGGGCCGTACGCCGAAAACTCGCGCTGCGCCGAGAACAATTCGATCAACTCCCCCGTTTCGTCATACGCAGGGACCGTCATCCATGATCGCAGGCAAGTGGGGAAACTTCATTAACCTGCCTCAGGACACGATCGAATCGCCCTATACTCCTGCCGGACCTTGCGGTTGGCGGGAGTCGAGAATGGTCAGGCGCGCGGCGGCAACGGCTTTGGGACAGTACTCCCAGGGCGCAGCCTTTCGCGGGCTGCTGCTGCAGTTCGCGCTGCGGATTCTCTTGGTGGCGTTCATCTTCTTCGCGTTGTTCCTGCAACCGCCCGAAACCTACCGCTGGCCCTACGTGCTGCTCTGGATCGGCTATATGGCGGCGATCGCCTGCTGGGGTCTCTGGGCGCTGCGGCAGTCCAACCATGTCGGGATCGAGGCCCGGCGTTCAGTTGCACTGCTCATGTTGTGCGCGGATGTCGCTGTGGTGTCGATACTTTCGGTGGAAACAGGCCTCAGCTCGCCGAACACCTGGACCTCCGACGTTCTCCACTACGGGCTGTTTCTGATCCCATTGATCGCGGCGGCTCAGCTCGACCCGTTCGTGAGCGCGGTGATCGCCGTCCCCACGGTCGCCGCATACGTCGTCGTGCTGTGGGTGGACCAGGCCGCCAACGGCGACGAGCCGTGGGGTTCGATTCTGACCACAACCGCAGTGTTGTCCGGGTTGGCCGCGGGTTCGGTCACGCTGTCGTGGATCCAGCAGTCGAAGGAGCGAACGATCGCCCGGTTGGCCCAGGAACGCAGTCAGCTGCTCGAAGAGATCGTCACCCTCGAAAAGCGCGAAAGACAAACCCTGTCCGAAAGACTGCACGACGGGGCACTGCAATATGTGCTGGCATCACGCCGGGAGATGGAAGAGGTGCGCGAAGGGTCCGCCGAATCGATGGACCGCGTCGACGTGGCACTCGGCGAGTGCTCCCGGCTGCTTCGCGACGTGGTTCGTGAGCTGCACCCCGAGGTACTGGCACGAGCCGGGCTCAGGGCGGCCATCACCTCGTTGGCCGACGGCATCGCGGCGCGCACCAACCTTGCCGTCCACGTCGACTTCGACGACTGGCCCGACGATCTGCGAACCGACGCCGACCACCTGCTCTACAGCGCCGCGCGAGAGTTCTCGACCAATGCGATCAAGCACGCCAAGGCCGACAACCTGAGGTTCACGCTGCACCGGTCCGCCGGGCGGTCCACGCTGTGCGTCGCGGACGACGGCGTCGGCATCCAACCCGAGCGCCTCGCCCTGAGCGTCGAAACCGGTCACATCGGCTTCGCGTCGATTCGCGCCAAGGTGTTGGCGCTCGGTGGCGTCCTGGACGTCCACGATGCCCGCGGCACCGAGATCGCGGTCTCCCTGCCGTCACAGAAAGCCGGCTGAAACCGCTCAGACCCAACCGGTTCCGGCGGGCGGTGCGGCAGGCGCGGGTGTCGACGGACCAGACCCGGGCGGCTGCTGCCCGTACCCGGGCGTCTCCGGGCTGTACCCCGGTTGCGGACCGTGCACCGACGTGTTGGGGTCAATCCCCGGCGCCGATCCGTAGCCCGGGTACAGGCTGTAGCCGGGTGACATCGGACCGGACAGCGACGGGTCCTGCCCGTACCCCGGCCCATACCCGTAGTCCGGCAGCGCCGGCCCGTACCCGGGCACCGTCTGACCCGAGCCCGCCAGCAGCTTGGATGCCGCGAACGCCGCCGCCTGGGTGGTGTACACCGGGACGTAGCCCTCGGTGTGTCCACTCCACTCGTTGCCCTGTCCCTCGTGGCAGATCGGATCCATGGGGTTGCACAGGTCGATCGCCTTGGACCCGTACAGTGCGCTCTGGGCTGCTATCGATTGCTTCGTGCGGGTGCCCACGTCACCGAAGGTGGTGATCGCCGCGACGTTGTCCGCGTATTCAGGCGGGAGCGAATCGCCCCACTTGATGTTGCCCAGCGGGTTTCCGGCCACGATGTTGATCACGCTCGCGCCCTGCGAGTAGCCGCCCAGCACGATCTTGGTGTCGGGGCAGGACGACAGCGTGGACTTGATGTGGGAAATCGCGTCTTTGGCGCCGTCACCACCGTGCAGCTGCAGCTTGCTGGCCTTGTAGTTGACCCCGTAGGTGTTGATGGTCAGGCCGGGGGCCTGCTTGCGCAGCGCATCGACGAGGGCATCGCCGACGCGGCCCATACCGGCCGGCTCATCGGTGCCGCGCGCGAAGACCACCTCCGCGTCGGCGCAGTCGGCGGCAGCCGCTATCGGCGGTGCGGTCAGACCGACGATTGGGATACCAGAGGTGAGAAGTGCAGCAGCGCCAAGCCCGACCCAGCGACCACCTGGCCGCGCACTGCCCGTTTTGGGGCTGCGTATGCGGCAAGAGAACATGCCTCAACCTAACCCGTATCCAGCAGGAATGAACATTCTTGGCCGGTCGGACTGCGGGGCTGCACCGTGACGACCTGGTGCCGGCATGGAAAACAGACCAGAGATCAGATCCCTGACCTGCATCTTTCTCGGTGAGACTTCAAACATGGGGTAGTCGCCTACGCGATACACGCGCCATCGCCTGACCGAAGATGTCACTGAGCAAAGGAAACGACATGAACAGCACCGACTACCTGAAACGACGAGTCGCCGGATTGACGACGGCTGTGGCGATGTCCGGTCTGGGCCTGGCAGCTTTGCTGTCGGCGGGTACCGCGCAGGCCCGGCCCACGTGGTGCCCGGGCGATCCCCGGCCGGCTGAGGCGCCGTGGCCTGACTTCGACTGGTCGTCGTGTTACGAGTACAGCGGACAAAACGGGCAGTACGGCTGGATCGACTTGGGTACCGGGGTCTTCCATCCGATGCCCCTGGACATTCCGCCTACCCCACCGCCGCCCAGTCCACCGGAATGCATCGGATTCTTCCCGCTGCCTGGGGCAGACCCGTCACACTGCGTGATCTGAGCGGCAACAGAAAAGGCCCAGGTCTGAGATTTACTCTGACCTGGGCATTCTGTCGTGGAGCTGCCGGGAATTGAACCCGGGTCCTACGGCATGTCCTCGAGGCTTCTCCGTGCGCAGTTCGCTTTGCCTCTACTCGGATCTCTCAGTCACGCGAACAAGCCGAGATGACGATCCCAGTCGCTGTTTGATGTCCCCACGGGTCCCGCGACCGAACCCGTGGGTGGGTCCCTCTAGCTGATGCCAGGGTCCGGGCCGAGGGCGCTCCCGGTCTGACAGACACGCAGTCGCTTAGGCAGCGAGTGCGTAGTCGCGCTGATTGGAATCGGCGCTTAATTGGTTGCAACGACGCTTACGGTGGTCTCTTGCCTGCACCGGCACGCTTCCCTTGATTCGATGCGCGAAGTCGAAACCGATCAGCCCCTCGCATCCCTGCCGAATCTCGGTAGGACAGTCAATGGTACGCCAGACCCAACGGCCAACGCCAAGCCATTATTCCAAGGCATTTTCGTGTCGCTCGGGGGCGCCGAGGGTGCGTGGAATGCTGGCTCGACACGGAGTGTCGGGCAGCAGACACGCACGCTCGCGGTGCAAGGAACTAGGACATGCCCTTGGCGCGGCGGCCCAACTCGCGGGTGATCTCCCGGTCGGCGTCACGCTTGGCCAGGTCCTGACGCTTGTCGTGGGCCTGCTTACCGCGGGCCAGCGCGAGTTCGACCTTGACCTTGCCGTCGGAGAAGTACATCGACAACGGCACCAACGTGAGGTTGCCGTCGCGGATCTTGCCGATCAGGTTGTCGATCTCCTTGCGGTGCAACAGCAGCTTGCGGTTGCGCCGCGGCGCGTGGTTGGTCCAGGTGCCGTGGTGGTACTCGGCGATGTGCACGTTGCGCAGCCAGATCTCACCGTCGTCGACGGTCGCGAACGCGTCGGCCAGTGAGGCCTGGCCTTCGCGCAGGCTCTTGACCTCGGTACCCATCAGCGCGATACCCGCTTCATAGGTATCGAGAATCATGTAGTTGTGCCGCGCCTTGCGATTGCTGGCCACAATCTGCTTGTTGCCGGCGGGGCTGGACTTCTTGGTCGCCACTAGTTCACGACTACCTTCGTATGTAGAGCCGCAGCGTCACATACGCGGTGATGCCGGACATCGCCAGGCCGAGGAACAGCATCCACGGTGCGCTGAAGTAGAGCACGTCAGCGTAGTCGACCCTGGCAATCAAATTCGACTGATAAAACTGGTCGAGCGCCTTCTCCAGGAACACCGCGCGCACCACGATGAGCCCGACGATCGCGATCACCACACCGATCAGGGCCGCGATCATCGCTTCCACGAGGAACGGCAACTGGGTGTACCAGCGGGTCGCACCGACCAGGCGCATGATGCCGATCTCGGTGCGCCGCGTGTACGCGGCCACCTGGACCATGTTGGCGATCAGCAGCACCGCACCGATCGCCTGCACCAGCGCCACCGCGAACGCGACGCTACTGAGCCCGTCGAGCACGGCGAACAGCCGGTCGATCAGGTCCTTCTGGTTCAGCACGTTGAGCACACCGGGCTGACCCTGCATCGCCTTGTCGAACGCCTCGTGCTGCTCGGGGTCGTTGAGCTTGACGATGAACGACGCCGGGAACGCGTCCTTGCCCGCGACATCCTTGTACTGCGGGAACTTCTTGATCGCGTCGTCGTAGGCCTGGTCGCGGTTGAGGAAGCTCAGCGAGCGCACGTCGTCGCGGTCGTCGATCATCCGGTAGAGCGTCTTGCACGCTTCTTCGTCGCAGTTGGGGTCGTTGGCCGAGATGTCGTCGGTCAGGAACACCTGGCTCTCGACCCGGTCCAGGTAGATGTCCCGGGACTGGTCGGCAAGCCGCACCACCAGCAGACCGCCACCGAACAACCCGATCGAGATGGCGGTGGTCAGGATCATCGCCACCGTCATCGTGACGTTGCGACGAAGCCCGGTCAGAACTTCATTGACAAGAAAGCCGAAGCGCACTTAGCGATCCATTCCGTAGACGCCGCGCTGCTCATCACGGATCAGCCGGCCGAGTTCGAGTTCGACGACCCGCTGGCGCATGGAGTCGACGATGTGATGGTCGTGGGTGGCCATCAGCACCGTGGTTCCGGTGCGGTTGATCCGTTCCAGCAGATCCATGATGTCCTTGCTGGTCTCGGGATCCAGGTTTCCGGTGGGCTCGTCGGCGATCAGCACCAGCGGGCGGTTGACGAAGGCCCGCGCGATGGCGACGCGCTGCTGCTCGCCGCCGGACAGCTCGCTCGGCAGGCGGTTGGCCTTACCGGACAGCCCGACCATCTCCAGCACGTCCGGGACCACCCGGTTGATCACCTCACCGCGCTTGCCGATCACCTCGAGGGCGAACGCAACGTTCTCGAACACGGTCTTCTGCTGCAGCAGCCGGAAGTCCTGGAACACGCAGCCGATGACCTGACGCAGGCTCGGGACGTGCCGGCCGGCGAGCTTGTTGACGTGAAACTTGGACACTCGGATGTCACCCGAGGTGGGCGTCTCGGCCGCCAGCAGCAGCCGCATGAACGTCGACTTGCCCGAACCCGACGGGCCGATCAGGAAGACGAACTCACCCTTGTCGATTTTCAACGAGACGTCGTCGAGCGCTGGGCGCGCCGAAGACTTGTAGTGCTTCGTCACGTGGTCGAGGGTGATCATCACGGCACGCCAGTGTAGCGGGGCGAGAGCATCGGGCAGGTCAGGC
The DNA here is from genome assembly GCF_048282725.1 of Mycobacterium sp. 48b. Classification (NCBI taxonomy): domain Bacteria; kingdom Bacillati; phylum Actinomycetota; class Actinomycetes; order Mycobacteriales; family Mycobacteriaceae; genus Mycobacterium; species Mycobacterium sp. 48b. The sequence continues at coordinate 5,601,972 of NZ_JBLVUL010000001.1, forward strand.
TATCGCGGCAATGTCGGTGCCACCGACTCCTGGCCGGGTTGCGGCTGCTCGACCGCGGGGCTCGGGGTCGGTCCCGGGAACACCGGCAACGTTATCGGCGGGACCAGTCCCGGACCGTCGGGATCGATCACCGTCGTCCTCGGAGCCCCCGGCGGCGGCGTGGTCGTCGGACTCGTCGGTGCACCCGGCGCGGTCGTCTCGGTGGTCTCCGGAATCTCGGTCGGCGTCGTGGTCGTCGGGGCGGTCTCGGTCGTCACCGGCGTTTCGGTCGGTGTCGTGGTGCGGGGCGCCTCCACCTTGGTGCGCGGCACCCAGGTGTAGTCGGGATCGGGCACGAATCCGGGCGGCACCACCTGCGACCCCGGCTGCTCGGGCGCGGGCTGGGCAGGCCGGTACTCCTGCTGCACCCACGACAACGCGATGAACACGATGATCAACACGACCGTCGACGTGCGAAGCCGGCCCACTCGGCTACGCCACAACCTGGTGGCGGCGTCGGTCACCCGGGCGAAGTCCAACTTCACTTCTTCTGCTCCTGCGCCGGCGCCGCGACCGTCTCTGCGACCGCGGTGGGATGGATGACGTCGCCTGCCGCAGCGATCGACGCGTCAGACGAGGTCACCACGCCTGCGCGGCGCAGCGCGCGCACCACCCGCACCCGCAACCGCCTGCCCACGTCGAACTGTTTGCCCGGCAGGGTGCGCGCGACCATCCGCAGGTTCACGGTGTCGAGCCCGATGCTCTCGACTCCCATCAGCTGCGGCTTGTCCAGCAACAGCTTGGACAGCTCGCCGTCCTCGGCCGCCTTCTCGGCGACGTCGTTGAGCACGTCGTTGACCACGTTGAGGTCGGCGCTGACCGGGACCGGGATGTCGACGACGGCGCGGGCCCAGTCCTTGGACAGGTTGAGCGCCTTGACGATCTGCCCGTTGGGCACGGTGTACATCTCGCCCTCCGACGAGCGCAGCTTGGTGACCCGCAGCGTGACGTCCTCGACGGTGCCCTCGGCCTCGTTGGCCGCGGCGATCGTCAGCCGCACCAGGTCGCCGAAGCCGTACTGCTTCTCGGTGATGATGAAGAAGCCGGCGAGCAGGTCCTGCACGATGCGCTGCGCGCCGAAACCCAGCGCGGCGCCGAGCACCGCAGCGGGGGCGACCAGGGAGGCGATTGGTACCGCGAGCGCGTCGGTGACCTCGACCAGCACGATGATGAACAGGACGGCCACCGACCCCCAGGAGATCACCGAGGCGACCGCTTGCCGGTGTTTGGCGCTCTCCGAGCGCACCAGCGCATCGCTTTCCTGATACTCGGCGTCGATCCGGCGCACGACCCGCTGCGCGGCCCAGTTGATGAATCGCGCGGCGAGCAGGCCGCCGATGAGCAGCAGCGCGATCCGCAGACCGGTGGTCAGGATCCAGACGCCGATGTCGCCGTGCCAGAAGTCGTGCCAGCGGTCGGCGAGGGACAGGGCCATCAGGGTATTAGTCGTCTTCATCTTTTCTGTTGCGCCATCTGATCCCCGCCTCCAGGAATCCGTCGATGTCTCCGTCCAATACCGTTGCGGGGTTTCCGACCTCGTACTCGGTACGCAGGTCCTTGACCATCTGATAGGGGTGCAGCACGTAGGACCGCATCTGGTTACCCCACGAGCTGCCGCCGTCACCCTTGAGCGCATCCATCTCGGCGCGCTCTTCCAAGCGCTTGCGTTCCAGGAGCCGGGCCTGCAGAACGCGCATCGCCGCGACCTTGTTCTGCAGCTGCGACTTCTCGTTCTGGCAGGTCACCACGATACCGGTCGGAATGTGGGTGAGCCGGACCGCGGAGTCGGTGGTGTTGACCGACTGCCCGCCGGGGCCGCTGGAGCGGTACACGTCGACCCGCAGGTCCCCTTCGGGGATGTCGATGTGGTCCGTGGTTTCCACGACGGGGAGCACCTCGACGTCGGCGAACGACGTCTGGCGCCGGCTCTGGTTGTCGAACGGACTGATCCGGACCAGCCGGTGGGTCCCCTGCTCGACCGAGAGGGTGCCGTAGGCGAACGGGGCGTGCACGGCGAATGTCGCGCTCTTGATCCCGGCCTCTTCGGCGTAGGACGTGTCGAACACCTCGACCGGGTAGTCGTGCTTCTCGGCCCAGCGGATGTACATCCGCATCAGCATCTCGGCCCAGTCCGCGGCGTCGACGCCTCCGGCGCCCGAGCGGATCGTGACGACGGCCTCACGCTCGTCGTACTCACCCGAGAGCAGGGTGCGGACCTCGAGGGTCTCGATCTCCTCGCGAAGCTTGACGAGTTCGGCGTCGGCCTCGGCGACTTCTTCTTCACCGCCTTCTTCGGCCGCCAGTTCGAACAGCACCGGCAGGTCGTCGACACGCTGGCGCAACTCCTGCACGCGGCGCAGTTCACTCTGCGCGTGCGAGAGCTCACTGGTGACTTTCTGCGCCCGCGACTGGTCGTCCCACAGGTTCGGATCGGAGGCCTGCTGCTCGAGCATGTCGATCCGCTGGCGCAGGCCATCGATGTCGAGCACCCGCTCCACGGTCGTCAAGGTGGTGTCGAGTGCGGCTACGGCGGCTTGGCGGTCTGGATCCACGAATGTTCAGGGTACCCGGCGGCATTTCGGCGGCAGTTCTCTCCGACTCGCGGCAGCACAGACGATCTGTGTTTAGCATCGGGTGGTACCCGTCACAGCACGCCATGAGTCGGGTTGTGACGGCTTTTCCGGCTCGTAAGAAGGCAGGGTATGCGCCCATATCACGTAGCGATCGTCGGCTCCGGCCCCTCGGGATTCTTTGCTGCCGCATCGCTGCTCAAGTTCGCCGATTTGCCCGACTCCGAACGCGACGTGCGAGTCGACATGCTCGAGATGCTGCCGACCCCATGGGGCCTGGTGCGTTCGGGTGTGGCGCCCGACCATCCGAAGATCAAGTCGATCAGCGCGCAGTTCGACAAGACCGCGGCCGATCCGCGGTTCCGGTTCTTCGGCAACATCAAGGTCGGCGAGCACATCACGTCGGCCGAACTGGCGCAGCGCTATGACTCGGTGGTCTATGCCATCGGCGCGCAATCCGACCGGGCGCTGCACATCCCCGGAGAAGATCTCCCCGGCAGCGTGGCCGCGGTGGATTTCGTCGGCTGGTACAACGCCCATCCCCATTTCGACGACATGGCACCCAATCTCGCGGGCGGCCGCGCGGTGGTGGTCGGCAACGGCAACGTCGCCCTGGACGTGGCCCGCATCCTGGTCAGCGACCCGGAGGCGCTGGCCAACACCGACATCGCCGACCATGCTCTGGCCTCACTGGACACCCGCGGGGTCGAAGAGGTCGTCGTGATAGGGCGCCGCGGACCGTTGCAGGCGACGTTCACCACGCTGGAACTGCGCGAGCTCGGCGACCTTGAGGGGTTGGGCGACGTCGACGTCATCCTGGACCCGGCCGACTTCGACGGCATCACCGACGAAGATCTCGAGGCGGCAGGCAAGACCGTCAGGCAGAACATCAAGGTACTGCGCAAGTACGTCGACGAGCAGCCACGAGAAGCAAAGCGGCGCATCGTGTTCCGCTTCTGCACCTCCCCCATCGAGTTGCGCGGCGAAGACCATGTCGAGTCGATTGTGCTGGGCCGCAACGAACTTGTCCGCGACGCGAACGGGCGGATGGTGGCCAAGGACACCGGTGACCGCGAAGAGTTGCCCGTCCAGCTGGTGGTGCGGGCGGTGGGTTACCGCGGCGTGCCCACACCGGGGCTGCCGTTCGACGAACGGTCCGGCACGATTCCGCACACCGACGGCCGGATCGACGGCAGCCGCAACGAGTACGTCGTCGGCTGGATCAAGCGGGGACCGTCCGGCGTGATCGGCAGCAACAAGAAGGACTCACAGGACACCGTCGACACCCTGCTCGCAGACCTTCGGGCCGGCGGTGTCGACGAGCGCGGCGCCGAGTACGACCTCGAACTGGCCGAATGGCTGCTGGAGCACCAGCCGGCCCTCGTCACAGGTGAGCACTGGCAGCTGATCGACGCGCATGAGCGCGGCGCAGGCGAACCGCTGGGCCGGCCGCGGGTGAAGCTGGCGAGCGTGGCCGAGCTGCTCCGGATCGCGCACGCCTGATCAGGCAGGCGGCGGTCCGTCCGGCGGGGTCTCCGCGGGCGCGAAGGCCCACTTGTCCGGGTTGCTCGGCGAGTAGACGACCGGGAACAGCGTTCCCATGGCCGGCCAGTTGTTCACGTCGACGGCCATTCGCTGGTACACGACGTGCTCGTTGACCGTCGGTCCGGTGATGACGCCGGTGATGGTGACGTACTGCTCCCCCGTCGCGTCCGGACGCGGGCTCACCCCGGTGACGAGCAGGGTGCCGTGCGCCAGTTCACCGCGAATTCCCCGGCGCCGCATGATCCGTGGCGCCAGCAGCAGCACCAGAGCACCCACGAGCAACAGGAGTATGCCGAATTCCCACACGAGGCCATGGTAGGACTGCAGCCATGAGTTCCGTCGCGGATGACATGGCATTGGCCCTCGAACTGGCCGACCAGGCCGACGCACTGACCATGGATCGCTTCGGCGCCCTCGATCTACACATCGAGACCAAACCCGATCTGACCCCGGTCACCGACGCCGACCGTGGCGCCGAGGAAGCACTGCGCGCATCCCTGGCCGCGGCCCGCCCGGACGACACGGTGTTCGGCGAAGAGTTCGGTGGCACAACGACATTGACGGGCCGGCAGTGGGTGATCGACCCGATCGACGGAACCAAGAACTTTGTCCGCGGTGTCCCGGTGTGGTGCACGCTGGTCGCGCTGCTCGACGACGGCGTCCCGACCGTCGGAGTGGTGAGCGCACCGGCCCTCGCCCGGCGGTGGTGGGCCGGGCTGGGTCAGGGCGCGTTCGGCTCGTTTGCCGGGGTCACCCGCAAGCTGTCGGTGTCGGGCGTCACGGACCTCGCGTCGGCAAGCCTGTCGTACTCGGACCTGACGACGGGATGGGAGGACCGCCGCGACCGGTTCGTCGAACTCACCGACGCGGTGTGGCGGGTCCGCGCCTACGGCGACTTCTGGTCGTACTGCATGGTCGCCGAGGGCGCGGTCGACATCGCCTGCGAGCCCGAGGTGAAACTGTGGGACATCGCCCCGCTGGACATCCTCATCCGTGAGGCCGGCGGCACGTTCACCAGCATCGACGGCGCCCCGGGGCCACACGGCGGCAGTGCGCTGGCCACCAACGGGCCGCTCCATACCGCCGTGCTGGACAAGCTCACCGGCTAACTGAGCTCACGGCTGGATGACGATCCGGCCCCGTACGCCGCCTTTGGCGAGCGTCCGGTGGGCATCGGCCGCCTGATCCAACCCCAGCACGGAATGCACCCGCACCGGTAACCGGCCTGCCGCCGCGCGCTCCAGAAGGCCGGCGAGCCTGGGGCCGTCAGGGTGGGCCACCACGGCGGCGACGGTGATTCCGCGTTCGGCCGGCAGCTCCGAACTCGGCTGCACCCCGACGAACTGCCCACCGTCGCGGACCAGCGCAAGCGCCGCCTGCTGCATCGCCCCGGCGTCGGCGACCGCGTCCCATCCCGGCCCGGCGTCGGCGCTGAACTGCGCCCCGAGTCCGCGGACGAACTCCTCGTCGTGTTCGCGGGCCAGACCGGTCACCTTCCAGCCGCGCTCCTGAGCGAGCACGACGAGGTAACCCCCGACCGCGCCGGCCGCACCGGTAACCAGGAGCCGGGCACCATCGGCGGGCGCGTCGCCGAGCAGATCGAGAATCTGTGCGGCGGTCAACCCGTTGAGCGGCAGCGTCGCTGCGGCGGTCAAGCCCAGCCCGTCGGGTACGACAGCAACGTCGGCGGCGGATACCACCAGGCGCTCGGCGTAGGTGCCGTAGTCCCGGTCGAACCCGGCCACCATCCCGGCAACCCTCGTGCCCACCGCCAGATCTACACCGGGACCGGCAGACTCGACGGTGCCGGCGAATTCCCAGCCGAGACCGGTCCAATTCGGCTGGTGCACCAGCCCGAGATCGTGGAACACACCGGCGGCCACCCCGAGGTCGACGGGGTTGACCGTCGCCCCGGCGACCTTCACCCGGACCTGGCCGCTACCCGGTTCGGTCGGCGGAACGTCGACGATCTCGATGGAATCGGGTCCGCCTGGAGAACGGACAACCGCGGCGCGAAACGTGGCAACAGACATGAAAACTCACTCCTTTTTGAACCTTGTGGTGAACTGCTCTCCTACTCCACGATGGAGGGGTAGCTCTCCAATGGGAAGTACGCACTCGGAAGTGCGTAACTCACCGCGAGGCTCATCTCGGAGCAAAGGAGCGGATGTGCCGACGACAACTGCAGCCCAGAAGCGGGCACGAGCAAAGCTGGAATACGACGCCTTCCTGGCGAACTGCCCCAGCCGTCAACTGCTCGACCGGATCAGCGACAAGTGGGTTGCGCTGATCCTGGCGGCGCTCGGCGGCGACGGTCCGCGCCCCGGCGCCGGCGACGGCGGCGCACCGCGGCCGATGCGCTATTCCGAGCTCTCCCGGCGGCTCGCCGGGGTCAGTCAGAAGATGCTCACCCAGACCCTGCGCTCTCTCGAACGCGACGGGTTGCTCACCCGGACGGTGACACCGAGCGTGCCGGTCACCGTCACCTACGAGCTGACTGACCTGGGCCTTTCTCTGCAACAACTGATGGTCGGGGTCAAATCGTGGGCCGAGGCGCACATGGACGAGGTACGCCTGAACCGCGAGCAGTACGACCAGCTCTCGGCAGTGGAACCCTGATCTCCGGTGGTGTGAAGTTGGTAACAGATGCCGTACCTTACTCCGGAGTAAGATACGGTCAGATGCGTCGCCACGACCAGCAGAGGCAGCTGACATGACCAACACCCTGCCGTCCAAGAACGGCACCCCCTCCCGTCCCTCCAGCTCCGGCCAGCAAAGCGCTGTCGGACTGCACAAGCACAAGCGGACAGCGACCGACATCGGGTTGGCGCTGATCACGCCCATCGTCGGTCAGGAATTTCTGGACCGTTACGGCCTGCGCGATCCGCTCAACCGCAGCCTGAAATACGGTGTGAAGCAGGTGTTTTCCGCCGCAGGCGCCGCCACCCGGCAATTCCAGCGCGTTCAGGGCCTGGGCAAGGCTCCGACCCGGCTGAAGGCCAGCGGGGCCGACTACTTCGACCTGACCCCCGACGAAGACCAGCAGATGATCGTCGAGACGGTCCGGGAGTTCGCCGAGGAGATCCTGCGCCCCGCCGCGCACGACGCCGACGAAGCCGCCGCCTACCCTGCGGATCTCATCGCCAAGGCCGCTGAGCTGGGCATCACCGCCGTCAACGTTCCCGAGGACTTCGACGGCATCGCCGAACACCGCAGCACCGTGACCAATGCACTCGTCGCCGAGGCACTGGCCTACGGCGACATGGGTCTGGCCCTGCCGATCCTGGCGCCCGGTGGCGTCGCCTCGGCACTGACCCACTGGGGCAGCGCCGACCAGCAGGCCACCTATCTCAAGGAATTCGCGGGCGAGAACGTGCCGCAAGCCTGCGTGGCGATCGCCGAACCGCACGCCTTGTTCGACCCCACCGCGCTCAAGACCACCGCGGTGCGCACCCCCAGCGGGTACCGCCTGTCCGGTGTGAAGTCGCTGGTGCCCGCCGCCGCCGATGCCGAATTGTTCATCGTGGCAGCACAGTTGAACGGCAAGCCGGCGTTGTTCATCGTCGAGGCGTCGTCACCGGGTCTGACGGTCAAGGCCGATCCGAGCATGGGCATCCGGGCCGCCGCGCTCGGCCAGGTCGAGCTCGACAACGTGGCGGTGCCGCTGGCCAACCGCCTGGGCGAGGACGAGGCCACCGATCAGGACTACAGCGAGGCCATCGCGTTGTCCCGGCTCGGCTGGGCCGCGCTGGCCGTCGGTACCTCGCATGCGGTGCTCGACTACGTCATCCCTTACATCAAGGAACGCACCGCCTTCGGCGAGCCGATCGCCCACCGCCAGTCGGTGGCCTTCATGACCGCGAACATCGCCATCGAACTCGACGGCCTGCGGTTGATCACCTGGCGCGGCGCCGCCCGCGCCGAGCAGGGCCTGCCGTTCGCCCGCGAGGCCGCGCTGGCGCGCAAGCTCGGCACCGACAAGGGCATGCAGATCGGCCTGGACGGCGTGCAGCTGCTGGGCGGTCACGGTTACACCAAGGAACACCCGGTCGAGCGCTGGTACCGCGATCTGCGGGCCATCGGCGTCGCCGAGGGTGTTGTCGTCATCTAGCCCGGCGCCATTCCCTTACTGAGCTGAAAGACTAAACATGGCAATCAATCTGGAAATGCCCCGCAAGCTCCAGGCGGTCATCGAGAAGGGCCACCAGGGCGCCGCCGAGATGCTTCGCCCGATCTCGCGCAAGTACGATCTCGCCGAGCACGCCTACCCGGTCGAGCTGGACACCCTTGCCACGCTCTTCGAAGGCATCTCGGAAGCCAAGACCATCTCGTTCGCCGGCGCCGAAGCGTTCCGCGACGACGCCAACACCAAGGGCGAGAAGGTCACCGTCAACGGCGCCAACATGTCCGCACTGCTCAACGCTCTCGAGATCAGCTGGGGCGATGTCGCCCTGCTGCTGTCGGTGCCGCGCCAGGGCCTGGGTAACGCCGCCATCTCCTCGGTGGCCACCCCCGAACAGCTCGAGCGCCTCGGCAAGGACGTGTGGGCCGCGATGGCCATCACCGAGCCCGGCTTCGGCTCCGACTCGGCCGCGGTGACGACCACCGCGGTGCTCGACGGCGACGAGTACGTGATCAACGGCGAGAAGATCTTCGTCACCGCCGGTTCGCGCGCCACCCACATCGTGGTGTGGGCGACGCTGGACAAGTCGTTGGGCCGGGCGGCGATCAAGTCGTTCATCGTGCCGCGCGAACACCCCGGCGTGACCGTCGAGCGCCTCGAGCACAAGCTCGGCATCAAGGCGTCCGACACGGCGGTGATCCGGTTCGAGAACGCCCGCATCCCCAAGGACAACCTGCTGGGTGATCCGGAGATCCACGTGGAGAAGGGTTTTGCCGGGGTCATGGAGACCTTCGACAACACCCGCCCGATCGTGGCGGCCATGGCGGTCGGCATCGCCCGCGCCGCGCTGGAGGATCTGCGCACGATCCTCACCGACGCCGGGATCGAGATCTCCTACGACAAGCCGGCCCATGCGCAGAGCGCCCCCGCGGCGGAGTTCCTGCGGATGGAGGCCGACTGGGAGGCCGGATACCTGCTGACCGTCCGTTCGGCATGGCAGGCCGACAACAGCATCCCCAACTCCAAGGAAGCCTCGATGGGCAAGGCCAAGGCCGCCCGGGTGGCCAGCGACATCACTCTCAAGGCGGTCGAAATGGCCGGAACCGTCGGCTATTCCGAGCAGACCCTGCTGGAGAAGTGGGCCCGCGACTCCAAGATCCTCGACATCTTCGAGGGCACGCAGCAGATCCAGCAACTGGTGGTCGCCCGCCGCCTGCTGGGGCTGTCCTCGGCCGAGTTGAAGTAGTTCGTGCTCCCGCCGGTTTTCTCCCGGCGAGCAGACCTGAAAGTGCCCGGTTTCCATGGAAACCGGGCACTTTCGCGTCAGCTCGGCCATCGCTGCGGGCCATCGGTGCAGCCATCGGTGTCGACGGCATGGGGATCGAGGACAGACCCACACATAGCGAAATCGCCCAGAACACAGGGTGTTCTGGGCGATTTCGTTATCGCGTGTCGTCGGGCTTAGCCGAGCACCCGCTGCAGGTCCGGAACCATGGCCTGCAGCTCCCGGGCCCAGTAGGCCCAGTTGTGCGTGCCGTTGTCCGGGAAGTTGAACACAGCGTTGTTACCGCCGGCCGCGATGTAGTTGTCGCGGAACGTCTCGTTGGTGCGGATGGTCAGGCCCTCCAGGAAGGTGGCAGGCAGATCGCCACCGCCGAGCTCGTTCGGCTTGCCGTTACCGCAGTAGATCCACAGGCGGGTGTTGTTGCCCACCAGCGTCGGGATCTGCACCATCGGGTCGTTGCGCTTCCAGGCGCTGTTCGGATCCTCGGTCGGACCCCACATGTCGTTGGCCTTGTAGCCACCGGCGTCGCCCATGGAGATGTTGATCAGGAACGGCCACCAGCCCTCGGAGGGGTTCAGGAAGCCCGACATCGACCCGGCGTAGATGAACCGGTCGGGGTGGTAGGTCGCCAGGATCAGCGCGGCGGAACCGGCCATCGACAGACCGATCGCGGCGTTGCCGGTCGCCGCGACGTCGCGGTTGGCGGCCAGCCAGGACGGCAGCTCGCTGGTCAGGAAGGTCTCCCACTTGTACGTGGTGCAGCCGGCCTTACCGCAGGCCTGGTTGTACCAGTCGCTGTAGAAGCTGGACTGACCACCCACCGGCATGACCACGGACAGGCCGCTGTCGAGGAACATCTCGAAGGCGTTGGTGTTGATGTCCCAGCCGTTGAAGTCGTCCTGAGCGCGCAGGCCGTCGAGCAGGTAGACCGCGTGCGAACCCGGTCCGCCACTCTGGAACTGAATCTTGATGTCGCGGCCCATCGACGGCGACGGGACCATCAGGTACTCCACCGGCAGACCCGGCCGGGAGAACGCTCCCGCGGTCGCCGACCCGCCGGTCACTCCGATCAAGCCAGGCAGCATCAGCGCTGCCACAGCCGCCACCGTCATGCGGCGTGCCCAATGGCCACGAATCTTGTCAATGAAGGTCATACTGCGAATCCATCCGTTTCCGGTCAACTACGCCATTTGTGCGTTCGGCGATCAGCATCGCCAAGCGACACCGCAGCGACCGAGTCACTGCACTGTCACGCCCGCCCGTCTGAGCCGGTGCCTCTGAAGAGCGGACCGAAGAATTCAGTTGTTGCGCCATGAGTAAATCACGGGCCCACGACGGGGGAAAACCCGCGGCGCGCCGCCGAACTGCATATCTACGGATTCAAAAAAGTGAATTCGGCTTTATCTATTGGCCGCAGGCAGGCGATCTAGCTGGGAAAACGCCTGCACCCCCCAGACAGCGCCGACGGTGCGCGATGAACACCGATGCCTTTCCGTTCACAACTGGTGTCCGGAGGGTTATCCGATCGTCGCCAACCGGTTTTCGAAATGCCCGCCCAGCACCCTTCCACGGTCCCGAAACCGGACCATACTAAAAAGTATGGTAGCTTTCGGACCATGACCTCGACCCCTACCGCCGACTGCGTCATCAGCCCCGAATTCGTCGCACGACTGGCCGAACGCGCCGCGGAAGCCGAGGAGTTGCGCCGGCTCCCCGACGCGACCGTCAGCGACCTCGTCGAGTCCGGTTTCACCGAGCTCCTGGTGCCAGCCCGTTACGGCGGTCAGCAGGCCGATTTCCCGGCGATCCTCGATCCCGTGCGCCGGATGGCTCACGGCTGCACGTCCAGCGCGTGGACCATCGGCTTCCTGGCCCTGCACAACTGGATGCTGTCGCTGTTCGGCGAGCAGGCCCAGGAGGAGGCCTTCGCGAGCCGCCCGTTCCTGGCCCCTGCCCCACTCGCGCCGACCGGGCGCGGACTGCCGGCCGACGGCGGCATCCGCCTGACCGGCCGGTGGTCCTGGGCCACCGGCGTCATGCACGGGAACTGGATCATCGTCGCCGCGCTGTGCGGCCCCGACGACGCGCTGTACCCGGCGCTGGCGTTGCTGCAGATCAGCGATGTGACCGTGGCCGACGTGTGGCACACCGACGGCATGCGCGCCACCGGCTCCAACGACGCCATCGCCACCGATGTCTTCGTTCCGGAGCACCGGCTGGTGAAAGTGCTCGACATCTATTCCGGTACGGCCCCGGGCGCCGGATTGCACGACAGCACCGCATACCGCTGGCCGATGGTGCCGGCCCTGGCCCTGCTGGCGGCGATGCCCGCGCTGGGCAGCGCCGAACGGGTGACCGAGATCTACGCGCAGCGCCTCGGCGAACGTGTGCTGCCCTACGAGGGCGTCGTACAGAAGGACAAGCCGATCGCCCAGGCGCATCTGGCCGGCGCTCAGGTACGGGTGCGCGCGTTGCGCGCCCTGCTGGCCGACACCGTCGGCGAGATCGAGGCCATCGTGGTGTCGGGTGACCCGGTGGAGAAGCCGGTACGTGCGCAGGCCCGGCTGTCGGCCGCGCACATCGTCAACGAGTCCAAGGCGGTGATCGCCGACCTGCTGGGCGCGGGCGGTGCGAGCATCCATTTCCTGTCCAGCCCTCTGCAGCGGTTCAAGCGCGACGTCGACGTCCTGTCGGGCCATGTGGTGTTCGACTACGACACCAGCCGCGAGCTGGCCGGTGCACTGGCGCTGGGGATGCGAATCCCCCGTACGTCCATGATCTGACGGGCTGATCTGATGCGGACTCTGTGGATCGAGGCCAGCCCGAAAGGGGACGACGCGTTGTCCTCACAATTGGCGCAGGCCTATCTGGAAGCCGCCGACGGGGTCGGCGAGGTGGAACGGTTCTCGGTATGGGACGACGATGCGCTGCGGTTCGGCCGGGATGCGGCGATCGCGAAGTTCGCGCAGCTGTTCGGTGAACCGATCACCGAGGATCAGCAGGCGGTATGGCGGCAGGTGCTCGCCGAGATCGAGCGAGTGCGTGGGTTCGACCGGCTGGTGGTGTCCTCCCCCATGTGGAACTGGCACGTGCCGCACGCACTCAAGGCGTGGATCGACATCATCGTGCAGCCGGTGGCCAGCTTCACCCTCAACGAGCGAGGCGAACACGTGGGCACCCTGGGCGAGGGAAAACCGTTGCAGCTCATCCTGACCCGCAGCAGCGCTTACGACGGGCGCCACCCCGAGCTGCAAGATTTCCAGAAGCCCTACCTGGAGTACGTGTTCGGGATGCTGGGCTACCGCGTCGACACCCTGGTCGTGGAGCCCACCACACGGTGGAAACCTGCCGAACGGGAACAGATGCGCGTCGAGGCCATCGAGCGGGCCCGCGAAGCCGCCCGCAACTCGGGGGCGTGAGGGGCGCTCAGGTCTGGGCCGGAGTACACGCCAACGCCTCGGTGATCGCCTCACAGAACGCGGGAAGATCGCCGGGAGAGCGGCTGGTGATCAGGTTGCCGTCGACGCAGACCTGCCGATCCACCACGGCGGCGCCGGCGTTGGCGAGATCCGTGCGGATACTCGGATAGCTGGTCAGCGTGCGGCCACGCACCACGTCCGCTTCCACGAGGGTCCACGGTCCGTGACAGATCGCCGCGACGGGCTTTCCGGATCGGACGAAATCGCGGACGAAGGCCACCGCCGTCTCGTCCAGCCTCAGCTTGTCCGGGTTCACGGTCCCTCCGGGCAGGATCAACGCGTCGAACTGATCGACCTTGGCCTCGGCGACCGTGCGGTCCACCGGAAACGTGCCCGCGGGTTCGAGATCGTGATCGCGGGCCTGGATTTCGCCGGCTCGCAGCGACAGCAGCTCGACATGGCCCCCCTCGTTCTCGACGGCGGCACGCGGTTGTTCGAGTTCGATGCGCTCCACACCGTCGGCGGCAAGGATTCCGACCCTGCGGCCCTCCAATTCCTTTCTCATGACAGTCCTTTCGTTGACACCGACGGGCAATGGCGAGTTCGGGCGCCCGATCGAGGGCTACCCGGGGACGCCGAGCCCGAAACGCCGAAGTTCGACCCCGGACACCCCTTGTCAGCGGCTGTAACAAAAAGTAAAGTCACTTTCAGTTTTCGCCCCGCACCTTTCAGGAGTCGAGCATGGAATCCTTCGTCCACCTGCGTAAAGGCAAGACCCCGAAACGGGTGCACGCCGACCTCGACGGTCTCAAGGACGACGAGCTCGGTCGCGGCGGTTTCGTCGGACGTACCGCCAACATGTACCGCCGCAACGACCCCACCGCCTATCGCACCGTCGGTCCGCTCCGCCCGACCGACGTACTGTCCAGCGAGCTCAAACCGAGCGACGCCACCGACGCCCAGGGTGGCCCGCTGCTGATGTTCTCGAACGCCGACTGCCAGGTGCTGCTGAGCCGGCGCACCGAGGAGATGCCGTTTTTCGTCCGCTACGTCGACGGCGATCTGCTGTTGTTCGTACACAAGGGATCGGGCCTGCTGGAGACCGAGTTCGGCCCGCTGCGCTACCGCGAGGGCGACTGGGTCTACATCCCGAAGGCCTGCACGTTCCGTCAGATACCGGAGACCGAGAGCACGTGGCTCATGATCCAGGCCACCGACGATTTCCGGGTCCCGCCGGCCGGCACCCTGGGCCGGCACTTCCCGTTCGATCCGGCGCAGGTCACGATCCCCGAGCCGCAGCCCATCGACGATGACGGGCGGGACGAGTACGAAGTCCGCCTGATACATGAGGGCGGGCCGACTTCTCTGTTCTACCAACACAATCCCCTCGACGTGGAGGGCTGGCGCGGCGACAACTTCCCGTTCACCTTCAACATCGAGGACTACACCGTCATCACCTCCGAGAGCGTGCACCTGCCACCCACCGTGCACCTCTTCATGCAGGCCACCGGTGTGTATGTGATGAACTTCCTGCCCAAGCCCGCCGAGAGCGTGCCGGGCACCGAGCGCACCCCGTGGTATCACCGCAACGTCGACTACGACGAGATCGCGTTCTTTCACGCCGGTTCGCTGTACGGCATCCCGATGCCGCCCGGCCTGGTCTCTCATGCACCCCAGGGTGTCCACCACGGAGCGCCCGAGAAGGCGCGCGAACGCGCACGCCGCAAGTTCGACGACTACGACCGGGTTGACTGGTCGGTGATCGCCATCGACACCCGTCGTCGTCTCATCCCGTCCGCCGAAATCCTCGCCAACGATCTGGGGCAACACTAGTGATGACAACCGTTGAAGCACCTGTGAAGCACGAGTACGACCGCATCCCGTATCTGGTTGCCTACGAGAACAACTCGTCGGTGCGCGACGTGTACGGCGGCGTCGCCGAACTCGTGGTGCTGGAGAGCTACTTGCTGCGGCCCAAAGCGAAGCCCTCGGATACGGTGCTGGTGTTCATGCACCCGATCGGGGGCGGCGCCTACCTGCCGATGATCAACGCCCTGGCCCGCGCCGGACACCACGTCATCTACTGCAACAGCCGGTTCCGCGGCACCGACTCGGCACTGTTGATGGAGAAGGTGGTCGAGGATCTCGGCGAGTGCATCAAGGACGCCAAGAACCGGCTGGGCTACGACAAGGTGGTGCTGGCCGGGTGGAGCGGCGGTGGTTCGTTGTCGGTGTTCTACCAGCAGCAGGCGCAGAACCCCACCGTGACGGCGAGCCCGTCCGGTGACGGGCCCGACCTCACCAAGCTCGGTCTGATCCCCGCCGACGGAATCATGCTGCTGGCCGCGCACATCAGCAGGCACGGCACCATGACCGAATGGATGGACGCGTCCATCCTCGACGAGAACGACCCGACCAAGCGGGACCCCGAACTCGACCTCTACAACCCGGACAACCCCAACCAGCCGCCCTACACGGCGGAGTTCCTCGAGCGGTACCACCAGGCCCAGATCGCCCGCAATCGGCGAATCACCAAGTGGGTCAAAGAGAAGCTCGCCGAGCTCAAGGCCGCCGGACGCCCGGACGACGAGTTCGCGTTCGTCGTGCACGGCACCATGGCCGACCCGCGCTGGCTGGACCCGACCGTCGATCCCAACGATCGCAAACCCGGAACCTGTTATCTGGGCGATCCCCAGGTGGTCAACATGAGCCCCGTCGGCCTGGCGCGATTCTGCACGCTGCGCAGCTGGCTGTCGCAGTGGAGCTACGACGACGCCAACGGTGACGCCGTCAAGGCCGGGCCCGACATCGCGGTCCCCGCCCTGGTGATCGGCAACCTCGCCGACGACGCCTGCACGCCCAGTCACACCCGCCGGCTCTATGAGGCGATCGGTCATCCCGACAAGGAGATGCACGAGATCCCAGGCGCCAACCACTACTACTCGGGCCCGGATCAGCGCGGCACCCTGCGCCAGGCCGTCGCGATCTCCACGGATTGGCTGCACCGGCACGGGTTCGGAGGGCAGGAGCGAAGCGACCGGGGATCAACACAGTCACTGGATCCGGCATGACGACCGGAGCCTTGGACGGCATCAGGGTGATCGAGCTCGGCACCCTGATCTCCGGCCCGTTCGCCGGCAGGCTGCTCGGCGACATGGGCGCCGAGGTCATCAAGATCGAACTGCCGGCCACCCCGGATCCGCTGCGCACCTGGGGCCAGGCCGAACTCGACGGGCACCATTTCTTCTGGACCGTGCACGCCCGCAACAAGAAGGCCGTCACCCTGGACCTGCGGAAGGAAGCCGGCCGGAATCTATTTCTAGAGCTGGTCGAGCAGTCGGACATCATCGTGGAGAACTTCCGGCCCGGCACCCTGGAGAAGTGGGATCTGGGCTACGACGTTCTGCGCGGGCGGAACAAGGGCATCATCCTGGTGCGGGTGTCCGGATACGGGCAGACCGGGCCGGACGCCGGCAAGGCCGGCTACGCCTCGGTGGCCGAGGCATCGAGCGGCCTGCGGCACATGAACGGGTTCCCGGGCGGTCCCCCGCCCCGGCTGGCTCTGTCGCTGGGCGACAGCCTGGCCGGCATGTTCGCCGCCCAGGGCGCCCTGGCCGCGCTGTACCGCCGGACCGTCACCGGCGAGGGCCAGATCGTCGACACGGCACTGACCGAAAGTTGCCTGGCGATACAGGAATCCACCATCCCCGACTACGACATCGGCGGGGTGGTGCGCGGGCCGTCGGGCACGCGGCTGGAAGGCATCGCTCCGTCGAACATCTACCAGAGCGCCAACGGCAGCTGGGTGGTGATCGCGGCCAACCAGGACACCGTGTTCCGCCGGTTGTGCGCCGCGATGGGCAGTCCTGAACTGGCGACGGACGATCGATTCTCCAATCACGTTGCCCGCGGGCGTAATCAGGATGAGCTGGACAAGATCATCGGCGATTGGGCCGGCAAGCGGCAGCCGGAGGAGATCATCGAAACCCTGTCACAGGCCGGGGTGATCAGCGGACCGATCAACACCGTGGCCGAGGTTGTGCAGGATCCGCAACTGCAGGCCCGTGGCATGATCGCCGATCACTTCGACGAGCGGATCGGACGGACCGTGAAGGGCCCCGGCGTGGTCCCGGTGCTCTCCGAGTCACCCGGCACGATCCGCAACGCCGGCTCGGCCCGGCCGGGCCAGCACAACGATGAGGTGTACGGCGACCTGCTCGGGCGCAGTGCACAAGACCTCGAAACCCTGCGCGCAGAGGGGGTGCTGTGAGATGAACCTACCCACGAAGGTCGACATCCGCGAGGTGTGCCTGCGGGACGGCCTGCAGATCGAGACGCCGATTCCGTTGTCCGCCAAGGTCGCGATCCTCGAGGCCATCGTCGCCACCGGCGTGCGGGAAGTAGAGGCGACGGCGTTCGTCTCACCCTCGAAGGTGCCGGCCCTGGCCGACGCGGCCGAACTCGCCGAAGAGCTGCACAGATTCCCCGAGGTGGAATTCTCCGCACTGGTGGCCAGCCCCAACGGCGCCAAACGTGCCATCGCCGCCGGCCTGCGTTCGATCGAATACGTGGTGTCCGCATCGGATGCGCACTCGCACGCCAACGTGGGACGCACCTTGGCCGAGGCCACCGCCCAGATCGCCGACATCGTGGCCATCGCGGGTGACAGCGGCACCTCGGTCGAGGTGATCATCGCCACCGCGTGGGACTGCCCGTTCGACGGCCCGACCGATCCACAGCGGGTGCTCGACATCGCCTCGGCAGCAGTCGGTTCCGGCGTGAACCGGATAGCGATCGCCGACACCATCGGTACCACCACCCCGCGCCGGGTCACGTCATTGGTCGAGCAGGTCCGGCCGCTCATCGGCGACCTGCCACTGGGCGCACACTTCCACAACACGCGTGGAGCGGGATTGGCCAGTGCGTACGCCGCCGTCCAGGCCGGCGTCACGCGCCTGGACGCATCGGTCGGCGGCCTGGGTGGTTGCCCGTTCGCGCCGGGCGCCAGCGGCAACATCGCCACCGAGGATCTCGTCTACATGTTGCGCGACAGCGACATCGACGTGGACGTCGAACTGTCCGCGGCCATCGACGCGGCCCGCGTCGCCCAGGACGCCGTCGGCCACGAGCTTCCCAGCGCACTGCTGCGGGCCGGCGACCGGATCCTGGGCTGAGGCGCCGATGACCGCTGCCGAGCTGGGCACCAAGGGCCGCCAGACGCGGTCAGCCATCGAGCTGGCCGCGCGGAAGCTGTTTGCCGAACGCGGCTTTCACGGCACCACCCTGGCCGACATCACCTCGGCCGCGGGCAAGAGCCCGGCGGTGTTCTACCGGTATTTCTCCGACAAGGAGGATCTGCTGGCGGCACTGGCGGAATCGTTCCTCCACGACGTCGTCGAACCGTCAGGGCTGAACCTGCACCTGCCGGACTCCCCCGACGACACCGAGTTCTTCACCACGGTGGTCACCGGCTACTGGAACATCTTCAAACAGAACATCGGCATCATGATCGCGGTCGCCCAGCTGGCAGCCACCCAGCAACGATTCGCCGACGTACAGAACAAGTTCCGGCGGTTCGGCATCGACATCGTCATCGCCGCGGTGCACCACGCCCAGGGGCAGGGCCACGCGCAGGGCCTGCAGCCCGAACACGTCGGTGCGGCCATCGCCCTGCTGTTCGAGAACTTCACCACCGTCTTCGTCGGCCAGTCGGGGCTCGGGATCGAGATCGGTGATGCCGACGCCATCGCCACCCTGTCGACCATCTGGAAGAGAACCCTGTACGGCTTCTGACCCGGGCTTCTGACCCGAGAAAGAGAGATCATCGTGGATTTCGCTTTGCCCGAACATCTTTCAACTGTCCTTGCCGAGATGGACGAGTTCATCGAGGCGGAGATCAAGCCGCTTGAGCGCGAACACATGCAGTACTTCGACCAGCGTCGCGAATACGCCCGCACCGACTGGGAGAACGGTGGGGTGCCCGCGCGGGCCTGGGAGGACCTGCTCGACGAGATGCGCCGCCGTGCCGATGCCGCCGGTTGGCTGCGGTACGGGCTGCCCGCCCGGTTCGGCGGGCGCGACGGCAGCAACCTGGACATGGCCGTCATCCGGGAACACCTGGCGCACAAGGGCCTCGGGCTTCACAACGATCTGCAGGACGAGTCCTCGATCGTGGGCAATTTCCCGCAGGTGATCATGATGGACCGGTTCGGCACCGAGGCGCAGAAGGCTGACTGGGTCGAGGCGATGCTCACCGGCAAGCGTTCGATGGCGTTCGGTTTGACCGAACCCGACCACGGCTCGGATGCCACCTGGCTGGAGACCACCGCGACACCCGACGGAGATGGCTGGATCATCAACGGCCGCAAGCGATGGAACACCGGAGTGCACCGCGCCACGCACGATCTGATCTTCGCCCGGACCTCCGGCGAACCCGGGCAGGCCCGTGGGATCACCGCATTCCTGGTGCCCACCGACTCACCGGGATTCACCGTCCCGTTCTACTGGTGGACGTTCAACATGCCGACCGACCACGGTGAGGTGGAGTTGAACGACGTGCGGGTGCCCGCCGACGCGGTGCTCGGCGAGGTCGACCGCGGCCTGGAGGTCGGGCAGACGTTCCTGCACGAGAACCGGATTCGTCAGGCCGCCAGCAGCCTGGGCGCCGCGCAGTTCTGTATCGACCGCGCTGTGGACTACGCCAACCGGCGCATGGTGTTCGGCAAGCCGCTGGCGGTGAACCAGGCCGTGCAGTGGCCGTTGGTCGAACTGCAGACCGAGGCGCAGATGGTCAGGCTGCTCGTCCGGTATGCCGCGACGCAGTTGGACCAGAACCACCACATGGAGGTGTCCGACAAGGTGTCGATGGCCAACTACCGGGCCAACCGGCTGGTGTGTGAGGCCGCCGACCGGGCCATGCAGGTGCACGGCGGCATCGGCTACAGCCGTCACGAACCGTTCGAGCACATCTACCGCCACCACCGCCGCTACCGCATCACCGAGGGGGCCGAGGAGATTCAGATGCGCCGGGTGGCGCAGCGGCTGTTCGGGTTCGGCAAGGCCAAGCGGTGAACGGAGCCGACCTGCTCGCTCCGCGACTGGCCGACGTCCTCACACCGGTGCTGGGCAGCGGCGTCGCGGTGGAGAACCTGCGTGAGCTGACCGGCGGAGCCAGCCGCACCACGTGGTCCTTCGAGGCCGTCACGGACTCGGCTCGGCGCCCCCTCATCCTGCGCACCGGTGCGCCCGACGAGGTCCACGCCGGGATGGAACTGGAGGCCGGGGCACAGCGGGCGGCGGCCATGGCCGGGGCACCGGTCCCCCACGTGCTGGTCGCCGACGATTCCGTTGCCCCGCTGGGCGACCCCTTTCTGATCTGTGACTTCATCGGTGGCGAGACCATCGTTCGACGCATTCAACGCACACTCGACGATGCCGGCCGCACCCGGCTGCTCACCCAGTGTGCGCAGGCGCTGGCCGCAGTCCACCGGGCCACACCGCCCGCATCGCCCGGTCTCGTCGAGCAGGACCAGATGGCCCAGTGGCGCGAGCAGCTCGACGAGATGGGCGATACCACCGCCACTTTCGAGTGGGTGTTCCGCTGGCTGGCCGCCAACCGACCACCCGCGTCGCCGCTGCGGTTGGTGCACGGCGACTTCCGGATGGGCAATGTGATCGTCGACGACTCGGGCCTGGCAGCGGTACTGGACTGGGAGTTGGTGCACCTCGGCGAGGTGTACGAGGACCTGGCCTGGTTCTGTATCCGGGCCTGGCGGTTCGGTGCCCCGGCCGCCCTCGGTGCGGGCGGGCTGGGCAGCATCGAGAGCTTTCTGGACGCCTACGAGGAAGCCGGTGGCGCCACCCTGGACAGGTCCGCGATCCGCTGGTGGCTGGTGCTCGCCACGCTGCGCTGGGGCGTCATCTGCCGCTATCAGGCCGAACGTCATCTGAGCGGGCAGACCCCGTCGGTGGAACTGGCCACGATCGGCCGCCGCGTCTGCGAGACGGAGTGGGACCTGTTGTGTCTGCTGGACGGGAGCAGCTGGTGAGCAACCTGTACGGACGGCCGACGGCGGCCGAGCTCGTCGCCGCGGTCGCAGAATTCCTCGACACCGAGGTGCGCGACAGTGAGACGGTCGGGGCCCCGGTGAAATTCCAGGCCAGGGTCGCGGCCAACGCGCTACGCATGGTCGAACGCGAACTGCTGGCCTCTGAGCGCCCGGCGGCGGCCGGCGCCTCGTTCGCGGCCATGGCGGATCTCGGGTTCACCGACGAGGCCGCGCTGGCGGCGGCGATCCGGGCCGGAGAACTCGATGACCGGGCCGACGACGTCACCGCCTGCCTGCGCATGCTGGTCCGTCAGCGGCTTGCCGCCGCACATCCGGGCTACGACCAGCAGTGAACCGGTCAGAGCCTGCGGATCCGGGCCAGCCACGCCGGCTCGTCCACCCGGGCTCCGACCTGCTCGCCCAGGGCCTCGGCGTGGGCCGCGCCGACCACGCCGCGGTACGTCGTGGTGTCCAGGGCCTCCAGCTCCCAGCCCTCGGCAAATGCCTGGCGGATGACCTCGGCGCTGACCTGCGGCCCGAATCCGCGCCCCGCGTCGGACAGCGCCAGCACGTGCACCGTCGCACCGGGGCGGGCCGCTCGGTGCAGGCTGGCCACGTAGCGGGGCCGGTCGGCATCGTCAAAGACGTGGAACAACGCACTGTCGACGATGGTGTCGTACCGCGGGCCCTCCGACTCGCCGAGTCGGGTGGCATCGGCGACGGCGAAGTGGGCGTCGACACCCCGCTGCGCGGCGTTCTCACGCGCCTGGACGACGGCCTGTTCGGAGAAGTCGATGCCGAGCACGTCGTAACCGAGCCGGGTCAGCAGCATGGTGTGTTCACCGGCGCCGCAGCCGACATCGAGCACCTTGCCACCCAGAAGGCCGGTGCGTTCCAACTCGACGATGGCCGGTTGCGGCTCGCCGATGACCCACGGTGCGGTACGGGACTCGTAGGCTTCGTCGAACAGCGAATGTGTAGGCGTGGAGTTCATGATTCGAGTCTGAAACCTGAATAGCCGTTGAGGTCAAGCCCTACCCGAGGAGCCGATGATGTCCCCTGCCGAAGCCGAAGTCGCCGACGATGTCGCGCACCGACTGTTCGACGCGATCGAGCGCGGCGACAAGGCCGGCGTGGCCCGGCTGTGGGCCGACGATGTCACGGTGTGGCACACGGGCGACTCCAGGGACAACGACCGGACCCGCGCGCTGAAAGTCATCGACTGGTTCATCGACGCCACCCGTGAGCGCCGCTATGAGGTGCTGGACCGGCAGTTCTTCGACGGCGGTTTCGTGCAGCAACACGTGCTGCACGCCGGTGCCCGTGACGGCACATTGATCGCCCTGCGGGTGTGCATCGTGATCAGAGTGGGTACCGACGGTCTGATCCACCGCATCGACGAATACTTCGATCCGAAGGACATCGCGCCGTTGTTCACCTGAACCGAGCCGATGAAATGGAGGTGTCATGGCCACGACCAGCGACGTCCTGACTGCCAGCGCCGGAAACTGGACGCTGGCCCCGGACCGATCCCGGGTGACGTTCCGCAACAAGACGCTGTGGGGCCTGGCCACCGTCACCGGGCGGTTCACCGAGTTCACCGGCGAAGGCTCTGCCGGCGCCGGGGTGAACGGTCGGGTGGTGATCGCAGCGGCATCGGTGCAGACCGGGATCGGTAAGCGGGACAACCACCTGCGGTCCGCCGATTTCTTCGATGTCGAGGTTCATCCCGACATCACCGTGGAGGTGACCGGTTTGGAGCCGTCCGACGACAGGGTCCGGTTGACGACGGTCCTGACGGTTCGCGGAGTGTCGAAACCCGTCGAACTGCCGGTCGATGTGCAGGTCCTCGACGACGGCGCACTGAAGTTGTCGGGCCAGTGCGAGGTCCAACGAGACGACTTCGGCGTGTCGGGAGACCTGCTCGGGATGGTCGGTCCGACGACGGTGCTGTCGGGTGAACTTGTGTTCACCCGAGTTTGATGCCCCACAACAGAATTCGCTGAGTTGTCCGGCCTACGCCGCGATGCGCAGTAGCATCGGCATCATGGCCGGCCCCGCGCCGCTGCACATCCTGGTGTACAGCGACAATCCGCGCACCCGCGAACAGGTACGTCTCGCACTGGGCAAACGCGTGCATCCGGAACTGCCCGAGCTGGAGTACGTGGAGATCGCCACCGCGCCGATGGTGGTCTCGCGGATGGACGCCGGGGGCATCGACCTGGCCATCCTCGACGGTGAAGCCACCCCCGCCGGGGGCATGGGAGTGGCCAAACAACTCAAGGACGAAGTCGCCGATTGCCCGCCGATCCTGGTGCTGACCGGGCGGCCCGACGACGCCTGGCTGGCTAGCTGGTCACAGGCCGAGGCGGCGGTGCCACACCCGATCGATCCGATCCGGCTGGGCGATGCGGTGGTGTCGCTGTTGCGCACCCCGGTCCGGTAATTTCTCCGCGAATTGCCCTGTTGCCGTTGATTGTTCGCGGCACGGCTGTGGCCGCAGCGACACGCTGCCCCGATATGAAACGATACTAACCAAAATGTGTGGCACAGGCCGCAAACCTCGCTAGGCTGTGGGTTAGCTCACATCGACAGCCCACCGAGGGAGCGATAAGTGGCATGAATTTATATACGCCCATCCTGGTTCTCGGAGCGATCGCGGCCGCCTTCGCCGTGGTTTCCGTGGGGATCGCGCTCGTCATCGGCCCGCGCCGCTACAACCGGTCCAAACTCGAGGCCTACGAATGCGGGATCGAACCGATGCAGCCCGGGGCCGCCGGGGTGACCGGACAGCGCATGCCGATCCGCTACTACCTGACGGCGATGTTGTTCATCGTGTTCGACATCGAAATCGTCTTCCTCTACCCGTGGGCGGTGGCGTTCGACAGTCTCGGGTTGTTCGCGCTGGTGGAGATGTTGCTGTTCATGCTCACGGTATTCGTGGCGTACGCCTATGTCTGGCGGCGAGGGGGCCTGAATTGGGACTAGAGGAACGTCTGCCCGGTGGAATCCTGCTCTCGACGGTCGAGGCGGTCGCTGGCTATGTGCGTAAGGGGTCGCTGTGGCCCGCCACGTTCGGCCTTGCCTGCTGCGCCATCGAGATGATGTCGACTGCCGGACCGCGTTTCGACATCGCGCGGTTCGGCATGGAGCGCTTCTCCGCGACGCCGCGGCAGGCCGACCTGATGATCGTGGCGGGCCGGGTGAGCCAGAAGATGGCGCCGGTGCTGCGCCAGATCTACGACCAGATGGCCGAGCCGAAATGGGTCCTGGCCATGGGCGTTTGCGCCTCCTCGGGCGGGATGTTCAACAACTATGCGGTGGTCCAGGGTGTCGATCACGTGGTGCCCGTGGACATCTACCTGCCCGGCTGCCCACCGCGGCCGGAGATGCTGCTGCACGCAATTCTCAAGCTGCACGACAAGATTCAGCAGATGCCGCTCGGGGTGAACCGCGAAGAGGCCATCCGGGAAGCCGAACAGGCCGCACTCGCCGTCACCCCCACCATCGAACTCAAAGGTCTGCTGCGGTGAGCACGACGAACGGAAGCAGCGAGACCGGCCAGGGTTCCGAGGTGATCGGGACGCGCCGCGGCATGTTCGGCGCCTCGGGAACGGGCGACACGTCGGGGTACGGCCGGCTGGTGCGTTCGGTGGCGCTACCGGGCAGTTCTCCTCGGCCCTACGGCGGGTATTTCGACGAAGTGGTCGACCGTCTGGCCGAACTCCTCGGGGAGGAGCGCTATGCCGTCTCGATCGAGCGCGTGGTGGTTCACCGAGACGAGCTGACGCTGGAGGTCAGCCGGGTCCAATTACCCGCCGTGGCCAGCATCCTGCGCGACGATCCTCAGTTGCGGTTCGAGCTGTGCCTGGGCGTGAGCGGGGTCCACTACCCCGACGACACCGATCGCGAACTCCACGCGGTCTACCCGTTGATGTCGATCACCCACAACCGCCGGATCCGGCTGGAAGTCGCAGCGCCCGACGAAGATCCGCACATACCCTCGCTCTATTCGGTTTATCCCACCACCGACTGGCACGAACGCGAGACCTACGACTTCTTCGGCATCGTGTTCGACGGGCATCCGGCATTGACCCGGATCGAGATGCCCGACGACTGGGTCGGCCATCCCCAGCGCAAAGACTATCCGCTGGGCGGTGTTCCGGTCGAATACCACGGCGCGCAGATTCCGCCACCCGATCAGCGGAGGTCCTACAGCTGATGAGTACCGAATCCCCCGTCGTCGTGGTCGGCGGACAGGACTGGGACGACGTGGTGACCGCGGCCCGCGAGCACGCCGGCGAACGCATCGTGGTCAACATGGGTCCCCAGCATCCGTCGACGCACGGGGTGCTGCGACTGATCCTGGAGATCGAGGGTGAGATCATCACCGAAGCCCGTTGCGGCATCGGCTATCTGCACACCGGGATCGAGAAGAACCTGGAATACCGCAACTGGACCCAGGGCGTCACGTTCGTCACCCGCATGGACTATCTGTCGCCGTTCTTCAACGAGACGGCGTACTGCCTGGGTGTGGAGAAGCTGCTGGGCATCACCGACGACATTCCGCCACGCGCCAGTGTCGTGCGCGTGATGCTCATGGAGCTCAACCGGATCTCCTCCCATCTGGTGGCGTTGGCCACCGGCGGAATGGAACTCGGCGCGATGAGCGCGATGTTCTACGGATTCCGGGAACGCGAAGAGATCCTGCGGGTCTTCGAGTCGATCACCGGCCTGCGGATGAACCATGCCTACATCCGGCCGGGCGGGCTGGCCGCCGACCTGCCCGACGACGCGGTCGGCCAGGTGCGGGCGCTGCTCGATCTGCTGCCGAAACGCTTGCAAGACTTGGAGGATCTGCTCAACGAGAACTACATCTGGAAGGCCCGCACCGTCGGTGTCGGATACCTCGACCTGACCGGGTGCATCGCACTCGGGATCACCGGTCCGGTATTGCGGTCCACCGGGCTCCCCCACGATCTGCGCCGGGCACAACCGTATTGCGGTTACGAGGAATACGAATTCGACGTCATCACCGATGACCGCTGCGACTCCTATGGCCGGTACATCATCCGGGTCAAGGAAATGCGGGAGTCGTTGAAGATCGTCGAGCAGTGTGTGGACAAGCTGGACAAGCTCGGCCCCGGCCCGGTGATGATCACCGACAAGAAGCTGGCCTGGCCGGCCGACCTGAAGGTCGGGCCGGACGGGCTGGGCAACTCCCCCGAGCACATCGCCAAGATCATGGGCCACTCGATGGAGGGGCTGATCCATCACTTCAAGCTCGTCACCGAGGGCATCCGGGTACCGGCCGGGCAGGTGTACGTCGCGGTCGAGTCCCCGCGCGGGGAGCTGGGCGTGCACATGGTGTCCGACGGTGGCACCCGGCCCTACCGCGTGCATTACCGCGATCCCTCGTTCACGAATCTGCAGGCGGTGGCGGCGATGTGCGAGGGCGGCATGGTGGCTGACGCGATCGCCGCGGTGGCGTCGATTGATCCGGTCATGGGCGGTGTTGACCGCTGATGAGCGCTTGCGTGAAGAAGAAACAGACTGTGAGCGCTTGCGCGAAGAGGAGACAGCACGGATGACTGACGTATTCATTCAACTGGGGCAACGCCCCGATGAAGCGGGCCCGCCGATCAACGGGCCCGCGGCGTATCCAGACGAGGTGACGGCACGGCTCACTGCCGATGCCGAGCGGATCACCGCCCGCTATCCCGACGCCCGCTCCGCACTGCTGCCGCTGCTGCATCTGGTGCAGGCAGAGGACGGCTGCCTCACGCCCGCCGGAATCGGCTTCTGCGCAGCGTTTTTGGGCCTGACCGAGGCCGAGGTGACCGCGGTGGCGACGTTCTACTCGATGTACCGGCGCACCCCTACCGGCGACTATCTGGTCGGCGTGTGCACCAACACCTTGTGCGCGATCATGGGCGGCGACGCGATCCTGGATGCACTGCAGGACCATCTGGACCTCCACGCCGGCGAGACCACCCCCGACGGCCGGGTCACCCTCGAACACATCGAATGCAATGCGGCGTGCGACTACGCCCCGGTGGTGATGGTCAACTGGGAGTTCTACGACAACCAGACTCCGTCGTCGGCAAGGGATCTGGTGGACGGCTTACGCGGCGGAACGCCCCCGGCACCCACCCGCGGGGCGCCACTGTGCACCTTCCGGGAGACGGCTCGCACCTTGGCCGGTGTGACCGACCCCGATCCCTCGGGCGGCGCCCCCGGGGCGGCCACACTGGCCGGCCTGCGGGAAGCCCGGAAACGTGGAATGTCCACTCCCCAGGCAGGTCCGATCGCATGACCGCACTGACCCCGGTACTCAGCCGATTCTGGGACGAACCAGAACCGTGGACGTTGGACACTTACCGCCGCCACGACGGCTACCGCGGGTTGGAGCGGGCCCTGGCGATGGGGCCGGACGACGTGATCGCTCTGGTCAAGGACTCCGGGCTGCGTGGACGCGGCGGCGCCGGCTTCCCGACCGGAACGAAGTGGTCGTTCATCCCGCAGGGTGACGACGGGGCGGGCGCCAAGCCGCATTACCTCGTGGTCAACGCCGACGAGTCGGAACCCGGTACGTGCAAGGACATTCCCCTGATGTTGACCACCCCGCACTTCCTGATCGAGGGAGTGATCATCGCGGCCTATGCGATCCGGGCCCGGCACGCTTTCATCTACGTGCGCGGCGAGGTGGTACCGGTGCTGCGGCGCCTGCAGGCCGCCGTCGCCGAAGCCTACGCCTCCGGATACCTCGGCACCGAAATCCTCGGCTCGGGCTTCGATCTGGACCTGACCGTGCACGCCGGTGCAGGCGCCTACATCTGCGGCGAGGAGACCGCGCTGCTGGATTCCCTGGAGGGCCGGCGCGGCCAACCACGGCTGCGCCCACCGTTTCCCGCCGTCGCCGGTCTCTACGCGTGCCCGACCGTCGTCAACAATGTCGAGTCCATCGCCAGCGTCCCGGCCATTCTCGTCAACGGTGTGGACTGGTTCCGGTCGATGGGATCGGAGAAGTCCCCTGGGTTCACGTTGTATTCCCTGTCGGGGCATGTCAACCGGCCCGGCCAGTACGAAGCGCCGCTCGGCATCACGCTGCGCGAACTGCTCGACTACGCCGGGGGTGTTCGCGATGGGCACACCCTGAAGTTCTGGACCCCGGGCGGTTCGTCGACGCCCCTGCTGACGGCCGAACACATCGACGTGCCACTCGATTACGAGGGCATGGCCTCCGTCGGGTCCATGCTCGGCACGAAGGCGCTGCAGATCTTCGACGAGACCACCTGCGTGGTACGGGCCGTGCGCCGCTGGACGCAGTTCTATGCCCACGAGTCCTGCGGGAAGTGCACACCGTGCCGCGAGGGCACCTATTGGCTGGCCCAGATCTATGCCCGGCTGGAAACCGGCGCGGGCAGCCAGGCCGATATCGACAAGCTGCTCGACATCGCCGACGGGATCTTCGGAAAGTCGTTCTGCGCGTTGGGAGACGGTGCGGCCAGCCCGATCATGTCCTCGATCCAGCATTTCCGTGACGAGTATGTGGCACACCTGGACGGGGGCTGCCCGTTCGATCCGCATGCGTCGACGCTGATGGCGACCGAAGGGGCGGGTGCGTAGATGTTTCTCACCGCGAGGAAAGGGGGACGTGCATGACGCTGGCCGAGCCGACCAAGGACACCCCACCGGTGGAGATGGTGTCGCTGACCATCGACGGTGAACAGGTCAGTGTTCCCAAGGGCACGTTGGTGATCCGTGCCGCCGAGCTGATCGGAGTCCAGATCCCCAGGTTCTGCGACCACCCTCTGCTCGATCCGGTCGGGGCCTGCCGGCAGTGCCTCGTCGAGGTGGAGGGCCAGCGCAAACCGATGGCCTCGTGTACCACCACGGTCAGCCCGGACATGGTGGTGCACACCCAGTACAGCTCCGAAGCCGCCGACAAGGCGCAACGCGGAGTGATGGAGCTGCTGCTGATCAACCACCCGCTGGACTGCCCGATCTGCGACAAGGGCGGCGAATGCCCGCTTCAGAACCAGGCAATGTCCAACGGACGTCCGGAAACCCGGTTCGAGGATGTCAAACGGACCTTCCCGAAGCCCATCAACATCTCCGCGCAGGTACTACTGGACCGCGAACGGTGCGTGCTGTGTGCACGCTGCACCCGATTCTCCGCACAGATCGCAGGCGACCCGTTCATCGAGTTGCTCGAACGCGGTGCGCTGCAACAGGTCGGTATCGCTCCGGGCGAACCTTTCCAGTCGTACTTCTCCGGTAACACTGTGCAGATCTGCCCGGTGGGTGCCCTCACCGGCACGGCCTACCGGTTCCGGGCCCGGCCGTTCGACCTCGTCTCCAGCCCAAGCGTCTGTGAGCACTGCGCTTCGGGTTGCGCCCAGCGCACCGACCATCGACGCGGAAAAGTGCTGCGCCGCCTGGCCGGCGACGACCCCGAGGTCAACGAGGAGTGGAACTGCGACAAGGGCCGGTGGGCGTTCACCTACGCGACGGTCGGTGACCGGATCACCACGCCGTTGATCCGTGAAGACGGCGTGCTGCGGCCGGCTTCGTGGTCGGAGGCGCTGACGGTCGCGGGAGCGGAACTGCTGGCCGCGGGCACCAACACCGGCGTGCTGGTGGGTGGGCGCTCCACCGTGCAGGACGCCTACGCGTACTCGAAATTCGCTCGAATGGTGCTGGGTACCAACGACATCGACTTCCGTGCTCGCCCCCACTCCGGTGAGGAGGCAGATTTCCTCGCGGCACGTATCGCCGGGCAACCCATGACGCTGCGCTACGCGGAACTGGAAAAGGCGCCGACCGTGCTGCTCGTCGGGCTTGAGCCCGAAGAAGAGTCCCCCATCGTCTTCCTGAGGCTGCGCAAGGCCGCCCGCAAGAACGGCGTGCAGGTACTGGCGGTGGCACCGTTCGCGAGCCGTGGGCTGACCAAGATGGCAGGGACGCTGCTCCCGACGGTCCCCGGGACCGAGGCGGCCGCGTTGGATGTCCTGGAGACCGACGAGCGGCTGCGACGCCCGGGCGCGGTGATCCTGGTAGGTGAACGACTGGCCACCTCACCCGGTGCACTGTCGGCCGCGCTGCGGCTGGCCTCGACCACCGGCGCCCGGATCGCCTGGATCCCACGCCGGGCCGGTGAGCGTGGCGCTCTGGAGGCCGGTGCCCTGCCGAACCTGCTACCCGGCGGGCGTCCCGTCGATGACGCCGAGGCCCGGGACCAGACCGCCGCGGTGTGGAACACGTCCGATCTGCCTGACACGGCGGGCCGCGACACCGGCGCCATCCTGGCCGCGGCCGCCGACGGAAAGCTCTCCGCGCTCATCGTCGGCGGCGTCGAAGTCACCGATCTGCCCGACCCTGCCATGGCGTTGGCCGCGCTGCGCGCCACCCCGTTCGTGGTGAGCCTCGAACTGCGCGAGAGCGAGGTCACCGAGCTGGCCGACGTGGTCTTCCCCGTCGCGCCGGTGGTCGAGAAGGCCGGCGCATTCCTCGACTGGGAAGGCCGGAGCCGCCCGTTCAAGCCGGCGTTGCAGACCAACGCCATTCCCGACCTGCGGGTGCTGCACTACCTGGCCGACGAGATCGGCGTCGACCTCGGCCTCGGCGGACCCGAAGCCGCCGACAGCGAGCTGTCCCGGCTCGGTGCCTGGACCGGGCCCCGCCCCGCCGAACCGTCTGCAGTGCCCGCGCCGGCACCTGCCCCGCGCCCGGGGCAGGCCGTGCTGGCCAGTTGGCGCCTGCTGCTCGACGCCGGACGCCTGCAGGACGGCGAGCCCTACCTGGCGGGTACGGCGGTCAGCCCCGTGGTGCGCCTTTCCCCGGCCACGGCCACCGAACTCGGCGTGGCACCGGGAGATTCGGTGACGGTGAGCACCGACCACGGCTCTGTCACGCTGCCGTTGGCGGTCACCGAGATGCCTGACCGGGTGGTGTGGGCTCCCACCAACTCCCCCGGGTCGGCGATCCATCGCCAGCTCGGGGTGACCGCCGGGGCACTGGTGTCGATCGTGCGGGCCGGCTCATGACCTACCCCGACCCCACCCTGTTCGGCCACGACCCGTGGTGGCTGATCCTGGCCAAGGCGCTCGGAGTGTTCGTCTTCCTGCTCCTCACCGTGCTCTCCGCGATCCTGATCGAACGTAAGGTGTTGGGCCGCATGCAGCTGCGGCCGGGCCCCAATCGGGTGGGCCCGTGGGGCCTGCTGCAGTCGTTGGCCGACGGCGTGAAACTCGCGCTCAAGGAGGGCCTCACCCCCGCCGGCATCGACAGGCCCATCTACCTTCTGGCGCCGATCATCTCGGTCATCCCGGCGTTCATGGCGTTCGCGGTGATCCCGATGGGCGGTGAGGTCTCGGTGTTCGGTCACCGCACCGCACTGCAGTTGACCGACCTCCCCGTCGCGGTCCTCTACATCCTGGCCGTCACCTCCATCGGGGTGTACGGCATTGTGTTGGCCGGCTGGGCATCCGGGTCCACCTATCCCCTGCTGGGCGGCCTGCGATCGAGCGCCCAAGTGATCTCCTACGAGATCGCGATGGCCTTGTCGTTCGCCGCGGTGTTCCTCTACGCGGGCACCATGTCCACCTCCGGCATCGTGGCGGCCCAGGACCGCACCTGGTACGTCTTCCTGTTGCTGCCGTCGTTCGTGGTGTACGTGACCTCGATGGTGGGCGAGACCAACCGGGCGCCTTTCGATCTGCCCGAGGCCGAGGGCGAACTGGTGGGCGGATTCCACACCGAGTACTCGTCGCTGAAATTCGCCATGTTCATGCTCGCCGAGTACGTGAACATGACCACCGTCTCCGCACTGGCCACCACGATGTTCCTCGGCGGCTGGCATGCACCGTTCCCGTTCAACCTGATCGACGGCGCCAACAGCGGCTGGTGGCCGCTGCTGTGGTTCACCGCCAAGGTGTGGACGTTCATGTTCCTGTACTTCTGGCTCCGGGCCACCCTGCCCCGGTTGCGCTACGACCAGTTCATGGCATTGGGCTGGAAGGTGCTCATCCCGGTGTCGCTGGTCTGGATCATGGTCGTCGCGGTCACCCACAGCCTGCGCGAGCACGGTTACCACAACTGGGCCACCGGCCTGGTGACCACCGCAGTCGTGGTCGTCGCAGTGCTTGCCGTCGCGCTGTGGAAGGCACTGCGGGGCAGGACCGTTCAGCCAACACCGCAGCAGAGCGCCGGCGCCTATCCGGTGCCGCCGCTGCCGAATGCTGGAAAGGAGGCCATCGATGCCTAAGTTCCTCGATGCCCTGGCCGGATTCGCGGTCACCTTCGGCTCGATGTTCAAAAAGCCACTCACCGAGCAGTATCCGGAGAAACCCGGGCCGGTCGCGCCGCGCTATCACGGCCGCCATCAGCTCAACCGCTACCCCGACGGCCTGGAGAAGTGCATCGGCTGCGAGTTGTGCGCCTGGGCCTGCCCGGCCGACGCCATCTTCGTCGAAGGCGCCGACAACACCGACGCAGAACGGTTCTCACCCGGTGAGCGCTACGGCCGGGTCTACCAGATCAACTACCTGCGCTGCATCGGGTGCGGATTGTGCATCGAGGCCTGTCCGACCCGCGCCCTGACGATGACCAACCAGTACGAGATGGCCGACGACAACCGGGCGGACCTGATCTGGGGCAAGGACAAGCTGCTGGCGCCGCTGGAACCCGGCATGCAGGCGCCCCCGCATGACATGGCGCCAGGGAGCACCGACGACGACTACTACCTCGGCCGGATCAACCCCCTGACCGAGGACGCCCAGTGAGCCCCGAGGCGGTTCTGTTCTGGATCCTCGGGACGGTCGCGGTGCTCGGCGCCATCGGAGTGGTCGCCGCACCGAAAGCGGTGTACTCGGCGGTCTTCCTGGCCTGCACCATGATCTCGCTGGCAGTGCTCTACATCGCCCAGGACGCCCTGTTCCTCGGAGTGGTGCAGGTGGTGGTCTACACAGGCGCGGTGATGATGCTGTTCCTGTTCGTCCTGATGCTCATCGGTGTCGACCTGTCCGAATCGTTCGCCGAAACGCTACGTGGACAACGCCTTGCGGCGCTCGCCGCCGGCACCGGATTCGGCATTCTGCTGATCGCGGGGATGGGCAACGTTTCGGTGGCCGGCTTCACCGGGCTGGCGCAGGCCAACAGCGGCGGCAACGTGGAGGGGCTGGCAGCACTGATCTTCACCCGCTACCTGTGGGCGTTCGAATTGACCAGCACCCTGCTGATCACCGCGGCACTGGGCGCGATGGTGCTCGCGCACCGGGAACGCTTCGAGCGCCGCAAGACCCAGCGCGAACTGGCCGTCGAGCGGTTCCAGGCCGGAGGGCATCCGACTCCGCTCCCCAACCCCGGTGTCTATGCCCGTCACAACGCCGTCGATGTCCCGGCCCGGCTGCCCGACGGCTCCGACGCGGCGTTGTCGGTCAGCGCCATTCTGCCGCAGCGCACGATCAGCAACTCGGCGAACGGGGAGGGGTGATGCCGTGAATCCCGACAACTATCTCTATCTGTCGGCACTGTTGTTCACCATCGGCGCATCGGGAGTGTTGTTGCGACGCAACGCCATCGTGATGTTCATGTGCGTCGAGCTCATGCTCAACGCCGCCAATCTGGCGTTCGTGGCGTTCTCCCGGATGCACGGCCATCTCGACGGCCAGGTCGTGGCCTTCTTCACCATGGTGGTCGCCGCCTGCGAGGTGGTGGTGGGCCTGGCGATCATCATGACCATCTTCCGCACCCGCCGTTCGGCCTCGGTCGACGACGCCAGCCTGCTGAAACATTAAGGGCGCGATGTCACTTCCAGTGTGGTTGCTCATCGACCTGCCGGCCTCTGGTGCGGCGATCCTGCTATTGGCCGGCCGGCGGGCTAACCGGTGGGGACACCTGCTGGGTTGCGCGGCGGCGCTCGCGTCGTTCGCAATCGCTGCGGTCCTGTTCGCCCAGATGCTCAGCCGTCCGGCCGAGCATCGCACGATCCAGGAAACCCTGTTCTCGTGGGTGCCGGTGGCCGGCCTGCAGGTCGATTTCGGATTGCAGCTCGATCAGCTGTCGGTGTGTTTCGTGCTGCTGATCACCGGTGTGGGCTCGCTGATCCACATCTACTCGATCGGGTACATGGCCGACGACCCCGACCGGCGAAGGTTTTTCGCGTATCTGAATCTGTTTCTGGCGGCCATGCTGCTGCTCGTGCTCGCCGACAACTACCTCGGCCTGTACGCCGGGTGGGAAGGCGTGGGCCTGGCCTCGTATCTGCTGATCGGATTCTGGGCGCACAAACCGTCGGCCGCCGCCGCGGCCAAGAAGGCATTCGTCGTCAACCGGGTCGGCGACATGGGCCTGGCCATCGCGCTGATGATCATGTTCGCCACCATCGGGTCGATCTCGTTCGCCGGAGTCTTCAGCGCCGCACCGTCGTTGAGCGAGTCCACGCTCACCGCGATGGGGCTGCTGCTGTTGCTGGGCGCGTGCGGCAAATCGGCCCAGGTGCCGCTGCAGTCCTGGCTCGGTGACGCGATGGAGGGCCCTACCCCGGTGTCGGCGCTGATCCACGCCGCCACCATGGTCACTGCCGGCGTCTACCTGATCGTTCGGTCCGGCCCGATCTTCGATCTGGCACCGGGCGCCCAGACCGGTGTGGTCATCGTCGGCGCCGTCACGTTGCTGTTCGGTGCGATCATCGGCTGCGCCAAGGACGACATCAAGAAGGCCCTTGCCGCATCCACGATGAGCCAGATCGGCTACATGGTGCTCGCAGCCGGGCTCGGGCCCGCCGGTTACGCGTTCGCGATCATGCACCTGCTCACCCACGGCTTCTTCAAGGCCGGCTTGTTCCTCGGTGCCGGGTCGGTGATGCACGCCATGGACGACGAGGTGAACATGCGCCGCTACGGCGGGCTGCGCAAGGTCCTGCCCATCACGTTCGCCACCTTCGGGCTCGGCTACCTGGCCATCATCGGGGTACCGCCGCTGGCCGGCTTCTTCTCGAAGGACAGCATCATCGAGGCGGCGCTCGGCGCCGGAGGCGTCCGGGGCCTGATCCTTGGCGGGGCAGCGATTCTCGGCGCCGGGATCACCGCGTTCTACATGACCCGGGTGATGCTGATGACCTTCTTCGGCGAGCCGCGCTGGGAGGACAAGGCACATCCGCACGAGGCCCCGGCCGTGATGACCTGGCCGATGATCCTGCTCGCGGTCGGCTCGGTGGTCTCCGGCGGTGCGCTGGCGATCGGCGGCACGCTGTCGCACTGGCTCGAGCCGGTGGTCGGCGCTCACGAGGCGCACCACGCCATCCCCGCGTGGGTGGTCACGGTGGTGGTGCTCGCGGTCGTCGCGGTCGGCATCGTGGTGGCCTACCGGATGTACGCGCAGCGGCCGGTCCCGGCCGAGGTACCCGACGGGTCGGCATTGACGGTGGCCGCACGGCGCGATCTGTACGGCGACGCATTCAACGAGGCGGTGTTCATGCGAGGCGGCCAGACCCTGACCGCGGCCCTGGCCGCCGTCGACGACAAGGTGGTCGACGGCACCGCAGGCGGGCTGGCAGCGTTGGTGAGCCGCACCTCGGATAGGTTGCGCCAGTTGCAGACCGGCTTTGCCCGGTCGTATGCGCTCTCCATGCTCGGCGGGGCGGCTCTGGTGGTGGCGACGATTCTGGCGGTGCAACTGTGGTGAGCACATTTCCGTGGCTGACGGCGCTGTGGGCGCTGCCGACGGTGGGGGCCGCCGTGGTGATGCTGCTCCCGGCCGCGCAACGGACACTGGCGCAATGGCTGGCCCTGGTGATCTCGCTCGCGGCCCTGGGCGTTGCCGGCGTCATCGCCGTCGGCTTCGATCCGGCCGGCGACCAGTATCAGTTCGTCGAATCACACCGCTGGATCCCGTCTTTCGGTACCGGTTACATCCTCGGGGTCGACGGAATCGCCCTGGCCCTGGTTGTTCTCACCGCCGTGCTGCTGCCGCTGCTGATCGTCGCGGGTTGGAACGACGCCACCCATCAGACCGGGCTCGGCGGCCGGGGCGTGCAGGCGTACCTGGCGTTGACCCTGGCCGTCGAGGGCATGGTGTTCATGTCCCTGGTGGCTCTGGACATCCTGCTGTTCTACGTGTTCTTCGAGGCCATGCTGATCCCGATGTATTTCCTGATCGGCGGGTTCGGCGGGGAACATCGATCCAGAGCCGCGGTGAAGTTCCTGCTGTACAACCTGTTCGGCGGTCTGGTGATGCTGGCCGCGGTGATCGGGCTGTACGTGGTCACGGCGGGCAGCGACGCATTCGATTCGGGCACCTTTGATTTCCGGGCGATCGTCGCCGCGGTCTCGTCGGGTGAGTTCGTGATCAACCCCGCGGTGGCCAACCTGCTGTTCCTGGGTTTCATGTTCGCGTTCGCGGTCAAGGCCCCGCTGTGGCCGTTCCACCGCTGGCTTCCTGATGCGGCGGTTCAGGCCACCCCGGCCAGCGCGGTGCTGATGATGGCGATCATGGACAAGGTCGGCACATTCGGCATGCTGCGTTACTGCCTGCCCCTGTTTCCTGACGCCTCAACGTATTTCCGCCCACTAGTCATCACGCTCGCGGTGATCGGCATCATCTACGGCGCGGTTTTGGCGATCGGTCAGACCGATGTGATGCGCCTGATCGCTTACACCTCGATTTCGCACTTCGGTTTCATCATTCTCGGCATCTTCGTGATGACCAGTCAGGGCCAGGCCGGTTCGACGCTCTACATGATCAATCACGGGATCTCGACGGCCGCACTGTTCCTGATCGCCGGGTTCCTGGTGTCGCGGCGCGGTTCCCGGTTGATCGACGCCTACGGCGGTGTGCAGAAGGTGGCCCCGGTGCTCGCCGGAACGTTCCTGGTGGCGGGCCTGGCGACGTTGTCGCTGCCGGGTCTGGCGCCCTTCATCAGTGAATTCCTGGTTCTCATCGGCACATTCACGCGCTATCCGGTGGTCGCGGTGTTCGCCGCCACCGCGCTGGTGTTGTCGGCGGTGTACATCCTGTGGATGTACCAACGGATGATGACGGGTCCGGTCCGCGACGAGATGCTCGACGGTGAGAACAAGGTACGGGATCTGGTGCCACGCGAGCTGGTTGTGGTCGCGCCGTTGATCGCACTGCTGCTGGTGTTGGGCATCTACCCCAAACCGGCGCTGGACGTCATCGATCCGGCCGTGCAGCACACCTTGACGACCATCGGACAGACCGATCCGGTGCCGAGCACGCCACCGACCATCGCCGAGGGGGGACGCTGATCATGGTGACGCCGAGCATCGAATACGGTCTGCTCTCCCCCATGCTGATCGTGTTCGGGGTCGGGGTGGCCGGAGTGTTGGTCGAGGCCTTCCTTCCCCGCGGCGCCCGGTATCGGGTGCAGGTCGCCCTCGCGCTGGGTGGGTTGGCGGCCGCCGTGGTGGCAGTCGTGCTGCTGGCCCGGGAACTGCACGGCACCCCCGGCAAGCCCGCGGTGCTGGGCTCGGTGGTGCTCGATGCTCCGGCGTTGTTCCTGCAGGGCACCATCGCCCTGGTCGGCATCCTGGGCATCCTGCTCATCGCCGAACGACAGCCCGCCTCAGAGACTTCCGGTGATGCCCGCGGCCTGGACGGCTTCACACCGCAGGCCTCGGCGGTACCGGGAAGTGTGGCCGAGCAACTGGCCACGAAGACCGGGGTGATGCAGACCGAGGTGTTTCCGCTGACCATGTTCGCCATCGGCGGCATGCTGCTGTTCCCGGCCGCCGACGATCTGCTGACCATGTTCATCGCACTGGAAGTGTTGTCGCTGCCGCTGTATCTGCTGTGCGGGCTGGCCCGTCGCCGGCGACTGCTGTCGCAGGAAGCATCATTGAAATACTTTCTGCTGGGCGCCTTCTCGTCAGCGTTCTTCCTGTACGGGGCGGCCATGCTGTACGGCTATGCCGGGACGCTGGACCTCAACGGCATCGCCAACGCCGTGGTCACCAGGGAACCCAACACTCCACTGGCATTGATCGGCGTCGCCCTGCTGCTCGTCGGGGTGTTGTTCAAAGTCGGTGCTGTTCCGTTCCATTCATGGATTCCCGACGTGTACCAGGGTGCCCCCACCGCGATCACCGCGTTCATGGCCGCGGCCACCAAGATCGCCGCGTTCGGCGCCATGCTGCGGATCTTCTACGTTGCCCTGCCGCAGTTGCGCGATGACTGGCGGCCCGTCCTGTGGGCGATCGCGATCCTGACCATGGTGGTCGGCACCATCACCGCCGTGACCCAGACCGACGTCAAACGCATGCTGGCCTACTCCGCGGTGGCGCACTCGGGGTTCATCCTCACCGGTGTGATCGCGGCCAATCCCGCCGGGGTGTCCTCGACCCTGTTCTATCTATTCGCGTACGGATTCAGCACGCTCGGCGCGTTCGCGGTCGTCGGTCTGGTCCGCAACGCCGCAGGCGAGGAAGCCACCGGGATGACCCAATGGGCCGGTCTGGGGCGACGCTATCCGATTGTCGGCGTGGTGTTCTCACTGTTCCTCCTGGCGTTCGCCGGCATTCCGCTGACCAGCGGATTCGTCAGCAAGTTCGCGGTGTTCAAGGCCGCTGGTGAGGGCGGCGCGATCCCGCTGGTCATCGTCGGCGTCATCGCCAGTGCCGTCGCGGCCTACTTCTATGTGCGGGTGATCGTGCTGATGTTCTTCACCGATCCACCCGAGGACGCACCCGAGGTGGTCGTCCCCAGCGGCCTCACCACCGCCGTCATCACCGTCACCGCGGCCATCACTTTCGCGCTCGGCGCCCTGCCCCAGCCGCTGCTCGATCTGGCGAACAACGCCGAGACCTTCCTGCGGTGAGCTCCGTTAGATTCGAACGATGACGACCGTCCTCACCGCCGACCACGGCGCCGTCCGGGTCCTGACCCTCCATCGCCCGCAGGCCCGGAACGCCCTAGGGCGCGAGCTGATCGAGGAGCTGTACAGCTCCCTGGATCACGCCGATTCAGACGAGGCGGTGCGCGCCATCGTGCTCACCGGGACCGACCCCGCGTTCTGTGCCGGTGTCGACCTCAAAGAGGCGCAAACACTCGGCATGGAGTATTTCGCGGAGTTCCGGTCGCACAACTGCATCACCAAGACCGGCGAGCTGCGCACCCCGATCATCGGAGCCATCAACGGAGCCACGTTCACGGGCGGCCTGGAGATGGCGCTGGGTTGTGACTTCCTGATCGCGTCGGAACGCGCGGTGTTCGCCGACACCCACGCCCGGGTCGGCATCCTGCCCGGCGGCGGGATGACGGCGCGGCTTCCCCACGTTGTCGGCGCGGCAATGGCCCGCCGGCTGTCCATGACCGGAGAAATCCTCGACGCCGCCCGTGCCGAACGACTGGGGCTGGTCACTGAGGTGGTCCCACACGAGCGGTTGCTGGACCGGGCCCTGGAGCTGGCCGGTCAGGTCGCCGAGGTTCCTGGCCCGATCATGGCCGGGCTCAAGGAGATCTACACCAGAGGCACCGATCCCCTCATCGGTCCGGCACTCGCCGCCGAGCAGGCGATCGCCGGCGCGCAGACCCGCGACTTCGACGGCCTCGGTGACCGTTACCGCGCTGTGGCCCAACGTAATCGAGGCCAGATCGACGGTTAGCCGGCCCGGGTGGGTTCGATGATCGTCATTCCCGGCCCCGTGGGTGCATCCATGGCGGCCATCGCCGCGCCCGCATCGTCCAGACCCACCCGCCGGGTGACCAACAGCTCCGGCTCCAGCGCGCCGGATGCCAGAAGCTCGAGCATCGCCGGATAGTCGACGGCGGGCATGCCGTGCGACCCGAGGATCGAGAGTTCCTGGGCGATCACCCGGTCCATCGGGAAGGCGGTCCGCGCCGCATCACCCAGCAGCAGCCCGACCTGGATATGTCTGCCCCGGCGCCGCAACGAGGAGACCGAGGCCGCCGCGACGGCGGGATGGCCGATGGCGTCGATCCCGATGTGCACGCCGCCGCCGGTCCGGTGCACGACTTCGGTTGCGATATCGGAGATCTCGCTGCCGTCGATCAGCTCGTCGGCCCCGAGGCGACCGGCGGTGGCGAGCGCCTGGGCGTCGCGGTCGACGGCAACGACCTTGGCGCCGAACGCTTTCGCGATCATCACTGCCGACAGGCCCACCCCTCCGCACCCGTGAACGGCCACCCACTGGCCCGGCTCCACCCCGCCGTGGGCGACCACAGCCCGGAACGACGTCGCGAAACGGCACCCGAGCGACGCCGCCGCGACGAACGAGACGCTGTCGGGCAGCCGCACGAGGTTGGCCTGGGCCCGTGGCACCGCGACCCGTTGGGCGAACGAGCCCGGCAGCGTGAACCCCGGCTGCAGCTGATCCGGACAGACCTGGGCGTCACCGGCCACGCAGAATTCGCAGTGCCCACAGCCCAGGACGAACGGTGCGGTCACCCGGTCGCCCGCCTGCCAGCCGAATACCCCGGCACCGACAGTCACGATGGTTCCCGCGAATTCATGCCCGGGGATGATCGGCAAGGTGACCGGATCGTGCCCCCGCCAGGCATGCCAGTCGGACCGGCACACACCGGTGGCCGCCACCTCGACGACCACGCCGTCGTCGGGACATCCGGGGTCGTCCACCTCGACCACCTCGGGCAGCTCGCCGACCCGGGAATACATCACAGCACGCACAGCTGCGATCGTAGGCCGATCCTCAGCGATGCCGTTTCAAGATGAAGCCGACGGTTCGCCCGCCGAACCCGGGGAGTTCAGGCGTCGACATCTCCACCTGACGGCGCGCCTGTTCGACGACCGGCGTCTCCGGGTCGAGCACCGAGAGGTAAACCTCATGGGCAGCAAGAGAATCCACGGCCAGCTCGGTGTAGCCGTCGACCACCTCACAATGCGTCGGTCCCGGCCCGTTCTCGAATAGCCAGGTGGGAGCGTCGGCCAGGCTGTCATAGGCGGCGGCGACCGCATGGGCGAACTCGATGTGATCACGCTGGTTGGGTGCACCCGGCGCCCAGCTGGGCCCGCTGTAGAGGGTGACCACGACGTCCGGACGCCGCGCGCCGATGGTCTCGGCGATCTTCGCGCGCAGCTCGGGGGTATCGCGGATGTCGCTGTCCGGAAAATCCCAGAACTCCACGTCGTCAACGCCGACGACGGCAGCCGAGCGGCGCTGCTCCCCTTCCCGCAACGGTCCGGCCTGCTCCGGCGCCATCCCGGCGATACCCGCCTCGCCCCGCGAAGCCAGCGCGTAGTGCACGGTCTTGCCCTCAGCGGTCCACTTCGCCACAGCCGCGCCGATCCCGTACTCGGGGTCGTCGGGATGTGGCACCAGCACCAGCGCGGTCATCCAGTCCGTGGGGAACGGTTGTACCGCCATGGCTAGCTCACCCGAGTGTTGTGGGCGGAGCGAATCAACCAGCGTCCGTCGCCTTGCACGACGACGTAGCTGATGATTCCGCTGCGGTTCTCCGGGCTCGCTCCCGGCTGTGCATGGTCGGGCCAGTCCCAGCGCGTGTGCACGAGCGCCACGCCGGGCGCGATCTCGGCGATGGCCTCGACCCGCTGGGTGTAGTTGCGCTTCTGCTGCACAACGGATTCCGGCACATCCCGGTGCCCCTCGACATTGTCGGCGCGGGAGGTCCACCACAGGCCACTGTGCGCGACGAAGTCAGCGTCCTCGGTGAAATACCGCCCCCAGCCCTCCATGTCGTGCGCTACCCAAAGGTCGGTCGCGGCGTCCATGACGGCCCTGATGTCCCGTTGATCCTTCGCGTTCACCAGACCAGTGTCGGACCTCAACATTGGTTCATGTCAACCCCAGTCCTGCGGTCGATAAGCTGCGCCCGGATGCTCGGCAGCGAGCAGCGGTCCGGCCCCGCCGAGCCGCTCCCGCAGGGTGGCCCGCTCGCCTCGGTCGGGAACCCGGCCGCGACGTCGCAACTCCGGCACGACATGGCGGGCGAAGTCGACGAAGGTGCCCGGTGTCGTGACGTAGGCCAGATTGAACCCGTCGACACCCGCCTCCTCGACCCAGCGTTCGAGTTCGTCGGCCACCTCGGTGGGCGAACCCACCACCACCGGACCGCGCCCGCCCAGACCGACCTCGTCGGCCAGCTCGCCCGCCGTCCAGTTCCGGTCCGACGTGGTGAACGATGCCAGCGCAGAACGATTGGCCTCGGTCTGGACGTACTTGAGGGATTCGTCGGGCCCGAGCTCGG
Organism: Mycobacterium sp. 48b; assembly: GCF_048282725.1. Lineage (NCBI taxonomy): Bacteria > Bacillati > Actinomycetota > Actinomycetes > Mycobacteriales > Mycobacteriaceae > Mycobacterium > Mycobacterium sp. 48b. The sequence goes on from NZ_JBLVUL010000001.1 coordinate 5,644,208, forward strand.
CCAGGTCGACACCGGTCCAACCACCGAACAGTGCCAGAGCGCCGTCGGCGCTCACGTACTGCCGGTACTCGTGCAGCTTGGCGACGGCCAGTTCGCGGGTTTCGGCGACGATCGGCGTCAGCATCGTGAACACCTTGATGGCCCCAGGATCTCGTCCGAGTTCAGCGGCGGCGGCGCGCAGCGATGCGACCGGTTTGGCGACGATTTCGGGGGTCGGACCCGACACGAACACCGCCTCTGCGTGAGCCGCGGCAAAGCGGACTCCCCGTGGCGATGCACCTGCCTGAAACAGCACCGGGGTGCGCTGCGGAGACGGTTCACACAGGAACGGCCCGGGTACGGTGAAGTAGCGGCCCTTGTGTTCGATGTCATGGACTTTTGCCGGATCGGTGAACACGCCTCGCTCCCGGTCGCGGATCACGGCGCCCGGTTCCCACGATGCCTCCCACAGCTTGTAGCAGACCTCGAGGTACTCCTCGGCGATCTCGTACCGCTCGTCGTGCGGGATCTGGGCATCCAACCCGAGATTCCTTGCGGCGCTGTCGAGATAAGAGGTGACGATGTTCCAGGCCACCCGGCCGTCGGTCAGATGATCCAGTGTTGCGAACCGCCGTGCCAGCGCATACGGCTGCTCGTACGTCAACGACACGGTGACACCGAATCCCAGGGTCTCGGTGACCGCCGCCATGGCCGACACGGCCAGTGTCGGGTCGTTGACCGGCACCTGCGCGGCATCGGCCACAGCGGCATCCCGGGAACCGCCGTACACGTCGTACACGCCGAGCACGTCGGCGAGGAACAACGCATCGAAGCCACCCGCCTCCAGGGTGCGGGCCAGTTCCGTCCAATATGTGAGTTCGCGGTACCGGTAGCCCTGATCCTCGGGGTGGCGCCACAGACCCGCGGACTGATGTCCGACGCAAGCCATGTCGAAGGCATTGAGATAGATCCGGCTCATCGTGCGTCCCCGATGTCATCGCGATGGGTTTCCCGCGCAAAATAGGCTGCCGCGAAGGTGATCGCCGTCAGCACTGCGAAGTATCCGACGATCAGCCAGGGGCTGCCCCCGCCTGCCACCAGCAGCGCCGCCGCGATCAACGGTGCGAATCCGCCCGAGAGCACCGCACCGATCTGATACCCCAACGAAGCACCGCTGTAGCGCACCCGGGTATCGAACAGTTCCCCGAACCACGCTGCCTGTGGCCCATACATGGCGTCGTGAGCGATGTTGACCCCGAACACGATCGACAGCACGATCGCGACGTGGGACCCGGTGCCCGCCGCGACGAAGAACAGGACGAGGGCAATCACACCTGCCACCGCACCGAACAGATACGGGGGACGCCGACCGATCCGGTCGGACAGCATGGCCCACGCCGGGGTGCTGATCAGTCCGACAGCCGACGCGATCAGCACCGCCGTCAAGCCGACCTGGCTACCCGCCGACGACGAATCCTGCAGGTAGGTCAGCGAATACGTGGTCAGCAGGACGAACAAGGCGATCTGCGAGAACCGCAATCCGGTGGTGATCAACACATTGCGGGGTTGGGTGCGCAGCACCTCCAGCACCGGCAACCGCGCCACCTCATCGCGGTCGCGCAACCTGGTGAACACCTCGGCGTCATCGAGCTTCAGCCGGATCACCAGACCCACCACCACGAGAACGGCACTGAGCAGGAAGGGGATTCGCCACCCGTAGGCGAGGAAGGCATCGGGACCGGTGACTGTCCTCGTCACGTAGAAGATCGCCGTCGAGAGCAACATGCCGGCCGGGGAACCCAACTGGGTGAAACTTCCGAACAGGCCCCGGCGGCCGTCCGGTGCGTGTTCGACCGAAAGCAATGCCGCGCCGCCCCATTCGGCGCCCACCGCCAGGCCTTGAAGCAATCGCAGGCCCACCAGCAGCGCGGGCGCCAGCAAACCGATCTGGGCATAGGTCGGCAGCAGCCCGATCGCGAAGGTGCTCAGCCCCATCCCCACCAGCGCGGCGACCAGAACAGCCTTGCGCCCCAGCCGGTCTCCGTAGTGACCCGATATCAGGGCACCCAAGGGCCGGGCCCCGAACCCCGCGGCATAGGTCGCGAACGAGGCCAGCGTGCCGGCCGTCGACGAGATGTTCGGGAAGAACAACGGTTTGAAGACCAGGGCCGCGGCCGTGGCATACAGGTAGAAGTCGTACCACTCGATCGTGGTGCCGACCGCACTGCCCAACGCGACGGTGCGCGCGCTCGGCTTGGCAGTGGCCACTGAACGTGGGTCGGTAATAGTCACGTGGCCGCAGGTTATGCGGGACCGGAACGGCTCGGAAGCTTTGTCCTCACCCTGACGCAAAGGCGTCAGAGGTCACTTGCCGACAGTGGCCCCGTGCACCAGGATCGCCGCCGTCTGCGCCACCCACTCGTCGTCCAGAGCGCGGTCGGGCCACAACAGCATCCGCAGCATGGTCGACCCGCCGATGAGCTCCACCAGGCGGTCCGGGTCGACATCAGGTTGGACCTCACCGCGCACGATGCCGTCGACGATCCGGGCGCGCACGGTGACGAAGGTCCCGGCGAACCGCTGCATCACTCTTGCGTTCAGATCGGTGTCGGCGACGACGTCGGCGACCAGTCCGGGCAGCGCCGCGCGCATCACCGGACTGGTGAACACATCGCGGGCGGCACCGATCATCGCCCGGATGTCTGCGGCGATGTCACCGGCCGGCGCCGTCAACGCGGTCGCGGCAGCAGGGAACACCGCCTCGTGCACCAACTCCGCTTTGCTCGACCAGCGGCGGTACAAGGCGGTTTTCGTGGTTTGCGCCCGCTCGGCGACCGCGGCCATGGTCAGGTTCGCGTAACCGATTTCGACAAGCAGGTCCGCGGTCGCCTGCAATATGGCAGCGTCAATGCGCGGGTCACGGGGGCGTCCCGCGCCGGCACTCTTGCCAACTGTGGATGGCTCTGCTTTCATAACGCTACTAACAGTATCGTAATTGTGGCCGTAAGGAACAGTTGAATGGCAAACGAGGCCGTGGACGCTCCTGTGGAGAACGTCGACCACCTGCAACGCTCCAGCCGTGACGTCACCACCCTGCCAACGGTGCTGTCGAAATGGCTGTCCACCGTGATGCCGGGCGGTGTCGCCCCCGAGATCACCGTGGAAAGCGGAGTCGACTCCAACGGCATGTCCTCGGAGACGATCATGCTGACCGGGCGCTGGGAAGAGAACGGCGAGCCGAAGGAGCAGAAGTGGGTGGCCCGCGTCGCCCCTACCGATGACGACGTGCCGGTGTTCTCGTCCTACCGGCTGGACCACCAGTTCGAGGTGATGCGCCAGGTCGGCGAACTGACCGATGTGCCGGTCCCCAACGTGCGCTGGATGGATACCACCGGCGAGGTGCTGGGCACTCCGTTCTTCCTGATGGACCGGGTCGAGGGCCAGGTGCCACCGGATGTCATGCCCTACACCTTCGGCGACAACTGGTTCGCCGATGCGCCCCTCGAACGCCAGCGCGAACTGCAGGACAGCACCGTCGAGGTGCTCGCGAAACTGCACGCGATCCCCGACGCCGCAGAGCGGTTCGGGTTTCTGTCCGAGATCGATCCTCCCGGCGACACCCCGCTGCGCAGGCACTTCGGCTGGCTCAAGGACTGGTACGAGTACGCGGTGCCGGATATCGGCCGCTCCCCACTGGTCGAGCGGGCACTTGCCTGGCTCGAAGACAACTTCCCCGAGGACGTGGCGGCGTCGGAGTCCGTTCTGATCTGGGGCGACTCGCGCATCGGCAACGTGCTCTACGACGACTTCCGGCCGGCTGCCGTACTCGACTGGGAGATGGCCACCATCGGCCCCCGCGAGCTCGATGTTTCGTGGATCATCTTTGCGCACATGGTGTTTCAGGAGCTGTCGGGTATGGCCGGGCTGCCCGGTCTGCCCGATGTGATGCGCGAGGAGGATGTCCGCACCACGTACCGCGAGTTGACCGGAGCAGAACTCGGCGACCTGCGCTGGTTCTACATCTACTCGGGCGTCATCTGGTGTTGCGTGTTCATGCGCACCGGCGCCCGGCGGGTGCACTTCGGCGAGACCGAGAAGCCCGACGATGTCGAAACGATGTTCTACCACGCGCCGTTGCTCCGGCGACTGATCGAGGAGTCTTAAATGCTCGGCCCGATGGACGAATTCCCGGTCCACCAAGTCCCCCAGCCGATCGCCTGGCCCGGATCTTCTGACCGGAACTTCTACGACCGTTCGTATTTCAACGCCCATGACCGCACCGGAGACATCTTCGTCATCACCGGTCTCGGCTACTACCCCAACCTCGGGGTGAAGGACGCGTACTTTCTGGTTCGCCGCGGCGACGAGCAGACGGCCGTGCATCTGTCCGACGCGATCGACCAGGACCGGCTCAACCAGCACGTCGGCGCCTACCGGGTCGAGGTCCCCGAGCCGCTCAAGAAGGTGCGCATCGTCCTCGAGGAAACCGAGGGCATCGCCGCGGATCTCACCTGGAACGGGCTGTTCGACGTCGTACAGGAACAGCCGCACCTGATGCGCCAGGGCAACCGGGTCACCCTCGACGCCCAGCGCTTCGCCCAATTGGGTTCCTGGAGTGGCTACCTGGAGATCGACGGTCAGCGCATCGACGTCGACCCCGACACCTGGATCGGCTCGCGCGACCGGTCCTGGGGCATCCGGCCGATCGGTGAGGCCGAACCCGCCGGGCGTCCGGCCGACCCGCCGTTCGAAGGCATGTGGTGGCTGTACGTCCCGATGGCCTTCGACGACTTCGCGCTCGTCCTCATCATCCAGGAGGAGCCCAACGGGTTCCGGTCGCTCAACGACTGCACACGGGTCTGGAAAGACGGCCGCGTCGAGCAGCTCGGCTGGCCTCGGATCAAGATCCACTACCGGTCGGGCACCCGCATCCCGACCGGCGCCACCATCGAGGCCACCGCGCTCGACGGCACCCCGGTGCGGTTCGACGTGGAATCCAAACTGCCCGTGCCGATTCACGTCGGCGGCGGTTACGGCGGCGACGCCGACTGGATCCACGGCGTGTGGAAGGGCGAGAAGTTCACCGAGCGTCGCACCTACGACATGAACGACCCTGCGGTCGTCGGGCGGACCGCGTTCGGCGTGATCGACCATGTCGGCCGGGCCTTGTGCACCGAGGGCAACGGTGCGCCGGTCGAAGGCTGGGGCCTGTTCGAGCATGGCGCACTGGGCCGGCACGACCCGTCCGGGTTCGCCGACTGGCTCACCGTCGCCCCGTAGGTCTCCAGCTCGGAAGCGCGGAAGTTCCTCAGCCTGCCCCGTCAATGTCACGCTGGAGTGGCTGTCAATGGCGACAGCCACTCTGGCGTGACACTGGGCGCAGGATTGGGTGACCGAATTCAGGCCGCCCAGAACAGCGCGCCCGCGCCGATCGCCTCGACCAGGCAGTAGAACCAGTTGGGGTAGAAGGCCGTCCGTTCATCGAACACCGCCGAGACGGCGCGGCCGACAGCCATCCCGCCCAGCGCGGCGCCGACGGTGATCAGGATTCCGGTGCGCACCTCCGCTGGTGCCACGGCCGCGTAGGCCAGCACCGCGGCCATGGCGATACCGAAACCGCCGTACACGCCACGGACTTCCGCGCGGGCGGCGGCCGTTCTGAGGTCGTAGTCGAACGGACGCAGAATCGCCTGTGGCGCTGCCAGTGCGTAGACACCCATGCCGAGGAAGAACACCCCGACCACGACGATCACTGCGATGACCACGGTAGCCTCCTGATCAGTTGACGAGGAGGCCAGCATGCAGCTTGAACCGGTGCCGGCGCTTCCACAAACCTGCTACCCGACGGTGTGGCTGTGGCCGGGGCAGGCTCTCTACTCCGGGCCTGGTCTGGGTCTGCAGCCGCACTCCGGATCGGTGTGGTGCCTGGCAGTCGGGGTCGACGGCCCGCTGACGGTGACGGTGCAGGGCAACGCGATCACCGCGGGCAGCGTGTTGATTCCACCGCGACTCGTCCATCATCTGTCGATGCAGGGCGGGTTGGTGTCGTGCTACCTCGATCCCAGTTCTCAGCGCAGCACGTCGTGCCGTCAGCAGTTCTCCGAGTTCCAGGACAGCATCGGCATCGGTCACGCCGCCGAGCCCGTACTGACGGCGAGGCCCGTCGACGACGAGGCCGCCCGACGCTGGTTGGACCTGGCCGCCCCGGACACACCTCATCGGATCGATCCCCGGATCGAGGTGGTGGCCAAGCAGATTCGCGAGGATCCGGCGGCAGCGGTGTCGGCGCGGGAGTTCGCGGCGGCCGCCGGGTTGTCGGAATCGCGGTTCCTGCATCTGTTCCGCCGGGAGGCCGGCACCAGTTTCCGCCGCTACCGGATGTGGAGCAGGCTGGTGTCGGCGGGTACCGCCGTGGCGGCCGGACAGAACCTGACGACGGCGGCGGCCGATTCCGGATTCGCCAGCCCGTCGCACCTGGCCGACACCTTCAAGACCACGTTCGGGCTGTCCGCGACGCAACTGCTGACGACGGGACTACGCATCCGCACCCCGTGTCGAGCGTGCGCAAACTGCTGACGAAATGCGGCGTGCCGGGCAGCAGACACGCACGCTCGCGGTGCTTAGGAAGCGGCCTCGGACGTGACGGGGACGGCAGGGGCGCGGCCGAAGACCATCGACTCCTCGATGCGGTCGAAGCGGTGGTCGATGGCGTCCAGCACGTAGTTGTGCCGCACGTGCCACGGCCGCCTGGTCCCCGACCGCGGCAGCGCGTGCTCGGAGCGCTGGATGTAGCCGGCCTCCAGGTCCCACGTCCGCTTCTCGGGCATCGGTGCCGCGCCCTTGTGCGGATAGGCATGCGTGTAGCCGTGAGCACCCATGTACGCCAGCAGATTTGCGAATGCCCGCGCGGTCATGTCGGCCCGCAGCGTCCACGACGCATTGGTGTAGCCGATGCACCAGGCCAGGTTGGGCACGTCCTCCAGCAGGAATTCCTTGTAGACGAACCGCTCGGTCGGCTTGACCTCATGCCCGTCGACCGCCAGCCTGATCCCGCCGAGCGCCTGCAGTTGCAGACCGGTCGCGGTGACGATCACGTCGGCGTCCACCCGCGCACCGGATTTCAGCACGACACCGGTGGCATCGATGTGGTCGATGTGGTCGGTGACGACGTCGACCCGGCCGTCACTGATGTGCCCGAACAGATCACCGTCGAGCACCAGGCACAACCGCTGATCCCACGGGTTGTAGCGCGGCTTGAAATGCACGTCGACGGGATAGCCCTCGGGCAACGCCGCCACGACCCGCTTGCGCAGGTAACTGCGGCCGAGACCGGGAGCCTTGCGGAAGAAGTAATAGCTCAGCACGTGGATCATCGCGTTGCGGAACCGCACAACTTGATGAGACAGCTTGCGCGGCAGAATTTTACGGATGGTCTGCACCGACGGAACCACGCGGTCCGCCGCCACCATGTAGGTCGGTGAGCGTTGCAGCATCGTCACGTGGCCGGCTTGCCGCGCCAATGCGGGCACCAAACTGACCGCGGTGGCCCCGCTGCCGATCACCACCACCCGCTTGCCCGAGTAGTCCAGCGACTCGGGCCAGAACTGCGGGTGCACGACCTCGCCGCCGAAGCTGTCGATACCCGGGAATTCCGGGGTGTAGGGCTCGTCGTAGTTGTAGTAACCGGTGCCGCAGAACACGTACCGGCACCGGAACGTCCTGGCCTGGCCGTCGGTTTCGGCCTGCACGGTCCACGTGTCGGTGTCCGAATCCCAATCCGCCGACAACACATGGGTGTTGAACCGGATGTGGCGATCGATGCCGTGCTGCCGGGCGGTCTCGGTGAGATAGTCGCGGATGTCGTCGCCGTCGGCCACGTTCTCGGGCTTGGTCCAGGGCTGGTACGGGAAGCTCAGCGTGAAGATGTCACTGTCCGAGCGGATGCCCGGGTAGCGGAACAGGTCCCAGGTACCACCGATCCGCTCCCGGCGTTCCAGCACGGTGTAGGTCAGCCCCGGGCTCTTCTCATGGACCCGGTAGGCCGCGCCCAATCCGGAGATCCCCGCCCCGATGATGAGCACGTCCGAGTAGTCCGGATCCGCAGCGCGACGAGCACCGTCCATCGCGAACCTCCTTTGGTCCCGCGCAGTACCACCCAGCCTAGGTGCTCAGTCGCGCAGTGCGTCAACGATCTGGGCAAGCGAATCCAGCGCGATCGGGCCCGGTTGGTACAGGCAGATCCGGTCGGACACGCCGCCCACCCGGTCACGGATGTGGGCGGCGATGTCGGCGGGGCTACCGCAGGCCGCGATGGTGTGCAGCACCTCGTCGTCGATCAGCGAACCCATCTCCTGCCACCGGCCCTGCTTGGACAGTGCGTTGAGCTCCGGCTGCAAATCACCCCAGCCGTGCACCTCCAGCACCGGGCGGTACGCCGGGGTCGAGCCGTAGAAGGCCAGCAGCCGTCGCGCCGCGTCGTGGTCGTCGCCGGCCGACACGATGATCTCCGGAACGATGGCCAGCTCCCGCTGGTCACGCCCGGCCGCGGCGAGCCCGTCCCGCACCGCGGGCAGCGTCGCCTCGTGCAGGAACCGCTTGGAACCGAACGGCATGACCAACAGCCCGTCGGCGAACTGTGCCGTGGCCCGGGTGAGCCTGGGACCCAGCGCGCCGACATAGATCGGCGGCGGACCGTACGGGTTGTCCCGGGGCGTGAACGTCGGCGTCATCAGGGTGTGCCGGTAGTACTCACCGCGAAAATCGAGCCGCTCGCCGGTCTCCCAGGCCGCGAAGATCGCCCGCAGCGCCGCGACGAACTCGGACATCCGGGCCACCGGCCGGTCGAACTCCGCGCCGAACCGCTTCTCGATCTGGGTGCGGATCTGGGTGCCGAGCCCGAGCGTGAACCGCCCACCGGACAGGATCTGGTGGTCGATGGCCTGGTGTGCCAGGTGAATCGGGTTGCGGGGAAACGCAATTGCCACATTGGTCATCAGGTCGAGATCCCCGACGGTGCTGGCCAGCGTCAAGGGGGTGAACACATCGTGTGGCCCCTCGAACGTGAACACCCCACTGGCACCGGCCTCGCGCAGGGCCGCGGCACGAACGGCCGCGTCTTGCGGCCCGAACAACGCTGTCATGACCTTCACGCGTGAGAGCCTAGACAGGTGAGCATCCCAACCAGCACCGACGTCGTCGTGGTCGGCGCCGGCTTCTCCGGTTTGTCCGCCGCCCGCGCCCTGGTCCGGCTGGGCCACCAGGTCGTGGTGCTGGAGGGCCGCGACCGCGTGGGCGGACGCTCATCGACCACCGAGATCGCCGGGGTGCCGGTCGACCTGGGCGGGACGTTCGTCGGCCCCACCCAGGATGCGGTGCTGGCGCTGGCCGACGAACTCGGGTGCGACACGGTGCCGACCTATGACCGCGGCAAGAACCTGATCCTGTGGCACGGGCGGGTGCGGGCCTACCGCAGCACCATCCCGCGCCTGTCGATGATGGAACTCTTCGATGTCTCCCGCATCCAGTGGCGCTTCGAACGGCTCTGCCGGCTGATCCGGGTCAACGAGCCGTGGAAGAGTCCGAACGCCCAGAAACTCGACGAGCTCACGCTCGAGCAGTGGCTGCGCTCGGCCGGTGCCAACGCATCGACGCGCAACCTCATGGCGATCATGTCCCGGGTCACCTGGGGTGCCGAGCCCGACGAGGTGTCGATGCTGCACGCCGCCCGCTACGTCAAGGCAGCAGGTGGACTCGACCGCATGCTCGACGTCCGCGGCGGCGCCCAGCAGGACCGGTTTCCGGGCGGTACCCAGCAGATCGCCTGCAAGATGGCCGACGAACTCGGAAATCGGGTGGTGCTGAGCGCCCCGGTGGGCCGCATCGAGCGCCGCCCCGACGGCACCGTGGCGGTGAGTTGCTCGGGCGGCGAAGTGCACGCGCGTGCGGTGATCGTGGCGATCCCGCCCCAGCACCGCACCGGTATCGAGTTCAGCCCACCATTACCCAAGCCCTACGCCGAGCTGGCCGCGAACTGGCCACAAGGCAACCTGAGCAAGGCCTACGCCGCATATGAGCGGCCGTTCTGGCGCACCAACGGTTGTTCGGGCGAAGCCTTGTCCGACGAGGGGCCGGTGTTCATCACCTTCGATGTCAGTCCCGGCGACGGTGGTCCCGGCATTCTGCTGGGGTTCACCGATTCCCGCACGTTCGACCGGTTGACACCGGATCAGCGACGCGAGCAGGCCCTGTCCGGGTTCGCCACCCTGTTCGGTGACGCCGCCCTGAAGCCCACCGACTACGTCGACCACTGTTGGAGCACAGAGCAATTCGCACCAGGCGGGCCAACGGCGGCGGTGCCGCCGGGATCGTGGACACAGTACGGCCGGTGGCTGCGCGAGCCGGTGGATGCCATTCACTGGGCCGGCACCGAAACCGCCGATGAGTGGACCGGATTCCTGGACGGTGCGGTGCGGTCGGGGCAGCGAGCCGCAGACGAGGTGGCCGGGCTACTGGCCGGCTGATTCCGCCTCAGCCGATACGGCGCTGTGGCGCAACGGATTCGGTAAGACGACGCAGGTGGGCGCTGACCTCGTCCGGCCGCTCGAGGATCGCGCAGTGACCTCCCGGCAGCTCCACCAACGAGGCGAGGTTCGGCGCGTCGGTGGCGATGCGGCGTGAGGCGACGATCGGCAGCAGCCGGTCTTTGGTGCTGCCGATCACCAGGGTCGGGACGACGAGGTTACGCAGCGAGATGTGCGTGGTCCCCAAACTGTCCACGAGAGCGCGGGCCCAGCCGCCACGACTGGCCGGTGGCGTGGCGGCGAAAAGGTGGTGCACGAACTCGGCGACCCACGGTTCGGCGTCGCGGCCCACGGCCAGATAGGCCACAAACCGCTTGTTCGGCCCGTCGGCGAGGCGGGGCACCGGCGTGGCACCGAAGGTCTTGAGGAAGGTGCCGGCCGCGCGGATGCGCGCCGCCGACAGCGGCGCGGGGACGGGCGCCAGTTTCACATGGCGCAGCAGGTCCCCGGTGGTGGTGTTGATCAGCGCGACCGCATCGGCTCGGGCGGCCACCCGGGCCGGATAGCGCTGCGACCATGAGGTGATCGCGATGCCGCCCATCGAATGCCCCGCGATGATGGCCCGCTCACCGGGCTTCAGCGTGGCGTCGAGTACGGCATCCAGGTCGGCGGCGAGATGGTTGAGGCTGTACCGGCGACGTCCGTGCGGAGTCTCGCTGCGGCCGTGCCCGCGATGGTCGTAGGCGATGACGCGGTAGTCGGTGGCCAGATCGGCGATCTGGTGGGCCCAGACCCCGATGGCACAGGTGATGCCGTGCGCCAGCACGATCGGGTAGCCGTCCTCGGGCCCGAATACCTCGGCATGCAGCCGCACTCCGTCGATGGCGCGAACCTCGACGTTGCGTGCCGGCGGTAGCTGAGGAAGGGTCATGCTGCTCCGATCATAGGCGCCGTTGCCAAGTGAAACTGGGGATTCACGAGCCTACCGCGCCGGTGATCAGCACGGGTTTGACCACGTCAGCGGCCTTGGCGGCAGCCCAGGCCCGGTCGAAGTCACCGAACGGGTACCGGGTCACGAACTTGTCGAGCGGAAGTTCGCCACGGCGGTGCAGATCGATGAGGCGCGGGATGAAGGTCTGCGGTTCGCTGTCCCCCTCCACCACACCGCGCACGGTCAGGCCCTTGCCCATGATGGCCGCGACGGGCAGCTCGGCCGTCAGCGCACCGAGACCCAGCAGCGCCAGGGTGCCGCGTTCCCGCAATATCCCCACCGCCGCGGCCAGAACCTCGGGCCGGGCGGTGGTGTCGACCGCCGCGGCGGCTCCCCCGGTCAGCTCGAGGATCGTCGCGGCGGCGTCGGAAGCGGTCGGGTCGATCGTCGCGGTTGCCCCCAATTCGGTTGCCAGCGTGCGCCGCTGCGCGATCGGGTCGACGGCGACGATGGTCCGGCACCCCGCGACGCGGGCTCCCATGACCGCCGAAAGCCCGACAGCGCCGGCGCCGAACACCACCAGCGCGTCCGCGGGTTGCGGCGCGAGCACATTGAGCACGGCGCCGACACCGGTCTGCACGCTACAGCCCAGCGGGGCCGCCAGCGCTGGGTCGATCGGCTCGGGCAGCACCACCGCGTTGCGGCTGCCGGCGATCGCATAGGTGCAGAAGCTGGACTGGCCGAAGAACCCGGCCCCGATGGGCGCACCGTCGGCGTGCAGTGCGCTGGACTCGTCGCGGCGGCCACCGCGCATGTTGAGGTCGGTCGAACGCTCGCAGTACGCCGGTGCGTCAGCCTGGCAGTTGTGGCAGGCGCCGCAGCTGGCGAAGGTGAGCACCACCTGATCGCCGACCCGGGGTGTGGCAGTCGGTCCGGCCTGGACCACGGTGCCCGCGCCCTCGTGGCCGAACACCATCGGCAGCTTGCGGAAGCGCGCGGCCACGCTCACGTCGGTGTGGCAGATGCCCACCGCGTCGATGCGGACCAGCACTTCGTCGCCGACCGGTTCCCGGATCTGAACGTCGGTGAGCCGTGGATCGGCTCCGGCGTCGAGCACCACCGCGGCGCGGGCGTTGAGCATCCGGTGATGCTAACCACGGAGTTGACACCTGTCACAATTGGCTGGCGACCCCACCCGAAGGAGACACCGATGCGTGCAGCACAGATCACCCGGCTCGACGGACCCGACGCTGTGCGGGTGGCCGAGGTGGAGGAGCCCTCTTCCGACGGCGCGGTGGTGATCGACGTCCACGCCGCCGGAGTCGCCTTCCCGGACACTCTGCTCACCCGCGGTCTCTACCAGTACAAGCCCGATCTGCCGTTCACCCCGGGTGCCGAGGTCGCGGGAGTGGTGCGCAGCGCACCGGCGGATGCCCATGTCCGCGCCGGTGACCGCGTGCTGGGCCTGACCATGTTGTCCGGCGGCATGGCCGAAGTCGTGGCACTGCCCGCCGAGCGCGTGTTCGCGCTGCCGGACGCCGTGTCGTTCGAGGCCGGCGCAGGCATTCTGTTCAACGACCTGACGGTGCAGTTCGCGTTGCGGACGCGTGGCAGGCTGGCCGAGGGCGAAACCGTCCTGGTGCACGGCGCGGCAGGCGGCATCGGCACCTCGGCCCTGCGGCTCGCGCCGGCACTGGGGGCCTCGCGCACCATCGCGGTGGTGTCCACCGAGGAGAAGGCCGAGATCGCCAGGGCCGCAGGCGCATCGGATGTGGTGCTGGCCGACGGATTCCGGGACGCGGTAAAGGAACTTACCGGCGGCCGCGGCGTGGACGTCGTCCTCGATCCGGTCGGCGGTGACCGGTTCACCGACTCGCTCCGGTCGCTGGCCGTGGGTGGACGGCTGCTGGTCGTCGGGTTCACCGGGGGCGAGATCCCCACGGTCAAGGTCAATCGCCTGTTGCTCAACAACGTCGATGTGATCGGCGCCGGTTGGGGCGCGTGGACGTTCTCCCACCCCGGCTACCTGCAGGAGCAGTGGGCAGAACTGCAGCCGCTGCTGGCCTCCGGCGCAGTCGCCGCACCACAGCCCGAGGTGTACCCGCTGGAGCGGGCCGCGCAGGCCATCGCATCGCTGGAGAACCGCAGCGCCAAAGGCAAAGTGGTGCTGAAGCTGCGCTGACCCAGGGCGCACCTCGCCGATCCTCGAAGTCGAGTAGTCGACTACGCGTGTCCCGGAAAGCTCGGCCCGCCAATACTTTGAGCGGGCACGGACGCCCCCGGTTCGCCGAAAGGAACGGCCATGGAAGAACAACAGGTTCCGTTGTCGCGCCAGCTGTGCGCCACGATGGCCATCCACTACAACCTGCTCAACAAGAGCGAGAGTTACCGGCAACGGTGCGATCAGTTCGAGAACAGGGCGATGGCGTACGAGTCGGGGATGCGCGCGCCCAGACGCGGCATCGTGACCATTCCCGTCGTGGTCCACGTCCTGCACAACCCTGCGTCGCCGGCCGAGAACATCAGCAAGGAACAGATCGACAGCCAGATCGACGTCCTCAACCAAGACTTCCGGGCCACCAACCCCGACCGGGTCGGCGTGCCGGCCGTCTGGACGAACCTCATCGCCGACTGCGAGGTCGAGTTCGAACTGGCAACCGTCGACCCCGAGGGCAACCCGACCGACGGCATCACCCGGACCGCAACCGACAAGACGTTCTTCACCGCCGACGACGAGGACGTGAAATCGAGCGCGACGGGCGGCGCCGACCCCTGGCCGTCCCTGGACTATCTCAACCTCTGGGTCTGCGGTGAGCTGCGCAGCGGCGGGCAGGCCATCCTCGGCTACGCGCAATTCCCCGGTGGGCCACCGGAAACCGACGGTGTGGTCATCGCACATACGTTCTTCGGCACCACTGGCACGGTCAGCGCACCGTACGACCTCGGGCGCACCGCCACCCACGAGATCGGCCATTGGCTGAGCCTGCGGCACATCTGGGGCGACGACGGATCCGGATGCAGCGGTGGCGATTTTGTGGACGACACACCCAATCAGGCCCGGGCGAATTTCGGCAGGCCCACGTTCCCCCACGTCACCTGCAGCAACGGACCGCACGGCGACATGTTCATGAACTACATGGATTACACCGACGACGCCGGAATGTTCATGTTCACCGCGGGCCAGTCGGTTCGCATGTCGGCGACGCTGGAGGGCCCGCGTGCCTCGTTCCTGGCGCGCACCGCCGCCCCGGCCGAGCCGGCGCAACCCCGGGTGCTGGTCGGCGCAACGGTGGGCACCAACGGCGCAGGCGAAGCCCCGCAGGCATCGCCGGCACCTGCCGTCGCCACCGCCACGGCCGATGCGGAGGTCGGTGAGCTGCGTCGCGAGGTGGCACAACTGCGGTCCGTCCTCGCCCAGATCGCCACCCTGGTCGCCCGCAGCTAGCCGGAGCAGGCAGCTGCGATGAAACTCGTCTTGTTCGACCTCGGCCAGACCCTCGAGGACGGCGATGCCCTGTTGCCGGGAGCGTTACAGGCACTGACCGATCTCGCCGAGCTCAGGGACGAGGACGGCATCCCCGTGTTGCTCGGGCTCGCCTCGGACTTCGACGAACCAGCGCAGCATTACTACCGAATCCTCGAAACGCTCGGT
Source organism: Mycobacterium sp. 48b (assembly GCF_048282725.1). Taxonomy (NCBI): domain Bacteria; kingdom Bacillati; phylum Actinomycetota; class Actinomycetes; order Mycobacteriales; family Mycobacteriaceae; genus Mycobacterium; species Mycobacterium sp. 48b. The sequence continues at coordinate 5,659,290 of NZ_JBLVUL010000001.1, forward strand.
ATCCGTGGCTTTTTCGAACCGGTGAACACCCACGTCACGCTCTCGGGTGAAGTGGGGGTGCACAAGCCGGCCAGGGAGTTCTTCGCCAGGGCGGTCGCCAAGGCCAACCCCGCACTGACGTTCGCCGACGTGCTGTTCATCACGGAGAACTCCGCGCACGTCGCGGCCGCACGCGCGCTGGGCCTCGACGCCATCCAGGTCCGTCCGCCCGGCGAAGGTGGTGGCGATATCGGATCGCTGTCCGAACTGCCTTCCCGTGTGCAGGATTTCATCGGAGCCGATTGGGTGCAGTTGGGCGACACGGTGCTGCGCCGCGACACCACACACGCCGCATCACGCGCCCGCCAGGCGCAACTGCGGCTTGTGGTTCAGCACGGCCGGCTCTACCAGAAAGCCCATCCCCACGTTCCGGTGGTCACGGACAAGGGACGCTACCTGGTGATCGATGTCGGCCCCGACCCGTCCGATGACGTCACCGATGACGACTTTCCGTGCTACAGCGTGCGCGATATTCCCTGGGGTAGAGCTGTTTTCGAGACGAGGCACCGGATTGCCCACGAGCCCGACCCGGCGGTACAGAAATGCGTCGACGCAGTGTCGGCCGAACGGTACGAGCTCGACCTGCGCAAGCTGGTCGACTTCGGCACCCGGCATTCCACCAGCGCACAGTTCGGCCGGGCAGCCGACTGGGCACAATCCGAACTCGAGACCGCGGGGTACCGCACCCACACTCAGACCATCGACGTGGGGGCCAGGACCAGCCGCAACGTGATCGCCGAGCGCCCCGGCTCGGCACCCGCGCCGCGGGGCGTGGTGCTGGTGACCGCGCACCTGGATTCGATCAATCTCGCCGGTGGCCCGGCCGCGCCCGCGCCCGGCGCCGACGACAACGGGTCGGGCAGCGCAGGTGTCCTGACCATTGCCCGCGCCATCCAACATCATTCGGGTCAGCACGACGCACGGTTCATTCTCTTCGGCGGCGAGGAGGAAGGGTTGTTCGGAAGCCTGGCCTACGTCGCGAGCCTGAGCCCGGCCGAACGATCACGGATCCGCGCGGTGGTCAACATGGACATGATCGCGACGCTCAACACCGCAGACCCCACGGTGCTGCTGGAAGGCGCCCCGATGTCGCAGCAGCTGATCGACGACCTCGCCGACGCCGCACACACCTACACCGGGCTGACCGTGCAGACCAGTCTCAATCCGTTCAACAGCGACCACGTGCCGTTCATCGACCAGGGCATTGCGGCCGTCCTGACCATCGAGGGCGCCGACGGCGCCAACGACCATGTTCACAGTTCTGCCGACACCATGGAGTTCATCGACATCCGTCTGGCGGTCGAGATTCTGCGCATGAACGTGGCTTTGATGGTCTCCGCGCTCGGCTAGACGTGTCTGACATTGTTGCCACGCGCGCCGTCGTTCGGAGCGAATATGGAACCGGCGACTACGCCACAACCGGCCTCGAAGGGTGCCCGCCGTGATCGATGAAACTCAGGTCGTTGGTTCCTGGACGCATTCGCACGAGGAGGACCGCGGAGCGACCCAGACCTTCCGGCCTGCCGACCAGCCGCTGCCGCCGTCGCGCGGACGAACGACCTTCACGCTGCTGCCCGACCACAGCGCCGTGGTGGGTACGCCGGGGCCCGACGACCGCGGTGCCCGTCAGGCGGGCACCTGGTCGGTCGAACATCGCCCCGCCGGCGATGTGCTGGCGATCTCCCTGCCGGGGTGGAACGAGACCTTCGAGATCGTGACGGCGGATGACCGGCAACTTGTCGTCGCGCCGATCACGCCGGGAAGTTGAGGCCGCAAGCAAGCCGGCGGCACCGTGGAATAGCAGCGACGTCGCCGGTGTTGCGGGGTGCGTGAGTGAGCAAGCTGAACTGAGCCCGACAGACCGGGTACGCGACCAGACCCAACGCATCCTGGAACAAGGCACCACCGACGGCGTCGAGGTGCTGGACCGCCCGATCGTGCTGTTCACGACGACGGGCGCCAAGTCAGGTAAGAAGCGCTACGTGCCGCTGATGCGCGTGGAGGAAGACGGCCGCTACGCCATGGTGGCGTCCAAGGGCGGAGACCCGGCGCACCCGTCCTGGTACTTCAACGTCAAGGCCAACCCCGCCGTCACGGTGCAGGACGGCGACAAGACCGCATCGCTGACCGCCCGTGAACTCTCCGGCGACGAGCGCGAGCACTGGTGGAAGCTGGCAGTCGAGGCCTACCCGCCGTACGCCGAGTACCAGACCAAGACCACCCGACAGATTCCGGTCTTCGTCGTCGAATGACGGCTACCACCATCCGAGGGCGTCGGACATCTGCCGCGCCAACTCGGTGGTGAGCGTGCGGACGTAGGCCGCCGACAAGTGGTGGGCATCGTGGTAGACCAGCACGTTGCCCTCCACGGCACGGCAGATCGTCGGCCGGCAGACCGCGTCGCTGAGATCGAGGATCTTCATCAGTGGATAGTCCGCCAGGTGCTCGAGGGTGGGATTGCGCTGGGCCAGGGCGTCATCCCTCGGTAGCCCACACGAGTCGGCGTCACCGCCCTTGGACAGGCAGTCGACCGGCGAGAAGAACCACCCGTCCTTGATCATCCACGGCGTGTCACGCATGCCGAGCATCGGAATTCCGTTGGCGGACAACTCATTCCAGATCCCGAGGTAGTAATCGGGGACGTAGTCGCCGGGGCTGTTGAGGATCGGGCGGGTCGAGGTGAAGAACACGTAGTCCGGCCGGTCGGCGATGATCTGCGCCAACGCGTTGTCCGACCACGTCCGGCACGACGGGTATGCCTCGAAGGATCCCGCGATGATCGGCACCCGTTTGGTGGTCAGCGGACAGCCGAACTTCAGGTAGGTGGTCACCTTGAAGCCGTGTTGACGCCCGATCTGATGCAGCGCGGTCAGCCAGTGCTCCGAATGCGACCCGCCTGCCAGTGCGATCGTCCGGGTGCCCTTGGGATCCCCGTACACACAGGTGACGACCTCACCGCCGGTGAAACCCGTGACGCAGTGGTCGATCGACGACGGCGGGATGTCGTCATCGGCCTCCAGCACACTCGGGCGCATCGGCAGCTTGGGGACCCGGCGATTCTCGATGAGGGCCTGCGCGCCCGGATAGTCGCGGATCGAGAGCATGCCCAGTTCGGCACCGCTGGCCCGGGCCAGCACGACATGGCCCTGCCACATCAGCGATGTCGCCACCAGCATCACCGCGACCAACACCACGACCGCGCTCGACACCAGTCGTACGTCGGTGCCCCGGCGCCACGGCAGCTGGACCCACCGCGCGGTCAGCCACGCCAGCAGCGCCGCCACCAGCATGACCGCGCTGCCATCGACCAGGCCGACGGCGTCGTCGTTGATGGTGGCCAACCAGAAGATCAGCAGCGGCCAGTGCCACAGGTACAGCGGATAGGCCGCCGCGCCGATCGCGACCAGCGGGACGCTGCGGAGAAGTTCGTTGGTCCGCGGCGAGGTCCCCTGGGCCGCGCTGACGATGACCAGGACGGTGGCCGCCACCGGAATCAAGGTCCAGACCCCTGGGGACTGCATGGTCCGTTCCGTCAGGGCACCGCACACCAGGATTGCCGCCAGCCCGGCCGCAGCCGCACCGGCCCGCAACCAACCGGGCCACCGGACACGCCCCACCGGGCCCGCCACGAGCGCCGCGGCCAGCACTCCGACCAGCACCTCCCAGGCCCGGGCCGCGGTGCTGTAGTAGGCGAGCATCGGGTTGTCCGACTGGGCCGTGACCGCGTAATACAGCGATGCCGTCATGGCGATCACGGATGCGGCGACCAGGATTGCGTATCGCGCGCCACGGCCCCGACGGACCGTCGCCGCCACGATCGTGCCGGCGAGCACGAAGAAGCCGAGCACGAACTGGCCCAGCGCCGATATCGCCCACAGGTGGTGCAGCGGGGTCACGGCCTGGCCGGCCTGCACATAGTCGTCGGCCGACTGGAGCAGCTGCCAGTTCTGGTAGAAGCCCAAACTGGCCAGCGTCTGATCCGCGAACGCCTCCCACCGGGTCTGCGGCTGGACCAGCACCGTGAGCACCGCGCTCACGACCACCACGAGAACCAGTGGTGGCACCAGCCAGCGCGCTGCCCGCCCCGCTTCGGCGGCCAGGGCCATCGGGCTCGCCGAATCGATGTTGCGAAGGATGCGGCCGCCGACGAAGTAGCCGGACAGGACCAGCAGGACATCCAGCCCGCCGCACGCCCGTCCGAACCAGAAATGGCAGACCACCACCAGAACGACGGCAACGCCACACAACCCGATCAGGTCGTCACGACCCCGCCGCGCCAGGGCAGGGACGCGAACCGGATCGTCAACAATTGCCTGCACGGTTCACTTTCCCTGGGCCGTCTTCGCCGGTCACTGACGACGAGTTCACCCGGGGGTACGCCGTTCAACGCACCGAGCATAGGCCACCGGAACAGGTGGTCATTGCCGGCCGCCAGGGATCCTCAGGCGCCATAGTGGACAGCTTTGCCCGCACCGTTGTGCAAACCGGCCATAGGCAGATTTGCCAGGCAAATCTAGCCTGGACCCATGACCGCCACCGCCGCACCGGCTGCCAAGAAGTCCGTCTACCGGCCGCTGGAGCTGTTCGACACCGACCGGCTCCTCGATGACGACGAACGCGAGATCGCCGCGACGGTACGCAAGTTTGTCGACACCCGGCTGCGGCCCAACGTCGGCGAATGGTTCGAATCGGCCACCCTGCCCAGGGAGCTGGCCAAGGAGTTCGGCAAGCTCGGGGTGCTCGGCATGCATCTGCAGGGCTACGGCTGCGCGGGCACCAACGCCGTCAGCTACGGACTGGCCTGCATGGAACTGGAGGCCGGCGACAGCGGGTTCCGCAGTTTCGTCTCCGTGCAGGGCTCGCTGTCGATGTTCTCGATCTACCGCTACGGGTCCGAGGAACAGAAGAACGAATGGCTGCCCCGACTGGCCGCCGGTGACGCGATCGGCTGCTTCGGCCTGACCGAACCCGACTTCGGTTCCAACCCCGCGGGCATGCGCACCCGGGCCCGGCGTGACGGCTCCGGAGACAACGCCGACTGGGTGCTCAACGGCACAAAGATGTGGATCACCAACGGCAACCTCGCCGACGTGGCCACGGTGTGGGCTAGAACGGGGGACGGCCACGGGGATATCAGCGGCTTCCTGGTGCCCACCGACACCCCTGGATTCACCGCCAACGAGATTCACCGCAAGCTCTCCCTGCGGGCCTCGGTGACCTCCGAGCTCGTGCTCGACAACGTGCGGCTGCCGGCGTCGGCGCAACTGCCGCTGGCCGAGGGCCTGTCGGCCCCGCTGTCGTGTCTCAACGAAGCCCGGTTCGGCATCGTGTTCGGCTCGCTCGGCGCGGCCCGCGACAGCCTGGAGACCGCGATCGACTACGCGGGCTCCCGCGAGGTCTTCGACAAGCCTCTGACCAGCTACCAGCTCACCCAGGAGAAGCTGGCCAACATGACCGTCGAGCTCGGCAAGGGAATGCTGCTGGCAATCCACCTGGGCCGCATCAAGGATGCCGAAGGGGCCAGGCCCGAGCAGATCAGCCTGGGCAAGCTCAACAACGTCCGCGAAGCCCTGGCCATCGCCCGTGACTGCCGAACCCTGTTGGGCGGCAGCGGAATCACCCTCGAGTACTCACCGCTACGGCATGCCAACAACCTCGAATCCGTCCTCACCTACGAAGGCACCTCCGAGATGCATCTGCTGTCGATCGGCAAGGCTCTGACCGGGCAGGCGGCCTTCCGCTGATGACCGTCACCATCGAGGGCCCCAAGGGGCAGGGCGGCGCATGAGTGCTGGTGCGCTCGACGGAGTGGTCGTGGTGGATTTCAGCCGGGTGCTGGCCGGGCCGTACGCGACGATGATGCTCGGCGACTTCGGGGCCGAGGTGATCAAGATCGAACGACCCGGCACCGGCGACGACACCCGGGCATGGGGCCCGCCCTACGATTCATCCGGCGTGGCAACGTATTTCAACGCCGTCAACCGCAACAAGCGTTCGGTCGTGCTGGACCTGACCGACCCGGACGACCGGGAGCGGGCCCGGTCCCTGGTGGCCCGCGCCGACATCGTGGTGGAGAACTTCCGGCCGGGGACCATGGAGAAACTGGGACTGGGCTACGAGGACCTGCGGACGATCCGTCCCGATCTCATCTACTGTTCGATCACCGGATTCGGCCGCGACGGCGGCGCCGAGCTGCCGGGCTATGACCTGCTGGTGCAGGCGGTCGGCGGGTTGATGAGCGTCACCGGAACCGAACCGGGCGATCCGACCAAGGCCGGTGTGGCACTGGTCGACGTGCTGGCCGGCCTGCACGCGTCGACCGGAATCCTGGCGGCGCTGGCGCACCGTGACCGCACCGGGGCCGGACAGCGCGTCGACACCAACCTGTTCTCGGTGTTGTTGTCCTCCATGGTGAACCAGGCTTCGGGCTATCTCGGTGCGGGTGCGGTGCCGCAGATGATGGGCAATCGGCACCCCAGCATCGCGCCGTATCAGACGTTCGACACCGCCGACCGCCCGATCGCGGTGGCCGTCGGCAACGACAAGCAGTTCCGGGCCTTCGCCGCCGCCATCGGTGAGCCGGAGCTCGCCGACGATCCCCGGTTCGGCACCAATCCACAGCGGGTCGCCCACCGGGACGCGTTGTGCGCCATCGTCGAAACCGCACTGAAGAACCACGGGGCCGATCACTGGTACTCGGTGTTGACCGCCGCCAGTGTCCCGGCCGGGCCGATCAACGACCTGGCGGAAGCCTTCGCGTTCGCCCGCCGGCTCGGCATCGAGGCCACGATCTCGGTGCCCGGAACGGCCACGCCCCAGGTGGCCAACCCGATCACGTTGTCGCAGACACCGGTCACCTACCGCAGCGGGCCGCCCGGGCTCGGCGCCGACCAGGTGGACGACAGCGGGTTCAGCCCGGCCGGCGAGACGCCGGCAGCTGCAGTCTGACTCCTTTCGGCCGTCACCGGCATCACCTCGCCACCCGATTGTGACGGCGAGCACGTGTCTGCGGCGAACAGCGTTGGGCTGTAGCGAAACTCACACTCTAAGAATTGGTTTTAATCATCGCCGAGCGGGAGCATGGAGGTGTCCTTTTCTTCGGGCGATCCCCGATGTGGATGTCAACAAAACGAGTACCCGTGACCCGGGGCACTTTTGAGGAGTGAGAAGTATGTCGTTCGCACAGTTCCGTGCAAACCAGAAGCGGGCCACCATGCGGCGCCGCCTCTACGCGCGGATCAACGAACTGCCCAGCTCGTCGGTTCGCGAAGAGTTGATCGCAGTGGTTCAGCGGTACGAGCTTCAGGATGCACAGCACTGAACAACGATTCCGCTTTACAGAGCCGGAGGCCCGAAGGCCCCGGCTCTGTTGCTTTTCAGGGCTGGAGTTCAGCCGCGACCGAAGTACGGCATGGCCCGGGCCATCACGGTCAGTGACGGTACCGACACCTCCAGGGGCAGATCGACCAGATGCGCGATGGCACGAGCCACGTGCTCGACGTCGAAAGTCGGTTCAGCCGCGAGACTTCCGTCGGCCTGCAAGGTCTGGTGACTGAATCCGGCGGTCATGTCCGTGGCGGCATTGCCGATGTCGATCTGTGTGATGCAGATGTCGAGGTCTCGTAGGTCCAACAGCATGGACGCGGTCAACCCACTCATCGCGTGTTTGGTGACGGTGTAGGCCAGGCTGTTCGGGCGGGGCCGGTGCGCGGAGATCGATCCGTTGTTGAGGATCCGCCCGCCCCTGGGCAGCTGGGAAGCCATGACGCGGGCGGCTTCCCTGGCGCAGAACACCACGCCGTCGACGTTGGTGCGCCACGTGGAGTGCCACTGCTCGTCGTCGATGTCGACGATCGACGCAGACGGGCCGAACACACCGGCGTTGTTGAACAGCACGTCGACCCGCCCGAAGGCCGAGACGACGTCCACGAACAGCGCCTGCACCGAGGAGGAGTCCGTGACATCGGTCGGGACAACGCGGGCATTCGGTCTCCCGTCGGCAACGGCCGCCAGCGGTTCAGACCGACGACCCGTCAGCACCACCTGATGCCCGGCATCCAACAGGACCTGGGCCGTCGCGCGGCCGATTCCGCTCCCCGCACCCGTGATGACCACGACTTTTTGGTCTTTCTGCACGATCCCGATTGTGCACGACCTCGCCTCGGCGCATCCAGGATCGCCGGTTGCGCCGAGGCGAGGGAGTTCAGCGGAGCAGGTAAAGACCTACCGTGCCACCGTCATTCACCGCGTAGACCGCCTCCCCGGGGCCGGCGCCGGCCGCGTTGGCGGCGGCCACCGCCGACGGGGCGTCAGCGTGATTGCCGGTCCAGTTCCACGAACGGCCACCGGTGCCGGTGTGGTTGTCGAAGATGTAGAGGCCGACGGTGCCGCCGTCGTTGACCTCGAAGATCGCCTCACCGGGACCTGCCCCCGATGCGGTGGCCGCGGCCGCCGCCGACGGCGCGTCCCCGTGATTGCCAGTCCATCTCCAGCTCATGTGAACTCCTATGTCGAGTGCCGATGCGCGCCCCTGGTCGATGGGCTCTTCCACCATCGACCGCGGTCACGGCACCACGCACGCGTAGTGCGCTACTCGACTGAGTTCAGGGCCCGGCGCTAATGCGTCGGGGTGCCGCCAGCGGGGCTCGGGCGCGGCGCGGTGAAGAACGCCGTGCCCACGGCAATCACACTGATCACCGCCGCGGCCATGAATGCCGCGTGCACGCCGGGGAGATCCGGGGCACCGCCCGATTGCGACGCCTTGGTCATGACCGTGACGAACAGGGCCGTGCCGGCCGCGCCGCCGACCTGTTGCAGCGTCGTGAGGATGGCGCTGCCGTGTGAGTAGAGCCGGTCGGGAAGAACACTGAGCGCGTCGGTCATCAACGGGGTGAACATCATCGACAACCCGACCATCATGATCGTCTGCAGGACAACCAGTTCCCAGACCGGCGACGCGGCCGACAGCATCGTGAATCCCCAGAGCGACACGCACAGCATCATCGACCCCGGTACGACCAGCAGCCGGGCGCCGTGCCGGTCGTAGGCCCGGCCGACCAATGGCCCCGCCACGCCCATCAGCAGCCCACCGGGCAGGCTCGTCAGGCCGGCCACCAAGGCGCTCTGTCCCAGCACGTCCTGCACATACAGCGGCACCATGATGATGGCGCCGAACAGGCCCATGAAGCCGAGGACCACCAGGCCCAGCGACACCGAGAACCGCCGATAGGTGAACGGCCGAAGGTCGAGGAACGCGCGGTCACGCCGTTGCAGCTGTAGTTGCCGCGCACCGAAGAGCAGCATCGCCACCGCACCGATCGACATCGGCACCCACGCGGGTATGCCCTGCTGACCGTGAGCGGATTCACCCATCAGCGACAGCCCGAACACCAAGCCCGCGAACGCAATCGCCGACAGTGGTACCGAGACGGGATCGATGGGCGTCGGCTCCTGCCGTTCATCGTCGACCCGCAGCCAGACGAGACCGGCGCTGAGTGCCACCAGCGCGATGGGCAGCACGATCCAGAACATCCAGCGCCAGTCGAGCGAGCCCAGGATGAAGCCCGACAGGGTGGGGCCGACGGCCGGCGCGACAGCGATGACGATCGAGATGGTGCCCATCATCTGCCCGCGCCGCTCGGCCGGGATCAGCGTCATGACCGTCGTCATCAGCAGCGGCATCATGACGGCGGTGCCGCACGCCTGCACGATCCGTCCGGCCAGCAGAACCGCGAACCCGGGCGCCAGCGCGGCCACCAAGGTGCCGGTGCAGAACAACGTCATCGACGCCAGGTAGATGCTGCGCACCGGGAAGCGCTGCAACAGCGAGCCCGACATCGGGATGACGACAGCCATCGTCAGCAGGAAGCCACTGGTCAGCCACTGCGCCGTGCTCGCCGAAATGTCCAAGTCGACGATCAGGGCAGGCAGCGCCACGCTCATGATCGTCTCGTTGAGGATCATCACGAACGCCGAACCGACCAGCAGCCCGATGATCACGTTGGCGCTCGACTGGGCGCGCGGCCGTGTAGCGATCTCCCCCGTGCTCGGGCCCGTCATCATTGCCACTCCCTGTCTCCCCGAGCATCGACTGCGCAGCCACCCAGGGTAGGTGGGACACCCCGCGTCGGGGAAACCAGTTTTTGCTGCGGTCGCCACCTCGATGGAAATTGACGCGCGAAGAAATTGAGTAGTGCACTACTGCATACGTTGCCGCGGAAACGCGAAAGCATCGGACGATGACGATCACCGACGCGGCACCGCACCTCGGCAGTCCCATCCCCTCGTTCCCGCTGTCCGCCGACGGGATGCCACACCCTCTTGCCCTCACCGCGGCGCGATTCAAGGCAGCGATGCTGGCCGCGGACAGACTCGTCATCGACGGTGACGCCACGAGCGATGACGTGCAAACCCGGGTCAGCGCCGCCTGCAACGCCCTGTCCGACGAGATCTGCGTCCACCTGCGGCCGGGTAACCCTGACGCCGACGAGATGGGCGCATTCATCCACATGGAGACCTACCCCTACCTCGGGCTGAGCACCCTGATCGACCGCTCCTACACCAAGCCACGGGGTTACGCCGGTGACTATCTGACCTTGCAGATGGTGTACGACGACCAACCGGACGGCGTCCGCCGACTCGGCCCCTACATCGACCGGTGGTTTCTCGGCATTCCGGCCTCGTGCGCGGTCAAGAATCGGCGACAGCTGTTGCGCGACATCATCATCGACACCGCGAATGCCTGCCGGGGCAGGGCGGTCGCGATCACGAGCCTGGCCTGCGGGCCCGCCCGGGAGATCTTCGACATCTTCGGCGAGTCCGACCACCCGGACATCATCGCCACCTGCCTGGACATCGACGACCAGGCTTTGGCATACGCGCAGAGCATTGCCGACAGTGTCGGGGTGACCCGGCAAGTGGCGTTCGTGCAAGCCAATGTCGTCAAACTCGCGCTGGGACGCCACACGCTCGAATTGGGCGATCAGGATCTGGTGTATTCGATCGGCCTCATCGACTACCTGGCCGATCACCTCGTCATCAAACTGCTCGACTGGATCTACCACCGGCTGCGCCCCGGCGGCACAGCGATTGTCGGAAACTTCGACATCGACAATCCGGACCGGGCGTTCATGGACCACCTGCTCGACTGGAAACTGATCCACCGGTCGCCGCGGGACCTGGTGGGTCTGTTCGGACGATCGGCGTTCGGGCACGCGCCCGTCGAGGTGCGGCGCGAAGCGACCGGGATCAACCTGTTCGCATCCGCGCGCCGGCCTGCGTGAGCTTGAGCGTAGCCGTTACAAAATACGCGTTGTCTGGCAAGATGCTGCACAGTCTGTTGACGAGACAGACTGTCCAGCGAATTCATGACGCGAGGAGCACCACCCGATGCCAGACACGGCGGCTCCCCTGGGGCCCCAGCCGGCGGAGTACGACGCCGAGTGGGTACGCGCGAAGTACAAACTCGAACGCGACAAGCGCCTTCGCAGCGACGCCGTCAATCAATTCGTCGAGGTCACCGCGGACTTTTCGCACTACGCCGACGACCCGTGGACCGAGCCGCTCGAACGCGACGCAGTGCACGACCACGTCACGGTGCTGATCATCGGGGCCGGACTGGGCAGCCTGATCGCCGCGGCCCGGCTCCAGGAGTCGGGTGTCGACGACATCAGGATCGTCGACACCGCGGGGGACTTCGGCGGCACCTGGTACTGGAACCGCTACCCCGGCGCCCAGTGCGACATCGAGTCCTACATCTACTTGCCACTGCTCGAAGAGCTGAGCTACACCCCCACCGAGCGCTATGCCCACGGTCCAGAGATCCGGGAGCACCTGCAGGCCATCGCACGTCACTACGGGCTGTACCGGAAAGCCCTGCTGCAGACCACCGTCACCGGCATGCGATGGGATGACGAGGCCCAGCACTGGCAGGTGTCGACCGACCGCGGCGACATGCTCACCGCGTCACTGGTGGCCGTCTCGCCCGGATCCCTGACACGGCCGAAGCTCCCGGGGATCCCGGGCATCAACGAATTCTCCGGGCACACCTTCCACACCAGCCGCTGGGACTACGGCTACACCGGTGGTGATGAGTCCGGTGGACTGAGCGGACTGCAGGACAAGCGCGTCGGGATCATCGGCACCGGTGCGACGGGGCTGCAGTGCATACCGCACCTCGGTCGGTGGGCACAGCAGCTCTACGTGTTCCAACGGACGCCGAGCACCGTCGCCGAACGGAACAACCGGCCCACCGATCCCGCCTGGGCCGCGAGCCTGTCCCCGGGCTGGCAACGGGAACGCATGGAGAATTTCACCAGCGTGACCTGCGGTGTCGAGATGGACCTCGATCTCACCGATGACGGGTGGACCCGCAACGCCCTTGAGCTGACCGAGCCCGCGGTGATCCGGGAGACCGCCCGCCTCGGCAGGGAGATGACGCCGGAGGAGATCGACGCACTCCTGTACCGGGCCGACTATGTGGCGATGGAGCGCCTGCGCGCCCGCATCAGCCGGACCGTGCACGACCCGAAGACCGCCGAGGCCCTGAAGCCCTGGTTCAAGCTCAACTGCAAACGCGCGGGCTACCACGACGACTATCTGCCGACGTTCAACCGGCGCAACGTCGAGTTGGTCGACACCGACGGGCGCGGAGTCGAGCGGTTCACCTCGACCGCCGCCGTCGTGGACGGGGTGCACTACGAACTCGACGCGTTGATCTTCGCGACCGGCTTCGAGGTGGGCACCGAGTTCACCCGGCGGCTCGGATTCGAGATCACCGGCCGGGACAACGTGCGGCTGAGCGACAAGTGGTCCAAGGGCATGCGGACGCTGCACGGCCTGCAGAGCCACGGTTTTCCCAACTGTTTCTTCCTCGGCTACACCCAATCCGGGGTCTCCCCCAACTACACCCACACCGCCGAGGAACGGGCCCGCCATTTCGCCTACCTGGTCAGCACCTGGGCGCAGCGTGGCGCCGCGGTCATCGAGGCCACCCAGGAGGCCGAAGACGAGTGGTTGTCGGAGATGAACGAGTCGACGGTGCAACCGAAGGCCTTCTTCGCCGACTGCACGCCGAGCTATCTGAGCTCCGAGGGCGACAAGGACAACCCACACAGCATGTTGTCGAACAACTTCGGCGGCAAACCTGTCGACTTCTTCGACATGCTGCACAAATGGCGATCGACTGGCCAGTTGGAGGGGGTGACCCTCGCATGACCGAAGCACCTCAGGTCACCGAGAACACCAGCGTCGCACCGAAGCTCACGATGCGCGACCGTCACCGCATCATGACCCGCGAGCACATCATGGCCGCCGCCCTGGAGGCCTTCGCCGAACGCGGCTACGTCCAGGTGACCATCGACGACATCGTGCGCCGTGCCGGAATCGGGCGCGCGACGTTCTATCTCCATTTCGACAGCAAGGCCGCGGTTCTGCGCGAACTTCGCAACACCCGAATGACAGTGTGGTCGCAGCAGGATGCTCCGCGGGGCGGCCCATCCGGACGGCCCTCGATCCGCGCCTTCTTCGAAAAGGTGGTCGACTTCTACACTTCCGCGCCGGAGCTCTACACGGCCCTTCATCAGGCCAGGGCCGCCGACCCGGAATTCGCCACAGCCCACCGCGCCACGATGGAAGCCAACGTCGACGACTGGATTCAGCACAACGCCATGCCCGGCGCCACCGAAGCCCAGCTCCGCCTGGCCATCGCGATGATGTACACGATGGTGGATTCCTTCATGCATCTGTGGCTCGTCGACGGTTGGTCGCTGGACCGCGAAGCTGCCATCGAGACGATGACCGACGCCCTGTACGCCACCATGCGCTGAATCCCTCACGAGGACAGGAACACCCATGCCCGATCGACGCTATCTGCACCTGAACCTGGTTGCCAACGACATCAACCTGCACCAAGGTGCGTTCGGGTACGAGCAGGCCAACGGCGTACCCCAGCGCAGCACCTTCGAGCGCCTGCTCGAGTACGGGGCATTCGGCGACGAGGGTTTGTTCACCGCGCTGTTCGTCGGCGACATCCCCGGCATGCAGGGATCGCCGGCCTTCGATGGTGGACCGGCAGAACCCATCACCGCACTGACCGCAATCTCGCAGCACACCAAGCATGTCGGCCTGATCGCAACGGCATCGACGACGTTCTACGACCCCTACAACCTGGCCCGGTTGCTGGGCTCGCTCGACCAGGCCTCCGACGGTCGCGCCGGATATAACGCGGTCACGTCGGTCATCGACGACTTCGCGCTGAACTACAGCCTGGCCAAGCACCTGGACCGCGAGGAGCGCTACCAGCGTGCCGACGAGTTCCTCGATGTGCTGCGCTCACTGTGGGACAACCGGGAGCTGCGTCGCGATCCCGACGGCCGCACCCGGTTCTACGCCGACCCGATCAACCACCGGGGCAATCTGTTTCAGGTCTCCGGGCCACTCAACATCGCACCCAGCCGCCAAGGGCGGCCGCTCATCGCACAGGCGGGCGGGTCGGGAGCCGGCATCAAGGTCGCCGCCAAGCATGCCGAGATGGTGTTCACCAACTCGTCCACCCGCGAGAGCGCGGCGGCCTACCGAGAGACGCTGGACAAGGCACTCGTCGACCAGGGACGCGCCCCGGGATCGGTCCCGCCGATCCCCGGACTCATCCCCTACCTCGGCCGTACGGCGAAAGAAGCAGAGGAGAAACTGCGCGAACTGGACAGCTACGTCGACTGGGCACCGATCGCACCATTCGCGTTGGGCCAGTTCGGTATCGACATCCCGCTCGAGGACATCACCGCACCGTTCCCGGTCGAGGAACTGCCGGTTCCCGCCGATGTGGAGAAGACGATCAAGAGCACGTTCGGCAATTATGTGGGGCTGTACAACTGGATTCAGGAGCGCCCGGGAGTGACCGTGCGCGAGGTGGTGGCCCAGGCGGTCGGCCGCGGCGGTGCCACGCATCGCAAGTTCGTCGGCTCCTATGACGACATCGTCGACGATTTCGCGGCGTGGCACTCCGACGGCAATGTCGGCGGATTCAACCTGATGTTCTCCGCCGGAGCACAATCCATCCGCGAGTTCATCGACGAGGTGGTCCCACGGCTCATCGACCGCGGTATCTATCGCAGCACTCCGGCCGACCGCCCGTTGCGAGAACGTTTCTGACGTCAAGGCCATTCGGCGGTCCTGACGACCCACCCGGGGTTATCGTCAAAAAATGAGTGACATACCGGTGGTGCGCAGGCTGGCGTCGGTGGCGGTCGTCATCTCGATGCTCAGCATCGGGACGGCATGCACGTCCGACAATGCCGAGCCCGGGCAGACGACGACCATGAGCGAATCTCCGACCGCCGATGCCACGCCGTTCACGGGGTTCGTCGAATCCGTCGACGGCACCGCGGGAACGGTCACCTACAAGGCGGAGCTTCCCCAACTGAAAGGCGGAGACGCCGCCGTCCGCGACAAGTTCAACGCCGGGATGCGCGCCGCCCTCGACGACTACCTCAAGCCCACCGACGACAACGTCCCGGTGACCGTCGCGCCCGGGGCACTGGGCGAGGACAACCGCAGCGAGGTGAGCCACATCGGCACCGGCGCGGTGGCCGGCGTACTGCTGCTCAACATCTTCGTCGACCACGCGGCGCATCCGTTCAACGCCGTCGCCACGACGGTGATCGACGCCCACACCGCCAAGCCGATCATGATCTCCGACCTGTTCACCGACCAGACTGCCGGGTTGACCGCACTGGTCGACGGGATCAAGTCCGCGATGGCGGCCGAGGAGAAGCTGGCCAACCAGTCTGCGCCCGAACCGGTCGCAGATCAGCTCGCCAACTGGCTGCCCGACGACGGCGGACTGGTCGTCTACATCCCGGTCGCCCACGTGCTCGGCGACTACTACCCGGTCACGGTGAGCTGGGACACCCTTGGCGGCGTTCTCGCGCCGGGGATGCGGGACAAACTGACTCAGTAGGCCTGTTCGTCACCAGCGCCCGATGCCGACGAAAATGGCCCCCGGAGTTTCCTCCGAGGGCCATTTCCTCTTGGTAGCGGGGACAGGATTCGAACCTGCGACCTCTGGGTTATGAGCCCAGCGAGCTACCGAGCTGCTCCACCCCGCGTTGCGAATACAAGGTTACCGGGGTCTTACGTAGAGCTCCAAATCGGGTGCTCAGAGGCGTTTCCGGCCCGAAAACGACCGGAAATCAGACCCTGGAGCGCACCACCTGACCGCACCGGAACACGCCTGCCGGGTCGTGCCGGTCGGCCAGCGCCGACAACCAGTGCCGGGTCTCGTCGTCGTAGACCCGCACGGCCCGCCCAGCGTCCTCCGACGGTGCGAAATTGGGGATCTGGCCGCCGCTGGACCACCGCGACAACGCGACGATGAGCGCACCGGCCTGAGGCACCACAAGGTCGGCGACCGGAGGCGCCAGGACCCCGATGACGGCCACCGCGAAGGCGGCGTCACGGTGGCAGAACGCGCTGCGGTGCTTTCCCTCCCGCGCCAGCGCCCCACCGAGCATCCGGACCTCGACGATGGTCTGCACCGAGCCCGACTCCGGCCCGGCCGCAGCCAACAGCACCTCAACCGTGTCCGCGGTCAATTCCCGCAGCAGCGTGTGGTGTTCGTAGATCGGCATCGGATCGACCGGATCGGCATGCACCGCACCGATTGCGGCGTACGGCAGCACCGCGACCGTATCGAGTACCGGCGTCGCGACCGCGCGCATCGGCGCCAGCAGTTGTTCGGCTTCGGCGAAGTCACCGACAGCGGCGTAGCGCACGGCGACGGTGGGCCGGCCTGCCAGCGGCTCGGGAATTCCGGGAAGCGGTGGGAGTTGCAGCAGCGCGATCGAAGTCGAGACGGACTCGGGCAGGTCGGCACACCAGCGGGCCCATTCACGCAACACCGCTGCGGCATCCGCACCGTCGAAATAGAGGGCGCCGCCGTAGAACTCAGCGATCGGCAGCAACTCGATCTCGACCGAGGTGACGATGCCCAGTGTCGATTTGCCGCCGCGCAGTCCCCAGAACAGCTCGGCGTTCTCCTCCGGGGTGGCGCGCAGCAACTCCCCTGCACCGGTGACCAACTCGAAGGACCGCACATAGTCCGACGACAATCCGACGGTGCGTACCAACGGCCCGATCCCTGCACCGGTCAGGAATCCCACGACGCCGACCTGAGGCGAGGATCCACACAACCCGGCCAGTCCGTGCGGAGCCGCTGCGTCGAGCACGTGCTGCCACGTCGCCCCGGCCGCCACCCGTGCGGTGCGGGCCACCGGATCCACAGTGACTCCGGTCATGCCGGCCGTCAGCACCAGGATCGTGTCGGGGGCGACGGAAAGGGCGCCGTGGCCCGTGGACTGGACGCTCACGCGGTATCCCCGTGCGGCGGCGAAGCCCACGGTGTTGGCGATGTCGTAGGCGGAGGTCGCCAGCACCACCGCGGCAGGCTCCACGGTGGCCGCCAGATTCCACGGGGTGGCGCGCTCGTAGCCGGCCTCTCCCGGCAGAGCGACGGGGGCGGCGACGTGGGCGCGTAGCCCCTCCAACGCGTCGTCCAGGCCCTCATGCGGAAGGTCGGTCAGGGTCATCGGGGTCCTCTCGGCAAAGTTGTGCGAATTCTCGGCGCACAGCATCACCGGGACGACTTGGCGTTGACTTGGCGGCCAGCTCAGGGAGGCAATGAACCTACGCCGCATCACTTCTCTTGCGGCGTGCAGACACCCGCGAACTCCTTGCCTTCCTTCTCGGCGACACCCGCGGGGTCGAGCCAACCGACGCCGTCGAAGAAGAAGGTGTCGGCCGGGTGACTGTTCGATCCGGCGACGACCTCGGCCGTCCGAGCGGTCGCGGGGTACCCCCCGGGCGTGGACTGCACATCGAGAAACAAATATTCTTCTGTGCGCCAATCGAAGTCAGGCGGCGGCGCTTCGGTCGCGGTCAGACCCGGATAGGGTCCACCGACGGTGAACCGGTCGAGAGTCGCCGTACCGGAGGTATCGGTCAACACGAGCTTCGGGCCGAATCCAAATCCGACCTCCACCGACCGCACCCCGACGCAGCCCGGCGGCATCCAGATCTCCAGCTTGCCGTCGGTGACCCGGGCACCGAACGCCGGCTGCATCGGCGCGGCGAACGGCGCATCCGACCACGGGCGGTCGCCGGTCCGGCAAGCGGTGAGCCCCACCGCCACCAGCAGGCTCGACAACACGGCCAGCCACGGCCTCACGAATAACCCCCGTCGGACAGGCCCGCATCGCGTTCCAACGGGTTGACGCCCGTCTTCTGTTCGATGAGCGCACCCAGCCCGTAATCCCGTGCCATCCCGGCGAACCCCTTCTGCGCCCACTGTTCGGAATGGCGCTCTTCGTGATGCAACAGACGATCGAGGTCGAGTCTGCCCTGAAACGGCGTACCGTCGTCGCGCATGTTCCAGCCGGCCCCGGATTGGATGATCTGACTCAGCTGGGCGGCCGGATCCTTGGATCCGTCGATGTTGACCACGAACAGGTCGCCGTACGTCGTCCCGCCGTGGACGCCGATCTTGTCCATCACCGGGCCTCCCAACCCCATCAGCATGCCGTTGGGCGTAGTGGCCAACGATCCCCCGCCGCCCTTGTCGAAAATCTGGTCGTAACTCCAGGAGTTCGCGTTCTGTCGGTCGATGATGCGCTGTACCTCGGCAGCCGAGTAGGGCGTTTCCTCGAAATCGTTCTGCACGTCGTCGGCGGTGCCCAGCACCCCGTCCTTGCCCGCCTCGGCGGCGTCGTAGTCAGTGCCCGCGTTGAGGATGTAGGTCATCGCCACAGCCTTCTTCGCGTCCTCCTTGCTGGTACCGGGAGGCAGGATGAAGAACGACTTGCCGTCCTTGTCCTTGACTTCCTGCAGTCCGTTGAGCACGTCGAACGATTGCGGGGTGATGTTCTGCTGACGGGCGATGTCCACCATGGTCTGCGGATCAACCCCGTGTTTGGACGCATTCTCCAGCCACTGAGCGTATTTCGAACCCGGCACCACCGGTCCCGTGAGGAGCCCGGCATCACGCAGTGCCTTCTCGTACACACTGACCGGCGGATGCTCGCCGAGATCCGGTAACTCGACCGTCCCGGTGAAGTCGATGCGTTCGGCCGCCTCGTCGTCGCCGCGCTCATAGCGGTCAGCGGCCACCCGCAGCTTCTGGGCATACACCGTCACGTCGCCGCCGAGTAGCTTCGCCTGCTCGGTGAGTGTGGATCCGATCGTCCCGCAGGCCGCCCCGACTGCCAGCGACGGCATCGCCCCGGCCGCACCGGAAATGGCCGATCCGCCGCGATTACCGCTGACCTCATGACCCGCGTTGTCGAAAGTGGATGCCGTATCCCGCATTGTCTGTTCATCGACGTAGAGCGTGGCGTCACTCATGTCACGCAGCCCGTGTCCCGAGGCTTCATTTCACGAGCCCCTTGTTGATCCGGTCCATCTTGTTGGCCGTCGACTTGTCCGCCGCGTCGAATTCGGCCAACGCAGCCTGAATGGCCGACTGCAGCGCCATCCGCCGCATCCCCCACATCACCGCGAGCACCGGATTGGTCGACACCAAGAACTTCAGCCGCCATCCCAGTGAGACTCGCCCCTCGTCAGAGATGTCGAACAGGCCCGCCGCCGAACTCGACACCAGAGCGTTCAGGCGACCCCGGATACCGCCGAGCTCCGCACCGCCGGCGGACATCGCGGTGTGCAGCAACTTGAGCCTGTCGCGGTAGACCTCTTGATCGCCGAACATCTCGTTGGCGTGGCCCTGTGCGGTGTCGGACGAGGTGCCCCGCCAGTCCGAGGCCAACCGGGTCAACTGCAGGCGTTCGCGGGCGATCTGATCGTCGATGTCACCCGCGGCCGCGGCCACGTCACCGGCCGCCGACACCAGTTGCTCGGGATTGCTGCCCAACACCTGCGAAATCGTCACCGCCACCAGCGACTCCCCACCCGCCCGTCATCCACCGACTACGGACCCATTGTCCCCCGCCGCACCGGCCGGGTGATGCACCAATATTCGACGGAGACCAGACGACTACTTCACTGAGTCGTCGCGCCAATCCGCTCCGCTACTTGGCGGTGTTGAACTTGTTCATCGCATCGTTCAACTGCTGCAACGCCTGCCCGTACTTGCCGAAGTCACCGCTGCGCTGCGCATCCTGCGCCGCGGACAGGGCCGACTCGACCTCCTTGAGCGCGGCGGCCTTGGCCGGCGACAACTGCACCGGCTGACCCGGCGGGACCGCCGCGGGCGGCGGTGCGACGACCTGCGGCGCCTGACCGTCGGCATTGGCCGGCGGCTGGGCGGCCGGTGGCGCCTCGGGTGTACCGGCAGCGGCCTGCGGCTTGCCGTCCGTGGGAGCCACATTTGTGGCGGTGGCACCCGCCCCCGGACCGAACAGTTCGGTCAGGGCGGCACCGACGGTCGGGCCGTAGCCGACCTTGTCGCCGTAGAGCATGGCCACCCGGATCAACCGCGGATAGGTCGACGCCGCGTCGCTGGTACCCGGCGATGCGTAAACCGGTGCCACATAAAGCAATCCGCCATCGGCCACCGGCAAGGTCAACAGGTTGCCCCACCGGATCCGGTTCAGGTTGTCGCGCCCGATCACACCGAGGTCCTGCGTCACGGCCGTGTCGGTACTGATCGCGTTGAAGGCCTGTTTCGGACCCTTGACCTCACCCGGGATGGTCAGCACGGTGATCTTGCCGTAGGTCGACGGATCCGAGCTGGCGCTGACATAGGCCGCCAGGAACTCCCGCTGCAGCCAGTTCAGCGCGCTGGTCAACTGGAACGACGGTGAACCGTCGTTGTTCACAAGATCTTTGGCGACGATGTAGAAGGGCGGCTGATAGCTGCTTGCCGTCGGGTTGGGATCCAGCGGCACGTTCCAGAAATCGGCGTTGGTGAAGAACTTCACCGGATCGTCGACGTGGTACTTGGTCAAAAGGGAACGCTGCACCTTGAACAGGTCCTCGGGATAACGCAGGTGCGACTGCAACTCCGGGGAGATGTCCGCCTTCGGTTTGACGGTGCCCGGGAACACGCTCATCCAGGCCTTGAGCACCGGATCCTGCTCGTCCTGGGCGTACAGCGTCACGGTGCCGTCGTAGGCATCGACGGTGGCCTTGACCGAGTTGCGGATGTAGGACACCTGCTTGTCCGGGGCCAACCGGTTGACCGCCACCTCGTTGGAATCGGCCGTCGCACTCGACAGCGTGGTCAACTCCGAGTAGGGGTAGTTGTCCAGCGTCGTGTAGCCGTCGACGATCCAGACCATGCGCTTGTTGACGATCGCCGGGTAGACGCTCGTGTCGGTGGTCAGCCACGGCGCCACCGCCTCCACCCGCTCGGCCGGGTCCCGGTTGAACAGGATCTTGCTGTTCTCACCGATCACGTTGGACAGCAGGAAGTTCCGTTCGGCGAACTTGGCGGCGAACACCGTCCGCGCCAGCCAGTTGCCGATCGACACACCGCCGGTGCCCGAGTACGTGTAGTTCTTGGTGTCGGTGTTGGTCTCGTAGTCGTACTCGCGGTCGACGTCACCGTTCTTGCCGACGATCGCGTAGTCGGCCGAGGTGTCGGCGATCACCGGACCGAAGTAGACCCGGGGCTGGTCCAGCGGCGCCGGTCCCGGGGAGACCACCTTGCCGTTGGCGCCGACGACGCTGGCGAGGAACTCGGGGTAGCCGCCGTTCTGGTTGGGGTCGTTGGCGATACCGCGCACGGTGTTGGCCGGGGACGCGATAAACCCGTTGCCGTGGGTGTAGACCGTGTGCCGGTTGATCCAGTCACGCTGGTTCTCGATCAACCGGTCGGGGTTGAGTTCGCGTGCGGCGACGACGAAGTCGCGCAGCCCGCCGTCAGGACCGGCATAGCGGTCGATGGCCAGCTGATCCGGGAAGAAGTAGAAGTTCTTGCCCTGCTGGAACTGGGTGAACGCGGGGCTGACGATGGTCGGATCGAGCAGCCGGATGTTGGACGTGGTCGCCCGGTCCGCAGCCACCTGCGCGGCCGTGGTCTGACCGTTGCTCTCGTAATTGCGGTATGTCACCGTGTCGTTGGTGAGCCCGTAGGCCTGCCTGGTCGCGGTGATACTGCGGCTGATGTACTCGCTTTCCTTCTGCGCGGCGTTCGGCTTGACGCTGAACTGCTCGACGATCAGCGGCCAACCCGCACCCACCACCAGCGAACTCAGCAGCAACAGCACCACACCGATGGCGGGAATCCGCAAGTCGCGCAGCACGATCGCCGAGAAGACCGCGACCGCGCAGATCAGCGCGATGGCCAACAGGATCAGCTTGGCCGGCAGTACGGCGTTGATGTCGGTGTAACCGGCACCGGTGAACGGCTTGCCTGCACGGGTGTTGCTCAGCAGCTCGTAACGGTCGAGCCAGTACGCGAACGCCTTGAGCAGGATCAGGGTGCCGACCAGGCTGATCAGCTGGATGCGTGCGGCACGGCTCAGCGCGCCGTTGCGACCGGTCAGCCGGATCCCGCCGAACACGTAGTGCCCCAGCAGGTTCGCGACGAACGCCAGGAAGGTCGCGACGAACAGATACGTCAGCACCAGCCGGTAGAACGGCAGATCGAACGCGTAGAAGCCCAGGTCCTTGCCGAACTGCGGGTCGGTGATCCCGAAGTCACTGCCGTGCAGGAACAACTGCACCCGCACCCAGTAGCTCTGCGCGATCACACCGGCCAGCAGGCCGATGAAGACCGGGACCCCGATGCCGAACAGCCGCAGCCGGGCCAGCACCGTGGTGCGGTACCGCGCGACCGGATCATTCGGGCCTGCGGCCGGGACGAACACGGGACGGCTGCGGTAGGCCAATGCCAGCCCCGCGAACACCACCGCACCGATGAGCAGCCCCACCACCAGGAACACGATGAGCCGGGTGGCCAGCACGGTGGTGAACACCGAGCGGTAGCCCAGCTCGCCGAACCACAACCAGTCGACGTACCCGTCGACCACCCGAGGTCCGATCAACAGCGCCAGCACCACCACCAGCGCCAGCCCGATCAGTACCCGGCTTCGTCGTGTCAGCTTCGGCATCCTCGCCGCGGGCCGCATCCCCACTCGTGAACTCCCGTTTCAGCCTCGGTGGACTCGTGACATGCCCGAGGGGCCGCCCGATTTTCTACAACTCTAGTCATCCACCGGCCGCGTGCGGTCTAGCAACGAGGCGGTTCGCCACCGGCAGAAATCGTGTGCAGCGCGTCGACCGCCTGGGTCAGCGTTTCCACCCGGACCAGATCCATGCCGTCCTGGGGTTCCGAGCGCGCCTCGGTGCAGTTGTCGGCGGGCACCAGGAACGCGGTGGCGCCGGCTTCCTTGGCGGCCAGCATCTTGTGCGTGATACCGCCGATGGACCCGACCTTGCCGTCGCCGGTGATGGTTCCGGTGCCTGCGATGAACTTGCCGTCGTTGAGGTCACCGGTGGTCAGCTTGTCGACGACAGCGAGGCTGAACATCAGCCCGGCCGACGGGCCGCCGATGTTGGCCAGGTTGAAGTCGATGTCGAACGGTGCCCACGGGGCATCGAGCACACCCACACCCAGGAACCCGTATTCCCGGTCGGGGTTGTCGCCGAGGGTGATGGTCGCGACCCCGGGCGGTGCGTTCTTGCGACGGAAGTCGATCACCAGCTGGTCGCCGGGCTTGGTCTTCTTCAAGATGGCCTGGAACTCGTCGAGGTTGGCCACCGGCGTGCCGTTCACACCGTCGATCGCGTCCCCGTCTTGCAGCTTGCCCGCCGAAGGGCCGGGGTCGGTGACGCTCTGCACGGTCACTGCCACCGGGTACTTCAGGAACGACAGCGCCGCGTACGCCGCGCTGTCCTCGGACTTCTTGAAGTCGGAGTTGTTGGCCTCGTCGATCTCGTTCTTGGACTTGTCCGGCGGGTACACCAGGTCGCGCGGAACCAGCTGCTCACGGCCCGACATCCACAACGCCATCGCCTGGCCCAGGGTCAGGCCGTCGCGCTGGGACACGGTGGTCATGTTCAGGTGCCCCGCGGTGGGGTGCACGTCAGCGTCGGGTCCGTGGATGTCGACCACCTGTTTGCCCTCGACCTCGCCGAGGGTGTTGAACGTCGGACCGGGACCCAACGACACGAAGGGCACCGTCACCACCGACAGCAGCACGCCGAACGCCAGGATCGGCACCAGCGCGACCAGCAGCGTCAAAATCCGCCTGTTCACGCCGCCCACAGTAAAGCCTTCGCCGGTGTGTTCACCCACAGCGTGACCCACAGCCGCACCCCGGCACCCGGTCATGAGTACCGTTGTGGGTATGGCTGACCTGCCCTTCGGCTTCTCCGCCGGGAACGACCCCGACCGAGACAAAGACAAGAAAGACCCCGACTCGGGGTCCGGTTCCGGCAACTCCGGACCAGGTCCGGGATCGGATCCGTTCGGTTTCGGCATGGGCGGAGCCAACTTCGACATGGGCGACCTGGGCCAGATCTTCACCAAGCTCGGTGAGATGTTCAGCGGCGCAGGCAGCGCGATGGCCGGTGGCAAACAATCCGGTCCGGTGAACTACGACCTGGCCCGGCAGCTGGCGTCCAACTCGATCGGGTTCGTCGCACCCGTGCCGGAGAAGACCACCGGCGCGGTCGCCGACGCCGTGCGGCTGGCCGAGACGTGGCTCGACGGGGTCACCCCGCTGCCGGCGGGCACCACCCGGTCGGTGGCGTGGACGCCCAGCGACTGGCTGGACAACACGTTGGACACCTGGAAGCGGCTGTGCGACCCGGTGGCCGAGCAGATCTCGTCGGTGTGGGCGTCGGCCCTGCCCGAAGAGGCCAAGAGCATGGCCGGTCCACTGCTGGCGATGATGTCGCAGATGGGCGGCATGGCGTTCGGCTCCCAGCTGGGCCAGGCGCTGGGCAAGCTGTCCCGCGAGGTGCTGACGTCCACCGACGTCGGCCTGCCGCTGGGCCCCAAAGGCGTCGCGGCGCTCATGCCCGACGCCATCGAAACGCTGGCCGAGGGACTGGAACGTCCGCGCAGCGAGATCCTGACCTTCCTGGCCGCCCGCGAGGCCGCCCATCACCGGCTGTTCAGCCACGTGCCGTGGCTGTCCAGCCAGCTGCTGGGCACCGTCGAGGCGTTCGCCAAGGGCATGAAGGTCGACATGACCGGCATCGAGGACTTCGCCCGCGGATTCAACCCGGCCTCGCTCGGCGATCCGTCGGAGATGGAGCAGCTGCTCAACCAGGGCATCTTCGAGCCGAAGGCCACCCCTGAGCAGGAAGCCGCCCTGGAACGGCTGGAAACCCTGCTCGCGCTCATCGAGGGCTGGGTGCAGACCGTCGTCACCGCAGCACTGGGCGATCGCATCCCCGGCACCTCGGCGCTGGCCGAGACCCTGCGCAGGCGCCGGGCCACCGGCGGACCCGCCGAACAGACCTTCGCCACGCTTGTCGGCCTGGAACTGCGACCCCGCAAGATGCGTGAGGCCGCGGCGCTGTGGGAGCGGCTGACCGACGCGGTGGGCACCGACGCCCGCGACGGTGTCTGGCAGCACCCCGACCTGCTGCCGAGCGCGGCCGATCTCGACGAGCCGGCGGGATTCATCGACCGGATGATCGGCGGCGACACCAGCGGCATCGACAGCGCATTCGAGCAGGCTCTGGCTGATCTCGAAAAAGAAGCCGATCGGGACAAGGAACAGGACGGGCGCCGCGACGAAGGCGGCGACAGCGAGTCCTGAGGTCCGACGGCCTGTGGATAACTGAAACAGCCGTCCCCGCTGCCGTGGCACAGTCATCGGATGACGCGCTACGTGCTCGCCGCGGGCAGGCCGATCCTGCTGCGTCCCGACGGGGCGGTCCAGCTGGGGTGGGATCCGCGGCGCGCAGTGCTGGTCCGTCCCCCGTGCGACATGTCCCAGGCGCAACTGGCCGACCTGCTGCGCGCCTTGCAAGCCGGCGCCACCCGGGACGAATTGGTCACGGCCGCAGAATCATTCGGTGACGCCGCTGCCGTAGATGAGCTGATCGGCGCACTGACCGGTTCGGGAATCCTCACGACGCCGTCCGCCGCGGGCTCACGGCGGACCCGCTCGGCGTCCATCCGCGTCCACGGCCGCGGCCCGCTGTCCGAGCTCCTGACCAACGGGCTGCGCTGCTCGGGCGCGAAGGTCAGACACAGCTCCAACCCCCACACCAGGAACGTGGCGGCCTCGACCGACCTGGTGGTGCTGGCCGACTACCAGATCACCGACCCGCGGCTGCTGCAGGAACTTCACCAGGGCGGCATCGCCCACCTTCCGGTGCGGGTCCGCGACGGTGCCGGGTTGGTGGGGCCGCTGGTGATACCGGGCCTGACGAGCTGCCTGCACTGCGCCGACCTGCACCGCACCGATCGCGACGCGGCGTGGCCGGCGGTGGCCGGCCAGCTCCGGGGCGCCGTCGGCAGTGCCAGCCGCGCGACCATCCTGGCCACCGCGGCGCTGGCGATGCACCAGGTGGACCTGGTGATCCGGGCCGTCGCACACACCGGCGACGGCCGACCCACACCCGACGCTCCGCCGACGCTGAACACCACCCTCGAACTCGACGCCGAGGGTTACTCGATCGTCGCGCGCCGCTGGTCCCGCCATCCGGACTGTCCATGTTGAAAACGTTTGTTGCCAGTTGGTTGCGGCCGATTCAGGCGAGTCATGGATGATGGTCTGGTGTCTGACATCAAACGTGGAAGCGTGGCACGGAATGCGAAGCTCGCCGGCTTGGCCGGCGGCATGGCGGGTCGGGCCGCACTGGGCTTCGGCAAGCGTCTGACCGGCAAGTCCAAGGACGAAGTCACTGCCGAGTTGATGGACAAGGCCGCTCAACAATTGTTCGCCGTGCTCGGTGAGCTCAAGGGCGGGGCGATGAAGGTGGGCCAGGCACTGTCGGTGCTGGAGGCGGCCATCCCCGAGCAGTACGGCAAGCCGTATCGCGAGGCGCTGACCAAATTGCAGCGAGAGGCCCCGCCGCTGCCGACCGCCAAGGTGCACCGGGTGCTCGATGCGCAGCTCGGCACCAAGTGGCGGGATCGGTTCACCTCGTTCGACGACACCCCCGTGGCCTCGGCCAGCATCGGTCAGGTGCACAAGGCGGTCTGGTCCGACGGGCGCGAGGTGGCCGTCAAGATCCAGTACCCCGGCGCCGACGAGGCACTGCGCGCAGACCTCAAGACGATCCAGCGCCTGGTCGGCGTGTTCAAGCAGCTGGCCCCGGGTGTGGACATCCAGGGCATCGTCGACGAATTGATCGAACGCACCGACATGGAGCTGGACTACCGGCTCGAGGCCGAGAACCAGCGGGCGTTCGCCAAGGCCTACCGCGACGATCCGCACTTCTGCGTCCCGGCGATCGTCGCCAGCGCACCGAAGGTCGTCATCGCCGAATGGATGGATGGCATCCCGATGTCGGTCATCATCCGCGAGGGCACCCCCGAACAGCGCGACCTGATGGGCACCCGGCTGTCCGAGCTCACCTTCGACGCGCCCAAACGGTTGCAGATGATGCACGGCGATGCCCATCCGGGGAACTTCATGCTGCTGCCCGACGGGCGGATGGGCGTGATCGACTTCGGTGCCGTCGCACCACTGCCCGACGGTTTCCCGACCTCCCTGGGCGAGTGCATCCGGCTGGCCCGGGACAAGAACTACGACGAGCTGCTGCCCACCATGGAGGAAGCCGGTTTCATCCAGAAGGGACAACAGGTTTCGATCGAGGAAGTCGACGACATGTTGCGCCAGTACGTCGAACCGATCGAGGTTGACGTCTTCCACTACAACCGCCGGTGGATTCAGCGGATGGCGGCCGGGCAGATGGACAACTGGGTGGCCCAGATCCGGACCGCCCGCCAGCTCGACCTGCCGCCCAACCTGGCCATCCCGTTGCGGGTGATCGCCTCGACCATCGCCATGTGCTGCCAGCTGGACGCCCATGTGCCGGTGAAAGCCATTGCCACCGAACTGGTTCCGGGTTTCGCCGAGGAAGCCGCCTAGCGCGACGGATTACGCCGCGCGCAGACGCACCGAACGGCGCCGAGTGTCTCGCACTCGGCGCCGTCGGTGTCTTCAGGCGTCACGCGGCGGCCGGGTTACCCGCGGCGTTCTTCCGCGGACGGCCACGCGGCCGCTTGCGGGCCACGATGGTTCCCCGGTCGAGGATCTCCCCGCCCCAAACGCCCCACGGCTCCTGCCGTTCCAGCGCAGCGGCCAGGCACGCGTTACGAATCGGGCAATCCGCGCACAGTGCCTTGGCCTGCTCCAGATCGACTGGGCTCTCGGCGAACCACAGATCGGGATCCCCGATGTGGCACGGCACCGCCGGTAGCCGCTGTTCGCATGTCACCGGCGCGACGCTCATCTCCGGAGCGGTCATCGCAATGGACATGTGTTTGTCCCCCTGCTTCCTGGTCGTAGTTGTCGGCGATCTGTCTCTTCGAGGGATCTGCGACCAGGTTTCGAGGGTTGGAACAACTCCCAAAAACATTGGCCACGGATCCGGTTGACTGCGGGTCCGTGGCCATTTGGCTGTGATGGGAGCTCTACCTAGTAGGGGCTCCGATCCACGGACGCGCCAGTCGCGGCGGCGGGGCGGCGCTTGTGCTGCGGTGCAATAGCAGCGGCGGCGGCCGGCCATCCAGCGGCGGCGAGGGCAGCGGGTGCGGCATGCCGACGTGCCTCCGGGGAAACCGGGGAAACGGCGACGGCGAGCACGGACGACGGCATGCCTGCAACCGCTACACCGCTGAATTCGATGTTGTTATCCATTGCGGGCACCCTCCTTCCGTCTCGTCACCAGAGCTGTGTTACGAGGCTAAAGCCTAACAGCCAAATCGCACAACCTATTTTCTACCTGCGGTTTTGGCTCGATCTTTACGAACTTTGGCGGCCCTTGACCAACTCGAGAACGTCCGGGCCGTACTGCTCGAGCTTGCGCGCACCGATGCCGGGAAGAGCGACCAGTGCGGCCTCGTCGGCCGGCATCGACTCGGCGATGGCGATCAGGGTGTTGTCGGTGAACACCACATACGCCGGCACTTTCATCTCCTTGGACACCCGCAGCCGCCAGTCCTTGAGCTCGGCGAGCAGCTCCTCGTCGAGATCCGACGGGCAGGTTTCGCAGCGGCGCAACATGATCGCCGGCGGCGTCGTCAACGCGGCATTGCACACCCGGCAGCGCGGCGCGGGGCCACGTTGACGACGCGACCGATCCGGGCCCGAGCCGGCCGAATTCTGCAGCTGCGGGGCGATGCCGTTGAGGAACCGCGACGGCCGACGGCCCTGCCGCCCGCCGGGCGTGCGGGCCAGCGCCCAGCTCAGCCCCAGGTGCACGCGGGCGCGCGTGACCCCGACGTAGAGCAGGCGGCGCTCCTCTTCCACCGGCTCGCTGTCGGGCCCGTGGGCGAGCGCATGCGAGATGGGCAGCGTGTTGTCGGCCAGGCCGACCAGGAACACCGCATCCCATTCCAACCCCTTGGCGGCGTGCAGCGATGCCAAGGTGACACCTTGCACCACGGGTGGGTGCCGCGAATCAGCCCGCTGGCGCAGCTCGGCGATCAGCGCCCGCAGATCCAGCTCGGGACGTACCGCGACCTCTTCGTCGACCAACTCGGCCAGCGCCGTCAACGCTTCCCAGCGTTCGCGGGCCTTGGTTCCGGCCGGGGGTTCGGCGGTCAGGCCCAGCGGCTCGAGCAGCTCACGCACGAGGGCAGGCAGGTTGTCCTCGGGGATGTCACGTTCGGCGAAGCGCTGCATCGCCACCAACGCCTGGCGGATCTCCTGACGGCTGAAGAAGCCCTCACCGCCACGCACCTGGAAGGCGATCCCGGCCTCGGTGAGCGCCTCCTCATACACCTCGGACTGCGCGTTGATCCGGTAGAGCACCGCGATCTCGGCCGGCTCCGTTCCGTTTTCGATCAGCTTCTTGATGGACCGGGCGACGGCGTTGGCCTCGGCGACCTCGTCGGGATACTCGGAGAACGTCGGCTCCGGGCCGGGGTCGCGCTGCCCCACCAGATGCAACTTGCTGCCCGCCATCCGGCCGCGGGCGGCCGCGATCACGCGGTTGGCCAACGACACCACCTGCGGCGTGGAGCGATAGTCACGCTCCAGCCGCACCACCGCGGCGTCGGGGAAGCGCCGGGAGAAGTCCAGCAGGAAACGCGGGGTGGCCCCGGTGAACGAGTAGATGGTCTGGTTGGCGTCACCCACCACGGTGAGGTCGTCGCGCTCCCCCAGCCAGGCGTCGAGCACCCGTTGCTGCAGGGGTGTGACGTCTTGGTACTCGTCGACGACGAAGCAGCGGTAACGGTCGCGGAATTCCTGGGCGACCGCGGCGTCGTTCTCGATGGCCGCGGCGGTGTGCAGCAGCAGGTCATCGAAGTCCAGCAGCGCCGAGCCGTCGCGGCGGGCCTTGAGCGCCTCGTAACCCGAATAGACGGCCGCGACCTTGGCCGCATCGAAAGGGATGTCGCGCCCGACCTTGGCCACCGCCGTGCTGTAGGCCTCCGGGGTGATCAAAGACGCCTTGGCCCACTCGATTTCACCGGCCAGGTCACGAACGTCGTCGGTACTGGTCTGCATCCCGGCCCGGTTCGCAGCCTGGGCGACGACGGCGAACTTGCTGTCGAGCAGCTCCCACCCGGTGTCACCGACCAGGCGCGGCCAGAAGTACTGCAACTGCCTGCGAGCCGCGGCGTGAAATGTCACCGCCTGCACCGCAGCGGTGTTCACCCCCGACTCCTGTCCCAGAACCCGCAACCGGCCCCGCATCTCGCCCGCGGCCCGCGCGGTGAACGTCACCGCGAGCACCTGGCTGGGCGCGACGTGACCGCCGGCGACCAGATGCGCTATCCGGCGGGTGATGGTGCGGGTCTTGCCGGTACCGGCGCCGGCCAGCACGCACACCGGACCGCGGGCGGCCAGCACTGCCTCCCGCTGCTCATCGTCCAGATCGCCCAGGGCGGGCGAGGGAGCCTCCAACGGCATGCGGTCCATGATGTCAGGGACCTGTGACAGTCCCGGGCGCGGCGTGGCCCCGGCCTACTGCTGCCGGCTCAGCCACTGCTCAAAGGTGGTGGGCGCGAGGCGCGCGCTCTCACCGGGCAGCAGCGCGTTGCCCGCCATGTCCAGCCCGAAGACCGCAGACCACGTCGGCACCAGCGTCACCTCCCGGCCACGCGCCGCAAGGGTCCGCCGGGCCATGTCCACCAGATCCTGGGTCTGCGGACCTGCCACATCGACGTGGCGGCCCTGCGGGTCGCCCACGACGACCTCGGCGAGCACGGCGGCCACATCGTCGGGATCGATCGGCTGGACCAGAAGGGGGGCGATCGGCGCGGTGAGACCGTCGGGACCCTCCTGTTCGGTCCAGCTCACGACCATCTCGGCGAAATCGTGGAACTGGGTGGCCGGCACGATCGTCCACGGCACCGGCCCGGCTTCGATCAGCTTCTCCTGCTCGCGTTTACCGGCGTAGTGCGGATTGCCTTCGATGCCGTGGATTCCCACGATGGACAACAGCACGTGATGTGCCACCCCGGCCCGGTCTTCGGCGGCAAGCAGGTTGCCGGTGGCGGTGCCCAGGTAGTCCACCGTGCTGTCCCGGTCGGTGGGCGGGGCGCTGATGGCGTCGACGACCGCCTGCACCCCGGTCAGGGCCGCGTCGAGACCCTCCCCGGTCGACAGGTCGACCCCGGCCGAGCGGCTGATCGGCACCACCTCGTGTCCTGCGCCCCGCAGAGCGGCGACCACCCGCGCCCCGATGTTTCCCGTAGCTCCGGCCACTGCGATCCGCATGATGTCTCCCGTCCCGTGTCAATCACCTATCTCGGACTATATAGGTCCGTAATATCTGTAATAAAGTACGAGCTGTGAAACTTCCCGTGGCCACGGAGTGGGCCCTGCATTGCGCGACGTCGCTGGCGCAGCTCGAGCCGGGGACCACCGCGGCGGCCGCCGATCTCGCGGAGTATTTCGACCTGCCCGCCGCCTATCTGGCCAAACAACTGCAGGCGCTGACCCGCGCGGGTGTGCTGGCCGCCACGACCGGTCCGCGCGGCGGCTTCCGGCTCGGGCGGTCACCCGTCGAGATCACACTGCTGCAGATCGTCGAGGCCGTCGACGGCGCGTCGCCACCCTACGAATGCCGCGAGATCCGCAGGCAGGGCCGCGGCGCCCTCCCCGCGAGCTGGTGCCGCCACGAGTGCATCCTTGCGGTGAAGATGGCCGATGCCCACCAGGCCTGGCGGGCCAGCCTCGACGGCGTCACGCTCGCCGACATCCTCGGCGACATCCCGGCCGCGGCGCCTGCCCGTACCCGAAAGCTGTTGGGCAGGCAGGGTTCAGAGCAGTAACCGGCGCAGCTCCTCGCTGCCGGTGTGGTCGAGGGGCAGCAGCGGTGGACGCGGGTCTCCGACGCCCTGACCCAACAGTTCGAGTCCACCCTTGATGGTGGTGGGCAGGCCGCCGGCCACGATGAACTCCAGGAACGGCTTGATCTCGGCGTAGATGGCCTCGGCCTTCGTCCAGTCTCCGGCCTGCGCCGCGGCGTAGAGATCCAGGCACGGCTGCGGCATCAGGTTCGGCGCCGCGGTGCACCAGCCCTCGGCCCCCGCCTTGAAGGCCTTGAGGATCATGGGGTTACTGCCGTTGTAGAACGGCAGCTCGCCGCCGGTGAGCTCGGACAGGCGCTCCATGCGGGTGATGTCACCGGTGGATTCCTTGACCATGGTGACGTTGTCGATGTCGGTGAACATCTGGACCAGCAGTTCGGGCCGCATGTCGATGCCACTGGTGGCGGGGTTGTTGTACACCATGATCGGAATGCCGATCGCGGCGCCGATCGACGCGTAGTGCTGGGCGATCTCCCGTTCGGACAGTTTCCAGTAGGAGATGGGCAGCACCATCACGGCATCGGCGCCGGCCCGCTCGGCATACTGCGCCCGGCGAATGGTGTTGGCAGTGGTCAGATCTGATGCACCGATGATGACGGGCACCCGGCGGTCGACCACGCCGATGGTGGTGTCGATGACGGCATCGAACTCGGCTTCGGTGAGATACGCCGACTCACCGGTGCTGCCGAGCGGGACGATCGCGTGCGCTCCGCCGGTCACCAGACGGTCGACCAGGGCGGCGAGCTTGCCCGTGTCGACCTGCTGGCCGTCGGTGAAGGGCGTCACCGGATAGGCGAGAATTCCGTGAATTTCATTGCTGGAGGGCATGTTCGGGTCCTTGGGTGTGGTTGGGCCGGTTCGGGGGTCAACTCGTCAGCGCGTCGGGATGATTGCGCAACGCGCGGCGGGCGTAGTAGGCGAAGTTGGCCTGACTGCGCTTGGGCCGCAACGTCCAGTCATGCGCCTCACGCGCCAGCCGCGGAGGCAGATCGGCGATCGTTCCCGCTGCCATGGCAGCCAATTGGAGCTTGGCGCCCCGCTCGATCAGCATCGCCAGCGAGCACGACTCCTCGATGCTGGCTCCGGCGATCACGTGACCGTGGTGCGCCAACAAGATCGCCTTCTTGTCCCCCAGCGCGGCACTGATGATCTCGCCCTCTTCGTTGCCGACCGGAACGCCGGGCCAGTCGGCCAGGAAGGCGCAGTCGTCGTACAACGGAGCGATATCCATCTGCGACACCTGCAACGGCACTTCCAGCATCGAGAGCGCGGCGACGTGGAACGGATGGGTGTGCACGATGCACTGCACATCCGGCCGCGCACGGTAGATCCAGGTGTGGAAGCGATTGGCGGGGTTCGCCATTCCCGCGCCGTCGAGAACATTGAGATCCTCGTCGACGAGCAGCAGGTTGTCTTCGGTGATCTCGTCGAAGCCCAGACCGAGTCGCTGGGTGTAGTAGGTACCCGGCTTCTCGGCCCGCGCGGTGATCTGGCCGGCGAGACCCGAATCGTGGCCCGCGTCGAACAGTGCCCGGCAGGTCAGGGCCAGCTTCTGCCGCGTCGTCAGCGTGGACTCCTCGATATGGGCCGACAGGCCGTCGAGGGCGCGCTGCATCAGAACTTGTTTCGAATCACCGAGTGTCGTCGTCATCTCGGTCCACCTTCCCGATTGGAACTCCGCAGGAGACACATCACGAACGATAGGACACTTTGTGTCCTATCGTCAACCATGCGGGTGCCACATTCAGCGCTGAGCGCTCAGGGGGTACGCGGGAGGCGTGAAGCGACGACGGTCAGCGATTGCGGCTGTACTCGGTGTGGGTGATCACCAGAACCTCGCTGGGAGCACTCCCCCGCTGCCGTAATTGGTGAGGTAGAGAGGCGTCGAAGTACGCACAGTCGCCGGGCTCGAGGATGACCAATTCGTCCCGGTAGCGCAGCTCCACCACCCCTGCGTGGACGAACACCAGTTCCTGCCCGGCGTGCTCTGGATGCGGGTGCTCGGCGAACTTGGGTGTCGGCCGCACGATGAACGGCGACATCGACTTTCCCAGCATCCCGGCGGCCACGGCCTGATACCGGTTGGCTCCCCGCTCGCCGGCGCGATCGATCGACAACGTCGTGACCGCTGGATCCTCGGAAAACAACTGTGCGACATCGACCTCGAGCGCACGGGCCACTTTCATCGCGACCGCGATGGACGGGGTGGACCTCTGCCGTTCGACCTTGGACAGGTAGCTCTTGGTCAGGCCGGTGGCCTCGGCGAGTTCCTCAAGGGTCATGCCCCGCTGTTGACGCACAGCACGCAAGAGAGCGCTCACAACACCTCCTGCTCAGGTCAGAAAACCCCGCTCCGGCACATGGTCCCATAGGACAGCGGGTGTCATATCGTCGACATTCCGAATCGTCGACGGCGAACCGGTCAGCTGCCGGTGGCGGTGACCCACGCCCACAAGCCGTCCGCCCCGGCAGTGGTGGCGTAGTCGGTGAGGACCTGATCCCAGTGCGCAACCGAGCCGTACTCCGAACGCCACGACAATGCGGGCATGGTGAACTCGTGCAGCCGGTGCTCGCGCGTGGTGCCGATGGCACCGTGCACCTGATGGGCGTTGCGCACCACCACCGACGTGGCATGTCCGGCGCACGAACGTGCCACGGCGACAAGGAAGTCCAGGTGCGACGAGGACCAGTCTGATCGCAGCGCCTCGGCCAGCGCACCGTCGGTGGCGGCTCGGGCCAGCGCCGACTCGGCGGCGATGTCGGCAACCAGGTTCTGCACGGCCTGGAACTTGGCCAGCGGCCGGCCGAACTGGGTCCGTTCGCCGGCATGCGCCACCGACAACGCCAGGATCTGGTCCAGCGCGGCACACACCTGGACGGCGCGCACCAGGGCGGCCCGGTGCGCGAACTGTCCGACCACGTTGTCGGGCACCGGGTTTCCGGTCAAGGCGGCTGGATCCACACGGACCTCGTCACGTGGCTCCCCCGCGTTGTTGTGTCCTGCCGTGACCGACAACGTGGCGATGTCCGCGTCGGTCACGCGGTAGCCGGCACCGTCGCGCCAGAGCAGCACCACCCGATCGGAGCCGGCCGCCCAGGGCACGCCGCGCGCGACTCCGGTGTCGTCGAGCAGACAGGCGGTGCGTCGCGCGTCGTCGATCTCCAGTCCCGCCGTCTCCAACAACCAGCAGGCCAGCAGATCATGTTCGGCCAGCGGGATCGTCACGCCGTGTGAAGCGGCCGCGCGCAGCAACTCGACAGCCTCGGCCCAGCCCGCGCCACTGCCCCCGGACTCCTCTGACCCGGTGAGCCGGACCAGTCCGAGTTCCCCCAGCCTGCCCCATAATTCGGCGATGCCCTCGTCGGGCTGATGTTGTTCACGGTGCGCGGCGAAGACCGCCGACATCATCTCGACCAGTTCGGCGTCGACGCTCATCTCATCCCCAGTCCGCGCGCGATGACCCCACGCAACACCTCGTTGGTACCGCCGCGAAGGGTGAACCCCGGGCGTTGGACCACCGCATCGGCCAGCATGGAGCGGTACCCCTCGTCGTCGGTCTCACCGAGCACATCGGCGAAATCGGCGATGTCTCCTTCGGTGGATGTCCCCAACACCTTGACCACGGCCGCCGCGGTATCGGCCGGTTCGTGCCGTTCCAGCGCGCCGGCGACCGCCATCGACATCTGGTGCAGACCGGTGATGCGGCCCAGGTAGCGCCCCAGGTCGGTGTGCCGGGGCAGAGATCCGTCACGCATGTGTGTCGCCATGTCGGCCAGCAGCGGGAACGTCGACAGGAAGCGCTCGGGCCCACTGCGTTCGAAGCTCAGCTCCGAGGTCACCTGCTGCCAGCCGTTGCCGATGGTGCCGAACACCATGGCGTCGGGCACGAAAACCTCATCCAGGATCACCTCGTTGAAATGATGCTTGCCGTTCATCGAGATGATGGGCCGGATGTCCACGCCGGGGGCACGCAGGTCGACGAGGAACTGGCTCAGTCCGTCGTGACGGTGCGCGGGATCCACCGGCGCGCTGCGGGCCAGGCAGATGAACGCGTGCGCCAGATGCGCCCCCGACGTCCATACCTTGGCACCGGTGATCGCCCAACCTCCGTCGACCGGAACCGCTTTGGTGCGCACGCTGGCCAGATCTGATCCCGAATCCGGCTCGCTCATCCCGATACCGAAGTAGCACTCGCCTTTGGCTATGGCGGGCAAGAACTTTCGTCGCTGTTCCTCGGTGCCGTACTTGAGCAACGACGGAACGATCTGGCGGTCGGCGATCCAGTGCGCCCCCACCGGAGCCCCGGCTGCCAGCAGTTCCTCGGTGACCACGAACCGCTCCTGGTGGCTGCGCCCGTGGCCGCCGTATGCGACGGGCACCGTCATGCCCAGCCAACCGCGGGCTGCCAGCGCCCGGCTGAAGTCCTCGTCCCAACCGGTCAGCCAGCTGTCGGCGTACCGGCCGATCTTTCCGGCCTGCTGCTGCTCGGTGACAAACTGCCGCACCTGCAACCGCAACTCGTCGAGCGCATGCGGGTCGCCGGCTACCGGCGGCACCAACCTGGTCATGTTTCAGCTCCGTCCACTGCGGATTAGCAACTTACCGCTGCGGGCCGGAGACCTGTGTCACCGCGGGCATCAGTCGGTGGTTCGGCTACGTTATGTGCACTATGACTGCTACACCGACTGCTCTGACCATGTACACCACCACCTGGTGCGGCTACTGCTCGCGGCTCAAGACCGCGCTGAAGTCAGAGGGCATCTCGTGGACCGAGGTCGACATCGAGCAGGATCCGGCTGCAGCCGAGTTCGTCGGCTCGGTCAACGGCGGCAACCATGTGGTGCCGACGGTGAAGTTCGCCGACGGGTCGACGCTGACCAACCCCACCATCAAGCAGGTCAAGGCCAAGCTCAGCTGAGCTGCCAGCAGACCGGCGTCAGTCCAGGGCCGCCCAGGACTCGATGATCTCGCGGGCAATCGAGATCGATCCGGGCAGCAGCAGCCTCGACCGGGAATCGCCGTCGGCCGCACTCCAGTCGCCCTGATCCAGCGCCTCGCGGATCTCGGCCCGGGTGAACCAGTCGGCCTCGGCGATCTCCCCGTCGTTGAACGAGAAGGGCTGTTCCGGATCGCCGATGGCGTGGAAACCGACCATCAGCGACCGCGGGAACGGCCACGGCTGGCTGCCCAGATACTGCACGTCGGTCACCGTGAGGCCGACCTCCTCAGCGATCTCACGCACCACACACGTCTCGAAGGACTCTCCGGCCTCGACGAATCCGGCCAGGATCGAGAACAACCGCTCGGGCCACGCCGTCTGCCGCGCCAGCACCGCACGGTCGTGGCCGTCATGGACCAGACAGATCACCGCGGGATCGATCCGTGGGAACTCCTCGTGACCGCTGACCGGGTCGACCCGCGACCAGCCGCCTTTGGCCGACCGCGTCGCCGCACCGTCCACCGCACTGAACCGGGCCCTGTCATGCCAGTTCAGCAGTGCGGTCGCCGTCGCCACCAACTGGGCGCTGACATCGTCGAAGACCTCACCGGCCCGGCGTAGGTCGAGCACCTCGGCGGGCGCCTCGGGATCCTCCGGGGCCTCCAGCGCACTCCGAACGCCCCAGACGTGGCGCCCATCGCTCAGCCGGCCCAGGAACACCGCGTGCTCCGGCGGCTTGTCCCCGCCCAGGCTGGAGGCCTTGCCGAGCACCACCTGACCACCGGAGATCAACACCTGGTTGCGCCGGTCGACCCGCAGCAACAGCGCGTCCCGCCAGCCCTCGGTTGCGGCATCGATATCGGTACGCAGCGCATCGGCGCGATCGGCACCGACGCGCGAGAGCAGCGGGACGTTGCGCAGGCCGAAGGTGAGGCGGTCTGTCATCGCTCGGCGTCCGCACTGCGGATGTAGAGCAGCCGGTCCCCGGCCTCGAGTGCATCCACCTCGGGTGCATCGACCCGCACCAGACGGCCTCCGCGCACCACCCCCAGCACGATGTCGTGCAGATGCCGTGGCGAGCCGCCCTCCTCCTTCGGCGTCACCTCGCGCTCGGCGATGGCGAAGCCGGCATCTGGGGTCAGCAGATCCTCCATCATCTCCACCACGCTGGGAGTCTGGGTCGCAATACCGAGCAGCCGGCCTGCGGTCTCGGACGACACCACCGTGGAGTCCGCGCCCGACTGTTTGAGCAGATGCAGGTTGTCCGATTCCCGCACCGCCGCAATGATCTTGGCTTTGGGCGCCAACTCACGAGCCGTCAACGTGACCAGCACCGCGCTGGCGTCGTTATCCGCCGCGACGATGATCGACTTGGCATGCTGGGCACCCGCCAGCCTCAGGACACCGGAATTGGTGGCGTCGCCGTGCACGGTCACCAACCCGGCGCCCTTGGCGCGTTCCAGCGCGGCCGCGTTCTCGTCGACGACGACGATGTCGGCCGGAGAGACCTCATCGCCGACCATCGCGGCGACCGCCGTCCGGCCCTTGGTGCCGTATCCGACGACGACGGTGTGGTTACGCACTTTGTTCCTCCATCGCTGAATCTTCAGCGCCTGCCGGGATTGGGTGGTCAGGGTTTCCACGGTGGTACCGATGAGAACGATCAGGAAGGCCACCCGCAGCGGCGTGATGACGATGACGTTCACCAGGCGCGCCGAATCCGTGTACGGCGTGATGTCGCCGTAACCGGTCGTCGACAGTGACACCGTCGCGTAGTACAGGCAGTCCAGGAACGAAAGCGGATTGTTGACATCCGGAGCGCTGTCGTTGTCCCGGTAGCCGTAGCGATCCGCGTAGACGATCAGCACCGCGGCGAACAACGCACCCAATGCGTAGAGCACCCGCATGAAGATCTTGCGAGCCGGACTGACGAACGGCTCGGGGATGCGCAACACATCGACGAGCGCGGCGTCCGGGCGCGAGGTCAGGTTCGAGTCGATCGCGGCGAGGCGGCGCCGCAGCCTGCCTTTAGCCACGCGACCCCATCATCGAGCAAAGCGCCCCGGGACGCGCCGGGATCAATCTGATCAGACGCACGCCACAATGTAACCATGACCGCACCCGAGCCTCAGCGGATCTCCTCCGCCCAACGCATGGCAGCCCTGCTCCTGGGCATGGGCACGCTGCACTTCGTCGCGCCCAAACCCTTCGACTCCATCATCCCGGCCGAGCTGCCGGGCAGCGCCCGCTTCTACACCTATGCCTCCGGGGTGGGCGAGCTGGCCACCGGAGCCTTGGTGGCCGTGCCCCGCACCCGGAAACTCGGCGCGCTGGCCGCCGTGGCGTTGTTCATCGCCGTGTTCCCCGGGAACGTGAACATGGTCCGGCTGTGGTGGGACAAGCCCTGGCCCTTGCGGATCGTGGCGATCGCCCGGCTGCCGCTGCAGATCCCGATGATCACCTGGGCCCTGCGGGTGTACCGCAACTCCTAGCCGCCCACTTCCGGCTCGCCGTCCAACCAGAACGCCTGGGCAGCAACCCGTTTCGTTACCCGGAACCGCTCCGGGCCTCGCGAGGCGCCAAGTTTGGCAAGGCTATCGTTGCTGGTGGAGTGTAGTTTTCGCCGATATCGTCAGACCGTGACGGATACCAGCCACCCATCCGAACCGCACGTGGGTTCGCTGTCGTCGAGACTCAACTGGCTTCGTGCCGGGGTTTTGGGCGCGAACGACGGCATCGTCTCCACGGCAGGCATCGTCGTGGGCGTGGCCGCCGCCACGGTCGAGAAGGCACCGATTCTGACCGCGGGTATCGCCGGCCTGGCCGCCGGCGCGGTGTCGATGGCGTTGGGTGAGTACGTCTCGGTGAGCACCCAGCGTGACACCGAACGCGCACTGCTACGCAAGGAACGCCGCGAGTTGCGGGACGACCCGGCCGCCGAACTGGACGAGTTGACCGCGCTCTACGAGACGAAGGGCCTTACCACGGCGACCGCGCGCACCGTGGCCGAGGAGCTCACCGACCACGACGCGTTCGCCGCACACGCCGAGGTCGAATTGGGCATCGACCCCAAGGATCTGACGAACCCTTGGCAGGCGGCCGTGTCCTCGGCGTTGTCGTTCACCATCGGTGCGCTACTGCCGTTGATCGCGATCCTGATTCCACCGACGACATGGCGGATCCCGGTGACCGTGGTGGCGGTG
Source organism: Mycobacterium sp. 48b (assembly GCF_048282725.1). NCBI lineage: Bacteria > Bacillati > Actinomycetota > Actinomycetes > Mycobacteriales > Mycobacteriaceae > Mycobacterium > Mycobacterium sp. 48b. The sequence goes on from NZ_JBLVUL010000001.1 coordinate 5,699,882, forward strand.
CTGCTGGCACTGATGCTCACCGGGGCGGTGTCGGCCGGGATGGGTGGGGCGCCGAAGGGACGCGCGGTGCTGCGCAACGTGATCGGTGGCGGCCTGGCCCTGGTGATCACCTATCTGATCGGCCTGTTGGTGGGCACCGCCATCACCTGACCTCAGCCGGACCCGGCTAGGGCTGCTGCGGGAGATCCTGCGAACCGGTCGTGGGGTCGGCCAGCAATGCGACGAGTTCGTCCTCGCCGGGCAGCGATTCGGGACTCACGGTCTTTCCCGAGCGCACGTAATGGAACGCGGCCCGCACCGATTCCGGTGGGCACCCGCGCAGCGAGGCCCAGGCCAGGCGATATACCGCGAGCTGAACTGCCGCCTGCGCCATGGCTTCCGGAGTCGACGGCGGCTCGCCGGTCTTCCAGTCCACCACGGTGGTGGTGCCGTCGTCCTGCGCGAACACCGCGTCGATGCGGCCCCGCACGACGGTGGTCCGGCTCCGCCCGATCGCCATGTCGAACGGCACCTCCACCTCGATCGGGGTGCGGGCGGCCCACGACGACATCACGAAGGCGTCCTGCAGCTCGGACAGTTCTGCTGCACTGGCCCGTCCGCTCTCGCCGTCCACGGCGCCGGGCAGGTCGTCGAGGTCGAACAACCGCTCGGAATGGAAGAACCGCTGCACCCACTCGTGGAAGGCAGTGCCCAGCAGGGCGTTCGGATCCGGACGTTGGGGCAACCGCCGGTGCAGGCGCTGCAAGGCGGCCTGCCGATCACGACTGAGCTCCACCAAGGTGCTGACCGACAGCTGACCGGGTAGTTCGACCGGGGCCACCTGCGGTGCGCGATCCCGTTCTGCCAGTAGGGCATCGACGTCGGCGGCCCAGCCCTCACCGTCGACGTCGTCATCGTCGTTTTGCGTGCTGCCCTCTTGACCACGGTCGCCCGCCAGCACCTGCGCCACCAGCGCCGCACCCCGGTCGACATCAGAAGCCCTGGCCGGAGCGGCGGGCCAGATGGCCTCGACAGCCTTGTCCCGCAACGGGTTCACCTCGCCGACGGGCGGGTCCGGAGCCCACTGTTCGATCTCGCCGCACGGATGGCCCTGCGCGGCGGCGTCCTCCACGATGGACTTGATCTCACACAGGAATTCCGATGGGCCGCGCGGCTTGCTCTCGGTCGCACCCCAGTGATGCCCCGAGATCAGCAAGGTGTCCTCGGACCGGGTGATCGCGACGTAGAGCAGCCGGCGCTCCTCGTCGACACGGCGCTGTTCGAGGCTGCGCTTGTGATCGGAGATCTTGTCCGACAGGATCTTCCGATCGTTGATGTCGGAGGTGTCGAGCACCGGCACACCGAGCTCCGATTCGGTCGCGCGGTCGCCGCGCAGCAGCGGAGGCAGATCCGACGGATCGGTGAGCCAGGTGCGGGCCGACGCCGTCGACGGAAATACCCGGCCACTCAGATGCGGGACGGCCACCACCTGCCATTCCAGCCCCTTGGCGGCGTGCACGGTGAGGATCTGCACCCGGTCATGTGACACCGTCAATTCGGCGGGAGCCAGTCCGTTCTCGACCTCGGCGGCCACATCCAGATAGGCCAGCAGCGCGAGCACCGACCCGCCCGGCCGTCCGGCGAAATCGGCGACGAGATCACCGAACGTGTCGAGGTTTTCGGTCCCCGTCCACCCCGACGCAACGGGCCGCGCCGCACGAGCTTCGGCATCCAGGCCTGCGACGCGTCGCACCTCGGCCACCAACTCGGGCAGCGGGTGACTCAGATGCGCCCGCAGCATGGTCAGCTCGCGTCCGAGCGCCTCGATCCGCTGAAAGCCCGCCTGCGAATAGTGTTCGGCGGCACCGGGATCGCAGATCGCGTCGGCCAGGCAGGCCGAATCGGCATCCGGGGCGGCCTGTGCCACGATCTCGGCGGGGCTGGGCTCCCCCACCGACCTGTCGTCGAGTTCCCTGGCGCGCCGCCACAACGCGGCGATGTCGCGGGCTCCGAATCGCCATCGCGGCCCCGTCAGCACCCGCATCACCGCCGACCCCGCGGCCGGATCGGCCACCAGCCGCAGCATCGCGACCAGGTCGGCCACCTCGGGCACAGCCAGCAGTCCGGCCACCCCGACCACCTCGACGGGTACCCCGCGGGCGCTCAGCGCCTCGGCCATCGGCGCTGCGTCGGCGTTGCGCCGTACCAGCACCGCAGCGGTGGGTGTGGCCGCACCCTGAGCCACCGCGCCGTGATAGACCCGGGCCAGATGATCTGCCACCCAGTCACGTTCGGTCTCGACATCGGACAGCAGCGCGCACCGGATGGTGCCTGGCTCGGCGTCCGGCCGGGGCCGCAGCTCATGCACGGTCACCGAACGGCGGCGTGCCTCGGCCGACACCGCGTTGGCCAGGTGCAGGGCACCCGGCGGGTTGCGCCAGCTGGTCCGCAGTTCCAGGGTGGGTGCCGGCGTGCCGTCGGCGAGCGGAAAATCCGTGGTGAACCGAGGCAGGTTCGTCGCCGACGCGCCCCGCCAGCCGTAGATCGACTGGATCGGATCCCCCACGGCGGTGAGCGCCAGGCCGTCATCGACGCCGCCACCGAACAGCGAGGACAACGCGACCCGCTGCGCATGCCCGGTGTCCTGGTACTCATCGAGCAGCACCACCCGGAAACGTTGGCGCAGTTGCTCGCCGACCTGCGGGAACTTCGAGGCCAGCCGGGCCGCCGCGGACATCTGCATACCGAAATCCATCACCTTGTCGGCACGCATCCGCTGGTGCAGCGCATCGATCAGCGGCACCAGCTCGGTGCGCTCGGTCTGCGTCCCCAGCATTTTCAGCAGCCACTGGCTGGGCCCGCGGTCGCGCTGATAAGGCCCGGCAGGCAGGGTGTGCACCAGCCGCTCCAACTCCACATGGGTGTCGCGCAGCTGATCGGTGTCGACCAGATGCTCGGCGAGCGCACCGGCCAGGCGCAGCACCATGCCGGTGACCGCGGCCGGCGTCTTCTCGATGGCGAGCTCTCCCGGGTGCGCACACACCACTTCGAAGGCCAATTGCCACAGTTCGGTCTCGCTGAGCAGTCGGGTGTCCGGTTCGACCGGGAGCAGCAACCCGTGCTCGCGCAGCAGCGTGCCGGCGAACGCGTGATAAGTGCTGACCGTCGCCGACTCCACCGACTCGTCGCCCGCGCCATGTACCGGCGCCAGACCGGCACCGGCGAGCCGGGCCAGCCGGGTGCGCACCCGGCGCAGCAGCTGCCCGGCGGCTTTACGGGTGAAGGTCAGCCCCAGCACCTGCGATGGCGTGGCATACCCGTTGGCCACCAGCCAGACCACCCGCGCCGCCATGGTCTCGGTCTTGCCTGCGCCCGCACCGGCGATCACCACAACGGGTCCCGGCGGCGCCGCGATCACCGCCGCCTGCTCGTCGGTCGGCGGGAACAAGCCCAGCGCGGTCGACAGTTCGGCCGGGCTGTACCGCGCGCCCACCTTCGCGGCGTCCGTCATGACCGGTCCCCGACCGCCTGGGCCGGGCACGATGACCGCACCGGGCAATTCGCGCAGCCGTCGTTGACGCGGGCTGCGAACCGCGGGCCGGCCGTGGCCGCCGCGGCGTCGGCCACGGTGCCCAACCAGTCGGCACGGGTGTCGGGTGTCATCGGATCCTGTTCGCGTTCGGTGGCGCCGGCCGCCCCCGCCTTGCCCAGGTATACCAACCGGCCGCCGCCCGGCTCGTCGCCGTGGGGTAACAACCCCGCGGCCACCGCGAGCTGGTAGGTGGCCAGCTGGGCGTGCTTCTGCGCGTCATCTTTGGTGACCGGACTCTTGCCGGTCTTGAGGTCGACCACGACGAGCCGATCCGCCCGGTCGCGTTCAAGCCGGTCCAGCCGGCCCCGCACCTGGACGCCGGGGCCGTCGGGCCCCGGCTCGACGATCACACCGTCCACGTCGATCTCGGTGGCGACCTCGGTCAACTGGCCCCGGGAGTCCGCGCGCCAGCGGGTAAAGGTCTCCAGCATCGCCCGGTGCCGCGACAACTCGTTGTCCGAGTACCACTTCGCCTCGAAAGGCAGGTCTTCCCAGACCTTTTCCAGGTCGGTGACCAGCTGGCTCTCGGTCTTGCCGGAGTCGGACACCAGCGCGTGCAGCAAGGAACCGACCGTCGAGCGCACGTCGCGGCCGTCGCTGCCGCCGTGGCGTTCCAGCAGCCAACGCAGCGGGCAGTCGGTCAGCATCTGCAGCGTCGACGGGGACAGCTTCACCACATGTTCGGGATCCGACCACAGTGGCTCCTCGGTGGACAGCGCGGTCATGGTGTGCCATTGCGACGGATCGGCGCCCGGCACCCCTGCGGCAGCGAGCCTGGCCAATTGAGTTGCGGCACAAGATCGGGACGCGTCATCGACGGCCCCTTCCGGGGCGCACACCACGGCCCGCAGCCGACCGACCACCGCCGATGGCAGCAGCACCCGCGGAGCAGCCAACGGCGGCAGCGGCACGGATTCAGTTGCCACCTCGGCCAGTTCGGCACAGAACGGCGAGGGCAGCAGCGATTCATCGCCACCGTCGCTGTCGACCGCGGTCACCAGCAGCCGGGTCCGGGCCCGGCCCATGGCGGCCATCAACAACCGGCGCTCCTCGGCCAGTAGCGGCGCCCGGGTCGAAACCGCCCGGTCGTCCGGCGCGGCCACGCCGTCGAGCACATCCACCAGATTCTGTGTGCCCAGGATGCCGCCACGTGGAACGGTGTTGGGCCACAACCCTTCCTGCACACCGGCGATCACCACGAAGTCCCATTCCCGGCCGAGTGCGGCGTGCGCGCTGAGCACCGCCACCGCGTCGGTCTGCGGGCTCGAATCCAACGCCGACATCGATGTTCCCAGTGTCGCCACGTGGTCGACGAGCCCCCGCAGCGACGCCCCCGCCGTGCGGCTCACATACTGGTCGGCCACATCGAACAACGCCGTGACCGCGTCCAGATCCCGGTCGGCCTGCGCCCCGATGGTGCCGCCCCGCTCGCTGGCGGCCAGCCAGCGCGGCTGCAACCGGCAGGCGTTCCAGGCCTGCCACAGGGTGTAGCGCGGGTCGGCGCCGTCACGCTCGCTCCGGCGGGCGGCGGCCAACACCGACCGCAACCGGCGCAGCGGCTTGACGTGTTCGGCCGACAGCCCGGTCGGCTCAGTGTCGATCGCGGCGACCAGCAGATCGGCGAAACCTCTTGGCGGCGTGGAGCCGTCGGCCCGGCGCAACGCCCGGCGCAACTGCCGCAGGGTCACCGGGTCGACGCGGCCGATGGGGCCAGTGAGCAGGTTGAGCGCGCTGTCGCCGTCCAGGTGAGCGGACGAGGTCGCCTCCAACACGGTCAGCAGGGCCGCGACCGCAGGCTGTTGTGCGAGCCCGAGATCGGGGCCCGTCGCCTGCACGGGCACCCCGGCCCCGCTCAGTGCCCGCGCCAGTGCCGCACCCACCCGCGGGATCGAGCGCACCACCACCGCCATCTGCGACCACGGCACCCCGTCAACCAGATGGGCACGACGCAGGGCATCGGCGATGAACGCGTTCTCGGCATGCGCTGTGGCTGCCATCCGCAGCGTCACCTCCCCCTGCCCGCGCTCCGGGGTGCCCTCCAGCACGCGGCCGGGCCCGACACCGGGCAGCCGGCGGGCGATACCCGAGATGGCCGATGCCACCGCGGGGGCGCAGCGGTGCGACCGGGTGAGGGTGATCGCCGGGGTGTCCTCGCCGCCGTGATCGCGCAACAACAGCGGGTCGGCACCGCGGTACCCGAACACCGCCTGGTCGGGATCGCCGGCGATCACCGTCAGACCGGCCCGGGCCGCCAACACCCGGACCAGCAGGGCGGCCTGCGGGTCGAGGTGCTGTGCGTCGTCGACCAGCAGCAGGCTGATCCGCGCGCGCTCACCGGCCAGCAGGTCGGCGTCGGTCCCCAGCGCTTCCAGCGCTGCTCCGACGAGTTCGGCCGCGCCCAGTGCGGGCACCGTCGCCTGCGGTGCGGCCATACCGACCGCCGACCGCAGCAGCATGATCTGCTCGTAGGCCTGCGCGAACCGGCCCGCAGCCAACCATTCCGGCCGTCCCGCCGAACGGCCCAGCCGTTGCAGGGCACGTGGATCCACACCGCGCTCGGTGCAGCGGGCCAGCAGATCACGCAGTTCGGTGGCGAAGCCCGCGGTGCTCAGCGCCGGCCACAGCTGCTCGGGCCAGCCCACGGGCGAGTCGGCGCCGTCCTCCAGATCCCCGGCCAGCAGCTCGCGGATGATGCCGTCCTGTTCTGCGGTGGTGATCAGCCGCGGCGGCGGATCACCGTTGCGCTGGGCCGCCAGCCGCAGCAGAGCGAACGCGTAGGAGTGCACGGTGCGCACCAGCGGTTCCCGGACCACGCCACGGGTTCCGGCCGCGAGCAGCCGCGCGGTGACCGCGGCCCTGGCCTCTGAGCGCAACCGGGCCGAACCGGTCAACAACAACACCGACTCGGGATCGGTGCCCGCCGCGATGTGCTCGGCCGCGGTGCTGACCAACAACGAGCTCTTCCCGGTACCCGGGCCACCCAGCACCCGCACCACACCGTCGCGCCCCGGAACCAGAAGCTCGGTGCCTGCCAGGGCGGGCTGGACGTGTTGTGCGGTCATGGAGGGAATGACACCAGACAGGACCGACAAGTAGATCCCGGCAGGCAGCGCTGAATGGTCCCTGGCAGCATCTATGAAATGTCAGCCGAGAAGTTGCACGTCCACCGCTACGGCCCTGACCGGGCGCCCCGACTGTTGCTCATCCACGGTTTGACCGGGCACGGCCAACGCTGGAAGACACTGGCCGAGCAGCATCTGCCCGAGCAGGCGGTGCTTGCCCCCGATCTGCTCGGCCACGGCCGCTCGTCGTGGGCTGCACCGTGGACGCTCGATGCCAACGTCGAGGCCCTGGCCGCGCTGCTGGACGGTCCGACCTTGGTGGCCGGGCATTCCTTCGGGGGTGCGGTGGCTCTCAATCTCGCTGCCGCACACCCGGATCTGGTCAGCGGTCTGGTGTTGCTCGACCCGGCTGTGGAGCTCGACGGTGAATGGATGCGCGAGATCGCCGAGGCCATGATGGCCTCGCCCGACTATCCCGACCGTGCCGAGGCCCGCGCCGAGAAAGCCAATGGTTCGTGGGGTGAGGTGGCACCGGCTGAGTTGGACCGGGACCTCGACGAGCATCTCGTCGAGCTTGCCGACGGCCGCTACGGGTGGCGGATCAGCATCCCGGCCATGATGTCCTACTGGAGCGAGTTGGCCCGCCCGGTTGCGCTGCCACGCAAGGGCACTCCCACGGCCCTGGTCCGCGCCACCCGGACCAGCCCGCCGTACGCGCACGACGCTCTCATCGGCGCGCTAAGTGAGCACCTCGGTCCGGATTTCGCTCTCCTGGACTGGGATTGCGACCACATGGTGGCCCAGGCCAAACCCGCCGAGACCGCGAAACTGATCCTCGAACAGCTCGGCTGACATGCCTGCGGTGACCGAGGAACAGGTCGAGACCGTGCGGGCGCTGGTGGCCGCGATCCCGCCGGGGCGGGTCTGCACATACGGTGACATTGCCGATGCCGCAGACCTTTCCAGCCCACGGATCGTCGGCTGGATCATGCGGACCGATTCCTCGGACCTGCCCTGGCACCGGGTGATCACGGCATCCGGGCGTCCCGCCCCGCACCTGGCCACCCGACAGCTGGAACGGCTGCGCGCCGAGGGGGTGCTGGCCACCGACGGGCGGGTACGCCTGGCCGAGTACCGGCACCGGTTCTGATCGCGAACAGGCGAGTCAGAGGGTCAGCCGGACGAGCGAGGCGGTGCGCGCCAGACCCGGGAAGGCCGCGGCGGTGGACCGCGGGTGCAGCGCGTGTACGGCCAGCCGGAACATCAACGCCCGCAACAACATCTGCGGCCATTCGGGTAGCGACTGCCATCGCTCGATCAAGCCGTCGTCGGCGTCACCCCAGGACAGGGCGTCGACCACCACCACACCCGCGGCCCACGGTGCCGGGCGCCAGTACGGGGTGATGTCGGTGATTCCCGGCGCCGCCGTCCCGGCGAAAAGCACTGTGCCGTAGAGGTCACCGTGAACCAGTTGGTTCGCGCTCCGGGTCGGTCGGCGCAGGCCTGCCAGCTGATTGATGAGTTCCACAGAGCGTTCGCCGTCCGACGAGCCGGGCGAGACCCTGGCGCCGGGCGGCAAGGAGTGCAGCGGCCGGTCCTCCCAGGCAGCCCGGTCGGCGGCGATGAACACATCCACATCGGCCCACGGCGCGACCGGCGGTTGGGTGAGGAAGCGTGGCCGCTCCAATTTCGCGGTGGCCTCGTGCAATCGCACTGCCGCCGACACCACCTCGTCGTGACGCGGTTCGGGCGTGCCCGCGACGAACGTGTCCGCCCGCCAGCCGGCGACCACGTAACGGCCATCTGTCGAACGGACCGGGCGGGCCAGCCGCACGCCGTCGATGAACAGCGACTCCCGAACCTTGGCCGACCACGCCGCACGGGCGTGCTCGGGCACCATCGACATCACCACTTCGCCGCAGCGCCAGCCACCCTCCCAGCTCGAGCCGAGCGGTACCGGGCGCACCCCGGACAGGCCGAACGCCGCCAGCACATGTTCCGGCGGCCGTTCCACACTCACAGCCTCAGCCTAAGGCGTTGACCGGCAAACCAGCCGTCAGTACATCACCATGTCGGGCTCGAGTTGCTTGGCCCAGGCCACAATTCCGCCCTGAAGGTGCAACGCATCGGAGAAACCGGCCTTCTTGACGATGGCGAGCACCTCGGCCGAACGGATCCCGGTCTTGCAGTACAGCACCGGTGTCCGGTCCACAGCGAGTTTCGCCAACGCGTCGCCGGACTCGAATGTCGGCTTCGGGATGAGCTCGGCACCCTCGATGTGATTGATATCCCATTCGACGGGTTCGCGGACGTCGATCAGCGCCAACGGTTTCCCGGAGTCGATGAGTTCCTTGAGCTCCAGCGGGGTGATCGTCGAGTCAGCTGCAGCGGCCGCAGCCTCGTCGGAGACCACACCGCAGAAGGCCTCGTAGTCGATGAGCTCGGTGATCTTCGGAGTGGCCGGATCCTTGCGGATTCGGATGGTCCGGTACGACATCTCGAGGGCGTCGTACACCATGAGGCGACCGAGCAGCGGTTCCCCGATGCCGGTGATGAGCTTGATGGCCTCGGTACCCATCACCGACGCGATCGAGGCGCACAGGATGCCCAGCACCCCGCCCTCGGCGCACGAGGGCACCATGCCCGGTGGCGGCGGTTCGGGGTAGAGGTCGCGGTAGTTGAGGCCCAGCCCGTCGGGCGCGTCCTCCCAGAACACCGACACCTGACCTTCGAACCGGTAGATCGAGCCCCACACGTAGGGCTTGCCTGCGAGCACCGCCGCGTCGTTCACCAGGTAACGGGTGGCGAAGTTGTCGGTGCCGTCCAGGATCAAGTCGTACTGGCTGAACAGCTCCACCGCATTGTCGGGTTCCAACCGGAACTCGTGCAGGTTCACCGTCACCAGCGGGTTGATCTCCAGCACCGACTCCTTGGCGCTCTGCGCCTTGGACCGGCCGATATCGGACTGGCCGTGGATGATCTGGCGCTGCAGGTTGGACTCGTCGACCACGTCGAACTCGACGATCCCGATGGTGCCCACCCCGGCCGCGGCCAGGTACAGCAGGGTCGGCGACCCCAGTCCGCCGGCCCCGATCACCAGGACCTTGGCGTTTTTCAGCCTCTTCTGCCCGATCACGCCGACGTCCGGAATGATCAGGTGCCGGCTGTAGCGCGTGACCTCTTCCCTCGTCAGCTCGGCGGCCGGCTCAACCAACGGCGGTAACGACACGTCCAAATTCGCGGACACCGTATGTCTCCTCAGTTTTCCTGGTCAGTTCATCGTCCCAGCTGCTCGTATCCACAACGGTAATCCGGCGCTCATGCTTCCCGCCGTCCGGCTACCGCGACCGCGCACAGGAGTGCGGCCGGCAGTTATGCGATCGGGTACGGCCAGGGATTGAACCGGCAGGTCAGCCCGTCCGCCTTGACGGTTCCGGGGTCGAACTTGGCGGCGTCGTCGTTCGAGGTGGAGAACGTCTGCTGCATCATGATCGGCGCCAACTTTCCGTTGGCCTCGCACGCCTCGTGCCGCTGGTACCCGATGGCGTGACCAACCTCATGGTTGATCAGGTACTGCCGGTAGGAGCCGATGTCCCCCTGGAACGGCACCGCGCCGCGGACCCACCGGGCCTCGTTGACGAACACCCTTGGCTGATTCCCGTCGAAGGACGGGTTGTAGCAGGAGGACTCCAGCTCGATGTCGTACCCGCAGCCCTCACGCACCGTCATCGGGGAGGTCAGCGACACCCGGAAATCCGGTTCCACGCCACTGCTCGCATCCACCCGGGTGAACGCGAACAGCCCGTTGTGCGTCCAGCTCTTCGGATTCGCCAGCGTCTCGCTGACCATGTGGGCGAAACCTTCGTCGCCCCCGAATGCGGTGGTGTCCACGCCGTCCTCGACCTCGACGGTGTAGTTGAAGGATTTCGTGGTGCCCTCACCGATCTTGGGAGTGATGCCCGGCACGATCCGCCAGGTCCGCGCCCCGGCCTCGGTGAACTGTCCGCCCGCGGGCAGGATCCCGGTGGGCAGGTTCGCGTCGAACTGGGTCAGGCCTTTGGGCGGTGCACCGATGATCGCGGTGCTGGCCACATCGATGGTGGGCGGGCCCTGCACCGGGCCCTCCTCCTCCTGGGCGGAGTGCGGCGCACTGGTGCCCGTGATGGTCTGGTAGATCACCACCACGGTCAGCACGATCAGCACCGGCAACGCATACGCGCGCCAGCCGTAGGTGGACACGAAATGGCCGATCCACGTTTGCTTGCGCCACTGCTGGTGGTCGTCCCGATTGGATCTCGCTCGTCCTGAATCAGCGGCAATCGGATCTCGCTGAGCGCGTAGCGGCTCCCGCCACTCGTTGCGCAGCGCCGGGACACGGCCACCCCCGCGACGTCCCGGGTCGTAGGTCACCGGACCAGAATGGCACAGACTCCTGTGGATCGGTTCTCGGCGCAGCTATGCCGTGACCTCGCCGGTGTCATTTCGAAACCCCGTGCGGTTTCTTCCGCGACCGCGCGGCGAAACTGGCGCGCCACGGTAGTAGTGTCGGTGCGATCAGCGGCTCGGGTGAACATGTCCAAGTGCGCCAGAGCAATACAGATTGAGGACCTGATGAGCGATCTCGCCAACACCGCCGAGAGGAGAGGCGACAAGCCCACGACCGGTGGTCGACGCGGCAATCGCCTTCCCCGTGATGAACGGCGTGGACAGCTGTTGGCTGCCGCCAGTGAGGTGTTCGTCGAGCGCGGTTACCACGCAGCGGGCATGGATGAGATCGCCGAACGTGCGGGCGTGAGCAAGCCTGTTCTGTACCAACACTTTTCATCGAAGCTCGAGCTGTACCTGGCGGTACTGCAGCGGCACGTCGACAATCTGGTGTCCGGCGTGCGCCAGGCCCTTCGGACCACGACCGACAACCGGCAGCGGTTACGCGCGGCGGTCGAGGCGTTCTTCGATTTCATCGAGCACGACAGCCAGGGCTACCGGCTGATCTTCGAGAACGACTACGTCAGCGAGCCGCAGGTGGCGGCTCAGGTGAAGGTCGCGACCGAGGCGTGCACCGATGCGGTGTTCGATCTGATCAGCCGGGATTCCGGCCTGGAGGCGCACCGCGCCAGGATGATCGCGGTCGGGCTGGTGGCCATCAGCGTCGACTCGGCGCGGTACTGGCTGACCAATGACCGCCCGATCGACCGGAATACGGCCGTGGATGGCACGGTGCAGTTCGCCTGGGGCGGACTGTCACACGTGCCACTCACCCGGTCCTGATCTCAGGCGGATTCCGCTCCGACGCCGAAACCAACCCGGCGCACGTCGGCGGCGCCGATCTCGACGTAGGCGATCCGGCTGTTCTGCACCAGGAATCGCCGCCCCTTCTCATCAGTCAGCGCCAGCACACCCGAATCCTTGGCGAGTGCTTCGGTGACCTGCTGCTCCACCTCGGTGGGTGTCTGCGCGCTGTTGAAGGTCAGCTCGCGCGGGCTGTCCGTGACACCGATTTTGACCTCCACGCTGGACCCTTCTTTCTTTCTCGCGTCGTTTGTCGACTTCCCTGAGCAGGCTAGTGGACAGCCGGGTCGCGTCGCCGCCAGCGGTCTGGACCAGAGGTACGCCGTGCGCGAAACGCAGATACCGAACCGAGTCCGGACCGTGACCGACACGCCCCGAGCTCAACCTCATCTGTCACTTCTGCCTCGATAGCATCAGTGCCGATATTGGACGAGACGACTGGGGCACCCGCATGACCAGGCACTATTCGCCGTACGACACCAGCCCGACCGAGCGGTTCGGGGACCGCCCGTATGAGCCGAGCGGGTACTCCGGCTACACCCCTGACTACAAGACGGACGAGTACGACGCCGACGCCGACTACGACGCGGACTACGACGACGAGGTCACGTTCTACGAGGACCCGATCGACCGGCGCTGGATCTGGGTGGCCGCCGTGGCCGGCGCGATCCTGCTCGTCGCGGTGATCTGCACCGTGGTGATCCTGGGCGGCGGCGACAGTGGCTCGGTATCGGCCACCCTGACCTCGCCGTCGGCGCAGCCGACCCAGACGACGCAACCGGCGCAGGACGCCAGCACGAAGCCGGTTCCGCCGCGGGCCGCACCGACGGCGCCGCTGTCACCCGAGACCGTCACGACCCTGACGCCGGCGCCCAGCGCGACCGCCGCACCCGCGCCGGCCGCGCCGCCCGAGGCGGCTCCGCCCGCGGCCATCGCGACCCCGAACGCGATCACCTACCGGGTGACCGGCAACCGCCAGCTGATCGACCTGGTGACCATCGTCTACACCGACGAGCAGGGTGCACTGCAGACCGACATCAACGTCGCGCTGCCCTGGGCCAAGACCGTGGTGCTCAACCCGGGTGTCACGCTCAAGTCGGTGACCGCGACGAGCGTCGCGGGTCAGCTCAACTGCTCGATCACCGATGCGTCCGGCGCCGTGCTCGTCGCGCAGGCCAACAACACGATGATCACCACCTGCACGCAGTAGCGACCGTTTACGCCAGGCCCAGTTCCTGCATCCGGGACTGGTGGGTGTTCTGCAGGCGGCTGAAGAACTCGGCCAGCTGGGTCAGACCCTCACCGCTGGACATCACGAGGTCGACGAGTTCGTCGTGATCGGCCAGCACGAACTGGGCCTGGGTGACGGCCTCTCCGAGCAGGCGACGCGCCCACAGCGCCAGCCGGTGCCGCTGCCGATCGCTGGCGGTCACCGCGGCCCGCACCTCGGCGACCACGAACTGCGAATGGCCGGTTTCGGACAGCACCGCACGTACCACCGTGGCCACCTGCTCGGGCAGCGCGTCGGCGATCTCCAGATAGAAGTCCGCGGCGAGCGCGTCGCCGATGTAGGTCTTGACCAACGCCTCCAGCCACGTGCTCGGAGTCGTCATCCGGTGATAGTTCTCCAACGCCGAGGCGTATTTGGTCATCGCGGGGACGACGTCAACTCCCCTGTGCTCCAACGCATCCCGCAACAGCTCGTAATGGCCCATCTCGGCGGCGGCCATGCTCGCCATGTTGATCCGGCCCCGCAGATTCGGCGCCATGCGCGCTTCCTCGGTGAGCCGGTAGAACGCGGCGACCTCGCCGTAGGCCAGCACCGCGAACAACTCGTTGACCCCGGGATGATCCGCCGTCACGCCTGGGTCGACCGGTTCGACGATCTGTTCCGCGGCAGGCTGAGGCGAATTCATGAGGCCAACTCTAGACGCCGTCGGAGCACCGTGATCTGCTGGCAAATCGGTCCAGATCCCGTTACCAGCTACAATGGTATCTGGTAACGGCTTCGAGCCGACTGTTTCAGCGCCCGAACCGCTACCAGGAAATGTGCGTGCACGCAGTTGGCCCGCCCTGTGGAGCTGGGCCCAACGGATCGGCAGCGCCGAGGGATACGAACCGTATCCGGGCGAACCCGACCGTTTCATCGTCAGACTCCGTGTGCGCTGGATGCCCATGAGGTTTGACAGTGAAAGGCCACCTCCACCCACCATGACGCATGTAAATAAAACGTTTGCCGAGCTCGGTGTCCGCGACGAGATCGTCCGTGCCCTGCGCGAAACCGGCATCGAACACCCCTTTGCCATTCAAGAACTGACCCTCCCGCTGGCGCTCGCCGGTGACGACCTGATCGGTCAGGCCCGCACCGGTATGGGCAAGACCTACGCCTTCGGGATCCCGCTGCTGCACCGCGTCTCCACCGACGAGACCCGCCCGCTCAACGGCACTCCCCGCGCCCTGATCGTGGTGCCGACCCGCGAGCTGTGTCTGCAGGTCTATGACGACCTCGCCGGCGCCGCCAAGTACCTCACCACCGCGGACCGCAAGTTCTCCGTGACCTCGATCTACGGCGGACGTCCGTACGAGCCCCAGATCGAGGCCCTGCGCAAGGGCGTCGACGTCGTCGTCGGCACCCCGGGCCGGCTGCTCGACCTGGCCCAGCAGGGACACCTGCAGCTGGGCGGACTGTCCGTGCTGGTGCTCGACGAGGCCGACGAGATGCTGGACCTGGGCTTCCTGCCCGATATCGAGCGCATCCTGCGGCTGACCCCCGACGACCGGCAGTCGATGCTGTTCTCGGCCACCATGCCCGACCCGATCATCACGCTGGCTCGCACGTTCATGAACCAGCCGACCCACATCCGGGCCGAGGCCCCGCACTCGGCGGCCACCCACGACACCACCGAGCAGTTCGCCTACCGGGCTCACGCCCTGGACAAGTCGGAGCTGGTGAGCCGGATTCTGCAGGCCGAGGGCCGCGGCGCCACGATGATCTTCACCCGCACCAAGCGCACCGCGCAGAAGGTGTCCGACGAGCTCGCCGAGCGCGGGTTCAAGGTCGACGCCGTGCACGGCGACCTGGGCCAGGGTGCCCGCGAGAAGGCTCTGAAGTCGTTCCGCAGCGGCGCCGTCGACGTGCTGGTTGCGACGGACGTCGCGGCTCGCGGTATCGACATCGACGACGTCACGCACGTCATCAACTACCAGTGCCCCGAGGACGAGCAGGCCTACGTGCACCGCATCGGACGCACCGGCCGCGCCGGCAAGACCGGTGTCGCCATCACCCTGGTCGACTGGGACGAACTGGGCCGGTGGGAAATGATCGACAAGGCGCTGAGCCTGAACTGCCCCGATCCGGCGGAGACCTATTCCAGCTCACCGCACATCTACGAAGAGCTGGGCATCCCGACCGACGCCACGGGCACCATCGGCGAGCCCCGCAAGGCCAAGGCCAAGGCCAAGTCCACGCGCAGCCCCGACGAGAAGCGCATCTCCTCGGCGGACGAGGACCGGCCGGCCAAGACCAGGACCCGTAACCGTCGGCGTACCCGCGGCGGCCAGGCGGGCACCGGGCACCCCGAGGGCACCGCAGCCCCTGCGCAGGACAGCGCCGAAGCCGCACCGGTGACCGAGTCGGAGGACACCGCGGGCGACGCGTCCAGCGCCGGACGTCGCCGCCGCCGGCGCCGCCCCCGGAAGACCGAGACCGCGACGGCCGGCTGACCGGCGCCCGCCAGACAAGACCTGACGACACCAGTCCATGGTCAAACCTGAACGCCGCACCCGCACCGACATGGCAGCCGCGGCGGCAATCGTCGCGATCGTCGCACTGGCGGCCGGCCTGATCTGGTGGACCAGTGATGCACGGGCCACAATCAGCAGGCCTGCCGCATCACCGGTGCCGTACCTGACCCCGGCGCGCGAGGTGCCAAATGGTCTGCAGGAGCTGTGGACCACCGAGAGTTCGAAGACCACCGAACCCGTGCTCGCCGGCGGGTCGGTGGTGAGTGCGCACGGATCCACCGTCGAAGGGCGCGATCCGGTGACCGGTGCGGTGTTGTGGAGCTATGCCCGCGACCTCGAACTGTGCGGTGTGACGGCGGTGTACCAATACGCCGTCGCGGTATACCCGGATGTCCGTGGGTGCGGACAGGTCAGCACCGTCGACGGCAAGACCGGCACCCGCGGGCCAGCCCGCACCGCTTACGCCGACCCCGAGGTCCGGCTGTCCTCCGACGGCACCACCGTGCTCTCCGCCGGGGACAGTCGCCTCGAGCTGTGGCGCTCGGACATGGTCCGGATGCTGTCCTATGGCGCACTGGACGCCCGCATCAAGCCGGACGTGCCGGCATCACCTGTGTGCAGGCAGCTGTCGGCGGCGGCGAGTTCCTCGGCGGTGTCGGTGCTGGAGTCCTGTCCGAAGAGCAAATTCATCCGGCTGACGCTGCTGCGCCCGGCCGACGAAGAAGACACCCCCGACGTGCGCTATGTCGAGTTGCAGGACATCACCGACGAATCCGGCGCCCAGGTGATCGCGGTGTCGGGTACCACCACAGCGGTGTACCTGCCCACCCCGAAGCCGATGGTGAACGTCATCGACGAGACCGGAAAGACCCTCGCCAGCCTGCCGCTGGCCAAACCGGCCGCGCCGCAGTCCACCACCACCCGTTCCGGGGACCTGATCAGCTGGTGGACCGGCGACTCGGTGCTGGTCTTCAGCACCACCGGGACCGCCGGCCTTCAGTACAAGTTCACCGTGACCCCATCCGGACCGCATTTCCCGGTCGGCCCCGGCACGGTGATGGCCGGGCAGCTCCTGGTTCCGGTCAACGACGGCTATGACGTATTCGATCCGCAGACCGGTACCGGGCAACGCCACATCGCACTGCCGCGCACGCCCAGCGTGTCGCCCGTGGTGCCGGTGGTGGCCGGAGACACCGTGCTCGAACAGCGCGGCGCGCAACTGGTGGCGCTGGGCCCTGGATGAGGCACAGCCTGACGCCGGCTCAGCCGATGTCGATCAGGATCACGGTGGTGTTGTCGCTGCCGCCGGCATCGTTGGCCACCTGAACCAGCCGCTGCACCGCGACCTCGGGTTCGTCGGCGGCGGCCGCGCCCACGATGTCGGCATCCTCGGCTCCGGCGAACAATCCGTCGCTGCTGATCAGGAACCGGTCGCCGGGACGGCAGTCGAGATCGAAGAGGTCCGGCCGGATGAAGGGGCCGATGCCCAGCGCCCGGGTCAGCAGATGACGGTGCGGGTGGAAACGGGCCTCCTCCCGGGTGATCTCACCGGCTCGCACCAGCTCCCCCGAGACACTGTGATCGTCGGTGAGCTGACACATGACTCCGTCACGAATGCGGTTCAGTGGCGAATCCCCGATGTTGACGGCCATCGGACCGCCCTGCTCGTCACCGAACATCGCCACCACCGTCAGCGTGGCGCCAGAACTGGTGCCAGACGCGCTGACGTGCGCGAAGACCTGCTCGTTGGCCTGCTGCACCGCACCGATGAGCCCGTCGCGGTCAGGTGCGGCCGCGAATCCTGCGGCCAGCACCTCGATCGCGATGCGGCTGGCGTGTTCACCGCCGGGCCCGAAACCGTCGGCGACCGCATACAGGACGCCGTCGGCGAACAGCGAATCCTGGTTGCTCTCCCGCACGGGCCCCTGATCGGTGGCCGTCGCGGACCGTAACACCGAAGCCATCCAGATCGTCCTCTCGTCACTCCGGCGACCCCCTGCCGCCGGAGAAGTGTGGGCGAGCAGCGCGCCGCGGACCGCCCCGAGCGCCTGGCAGCGGTGCGCGTATTCATCATCGAGCGCCGTCCGCCAGGCAGCCAGTTGCTGCTCGCTCGGGTCGTGCAGGAATCCGGCGATCTCGGCGACCGGTATCTGGGCTCCCCGGAGCAACCCCACCGTCCGGGCCTGAGCAATCTGCCCCCGGGAGTAGTACCGGTACCCCGTCAGTTCATCGACGGCGGCCGGCACCAGTGCGCCCGACGCCGCGTACGAGCGCAACATCTTCGCCGACAGCCCGGTCTTGGCCGCGAACTCTCCGATGCTCATCAGGTCTTCGTTCATGTTGTCAGCATCGGGTCTGCCCGTGGGGCAAGGTCAAGGGCGCCCTAGACCACCTCGGGTGCGAAGGTCGGGAGCTTCTTCCCGGACTTCCAGTGTTTGAGCAGCGCCTGGGCCAACTCTCGGTAGGCCAGCCCGCCTTTGCTCTTGCGGCCGGCCAGCACCGAGGACCCCGACGCGCTGGCCTCGGCGAAGCGGACCGTGCGTGGAATCGGCGGAGCCAGCACGGGCAGCTCGTACCGGTCGGCGACATCGAGCAGCACGTCACGGCTGTGGGTGGTGCGCGAGTCGTAGAGCGTCGGCAGCGCACCCAGCAGCGCCAGCTCGGGATTGGTGATCTGCTGCACGTCGGAGATGGTGCGCAGGAACTGGCCCACACCGCGGTGCGCCAGAGTCTCGCACTGCAACGGCACGATCACCTCGTTCGCGGCCGTCAGACCGTTGAGTGTCAGCACCCCCAGCGACGGCGGGCAGTCGATGATCACCACGTCGAAATCGGATTCGACCTTGGCCAGGGCCCGCTTGAGCGCGTACTCGCGCCCGGCCCGCATCAACAGCATGGCCTCGGAGCCCGCCAGGTCGATGTTGGCCGGCAGCAGCGTCATCCCCTCGGCCGTCTCGACCAGGGCCGCCCCCGGCTCGACGTCGCCGAGCAATACCTCGTGTACCGATACCGGCAGTTTGTCCGGGTCATGTCCCAATGAAAACGTCAGACAGCCTTGCGGATCCAGATCGACCAGCAGCACCCGCCGCCCCTGCTCGGCCATCGCCGCACCCAGCGACGCGACCGTAGTCGTCTTGGCTACCCCACCCTTTTGATTGGCGACCGCTAATACTCGCGTCACACCTTCATCCAAGCACGCTCTCGGCGGCATTGCCGGAACGTGCGGCAGAATCGCCGTTGTGAGCGACCGCCTGCACCGCCTGATCCTGCTCCGCCACGGCGAGACCGAGTGGTCGGCGACCGGCAGGCACACCGGCCGCACCGAACTCGAACTCACCGAGACCGGACGCGAGCAGGCCGTGTTGGCCCGCCCGGCACTCGCCGAACTGCAGTTGAGCGACCCGCTGGTGATCAGCAGCCCCCGGCGCCGAGCCCTGGTCACCGCCGAACTGGCCGGCCTGCACGTCGACGAGGTCGACCCGGTGCTCTCCGAGTGGGATTACGGCGACTACGAGGGACTGACCACCCCGCAGATCCGCCAGACCGTGCCCGACTGGTTGGTGTGGACACATGGCTGTCCCGGCGGGGAGACCGTGGCACAGGTCGGTGCGCGCGCCGACCAGGCCGTGGCGTTGGCCCTGAAGCATGTGCCGACCCGGGATGTGGTGTTCGTCGGGCACGGCCATTTCTCCCGCGCGATGCTGACCCGCTGGGCGGAACTGCCGGTGTCCGAAGGAATCCGGGTGTCGATGGTTCCCGCTTCTCTCGCGGTGTGCGGTTTCGAGCACGGCGTACGCCAGATCACCGCACTCGGCCTGACCGGTCACCCCAACCCGTGCCTGTCGCTGTGAGCCCCTCATTCGTGCTGGCCGGTCCGACCGGCACCGTACTGGCCGAGGGAATGCGTGCCGGATTCCCCGACATCGCCGACGCGCAGGCAGCCCTGCGCTCGGGAACTCCAATTGTTTTGGGCGCGTTGCCATTCGATCTGGCGACGCCTGCCGCCCTGTACGAACCCGAGACGGTCCGGTTCAGCGATGCGCTGCCGTCCTGGCCCACCAGTCCACCTCCCGCGGTGGTGGACCGCGAAACCCTGCCGCCGGGACCGGTGCACCGCGGCCGGGTGGCCGAGGCGATCCGGCGACTGCGCGACCCGCAGATCCCGATCGACAAGGTGGTGCTGGCCCGCGCGCTGCGCCTGACCGCCGATTCCCCGTGGGAGGTGCGAAGCGTGCTGCGCAGGCTTGCCGACGCCGACCCGGCCGCCACGGTCTACCTGGCGGACCTGTCCGCGGCGGGCGGCGCCCACACCGGCACCGTCCTGGTCGGCGCGAGTCCCGAGTTGCTGGTGGCGCGCGAGGGCGAGACGGTGATCTGCCAACCGTTCGCCGGGTCGGCGCCACGATCGGCCGATCCGCAGATCGATGCGGCCAACGCGGCCGCGCTGGCGGCATCGGCGAAGAACCGACATGAGCATCAGCTCGTGGTCGACATGATGCGTCAGGCGCTGGACCCGTTGTGCGTGGATCTGCAGATCGCCGACGAACCCGAGTTGCACGGCACCGACGCACTGTGGCACCTGAGCACCCCGGTGGTGGGCAGGTTGCGCGAAAAGCACATCACGGCAATCGATCTGGCACTCGCGTTGCATCCCACCCCGGCCGTCGGCGGAGTCCCGACCGAGGGGGCCACTGCCCTGATCGGAGAACTCGAGGGCGATCGCGGGTTCTACGCCGGCGCCGTCGGCTGGTGCGACAGCCGCGGCGACGGCCGCTGGGTCGTCTCGATCCGGTGCGCGGTGTTGTCCGCAGATCGATCGACGGCACTGGCCAGTGCGGGCGGAGGTATCGTCGCCGAATCCGATCCAGATGACGAAGTCGACGAGACCACCACGAAATTCAGGACCATCCTGACCGGACTAGGGGCAACATGAGCGAGTTGATCCGCCGGGCGCGGCCCGGTGACGAGGTCGAGATCACCGCGATGATTCGCGAGTTGGCCGAGTTCGAACGGGCCGCGGACGAATGTACGGTGACCGAAAAGCAGATGCACACGGCGCTTTTCGGCGACCGTCCGGTGGCGTACGCGCACATGGTGGAGATCGACGGGCAGATTGCTGCGACCGCGGTGTGGTTCCTGAACTTCTCCACCTGGGACGGCGTCGCCGGACTCTATCTGGAGGACCTCTACGTGCGTCCGGTGTTCCGGCGTCGGAGGCTGGCCCGAAAACTGTTGTCCACGTTGGCCGGTGAGTGCGTCGAGCAGGGCTACTCGCGGATGACCTGGGCGGTACTGAACTGGAACGTCAACGCCATCGCGCTGTACGACGCCGTCGGTGGCAAGCCGCAGACCGAATGGACCACCTACCGGGTATCGGGCCCGGAACTTTCGGCATTGGCCGCCGAGCGCCGCGACTAGCCGCGCCGGGTGATCCAGTCCACCGAGGACGGGCTGAACAACAGGCCCAGCGTCACCAGGGCGAGCAATCCGACCAGGGCGCCGTACACGACGTGGTGTGAGGTGATCACGTACCAGGCCACGGGCAGCAAGAGCAGGTTGGTCAACACCGCGATCCCCCGGCCCCAGCGCCGAGCGGTGATCAGCGCCCAACCGCCGGCGAGCACCCCGCCACCGATCAGGACGAACCAGATCGCGGTGCCGTACCCGCTGACGATGTGCTGGTCGGCACCGCCGATCGCACGCACCAGCAGCACGACCGCCATGATCAGCGCGGCGATCCCTTCGGCGGCGGTCAGAAATCCTGCGTACCGGATGGAGGGAGGCTGGATCACGACTGCCGCTCCGCGAGGTAGCGCACCGCGTACTCGTATCCGGCCGGACCCGCTCCGGCGATCACGACCTGCGCGACAGCCGACACGTACGAGTGGTGGCGGAACGGTTCCCGGGTGTGGATGTTGCTCAGGTGCACCTCGACCACCGGCAGTTCGGCGGCGCTCAGCGCGTCGCGGATGGCCACCGAGGTGTGGCTGTAGGCCGCGGGATTGATGATGATGCCCGTGCAGTCACCACGGGCCGCCTGGATCGCGTCGACCAGCACGCCCTCGTGGTTGCTCTGCACCGCGCGAACCTCGAAACCGAACCCTGCTGCCACCTCGGCCACCCGCTGCTCGATCTGAGCCAGCGTGGTGGACCCGTAGATCTCGGGCTGCCGGGTGCCGAGCATGTTGAGATTCGGCCCGTTGACGAGCAACAATCGACGTTCGGTCACCTGCAGTACGGTACCGGCTGGTTCCCGTGTCGAGATCGACACCAGGGTTGCAATTGGGCAAAAGGCGCAGCCCTCATGTCGATCTCGGCGTCGAGGACGGGCCGTGAGCGACCGATGGAGATACTGGACCGCGTGTCGAGCGTGAACCTCTGCCCGTGCGGTACCGGCAGCGCCTACCCCGACTGCTGCGGGCCGTTGCACGCCGGCGTCCGCCCGGCCCCGACCGCCGTCGCACTGATGCGGTCACGGTTCAGCGCCTTCGCCGTGGGGGACGTCGAGTACCTGCTGACCTCCTGGCATCCCGACACCCGTCCCGTCGAGCTGACCCTCGACGAGACCGTCACCTGGCGACGGTTGCAGATCGTCGACACCGACGCCGGCGACGAGGCCGACACCACCGGCGTGGTGGAGTTCCGAGCCCAATACGTCCACGGCGGCAGCCGGCACATCCTTCACGAACGCAGTCGTTTCGAGCGGGTGAAGGGTGAGTGGCGTTACGTGGACGGCGAGATCTACGAATAACGGCAGGACACCTCGCCCGGTTAGGCTCATGCCCCGTGCGTGCCGTGCTGATCGTCAACCCGAACGCCACCTCGACCACCCCGGCGGGTCGTGACCTGCTCGCCCATGCGCTGGAAAGCCGGGTGACGCTGACCGTCGAACACACCAACCACCGAGGTCACGCGATCGAGATCGCCAGTGCCGCCGCCCGCGACGGCGTGGATGTGCTGATCGTGCACGGCGGCGACGGCACGGTCAACGAGGTGGTCAACGGCGTGCTCGGGGACTGCGGAACCCGCCCCGACGCGGGCCTGGCGCCCGCCGTGGCCGTCGTCCCGGGTGGTTCGGCCAACGTCTTCGCCCGGGCTTTGGGCATCAGCCCCGATCCCATCGAGGCCACCAACCAACTCGTCGACCTGCTCGGCGGCTATCGGATGGGGCGTCCGTGGCGCCGTATCGGGCTGATGGACTGCGGCGAGCGCTGGGGCGTGTTCACCGCGGGCATGGGCATGGACGGTGACGTGGTGGCGGCTGTGGAGGCCCAGCGCGAGAAGGGACGCAAGGTCACCGCGTCGCGCTACATCCGGGTGGCCGTCCGCGAGTTCTTCGCCGGCGCGCGCAAGGAACCGACCCTGACGCTGCAGCTGCCGGGCGCCGATCCGGTCGGCGGGGTGCATTTCGCGTTCGTGTCGAACTCCAGCCCGTGGACGTATGCGAACAGCCGCCCGGTGTGGACGAACCCGGAGACCACGTTCGACACCGGCCTTGGCGTGTTCGCCACCACGAGCATGAACGTCTGGGCGAATCTGCGGCTGGTCCGGCAGATGGTGGCCCGCAATCCCCGCTTGGAGGCCAAGCATCTGATCCGCGCGGACGACGTCTCGTCGGTCACCGTGACGAGCAACACGCCTGTCGCGTGCCAGATTGACGGAGATTACATCGGTGAGCGCGAAACCATGACGTTCACGTCGGTCCCCGAGGCGCTGAGCGTTGTCGCACCGACGAATAAAACCGATTGACCTGCACAAACACACCGTCTACGGTGGAATTAGGGCGCAGCTAGTTTGGAAGTGTAGTACACAGGATGCAGGGGGCAGGTCACCGACCCCGCCAGTGACATTGCCCACGTGTTAACTCAATGCTATTGACATCTGTTCAGCCTGTGAAAGCATCAATGCAACAGTGCAGAAACATTCGTGTGCACGCGTTAACAGCCGAAGAAAATCTAGTGCGCTTCGCCGCGCACGCATGACATGTCTAACGAGGAGTTTGATCATTATGGATTGGCGCCACAAGGCCGTCTGTCGCGACGAAGATCCGGAGCTGTTCTTCCCCGTGGGAAACAGTGGCCCGGCGCTCGCTCAGATCGCTGACGCGAAGCTGGTGTGCAACCGTTGCCCGGTAACCACCGAGTGCCTCACCTGGGCCTTGGACTCCGGCCAGGACGCCGGCGTGTGGGGCGGGATGAGCGAGGACGAGCGTCGTGCGCTCAAGCGTCGCAACGCCCGCACCAAGGCCCGCACCGGAGTCTGACCCTTCGGTCCAGATCCCGACGCAAGCTACGGCCCCGACGAATGTCGGGGCCGTAGCTTATTTCTGTGACAATTTCCGCAGCAAATTGCGTAATTGTCGTCACATTTCGTATTGACGCAACTGCGTAATTGCTTCGGTGGTACTGACGTCCCACTGTGGACGTCCTGTGAATCCGCCGACGACCTCACTGGATCCCGCGACTGCGGCGTCCGATGGGCACCCGCAGCACCACATCGGTTCCCCCCGACGGGTCGTCGTGCATGCCCAGCGAGCCGTCCAATTCCGCGGTGACCAGTGTCCGAACGATCTGCAGACCCAGTCGGTCGGACTTCTCCAGGCTGAACCCGTCGGGCATGCCACGCCCGTCGTCGTGCACCACGACGTCGAGCCAGCGGGCCGACCGCTCGGACCGGATGGTCACACACCCTTGGGGCGTGTTCGCGTCGAAGGCGTGCTCGATGGCGTTCTGCACCAATTCGGTGATCACCATGATCAGCGCCGTCGCACGGTCGGCGTCGAGCACCCCGAGGGCGCCGTCCCGATTGATCCGGATCGGCGTGTCCACCGACGCGACATCGTTCATGATCGGCAGGATCCGGTCGATCACCTCGTCGAGGTTGACCTCCTCGTCGACCGACATCGACAGGGCGTCGTGCACCAGCGCGATCGAGGACACCCGCCGCACCGACTCGATCAGTGCCTCGCGGGCCTCCAGATTGTTGGTCCGGCGCGCCTGCAGCCGCAGCAGGGCCGCCACGGTCTGCAGATTGTTCTTCACCCGGTGATGGATCTCCCGGATGGTGGCGTCCTTGCTCAGCAACGCGCGGTCACGCCGTTTGACCTCGGTGACGTCGCGGATCAGGACAGCGGCACCGACCGCCGCGCCGTGCACCACCAGCGGCAGGGTCCGCAACAGCACCGCCGCACCACCGGCGTCCACCTCCATACGCATGCTGGAGCCGCCGGCCAGCGAGTCGCGCACGTGGTTGGCCAGTTCCTGGGCCTCGAACGGGTCGGAGATCAACGGACGGGTGACGGTCACCAGATTGTGCCCGTCGAGTTCTGAGGCCAGCCCCATGCGGTGATAGGCCGAGATGGCGTTGGGACTGGCGAACACCACGTCGCCGACCTCGTCGAGCCGGATGAACCCGTCGCCCACCCGTGGGCTGGAGCGCGACATGGCCAGATCGCCGACATTGGGGAAGGTGCCCTCCGACAGCATGTGCAGCAGATCGCTCGCACAGTCCAGGTAAGCGCCCTCCAGTGGACTGGCCATCCGGCGGGTGGCCAACGCGGTCTGATGAGTCAGTACCGCGACCACGTGATCACGGTGCCGCACCGGCACCGCTTCCACGTTCAGGCCGGGAAGGTCCGGCGAATGTCGTTGCGTACCACCGTTTCCGCGCCCGATCGCCCCGGACTCGAAGGCCGTGGCGACAACGGGGAGGTCGGCGGCCGCCGCGAGCGTGCCGACCGAGTCGGCCAGCAATACGGTGGGGGCGGTGTTGGGACGCACCTGCGCGACGCACACCAGGACGCTGTCGTCGCGACGCACCCACATCAGGTAGTCGGCGAACGACAGGTCGGCCAACAGCTGCCACTCCCCGACCACCGCGTGCAGGTGGTCCACCGCGCTGCCGGGCAGCACGGTGTGCTCGGCGAGCAGGTCACCGAGGGTGGACATCAGCCAACTTCCCGCAGCGTCAGTCGATCACCGCGATGAGATCGCCGGCCTGGATCACATCGCCCTCGGCGACGTTGACCTTGGTCACCGTGCCCGCGATCTCGGCGAGGACCGGGATCTCCATCTTCATCGACTCGAGCAGCACCAGGGTGTCCCCTGCACCGATCTGATCGCCCTCGTGAACCACGACCTCGAGCACACTGGCCACGATTTCGGCGCGAACGTCCTCGGCCATCTTCACCCCACTTCACTACCGCTGCCAACCCGACTACTTCTGCGGCCTATATCGAACCACAACACCGGGTGGTCAGCGCCGCCCCCGGGTCATGAGACACTAGGGAGCAAGCTCTTACACCATCTGGAGGATCATCATGGCCAAGCGTGGCCGCAAGAAGCGGGACCGCAAGCACTCGAAGGCGAACCACGGCAAGCGCCCCAACGCCGGTTCGAAGTCAGTGCGCTAGCCACTTCGGCAGACTGTGACCGCCCGACTCCCTTCGGAGATCGGGCGGTTTGTCGTTGGGCCGGCGGGGGCAAACCGCCTGGTCAGCCCCGGATGATCGTGGTCTGGCTGATCTGGATGCGCAGCCGTTCCCGCAGCCCCTCAGGGGCCTTCTCGCCACTGCACTTGGCCGCGATGAGCCGCTTGACGCGCTCCTCGACGCCGTAGTGACGCAGGCAGGCCGGGCATTCTTCGAGGTGGTGCTTGAGCTTGTCGCGGCTTTCGGCCGTGCATTCACCGTCGAGCAACGTCCATACCTCGGCGATCACCGCCGCGCAGTCCGGGTGCTCCGGGTCGACGGGACCGATCGGCGGGGTCCAGCGCTCGTCCTCATCGTGCTTCTCGCTCACGACGACACCTCCTCCGGCTCACCGAGCTGACCTCGGATGAAGCCACGATCCCTGGCCACGTCGGACAGCAGCTCACGCAGCTGCTTGCGGCCGCGGTGCAGTCGGGACATCACGGTCCCGATGGGAGTATCCATGATCTCGGCGATCTCCTTGTAGGGGAAGCCCTCGACGTCGGCGTAGTACACCGCCATCCGGAATTCCTCGGGCAACGCCTGCAGCGCTGCCTTGATCTCGGTGTCGGGCAGCGCCTCGAGTGCCTCGACCTCCGCCGACCGCAGACCGGTCGAGGAATGCTCGGCATTGGACGCCAGCTGCCAGTCGGTGATCTCGTCGGTCGGGTACTCAGCGGGTTGGCGCTGCTTCTTGCGGTAGCTGTTGATGTACGTGTTGGTCAGGATGCGGTACAGCCACGCCTTGAGGTTGGTGCCCTCGCGGAAAGACCGGAACCCGGCGTAGGCCTTGACCATGGTTTCCTGCAGCAGGTCCTCGGCGTCGGCGGGGTTGCGGGTCATCCGCAAGGCGCCGCCGTAGAGCTGGTCCAGCAGCGGGATGGCATCACGTTCGAACCGGGCGGTCAGCTCGGCATCGGTTTCGGCAGTCGGCTGCGGCGTGTCAGGCTCAGCCTGCTCGACGTCAGTCATCGTGGGAAACACCTTCCCTTCTGTCACGGCGCCACCAGGAGCTCCGGAATACCACTGGGTATCCGGCGGCCGTTCCAGGCATACGGTTGGCACCAGAATCCTCCTTACTGATCCTAGAGCGTGCTACCGACAAGTAGCGCTGAGCAGGTGTCGAGAGCAATAACAGCATGTGGGTGCCGCTGTGTTCCCGGCGTGCCCGGCTACCCTTGAGCGCCGTGGCACGTGCAGCGACTCCCGCGATCGCAGCTCTGGTGGCCGCGGGCATCGACCACGAAGTGGTGGCCTACCAGCACGACCCTCGCAACGAGTCGTTCGGCGACGAGGCGGTCGCCCAGTTGGCGGCGGACGGCATCGTCGCCGAACAGGTCTTCAAAACGCTCGTTATCGCACTGCCGAAAGGGCTGGCGGTAGCAGTAGTCCCAGTGCCGAAGAAGCTGTCCCTCAAAGCCGCCGCGGCCGCATTGGGCGTTCCGAAGGTGGAAATGGCCGACCCGGTCGCCGCTCAGCGGTCCACGGGCTACGTCGTGGGCGGGATCTCCCCCTGGGCCAGCGCAAGCGGCTGCCGACAGTCGTCGACACCTCGGCACTGGCCTTCGACAAGGTGCTCTGCAGCGCGGGCAAGCGCGGCTTGGACGTGGCGCTGTCGCCCGAGGACCTGATCCGCGCGACCTCGGCGGTGACAGCCGACATCGGCGTTTCCTGACTTCGGGGTAGGCCGCGCCACCGGCATGTCGCAAACGGAAACCTGTCGGTGTGCGAATCCGTGATTTACACCACGGCTCAGGCCGGATTGCATGGACCCGACGAGGAAGGCGGGTGCACATGACGATCAGCGTGGCCGAGCGGGCGGAACTGGCCGCCGCGGTCTCCGAGTTGCTGCACGACGAATGCACCGAGCACGACGTACGCCGGGTGATGGGCACCGACGACGGGTTCGATCGCCGGCTGTGGCGCAAGCTCGCCGCCCAAGGTGTCACCGGACTGCTGGTCGGCAGTGAGTACGGCGGCGTCGGTCTCGGAGCCCTCGAGCTCGAGGCTGTCGCCGAGGTGACCGGCGCTGCGCTGTTGCCCGCACCGTTCCTGTCGAGCGCGGTACTGGCCACGGCGCTGATCGAGGCGGCAGGCACCGACGACGACAAGCAACGCCTGCTTCCCGGCCTGGTCGACGGCACCTCGGTGGGGACCGTCGCGGTGACAGGTGCCCGCGGCACCTGGGCGCGGGAGGGCGTCTCGGTACGCGCCTCGGCCGCGGATGGGGCCACCTACGCGCTGACCGGCAACGCCCACTACGTCATGCACGGTCAGGTGGCCGACGTGATCCTGGTCGTCGCCCGCGTCAACGGAGACTTCGGCGTGTTCCGGGTCGCACCCGACGCCGATGGCTTCGAGCGCACGGTCGCAACGGTTTTCGACCCGACCGTCCCGCTGTCGACCTACACGTTCGACGCCACGCCGGCCCACCGTATCGGCACCGCCGGCTGGGACGCGGTGCAGCATGCCCTCGATCTCGCGTTGATCGCACTGGCCGGCGAACAGGTCGGCGGTGCACGGCGGATCTTCGACATCACCGTGGACTACCTCAAGACCCGGATCCAGTTCGGCCGTCCCATCGGCAGCTTCCAGGCACTCAAGCACATGGCGGCCGACCTGCTGATTCAGGTGGAATCGGCCACCTCGGCCGCCCAGCACGCCGCGGCCGAGCTGGCCTCCGGCAGCGAAAAGGCGAGCGGTGCAATCGCTCTGGCCGGATTCGCGTGTGCCGAGGCCTACCACACGACGGCCATGTCGGCGATCCAGATGCACGGCGGTATCGCGTTCACCTGGGAGCACCCGGCACACCTGTTCCTGCGCCGCGCGCGCACCGGCCTGCAGCTGCTCGGCGGCTCCGGGCTGCACCGCGAGCGCTACCTCACGTCGAAAGGCGCCTGAAGATGACCGCCAACGACCTGCCCAGTGCCGAGGAACTGCGCACCGAGGTGCGCGACTGGCTCGCCCAGAACTGGTCCGGGCTGACGAAATCCACCAATCCGTGGGTCAGCTCTCCCGAGCGGGTGGCCTGGCTGCAGAAGGTGCTCGACGCCGGGTACGCCGTGCCGACATACCCCACCGAGTGGTTCGGGCGGGGGTACCCGAATGCACTGGCCGCCGTCATCGAGCAGGAGTTCCGTGCGGTCAAGGCACCCGGCGCGCGCCAGGACAAATACAGCATCCCGGCCAACACGGCGCTCAAATTCGGCACCGAGCAGCTCAAGAACGACCTGGTGCGTGACTTCCTGACCGAACAGGCCCGCACCTGTCTGCTCTACAGCGAGCCGGGAGCCGGATCGGATCTGGCAGCGGTACGCACCACCGCGATTCGCGACGGTGACGAGTGGGTGGTCAACGGCCAGAAGGTGTGGACGTCGGGTGCCACCACGTCCGAGTACGCGCTGCTGATCGCGCGCACCGACTGGGACGTGCCCAAGCACAAAGGCTTGAGCTTCTTCATGATTCCGATGCGCCAGGCCGGCATCGATGTCCGTCCACTGGTCCAGATCACCGGTGAATCGCACTTCAACGAGGTGTTCATCACCGATGCACGGGTGCCCGATGCCTACCTCCTTGGCGGCGAGGGCAACGGATGGCGGGTGCTGCAGACCGCACTGGCCTACGAGCGGTCCATCATGGGCGACGGCGGACGCGGCTCGCGCAACCGGACCCGGGCCGACGACCTCATCGGCCTGGCGCGCGACCACGGCCGCCTGGAAGATCCGGCGGTCCGCAGGGAACTGGCGGACGTGCTGGCGTTGCGCGAACTCAACTCGCTCAACAACGCCCGTGCCAAAGCCGCTGCGGCACAAGGTACATCCAGCTCAATCATGTCGCTGGGCAAGCTGGCGATGTCGAACATCCTGCACGCCGAGGCACGCCTCAAGACCGAGATCATCGGCGCGGAAGCACTTCTGGCGGGTCCGGACAACCCAGAAGCCGACGACATCAACTTCCTGACCCTCAACGCGTTCTTCACGTCGATCGGCGGCGGTACCGACCAGATTCAGCGCAACATCATCGGCGAACGCGTTCTCGGCCTGGCCAAGGAGCCCGAGGTCGATCGCGACATCCCCTTCCGCCAGGCCCGCCGGAGCTGACACCGATGGCCAAACCGGACGACTACGACCCACCACTGGCCGGGGTCCGCATCCTCGACCTGTCGCGCGGACCGATGACGGCGGTGGGACGCCTGCTGGCCGACCTCGGCGCCACGGTGACCCAGGTGCACGTGCACGGTGTCACCGAAGAACCCGCCGGCCCCATCGTCGAGGGCGCCGGAGTCGATCCCGAATCGGTCGGCATCGCGATCAACCGACACGGGGTGGACACCGTCGCCATCGATCCGTCGACCCCCGACGACCACCGGCGGTGGGTTCACCTGCTGGCCGGGGCCGACATCCTGATCGAGGACACCCGCCCCGGATCGGCCGGCGAAAAAGCCTTGGCGGCCCGCAACATTCACGCGGAGCACCCGCGCCTGGTGATCCTGTCGATCAGCGATTTCGGTCGCGACACCAGCTACCGCGACTGGCACGCCACCACTCCGGTGCTGCACGCCTTGACCAGTGAGCTGTCCCGCTCGGGAATCCCGGGACGCGAGCCCCTGGTGCCTCCCGCCGCCCAACTCCCCTACCACGTGGCCGCGGCGCAGGCCGCCGTGATGACCATCAGCGTTTACCTGGACCGATTACGCACCGGTGAAGGCGATTTCATCGATTTCTCGATTCTCGACGGGGCCATGCAGACGCTCGACCCTCCGTACGGGACAGCCGGCACAGCCTCGGCCGGGGTCGCACTCAGCGCGCAACAACGTGACTGGAACGCCGAACGCCTGCGGTACCCGATCATCGCGTGCAAGGACGGGCACGTGCGGATCTGCCTGCTGGCAAAACGCCAGTGGCACGGCATGTTCGAGTGGATGGGCCGCCCGGCTCAGTTCGCCGATCCCTCGTTCGACCGGCTGCGGGTGCGGTTCAGCTCGCCGGAGTTGATGACCGAGATCGGACGGTTCTGCGCCGGCCAGACCCGGGCCGAGCTGGAGGTCGCCGGCCAGCGGCACGGGGTGCCGACAGCGGCCGTGCTGACCCTGGCCGAAACTCTCGGCACCGAACAGGTCAAGAGCCGCGGGTACTTCCACGAGGTCGACCTGTCCCCCGGGATGTCCGCACCGGTGCCGGCGGGCGTCGTCGAGATCGACGGGCACCGGGCCAACACTCTGAACCTTTCCGAACGGGCTCCGGACCACCCGCGCCGAATCGACGTCGCCCCCCTCCTCGGCGGCCGCCGACGCCGCGACGAGGGCCTTCCGCTGGAAGGCGTGCGCGTGCTGGACCTCGGTGTGATCGTCGTCGGGTCCGACACCGGACGATTGTTCGGCGACCTCGGCGCCGACGTCATCAAGATCGAGAACTCGGCGTTCCCGGACGGGCTGCGCGGCAATCCGAACTCGATGTCGCAGACCTACGCCGCCGGCCATCGAAACAAGCGCTCGATCGGCATCGATCTGCGGACGCCGGAGGGCCGGGCCCTGGCCCACCGGCTGGTGACCCTGTCCGACGTCGTGCTGACCAACTTCAAACCGGGCGTGGCCGAGACACTGGGCATGGACCACCAGACCTTGCGGGAGCTGAACCCGGGCATCGTGGTCGTCGACAGTTCGGCGTTCGGGCCCACCGGGCCGTGGGCGAAGCGGATGGGCTACGGCCCGCTGGTGCGTGCGGCCGCGGGGTTCACCGACCTGTGGGTGTACCCCGGCGAACCGGAGTCGTTCTGCGACACCGTCACCGTCTACCCCGATCACGTGGCCGCGAGGATCGGCGCGCTCGGCGCGCTGGCCCTGCTGCTGCGCCGCGAACGCACAGGCTCCGGCGGCTCGGTCAGCGTCGCGCAATCGGAGGTGATGCTCAGCCACCTGGCCGGCGAGATCGCGGCCGAGGTCCTGGTGCGGCGCGGGCACGAGCCCTCCCGCCGTCCGGTCCACGATGCGCCGTGGGGACTGTTCCCGGCAGCCGGCGAGGACCGGTGGCTCGCCGTGACCGTGCGCGACGACGCCGAATGGCGTGCGCTGTGCGACGTGATCGACCGTCCTGACCTGAGCGCCGACGCACACCTGGCCAATCCCACCGGGCGCGACGCCCAGCGTGGCCGCATCGACGAGGCCGTGCGGTCCTGGACGTCACAGCGCCCGGCGACCGAGGCGATGGATCTGCTGCAGGCGGCCGGGGTTCCGGCCGGCGCTGCGCTGCGTGCCGCAGAGGTCGCCGACTGGGACTACTACGTGCAGCGCCGCGCCTTCCGCGAGGAACTGCACCCGCACGCCGACGAGCCGTTCACGATGGAGAACGTGCAGATCCACTCGGATCGCATCGCTGATCCACCACTGCTGCAGGCGCCGCTACTCGGCGAGCAGACCCGCGAGATCGCCGCCGAACTGCTCGGTATGGACAACTCCGAGATCGATGAGCTGATCGCGGCCGGGGTGCTCGAAGTCCCGCAGAACGCGCAACCGGCGGGGCGCTGATCGCGCGTCTCGTACGATTCGTGGATCACCCCTCGCCGAATACCGCCCTCGCACAGCCGGAAATGACCGCATGGACTTCACCAGACTCAGGTACTTCGTTGCGGTCGCCGAGGAACTGCATTTCAAGCGGGCCGCCGACCGCCTGATGATCACCCCGCCTCCGTTGAGCAAACAGATCAAGCTGCTGGAGAAGGAGCTCGGCGGGCAGCTCTTCGAGCGCAACT
The DNA here is from genome assembly GCF_048282725.1 of Mycobacterium sp. 48b. Classification (NCBI taxonomy): domain Bacteria; kingdom Bacillati; phylum Actinomycetota; class Actinomycetes; order Mycobacteriales; family Mycobacteriaceae; genus Mycobacterium; species Mycobacterium sp. 48b. The sequence continues at coordinate 5,732,763 of NZ_JBLVUL010000001.1, forward strand.
ACCACGAGGTCCGCCTGACGCCGTTGGGTGCGAAACTGCTCGGGCCCGCCCGCGAGATCCTGCGTCAGGTCGACGAATTGAAGGCCACCGCGGTGCGGCTCACCGAGGGAGTCGCGACGGTCCGGGTGGGAGCGACCGCCTATGCGCCGTCGGATTTCGTGGCACAGGTAGAGACCGCCGTCGCCGACCTGGCAGTGCCGACCGAGTTCAGCGTGCCCGGGTCGGCTGCGGAGGTGACGGCCAAGCTGGTGTCCGGCCACCTCGACCTCGGACTGATCCATCTGCCCACCTCCGACAAACGGCTGCAATACCGGGTGGTGGCCACCTTCCAGGGTGCAGTGGCAGTGCGGTTCGACGATCCGCTGGCGGCCAAGGATCTGGTGTCGATCGAGGAATTGCGCGATCGCGACGTCGTGATCGACTTCGCCCGGCCCAATCCCGTCATGCTGGCCGGCCTGACCCGTGCGCTCAACGCACGTGGGGTGACCCGCATCGTGCGCACCACCAACCAGTTCGGCGGCGAGCTGGAGATGGCCGCCCAGGTGTCCAACCGGCACCTCGTCGCGCTGGTGCCCTACGCGCCCGAATCGTTGATAGGCAAGATCTTCTCCCCACCGGATTTCAGGCTGGTGCCCATCGACGAGAGCACCTGGTCGCCGGCCCGCATCGCCTTGGCCTGGGTACCCGATCGGCTGAAGAATCCGGCGCAGATCGAGGCGATGGTGGCCGAATTGGTGTTGGTACTGGCCCGCTCGCGGGCGCAGTAATGTGTTGACGGTGATGCCGACGATGGTGGGAGCAAGTGTGGTCTCGAGCGTCGCCGCGTTGGCGGCCCTGCTCGGCACGTCCGCACCCGCACCGCAGATCCGTCTCGTCGACGACACCGTCCCGATGACCCAGGGTGACGGTTCCCTGGCAGACGGGCAGGTCCTGACCCCGTTCGACGTGCAGAACCCCGCGATCGGCCGGCTGGATCCGCGGCTGCTGGCCGCCGTTCAGAATGCCGCCACTGCCGCGGCGGCCGACGGCGTGACCATGACGATCAACTCGGGTTGGCGGTCGGCTGCCTTCCAGCAATCGCTGCTGGACCAGGCGGTGCAGACCTATGGCAGCCTCGCGGCCGCACGCCAGTACGTCCAGACACCGACGGCGTCCCGGCATGTGACCGGTGAGGCCGTCGATGTCGGCGGTCCGCAGGCCGATCACTGGCTGATCGCCAACGGTGCACGCTTCGGCCTTTGCCAGATCTATGCCAACGAGTTGTGGCATTTCGAGTTGGTCGCCGACCCGGCGGGCAACTGTCCGCCGCTGCAGCCCGACGCAGCGGGCTGATCTATTCGGCGACGGGCACCATATCGGCGCCGCACGTGCACTTGTAGCTGCTTTCCGGGCCTTCGCAATGACATTCGGACTCGACGCGGATCCGGCACCCACAACCTTCGTGCGCACAGGTCAGCACGGTCCCGGTAGGAGCGACGCTCATGTCTTCCTCCAATTCGTCGGCAAATCCATCGTCCCCCCGGCATAGCCCTGAACCGGGCAATTCAATCCATCCCGGTCGGCATATCGTGTCCCTATGACTCTGTCCGGGAAGACCATGTTCATCTCCGGCGCCAGCCGCGGCATCGGCCTGGCGATCGCCAAGAAAGCCGCCGCCGACGGCGCCAACATCGCGCTGGTGGCCAAGACCGCCGAACCCCATCCCAAGCTCGAGGGCACGGTCTACACGGCCGCCAAGGAGATCGAGGAGGCCGGCGGGCAGGCCCTGCCGATCGTCGGCGACGTCCGTGACGGTGACTCGGTGGCGGCCGCGGTCGCCAAGGCCGTCGAGCAGTTCGGTGGCATCGACCTCTGCGTCAACAATGCCTCCGCCATCAACCTCGGCTCCATCGAGGAAGTTCCGCTCAAGCGCTTCGACCTGATGAACGGGATCCAGATCCGCGGCACCTACGCCGTGTCGCAGGCCTGCATCCCGCACATGAAGGGCCGGGAGAACCCGCACATCCTGACGCTGTCCCCGCCGATCCGGCTGGAGTCCGAGTGGCTCAAGCCGACCGCCTACATGATGGCGAAGTTCGGAATGACGCTGTGTGCGTTGGGTATTGCCGAGGAGATGCGTGAAGCGGGTATCGCTTCGAACACCCTCTGGCCGCGCACCCTGGTCGCCACCGCGGCCGTGCAGAATCTGCTCGGCGGTGACGAGGCCATGGGCCGCGCCCGCAAGCCCGACGTCTACGCCGACGCCGCCTACACGATCTTCAACAAGCCGGCCCGGGAGTACACCGGGCAGAGCCTGCTGTGCGAGGACGTCCTGGTGGACAACGGCGTCACCGATCTGTCCGTGTACGACTGCGTGCCCGGATCTGATCTCGGCGTCGACCTGTGGGTGGACACCCCCAACCCGGCGGGATACACCCAGCCGTAGCAATCAGGCACCACGCAGCGCACGCTCGCCCACAGCGAGCGTGCGCTGTTTGCCGCCAGAAAATGCTTGCTGGCCTGCATATTCGCGAGTAGTATCGAACATGTGTTCGACTTGCTTGATCGGCCGGTACTCAGTGAATGCACTGACACCGCACTGATCGACACCCTCGAACACCACACCCGCACCGAAGCCGCCGAGGCCGCCGCCCGCCTGGCGGTCATCGCCGAGATCGTGGCGCGGCACTGCGACGACGAAGACGACACCTCCGCCTACTGCGCCATCGACGGCTGGGAAACCGCCAACGCCGCGATCAGCGCCGCCTGCAACCTCAGCCGCGGCGCCGCCTCCGCCCAGATGCGCATCGCCCAAGCCCTACGCGACCGGCTACCCAAAGTCGCCGCCGTCTTCGCCCGCGGAGACATCTCAGCCAAAGTCATCGCCACCATCACCTGGCGCACCCAACTGGTCACCGACACCGACGCACTGACACTGATCGACACCGCCCTGGCCGGCGCCGCCACCACCTACGGCGCCTTGACCGCCACCAAAACCGAACACGCCATCGACGTCTGGGTAGAAAAATTCGACCCCGCCGCCGTCCGCAAAACCCGCACCGCCGCCCGCGAACGCGACATCCACTTCGGCGACCCCGACGACCCCAACGGCACCGTCTCCATCTGGGGACGCCTGCTGGCCACCGACGCCGCCCTGCTCAAAAACCTACTCACCACCATGGCCCACACAGTCTGCGACAACGACCCACGCACCCTCGGACAACGCCGCAGCGACGCACTCGGAGCCCTCGGCGCCGGAGCCGAGAACCTCACCTGCCAATGCGCCAACCCCGACTGCCCCGCCACCGGCATCGACCCCCGCTCCCGCGCCGTCCTCATCCACCTACTCGCCCACACCCTGCCCCACACCGCCAAGGCAGAAGCCCACGACGAAAACAGTGAATCGGGCGAAAAGGCCGACAACGAGAGCGGTGTTGTCGAGGGGCCCGATGGTGACGACGACACCGCCCCCGCCGCCCCGGCGCAACCACCCCGCGATCCGCGCATCCACGGCAAACCCGCACCCAACGACTACGGTGCCGACCGCACCCCCGCCGTCACCGGACCACCCGCAATCATCCTCGGCGGCGGCATCGTGCCCGCACCCCTACTGGCCGAACTGATCGCCACCGGCGCCACCGTCACACACCTCACCAACCCCGCCGACCTTCCCACCCAAACCCGCTACCGGCCCTCACCCAAACTGGCCACCTTCGTCCGCATGCGCGACCTCACCTGCATGTTCCCCGGCTGCACAGTCCCCGCCACCCACTGCGACCTCGACCACACCACCCCATGGCCCACCGGAGCCACCCACCCCGCCAACCTCGGCCCCAAATGCCGAACCCACCACCTCATCAAGACCTTCCACACCGGCGAAAACGGCTGGACCGACACCCAACACCCCGACGGCAGCCACACCTGGACCTCCCCCACCAGCCACACCTACCGCACCACACCCTTCAGCCAGATCCTGTTCCCCGACCACACCACCCACACCCCAGCCCCACCCCCACAACCAGCCCCCACAACCACCACCGACCGGCACATGAAAATGCCACTCCGCCAACGCACCCGCCAACAAACCCGCACCCAACGCATCAACACCGAACGCCGACTCAACACCGAACAAGACAAACCCCCGCCCTATTGAGGGAACTCGATGATGCCCCGGATATTGCGTCCCTCGCGCATATCGGCGATGGCGTCGTTGATCTGATCGAGCCGGTACCGCCGCGTCACCAGCTCGTCGAGTTTGAGGTGGCCGTTGCGGTACATGTCCAGCAGCATGGGCATGCTCACCCGGGGGTTCATGCCGCCGTAGATCAATCCCTTGAATGTCTTGCAGTTCTGCAACATGTCGACGAGCAGCATCGGGACCATGCTGAACTCGAACTTGGGGACACCGGTCATCAGGCAGGTGCCGCCCTTGCCCGTCAACATCAAGGCCGGGGCCAGCATCTCCGGGGTGACCACACTCGGTGTGAGCACTACGCGGTCGGCCATCAGGCCACGCGTCAATTCCCGCACCAGCGGTATCGCTGCTTCGAGCGACGGGCAGGTATCCGTCGCACCGAAGAACTTCGCCGTATCCCGTTTTAAATCAATGGGATCCACGGCGATCACCAGTTTGGCGCCTACGGCGCGGGCACCCTGGACCGCGTTGACGCCCACCCCACCGATGCCGACCACGACGACGGTGTCGCCGGGTTCGGTTCCGACGCCGACTGTTCCCGAACCCCAGCCTGTCGTCACGCCGCAGGACACGAGCGATGCGGCCTCAAGTGAAGTCGACTCGTCGAGCTTGATCACCGATTCCTCAGCCAGAACGGCATATTCGGCGAATGTGCCGAGTTGGGTCATGGCCATCAGGCCCTCGTCGCCGATATGGCGCCGCACCGTGTTGTCGGTGACCATCTCTTTGGCCAGCATCAAGGCACCGTTGTCGCAGAGGTATGCCCTCCCCGAGGCGCACCAGCGGCAGATACCGCACGCGGCGATGAACGACAGACCCACGTGGTCACCCGGCTGCACCGACCGCACACCTGGACCTACAGCCTCGACGACGCCGGCCCCTTCATGCCCACCGAGCATCGGGAAGAAATCAGGCGGAGGCACGCCCACCGCCTCGTACATGGCCACCAGCTCCGGTGTCGGGACCATGTCGCCCGTGGTGAAGTGGTCGTCGGTGTGACAGATCCCGGCCACGGCCATCTTCACCAGTACCTCACCGGTGCGCGGCGGATCGAGCGTGATCTCTTCGATCTCCCAATCCATACCGACCCCGCGCAGTATTGCGCCCCGGCACTTCAGCGGCTCTGCAAGAGATTCGGTCATGTTCCGAGCATCTGCCCGCCCCACAGGGAGCGGTAGCGTATCCGCATACCCCATCTAGGCTCGTCTCCATGCCTGATCCACAACCCACCAACTGGGCGGCCGGCCGCTACCAGGCCGTCGCCGAACGTATCGCCGTGATCGCCGGTGAAGTCGTCGCCGCCGCCGACCGGTTACGGCCGGTGCGGGACACCGCGCTGGTCGACCTGGCGTGCGGCACCGGCAGCGCCGCGCTGGCGGCCGCGCAGGCCGGCGCCAAGGTCACCGGCGTAGATCTCACCGCTGAGCTGCTCGCCATCGCCGCCGAGCGGCCCGGAGCGGACGCAGTGCAATGGGTGGTTGCCGACGCCGCACACACCGGCCTGCCCGACGGTGAGTTCGGCACTGTCGTGTCGAATATGGGCATCATCTTCGTCGAACCGACCAGCCTGGTCGCCGAGGTCACCCGGCTGCTCGGCCCCGGTGGAGTGTTCGCGTTCTCCACCTGGGTCCGCGATGAGGCGGGCAGCCCGTTCTTCACCCCGATCGTCGAAACCCTGGGCCAACCACCGGCCTCGGTGTATTCGCCCGATCAGTGGGGTGACCTCGAGATCGTGCGGTCCCGGCTGTTCCCCGGGTTCGACGACGTGACGTTCGAAACCGGCTCGCACACCTGGCAGTTCGAATCCGTCGAGTCCGCGGTGCGTTTCATCTCCGATGAGTCGCCGATGCATGTCGATCTGCTGAGCCGGCTCGACGGGGCGACGCGTGCCCGCCTGCTCGACGCGTTCACCGCCGCGCTGCGTGCGGCAACCGACGATGAGGGACGGGTCTCCTTCGAGGCGCCCTATGCGGTGGTGACGGCCCACCGCAGGTCATGAAACATGCTGCGTGACATAAGGAAAGGCACCAGAGCGGCCGCACCGTTGCTCGTCGCAGTCCTTCTCTGTGCGTCCACCGGCACGACCGCTTCCGCAAGTCCCGACGCCCTCGCAGCCGCCGTGGACCACGCGTTTCGGCCGCTCATGGCCCAGTACGACATACCGGGCATGGCCGTAGCAGTGACGGTCGACGGGGAACAGCGGTACTTCGATTTCGGTGTCGCGGACAAACAAAGTGGCGCGCCGGTGACGCGGGACACGATCTTCGAGATCGGCTCGGTCAGTAAGACATTCACCGCCACTCTGGCGTCCTATGCGCACGCGCTCGGACGGATCTCGCTGGATGATCACCCCAGCACCCACATGCCGGAGTTGGCGGGCAGTGCCATCGACAGGGCCGACCTGCTCAATCTGGGTACCTTCACCGCCGGTGGATTGCCCCTGCAGTTTCCGCCTGACATCACCGACGACGCCCAGATGCCCAGGTACTTTCAGCACTGGACACCCGATGCCCCACCCGGGCAACAGCGGCGATACTCCAACCCCAGCATCGGGTTGCTCGGCCACCTCACCGCCTTGGCCATGAACCGTGACTTCAGCGACCTGATCGAACGGGAGGTGTTGCCCAAGCTGCGACTACACCGCAGCTACGTCCGAGTGCCGGAAACCGAGATGGACGGTTACGCGTGGGGCTACAACGCCGACAACGAGCCGGTCCGGGTGAACCCAGGCGTTTTCGATGCCGAAGCCTACGGCGTCAAGTCCTCTGCAGCCGACTTGCTCCGTTTCGTCGAGACCAACATCGCGCCCGACGATCTTGAGGCCCCGATGCGCGAGGCTGTCGAGGGCACGCATATCGGATATTTCAGGGTGGGTGAGATGACCCAGGGGCTCGGCTGGGAACAGTATCCCTACCCGGTCACCCTCGAGCGACTGCTCGCCGGCAACTCCAGCACCATGGCCATGCAGCCCAACCCGGCGACCCCACTCACTCCGCGGCCCACCGGATCTCCGACGTTGTTCAACAAGACCGGTTCTACCGATGGGTTCGGCGCCTATGCCGTCTTCGTGCCCGACAAACGGATCGGTCTGGTGGTGCTCGCGAACAAGAATTATCCGATCGCTGCCCGTGTCACTGCGGCCCACGCTGTCCTGCAACAGCTTTCGAACACCTAGCGCGTACTCGTCCCACCGGACAGCATGGTCTCGACACTGTCGGCGAAGGCCGCGGTGGTGAAACAGGTCGGTTCGGCGAACTCTTCGAGCGTGAGCGCGTCGTTCCAGCTGGCATCGGCCGCGGCGCGCAACAGGGGCTTGGCCATCGCGACCGCGTGAGGTGGCAGCGCAGCGACGCGCGAGCACCACACATCCGCGGTGGCGAGCAGCTCGGCGTGGGCGACGACCTCGTGCACCAGCCCCAACCGCTGCGCGGTTTCGGCGTCGATGTGCTCACCTTTCAGGTAGTAGGCGAGCGCGCCCTGATAGCCGAGTCGCCGGGTCAGCGCCCAGCTGGTGCCGACCTCCGGGATCAACCCGAGGCGCGCGAAGGCCGGCACGATGACGGCCTTCTCACTGGCGATGGTCAGGTCGCAGGTGAGCGCCCAGGCCAGCCCGACGCCGGCCGCGGGCCCGTTGAGAGCGGCCACGAAGATGGTGTCCGAACCCGCGATGAGTCGGGCGATGCCACCGAATTCGCGCCGTATCCAACGCCATACGTCCGCGGTTCCCTCGCCCTGGTATCGGCTCTCGATGGCTGACTGCATCATGCGCAGGTCTCCGCCCGCACTGAAACCCGGATCCGCGCCCGTCAACACGACTGCGCGAATGTCATTGTCGGCGGCCAGCTCCTCCAGAGCCCGGCGTAACTGCCGGACCAGCGGTGCGGAAAGCACGTTCAACCGGCCGGGTTCATCGAGAGTCACCACGGCGCGATCGCCGTTGCGGTCGACGAGTATCCGTTGCGGAGCGTCCGGGTCGTCCCCGTCGGCCACCATGCTGCGATACAACGGCTTGTCCATCACGAGTCCTCCTCAACTGATCTGGCCTGCAATGCTTTCCATGCCGCATCGGCGAAGGTCTCGACGACGTCGCTGTCCATCTCGGCGATATCGCCGGCCACCCAGTAGCGGGCATATTCCTGTGCGGGACCGAGCCACAGGGCGGCCGTGATGCCCTGCCGCATGGCCACCAGCGCCCCGTAGGTGTGATGCGGGCGCCACCAGTCCCCGATGGTCGCGAAGAAGTTCCGGTTGGCTTCACGAAGCTCCGGGCTGTCCAGCCGATCGCCCAGCAGGAGTGCGGCCTCGCCGCGGTGAGCCGCCACCCAGTTCAGATGATTGCGGACACCGCCACGGATCCCGTCTTCGGCGGTCGCCTGTTCGCGCAGCATGTCCAGGAACCCCGCCTGGTACTCGGTCATGACCTGCGCGTAGACCGCCGCCGCCAACGCGGGCTTGTCGGGAAAGTGATGGTAAAGCGATCCGACGCTCACCTCGGCCTCACGCCGCATCTCATCCAGCGTCGGGGCGATGGTGCCCTCTGCCGCGAAGCGACGACGCGCAACCGCTATCAATCGGTTGCGCGCACCCGTGACCCTGGACGGTGGCACGAGGAACACTCTACCAAAACCGAGGAATCCTCTAGTCGCTCATTCGGCCTGATAGAGGATTCCGCGACCGATCGCCTCCCGGACCTCCGGTAGTGCGGCCTGTGCCAGGGCGTCGTAATCCACCCCGTGATGGGCGGCGAGCAGCTGAATCAGGGTGCCCAGTGGGACTTCACCGCGGCAACCGGCCAGCAGCGCTCGCAGTACCTCGTCGACGCCGATCACCGCGGCCGGACCACCCGGGCGGCGCACCGCGGCCCCGATCTCCTGCCAACCCTCGGGCCCGGGCAGCGACTGCTCCTCCAGGAAAACCGGCGCCGTGGAGAGCCGGGCAGCCAGCAGCGCGTCGTCGGACGTGTCGCGCAGGTAGGCCCGCCGGGCGAAGAACGCCTCGATCTCCGAGCCGGTGAGCACCTCGTCGGCGCCGGTGATCTCCTCGAGGATCTGTTCGGGCGGCTCCCCGTCGCGCGGCAGCCGCAGCGAGATCATGCCCATGCCGATACCTGCGATGCCCTGTTCGGTGAACCAGTCGAGCCATTGGCCGCCCCGCTGCGCCTGCCGGTCGAGATCCTCGCCTGCGTCGGCCAGCCACAGCGATACATAGCTGACCGGGTCCGCCAGTTCACGCTGCACCACCCAGGCGTGCAGGCCGGTGCCGGCGAGCCAGCCCGAAACCCGCTCCCGCCAATCTGATCCGTCACGCACGATCCAGTTGGCCATGATGTGCGCGGTTCCGCCCGGCAGCAGGTGGTCACCGACCTGCTCGATGAGGCTCTGGCACAACGCATCTCCGGCCAAGCCCGAGTCGCGGTAGATGTAATCGCGGGCACCCGAGCCCACCACGAACGGCGGATTCGAGACGATCAGATCGAAACGCTCACCGGCCACCGGCTCGAACAGGCTGCCGTGCCGCAGATCCCACGACATACCGTTGAGCCGCGCCGTCATCGCCGCCAATCCCAGCGCCCGCTCGTTGGTATCGGTCGCGACGATCTCGTCGCAGTGCGCATTCAGGTGCAGCGCCTGGATACCGCACCCCGTACCGAGATCGAGCGCGCGGCCGACCGAGTTTCGTGTGACCGCGCGGGCCAGTGACACCGACGCGCCTCCGATACCCAGCACATGATCGTGACGCAACGGCCCACGGCGCACTGCGGCGTCCTGATCAGAGACCACGTAGAAATCCCGCGCCCCGTCGCTGTGCGGGCGGATGTCCAGGGCTGCCCGCACCAGGTCACCGGTGAACTCGAGAACACCGTTGGCGGCCAACGTCTGCAGGCTGACCGACGGGAACGCCGCCGAGACCGACGCGGGCGTTTCCTCGGTGCCGAGCAACAGCAGACGCACCAGCACGCCGAGGCGCTGACGATCGTCCGGCGCGGCGCGGGTCACCCGCAACGCGGGCCACCACACGCCCCGGCTCAGCGCGGCGTTGGCATCGGCGCCCAGCAGATCGGCCACCCCGTCGGTGGTGAATCCGGCCGAACGCAGGTCGGCACCGATCGCATCGACGACGCCTGAATCGACACCTTCGAACCCGCTCAAAACAGTCCCATCTCTTCGGGTTCGGCCGGCTCGATGAGCTCCGGGCCGTTGTTGCGGACACTGTTGACCAAGCGCGACACCTCGCGGACGGCGATCCGGTCCAGATCCCCGTGCCCGCGCAGCAGCCCCTCGTCGATCGGGGCGTCGGGATCCATCCAGCGGTCCCAGTCCGGTGCGCTGATGGTCAGCGGCATCCGGTCGTGTATCTCGGCGAGCGGCCCGGCGGCGTCGGTGGTGATGATCGTGCAGCTGAGCAGCGGCGGGGCATCCTTGGGCGCGCCTTGGGGGCGCCATGTGGTCCACAGGCCCGCCATGAACAGCATCTCGCCATCGTCGGCGTACATGTAGTACGGCGTCTTGGCTGCTTTCTTGCCTGCGTCGCCAGGGTTGGGCTTCCACTCGTACCAGCCGTCCATCGGGATGAGGCAGCGCTTGTTCTTGGCAGAGTTGCGGAACGCTGGTGAGCTGGTGACCTTGTCGGCGCGCGCGTTGATCAACAACGGGCCCTTGGTGTCCGGACCGCCACCTTCGGCGGTTTTCACCCACGGCGGGATCAGTCCCCAGCGCATCGAGCGGACCCGGCGCGTCGAGGAGTCCTCGGGTTCGGTGTGCCGTTTGACGACGCTGCTGATGGTCGTCGTGGGGGCGACGTTGTAATTGGCGCCCGCCACATCTTTGTCTCCCGTGCTCGACGCGCTCTCGTCGATCGCCTGGATTTTCTGCGCCAACAGGGCCGGGTCGGTGGTCACCGCGAAACGTCCACACATAGTGCCCATGGTTGCAGAGTCGGCGGACAAGGCAGGATATAGAGCGTGAGCGGACGTCAGGAGCAATTGGAACACTGGCCGGCTCCGTCGGCGACAACCCCGGTCGACGCCACCGTGACGGTGCCCGGTTCGAAGTCTCTGACCAACCGCGCGCTCGTGCTGGCCGCGCTGGCCACCCCGCAGGGCACCTCGACCATCCGCGGCGCGTTGCGCAGCCGCGACACCGATCTGATGATCGACGCGATCCGCACCCTGGGCGTCACCGTGCAACCGGCCGAACACGACGACACCGAGTTGACGGTCAGCGGCGGCATCGAGCCGGCCTCCGATGCCCGGATCGACTGCGGCCTGGCCGGCACGGTGCTGCGTTTCGTGCCACCGGTCGCCGCGCTGAGCACCACCTCGGTGACGTTCGACGGCGACGAGCAGGCCCGGGCCCGACCCATCGCCCCGCTGCTCGACGCTCTGCGCGGTCTGGGCGTGGACGTCGGCGGTGACGGCTTGCCGTTCGCGGTGCGCGGCCGCGGCGCTGTTGCCGGCGGCACGGTCGAGATCGACGCGTCGGGGTCCTCGCAGTTCGTCTCCGGGCTGTTGCTGTCCGGCGCGACGTTCGCCGACGGGCTCACCATCGTGCACACCGGCACCTCGGTACCCTCGGCGCCGCATGTGGCGATGACGGTGGCGATGTTGCGCGACGCCGGCGTGCAGGTCGACGACTCGGTCCCCAACCGCTGGCGGGTGGCTCCCGGCCCGGTCGCCGCACGCGACTGGAGCATCGAACCGGATCTGTCCAATTCGACACCGTTTCTGGCCGCCGCGATCGTCACCGGAGGTACGGTGCGGATCGAGGGCTGGCCATCGGTGAGCATCCAACCTGCCGACACGATTCTCGACCTGCTGGCCAAGGTCGATGCGACTGTCCACCAACGTGATTCACACCTGGAGGTCACTGGCGCCGACGGCTACGAAGGATTTGACGCCGACCTGCACGACGTCGGCGAACTGGCCCCCACGGTCGCCGCACTCGCCGCGCTCGCCCGAGACGGCGCGACATCTCGGCTGCGCGGCATCGCCCATCTGCGCGGGCACGAGACCGACCGGCTGGCGGCGCTGACCACCGAGATCAACGGGCTCGGGGGCGAATGCTCTGAAACCGATGACGGCCTGCTCATCACCGCGCGGCCGCTGCACGGCGGCACCTGGCGCTCCTATGCCGACCACCGGATGGCCACCGCCGGCGCGATCATCGGCCTCCGGGTGTCCGGCGTAGAGGTGGAGAACATCGAGACCACGGCCAAGACCCTGCCCGATTTCCCGTTGATGTGGGTACAGATGCTGGCGGGCGACCCGCCTGCGAGGGGGAAGTAAACCACCTTGGGAGCGCGGGAGTACGACGAGTCCGACGTCCGGATCAGACCGGGTAAAGGCTCGCGTCCGCGCACCAAGAACCGCCCCGACCACGCCGATGCCCGGTCGGCGATGGTGGTGACCGTCGACCGCGGCCGCTGGGGCTGTGCCCTGGACCGCGACCCGCATCACCGCGTGGTCGCCATGCGGGCCCGTGAACTGGGGCGCACCCCGATCGTGGTCGGCGACGATGTCGACATCGTCGGCGACCTGTCCGGACGGCCGGACACCCTGGCCCGCATCGTGCGCCGCGGCGAGCGGCGAACGGTGTTGCGCCGCACCGCCGATGACGACGATCCGACCGAACGCGTGGTGGTGGCCAACGCCGACCAACTGTTGATCGTGGTGGCACTGGCCGACCCGCCGCCACGCACCGGATTCGTCGAACGAACCCTGATCGCCGCCTATGCCGGTGGGCTGAAACCCATTTTGTGCCTGACAAAGTCCGATCTGGCGCCGCCTGAGCCGTTCGCCGCGCAGTTCTCCGACCTGGATCTCACCATCGTCACCGCCGGCCGCGAGGATCCGCTGGACGTGGTCGCGCCCATGCTGGACGATCAGGTCACGGTGTTCCTCGGGCATTCCGGGGTCGGCAAGTCCACCCTGGTGAATCGTCTTGTCCCCGAAGCAGACCGGGCGACAGGCGAGGTTTCCGGGGTGGGCAAGGGTAAACACACCTCCACCCAGTCGGTGGCCCTGCCGCTGGACGGCAGCGGTTGGGTGATCGACACCCCGGGCATCCGCTCGTTCGGCCTGGCCCATATCCAACCGGACGACGTGATCCTGGCGTTCTCCGATCTGGCGGAGACCATCGACGACTGTCCCCGCGGCTGCGGCCACATGGGCCCGCCCGCCGATCCGGAGTGCGCCCTGGATGCGTTGTCCGGCCCGGCGGCCGGCCGGGTGGCGGCAGCCCGCCGTCTGTTGGCGGTGCTCAAGGAAGCCTGATCGCTACCGATGTACCGCTGGGCGGCACATCACCTCGAATCACCCCCGCGCCGCACTAGGGTCGCTGATTGTGGCTACTTATGTTCTCACCGGCAGCGCCTCGGGCCTGGGCGCTGCGACCAAGAAACGGCTGGAGTCCGACGGGCATCGGGTGATCGGCGTCGACCTGCGCGATGCCGACGTGAACGTGGACCTGAGCACCCCCGGCGGGCGGTCGGAGGCGATCGCGAAGGTCACCGAGCTGGCCGACGGCGGCATCGACGGTTTCGTCCCGTTCGCCGGGCTTGCCGCCGCGACCGGCCGTCCTGCGGATCTGCTGATTGCCGTCAACTACTTCGCCGCGATCGAGCTGCTGGAGGGCCTGCGCCCGCTGCTGGCGAACCGCGACAATGCCTCCGTGGTGCTGATCAGCTCGAATTCGACCACCAGTCAACCTAATTGGCCGGTCGAGCTGGCCGACGCCTGCCTGGCCGGCGACGAGGTGGCGGCCAACACGATCGCCTCCACCTACGGCGATTTCGCGGCGCTACAGGCCTATCCGGCAACCAAGGCCGCACTGGCGTACTACGCGCGCACCAAGTCCGCGGAGTACATCGCCGAGGGCATCCGGCTCAATGCGATCGCACCGGGTCTCATCGACACCCCGATGACCCAGGAGGGGCGCAAGGACCCGCTGACCGGCGACGGGATGGAACAGTTCCTCAAGACGATCCCCGCCGGACGCGGTGGACGCCCCGAAGAGGTGGCCGCGCTGGTGGCCTTCCTACTGGGCCCCGAGGCGAGCTACTTCGTCGGCTCGGTCATCTTCGTCGACGGCGGTATCGACGCCGTGCTCCGCGGCAAGGACTGGCCGAAAGTCTGGGAACTCAACATGTGAGGTCAGTGCTTGGCCTTGGCCTGATCGGCCTCGGCCTGCTGCTGCTCTTCGGCGGCCTGCTGCTTGGCCGCCGCGATGGCGGCCCGGCCCTCAGGGCTGGCGGCCGAGTTACCCGGCGTCTTCGCCGATGCCACACCTGCGCTGCAGTTGAGGTTCAGCAGCACGGTGTCGCTGACCGGTGCGAAGTTGTCGCCCTTGAGCCAGGGTGCCTTCTCGGAGCTGGTGACGACGCAGTCGTCGTCGGCCTCCGAGTCACCTGAGCGGGTGGCGACGACCCCCTTCATGCCGGCGTCGGCCAGCGACGACTGGGCGTCCGAATACTTCTGGCCGGCATAGTCGTCGGCCGCGGCCACACCGGTGGCCAATCCACCGACCGGGACGGCGGAAGCGCCGAGCACCATGGCAGCTGCGAGCAGCTTCCTCATCAGAACCTCCGATTCGCCTGTCCCCACCCTGTGAGTGAGAAGGCTATTGGCGCCGTCTGCGAGGACGCTGGGAGTACGGCGGGTGGTTGCTTGGAATTCGAGCAACCACGCCATGACCGAACCCGGACGAAACTACTTGCGGCGCCAGCCCCGCACCGTCTCGATGGCGGTCTTCAGGCCCCGCCGACGTCCCGTCGTCGGATCGGTGACGCCGTACCCGTCGAGCTCGGTGAACATCCGCTCACTGCGCGTTTCCGGGGCGTTGTCGGCCGTGTCCTTCAGGAACCGGTCCGGCAGCGACAGTTTGGCGATCGTGCGCCAGGTCTTGCCGTACTGCACCAGGAACGGTCCCGTGGTGTAGGGCAGGTCGTACTTGTCGCACAGCGCCCGCACCCGGACCGCGATCTCGGCATACCGATTGCTCGGCAGATCCGGGAACAGGTGATGCTCGATCTGGTAGCTCAGGTTGCCGCTCATGAACGCCAGCGCCGGACCCGAGTTGAAGTTGGCGCTGCCCAGCATCTGGCGCAGATACCACTGCCCCTTGGACTCACCGACCATGTCGGTCTTGGTGAATTTCTCTGCGCCATCGGGGAAATGGCCGCAGAAGATCACCGCGTTGGCCCAGACGTTGCGGATGACGTTGGCCACCGCGTTGGCCTTCAAGGTGGACTTGAAGGTGGCACCGGGCGACAGCGACGTGATCGCCGGCCAGACCACGTAGTCCTTGGCCAGCTGGTGGCCGGCCTTGACCCCGAATTCACGGACCCGGACGAGCGTCGCGTTGCGGTTGTCGCGGCCCTTGAAGATCTTGCCGAGCTCCAGGTGCTGCAGCCCCACTCCCCACTCGAAACCGATCGCGAGCAGGGTGTTGAAGAGCAGGTTGCCGTAGAGGTTGAACGGCTTCCACTTGGCATCCCGGGTCACGCGGATGACGCCGTAGCCCACGTCGTCGTCCATGCCGAGGATGTTCGTGTACTTGTGATGCATGAAGTTGTGGGTGAACCGCCAGTGCTTGGACGCCCCGCTCATGTCCCACTCCCACGACGAGGAGTGAATCTCGGGATCGTTCATCCAGTCCCACTGGCCGTGCATGGTGTTGTGGCCGATCTCCATGTTCTCGATGATCTTGGCCACGCCCAGGGTGACGGTGCCCGCCCACCACGCGGAACGCTTCGAGCTCGCCGCGAGCATGACGCGGCCGGCGACGTCGAGCGCACGTTGGGCCGCGATGGTGCGGCGGATGTAGCGGGCGTCCCGCTCACCACGGGAGTCTTCGATGTCTTGCCGGATCGCGTCGAGTTCTATGCCCAGATTCTCGATGTCGGCATCGGTCAGATGCGCGAATGCGGGAACGTCGGTTACTGCCATCGTCAGCCTCCTCTCAATTACCTACGGTAGCGTAACCTACGATCCCGTAGGTTACTAGCCAGTAAAGCTTAAACATCCAGGACGCAGTCGCCGGAAGCGGCGGAAACACACGTCTGAATCCTGGTGCCCGGGTCATGCTCGACGCCGGTGCGCAGATCGCGCACATGCCCTTCGACCAGGCCCACCACACAGGACTGGCAGATCCCCATCCGGCAGCCGAACGGCATCTGAATCCCGACCTGCTCCCCCGCGTCCATCAACGGCGTCGCGCCGTCGATCGTGACCTCCTTGCCACTGCGCTCGAATGTCACCGTGCCCCCAGCGCCGTGCGGAGCCGCCCGCGACACCGCGAACCGCTCCAGGTGCAGGTGCTCGGCGATGCCGGCGGCCTCCCACACCTGTTCGGCGTCGTTGAGCATGCCCTCCGGCCCGCATGCCCATGCTTGACGCTCGCGCCAATCGGGAACCAACTCACCGAGTTGCGCAAGATCAAGCCTGCCTTCGGTCCGGGTGCTGCGCAACAACAGCCGGTAGCCGGGATGCGCATCGTGCAGTTCCGCCAGCTCCTGGCCGAACATCACGTCGGATTCGGTCGGCGCGGAATGCACATGCACGATGTCGGTGACCTGACCCCGGCGCACCAGGGTGCGCAGCATCGACATCACCGGGGTGATGCCCGAGCCCGCCGTCACGAACAGGACCGTTGCCGGCGCCGGTTGCGGCATGACGAAGTTGCCCTGCGGCGCGGCCAGCCGCACCACGGTTCCCGGCCGCAGGCCGTCGACCAGGTGGGTCGACAAGAACCCCTCGGGCATCGCCTTGACGGTGATCGCGATGGTGCGCACGGATTTCTCCGGCGCCGACGTCAGCGAATACGACCGCCAGCGCCACCGCCCGTCGATCAGCACACCGATACCGACGTACTGGCCGGGCTGATAGTCGAACGAGAATCCCCAGCCCGGTTTGATCACCAGGGTCGCGGAATCAGCCGTTTCCCGGCGCACCTCGACGACCCGGCCGCGTAACTCGCGCGCCGACCACAACGGGTTGGCCAGCTTGAGGTAATCGTCGGGCAGCAGCGGGGTGGTCACCTGTCCGACGATGCGGCGAAGCGCGTTCCAGCCGGGGCGCCGCGCGGCGCCGGCGATCGTGGGGCGGACCGTGTCGGCCACATTGGCCGAGACCTTGATGGAGTTCTTGGCCATAAACCTACGGTACCGTAGGTTACTGCCCCGTAGCCAGTCGCACGTCCGCTGCCGCAGGTCAGGACGCCAAATTGTTCTTGTACGTTTTCCCGTCCTTCATGATCACTTTGAAGTTGCGTTCCGGGTCGGCAACCAGGTCCAGGCGCGCCAGCGGGTCACCGTCGACCAGCAGCAGATCCGCCAGTGCGCCCTCCTGGACCACACCCAGTTTCCCGGCGTACGGGCTGCGCTTGCCCGATAGCGCGAGCAGCTCGGCGTTGGTCCCGGTGGCCATTGTCAGAGTCTCGGCGGGCGAGAACCATTTACCGAGCCCCGCCAACAGCGCCCCCTGCTTCGGCGCCAGCTGCGGCGAGAACAGGATGTCGGTGCCGAAGGCCGTCTTGAGTTTGTACTTGCGGGCCAACTGATAGACGTTGTCGACGCCGTCGACGATCTCCTTGGCCTTGGCGGCCTCGTCGGAACCCGGCGGGAACGCGCCGATCATCTCGGCCGGGATGGGCTGGGTGCTCAGCCAGATGTTCTTATCGGCCATCTCTTTCGCCGTCGCCTCATCCATCAGGTGGGCGTGCTCGATGCACATGACGCCGGCTCGGATCGCCTGCTGGATGGTCTGCGGGGTGTAGGCATGCACGGCCACGTAGGTGCCCCAGTTGCCCGCGGCTTCGGTGGCCGCCCGCAGTTCGGGTTCGGTGAATGTGGTGACGTCGAGCGGGCTGTGCGGCGAGGACACCCCGCCCCCGGCGGTCAGCTTGATCTGTGACGCGCCCTGGAACAGCTGCTCGCGGGCGCGCATCCGCACCTCGTCGGGGCTGTCGGCAACCATGGCGGCGCCCAACTCCTCCTGACGCGACTGCGGGCCACCCGGATTGCGCGGCAGGTCCGCAGGTGTACGGAAGTCACCATGGCCACTGGTGACGGTGATGATCGCGCCCGACGGGAAGATGCGCGGACCGTTGACGACGCCCTCGTCGATGGCCTGCTTGAGACCGAAGCTCGGGCCGCCCAGATCGCGGACCGTGGTGAACCCGCGCATCAGGGTGTCGTTGGCCTCGGCACCGGCGAGCAGGTTGAGGTATCCGGGATCCAAGGTCGTCAACTGTGTCACCGGCGGCCGCACGAGCATCGTGTGCCAATGGTTGTCGATCAGGCCCGGCATCAGCGTGCGACCGCCGCCGTCGATCACCGTGGCCCCCGGTTCTTCAGGCAGCGCCTCGGTGGAGATCCGCTCGATCCGGTTGCCCTTGACCCGCACATTCGACGGTGCCGACAGCCGATCACTGTGGCCGTCAAATATCTTGACGTTGCGGAAGTCGGTGACAGCCGCCCCGGTGGCCGGTGGCGCGGGAGGTTTCGGAGACTCGGTCGGGGCAGCGGCCCCGGTTGAGCCTGCCGACGGGGTGGCCCCGCCACCGTCCGAACACGCCGCACCGGCCAAGACCACGGCCAGCACCGCCACCAGCCCGAATCCGCGCATCAAGGGGTTCCTTCTGTTCGGTCAGAGCAGTTCGAGCAGGAACGGCAACTCCTGCGGGGCGTACCACGCGAGGTCGTGATCCTGGGCGTCTCCCACCGTGAGTTCGGCGTCCTCGTCCCCCATATCCGCCTCGTCGATGACGCCGACGGCGGCCAGCACCGCCGGCTCCGCGTCGGCGTTGTCGACGTACACCGCGACGACGGCATCGATCGGCAAGGGTCCCGACAACCGCACGACGGCGTCGTCGAGATCGGGTCGGATCGTCACTGCGACGTCCGCCCCCGGATCGGCGACCACCACGGCGCGGCGCGGCGGCAGACCCGAATCCTGGTCCGCGTTGCCTGCGAGCAACCGCAGCGAGGCCAGCGCGGCCTCGCGCAACGCCACCTCGGCGAGTTCTTCGTCGTCGCCCTCGGAGTAGGCCTCCCGCAGCGTCGGGGTGACCGCGAAGGCGGTCCCGTTCACGACGAGCAGGTGGCGGTCGGCGACAAGCTGCTGCAGGGCGACCAGAGTCGTCGGGATGTAGACGCGCACACCGCGAGATTAGCCGTCTTCGGCGTTTTCCCGGTCGTCGGCTTGCGGGTCCTTCTCCACCGAAATCACGAAGTCGTCGCCGTGCTGGGTGACACCGGCGACCACCGCGTCGTTGACCGCCTCCAGCGCGTACTCGCGGCGCACCACCAAGGGATCGCTTCGCAGATCGCGGACCAGCGCCACCGCGAGGCCGATCATCACCAGCACGAACGGGACCGCGACGATGATCGTGATCGACTGCAGGCCGTTCAGCGCATCCGCTCCGCCGACCAGCAGCATGACCGCGGCCACCGCACCGGTGGCGACACCCCAGAAGATCACCGTGGGCCGGGTGGGCTTGATGGTGCCGCGCTCGGACAGCGAACCCATCACGATCGACGCGGCATCGGCACCGGACACGAAGAAGATGGCGACCAGCACCATCACCACCACGCTGGTGACCGTCGCGATCGGATACTCGCCGAGCAAGCTGAACAGCTGCTGCTCCTGGCTGCCCATCCCGGCCAGGTCCACACCGTTCTGCTGCTCGAAAATGGCCGCGCCGCCGAACACACAGAACCAGATCACCGACACCACGCTGGGCACCAGCAGCACGCCCGTCACGAACTGCCGGATGGTGCGGCCGCGGGAGATCCGGGCGATGAACATCCCCACGAAGGGGGTCCAGGAGATCCACCACGCCCAATAGAAGATGGTCCAGCTCTGCAGCCAGGTGCTGACCGCATCGCCTTCGGCGCCGGTCCGGGCAGCCATCTGCGCGAGATCGCCGACATAACTGCCGATGGAGGTCGGAATCATGTTCAGCATGAAGATGGTCGGGCCGACCACGAAGATGAACAGCGCCATCGCCAGGGCCAGCACCATGTTGATGTTGGAAAGCCACTGGATACCGCGTGCGACGCCCGAGACCGCCGACAATACGAACGCGACGGTGAGGATCGTGATGATGCCGATCAGGACGGCGTTGCCGGCCTCGCCGATTCCGGCGACGATGTGCAGGCCGCTGCGGATCTGCAGCGCGCCCAGCCCGAGCGAGGCGGCCGACCCGAACAGCGTGGCAAAGATCGCCAGCATGTCGATCACCTTGCCCCACGGCCCGTTGGCACGTTTGCCCAGCAATGGCTCGAACGCTGCCGAGATCAGCTGCAGCCGGCCCTTGCGGTACACCCCGTAGGCGATGGTCAGGCCGACGACTGCGTAGATCGCCCACGGATGCAGAGTCCAGTGGAACATCGTGGTCGCCATCGCGGTCTCGGCTGCCCGGGGATTTCCCGGTCCCCCGGTCCCCGGCGGTGGGGAGGCGAAATGCGACAGTGGCTCGGACACTCCGAAGAACATCAGGCCGATACCCATACCGGCGCTGAACATCATCGCCACCCAGGACACGGTGCGGAACTCGGGTTCGTCGTCGTCGCGCCCCAACGGGATGTTTCCGTACCGGCTCATCGCCAGCCAGATCACGAACACCACGAAACCGGATGCGGTCAGGACGAACAGCCAGCCGACATCGTCCATGACCCAGCCGAGGGCATTGGACGAGGCGGTGGCGAGAGAATCGGTGCTGACGAATCCCCAGATCAGAAATGCCACGGCGATCACGGCGGTGACACCGAAGACCACCCAGTCCACGCCGGCGCGTCGGGTGTACGCCTTCTGTTCGACCGGGACGTCGAGTACCGGGTGCGGCACCACCTCGCCGGTGGGCGATTTCAGTGCCTTCTCGGTTGCTTTCTTGGCTTCTTGCGTGTGCTTGTCAGATCTACTTTTTCGTATCTCAGTGGCCATGGTGAATTCATCAGACCGCGAACCGAGCGCGAGGTCAAACACTTGGAGTATTTGCCAGAGCGTGCCCAGAACCTACTTAGCCGCTTCCAATAACTCTTCGAGAGATTCACGGAACAGACTCGGCAGGACGTCGACGTCGCTCATCGCGTCCCGGTCCGCGTTGATCCCGAAATACAACATGCCGTCATACGAGGTGACCCCGATGGCCAGAACCTGGTTCTGCAGCAACGGCGGCACCGAGTAGGTCTCCAGCAACTTGGTGCCCGCGATGTACATCTGCTTCTGGGCCCCTGGCACGTTGGTGATGAGCAGATTGAACAGCCGCGCCGAAAAACCTGTGGCCACGCGAGTACCCATGGCGTGCAACGTCGGCGGCGCAAACCCCGACAGCGTGACGATAGTGCGCGCGTCGACCAGGCTGGCCGCGGTCGAATGCGATTCGGTGGCATGGGCGATCTGCGAGAGCCGCACCACCGGGTTGCCCTCACCGACCGGTAGATCCACCAGGAACGGCGAGACCTCGCTGATGGCCTGGCCCGGGCCCGAGGAGTCCAGTTCGGCGTCCGGATACACCGACATCGGCGCCATCGCCCGGACCGTGGTGGTCGGGGTCACCGGCTCCCCGCGCGACAGCAGCCAGTTGCGCAGCGCACCGGCCACCACCGCCAGCACGACGTCGTTGATGTCGCAGTTGTAGCGGGCCCGCACCAGCCGGTAGTCCTCCAACCGGTGCTGGTCCACCGAGAACCTGCGGTTGCGCGACACGGTCGTGTTCAACGGGCTGCTGGGTGCGGTGCCGCGCGCCACCGTACGGGCCACGTCGGCAACCCGGCGGCCCACCGCGGCCAGTTCGCTGGCGCTGGTGGCCACCTCGGTCACGGTGTCCCGGAGGGCGGCCAGCTGGCTGGTCGGCCGGGCGATCCACTCGCCGATCGCGCCGAGCACCAACTGACGGTCACTGGGTTCCCGGGCCGGAATCCAGATGTCCTCACCGAACTCCGGCGGCTTCTGCGCGCGGTCGGCGATCACGTGCCCGATCTCGAGTGCCGTCATGCCGTTGACCAGGGCCTGATGAGTCTTGGTGTAAATCGCGATGCGGTTCTTGGTCAGCCCTTCGACCAGGTACATCTCCCACAGCGGCCGGGTCCGGTCCAACGGCCGCGAGCCGAGCCGGGCGATCAGGTCGTGCAGCTGCGCGTCGCTGCCAGGAGACGGCAGCGCCGAGCGCCGGATGTGGTAGGTGATGTCGAAATCCCGGTCGTCGACCCAGACTGGGCGGGCGAGGCCCAGAGTCACCTCACGCACCTTTTGCCGGTAACGCGGAATCTGCGGCAGACGGTGCTCGACGGTCTCCAGCAGGGTCTCGTAACTCAAGCCGGCGCGCGGCTTGCGCAGGATCGACAGGGACCCCACGTACATCGGCGTCGCGGTGTTCTCCAGGTGGTAGAACGCTGCGTCAGACGCCGACAGTCTGCTCACCATGCGGCGCCAACCTCCCCTTCTCGCTCCCCTTGAACCCCGTCACGTTAACCGGCGATTCGGCCACCGCGCATCACGGGTGCTACCGCGCGTCAATTTCGTGTCGGCGTTCGCGCGAAATCGCCGACAGCTCCCAACGCCCATCCCCCTCCAGGCTCAGCCGGCACCGGTGATGGCGATCGATCGTGGACCGGTGCCCCACGCTGACCACCACACACTCGGGTAACCGATCACGCACCAACTCATACATGGCGTCCTCGAGTCCCTCGTCCAGCGCGGACGTCGACTCGTCGAGGAACACCACCCGCGGGCGCACCAGCAGCACCCGTGCGATCGAGACGCGTTGCTGTTCCCCCAGCGACAGCACCGACGCCCAGTCGGCCTCTTCCTCCAGTCGTTCCGTCAGATGGCCGAGTGCCACTGCGCGCAACGTGTCCCGGAGTTCGCTGTCGCTCACCCCGGCAATCGGGAGCGGGTACACCACCGCGGCTCGCAGATCTCCCAGCGGAAGGTATGGCAGCTGGGGCAGGAACAGCGTCGCCCATCCGGACGGATACTCCACCAGTCCCGATGTCCGCGGCCACAACTCCGCCAGGCTGCGCAGCAAGGTGGTCTTGCCGCACCCCGACGGACCCTTCACCACCACGCTGTCCCCCGGGTTCAGCATCATCGTCAGATCGCTGATCAGCGGGCGCCCCTGTAGGTCACCGACCTCCACATCGGTCAGGGTGAGCGAGTCTCGCGCGGTGCCGACGCGGAGACGGGGCAGCTCTCTGGCCCGGTGATCGCTGTCCAGCATCTGGTCGATGCGCATCAGCGCGGCCCGGTACACCGTGAACTCGTCGTAGCTGTCACGGAAGAACGCCATTGCGGCACAGACGTTTCCGAATGCGGCCACGGTCTGCAGCAGACCACCCAGGGTGATCTGGCCGGTGAAGAACCTGGGCGCCTGCACGATGTAGGGGATCATGCCGGTCGTCACGTCGCCGACGCCGCGGTTCCACCCGTTGAGCCGCAGCTGGGCGAACACGATGCGCCACATGTTGGCGATCACCTCGGCGAACCGGGAGTGCAGCAGCTGCCGCTCCCGCTCGGAGCCCCGGTAGAAGGCGACGCGCTCGGCGCTGTCGCGCAGCCGCACCAACGCGTACCGGAAACTGGCGCTGAAGCGCTCGTTGAGGAAGTTGAGCCGCACCAGGGGGCGGCCGATCCAGAATGCGATCACCGTCACCGTGATCGAGAAGATGAACGCCACGAAGACCATGGCCCGCGGGATCACCCAGCCGCCCAACTGCAATGGGCCTGACAGTTGCCACAACACGCCGGTGAACATGACGATCAGCAACGACTTGCTCACCGCGCCGATGCTCAGGTCCACCGATTTGGTGGTGAAGGTTTCGACGTCGGTCTGGATGCGCTGGTCGGGGTTTTCCACCGGGGCATCCAGAAAGCGGTTGCGGTAGAACGCGTCGCCGGCCATCCAGTCGTCGACCAGGCGGGTGTTGAGCCAAACCCGCCAGCGGATCGAGAACACCCTGCGCAGGAACAGGTCGACCACCGTATAGATCACCGTGAGCGCCACCAGGATCCCGCTGATCGCGAACGACGTCATGAACGCGCTGCGCGCGGCATCCAGTTTGGCCGGGTCGTGGGTGGCCAGCGCCTCCGAGCCGGCCTGCACCGCATTCATCAGGTCCGCGTACTGGTAGGTGAAGATCACCACCACCCGCGCCGCATACACGGTGTGCCACAGCATGAATGCCAGCAGCGCCCAGGTGCGCCAGCTGCTCGGTCCGCAGAAGAACGGTGCGTTGACCCGCCAGAATTGTCGTCCCCACCGGGTGAACCTCGCGATGAGCACCGCCACGGCAAGGAACACCACGACCGTGACCGCCCATGCCTGCAACGTCCATATCAGTGAGCGCAGCGGCTCGGCCGGCCAATCGATGCTGGGCTGAACCATGTGTCCCCCTGGTTCGACGACTCTCGCCACGCTATCGGGCGAAGCTGGGTGCCCGATGATCCGTGCTTCCGGCACGCCGTACCCGTGCGATCATTGGGAGGTCTGCACCTCTCCAGCAGATGTCGTCCGTGATGCCGACCGCTGGAGGTTGTCTGTGCCCATTCCGAAATCCGCCGCGCAATCCGCCTCGACGCGCGGTTCCCGGCGCCCGTTGACCTCCCCCGTCATCGACTGCGAGCCGCCCGCGCTGCCACTGGATGCCATGGCGGCTCCGGTGGTCCTGCCTGCGGGGGCGGTCTGCCCGGCTCCGACCGTGCTGCACGGGCATACCCCGCGCCGGTTGCGGTTGGTCGGCCCTGAGCCGGAACCGCAACTTCAGCCGGGCGCCGCGCAGTTCGCCGACATGGCGCTGCGCCGGGTCCTCGAAGTCGTCGACCGGCGCAGGCCTCCGGCCCAGCTGAGATCGTTGATGAGCCAACTGCTGGTCGACGCGGTCATCGTCACCGCCGGAACCCGGCACCGGACCACGGCAAGTCTGCGCCGGGTGGGGCTACGCCCGGCAGCCTCAGCCGAGGCCGCCGAGCTGTTCGCCACCTACACCCGCGGGGCGCGGGTGCGCGCCATCGCCGGGCGTATCGAATTGCGCAGTGGCCGTTGGCAACTCACTGCGCTGCAGCTGGGCTAGCCCTTACGGTGCGACTTCGAGGGCCTGCCGGTCTTGGCCTGCTTGCGGGCCGCTTCGCGACGCTCACGCCGGGTGCCACCGGACGCAGCGGAATGCCGTCCACTGCCGCCCGAGCGCTGCACCTCGGCGGTGCCGTCCTCGGACGGCCCGGTGTAGGTCAGCGGCGGTGCGTCGTTCTCGATGCCCTTGGCCCGCAATGCCGGTGCCGGACGCTCCTTGGTGGCCACCGCGCCCGAATCCGCCTCGGCGGCCGTGGCCTCACCGGCCTTCGCCGCGGCGGCCGCGGCGAACTCGGCCAGACCACTGGGCGCGGCGACCGGCGCAACGGCCGGTGCGGGTGCGGCCTCGACCTGAACGTTGAACAGGAAGCCGACCGACTCCTCCTTGAGCGCGTCGAGCATGCCGACGAACATGTCGTAGCCCTCGCGCTGGTACTCGACCAGCGGGTCGCGCTGCGCCATCGCCCGCAGGCCGATGCCCTCCTTGAGGTAGTCCATCTCGTAGAGGTGCTCGCGCCACTTGCGGTCGATCACGTTGAGCAGGACGTTGCGCTCCAACTGACGCATGGCGCCTTCGCCTGCCAGCTCTTCGAGCTGCTTCTCACGCTCGGCGTAGGCACGGTCCGCGTCGGCGATCAGTGCCTCGAGCAACTCGTCGCGGGTCAGCTCACCGGGCTCGCCCACCGCATCCGAGTCGACCAGATCGTGGTGGTCGATCCCGACCGGGTACAGCGTCTTGAGCGCCTCCCACAGCTTGGCCAGGTCCCAGTCCTCGGCATAGCCCTCGGCGGTGGCCCCGTCGACGTAGGCGGTGATCACGTCGACCAGCATGTCGTGGGCCTGCTCCTGGAGGTTCTCGCCCTCCAGCAGCATCCGCCGTTCCTTGTAGATGACCTTGCGCTGCTGGTTCATCACCTCGTCGTACTTGAGGACGTTCTTGCGGACCTCGAAGTTCTGCTGCTCGACCTGCGTCTGGGCACTCTTGATGGCGCGGGTCACCATCTTGGCCTCGATCGGCACGTCGTCGGGCAGGTTGAGCCTGGTCAGCAGCGACTCCAGCGTCGCGCCGTTGAACCGTCGCATCAACTCGTCACCCAGCGACAGGTAGAACCGGGACTCACCCGGGTCACCCTGGCGGCCCGAGCGGCCACGCAGCTGGTTGTCGATACGCCGCGACTCGTGGCGTTCGGTGCCCAGCACGTACAACCCACCGGCGTCGACGACCTTCTCGGCCTCCTTGCCGGCCTCTTCCTTGATCGTCGTGAGGGTGTCGTCCCAGGCGGCCTCGTACTCCTCCGGGGTCTCCACCGGGTCCAGACCCTTTTCGCGCAGCCGCTTGTCGGCCAGGAAGTCGGCGTTGCCGCCGAGCACGATGTCCGTACCACGGCCGGCCATGTTGGTGGCGACGGTGATGGCGCCGAGCCGGCCGGCCTCGGCGATGATGTTCGCCTCCTGCTCGTGGTACTTCGCGTTGAGCACGTTGTGCGGGATCTTGCGCTTGGTGAACTGCCGGGACAGGTACTCCGAGCGTTCGACGCTGGTGGTACCGATCAGGACCGGCTGCCCCTTCTCATAGCGCTCCGACACGTCGTCGACGACCGCGATGTACTTGGCTTCCTCGGTCTTGTAGATCAGGTCGGACTGATCCTGGCGGACCATCGGCCGGTTGGTCGGGATCGGCACCACGCCCAGCTTGTAGATCTCGTGCAACTCGGCGGCCTCGGTCTCGGCCGTACCGGTCATGCCCGAGAGCTTGTTGTAGAGGCGGAAGTAGTTCTGCAGCGTGATGGTGGCCAGAGTCTGGTTCTCGGCCTTGATCTCCACGTGCTCCTTGGCCTCGATGGCCTGGTGCATGCCCTCGTTGTAGCGCCGGCCCAGCAGCACCCGGCCGGTGAACTCGTCGACGATGAGCACCTCACCGTCACGGACGATGTAGTCCTTGTCGCGCTGGAACAGCTCCTTGGCCTTGATGGCGTTGTTGAGGTAGCTGACCAGGGGCGAGTTGGCGGCCTCGTAGAGGTTCTCGATGCCCAGCTGGTCCTCGACGAACTCCACACCCAGCTCGTGCACACCGATGGTGCGCTTGCGGATGTCGACCTCGTAGTGGGTGTCCTTCTCCATCAGCGGCGCCAACCGGGCGAACTCGCTGTACCAGTTGGAAGCGCCGTCGGCCGGACCCGAGATGATCAGCGGGGTACGGGCCTCGTCGATCAGGATCGAGTCGACCTCGTCCACGATCGCGAAGTTGTGGCCGCGCTGGACCATCTCCTCGGTGGAGTGCGCCATGTTGTCGCGCAGGTAGTCGAACCCGAACTCGTTGTTGGTGCCGTAGGTGATGTCGGCGTGGTACGCCGTCCTGCGCTCCTCCGGGGTCAAGCCCGAGAGGATCACGCCGACCTCCAGGCCCAGGAAGCGGTGCACGCGGCCCATCCACTCGCTGTCGCGCTTGGCCAGGTAGTCGTTGACCGTGACGACGTGCACGCCGTCACCGGACAGCGCGTTCAGGTAGGCGGGCAGCACCGCGGTCAGGGTCTTGCCCTCACCGGTCTTCATCTCGGCGACGTTGCCGAAGTGCAGAGCCGCGCCACCCATGATCTGGACCTCGAAGTGCTTCTGGCTCAGCACCCGCCAGGCGGCTTCACGGGCGACGGCGAACGCCTCGGGCAGCAGGTCGTCGAGGTCTTCCCCGTCGGCGATCCGCTTCTTGAACTCGTCGGTCTTGGCTCGCAGCTCGGCGTCCGAGAGCTTCTCCATGTCGTCGGACAAGGTGTCGACATAGTCGGCCACCTTCTTGAGGCGCTTGACCATGCGGCCTTCACCGAGACGGAGCAACTTCGACAGCACGCTATTTCCCCTGTGGGTTCGATGGATCCCGTGAAGGGATCGGTCGGGCTTGTTGGCCTCCATCGTAGGTGACCGGTCGAAGTCGCTGGTTCTGCTGGCGCGAAGAGACAAAAACGCACCCCGGAATGCTCCGAGGTGCGGTTTTGTTTCTGCGTCCCTGGCCGAGACGCGCTATGCCAGGCGGATCAGCCCGTAGTCGTAGGCGTGGCGGCGATAAACCACTGACGGCCGGTCGCTCTCCTTGTCGTGGAACAGGAAGAAGTCGTGCCCGACCAGCTCCATCTCGTAGAGGGCGTCGTCGACGGTCATCGGTTTCGCCGGGTGTTCCTTGGTCCGCACGATCCGGCCCGGCTCATGGTCGTCGAGACCATCCGCCAATCCGGCATCGGCGGTCGCCGACGGCTGCTGCTCGAACAGTGTCTCGTGCGCCGTCGCTTCTGCCAGCGAAACCGGGGTCTTGTCGCCGTAGTGGATCTTGCGGCGGTCCTTGCTCTTGCGCAGCCTGCTCTCGAGTTTGCCTGCCGCTGATTCCAGGGCGGCGTAGAAGCTGTCGGCGCAGGCCTCGCCGCGCACCACCGGGCCACGGCCGCGGGCGGTGATCTCGACGTGCTGGCAGTTCTTGCGTTGACGGCGGTTGCGTTCGTGGTCGAGCTCGACGTCGAACAGGTAGATGGTGCGGTCGAATCGCTCCAGGCGCGACAACTTCTCCGAGACGTAGATGCGGAAGTGGTCCGGAACTTCGACGTTTCGACCCTTGACCACAACCTCTGCGTTCGGCTCCGGGGTGGTGTCTCCGACCTGCTCGTCGGGGTCGACCACCATGGTGGCGCTTGTATCCGGGGAATGGGTTGACATACTCGGCAACTCGTTTCTCTCAGTTGTCACACGCGCTCACGCGTGCCCTACTTCTCAACGAATCGTGATGGCGCCGATGGGCCGAATAGTTTGCTCCACCCATCGGCGAAAGGTGTCGGGTACTCACCTCCTACCGTTTGGCGGTGAAGTGGCGCCGCGTTCGGGGGGCGCCGCCGTGAGTCGTTCACGGGTGGTTGCTGCCGACGGTAGTCCGTGTTCACCCACTCGTGCCACCAATTTCAAATACGTGTTTTCAGTTCTTCATGTGGGTTTGATCCCAGCGAAATGACGGGCACGTCAGGCGTGCGAAATCGCCAGGACAGCGGACACCTGCGCCCCGGCACGCGTGAGCATCCGCACCGATTCGGCTGCCGTCGCCCCGGTGGTGACGATGTCGTCGACCAACACCACCTCGCCCCCGATCGGTCCGATCAGCCGGACCCGGCCCGCGATGTTGCGCTGACGCGCGGCACCCGACAAGCCCACCGAATCACGCACCCACGGTCGCAGGCGCAGGGCCGGCACGACGCGGACACCGGGAAGCTCGGCTGCCGCCGCGACCGCGACCCGGCCGACCGGGTCACCGCCGCGACGACGTGCTGCGGCGCGCCGCGTGGGAGCCGGCACGACGGTCACCGGAGTGCCGATGACGCCCCAGGTCAGCAGGTGCTGCAGGCCCGTGTTCAGGGTGCGGGCCAGTGGGGCGATCAGGTCGCTACGGCCGTGCTCCTTGAGCGCCACCATGGCGCGCCGGCGGATGCCGGCGTGCCGGCCCAGCGCGAACACCGGGACCCCCGGATCTGTTCGCGGGGTGAACAGGTGCGGCTCATCGTCACGGACCCGGAGTTGTCCGGCGCACGACGCGCACCACCTGGTCGACGGCGCGCCGCAGCCACCACATTCCAGCGGCAGGATGAGGTCGAACATGCCGGCAGTCTGCGCGCCGGCGCCGACATCGCCGGTTTCTGGTTCGCCGGTTTCCACATGTGGGTCGTGGATCCGCCGCGGGCCCAGCCCAGGCGTGGAAATCGGCGGGCGCTGCGGAGCCGGCCCAAGCCTCAGCCGGGCAGCACCGGCAGCGAGCCCGCAACCATCAGCGGACGCACCTCGACCCACCCGGGGTTGTCCTCGTTGACCGAGGCCGAAAGCTGCATCACACCGCGTTGGTCGGCGACGTACACCGTCGACGGATTGGCGGCGACCGTGGCGACGGGGGCCACCAGATTGCGGCTGGGTCCGTCCGAATTCACCCCGTCGAGATTGACGTACGACACCGGGTGCGCCGGATCGGTCCGGCTGACCACGATGTCATCGCCGGTACGCCAGGACAGCGACACCACGGTGTTGCCCAGGCCGAAGCCGAGGCGCCGGGGATAGGTCAGCAGGAACTGTCCCTCGGGTGTCCGCTCGATGCCTGCCAGGATCACCTGCCCACCGATCACCATGGCCGCACGGGTGCCGTCGCGGGAGAGCTGCAGTTCGGTGATCGGGCCGGGGAAGCGCGTGGCCACCGCGGCCGCATCGACCGGGATGCGGGCCGGAACCCCGGACGCGTCACGGATGGCACGCACCACGTTGGCATCGTCGACCACGACCCATACGGCCTCGTCGAGCGACCAGCTGGGCCGGGTCAGGGTGCGGCCCTCGATGGCCTTGGCGGTGGCCCCGCCCAGCTGCCCCATCCACAGCGAGGCCGCGGTGGCCTCCGGCGCGTCGGGCAGCACCACGACCGAGGCGGCATCCTGACCGTTGCGTGACACCGACGCCGACATCTGGAATGGCGCCGAGCCGAAGGCGCCGGACACCCGGGTGGTGTGCTGGCCGTCCAGCGAGACGAGTGAGCCGCCCACCAGCGCGTGCAGGCCGGCGGCCGCACCGGGCACCGCCCCGGGGTCGGCGGCCGCGACATCGGAGGTCTCCCATCCGTCGGCGAACCGGTCGTCCAGCGGCGCACCGTCGGCGTTGATCACGTAGGGCCCGCTGATCCCGGCCCGCGACAGGGTCCAGATGACCTGTGCGGCAAGCAGTTGTCGACTGTGCGGATCGGTGGTCGAGAGGTTCTGGAGATCGATCCGGGCACCGCCGTAGCCGCGGCCCACCCCGGTCTTGCCACCGTCGGCGCGGGTGACCGGACCGCGTAGCTGCAGCGGTGCTTCGAGCAGGTTGCGCACCGTCCTGGACATCTCCGGCCGTGGCCCGGCCACCAGTTTAGAGATCAGCTCGGTGGCCAGCTGGTCGGGATCGGAGACCGCGACGTAGCGCGGATCCGGCACGACGGTGGTTCCGGTCGGGTCGACGAAGTAGAGGGTGTTGCGCTTGTAGGTCGACTGGAACTGCTGCCAGTCGAGGAAGACTCCGTTGGGCAGCTTGTCGATGCGCCACCCGCCCGGGGTCTGGACGAGCTCGATGGGACCGGGGTCGGGCAGCGCCCCCTCCCCCGTCTCGAATACGCCCATATCCGAAAGCGATCCGAGGATGTCCGCCCGCATGTTCACCGAAACCCGGTCCGAGCCACGGGTTTCGACGAACACCACGCGGTCGAGCAGCAACGCGCTGCCTGCGTCGTCCCAGGAGCTGGAGGCCGACTCGGTGAGGAACTGCCGGGCCGCCAGATGCCGGTTCGCCGGATCGGCTGTGGCCTTGAGGAATTCACGCAGGAGCACGTCGGGGTCCATCCCCGGCGCCGGTTTGGGCAGGTTCGGTGGTGCCGGCTTGTCGACCGTGCCGATCGCCTGCGGGGACGATGAATTGGGAATTCCCGCGCATCCGGACACCAGGACTACCAGACCGACGAGCACCACCGTCAGCAGGCGCTTCACACGTTCTCCTCCGCATGCTCCCGGTCTCGGTTGGGACGCTGCCGCGGCTTCTGCTGCGGTGCAACGGGTTTGAGTGGCAGCGGGCTGGTGGTCACCTTGTGCCCACGCACCAGCGGCAACGTCAGGCGGAAGCAGGCGCCCTTGCCCGGCTCGCCCCAGGCCTCCAACCGGCCCTGGTGCAGGCGCGCATCCTCGATGCTGATGGCCAGGCCCAGCCCGGTGCCGCCGGAGCGCCGGACCCGCGACGGGTCCGACCGCCAGAAGCGGCTGAACACCAGCTTCTCCTCGCCTGGACGCAGGCCGACGCCGTAGTCGCGGACGGTGACCGCGACGGTGTCCTCGTCGGCGGCCATCCTGATTCGCACCGGTTTGCGTTCGGCGTGGTCGATGGCGTTGGCGATCAGGTTGCGCAGGATCCGTTCCACCCGGCGTGGATCCACCTCGGCGATCACCTCGCCCTCGGGCATGTTGACGTCGAGCTCGACCTCGGCGTCGGCCGCCAGGTGCCCCACGTTGTCCAGCGCGCTCTGCACCGTAGACCGCAGATCGACGGACTCCACCGACAGCTCGGCCACACCGGCATCGTGGCGGGAGATCTCCAGCAGGTCGGCCAGCAACGTCTCGAAGCGGTCCAGTTCGTTGACCATCAGTTCGGTGGACCGGCGCAGCGCGGGGTCGAGGTCCTCACTGTGGTCGTGGATCAGATCGGCCGCCATGCGCACCGTGGTCAGCGGCGTGCGCAGTTCGTGACTGACGTCAGAGGTGAAGCGGCGCTGCAGGTTACCGAATTCCTCGAGCTGCTGGATCTGGCGCGACAGGCTCTCGGCCATGTCGTTGAACGACACCGCGAGCCGGGCCATGTCGTCCTCACCGCGCACCGGCATGCGCTCGGTGAGATGGCCTTCGGCGAACCGCTCGGCGATCCGGGAGGCCGAACGCACCGGCTGCACGATCTGGCGCGCCACCACCAGGGCGATCGCGGCCAGCAGACCCAACAGCACCACGCCGCCGGTCAGCATGGTGCCGCGCACCAGCGAGATGGTGCTCTCTTCGTTGTTCAGCGGAAAGATCAGGTAGAGCTCAAGATTGGGCACCGACGAGGACGCCGGGCTGCCGACGATCAACGCCGGCCCGGAGAACGCGTCGGTGTGCACCGTGGCGTACTGGTAACTGACCTGCCCGGCTTTGACGAAGTCCCGCAACGCCTTCGGCACCTGCTGGACCGGCCCGGCGGCCGCGGCCTCGCGCGGACCGTCGCCGGGGACGATGAGCGCCGCGTCGAACGCCCCGGCCACGTCGGCGCGGGCGTCGGCCTTGCGGTCGATCAGGGTGTTCCGGGCCAGCTGCAGGCTGCTGTCGAGCGAGCGGCTCTCCTCACCGCCGACGATGCCGCCGACCGTGATGCGGGCGCGCTCGACCTCCTCGGTGGCGGCCTTGACCTTGACCTCGAGAATGCGGTCGGTGATCTGGCTGGTCAGCACGAAACCGAGAACCAGGATGACGGCGAGGGAGAGCCCCAGCGTCAGGGTGACCACGCGCAGTTGCAGCGAACGCCGCCACACCATGCTCAGCGCTCTGCCGAGCGTCCCCAATCCGCGCAACAGTGGGCCGGAACCTCCCCAGCGACCACGGATGCGCCGTCTGGAGCTGAAGATCACGGGGGTCCGGCCTTGTATCCCACTCCTCGAACGGTCAACACCACCTGCGGGTTCTCCGGGTCTTTCTCGACCTTGGCCCGCAACCGCTGGACATGCACGTTCACCAAACGGGTGTCAGCGGGGTGGCGATATCCCCACACCTGTTCGAGCAGCACATCACGAGTAAACACCTGGCGTGGTTTGCGTGCCAGCGCCACGAGCAGGTCGAACTCCAGCGGTGTCAGCGAAATCTGCTCGCCCTGACGGGTCACCTTGTGGGCCGGCACATCGATCTCGACGTCGTTGATCGAGAGCAGCTCGGCAGGCTCGTCCTCGTTGCGACGCAGCCGCGCGCGCACACGGGCGACCAGCTCCTTCGGCTTGAACGGCTTCATCACGTAGTCGTCGGCGCCGGATTCCAGGCCCAGCACCACGTCGACGGTGTCGGTCTTGGCCGTCAGCATCA
Source organism: Mycobacterium sp. 48b (assembly GCF_048282725.1). Classification (NCBI taxonomy): domain Bacteria; kingdom Bacillati; phylum Actinomycetota; class Actinomycetes; order Mycobacteriales; family Mycobacteriaceae; genus Mycobacterium; species Mycobacterium sp. 48b. The sequence continues at coordinate 5,766,626 of NZ_JBLVUL010000001.1, forward strand.
CGATCGGCACGCCGGAGTCGGCGCGGAGCACGCGGCAGACGTCGATGCCGTTCATGCCGGGCAGCATCAGATCCAGCAGGACCAGATCGGGCCGCAGTTCGCGGACGGCGGTCAGCGCCTGGCTGCCATCGCCGATGACCGCGGTGTCGAATCCTTCACCACGCAAGACGATGGTGAGCATCTCGGCCAGTGATGGGTCGTCGTCGACGACAAGGATCCTTTGCCTCATGGTGTCCATGGTGTCACCCGATCGCGATAAAACCGGGCTACCACACGCGGGTTTCTCGGCTTTATCTGCTGCTTAGCCGACCTGCCAGGGCGGCCGGGTCCACATCCGGGCCCGCGATGGCCCACCGACCGCACCAGTCGGCGGCGGCCAGCGCGGCATAGACCTCACCGGTGCGCTGCTGCAGACCACCGTCGCGCTCGTACGCGTCCTTGGCCCGGTCGGCCTCGGTGTTGGCCCGGTGCTCGGCGCGCTGGGCGGCCAGCTCGGTCGGGACGTCGAGCAGCACCTGCCAATCCGGCCTTGGGAGTTTGAGGCGGTCGAACTCGAGCTCGCGCACCCAGGCCACCGCGTCGCCGTCGGCGCTTTGGTGCAGCCGGGCCGCGCTGTAGGCGGCGTTCGAGGCGACGTAACGGTCCAGGATGACCACGTCGTAGGCGCCCTGCAGGTGCTCGATCTCCTCACGAGCGCCGGCGCGGTCGAGTGCGAACAACGTGGCCATCGCGTAAATCGAATCGGCCAGGTCCCCGTGTACCCCGTGCAGCGCCTCGGCGGCCAGATCGGCAGGCACCGAGCGGTGATACCGCGGGAAAGCCAGGCTTCCGACGGACTTGTGATCGGCCTCGAACGCCGCTCGCAGGCCGTTGGTCAACGTACGTTTGCCTGCACCGTCGACACCCTCGATCGCAATGAGCACGCGGGCAGCCTAACGCCGGGACGGCAGCGCGCCGAGACCTACCGGGACAAGGTCGCGTTCAGCTTCTCCTGCGACGGCGAGAACCTCACGGAACTCACCTACCGGGAGCTGGACCTGCGGGGCCCACCGCGCGTTCGCACTCGTCCCCGCATCCCGGCGGCTGCCACTTCTACCATCGCCTTATGAAGCGCGAGCAGCTCAGTGATTTCCTGCGTACTCGCCGTGCCCGGCTCAAGCCGGCCGACGTGGGGCTGGTGGTCGGCGGTACCCGACGGACCCCGGGACTGCGCCGCGAGGAGGTCGCATTGCTGGCCGGTGTCGGAATCTCCTGGTACACATGGCTCGAACAGGGCCGCGACATCAACGTGTCGTCGAGCGTGCTGGACGCGATCAGCACCGCCCTGCAACTCTCGCAATCCGAACGCGCGCACCTGTATTCGCTGTCGGGGTTGAATCCCCCGCCTGCCGGTGAGCACGCGACCGAAGCCACTCCCGAACTTCTCCACCTGCTCGAGGCATGGTCGCCGCGACCGGCGATGCTGCAGGACCGGTACTGGAATCTGCTCGCGGTCAACGAGGCGACCCAGCGGGTGTTCGGCTACGGCGACACCGACCGCAACTGCCTCGTCACCTTCTTCACCAACGGCCGCTACCGCGGCATGTACCAGCACTGGGCAGCGGCTGCCCCTGGGGTGGTGTCGGCGTTCCGCGCCGACGCGGCACGGTATCCGGACGATGCCCGGTTCGCCGAGATCGTCGATGACCTCGGCGCGGTCAGTCCCGAGTTCGTCGAGCTGTGGGAACGGCACGACGTGGGTCACCATTCACAGGCGATCAAGGCAGTGCTGCATCCCCAGACCGGCGAGCTGGTGTTCGACAAGACAACCCTGGCCGTCACCGATCATCCGGGCTGGCACCTGGTGCTGTACAACCCCAGACCCGGAACCGGTACCGACGAACGGCTCGCCGCCGTGATGCGGGCTCAATCGCGGAACGGCCCGGTCAGCTCGGCGAGTTCGTCCAGATAGTGCAACGCCTCGGTCTCCGCGGCGGCAGCGTCGCGGAAGAACACGCAATGATCGACGCCGCCGTCTGCCAACACCTCGAGCTCGCGTCGGGTCAGCGGCGTGATCGTGCGCTGCCGGTCGGGCCCCAGGTAGCCGCGTTGGTCGGCACCGATCAGCGTCACCGGAATCCGGTCCCGCCCGCGCTCGCCAGCCCGGTGCTGAAGTTCCTTCACCCGGGTCACCAGCTCCTCAGGTGTGCCGACCAGATTCGGCGCCCACTGGTCACCGTATTCGAGTACCCGTTCCAACACGGTGGGACCGTTGCCGCCGACCAGCACCGGCAGGTGGGGACGGCCAACCGGCTTGGGCCATGAGTAGATCGGGTCGAAATCGACGAACTCGCCGTGAAACTCGGCCTTCTCGGCGGTCCAGATCTCCTTCATCGCCAGCACCCGCTCGCGCATCAACGCCAGCCGGGTCCTCGGTTCGGTGCCGTGGTTGCGCATCTCCTCACGCAACCAACCGGCTCCGACGCCGAGCTGGAAACGACCGCCGGAGAGGTGGTCCACACTGGCCGCTTCCTTGGCGAGGGTGATCGGATCCCGTTGCACCACCAGCGCAATCCCGGTACCGAGGATCAGTCGATCGGTGACGACGGCGGCCGCCGCCAGCGCCACGAAGGGGTCCAGCGAGCGGTAGTAGTCGTGCGGCGGTAGGTCACCTTCGGGCGGTACCGGCCCGGCCACCGGCAGATGAGTGTGCTCGGCGACGAAAAGCGAGTCGAATCCCCGCTCTTCGAGGGCTGTCGCCAGTTTCGTGGGCGCCAGGCCCCGGTCAGTGAGAAATGTGCTGACACCGAACTTCATGCCTCCACCGTGCCGCTCGGACGCCGATCCGAAAAGGGCGCAGTCAACCTGGGACCGGCACCACCACCCTGCGCGTCAGATCTGGCCGCAACGCAAAAGTCCCCGACATCCTTGGATGACGGGGACTTTCGCGTCTGCCTGCGCAGAAAGGTCAACTCAGTAGCGGTAATGCTCCGGCTTGTACGGGCCCTCGACGTCGACGCCGATGTACTCGGCCTGCTCCTTGGTGAGCTTGGTCAGCGAGCCGCCGAGTGCCTCGACGTGGATGCGTGCCACCTTCTCGTCGAGGTGCTTGGCCAGGCGGTAGACCTCGTTGTCGTACTCGTCGTTCTTGGTCCACAGCTCGATCTGGGCGATCACCTGGTTCGAGAAGCTGTTGCTCATCACGAATGACGGGTGGCCCGTGGCGTTTCCGAGGTTGAGCAGGCGGCCCTCGCTCAGCACGATGATCGACTTGCCCGAGTCACCGAAGGTCCACTGGTCGACCTGCGGCTTGATGTTCAGCCGCGTGGCGCCCGACTTCTCCAGGGCCGCCATGTCGATCTCGTTGTCGAAGTGGCCGATGTTGCCCAGGATCGCGTGGTCCTTCATCGCCTTCATGTGGTCGAGCAGGATGATGTCGAAGTTACCCGTGGCGGTCACCACGATGTCGGCGTTGCCGATCGCCTCCTCGACGGTCACCACGTCGTAACCGTCCATCAGCGCCTGCAGGGCGTTGATGGGGTCGATCTCGGTGACCTGCACGCGCGCACCCTGACCGGCCAGCGACTCGGCACAGCCCTTGCCCACGTCGCCGTAGCCGCAGATCAGCACCTTCTTGCCGCCGATCAGCGCATCGGTGCCGCGGTTGATGCCGTCGACCAGCGAGTGCCGGGTGCCGTACTTGTTGTCGAACTTGCTCTTGGTGACCGAGTCGTTGACGTTGATGGCCGGGAACGCCAGCTCACCCGCGGCGGCGAACTGGTACAGCCGCAGCACGCCGGTCGTGGTCTCCTCGGTGACACCCTTGACCGACGCCGCGATCTTGGTCCACTTGTCCTTCTCGGTCTCAAAGCGCTTGCGCACCAGGGACAGGAAGACCTTCCACTCGGCCGAGTCTTCTTCCTCGGCAGGCGGGACCACACCGGCCTTCTCGTACTCCGCGCCGCGCAGCACGAGCATGGTGGCGTCGCCACCGTCGTCGAGGATCATGTTCGCCGGCTCGCCCTCCCAGGTGAGCATCTGCTCGGCGGCCCACCAGTACTCCTCCAGCGTCTCGCCCTTCCAGGCGAAGACCGGGGTGCCCTTGGGCTCTTCGGGGGTGCCGTGCGGCCCGACGACCACTGCGGCGGCGGCGTGATCCTGGGTGGAGAAGATGTTGCAGGAGGCCCAGCGAACCTCGGCACCGAGTGCCACCAGCGTCTCGATCAGCACTGCGGTCTGCACCGTCATGTGCAGCGAGCCGGAGATGCGCGCACCCTTGAGCGGCTGCACGTCGTGGTATTCGCGACGCAGCGCCATCAGGCCGGGCATCTCGTGCTCGGCCAGGCGGATTTCCTTGCGGCCGAACTCGGCCAGCGACAGGTCGGCGACCTTGAAGTCGATGCCGCCCAGGCTGTCAGCCTTCAACTCAGTCATGTAGAGCCCTCTTTCAGTCGTGATTGCTTGCCAGCGCACAGGCGCACCCAACGGCGACGCCACACGCAGATACCTCTAGCCTGCGGGCTCGCGGGACAGGCGCTCATGCGATTTTCAACAGCGGCGGCGCTCTGACAGCTAAGCGGTATCTATGACACCGTAGCGCTCGGCGAACGGCGTCATGAGTCGGGCCAGGTCACCGGCCACATCGTGGTCCGCCTCGGGGGGCATCGACACATAGCTCATCGCCAGCCGCACGATCGCCCGGGCCAACACACCGGCATCCTCGTCGCTGGCCTTCATCCAACTGTTCTGGAAGGTTCCGGTCAGCCGTTGTGAGCTCCGGGAGATGATCGGCCCGCTGCCGGTGGTGATGATCTGCAGCAGGTCGGGCTTGGACGCACCGGTCAGCAGGGAGATCACCAGCGGATCGGCGGCCGACTCCAGGAAGAACGCGCGAAAGCCCTCAAGAAACGCCGCGTGTACTTCGCCGACGTTGTTGTTGATCGCCTCGTCGACGGCGTCGACGAGGCGATCGGCCAGGCGCATGGCATATCCCTCGGCCAGGCCCTGGCGTGAACCGAACTCGTTGTAGATGGTCTGACGGCTGATCCCCGCGACCTGCGCCACGTGCGAGAGCGTGATGGCCGACCAGTCGCGGGTCAGCAGCAGCTCCCGCATGCCGTCGAGTATCGAATCGCGCAACAGCACTCGCGACGCCTCCGCATACGGGATGCGCTGCTTGTCTCGCGGCCGACTCACACGGGCGACAATATCGCTTTCCGGGCCGCTTTCGAGCGCGTCGCACGAAGCGGTCAAGGCCGCACGACCTCGACCATGTCGAAATCGGCCTTCGCGGCGCCGCAGTCCGGGCAACTCCAGTCGTCGGGGATGTCGTCCCAACGAGTGCCCGGGGCGATGCCGTCCTCGGGCCAGCCCTTGGCCTCGTCGTACTCGAATCCGCACTGCACACAGACGAACAGCTTGTAGGGCTCGGTCATTGCTTCACCTCCATCGGTTCGAAATCGAGCTTTTCTCGCACCGCGCAGTCGGGGCAGCACCAGTCATCTGGTACGTCGGCCCACCGCGTTCCCGCCGGAAATCCTTCGCGCGGAGCGCCTTTGGCCTCGTCGTAGACGTAGCCGCACCCGGGGCACCCGTAGGCGCTCATGCTCCGGCCTCCGCAGCGCCGTAGCGGGCCAAGACCTTCTCCCGCAGCCGGGGCTGGATGTTGACCTTGGTGATGTCGCCGTCGTAGTGCTCCAGCACCCGGTGGTCCATCACCTTGCGCCACAACGGCGGCAGGTAGGTGAGACCGATCAGCGAGGCGTACCCGCTGGGCAGGTTCGGTGCACCGTCGATGCTCCGCAGGGTCTGGTACCGGCGTGTCGGGTTGGCGTGGTGATCGCTGTGGCGCTGCAGGTGATACAGGAACAGGTTGGTCACGATGTGGTCGGAGTTCCAGCTGTGCACCGGCGCACAGCGCTCGTAACGGCCGCCGGCGGTCTTCTGCCGGAGCAGCCCGTAGTGCTCGAGGTAGTTCACCGACTCCAGCAGGCTGAACCCGTAGATCGCCTGAATCACCATGAACGGGATCACACCGACTCCGAAGATCGCGATCAGTGCGCCCCAGAACACCACCGACATCGCCCACGCGTTGAGCACATCGTTGGACCAGTGCCACGGTGAGCGGTCCTGCCGGCGCAGACGCTGGGCTTCCAACTCCCACGATGAGCGCAGGCTACCGAACACGCTGCGCGGCAAGAATTCCCAGAAGGTCTCGCCGAAACGGGCCGACGCGGGATCCTCGGGAGTGGCGACCCGCACGTGGTGCCCGCGGTTGTGCTCGATGTAGAAGTGGCCGTACCAGGTCTGGGCCAGCGTGATCTTGGACAGCCAGCGCTCCAGCGAGTCACGCTTGTGCCCCATCTCATGTGCGGTGTTGATGCCCACCCCTCCGAGCACACCCACCGACAACGCGATGCCGATCTTGGCCGGCCAGCCGAGCCCGCTGTCGAACCCGAGCCAGCTGAGGTCGGACGCGGTGAACAGATAGGCACCCATCACGACGCTCGCGTACTGGAACGGGATGTAGACGTAGGTGCAGTACCGGTAGTACTTGTCGTTCTCCAGCTGTTCCATCACCTCGTCGGGCGGGTTCTGACCGTCGGGTCCGAACCGCAGGTCCAGCAGTGGCAGCAGAACGTAGAGCAGGATCGGGCCGATCCAGAGCGGCACCTGCGCCGCGACATGCCAGCCGGCCTGATTGAGCGCCCAGACCAACGGCAGCATCACGAAGATCGCCGTCGGGGCGATCAGACCCATGAGCCACAGATGCCGCTTCTTGTCCCGCCATTGCCCGACGTCTGCGACGCCCGACCCGTTCGAGAGTTCCGCCACCACGATGAGCCTCCTTATGTGAGAGCTGTCACTGCAATGACTTGACTATATGCCGCACGATGTCGCGTGTCTAGACATTTAATGGCCTTTTGTAAAGAGATGTTGGTGTGCGAGGTCACAACGCAGGCAGAGCCGTGTGCGAGCTGCGAACGAGATTCGACGGCGTGGCTCCGCCGGGCGGCGTGGTGCTTAAACGGTGGCGACGTCCCGGTTGGCCAGGCCCGAATGCCGGCGGCCGTAGGCGAAGTACACGATCACGCCGATCGCCATCCAGAGCAGGAACCGGATCCAGGTCAATCCGGTCAGGTTCAGCATCAGCCACAGGCACGCCAGGATCGCCGCGATCGGGAGCACCGGCACCCACGGCACACGGAATCCGCGCGGCAGGTCGGGGCGGGTCCGCCGCAACACGATGACACCGGCCGAGACCAGTACGAAGGCGAACAACGTGCCGATGTTGACCATCTCCTCGAGGCGGCCCATCGGGAAGACCGAGGCAGCGATGGCCACCAGCACCCCGACGATCACCGTGATCCGGACCGGTGTCCCGTGGCCACCCGTGACGGCCAACTGGCGCGGCAGCAGCCCGTCGCGCGACATCGCGAACAGCACCCGGGTCTGCCCGAGCATCAGCACGATCACCACCGTGGTGAGGCCGGCGAGGGCTCCGATCGAGATGACCTTCGCCGCCCAGTGCACGCCGTTGGCTTCGAACGCCGTGGCCAGGTTGGCGTGGCCGTCCGGCGCGTCACGCAGCACGGTGTAGGACACCATGCCCGAAAGCACCACCGACACCGCGACATAGAGCACGGTGACGATGCCGAGAGAGGCCAGGATGCCGCGGGGTACGTCGCGCTGCGGATCGCGCGTCTCCTCGGCCGTGGTCGCGACGACGTCGAACCCGATGAACGCGAAGAACACGATCGAGGCGCCGGCCAGCACCCCGTACCAGCCGTAGTGGCTGCCCGCGGCCCCGGTCAGCAACGAGAACAACGACTGGTCTGCGCCGCTGGCGCCCTCCCCGGCCTCGTTCGGCGGGATGAACGGGGTGTAGTTCGCAGCCTTGATGTAGAACGCGCCGACGATCACCACCAGCAGCACGACCGACACCTTGATGATCGTGATCGCCAGGCTGAAGTGCGCCGACAACTTGGTGCCGATCACCAGCAGGACCGTCACCAGCGCGATGATCACCAGTGCGCCCCAGTCGACCGCCAGGCCGCCGAAGTCCGCGATCCCGCCGCCGAATCCGAACACCGTCCCGAGATAGCTCGACCAGCCCTTGGCCACCACGGCGGAGGCCACGGCGAACTCCAGGATGAGGTCCCACCCGATGATCCACGCCGCGAATTCGCCGAACGTCGCATAGGAGAAGGTGTAGGCACTGCCTGCCACCGGAACCGTCGAGGCGAACTCCGCGTAGCACAAGGCGGCCAACCCACATGCCACGGCCGCGATCACGAAGGCGATCGAGATCGCCGGGCCGGTCAGATTGCCCGCCGTCGACGCGGTGATGGTGAAGATGCCCGCACCGATCACCACCGACACCCCGAACACCGTCAGGTCCCACCACGTGAGGTCCTTGCGGAGCCGCGTCGACGGCTCGTCGGTGTCGGCTATCGACTGCTCGACTGATTTCGTTCGCCGAAGGGCAGACATATCTGGCGTTGCCTCTCATCCTGACCGGGGTCACGCCATGTTCCCACCGCGATGACGGAGAAACAGGTAGGACTCTCAAACTTCGCCGAACCGTGCCCTGCCGCCCAAGTGGGGTCTACGTCACACTTGACCTCGATCGTGATACGGTCCCGCGCATGGCTGAGCTCCCCTACTTTGACCTGCTGATCGATGAACGGCAGGACGGTGGCGAGACCGGCCAATTGTGGGAAAACCAGGTGCACTGGGGCTACTGGGAAGACCCCAGAACCGCCAAGGGCACCCGGGCCGACTACATCGCTGCCATGGAGCAGATGGACCACGTTCTGTTCGCGGCAGGAAAGGTTGCCGACGGGCAGAAGGTGCTCGATGCCGGCTGCGGATTCGGCGGAACCATCCAGCAGATCAACGGCACGTACTCCGACATGGATCTCACGGGCCTGAACATCGACCCGCGCCAGCTCGCGGCCGCCGAGGCCCAGACCGTGCCGGCCAACGGCAACAAGATCGGCTGGGTCGAGGCCGACGCCTGCCAGCTGCCGTTCGAGGACAACTCGTTCGACCGCGTCCTGGCCGTCGAGTGCATCTTCCATTTCCCGTCCCGCGAGAAGTTCCTCGCGGAGGCGGCGCGGGTGCTCAAGCCGGGTGGTTACCTGGCGGTGTCCGACTTCGTGCCGACCTTGATGTTCTTCGGCAAGACACCGATCTGGATGGCGATCCGCCCCAGGATCGCCAAGTCCTACGGAACGCTCGGCAATGTGCCCCTGCGGGGCTACAAGTCCATGGGCAAGCGGGCCGGGCTCGAACTCGCGGCCAAGCGCAACATCCGGAAGAACACGTTGCCGACGTATCCGTTCCTGCTCAAGTTCTTCCGCGAGCAGGGGTCAGCGGATGCCCAGAAGACGATGATCGTCGGTACGCGCTGGATGAAGTGGCTGTCCAAGCTCGGCCTCATCCAGTACCGGGTGTACACCTACCACAAGCCCGCCTGACGGTAGCCGGGCTCGACGAAACCCTCGGACCAGCGGTCAGAGGGTGGGCATGAACTCGGCCAGCGCCAGGATCATGAACACCACCAGAGCCAGCCCGATCAGCCCGCCCGCGGGAATCATGGCCACGCACACCGCAACCCACACGAAAAGCCTCGGCCATTCGAAGGGCTGGTTCCCCATCACACCGCCGCGGCGCTCCCGGAAGGTGTGGTACGCCGCCCACACACCCGCGCCCGCAGCGGCACACGCGATGATGCGCAGTCCGTCCGGCGTCGCCAGCAGCGCGACGCCCGCCATGATCGCCACCGCCGTCAGGCGTGCCGTCACGGCGGTGCGAAGCCCGGTCACCCGGGTGATCGCAGAACCACGATCGGGCTCACCCCGATAGCGCGGTAACCGCCCATCGATACCCAACATTCGCCAGATCCACCGTGACCACGCCGTCCGCAGACCCAGGTCCTCGGCTACCCGCCGAACGTCTGCGGCCGATTCCGCCATCATCTGGCGCGACCGGCCACTCCGCCAGAACGCGGACTTGAACACCTGGCGCGGAACTCCGAACTGGCGGGCGAAAGTGCGTGGCGGCCCGATCATCTCTCCGATCAGCCACCGGAGAAAAAACGGGAAGAGAATTGCGTACCACGCCCGCTTCAATCGGGTGACGCGTTGCATTCGTTGAGCGAGAAGGTCATCGGCAAACGAAATGTGACGGGCTTCCTCCGCCAGATGAATGTAGGTGATCTTGTTCAGCAGCGGCGGAACGTGCGCCGCGCCGCGGTGCTGGAGCGTCTGCTGGAAATGCAGTGGCTGTTCACCGCACAGCACCCCGATGAAATGGATGATGTTGGCATAACCGCCGATGAAGCCCAGGATCGGCCCGATCACCCGGGAGCCGCGCCGCATTCCGGGCACATCCTCGCCGGTGCGATTGACGAATTCCTGGAACATCTGGATGTGATTGCATTCGTCGATCAGTTCGTGCAGCAGATACTGGAATACCGGCGAACCGTTGGGCAACTTGCCGGCGTAATGCACCACTCCGCGAATCAACATCATTTCGAACTGGAGCGTGACCTTCAGGGTGTTGGCGGTGATCCAACGGCCCATGTCGATTCGGCGCTGCAATGGCTGTTGGGCGTACCAGTCCGTCGCCGCGAGGGGGGCGCTGTCCGGATCCAGCTGCCAGCGCGGATCGTGCTCGTCCAACGCGTTCTCGGGTGCGTCCCAATCGATGTCGACGTGGGGATCGAAGCGTCGACGGACCGTCGCACGAGAGAGGGCCTCCACTCTTTCGAAGTAAAGGTCCCCCGTTGCCGTGCCGTCCGCGTCGCCAACCGTTGTCATTTCCCCATCCGTTGATGTGTGAGTTTCCTTGCAGAGGGTATCAACCTGAGAGCCGCATCACGCCTCCAGCCACGGCATTGTGCCACGAGTTGTTGCAAGTCCGTTAGGCAAGCGGATCCCGGTGCCGACCAGGCGTGAGCGTGCGCCGGAGACGACGACAGAAAGGCCGACATATTGACGCCGCCTCCCATTCCGACCCGGTTCACGCGTGGTTCGCAGTACCGTAGCCGTCATATGCGCAGTACTCACGAACTTTCCCCGAACCATGCCGTCGTCATCGGAGGGAGCATCGCTGGGCTGTGCGCAGCCCGGGTTCTCGCCGACCATTTCGACCGCGTCACCCTCTACGAGCGTGACGAGCTGCCGGATCAGCCGGTCAATCGGAGCGCCATACCGCAGGGCCAGCATGTGCACCTGCTGATGGCTCGTGGGGCCGACGAGTTGGAGGCGCTGTTTCCCGGATTGCTCGACGACATGGTGGCCGCAAATGTTCCGGTGGTGGAAAACCGACCGGCCGCCATCCACTTCGAGGCCGGTGGGCACCTGCTCGGTACCGGACAGACCCTCGAGTCCAACTTCACCGCCTACGTGCCCAGCCGCGGCCAGCTGGAATGGCAGATTCGCCGACGGGTGTCGGCCCTGCCCACCGTGCAGATCCTGCATCGCGGGGTGAGTGAACCGCAGTATGACCCCGGAACCGAACGGGTGACCGGGCTCGTGCTCGACGACGGGGAACAGGTTGCGGCCGACGTGGTGGTCGACGCCTCCGGGCGCGGCAGCCGACTGCCGGTGTGGCTGGAACAGTGGGGTTACGAGCGACCACCCGAAGAATCGATCAAGATCGGGGTCACCTACGCATCTCAGCGGGTCCGCATTCCCGCGGAGCTCATCAGCGAGAAGATGGTCGTCGTCAGTGCGGCGCACGACAGCGGCCTCGGTATGGGCATGCTGTTCCACGAGGACGGTATCTGGACGGTGACCGCATTCGGTGTCGCCAAGGCCGAGCCGCCGAGCGATTTCGCCGGCATCAAACAACTCGGCGACACTGCCCTGCCACCGCACCTTGCCACCGCGCTGCGTGCCGGTGATGCGGTGGGCGAGATGAACTTTCACCGCTACCCGGTCAGCAAATGGCGACGCTACGACAAGCTCGGCCGGTTCCCGGACGGCATCTTTCCGTTCGGCGATGCGGTGGTCAGCCTGAATCCGACCTATGGGCAGGGCGTCACCATGTCGACCGTCCAGGCGGCCAACCTGCGTGAGGTGCTTGCCGAGGGAACTCATGACCTGATTCCCCGGCTGGCCCGGCGAACCGCGCGAACCACCTATCCGGTGTGGACGATGAATTCAGTTGCCGATCAGGTGAAGCACGGGGCGGAGGGTGACAAAGCCTTCTGGTTCAACCCGCTCTTCGGTCTCTTCGACCAGTTCCTCGGGGCAGCCGAAACGGATCCCGTTCTGGCCGAGTGGTTTTTGCGGCGTACGAGCATGCTGGACAGCCTGTGGCTGACGCCGCCGCCCCGGATCGTCGGACGTGCGGTCCGGCACAACATCAAGGCGTGGCTGGCCGAACGTCGCCGGGGGTCCAACCACTCGGAGGCATCCGTAACCGTCCGCGGCTGATCTACCGGTATCGCTAGATGCCGATGGTCACGCGGAAGAGCTTGGTCGGCTCGGCGGCGGTCACCCGGATGGGGCCGTCCTCGGCCGCCACCCAGGCCGCCGCGCCACGCTGCAAGGTCAGCTTGTCGTCGTCGGCATAGATCACCGCGGCGCCCTCCGTACACAGCAGCAGCTGCGGACCGTCGTGGTGGGAATGCACGTCGATCTCGGCACCGATGTGTTCACCGTCGACCGCCAACACCGATACCGCGAACTCCTGTGCCGGTGTCCGATAGATGGTTTCGGCGCCGTCGGTGACCGTTTCGGGACGGAGCCGCTCCTCGGGGGTCGGGGTGAAGTCCAGTACCCGCAGCAGCTCAGGAACGTCCACGTGCTTGGGGGTCAACCCTCCGCGCAGCACGTTGTCGGAGTTGGCCATCACCTCGACACCGACACCGTGCAGGTACGCGTGCAGGTTCCCCGCGGGAAGATAGATGCCTTCACCCGGCCGCAGGCTTATGCGGTTGAGCAACAGAGAGGCCAGCACGCCCGCATCACCGGGGTAACGCTCGCCGAGTTCCAGCACGGTCTTGGCCTCGGCGGCGAATTTCTTTGCCCCGGAACGGATGTAATGCACCGCACCGTCGAGGACCGCCGGCACCAGCACGTCGAGGTCGGGCTGCGGCGCGGTGATCCAGGTGGTGAACAGCGCCCGCAAGCCATCGGCGTCGGACTGATCGGAGAGCAGGTTGATGAACGGGTCCAGATCCGAGACCGCGAGCGCACGCATCAACTCGACCGTGCGGTCCACCGTGCGGAATCCGGCGAGCGCATCGAAATGTCCTAACGCAACCAGCAATTCGGGTTTGTGGCTCCGGTCGCGGTAGTTGCGTATGGGCGAGGTGACCGGGATGTCCAGTCGATCCTCACGATCGAAGCCCTCCCGGGCTTGCGCTGCGCTGGGGTGGGCCTGCAACGACAGCGGTTCGTCGGCGGCGAGCACCTTGACGAGGAACGGTAGTGCATCGCCGAATCGGCCGATGGCCACGCTGCCCAGCTGGCCCTCGGGGTCGTCGTGGACCGCCTGCAGCAGCGACTGCTCACCGTGTTCGGTCTGCAGCCACGCCGGGTCGGCCGGATGTGCTCCGAGCCATAGTTCGGCCTCCGGATGGATTGTCGGACTGGGCCTTCCGGTGAATTCGGCGATTGCCGTCCGCGAACCCCAGGCATAGGTCCGCACCGCGCCCCGTAGCAGATGCACTTCTTATCCTCGAACCAGTTTCAAATATACGGCCGTCATCTCCACACGGACAGCCAGAATCGCCAGTTGTTGTTCCGGGCGCCCGATCGGCAGGGTGCTACCTGCCGACTCCGGTACATCCTCGGCACCGATCACCGCGATGTCGTCGAAGCCGCTGACACGTACTCCCACCGCTTGTCGTTCGGTGTCGGTGATCAACGCGAACGTACGCATGCGGCGTGGCAGCGGTCCGTCGATCTCCTCGTCATGGAACAGCGACCGGGCGGCGGGCGGCCCTACCGCCCCACTGCCAATCGCGGCGAGCACGTCAGCCAGTCCGGCGGCAGCCACCACTTCCCCGGCCAGGCGCAGCATCACGGCCGCCCCGTGCCGGGCCAGTGCCAGGGTGGCCGGATTGTCGCCGGCCAGCACGACCGCGCTGTCCGACATCCGCTCGGCCAACGTCTTGGCCGGGTTGGTGAACAGTTCTCGCCCGGCGCTGTTGCGCAGCGCCTCGGCGTCGAGTTCGTCGGCCAGCGCGGACAGATCCACGCGCATCCCCGGATCCACAACGTGCAACGCGGCCAGGCCTGCGGCCAGATACCGGGTCAGCCCGAAGTCGTCGGGCACCCACAACCGCGGCGCCAGCACCACCGCGCGCCCAGCCGCGATGTCGCGCAACGGCCCCTCGTGGGGGGCCACGATCAGCACCCGTGCGCCGCGGCGCACGCCGGTGGCCGCCGCGTTCACCAGGGCCGGATCACCCGGGTCGTCCCCGGCCACGATCAGCACGTCCAGGGCCCCCAGCCACGGCGGCGTCTCGGCGGCCACGACGATCGGCGCCGAGATCGACGCGCCGAGCGCGGCGGCCAGCATGGCCCCGGCGTTCTCGGCGGTACCCCGCCCGGCAACCCAAATCACCGTGCGCGGTGGGTGATCGGCGCGCAGCGGATCCAGCAGGCCCTCCGCCAACGCCGCAGCGGTGGCCCGAACCTGGGCGCCCGCCATGGCCGCCGCCCGCAGCAGACCGTTGCGATCGGCTGCGAGCAGTCCGTCTCCGTCGTCTAGATCAACCGTGGCGTCCACGGCGTTCACGGCACCGGCTCGCTCACCCCACGGATCTCCACCGAAACTCTGTCGACGAGTGCAGCGACGTCTTCGGCCGTGCGCGCTTCCACGTTCAGCCGCAGCAGTGGCTCGGTGTTCGACGTGCGCAGGTTGAACCAACTGCCGTCACCGAGGTCGACCGTCACTCCGTCGAGGTGGTCGATGGACTGGATCGAGCTGCCGAAGGATTTCAGCACGGCCTCCACGCATGCCGGGGCGTCGCTGACGGTGAAGTTGATCTCGCCGGAGGCCTCGTACCGCTGGTAGTCGGCCATGAAATCGGACAGCGGGCGGTCCTGCTCACCCAGTGCGGCCAGCACGTGCAGGGCCGCGAGCATGCCGGAGTCGGCGCCCCAGAAGTCACGGAAGTAGTAGTGCGCCGAGTGTTCCCCGCCGAAGATGGCACCGGTCTCGGCCATCAGGGCCTTGATGTAGGAGTGCCCGACCCTGGACCGCACGGGCGTGCCGCCACGCTCGACCACCAACTCCGGAACGGCGCGTGAGGTGATCAGGTTGTGGATCACCGTCGCACCGATCTCCCGCTTGAGTTCACGGGCGGCGACCAGCGCCGTCACCGCCGACGGCGACACCGGGCGCCCGAGTTCGTCGACCACGAAGCAGCGGTCGGCGTCACCGTCGAACGCCAGGCCGATGTCGGCACCGGTGGCGAGCACGTGGGCCTGCAGGTCGACGAGGTTGGCCGGATTCAGCGGGTTGGCCTCGTGATTCGGGAAGCTGCCGTCGAGTTCGAAGAACAGCGGGAGCACGGTGACGCCCGGGATCGGTCCGAGAACCGCGGGCGTGGTGTGGCCGGCCATGCCGTTGCCCGCGTCGACCGCGATGCGCAGCGGCCGCAGCGCGCTGAGATCGACCAGGGAGCGGAGGAAGTTGCCGTAGTCGGCCAGCACATCGCGATCGGAGACGGTCCCGGCGGGGCCGTCGTGGGCCGGCACTCCCGCGATCACCTCGTCGGAAATGACCGACAGTCCGGTGTCCTTGCCCACGGGCTTGGCCCCGGCGCGGCACAGTTTGATCCCGTTGTAGGCCGCGGGGTTGTGACTCGCCGTGAACATCGCCCCGGGACAGTCCAGCAGGCCCGACGCGAAGTACAGCTGATCGGTGGAGGCCAGGCCGATGCGGACCACATCCAGGCCCTGTGCCGTGACACCTTCGGCGAACGCGGATGACAGGGTCGGCGAACTGGCCCGCATGTCGTAGCCGATCACGACCTGCGTGGCGCCTTCGCCGCGCACCAGGCGAGCGAACGCCCCGCCGACCTCGGCCACGAAGGCCTCGTCGATCTGACTGCCGACCAGACCTCTGACGTCATAGGCCTTGATGACATCGTGAACAGCCGCCGCTGGCCTAGACATATAGCTCCTTGTGAAACGGAATCGTTGGCGCCAGCCTAACCGTCGGGCCGCGTCGACACGTTCACTACTCTTGGGCCGGTCGTCGTCTGTTCAGGGTCAATCGGTGGGATCGGGCAGCACCCGCAGGTGTCCGCGGCGACGTCCGTTGGTCTCAGCCGGGCGCGCCTGCGGAGCCATCACCGCACTGGCGCCCAGACCGGTGGCGGGATCGGAGAATCCGGCCACCACTCCACCCCGGGAAACGGCACCGGGCTGGCCTTCGCGGACCGCATCGGCCAACGCCACCAGATCGTCTTCATCGGGATGAGTGGGCAGCGGCCCGGCGTGGCGGACCAGCTCCCAACCGCGCGGTGCGGTGATACGGCCGGCGTGGCCGACACACAAATCCCAGGAATGAGGCTCAGACACCGTGGCCAGGGGTCCGACTACCGCCGTGGAGTCGGAGTAGACAAAAGTCAGCGTCGCCACGGCATAGTGCGGGCACCCGGGCCGGCAGCAGCGACGGGGAACATTCACGCTCCAGAGATTACTTTGGACGATCGCTGTGCGCCGCCGGACACGCGGCCGTGGGGGCCCCGATCCCGAACCGTTACGATCATCGCCGTGGCCCAGCGGAACCCATGGCGATCGCGCCGCGGCCGCGATATGCGCGGGCCGCTGCTTCCACGCTCGGTTCCCGGCTGGCGTAGCCGGGCCGAGCGGTTCGACATGGCGGTGTTGGAGGCCTACGAGCCGATCGAACGTCGGTGGGCGTCGCGCTTGAGAGAACTCGATGTCGCCGTCGACGAGATTCCGCGGATGTCTCCGAAAGATCCGGACAGTGTGCAATGGCCACCCGAGGTCATCGCCGATGGACCGATCGCTTTGGCGCGGCTGATACCTGCCGGGGTCGACGTCAGAGGAAATGCGACCCGGGCTCGAATTGTCTTGTTCCGCAAGCCCATCGAGCGCCGGGTCAAAGGATCCGATGAGCTTGCTGACTTGCTGCATGAAATCCTGGTGGCCCAAGTGGCCACCTATCTGGGAGTTGAGCCGTCCGTCATCGACCCGACGATCGACGACGACTGACACCGAGCGCCACACCCTGCGGTGAGCGCTCCGTCGAGCTGGAGCGTCAGATGATGCCGCGCTTGAGCCGGCGACGCTCCCGTTCGGACAGGCCTCCCCAAATACCAAAACGCTCATCGTGCGCGAGCGCGTACTCCAGGCAGGCGTCTTTAACTTCGCAACCAAGGCAGATGCGCTTGGCCTCGCGGGTAGACCCACCCTTCTCCGGGAAGAACGCCTCCGGGTCGGTCTGTGCACACAGCGCACGTTCCTGCCATTGGTCGTCTTCGGCTTCCGGATCAACATCAATGTGTTCGGGCACCAAACTCAGCTGAGGGCGTCCAGCCTCCCCCATCGGTGCCGGTGCCGCATTGATGTGCGGTGCGTTGTCCAGTGAGCCGAGTAGCCGGTTGTCGAACCGGACCACACGATCGAAATCGCCGCTCTCATAAGACATTATCCCCCGCCTCCTCACTCGGTCTCGTAGATCCTAAGTGGAGCCCCACTATTGCGATATGCGGTCACCCCATTCGAACAAATGATCGAATCTCGGTCTGCGACACCGGAATCAGTCACCGACCGGGAAATGACACATCTGTGATTACACACGTGTTAGCTGCCAGGGTCAAGCGCCAGGGCGCGAATTCATACCATCTCGTAATGTCAAATCGGCGCGTCGCGACATCGGCGTGTCCTGCCCGTGACGACGTCGTTTCCATCCGCACGCTCTGAACGCCTAGGGTCGGACGTTGTGAAGATCACCGTTCTGGTCGGGGGCGTCGGAGGCGCCCGGTTTTTGCTGGGAGTGCAGCACCTGTTGGGCCTGGGCCAGTTTGCCGGGGGCGACAGCAAGCATGAACTCACCGCGATCGTGAACGTCGGTGACGACGCATGGATGCACGGCGTACGGATCTGTCCGGACCTCGACACCTGCATGTACACCCTCGGTGGCGGTATCGACCCCGCGCGCGGCTGGGGACACAAGGATGAGACCTGGCACGCCAAGGAAGAGCTGGCCGCATACGGAGTGCAACCCGACTGGTTCGGCCTGGGCGACCGCGACCTCGCCACCCATCTGGTCCGCACCCAGATGCTGCGCGCCGGCTACCCGCTGTCGCAGGTCACCGAGGCGCTGTGTAAGCGCTGGTCACCGGGGGCGCAGCTGTTGCCCGTCACCGACGACCGCAGCGAGACCCATGTGGTGATCACCGACCCCGCCGACGGCGAACGACGGGCCATCCATTTTCAGGAGTGGTGGGTGCGCCACCGCGCGCAGGTGCCCTCGCACAGCTTTGCGTTCGTCGGTGCGGAACAGGCAACCGCCGCGCCGGGCGTCGCCGAGGCGATCGCCGATGCCGACGTGGTGTTGCTGGCGCCGTCAAATCCGGTCGTGAGCATCGGACCGATCCTGCAGATCCCGGGAGTCCGGGGCGCGCTGCGCTCGACCGAGGCACCGGTGGTCGGCTATTCCCCGATCATCAACGGAAAGCCGTTGCGCGGCATGGCAGATGAGTGCCTTTCCATCATCGGCGTGGAATCCACCTCACAGGCCGTCGGTCAGCACTTCGGCGCCCGGTCGGGTACCGGAATCCTGGACGGCTGGTTGGTGCACGAAGGCGATGACGCCGAGATCGAGGGCGTGCGGGTGCGCGCCGTGCCACTGCTGATGACAGACCCGGCCACCACCGCCGAGATGGTGCGTGCCGGCCTGGATCTCGCCGGAGTCCAGTTGTGACCACCGATGCGAACACCGAGCACGGGTCGGCCGGCCGGGTCGAGATTCTGCCGGTACCAGGGCTTCCCGAGTTCCGGCCCGGAGATGACCTGGCCACCATTCTCGCCGAAGCGGCACCTTGGCTGCGCGACGGTGATGTACTGGTGGTCACCAGTAAGGTCCTCTCCAAGTGCGAGGGCCGCATCGTCACCGCTCCTTCCGATCCGGAAGAGCGGGATACCCTGCGGCGCAAGCTGATAGACAGTGAGGCGGTTCGCGTTTTGGCCCGCAAGGGCCGGACGCTGATCACCGAGAACGCCATCGGGCTGGTCCAGGCCGCCGCCGGCGTCGACGGCTCCAACGTCGACTCGAACGAGTTGGCGCTGCTGCCAGTCGATCCCGACGGCAGCGCGCGGACGCTACGGGCCGGCCTGCGTGAGCAACTCGGCGTCACCGTCGGCATCGTGATCACCGACACCATGGGCCGCGCGTGGCGCAACGGCCAGGCCGATTTCGCGATCGGCGCCTCCGGGCTCACCGTCCTGCACGGCTACGCCGGGGCCCGCGACCGGCACGGCAACGAGCTGTTGGTCACCGAGGTGGCCGTGGCCGACGAGATCGCGGCGGCAGCGGATCTGGTGAAGGGCAAGCTCACCGCGATCCCGGTCGCCGTCGTGCGCGGGCTGGAGCTGACCGACGACGGGTCGAACGCGGCCACGCTGCTGCGCTCCGGCGAGGACGATCTGTTCTGGCTCGGAACCGCCGAGTCGATCGAGCTGGGACGCAGCCAGGCTCAGCTGCTGCGCCGCTCGGTGCGCGCGTTCTCCGACGAGCCCGTCGACCACGCGCTCATCGAAGCCGCCGTCAGCGAGGCGCTCACGGCGCCCGCCCCGCACCACACCCGCCCGGTGCGCTTCGTGTGGGTGCAGGACAGCGCCACCCGGGTCCGGCTGCTGGACCGGATGAAGGACAAGTGGCGGGCCGATCTGACCGCCGACGGCCGAGACCCCGGGTCTGTCGAGCGCCGCGTGAACCGCGGCCAGATCCTGTATGACGCCCCGGAACTGGTGATTCCGTTCCTGGTTCCCGACGGCGCCCACAGCTATCCGGACGCGGACCGCACCCAGGCCGAGCACACCATGTTCACCGTTGCTGTGGGTGCCGCGGTGCAAGCCCTGCTGGTGGCACTGGCGGTGCGCGAGGTGGGCAGCTGCTGGATCGGCTCGACGATCTTCGCCGGCGATCTGGTGCGTGCCGAGCTCGACCTTCCCGCGGACTGGGAGCCGTTGGGCGCCATCGCGATCGGACACGCGGCCGATCCGCAGCCGCCGCGCGACCCGGTGCCCACCGACGGCCTGCTGGTCGTCAAGTGAGCGCCGAGAGCCTACATGCCTCCGCCGTCGAGATGCTGACGCGTTGGCAGACAGCCGATCCCGGTCAGGACACACTGCGGCACGCGGTGCTGTCGTTTCTGGCCGCCCGTCCCGATGCCTGCCTGCGCGCCTGCGTCCCCGGCCACATCACCGCTTCTGCACTGGTCGTCGACCACACCGGAACGCAGACACTGCTCACACTGCATCCACGCTTCGGCCGCTGGTTGCAGCTCGGCGGGCACTGTGAGGAATCGGATGCCGACATGCGTTCGGCCGCGCTGCGCGAGGCCACCGAGGAGTCCGGCATCACCGGCCTGACCATCGACCCGCAACTGGCGGCGCTGCACGTGCATCCGGTGACCTGCTCACTGGGAGTGCCGACCCGCCACCTCGACATGCAGTTCGTGGTGCGGGCCCCGGCGGGCGCCGAGATCGCTCGCAGCGACGAGTCTTTGGACCTACGCTGGTGGCCGCTGGATGCGCTGCCCGATGGCACCGACTTCGGCCTTCGACAACTCGCCGACTCTGTCACCGGTGCCGTCTAGTCTGGCCCGGTGAACCCGGACCACAGGACCATCGTCATCACCGGCGCCAGCGACGGCGTCGGCGCCGCAGCCGCCCGCCAGTTGAGCAGGCGCGGCGACAATGTCGTGGTGGTGGGCCGCTCGCCCGCCAAGACCGCGGCGGTGGCCGGTGCGCTCGGCGCCGACCACTTCGTTGCCGACTTCGCCGAACTCGGCCAGGTCCGAGACCTGGCCACCCAACTGCTGGACCGGTATCCGCGCATCGACGTGCTGGCCAACAACGCCGGCGGCCTCCTGGACCGAACCCGGCAGGAGACCGTCGACGGGTTCGAGAAGACCTTCCAGGTCAACCACCTAGCCCCGTTCCTGCTGACCACCCTGCTGCTGGATCGCCTGATCGAGGCCCAGGCATCGGTGATCAACACCTCCAGCGTCGGCAACCGACTGTTCGGCCACATCGACATCACCGACCTGAACCATGAACGCGGGTTCAAGGCGCAGAAGGCCTACGGCGACGCGAAACTGGCCAACATCCTGTTCACCAAGGAACTGCACCGCCGCCACCACTCGGATGGGATCTCCACGGCGGCGTTCCACCCGGGCTCGGTGGCCTCGAACTTCGGCGCGGAGGCCAACAACCCGGCGCTGGAACTCCTCTACCGCACACCGCTGAAGAAGCTCATCCTGATCAGCCCGGACAAGGGGGCAGATCAGTTGGTGTGGCTCGCCACGTCGACGCCGGGCACCGACTGGACCTCCGGGCAGTACTACGCCCGGCGCAAGCCCGGTCGGCCGAACAGGCAGGCCAACGATCCTGTTCTGGCACAACAACTCTGGGACCGAAGCCGGGAGATGGTCGGCGCCTAGCCCGGGGCTTGCGTACAGTACGCCCGGCGGGCAGCCCGCAACGCAACCGCGGTCTGCTGCGGTGTGGCCGCGTACTGGCCGGACATCTGGTCGATCACCGCCTGCGCCGGTGTCCCCGTGTAGAGCAGGCGGCACATCTCGCGGCCCACCAGCAGCAACTGGTCGTCATCACCCGGAAAGACTCCGCGTGTGGCCTTGAGATAGGTGGTGTCCTCCGCGGTCAGCGGCACCGGCCAAGCCGCTGCCGGAGGTGCGGTGAGCCCAAAAAGCGTCCCCAACACCGTCGCCGCCGCGATCGACGCCAATGCGTTGCGCCGTAGTCCGTTGATCAACCCGTCGAACATCGCCCTCCCCTTTCGCCCATCAAATCGTAAGGCTCAGGAAGGCCCGGCAAACACACTTTCTCAGCGCCGGGACGGCGCGACCTCAGACGTCGGTCGAGTACCGGATACCGCCGTCGGGAATGGCCACCCCCGGCCAGACCCTGGCACCGCGCAACAGTTCGCAGCGGGCACCGATGTCGGCCCCGTCGCCGATCACGCCGTCGCGGATCAGCGCCCGCGGGCCGATGCGGGCTCCGAAGCCGATGATCGAACGTTCGATCACCGCACCGGCTTCCACGCGCACGCCGTCGAAGATCACCGCACCGTCGAGACGTGCGCCCGCACCGATCTCGGCTCCGCGGCCCACCACGGTGCCGCCGATCAACAAGGCGCCCGGCGCAACCGCCGCACCTTCGTGGACCAGGGACTCGCCGCGCCGGCCGTTGAGCGCCGGCGACGGTGCGATGCCCCGGACCAGGTCGGCCGATCCGCGCACGAAATCGTCCGGTGTGCCCATGTCCCGCCAGTACGAGGCGTCGACGTACCCGCACATCTTCAGTCCGCGGGAGAGCACCTCGGGGAAGATCTCGCGCTCCACCGACAGCGCACGACCGCGCGGGATCTGGTCGATGACGTTGCGGTTGAACACATAACAGCCCGCATTGATCTGGTCGGTCGGCGGATCCTGGGTCTTCTCCAGGAAGGCGGTCACGAACCCGTCGGCATCGGTGGGCACACAGCCGAACGCACGGGGATCGCTGACCCGGACCAGGTGCAGCGTGACGTCGGCCTGGTGGGTGTCATGCGACTCCAGCACCGCGCCGAGGTCGGCGGCCGACAGCACGTCACCGTTGAACACCATGGCGGTGTCGTAGCGCAGCTTGTCCGCCACGTTGGCGATGGCGCCGCCAGTGCCGAGAGCCTCGGTCTCGGTGACGTATTCGATCTCGAGTCCGAGGTCGGAGCCGTTGCCGAACGCCTCCTCGAAAACCTCGGCCTTGTACGAGGTGCCCATCACCACGTGCTTGATGCCTGCCACGGAGATCCGCGCCAGCAGATGGGTGAGGAACGGGACGCCGGCCGTCGGCAGCATCGGCTTGGGCGCCGAGAGGGTCAACGGCCGCAGCCTGGTGCCTCGTCCACCGACGAGGACGACAGCGTCCACCTCCGCGGGATTGATCACGTCAGTGCCCTTTCGCCTGTTTACGTCGAGAACTACCGACCACCAGGCCCGCACGTGCTGCCAGCGCGGCCCGAATTGTCCACCGTAACGGCGCCTGCCAAGGCGCCGGGTATCGATCAGCCAAAAAAGTGTAGGTACTGCGGTGATGGGCGGCCAAGTTGCGTGCCGGATCGCGACCCGTGGAGTGCCCCTTGTGGTGCAACACCTCAGCCGACGGCACGTAGACGTTCTGCCAGCCGGCCTGGGCGATCCGGTCACCGAGGTCGACGTCTTCCATATACATGAAGTAGCGCTCGTCGAATCCGCCGACGGCGTCGAACGCGGCCCGGCGCATCAGCAGGCACGAGCCGGACAACCAGCCGACCTCGCGCTCACTGGGCTCCTGGCGGTCCTGGCGGTAGGCCGCGGTCCACGGATTCGATTTCCAGAACGGGCCGACGACGGCGTGCATGCCGCCGCGGACCAGGCTGGGCTGATGGCGGGCCGACGGGTAGACGGAACCGTCGGGGTCACGGACCAACGGTCCGAGTGCGCCGGCCCGCGGCCACCGCTGGGCCGCTTCGAGCAGGATGTCGATCGAGCGGGGGCCCCATTGCACGTCCGGGTTGGCGACGATAAAAAACTCCGAGCACTCCGCATCCGATATCCGCTCGGCGCCGCGGTTGACCGCGCTGCCGTAACCGAGGTTGCTGCCGGTGCGGAGCAGGTGCACGTTCGGGTAGCGCTTCTCCGCCTGTTCGGGTGCCCCGTCGGTCGAGCCGTTGTCGGCCATGACGACGGTCACCGGCCGGTCTGTGGCCAGGGCGAGCGACGCCAGGAAACGGTCCAGATGTCGCCCCGGCGAATACGTCACCGTCACCACGACGAGCGGGCGGGCCGCATCCTCAGTCACGGCGTAGAGGGTAGCGGGCCGGACGGGCGCTCTTTTCCAACCGCCGCTGCCAGGGCTTCTCGCCAATCCCGCAGGGGCGTCAGGCCGGCCTCGGCCGACCGGCGCGCGGACAGCGCCGTGTAGGCGGGCCGGGGCGCGGGCCGCGGGTGACGGTCACTCCCCACGGGCCGGACCCGCTCCGGGTCGGCACCGATGGCCGCGAAGGTCTCTCGCGCCTGGTCGAACCTGCTCGCAGCCCCGGCGTTGGCGGCATGCAACACGCCGGGCCGCACACCGCCGTCGGCGATCTGCAGCAACGCCGCCACCAGGTCACCGGTATAGGTGGGCGACCCGACCTGGTCGGCGACCACGTCGACCGCGCCGTCACCGGCCGCCAGCCGGCGCATGGTCGCCACGAAGTCGGTTCCGTCGCCGCCGCGGTACACCCAGGCGGTTCGGACGACGTACGCGTCGGGTTTGGCGGCCAGCACCGCCTGCTCCCCGGCCAGTTTGGTCCGGCCGTAGACGTTGACCGGTCCGGTCTGATCATCGATCTCATATGGGGTGCGACGTTGCGTGGAGGCGCCGAACACGTAGTCCGTGGAGATGTGAACCAGGCCGGCACCGGCCCGGGCACACACCGCGGCGAGGTTGCCAGGGCCGACGGCGTTGACGGCGTTGGCCCTGTCCTGGTCCGTCTCCGCGGTGTCGACCTGCGTGTACGCCGCACAGTTGATCACCACGTCGCCGGGCTCGACGAACCCGCGCACCGTGTCAACGTTGGTGATATCACATTCCGCAGAGCTCAGGGCCAGCACGTCACGACCCTCGCCACGGGCCTGATCAGCCAATACTCGGCCGACCATGCCGCCACCCCCGGTGATCACAATCCGTTGTGCCATGCGCCGAGTCTGGCACGCCGGTCTGCGTTACCCGGCTCACGTCCGAGCCGCAAGTAGCCTGGGCACGTGCCTTTCCCTGTCCTTCGCTCCCTCGCTGTCGCCACGGCGTCGGCCGTGGTGCTCGGAACCGGGGTGGCCTGGAGCCAGATCCGCTCCTTCGAATCCGGCATCAACCACATCAGCTCCGCGGCGCTCGGCGGCGGCGGTGAGGACGGCGCGATCGACATCCTGCTGGTGGGTATGGACAGTCGTACCGATGCCCACGGCAACCCGCTGTCGGCCGAGGAGCTGGAGACCCTGCGGGCCGGCGACGACGTCTCGACCAATACCGACACCATCATCCTGATCCGGATCCCGAACAACGGGAAGTCGGCCACCGCCATCTCCATCCCCCGCGATTCGTATGTCGAAGCGCCGGGCTGGGGGAAGATGAAGATCAACGGCGTGTTCGGGGACGTCAAGCTCGACCGGATGAAGCAGCTCGTCGAGGTCGAGGGCGAAGATCCCTCCGTCGCCGAGCCCAAGGCCACCGAGGCGGCCCGCGAGGAGCTGATCCAGACGGTCGCCTCGTTGACCGGCGTCACGGTCGACCACTACGCCGAGATCGGACTACTCGGCTTCGCGTTGATCACCGACGCCCTCGGTGGCGTCAATGTCTGCCTCAAAGATGCTGTCTACGAACCACTTTCGGGTGCCGATTTCCCCGCTGGCTGGCAGAAGCTCAGCGGCCCGCAGGCGCTGAGCTTCGTTCGGCAACGTCATGACCTGCCGCGCGGTGACCTCGACCGGGTGACCCGCCAGCAGTCGGTGATGGCCTCGCTGGCCCATGAGGTGATCTCCAGCAAGACGCTGTCCAGCCCGGGAACGCTGGGGCGGCTGCAGGATG
The DNA here is from genome assembly GCF_048282725.1 of Mycobacterium sp. 48b. Lineage (NCBI taxonomy): Bacteria > Bacillati > Actinomycetota > Actinomycetes > Mycobacteriales > Mycobacteriaceae > Mycobacterium > Mycobacterium sp. 48b. The sequence goes on from NZ_JBLVUL010000001.1 coordinate 5,792,443, forward strand.
CCGTGCAGCGCTCGGTGGTGATCTCCGACGGCTGGGACATCATGAATTTCGTCGAACAGCTGCAGAAGCTGGCGGCCGGAAGCGTGGCGTTCGCGACCATCCCGATCCTTCGTGAGGACGGCTGGAGCGACGACGGCATGCAGAGCGTGGTCCGGGTGGACCCCGACGAGGTCCACCAGTGGGTGTCGAGCCTGCTGCAGGACCAGGACGAGGGCAAGACCGAACAACTCAGCTACTCGCCGGAGAACACCACCGTCGAGGTGGTCAACGGCACCGACATCAACGGCCTGGCCGCCGCGGTGTCACAGGTACTGAGCAACAAGGGCTTCCTGCCCGGCGCCACCGGCAACCACGAGGGTGTCGCGCCGGCGTCCAGCCAGGTGCTGGCCGCCAAGAGTGACGACCTCGGCGCCCAGGCGGTGTCGAAGGATCTCGGCGGACTGCCGGTGAACGAAGATTCGTCGCTGCCTCCCGGCGCGGTGCGGGTGGTCCTGGCCGCCGATTACACCGGACCCGGCTCCGACGGCATGGATCCGACGGCCGGCGCGGGCATCGTGGACCCGGCGGCGGCCGGCGACACCTACAGCGATACCGGCGAACAGAGCCCACCGCCACCGCCGTCGCCGATCCTCAACGCGGGTTCCGACGATCCCAAGTGTGTGAACTGATCGTCCTCGAGTAGAACCAGAGGCTATGAGCACAGTCAGCGCTGCGGTCCTGGATCCCCTTTTGGCAGCCGACCCCGCCGGGCCGCGGATCACCTACTACGACGACGCCACCGGCGAGCGGATCGAGCTGTCGACGGTGACCATGGCCAACTGGGCCGCCAAGACCGCCAACCTGTTGCGCGACGAGATGGGTGCGGGCCCGGGCACGCGGGTGGCGGTGCTGCTGCCCGCGCACTGGCAGACCGCTGCGGTGTTGTTCGGGATCTGGTGGATCGGCGCCGAAGTCGTGCTGGACGGGGAAGCCGACATGGCCCTGTGCACCCGCGATCGGCTCGATGAGGCCGACGACGCGGTTTCGGGTGGCGAGGTCGCGGTGCTGTCGCTGGACCCGTTCGGCAAGCCGGCCGCGGATCTGCCCATCGGGGTCACCGACTACGCCACCGCGGTGCGGGTGCACGGCGACCAGATCGTGCCCGAGCGCGTGCCCGGCCCGGCCCTGGCCGGCGACTCGGTCGAGCAGGTTCTGGAGGCTGCCCGGAATGCCGCGGCCACACAGGGTTTCACCGCCGACGACCGCGTATTGTCCACCGCGGGCTGGGCCACCCCCGACGAGCTCATGGCGAATCTGATCGCGGTGTTCGCCGCCGGGGCATCACTCGTGCAGGTGACCAATCCCGATGCGGGCGCGCAGGAACGGCGCCGCACCACGGAGAAGGTCACCCGCGGCTAGCTCAGCGTGCCCCGAAAAGCCCAATGGCCAGTTATCGCACGGCCTTTCGATGAAAGCGTGCGCCAACTGGCCGCTGGGCGTCGAAATTACTTGAGCAGGGCGCGGCTCATGACCACGCGCTGAATCTGGTTGGTGCCCTCGTAGATCTGGGTGATCTTGGCGTCACGCATCATCCGCTCGACCGGGAAGTCCACGGTGTAGCCGGCGCCACCGAACAGCTGCACCGCATCGGTGGTGACCTCCATGGCCACATCGGAGGCAAAGCACTTGCTCGCCGCCGAGATGAACCCGAGGTTGGTCTCGCCACGCTCGGCGCGCGCCGCAGCGTGGTAGACCATCAGACGCGCAGCTTCCAGCTTCATCGCCATGTCGGCCAGCATGAACTGCACGGCCTGGAAATCGGCGATGGCAGTACCGAACTGCTTGCGGTCCTTGGTGTAGGCGATCGCCGCGTCCAGTGCGCCCTGGGCGACACCCACGGCCTGCGCGCCGATCGTCGGGCGGGTGTGATCCAGGGTCGCCAGTGCGGTCTTGAAACCGGTGCCGGGCTCGCCGATGATCCGGTCGCCCGGGATACGACAGTTCTCGAAGTACAGCTCGGTGGTCGGGCTGCCCTTGATGCCGAGCTTGCGCTCCTTGGGGCCGACGCTGAAGCCCTCGTCGTCCTTGTGCACGACGAATGCCGAGATGCCGTTGGCGCCCTTCTCGGGATCGGTCACCGCCATCACGGTGTACCAGGTCGACTTGCCGCCGTTGGTGATCCAGCACTTGGTGCCGTTGAGGATCCAGTCATCGCCGTCGGCCTTGGCGCGGGTGCGCATACCGGCGGCGTCGCTGCCCGCCTCGCGCTCACTCAGAGCGTAGGAGGCCATCGCCTCACCGGAGGCCAGCGACGGCAGCACCTGCTTCTTCAGCTCGTCGGAGCCGCGCAGGATCAGGCCCATCGTGCCCAGCTTGTTGACCGCCGGGATCAGCGAGGCCGAGCAGTCCACCCGGGCAACTTCCTCGATCACGATGCAGGCCGCGACCGAATCGGCACCCTGACCGTCGTACTCCTCCGGCACGTGAATCGCGTTGAAACCCGAGGCATTCAGGGCCTGCAGAGCTTCCTCCGGGAAGCGCGCGTTCTCGTCGACGTCGGCAGCGTGCGGGGCGATTTCCTTCTCCGCCAGCGCCCGGATCGCCGCACGAAGCTCCTGGTGCTCCTCGGGCAACTGAAACAAATCGAAAGATGGGTTACCGCCCCAGCCGGCCATGATCTTCTCCCTAGCTTTGCGCTCTTGGCTCTGTTGGATCAATCGTTGCGCGGACTGCACATCGAGTACATCGCCCTGCTACTTTTGGTACCCAGTACCATATCATCGGCACTCAGTACCACGAAAGGTGCAGCCATGCCCGACCTGCCAAGTACCCGGGAGCGCCTGGTGAGCGCGGCATTCGAGCTGTTCGAGGAGCGGGGGTACGAGGCCACCAGCGTCGATGACATCGCGACACGGGCGGGGGTGGGACGCACCACGGCGTTTCGCCAGTTCGGATCGAAAGAGGCGATGATCTTTCCCGATCACGAGACTCTGCTGCGCCGCGCCGACGAGAGGCTTTCGGCGACGCCGACAGAAACGCTGCCCGCCGAGGTCATCGCGGTGGCGACGACCTCGGTCTTCGAGAACTACCTCGCCGAGGGCGAGCGCGCCCGCACGCGCTATCGGCTCACCCGCTCGGTGCCTGCCCTCCGAGACTTCGAAACGGCCGTGGTGTCGCGATATGTGCGGCTGTTCACCAAGCATCTACGAACCGCACGGTCCGAGGATTGGACGGCGGACCTGCGCGCCGAACTGTTCGCCAACGCCGTGGTCGCCGCACACAACCATGTTCTGCGCCGATGGCTGCGCGGCGATGTGGCCAACCCGCGGTCGGACCTGGCCGAGGCGCTGGCCGCGACCTGGCCGATCTACCGGGGCGGCGGCGGCCGCACCGCCGTCGTGGTGATGTCGACCGATGAACCGGTCGAATCCCTGACACCCCGCATTCGCGAGCTGATCGGGGATTGACTCAGCCGGCGACTCAGGCGTCGCCCAGCAGGCGATCGCGCAATGCGGCGTCTTTCGCCAGCACCATGTTCTCCAGGTCGGCCTGGAATTTCACCATGCGGTCCCGCAGCGTGATGTCGGATGAACCGAGGATCCGCACGGCAAGCAAGCCCGCGTTCCGCGCTCCGCCGATGGAAACCGTCGCCACCGGCACCCCGGCCGGCATCTGCACGATCGACAGCAACGAGTCCATGCCGTCGAGGCGGGCCAGCGGCACCGGGACTCCGATGACGGGAAGCGGTGTGGCAGATGCCACCATGCCGGGCAGGTGGGCGGCGCCTCCCGCTCCGGCGATGATCACCTCGACGCCCCGGTCCGCGGCGGTCTTGGCGTAGTCGAGCATGCGTTGCGGGGTGCGATGCGCGGAGACCACACCGACCTCGAACGGCACCTCGAACTCGGCGAGCGCTTCGGCCGCGTCGGACATCACCGACCAGTCACTGTCGCTGCCCATGATGAGCCCGACCCGTGCTGATGCGTTACTCACCATGTTCATCCCATCCGTCGGTCCACTCGCCGTGCGACAACCAGTGCGCTGCCCGCACCGCACGCTCGCGAAGCTCGTCCATGTCGGTGCCGATGATGTTGACGTGCCCGAGCTTGCGTCCGGGCCGTTCCCCCTTGCCGTAGAGGTGCACCTTCGCGTCGGGAATCCGCGCGAACAGGTGGTGCATCCGCTCGTCCATCGACATCGTCGGCGTCTGCGGCGCCCCGAGCACGTTGGCCATCACGGCAGCAGGTGCGATGGCCGACGTGTCGCCCAGCGGGTAGTCCAGGACCGCCCGCAGATGCTGCTCGAACTGGCTGGTGACCGCGCCGTCCATCGTCCAGTGCCCGGAGTTGTGCGGACGCATGGCCAACTCGTTGACCAGCAGCGTGCCGTCGACCGTCTCGAACAGCTCGACCGCGAGTACCCCGACCACCCCCAGCTCGTTGGCCAGCCGCAGGCCGAGTTCCTGTGCGGCCGAACCGAGTTCCTGGGACAGGCCGGGCGCCGGGGCATACACCTCCACGCAGATGCCGTCGCGCTGGACGGTTTCCACGACCGGCCACGCCGCGCCCTGCCCGAACGGCGACCGGGCCACCAGGGCGGCGAGCTCCCGTCGCATCGCGACGCGCTCCTCGGCCAGCACGGCCACTCCGTCGGCCAGGTATCCGGCCACCACCTCGCGCGCGGCAGCGAGGTCGTCGGCCATCACCACACCCTTGCCGTCATAGCCGCCGCGCACGGTCTTGATCACCACCGGACCGTCGATCTGCCGCACGAATTCCTCGACGTCGGCCACCGAGGTGATCTCGGCGAAGCGCGGCACCGGGGCACCCATGCCGTGCAGCTTGCGGCGCATGAGCAGCTTGTCCTGGGCATGCACCAGCGCCTGCGGCGGCGGGTTGACCGTGACACCTTCGGCCACCAGCTTCTCCAGGTGCTCGGTCGGCACGTGCTCGTGGTCGAACGTCAACACCGTTGCGCCGTCGGCCGCCTTGCGCAGCGCGTCCAGGTCGGTGTGGGAACCGATGACGACGTCGGGGGTGACCTGCGCGGCGGATTCATCCGGCCCGGCGGACAGCACCCGCAGGGTCTGCCCGAGCGCGATGGCCGCCTGGTGCGTCATCCTCGCGAGCTGGCCGCCGCCGATCATCGCCACCACAGGGGATGCCCCGCTCACGGGGGAAGACGGCTTCTTGGGAGTTGTCGGCACGCCCTCTATGGTGTCATGCGCGGTTTGGTGTCCTCGTTGTGACCGGCTCATTGACCTGCGGTTAAGGTCGAGCTTCGCAACGATTCGGCATCAAACGGCGCACTTACGTACACTGCCTAGCTGTGTCCTTCGCCGATGCGACAATCGCTCGATTGCCGCGATTCGTCCGTCCCTACGCCGAGCGGCATCACGAGCTGATCAAGTTCGCGATCGTCGGCGCGACGACGTTTGTCATCGATTCGGCGATCTTCTACACCCTCAAACTCACGGTGCTGGAGCCCAAGCCGGTCACCGCCAAGATCATCGCCGGCATCGTCGCGGTGATCGCCTCCTACATCCTCAACCGGGAATGGAGCTTCCAGAACCGCGGCGGGCGCGAGCGCCACCACGAGGCCCTGCTGTTCTTCGCGTTCAGCGGCGTGGGCGTGATGCTGTCGATGCTTCCGCTGTACTTCTCCAGCTACGTGCTGGGCCTTCGGGTTCCCGAGGTCTCGCTCACGGTCGAGAACATCGCCGACTTCATCTCGGCCTACATCCTGGGCAATCTGCTGCAGATGGCGTTCCGGTTCTGGGCGTTCCGCCGCTGGGTGTTCCCCGACGAGTTCGTCGACAAGCCCGATCTGGCGCTCGAGTCCACGCTCACCGGCGGCGGGTTCGCCGAGGCGCTCGAGGATCACGTCGAGCGCAAGTCCGCGACCGTCACGCCGTTGCGCAGGCCGAGCCGACGCGCGAAAGCGCGTCAGCTGGGCGATGATTCGGACCCGGTGTCCAAGAGTTCCTGATCCCGCACCAGTAGCGGGATCGCGGCTGCACTACTTCTTGAAGGCGTCCTTCACCTTCTCGCCGGCCTGCTTCAGGTTGCCCGTGGCCTGATCTTTGTGGCCCTCGGCCTCGGTGTCGGTATCCCCGGTTGCCTGACCGACCTTCTCCTTGGCCTTGCCGGCCAACTCTTCGGCCTTGTTCTTCGCCTTGTCGATGGCGCTCATGTGGCTCCTCCTTGACAGTGCCATGCTGCGGTCAAGGTGAGGTTGCCCGGGCGCGGTGCGCACCAAACCGGCAATGACGTGTCAGCTCGGTGACTCTTCGGACCCCAGGGTGTCGAAGACTTCGTGATACAGCAGTGAGTGCACCTGTTCCACGCGCGGAATGTCGTGGAATTCCAGGGGATCCTGCGATGCCGATTCGATGATCAGGGTGCCGGTGCGCAACAGCCGGTCGGTGAGCCCGTGGCGGAATTCGACACTGTTGATCCGCGCGAGCGGGATGTCGATTCCCGAACGGGTCAGTACGCCGTGCCGGAACATCACCCGCCGGTCGGTGATGACGAAGTGTGTGGTCCACCAATTCAGGAACGGCCACACCGTCAGCCAGCCGACCACGATCAGCCAGATCGCCCCGATCACGATGAACAGCACGTTCTTGGCAGTGGCCTGCCAGTCCATGGTGTTGACCACGGCGGCGACGAACGCCGACGCCGCGGTGATCAGAACCAGGACGAGGACCGCACCGATCAGACGTTTCCAGTGCGGGTGCCGGTGCAGCACCACCTGCTCGTCGTTGGCCAGCACGTTCTCCGGGTACCCCACGGCAGCACTCTACGGCGCATCGGGGCGCAGGTGCGTGATGTCGCCTGCAGACACCGTGGCCCGTTCGGCACCGGTGTCGATGATCAGCCGCCCGAGTTCGTCGACGTCGACGGCCGTGCCCACCAACTCGTTGTCGCCGGGCAGGATCGCGCGGACCCGGCTGCCGATGGTGACGCTGCGAGCGCGGTAGTCGGCGGACAGCCTCGGATCGGAACTGCGCCACCCGGCGAAGCGGGCGGCCAGATGCCGCAGAAGCGCCTGAGCCAGCGGGTTGCGGTCCACCGTTCCGGCGCCGAGCTGCGTCAGTGAGGTGGCGCGTGGGTCGGGGGCCTCGTCGGTGGTCATCGTCACGTTCAAGCCGAGCCCGACGACGACGACCGGCGCGGGCGACGCCACCTCGGCGAGGATTCCGGCCAGTTTCCCGCCACCCGGGCCGACCAGGACGTCGTTCGGCCATTTCAGGCCGACCCGCACGCCGGTGACCTCGGCGACGGCGTCGACGACGGCGACGCCGGTGGCCAAGGGCAGCCATCCCCAGGTATCCGCGGGTACCTCTGACGCGTCGACGCCGACAGACAGTGCCAGCTGCGACCGTGGCGGCGCCGACCACTGCCTGCCGTGTCTGCCGCGCCCGGCGTTCTGGTACTCGGCCAACAACACCGCACCGGCGATCTGTTCACCGGCGGCCGCCCGCGCGATCAGATCGGCGTTGGTCGATCCGGTCTCGTCGACGACATCGAGTTGGTGCCAGGGGTCGCTCAACGACTGCCGCAAGGCGGCGACATCGAGCGGCGGGCGGTTCGGCTGGCGATCATCCATGGGCCGTCAGCTTATTCGCACCAGCAGTCAGCTACCGATTGGCCAGGTTGGCCGCGACCTCCTCGTGCCACAGCTCGTTGGCGTGCGTGGTGTCGACTTCCTGCTCGAACCGGTCGGTCATCTCGGGCGTGACATCGGCGACGTCGACGTAGAACTGCTCGTACCACCGGCGATGGTGGTAGACCGGACCGTCCTCCTCGGTCAGCAACGGATTGTCGATCCGGGCCTTGTGCTTCCAGATCTCGACGTCCTCCATGAAGCCGTCGCCGAAGGTCCGGCTCATGGTCGCGGCGAGCTTCTCGGCCTTGTCGGCCGACAGCGCGGGATTCTGCTGGACCGCGACTCCCCACTGCAGCACGAACGAGTTGTGCGTCACCGGGTAGTGGCAGTTGATCAGCGCGATCTCGACAGTGAAGTTCGGGGCGAGATCGTTGTGCAGCCAGTTGATCATGTACGCCGGGCCGAAATACGTTGCCTCCGAACGCAGGTAGGTGCCGTCCCAGAGTTCTCTGGTGGCGTAGTCCGGGCGCGGCTTGGACTCCATGAACTGGCTGGCGGTGTGGCCTTCGATGACGTTCTTGAAGTACTTCGGGTAGGCGTGGTGGATGTAGAAGAAGTGCGCCATGTCGACGTTGTTGTCGACGATCTCGCGGCAGTGCGACCCTTCGATCAGGATCGAGTTCCATTGCCACGGTGACCAGATGCCCTCGTCATAGCCCTCGATCGTGGGCGGGGTCAGCTCGACGGCCGGCGCGGAACCTTCCGGGTCATGCCAGACCAGCAGCTGACCGTTGACCTCGGTTGTGGGCCACTTCCGGGTGCGCGCCAGCCGCGGAGTCCGCTTGGCGTACGGCACCAGCTTGCACTTTCCGTCGCTCCCCCAGCGCCAGTCATGGAAGGGGCAGGCCAGGTTGTCGTCCTTGACCGACCCCATCGACAGGTCGCCGCCCATGTGCCTGCAGTACGAATCGAGCACGTGCAGTTCGCCGGCCGAGTCGCAATAGACGACGAGCTTGGTACCGAAAGCCTCGATGCCGTGCGGCTGCCCGTCGCGGAACGTCGCAGCGAGCCCGACGCAGTGCCAGCCGCGGGCGAACCGCGTCATCTCCGCGCCGGCGTCGATTTCCCGGATGTCACTCATGTGTTCCTGCCTAACATGTCTTTGACCGCCAGGTGGCTGAACAGCATGCTGGTGCCGATCGGATTTCCGCCGCCCGGATACGCGGTGCCGCTCGGGGCGGCCATGGTGTTGCCCGCGGCATACAGACCGGCGATCACCTGTCCGTCGACGTCGAGTACCCGGGCCGCGGTATCGGTACGCAATCCGCCCTTGGTGCCGAGGTCGGAGATGCCGAACGCCGCGGCGTGGAAGGGCCCCTTCTCGATCGCGACAAGCGGGGACGCGCCGCCGGAGAACGCGCGGTCGTACGCCTCGTCACCGCGACCGAAATCCTCATCCGACCCGGCGGCGACGAAGCCGTTGAAACGCTGGACGGTGGCGGTCAGGTTCTCGGCCGGAATGCCGATCTCGGCGGCCAGCTCCTCCAGGGTGTCCGCGGTGTGCCACAACCCGGCCTCGACGTAGCGCTGCGTGTCGACCATCGAGACGTTGGTGGCCTTCACCGGAGGGACTTCGCCCTCCCGGTCGTCGTAGATCATCCAGTACGGCAACGTCATCGAACCGTCGGCCAGCCGCGGCAGGATCGCGCGGCCGATCCGGTCGTAGGCCGCCGATTCGTTGACGAAACGCTGTCCGTTCTGGTCTACGAAGATGCCGCCGGTGAACCACAGCGCGAAGGCCGACCGGCCGTCGGGATGTGTCAGGCCTGGCGACCACCAGGCCTGCTCCATCAGGTCGACGTCGGCGCCGACGGCCATCGCCGCCTGATGCGCCCGGCCCAGGTTCGCCGGTGGTCCCATGGTGTCGCGGGCGACGCCCGGCACACCGTATTCACGGCGCAGTTCGTCGTTGCCTTCGAAGCCGCCCGCGGCGAGCAGCACGCCGCGCCGGGCCCGGATCGCCTGCCGTTGGCCGTCGGATTCGACGATGGCACCGGTCACGGCACCCTCCTCGACGACCAACTCCACCAGCGGCGTGTTACGCCGCACCGAGGCATCCGGGTACTGCTCGATGGCCTTGAGGAAGCGGGCGATCAGTGCCCGGCCGCCGATGAAGTAGTCATCGGGCTGCTCGGCGCCCAACCGGTCGGCGTCCAGCGGGCCGCGCACCAGCTCGCGCAGGTGCGGGGCTTTCTCCACCTTGAGCGGCCGGGCGGCGATGTGGCGTTGGCCGTCGGCGCGGGCCTTGGGCGCCTTGCCGAAGTAGTCGGGCCACGGCATCGGGGCGAACTTCAGATTCTCGTCGGCTTCGAGGTACTCGATCAGCCCGGCTCCGCCGCGCACGTAGGTGTCCTGCAGTTCCCGCGGAGTGCGGTCGCCGACGACGGCGTGGTAGTACTCCAGCGCATCCTCGATGGTGTCGTCGGTGCCGGCCCGCTTGAGCACCGGGTTGCACGGGAACCACACCCCGCCGCCACCGGAATACGCTGTGGTGCCGCCGAATTTGTCGCTGGCCTCCACCAGGATCACCGACAGACCTTCGCGGGCCGCGGTGTAGGCACCGGCCACACCACCACCGCCGGACCCGGCGATCAGGACGTCACACTCGTCATCCCACTTCATTCGGACCGCCTCATAGATAACGCTGCCTCCCGTACTGCGCGAACTCGGCGTCCAGCGACTTCTTGTCATCGTCGTCCATCGCCCGGTACACCGGTGCGCCGCGTCCCGCCCACCGGTACACCACCTCGTCGGTGTGCCAGCGCTCCTGCTGCAGTTCGCGTTTGAGCACCTTGTTGGACCCGGTGACCGGCAGGTTCTTCGAAACCCGCAGGAAGCGCGGAATTCCCTTGGCCCCCAAGTCTTCCTGGTCGGCCAGGTAGGCCACCAAGGCTGCGGCGTCGAAGCCGTCGGGATCGGCCACCTCGACCGCGGCCATCACCTGATCGCCCGAGCGTGGATCGGGGACCGCGTACGCACCGGCCGCCACCACCTCGGGGTGACGGCGCAGCACCCGCTCGATGTTCAGCGCCGAGGTGTTCTCGCCGTCGATCCGGATCCAGTCGCCGCGCCGGCCCGCGAAGTAGATGAATCCCTGCTCGTCGAGATAGCCGAGGTCACCGGTCCAGTACCAGCCGTTGCGGATGCGTTCGGCATTGGCGTCGTCGTTCTTGTAGTAGCCCTCGAACGTGCGGGTGCCGAACTTGTCGACGATCTCCCCCACGGCGTCGTCGGGGTTGAGAACACGGCCGTGCTCGTTGAAAACTGCCGGCACACAGTCGTTCAGCGATTCGGGGTCGACGATCGCCACCCCCTGATGCGCGGGACGGCCCAGGGCACCCGGTGGCATGTCGGGGGCGAGTACCACTGCCCCGCCGCCTTCGCTGGAGCCGTAGCCCTCGAAGAGTTCGGCGGCGAAGCGCCGCCGGAACTCGTTCTGGTCGTCGGGCGAGGCCTCGGTGCCGAAGCCGCGGATCAAGGGGTTGTCGGCATCGTCGGGTTGTTCGGGTGTGGCCATCAGGTAGCCGAGCGCCTTGCCCACGTAGGTGAAGAACGTCGCACCGAAATACCGGACGTCGGGCAGGAATCCGGACGCCGAGAACGACGGTGTCAGGCACACGGTCGCGCCGACCGAGAGCGCCGGCGCCCACAGCGCCATGATGGCGTTGCCGTGAAACAGCGGCATGCAGCAGTACTCCACGTCTTCGCGCACATGGCCGAACTTCTCGGCCGCCGCATAGGCGATCCGGGCCAGCCTGCCCTGGCTGCAGATGACCGCCTTCGAGGCGCCCGTCGTGCCCGAGGTGAACAGCAGCAAAAGCAGAGACCCAGCCGCGATTTGTGCACGGTTTTCCGCGCTTACCGCGGACCTTCGTGCACAAATCGCGTCTTGGTAGGCCGGGTCGTCGACGACCAGGATGCGGTCCGGCGTCAGGCCGAGGTCCAGGCCCGAAAGCCGTTCCCGCCCAGCCAAATCGGTGATGATCAGCTGACAGTCAGCGTGCCGGACCTCGCCGGCCAGTTCGTCGTTGCCGCGCGTCGGGTTGATGCCGACGATCGTCGCCCCGACGAGCGCAGCCCCACCCAGCCAGAACACGAAGTCCGGCACGTTGTCCAGTAGCACGCCGATGTGGAAGGGGCCGTCTGCACGGAGCGACTGGGCCAGTGCTCCACGCGCGGCGGACTCTGTGACCACCTCGTCCCAGGTCCAGTCCTTCTCGCGGGTGCGCAGGCCGAGGCGTTGGTCACCGACCCGGTCGAGCAGCAGTGCCGCGATGTCCGTCCGAGCGTCAGGCATGGGCTTGGGCGGCGGCGCGCTTCTGGTCGATGTAGGCCTGCGGCAGGTCTTCCCGGCTCAGCTTGGTCACGCTGACCGGGCCCGTCTGACCGGGCCCGTCTGATAGGCGTCCTCACCGAGGATCAGGCCGTCGGCGTCGATCGGCCAGTTGATGAGCTGACGGAACAGCAGCAGGTAGTCGCCATCCGGGTCGTCGACCTCGACGCCGATCGCCTGGGCCGCCGCTCCCGGATAGATCATCTTCATCCAGCCTTCGGTCATCACCAGATCATCGTCGACGGCGAGGCGATCGATCTCGAAAACGAGGTGGTTGGCCCCACTGGCCACGAACGCCTCGTAATAGGCGCGCACACCCTCGGTGGTCTTGGGGCCCATATCGGCATTCGCGTACCAGAAGTGGTAGTCCGGGTTCGGGGCCAAGGTGGCCATCAGCCGTTCCATGTCGGGCTCGGCCTCGGCCTTCATGTGCTCGAGCACGACGCCGAGAACCTGACGGTGTCGCTCGTCGGTGGTGACGGCGAGACGCTTTTCCACGGGGACCCAGGTCTTGGTGGGGTCGATGACGGCCATGGCGGCCTCCTTTTGTGTGGGCTGTTGTGGGCTGCATCGCAATCTTGGCCAATCGCGTGATGGCCGTCACCCGCCATACGTCGGACTATCGGGCCAATCGATCCGACACTCGTCGGGCCCAAACCAAAGCACCCCTACAGCAGATCGGCGTCGGCCAGTTCCGCCGACGACATGGCGATCCGCCGGACCATGAGCACCAGCGTGCCCAGGAAGCGGTCCACCGGATCTTCGAAATCCCACCCCATCGCGGCCTGCACGCGCGCCAACCGGGCCGCGACCGTGCTGTGGTGCACGTGCAGTTCGGCGGCGGTCCGGCGCAACGAGCCGTAGACGAAGAACGCCTCGGTGGTCCGCACATCGAGGTCCCCGGCAGGTGTCGACGCAATCTCGTTGATACGGGCCACATCTCGATTGCGTCGCACCCGGTCGATCGGGAGATCGGCGAGCAGCTCCAGCGAGCTCAGCCGCTCGTAGGCCACCACGCGCCTGCCGAACCCGGTCGATGACGCGAATCGCAAGGCGCGTACGGCTTCGTGCCATGAGGTCGACGCGCTGAACGCGTTGCCGACCGACCCGATTCCGATCCACGGGCCCGATGCGGTGCCGGTGTTCACCACCGCCGGAAACTGCTCGACGACGAGGCGCTCCAGGCGATCGGAGAGCTCCCGCATGTCGAACGTTCCCTGGCACACGATGGCTGTCGCGTTGCCGATCACCGCCGACCGCACCGTCGGCGCGGCAAGTTCACCGGTGATGAGGCGCACCGTCTCCCGCGGCGAATGCCCCGACGCCGCCAGCACGCACGTCGGCCTGGTCTCGTCGAGACCCAAGAGCCGGATGGCCCGGGCGCGGTCTTCGCGATGCTCCTTGGCCGACAGCACCACCTCGAGCAGCGCGGGATCGCCCAGATGCGGCACCCCGCTGACGCCGGTCCGCGCCGCGACGCGGCCCACCAGCCGTCGCAGTCGGTCGAGCAGCACGTCGTCCAGGGGGTGCCCGGGTCCGTCACGTTCCACCCAGACGACCGTCTCGTTCCGGTCGGATGCCGGGCCAGCCCCGCCTTCGACCGGATCGAGACGTCCGGACGCGTCGTAGCGGACGACGGTGCCGCCCGGCCACCGCACGCCCACCGGGCATCCGGCGATCAGCGCGGCAAACCGTACGGCCGCGTCGGCGTTGGCCTCTTGTTCCTCCAGCGCGTCGAACTGCGCGACGAGCCGCAGCACCGAGGCGGGATCGCTGCCCAGTTCAGAGAGCAGAACCGGCGCCGTGGTCATGATCGAGAGCGTAGGCCCAGAGCCCACCTGGGCGTCAGGCCACAGCACACTGCCCCCACCGGAGTGACGCGCGCCACGCCCACCTCTCTTAGACCAGTCTTAGGGTTACCGATAACATCGGGACCCATGACGAGCGTTACCGAGCCGTCCGCCGAGCACCAGGTGGACATCCACACCACTGCAGGCAAGCTGGCTGATCTCAAGAGGCGGGCCGAGGAGACGCTGCATCCTGTCGGCGAAGCCGCCGTGGACAAGGTGCATGCCAAGGGCAAGCTGACCGCCCGCGAGCGCATCCTCGCCCTGCTCGACGAAGGGTCGTTCGTCGAGCTCGACGCGATGGCCAAGCACCGCAGCACCAACTTCGGCCTGGAGAGCAACCGGCCGCTGGGCGACGGTGTGATCACCGGCTACGGCACCATCGACGGCCGCGACGTCTGCATCTTCAGCCAGGATGCCACCGTGTTCGGCGGCAGCCTCGGCGAGGTCTACGGCGAGAAGATCGTCAAGGTCCAGGAGCTGGCCATCAAGACCGGCCGTCCGCTGATCGGCATCAACGACGGCGCCGGCGCCCGCATCCAGGAGGGTGTGGTCTCCCTCGGCCTGTACAGCCGGATCTTCCACAACAACATCAAGGCCTCGGGTGTCATCCCGCAGATCTCGCTGATCATGGGCGCCGCGGCCGGTGGCCACGTCTACTCCCCCGCGCTGACCGACTTCATCGTCATGGTCGACCAGACCAGCCAGATGTTCATCACCGGCCCGGACGTCATCAAGACCGTCACCGGCGAGGACGTCACCATGGAGGAGCTGGGCGGCGCCCACACCCACATGGCCAAGTCCGGCACCGCGCACTACGTCGCCTCGGGCGAGCAGGACGCCTTCGAGTACGTCCGCGACCTGCTGAGCTACCTGCCCCCGAACAACTACGCCGAGCCGCCGCACTACCCGGTGGCCCCGGTACAGGGCTCGATCGAGGAGACCCTGACCGACGAGGACATCGAGCTCGACACGCTGATCCCGGATTCCCCGAATCAGCCGTACGACATGCACGAGGTCATCACCCGCATCCTCGACGACGACGAGTTCCTCGAGGTGCAGGCCGGTTACGCCGGAAACATCGTGGTCGGCTTCGGCCGGGTCGACGGCCGCCCGGTGGGCATCGTCGCCAACCAGCCCACCCAGTTCGCCGGCTGCCTCGACATCAACGCCTCGGAGAAGGCCGCCCGGTTCATCCGGACCTGCGACTGCTTCAACATCCCGATCGTCCTGCTGGTCGACGTCCCGGGCTTCCTGCCCGGCACCGACCAGGAGTACAACGGCATCATCCGGCGCGGCGCCAAGCTGCTCTACGCCTACGGTGAGGCCACGGTCGCCAAGGTCACCGTCATCACCCGCAAGTCCTACGGCGGCGCGTACTGCGTCATGGGTTCCAAGGACATGGGTGCCGACGTGGTGGTCGCGTGGCCGACGGCTCAGATCGCCGTGATGGGCGCCTCGGGCGCGGTCGGCTTCGTCTACCGCTCCGAGCTCAAGAAAGCTGCCGCCGAGGGCGAGGACGTCGACGCGCTCCGCCTGGAGCTGCAGCAGACCTACGAGGACACTCTGGTCAACCCCTACATCGCCGCCGAGCGCGGATATGTCGACGCGGTCATCCCGCCGTCACACACCCGTGGCTACGTGGCCAACGCGCTGCGGCTGCTGGAGCGCAAGATCATCCAGATGCCGCCGAAGAAGCACGGAAACATTCCACTGTGAGCGGGGCGAACGATTCCACTCCTGTGAGCGGGGCGAACGAGGCGACCGTGGCCGACGAGACCACGACCGAGGACGTCAAGGCCGACCACGAGGCACACATCAAGGTGCTCAGTGGTCAGCCCACCGATGAGGACATGGCTGCGCTGATGGCCGTCCTCGGGACCGCCGGTGGCGGCGGCGCCGAGGGCCCCGTGCTGCGGGACCGCAACATGTGGGGCCATCCGGTGGACAAGCTGCGCTACTCGATCTTCAGCTGGCAGCGGGTGACGCTGGTGGAGCGCACCCACATGCGCCGCTGATGAGCGCTTGCGCGAAGAAGAAACGGCCCTGAATGACCCGGGTCGTCCTGGGTTCGGCATCGACAGGCCGGCTTGGCGTTCTGCGCCAGGCCGGCCTCGATCCGTTGGTGGTGGTGTCCGGTGTCGACGAGGACGCCGTCATGGCGTCGTTGGCCGGCGCCCCACCTGAAAAGGTGGTGAACGGACTGGCCGCCGCCAAGGCCGACGAGGTGTTCACCCATCTGCCCGCGGCCGTCGCCGGAGATTGCGTGGTCATCGGCTGTGACTCGATGCTGCTGCTCGACGGGCAGCTGTGCGGCAAGCCCGGAGATGCCGAGACCGCGCGACGGCAATGGCAGGCGATGTCGGGCCGGACGGCTCAGCTGCATTCGGGCCACGCGGTACTCGTCGTCAGGGACGGGGCCGTCACCCACCGGCTCGCCGATACCGGTGTCACCGCAGTGCATTTCGGCTCACCCACCGGCGCGGACCTGGAAGCCTATCTCGAAAGCGGCGAACCCCTCGGTGTCGCAGGCGGTTTCACGCTCGACGGACTGGGCGGCTGGTTCATCGAAGGCATCGACGGCGATCCGTCCAACGTGATCGGGTTGAGCCTGCCGCTGTTGCGCCGGATGCTCGCCGCGGCAGGGATTTCCATCGCCGATCTCTGGGCACGGCACGCGCCCAGCTGATTACCGATGAGGCTGCAGTGACCAAACTGCAACCTTTTGAATGACGGCGCGCCGCGCCGACGTCCCGAATAGTCTCAACCTCGGGTTGACACTGGGCCGATGCCAGTCGAAGAAACAATGTGGGATGTTCGCGTGGCACGCGACTTCGAGACATGCGACCTGGAGCGGCTGCGCGCCGCATTCGCCGACATCATCTCCAAGCGGCTGTCGCCGGGTAAGCAATTGCTGCGCGTGGTCACCTGGTCGCAGAACGGCGGCTCACTCTTCCGCGCCAACAACGGGGCCCGCCGCTTCGCCGTGGCCTACGAGGTCGCGTTCACCGCGTGACTCACCGCCGCGGCGCGGCGTCGAGCTTCGGAATCACATTGCCGGGCTTGGCAGGCACGAGAACCGTCCCGTGCGCGTCGGCTATCGGTGAGTCGGTGACCAGTCCCGTCCCGGGAGCGACAGACAGGGTCTGCGACTTGATCTCGTTCGACCGTGCGATATCGCGGGTGGTGCACCCGTCGGATGCGGCACTGCCGTCCTGCGGCACGTCGGGTTCCCAGCTCAGATGGGCCGTTATCGGTGCCGGATTGACGTCTCTGGGTGCATATCGACTGACGCGGGTGACGCACTGGAACCAGCCCTTGGGTGCGCCGTAGCTCTTGACACCGCCCGAGGACACGTTCGGCGGTTGCAGGTAATACACCTCAAGGTCCAGCCCTGGTGACGACCCTTGGGGCTTCTCCACGTAGCCGATGATCGGCAGCGGGCCGCGGTTCTCGGGCGGCGGCGGTTGGTACGCCGCGACCGCCTTGTCCCAATCGTCTTTCTTCTTCTGCTCGGCTTCGGCCGCCGTCTTGTCGCGCTCCGTCGACCAGGCCAGCCCGGCGAGAATGACGGCCGCGACGATGACGAACAGTCCGCCGAGAGCCTGCATTCCGTACCCGGCCTCACTGGGTTCGTTGGCTTCGGGGTTCTCGTACTTCCATGATTCGGTGGCCCACCAGATCTTCCTGGGCCGCAGCAGCATGAACAGGCCGAGCGGTATGCCGATGACCAGGCAGAGGATCGCTAGCGCCACGAAAAGTAGCCTAAGCCTCAATCCGTGGACTGACTTGAGTGGTGTGGTTCGACGGTGATTCTGACGGCGGTTTGTGGGGTGGGCAGGATGTAGCCGCTGGTCTGCCCAGCTTTTCCTGTGTGCTTCGGTGGGGCCTGTTCGGCGACGGTTAGACGGTTGCGGTAGCGGGTGGGCTGTAGCCGATGGTGTTGCGCCACAGGGTGAGCCAGTGCTCGGTCCAGGGCCAGTGGCTGGGTAGGTGCAGGATGGGTCGGCGTTGCGGTCGGGCCAGCCGTGCCGGGACGGTGATGATCGTGCGTCGCAAGGTGGCTCCCCGGGCCACTGCGTGCGCTCCACCGGCAAGCACACCGGCGGCGCGCAGCAGATTGTGGGCGATGGCCCCGCAGAGCACCCACGCGGAGTTGGCGCCGAATTGCCCGGAGGGCATGTGGGCCAAGGGGCCGGCGATCAGGTCGGCGAAGACAGTTTCGATGATCGCGTGTTGACGGTGGGTGATGTCGGCGTCGGCGGTTGGTAGGTCGGTGTTGGTGAAGAACGGGTGATACCGCCAGACCGGGAACAGGGCGTCGCGGAAGCGCGCATCTTTGACCCGACGTACCACCAGTCGGGCGGTGAAGCGGTCTGTGGTGGCCGCGAATGCGGTGTAGCTGATTTCGGCGACTTCGGCATCAGAGATCCACTCTCCGGTGTCGGGATCACGCACCGCGCCCGGGTATTTCACCGGTGTCCACGCCGCGTCGTCGATGGCGTTGATGGCCCGGTTGATCGCGCTGTTGCGGCCCATGACCACCGAGAATTGCGCACCATGGCGTCGGCAGGCGCCGACGACGGCGCGGGTGCCGTAGGACGAATCGCCGCGGACCAGGATCTGGCCGGTGACCCCGGCCGCTCGGGCCGTGGTGATGGCCTGGGCGACCATTCGACCGGCTCCTTTACCGGAGCCGGTCTTGCCGGCCCGCAGCCGCATCCCGGCGATCACCGGCGCCGCACCGGGGGTGCTGATCGTGGTCGCCAACGGCGAGAGTCCTTTGCGCAGGACCTGCTTGCCAGCGATTTTGGTGTGTCCGTAGGAGGCGCCTTGTTTGGCATGGCCGTAGACCGGTCGTAGCAGGGAGTCGATGTCGATGAACACACCGCTGTCGGATCCGGGTAGCAACTCAACGCGCCGGCAGAGGGCGGCCAAGTGTTCGCGCAGGACTGATTCGAGTTGGCGTGCGTGTCCGAAGGTGAACTCCCGCAACAGGGTTCCGATGGTTGATGGTGCGTACACATCGCCGAAGAGTGTTTTCATGCCCCCGGCCCGGACGATGTTGAGGTCATCAATGCTGTCGGCGCCGGCGCACATCCCGGCGATCACCGTGGCCAGCTTCGGTGCCGGATTCGCTGACCCGGATTTGATCTTCGGCGCGGGGATGAAGATCTTGTCAGCCAACAGATTCGGCAGGCCGGTCTGCTCAGCCAGTGTCATCACCGGCACCAGTCCGGCGCACGACACGAGATGATCCTCATCGAAGACCGCCGACGACGCAGCGAACCCGTGGGACACTTGCACTGGAAGTGCCTTTCTTAACTGGCCTGATTGATGCGTAGAGAACACCAATCCTCCCAGCTCAAGGGGCACTTTCCTTATATCGACACCCACCTACACAGGCAATTCATCGGTGGATCGAGGCTAAGGCCGCACGCCCGGCCCGCGATGCAGCAATCTGCGCCGGTCGGGGACACTGCCGCGCGGAGAATATGCGGACCGACGGTACGCTCTTGGTGTGTCGTTGCCTGCTGATCCCAGCCCCACTCTTGCCGAGTACGCCCACCCGGAGCGCCTGGTCACCGCCGACTGGCTGGCCAGCAATCTGGGGCGGCCCGGTTTGGCCATCGTCGAGTCCGACGAGGACGTCTTGCTCTACGACACCGGCCATATCCCGGGCGCGGTCAAGATCGACTGGCATCTCGACCTCAACGACCCCAACGTGCGCGACTACATCAACGGTGAACAGTTCGCCGAGTTGATGGACCGCAAGGGCATCGGCCGCGACGACACCGTCGTCATCTACGGCGACAAGAGCAACTGGTGGGCGGCCTACGCGCTGTGGGTGTTCACCCTGTTCGGGCACCCCGATGTGCGCCTGCTCGACGGCGGCCGCGATCTGTGGGTCTCCCACGGCCGCGACACCACCCTTGAGGTGCCCACCCGGCAGTCCAGCGGCTACCCGGTCGTGGAGCGCGACGACGCCCCGATCCGCGCCTACCGCAACGACGTGCTCGACATCCTCGGCAAGCAGCCGTTGATCGACGTCCGTTCGCCCCAGGAGTACACGGGCGAACGCACCCACATGCCCGACTACCCCGAAGAGGGCGCGCTGCGCGGCGGGCACATCCCCACCGCGAAGTCGATCCCCTGGGCCAAGGCAGCCCGCGACAGCGGCCAGTTCCGCAGCCGCGCCGAACTCGAGGAGCTCTACGGCTTCCTCAAGCCCGACGACGAGACGGTGGTGTACTGCCGGATCGGTGAGCGCTCCAGCCACACCTGGTTCGTGTTGACCCATCTGCTCGGGCTGCCCGGTGTGCGCAACTACGACGGCTCCTGGACCGAATGGGGCAACGCCGTGCGGGTGCCGGTGGCAGTGGGCCCGGACGCAGGCGAAGCTCCGTGACGATGCCGGCCACCCTGGCCGAGGTCGTCTCCGACTTCCAGGAGGTGGCCGGCCAGGACAAGTTGCAACTGTTGTTGGAGTTCGCCAACGAGTTGCCGCCTTTGCCTACCCATCTCGAGGAAGCGGCCATGGAGCCGGTTCCCGAATGCCAGTCCCCGCTGTTCCTGGACGTCGACGCATCCGACCGGGACAAAGTGCGCCTGTACTTCAGCGCTCCCCCGGAGGCGCCGACGACGCGTGGGTTCGCCGCGATCCTGGCGACCGGCCTCGACGGTCAGTCCGCCGATGACATCCTGGCGGTGCCCGATGACTTCTACACCGCTCTGGGACTGGCCGCGTTGATCAGCCCGCTGCGGCTGCGCGGCATGTCGGCGATGCTGACGCGGATCAAGCGGCGGTTGCGCGGGGCCTGAGTCTCGGCCGTTACGGGTCGGTTCTCAACTTCTCGGTGAGCTCGGGCACGAGATTGCCCGGCCCGGGAGGCAGGATCTGCGTTCCGTATTCACTGACGATGGCCGAGTCGGTGACGACCGGCAGTGCCACAGAGCTATCGATGAACCGTGACGTTTCGTGAACCTTACGGCCGATACCCGGACGGCAACGGTCGGATTTGGCCGTGTCTCCGAGTTCCTGAGGCCCCCAGATCAATTCAGGGTTCACAACCGGTGGCGTGTCCCCTGTCGAGCTGATCCCGGCAGAGGTGTAGCCCGGGTGACTGCTCCACTTGTTGACCGATGCGAGGAACCGCTCATGCACCGCTTCGCCGGGGGCTTGGTAGTACACCGTGACCGTCGCGCCGCGTTCCCGCTTCTCGGCGAAATAGCCGATCACCGGCAACAACCCGCGTTTCTCCGGCGGCGGGGCGACGAAGGCCTTCTCAGCGGCCTGCTGCTGTTCCTTCGCTTCGCGGCGGTCCTTCCGTTGGAAGTCACTGTGAATGATCGACACGCCCAGGAACAACGCCAGGAGGATCACGAACACCCCGCCCGCCCGGGTCATCCCGTAGGCGGTGTCGCTCGGTTCGTTTGCCTCCGGATTCTTGAACTTCCAGGACTCGGTGACCCACCAGATGCGCCTCGGCGAGGCCACCATCGCCCCGCCCACCAACACGCCGATGACAATGACCAAAATCCCCGCACCCACGGGCCAACAGTAATGGCGTCGGACTGTCGGTCGAGACGGCAATTTCATGCGTCAACAGGACTGATGTGAGAACCGGTGTGTCCAGCGACAGAAGCCGTCCAAAACCTACTCACCGGTAACCGATACCGGATTGGGAAGCCTCAAGGTGCGGCGCATAAACTGCCCGCGATAGATTCTTAAAGACGTTTCTTAGAGAACTGCCGAGGAGGCACCGTGGCCAACCACGCCAGCTCAAAGATCTCCAAGGTGCTGGTCGCCAATCGCGGGGAGATCGCGGTCCGGGTGATCCGCGCCGCCAAAGACGCTGGACTTGCCAGCGTGGCCGTGTACGCCGAGCCGGACGCCGATGCACCGCACGTGCGGCTCGCCGATGAAGCCTTCGCCCTGGGGGGACAGACCTCAGCCGAGTCGTACCTGGTCTTCGAAAAGCTCCTGGACGCCGCCGCCAAGTCCGGCGCCAACGCCATCCACCCGGGTTACGGCTTCCTGTCGGAGAACGCCGAGTTCGCCCAGGCCGTGCTCGACGCCGGACTGATCTGGATCGGGCCGAGCCCGCAGTCGATCCGCGATCTCGGTGACAAGGTCACCGCCCGCCACATCGCCGCGCGCGCCCAGGCGCCGCTGGTGCCGGGTACCCCGGACCCCGTGAAGGACGCCGACGAGGTCGTCGCGTTCGCCAAGGAGTTCGGCGTGCCGGTCGCGATCAAGGCCGCCTTCGGCGGTGGCGGTCGTGGCATGAAGGTGGCCCGCACCATCGAGGAGATCCCGGAGCTGTTCGAGTCGGCGACCCGTGAGGCCGTCGCCGCGTTCGGCCGCGGCGAGTGCTTCGTCGAGCGCTACCTGGACAAGCCGCGCCACGTCGAGGCTCAGGTCATCGCCGACACCCACGGCAACGTGGTCGTCGCCGGTACCCGCGACTGCTCGCTGCAGCGCCGCTTCCAGAAGCTGGTCGAGGAGGCCCCGGCCCCCTTCCTGACCGACGCGCAGCGCAAGGAGATCCACGAGTCCGCCAAGCGCATCTGCAAGGAGGCCGGGTACTACGGTGCCGGCACCGTCGAGTACCTGGTCGGCCAGGACGGCCTGATCTCGTTCCTCGAGGTGAACACCCGTCTGCAGGTGGAACACCCGGTCACCGAGGAGACCTCGGGCATCGACCTGGTGCTGCAGCAGTTCAAGATCGCCAACGGCGAGGCCCTGGACATCACCGAGGATCCGACCCCGCGCGGCCACTCGTTCGAGTTCCGCATCAACGGCGAGGACGCGGGCCGTGGCTTCCTGCCCGCCCCCGGCCCCGTCACCAAGTTCGAGGCTCCGACGGGCCCCGGCGTCCGGATGGACTCCGGTGTGGAGAGCGGCTCGGTCATCGGCGGCCAGTTCGACTCGATGCTGGCCAAGCTGATCGTCACCGGCGCCACCCGCGAAGAGGCCCTGGCCCGCTCGCGTCGCGCCCTGGCTGAGTTCAACGTCGAGGGCCTGGCCACCGTCATCCCGTTCCACCGCGCCGTGACCGCCGACCCGGCCTTCATCGGCGACGGCGAGAAGTTCGAAGTCCACACCCGCTGGATCGAGACCGAGTGGGACAACACGGTCGAGCCGTTCACCGGTGGCGATCCGATCGAGGAGGAAGACACCGTTCCTCGCCAGACCGTGGTCGTCGAGGTCGGTGGCCGTCGCCTCGAGGTGTCGCTGCCCGGTGACCTGGCGCTCGGCGGTGGCGGCGGCGCTGCCACCGGTGCGATCCGCAAGAAGCCCAAGGCCCGCAAGCGCGGTGGCGGCGGCGCCACGGCGGCGTCGGGTGACTCGGTGACCGCACCGATGCAGGGCACCGTGGTCAAGGTGGCCGTCGAGGAGGGCCAGGAGGTGGCCGCAGGCGACCTCGTGGTGGTCCTGGAGGCCATGAAGATGGAGAACCCGGTGACCGCCCACAAGGACGGCGTCATCACCGGCCTGGCCGTCGAGGCCGGTGCCGCCATCACCCAGGGCACCGTGATCGCCGAGATCAAGTAACGCCCAGCTCTTTCCGTCGAGGCCGTAGTCACCACGTGACTGCGGCCTCGCGGCGTTTCTCGGCCACCGACTATGGAACGCTGGGTACGTGGAACCTGTGGAGATCAACAACGGCCAGTGGTATCTGCGCGGCCTGCGCGCAGATGACCGGGTCGACGACCGGCCCGCGCTCACCGATCTGGGCGAGGACGACCTGGACTACGTTCACGACGCCGCAGACGGCTGGGCCGACGACACCCGCTACACCTGGGCCGTCTGCGAACCCACCACCGGCGAACTGCTCGCCGAGGTCATCCTCGATCCCGTGACCGGCTTCCTGAGCAGTCGGGGCAGGCCCGGCTTCGAGGACGCCGCTGCCATCTCGGAGGACACCGTCCGGCGCTACGCGACGCAGGTGCTCGGGCTGGAGGTGCACACGTGAGCACGCCCGCGAACCCCAAGGTCGTCACAGTCACCGGCGCGGCCGGCCAGATCGGCTACGCCGCCCTTTTCCGGATCGGGGCCGGTGCCCTGTTGGGGCGCGATGTGCCGGTGAAGCTGCGCCTGCTGGAACTGCCCTCGGCGATCCGTGCCGCCGAAGGTGTGGTCATGGAGCTGGTCGACAGCGCCTTCGACGGGCTGGTCGACATCGAGATCCACGACGACCCGGTGCGGGCATTCGATGGTGTCGACGTCGCCCTGCTGGTCGGGGCCAGGCCACGCAGCAAGGGCATGGAACGCGCCGACCTGTTGGCGGCGAACGCCGCGATCTTCGCCGAGTCCGGCAAGGCCCTGAACGCCGGCGCGGCCACCGATGTGCGCGTCGTCGTGGTCGGCAATCCGGCGAACACCAATGCCCTGGTGGCAGCGGCCCACGCCCCCGACATCCCGGCCGAGCGATTCACCGCGCTGACGCGGCTCGACCACAACCGGGCCGTCGCCGCCCTGGCCGCCCACGCGGGCGTGCACGTCACCGATGTGTCCCGGGTGACCGTGTGGGGCAACCACTCCCCGACCATGTACCCCGACATCTTCCATGCGGTGGTCGACGGGCGGCCCGGCTCGGAATACGCAGTCGACACTGACTGGCTGACCGACGACTTCATCCCGACCGTCGCCGCCCGCGGTACCGCGATCATCGAGGCTCGCGGCACCTCGTCGGCGGCGTCGGCCGCCAACGCCGCCATCGACCACGTCCGGGACTGGGTGGACGGCACGGACCCCGATGACTGGACGTCGGTGGCACTGCCCTCTCCTGGTGTCTACGGGGTCCCTGAGGGCGTTGTCGCCTCGCTGCCGGTGCGCGCCGTCGACGGCGCGTGGGAGATCGTCGAGGGCCTCGAGATCAACGACTTCTCCCGGGCCCGCATCGACGCGTCGGTGGCCGAACTGCTCGACGAGCGCCATGCGGTCAAACGGCTCGGTCTGCTGTAGTCCATCGGGCGGCTTTCACCCACCGTGAATCGTGCGGAATAAGCAGGCCGGCAACCCGGCCTGCCTTGTGCGGACGCTCGACCGCACTGCGAGCTTCTAGCCTCAGCGCATGCCACCTCATCCTTCGGCACACCCGTTTGCAGGACGCAACATCGTCCTCATCGGCGGCGGTTCAGGCATCGGTCTGGCCACGGCCCGCCTGGTCATTGCTGGGAAGGGCACCGTCGTCTTGGGCGGGCGCACGTCCGAGCGACTGGCCTCTTCCGCGGCAGCCCTCGGCCCACAAGCCGATTGGCATCGGGTTGATACCGCCGACCAGGATTCGATCGACGCGTTCTTCGATTTCGTCGGTGCCAGGTTCGGCTCCGTCCACGGCCTGTTCACCACCGCCGCCGATTACCTGACCGGTCCGATGGGCCGGCTCAGCATCGATCAGGCGGCCACGGCGTTCGACTCCAAGTTCTGGGGGCAGTACCGCGTGGTCAAGTCGGCGATTCCGGTGCTCAGCTCTGACGCCGCGATCGTATTGATGTCGGGAGCCGCCAGTGCCCGCCCGGCTGCGGTCGCTCCCGCATACAGCGCGGCCAACGCGGCGATCGAAGGCCTGGCCCGTGGGCTGGCTGTGGAATTGGCGCCGGTGACCGTCAACGCGATTGCCCCTGGCACGGTCGAGGGCAATCTGTGGAGCCAACGCGATCCGGCCATCCGGGAACAGGCGTTCACGGCCTATCGCGACGCCTCCACCATCGGGCGGTTGGCCGACGAGGACGAGATCGCACAGTCGGTGGGCTACCTGCTCAGCAGCCGGATCACTACCGGTTCCACCCTCTTCCCCGACGGCGGGTACGCCTTCCGCTGACTGGGTGGTCAGCGTTCGTCGATGTCGACACCGGTGGCCAGGTCGCCGCATTCCACGGTGATGACGTCGTCACGGCCACCGAGAAAGCCGCGGGCTCCCTGGTCACCGTGCAGTGAGGCAGCCAGCGCCTCAAGGTGCCTGCAGGCCACGACGACGGGGTGACCGGGGCGCCCCTCGTACGTGGCGCGGGCCAGGCCGGAACCTGCGCCGCGCGCTGCGCGCAGGACCCGGGCCACGACGTCGGCGCCGACATCCGGGGTGTCGACGGTGTGCAGGACGACCCAGTCAGCCGGGCCTGCGGCCGCCAGTCCTTGGCGTACCGACGCGCTCATGCCGTCGGCCCAACGTGTGGCCACCACAGCCCGGGCAGGCGCGGGCACGTCGACCACAGCGGCACCGAGCACCACGATCACCTCGTCGCAGCCACCACGATCGAGCGCGGTCACCGCCCGTGCGAGCCAATCACCGCGCTCGGCAAGAACTTTCGGCATTCCGAATCGGCTGCCCGCGCCGGCGGCCAGGACCACCCCGGCGACGGTGTCGGTGTTCGGCATGCGAACATTCTGACCTCGAACAATAAGAATGCACTCAGACAATTGTCCGATGACCTTGATCGCGGTAGGGTCCGAAACAGGTTGAGTTCACAACCGCAGCAAGCGTCATCGACATACGCGCGGGGACTCGCACGATTGTCGATCGGCGTCGCACCAACAGTACGAATACGCGTATTACGACTGATGGAGCCGTCAATGACCGTCTTCTCGAAAAGCGCACCGATCGACCGGACCGACGATCAGCCCGCGACGTTCGCGACGCGCCGGCTGCCGCCGTCAACCGCGGTGATCAGCGCCCACGGCGAGGTCGATGCCGTCAACGCAGGCGATTTCGCCGATTACGCGTTGCGTAACGCCGCCACGGCCGAGCGGGTCGCGATCGACCTCACCGAGTGCGAGTTCTTCGGTACCGCGGGATATTCCGCCCTCATGGCCGTCGAATTGCTTTGCTCCACCGCCGATGTCGAGTGGGTGCTGGTGCCCAGCAAGGCAGTGAGCCGGCTACTGCGCATCTGCGACCCGGACTCGGCGTTGCGCACGTGCTACAGCGTGGCCGCGGCACTGTCCATGCTGAACGGCAAACCCCCGCTACTGCAGCTGGTCACGAAGTCGCGCTAGCGATTTCGCCAGCAGTCTCGACACGTGCATCTGCGAGACACCGACCCGTTCGGCGATCTGGGTCTGCGTCATGGATTCGAAGAATCGCAGCACCAGCACCGTCCGTTCCCGCTCAGGCAATTGAGCCAGCAACGGCCGCAACGTTTCTCGGTTGTCGATCTGATCCAGACCGGTGTCCATATCGCCGAGCGTGTCGACTATCGCCGGGGCTTCCTCGTCGCCCCCGCCGCCGCTGTCGATCGAGAGCGTGTTGTACGAACTGCCCGCGACCAGTCCTTCGATCACTTCTTCGCGGTCCATGTCGAGTTCTTCGGCGAGCTCGGAGGCTGTCGGGGCACGGCCCAATCGCTGAGACAGCTCCGCAGTCGCGGCACCCAGGCGCAGGTGCAGTTCCTTGAGCCGCCGCGGGACCTTCACCGACCAGCTGTTGTCCCGGAAGTGACGCCGGACTTCCCCCATGATCGTCGGCACCGCGAACGACACGAAGTCCGATCCGGCCTCGACATCGAAGCGGTTGACCGCGTTGACCAGGCCGACCCTCGCCACCTGGGTCAGGTCTTCACGCGGTTCACCGCGGCCGTCGAACCGCCGCGCGATGTGATCGGCGAGCGGCAGGCACCGCTCGACAATCCGCTCACGTTGGCGTTCGTAGGCCGACGAGTCCTCGGACAATCCGCTGAGTTCGCGAAACATTTCGCGGACGTCCGCATATTCCGACGTCACCGCAGCAGGCTCGCTCGTCTCGTCGTCAAGGTGATGCCGAATACCTGTCCGGTGTCAGGTCCGTCACCGTCGGTGAAGGTCTTGACCTCGTCGGTCAGGGAGCTCAGCACGTGCCAGCTGAAGCTGCCCGGCTCGACCACCGAGGCACCGGTGCAGGTGGTGGATGCGGTGATCACCACCTGCTCCTCGCCCGGGTCGACGGTCAGACGCAGGCTCGAATCCGGGACTGCGGCCCGGATCAGAGAGGTGCATGCCTCGTCCACGGCCAAACGCAGGTCGGCGACGACGTCGAAATCAAGGTCTTCGAATGCTGCCACCGCAGCGACCAGCGTGCGCACTACGGCCAGGTTCTCAAGCCTGGCAGCGACCCCAATCTCCACCGACCGCTCCGCGCGGCTCGGCGGCTTGGGTTGGCCCTGTTCCTCGGCCATCTCACCTCCCGACATCTCGGCTCGACAGTATCCCAGTTGGGATCCTGATCTCACGAGACCGCGCTGCTGATCGTGCTCGCGTGGCCCTGAAGCATTGTGCGCGGAGCAGTTCCCATCGGACGCGCGGCCCTCCCGTGACCGCGACGTGACGTCGGTCTCGACTTCGACACTGCCGTTCCTTTCCTGCGCACTCCCACAAGGCCCCACGAGCGACCTCCGGCCAGGGATGCCCACCGCGACGCGACTCGAAACCTGTGACGAACGTGGGATTATCGACCGTATGGATCTGGACCGTCCCGAGCTGGATCAGGCCTGGGACCAGACCGCCCGTCACGAAACGGAAGCGGAGCGGCTGGATCGCAACTGGAGCAGTCTGCTGCAGGAACTGCGCGTCGTGCAGACCGGTGTTCAGCTGCTCACCGGCCTGCTGCTGACACTGCCCTTCCAGGAGCGGTTCTCGATGCTCGACGAGCCCATGCGGGTGCTCTACCTCGTGACCGTCGCGTGCTCGGCCGCTGCCACCGCTCTGCTGGTCGCCCCCGTCGGCATGCATCGCATCCTGTTCCACAGGCACCGGTTGAACCTGCTGGTCTCCGCCGCACACCGGTGCGCGTTCATCGGGCTGGTGATGCTCGGCCTCGCCATGGCCGGGGTGACCGAGTTGATCTTCGACACGGTCGCCGGACGCGACGCCGGGATGGTCGCGGGGGCGATCGCCCTCGTGACGTTCGTCGGGATCTGGCTGGTGCTGCCGTTCGCGATGCGACTGGGTCATCCGATGTCGACCGGACACTCAGGCGAACTCGGCGCGCAGCGCGGCCAGTAGCGGTTTTGCCGCCTCGTCGAGGAACCGCTGTTGGCCCTGATCGCCGATCTGCACCAGGGCGACATCGGTGAATCCCGCATCGACGAACGGGGCCACAGCAGCGACGATCGCATCCAGGTCAGGTCCGCACGGGATCGACTCCGCCACGTCCTCCGGACGCACATACTGGCTTGCCGCGGCGAAGCTCGCCGGGGTCGGCAGGTCGGCGTTGACCGCCCAGCCACCGCCGAACCAGCGGAACTGGTCGTGGGCCCGGTGTATTGCCGCGTCGCGATCGGGATCCCAGCACACCGGGAGCTGTCCGATGACCCGCCCCTCTGGCAGCACGCCGGTCGCCTGCCGGGCCTGATGCCAGCCCTCGACGACCGCCCGATCGGGCGCCACGTTGATCAGGTGATCGGCTGCCACGGCCAGTTTCTCGACGGCTTTCTCACCGGTCATCGAGACCGCGATGGACACCGGGACCTCGGGCACATCCCAGATGCGCGCCGAGGCGGCCTCGTAGTACTCGCCCGTGAAGTCGATCAGGTCCCCGGTGAGCAGCTCACGGATCAGCTTGATCGCCTCGGCCAGCATGTCGAGGCGGCGCTCGACCGTGGGCCAACCCTGCCCGACGACGTGCTCGTTGAGGTTCTCACCGCTACCGAGGCCGAGCGTGAACCGGCCGTCGGCCAGGATCTGCACGGTGGCTGCCTGCTGAGCGACGATCGCCGGGTGATACCTGATCGTCGGACAGGTGACATAGGAGTACAGCTCGACGGCCTCGGTCGCGTGAGCTACCGCTCCCAGGACCGGCCAGGCGTTGGGCGCGTGCCCCTGGCTCGCCAGCCAGGGACTGAAGTGGTCACTGCTCACCTCGAAGTCGAAACCCGCCTGCTCTGCCGACACCGCATAGTCGACGAGCTGTCGGGGACCGCTCTGCTCGGTCATCAATGTGTATCCGAATCTGGCCATGCCGCTGGGATACCCGTGCAGATGGTCACGAAACTGGGTATGCGGACGCCATGACCGAATCACAGACTCTGCAGACACAGCACACCGGCGAGCGACGGATGCCGATCTCGATCACCTGGGTGCTGGCCGTGCTGACGGTGCCCGTTGCCATCGCGGTGTTCCTGTACGGCATGGGCGCGGTGATGGGTATGGCCGGGTGTACCGGCGAGGTGTGCGCGAGCAAGGGGCCGGGAGAATTCTGGTTCGGGATCTTGTTCTACGGCGCGCCGGTGGTGCCCGTGGTCACGATCCTCGTATCGATGTTCACCGCACGGCTGCGTTACGGCATCCTGGTCCCGCTGATCGGATTGGCGCTGTTGGCAATTGATTTCGCGATACTGGCGCTCACGTTCTGAGCATCTACCGAATCATGAGACAGGGACCCGGCCGCAGCGCGGCCGGGTCGTCGGCGCAGGCCTCAGCTGCTGGGACGCTGCCGCATCACGCCGGGATGGTCTGTGTACCAGCGTTCCTCGATACGACGCACCCGCAGGTGCTCGAGCGCCAGCCACATCGATCCGATGATGAAGCCGGCCGCAGACAAGGTGCCTACGGTCAGGCCGACGTCGGGGTGGCCGGTGGCGAACGCTGCAAGGGTGCTGACGAACAACACCAACCCGACAAAGATCAATATCAGCGCGGGCATGATGACGTTGTCCTTCATCGACTCACCGGCATGTGGCCGGGTAGTCCTGGCGTGGTCAACCGGATCTTTTGGGCCGTGCATGGCTGCTCCTTCCCGCCACTTCTCGCCCTATCTGCCGTATGGGCTGTCTCCACGGTAGATCTCCTGAGCAGGTCTGGCGAGAAAAACGCCGTGATCATCTGCCATTGCCTGTACCTGCCTACACCGACGGCCCCGCTCCGGGGAGCGGGGCCGTCGGTGGCCGTCTTCGACCCGGCAATCAATGGTTGCGGAGCATCCCGATCAGCTCACGCTTGTTCTTGTCGGAATACCCTTTGATGCCAAGCTCTTTGGCTCGCTTGCGCAGATGATCGACAGTCCAGTCGTCGTAGGAACCGGACTTTCCGCCCGCGCGGCCGACGCTCGAACGGCCCCTGGCGGCAGCGGCGTTGGAGATCCGCGCCGCTTTCTCCTTCGAATTGCCCTCATCGCGCAGGTCCTCGTAGAGCTTCTCGTCCTTGATAGACGGATTCGGCATCATGCACCTCCCTGTGTCAGTACCAGCTTCGCCGCCCGGCGACCGGCCGTCCGATGGCTCCGAGCAGCCAGAACACGCCGCCGATGACCAGCAGGATCACGCCCACCACCCAGAGCAGGTAGACGTTCAGGATCAAGCCGAGGATGAGCAGAACTGCCCCCAGAACAATCATGACGACCTCACTTCACGGCGGCGATGGAGTCCATCGCGCTGGGTTGGGGCAAACGGCACTCGTCCACCTTCGGGTTGACGCCCGCGTAGTTGAGCGGGCCGGCAAGGACCGTGAGCGCTATGGCGCCTGCGGTCGCGCAGTTAGTTGATCCACCATGGAAATAGTCGCGCTGCCAGGCTGCCACCACGCCGATGATCAGCCAGATGAGCACGAGCGTCCCGAACAATCCACCAAGTCTCATGGCATGCGATGTACCCAACTGACGCGAGGGTCAAACCTCGGGCCAAACCCCCTGGCGCAGCGGGTGTTCAGGGTGAACGGACCGCAAGTAAACCGGAGCCGGCGCGAGAATGCCTGGACTCGGAATATCAGTAAGTATAGACTTACCGTTCGTGGTGACTTACCCAATGAACGATCCATGGGCCGCCCTGGCCGATGGCAGCCGGCGAGCCATCGTCAGGCGGCTGGCAGCGGGGCCGATGGCAGTGGGCGAGTTGGCCCGCGAGCTCCCGATCAGCCGGCCGGCGGTCTCGCAGCATCTGAAAGTGCTGAAATGCGCTGGGCTGGTGCGTGATCGGGCCGCGGGAACCCGCCGCGTCTATCACGTCGATCCCGACGGCATCGCGGCACTTCGCGCCGAGCTCGACAGCTTCTGGGGCCAGGCGTTGGACACGTTCAAGGACATCGTCGAGCAGGAGGTACAGGGGAAATGACATCCGCAGAGGTCGAACCCATTCGCAAGACCGTCGTCGTCAACGCACCTGTGGAACAAGCGTTCACACTGTTCATCGACCGGTTCGACGCGATCAAACCTCGCGAACACAATCTGCTCAAGGCGCCGATCGCTCAGACCGTCTTCGAACCGCACGTCGGCGGCCACATCTACGACCTCGGGACCGACGGCAGCCGATGCGAGTGGGCGCGAGTCCTGGTCTACGAACCTCCCACCCGCGTCGTCTTCTCGTGGGACATCGGCCCGACATGGCAGATCGAATCCGACCCGAATCGCACCAGCGAGGTGGAAGTACGGTTCGTCTCGGAAGCAGCCGATCGCACCCGGGTGGAGCTGGAGCACCGGCACCTCGAGCGCCACGGCGAGGGCTGGCGTTCCGTGGCCGACGGGGTCGGCGGCGGTGCAGGATGGCCGCTGTACCTCGACCGCTATCTCGACGTGGTCGCACAGGAGACGCAACGATGAACAACGAACCGTCGCTGATGGACCTGGCCCGTGACGAGCGGACCGACCTTGCCGAGTTCCTCGCCACCCTGACCCCTGCGCAATGGCAGACCGAGTCGCTGTGCACGGGATGGACGGTGAAAGATGTTGTGGCTCATGTCATCAGCTACGAAGAGCTCAGCATTTCCGGATTGCTCAAGCGATTCGCGAAGGGGCGGATCGTGCGTGCCAACGAGGTCGGCGTCGCCGAATACTCGACCAAGTCGACAGATGAACTGCTCCTGTTCCTCAACGAACATCTGCGGCCACAGGGTCTGACCGCCGGATTCGGAGGCATGATCGGCCTCGTCGACGGAACCGTCCATCACCAGGACATCCGCCGTGCACTCGGCCGCCCCCGCACCGTTCCCGCGCAGCGCCTGCAACGAATCCTGCCTCTGGTGCCCGGCAATCCGCGGCTCGGCGCGGGCAAGAGAATCAAAGGACTTCGACTGCGCGCCAACGATATCGACTGGGAGCACGGCAGCGGCCCAGAGGTCACCGGCACCGGCGAGGCGTTGCTGCTGGCCATGACCGGCCGCCGGCAGGCAGCGGAGGAACTCACCGGCACCGGCGCTTCGACCCTGCTCAGCCGGTGTTGCGGACGGGGCAGGTGAGGCGGAGGAGGCTCGGGCATTGTTCGAGATCATGATGCGGCGTAGTGTCCAATGCAGGTTGAGTTCACAGCCGCCCCGGAATCGTCATCGGGTGCAGGGTCGTGGTACTCCCTGTACCCAGGGGTTTTGAGCCCACAGAGCCTGAAATGTGACGTGACCACAGTATTTCTACTGAGGAGTCACCGATGTCCACCATTAACGTGGCGAAACGCGCCACACCTTCCAACGACCGCAGCCGCGCGAGATTCTGCGCCCAGTGGCTGTGGCCGGCCACCGCGGTGGTCAGTGTCACCGGCGAGCTTGATGCCTCGAACGGCACAGAGCTGACCGAATGGGGAACCCGGCACAGCAGGCCCAGCGGGCAGCTCGTCCTGGACCTGAGCGCTGTCGAGTTCTTCGGTGCAGGCTGCTTCGCCGGCCTGCACACCCTCAACGTGCGCTGCGCCGGCGAGAACATCGACTGGGTGCTGATTCCCAGCACCTCCGTGTCCCGGGTCCTGGGGATCTGCGATCCGGCCGGCGCCCTGCCGATCTCCACCGGCCTGCCCGAGGCCCTGTCGCTGCTGCGCAGACAGCCACGACAGCTGCAGCTGGTCGACCCGGCTCGTTAACCGCCGGCCGCGGCCCAACGCCGCAGTACGGTCAGCGATATGCCGAGTACCGGCTGCCCGCTGTCGGTACCCGCGTGCTCAGCGTCTTCGACGAAGGTGTCGACCTTGTCGGTCAACGCCTCCAGTACCCGACGGCTGAAACCGCTCAAGAAGACGCTGCCGGGGTCGACATGCACCTGGTCGCAGGTCGCCGATACCCGAATGGTGAGTTCGCGTGCGCGCGGGTCCTCGACCAGCACCAGATCTGACCTCGGCTCGGCCATGCCGATGAGCACCGTGCACGCCTCATCCACCGCCAAGGCCAGATCGGTGGCCGT
This sequence comes from Mycobacterium sp. 48b, assembly GCF_048282725.1. Classification (NCBI taxonomy): domain Bacteria; kingdom Bacillati; phylum Actinomycetota; class Actinomycetes; order Mycobacteriales; family Mycobacteriaceae; genus Mycobacterium; species Mycobacterium sp. 48b. The sequence goes on from NZ_JBLVUL010000001.1 coordinate 5,826,345, forward strand.
ATCGTCGTCCAACTCTTCATAGTTGGCCAGGGAACCCGTCATCAATCTCACCAACGCCAGAGCATCAGCACGGGCAGGCACCCGGAGTTCGACAGCTCGTGGCCCTCGCGTGTGGCTGAATCCCCGCTGGGGTAATCGCTGGCCATGCAGCACAGTCAGCGGGGGCCTCGATGCGCGGCCTGACGATGACATGTTGGTCGCGTACCCGCAGCGACCGGGTCGCTAAACCGAAGGGGCGGACGTAATGAGGTTGCGCCGCAGCGTCGTCGGCAGTGCGGGGTTGCGCCGGGTGCGGCGCGGCCGCGGATTCAGCTATCTCGACGACAGCGGTGTCGCCGTCACCGATCCAACGACGTTGCAGCGGATCGAGGATCTGGTGATCCCGCCGGCGTGGAGGAAAGTCTGGATCTGTCCGCATCCCAACGGGCACATCCAGGCCGTCGGGACCGATGCCGCGGGCCGTCGGCAGTACCTCTATCACTCGCAATGGCAGGAGGAGCGCGGCGAGGAGAAATTCGATCGCGTACTTGAGCTGTCGGCGTCGCTGACGGATTGGCGCACCGAACTCGCGAAGGATCTGCGCCGACGCGGGCTGACCCGCGATCGCGTGCTCGCCCTCGGGCTACGACTGCTGGACCTCGGGTACTTCCGGGCCGGCGGGGACCGGTACGCCGAAGAGCACAACTCGTTCGGAATCGCCACGTTGCTGCGTGACCACATCACCATCCGTTCGGACGCCATCGAGTTCGACTTTCCAGCCAAGAGCGGCGTGCGGCGCACGCTGCTGGTGGAGGATCCCGCAGTGGTGCGGGCCGTCCGGTCCCTGCAGCGGAGCCGGAGCAACGGCGACCGCCTGCTGGCATTCCGCCACTCCGCCGAATGGACCGAGGTGCACGCCGAGGACCTCAATCTCCGGTTCAAGGAAATGGTCGGCGGCGACTACACCGTCAAGGATCTGCGGACGTGGCACGGCACGGTGTTGGCGGCCGAGGCGTTCGTCGAGGCCGACCCGCCGGTGGACGACAAGGTGATCAAACGCGTCGAGTCGGCAGTCATGCGCGAGGTCGCCGAGGCCCTCGGCAACACCGCCGCCGTCACCCGCAGCGCATACGTCGATCCCCGCGTGGTCCACGCGTACCGCGACGGGCTCACCATCGCCGCCGGCACCCGCCGCGCTGCCCGTGTCCGCAACAGCGACAAGCGCCAGGCGATCCTGGAGGGCAGTACCGCCCGGCTGATCCGGAAGGTGGACAGGCGGACGTGACCCGGACGCCCGCAGCGTTTGACCAAAGGGCCAACGGGTATTCCGGCCGCATGACACGCAGAGACGTGCCCGACGACGTGCCTGTCGCCGACGCTCTCGAACAGCAACGTGAGCAGAGCGAACCGGTTCCGGATGTCGAAGCCTCGGTCTCCGACCTGGACAGCCCGCCGTTGGAGGCGACCGATCCCGACTGGCAGGAACAGCGTGAGGCTGTCGAGGACGAGTCCGGCCTCGACGACTTCGACCGCGAAGATGGCGACACACTGCCCGGGTGAGGGAGGCCGCCATGGCGGACGACGGGGGCCCTGAAGACAGACCCCGACAACTACGGGCGGCACTGCTGGTCGCCCTGTTGATCGTCTCGCTGGGGCTGCTGCTGACCCGCTGCCCGGCAAACCGCGACGGTATGTCCGGCCAACTCGCCCAGGCCATGGAAGAGACGGTGGCGGCCGCCCGCAGCGGCGCTTATGCACTCGACCTGCGGATGCGGGACCGTTCCACACCACAGCTGGTCAGCGTCCAAATCGCCGATGCACGTGACGAAGTGGTGAACGCCTACCAGGGCATCGCCGATCTACGTGCCGACGATCCGGCTGATCTGGAACGCCAGCGGCTGCTGACCGAAGCGATGACGACGATGATCGGACAACTCAACACGGCATCGGCGCGGGTCCGCGAGGTGTCCACCGAGCCCGAGTTGTCCGCGCTGCGCGAGCAGCTGGTGGCGTCGGCCGACGCGCTGGAAGCCGGGTATCGCTGATGAAGAAGTTTTTCGCGGTAGCGCTGGGGATCCTTACCGCGATCGGCGGTTTCCTCGACATCGGTGACCTGGTGACCAACGCCGTGGTCGGCTCCCGATTCGGTCTGGCTCTGGTCTGGGTGGTGATCGTCGGTGTTGTCGGCATCTGTCTGTTCGCCCAGATGGCAGGCCGGGTGGCGGCGGTCAGCGGGCGAGCCACATTCGAGATCATCCGGGAGCGCTTGGGCCCGCGCACGGCAGCGGCCAACCTCGGCGCCTCATTTCTGATCAATCTGATGACACTGACGGCCGAGATCGGCGGCGTTGCGCTTGCCCTGCAACTGGCCACCGATGTCGGGCGGATGCTGTGGATCCCGGTGGCGGCCGCCGCGGTGTGGCTGGTGATCTGGCGCGTCAAGTTCTCTGCCATGGAGAACACCGCGGGCCTGGCCGGACTGTGCCTGATCGTCTTCGCCGTCGCAGTCTTTGCCCTACAACCTGATTGGGGCGGATTGGCCCATCAAGCGGTGCAGCCGGCGATTCCGGAATCCGAGTCTTCGGCGACGTACTGGTACTACGCGATCGCACTCTTCGGCGCCGCGATGACACCGTACGAGGTGTTCTTCTTCTCGTCGGGTGCGGTCGAGGAACATTGGAAGACCAAGGATCTCGGGGTGTCACGACTCAACGTCCTGGTCGGCTTCCCGCTCGGCGGCATCCTGTCGATCGCTATCGCCGCCTGCGCGACCCTGGTTCTGCTGCCCGGCCAGATCGAAGTGACGTCATTGTCACAGGTCGTGATGCCCGTCGCCGAGGCCGGCGGCAAGCTGGCACTGGCGTTCGCGATCATCGGCATCGTGGCGGCCACATTCGGTGCGGCCCTTGAGACCACACTCTCCAGCGGCTACACCCTGGCTCAGTTCTTCGGATGGCCGTGGGGCAAGTTTCGCCGCCCCGCCGAGGCGTCTCGCTTCCACGTGGTGATGTTCGTGAGCATCGTGACCGGAGCCGCCGTCCTGTTCACCGGCATCGACCCCGTCATGGTGACCGAGTACTCGGTGGTGTTCTCGGCCATAGCACTCCCCTTGACCTACCTGCCCATCCTCATCGTGGCCAACGATCCGGAATACATGGGTGACAAGACGAACGGAAGGCTGCTCAACATGTTCGGCTCGGTGTACCTGGTGATAATCGTGGCGGCGTCGCTGGCCGCCATACCGCTGATGATCGTGACCGGAGCGGGCCAATGACCGGGCCGGTGTTACTCGACGCGCGTCTGCACCTGTTGGACCGCCAACTGCTCGACCACGACGGCGACCCCGTCGGTATCGTCGACGATCTCGAAATCGACGGCGTCGAACTCGATCACGACATCGAACCCGGCAGTCCGCCGCCGCACGTGACCACGGTGCTCTCAGGGCAGGTCGTGACCACCCGCATTCTCGGCGGTGCTCCGCCGCGATCGCTGCTGCACGAAATTCCTTGGGAGTTGGTGGCTTCGATCGGTATCACCCTGCGGTTGACGCCCACCGAAACCCGGTTCGACGCGAACTGGGTCGAGCGCTGGCTGCGTGATCACATCGTGGCCCGTATCCCCGGAGGACGACATGCAGCTGAGTAACCTGCTTGAACTTCGCGTGCTGGATGCCGGCCATCACCCGGTCGGCACGGTCATCGATGTCCGCCTAAAGACATCCACCCACCACACCGGTCGTCCGTCTGCACCTGAAGTGGTCGGTCTTGTGATCAGTCCGCGAACCCGCTCGTCCTACCTGGGTTATGAGCGCACCGGTATCAACGCACCTGCCCTCATCGCCGCCATCGCCAAGTGGCGGCATCGGGGCACCTTCCTGACCGCCTGGGACGATGTGGCAAGGATCGGGTCGGACCACATCACGCTGCGTGCCGGCTACGGCCGGCACTGTCCGACCCTGCAAACCCCGTAACCGCGGCGCCCGAACGATGCCACAGCAGTTCGGTCAGGGCGTACTCGGTGAGAGCCTGGCGGTGCTCCGACTCGAGAACCTCGCCGATCCGCTCGAAAGTGACTTCTCGTCGACCCTGCATTGACGGAGACTGTGCTGGCCTGGCCATGTTCCTCACCTCGACTTCAACAGGTGCCTGTATACCCCCGCAGGGCACCGCACAAACCCCGGAAACCGCGGGTTTACCAGCAACGGTCCGCGGGCATACCTGATCCGCCATGACGACGCTCCCCGCCCTTCCGCAGCGAGGGCTTCCGCCTGCGAAGGGGCCGATATCCGCCGCACTGATCGAGCGGCTCGGCGATCGTGCACCTCACAATCACCTCGAGCCGGTCTGGATTCCGCTGCGCGATTGCGATCCGTTCGGCTTGGACGTTCAGCTGGCGCTCTACATCTGCTACGAACTGCACTACCAGGGATTCGGCGGCGTCGATCAGGACTGGGAATGGAATGCCGGGCTGTTGCACCTGCGCTCACAGTTCGAACGCATGTTTCTCGCGGCAGTCCGCCGTGTGGTCGGCAAGATCGATCCCGAGGACACCGCGGAGCGCGAGATGGCCCGGCTGTCGGTGGAACCAGCCGACGGAGCCGGCCCCTCATATCACCTTCGAGATGTGGGCACCTGGGAGCAGATGCGCGAGTACTTCGTGCACCGGTCGTTGTACCACCTCAAAGAGGGTGACCCACACGCCTGGCTGATCCCCCGCCTCGGCGGCCAGGCGAAAGCCGCCTTCGTCGCGGTCGAGTACGACGAATACGGGGCGGGCTCAGCTGCCCGCCTGCACCAGAATCTGTTCGCCGACCTCTTGAGAGAGGCCGCGCTGGACGACCGCTACCTGGGCTACCTCGACGCGGTACCGGCCCAGAGCCTCGCGCTGGTCAATCTCATGTCCATGTTCGGATTGCACCGACGGCTGCGTGGCGCCGCCACGGGCCATTTCGCGGCTACCGAGATCACCTCTTCGCCAGGGTCGCAGCGCATGGTCACCGCACTGGAGCGACTGGACGCACCTGAGGCGTGCATCCGGTTCTACCGCGAGCACGTCGAGGCCGACGCGGTACACGAACTTGTCGTCCGTCACGATGTGGTGGGCGATTTGGTCCGGCGCGAACCAGACCTCGATGCCGACGTGGTTTTTGGGATGCGGGCCTTCGCCGTCATGGAGGACAGGTTGGCTGATCACCTGATGGAATCCTGGCTGGCCGAACGTAGTTCGCTATGCCGGCCGCTTGCCTGAGCCCTGGCCGGCCCGCTTGACCTTCCGATGGCTGGTATCACACAACGGGTAGGTCTTGGAGCGTCGGCACGTACAGATGGCCACCATGAACCGATCTGACTCCACGGTGTTCCCGTCGGGCAGTTCGATCCGCACCGGGCCCTCGACCAGGATCGGGCCGCCCTGAACCACCCGGACCACCCGAGGCTCGGTCATGGCTTGTCCGCCCTGATGACAACCAGTTCCTCTTCCGTCCTCGCGTCTGTCAGCCGCCCGGTGGCGCAGAGCCAACCGGCCTGCGAATGCAGCACCGGACCGAACGAAATCCGCTGCGTGGCACAGACATCCGACTCGAGTCCACTCTGGCGCAGAAGCCGCACCGACTGCTCGACATCGGCGAACTCGGACTGCACCAGGAACAACGACCCGCCCTCGGCCAGCATGGCGGCCGCTGATCGGCACAGCGGGTCCAGCACCAGCCGGCCATCAGGTCCGCCGTCCCACGAAGCCATCGGACCGGTCGCCGAGACCGACCCCGCGGCGGTGTCGGGACCAACCGGAACATAGGGCGGATTGCACACCACGATGTCGAACGGTTCGCGCTCCAACGCCTGGGTCCAGCACCCCAATACGGCTTCGACGTCGACCTGCGCGGCCAGCGCGTTGGCCTGCGTGCACAGTACCGCGCTGGGCGAAATATCCAGCGCCGTCACCGCGCTGGCGCCCAGCTCAGCCGCGGCGATCGCCACCACTCCGCTTCCGGAGCAGAGATCCACCACGCGGCCGCCGGCCACCGCTTGACTGCGCTGCAATGCATCGACCAGTAGCCACGAGTCGTGCTGAGGCCGGTAAACACTCTCGGCGCCAACGGCAATGGTCTCCGCGACCGTTCTGCTGGCCATTTCACCCCTTCCGGAAAGTACCCCTATTCGGTACCCATCCGTGCGCTGAGCAAACTCGCTTGTCGCCAACACCACGATTCGTCACGTCACGTTTAGTGCGGGCGGATCCGGGAATCCAACGCTTGCGTGGAGAAGCCGCGTAGTGAACACCAATCCACTCCTGAAGCGGAAAGGTAAGCATGACCGAGAAGAACTCAGGACCTGAAGAAGCCATCAAGGGCGTCGTCGAGGACGTCAAGGGCAAGGCGAAGGAAGCTGTTGGTACCGTGACCGGCCGCGACGACCTGGTCCGCGAGGGCAAAGCCCAGCAGGACAAGGCCGACGCGCAGCAAGACGCCGCCAAGAAGGAGGCCGAAGCCGAAGCGGCCCGGGCTGGCGCAAAGGCCGCCGAGCAGCGTGAGCAGGCGCACCAGCGACCCTGACCCGGCGTGATCGAAGAGATGGCCCAGCCACCGTTGGCTGGGCCATCTCGCGTTTTCAGGTGCAGCAGGTCAACTGTTGGGTGCTTGCCTGGTCACCTCGGGATGCTCTGCATACCAACGCTCTTCGATCCGGCGCACACGTAGGTGGGCGATGGCCAGCCACAATCCGCCGGCCAGCAGACCCACGGCAGCCAGAATCGCCAGCACCACCGCGATCCCCGTGTTACCGGTCGCGAAGCCGGCCAGACACGCGACGAACATCACCACACCCAGCCCGACCAGGACCAGCGCGGGCATGTTGCGGTTGTCCTTCATCGCCTCACCGGCGTGTGGCCGGGTCGTCCTGGTGTGGTCGACAGGGTCCTCGGGACCTTTCATCATTTCTCCCTCTCACTCGTAACGCGGGTACTCGCCCACCTTGAGCAGTCCGGCTAGGTGCGCCGCATTGCGTGCGGCCGCGCCAGTGGCATCGGCGACGGGACCGGGCACTTCGTCGAGATCCTGGTAATCGGTGCCCTGCATCGCCTCACCGATCCAGTACGTACATCCCTGGGCCGGGATGGTGTAGCCGACGTCGTTGAGCGCCTGGAAAAGATCGGCGACGGTCTTGTGGGCGCCATCCTCGTTCCCCACGACCGACACCAGGGCCACCTTGCCCGCCAACGCCGGCCTGCCGGCGTCGTCGGTATTGGACAGTTCGGCATCGAGTCGCTCCAGGACACGCTGCGCGATGCTCGACGGGTGGCCGAGCCATATCGGTGTCGACAGCAGCAGGATGTCGGCGTCGAAGACCTTTCTGCGGATCTCGGGCCACTGATCGTCGCCGCCCATGTCGGCTTCGACGCCGGGTTCGATGACGAAGTCGGCGCAACGTAGCGACTCTGTACCGACTCCCAGTGCCCCGAGATTCTCGAGGACCTGATCGGCGATCAGCTCGCTGCTGGACTCGGCCGGCCGGCGCTTGAGACTGCAGACCAGGGCCAGTGCCGTCAGGGTCGGTGCAGTCATCAATCACCTCCCGGTTCGCTTCGATCAGCGCCGGGAGTCTTCCCTGGACGGGGCCGGACTAAACCTCCGTGCTGACCCGCTGATGGGCGGTGAGCAGCAGCCGGTCCAAGATCGCACGGCTCGGAAGCGTCTCGGTGTATTCGAGCGCCAGGAAGTCTTCTGCCAGCTGCTCGGCCAGCAACCGCAACTTGGTGTTGGTCTCCTGGGACCGCCATTTCAGCAGTTCGAACGCCGCGTCCGCGTTGATCCGGTAGATCAGCATCAACATGCCTTTGGCCTGCTCGATGGCACCACGGGCCTCGGCGATCTCGGCCACCGCCTCGGTGACGGCGTCCTCACGATCTTGCGAGATCGACGGTGAGACGTCGACATAGAAACCATGGGTACCGACGACCGTGCCTGCGTCGTCGAAGAGCTGATCCCCCACCACCACGACTTGGTGGACATCGCCTGCGGTATCGATGATCCGGTGCCGGGTGCTGAACGCGCTCGCGGTGCGCCGGATCTCCAGGAGCGTCGCCGCCACCTGCCCGTAGTCGTCGGGGTGCTTGTGGGAGAGCACCAGCTCGGTCGTCGGGTGGACGGTACCCGGCTCGTACCCGTGCATCCGCTCCACCTGCGGCGACCACTCCCAGCGCTCGTCTGCGAAGTAGAACCGGAACCAACCGACACGCTGCGCCTCGCCGCCGGCAAAAGCATGCTCGATCGGCGACTCGGCGTTCCCCGCAGCGGGATCACTCGTCACGGATCGAGCCTAACGCGCCGAGCCGACAGCGACTCGACAGATTGTCACAGGTGACGTCTACATTCGGCGCCGTGAGACGGCTACGGATCAAGCTCATCATCGCCGCAGGTGCGGCGGCTGCGATCGCGAGCCACCTGGCCGGGTTCGACGCGGCATGGAGCCTGGCGATCGGCTGTGCGGTCCCACTGGCGCTGGCCGCGACTCCACGGTTCCTGCTGGGCGCATTCCATGGAGCCAGCACCCCCGGCGCACGCGAACAGGCGGCGACCGAGATGACCGGATTGGAATTCGAAGACTATGTGGCCCGCGTGGCGCGCACGTGTGGCTTACCGGTGATCATGACTCCGCTCACCGGGGACTGGGGCGTGGATCTGATCGTCGGACAGCGGCCCAATCGAATCGCCGTGCAATGCAAACGGCTGTCCCGACCGGTGGGCGCTGCCGCCGTCCAGGAGGTTGTCGCAGGCGCGCCCATGCAGGACTGCGGCAGGACCATGGTGGTCACCAACAACGAGTTCACCCCGGCCGCACGTAAACTCGCCGAACTTCACGGCTGTGAGTTGGTGGGCGGAGCCGATCTACCCAGACTCAAGTCGATCCTGCGCCGCGCGGTGTCGTCAGACAGCGCACCCTAACCAGCCAACGGCGATCTCAGCGCCTCCCGTACGGCCTCGATGCATTCGTCGATCTCGTTGCGCGTCACAGTCAGCGCCGGCCGGAAGCGCACCGAGTCGGTCCCACTCGGCAACATGATGACGCGCCGGTCCCACAATCGGCGAACCAGCTTGTCGCGCACTTCGGCGGTGGGCAGGCTGAACGCACACATCAGGCCGCGGCCCCGTGGGTCCAGCACCGTATCGGGGAAATCCTCTGCCAGCGCGGACAACTGACCGAGCAGGTAGTCACCCGTCATCGCAGCGTTGCCGAACAGATCCTCGGACTCGATGACTTCGAGGATGCGCCGCGATCGCACCATGTCCACCAGGTTTCCGCCCCAGGTGGAATTGATCCGCGAGCTCACGGTGAAGACGTTGTCCGCGACGTCATCCACGCGGCGGCCCGCCATCACGCCGCACACCTGCGTCTTCTTGCCGAAGGCGACCACGTCAGGGGCAATCCCCAATTGCTGGTAGGCCCAAGCGGTTCCGGTGATACCGCACCCGGTCTGCACCTCGTCGAAGATCAGCAGGGCGTCGAACTCGTCGCACAGCTCACGCATCGCGGCGAAGAACTGCGGCCGCATGTGCCGGTCACCACCCTCACCCTGGATCGGCTCGGCGATGAAGCAGGCGATGTCGTGCGGGTTGGCCTCGAACGCCGCCCTGGCTGCGCGCAGCGAATCATCTTCGAGCGCAGCCATATCCGCGCCGGGCCGCAGGAAAGGGGCATCGATGCGGGGCCAGTCGAACTTGGGGAAGCGAGCCACCTTGACCGGGTCGGTGTTGGTCAGCGACATGGTGTATCCGCTACGGCCGTGGAACGCGCCGCGCAGGTGGAGCACCTTGGTGCCCAGCGCGGGGTCGATCCCGCGGGACTCGTTGTGCCGGCTCTTCCAGTCGAATGCCACCTTGAGTGCGTTCTCGACCGCCAGCGCTCCGCCGTCGACGAAGAACAGGTGCGGCCGTTCCGGATCGCCGAGCACGCGGCGGAAGGTGTCGACGAACCGGGCCAGCGGCACGCTGTAGATGTCTGAATTGCTCGGCTTGTTGACTGCCACCCGGGCGAGCTCGCTCCGGAAGTCTTCATCGCAGGCCAGCGCCGGGTGGTTCATGCCGAGTGCGGACGAGGCGAAGAACGTGAACATGTCCAGGAAGCGCCCGCCGGTACGCGCATCCACCAGATAGGAGCCCCGAGATCGGTCCAGGTCGAGGACGAAGTCGAAGCCGTCGGTCAGGATGCTGCGCGCCAGGACGGCTCGCACCCGGTCAGGCGTCACGTGCGGCGTGGTCGTCAGCACTGCGGTCATGACGCCATCCTAACGGAATCTTTACGGTCATTACCCAGTCTGACCGGAACCATTACGGGATGTAGTCCCGTCCGCTGTAAAATGTCTGCAAAATGATGGTGCTGCGCGTCCGGACGTTGGCCGCGGTCCTGATCCGTTGGAGCAGATCCTCCAAGGCCCGGGCCGAGGCCACGCGGACCAGCAGGACGTAGCTCTCCTCGCCCGCCACCGAGTGGCACGATTCGATTTCGGGGATGTGCTGCAACCGGGCGGGTGCATCATCGGGTTGGGACGGATCGAGAGGAGTGATGGCGACGAACGCCGAGAGCATGTTGCCGAGTGCCTCAGGATTGAGCCGCGCGGTGTATCCGGTCACGACACCCCGCGACTCCAACCGGCGCACCCGCGCCTGCACCGCCGATACCGACAACCCGGCCGCAGATGCCAGCTGTGCCAGGGTGGCCCTGCCGTCGGTGGCGAGCGCGCGGGCCAGGGTCCGATCGGTCTCGTCCAGCACGTATTCGTCGGCTTCACCCATGGCCCGCAACTGTAATCCTCGGCGATCCCAGAAAGGCACACGATGACCACCACCGAACGGACCGATCTCCCCACCGCAGAGGAACTGCGCCGGCGGGTACGTCAGGCCCTCGATGCCATCGGTGCGAGGGCGGAACTCGGCGAGCCGGCCGCTCCGGGTAGTGGCCTGCACGCCAGCACACCGATCAGCGGAGACGTCCTGTTCACCCTGCCCGAAGACAGTCTTGAACAGGTTGATGCCGCGATCTCCGATGCAGCACAGGCCTTCTCGGCCTGGCGCACGACCCCGGCACCGGTGCGTGGCGCATTGGTGGCGCGCCTGGGCGAGCTGCTCGTCGAGCACAAGTCAGATCTCGCGACCCTGGTGACGGTGGAGGCGGGCAAGATCACCTCCGAGGCGCTGGGCGAAGTGCAGGAGATGATCGACATCTGCCAGTTCGCCGTCGGCCTCTCACGCCAGTTGTACGGCCGCACCATCGCCTCCGAACGTCCTGGACACCGGCTGATGGAGACGTGGCACCCGCTGGGCGTCGTCGGCGTGATCACCGCTTTCAACTTCCCGGTCGCGGTGTGGGCGTGGAACACCGCGGTCGCGCTGGTCTGTGGCGACACCGTGGTGTGGAAACCGTCGGAACTCACCCCGCTCACCGCGATCGCCTGCCAGGCGCTGATCGAACGGGCCGCAGCCGATGTAGGTGCGCCGGCATCAGTGGCCCGACTCATCCTGGGTGAGCGTGAGTTGGGTGAGCGACTGGTCGACGACCCGCGGGTGGCGTTGGTCAGCGCGACCGGCTCGGTGCGGATGGGCCAACAGGTCGGGCCGCGGGTGGCGGCGCGATTCGGCAAGGTCCTGCTCGAGCTCGGCGGCAACAACGCTGCGATCGTGACGCCGTCAGCCGATCTGGACCTCGCGGTACGTGCCATCGTGTTCTCCGCGGCGGGCACCGCGGGACAGCGCTGCACCACGCTGCGCCGCCTGATCGTGCACTCCTCGGTTGCCGACGACCTGGTGTCGCGGATCGTCTCGGCCTACCAGAGCCTGCCGATCGGAGATCCGAGCGCGGACGGGACGCTGGTCGGCCCGCTCATCCACACCCGGGCCTACCGTGACATGGTCGGAGCGCTGGAGCAGGCCCGCGCCGACGGCGGAGAGGTCTTCGGCGGTGAGCGTCACGACCTGGGAGATTTCTCCGGACGCGAGGAGGATTCAGGCAGAAGTGCGTTCTACGTCGCCCCTGCGGTGGTGCGGATGCCCGCACAGACGGCCGTCGTGCACACCGAGACCTTCGCCCCGATCCTCTACGTGCTGACCTATGACGACATCGACGACGCGATCACCCTGAACAACGCCGTACCACAGGGCCTTTCGTCGGCGATCTTCACCACCGACGTGCGTGAGGCCGAGCGGTTCATGGCCGCCGACGGATCCGACTGCGGTATCGCCAACGTCAACATCGGGACCTCCGGCGCCGAGATCGGCGGGGCATTCGGGGGTGAGAAGCACACCGGCGGAGGCCGTGAGTCCGGATCGGATGCGTGGAAGGCCTACATGCGCCGCGCGACCAACACGGTCAACTACTCCTCGGAGCTGCCGCTGGCCCAGGGCGTTCATTTCGGCTAAGAAATGCTCATGGAGCTCAACGGCAGAATCGCGGTCATCACCGGCGCCGGATCAGGTATCGGCCGGGCACTCGCCGAATCGTTCGCCGCGGAAGGTGCCCGGGTGGTGGCCGCCGACCTCGACGCCGAGTCGGCCGAACAGACCGCCGCGCAGATCCGTTCCGGCGGCGGGCAGGCGCTGGGAATCCGGGCCGACGCCGGTGTCACGGCCGACATCGAGGCGCTGACCACCACCGAGTTCGGCCCGGTCGACATCTACGTCGCCAACGCCGGAATCATCGGCGCGCCGGGTCTCGGCACCGACCAGGACTGGGATTCCATCCTCGACGTCAATCTGCGCTCCCACGTCCGGGCGGCACAAGTGCTTGTCCCGCAGTGGTTGTCGCGGGGCGGCGGATACTTCGTGTCGGTCGCCTCAGCGGCCGGTCTGCTATCCCAGATCGGCGCGGCCGGATACGCCGTCACCAAGCACGCGGCGGTCGGATTCGCCGAGTGGCTGGCCATCACGTACGGCGATGACGGCGTCGGGGTCAGTTGCGTGTGCCCGTTGGGGGTGGACACCCCACTGCTCGACGCGGTACGTGCATCGGCGGATCCGGATTCCGCGGCCGGTGCGGCGTCGATCGTGCAGTCCGGCGAGGTCATCAGTGCCCAGGATGTCGCGGCGGCCACTGTGGCGGCCGTTCGGTCCGATAGCTTTCTCGTACTCCCGCACCCGCAGGTGCTGGACATGTACCGCCACAAGGGCTCCGACTACGACCGGTGGATCGCGGGGATGCGCCGTTACCAGCGGTCACTGCGCGCCGGCCGATGAGCGCCCTGCCGAGGGCAGCGATTGCGGTGGAACGTACACACCGAGCGAGATGCGGTGCCACCACACGTGATCGCGGCGCAGTTCGGTCCAGGTGCTGAACTCGTACCGGTACAACCTCGCCCGGACGTAGCGCGGCGGTTCGTCGGGGAATGGGTTGCACCGCAGCAGCTTCAGCGTGTCCCTGTCATTCTCCAGAAGTCGGGTCAGCAGCATTCGCAGCCAGCCCTGGGCATAGGCCGGCGAGATGGCCGCGAACCACATCAGCCAGTCCAGGCGCAGATGGTAGGGCGCGAACTGTCGCGGCCACCGATGGACATCGCCTGGCTTGCCCTTGAACTCGTACTCTTTCCATACGGTGTGATCGCTCAGCATCGGGTCCGAGGTGCCTTCCAACACCACCTCGTCGCGAGCACGGCCCACGGTGCCGAAAGCGCCGTAGGAATTCACCAGGTGATAGTGGTTGTAGGAAGCGTTCATCCGCTGCCGTCTGGAGATGAGGTTGCGGGCAGGCCGGTAACTCAACCAGGCCACCGCGACAGCGAACCCGATCACCACGACGGCGAACCACATTGGGGTCTTGCCGAATTGCTGCTCCGGCATCGGAAGCAGCACCGCAGCGGCGGAGTCCGAGAGTGCGCTGAATGCCAGGACGATGGTGATCCAGTTGAGCCAGGCGAAGTTCCCTGACGCGACCAACCACAGTTGGGTGATGATGACGACGATCGCCGCCCCGGAGGCGACCGGCTGCGGCGCGAACAGGGCGAACGGCACGACGAGTTGGGCGAAGTGGTTGCCGGCCACCTCGATTCGGTGCAGCGGTTTGGGCAGGTGGTGGAAGAACCAGCTCAGCGGCCCCGGCATGGGCTGGGTCTCGTGGTGGTAGTACAGGCAGGTCAGGTTGCGCCAGCACGGGTCGCCGCGCAGCTTGATCAGCCCGGCACCGAACTCGACCCGGAACAACAGCCAGCGGGCCAGCCACAGCACCAGCAGCGGGGGGCCTACGTCGTCGTTGCCCAGGAACGTCACCAGGAAGCCGGCTTCGAGCAGCAGCGATTCCCAGCCGAACGAGTACCACGTCTGGCCGACGTTGACGATCGACAGGTACAGCACCCACACCAGTAGCCAGGTCAGCATTGCGGCCCACAGCGGCACCAGGTCCCCGAAGCCCACCAGCAGGGCCGCCGAGAGCACCGCCCCGGCCGTGCACACCGCGGCGAAAAAGCGGTCCGAGTAGTGGAACTGGAACAGGCTGGGGGCGCGCCGGAAGGAGTTGGCGGCCAGGAACCGGGGTATCGGGAGCAACCCCCGCTCGCCGAGGAGCCCGCGGAACTGCCGGGCCGCCACGATGAAGGCGATCAGGTAGATCGCGGCGGTCCCCCGCTGCAACACCTGTCTGGCCAACCAATATTCGTCTGCGTTGAACCATTCCATACGTGGACCTGCCGACGTTTGCGGGTCTGTCCACGGAAACGGTACCCCGAATCGGGGCGTTTCATACGTGGTAGGGCAAGCTAGCGCCGTCGCAGTCCCAGCCGGAACCCTGACGGCATCATGGTCAGGCGCTCCTGTACCTGCAGGGTGTAGTCCGGATCGGCGGTCAGGTCATAACGCCGGATCAGCACGGCCAGCATCAGGACCGCTTCGTGCAGTGCGAATTGCCTTCCGATGCATGATCTTTCACCTGTGCCGAACGGCTTGTACAAGCCGGCAGGCCGTGCCCGCATCTGTTCCGGGGCGAACCGGTCCGGGTCGAATGTGTCCGGGTCAGGGCCCCAGCGTGGGTCGCGGTGCAACGTGGACGTCAGCGCCAAAGCCCAGTCGCCCTTGCGCATCGGGTGGATTCCGGCGAGCACCGTGTCGTGGCGGGCAGCGCGGTAGTACGCAGGCACCGTCGGCTGCAATCGCAGCGATTCGTCGAGAACCCGCCGGACATACCGCAGTTTGGCGATCTTCTCGAACTCGGGCCGTGCATCATCGCCCCACACCTGGTCTACCTCGTCGCGGGCGCGGGCGAACACCTCAGGACTCTGCGACAGGAAGTACAGCGCGAATGACAATGCACCGGATGTGGTTTCGTGCCCGGCGATCAGGAAATTGATCAGCTGATAGCGGATGTTCGCGACATCGAGATCGGACTGCAGCATGATCTGCAGCAGGTCCTCATGACTGCCCGACGGCTGCGCGCGCCGGCTGGCGACGATGTCGTCGGCCAGTTCGTGCAGATATTTGGCGTCGTTGCGGACCCGGCGCTCGTACCGCCGGTAGACGACGGCGGGAAGGTAGGTCTCGCGCAGCACACCGAGGCGGTCGGCGCCCAGGAGCGCGGACACCATGTGCGCGACGAACGGGTGCATCGCGTCGCCCTGGAAGCACCCGAACGAATACCCGGCCGCGCACCGCCCGATGGTCTCCAACGTCACCCTGGTGGTGTCTGCCGAGACGTCGACGGTGTCGCCCTCGGCGGACCGCTGATCCCAACGGTCGGTCAGCTCGCCGGCGACGTCGAACATCACCCCGTGGTAGCGACGCATCGCGGCCTGGCTGAACGCCGGCATCAGCAGCTGATGGGCCTTGTGCCAGTTCGGTTCGTCGTTGTACGCCGTGAACAGCCCGTCGCCGCCGACGATCCGCAGTGCTTCGATGTCGGGGCCGACATGTTTGCAGAATCGGGCTTCGTCGTTGAGGTCGGCCACCGCATCGGCCCCGGTGGCGACGACGTAGCGGGCGCCCAGGAACCGGAATTCGCATATCGGCCCGAGCTCGGCCATGCCCATCGCATTCTGCATCGACGAGTCGGACTTGAGCCCGAGCACGTCCCCGAGCAACGGCACCCGTCGCGGCGGATGGGGCAGTTTCGGATACTTCGCATTCTCCGGGTGTGAGGTCCGTGCGTCCGCGACGGTCATGACACCAGGATTCCGTCCTTGTTATACATGTGTCAAGTAAGGCCTCCGCGTTAAGCTGCACCCGTGGGTGCCGAGTCGAGACGCCGGCTGTCCCCCGCCGACAGACGCAACGAGCTGTTGGCGCTGGGAGCCGAAGTGTTCGGCCAACGACCGTACGACGAGGTTCGCATCGACGAGATCGCCGAGCGCGCCGGAGTGTCTCGAGCCCTGATGTACCACTACTTCCCCGACAAGCGGGCCTTCTTCGCCGCCGTGGTGCAAGCCGAGGGCGAGCGCTTGTTCGAGGCCACCAGCACCCCTCCCGAGCCCGGTCAGAGCCTGTTCGGCCAGCTGCGCGCAGGCGTACTCGCCTATCTGAGCTACGACGAGGAGCACCCCCACGGCGCGTGGGCGGCGTACATGGGGCTGGGCCGCACCGACCCGGTGCTGCGCGGCGTCGACGACATCGACAACGACCGGCAGGCGGACCGGATCATGGGCCGGATCGCCGACGCCGTATCCGAGCCGCTGGATGCCAAGGTCGAGCGTGATCTGCGGGCCACCGTCTACGGCTGGCTGGCCCTGACCTTCGAGATGTGCAGGCAACGGCTCAAGGACCCCTCGATCGACGCGGGGTTCGTCGCCGACACGTGTGCGCACGCCCTGCTCGACGCCGTCCGTCGCGTGCCTGGTCTGCCGCCCGATCTGATGTGCGCGGCCGCCCCCGAACACCGCTGAAGCCACTTGTCGGTGGTGCGCGGCAGTATGGCTAGATGACCACCACGCCGGCCGATCCGCTGGCCCGGTTCAGCGCTTTGACCCGGGAGTGGTTCACGGCTGCCTTCCCGGCGCCGACGGCCGCCCAGGCACAGGCCTGGTCGGCCATCGCCGAGGGGCACAACACCCTGGTCATCGCGCCTACCGGCTCGGGTAAGACGCTCGCCGCCTTCCTGTGGGCCATCGACGAGTTGGCCCGGTCGGACGCCGAGCAGAGGTCGGGCACGACGGTTCTCTACGTGTCACCGCTCAAGGCGCTGGCCGTCGACGTCGAGCGCAACCTTCGCACCCCGCTGACCGGGATCACCCGGGTCGCCGAGCGGCACGGGGTGCCTGCCCCGTCGATCAGCGTCGGGGTCCGCTCCGGGGACACCACGCCCAGCCAGCGCCGCGCGATGCTGAGCAAGCCGCCCGACATCCTGATCACCACGCCGGAGTCGCTGTTCCTGATGCTGACCTCGGCGGCCCGGGAGACGCTGGCCTCCGTGCGGACCGTGATCGTCGACGAGGTCCACGCCGTTGCCGCCACCAAGCGCGGCGCGCACCTGGCACTCTCACTCGAACGGCTGGATCAGCTTCTCGACACGCCGGCCCAGCGGATCGGGCTGTCAGCGACGGTGCGTCCCCCCGAGGAGGTGGCCCGGTTCCTCTCGGGGCAGGCACCCACCACCATCGTGGCTCCGCCTGCCGCCAAGACCTTCGATCTCTCGGTCCAGGTTCCGGTGCCGGACATGGCCAACCTCGACAACAACAGCATCTGGCCCGACGTCGAGGAACGCATCGTGGATCTGATCGAGGCGCACCAGTCCTCGATCGTGTTCGCCAACTCCCGTCGGCTGGCAGAGCGGCTGACCTCGCGGCTGAACGAGATTCACGCCGAGCGGTCCGGCATCGAGCTGTCGATGGATCGGAATCCGCAGGTGGGCGGGGGCGCCCCGGCCCAACTCATGGCCAGCGGCCAGGCCAATGGCGCGCTGCCGCTGCTGGCCCGGGCCCACCACGGTTCGGTCAGCAAGGAGCAGCGGGCCCAGGTCGAGGACGACCTCAAGAGCGGGCGGCTGCGCGCCGTGGTCGCCACCTCCAGCCTGGAGCTGGGCATCGACATGGGCGCTGTCGATCTGGTGATCCAGGTCGAGTCACCGCCGTCGGTGGCCAGCGGGCTGCAGCGCATCGGGCGGGCCGGGCACCAGGTCGGCGAGATCTCCCAGGGTGTGCTGTTCCCCAAGCACCGCACCGATCTGATCGGCTGCGCGGTGGCGGTGCAGCGCATGCGCTCCAGTGACATCGAGACCATGCACGTCCCGGCCAATCCGCTCGACGTGCTGGCCCAGCACACGGTGGCGGTCGCTGCCCTGGAACCGGTGGATGCCGATGCCTGGTTCGACGCGGTGCGGCGCAGTGCACCGTTCGCCACGTTGCCACGCAGCGCCTTCGAGGCGACGCTCGACCTGTTGTCCGGGAAGTATCCGTCCACCGAGTTCGCCGAGCTCCGGCCACGGCTCGTGTATGACCGCGACCACGGAACCCTGACCGCCCGCCCGGGCGCCCAGCGCCTTGCCGTGACCTCCGGCGGTGCCATCCCCGACCGCGGCCTGTTCACCGTCTACCTGGCCACCGATTCCGAAACTCCTTCCCGGGTGGGCGAACTCGACGAGGAGATGGTCTACGAGTCGCGCCCCGGTGACGTCATCTCCCTGGGCGCCACCAGTTGGCGGATCACCGAGATCACGCACGACCGCGTGCTGGTCGTCCCGGCTCCGGGGCAACCGGCCCGGCTGCCGTTCTGGCGTGGCGACAGTGTGGGCAGGCCCGCCGAGTTGGGCGCGGCGGTCGGAGCGTTCACGGGTGAGCTCGCCGCACTCAGTCGCGCCGAGTTCGACGAACGCTGCCAGGCAATGGGTTTCGCCGGTTTCGCCACCGACAACCTGTATCAGCTGTTGCACGATCAGCGGGAGGCCACCGGTGTGGTCCCCAGCGACAGCACCTTTGTGGTCGAGCGCTTCCGGGACGAGCTCGGTGACTGGCGGGTGATCCTGCACTCTCCATACGGTCTTCGGGTCCACGGCCCGCTTGCCCTCGCGGTGGGCCGCCGGCTGCGGGAACGGTACGGCATCGACGAGAAGCCCACCGCCTCCGACGACGGCATCATCGTGCGGCTACCCGACAGCGGTGAAAACCCTCCGGGTGCAGACCTGTTCGTGTTCGACGCCGACGAGGTCGAGCCCATCGTCACCGCCGAGGTGGGCGGCTCGGCATTGTTCGCGTCCCGGTTCCGAGAATGCGCCGCGCGTGCCCTGCTGCTGCCACGCAGACACCCGGGCAAGCGTTCCCCGTTGTGGCATCAACGGCAACGGGCCGCACAACTGCTCGACATCGCCCGCAAGTACCCGGACTTCCCGATCGTGTTGGAAACGATCCGGGAATGCCTGCAGGACGTCTACGACGTGCCCGCCCTGACCGAACTGATGGGACGGGTGGCGCAGCGCCGGCTGCGGGTGGTCGAGGTCGAAACCGCCACTCCGTCACCGTTCGCGGCCTCGCTGCTGTTCGGCTACGTGGGTGCGTTCATGTACGAGGGCGACAGCCCGCTGGCCGAGCGACGGGCGGCAGCATTGGCACTGGACACCGTGCTGCTGTCCGAATTACTGGGCCGGGTCGAGCTGCGCGAATTGCTGGATCCGGCGGTGGTCGCCTCGACGTCCGCTCAGCTGCAGCACCTGACGGAGGAGCGCGCGGCACGCGACGCCGAGGCAGTGGCTGACCTGCTGCGGATGCTCGGCCCGCTCACCGAGGCCGAGATCGCGGCGCGCGCCACCACCGACTCCGTCGGCGGCTGGCTCGACGGACTGCACGCCGCCAAACGGGCGCTGCCGGTGACCTACGCCGGTCAGACGTGGTGGGCGGCCGTGGAGGACATCGGCCTGCTGCGCGACGGGGTCGGTGCGCCGGTACCGGTGGGGGTGCCCGCGGCGTTCACCGAATCCGTCGACGACCCGCTCGGGGATCTGATCGGCCGCTATGCCCGCACGCACGGCCCGTTCACCACCACCGAGGTCGCCGCGAGGTTCGGGCTCGGGCTGCGGGTCACCGCAGATGTGTTGGGCCGCATGGCTGTCGACAACCGGCTGGTGCGCGGTGAATTCGTCGACGATCTGCCCGGCGATCAGTGGTGCGACGCCGAGGTCTTGCGCATCCTGCGCCGTCGTTCCCTGGCCGCGCTGCGCGCTCAGGTCGAACCGGTCAGCACCGCCGCCTACGGCCGTTTCCTGACGTCTTGGCAACACGTCGGTTCCAGCCACAGCGCGGGTATCGACGGGCTGGCCGCGGTGATCGAACAGTTGGCCGGCATTCCCATCCCGGCGTCGGCAGTGGAGTCACTCGTCTTCGGTCAACGGGTACGCGATTATCAACCGGCCATGCTCGATGAGCTGCTCGCCTCCGGTGAGGTGATGTGGTCGGGCGCCGGGCAGATCGGCGGCAGCGACGGCTGGGTGGCATTCCATCTGGCAGACACCGCGCCACTGACGTTGCCGGTGCCCGCCGAGATCGAGTTCACCGATACCCACCGGGCGATCATGGAGACGCTGGGGCACGGCGGGGCGTACTTCTTCCGTCAACTCACCGACGACGCTGCCGAGTCGGAGCTGAAAACCGCACTGTGGGAGCTGATCTGGGCCGGATGGGTCACCGGGGACACGTTCGCCCCCGTGCGGGCCCTGCTGTCCGGTCCGCGGCGGTCCGGGGCACCGGCGCATCGCCAGCGCCAACGCCCACCCCGGCTCAGTCGCTACAGTGTCGCGCGCCCGCACAGCCGAGCAGGCGATCCGATGGTGTCCGGCCGGTGGTCGGCATTGCCTGGTGCAGAACCGGATTCGACGGTACGGGCTCACTTCCAGGCGGAGCTTCTGCTCAATCGGCATGGCGTGCTGACCAAGGGAGCGGCGGCGGCCGAAGGGGTGCCCGGCGGGTTCGCCACCCTGTACAAGGTGTTGAGCGCGTTCGAGGATGCCGGCCGCTGCCAGCGGGGATACTTCGTCGAGTCGCTGGGCGGGGCACAGTTCGCCGCGGCATCGACAGTCGACCGGTTGCGGTCATATCTGGATGGGGTTGACCCTCAGCGGCCCGAGTATCACGCCGTCGTGCTCGCGGCGACCGACCCGGCCAACCCGTACGGAGCGGCACTGGCCTGGCCGGACCGCGGCGGCGAGGACACCCACCGCCCGGGCCGGAAAGCCGGAGCACTGGTTGCCCTGGTCGACGGGCAGTTGGTGTGGTTCCTGGAGCGCGGTGGCCGGACCCTGCTCAGCTTCACCTCCGACGCAGATACTCAGCGGGCCGCCGCGGGGGCTCTGGCCGAACTCGTGAGCACGGGGCGTATGCCGTCGCTACTGGTCGAGCGGATCAACGGGGCCGCGGTGCTCGATCCCGGCGTCGACGCGGACCGTGCCGCCGTGCAGGACGCGCTGACCGGGGCGGGATTCTCCCGCACGCCACGCGGCCTGCGGCTTCGGTAGCCGCGGGGAACAGCACCTGGGCATGCGTTGTTGTTGAGACGCATGACCGCTCCCATCACCACGCCCTTCGGCTTCGAATCGACCGCGTCGGATGTGATCGCCGGGGTCGACCTGACCGGGCGCTCGGCCATCATCACCGGCGCCGCATCGGGTATCGGCATCGAAACGGCACGAGCGCTTGCAGCCGCTGGAGCCGCCGTGACATTGGCCGTCCGTGACACCACCGCGGGCGATCGCGTCGCCGCCGAGCTGCACGCGTCGACCGGAAACACCGAAATCGGGGTCGCCGCCCTGGACCTGACCGATCTGGACAGTGTGAGGTCGTTCGCGCGGGCCTGGTCCGGGCCGCTGCACATTCTGGTCAACAACGCGGGGGTGATGGCCGTGCAGGACCTCACGTTGTCGTCCACCGGCCACGAACTGCAGTTCGCGACCAATCATCTCGGCCATTTCACCCTGTCCACCGGCCTGCACCGGGCCCTCTCCGCGGCAGGGGGCGCCCGCGTGGTCTCTGTCAGCTCGTCCGGGCACCTGCGCTCCCCCGTCGTGTTCGACGACATCGACTATGCGTTCCGCGACTACGACCCGTTCGGGGCCTACGGCCAGTCGAAGACCGCCAACGTGTTGTTCGCCGTGGAAGCCACCCGCCGCTGGGCCGACGACGGAATCACTGCCAACGCCTTGATGCCCGGCGGCATCCTCACGGCGCTGCAACGCCATCTCGACCCGGCCTATGGCGCCCAGGCGGCCCAACGGTTCCAGGAAGCCGGCAGCAGGCTCAAGACAGTCGAACAGGGCGCGGCCACCTCGGTTCTGCTGGCAGCCTCACCGCTGCTGGAGGGAATCGGCGGACGCTACTTCGACGACTGCAACGAAGCCACCGTCGTCGATCGCCGCGACGAGTTCGGCATATCCGGCGTCGCGCCGTATGCACTGGACCCGGCAAACGCGCAACGACTGTGGGAGCTATCGCTGCGACTGGTTCAATAGGGCATGCCCGAAGGCGACACCGTCTTCCATACCGCCGGCGCGCTGCGCAGTGCGCTGGCAGGAAAGACATTGACGCGCTGCGATATCAGGGTGCCCCGCTACGCCACGGTCGACCTGACCGGGCAGGTGGTCGACGAGGTACTCAGCCGAGGAAAGCACCTCTTCATCCGGGTGGGTCCGGCCAGCATCCACTCTCATCTCAAGATGGAGGGCAGCTGGCGCATCGGGTGGACAAAGGGCGCCGCCCACCGGATCCGAATCGTGCTGGAGACCGCCGACAGTCGGGCGACGGGGATCGACCTCGGCGTTCTGGAAGTGCTGGACCGCGACGCCGACATGGCAGCGGTCGATCACCTCGGACCGGACCTGCTCGGCCCCGACTGGGAACCCCGCACCGCGGCCGCCAACTTGGCTGCCGATCCGGACCGTCCCCTGGCGCCGGCCCTGCTCGATCAGCGGGTGATGGCCGGCGTGGGCAACGTCTACTGCAACGAGCTGTGTTTCGTCTTCGGCCGGCTTCCCACCTCTCCGGTGAGCTCGTTGACCGATCCCCTGCGTGTCGTGCAACGGGCCCGGGACATGCTGTGGCTCAACCGGTCCCGCTGGAACCGCACCACTACCGGGGACACACGGCATGGACGACAGCTGTGGGTGTACGGCCGCGCCGGTGAGCCCTGCCGCCGCTGCGGGACATTGATCGAGACCGACAAAGGCGGCGAGCGGGTGACGTACTGGTGTCCGACCTGTCAGACCTGATCCATGTGCGGTCGCGCCGGCTCACTACGGCCTACGCGGTACGCCGGCAACCCCCGCGATAACGCGATCACGCACTGCCGCAGGGATATTTGTCATGATCGACGTCTGAACTCTGCTTCCGAGACCGACCATGTATCGAGCTCGAGGCCGACGCGCGGTCAGCGCCTTCTCGACGACCGCGACCACGTTGGAAGTCGGTACCGCCAACTTCTTCGACAGCGGGATGAACTTCTTCATCCCGGCAATGTGCTTGTCATACAGGGCGCGATGCTCTGCTGACATCGAGGTTTCCAGCTCCGCCACCATATCGTCGGCGGTGCGCCACATGTCGGTGTCGGTTTGCGCCGGCTCCACCACAGCCACCCGCACCCCCCACGGGCGTACCTCGATCCTGAGCGCGTCGGCTGCTGCTTCCAGGGCAAACTTGGACGCTGCGTACGCCCCGAGCAGCGGCGCTGACAGTTGCCCGTTCACGCTGGAGATGAAGATGACACGGCCACGGGAGGCCCGCAGCTTCGGCAGTACTGTCCGGGTCACCGCGAATTGGCCGATCACGTTGACGTCCAACTGTTTGCGCCAGTCCTCGGGGCTCAGGGTCTCGATCGGACCTGCCACCACGATGCCCGCGTTGTTCACCACCGCGTCGAGCCGCTGCGGGAGCGCAGCAGGCAACGAGGCAAGATGGTCCGCATTGGTGACGTCAAGAACCACCGCCGTGATGCGTTGCGGGTTGAGTTCCGCCACCGCGGCGCCGTCGGTGTGCGATCTGACTCCCGCGATGACGTCCCACCCGGTGGCGGCCAGATGCTCGACGATAGCCTTGCCGATACCGCGGGCGGCTCCGGTGACAAGAACTGAGGGCATGACGCGAGGGTACTTCCACCACCAGGAGTAGACGACGCTAGTCGCGAATGTCCTCCAGCGCCTGAGTGACCTCCTGCGCCACGCGCAGGCCGGATTCGATCGCGCCTTCGATGTAGCCGGGGTGATCGCTCGCGGTTTCGGTTCCGGCCCAGTGGATGTCACCGACGGGTGTGGAGGGCAGCGGAAGAAGCCCGTCCAGGGCGCCCGCGACCGGCAACGCCATATAACCGCCGCCGGCGTATTCGTCTGTATGCCAAGACTTCTCGTGCCAGCTGACCGGCTCAAGCACCTCGGGCCCAATGTGACCGATCAAAGTTTCCAGCACAGACCTTCGCCGGGCGTCGGCACTGAGGGCGTCGAGTTCACGGGCCGCGGGTCCGCCGATGAGCACGCAAAGGTGGCCCGGGCCGCCCGGCGGGCTGGTGTCGAAAACACCGCTGCCCGGACCGTCGAGGACGATCACCTCGCCACCCTTGCGCTGCCGCCAGAACGGCCGGTCGTACACCGCGATGGCCTTGTAGACCGAACCCATGTACGTGTCACCCGCGAGCCGGGCCTGTTCCGGCGGGAGCGGTGGTTGGTGGGCAATGGAGCCGGCCATCGGCGCCGGAACCGTGACGATGACCTTGGCTGCCCGAAAGTCCCCCGCCGTCGTATGCACGGTCACGCCAGAGCTTTCACGAGCGATCGATACGACCTTATGTCCCAAGCGGATCCGGGAGTCCAGCTCGGCGGCCAAGCCCGCGGCGAGTCCGCGCATTCCTTCGACGATCAGGGAATCTTGCGCACCACCCTTGGTCGACAACATGGTGAGCACGCCGCCCTGCTGCCGGATCATCCGCGCCGCGGCGTAGACCGAGAGTCGGTCCAGATCGGCAGTCCACGACACCGCCGCGATCACTTCCAGCAGTCGTCGGGCGGTGCGGCCCGGCACTCGACGCAAGCACGACTCGACCGTCGTGTTGTTCCAGCAGCGCGGCACGCCGGTGCGGGACAGGACTTCGACGGTCGCCAAGGCCAATCCGGCCAGGAGCACCGGCGGCGATGCCGCGGACAACCGGCGCGAGCGGTCGATCAGGCCCGGCATCGGACCCGTGTGCATCTGATACCGGGTCAGGCCGAGCTCGTCGGCCAACGCCATGAGTCGGTGGTGATCATGGCCGATCCACTGACCACCGAGGTCAACCGTCGTTCCCAGCGCGGTGGTCTCACTCATCGTTCGACCGCCGAGCCGGTCGGCCGCTTCCAGCACCACCACGTCGACGCCACGGCGGCGAAGTTCGCGAGCTGCCGTCAGCCCGGATATCCCCGCGCCGACCACAACCACCGTGGCGTCCGTTGCACTGCCCGGTGCCGTCATGCCGCCTCCGTTTCTAAGTCGGTCAACCGTCCGAATTTTATAACACGGCGGCACCTGGCGGCAACAGCCCGCGTCGAGCGGACCAGGGTTCAGTCGCGCGTAGCGCCCACCGGCTGGGGATCTGCCAGCGTCACGAGCATCTGAATCCCGCGGTCGAGATCACGACGCGCCCGCCGGCCGTCGCGGCTGGCCACGTACTGGATGATCAAGCCGTCGAGCATCGCGAGCCCGAGGCGGCCCAGGGTGGCGAAGTCCACGGCGCAGCGCTCGCCGGCGGCATTGGCCGCTTGTTCGCAGAACTCCGTGACCAGCGCGGTGTAGCGGTCGTACTGAAGCCGCGCCAGTCCTTCCGACCCCTCGCTGCGTACGGAGTACATCGCCAGCTCGTACTGCATGACCTGCACGCCGACGTCGCCCTCGACCAGGGCGTCCCAGAACGTCGTGACGCCGTGACGCAGCGCGTGGGCCAGACCCCGGTCGAGCTGCAGGCTGTCATGCACGGTGGCGACGACCTCGTCGATGACGGCGACAATGACGGCGCGCAGCATCTGATCCTTGGACGGGAACACGTAATGCAACGTGCCCAGCGGGACGCCCGCCTCCGCCGCGACGGCACGCAGCGTCGTCCCCGGCACGCCGACGTCGCTGAGCACGCGGATCGCCGCCGCGACGATCTGTTCCTGACGTTCGGCTGCCTTCACGTAGGCCATCGGAATCCCTTCCTCAACTGAGCGACAGCTTAGGAGAAAGTCAGACAACCGACCGGGTCGACGCCCTTTAGGGTGAAATCATGACCAACATCGTGGTCCGTCCCACGTCACCGGACGACCTCGACGCGATCAGCGTCATCTACGCCCACCATGTCGAGACCGGTGTGGCCACGTTCGAGTTGATCCCACCGCATCGCGAAGAGTGGGAGCGCCGGCTGGCGACGGCCCGCGAACGTGAACTGCCGTTTCTCACGGCGATACTCGACGACGAGATCGTGGGCTATGCCTACTGCTCGCCATGGAAGCTGCGCCCGGCGTATCGGCACACTGTGGAGAACTCCATCTACCTCACGCCGCAGTGCGCCGGCCGCGGCATCGGAACCCTGCTGCTGCAAGGGCTTCTGGACGGCTGCACTGCGGCAGACATCCGTGAGGTCATCGCCGTGGTGGTCGACACCGACGAGGCAGCGCCATCCCTTGCCCTCCACCGCAAACACGGTTTCACCGAAGCTGGGCGGCTGCGTGCGGTGGGCTACAAGCACGGACGATGGCTGGACACGGTGCTGCTGCAGTGCAGCCTGAAGGTCAGCAGTTGACGAGTTCGGGCTCGCAGATCGGCTGCGAATCCGGTTGTAGTGCGGACTCTTTGGCTGTGGACTCGGTCACAACGGGCTCGGGATCCTTGGGCGTGCCGCCCCACGGAAACGCCAGCCGCACGATCTTGCGGACCACCGAGGCGAACTGCTTGTGGATCGGGCCTGTGTTGTAGGGCAGGCCGTAACGCTGGCAGATCTCCTTCACCTCACCGGAGATCTCGGCGTAGCGGTGCGCCGGGATGTCCGGGAACAGGTGGTGTTCGATCTGGAACGACAGGTTGCCGCTGAAGATGTGGAACCACTTGCCGCCGGACAGGTTTGCCGAACCCAGCAGCTGGCGGAAGTACCACTGGCCACGCGTCTCGTTCTGCGTCTCCTCGATGGTGAACTCGTGGGTGCCCTCCGGGAAGTGGCCGCAGAAGATGATCGTGTAGGACCACACGTTGCGCATCAGATTGGCAGTCATGTTGCCCGCAAACACGAATGGTGCGAACGGGCCGGCCAGTAGCGGGAACGCCACATAGTCCTTGACGGTCTGCTTGCGCACCTTGGCCCACATCTCGCGCAGCATGTCCTTCTTGTCACGCAGCTTGATCTCACCGGTGCGGATCCGCTCGGTCTCCAGCTCGTGCAGGGCCACGCCGTACTGGAAGAACACCATCAACAGGAATGCGTACAGCGGGTTGCCCAGGTAGTACGGGCTCCACTTCTGATCCTCGCTCATCCGCAGGACGCCGTAGCCGATGTCGCGGTCCATGTCGACGATGTTGGTGTAGGTGTGGTGCATGTAGTTGTGGGAGTGCCGCCACTGGTTGGACGGGCAGGCCGAATCCCATTCGAAGTTCTGGCCGCGCAGCGCGGGATCGCCCATCCAGTCGTACTGACCGTGCATGACGTTGTGGCCGATCTCCATGTTGTCGAGGATCTTCGACAACCCGAGCATCACCGTGCCGATCGGCCAGGCCGGCGGCAGGAACAGCAGGGCCCGGCCTCCGAACTCGAGCTTGCGCTGCATCTTGATGATGTCGCGGATGTAGGTGGCATCGCGTTCGCCGAGATCTGCGGTCGCCTTTTCACGGATGGCGTCGAGTTCGGCGCCGAAGGTTTCGAACTGCTCGGGGGTAAGGGTGTAGTGAGTCATGTCTGCGCCTTTCATGAGTCGATAGGTCTCAAAGGTCGATGACGACGTCGCCGACGGGTGCGGTGACGCAAATTTCGATGTCTTCGCAGTCGGCGGTGGAGATCGCGCCGGTGATCAGGTTGCGGACCGCGCCGCGGGTCTTGAATCGGGTGCAGGTGTGGCAGATACCCATCCGGCAACCGCTCTCCGGCGTGAGGCCGGCGGCCTCGGCCTGCACCAACAGCGGCTGACCGTCGTCGGTCACCTCCACGTCGCTGTTGGCGAATCGGACGGTGCCTCCGGTCGATCCGGTCGGCGCCGCGAACACGGGTGGAACGAAGCTCTCCGAGTGCGCGTCGGGACGAACCTCACGCACCGCGTCGACCAGTGCCGGTGGGCCACAGACGAACACCGCGTCGGGCTCGGCGCCCGGGAAGGCCTCGGCCAGGTGCGCGAAACCGAAGTACCCGTCCAGCTCGCCGGCGACGCCGCCTCGGGTGTAACCGTGCAGGATCCGGACACCGGCCGAACGCATGGCCGCCAACTCCGGGCGGTAGCAGGCCTCCTCGGCGCCGCGCGCGTAGTGCACGAAGGCGATCTCCCCGGTGAACGCCTGTGCACGCAAGGTGCGCAGCATGGACAGCACCGGGGTGATGCCACTGCCGCCGGACACGAACAGGATGCGCTGCGGCAGCGCCTCCGGCAGCACGAAATCGCCGCCGACCGAGTCGAGCCCCAGCACCATGCCCGGGTACGCGTGGTCACACAGGTAGGTCGAGACCAGCCCGCCGTCGTGGCGGCCGATGGTCAATTCGAGGTGACCAGCCCCTTCGGCGTTGGCCGGCGAGTAGCACCGGGTACGACGGCGGCCGTTGATCTCGACGGAGAGGTTGATGTGCTGACCCGCCCGAAACCCGGCGAAGGCCGCGTTCGGTTCCAGGGTCAGCGTGACACTGCGCGGCGTCTGCCGCCGCACTGCCACCACCTTGGCCCGGGCATCGCCGCGGGTCCAGGTCGGTTCGACCAGCTCGGTGTAGCGGTCGACGCCGTGCGGGCCGGTCAGCAGGTTCGCGAGCGCACTCATTCGCGGTCCGGCCAATAGCCGTCGGCCAACACCTTCAGCCAATGTTTGAGTGAACATGTGTACACAGTGCGCGTGCACAGGCGACTCTGTCAACGATAAAAACGCAGCAAGTGGTAGGGTTCACACCAGTGAACAGACGTACGCCCAATTCACGAACATCGACGTCACGAACACGAAAGCCGGACTCGGCGTCGCGTTCGCGGGAGACGCTGTCCAGGGAAGAGCGCAAAGAGGCCACCCGGCGGGCGATCATCACCGCCGCGCTCACGCTTCTGGAGGACCAGAGCTTCAGCGCGCTGTCCCTGCGCGAGGTCACCCGAGAGGCAGGCATCGTGCCCGCCGCCTTCTACCGGCACTTCGACTCGATGGATGCGCTCGGTCTCGTCCTCATCGACGAGTCGTTCCGGTCTCTGCGCGACATGCTGCGCGGTGCGCGCGCCGGCAAGCTCGACCCCCATCACGTCATCGAATCCTCGGCCGAGATCCTGATCGGAAGTTTCAACGACCGGCGTGAGCATTGGCGGTTCATCGCCCGCGAACGTTCCAGCGGTGTGTCGGTGCTGCGCTACGCGATCCGCACCGAGATCCGGTTGATCACTTCCGAGCTGGCCATCGACCTGGCCCGCTTCCCCGGCCTGAAGGACTGGAGCAGCGAGGATCTCAACATCCTGGCCAACCTGTTCGTCAACGCCATGATCTCGATAGCGGAGAGCCTTGAGGATGCAGGCGACGCTTCAGCGGTCGATGCCATCCACCGCACCGCGGTCAAGCAACTACGGATGATCGCCGTTGGCGTCAACGGGTGGCACAGCACCGGCTAGGGTCCGGTCATGCCACCTGCACAGCCACTCGACCTTGCCTACCCGCGGCCCGACATCGCGGTCATCACGCTCAATCGCCCCGAGAAACTCAACGCGCTGTCCTTCGAACTCGTCGAGGCCCTGCACGCCACCCTCGACACGATCGCGGCGAACAACGAGTGCCGCGTCGTGGTGCTCACCGGCGCCGGGCGCGGCTTCTGCTCGGGCCTGGATCTGAGCAACCCCAACCCTCCCGAGGCCGGTGGCGGCACCGAGTTCCCCCGGTCGGGCATGCGCTGGCAGGAACGCATCGCGAACCTCACGGTCAAACTGCACCGGTTGCGCCAGCCCGTCATCGCCGCGGTGAACGGCGCGGCCTACGGTGGCGGCTTCGCGCTGGCCGCGGCCAGCGACATCCGCATCGCCGGCCCGTCGGCGAAGTTCTGCACGCAGTTCATCAAACTGGGCATCGGCGGCTGCGACATCGGGGTGAGCTACACCCTGCCCAGGATCATCGGCGCGGGCCCGGCGTTCGACCTGATCCTGACCGCGCGTGCGGTCGACGCGGCAGAGGCACTGCGGCTCGGTCTGGTCACCCGCATCGTCGACGACACCGCGAACCTGCTCGACGCAGCCCTCGAGATCGCCGAAACCCTGTGCGGCTACGGCAAGTTCGGACTGGAATCGACCAAGCAGGTGCTGTGGGCCAACCTCGACGCCGGCTGCCTGGAAACGGCACTGCACGTGGAGAACCGCAGCCAGATCCTGTCCGTCGGCACCGGCAGCCTGACCAATTCGATTCCGGGCCGCTAGCGCGCTGTCCCGCCCCCGTCGACGATGACCACCTGCCCGGTCATGTAGCTGCCTGCGTCCGAACACATCAGCAGGGCCGCGCCTACCATCTCGTCCGGGGTGGCCAGCCGCTTCATCAAGGTCCCACCCTTCATGAGCTCGATGGCCTCCTGTGGGTTGTTGCGCATCATGTCGGTGTCGACGGGTCCCGGCGCCAGGGCGTTCACCCGGATGCCCAGCGGGGCGAACTCGGCCGCCATCGACCGGGTGACCGACATCAGTGCGGCCTTGCCCGAGGCATAGATGGACAGCGCGGGAGCGAAATTGAACGCCCCGACCGACACCATGTTCAACACCGCGGCGTTTGCGCTGGCCTTCAGATGCGGGAGCGCGTGCTGCACCAGGAACACCGGTCCGCGCAGATTCACCTCGTACGACTTCGCCCAGGCCTCCGGCGTCATCTGCCCCAGCGGCTGGGCGAGCGCGTTGGCGGCGTTGTTGACCACCACGTCGATGCCGCCGAACTCGGCGGCCGTACGCTCCACCAACGTGCCGAGGTCGTCGATGTTGCCGCTGTGTGTGGGCACTCCGATCGCCTGTCCCCCGAGTTCACGCAGGTGCTCGGCCGCCCGGTCGCAGGCGTCGGCCTTGCGGCTGGCCACCACCACGCGCGCACCGGCCAGCGTAAAACCCTCGGCGAGAGCCAATCCGATGCCACGGGTGCCACCAGTGACGATCACGGTCCGGTCGGTCATGTCGAACAGATGGTCAAAAGTCTCACGGTTCACCCCGTCAGTAGAACATCACCGCGGTCCGGCCACGCAAGGCTTCAGCCCAATACGCGGGAACTGACGAACGCACGGTCCTCGCCGCTGATCGGGTCGGTGAACGCCAGGCGCTGGGCCAGCAGCTGCAGCGGGTTCCCGAAATCATCGGGTGCGACGTCGATCACGTTGGGGTACAAGGAATCACCGACGATCGGCAACCCGATGGAGGCCATGTGCACACGTAGTTGATGCGTCTGCCCGGTGCGGGGAGACAGCCGGTAGAGCCCGCTTCCCATCTCCTCGACATAGGTCTCGGCGTTGGGCTCCCCGGGTTCCTCGAAAGCCTGTAACCGACCACGGTGCTTGATGATCCGGCTGCGCAACGTGGCCGGCAGGGCCACCGAGGCGGTGCCCTCAGAGCGAGCGAGATACGTCTTGCGGGTCCCGCCCTCGGCGAACAGCCGCTGATACCGGCCCCGGACCTCGCGGCGCGCGGTGAACAGCAGCACACCCGCGGTCAGCCGGTCCAGTCGGTGCGCAGGGCTCAGTTCCGGTAGGTCCAGTTCACGACGCAACCGCACGAGCGCGGTCTGCACGACGTGGCCGCCCCGCGGCATGGTGGCCAGGAAGTGCGGCTTGTCCACCACGACGATGTCGTCGTCGCGGTACAGCACCGGGATGTCGAACGGCACCTCCACCTCGTCGACCAGGTCACGGTAGAAGTAGACATGTGCTCCCGCGGGCAGCGTCGTCGTCGCATCGACCGTCGTACCGTCCGGCAGAACCACCTCTCCGGCAAGCACTTTCGCGCCGATACCGAACCGCGTCTGCAGCTCGTCGTACACATTGCCGCCCAACAACCGCAACCGCGCCGGACCCAGACCGTCACGCACCGGCAGCGGAGGGGGCTTTCTCAATGTCGGGTCAATTCAACGGCACGGGCTCGAGGATCTCGGCGCGGGCCTCGGGTGCGGCCTGGCGCAGCGCATCGGCGGACTCGTCGTCGGGCTGGGTCTGCGACAGCACCTCGGCTTCCACCCGGGCGATATACGTGGCGACCTCACGGTCGACGTCCTCGGCGGTCCATCCCAGCACGGGCGCAACCACTTCGGCGACTTCGCGGGCGCAATCGACACCGCGGTGCGGGTATTCGATGGCGATCCGCATCCGGCGGGCCAGGATGTCCTCAAGGTGCAGGGCGCCTTCCGCCGCGGCGGCATAGTAGGCCTCGACCTTGAGGTACACCGGCGCGTCGGTGATCGGGGCCAAGAGCTCGGGCTCGTCCTCCGCCATCTTGAGTACCTCACCGATCAGCGAGCCGTAGCGGTCCAGCAGATGCCGGACCCGGTACGGGTGCAGCCCGTAATGCTTCCCGACGAACTCGGTCTGGTTGATCAGCGCGAAATATCCGTCGGCGCCCATCAGCGGGACCTTTTCGGTGATCGACGGCGCGACCCGAGCCGGGATGAACTCTGCGGCAGCGTCGATCGCATCGGCCGCCATCACCCGGTAGGTGGTGTACTTCCCGCCCGCGATGGCCACCAAACCCGGCGAGGGCACCGCGACAGCGTGCTCACGCGAGAGCTTGGAGGTTTCCTCACTCTCACCGGCCAGCAGCGGACGCAGCCCGGCGTACACACCGTCGATGTCGTCGTGGGTCAGCGGGGTGGCCAGCACGGTGTTGACGTGGCGCAGGATGTAATCGATGTCGGCCTTTGTCGCGGCGGGATGCGCGAGGTCCAGATTCCAGTCGGTGTCGGTGGTGCCGATGATCCAGTGCGTGCCCCACGGAATCACGAACAGCACCGATTTCTCGGTGCGCAGGATGATCGCCACCTCGCTGACGATCCGATCCCGTGGCACCACGATGTGCACGCCCTTGGAGGCGCGAACCCGGAACCGGCCGCGTTCCTTGGACAGTGCCTGGATCTCGTCGGTCCACACTCCGGTGGCGTTGACCACGACATGGCCTCGCACTTCGGTGATCGCGCCGTCCTCGGAATCGCGCAGCGTGACACCCACGACGCGATCGCCCTCGCGCAGCAACGCCACCACCTGGCTCGACGAACGCACCACCGCGCCGTAGTGGGCTGCGGTGCGCGCCACGGTCATGGTGTGCCTGGCATCGTCGACGACGGTGTCGTAGTAACGAATCCCGCCGATCAGCGAACTGCGCTTGAGCCCAGGAGCCAACCGCAAGGCACCGGCCCTGGTCAGATGCTTTTGTGCGGGAACGGATTTCGCGCCGCCGAGCTGGTCATAGAGGAAGATGCCGGCCGCGATGTACGGCCGCTCCCACACCCGGTTGGTCAACGGGAACAGGAACGGCAACGGCTTGACCAGATGCGGGGCCAGCGTGGTGAGGCTCAGTTCCCGCTCGTACAAGGCCTCACGAACCAGCCCGAACTCCAACTGCTCGAGGTAGCGCAGCCCGCCGTGGAACATCTTGGAGCTGCGGCTGGATGTGCCCGACGCGAAGTCACGGGCCTCGACCAGTGCGACTTTCAATCCTCGGGTGGCCGCGTCCAACGCAGCGCCGGCGCCCACGACACCGCCGCCGATCACCACCACGTCGAATTGTTCACTGCCGAGTCGTTGCCAGGCTTGCGCCCTTTGCTGCGGTCCGAGGAAGGTTTGCCCGTCGCCCGGTGCTGAGATCGGGTCAGTCACGATTCCCAGGCTACGTGGGTGAGGTGGGATCTGCCCGATTCTCTAGTCCAGGTCGTCGTGTTTCATCAATTGGCGCGCCGCCTCGGTGATCGAACCGGACAACGACGGGTACACCGAGAACGTCTGGGCCAGCTCGTCGACCGGGATGCCGTTCTGCACGGCCAGTGCGATCGGCAGGATCAACTCGGAGGCGATCGGGGCCACCACCACGCCGCCGATCACCACGCCGGTGGCCGGGCGGCAGAAGATCTTGACGAAGCCGCGGCGCAGGCTGGACATCTTGGCCCGGGCGTTGGTGTTGAGCGGCAGGGTCAGGGTGCGCGCTGGCACGGACCCGTCGTCGATTGCGGCCTGCGGAACCCCGACGGCGGCGATCTCCGGGCGGGTGAACACCGCCGCGGCGACGGTTCGCAGCCGAATCGGGGCCACGGCCTCGCCGAGGGCGTGATACATCGCGATGCGTCCCTGCATGGCGGCCACCGAGGCCAGCGGCAGCAGGCCGGTGCAGTCACCCGCCGCGTAGATGCCCGGCACTGAGGTGCGCGACACGCGGTCGACCTTGAGGTAGTTGCCGGGCCCGAGCTCGATGCCGACGCGCTCCAGGCCGAGACCACTCGTGTTCGGAACCGATCCGACCGTCATCAGGGCGTGGCTGCCGTCGACGGTTCGGCCGTCGGCCATGGTCACGCGGACGCCGGTATCGGTACGGGTGACCGACTCGGCGCGGGCGTTCTTGACGAGCGTGACACCGCGTTCGGAGAACACTTCCTCCAGCACCGCGGCGGCGTCGGAGTCCTCATGCGGCAGGATCTGGTCACGACTGGCCACGACCGTCACGGTCACGCCGAGCTCGGTGTAGGCGTTGACGAACTCGGCGCCGGTGACACCCGACCCCACCACCACGAGGTGTTCGGGCAGCGCTTCGAGGTCGTAGAGCTGGCGCCAGTTGAGGATGCGCTCCCCGTCGGGCGCGGCGTTGGGCAGCACCCGCGGGCTGGCACCGGTTGAGATGAGCACCACATCGGCGGTCAACTGACTCACCGCGCCGTCCGGGCCGGTGACTTTGACCCGGTGCTGGGCCATGCCCGGGACGTCGTCGATCAGTTCGCCACGGCCCGCGATCAACTCGATGCCCTCGCTGCGCAACCGCTCGGCGATGTCTTCGGACTGCGCCGTGGCCAGGTTCTTCACGCGCTCGTTGATCTGCGGCAGCGAGATCTTGGACTGCTCGAAATCCAGCGAATACCCCAGGTTGGGGGCGCGCCGTAGTTCGGTCCGCACACCCGTGGAGGCGATGAAGGTCTTGGACGGCACGCAATCCCACAGCACGCACGCGCCGCCGATACCGTCGCAGTCGACGATGGTGACGTGGGCGACCTCCGGGCCGCGGGCAGCGGCGACAAGTGCCGCCTCATAGCCGGCGGGTCCGCCGCCGATGATCACGATGCGGGTAGCCACTGGACCAACCTAACCAACTTCGCCGATTAAGCTGTCTTACCGTGCCGCTGTACGCCGCGTATGGATCGAATATGCACCCGGAGCAAATGCAGGAGCGGGCTCCGCACTCGCCGATGGCGGGTACCGGGTGGCTGCATGGCTGGCGGCTGACCTTCGGCGGTGAGGACATCGGCTGGGAAGGCGCGCTGGCCACCGTCGTCGAAGACCCGCTGTCGAAGGTGTTCGTGGTGCTCTACGACATGACACCGGCCGACGAGCAGAGCCTGGACCACTGGGAAGGTTCCGAGCTCGGATTCCACAAGAAGATCCGGTGCCGGGTGGACCGGACCTCGTCGGACACCAACACCGACCCGGTGCTGGCCTGGCTGTACGTGGTCGACGCCTGGGAGGGCGGTCTGCCCTCGGCCCGCTATCTCGGGGTGATGGCCGACGCCGCGGAGATCGCCGGGGCGCCGGACGCGTACGTCCACGATCTGCGCACCCGCCCGGCTCGCAACATCGGCCCGTAGCTGCTCCCCTTGCCCCCTTTGCACCGCGAGCGTGCGTGTCTGCCGCCCGACACGCCGCATTTCGCCGGCAATTCGTGCACCCTCACGCGGCACGAGCGTCGCTCAACTGCCCATTGATCCTCGCAACCAGCTCACCTTGGCGATAACGCACGTCCTCGAAGACGATTGCGATGACGGTCCACCCGACCTTCATCAACGCCGCAGTCCGTCGCCGGTCGTCACGCAAGGCATCGGGATTGCCATGCCAATCCAAGCTGTCGTACTCGACCGCGACTTTCTGGCGCGGCCACGCGAAGTCGAGCCGCCTCAGCTGGCCGTTGCCGTCGATGACCTCGTACTGCAACTCGGGCACCGGCAAACCACCGTCAAGCATGACCAGCCGCGCCTCACTCTCCATCGGGGACTCGGCGCGCCCGTCGGCCAGTGCGATCAGGTTGCGGACCGCGACGATGCCGCGACGCCCGGCCTGCTCGAGGGCCGCGCGCCACAGATCGGCGCGCGTGCAGGTGTTGCTTCGCAACGCGGCATCCAGTGTTGCCAGGGCGCGCGGACGGCGCAGTGTGCGGGCCACCTCGATCGCGGTCCATGCCGGCGCGGTGACGTACCTGCCGTCGACGGAAATCAACGGCGCACCGTCCCTGCGATGCACCACCAGCCCGTCAGCCGAGCGGAGTTGACAGCCCGGCGGATTCAAGATGTGCAGGTCAGCCGAGCCTTCGGTGTCGAATCCGTGCACAGCTGCGGCGCTGGCCAGACACAGCGGCACCTTGCGACCACAGGCGAGGTCCAGACCTTGCAACAGCAGCTGCTCCGTAGGCTCACCTCGGCAGTAGATGCCATGCCAGATCCTTTCCAGCACACCAGAATCTACTGCGGATTCGAAGGCATGGCGCGTCATCGAGCAGAGAATCTGGCCACTGGTGGCGACACCGTTCTGCTCGTCGAACAACCGCATCAGTTGAGCGTCCATGTTGAGGATCGTCGTTGGTACGCAATGTCTTCGAAAGACGCAATGTGCGGATCTGTGGATGAACTGCACGCTGTGCACAACCGGCGGCGACGAGCGTGCGCGGAGAGTTGGTGATGTGCGGCGTGTTGGGCGGCAGACACGCACGCTCGCGGGGCTATGGGGTGAGGAGGGCCGCGCGTTCGGCGGTCAGCCGGTTCAACTCGATGGTGCGGGCCTGGGCGCGTTGGTCGAGGTCGCTGAGGATCCGTTTGACACCCGTGATGGCCTGGTCGACCTTCTCCTGGGCCTCGATGATGCGGTCACGAACTGCGAAATCGGTGAAGAAATTGTCGAACCACACATCGAAAACCCTTGTGAAAGAACTCAGTTCGACGAGACGCACACCCTCCAGGTGAATGTCGGCAAGCTCGGTGCTGAATCGCTTGAGATCGGTGTCAGCCGAACGCAGCGACACCGCAACGCTGTCGAGCCTGTCCTCCTTGACGATGCTGGCGATCATGCCACCGTCGAACCAGGTGTCGTAGGCCGACCAGGACCGGGCACTGTCGAGCTTCTCGGCGGCGGTGCGCAACTCCTTCAATGCCCGCTGGCCGGCGGAGGAAGCTTCCGAGATCTCGGTGCGCTCAGCCGTCAATCGCCCTCGCATACTTGCGATTTCGAGAAGTCTCGACGCACCCGGGCCATCGTTCTCCTGCAGCCACCGTTCTTTTGCACGCAGTGCTTGCTCCAGAGCGACACCGGCGTCACCCAGCGCCGCCAGCCGCCCGCTCAGATGCTCGACGTGCCGCTGGTCGGCGTCGGCGCGCGCTCGTTGGGTGAGGTAGTCGTACTCGGCGGATTGACGCTCGGCGGTCTCGCGGGCCATGTCGTCCTCGTGGGAGCCCTTGAGATGGGCCCAGATCTTGGTCAGCGAGAGCGACTCCAACTTGTGGACGTCACGAGCCTCTGACTCCAGCCGACCCTCGGCAGTTTCGGCCCGGGCGGCGGACTCCTCGGCGTGCAACTGCGCAGTCTTCAGCTGTCGTTTGAGCGATTCGGCCTCCCGCATCGCGGCCGTCGCCGAAGCCAGTTGATCGTCAGGCGCAGCTGTCATGTCGACAGCCTATGGGCGCTCGCCGCCCGCGAGTGACGCCAAAATGTCGGTGAAACGCGGCGTGTTGGGCGGCAGACACGCACGCTCGCGGGGCAGGGGGAACAGCTACGCAGACGCGGCGATGATGTTGACCATCGTGCGCACACCGACGCCGAGGGCCCGCTCGTCGATGTCGAACGTCGGCTGGTGCAGGTCGAGCTGTGGGCCCTGCCCACTCCACACGCCGAGCCGGCCCATCGCACCGGGCACGTCTTCGAGGTACCACGAGAAGTCCTCGCCGCCGCCGGACTGATGGGTGTCGGCCAGCACATCAGGGCCGACAGCCTCGATGGCGTGGGTGAGAATGCGCGTGGACACCTCTTCGTTGACCACCGGGGGCACCCCGCGCCGGTAGTTGAGGCTGTGCGAGATGTTGAGCGGCGCCAGCAGCGCGGTAACCGTCTCTTCCACAATCGATTCCAGGGTCAGCCAGGTGTCCCGGCTGGCGGTGCGGATCGTCCCGGCCAGCGTGCCGATCTGCGGGATGGCGTTGGCGGCCACCCCGGCGTTGACCGCACCCCACACCATGACGGTGTCGTGGCGCGGGTCGATGCGACGGGACAGCACGCCGGGCAACCCGGTGATCAAGGTGCCCAGCCCGTAGACCAGATCGCCGGTCAGGTGCGGCCGGGAGGTGTGCCCACCCGGCGAGTGCAGGGTGATCTCGATGGAATCGGCCGCCGAGGTGATCGGACCGGGTTTGGTGGCCACCTGCCCCACGGCCAGGCGAGGATCGCAGTGCAGCGCGAAGATCCGGCTCACCCCGTTGAGAACGCCCGCGTTGATCGCGTCGATCGCGCCGCCCGGCATCAGCTCCTCGGCCGCCTGGAACAGCAGCCGCACCCCGACCGGCAATTCCGGCACCGATGACAAGGCCATCGCGGTGCCCAGCAGTACCGCGGTGTGCGCATCGTGCCCGCAGGCGTGCGCGACATTGGGCACCGTCGAGGCATACGACGCCCCGGTCCGATCGACCATCGGCAACGCATCCATGTCGGCGCGCAGCGCGATCCTCGGACGGTCCTCCGGCCCGAAATCACACGTCAATCCGGTGCCACCGGGCAGCACCTTGGGGTTCAGGCCCGCCTCGGCCAGGTGGCGTGCGACGAATTCGGTGGTTGCGAACTCCTGGCGACCCAGTTCGGGATGGGCGTGCAGATGCCGCCGCCACGACACCATCTCGTCGTAGTTGGCCGACAACCAGCGGGCAGCGGCGTGCTGCAACACACTCATGAAGCCCGCCTCCGCTGCTGCGCCTCAAGCACGCGGTCCCGCTCTGCGGGCGTCTCGGCCAACCGAACCACGGTGCGGGCCAACATGATTGCGCCCTCCAGCACGGCCTTGTCCGCACTCGGGCCCGCTGCCGCAGCAGTGAACGCCGGCTGGTGGATCGCCGCCCCACCGGAGTCGATCCCGATCACCGGGTGAATGCCGGGCATCACCTGACTGATGTTGCCCATGTCGGTACTGCCCAGCGGCACACTTGCCTCCACGTTCTCCGGCAACGGGGTACGACCCAGGCGCAGCATCTCGGCACGGATGGTCTCCGAGAGCCACGGGTCGGGCATCAGCTCGGCATAGGCCGGAGCGATGTCGGCGACTTGGTGCTCACAGCCCGTCGCCAGCGCACCCGCTGAAAAGCAACCGGCCATCCGGTCTTCCAGCTCCCGCAGCGCGGACATGTCGGTGGCCCGCATGGTGTAACGCATCTCGGCCCGTCCGGGGATCACATTGGTGGCCTGCCCGCCGTGGGTGACGATGCCGTGCACCATCTGTCCCGGCATGAGCTGCTGGCGCAACAGGCCGATGGCCACCTGCGCGACGGTGACCGCATCGCCTGCGTTGACCCCGAGGTACGGGGCGACGGCCGCATGCGACTCCCGGCCCGTGTACTCGACGGTCACCTCGGTGAGCGCCAGCGACCGGGCCGCGGCGATATCGACCGGCCCTGGGTGCAGCATCACCGTCGCGGCGATGTCGTCGAAAACTCCGGCGTTGAGCATCAACACTTTTCCGCCACCGAGCTCCTCGGCCGGGGTGCCGACGAGCACCACGGTCAGGCCGAGGTCGTCGGCCACATCGGCCAGTGCCAACGCGGTGCCGACCGCCGAGGCGGCGATGATGTTGTGCCCGCAGGCGTGCCCGATCTCGGGAAGGGCGTCGTACTCGGCGCATATCCCGACGACGAGCGGGCCGCTGCCGTAGGAGGCGCGGAACGCGGTGTCCAGCCCGCCGGCCGCCGCGGTGATCTCGAACCCGTACTCGGCCGCCAGCGCCTGCGTCTTGGCGCAGCTGCGATGCTCGGCGAAGGCCAACTCGGGCTCGGCGTGGATCGAGTGAGAGAGCTCGATGAGGTCGCCACGACGCCGATTGACGGCTTCCTCGACGCTCAGCGAGGCGGTGGCAGACGGCATCCTCGCAGTATCTCACTGCGTGTTCGTGGCCGTTAAGCTCGCCTATCGTGACCGATCTCCTCGCGTGCGCAGCAGCCATCGCAGAACGCACCGGCGTCGATCGCCACGATGTCGCGGTCGTGCTCGGCTCGGGTTGGGCGCCTGCGGTGGCCGAGCTCGGTGACCCGGTCGCAACAGTGCCGATGGCCGACGTACCGGGCTTCACCCCGCCGAGCGCGGCCGGGCACGGCGGCCAGGTCCACTCGGTGCGCATCGGTGACCAGCGGGTCCTGGTGCTGGCCGGGCGCATCCATGCCTACGAGGGTCATGACCTGCAGCACGTGGTGCACCCGGTGCGGACCGCGGCGGCCACCGGCGTGTCCACGGTCGTGCTCACCAACGCCGCGGGCGGACTGCGAGCCGAATACCAGGTCGGCCAACCGGTGCTGATCAGCGACCACCTCAATCTCACGGCCCGGTCCCCGCTGGTCGGGGCGCAGTTCGTCGACCTGGTCGACGCCTACTCCCCGAGGCTGCGGGCGTTGGCGCGGGAGATCGAGCCGACGCTGGCCGAGGGCGTCTACGCCGGGCTGCCGGGCCCGCACTACGAGACGCCGGCCGAGATCCGGATGCTGCGCACCCTCGGTGCCGACCTTGTCGGTATGTCGACGGTGCACGAGACCATCGCTGCCCGGGCCGCGGGCCTGCAGGTATTGGGCATCTCGATGGTGACCAACCTGGCTGCGGGAATGACGGGTGAGCCGCTCAGCCACGCCGAGGTGCTCGAGGCCGGGCGTCAGTCCGCGACCCGGATGGGTGCGCTCCT
This sequence comes from Mycobacterium sp. 48b, assembly GCF_048282725.1. Taxonomy (NCBI): domain Bacteria; kingdom Bacillati; phylum Actinomycetota; class Actinomycetes; order Mycobacteriales; family Mycobacteriaceae; genus Mycobacterium; species Mycobacterium sp. 48b. The sequence continues at coordinate 5,867,516 of NZ_JBLVUL010000001.1, forward strand.
GCGTTCGGTGATCGAACGGATCTAGCCGACCAGATATCGCTGCAGCGTGGGCCCGATCCAGTCGACGACCTGCTGGCGGGGCATGGCCACCAGTGGCGGGAATTCCAGCACGTAGCGACACAACGCCATGCCCAGCACCTGCGACGCCGCAAGGCTGGCCCGCACCGGGGTGTCGGGAGCGTGGCCCGTGGTCTCCGCGATGACCGGGGCCAGTTGCGCGGCGAATATCGTGCGCATCCGCTCCGCGACGGCCTCGTTGGTCACGCCGGCCCGCAACAGGATCAACAGCGCTTCGTCGCGCTCCCAGCGTTCGAGGAAGTGCGCGGCCAGCGCGGCACCGACCTGTTCACGGGGCACCCGGGTCAGATCGGGTAGTTCCAGATCGAATTCGGCCGCGGCGGCGAACAGTCGCTCCTTGTTGCCGTAGTAGCGCATCACCATCGACGGGTCGATGGCGGCATCGGCTGCGATGGCCCGGATGGTGGCCCGCTCGTACCCGTCGGCGGCGAATCGCTCCCGGGCCGCGGCGAGGATGACGGACTTGGTCTCAGCTGCCGGTCGACGCATGCCAACAATTGTAGGCCAACAACCGTTGACATCGGACCGGAAGGCTCCTAAGTTCAAGTCAACAGTTGTTGACCAACAGTTGTTGACAAAGGAGCCGAAGATGCAAACGACCACTACAGACGTCCTGATCGTGGGAGCCGGGCCGGTCGGTCTGACCACCGCCATCGTGCTCGTCCAGCACGGCCACGACGTGGCGGTGGTGGACCGCCAAGCCGAGGGCACCAACACCTCGCGGGCCGCCGTGGTCCACCCCCGCACCCTCGAACTGCTGGAGCCCTACGGTGTGGTCGACGAACTCGTCGCACGGGGCGTTCATACCCCGACCTTCACCATCCGCGACCGAGACGAACTCCTGATCGCCGTGCCGTTCAGCGAGCTGCCGACCCCCTACCCGTACACGTTGATGATCTCGCAGGCCGACACCGAGGCGTTCCTGCTCAACCGGCTGGAGGAGCTGGGCGGCAAGGTCATCCGCCCCGCATCGGTGACCGCGATCCGGCAGTCCAGCGACCACGCGGTCGCCACGTTCGCCGACGGGCAGCAGATCCGGGCCAGGTACCTGGTCGGCGCCGACGGAATGCACAGCACGGTCCGGGACCAGGCCGGTATCGCGTTCAGCGGCGGCACATACGGTGAGTCGTTCGCGCTGGCCGATGTCCGCCTGTCCGGCGGAGTACCCGCCGACGAGGTCATCCTGTACTTCTCGCCGGCCGGACTGGTGGTGGTCGCCCCCTTGCCCGACGGGATGTACCGCATCGTCGCGACGGTGGACGAGGCGCCGCAGCACCCCGACATCGCGTTCGTGCAGTCGCTTCTCGACGAGCGCGGCCCGGTGTCGCGGCCGGCGGTGGTCGAGGAGGTGGTCTGGGGATCGCGCTTCCGCGTGCATCACCGGATCGCCGACGCGTTCCGGGACAACCGCATCCTGCTTGCGGGCGACGCCGCACACGTGCACTCGCCCGCCGGCGGGCAGGGGATGAACCTCGGGATCGAGGACGCAGTCGTGCTGGGCGAGCGCCTCTCGGAGGTGCTCGACGCCGGGGCCGACGAAGCATTGCTCGACGAGTACGCCGTCGCCCGGCGCCGCACCGCGGGCGGCGTCGTCGCGATGACCAGCCGCCTGACAGAACTTGCCACCGCATCGGCCCGCCGCCGTCCCATCCGCAATCGCGTCATGCGCATGGCGGGAAGATTGCCCGCCGTCCGACGGGCGCTGGCCTGGCGGTTGTCCGGCCTGAACCGACGCTGAGGAGGCAACGCTGATGAAACTCGTCAACGATCGACTCGCGGTGCCGGTCCAGCTCATCCAGCCGACGGACGACGGTTTTCTGATCCTGGCGGCCGAAGCCGGACGCTGGGGCGGCCCGTTCGCCCTGCCGTCACGCACCCGCCGCCGACTGGCCCGCACCCTCGAACGGGCCGCGGCCAAGCTGACTCACCGCCACGACGTCGCCGAGGCGGTGGTGTTCCGCGGAGCGCTGCGTCCACCCGGTGAGGGCGGGGCACTGCTGGCGCGCGCGGGCGTCCGGCCCGCCCGTTACGATCTGGTCGTCCTGATCCGCACCGCCGGTGTCGGCGCGATCGCCGACATACGAGCGGACGACGTCTACCGCTGCATGGTTTCCGAAATCCACCAGAGCGCACGGCATTCGTATCTCATGGCGGCAGGCAACGCGGCGCGGATCGCCGACGTCGACCACACCAGCGACCGGTGGTTCCTGTTCAACTACTTTCACTGCGATTCGGCGGAAACGGTCTATGCCACATGGGAATACACGGCCGGATGGTTTCAGCGCCACACCGCACTGCCGGACTCGACGCTGCTCGCCCCGCGGCCAGGTGAGCCGACCGACTACCGCGTGGTCAACCACGCCAGTTGGCCGACCCTGCGGGCATTCCTGCCCAGCCTGCTGTTCCGTCGCACATTCCGATCGTTCGTACTGGCCAATTTCATCGCCAATGACGTCGCGGCCCAGCCGATCATCTATCGCCGGACAGCGCCGACCGGTTCTCCGGTCGGCTGACCGTGTCCCAGACTGCGGCGCCTGCCCATCCGGGCCATACCCCTGGCCATCAGGGGTGCCGCGAACAACATCAGCAGGACCCGAAGCACCTGGGCCGCAATGATGAAGGTGACGTTGGAGCCGGTTTCCACCGCGGTGGCCAACACCGCGTAGACCCCGCCGGGACTGGTCGCGAGGTAGCCCTCAAGCTGGGTCCTCCCTGTGACGTCGGCCAGCACCACGCCGAGGCCCGCGGTAGCCGCACCCAGCACCACGATGAGGGTGAGCGCCAGCGGGAGGATCCGCCCGATCGCGCGCAGTGAGTCACGGGTGAAGGCGACGCCGGCCTGCCAGCCGATCACCATGTAGGCGGCCTGCACCAGCAGCGCCGGGACCGCCAGACCGAACGACAGGCCGGTGAGCTGCAGTGCCACCGTCAGGGCCAGCGGGCCCAGGAGGCCGGCGCCGGGCAGCTTGGCCCAGCGCCCCCCGACGATGCCGACCGCGACGATGACGGCGAGCAGCGACAGGCTGAGATACCAAGGTGCCGAAACGGTTTGATCCGGAGACCCGGCCGGGTCGGTCGCCGGATGCGACCGGTCGGCATGAAACACGAGGGTCACCACCAGGGGAATGGTCGCGGTGACGAGTGCCACCCGCAGGTACTGGACGACAGAGACGACGCGATCGTCACCGCCGAGTTCGCGGGCGATGGCCACCAGACCCGATGCGCCACCGGCGACCAGTGCCAAGGATCCGGTCAGCGGGCTGACATCGCGGTGCAGGCCGAGCAATCCACCGGCGAAGATGCTGAGCAGCAACGTGGCCACGGTGATCACCAGCACGATCAGCCAGTCCGAGCGGAGCGCGCTGACGGCGTCCTGATGGACCATCGTGCCGATGTAGACACCCAGCACTCCCTGGGCGACAACCCCGGCCGGGGGTGGCATCCGTTCCGGGGCGAGCGAGGCCAGGGCGAGTGCGATGCCCACCACGAGCCCGGCGAACAGTGCGGCTGAGGGAACCCCGACGAGGTTGAGCAGGAGGGTGACGGCGACAGTCGCGACGACCAGCAGTACCCACCGCAGTATCCGGGCCATCCCCTCGTCGCACCTCCTACCGAAATAATAAGGGATACCTTTGCTCTTTACTCGTCCAGTTCGGCAATTCATGCATTCATCACCACTAATACCAAGGTATAACTTGTCTATGGCTGCCACATCCGCGACCGAACTGCGTGAGTCGATGATGGCGGTGACCCGCCAGATGCGACGGCACCGCCCGGATCACGGCCTGACCTTGAGCCAGCTGGAACTACTCGGCGAGGCCAGTCGCAGCGGAACCACCACTCCGGCCGAGATGGGCGCCCGGTTGCACGTGCGGGCCCAGTCGCTGACCGACAGCATCAACGAACTCGTGCGTCGTGGCCTGATCGCCCGGCGTCCCGACGACAGCGACCGTCGCCGTCAGCTCATCGAGATCACCGCAGAAGGTACGGCGTTGCTGCAGGCCGACCGCGCCGAACGGGACGCCTGGCTGCACGCCACCATGCGGGAGAACCTGACGGATCTGGAGTTCGATCTGCTGATGCTGGTGGCACCGGTCCTGCGCAAGCTTGCGTACACGGACGCCGCTGCGGGCACACTTGGGTCATGACTTCCATCGCGACCGCCGCCGCCGATTGGATCGCACATGACCCCGACCCGCGGACTGCCGCCGAACTGTCCGCCTGTAGTCCCGATGAACTCGACCGCCGATTCAGCCATCCGCTGACCTTCGGCACCGCCGGGTTGCGCGGCCCGCTACGGGGCGGCCCCGATGCGATGAACCTGGCCGTCGTCATGCGCACCACGTGGGCGCTGGCCCAGGTGCTCAAGGAAAAGGGCCTGGGCGGGTCGCACGTGGTGGTCGGCCGCGACGCTCGGCACCAGTCCGACGAATTCGCCCTGGCGGCGGCCGAAGTGCTTGCCGCCGAGGGATTCGACGTACTGCTCATGATGGCGGCCGTCCCGACGCCGGTGGTCGCATACACCGTCCGGCACCTGCCCGCGGCGGCCGGTATCCAGATCACCGCATCGCACAATCCCCCGACCGACAACGGCTACAAGGTGTTTCTCGACGGCGGTGTGCAGATCATCTCCCCCGTCGACCGCGAGATCGAGGCCGCGGTGGCCCGGGCTCCGCACGCCGACGAGATTCGCAGGGCCGCAGTGGAAACCGCGGGCCGCAGGCAGATCTACGGCTATCTGGAACGCGCCGCCCGGGTCCGTCGCAGCACCGGTTCCGTGCGGGTGGCACTTACCCCGTTGCATGGCGTCGGCGGCGAGTACGCCCTTGATGCACTGGCCCTGGCCGGATTCGACGATGTGCACGTGGTCGAGGAGCAGTTCAACCCCGACCCGGACTTCCCCACCGTCAGCTTCCCCAACCCCGAAGAGCCCGGCGCGGTCGACGCGCTGCTGGCCCTGGCCGACGACGTCGACGCCGAGATCGCGATCGCACTGGATCCCGATGCCGACCGCTGCGCCGTCGGAGTTCCGGGGCCGGACGGGTGGCGCATGCTCACCGGCGACGAAACAGGTTGGCTGTTGGGCGATTACATCTTGTCCCAACTTGAGCCGGGTCCGGTCAGCGAAGCCGCCCTGGTGGCCAGCACGGTGGTGTCATCCCGGATGCTGGCCTCCATCGCGGCGGCGCACGGTGTCCGGCATGCCGAAACCCTCACCGGATTCAAATGGTTGGCGCGGGCCCAGACACCCGGCACCACCCTCGTCTACGCCTACGAAGAGGCGATCGGACATTGTGTCGACCCCGCCTCGGTACGCGACAAGGACGGCATCACAGCGGCGATCCTGGCCTGCGATCTGGTGGCCGCGCTGCGCGACCAGGGCCGCACGATGCTCGATGCGCTCGACGCCCTGGCCAAGGTGCACGGCGTGCATGTCACCGGCGCGGTCAGCCGTCATGTCGACAACGCCGAGGCGGCGATGGCACGGTTGCGCTCCGCTCCGCCGACCGAACTGGCCGGCATCACCGTCACCGTCGAAGACCTACTGGAGCGACGTGGACAGCAGCGCACCGACGCCCTGATCCTCTCCGGCAGCGATGCGGGTACGTCGGCCCGGGTGGTGGTGCGTCCGTCGGGAACCGAACCGAAACTCAAGTCCTACACCGAAGTCCGTTGCGCACCGACCGATGACCTCAACACCGCCAGGGCTCATGCCCAGAAGCTCAGTCAGGACCTCGCCGACGCCGCGGCGCGCTGGTAGCGACGAACCTTCATGCCGGACTGGACTTATCAACCGCTTCGCCCCATCGCGTCCGCGGTCATCGGGGAACGGCGTACCCAGCGCTGGGCGCTGCGGTTCCTGGCGACCCTGGTCGAGGCGGGTGGGTACCGCTGGATTCCACGGGTTTTCGATCACCCGCCCCTGCCGCCGGAGTGGGCAGGCCGGTTCGGCGCGGTGGTCCCGCCGTCGGTGGCTCGCGACGCCGTCCTGGTGCTGCCGGTCCAGGGCGCCGGCATCGTCGAGATCGCTCCGGTCACGGCCGCAGACGTCGACACGGTGCGGCAGGCCGCGGCCGGTAGACGCTGCCGTGTCGTCGCCCGGGCGGACTCCGCCGAGGTCGCCGAGCTGCTCGTCAACGACGTCGACGAGGTGGCCATCGGCTCTGCGAGCGACACGGTCTATCTGACCGACCCCGACGTCGCTGCGGCCGTCACTGCCCTGCGCAACAGTTCGGCCACCGTGCTGGCCCGGCCCGCTGTGCTGGTGGCGGCCGGGCCGGGCTGGTTCAACCGGGTGATCGAGGCAGCCTCGACGCCACCGACGCAGCCGCCCGGCCTGGCCGATGCCGGGCTCAACCCGTTTCGCTGGCCGGGCTGGTTGTGGGGTGCGCTGGCCGGTCTCGGCTTGATCGTGGCCGGGTTGGGCGCGGGCGCCATCACACTCGGACCGGTGCTGTTGAGCTATGACCGGTCCTATCTGGGCCTCGGCATCGATGACCTGCACCGAATCAACGACAACCTGGTGCATTTCATACAGCATGACCGGATCAGCATGGCCGGCAACATGATCGGCCTCGGCGCGCTGTACACCGGACTGTGCTGGGGTGGTATCAGGCGCGGCCAGGTGTGGGCCCGCAATACGCTGCTCCTGTCGGGGCTGGTCGCATTTCTCACGTTGTTCTATTTCGTCGGAACAGGATTCGTCGACCCCCTGCACACCCTGGTGGTGGTGACTCTGTTCCCGATGCTGCTCGCCGCCGTGTGGAACAAGCCGCACCCGCCCCGATGGCCGTCACTGCCGGACGGTCCGGAGTCACAGCGTCGACGCGCGCTGTGGGGCCAGCTGCTGTTCATCGGTTTGGGCGCCGGGCTCGCCGGGGCCGGGGCGACCATCTCGTTCGTCGGGCTGACCGACGTATTCGTCTCCACCGACCTCGGATACATGCACACGCACGGTGCGGCGCTACGGACCGCCGACCCGCAACTGGTCAGCTTCATCGCCCATGACCGGGCCGGGTTCGGGGGCGCCTTGATCGGTTCGGGACTGGCGATCGCGTTGATCGCGATGTGGGGATTCCGCAGGGGCGAACGCTGGGTGTGGTGGACGTTGTCGATCGGGTTCGTGACGGGCACACTGCCGGCGCTTGCCGTGCACTACGCGATCGGCTACACCACGTTCATCCACCTGCTGCCGGTCTATGTGCTCGTGCTCGCCACCGCCGCGGCACTGGTGCTGTCCCGGCCCTACCTGACCGCGACAGCGCCTCAGCGCGGACCGAACTGACGGTCCCCGGCGTCGCCCAGTCCCGGAACGATGTAGGCGGATTCGTTGAGTCCTTCGTCGATGGTCGCGGTGATCAGCCGCATTTCGGGGGCGATCTTCTCTATCGCGGCGATCCCCTGCGGCGCGCACACCACACACACCGCGGTGATGTCCACGGCATTGCGTTCCCGCAGCAGGTCGATGGTGTAGGCCATCGATCCGCCGGTCGCCAGCATCGGGTCGAGGACGAACACCGACCGTGCGCTCAGGTCCTCGGGCAGCGAGGCCAGGTACGGCGTCGGCTGATGGGTCGTCTCGTCGCGCGCCATCCCGACGAAGCCCACCTGCGCCTCAGGGATCAGGGCATGCGCCTGGTCGACCATCCCCAGCCCAGCTCGTAGCACCGGGACCAACAAGGGTGGGTTGGCCAATCGCGAACCGGTGGTGTCGGTCACCGGGGTGCGCACCGGGATCTGCTCGGATGCCGCGTCCCTGGTGGCCTCGTACACCAGCATGAGGGTCAGGTCGCGCAATGCCGCACGGAACCCCGCGTTGTCGGTCCGCTCATCCCGCAGGGTGGTCAGCCGCGCGGCGGCCAGAGGGTGGTCGACAACGCGTACATCCATGCGCTGACCTTAACGGTCGGTGCCGCTGCCGTGCAGGTGGATCCGGGCCAGGTTCCACGGACTACGGACTACGGGTTTTCAAGGGTCCGCTACGGAGTTCTCCGAACCAGTCTGAGGTGACGCTCATTCTTGTCCCCGACTCTGGAGATCTGATCATGACGAAAGTCGCAGCCGCCCCGTCGACCGATGTCGCTCCCGCCCGATGACCTTGAGCATCGGTGCCGAGGAGCTCAGCGCCGAGTCTGACGCGCAACTGGCGGCCCGGTTCGTCCGGGATGCCATGCCGTTCCACACCGTCCTGTTGCGCACCGCACGGCGCCTGACGCACAGCCATGCCGACGCCGAGGATCTGGTCCAGGACACACTGATGAACGCCTACACCGGTTTCCGGCAGTTCGAGCCGGGCACCAACCTGCGGGCCTGGTTGTTCCGCATCCTGCACAACCGCTGGATCAGCACGCACCGGATGAAGCAGCGCCGGCCCGACACCTTCGCCGTCGCCGAGATCACCGACAGCGACATGTTCGGCAACGCACTCCACTCCACCACCGCGGAGCGCTCGGCCGAGGACCGGGCGCTCGACGTGTTCTGCGACGACCGGATCCGCGATGCGGTGTTGACCCTGCCGGAGGGCTTCCGAACGGTCTTGTATTACGCCGATATCGAGGGGTTCACCTACGCCGAAACCGCCGCACTGATGGAAATCCCAGTGGGAACGGTGATGTCGCGCATCGCCCGCAGCCGCGAACGGCTCAGGGCGGCATTGAGCGAAGACGACGACACCCGACGTGTCGCATGACAAGAGAACGGAAGGAAACAATGGAATCCGGAGCAGAACTCAGGGGATATCGCGCGCTGGTCACCGGTGGCACCGCAGGCATCGGCCTGGCATGTGCCGACCTGCTGGCCCGGGCAGGCGCCGCGGTGACCATCACCGGAAGAGATGAACAGCGGGGGCGTGCCGCGGCCGCCGCGCTCGGCGGGGATGTCCGATTCGTCGGCGCCGACCTCGCCGACCTGGATTCCGTGCAATCCCTTGCCCGGCAATGTGATCAGCTGGACATCCTGGTCAACAACGCGGCCGCCTTTCCCGGCGCACTCACCGTCGACCAGGACGTCGCCTCGTTCGAGCAGACCTTCGACACCAACGTGCGCGGCACCTACTTCCTGGTGGCCCAACTGGTCGGCGGCATGCTCGACCGCGGCCGCGGCAGCATCGTCAACGTCACCTCGATGGTCGCATCGAAAGGCGTTCCCGGCGCCTCGGCCTACAGCGCGTCCAAGGCGGCCGTCGAATCGCTGACGCGCACCTGGGCCGCCGAATTCGGTTCCGGCGGTGTGCGGGTCAACAGTGTGGCGCCGGGGCCGACGCGCACCGAGGGCGTGGAGGCCCAATGGGGCGACACCAACGAGGAACTCGGCCGCGCACTGCCGTTGGGTCGCACCGCCACGCCTGAAGAGATCGCCCACGCGGTGCTGTTCCTGTCGTCACCGCGCGCGGCGTTCATCACGGGATCCACGCTGCACGCCGACGGCGGCGGCACCGCGATCTGAACGCGTGACCCTGGCTCGGCACGGCCGGTGTGCGCCGATTTCATCCGGTATGCGTCGATTTCTACCTCAGGGCGGTAACCCTCGCGCACGAGCAACCCTCAGGTAGAAAACCGGTAAGCACCGCGGGCAAGACGCAGCGATTCAGGGGAACCGATCGGGTTCGGCGGGCGTCCTAACCACATGCCCGCCGAAACCCTGCGCGCCGACATGGCGGCCATCCGCACCCTTGGCGACGCCCTCGACGCGTACGCCGCCGAACTCAGCGCCGTGGCTGCTGCCCTGCGGTCGATTCCGTCACCAGGGGCCGCACTCGGTCCGATCGGCCATCGGTTCGCGGCGGCCTTCACCGACGCCGTGGGCGCCCACAGCGATGCCGTCGCGGCGCTGGGTGCCAGTACCGGCGCGGGGGCCGTCAGTGCCGGCAACACCGCCGCCGGCTACGACGCCGCCGGTCAGCGGGCCGCACAGCTGTTGCCGCGGGTGTAGCCGTGCCCGCATCCGCCATCGCGCTGGCTGCGCCACTCTATGAGCTGCGGGACCTGGTCGGCAGCGGCTGGCAGGCCCACAACCCCGCCGTGACCGCACTTACCGGGGCGCAGGCCGCCCTGTCGGACATCGCGGGCGCACTCGGGCGGTCGTGGGAGCGCGCCGCAGGCGATTGGTCGGGCATGTCGGCAACGGCGGCCGCGGGCTTCGCCTCAAACACCGCCGCGGAAATCACGGGCCTGGCCTTGCGGGCGCAGGCACTCAGTACCGCGGCTCGTGACGCGGGTTCGGCTGTGGCCCAGGCCAGGTCCCGGCTGCAGGCGATCATCGACCGCTTCGAGGGACGTGCCGCGGCGCTGACCCCTCACCTCGATGAACCGGGCGTGGCGCAGGAGTTGGAAGCCGAGGCGCGACGCGCGGTCGACGAGGCCTCGGCCGTCGTCGACGAACTGCGGGCCGAACTGGACTGTCAGGCCGGGTCCCTCACCGACACCGGCACCGGCACCGGCACCGGCACGGCACCAGCCGGCGGTTTGCCATCGGCGGCCGGGATGTACCCGCGCTCGGCGGGATTCTCGGCCGGCTCCGGCGGTGCCGCGCCGGCCTCGTCGGGGTGGTCTGCGGGCGCACCGCTGAGCGGCCCGGGCGGCGCCGAACCCGCGGAGGGGCTACGCGATCCGGGCATGTTCGGCGACGGCGTGGCGGTGCGGCTGCCCGACGGCAGCACCGCGGTGGCACCCAACGCCGTGGCCGCCAGCGCCGTCCGGCACGCGCTGACCCAGCTGGGGGTGCCGTACCGGTGGGGTGGCACCACGCCGGGCGTCGGCTTGGACTGCAGCGGCCTGACGCAGTGGGCCTATCACGAAGCCGGACTGGACATTCCGCGGCTGGCACAGGAGCAGGACATCGGTAAGGCCGTCTCGGCGGGAACGTTGCGGCCGGGTGACCTGGCGGTGTGGGACGGGCACGTCGCGATGATCGTCGGAGCGAACACGATGATCGAGGCGGGAGACCCGGTGAAACTGTCACCCGTCCGAACTACGAACGCCGGGCAGGGCTTTCAGGGATTCTGGCGGCCGACGGTGTGAGTTGCTGTCACGGCAGCTCGGCAGCGAGCGCGATATGTCCCTCGAAGCCCAACTCCGTGGCCATCGTGCGATAACGCTCCCGGTAGTCACCGTACGTGGCCTCGTCGCCACGTGCCCTGGCCAGTAGCGCACGTACCCGCAACATCCAGATGTCGCGCACCACCAATGCGTCCTCGGCCTGCGCGGCGGCCAACCGATCGATCACGGCGTCGGCCGCGGCGAGATCGCCCTCGGCCGCACGATCGATCAGTGCTTCGGCGACAACAGCTGTGGTCGGGGTGCCCCACGCGAGCAGTTGGCCCTCATGGGCCAACTGGTCGACCGCAGCGCGCATCTTCGGTATGGCCTGGCCATGATCGCCTTGACGGAACCGTTCACGCTCCAGGTACACGTTGACCAACGGCAGTTCCCCGAGGTTGTGTCGCTGACGTTCCAGCACCTCGCTGACCTCGGCCAGGAGTACCTGCCCGCGATCGCGCTCCACAGCCGCCTCGCGATGCACCAGCACGATACCCAGGGCGAACCGCGCGAACGCCAACGCCATGTCATTGCCGGATCGTTCGGCAATCCGTAGCGCATCCTCGCTCTCCCGCACCGCGCGATCATCGGCAGCCAAGACGCCATTCGCTATCCCCGGGAAGTAACCCAGCGCGACAACCGCGGCATAGGTCAACGGGTCGGCAGTGTGAGCCATGGCGATGCCATCACGCAGGTCGTCCCGCCAGCCAGAAAGCCCCAGGCAGTAGCGGGCGGTCGCCCGCGACGTCAACGCGAGCGCCAACGGAGAACCGAAGATGAAATTGCCTTTGAACGGATCGCCGCCGGCCAGGTCGACCACTCTCTGCGACCAGTGCAATACGTCGGAATACTCACCACTTTCGACCTTGGCGAAGATCGCCGGGTAGGACAGTCCCACCGTCAACGTCTCATCAGCGACCGACTCGACGAGAGCCATGGCTTCCGATGCCAACTGCGAGGCCTGACGAATCTGACCCTGATACGCGTGATCCATCACCAGCCCGGACATGGCGATCGCCAGAGACGGCTTGTCCCCGGCACCCGTGCACAAGGTGCGCAGTTCGGCGAAGCGTGCGCCGGCGCCATGTGCACGCAACCGATAGGCAGTGGCGCACAGCATGGCGCGAGGGGCGATGCGCATCGCCGCGCGGTTCTGGTCGTCGGTGGGCAATGCGTCGGCGATCATTCGGGCCCGGTCCCAGCTGAGTCGAGCTGCGGTGATGTCACGGCCCCTCGCCCACGTCGCGGCACGCATGTGCCAGCCGTGTGCGGCGTGCAGATCGCCTGCAGCATCGAGATGTTCTGCGATCAAGGCGGCGTTCTCGTCGATAGACGCTGGTTCACGTCGTTCGAGTGCCGCCGCGACCCGTCGGTGCATCTCGGCACGATCGGATCTGAGTTGTGACTCGTAGGCCACGGCGCGAATGAGCGGATGGTGGAAGACATACTCGGGTTGCTGTGTGAACCTGACCTGGTCGATGAGCTGGGCCGTCATGAGGTTGTCGACCTCCGGCTCGACGCCGAGCGTCATCAGCAGATCACCGCCGAATCGTGAGCCGACCACCGCCGCCGCGGTCAGCGTACGTTTGGCCTTCGGGTCGAGCCGGTCGATGCGCGCACCGATGATCGCCTGCAAGGTCGCGGGTACCGTCACCTCGGCGACTGCTGCCGTCGACCGGTATGCGCCGACCTCACCGCGGAGCACCCCGCGCTCCGCCAGGTCCCGCACCATCTCCTCAGCGAAAAATGGGGTGCCGGCAGCCCTTTCGATGATCATCCGAGTCACGGCCGCCACCGAGGGATCAGAACCGAGCAGCTGCGACACCAGCGCGGCAGTCTCCGTGTCGCTCAGCGGCTCCAGGGCGATGGTCTGAGTGCCGGGCGCCCGGGTCAGTGCTCCCGCGTACTCCGGGCGGTAGGTGACGACGACCAACGAGTGCGTCTGCGCCGTCACCGAGAGGAACTCGGCCAGCATCGACTCGCTGACCTCGTCGATCCAATGGGCGTCCTCGATGAGATACAGCGCCGAGCTCTCCCTCGCCATCGCCGCGGCGTGCACCAATGCGGTCAATCGCCGCCGCCGCGCGTCAGGATCTATCCGGGGCAATGGCTCGTCGGGATCAGCGATTCCCAGTAAGTCGGCAAGCAGCACCAGGTCCTCGGGATCTGAACCAGAGAAACTGTCGCGCAATCGATCACGAGCACTCTGCCCGTCGCGCCCTGCCGTTCCCGTAGCCGCGCGCAGGAATTGAGCCACGACGTGAAACGGGATCTGGGCGGCGTGGGACTCGCAATAGGTCGTGAACACCTCGACACCACGAGCGAGCGCGGTAGCCGAAAGTTCCCGCACCAATCGGCTTTTCCCGATACCCGGTGGCCCCACGACGCCGATCACCGCCCCATCGCCGTCAATGGCACGGTCCAACAATGCATCAACGGTGTCCATCTCCGACCGTCGACCGACGAGTGTGGACTCGGCTCGCCTGAGGATCCGATCCTGACGCATGCCGATCAGTCGGCGGGCCGGCACCGGATGGACGACCCCCTTGATCCGGACCCGCTCCGGCTCGCCGAGAATTGCGTTGCCCTCGACCAGTCGCGCGGTGGACGAGCTCAGCATCACGCCACCCGGCGGCGCGACCGATTCCATCCGCTGGGCCATCCCGACCTGTTCGCCGATGGCGGTGTAGCCGAGTGGACCAGACCGAATCTCTCCCGCGATCACCTCACCGGAGTTGAGGCCCACCCGAAGCAACAGCTCCACACCGTCGCGCCGGTGAATCTCGGGTCCGAGCCGTTTCGCTTCGTCCTGAATATCCAACGCCGCCAGACACGCGTGGACGGCGTGATGCTCCAATGCCAGCGGCGCGCCGAACACCGCCATGATTCCGTCGCCGGTGAAACTCCCGACGGTGCCGCCGTAGCGACGCACCACCGCCGCTGACCTCGCCACCAACTCGGTCATGATCTCGCGCAGCCGTTCGGCGCCCACCGCGGCGGCGATGTCCATCGAATGCACTACGTCGGCGAACAACACCGTGACCTGCTTGTACTCCGCCAACTGTGCGGTGCGTGCGATCGGCGCGCCGCACTGACTGCAGAACTTGGCGGTCGCAGCTACCTGAGCGCCGCATGCCCCGCAGGAGAGAACGGCAGCTGTCGGTTGGCGGTCGCCGACGTCGGCCACGCCGATATTGTTTCACCGCAGGTCAGCCGTGTCCGCAGATTCGATGTCGGCCCGGCGACGCCGATCCGGGCCCCGAACCGGAGACAACCTGACTGGCGTCCAGGGCACCCCATTAGGCTGTGCCGCATGGCTGCTGACATCGTGCCGGTCCGGCTCGGGCTGACCAAGGGCGACCTTTACACACTGTGGGCTCCGCGTTGGCGGGACGCCGGCGACGAGTGGGAGGCCTTCTTGGGCGAAGGTGACGCCCTGTACGCCTTCGAATCGGTCGCCGACCTGGTGGCGTTCGTCCGCACCAACACCGACAACGACCTGGCCGATCACCCGTCATGGGGCAAGCTGACCGCTGCCAACGCGCACAAGCTGCAGCCGTCGGAGGATCGCGAGTACGACATCGTCGGGGTGCCCGACCTGGTCGCCGAGAAGCCGACCGAGGACTCGGTCGCGAGCCTGCACCGCACCCTGGTGGTGGTGTCGTCGATCGGCTCGGTGTGTGAGCTGGCCGCCATCAGCAAGTTCTTCAACGGCAACCCCGTGCTCGGCACTCTGGGCGGCGGGCTGGAAGGTTTCACCGGTCGGTCCGGGCGCAAGCGTTGGTCCGAGATCGAAGCCGTGATTGCCCGGGGCTGGGACGGCGTGCTCGACTCCATCGACGAGATCGTCAGCATCCCTGAAGACATCGACGCCGACGCGGTCAAGAAGGCCGAGGCCCAGCTGGAGGAACCGGCGCCCGAGGAGGACGAGGACGACCTCGCCGTCGACGCTGACTCCGAAGATTCCGAGGACGGCGACGAGGACGACGTGGCCGCCGAGCCCGTGCGCAGCGCTGCCGACTCCGCAGTCCTGGGTGACGACGTCGACTTCTGGCAGAAGGTCGGTATCGACCCCGTGCGCATCATGACCGGCTCGGGCACCGTCTACACCCTGCGCTGCTACCTCGACGACGATCCGGTCTTCCTCGGCCGCAACGGTCGCATCAGCGTGTTCAGCTCAGAGCGCGCGCTGGCCCGCTACCTGGCCGACGAACACGACCACGACCTGTCGGACCTGGCCACCTACGACGACATCAGGACCGCCGCCACCGACGGCTCCCTGCGGGTCGACGTCGCCGAGGAGAACGTCTACGTCCTCAGTGGCATCTCCGACGACATCGCCGACGGACCCGACGCGGTGGACCACGACCAGTTGGAGTTGGCCGTCGAACTGCTCCGCGACGTCAGCGACTACTCCGAGGACAAGACCGTCGACGAGACGCTGGCCGGCACCAAGGCGCTCGGCAAGTTCGTGAGTTACGTGCTCGGCGACGAGGGCGCCCGCGAGCCCGAGGCCCCCTACGCCCAGGCCGTCGAGCAGTGGGATGCGTTGGAGCGTTTCGTGGAGTCGCGCCTGCGCGCGGAGTAGCCCGTCCGGCGATGAGTCCTGGCCGCGAAAGCGGTCAGACCACTCATGACCACCTCGAGCAACCTCTCCACCCACACCGTCACGGTTCCCGGCGCCCGCCTGCACTATGAGGTGCGCGGGCAGGGACCGTTGCTGCTGATCCTCGGCGCCCCGATGGCGGCAGCCGAGTTCGCCCCGCTGGCGCACGCGCTGGCCGGTGATCACACCGTGGTGACCGCCGACCCACGTGGCATCGCGGGCAGTCGTCGCGGCGATCCTCGACGACCTGGGCGCCGCCTCGGCCGATATGTTCGGCTCGTCGGGCGGCGCGGTGACAGGGTTGGCCCTGCTGGCCCGGCACCCCGGCCGCGTGGGCACCCTCGTGGCCCACGAACCTCCCCTGCTCGAGTTGTTGCCCGACGCGGCCGAGCAGCGCGCCGCAACCGAGGACATCATCGCCACCTTCTCCCGCGACGGGATGTTCGCGGCCTGGGGCAAGTTCATGGCCAACGCCGGCTTCGACGTGCCTGCCGGTGCACCCGAGATGCCCGCGCCGAGCGATCAGGAATTGCGCGACGCGGCACACTTCTTCAACCACGAACTGCGGGCCACCACGCGGTACCTGCCCGATGTCGAGGCGCTGAAGAACGGACGGGTGGTGCTCGGACTCGGCGAGGAGTCCGAGCACCTGTTGACCCAGCGGACGACGACGGCGCTCGCTGATCTGTTGGGGACGCGTCCGGTGATGTTCCCGGGTGACCATGGTGGATTCATGGGCGCCCCAGGGGCTTTCGCCGAGGTGCTCCGCGAGGTGTTGCGCGGCTGACCTATCGCGCTCCGGTCAGCCCTTGGTGACCTTCGGTGCGTGCCAGGTGCCGTCGAGCGCCTCTTCCTTGGGCCAGTACAACCGCAGGATCATCTGGAACGGTCCGTCCGGCGCGGGCAGCCAGTTCGCCTCCTTCTCCGGGCCGGGCGACTGGTTCTGCACGTAGATCGTGACGCCGCCGTCGGGGTCTTTGACCAGTTTCGGCAGCATCGGCGAATTGATCAGATACCGGTTGATCGGGTTGGCCACCAGCAGGCTCTGCGGCATCGTGTACATGGTGGTCGACCAGAACGAGTTGACCGGCGGCAACTGCCCCGGCGCGAACCGCACGGTGTAGTTGTTGTTCCCGGTCAACGGTGCCCCGGTCGAGTCCACGGCCAGCACCGGGTAGATGGCCTCGGCGCTGGAGTTGCCGTAGATACCGAGCACCGCGCCGGCCATCCGGTACAGATAGTTGTCCTTCAGGGCTTCCCGGGTGCCGAACAGCTGACTCGAGGTCACCTGCCCGGTGGCCAACTTGTCCTTCTTGAAGGTGTCGAGTTCGGTCCACGCGTCGGCCATCCCGTCCTTCACGGCCTGCAGCGTTTCCTTGCTCATCGTGTCGGGATTGAAGTCCCCGTCGGGGCCGATGCCGATGGTGGCGAAGCGAGCCCGAAGCTCTTTCTCCGAGGGCGCTTCCGGCGCGTACTTCATGAGGAAGTTGAGGATCTCGAAGAACTTGGGCGAGGTCTTCTGCTCATCGGGAGTCAGCGGCGCGATGAAATCCACCGCAGGGGCGGTCGCCGCGGGCTCCTTGGCGAACGCCGAGAGCGGCTCGACGGTGTAGCCGGCCTGGATCTTCTTGACGTTGTCGATGTCCTGGGGATCGAACAGCTGGGTGCGGTAGATGACCAACGCGAAATCGGTGTCGGATCGGATCACCTCGGTGATGCCGGCGGGGTTGTCGCCCTTCCAACTCGGTCCGGCCAGCAGATACCTGCCGCCTCCGTTGCCGGTGGTGCGGCTGCCCACGTAGGCGAAGTTGTAGGTGTAGCTGTCGATGAACTGCAAGGAGTAGTAACGGCCGGCCTCGATCGGCGGCACGGTGAGCACCAACGGTTCGGCCCGCAGGTCAGCACCCAGCATCGTGTAAGGCGTATCGGAATTCGGCGTCTGGATCGTGGTGTCCTCAGGCGTGAACACCCGCGCGATGCTGTGCGTCTGGTTCCAGTCGCCCTTGTACTGGGGATTGGCCTTGTCGACGAAGTAGGCGTGCTGGATGCGGTACGAGTCGACCATCGGGAAGCCGTATGTGTAGGCCTCCTTGGCGATCTCGCGCACCGTCTCAGGTGTCGGCGCCGCATTCGGCGGCTTGCCGGCTCCGCCACAACTGACGACCGCGGCGAGCAGAACCGCCGTCAGTCCGTACGCCAGAAACTTCATCCATCACTCCTAGGTCGCGAACGTCACTGGCGCGGCAGATCTCTGCCGCGCCAGTCAGAAGGGAAATTGTCAGCAGGGGTCGCCGGGCGGCGTGTAATACGGCACGCCTTCGACGGTGTAACAAGGGACTTCGCCAGGCACGTACGGCACATGCGCCGCGGCGATGGCGGCGCCGGTGGCAACGTCGCCTGCGACGTTGGTGCAGCCGCCTGCGGCGAAGTGGCGCCCGTCGGCCCCGGCGCATACATCGGCACCGGCGGTGGGGACGGAGACCATCGGGAGGAACGCCGCGGCGATAGCCAGTGCAGCTCCGGACAACACGGTGGTGACGGGTCTGGCCATGGGTTCTCCTTGTTCAAACGGGGTGAAGCGGGTCGCGAGCTTGCCCGATCGCGGCCATTGTCGAGCTTGCTGAATTGTCGCAGCCGTCACCCCGGCCGTTACACATTTCGACCGAATATTTCGCCAGCCGGATTGCCGGCCCGCTCAGCCGACCAGCACCGCGTACCGGGGCTTGATCACCTCGTCGATGATGGCGAGCCGTTTGTCGAACGGAATGAAGGCCGACTTCATCGCATTGATGGTGAACCGCTCCAGGTCGCTCCAGCCGTAACCGAAGGCCTCGACCAGGCGCAGCATCTCCTGGCTCATGGTGGTGTCGCTCATCAGCCGGTTGTCGGTGTTGACCGTCACGCGGAACCGCAGCCGTGCCAGCCGGTCGAACGGGTGCTCGGCGATGCTCGGCGCCGCACCGGTCTGCACGTTGCTGCTCGGGCACATCTCCAGCGGAATGCGCTTGTCGCGCAAGATCGCCGCGAGTCGGCCCAGCTTTTGGGTCCCGTCGTCGAGCTCGGTGATGTCGTCGACGATGCGCACCCCGTGCCCGAGCCGGTCTGCCCCGCAGAACGCGATGGCCTCGTGGATGGACGGCAGGCCGAACGCCTCTCCGGCGTGAATGGTGAAGCGCGCGTTGTTGCCTCGCATGTACTCGAACGCGTCGAGATGACGGGTGGGTGGGTATCCGGCCTCTGCCCCGGCGATGTCGAAGCCGACAACACCCTTGTCCCGGAACCGGATTGCCAGCTCGGCGATCTCCCGTGAGCGGGCCGCATGGCGCATCGCGGTCACCAGGCAACGCACGGTGATGGTGCGGCCCTCGGCCGAGGCCGCCTTCTCACCGTCGGCGAACCCGGCCAGCACGGCGTCGACCACATCGTCCAGCGACAGCCCGCGATCGATGTGCAGTTCGGGAGCGAAGCGGACCTCCGCGTAGACGACGTTGTCCGCGGCCAGGTCCTCGACGCACTCGTAGGCGACGCGATGCAGCGCGTCCGAGGTCTGCATGACCCCTACGGTGTGGGCGAACGGCTCCAGGTAGCGAACCAGCGACCCGCTGTGGGCGGCCGTACGGAAGAACGTCGCCAGCTCGTCGACCTCGGTCGCAGGCAGGTCGTCATAGCCGAGCTGGCCGGCCAGGTCGAGCACGGTGGACGGTCGCAGTCCGCCGTCCAGGTGATCGTGCAGCAGGGCCTTGGGAGCGTGTTGGATCTTCTCCAGACTCAGCGGCGTACTCATGACCCCATCATGCGTGACAGCGGGCGCTCAGCGACGATCAATCAGGCTGCGACCCGCTCAACAATCGGTGACGAAACAGGTCGCGCACCGAGCGCGGCGGCATCGTCGCGGCTTGGGTCAGCACATGCGATCGATGATCAACGGCCGCTGCACGGGCGCGGCGTCGTCGACAATCCAGGCGCCGTCGAGTTCGGCCAGCGCCGCGGGCAGCCGCTCGGCGGTCTCCGTGTAGAGCGTGAACAGCACCTCCCCCGCGGCCACCGGCTCCCCAGGCTTGCGGTGGATCCGCACGCCGGCGCCGAAGTGCACCGGCTCCCCGGGCTGCGCCCGGCCCGCACCCAGCCGCCAGGCCGCCAGCGCCACACCCATGGCGTCGAGGTCACCCATGAAGCCACCGTGCGGGGCCGTCACGGTCTCGCTGGCCGCCCCGACGGGCAGCGGGCGGCTCAGGTCCCCGCCCTGGGCCGCGACCAGCGCACGGAAGCAGTCCATCGCGCTGCCGTCCCGCAGGGTGGCGGCCGGATCGGCGCCGTCGATGCCCGCCGCGTCGAGCATCTCCGTCGCCAGCGCCAGCGTCAGCGCGACCACGTCGGACGGGCCGCCGCCGGCCAGCACCTCCAGGGATTCGCCGACCTCCACGGAGTTGCCGACGGTCCGGCCCAGCGGGCAGTTCATCTCGGTGAGCAATGCTCGGGTCGGCACCCCGTTGGCATTGCCCAGGCTGACCATCGTGGCCGCGAGCTCACGCGACTCGGCCTCGGTCTTGAGGAACGCGCCGCGGCCGACCTTGACGTCCAGGACCAGCGATCGCGCGCCCTCGGCCAGTTTCTTGCTCATCACCGAACTCGCGATCAACGGCAGCGACTCGGTGGTGCCGGTGACGTCGCGCAGCGCATAGATCTTGCGGTCGGCAGGCGCCAGCTCCCCCGCGGCGAAAACCGCCGCGCCGATATCCCGAAGTTGTTGCCGGATTTGAGCTTTCGACAACTCAGCGGTAAATCCCGGGATCGACTCAAGCTTGTCGAGCGTCCCTCCGGTATGCCCGAGCCCACGCCCGGCCGCCTGCGGAACACTGGCGCCACAGGCCATCACGACCGGCAGCAGCGGAATGGTGATCTTGTCCCCCACCCCTCCGGTGGAGTGCTTGTCCACCAGGGCCAGTGGGCGGCCGTCACGACGAAGGTCCGAGAAGTCGAACCGTTCCCCGGAATCGACCATGGCCGCCGTCCACCGGGCGATCTCGGCGGGTGCCATACCTTTCAGGAAGATCGCCATCAGCAGCGCCGACATCTGTTCGTCGGCGACCCGTCCGTGGGTGTAGCCGTCGATCACCCAGTCGATCGCGGTGTCGGACAGCACGCCGCCGTCTCGTTTGGTTCGGATGACGGTCGGCGCGTCCAGATGTGACATGGCCGTCAACCTACCCGCCGGTAACTAACCGGGTCCCGGAGTTGTTGGACCACTTGACCTTACCTGCGATTCAGATCATCAGGCCCGAAGGCGTCGGGCAGCAGTTCCCGCAGCGGCCGTGCACCGCGAGGGTGGTCGATGAGCAGCTCCGGCCCGCCGTGTTCGAACAACACCTGCCGACAGCGCCCACAGGGCATCAGAAGGCCTCCGTCCGGCCCCACACACGACAGCGCGACGAGCCGTCCGCCACCCTCGGAATGCAGGGCGCAGGCCACAGCGCACTCGGCACAGAGACCTAGGCCATATGAGACATTCTCCACATTGCATCCGGTCACGATGCGGCCGTCGTCAACCAGAGCGGCGGCACCCACCGGAAAGCCCGAATATGGCGCGTAGGCGCGGGTCGAAACCTCGATTGCCTTGCGACGCAATAGATTCCAGTCAACATCGATGGTCATGCGACATCCCCGGCCCTAGGTTCTGAATGCATTCCGAAACCCCAATTCCCGACCCGCGCATTAAGATAGGTAAGCCTAACTTTTGCCTGTTTAGCGGGTCGAACTGCTCAACCGTAATTCGTTCGCCACTACAAATGGGTTTAGAGTCGCCCCGAGGTTTGGGGCTAATTCACAGGCGGTCCCAGACGTCCCACCGATGGCGTTGGAGGGCCCGATGAGTACTCAGACGGAGGTACCGGCTCCGCAACCCAGGAAAGCACGACGGCGCACCCTTTATCGCGGTGATCCGGGAATGTGGTCCTGGGTGCTGCACCGTATTACCGGTGCCACGATTTTCTTCTTCCTATTCGTACACGTCCTAGATACCGCGTTGGTCCGGGTGAGCCCGCAGGCCTACAACGAGGTCATCGAGACGTACAAGACCCCCATCGTCGGGTTGATGGAGATGGGCTTGGTCGCCGCAGTGCTCTTCCACGCACTGAACGGCATCCGGGTCATCCTCATCGACTTCTGGCAGCAGGGTCCCCGCTACCAGCGGCAGATGCTCGCGGTCGCCGTCGGCGTCTTTGCCGTGGTCCTCATCGCAGCACTAGGAGTTCTCGGTATGCACATGATGGAGCGGTTCCTGTGAGCGCGCCAGGAGCGGGCGAGTCGCGGTTGGGCCGTCCGGCACCGGTGATGGAGCGTGAGCACGACCGGCCGGCCGCGCTGGACCACCCGCGCGCGCCCCGTCGTCCCCGCGGCATTCCGTACTTCGAGAAGTACGCCTGGCTGTTCATGCGGTTCTCGGGCCTGGCGCTCGTGTTCCTCGCGCTCGGCCACCTGTTCATCATGCTGATGTGGCAGGACGGCGTGTACCGCATCGACTTCAACTACGTCGCACAGCGCTGGGCCTCCCCGTTCTGGCAGATCTGGGACATGGCCCTGCTGTGGCTCGCGATGATCCACGGGGCCAACGGCCTGCGCACCATCATCGGCGACTACGCCCGTAAGAACGTCACGAAGTTCTACCTGAATTCGCTGCTTCTGCTGGCGACAGGGTTCACGTTGGTTCTGGGCACCTACGTCCTGGTCACCTTCGACCCGAATATTGGGGGCTAACCAATGATTCAGGAACACCGCTACGACGTCGTCATCGTCGGCGCCGGCGGC
Source organism: Mycobacterium sp. 48b (assembly GCF_048282725.1). Lineage (NCBI taxonomy): Bacteria > Bacillati > Actinomycetota > Actinomycetes > Mycobacteriales > Mycobacteriaceae > Mycobacterium > Mycobacterium sp. 48b. The sequence goes on from NZ_JBLVUL010000001.1 coordinate 5,890,040, forward strand.
GCAGGCATGCGCGCAGCCGTCGAGGCCGGCCCGCGCGTCCGTACCGCCGTGCTGACCAAGCTGTACCCGACGCGTTCGCACACCGGCGCAGCCCAGGGCGGCATGTGCGCCGCGCTGGCCAACGTCGAAGAGGACAACTGGGAGTGGCACACCTTCGACACCGTCAAGGGTGGCGACTACCTCGCTGACCAGGACGCCGTCGAGATCATGGCCAAGGAGGCCATCGACGCGGTGCTGGACCTCGAGAAGATGGGCATGCCGTTCAACCGGACGCCCGAGGGCCGCATCGACCAGCGTCGCTTCGGCGGCCACACCCGTGACCACGGCAAGGCCCCGGTGCGCCGGGCCTGTTACGCCGCCGACCGCACCGGCCACATGATCCTGCAGACGCTGTACCAAAACTGCGTCAAGCACGACGTGGAGTTCTTCAACGAGTTCTACGCACTGGACATCGCGCTGACCGACACCCCGACGGGTCCGGTGGCCACCGGTGTCATCGCCTACGAGCTGGCGACCGGCGACATCCACATCTTCCACGCCAAGGCGGTCGTCTTCGCCACCGGTGGTTCGGGCCGGATGTACAAGACCACCTCCAACGCCCACACGCTGACCGGTGACGGCCTGGGCATCATCTTCCGCAAGGGACTTCCCTTGGAGGACATGGAGTTCCACCAGTTCCACCCGACAGGCCTGGCCGGTCTGGGCATCCTGATCTCCGAAGCCGTGCGTGGCGAGGGCGGCCGGTTGCTCAACGGCGAGGGCGAGCGGTTCATGGAGCGCTACGCACCGACGATCGTCGACCTCGCGCCGCGTGACATCGTCGCCCGCTCGATGGTGCTGGAAGTGCTCGAAGGCCGCGGCGCCGGACCGAACAAGGACTACGTCTACATCGACGTGCGCCACCTCGGCGAGGAAGTGCTGGAGGCCAAGCTTCCCGACATCACCGAGTTCGCCCGCACCTACCTGGGTGTGGACCCGGTGACCGAACTGGTGCCGGTGTACCCGACCTGCCACTACGTCATGGGCGGTATCCCGACCACGATCCACGGCCAGGTGCTGCGCGACAACACCAACGTCATCCCGGGCCTGTACGCCGCCGGTGAATGCGCGTGCGTGTCGGTGCACGGCGCCAACCGCCTTGGCACCAACTCGCTGCTGGACATCAACGTGTTCGGCCGTCGCGCCGGTATCGCGGCCGCCGAGTACGCCGCCAACCACAACCATGTCGACCTGCCGGAGAACCCGGCCGACATGGTGGTCGGCTGGGTCGGCGACATCCTGTCCGAGCACGGCAACGAGCGCGTCGCCGACATCCGCACCGCGCTGCAGCAGTCGATGGACAACAACGCCGCGGTGTTCCGCACCGAGGAGACGCTCAAGCAGGCGCTGACCGACATCCACGCACTGAAGGAGCGCTACGCGCGAATCACGGTGCACGACAAGGGCAAGCGCTACAACAGCGACCTGCTCGAAGCCATCGAGCTGGGCTTCCTGCTTGAGCTGGCCGAGGTGACCGTGGTCGGTGCGCTCAACCGCAAGGAGTCCCGCGGCGGGCACGCGCGTGAGGACTACCCCGACCGCGACGACACCAACTACATGCGCCACACCATGGCGTACAAGGAAGGCAGCGAGCTGCTTTCCGACATCCGGCTGGACTACAAGCCCGTCGTCCAGACGCGGTACGAGCCGATGGAAAGGAAGTACTAGACCGTGAGTGCACCTGTCATCGACAAGCCCGAAGCCGGCGATCCGGAGCTGCCCCCCGTCCCCGAGGGCGCGGTCATGGTCACCCTCAAGATCGCCCGGTTCAACCCGGAGAACCCCGACGCCGCCGGCTGGCAGAGCTTCCGGGTTCCCTGCCTGCCGTCGGACCGGCTGCTGAACCTGCTGCTGTACGTAAAGGGCTATCTGGACGGCACGCTGACCTTCCGGCGCTCCTGCGCCCACGGCGTGTGCGGCTCGGATGCCATGCGGATCAACGGCGTGAACCGGCTGGCCTGCAAGGTGCTCATGCGTGACCTGCTGCCCAAGAAGGCGGGCAAGCAGCTCACCATCACCATCGAGCCGATCCGCGGCCTGCCCGTGGAGAAGGACCTCGTGGTGGACATGGAGCCGTTCTTCGACGCGTACCGCGCGGTGAAGCCGTACCTGATCACCAGTGGCAACCCGCCCACCAAGGAGCGCATCCAGAGCGCCACCGACCGGGCCCGCTACGACGACACCACCAAGTGCATCCTGTGCGCGTGCTGCACCACCAGCTGCCCCGTGTACTGGAGCGAGGGGTCGTACTTCGGCCCGGCCGCGATCGTCAATGCACACCGGTTCATCTTCGATTCGCGTGACGAGGCGGCCGCCGAGCGGTTGGACATCCTCAACGAGGTCGACGGTGTGTGGCGCTGCCGCACCACGTTCAACTGCACCGAGGCCTGCCCGCGTGGCATCCAGGTGACCCAGGCGATCCAGGAGGTCAAGCGCGCTTTGATGTTCGCGCGCTAGGTTTTCTCGCCGACGCTGCTTACCGGGCGTCGATTCTGCGCTCAGATCGTGTTTTCGAGGGGAATCACGATCTGAGCGCAGAGTCGGCGCCCGTTTTGCATTCTCGCGCGCTGGCTGTCACCCCCGCTGTCACACATTCCGGGGCTGCCTCGTCTAACTGGTATGACCGAGACCAAGACACGAATCCCCGCCGTTACCCCCAAACAAGCCGGCCTGCTGACCCGCGCCATGTACTGGTACGCCAAGCGCCAGTTCGGTGAGGTGCCAGAGCCGTTCGCCGTGGCCGCGAACCATCCGCGTCTGCTCGTGGCCAACGGTGTCCACGAGATGCTGCTGCAGGGCGGTTCCAAGAAGCTGCCCGCCACGGTCCGCGAGCTCGCGGTGTTCTGGACCGCCCGCACCGTCGGCTGCTCATGGTGCGTGGACTTCGGTTCCATGCTGATGCGTCTGGAGAACCTCGACGTGGAGCGGCTCAAGTCGATCGACGACTACGCCACCTCGCCGCTGTTCACCGAGGACGAGCGTGCCGCGATCTCCTACGCGAACGCGATGACCACCGACCCGCACACCGTCACCGACGAGCAGGTGGCCGATCTACGTGAGCGCTTCGGCGACGACGGCGTGATCGAGCTGACCTACCAGATCGGCGTCGAGAACATGCGGTCGCGGATGTATGCGGCCCTGGGCATCACCGAGCAGGGCTTCAACTCCGGAGATGCCTGCCGGGTGCCATGGGCTGAGTGATCCCGACGCGCTGGCATCACGGTGCGGCCAGGTGGTAGAACACGTTACAGAAATAGCGGCCTCAGCCGCTGAAACCACCTGTTCAGCGAGGAACCGCCCATGCACTGGTACACCGGCAACACGTTCTATGACACGGTGCTGACCGCGGCGTTCGCGTTCGCCGCATTCGTGATCATCGGCGGGTTCTTCGCGCAGAGCTCGTACGGGCGCTTCTCGTCAACGAAACTCGGCTTGAACCTCAACCCGAAGCTCGGCTGGTGGCTGATGGAGATCCCCGCGACCGTGGTGTTCCTGATCAGCTACCTGGCCGGGCCGAACCGGTTCGAGCCGACATCCCTGGTGCTCGCCGGGATCTGGATGCTGCACTACGCCAACCGCGGTTGGTTCTTCCCGCTCGCGATCCGCCAGGTGCCCGGCAAGCGCGGCACGTTCAACATCTCGGTGATCGTGATGGGCATGCTCGTCACCTCCATGCACGGCTACCTCAACGGAACCCTGTTCAGCCAGGACTTCTTCGGGCAGTACACCACCGCATGGTTGACCGACCCGCGATTCCTGGTGGGATTGGCGATCTACCTGTGCGGGTTCGCGCTGCTGGTCAACTCCGAATCGATCGTGCGCAACCTGCGGGAGAAGGGCGGCCCCGGCGCATCTGCATCTGGTCTTCGCGCAAGCGGCTCATCCGCCGAATACCGGATCCCGGTCGGCGGCGGCTTCCGGTTCGTCACCAGCCCGGCCTATCTGGGCGAAATCATCGCCTGGTCCGGGTTCGCGGTGCTGACCTGGGCGTTGCCCGGTGTCGCCATCCTGCTGATCACCGCGGGCAATCTGGTGCCCCGGGCGCTGGGCACCCACGGCTGGTATCAGGACAAGTTCCCCGAATACCCCACCGACCGCAAGGCACTGATCCCCTACGTCTTGTAGGCGTCACGCCTCCGCGGGCGTGATCTCGATGTAAGCCGTTGGCACCCCGGCCAATTGGCTGCCGTAGTCGAGGCTGCGCTCGAACACCTTCATCGGCGCGCTCCAGTTGGCAGCGATCACCGCCTCGGCGTGCGCATGTTCCGCCTCGGGCAGGATGCGCGCCACGCCGGCGACGACGGGCCCACTGGGCTTGCCGCGCAGATTGCTGGCCACCACAAGGACTTTCGGGTTGTTCCGGATTCGCTTGACCTTGCCGGTGGACGGATCTGTGCGCACATAGATCTTGCCGCCGGACACGCCGTGGTTGATCGGGCTGGGCATCGCCTCACCCGAGCGCTTGAAGGTCACCAACACGATCTGGCGGTATTTCTCGAACCCGGCGAAGTCCGACCCGGTCGGCGCACCGATGTCGAAGGCGTCGCGATGGCGCATCTTGTCCATGCCGCGGAACATCATTCGGCTGAAGGTGTGGGCCAAAGTTCCGGGTTCGTTCGGCATCACGTCATACCTCCAGGCTCGCCACCTCCGCGAAGAGGGGATCCGGTGAACTTGTCGGGGTTGGCGATGTCCCACACCGCACATACCAGGCCGTCGCGGACGGTGAAGATCGTGACCCGGGGCATCATCTCGGGGTAGCCGTCACCGGCGGGCGCGCCTGTCGTGTAGACCCCCAACTGACCGTTGACGAGTGCGAATTGACTGCCTGCCAACCAGTTCGGACCGTACTTGTGGGCCAGGCCGAGGATGAACCGGGCCACCTTGTCCGGCCCGTGGATGACACGGGCCGCCGTCGGGGCGCGCCGGTTCGAATCACCGGTGAACGTGACGTCGGGATGCAGCAACCGCACGACGGCGTCGAGCTCCCCCGACGCCAGGGCGGCCATGAGCTCGCCCGCGACCTGGTTGTGCAGATCGTCGGGCGACGCCGGCGGGGGGTTGTCGGCGACCGCGCGGCGGGCCCGCGACGCCAGCTGGCGGGCCGATGCATCGCTGACCCCGAGCACGCCGGCGATCTCGCTGAACGGCACGCCGAAGCCATCGTGCAACACGAAGGCCACCCGCTGATCGGGTGTGAGCCGCTCCAGCACCACCATCGCCGCGAACCGGGCGTCTTCCCCGGCCACCACCGCATTGAGTGGGTCATTCGTGTCGAGCCCGGTCACGACGGGCTCCGGCAGCCATTCCCCGTAATAGGCCTCGCGCCGGTGCGCCGCTGAACGCAACCGGTCCAGGCCCAGCCGGCTCACCACCGTGGTCAGCCAGGCCCGCAGGTCGGCGATCGTGGTCTGGTTGTCATGCCAGCGCAGCCAGGCGTCCTGCACGATGTCTTCGGCATCGGCATAGGTACCCGTCAACCGGTAGGCGACCGCCAGCAGGTGCGGCCGCAGCGCCTCGAACTCGTCGGTGCGCGCCGCAGTGGTCACAGGCCAAGCTTAATCCCGCCGAGTGTCACGCCAGAGTGACTGTCGCCACTGGGAGCCACCCCAGCGTGACAGTCGAGCCCGCGATGACCGGCCGGAGATCAGCGCTTGGTGAAAATCGTTCGGTGCCATTCCTTTTCGGCCGCACCGGTGATGTCGCTCATCACGTGCTTGATGGTGAGATACTCCTCGAACGAGTAGTCGCTCATGTCCTTGCCGAATCCCGACGCGCCGACGCCGCCGTGCGGCATCTCGCTGATGATGGGGATGTGGTCGTTGATCCACACACACCCGGCGTTGATCTCGCGGGAGGCCCGTTGCGCGCGGTACACGTCCCGGGTCCAGGCCGAGGCGGCCAGGCCGTAGACGGTGTCGTTGGCCTGCCGGATCGCGTCGTCGTCGTCGGCGAACGCCCGCACGGTCAGCACCGGGCCGAAGATCTCGTCGCGGTACACCTCGGAGGTCTCTGCGACATCCGCGATCAGGGTGGGCCGGTAGAACGCACCGGGCAGATCAGGGACCACGCCACCGGTGACGACGCGACCGCCCTGCTCAGGGGCCCGGGCCACCATGCCCGCCACCTTGTCGCGGTGCGCGAACGAGATCAGGGGGCCCAGATCGGTGTCGGGATCATGCGGATCGCCGACGACGACCTTGCTCATCACTTCGGCGACGCCGGCGACGAAGTCGTCGTACAGGTCGCGGGCCACGATCGCCCTGGTGGCGGCGGTGCAGTCCTGTCCCGTGTTGATCAGGGCACCGGCCACTGCGCCCTGGATTGCGGCGTCCAGATCGGCGTCGTCGAACACCACGAACGGCGCCTTGCCGCCCAACTCGAGCTGGGTGCGGTGTCCGTGGACGGCGGCGGCTGCCATCACCTTGCGGCCCACCGCGGTGGATCCGGTGAAGGTGACTACATCGACGTCGCGGTGCCCGGCCAGCGCGGTGCCCACGTCGGCGCCACCGCCGGTGACGACGTTGAACACGCCGTCGGGCAGGCCCGCCTCGGTGGCCAGCCGGGCGAGGGTGAGAGTGGTCAGCGGGGTGATCTCGGCGGGTTTGATGACAACGGAACAGCCGGCCGCCAACGCCGGGATGACCTTCCACACCGCCATCTGCAGCGGGTAATTCCACGGCGTGATGGTCGCGACGACGCCGACGGCTTCACGCCGGATGCTCGACGTGTGGTCACCGGAGTACTCCGCGGTGGCCTTGCCCTCCAGGTGACGCGCCGCACCGGCGAAGAAGTCGATGTTGTCCACGCTGCCGGGGACATCGAATTCGGTGGCCAGGCGTACCGGCTTGCCGGTCTGGCTGACTTCTTCGGCGATCAGCTGGTCGGCGTGCTCGTCGGCGAGTTCGGCCAGCTTGGCCAGTACCGCCGACCGCTCGGCCGGCGTTGCCTTCGACCAGGTGGGGAACGCCTTGCGGGCGGCATCGACGGCGTTGTCCACGTCGGCGGGAGTGGCCAGCGCATAGTCGGCGACGGGCCGGCCCGTGGCGGGGTCGATGATCTGATGGGTGGCCCCGGCCGTCGTCACGGGGGCGCCGTTGATCCAGCTGCTCGTCACATTCACTGCCACGCTCATGGGGCCCCACGGTAACCGATAGGCCATCCGATCTCTACGCAATCCTGCGCTTGAGCCCGGTTCAAACGAGGGATTTCATCGATTCGGTTGCCCTAAACGACGGATTCCGTGCACAATCGGTGCATGACCAACCCTGATGGTCCCGACCTTCAGGCCGTGCCACTGCGCGTGAACAATTCTCGCACCGCCTTTCAACTCGACGAACTGTCGAAGGCGATCATCGAGAAGCTGCAGGCCGACGGCCGCCGTTCGTATGCCGGAATCGGTAAGGCCGTGGGCCTGTCCGAGGCCGCGGTGCGCCAGCGCGTCCAGCGCATGGTCGACGCCGGCGTCATGCAGATCGTCGCGGTGACCGATCCGCTGCAACTCGGGTTCGCCCGGCAGGCGATGATCGGCATCCGCTGCACCGGCGACACCCTCAAGCTGGCCGAGAAGCTCTCCGCCATCGAGGCCGTCGACTACGTCGTGCTGACAGCCGGGTCCTTCGACGCCATCTGCGAGGTCGTCTGCGAGGACGACGACAGCCTGCTCGAACTCCTCAACACCCAGATCCGCTCATTGCCGGGAGTGATAACCACCGAAACCCTCGTCTATCTGAAACTCGTCAAACAGCAATACAATTGGGGTACTCGATGAGCGTCACCGAAACATCCGATCTGGCAGCCAAAGCCAACCGCCACCTGTGGGGGCACTTCGCCCGCCACGGAGAGGGCATCACACCACCGATCATCACCCGCGGCGAAGGTGTCCACATCTTCGACGACAAGGGCAAGAGTTACATCGACGGCCTGTCCGGCCTGTTCGTCGTCCAGGTGGGTCACGGCCGCAAGGAACTTGCCGAGGCCGCGGCCAAGCAGGCCGAGAAGCTGTCCTTCTTCCCGCTGTGGTCCTACGCCACCCCGCCGGCCATCGAACTGGCCGAGCGCGTCGCCAACTACGCACCAGGTGATCTGAACCGGGTGTTCTTCACCACCGGCGGCGGCGAAGCCGTCGAAAGCGCGTGGAAACTGGCCAAGCAGTACTTCAAGTTGACCGGCAAACCCGGTAAGCACAAGGTGGTTTCGCGTGCCATCGCCTACCACGGCACGCCGCAGGGTGCGCTGGCGATCACCGGCATCCCGGCGTTCAAGGCTCCGTTCGAGCCGCTGACCCCCGGTGGCTTCCGGGCACCGAACACCAACTTCTACCGGGCACCCTCCGAATATGCCCACGACGAAAAGCTTTTCGGCCGTTACTGCGCCGATCGCATCGCCGAGGCCATCGAGTTCGAGGGTCCTGACACCGTGGCCGCGGTGTTCCTCGAGCCCGTGCAGAACGCCGGTGGCTGCTTCCCGCCGCCGCCGGGATACTTCGAGCGGGTCCGCGAGATCTGCGACGAGTACGACGTATTGCTGGTTTCCGACGAGGTGATCTGCGCGTACGGCCGCATCGGTTCGATGTTCGCCTGCGACGATTTCGGCTACGTGCCGGACATCATCACCAGCGCCAAGGGCCTGACGTCGGGCTACTCGCCGCTGGGCGCGATGGTGGCCAGTGACCGGTTGTTCGAGCCGTTCAACGACGGCAAGACGACATTCGGCCACGGGTACACCTTTGGCGGACACCCGGTCTCGGCCGCGGTGGCGATGGCCAACCTCGACATCTTCGAGCGCGAGGGCATCAACGCCCACGTGAAGGACGCCGCTCCGGCGTTCCGGGCCACCTTGGAGAAGCTCTACGATCTGCCGATCGTCGGCGATGTCCGAGGTGAGGGCTTCTTCTACGGAATCGAGCTGGTCAAGGACAAGGCCACCAAGGAGACGTTCAACGACGAAGAGTCCGAGCGGCTGCTGCGCGGGTTCCTGACCCCGGCGCTGTGGGAGGCCGGCTTGTACTGCCGCGCCGACGACCGTGGCGACCCAGTGATCCAGCTGGCCCCGCCGCTGATCAGCGGGCAGGCCGAGTTCGACGCGATCTACGAGGTCCTGCACGGCGTGCTGTCCGAAGCCGGAAAGCTGCTTTAGTTTTTGGCTCGAGACTGCGGTGAGATCGCGCTTCGTCGCGAAATGGCGATCTCACCGCAGTCTCGGTACGAGAATGACCGGATGCCGCGCAAGCCACCCATCGATCCGGTCCGTTGGACGCCACCCCCGATCGACCCGCTACCTGATCTGGGCCCTGCCGAGCTGACCATCGTGCCGATGCCCGGAGACGGACCGGAGGACGTCGTCGCCGACGCAGCCGGACAGCTGTGGACCGGACTGGTGGACGGGCGAATCGTGCGCGTCTCCCCCGACGGTGCCGCCACGGTCGTCGCCGATACCGGCGGACGTCCGCTCGGTTTGCATGTCGCCCGCGACGGGCGGGTGCTGATCTGTGACAGCCACCGGGGGCTGCTGGCGCTGGACCCGGCCACCGGGACTCTGTCGGCGCTCGTTGAATCGGTACATGGCAGGCCGCTGAGATTCTGCTCGAATGTCACCGAAACATCGGACGGCACAATGTTTTTCACCGAGTCGACGAGCCACTTCCATTTCGAGCATTTCTCTGGGGCGATCATGGAGGCCCGTGGGCGCGGCAGCTTGTTCCGGCTGGACCCCGACGGGACGGTGACCACCGTGGTCGACGGCCTCTACTTCGCCAACGGCGTGACAACCACCGCTGACGAATCGGCGTTGGTGTTCGCCGAGACCCAGGGCCGGCGGTTGTCGAAGTACTGGCTGAGCGGGCCGCAGGCCGGCACCGTGACACCGCTGGCGGTCCACCTGCCGGGGTACCCGGACAACATCTCGACCGGTCGCGACGGCCGGATCTGGGTGGCGATGGTCTCCCCACCGAACGCCGCCGCCGAGTGGCTCGCACCGCGAGCACCATTGATCCGAAAACTGCTGTGGCGGTTGCCCGACCGGCTCCAGCCGAAGATCCGGCCGCAGGTGTGGGTGCTGGCATTCGACGCCGACTCCGGCGACGTGGTCGCCGGTGTTCAGACCATTCGCCCTGACTTCGGTACCGTCACCGGGGTGGTGGAATCCGCCGGCAGGCTCTGGATGTCGACGATCGAGTTCCCCGCGCTGGCCTATACCGACCTCGGCGAGGTGCCGCTCGCACACTGACCCTTCAGGGCTTGACCTTCAGTGCGTTGCCAACCCGCCGGGTGCTGTCCCCCAGCGCGGACATCTGATGTCGGTTCAACGGTGCGAGATAGAACTGACGTACCAACAGGGCGTACGTGCGCAGCACCGGCCTCAGATACTCCTGCCCTTGCCGGCTGATCCCGACGACGATCCCCCGTTTGTCTTCGCGGCTACGAAATCTGCGGACAAATCCGCGCTGCTCCAACCGGCGGACCTGGAACGTCACCCGGCTCGGCGCGAGAACCAGGGCATCGGCCAGCGCGCCCATTCGAACACCTCGACGCGGTTCCGCAGCAAGAAGATTGAGTAGCTGCACGTCGGGAACCGACAGACCGTATTTCACGGTCAGTGCGGCATTGATTTCCCGGTAGAGCAGTTCGGCGGATTCCCCGAAGCGCTTCCAGCTCCGCCACTCGTCGTCGCTGACATCGCAGCATTCGCGAGACTCCACGGACTCGAATGCCAACATCGTCGCCAGACCTCCCTCGTCGACCGCTCCCGAAATCTCAGCCCAGCCAACGAATGCGGTCTATGCGGATTGGGACAGCCCGGTTGCGTCTTACACTGCTGGCCCATGGACGTGCCGTTGGTTCGGACACGAATCACGCAGCTCGAGGATCTGAGCGACGCGGTCGCAGACGCCGGGCTCAGCGCGTTCCAGATGTCGCGCGAAGCACCCAGCGGGAGTCTGGTGCATGCCGCCCACGACGGGGTCGCATTCAGTTCGGGGCGCTTCGACAGCCGGGTGCAGATCCGCGGGCCCCTGTCCCAGGACGCACTGTCCATCGCGGTCGGCCTGCAGATCCCGCCGCGCAACCGGCTACTGCTGCGAGAAATCGACTCCGGCGTCGTGACCGTATTCCGCCCGGGTGACGAGCAGGAGGCTTTTCACGACGTTAACTCCCTCTATGCGGTTGTCTCCCTCAGTGAGGAGACATTGGAGCGTGAGGCACATCGTCACGGAATGAGATTGTCCCTCAATACTTTTCGACGAACCGCTATTCACCCGGAGCCGATGGCCCGGGCCCACCTCACCACGATCTCCTCGTTCCTGACTCGCCTGCATCAGGACGGCAGTCAAGCCCACCTTCCCTCCGGCGCATTCGCCGACATCTCCACGGCGTTCATCGGTCATTTCGCCCAAGAGCCTGCGACCCTCCCGGTTCCGCAGCTCAGGCAGCGCCAGAGGATCGTCGAGTTGACCCGGATCCATATCGACCAGAACCTCGGCCACCGGCTCGACATCGAGGGCCTGGCACGGATGGCGGGCGTGTCCAGGCGAACTCTCGCCCGGTCGTTCGACGAGACAATCGGCGAGTCACCGCAGTCGTACATCGCCAGGATGCGCCTGCATCGCATCCGGACCGAACTGCTCGCCGGTAGCTGTCCAGGATCAACGATCGCCGACGTATCCAACCGATGGGGCATCAGCGAGCTCGGTCGCATGTCGGCCCGGTACCGCAGCATGTTCGGGGAGCTGCCGTCGCAGACGCGGCTGCGCGCTTCTGGGTGAGGGCCGACCAGGTGCACAACCGGTCGTTGACAACGGGGCTACCGTTTGTGCAGGGGACGGCTCCTTTCGGTGGTGTGATCTTGGACAATCGCGCTTAACGGCTTGGTACCGTCCCCCGCCCCATGAATGAAACTCGATCCCGGCGCCTCCGCCACCCAAGATCACATTTGTCACAGAAACCACATGAGTCACAGCGTGGCTCCGCCGAATCCCATCTTCGCTCGCCTAATCTGCGCAGACGATGGCTATCCAGCGAAGGCTCCCGACACGTGCGTTGACGCGCGGGCTCTCGACACTCGCGGCCCTGGCGATGTTTGCCGGGCCGACGGTGTTGTGCATGCCCGCAGCCGCCGCCGACCCCGCGCCCGAGTGCCCCTACAAGGTGACCACTCCCCCCGCCGTGGACGCGTCGGAAGCACCCAAGCCGGGTGAGGTTGCACCCGGACCGCTGCCGGTGCCCACCAAGACGATTGGCGGCGAAGCCCTTTCTGGCTGCGGCGTGATCACTGCGGCGAACACCCCGCCGCTGCCCAACGACGTCTCCGCCGAGGCCTGGCTGGTCGCCGATCTGGACACCGGCGAGATCATCGCCGCCAAGGACCCGCACGGGCGCCACCGTCCGGCCAGCATCATCAAGGTGCTCGTGGCCACCGCGGCACTCAATGAGCTCAACCTCAACAAGTTGGTGGCGGGCACCCAGGACGACGCCAATTCCGAGGGCACCCGCGTCGGCGTCGGACCGGGTGGCCGTTACACGGTCAACGACCTGCTGCACGGCCTGCTGATGCACTCCGGCAACGACGCCGCCCACGCCCTGGCGGTTCAGCTGGGCGGCATGGACCCCGCACTGCAGAAGCTGAACATCTTGGCGGGCAAGCTCGGCGGCCGCGACACCCGCGCCGCCACTCCGTCCGGTCTGGACGGCCCGGGTATGAGCACCTCGGCCTACGACATCGGGCTGTTCTACCGCTACGCCTGGCAGAACCCGGCTTTCGCCGACATCGTGGCGACCCAGACCTACGACTTCCCCGGACGCGACGGCAATCCGTCCTACCCGGTGGAGAACGACAACAAGCTCCTCTACAACTATCCGGGGGCGATGGGCGGTAAGACCGGTTACACCGATGACGCAGGACAAACCTTCGTCGGCGCCGCCAACCGGGACGGCCGGCGTCTGGTGGCCATCCTGATGAAGGGCACGAGAGTGCCGATCGCGCCGTGGGAGCAGGCCGCACACCTGCTCGACTATGGGTTCGCCACCCCACCGGGAACCAAGGTCGGAACCCTCGTCGACCCGGATCCGTCATTGAAAACACCCAAGGCCGACGAGCCGACCGCAGCCCAGGCCGCCTCGGTGCTGCCACCGGCCGATTCGCTGCCGGTGCGCGTCGGGGTGGCCATCGTCGGGGCCGTGATCGTATTCCTGTTGATCATGGGTGCGCGGTCGCTCAATCGCCGCCCCGTTCGTTGATCGACGCCTCCCGTTAGGCCTCCGACCAGCCGGTTTGCGCCGGCTCACGGCTACCCCTTGCCGATGTCTGACCGATCGGTCTAATCTCAGACCATGCGGTCAGAACGCACGAAGACGTTTACAGAGCGGGCACGCCGACGGCAGATCGTCGATGGCGCCCTGGAGGTGATCGCCGAACAGGGCTATCCACAGGCCTCGCTTGCGCGCATCGCCGAACACATCGGAATCGCGAAAAGCGCTGTGCTGTACCACTTCACCAGCAAGTCCGAAGTGGTCGAAGCCGTCTTCGCGGAGATCTTCACCCGCGGCGTGGCGGTGATCGTCCCAGCGGTCAACGCCGAAACCACCGCGGCGGCAAGGCTGTCCGCCTACATCCGGGCCAACATCGCGTTCATCGCAGCCAACCGGTCAGCGGCAGTGGCGATGCTCGAGCTCATCTCCGGCTACCGCGACGCCGAGGGATTGCGCGTCGACCAAGCCGCGGCCAAAGCCGTCCAAGAGAATCCCCCCACCGGAGACCTGGCTGCCCTTGACCCGCAGACCATCTTCGCCGACGGCGTGAACAGCGGTGAGTTCCGGGAACTGTCACCGCTGTTCATGAAGAACATCCTGCGCGGCGCGCTGGACAGCGCAGCGCAGGAGTACGCCCGCGACCCCGACTACGACGTCATCGCCCATGGCGACGTGCTCGTCGAGGTCTTCGAGAAAGCCACCGCGCCGTGACCACCATCGTCATCGCCGCCTTCGGCACCCGCGGAGACGTCGCCCCGTACACGGGCCTGGCCCGACGCCTCGCCGATGAGGGTTACCGGGTGGCCGTCGCCGCCCAGGAGCCCTACCGGGAACTGGTGTCCGCCAGCGGAATCGAATTCCGCCCGCTGCCCGGGGACACCGAACGCGCCACCAAGGCCTCACCCGCCGCGCAGGCGTTCGTCGACGGCGCCAGGATGCGGCCTTCCCGGGACCTGCTCGAGGAGATGCGCGAGGATCTGCGCCGGCTGGGCCGGGGCCTGATCGAGGCAGCGAAAGACGCTGACCTTCTGTTACTTCCATCCGTCGCTGCCCTCCTCGGCTACCACGTCGCCGAAGGACTCGGTATCCCCAGCGTCGGGGCGTCCCTGCAACCGACCGCCCCCACCGGCGACTTCCTTCCGTCAGTGCTCAGCGCCCGATCCCTCGGCCGGTGGGGCAACCGGATGGTCGGCCGATTGGGCGCACTCGGCGAGAAGCCACACCTGGCGCTGATCAACGAGCTACGCACCGAGCTCGGTCTGCGCCCGACCACGTTGGCCGGGTATCAACGTAGACGCGCAGCCACCTGGCCCGTCCTGCACGGTTTCAGTGAACACGTGGTGCCCCGGCCCGCCGACTGGCCGGCGCACCTGCAGGTCACCGGCTATTGGTGGCCGTGCGAGCCCGACAACTGGTCTCCGCCAGGGCAACTGGTCGACTTCCTGCAAGCCGGCCCTCCACCGGTGTTCGTCGGTCTCGGCAGTACCGCCACCGCGCGTGGACCTGAGCTGTCCGACACCATCAGCTCAGCGTTGCGTGCCACCCGCACGCGGGCCGTGGTGCAGACCGGCTGGGCCGGGCTGCACTGCGACGGCGACGACGTACTGATGGTCAACGAGCTTCCACACTCATGGCTGTTTCCCCGGGTTGCGGCGGTCGTGCACCACTGCGGCGCGGGGACCACAGCAGCGACGCTGCGGGCCGGTGTCCCCTCGATACCCGTCACCGGAATCATGGATCAGCCGTTCTGGGCGAAGCGGCTGCGCCTCCTGGGCACCGCACCTGCCGCTCTCGTCCGGGCCGACCTGACCGCCTCCGAACTCGCCACCGCTCTCGGCGAAGTATGCGGCGATCCGTCGTATCGGGCACGTGCTCAACAGCTCTCGACCCTGCTTGCCCGCGAAGACGGAGCCGAGTCGGCAACGCACCGCATCACCGAACTGCTCAATCGACCGCAGGAGGTTCACCATGGCCAGTGACGCATTGATGGGTAACGCCCTGTTGGCGGGGGCAATCGTGCTGGCCGGCGGAGCGATCGGCGCCGGTATCGGCGACGGTCTGGCCGGGTCGCAGTTCATCGCCGGTGTGGCACGCCAGCCGGAAGCCCAAGCACGCCTGTACACACCGTTTTTCATCACCGTGAGCCTGGTGGAAGCGACCTTCTTCATCAACATCGCGTTCATGGCGTTGTTCGTCTTCGCCACCCCGGGCGGATAGGTGGCGACCGTCGCGATCATCGCCATCGGCAGCCGCGGTGATGTCGCACCGCTGACCGGAGTCGGTGCACGGCTGCAACGGGCCGGGCATCGCGTGATCGTGGTGGCGTATCAGGCTTTCGCCGATCTCGTCACCGAATGTGGACTGGAGTTTCGCGGAGTCGCCGACGATCTCGACGACGCATCGGCCGATCTGTCGGACGTGTCGGCACGCCAAGCCGCGAAGGCCATGGCAGCATTCCTCTCACCGCGCGGGATGCGGATGCTGGGCGATCGCATGCTGGCCGCTATCCGTGACGAACCGGTCGACGTGCTGCTGCTGTCACCGTTCGCGGAGCTGGCCGGCCATCCGCTCGCCGACGCACTGACTGTTCCCGCGATCGGCGTCCGGTTGCAGCCGTTCTCGGCGACGGCCGACCATCCACCGGCGGTGCTGGGAGCGTGGACTGCCGGTCGATACGGGAACAGGGCGTCAGCGCGGATCGGTGCGGCGACGATCGACGGGCTGTATGGCCAGGCCGTCAACCACTTTCGCGCACAGCTCGGCCTCGCGACGGCTCCGGCCAGGGTGCTGCGGCAGCGGCGCACCGACGCTCGTTGGCCGATCCTGTACGGCTACTCGCCCGCGGTCCTGCCCCGGCCCGCCGACTGGCGCCCGGGTATCGAGGTCGTCGGCTACTGGTGGCCGGCGCGCGCGACCGGATGGCAACCGCCGACCGAACTGGCGGAGTTCCTCGACGCCGGCCCGCCACCGGTCGTCATCGGCTTCGGCAGCACGGTCAACAGCGGCGCCGAGGCCCAACGGCTGTCCGCGCTTGTCGCACAGGCAGTTCGGGAGGCGGGCGTCCGAGCGGTAATCCAGGCCGGTTGGGCGGGGCTCGAGTTCTACGGGGACGACGTGATCACGGTCGGCGAGGTTCCCCACGACTGGCTGTTCGCACACGCGGCCGCCGTCGTGCACCACTGCGGCGCAGGCACTGCCGCTGCGGGACTCCGTGCCGGGGTGCCGGCTGTCGCGATACCGGGCGCCTACGGCGACCAACCGTTCTGGGCGCGCAGGCTGTTCGGCCTCGGCGTGTGCCCTCGCCCGATCCCGCAACGTCGACTCACCGCCGACCACCTCAGCGAAGCGATACGCGACGTGTTGTCGAACAATGGTCTGCGCGACAACGCGGCAGCACTGGCTGCGCAGATCAGTGCCGACGACGGAGCCGGCCGAGTGGTTGCCGCCGTGCAGACAGCACTCAGCAACCGATCATGAATTTGCGCGTTCGACTGACAAAGAATTGCCGCTCAAGTTAGATACAACCGGGCCTGCCAAACCGCCGCCGCTCTCGGCGGTTTGGCAGGCCCGTCAATGCCAGCGCCCGAGTAGCCGTTCGGCGCCTTCGGCCAGTGATCCGACGATCTCGGCCGCGCCGGTCTGCCGCCGAACCAGCCCCACACCCTGCCCCGCGTTGACGGGCGATCCGCGCAGTACGCGCTCGGGGATCGTCGCCGGCCACCGATATCCTGCGGCGACGTCGTACTCCGTGGTGAGCTCGGTGGCCTCACCCTCCGCCGCCAGCAGCGCATCACGTGCGCCGGTGGGCGTGAGAGCCTCGGAACACGCGGCGAACACCGTGCCGACCCACGCCGCGCCCGCCCCTGCGGCCAGCACCGCGGCCACCGCGCGTGCCGACGAGATTCCGCCTGCCGCGATCACGGGTACGTCGACGGTATCGAGCACCTCGGCCAGCAGCGGCAGCGTGCCCATCGTCGGCTCACCATGTCCGCCGCCCTCGGCGCCGCGCGCCACGAGTACATCGACGCCGGCGTCGACCGCGCGCCGGGCCGCGTCGACCGTGGCCACCTGGGTCGTCACCGTCAGGCCCTCATCGTGTGCCCGGCGTACCCAGTCCCAGTCCTGCCCGAAACTCACGCTGAGCAGCGCCGGCCGCGCTGCCAACGCCACGTCGAACAGATCCGGCCGATCCTGAGCGACCCAGTGCACCAGGCCAATTCCGAATCGCGGCGCATCGAGTTGCGCCAGTTCGGCGGCCAACTGATCGGCTGTCGCCGAACTGCCCATCCCGACCATGCCCAGGCCGCCGGCGGCCGACACCGCGGACGCCAGCCGGCCTCCGGCCACGCCGCCCATCGGTGCGTTGACGATGGGGACGTTGATGCCGATCGACCGCGACCAGGTGGTTGCCAAGCTCACAACCTGCAATGTTACGTCGTTGTTACAATGGATATCGCCAGCACATGGCACCGGACGAGGCGCACCCGTACCCGGCCAGCGAAAAGACGGGATGTTCGGAGGTGTGCCATGGCCTGGCTGATTCTCGTCGTATCCGGCGTTCTCGAGGCGGTGTGGGCGACGGCCCTGAGCAAGACCGAAGGCTTCACCCGGCTCTGGCCGTCGGTGATATTCGGTGTGGCGCTTGTCCTGTCGATGATCGGGCTGGCCATCGCGATGCGCAGCCTGCCCCCCGGCACCAGCTACGCGATATGGGTGGGCATCGGCGCGGTGCTCACCGTCGGCTACGCAATGATCACCGGCGCCGAATCCGCTTCGGTGATCAAAGTGGTACTCATGCTCGGTGTGGTCGGCTGCATCGTCGGCCTGAAGGCCGTCAGCCACTAGCCAGCCTTTCCCCACCGGCTCCGACTTTGTCACGCCAGCGTGGCTGTCGGCGTCGCGAGCTTCACTGGCGTGACAGTCGGTTGCCCGGGGTAGAGCCGGCGCGACGCTTCACGCGCGAGTGTCACGCTGGAGTGGCAGCCGAGTGCGACAGCTACTCCAGCGTGACAAACCAGCCGCCGCCACCGACCAAAGGCCGTCAGCCACTAACGTCGCAGCAACCGCGAAAGCCCGAGAGCACCAATGGCTCCCATCACGGCGGCGGCCAACGCCCCGGACACCCCGATCCCCTCGTGGACCTGCACCCTGGTGACGATCTGCGCGGGGTTCGGTGGTGGCACCGGCGCCTCGGCCAGGCTCTCTGTCGAGGTCGCCGCCCACGCTGTCGCGAACAGGATCAGCCGCGCGGTGACGTAGGCGAACACCATCAGGCCCAGCACCGGTCCGAACGTCGCTCCGGCCGGCCCGTTCAGCACGGACTGCAGGTAGATCGACGCCACCTGCTTGAAGATCTCGAAGCCCACGGCGGCCAGGAGGCCGGCCCGCGTCGACCGGCGGAAGGGCACCGGTTCGCGCGGCAACCGGGAGATGATCCAGGTGAACAACAGCCAGGAGATCGAGACCGACACGGCGATCGATATGACGCGCAACCCGCTGCCGAGCACCGCGCCGTCGTGAAGACCGATCCAGCGCAAGATCTTCCGCATCAAGGAGGGATCCCCGAGCACGGTCAGCCCGATGGTGACCACCATCGCAAGAAACGCCGACACCAGTGCGAACAGGTCCGAGAGCTTGTTGCCGACGAAGCTGGACTCGGCGTGTTGCTCCCACATCTGGCTCAACGCCTCGCGCAGGTTCGCCATCCAGCCCAGGCCGGCCCACGCCGCGGTCGCGAGGCCGATCACACCGACCGTGCCGCGCGAGGCGATGGCCGAGTCCATCAGCGTGACCAGTTGCTGGCCGAGATCACCCGAGACCGCCTGACGGATCCGCTCCTCGATTTCTTCGAGCAGATCGGGTCGCCGTGAAAGCAGGAACCCGCCGGCCGCGAAGCCGACCATCAACAGCGGGAACAGCGCGAAGATCGTGAAATAGGTGATGCCAGCGGCGTAGAAGTTGCCGTTGCAGTCGTTGTAGCGCTCCTGCGCCCTCATCACGTGGTCGAACCAGGGAAAGCGCGCGCGTACCCGTTCCAGCAGTCCCGGCTTCTCCGGCTCGTCCACCGCCAACCCCTCCCCGGTGCTTATGGCGTTTGCTGGAGAAACCCTATCCTGTCGTAAACGCGAGCGAGGGTCTTCCCGGCGACCTCCCGGGCGTGTTCGGCTCCGGCGGCCAGGACCGACCGGAGTTCGGCCGGGTCGTCCAGCAATTCGTCGACGCGGGTCTTGATCGGGGTGACGAACTCGACCACGGCCTCGGCGGTCTCCTTCTTGAGATCGCCATAGCCGCGGCCGGCATAACCTTCGACCAACTTCTCGACATCGGTACCGGTCACCGCGGACTGGATGGTCAGCAGGTTCGAGATGCCCGGCTTGTTCTCCTGATCGAACCGGATCTCCCGCTCGCTGTCGGTCACCGCCGAGCGGATCTTCTTGGCCGTGGCCTTCGGGTCGTCGAGCAGGCTGATCAGCCCGGCGTCACTGGCCGCCGACTTGCTCATCTTGGCCGACGGATCCTGCAGGTCGTAGATCTTGGCGGTCGCCTTCGGGATCATCGCCTCGGGCACCACGAAGGTGTCCGGGAACCGGGCGTTGAATCGCTGCGCCAGGTCCCGGGCCAACTCCAGATGCTGACGCTGGTCCTCCCCGACCGGAACCAGGTCGGTGTCGTAGAGCAGCACGTCGGCGGCCATCAGCACCGGATAGGTGAACAGGCCCACGGTGGTGGCATCCGCGCCCTGCTTCTGCGACTTGTCCTTGAACTGCGTCATCCGCGACGCCTGGCCGAAACCGGTGAAACATCCCAGCACCCAAGCCAATTGGCTGTGCTCGGGGACATGGCTCTGAACGAACACGGTGCTGCGCGTCGGGTCGATGCCCAGCGCCAGGTACTGCGCGGCGGTCACCAACGTGCGGCGGCGCAGGGTCTCGGGGTCCTGCGGCACCGTGATGGCGTGCTGGTCGACGACACAGAAGAACGCCTCGTAACCGTCCTGCAACTGCGCCCAGTGCGTGACGGCACCCAGGGCATTGCCGAGGTGCAGAGAATCCGAGGTGGGCTGGGCGCCCGAGAATACGACCTGTTTGCTTCCGCTACTCATGATGATCTGATTTTCGCACTGACGTCATCCGGATTCTTCACGGGTCAGCTGCTGCAGGACCCGCAGGAACACTTTCCGATCGTCGGCCGTCAGCTCACCCAGCCAGCGCTCCTCCCCGCGCTGGATATCCCGCTGGACCGCATCCTTGACCGCGCGGCCCTCCTCGGTGATGGCCAGCAGCCGCACCCTGCGGTCGTCGGGGTCGGCCTCGCGCTCGATGAAGCCCTGCTGTTGCAGGTCATCGAGGGTGCGGATGATGCGGGTCTTGTCGGCGCCGATCGCCTCCGCCAGCGCCGCCTGCGTGCGCACCGAGGATCGGTCCAGCGCGATCAGGACGACGTAGCCCCACATCGACAGGCCATGGGCGTCGAGCACGGGCTGCTCGGCGGCGATCATCTCCCGCAACAACGGGGCCAGCATGGCCGCCAGGTCGGGGCGCTTCGGCATTCGCTCATCGTAGATATCCGAGCACTGTAGGCGTTGCCATATTATATGCGTCAGCATATCGTAGGCATATGCCTACTATTGAAACCGACCTACGCCCCTTGCACCGCGTCGCCGTCCTGCGCTCCGTCGAAGCCGTCGATGCCGTCCGCCCATCCGACCTGGACCGCCCCACCCCCTGCGCGGAATGGACCCTTGGTGACCTTCTGGCCCACATGACCGTGCAGCATCGCGGGTTCGCCGCCGCCGCCCGCGGACACGGCGACGACGAAGCGCCCTGGAAGGTCGAGACGGTGGCCGATGCCGTGCGCGCCGACCCGGCCGGCGCGTACACCGCCGCCGCGCACGATGTGCTCGACGCCTTCGCCGGCGACGGGATCACCGAGGCGACGTTCGCCCTACCCGAGTTCGGCCCGAACGCGACGTTCCCCGGCGCGCTGGCAATCGGATTCCATTTCGTCGACTACGCGGTGCACGGCTGGGATGTCGCGGCGTCCCTCGGTGAGGCCTACGAACTGCCGGACGAGGTTGTCGCCGCCGTCTTGCCATTGGTCATGGCGATTCCCGACGGCGACTTCCGTGACAGTTCGGCCTCACCGTTCGACCGGGCCGTCAACGCGTCGGCGGCAACAGATTTCGAGAAAGTCCTGCTACATCTGGGACGGATGCCGGGATGGCATCAGGCGTAACTGACCGTCACCGGTGAGTGATCGGACCACCGCAGTGCGTACAGCTCGGCCCGGTCCACCCGGGCCGAGCTGGCCCTGAGGGCCAGCGTCGGGCTCGCCAGGTGATAGTCGATGCGCCAGCCGGCGTCGTTGTCGAAGGCCTTCCCGCGCCACGACCACCAGCTGTAGGGCCCGGCCACGTCGGGATGCAGCACCCGCACCACATCCACCCAGCCCGTGCCCAGCAGCTCGGTAAGCCACGCCCGCTCACTGGGCAGGAAGCCCGCCTTCTTGACGTTGCCCTTCCAGTTCTTGATGTCATTCTCGGTGTGGGCGATGTTCCAGTCACCACACAGCACCGCGTCACGGCCGTGCAGCTCGGCCATCCGGGCGGCGATGGCGGCCATGAACCGTTCCTTCTCCAGCTGCCGGTCCGTCTCGGCCTCCCCGGTCGGGACGTACACGCTGGCCACCGTCACGCCCGCGGTATCCACCTCGAGGTAGCGCCCGTGCACCTCGAACTCGTCGGAGACCAGCAGCCGCGCCGCCTCGATGGGGTGCCGGGACAACACCGCAACCCCGTTGCGGCCCTTGACATGCGGTTCGGCCGAGGCGACGTTCCAGCCGTCGGCCAGGGCCGGTGTCAAGGCATCGTTGAGCTGCTCATCGTCGGCGCGGGTTTCCTGCAGGCACACGACATCGGCCTCGGTTTCCTTGAGCCAGGGCAGCAGGCCGAGATTGTCGGTGGACCGCTGCTTGACCGCGGCGCGAATGCCGTTGACGTTGATGGTGCTGACGGTCAGGGGTGCCGGAGATGCCACGGCCCAGACCCTACCGACCCCGACCGACACCCACCCAACCGCCGAACAGCCTCTTGCGGTACCGGCGGTATCACCTTAATGTCGGGCGGCATGGCTGAACGTGCTCCCATCCACCTCGGCACTCCCGACGGCGACCCGATCCTGTTGCTGCATCCGTTCTTGCTGTCGCAGAGCGTGTGGAAGTACGTCGCACCGCAACTCGCGCAGACCGGTCGTTATGACGTATTCGCCCCGACGATGGCCGGCCACCACGGCGGCGCCCATGCCCCAATGCTTCTCGACGTCGCTGCACTGGCCGACGATGTCGAACGCCGGCTCGACGAGCTCGGCTGGACCACGGCGCACATCGTCGGGAACTCACTGGGCGGTTGGGTGGCTTTCGAACTGGAACGCCGCGGCCGGGCCCGCACGCTCACCGGCATCGCCCCCGCGGGTGGTTGGTCGATGCACACGCTGGCGAAGTACGAGATCATCGCCAAATTCGTGGCGGCCCTGCCGGTGGTGCTGTCCACTGCGGTGTTGCGTCAGCAGCTGCTCAAACTCCCACTGACCAAGCAGATTTCCTACTTGGCCGTCAGCGCCACACCCGACGTGCTCAACGACAGCGACCGGCGCGATCTGATCGACGATCTCGCGCACTGCCCCGCCTACTTCAAGCTCATGGTCAAGGCACTGACCACCGCGGGGTTGATGGAGATCGGCGATTCCCATACGCCGACCCAATTGGTGATCTGCGAGAAGGACCGCGTGCTGCCTGCGCCACGATTCACTCGGCACTTCACCAAGAGCCTGGCGCCGGACGCAGTGGTGACCACCCTGAAAGGCGTTGGGCACGTACCGATGTTCGAGGCGCCCGACACGATCACGCGGGTGATCACCGAGTTTGTCGACCGGCACATCGGTCAGACACGCGCGACGGGTTAGGCCGCGTTTGTAACGCAGGGGCGACCGCCATTCGCCGATTTCTGCACCACGGTTGCCCGCATTCGCGGGTCACCGCCCTACGGTAGAAATCGACGCGGCGGTCCGCCCCAGCTCGGGGCCTAAGCCTTCTCGGGAGCTCAGCCCTCGGCCGCCGCCAGGACGTCGTTGAGCGTCTTGCTCGGACGCATCACGGCAGCGGTCTTCTCGGGGTCCGGGTAGTAGTAGCCGCCGATGTCGGCCGGCTTGCCCTGCGCCGCATTGAGTTCGGCGACGATGGCCTGCTCCTGCTCGCCGAGCGCCTTGGCCAGCGGCGCGAAGTGCGCGGCCAGTTCCTTGTCCTCGGTCTGCTCGGCCAGCGCCTGCGCCCAGTACAGCGCGAGGTAGAACTGGCTGCCGCGGTTGTCGAGCTCACCGGTCTTGCGTGACGGGGACTTGTTCTCGTTCAACAACTCTCCGGTCGCGGTGTCCAGGGCAGTGGCCAGCACCTTGGCCTTGTCGTTGTCCAGCTTGTTGCCCAGGTCCTCGAGGCTGGCCCCCAGCGCGAGGAACTCGCCCAGCGAATCCCAGCGCAGGTGGTTCTCCTCGACGAGCTGGTGGACGTGCTTGGGCGCCGAACCACCCGCACCGGTCTCGTACAGCCCGCCACCGGCCATCAGCGGGACGATCGAGAGCATCTTGGCACTGGTGCCCAGCTCCAGGATCGGGAACAGATCGGTGAGGTAGTCACGCAGGATGTTGCCGGTCGCGGCGATGGTGTCCTGCCCGCGGATGACGCGCTCGAGCGTGTACCGCATGGCCCACACCTGCGGCAGGATCGTGATGTCCAGACCCTCGGTGTCCTCTTCCTTGAGGTACGCCTTGACCTTCTTGCGCAGCTCGTTCTCGTGCGGCCGCTCGTCGTCGAGCCAGAACACGCACGTCATGCCGGACAGCCGCGCGCGGTTGACGGCCAGCTTGACCCAGTCCCGGATCGGGGCGTCCTTGACGATGGGCATCCGCCAGATGTCGCCCTCTTCGACGTTCTGGCTCAGCAGCACCTCACCGGAGTCGATGTCGACGATCTTGGCGACGCCTGCCTCGGGAATCTCGAAGGTCTTGTCGTGGCTGCCGTACTCCTCGGCCTTCTGCGCCATCAGGCCGACGTTGGGCACGGTGCCCATCGTGGTCGGATCGAACTGGCCGTGGGTCTTACAGAAGTTGATCATCTCCTGGTACATCCGGGAGAACGTCGACTCGGGATTGACGGCCTTGGTGTCCTTGGTGCGACCGTCGGCGCCGTACATCTTGCCGCCGAGGCGGATCATCGCGGGCATCGAAGCGTCGACGATGACGTCGCTGGGCGAGTGGAAGTTCGAGATGCCCTTGGCCGAATCCACCATGGCCAGCTCGGGCCGGTGCTCGTGGCAGCGGTGCAGGTCCTCGATGATCTCCTCACGCTGCGAGGCGGGCAGCGCCTCGATCTTGCTGTAGAGATCCGACAGGCCGTTGTTGACGTTGACGCCGAGCTCGTCGAACAGCTTCTGATGCTTGGCGAAGGCGTCCTTGTAGAAGATCTTGACGGCGTGGCCGAACACGATCGGGTGGCTGACCTTCATCATGGTCGCCTTGACGTGCAGCGAGAACATCACGCCCGTCTTGTAGGCGTCCTCGATCTGCTCCTCGTAGAAGTCGCACAGCGCCTTCTTGCTCATGTACATGGAGTCGATGACGTCGCCCTCGTCGAGCTTGACCTCGGGCTTGAGAACGATGGTCTCGCCCCCGGTGGTTTCCAGCTCCATGCGGACGTTGCGGGCCTTGTCGAGGGTCATCGACTTCTCACCGTGGTAGAAGTCGCCGTCCTTCATGGTGGCCACGTGGGTCCGGGACGCCTGCGACCACTCGCCCATGCTGTGCGGGTGCTTGCGTGCGTACTCCTTGACCGCCTTGGGGGCACGACGGTCCGAGTTACCTTCGCGCAGAACGGGGTTCACCGCGCTACCGAGGATCTTCGAGTAGCGGTCCTTGATCGCCTTCTCTTCGTCGGTCTTGGCATCGCCCGGATAGTCGGGAATCGCGTAGCCCTTCTCCTGCAATTCCTTGATCGCGGCCGCGAGCTGCGGGACCGAGGCGCTGATGTTGGGCAGCTTGATGATGTTGGTCTCGGGCAGCTGGGTGAGGCGGCCGAGTTCACCGAGGTTGTCGGGGACCTTCTGGTCCTCGGTCAGATAGTCACCGAATTCGGCCAGGATGCGGGCCGCCACCGAGATGTCACTGGTCTGGATATCGATGCCCGCCGGCTCTGCAAAGGCGCGGATGATCGGCAAGAAGGAGTACGTCGCAAGCAGCGGCGCCTCGTCGGTCAGCGTGTAGATGATGGTCGGCTGCTGGGCAGTCATGGTTGCTCTCCCGGCGTCAGTCTGGGTTCGACGAGGATCACTCGTTGTCACCCGCGGTTATTCGCTGCTCTGTATCGCGGGCCAGACTACAAGGGCGCGAACGGCCGCGAAGGAGCAGCTTTCATTACTGACCAGTAACTTTGGGTTACGGCGAGCCGTCCGGCGCCCCGACGCGCCCACCGAACTGAACGTGTTTCAGTCGCCCTCGCGCAGATCCGGCAAACACTCCGAAGAACCGACTGGCATGGCCTCAACGCGTTGCGATAAGCTGCAGGCCGGTCATGAGTGTCAGCATCAAGCCCCGGCTTGCT
The DNA here is from genome assembly GCF_048282725.1 of Mycobacterium sp. 48b. Taxonomy (NCBI): domain Bacteria; kingdom Bacillati; phylum Actinomycetota; class Actinomycetes; order Mycobacteriales; family Mycobacteriaceae; genus Mycobacterium; species Mycobacterium sp. 48b. The sequence continues at coordinate 5,915,968 of NZ_JBLVUL010000001.1, forward strand.
GGCCGGCAACCCTCCAACCGCGGTGGGGTGCCCCGGGTGATGACCAGGTTGAGCAGTCGTTCGCGGCTGTAAGGCAAGCGCGGGTCCGAAGGTACGGGCCCCCAGACAGACAGGGAAACCTGATGGAGGCCAGCCATGTGTATGTGTCCGTGAACCCAAGGTGTCGGCCCGTCGTGATCGACGACAGGCCGGACGCCCGGTAGCCGACCGCACTTCTACCTTCCCAATCTTCGGGACCCTCGCCCCGCCACTGGAGGAGACACCCCAGCCATGACAAACCCCGAGATCGTCGAAAACTGGTCGTTCGAGACCAAGCAGGTCCACGCAGGTCAAAGCCCCGACACAGCCACGAAGGCCCGGGCCCTGCCGATCTACCAGACCACGTCCTACACCTTCGACAGCACCGACCACGCCGCCGCGCTGTTCGGGCTGGCCGAGCCGGGCAACATCTACACCCGCATCGGTAACCCCACCACCGATGTCGTCGAGCAGCGCATCGCCGCACTCGAGGGCGGCGTCGCCGCGCTACTGCTGTCCTCGGGCCAGGCCGCCGAGACGTTCGCCATCTTGAACCTGGCCGGCGCCGGCGACCACATCGTGTCCAGCCCCAGGCTCTACGGCGGCACCTACAACCTGTTCCACTACACGTTGCCCAAGCTGGGCATCGAGGTCAGCTTCGTCGAAGACCCCGACAGCCTGGACAGCTGGCGGGCGGCGGCGCGGCCGAACACCAAGGCCTTCTTCGCCGAGACCATCTCCAACCCCCAGATCGACATCCTCGACATCCCGAACGTGTCCGCCGTGGCACACGAGAACGGCGTCCCGCTGATCGTCGACAACACCATCGCCACCCCGTACCTCATCCAGCCGATCGCGCTGGGAGCCGACGTCGTCGTGCACTCGGCCACCAAATACCTGGGTGGGCACGGCTCGGCGATCGCAGGCGTGATCGTCGACGGCGGCACCTTCGACTGGACCAACGGCAAGTTCCCCGGCTTCACCGAACCGGACCCCAGCTACCACGGCGTGGTCTTCGCCGAGCTCGGTGCACCGGCCTACGCGCTCAAGGCCCGGGTGCAGCTGCTGCGCGATTTGGGCAGCGCCCTCTCACCCTTCAACGCCTTTTTGATCGCGCAGGGATTGGAAACGCTGTCCCTGCGTGTTGAACGGCACGTGGCCAACGCACAGAAGGTCGCCGAGTATCTCGCCGGGCATTCCGACGTCACCTCGGTGAACTACGCCGGATTGCCGAGCTCGCCCTGGCACGAGCTGGGCCGCACGATCGCCCCGAAGGGCACCGGCGCCGTGCTGGCCTTCGAGCTGGCCGGTGGCGTGGAAGCGGGCAAGGCATTCGTCAACGCCCTCACGCTGCACAGCCACGTCGCCAACATCGGCGATGTGCGCTCGCTGGTGATCCACCCGGCCTCCACAACCCACCAGCAGCTCTCCCCCGAAGAACAACTGTCGACCGGCGTCACCCCCGGTCTGGTGCGGTTGGCCGTCGGCATCGAGGGAATCGACGACATCCTGGCCGACCTGGAGCAGGGGTTCGCCGCCGCCCGTCCGTTCAGCGGCGTGCCGCAGACCGCGGCGACGGTGTAGGACGGCGAGAGAAGACCGGCATGACGATCACCGAAGAACCAGCCGTGTCCACCCTCCCTCTGCCCGCTGAAGGCGAGACCTGCGTGGTGCACATCGGTGCCCTGACGCTCGAGAACGGCACCGTCCTGCCCGACGTGTCGATCGCCGTACAGCGCTGGGGTGAGCTGTCACCCGCACGCGACAACGTGGTGATGGTGCTGCACGCCCTGACCGGCGACTCCCACGTCACGGGACCGGCCGGCGACGGACATCCGACCGCTGGCTGGTGGGACGGGGTGGCCGGACCGGGTGCCCCGATCGACACCGACCAGTGGTGCGCGATTTCGACGAATGTGCTCGGCGGTTGCCAGGGATCCACGGGACCGGGATCGCCCGCCCCCGACGGAAAGCCCTGGGGCTCAAGGTTTCCCCAGATCACCATCCGCGACCAGGTCGAGGCCGACCGGGCCGCACTGGCGGCCTTCGGCATCACCGAGGTGGCTGCGGTGGTCGGCGGGTCGATGGGCGGAGCCCGTGCACTGGAGTGGCTCGTCGGGCATCCCGACGAGGTGCGGGCCGGTCTCGTGCTGGCCGTCGGCGCCCGCGCCACGGCCGATCAGATCGGCACCCAGAGCACCCAGGTGGCTGCGATCAAGGCCGATCCGGACTGGCAGGGCGGGGACTACTACGGCACCGACCGGGCCCCGCTGGCCGGCATGGAGATCGCCCGGCGCTTCGCCCACCTGACCTATCGCGGCGAGGAAGAACTCGACGAGCGTTTCGGCAACGACGCCCAGGGCGACGAGGATCCGACCACCGGCGGCCGCTACGGAGTGCAGAGCTACCTGGAGTACCAGGGCGGCAAGCTGGCCCGCCGATTCGACCCCGGCACCTATGTGACTCTCTCCGATGCGCTGTCCACCCACGATGTGGGTCGCGGCCGCGGTGGAGTTGCCAGTGCGCTGCGCGGTTGTCCCGTGCCTGTCATCGTCGGCGGGATCACCTCCGACCGGCTCTACCCGATCCGGCTGCAGCAGGAGCTGGCCGAGCTCCTGCCCGGCTGTAACGGCCTGGACGTCGTGGACTCGGCATACGGGCACGACGGCTTCCTGGTCGAGACGGAAGTGGTGGGCAAGTTGATCCGCCGCACGCTGGAGCTGGCACAGCGGTGAGCTCGCCCAAGGCGCGTTCCCTGTCCTTCGGCTCAGAAGCCGCAGCCTACGAACGCGGCCGGCCGTCGTATCCGCCGGAGGCGATCGACTGGCTGCTGCCCGAGGGCGCCCACGATGTGCTGGACCTGGGTGCGGGCACCGGCAAGCTGACCACCCGGCTCGTCGAGCGCGGCCTGGACGTGATCGCCGTCGACCCCATCCCGGAAATGCTTGAGCTGCTGTCGAACTCGCTGCCGGATACCCCGGCCCTGCTGGGCACGGCCGAGGAGATCCCCCTGGCCGACAACAGCGTCGACGCGGTGCTGGTGGCCCAGGCCTGGCACTGGTTCGACCCCCAACGGGCCGTCAAGGAGGTCAGCCGGGTGCTACGCCCCGGCGGCCGGCTGGGCCTGGTGTGGAACACCCGCGACGAAAGGCTGGGCTGGGTCAAGGATCTGGGCCGCATCATCGGCCCCGAACACGATCCGTTCACCAGTGAGGTGACGCTGGCCGAGCCCTTCGGTGAGATCGAGCGGCATCAGGTGGAGTGGACGAGTTACCTGACACCGCAGGCCCTCATCGACCTGGTGGCGTCTCGGAGCTACTGCATCACCTCACCGGAGCGGGTGCGCACCCGGACGCTGGAGCAGGTTCGCGAACTGCTGGCCACGCACCCCGCACTGGCCAACTCCTCGGGGCTGGCGTTGCCTTACGTGACGGTGGGCATCCGCGCCACCCTCGCCTGACCCGTTGAACCGCCGAGAATGAACTCGCCGATGACGGCAGTGCCCGGCCCCGGCCGGGCGCCCGGGCCTGCCGCGGCTGTTGCCGTCGCGGCGTCGAGTTCGCCTCCGCACTGGGCGCACACGGTCTTCGCGGTGGTGGCGCACCCACACTCGGTGTGGACGATCACGGCCGGCGGACCGTCCGCGCCGGCCAGCCATTTGTCCCCCCAGGCGAGCAGTGTCGCGATCACCGGGTACAGATCGCGCCCTTTGTCGGTGAGCAGATACTCATAGCGCGGCGGCGCGCTCTGGTACTGGCGGCGTTGAACAACCCCGTGCTGTTCGAGTTCATCGAGACGCGCGGCCAGGATGTTCGACGCGATACCGAGGTCGCGCCGGATGTCCTCGAACCGGGCCATCCCAGCGAACAGGTCACGCAGGACCAGCGGCGTCCACCGCTGCCCCACCACCTCGACGGCACGCGCGATCGAGCACGAGATGTCGCTGAAGGACTGCTTCGGCATCACTCAACCGTAGTCCATTGCGAATTGCAATGAACTACGGTTGAGTGGGTTGCAAATCGCAATCCAGGTGAGGACAGCGCATGACAACGACTACCGATTCCGTCGCAGCGTTCTGCGAGGCCACCCGCACCAATGACCTCGACGCGCTGGTCGCGACCCTCGCACCCGACGCGGAGCTGGTCTCACCGCTCTCGGGCCGGATGGTGTTCCGGGGACACGACGACCTCCGCCTACTCCTCGGTGCGGTGTACAGCGGCCTGCGGGACCTCACCTGGCTGGAAGTGATCGGCGCCGGCACCTCCCGCGTCGCGATCAGCGACGGCCGGGTCGCGGGCGTCACGATCACCGATGCGCTGGTGTTCGAACTCGACGGAAGCGGGCAGATCCGACGCCTGCGCCCACACCTACGGCCATGGTTCGCGACGACCGTGTTCGCGATGTTGCTCGGACCGCAACTCGCCCGCCATCCCGGCGTGCTGCGCCGCGCCCTCAGGCGCTGAGCGCGGCCACCTCGGCCTCGGAACCGAACCAGCGCTCCAGGGCCGCACGCAGGCCGTCCTGGTCGAATTCGTCTGCAGCCCAGGCGACGTACCCGTCGGGCCGGATCAGCAGGGCGGCGGCGGGCCGATCTACCGCGGTCGCCTCGACCACGTCGACCCGATCCTGCCAGCCCGAGACCGCCGCGGCGCAGTCACCGCCGGACAGGTCGAGCAGTACCGGGCGCCCGCGGTGCAACAGTTGCTCGACGCGGCGGCCGTCGGACAACGTCAACGCCGGGACCAGGCGCCCGGACAGCCTGTGCTCATCGCCGACGTCGTAGCGGACATCGGAACCGGCAAGCACGCCGGCGATGTGCGCCGAGCCGTCCGGTGTCGCCAGCAGCTCACCGAAAAGCGTTCGGAGCGCAGTGACCTGGGGGCCGGCGGCCATCAGGGCGGCCTGGGCCATCGAATGCATCATCACCCGTTGCCCGGCCGGCCAGCGCTCAGCGTGATAGCTGTCCAGCAGGCCCTCGGGCGCCCAGCCCTGCACGGTCGCGGCGAGTTTCCAGCCCAGGTTCATCGCATCCTGCATGCCCAGGTTCAGCCCGGGCCCGCCCATGGCCGAATGCACATGGGCGGCGTCGCCCACCAGGAAGACATTGCCGGCGCGATACTGCGCGGCCTGACGCGTGTTCTGACCGTTGATCCGCCGCAGGGCATGCGGCCCCGGCCCACTCGGCGGTTCCAACGGCAGATCCGCGCCGATCACCCGTTTCACGCTCTCGCGAAGCTCGCCGATGGTCAACTCGGGGGCATCGTCGGGCAGGATCGAACCGTATTCGATGGTCCCGAGCATGGACCGGCCCGGCTGGAATTCCGCGTAGATCAGCACTCCGTTGTCGAACCGGTTGTGCCCGAACGGTATTAGACCGACACCGGGGATGTCGAGTGCACCATAGCCGGTGCGCAACTCGTCCGGCACGCTGATGTGGGCCACCCGCGAGACGACATCGGTGGTCAGCCCGGGGAAGTCGATGCCGGCCTTCTTCCTGACCGGACTGCGGCCGCCGTCGGCACCGACGAGGTAGGTGGCCGGCAACCGGTAGTCCCCCTCAGGGGAGGAGACAGTCAGGGCGACGCCGCCGGATCCCTGCTCGAAATCGGTGAGTTCATGTCCCCACCGGATCTCAGCCCCCAGGCCCCGAACCCAGTCCGCCAGTTCGCGTACCACCTGGGGCTGTTGAATCAACATGCCGTACATGGGATTGTCCGTCACATCGGCGAACGGCACCTGCATGCCCGCGAAAATGTAGCCGTTCATCGGCTCCGGCGGGCCGTCAGACCCGCTGAGCTTCTGATACAGGCCGCGCAAGTCGAGCACCCGATTGGCCTGACCGACAATGCCATTGGCCTTGAGCTCAGGGCTGGGCTCGGCCAGCTGCTCGAGCACGACCGGCCGCAACCCGGCCAGGGCCAGCTCCCCCGCCACCAGCAGGCCGTTGGGACCCGCACCTGAGATGACGACGTCTACCTGATCTTTCATTCTTTCCCTCCCGGTTCAGGTAGGCCTGCGGCCACCGCCGCAAACCCTTTGCGCAGCAGTGACGTGAAAGCCACTGGTGGATCGGAGATCCCGTACTCGTCCATCGCGACGTCGCCGACCGCCCGCACGACGGCAGCCACGAGCCGCGGATACATGTCGCGCTGCGGATCCGTGCCGGTCCGCTCGGCGATCACCGCCACCCATTCGTCGTGCATCCCGCGGAACATGGCATCGCGGATCTCGGCGACCATCAGCAGCTTGCGAACCTCGGCCAACTGCCGGCGGGAAGGCAGCACGTTCTCGGCACCGTATACATCGGACAGGTCTGCGTCCAACGGTTTGATCACCGATTCGGTGACGGCGGTCCACAACGGCTCATCAGCGGGGCGCGCGCGCAGCATGTCGATGCTGCGACGCATGCGTTCCTGCTGCCGGTAGGCCAGCGCGTCGTACTTACCGGCGAAGTAGTTGGTGAACGTGCGCAACGAGACCCCGGCCAGGTTGGCGATGTCCTCTCGGGTGACGTTCTCCAGACCGCGCTCGAACGCCAGGCTCAGCGCGGCATCGCTCAGCGCTCTGCGGGTATCGAGCTTCTTACGTTCTCGCAGTCCGGGTGCCATGCCTTCACCGTAGACCAAATATTGCCCGGCGGGCAATATTGCCTCCTGGGCATTTACTGTGAATATCAGTTGATGCCGGAGCGCCATCCTGCCTAACGTGGCAGCCATGTCGGTGACCTACATCCGCTTGCGCATCACATAGCCGGCGGATCTTCACTTTCCAGGAACGTCCGCCGTAGCAGCTTTGTCCCTGCGAGCGCGGAGCATTCGTGTCATCAACTCATCACGGCCGGCATGAGTACGGCCAGAATTTTCTGTGTGACCGTCGAGTGGTTGCCGATATCGTCGAGATCGTCGCGCGCACAACAGGTCCCATTGTCGAGATCGGTGCCGGTGACGGCGCGCTGACCCTGCCGCTGCAACGGCTGGACCGGCCGTTGACCGCCATCGAGATCGACCGCCGGAGGGCCAGGCGACTCGCCGGCCGAACCTCGGCCGAGGTGGTCAGTACCGACTTCCTGCGGTACCGGCTGCCGCAGACACCGCACGTGGTGGTGGGCAATCTGCCCTTCCACCTGACCACCGCGATCCTGCGGCGGCTGCTACACGGCCCGGGATGGACCGACGCGGTACTGCTGATGCAGTGGGAGGTGGCCCGGAGGCGGGCTGCGGTAGGCGGCGCCACCATGATGACGGCGCAGTGGTGGCCGTGGTTCGAATTCGGGCTGGCTCGAAAGGTTTCCGCGGACGCGTTTCGGCCACGCCCCGGTGTGGACGCCGGGCTGCTGACCATCACGCGCCGCGATGAACCGCTGATCCCGTGGGCCGAGCGTAGCCGGTATCAGGCACTGGCACATCGGGTGTTTACCGGGAGGGGCCGCGGCCTGGCGCAGATCCTGCGACCTCACGTGGATCGGCGGTGGTTGCAGGCCAATGGAATTGATCCCTCGGCGTTGCCAAGGGACTTGTCCGTACGACAATGGGTGGCGTTGTTCGCCGCGGTCGGCTAGCTGGTGCCCAGCGGGTCGATGGTCCAGGCGATGTAGAGCACCGCGGCGCTCACCGTCGCGGTGGTGGCGAAGTCGATCGTGCGGCTACGCACCACCAGCAGACCGGCCCGGTCATCGGTCAGCGCGAGCCGCAGCGCCGCCGCCGCACCGACGCCGATCCCGATCACCAGCGCGCCGCGACGCCAATAGCCCGCCACCACCAAGACGAATGCCGCGATGAAGATCAGCCCGACCACCAGGATCGGCCATTGTCCGGCGAACACCTTGCGGACGAACTCGTTCACTGTCACGCCAGTTTCGACTCTTCGGCTTCGACGACGTTGCTCAGCAGGAACGCGCGCGTCAGCGGGCCCACCCCACCGGGGTTGGGCGACACATGCCCGGCCACGTCCCAGACGTCGGGTGCGACGTCACCGGTCAGCTTGCCGTCCACCCGGCTCACCCCGACGTCGACGACCGCCGCACCCGGCTTGACCATGTCCGCGGTGACCATGTGCGGCACACCGACTGCGGCGATGATGATGTCGGCCTGCCGGGTCAGCGCGGGCAGATCCCGGGTGCCGGTATGGCAGAGCGTGACGGTGGCGTTCTCCGAACGCCGGGTCAGCAGCAGGCCCATCGGCCGGCCCACGGTGACCCCACGTCCGATCACCACGACGTGCGCCCCGGCGATCGGCACGTCGAACCGGCGCAGCAGATGAACGATGCCGCGGGGAGTACAGGGCAGCGGCGCTTCCTTGCCGAGCACCAGCCGGCCGAGGTTCGTCGGGTGCAGACCGTCGGCGTCCTTGGCCGGATCGATGCGCTCCAGCGCGGCGTTCTCGTCCAAATGCTTGGGCAGTGGCAGCTGCACGATGTAGCCCGTGCACTCCGGGTTGGCATTGAGCTCGTCGATCGTCTCGTCGAGCTGGGCCTGCGTGATGTCGGCGGGCAGGTCGCGGCGGATCGAGTTGATCCCCACCTTTGCGCAGTCGGCGTGCTTGCCGCGCACATAGGCCTGCGAACCGGGGTCGTCACCGACCAGCACGGTCCCGAGACCGGGCGTCCGGCCGGCTTCGGCCAACTTCGCTACACGCTGCTTGAGGTCGACGAAGATCTCGTCGCGCGTCGCCTTACCGTCCAACACAATGGAACCCACGGTCCCCATTGTGTCAGTCGCGTGGCAGGCTCAGCATATGAACACCCAGCCCAATGTGTTCACTGATGTTTTCAGTGAGGCCAAGCTCGGCCCCGTGACGTTGCGCAACCGCATCATCAAGGCCGCCACCTTCGAAGCGTCCACGCCGGATGCGCTGGTCACGGAGGATTTGATCAACTACCACCGGCTGCCCGCGGCCGGCGGTGTCGGCATGACCACCGTCGCCTACTGCGCGGTGGCCCCCGGTGGCCGCACGGACGGCTGGCAGATCTGGATGCGGCCCGAGGCTGTCCCCGGACTGACCAAACTGACCGAGACCATCCACGCCGAGGGCGCTGCCATCAGCGCCCAGATCGGCCATGCCGGGCCGGTCGCCAATTCACGAACAAACAAGGCCCCTGCGCTGGCGCCGGTGCGGTTCTTCAACCCACTGTCGATGCGGTTTGCCAAGAAGGCCTCGATCGACGACATCCGCGACGTCACCGAAGCGCACGCCAACGCCGCGCGGCTGGCCATCGACTCCGGCTTCGACGCGGTCGAGGTGCACCTCGGCCACAACTACCTGGCCAGCTCATTCCTGTCTCCGCTCATCAACCGGCGCACCGACGAGTTCGGCGGATCGCTGGAGAACCGGGCGAAGGTCGCCCGCGGAGTGGTGCGCGCGGTGCGCGACGCCGTCGACAAGCACGGCGACAGGAAGATCGCCGTCATCGCCAAACTCAACATGAGCGACGGCGTCCGCGGCGGCATCCCGATCGACGAGTCGCTGCAGACGGCGAAGTGGCTCGAGGAGGATGGCGGCCTCGACGCCATCGAGCTCACCGCGGGCAGCTCGCTGGTCAACCCGATGTACCTGTTCCGCGGCGGCGCGCCGGTCAAGGAATTCGCCGCGAACTTCAAACCGCCGATCAGCTGGGGCATCCGGATGAGCGGCAACAAGTTCTTCCGCGAATACCCGTACCACGAGGCGTATCTGATGCGCGACGCCGAGAAGTTCCGCGCCGAGCTGAGCATGCCGATCATCCTGCTGGGCGGCATCACCAACCGCGAGACGATGGACCGGGCGATGGCAGCGGGCTTCGAGTTCATCGCCATGGGCCGCGCGCTGCTGGCCGAGCCGGACCTGCTGAACCGGATCCAGGCCGAGAAAGACAACGACGGTCAAGGCCGTGTCTTGTCCAAGTGCACGCACTGCAACATGTGCATGCCGACGATCTACAGCCACACGCACTGCGTGGTGACGGGAGCCCCGGACGCACTCGTGAGCTAATAGCTTTATGGTCGGTAACCCCAGCGACACCATGGTCACCTACCGGTACGTGCGGGTCGGACTGGTCGCGCTGGTGGCGTTCCTGTTGACCTCGCTGGCGCTGACGTGGGCGCACAGCTGCCCGCAGGGGTCGATCAGCGCCTTCTTCTACACCCGCACCCACGCGGTGTTCCTGGCCTCCCTGTGCGCGATCGGGATCTGCCTGATCGCCTATAAGGGCAGCCGGGTGGGTGAGGACGCGCTGCTGAACTACTCCGGTTTCATGGCCTTCATCGTGGCGCTGGTACCCACCGGCCCCGGCGACGACCTGTGTCAGCCATGGCTTCCCACCGTGGCCGACCCCTTCGGCGGCGTCGCCAACAATGTCGCCGCACTGTTCGTGGCCGTCGCCGTCGGCACCGGGATGTACCTGGCGCTCGGTCGCTGGCGGCGGCCCCAGCAGGCCCCCGTGGCCTCCGAACCGTCCTGCGCCGAGGCCGCCACCCTGTGGAAGACCATCGCCACCGCACTGCTTCGGGTCGAAAAGTGGCTTCCGGCAGCACTGTTGGTCATCTCCATCGCCGGGGCACCGCTGATGCTGTGGGACTGGTTCGCCGAACACGCCCACGTGATCGCCGCAGTGGCGATGTTCCTGGCCATCACGCTGGTGGCGGTCTACCACGCGTGCTACGCCAGGGCTGCTGTGCGCCCACACCTGGCCCGCTTCTACGCGACCATCGCCGCCCTCATGCTGACCACTGTCGTGGCCGGCATCGTGCTGCTGATCCTGGGCTGGCACTTCGGCGTGATCACCGTCGAACTCATCCTGATCGTGCTGTTCGCGGTGTTCTGGGCCGTGCAGACCTGGGACGTCTGGGATGCCCAGGACCGCTACCCGGCGGAAGCCGTTCCCACGCTGGCCAACGCCACGCCGTGACCGGCCTCGCGATCAGCTAACTCACCAGCGGCAGCTCAGTCACCGCGCAGATGGCATGAGCGGCCGTCACCCACCCCAGTGCATGTGACGCTTCATTTGCTGTCTCCCAAGAAACTAACGCTTCCGCCCCATTCAGCTCGAACACCTGACATGCGATTGACAGCTTTTAACAGCTGTGATTACCGTATCGATCCATGTCGGCGGGGCGACCGCTCGCACACATGGCGATTTGCTGATCGGGGGATAGCATGGACACTCGCCGTAGCCACACGTCGGCCAAACGGCCCTTGGTGCCAGATGGTCAGCAAAGCATTTGGCTGGGCTGGCCGGCGCGGTGGTCGGCCGTGCTGTGCGCCGTGGCCGTCACCGTCGGCGGCCTACACCTGATCCCCCCGACCCCACCTCGGGTCGAGGGTGAGATGTCCCCGGCCTCGGCGCACGAGGGGTTCGCCGAAGCAGCGGTAGCGGCTTTCGGTGACTCGGCGGTGGGCACCGATCCGTCATTGTCGGCCCAGCAGCGGCGAGCGGGCTTGCCTGTCGATCCGGTGTCCGGGCTGACCTCACCCACCGCAGCCGGCCCGGTTCAGGTCGTACTGCCCGGTGGTCTCGGGCATGCCCGGCACACCGCAGGCGGCCAGGTGGTCTATCCGAATGCCGGGGCCGGCTTTGACATGCTGGCCGAGAACACCGCCACCGGCACCCGCACCGTCGCCCGAATCAACGATCCGGACGGGCCGCGGATCGTCACCACGTTCGTGCGAACGCCCGTCGACACCGTGATGCTGGCTCACACCAACGGCTATCTCACGATCAACCGGGCCACCCCGGCCGCCGAGACCATCGGCATGTTCTCCCCAGCTGAAACCCGCGACGCCACCGGCGCTTTGGTGCCGAGTTCGTATGTGGTCAAGCGACTCTCTCCACAGTTGTATGCGCTGACCGAGGCCATCGATCCCAGGCCCGACACCGCCTGGCCCGTCTACGTTGACCCACCCCTGCATCTCACCAATACCGGCGGAATCCCACTGCCGCAGGGGTTTTTCGATTCGATCACCAACGCTGTCAGCTCCATGGCCGATACCGTCAGCTCTGCCACCGCTACCGCGGTGTCGGCCACCGTCTCCGGAGCCAAGGCCGTCGGCACCTTCGTCAAAGAGAACCCGCTCGAATCGGCCATGCTCGTCGGCGGTGTCGCCTTGGCCGTGACCGGAGTCGGCGGCCCGGCCGGAGCTGCGGCGATCGCCGCCGCCACCGTGAACCTGAGTTCGGCTGGGCTGGACATCGCCGCTGCGGCCATGCCGGACAACAAGGTACTCGGCAACATCGCCACCGGTTTCGACATCGCCAGCGCACTGACCCCACAAGGCGCAGCCAAAAAGGCTGTCAAAGAAGGCGTGGAGATCGCCGGGGAACAACTGGCCAAACACGCCGACGACGTGGTCGAAGTCGCCAAAGCCGCACCCACCCCGCCAGCGCAACTCGCCGACGAGGTTGCTGCCACGGGCGCCCCGAAAGCACCCGTGCCCGGCGTGAGCACTCCCAAGATCCCCAACGGGCCCCCAGCCAAGACCCCCCGAGATGTTCCCCCCGGGCACGCACTGGATTGCGGGTGCACCACTCAACACCCGGCCGGGGTCTACGACGAAACCAAGATGGGCGGCCAGGGCCCCTTCATCGACCACTACGAAGCTGCAATCCTCGACCAGCCCAGTCCTTTCACCATCGCCACTGAGGCCGCGAGAGACGCCCACCGCAAAGATGCCATGAAAGGCTCTCCTTTGCGATCAGGGTTTGCCCGGGATGAGAAACCACTCGCTATGAGCGCCGACCGGGGCAATGGTCCACCTAACGTGCGATACCTGAATCCCAGAGCGTCCGCGGTCGAAGGCAATATCTGGATGCACGTACGAGAGAAATACCAGCTCAAGCCCGGCGACAAGGTGGAAGTAGTATTCCGCGACCGCACCGGCCAGATCAGCTGCCGCGACTGCGCACAACGAGACCTGCTCAAGAGACAGCCACAGCTGCGGCCGTCCAACCCCGCCCAGCAGCGCGCCATCGACGCCGACCGGGTCAGCACGGTCACCAACCGGCAGCGCCTCAACGCGGTGCAGAAGGCTGGGGTGATCTCCGCCCGCGAAAACCGCAACAATGACAACGGCAACCGCTCGGCGTCTTCGTCGAACAAGAACCGTGACCAGAAGAAGCAGAAACCCAAGAAAGACAGGAAGAGTAAGAAGCACCACTCCAAGCCCAACTGAGGCAGAAGGAGACCGGACCCGATGACAGGGAACGAACTACTCGCTCACGCCACCATGATCCCGGATTACCACCAAGTCTCCTTCGTGGCATTGGGTTGGGATGACGTTCCAGAGCTTGGTGATGAATACCCAGTGGAGTTCATTTCCGACGAATCCAGCGTCAACGTCTTCACTTTCGCCGACTACCAAGACGAACACGCCGACCGCACCGTCGACATCTATGTCTACCGCGGTACCGACGCCACCGGGCTGGGCCGACTCATCTTCGACACGCCCCTCAACTTCCCCGAACCTGAACTCACCTTCGGCAGCATCCTGGCGATCGCGGAATACCACCACCACGTCCCGCTCCGACGCATAGGCTCCATCCCCATCCGCGTGCTCACCCGAGAAACACAGCCCGGCAACGGAACCGACGAAATCAACATCCTCATCGACGACAGCTAGACGGTGTACCCGTCGACCAGAAGAAGCAGAAAGGGCCGGTCCCGATGACAGCGAACGAACTACTCGCCCAAGCCACCATCATCCCCGCCTACCACCAGGTACGTTTCGCCGCACTCGGCTCGAGGAGCGTTCCGGAACTCGACGAATACCCAGTGGAGTTCATTGCCGACGAATCCAGCATCCACATTTTCACGTTCGCCGACGACCAAGACGAACACGCTGATCGCACTGCCGATGTCCATGTTTACCGAGGAGCGGACACCACCGGCCTAGGGCGACTCATCTTCGACGCATCGTTGATCTTTCCGCAACCCGAATGCACCTTCGGTAGTGGACTCGCAGCTGAGGATGACCGCCAACATGTTTCGCTCAGGCGGCCAGGCTCCATCCCCATCCGCGTGCTCACCCGAGAATCACAGCCCGGCAACGGAACCGACGAAATCAACATCCTCATCGACGACAGCTAGGCGGTGTACCCGTCGATCTGCAGCGTCTGCCCGTCACGGCGCAACACCAGCACCGCGCCCGGTACCGGCACCAATCCTTCGACCGATTCGGCGGGCACCGTGGCGGTCTGAGCGCAGGTCTTCGCGTCGAATGTGCGCAGCGATCCCTCGGCGCCCCGGGCGCCGCGGTCGGCAAGCAGCAGCGTGTCAGGGAACGTGACAAAGGCGGGTTGATCAACTCGCAGGCTCGGCACGTTGGTCCGAACCGGCTCCACGCCGTCGGGAACCTGGCACCGTTGACGCCCGTCGGGACCGAACAGGGTCAGCCGGGTGGTCCGGTCCATCAGGTACCACACCACGAAATCCTCACCGGGACCGTACGATTCAGCCGGCCGCGCCTCAGCCGGCAATGGGGCCGCGGTGCGGTGAACGATGTCGGCATACAGTGCACTGCCCGGCGCACCGGAACCAGTCAGTGATACGAAGACTCCGGCACTGTTGGCCGGCCTGGCCCCGAGTTTGAGGTAGCGCTGTTCGATCGGCACCGCCGGGTCGATCTTCTTCTCCGTCAGCACTGTGTCCCAGCCGATTTGCCCGGTTTCGGGATCGAGCACACTCAACCAGACCTTGCCGTCCTGGCATTGGACTATCGACACCACCCCCGCGGCGGTCACGACGGGTTCGACAATGCCGCAACCGGGATGCGGGGCGGGCACGCTCCACATCGCGTGGCCCGTCCGACTGTCATACCGGGTCCAGATGCGCTCGTCGTTCCACCCGACGATGAACGGCCCGGACGCCAAACGAAAACGCCCACGGGCCGCTTCCTGAAGGGCCGCATCCGCACTCACCCACAACTGCTGCCAGGTGATGGCGTCCAGGCCGACCAGCCCGCCATCGATGAACGCCAGGACCGTGGCGCCATTGTCGAGCACCCGCATCCCGGTGACGGCCACATCGCCAGGCCCGGTACGCGCGTAGTGCCAGCGCTCCTTGCCGTCAGCGCCGTAGGCCGTGATGCGCCCGTCCCGGTACACCGCGAATCCGGCACCAGCAGAACCGATGTCGTACGTCGCGACGCCCTGATCGCCGAACGCATCGGCCACCGGCACCGTGAACGTCCGCTTCCCCAACACATTGGGCACCGCGGGCACATCGGTAGCTGCCGTCGTCGTCGCATCGACGAAGCGTCCGTCGTCACCGGCACGCAACGCACCCACGGTCACCACCGCGGCAACCACGACAGCAATCGCCGCACCGACGGCCAGCAACTTCACCGCGCCACGGTCCAACCGAGGGAACGCCCGCGCCGCGAGGAACGTCGCCGCCGCACCGGCCAGGCACAACCACCACGCCGCCATCCCGGCCGGCAGCGCCGCGGTGACCGGCGAACCGGTCATCGCCGTCCGATAGAACGCCGGGATGCCCTGCGAGACGTAGGCGATGACCAGCAGCGCCGCCACGCCGCCCGCACCGGCCGGGGTGGCCGCCAGGTCACGGCCGGTCTGCCCACGCCAGACGCTGTAGGCCATCGCCGCGATCAGCACCACCGCGATCACCACCACCGCCAGCGCCATGCGGTTCGGCAGCGCTTCGCCCCAGCGGTGCAGGCCGATCACGTACCAGGAGCCCTCCCCTGCGCTGCGTGGCGCGACCAGCCGCGCCCAGGCACCCAGCACCGCAGCCCACACCAACAACACCGCCGCTGCACCGGCCAACACCGTGCCGAGCAGACGTAGCACGCCGAGCACCCGGTCGGCCGTCTTCTGCGACCCTTCAGAACCCATGTGAGCCATAGTCACACGCCGCAACACCCCCGCAACGGCCCAGCCCCGGTGAAAAGTACAGATAGAGTTGAGCGCGATGAGCCCTGCGCTGACCGTTCGTTACGACGGATCGACCCGTACCTTTGCCCCGGGCAACGATGTCGTCATCGGCCGAGACCTCCGCGCCGACGTCCGCATCGCCCACCCGCTGATCTCGCGTGCGCACCTGGTGCTGCGCTTCGACCAAGGTCGATGGATCGCGATCGACAACGGCAGCCTCAACGGCATGTACGCCAACGGCCGCCGGGTGCCCTCGATCGACATCCACGACGGCCAGGTCGTCAACATCGGCAACCCGGACGGGCCCCAGGTGACCTTCGAGGTCGGACGTCACCAGGGCTCTGTCGGCCGGACACCGACCGCGGCGGTACCCATCGGGAACCGGCCCAGCGGCGCGTGGCCCACCCAGGCGGCGGCCCCCGGGCGTCAGCAGTACGGTCAGCCACCGGCTGCCCAGCGCCCCGGTTACTCGTCCGGCCCGCAGCCGCGCTACCCGACCCCGCCGACCGGATATCCGAGTGGCCCCCAGGGTGGCTACCCGAGCGGACCGCAGTCGGGATATCCCAGCGGGCCACAGGCGTACCAGTCGCAACCGGTTCGTACCCCGGCCCCGGCGAACCCGGCCCAGGCACCGACCACGATGCGGCCCGCTGCCACCCCGGACCGGGCCGGCAGCGAGGCCGGCGGCAACATCGCGACCAGCATGATGAAGATCCTGCGGCCCGGTCGCACGACCCCGGCGCCGGCAGGTGCGGTGAAGATCGGCCGCGCGACCGACAACGACGTCGTCATCCCCGACGTGCTGGCCTCACGCCATCACGCCACGTTGATCCCGTTGACCGGCGGCACCGAGATCCGTGACGAGCGCAGCATCAACGGCACCTTCGTCAACGGCGCGCGGGTGGACAGCGCGATCCTGCACGACGGTGACGTGGTCACGATCGGCAATGTCGACCTGGTGTTCAGCGGCGGCACCCTGGTACGGCGCAGCGAGACCGAGGCCGACACCCGCACCGGCGGCCTCGAGGTGCGCGGTCTGACCTGGACCATCGAGGGCAACAAGACGCTTCTCGACAACATCTCCGTAGCCGCCCGGCCCGGCACGCTCACCGCGGTGATCGGCCCGTCGGGTGCCGGCAAGTCGACGTTCGCCAAACAGGTCGCCGGCTACACACATCCGACCAGCGGCACCATCACCTTCGAGGGCCACGACGTCCACGCCGAGTACGCCTCGCTGCGTTCCCGGATCGGCATGGTCCCCCAAGACGACGTCGTGCACGGTCAGCTCACCGTCCGGCAGGCGCTGATGTACGCCGCCGAACTGCGGCTGCCACCGGACACCACCAAGGAAGACCGCGAACAGGTCGTCATGCAGGTGCTCGAGGAACTCGAGATGACCAAGCACCTCGACACCCGCGTCGACAAGCTGTCCGGCGGCCAGCGCAAGCGCGCCTCGGTCGCCCTCGAACTGCTGACCGGCCCGTCACTGCTGATCCTCGACGAGCCCACCTCGGGCCTGGACCCGGCGCTCGACCGCCAGGTGATGACGATGCTGCGCCAGCTGGCCGACGCCGGCCGCGTGGTGCTGGTCGTCACGCACTCGCTGACCTACCTCGACGTGTGCGATCAGGTGCTGCTGCTGGCCCCCGGCGGCAAGACCGCCTTCTGCGGCCCGCCCGACCAGATCGGCCCCGAACTCGGCACCACCAACTGGGCCGACATCTTCAGCACCGTCGCCGGCGATCCGGCCGAGGCCAACCGCAAGTACCTGGCCCGCACCGGTCCTGCCCCGGCGGCCGAGGCGTCGTCGGCACAACCCGGCGATCTCGGCGAGCCGGCCAAGACCAGCCTCTTCCGGCAGCTGTCCACGATCGCCCGCAGGCAAGTCCGGCTGATCGTGTCCGACCGGGGCTATACCGCGTTCCTGCTGATGCTGCCGTTCATCATGGGTGTGCTGTCGCTGTCGGTGCCCGGTGATGTCGGGTTCGGTCTGCCGGTGCCTGCCGTCCAGGGCGGCGAGGCACCCAACGAACCGGGCCAGATCCTGGTGATGCTCAACGTCGGTGCCATCTTCATGGGCACCGCACTGACCATCCGGGCGCTCATCGGCGAGCAGGCAATCTTCCGTCGCGAGCAGGCGGTCGGCCTGTCGACGACCGCCTACCTGCTCGCGAAGATCGCGGTGTTCGCCGTATTCGCGGTGCTCCAATCCGCCATCGTCACGGTGATCACGATCCTCGGAAAGGGCTGGGGCCCGGGTTCTGTCGACAGCGGGGCCTTCATCGGCGGCCGCAACCTGGAGTTGTTCATCGACATCTCCATGACGTGTGTGGCCTCCGCGATGGTGGGCCTGGCGCTGTCGGCACTGGCCCGCTCGGCCGAACAGATCATGCCGCTGCTGGTGGTCACCGTGATGAGCCAGCTGGTGTTCTCCGGCGGCATGATCCCGGTGACCGACCGCGTGGTGCTCGATCAGCTGTCCTGGATCACCCCGGCGCGCTGGGGCTTCGCGGCCTCCGCTTCGACCATCGACCTGACTCGCCTGGTGCCGCCGCCGCTGCTGCCCGCCGATTCGCATTGGAAGCACACCCCGACCGTGTGGCTGATCAACATCGGCATCCTGCTGCTGCTCTGCATCGTCTACACCGGGTTCGTTCGCTGGCGGATCCGCCTCAAGGCCGGCTGAGTTCTCCCGCTTTGTCACGCCAGAGTGACGCCCGGTGCCGATCGCCACTCTGGCGTGACACAGCAAGTTGGGGTGTCACGCTGGCGTGACACTGGACGCTGGCAATCACTCTGGCGTGACAAAAGGTGCGCGACAGCGGCGACCGGTAACCGCTAGCCGCCGTGGACGTCGAGACCGTGGGCGGCGGCGTAGGCCAGCGCCTGGGCGATGTCGATCTTGGCGCCGCGCAACTTGGCGGTGGTCCAGAAGGTGGGGTCGACGCGCGCCCCGCGCAGATCGGCCTCGTCGAGCTTGGCGTCCTGCACCCGCGCGCCGGTCAGGTCCGCCTGCCGTAGCACCGCCTTGCGCAGGTCCACCCCGACCAGGCTGGCCTCACGCATCCGGCAGTCCGACAGGTCGACGCTGCGCAGATCGCAGCCGCCGAGTACGGCCAGGGTCAGATCCGACTCGACGATCTTGATGGGCCGCAGCCGGCACTCGGTGAACACCGAACCCAGCAGGCTGCAGTTGGTGAACGTGCTGTGCCACAGCGTGGCGCGGCGGAACGTGCAGTTGCGGAATGCCGAGCCGAAATGTTGCGACTCGGACATGTCGACACCGCTGAAATCGCACTCGGTGAACACCACACGCTCGGTGCGCAACCGGCTCAGATCTTCCTCGCGGAAATCGTGACCTGTGAATTCCCGGTCCGCCCAGGCGGTTTCGTCAGCTACCACGCCTCAGCCGGGCAACGCCGACATTGTGGTCAACGAGTACTCGGTGACCGCGATCAGCGCGGCCTTGGCCGAGTTGCGGTCACGGGCGTCCACGGCGACCACCGGGATGTGCTCCGGCAGCGCCAGGGCCTTGCGGACCGCCTGGGTGGGATGCTTTGGCGCGTCGTCGAACTCGTTGACCGCGACGATGAACGGCAGCTTGCGGGCCTCGAAGAAGTCGACGGCGGCGAAGCTGTCCTGCAGGCGGCGCACGTCGACCAGGATGATCGCACCGATCGCGCCACGGACCAGGTCGTCCCACATGAACCAGAACCGGCGCTGCCCGGGGGTGCCGAACAGGTACAGCACCAGATCCTCGCCGAGCGTGATCCGGCCGAAGTCCATCGCGACCGTGGTGGTGCGCTTGTCCGGGGTGCCGTCGAGCGCGTCGACGCCCTCAGACACGTTGGTGACCAACGCTTCTGTGCGCAGCGGCATGATCTCGGAGACCGCGCCCACGAATGTTGTCTTCCCTGCGCCGAACCCGCCAGAAATGACGATCTTCGTCGAGGCAGCCCCACGTCGGGGGGCGCCACCGCCGGAGGCCGAGCGGGGTTCAGAGTGCTCGTAGGCCACGCAGGGTCCTTCCAATCAATTCGCGGCGTTCGTCGAAGCTAGCCGAATCATCAAGGGTGGCTTCCACCCGTAGATAACCCTGCGTCACCAAGTCCCCGATCAGCACGCGCGCCACGCCGAGCGGGAGAGATAAATGAGCGGCAATCTCGGCAACCGAAGGGCTGCCGGTGCACAACTCTACGATCTGTGCGCGCACATCGTGCCCAGTCCAGCGCGGTTCACGTGTCGTGTCGGTTTTTTGTATCGGGGCTTCCAGCGGAAGGTGCACGCGCGAGTCGGTGCGGCCGGCCGTCAGCGTGTACGGCCGCACCAGACTCGGACGGTCAGTAGTTTCCGGTTCGTCCACAGGCACCTCGCGACTTGAAGGGAGCGGGGACTCAGGACGGTTGCGGCGTACGGCGCGAAGACTGCACCACCGCGCCGACCCGCTCGACCAGGATGGCCATCTCGTAGCCGACTTGGCCGATGTCACAGGAAGGGGCGGTCAGCGTGGCCAGGTTGGAGCCGTCGCCCACCCGCATCAGCAGCAGGTAGCCGTTCTCCATCTCGACCACCGACTGCATCACATGGCCGCCGTTGAACAGCTGGGAGGCGCCGGTGGCAAGGCTCGCCAGGCCGGAGGAGACCGCGGCGAGCTGGTCGGCCCGCTCGACCGGCATGTGTTCGCTGGCTGCCATGAGCAGTCCGTCGGCCGAAACCAGCACTGCGTGGGACACCCCGGATACCTCGCGGGCGAACTTGGACACGAGCCAGTCCAGGGAGTCGCGCTGCGTCGGACGGGTCATTCGTTATCGGTTCCTCTGGTCTCACGGGCATGCGATCGTCCGGCGTGCACGCCTCCGAAAAGGTTGCTGGTGCTCGTACGGACAGACTCGGGGTCACGCGGTTTGAACGCCGCGAACATGCCGCTGTCAGGTTCGTCTGCCGATGCTACCGTCTCGAAGCCGTCGTCGTTACGGTGTACTCCACCGTTGCGGTGACGGCCGTTGGACTCGCCGGCCACTCCGACAGCCGCAGCCACGCCACCCGGCACCAGGCGGGCACCCGGCGTACGCATGGGCAGGCCTTCCTCGGTGTGCTGCTCGACGGGCGCATCCTGGGCGGCGGCGGCCACCGACCAGCCCTTCTCCCAGACCGTCTTCCAGTCCAGATCGGCACTGCGCACGTGGGTCGTCGGGTCGATCTCGAATTCCGAGACCATCGACTGATAGATCGAGTCGCCCTGGACCTCGGGGTCTTCGGCCTGAGCCGCGGCGGGTTCGACCGGTTCCTCGGGTACCTGCTCGGCTTGATGAGCCGCACCGTTGAGACCGTTGAGACCGTTCAGACCATTGACGCCATTGACGCCGTTGAGGCCGCTGTGGCCGTTGAGGTCACTCGCCCCGTTGGGGCCACTGTGACCGTTCACGCCGTTGGTGGCGGCTTGCCCGCGGGACGCGAAGAACGATGACGTGTTGGTGGGCGTCTGACGCCCGGATTCCACGTCGTCAACCGCGTCGTCGGAGGCTGCAGGGTCGGCCGCTGCGGCGACTTCGCCCTTGGCTTCTCCCTTGGCCAGCGCCGCACTCTCTTCGGTGTGCACCGGCCACTGCTGTGGCCACTCACCGACGGGCTCCTCCGCGGGCTCCTCGGCCGGCACCTCGGCAGCCTGGTCCGGCTGCGGTGCGAGTGTCCCCGGCAGCTCCGAGATGCCGCTGGCACCCGGACTGCGCTGAGGCAGCAGATCGAACGGCATCTCGGCCCCGTTGAGGTGGGGTTCGTCGGTGCCGGACCCGAATGCCGACGCATCGGCAGGGTCCGCGTCCAGCGACAGCGCCGTCGCGATCCCGGCGTGCGCGTCGACAGGCCTGCCGTACGGAAGGTCGTCGACCGCGTCGCCGCCGTCGCGGGCCAGGAGTGTGGCCGGGATGTACACCCCTGCCGTCGTGCCCGAGCTCGGTTCTTCGGCGACGGTGCTGCGCAGCCGCACCACCAGACCGTGCTGGGTGGCCAGCCGCCCGACCACGAACAGACCCATGTGACGCGCGGTGTACGGATTGACCTCGCCGCCCGACTGCAGACGGGTGTTGGCGACCCGCAGGTCGGCCTCGGTCATGCCCAGGCCGACGTCGCTCACCTCGATCACCAACGCACCCTTGGCCGCGTGCACAGCCGACACCCGCACCTGCGAGATCGGCGGCGAATAGCGCAGCGCATTGTCGAGCAGCTCGGCCAGCAGGTGGATCAGGTCGCCCGCCGCCGAACCGGTGATCTCGACGTCGGCCACCGACGCGGTGATGACGCGGGTGTAGTCCTCGACCTCCGAGGCCGCGGCATTGATCACCGTCGCCAGCGGCACCGGGCGGCTGTGCTCGCGTGCCAGCTTGGAGCCGGACAGCACCAGCAGGTTCGCACCGTTCCGGCGCATGCGGGCAGCGAGGTGGTCGAGCCGGAACAAGCTCTCCAGGCGTTCCGGATCGTCCTCGTTGCGCTCCAGCTGGTCGATCAGTGACAACTGCTGGTCGACGAGCGAGCGGCTGCGCCGCGACAGCGTCTCGAACATGTCGGAGACCTGCAACTGCAGCTGAGCCTGTTCGCCGGCGAGGAACACCGCCTGCTCGTGCAGCTCGTCGACGGCATGGGCCACCTGACCGACCTCTTCGGTGGTCTGCACCGGGATCGGGGTGACCGGCACCAACTCACCGCCGGCACGGACCCGTTCGATCTCCTTGGCCAGGTCCTGATGCGCCACCTTGAGCGCGCTGTCGCGCAGCGTCCGCAGCGGGCGCACCAGTGAGCGGGCCACCAACAACACGATGACCATGGCGCTGACGATCGCGGTCGCCACCAGGATGGCGTCACGGATCGCGTCGTTGCGGGCATCGTTGGCCTGGGCCTCCACGGCGGCCGGAATGGACGCGGTGGTGTCGGCGACGATCTGCCCGGCGATCTTGTTGGTCGCGTCCAGCGAGGCCAGCATGTCCGGGTTACCGACCAGCGGGATGCCGGGGTTCGACATCATCGCCATGCGCTTGACCATCTCGGCGCGAAGCGTCGCCGCCTCCTCGGAGCCACCGCCGAGCACCTTGGTCAGCGCAGCGACCGTGGACGGCTCGGTTCCGGCCATCGTGATCATCGAAGTGCGCAGCAGCGGCTCCGGCTCGTCCCCGCCCCGGTTGACCAGCATCCGCTGGATCGCCATCTGCCCGCGGGCACCGACCGCCCGGGCCAGCGCCTCGACCTGAGCCTGGACCGACTGCTGGTTGCTGTGCACCGAGCCGGTGATGGCGGCTTCCCCGGTCAGCAGCAGCGGACCGTAATCGAGGATGCGCTGACGCAGATCGATCGAATCGGACATCACCGCGTCGACGAGCTGCTGTCCCTTGCCGAGAAGGCCGGCCACGGCCTGGCCCACGTCCTCGGACACATCGGTGGCATCTACCCGTTGCTGCAAATCAGATTTGCGCTCATTGAACGTGGACATCGCCGACTGCCCGTCGCCACCTTCGGTAGCTGCGATAAGGACACCCTCCATCGCCGCCATGTAGCGGTCGACGTCGGGAATCACTTCGGCACGATCGGCCGCCAATCGCAGATCTCCGGCAGCGCTGGCGCTGGCATAGATGCGCAAGCCACCGAACGTCGCCGCCAGGATCAACGGCACGACGACAATGGCAAGGACTTTCCGGCTGACCGGCCAGTTGGCCGGTGACCAGCGCGAGGGGCGCTTGGCCGGAGCCGATGGTGCTGGGGAGAATTCGACGAGGGTGCCGTCAGCCTGTTTCAGCTGCGTAAAGGCAGTCATCGGCGCCCAACCGCACTACCGGCTGCGTGGCCGCAATTTACTCGTGGGGCGTGATTCATAAGACTTCCTGCTGTTTCCGCCCACGCGGGGGCGGGCGTCAAACGCCTTGGCAATTGCACGAGTATGACAGCAGCTCGCGAGCGTTTCCACAATTCTTACTGAACAGACAGAGTTCGTGACCGAGCCGTAGCGCAGTTGTGTGGTAATCGAGCAAACAGCGCTGTCCTTGCCGAATCGCGTGCCGATTTCCACTTCCTATTCCGCGTGCCGATTCGGGCCTCATTCACATCCCGATTCGACCCCGGGCGGGCCTTCGTACGATCATCGTCGGATGTTCCGGGTGTTGTTCTTTTCTCCTCGCATCGCACCCAACACAGGCAATGCGATCAGGATGGTGGCAGGTACCGGGTGCGAGCTGCATCTGGTCGAGCCCCTGGGGTTCGATTTGTCCGAACCCAAGCTGCGCCGGGCCGGCCTCGACTACCACGACCTGGCATCGGTGACCGTGCATGCCGATCTGGCGTCCGCATGGCGCGCGCTGATGCCGGCCCGGGTCTACGCATTCACCGCGCACGCGTCGACCTCGTTCGCGGACATCGCCTACCAGCCGGGAGACGTGCTGATGTTCGGCCCGGAACCCACCGGACTGGACGCACAAACTTTGGCCGACCCGAATATCACCGCGCAGGTGCGTATTCCGATGCTCGACGGCAGGCGGTCATTGAATCTGTCCAATGCCGCGGCCGTCGCCGCCTATGAGGCGTGGCGCCAACACGGGTTCGCCGGCGGCGTCTAGTTACGCCGCGGGCGTGGGCCGCCATGCGACCCACGCCCGAATCTCACAGAGAGTTCATACACCGGCTTCACAATTTCATCTGGGGCAACAGGCGCCCAGCGCTCACCAACTGTCCCAGTGCGAGAACTGCTCGGCCGGAAGGCGCTTGGCCTTCTTGAAGTCGGTGCCCTTGGTGTAGGCGATCGGGAACAGGCCCGCCTGGGCGTACTTGTCGAACGGAATGCCCAGCAGTTCGGCAGCTTGCTTCTCGCCGTCACCGAGCAGGTGCAGCGTCGTCCAGGCCGACCCGAGGCCGCGGGAGCGCAGCGCCAGCATGAAGCTCCACACCGCGGGCAGCAGAGATCCCCAGAACGATGCGGACATGCCGGCAGGTGCACCATCCGGACGGCCTTCCAGGCACGGGATCATCAGCACCGGCGCCTTCTCGAAGTTGTCGGTGAGGTACCTCGCCGAGCTCATCACGGCATCCGCCTGCTGATCGCGGATGTCACCGCGCTCAGGCTTGGGCATGTCCAGGTAGGGGTTGGCGTTGGCCCGGTAGATGTCGGCCAGCGCCTTCTTCTTTGCCGGGTCCTCGACGAAAACCCATTGCCAGCCTTGCGCATTCGACCCGGTGGGGGCCTGTAGCGCCAGGTCGAGGCATTCCGTGATCACCTCACGCGGCACCGGCTTCTCGAAGTCGAGGCGTTTGCGCACCGAGCGGGTGGTGGTGAGGAGCTCGTCGACGGTCAAGTTCAGAGCTGGTTCGGCTGTCATGCCGCGACCCTACAACCGCTCACCGGTGAAAAACGGAGAAGCTCCCCAGCAGTTTGCTGGGGAGCTTCCAATCATCGTGCGCTGCAGTACAACTCAGCTAACAGATGAAGGTTGCGCACCGTCGCGGAATCGACGACGGTGTGTGGTCCGATTCAGCCTGCGTTCTCGGAGACCAACACCGGTTCCCAGCCGTTGGCCTGCGACTCTTCGGACGAGCCGTATTCGACCGGGCTCGGAACGGCGTGGATGCCGTGATCGTCGCCGGGCAACCCGCCCAGCGCCGCGATGGTGTCGCGGATCTTCTGCGCCTCGGCATCGGTCGGGGTTGCGCCGGCCTCGAGTTCATCGAGCAGTCCGTCACGCAGACCGGCACCGTTGGCGACTTCCTGGGCCGACAGCTTGGCGTGGACGCGGGTGACGTAGATCTGCTGTCCCAGAGAGGATCCCGGCGCCGCAGCGGCATGGGCCATCAGCGAGTCATACCGCTGACGGACCCCGCTGAGCGCCACGATGACCGCGGGAGACGGCCGGTTGCTGCTGGCCGCCTCCGCCAGGGAAGCACGCAGCTTGCGCAGGCCGGACAGGACGACGTCGGCGCGCTTGTGGAACTTCTTGTCCTCGGGGAAGGGCAGTGCATCGATCGCGGCGGAATACATGTGCATCGCCGCTTCCGACAGACTGACGATGACCGCCGAATCACCTTCCAGCGTCGCGTTTTGTCCCATGGGCCCTCAATTCTCAAGCGAACAGATCAACAGAAAGTGAGCGGCCGGTCGCCGGACCTGTCGGACCGATCCACCGCCGCTCGCGGTGAGCTCGCCGATGACACTAGCGGTTTGGGAGCGTCACGTCATCGCTAGGGGCACTTGAAGAATGACGAAAAACAGAGTATGCGAGCGCCGGTGCCACCGGCCGGTAGCACCGGCCGCCGAGGTTGGCCTTACTCTGAACGCCGGCACGGTGGCAGGCTTGGCCGACGGGAGGTCGACATGGCCGGACTAACTGAATCGACAAGGGTCGCTGAGTCTTCAGGGGGTGCCCCGTTGGATTACGGCCAGATCGGCGAAACGACTGAGCCGATGCGGGTGGCTGCGGTGCATCGAGACCCGGCCCCCAAAAACATGTCCATCGACACCAAGGCCGGCATCGGCTGGCTGGCGTGCGGCGGCCTGAGCAGCCTGGCGATCATCTGGTACCTGCTGTTCAGCCCGGGCGAGCGCGGAAGCAAGGCCGAGTGGTTCTTCGGTGCCGTGGTCTTCGTCGTCGTGATGGTGACGATGTGGCTGACCCTCACCATCCAGCGTCAGGCCAAGAACGACATCGCCCAAGCCGACGAGCGTCTGCGTCGTGAGCTTGCGGCCGCCGACGAGCGCTCGGCGCTGGAACTCGCCCTGACCCAGAAATGGCACCGGGCCCAGATGGAGTCTCAGCAGAAACTGCACGATGCCGAACTGGTGGCGCAACAGGAACTGGCCCGCATCGAGCGCAACAACCTGCTCGATCAACTGCAGAAGCAGGCGATGATCGAGGTGTCCCGCGCGGTGGGCGCACACACCCGGATGCTCGCCACGCTCTGGAGCGAAGGTGCCGCGCAGCTGCGCAACCCGGACCGCGACGAGCGGGAGACCGCGATGAACGCGCTCTTCGAGCAGATCAGCCAGGTGGTCAGCGACGTCTCGGTCGAGCTGGACAACGCCCATCTGCTCAGCCAGGACGACCGCCTGCAGGATGCGCTGAACCGGGTCAACGACGCTGTGCTGTTGGCGATCCAGGTTGCCGAGGATCTGCATGCCGACGTGGTCGAGGGACGGGCCCCGGAAACCAACCCCATCCCGGCGGTCCAACGCCTGCTGCACGAGCGGGCGACCGCCGCGCGGCGGCTGGCGTGGTCGCTGCTGCGGACCGGGCTCGAGGACACCGCGACCCGCGGCGTCGCCAACACCTCGGGCGCCGATCCGAGCTGACGCCAGGCGACTCAGCGGAAATCGCGCGACCGCGAGCCGACCCTCAGCTCGACCGGGCTCATCCGGTCGGCGATCACGGTGACCGCACCACTGGCGTTCTGCACGATGCCGCGGACCACCAGCGCCGGCGCCGTCTGCGCCAACTTGCGGTAACGCGCCCACACCCCGGGCGCACACAGCACATTGACCATGCCGGTCTCGTCTTCCAGGTTCATGAACGTCACCCCCTGCGCGGTCGCCGGGCGCTGCCGGTGAGTGACCGCCCCGGCAACCAGGATTCGGGTTCCGTCGACGACACCCAGCAACTTGTCGGCGGGAACCACGCCCAGCGCGTCGAGGTCGGCACGCAGGTACTGGGTGGGATAGCTGTCCGGCGAGACGCCGGTGGCCCACACGTCGGCGGCTGAGAGCTCCAGCGCGCTCATCCCCGGCAGCGGCGGGACGTGCGAGGAAGATCCCACTCCCGGGAGCCGGTCCGGCCGCTGGGTGGCTGCCGCACCCGCCGCCCACAGCGCCTCACGCCGGCTGATCCCGAAACAACCCAGCGCACCGGCGGTTGCCAGCGCCTCGGTCTGGGGTACCGACAGCTGCACCCGGCCAGTCAGGTCGATCAGGGTCTCAAACGGCCCGTTGGCATTTCGCTCATCGACCAGGCGCCCGGCCAACTCGTCACCGATGTGGCGGACACTGCCCAGCCCCAACCGCACGTCCATACCGGCGTTCTCCAACGTCGCGTAGGCCAGGCTGGCGTTGACATCGGGGCCGTGCACCGCCACCCCGTGCCGGCGTGCGTCGGCGACCAGCGACTGCGGGGAGTAGAACCCCATCGGCTGAGCCCGCAGCAGGGCCGCGCAGAACGCCGCCGGGTGGTGCAGCTTGAACCACGACGAGTAGAAGACCAGCGACGCGAAGCTCAGCGAATGACTTTCCGGGAAACCGAAATTCGCGAAGGCCTCCAGCTTCTCGTAGATCCGCTCGGCCACCTCGCCGGTGATGCCGTGAAGTTCGGCCATGCCGTCGTAGAACCGGCTGCGCAGCCGCCGCATCTTCTCGGTGGAGCGTTTGGAGCCCATCGCCCGGCGCAACTGGTCGGCCTCGGCGGCGGTGAAACCCGCACAGTCGACTGCCAATTGCATGAGCTGCTCCTGGAACAGCGGGATGCCCAGTGTCTTCTTCAGGGCGGATTCCATCGACGGATGGTCGTAGGTGACCGGCTCCAGGCCGTTGCGGCGACGGATGTAGGGGTGCACCGAACCGCCCTGGATCGGGCCCGGCCGGATCAGCGCCACCTCCACCACGAGGTCGTAGAACTCCCTCGGCCTGAGCCGGGGAAGGGTGGCCATCTGTGCGCGGGACTCCACCTGGAACACCCCCACCGAGTCGGCCTTCTGCAACATCTCGTAGACCGCCGGTTCGGACAGGTCCAGTTTGGCCAGGTCGACGGCGATGCCTTTGTGCTCGGCCAGCAGATCGATCGCGTAGTGCAGCGCCGAGAGCATCCCGAGGCCGAGCAGGTCGAACTTCACCAAACCGATTGCCGCGCAGTCGTCTTTGTCCCACTGCAGCACGCTGCGGTTGGCCATGCGCGCCCACTCCACCGGGCACACGTCGGCGATCGGGCGGTCACAGATCACCATGCCGCCCGAGTGGATGCCGAGGTGCCGCGGCAGGTTGGCTATCTGGGTGGCCAACTCGATCACCGGCCGCGGGATGTCTTCCGCCTCCGGCGAGTCCGGACGCCCGTTCCACCGGCTCAGCTGCTTGCTCCAGGCATCCTGCTGCCCCTGGGAGAAGCCCAGCGCCCGGGCCATGTCGCGAACCGCGCTACGGCCGCGATAGGTGATGACGTTGGCGACCTGCGCGGCGTAGTCACGACCGTAACGCTCGTACACATATTGAATGACGTTCTCGCGCAAGTCTGATTCGATGTCGATGTCGATGTCGGGCGGACCGTCGCGAGCCGGGGACAGGAACCGTTCGAACAACAGCTCGTTGGCGATCGGGTCGACGTTGGTGACCTTCAGTGCATAGCAGACCGCCGAATTGGCCGCCGATCCCCTGCCCTGGCACAGGATGTCGTTGTCCCGGCAGAACCGGGTGATGTCGTGCACCACAAGGAAATAGCCGGGGAACTTCAACTGCTCGATGATGCGCAGTTCGTGTTCGATCTGCGCATAGGCCTTTTCCGCGTTGGCGACGGGCCCGTACCGCTCGGCGGCACCCACCATGACCAGATGGCGCAGCCAGCTGTCCTCGGTGTGCCCGGTTGGAACGTCGAACGGCGGCAGCTGCGGGGCGATGAGCGCCAGACCGAAGGCGCACTGCTCACCGAGATCTGCTGCGGCCGTCACGATCTCCACACCGAACCGCTGGGCCATCTCCTCCCCCGAGCGCAGGTGGGAGCCGCCGAGCGGGGCCAGCCACCCGGCCGCGGTGTCCATCGAGTTGCGGGCCCGGATCGCCGCCATCGCCATGGCCAGCCGCCCCCGGTCGGGGGTGGCGAAGTGCGCACCGGTGGTGGCCACCACCGGTATCCCGAACCGCGACGCCAGCCCGGCCAGGACGGCATTGCGCTCGTCATCGCACGGATGGCCGTGATGGGCGAGTTCGACGCTGACCCGGCCTGCCCCGAAACGGTCCACCAGATCGGCCAGAGCGGAGGCGGCAGCTTCCGGACCGCCGCGGGAAAGCGCCTCGCGGACATGACCTTTACGACAGCCCGTGAGGATGTGCCAGTGCCCGCCGGCGGCCTCGGTGAGCCCGTCGAAGTCGTAGCGGGGCTTGCCTTTCTCACCCCCGGCCAGGTGGGCTTTGGCGATCTCGCGCGACAACCGTCGATACCCCTCCGGCCCACGGGCGAGCACCAGCAGATGCGGGCCGGGCGGATCGGGGTCCTCGGTGCGGGGAATGTTCCCCAGCGAGAGCTCGGCGCCGAAGACCGTGGCTACGTCCAGTTCCCGAGCCGCCTCGGCGAACCGGACCACACCGTAGAGCCCGTCGTGATCGGTCAGCGCGATCGCCCGCAGGTTCAGCCGGGCCGCCTCCTCCACCAACTCCTCCGGCGTGCTCGCGCCGTCGAGGAAGCTGTACGCCGAATGCGTGTGCAGCTCGGCGTAACGGACCGACGTACGCGGCCGGTCGAGTTCCGGCGGTTGATAGCTGCCGCGCTTACGCGACCAGGCCGGACTGTCCCCGCCGTCGCCCGCTGGCTCCAACGGCAGGCCGGAACGACGCGGCTTGCCGGTAAGTACCCGCTCCATCTCCGACCAGCTCGGCGGCCCGTTATGCCAACCCACCCCACCAGTGTATCGAACATCTGTTCGACGCAGCCAAGGGGCTGAATCAGGTAGTCAACTACCCGCGACCGCGCCCGCGCAGCTTCCTAACCTCGGCATATCACCGGATTCCTCCGGTAACCGCAGGAAAGGATCGCATCATGGCCGATTTGAACCCCCAGCCGCTGCCCCCACGGGACCGGATCCGGATCAGCGCCCCCGATTCGGTGCTGTTCGATCTCAAGAAGTTCCAGAAGGCACAGGCCAGTGTGCTCGGGCAGGCCGGCTGCCCTGGTTGCCACTCCGGACTGGACCTGCACTGGCAGGGATTCTCCGACTTCGTCATCAACGAAGAGGGCGTCGCCACGCCCACCACGGGTTAGCTTTTCGATGTCGCGGCCCGATCTCGGCGTCGGCGTCATCGCCACCACCGGCCTGGACCTGGTCTGGAGCGAAGTCGCCGACCTCATCGACGTGGTCGAGGTCGAGCCGCAGACGATGTGGACGCCACGCCAAACCGGCTGGGACATCAACGAACCCGCGTTCGACTGGGTCGAGAGCCGAGACCGTCCCACGCTGGTGCACGGGGTGGGCTTCCCGGTCGGGGGTTGCACCGCCCCCGACCCGGCCGGGGTGAAGCTGGCCGCCCAGTGCGCCGCGCGGCTCGGGGCCACGCACTGGAGCGAACACCTGTCGTTCAACCAGGTCCGCCACGCGGGTCACGAGCT
Organism: Mycobacterium sp. 48b; assembly: GCF_048282725.1. Classification (NCBI taxonomy): domain Bacteria; kingdom Bacillati; phylum Actinomycetota; class Actinomycetes; order Mycobacteriales; family Mycobacteriaceae; genus Mycobacterium; species Mycobacterium sp. 48b. Next base: position 5,947,168 of record NZ_JBLVUL010000001.1, read on the forward strand.
CGACGCCGGGTTCCTGCTGCCGCCGGCGCAGACCCGCGCCGGCGTCGAGGCCGCCGTCGAACACATCGACAGCTACCAAACCCATTCAGAGCGGCCATTTCTCATCGAGACCGGAGTCAACTATCTTCGGCCGCGCCCCGGCGAGCTGCCCGACGGCAGCTTCATCGCCGAGATCGCCCGGCGAGCCGACTGCGGCATCCTGCTCGACCTGCACAACCTGCTGGCCAATGAACGCAACGGCCGCCAACCCGTCGAGGACGTCCTGGACGCCCTGCCACTGGATCGAGTGCTGGAGATCCACGTCGCCGGCGGCTTCGAATTGGAGGGCTATTACCTGGACGCCCATATCGGCGGTCCGGATCTGGAGCTGTTGTCCCTGCTGGCTTGCACGATCCCGCGGTTACCCCAACTACGCGCGGTGGTGTTCGAGGCGGTGCCCACTGCGATGGTGTCGCTCGGCGCGGCCGGCCTGCGCGCGATCCTGCAAGCGCTGCACCGCATTTGTGACGGCGCACCCGTCGAGAGACCGTTTCGCACGGCCACCGCGGCGCCCCGATCGCCTGTCGGTCCGCCGACCGATCACGGATTGGAAGGCACCCAGGAATGGGAACGACGGCTGGCGGCATATACGGCGCGGGCGAGCGCCGAACCGCCCACAGACGATCCGGCCATGCAGCTGTTGCGTGGTCTGGCCGACCGGGCCCGGCTCGGCCAACTCACCCTCGCCCGGCCCGATCTGCTGCGCAGTCTGCTCGAGACCCGTGGACCGGATGAGACCGAACGAATGCTGGCCAGGTATCTCGACGCATCCCCGCCGTCGCGCTGGGCAGCCGATGAGGGCCGGCGGTTCACCGAGTGGCTGGCTCAGCCGGGGACGTCCATACGCTGAGTGCCCAGAACGGCGAGCAGTCGCATCGCCTCCTCCGAGGGCGAGCCCGGTTCCGTGGTGTAGATGATGACGCGTTGGTCGCGGTCTGCGATGTCGAGTGTGTCGCAGTTGACCGAGACGGCACCGACCGTCGGATGCGCGAACGTCTTGCACAAGGTGGGCTGGGCGACCAGATCGTGGGCATCCCACAGCCGAGCGAACTCATCGCTACCAGAACGCAATTCGGCGATCAGATCCGCGGTTTCCGGATCGTCCGGATACCGCGCGGCGGTGGCGCGCAGGTGCTGGGCGGCGGTATGGGAGAACTCCTCGGCATCGGACACGCCGTACAGGCGTCGTCCATCGACCGGATGAGGACCAAGGAACGCGCGCCGCACCAGGTTTCGGTCCCGGCGCGACAACGCCGAGAAATCCTCCATCAGAGCGCAGGCCAGGTCGTTCCAGGCGAGCACCTCATAGGTCGCGGACACCACGATGGCGGCGGCCTGGGGCAATCGCCGCAGCAGATCCAGGATGCTCTGCCGGACCACCCGCGGCGGGCCCGTCGGCCCTTTCAGCTCGACCCCGGCCAGCACGTACAGGTGGGCCCGCTCGACATCGGACAGTCGCAGCGCGCGGACCAGGCCCGACAGCACTTCGCCCGACGGATGCGGGGCGCGGGCCTGCTCCAGGCGGGTGTAGTACTCGGTGGAGATGAACGCGAGATGCGCGACCTCGTCGCGGCGCAGCCCCGGGGTGCGGCGGCGGGGTCCGAGCGGCAGGCCCACCTCGGCGGGACTGATCCGCTCACGCCTGCTGCGCAGGAACGCGCCGAGCTCTCGCTTGTCCACAGGACCATTCTCCCGACCGATGCGCTGCCGCGCCTCCTCACAGCCTGGTACCACCGATACCTGGATGCGGTGTGCGGCCCGACGCACGCTCGTTGCCATGACTTCTCCCACGACGACCGGGCTGCTCGCCGACAAGATCGCATTCATCTCCGGCGCTGGGCGCGGCATAGGCGCTGCCGCCGCGCGGCTGTTCGCCGCCGAAGGTGCGAGCGTTCTGCTGGCGGCCAGGACCGAAGCCCAAATCAAGGCGGTCACCGACGACATCAGGGCGGCCGGCGGTATTGCCGAATACGTGGTGTGCGATCTGGCCGACGGCGACAGTGTGCGCGCCGCGGTACAGCGCACCGTCGAACTCTGGGGACGGCTCGACGTGGCCTTCAACAACGGCGCGACGATCCAACCGCCGGGACCGCTCGACCAGTTGGCCGAGGACGACTTCGACCACGTCTACCGCGTCAATCTCAAAGGCGTCTGGTCGGCATTGAGCGCTGAGGTCGCCGCGATCCGTGCCACGGCCAAAACCGGTGCCATCGTCAACAATTCCAGCATCGGCAGCTTTCACAGCAACCCGGAGCTACCGGCCTACGGAGCCATGAAGCGGGCCGTCAACAGCCTCACCGAATCGGCCGCGGTCACCTACGGGCCCGAAGGCATCCGGGTCAACGGAGTGGCGCCCGGTCCGACGCTGACCGACATGATCCACGAGTGGGACGCAGCCAGCCCCGGTGTCCTCGACAGTCTCATCGCCGACACCCCGCTGCGTCGCGGGGCCCAGCCCGCCGAGATCGCCGAGGCCGCGGCGTGGCTGTGCAGCGATCGGGCGTCCTTCGTCACCGGCGCTACGTTGCGCGTCGACGGCGGCAAGTGGGTGTAGGTCACCTCGTGATGCCGATCACGCCGCCGCCCCCTACGATGCCCGTGGGCTGGGGATCGGCTGTGAGAGGACGGCAATGGCGTCAACCAAGTACATCGGCTACGTCGGTGGTGTTGCGGTAGCGGCAGGAGTCGGGGCGGCGCTCGCCGTGGCCGGCCAGGGCACCGCCCACGCGGATTCGACGGACGGCACGTCCAAGGATTCGACGAGCAGCACATCACAGCACGTCAACGCCGGACCCAAGCGGGGTGAGACCAAGACTGGCGATACCAAGCGCGCCAAGCCCCTGTCGACGGTCAAGGCCGGCGTCAAGGAAGCCGTCGACAAGCAGGCCGACAAGATCGAGAAAGCCGCCGCGCACGTCACCAAGGCCGTTCAGGACGCCAAGCCTGCCAAGCCGGTGTCGGGCACGCTGAAGCCGAAGCCCACTGCCAAGGAGTTCGAGGCCGAGCAGGTCACCAAGCTCAAGGGCCTGTTCACCCCCAAGCAGGCCGCGGCTCCCGAGCCTGTGCCCGTGGTGGAGGACAGCCCGGAGACCGCCGTCGCACAGCCGAAGAGCAAGACCTTGGCCACCCCGAAGGTCGGCGCGGTGCAGACGCAGGCCGATACACCGTGGAACCCCAACCCGTTCCGCGATGACGATCCAGAGCCGACGGACATTCCCGAGCCGATCATGAATCTTCGGAACGCGTTGATGAACACCGGCCTTCCGAACGAACTCGACCCGTTCATCCGGGAAGCCACCGAGCAGATCTACCGGGGCAGCCAGATCGTGCCGTGGGTGAACGCGGTGATTCCGATCGGCAAGATCCTGCCGAGCCTGGCGCCCGCCCTCGGCGATGACGACGCGGCCCGCGATGCCCGGCAGACGATCATCACGGAGCTGATCAAGACCACCCCTCCGGGTTCGGCGGTGTACTACGGCTACGACATCGTCGCCGACCTGATCAACCTGGAAGAGCCGGGTGCGGCACTCAAAGACCAGGCCGTGGCTACGGTGTGGGATCTGCTCGACCCGCTGCACATCGCACACAACCCGGGCAAGTCCGGTCTCGGCGGCGCGGCCGGCAGCTGACCACGCCGACCACCTGACCGCGAAACCGACGCTATGGTCGTAAATGCACTGCGGTAACGACCATTTCGTCGGTTTCGCGGAGTCTTGACGCCACCGCTACTCCACGAGCGAGGGTGTGTCGTGTCGCAGTGTCTCGCTCCGGAAGAACGCCGGGCTGATCGATCTCCACACGAACATCAGCACGACGCCGAGCAGCAGGATGCCGAAGCCCATGAAGAACACCAGCCCGATACCGCCGATCGCGGCGCCGCTGCCGTTCTCCGGGTTCATGCTCTCCCCGATGGCGATCACGAACACCCAGGCCAACATCAGGCCACCCAACAGTGGGAACAGCAACTTGAACACCACGTTGTGAGCGCTGCTGAACAACTCCCCACGGAAATACCAGACACACGCGAATGCGGTGATGCCGTAATACCAGCAGATCATGATGCCAAGGGCGGCAATGGTATCCAGTAGCGCACTCTCGGACAGCAGGCTCACCACGGTGTAGAACACGCCGGTGACAACGCCCGCGGTGATGGTCGCGAAACCGGGCACCAGATATCGCGGGCTGACTTCGGCGAAGCGCGACGGGAACGCTTTGTAGGCACCCATCGCCAGCATCGCCCGCGCGGCGGGCAGGAAGGTGGTCTGCAAGCTGGCCACCGACGAAGCCAGGATCGCCAGGAACAGCAGCGGCCCGGCCCAGCTGCCGAGCACCGGATCGGCCAGCGCGGCGAACACGTTGTCCTGATGGTCCGGATTGCCGAGCCCCAAACCCTCCTCGCCGACCCCCGCGTACATCATCACCGCCACCGCGATGAGCAGATACGTCGCGAGGATCGACAGCACGCACAGCAGGCCGGCGCGTCCGGGCACCTTCGTCGGATCCTTGGACTCCTCGCCCAGCGTCAGGCAGGTATCCCAGCCCCAGAAGGCGAAGATCGACCCGGTGACGCCGACGGCGAACACACCGAAAGTGAGTCCCGTGAACGGGTCGAACCAGTCCAGGTCGAACGACAAACCAGCCGGTGCGTCGCCACGGGCCACGTGTACGAAGGCCATCACCGCGAAGGCCACCAGCACCACCATCTGAAAACCGACCATGATGTACTGCACGCGCTCACTGGTGGTGATACCGCGACTGGCGATGGCTGTGGCGATGGCCAGGAACACCAACGTCGTGAGGATATTCACGGCCTTGTTGTCGGCAAGCTCGGCGATCGAGGAATGGTTGGTGATCCGGGCGATGAACAGGTAGAAGAACTCGACCGCGATCGCGGCGAGGTTGGACAGCACGATGATCGAGGCCATCACCATGCCCCACCCACACATCCAACCCACGTACGGGCCGAATGCCTTGGTGGACCACGTGAACGACGCACCGCAGTCCGGCGCTCGCGAGTTCAGTTCCCGATACGCGTAGGCGGTCAAGAACATCGGGATGAACCCGGCGATGAAGATCGCCGGCATCTTGAGCCCGACGGCGGCGACGATCAACCCGATGCTCGCCGTCAGCGTGTATCCGGGTGCCACACAAGAGATCCCGAGGATCGCTCCGGAGAACGTACCGACCTTGCCCGCGGCCAGCCCCTTGGAGACCAGCCCGCCGGCCTGCTCGGCGGCCTCCAGCTGCTGATGCGACACGGATTCGGATGCGGACTCTGTCATGAGTGGTCCTCGCCGTCTTTCAGTTCATCTCGGGGCACAACCACCATGGGTACGTCCAACACGCGCAACATCTTGGCCGCGGTGGAACCGAGGAAGATCCGCCGGGGCGCACTGAGTCGACTGGATCCGACCATGATGATGTCGCCTTCATCCCAGCCCAACTGCTCGACCGCGGCCTCCACACTGGCCCCGTTGACGATCGTGGAGGTCACCGGAAAATCGGCGGGCAGTTCATTTCTGGCGGCTTCCAGCGTCCGTTCCGCGTGCGCGAGCGCGTGAGCCCGGACCGCCTCGGCATCGCCTCGCAGCGAGCCGAAGGTCGGATCGAGTGCGACCAGCGATACCAGCCGCAGCGGGATGTCCGCGGCCCGGCTGGCCCGTACCGCGGTGGCGAGCAACAGATCCGAGCCCTGGCGCTGACCGATCGCACAGGTGATTTCATGCACCCGCTCGATCGTGGAATCGCGGGTTCCGCGTGGTGCCACCGCGACCGGCACCGGCGCGGAGTGCAACAGTTCGTTGACCACCGACCCCAGCGAGTAACTGCCCACCAGTCCCCCGCCGGCACCGCCCACCACGATGGCACTCGCCCGTAACCGCAGCGCTTCGCGGATCAAGCCGTCGGCGAACGACTCGTCGAAGCTCAGATGCGTGTGTGCCACAACGCCGTCGGGCACCAGGGCGAGGGCATCGTCCAACCAGCCCTGCGCCTGCTCGGCCACCACTTCCTCGTAGCCACCGCCTTTGGGCACGGTGCCCGGCGGCGCGGTGTCGGGCGGCAGCACGATGCAGATGTCGACCTCGGCATCCAGTGTCCGGGCGAACCGGACTGCCAAGGCCAACGCGTCGGCGCCACCGGGAGTGGCCAGGTATCCAACGACCAGGTTCGCCCGCGTCATCTGCCACCGCCCATCCCGCACCGCGCCGTGCGCGCGTCGTGGATCGATCCTGTCAACCCACCACGCGGTGTGCAGGGCTTCTACGAAATTACCGGACCAGCCGAATGACTAGGCATACTCGGCGGTGCCGTCCTCAAGCACCACCCGGGTATCGGCACCGTCGGGCCCGCTGGCCTCGGTGCGGAACACGGCCCGCCCCGGTTCGGTGCGCCAGATCGACGTCGTCAGCGTCTCACCCGGGAACACCGGTGAACTGAACCGCGCCGCCACGGCACGCACCTTCGTGGCGTCACCCCCACCGAGTTCGGCAACCAGCGCCCGCCCGGCCACACCGTAGGTGCACAGCCCGTGCAGGATCGGCTTCGGGAACCCCGCGAGATTCTTCGCGAACCACGGGTCGCTGTGGAGCGGGTTGCGGTCCCCGGAGAGCCGGTAGATCAGCGCCTGGTCCTCACGGGTGGGCAGCGCCACCTGGGCGTCGGGTTCGCGGTCGGGAATCTGCGGTGCCGCCGGGCGCTGCCCGGGCTGCCCGCCGAATCCGCCCTCGCCCCGAATCACCACGGTGGTAAGGGTTTCCGCGACCACCTCGCCGCTGGCCGGATCGGTGCCGATGCCCTTGAGCATGACCACCGCGTTCTTGCCCTCGCCCTTGTCCTGGATGTCGGCCACCTCGGAGACCACGGTCAGCTTGCCGGCCGGGGGCAGCGGCCGGTGCAGCCGGATCTCCTGGGAGCCGTGCAACAGCATGCCGAAGTTGAAGGTGCCGATCTTGAGTGCCGCCGGGAAGGCCGAGCACGCGATCACCGCGTAGGTCGGCAGCACCTGTTGCTCGATCTCGTGGCTGTTCTCGGTGGTGAAGGCGAGGTCGTCGGTGCCTGCCCCGACACCGATGGCGTACAGCAGGGTGTCGCGGTCGGTCCAGTCGAACGGAATCGGATCGGTCGTCTCGCCAATGGCGTCCGGATTGAGTGGCATGCGTGCCGACGATAGTTGAGTTGACCGCCCTTGTTGACGTTTGCCCGAACAAGGGCCACGATGGCTCGCATGCGTTATGTCGTTACCGGCGGTACCGGGTTTATTGGCCGCCGAGTGATCTCCCGGATTCTGTCCCGCGAACCCGGTGCCGAGGTGTGGGTACTGGTGCGCCGCGAGTCGCTGACGCGGTTCGAACGACTCGCCCAAGATTGGGACGAGCGGGTAAAACCACTGGTCGGTGACCTGACGGCGGCCGACCTCGGCTTGACCGACGCCGATATCGCCGAGTTGGGTGACGTCTCGCACGTGGTGCACTGTGCGGCCATCTACGACATGACCGTCGGCGAATCTGAGCAGCGGGCCGCCAATGTGGACGGCACCCGTGCGGTGATCGAACTGGCCCGGCGCCTCGATGCCACGTTGCACCACGTGTCCTCGATCGCGGTGGCCGGCAACCATCGGGGCGTGTTCACCGAGGCCGACTTCGACGTCGCCCAGGACCTGCCCACGCCCTATCACCAGACCAAGTTCGAGGCCGAACTGCTGGTGCGCTCGACGCCGGGCCTGCGCTACCGGGTGTACCGCCCGGCCGTGGTGGTCGGCGATTCCCAGACCGGTGAGATGGACAAGATCGACGGTCCCTACTACTTCTTCGGCGTGCTGGCACGGCTCGCCGCGCTGCCCAGCTTCACCCCGATGATGCTGCCCGACAGTGGCCGCACCAACGTCGTTCCGGTGGACTATGTGGCTGACGCGTTGGTCGCGCTCATGCACGTCGAAGACGGGGACGGGGAGACGTTCCACCTCACCGCACCGAAGACCACCGGGCTACGTGACATCTACCGCGGGGTGGCCGCCGAGGCGGGGCTGCCGCCACTGCGCGGATCGCTGCCGCGGGCCACCGCGGCGCCGGTGTTGCGCGCACGAGGACGGGTCAAGGCGGTGCGCAATATCCTCGCCACCCAGCTGGGCATCCCCGGCGATGTGCTCGACGTGGTCGAGTTGCGGCCGACCTTCACCTCGGACAGCACCACCGCAGCACTGCGCGGCACCGGGATCGCTGTGCCCGAATTCTCTTCGTACGCACCGAAACTGTGGCGATACTGGGCGCAACACCTCGATCCCGACCGGGCCCGGCGCGACGACCCGGCCGGACCGCTGGTCGGCAGGCACGTCATCATCACCGGTGCCTCCAGCGGCATCGGGCGGGCCTCGGCGATCGCCGTCGCCGAACGCGGTGCCTGCGTCTTCGCCCTCGCCCGCAGCGGTGAGGCGCTCGACGATCTGGTCGCCGAGATCCGCTCGGCGGGCGGGCAGGCCTACGCATTCACCTGCGACGTCACCGATTCGGCGTCGGTCGAGCACACGGTCAAGGACATCCTCGGCCGCTTCGGCCATGTCGACTACCTGGTGAACAATGCCGGCCGGTCCATCCGCCGGTCGGTGGTGAACTCGACGGACCGGTTGCACGACTACGAACGGGTGATGGCGGTCAACTACTTCGGCTCGGTACGGATGGTGCTGGCGCTGCTGCCGCACTGGCGCGAGCGCCGGTTCGGCCATGTGGTCAACGTGTCCAGCGCCGGAGTGCAGGCGAACAGCCCGAAGTACAGCGCCTATCTGCCGTCCAAGGCAGCACTGGATGCGTTCTCCGAGGTGGTCGGCACCGAGACCCTCTCGGACCACATCACGTTCACCAATATCCATATGCCGCTGGTGAAGACGCCGATGATCGCTCCGTCGCGCAAGCTCAACCCGGTGCCACCGATCTCGGCCGAGCATGCCGCGGCCATGGTGGTGCGCGGCCTGGTGGAAAAGCCGGCCCGGATCGACACCCCGCTGGGCACCGTGGCCGATTTCGGTAACTATCTGACCCCGAAACTGTCTCGCCGCGTTCTGCATCAGCTGTATCTGGGCTACCCGGACTCGGCGGCCGCGCGCGGGCTGAGCGGCGACGGAGCCGACGGATCGGTGGGCGGTGAGGCGCAACGACGGCCGAAGCGACCGGTCCGCAGCACCCGAACTCTACGGGTGCCGCGTGCGGTGACACGTCCGCTCAAACGCGCGGTCCGGTTGGTGCCCGGGGTGCACTGGTAGCCGATCCAGGTCCTGTGTTGGCTTATCGTTGACACGGTGACATCCCCCACCGCGCCCGTGTTCGCCGATGTCGATACCGGTGTCGACGATGCCGTGGCGCTGGCATATCTGTTCGCCAGCCCCGAGGCGGAGTTGGTCGGTATCGCCTCGACTGCGGGAAATGTTCCGGTGCAACAGGTCTGTGTCAACAATCTGGGCCTGCTGGAGCTGTGCGGGATGACGGGGATCCCGGTCTCCAAGGGCGCCGAGCAGCCGTTGAGCGCGCCGTTGCGCACCGCCGAGGACACCCACGGACCGCAGGGCCTGGGATATGCGCGGTTACCGGACACCGACCGGCTGCTGACCGCGCACGATGCCGCCGAGGCCTGGGTACGGGCGGCACGCGCATATCCGGGTGAGTTGATCGGGCTGGCTACCGGGCCCCTGACCAACCTGGCACTGGCCATGCGCGCCGAGCCCACGCTGCCCAAACTGCTGCGCCGGCTGGTGATCATGGGCGGAGCATTCGACTACCGCGGCAACACCACACCGGTGTCGGAGTGGAACATCAGCGTCGATCCCGAGTCCGCCGCCGAGGTGTTCAGCGGCTGGAACGCCGCCTGGGGCCTCGATGACGCGACGCACGTACCAATCGTGCTGGGCCTCAACCTGACCGAGAACATCGCGATGACGCCCGCGCTGCTGAACCGGCTGGCGGCCGCGGCCGGATCGCCGTCGGCGCCGATGAGCGTGCTCGACGAGCGGGGTACCCGGTCGGCGGCGGACAACCCGTTGATCCGCGTGCTCGAGGACGCAATGCGGTTCTACTTCGAGTTCCACTTCGACACCGACGACGGATACCTGGCGCACCTGCACGATCCGCTGGCTGCGGCAGTGGCACTGGACCCGGAGTTGGTGAGCTGCCGGGAAACCACGGTCGATGTCGAACTGAGCGGCACCCTGACCCGCGGTATGACGGTGGCCGACTGGCGCGGGCACTGGCGCCGCCCACCCAATGCGCTCATCGGCACAGAGGTCGACCCGACGGTGTTCTTCGACCGCTTCATCAGTCGGGTCGGGGAGTTCGCGCAACGCTTGAACTGATCCCGTCACTCATAGGCGCCCTCCAGATACCACCGACGCTGCCGGTAACACAGCAGTAGAGCCTGATCTTCCCCGCCGTCCCTCTCGTCGTGCCTCAGCAGCACCTGGACCCGCGCGGTGCGTCCGGCCCCCCGGTTCTCCGGATCCCACCACCGCTCATCGACCGGCCACGGCCCCGCCCACCAGCGCAGCCTGCCGTCACGGCGGCCCGCGCCGGCCAGCTGCGCCGGATCGGCCGAGAACAACCCGCGGCTGGTGACCCGGACCAGGTTCCCTTGTACGTCAAGAAGTTCCACCGGGTCGTCGAGCAGCACGGTCGGCGAGGGTTCGGGCAATTGGCCTGGCCACGGCTGCCGCGGATCGGCTCGCGGTACCGGCTCGTCCCCCAAGGCGGCGAAGGTGATCCGTTCGGCAGGCCCGCGACCGCCGCTGAGCACCGGCACCTGTACCGCTTCCGGGCCGAGCAGACCCTGGACCCGCAGCAGCGCACGCCGGGCCCGCAGCCGGTCTTCCTCCCCTATCCCACCCCACAGCGGCAACTGCAGCGCCGCTGCCGAGATCACCTCAACCGGACGCAGGCGCAGCACCGTTACCGGTGCGGTGGGTCGATCAGAAGTGCGGCGGTTCAGCCAGCCGTCCAGCTGCCAACGCACCCGGTCGGCGGTGGCGTCTTCGGTCAGCGGCTCAGCACACCGCCAGACCCGTTCCAGCTCTTCACCATTGGCGGTGACGGCATGAATGGCCAACCGGGTACAGCCCACACCGGCCGCCTCCAGATGGCGATGCAGATCACTGGCCAGCGATCGCCCTGCGAAGGCTGCGGCATCCACCCGTTCGATCGGCGGGTCACAGTTCATCACCGCATCGAGTTCGGTGGCCGGATCCCGCCCGGAGGGGCCCCGGTCCGGCTCCCCGCAGGCGAACCTGTGCGCCGTCACCGCATCGGCGCCGAACCGGGAGGCGACATCGGTGCGGGACAACTCGGCGAACTGCCCCAGGGTTCGGATACCCATCCGCCACAACAGGTCCGCCAGGTCATCGCGGCCGGGGGCAGCCAGGGCAGGCTCGGTGGCCAACTGCCGAATCGACAGCCCGGAGAGAAACACAGCATCGTTCCCGGGTTCGACGATACAACCCGCACGAGCGGCGAAGACTGCGGTGGAAAGCTGATCGGCGATACCGACCTGACATTCGGCCCCCGCCGCGGCGACGGCATCGATCAATCGTTCGGCCGCAACCGGTTCGGACCCGAAGTACCGCGCCGCGCCGCGCACCGAGAGCACCAACAATCCCGGACGCAATACCTCGGCGCGCGGCACCAGATCGTCGACGGCAAGCGTCACGTTCTCGAAATGGCGGGCATCCCTGGCCGGATCGGCGGTGACGACATGCAGTTGCGGACACCGGGCCTGCGCCTCGCGGCGCCGCAGCCCGCGCCGGACCCCGTTCGCTCGCGCCGACGCCGAGCAGGCGATCACCCGGTTGGCCAGGGTGACCGCGACCGGCACCGTCGACGTCAGCCCTGCCGCTGCTGCCGCAGCCACTGCCGGCCAGTCCATACACCAGAGGGCCAGCACCCTGGAATCCGCGGGCACGAGCTATCCGCCTACCGCACAGGCCGATCCGGTGCCCCGCCCCCGGGCACGCATGGCCAGCCGGACCCGGCTGATCCGGCCGCGCCCGGGCATCGGGGCGTCCCGGCCGGCACCGGCCACCTCGTAGCCGGATACCCGGGCCTCCAACCGGGCCGATGCACCCTGCCAGTCACCATCGGTGACCAACAGGGTGCAGCCTTTCTGCCGGGCTCGCGCCACCATCACCCGGGCCCGACTCGGCGGTACCGAACGTCCGCCCAGTCCGAGCACCACCAGATCCATCCCGTCCATCAGCACCGCGGCCACCTCGACGGGGTCGGCACCCGGATCGGGGATCACCGCGAGCCGGCTCAGATCGGCGCCCATCTCCACCGCGGCCAGCAGGCCAACATCGGGTTGCCCGATGATCACCGCGTGCCCGCCCGCAGCCGTCACCGCCGCCACCATGCCCAGCGACAGTGATCGGGCACCCGCGGCAACCGCGACAGACCCGCGCGGCAGCATCGTCGGCAGGCCTTCCGGCAACGTCTCAACCAGCGCGTCAGGCGACGCCAGCAAAGATTCCTGAGCCGGGATCGATGTCGCGGACCGAGGCGCGCCACGATGCGCCGGGCCGACCTTCCCCGACACCGAGGCAATCTTGCGCCGAAGGTGTTCTACCTGTTCGGAGCGGGTGAGCCGGTGTAAATCGAGCTCTGCCGCAGCAGTCACAACAACACCTCCCGCACCATCCGTTCAACATCATTTTCGAATATATGTTCGATGGCTCGAGTAAACACCTACCCCCCGACAGCGTCAAGCCACGAGCGACGGCTACCGACCCCGGCAAGTAGGGCCGGTGGGAATGACTCTGCGACCTCGCGGGCCTTGAGTTAGAGTTCCGTTCACCAGAACCCGCTTCGGGATGGGACTGGCCACGACTTGCGTTGCAGGTAGTGGGAATCCACTGCGATTCGCCGAAGGCCAAGTTCTGTAACAGCACGGGGGACAGTGAGGACAGCATCATGAAGTCTGGGCAGTTGACTCGTCGGCTCGCCGTCATCGCGGGCGGTACGGCAGTCATCGGGATGATCTCGTTCACCGCGGCGTGCGGTACCGAGGAGAAGGGTCCCGAGACCACCACGCCGACCACGACGACTACGACCACCACGCCGACCACGCCGGCCACTCCCGCCCCGCCGCCTCCGGTCGAACCGACCGAGAAGTCCATCAACCCCACCGGCGGCAATCTGTTCACCCCCAACGTGAAGGCGCCCCCGGCCCCGACCGCGATCCCCGGCGACAACTAGACGCGGAGCGCAGAAAGTCGGTCGTTCGCCCATGGCCGGGATGAACATCGCCCCCGGGCGGGCGTTACTGGCGCTGATCCTGTTCAGCGCCCTGCTGGTCTCCGACCTGCGAACCAGCCCCACCACGGGCAATGGGGCGTACGGGCCCGCCCAGATCACGGGTCCGTACGCCCAATTACTTTCCGCCTCAACCGATCTCGGTCCAGCCGACAGCGGCTCGGCGCAGCTGACCATGACGCTGCACGGCACCACCCGACCCGCGGCGCTGTTCGGGTGGGCCGACGAGCATTCGTTGTCGATCCGGTGGCGACCCGGTGATGCCTGGGCCGTCGCCGAGGGCCGATCCGCCGCGATGGCATCCGCTTTCGGGGTGGACATCCATGACTACCGGGGCCGGCGCGGGCAGGAGTTCTACGCCTCACCGCAACAGCCGTCGGTCCCCGAGCCGCTGGCCGGGGAGGTCTCCGGGCTCGGCCGTATCCTGGGCTACACGCCATACCGGATGTCGCTGCCGGACCTACGGAACCTACCCACCGATGTTCCGGACCAAGGGTTGACACCACAGGCGGTGCTCAACACCTACAACCTCGCCGGCCTGGCGAAGCAGGGGTTCACCGGCAAGGGCACAACCATCGTGTTCTTCGCGTTCGACGGTTTCGACCAGGCCGATCTGGACACGTTCGCCGCGACATTCGGCCTGCCCACGTTCACCCCGACAGTGGTCGGCGGACAACCGAGCGCACCACGTGGTGAGACCACCATGGATCTGCAGGTCGCCCATGCCATCGCTCCGGATGCCCGGAAAGTCGTGGTCAACGCCAGGCCGACAGTGCAGGGCGACGGCGCCTACGAGAAGATCGGGAAGATGCTGGAGTCCGCGGACCAGCAGTTCCCCGGCGCGGTGTGGAGCTTCTCGATCGGCTGGGGCTGCGACAAGTTGATCACCGCCGCCGATCTCGCCCCGGTCCGCTCCGCACTGGCCTCCGCGCACACCCGCGGCACCACGGCATTCAACGCCAGCGGTGACCTGGCGGGCCTGGAATGCAAAGGCGGACAAGACTGGTCGTCCGCGCCCGGTAAGGACGACATCGGCCTGGACTCGGTGGCCTCCGTGCCGGAGATCACCGATGTCGGCGGCACGACGCTGTCCACCGACGCCGACGGCGACTGGCTGGCCGAGCAAGCCTGGTTCGACGTCCCGCTGTCACAGGGCACCGGCGGCGGCGTGTCCGCACTGTTCGACCGCCCGGACTGGCAGAAGGGCCTGTCCGCGCCAGGCAGCACCGAAGCCGGCGGCGAGCAGAGGCGGCTGACCCCCGACATCTCCGCTGTCGCCGACCCGTTCACCGGAGTGAAAATCGTTCTGAACGGCCAGGTTCTGGTCGGGGGCGGTACCTCGCAGTCCGCACCGCTGTGGGCCGCGATGGCAGCAGTGATGAATCAGTATCTGATCGCCAACGGCGGGCGCGCGCTCGGCGATTTCAATCCGCTGCTGTACCGCATCGCCAGAGGAGCCCCGCTGCCGGCGTTCCGCGACGTCACCCTCGGCGGCAACGCGGTGGCCACCGCCGCGCCCGGCTATGACCTGGTGACCGGCCTGGGCACACCCGATGTGGAGAACCTGGCCAAGAACCTTCTCGTCCTTCAGAAGGCGAACCGATGACCGACGCGCCAGACGACACCGACGTCCCGACCACCGAATGCCGCGTCTGCAAGACCGACGTGCCAGACGGCAAGTACTGCGGGCTGTGTGGGGTACCGATCGACAAGGAGCGAGGAGACGGACCGGAATGGTTGCGCCTCAGCGCATCCTGTGTCGCCCCCGACGAGCATCTGTTGCGCCCGTCGATCGCCAGCTCGCTGTTCCCCCACCTGTCGCACCAATCCCGCACCCCGTTCCGCCTCGCGATGCTGGCCTTGGTGGCGGGGTTGGTGGCCTGCGCACTGTTGCGGTTGCCCGCGGCCCTGATAGCGGTCGCCGCACTCGGGCTTCCGTTGCTGTTCCTGATCTATCTCTATGAGTCCGACGCCTTCCGCGACCTGCACCGCGGCAATCTCGCGCTGACCATAGTGCTGGGAATCGCACTGGGTGTCGGGTGGGTGCTTCTCACCGGCCACGTCATGGCCAAGTCCTACGGCGTACCACTCGGCTCCGGGATTACCGGGTTCCGGATCATGCGCAACGGCTTGGGAATTCCCTTGGGCGGCGCGTTCCTGATGCTGGTGCCCGCCGTCGTCGTCCGGCTGGCACGGCCGGCGAGCCGGGAATCCCTGGACGGTTTCATGATCGGCGCCCTCGGTGCGACGGCATTCACCGCGGCGGCCACCCTGACCCGACTGGCACCCCAACTCACCACCGGCATGGTGGCACGCAACCGCCCGATGTCCGGACTGATCGTCGAAGCCGGAATCCGCGGTGTCGCGGTACCTTTGACCGCAGCGGCCATCGGCGGTCTGATCGGTGCGGCATTGTGGTTCACCCGCCCCGCCACCAAAGTCGACAAACACGTCGGCTACGTCCGACTGGTGATGTTCTCCTGCGCCTTTGCGGTGCTGATCATCTACACCGGGCTCGGCCTGGTCGATGTCGCGCGTATCCCGCAGTGGATCCAGTTGACGGTGCACATCGCCGTTGCGCTGCTGGCGATCTTGGCGCTGCGCATCGGTCTGCACCTGGCGCTGCTGCACGAAGCGCAGGACGAAATCGCCTCCGACCAACCCATCTTCTGCCCGCGCTGCGGTCACATCGTGCCCGACATGTCGTTCTGTCCCCACTGCGGTGCGGCCACCCACGCATCGTCACGAACCTCCCGAGAAGAACGCCGCGAGCACCGGCCGGTACGTGATCCGGGGTCGGACGTCGGATGAGCACGTTCTTTCCCGGCTACGCGGTACCCATTTCCACGGGCCGAACCCGAGCCGTCCGCGGGACCTCGGCGCTGAAGCTGCTGGCGATCCTGGGCACCGGAATCGTCCTGGTGGCCGGCGTGCTGGTCTGGGTGTCCCATGCCATGAGCAAATCCCCGGCCCGGTACATGTGTCCACCCGACTGTGGCCGTCCCCCGACCGGCCAGGCGGTGGCGATCAACCCGGTGTTCACCGCTCCCGACGGGAGCTTCTCGGTCTCCTACCCGGTGGCTTCCTCGGCGTACAAGGTCACCACCAACGCGACCGGTGTCACCGCGGAGTTCCAGGCCGGCGACGGCGGCATGCTGCAGTTGTTCAGTGAGCCCGCAGGCGGGCGCAGCGCCGAGGACATCGCCAACACGCTCGTGAGAAAGACCTTTCCGGACACCAAGACCGCCTACGACATCCCGAACGCGATGGTCGGGTACCACCCGGGTTTCGGGCTGGTCGCCGACTGCTGGCCGCAGGGTGCCACGAGTAACTACATGCGAATGCGCGTCCTGGTGTTGGTCGCGGTGAAAGATGACCTCGCCCTCGTCGCATCGGCCGTCGGGCCGTACCGGGAGTTCGGCCCCGGCTCCGGCGCAAGCAAACCCTCGGGTGCGAACCTGCAGTTGGCGCTGGACATGGGCAAATACGTCAACAGCTTCCGCTGGCGTGGAGATCCCGGCCGCTGAACCTGGATTTCGATGCGGCACTCGGCCCTATTCGAAAAATCCCAATTGACGCCCATGACGGACGGCGCTGGGTTAAAGTTTGCCAGCAATCCGATTCGGTCTCTGTTTCCGAATCACCCGGCGGGGGACAGTTAGGACTAATCATGAGGTCACGCCTATCAACTCGTCGCCTCGCAGTCACCGCGGCGTCCGCCGCGATCATCGGGATGGTCGGGCTCAGTGCTTGCGGTACCGGCGAGAAAGCGCCCGAGACCACGAGCCCCACCCCGACCACCACCACGACGACGACAACGTCGCCGCCGGCTGCGCCCACCGAGAAGCAGGTCACCCCCGGTGGTGCGAACAGGTTCACGCCCACCCATGTGGAACCGGCCGCACCACCCACAGGGCGGCACGGGATCGGCAGCCCCCACCGGCAATAGCACCGTCGGATAGCGGCCGCCGGCCCTTGCGGCCAACTACGCCATGAGCACCGGAACCGGCACCGACGACACCTCGCCCACCACCGAATGCCCGGTATGCCGGGCCGAGGTTCCGCCGGGCGCATTCTGCGGCCGATGCGGCGCGCATCTGGATCCGCCCGGCGATGGTCCCGAATGGCTACGGATCGGCGCCTACTGCGCGGGCCGCGAGCACCTACTACGGCCGTCGGTGGTCAGTTCGCTGTTCCCCCAACTGCCGCAACGTTCGCGCGCGCCGTTCCGGTGGTCGTTGGTGGTCCTCGTGGTCGCGGTGACCGCCTGCGCGCTCCTGCGACTCCCCGCGGCGATGAACGCGCTCGCCGCATTCGGGGTGCCGCTACTGTTCGTCGTGTATCTACGCAGATCCGTTGTCTTTCACGATGTTCCGGTGCGCACGATGCTGCTGACCGCCGTCCTGGGCGCCGGACTCGGCGTCGCCTGGACGCTCATGACGGCAACCGCGGTGGCCCGCGAGTACGACATGCCGATGGGCGTCGACATCCCGCAGTACCGAATCGTGCGCGACGGTCTCGGTGTCCCGCTCGGCGCGATGTTGCTGATGATCGCTCCGGCGGTGGCGATCCGCCTGTTCGCCCGGAGACCACGAAACTCGCTCGGCGGCTTTGTCATCGGCGCGCTGAGCGCGCTCGCATTCACCGCGGCCGCCATGCTGAGTCGGTTGGCTCCGCAGTTCGACGACGGGATCGTGGACCACGACCGGCCGTTGAGCGGGCTGTTGGTGCAGGCCGGGATCCAGGCGGTGGCGGTGCCGTTGACCGCTGCGGCCGCAGGCGCTCTCGTCGGTATCGCCCTGTGGTTCACCCCAGCGCCGGACAACGCGCATCGGCATCCGGAGTATGTGCGTACGGCCGTGGCGGTGACGGCCGCGACCGTCCCCGTCTGCTACGCGATTCTCGGTCTGATCGACGTCGCACCGGTGTCTCAGATAGTGGTACTGGCAGTGCATCTGGCCGTGACGGCGTTGGCATTGCTGGCATTGAGGGTGGGGCTGCAGCTCGCGTTGCTTCACGAATCCGCCGTTCCCGCCGACGAATCGCCGGTGTGCCCGCAATGCGACCGACCCGTTCCCGGCACGGCCTTCTGCCCGAACTGCGGAGTCGCGATCCGTGCGTCGTCGCCACTGCAGCACCGGGCCGATGACCGCCGACTCTTGGGCGCATGGGGTGCGGCTGTCGCATTGCTGGCCGCAGCCCTGGTCGGGGTGTCGGCATTGGTCAGCCCCGCTCCCGCGCGTTACGTATGCCCGCCAGACTGCGGTAGTCCGCCGACATTCGCGCCGGTGGCGACGAATCCCCGCTTCACGGCTCCGGATGGCGGGTTCTCGGTTGCCTACCCGGCCACCGGTGCGGCCTACACCGTCACCACGGCCGACGATGGTGTGACGGCGGATTTCCTGGCCGGAGATGGCGGCACCATGCAACTCATCGGCAGGCCCGCAGCCGGGAGGATGCCGAAGGAGATCGCAAAGGCCCTGATCGAAGACACCTATCCCGACGCCGACGTGGACTACGAGATCCCGAATGCCATGGTCGGCTACCAGCCCGGGTACGGGATGGTCCTCGACAGCTGGCCCCAGAACGCCACCGGCGACTACATGCGGCTACGGGTGGTGATTCTCGCGGCGGTCAAGAACGACCTCGCGCTGATCGCCGTCGCGACCGGCCCGTATCACGCGTACGGCCCCGATTTCGGCCCCGGCATCCCGTCCGGGGCCAACCTGGATCTTGCACTGGATATGGGCAAGTACGTCAACAGTTTTCGGTGGCGCGGAGACCCGGCGCGCTGAGCCTCGGCGGGCCCGAGCTGGATGATTTCATCGTCAATTGGTGACATTGACAAATGTCATCAATTGCTGGTGTACTCCAGGCACGCTTCAACGAGGAGGCCCCATGCCCGGAACCACCGGAATTCACCCGGCCGTACCCCGACGCGGATCCGTGCGATCCCGCGGCGCGTCCAGAGTCAGCAGCCTCACCCTGCGCCAGGTCAGTGCGGCCCTGCCGCCGGATACCAGCTGGGGGCTGTGGACCTCTCGCAGGCTGATCGCACGGATCATGGCGACTTTCGGGCCTCCGCTGTCGGGCACCCGCGTCGAACGCGTCGATGTACGCATGGCCGACGGCAGACGCGTCGTGGGCGAATGGGTGCGCGGCCCTGGGGTGACCGAAGGCGAACGTGCCGTCTACTACCTTCACGGCAGCGGATTCGCGCTGTGCTCGCCGCAGACGCACCGGCGGCTCACTGCATGGCTGTCACGCCTGACCGGACTGCCCGTGTTCTGCGTCGACTACCGGCTGGCTCCCGAGCACCGATTCCCCGCTGCCGCCAACGACGTTCGGGCCGGCTGGGATTGGCTGCGAACCGAACGCGGACTTCATCCGGACCGCATCGTGATGGCAGGCGATTCCGCGGGTGGGCACCTCGCCGTAGATCTACTCCTGCAGTCCGATGTCGTTCACCCGGCCGGCCTGATGCTGTTCTCCCCGCTGGTCGATCTGACCTTCGGGCTCGCACGAGCCCAGGAACGCCTCTCCCCCGACCCGGCGATTCGCGTCGCCGACGCGGCCCGCCTCGTCGAGTTGTACACCGAGCGCATCGATCCTTCGCATCCCCGACTGGCGCTGGACGTCGCGGGCGGGCGGCAGTTGCCACCGACGTTGATCCAAGCCGGAGGCGCCGAAATGCTGCTTGCCGACGCCCGCCAACTCCACACGGACATCCGGACGGCAGGCGGCGATGCCGAACTGCAGGTGTGGCCCGATCAGGTGCACGTCTTCCAGGCGTTGCCCCGGCTCAGCCCAGAAGCTGCCCCAGCAATGCAACAAGCCGCCAGGTTCATCTCAGAATCCCTGCGCTGCAACAGCAATGAGAAGAGTGTCGAGGTGGCTCGATGAACATCTTCGGGTCGGGCCGCAAGCGCAGCCGGCATGCGGACGCCGTCGTCACCGGTGCGGGTAGCGGTATCGGTGCCGCGTTCGCGCGCGAACTGGCCGCCCGCCGCGGCCGGGTGGTGTGCAGCGACATCGACGAGGCCGCAGCCCGCGCCACCGCCGAGGCCATCGTCGCCGACGGCGGGCAGGCCACAGCGGTGCGCTGCGACGTTTCGGAGATCGAGGAGGTCACCCGACTCGCCGAAACCGCGCAAACCTGGTTCGACGGGCCGCCCTCCCTGGTCGTCAACAACGCGGGTGTCGGCGCGGGCGGACAGCCGATCGGCGAGGTCACCCTCGACGACTGGACCTGGGCGCTCGGCATCAACCTGTGGGGACCGATTCACGGCTGCCATGTGTTCACCCCGATTCTGCGTGCCGCAGAAGGTGATCAACCCCGCGGCATCATCAACGTCGCCTCGGCCGCCGCCTTCGGCGCGGCTCCGGGGATGGCCGCCTACAACGTCAGCAAGGCCGGGACGCTGTCGCTGTCGGAGACGCTGGCCGCCGAGTTGGCCGGCACCGGCATCAATGTCACGGTGTTGTGCCCCACGTTCGTCAAGACCAACATCGTCGAAGCCGGCAGGATCACAGCCCAATCGACGCAGCTGGCCGATCGGCTGATGCGCTGGACCGGGTTCTCACCCGAACGCGTCGCCCGGATGTGTCTGGACACCAACGACCGTGGCGGCCTGTACTGCATGCCCCAACCCGACGCCCGGATCGGTTGGGGCATCAAACGACTCACCCCGACCGTGTACACGCGCGCCGTCGGCCTCACCACCCGCATCACCAGTCACGAGGAGGTTTCGTAATGGCCATGGACATGGAACGAATGCTGGCGAAGATCAAGGACCGCCAGTGGGCCCTGGCCGACATCGACTGGGATGCACCGGGCGCGGAAACCATCACCGACGAGATGCGGCCCAAACTCAAGGCTTTCATGGCCGATCTGTGCTGGATCGAGAACGTCGGGGCGCGTGGATTCGCCGCGCTGGCCAAGAAGGCGCCGACCCCCACCATCGCCGAGATCTACCGGTATTTCCACGCCGAGGAGCAGCGGCACGCCAATGCCGAACTGGCACTGATGAAGCGGTGGGGCATGCTCGAAGACGGCGAGATGCCCGAACCGAACGTCAACATCCGGTTGGCCATCGAATGGCTGGACACCTTCTCCGACAACATGTCGCTGTCAGTTCTGGGCACCGTCATCCCGATGCTCGAGGTGGCGCTGGACGGAGCGCTGTTGAAGTTCCTGCTCGAAGAGGTCGACGACCCCGTGTGCCATCAGGTCTTCGAGAAGATCAACAACGACGAATCCCGCCACATCGCGGTTGATTTCGAGGTACTCAACATGATCGGCAACTCCACCGCGAGGAGACTGGCGGTCGAGTTCGTCGGCAACGTGGCGTCTCCCGGCGTGATCATCGGCACGTTGATGTACGTACCCCTGCTCAACCGGATGCGCAACAACATCGTCGACATGGGCCTGCAACCGGAGAAGCTGTACAAGGCGATGATGCGCTTCAAGGAGATCGGAAGCCGCGGCGAGCACACCTGGCGGGTCCCGACCTATCAACTGCTCAAGCTGCACGGCCGGATGGTCACCAATCCGCGCCACCCTTACCACTGGATCGCCAACCCCATGGTGTGGGCGTCCGACCGCTATCCGAAGACCCTGCTGCGGCCGATACCCAGCTGGTTCAAGGAGCTCACCCACGAGCCGGCGGCCTGACATGGTGAATCGGACCTACGACACGCTGATCGTCGGAGCCGGGTTCACCGGCATCGGCACCGCCATCAAACTCGTCGAGTCCGGCGTCGACGACTTCGTCATCCTGGACCGCTCGGACCGCGTCGGGGGAACGTGGCGCGACAACACCTATCCCGGTGCGGCATGCGATATTCCGTCGCTGCTGTACTCGTTCTCATTCGTCAAGAACCCGGACTGGTCGCGGGCCTACTCCCCGGCCGGCGAGATCCGCCAGCACATCGAGGACATGGTCGACGCCTTCGACCTACGCCGGCGGATCCAGTTCGGCGTCGAGGTGAATGGCCTGGAATTCGACGAGGATGAAGGCGTCTGGACGGTCAATACCACCGGCCGCAAGCATTTTCGGGCGCGGACAGTGGTATTGGCGTCCGGCCCCCTGCCCGACCACAAGTGGCCCGACATCCGTGGGCTGGACACCTACCAGGGCCACAAGATCCACAGTGCGAACTGGGATCACGACTACGACTTCACCGGCAAGCGCGTCGCGGTCATCGGCACCGGGGCCAGCGCCGTGCAGATCATCCCGGAGCTGGTGAAGACCGCAGGCTTCGTCAAGGTGTTCCAACGCACCCCAGGCTGGGTGATCCCACGCCTGGATATCGCCACACCCCCGGCGGCGCGCACCCTGTTCGCGAAAGTGCCTGCCGTACAACAGCTCGCCCGCCAGGTCCTGTTCTGGGGTCATGAGGCCAGCGCTACAGCGATGGTGTGGGACACCCCGCTGACGGGGCTCGTCGCCCGGCTCGGCAAGGCGCACCTGCGCCGGCAGGTTTCCGATCCGTGGCTGCGCAGGCAGCTGACCCCGGATTTCACCCCCGGCTGCAAACGCATGCTGGTGTCCAGTGATTACTATCCCGCGCTGCAGCGCGACAACTGCAAGCTCATCGACTGGCCGATCGCCACGATGAGTCCGGTGGGCATCCGCACCAGCGACGGCATCGAACACCACCTTGATGCGATCGTGTTCGCCACCGGCTTCGACGTCCATCTCACCGGCCCGCCCTATCCCGTCACCGGGCTCGGCGGCCGGTCGCTGGCCGACGAGTGGAAAGGCGGCGCCCAGGCGTACAAGAGCATCAACGTCAACGGGTACCCGAACCTGTTCTTGATGACCGGGCCCAACTCCGGCCCGGGCCACAACTCGCTGCTCGTCTACGTCGAGGGCCAGATCGATTACGCCGTCGCCGGCATCAGAACGATCCTGCGCAAGAACCTTCGCTACCTCGACGTTCGCGCCGAAGTGCAGGAGCGGCACAACACCCGGCTGCAGCAACGATTGACCAAGACCACCTGGATGTCGGGATGCACCAGCTGGTATCTCACCGCGGACGGATTCAACGCGTCGATGTATCCCGGAACCGCCACCCAGTATCTTCGACAGATGCGCGATTTCCGGCTCGGCGACTACGACGTGACAGCGCGCGACGCACGCGTCGCGATCAGCTCCTCGGCCTGATGGCAGGCAAGCAGCCCCGGCAGTCGGCGGGCGCCATCTCGACGATCCTCACCGGTCTGCGCCGGGCCCCACGGCAGATCCGGCGTGGGTCGCGCGACGTCATCGAAACGGCGGTGTCCCAGCTCTTCGACGCCGCCGTCCAGCCGCACGGCGCCGCCGCTTCCGGTGAATACCGAATCGAGGAACTTGCACGGCTGGCCGACACCACCACCCGCAACATCCGGGTGTACCGGGACCGGGGCTTGCTGCACCCTCCGCTGCGGGTCGGCCGCATCGCGTTGTTCAACGACACCCACCTGACCCGGCTGCGGCTGATCACCTCGATGCTGGACCGGGGCTACAACATCGCGCATGTCCACGAGATGCTCAGCGCCTGGGAGCAGGGCAAGGACATCGGCGACGTGCTCGGCCTGGAAGATGCCATCGCGGGCAACTGGGCAACCGAGAAACCCGAACGCATGCCGCTGACCGAGGCCCGGCGTCTGGTCGATGACGACGCCGGGTTCGACCGGCTCGTCAGCAACGGTGTGATCAAGCTCGAGAAGGCCGCAGATGAGGCAATCATCGTGCGGCCCAAGCTGATCGAGGCATTCAACGAGGTACGTCGCTACGGCGTCCCGATCGGCACCCTGATCGATGTGCACGAGCAGGTGGTGCCGCTGCTGGACCAGATCAGCTCTATCCTGGTGCGGGCCGGGGTGGATCAGGTATCCGAGAAGATCAAGCCCGGCGAGGCGCTGCCCGCCGATACCGAAGTCGCCGAACTGATCACGATGCTGATCCGGTTCCGCACCCAAGCCGTCTCCGCGGTCAGCGCGACCTTGGCCGCCTCGATCGAGTCGACCATCGAATCGGTCGTCAGTCAGATGTTGACCGAATACGTGGAGAAGGCGGCCGAGTAGCCGGGTTCACTCCCACTCGATGGTGCCTGGCGGCTTGCTGGTGACATCCAGCACCACCCGGTTGACCTCAGGCACCTCATTGGTGATCCGGGTCGAAATCCGTTCCAGCACTTCATAAGGCACGCGGGTCCAGTCCGCGGTCATGGCGTCCTCACTGGACACCGGCCGCAGCACGATCGGGTGACCGTAGGTGCGTCCGTCGCCCTGGACACCGACCGAACGCACGTCGGCCAGCAGCACCACCGGGCACTGCCAGATCTGCTGGTCCAGGCCGGCGGCGGTGAGCTCCTCGCGGGCGATCGCATCCGCGCGACGCAGGGTGTCGAGTCGGTCGGCCGTCACCTCACCGACGATGCGGATACCCAGCCCCGGCCCCGGGAAGGGTTGGCGGCCAACGATTTCCTCGGGCAGGCCGAGCTCCCGGCCGACGGCGCGCACCTCGTCCTTGAACAGCAGCCGAAGCGGCTCGACGAGCTTGAACTTCAGATCGTCGGGCAGGCCACCGACATTGTGGTGGCTCTTGATGTTGGCCGTGCCGGTGCCGCCACCGGACTCCACGACATCCGGGTACAGCGTTCCCTGCACGAGGTACTCGATGTCCGCCTCGCTCAGGGTGTCGCGCACCGCGCCCTCGAACGCCCGGATGAACTCGCGGCCGATGATCTTGCGCTTGCCCTCGGGGTTGGTCACCCCGGACAGTGCCTCCAGGAAACGATCCGCCACGTCGACGGTGACGAGCTTGGCGCCGGTCGCCGCGACGAAATCACGCTGCACCTGGGCCCGTTCCCCGGCCCGCAGCAGGCCGTGGTCGACGAACACACACGTGAGCCGGTCCCCGATGGCTCGCTGCACCAGCGCCGCAGCCACCGCCGAGTCGACGCCACCGGACAAACCACAGATGGCCTGGCCGTCGCCGATCTGGGCGCGGACCGCCTCGATCAACTGCTCGGCGATATTGGCCGGGGTCCACGCCGCGCCGATGCCGGCGAACTCGTGCAGGAACCGGCTCAGCACCTGCTGGCCGTGCGGGGAATGCAGCACCTCGGGGTGGTACTGAACCCCGGCCAGTCGCCGCGCCCGGTTCTCGAAGCCGGCGACGGGCGCCCCGGCGCTGGACGCGATCACATCGAACCCGTCCGGCGCCGCGGTGACGGCATCGCCGTGGCTCATCCACACCGGCTGGGTCGGAGGCAGCTCAGAGTGCAGGTCACCACCCGACACATTCAGCTCGGTGCGGCCATATTCGCTGGTGCCGGTGTGTTCGACGGTGCCGCCGAGCGCCTGTGCCATGGCCTGGAAGCCGTAGCAGATGCCGAAGACCGGGACGTCGAGGTCGAACAGCGCGGGGTCCAGGCGCGGGGCACCCTCGGCGTAGACACTGGCCGGGCCGCCCGACAGCACGATGGCCTGCGGGTCCTTGGCCTTGATCTCTTCGACCGTGGTGGTATGCGGGATGACCTCGGAAAACACCCGCGCCTCACGGACCCGGCGAGCGATCAGCTGTGCGTACTGAGCGCCGAAGTCGACGACGAGGACAGGACGGGGAGATGCAGACGTCACCGCAACAGTCTAGTGGGCAGGTCAGAGCCCGCTCGGGGCACCGGAATTTGGGAAACGGCTCGCGGCCGAAGCCGTGTTTAAACCCACCCCTCGGGTGGTGATTACGCATGATGAAGGAGACGTCGACGAAAGCGAGGTGCTCGATGCTGGGCCTACCCGAACAGGTCACGGCGTGTCTGTTCGACCTGGACGGCGTGCTCACCGACACCGCCAGCGTGCACAAGAAGGCCTGGAAAGCCATGTTCGACGACTATCTGCGCAAGCGATCCGAACGCACCGGGGACCGGTTCGTCGCCTTCGACATCGATGCCGACTATCTGAATTACGTCGACGGCAAACGCCGGCAGGACGGCGTCCGGTCGTTCCTGACCAGCCGCGGGATCGAACTCCCCGAGGGCAGCGCGGACGACGGCGCCGACTCCGAGACCATCGAGGGCCTGGGCAACCGCAAGAACGCGATGTTCCACCAGACCCTGCAGGCCGACGGGGTCGAGGTGTTCGAAGGATCCCGGCGGTATCTGCAAGCCGTCACACAGGCCGGCCTGCGCCGGGCAGTGGTGTCCTCGAGCGCCAACACCGAGGAGGTACTCAAGATCACCGGATTGGACGCATACATCGAGCACCGCGTGGACGGGGTGACGATGCGCGACGAGAACCTGCCGGGCAAGCCGGCACCGGACAGCTTCCTGCGCGCGGCCGAACTCCTCGGCGTCTCCCCCGCCCAGGCCGCCGTGTTCGAGGACGCGTTGGCCGGGGTCGCGGCCGGCCGGGCCGGGCAGTTCGGCTTCGTGGTCGGCGTGGACCGGGTGGGGCAAGCTGAACAGCTGCGCCGCAACGGCGCCGACATCGTCGTCACCGACCTGGCGGAGTTGATGTAGCACCATGATGATCACCCACGACGCCTACCCGGTCGAACCGTGGCAGGTGCGCGAAACCCGGCTGGACCTCAACCTGCTGGCTCAGTCCGAATCGTTGTTCGCGCTGTCCAACGGCCACATCGGCCTCCGAGGCAACCTGGATGAGGGGGAACCCTACGGCCTGCCCGGGACATACCTCGCCGGGTTCTTCGAGGTGCGCCCATTGCCATACGCCGAAGCCGGATTCGGCTATCCCGAGGCCGGGCAGACCGTCGTCGATGTCACCAACGGCAAACTGCTGCGACTGCTGGTCGACGACGAGCCCTTCGACGTGCGCTACGGCGATCTGATCGACCATGAGCGCACCCTGGACCTGCGCGCCGGGACCCTGACGCGGGTCGCCCACTGGTGCTCTCCGGCGGGGAAGCAGGTCCGGGTGGTCTCCACCCGTCTGGTGTCGTTCGCCCACCGCGGCGTGGCCGCCATCGAGTACACCGTCGAGGCCATCGGCGAATTCACCCGGGTGACAGTGCAATCCGAACTTGTCACCAACGAGGACCAACCCGAGACCGCCGGCGATCCCCGGGTCTCGGCAGTGCTCAAACACCCGTTGCACGCCGTACATCACGAAAACACCGACAGCGGTGCGCTTCTGGTGCACCGCACCGTCGGCAGTGGGCTGATGATGGCGGCCGCGATGGACCATGACGTCGAGGTGCCGGGGCGCGTGGAAGTGAGCACGGACGCCCGCGATGACCTGGCCCGGACCACCGTGATCTGCGGGCTGCGGGCCGGGCAGAAGCTGCGCATCGTCAAATATCTCGGCTACGGGTGGTCGAGCCTGCGGTCGCGTCCCGCATTGCGCGATCAGGCCGCCGCGGCCATCACCGGGGCCCGCTACAGCGGGTGGCAGGGGCTGCTGGACTCCCAGCGCGCCTACCTCGACGAGTTCTGGGACTGCGCCGACGTCGAGGTGGAGGGCGACCCGGACTGCCAGCAAGCGGTGCGATTCGGGTTGTTCCACGTGCTGCAGGCCAGCGCCCGCGCGGAGCGCCGTGCCATCGCGGGCAAGGGGCTGACCGGCACCGGCTATGACGGTCACGCCTTCTGGGACACCGAGGGTTTCGTGCTGCCGGTGCTGACCTACACCAAGCCGCAGGCGGCCGCCGACGCGCTGCGGTGGCGCGCCTCCACGTTGGACCTCGCCCGCGACCGCGCGGCGCAGCTCGATCTGAAGGGTGCGAGCTTCCCGTGGCGCACCATCCGGGGTGAGGAATGCTCGGCGTACTGGCCGGCCGGCACCGCCGCGTGGCACATCAATGCCGACATCGCCGCCGCCTTCGAGCGCTATCGCGTCGTCACCGGGGACGACTCGCTGGAGCAGGAATGCGGCCTGGCGGTCCTGGTGGACACGGCCCGGCTGTGGATGTCGCTCGGACACCATGACCGCCACGGGGTCTGGCACCTGGACGGCGTGACCGGACCCGACGAATACACCGCGGTGGTGCGCGACAACGTCTTCACCAATCTGATGGCCGCACACAACCTGCGGGTTGCCGTCGACGCCTGCACCCGCCATCCGGACGCGTCCTACTCGATGGGCGTGACCACCGAGGAGACCGCCGCTTGGCGCGACGCCGCGGACGCCGCCCACATCCCCTACGACGAGGAACTGGGTGTGCACCCGCAGTGCCAGGGCTTCACCACCCTGGCCGAATGGAACTTCTCGGAGAACACCTCCTATCCGCTGCTGCTGAACGAGCCATATGTCCGGCTCTATCCGGCCCAGGTGCTCAAGCAGGCCGATCTGGTGCTGGCCATGCAGTGGCAGAGTCACGCCTTCACCCCGGAACAGAAGGCCCGCAACGTCGACTACTACGAGCGGCGCACCACCCGAGACTCGTCGCTGTCGGCATGCACCCAGGCGGTGATGTGCGCCGAGGTCGGCCACCTCGAGCTGGCCCACGACTATGCCTATGAGGCCGCGCTGATCGACCTGAGAGATCTGCACCGGAACACCCGCGACGGGCTGCACATGGCGTCGCTGGCCGGGGCATGGACGGCATTGGTGGCCGGGTTCGGCGGACTGCGCGACGACGAGGGCATCCTGTCGATCAACCCGCACCTGCCCGATGGCATCTCGTGCCTGCGTTTCCGGTTGCGATGGAAGGGTTTCCGGGTGACGGTGCAGGCCAACCACCGCGACGTCACCTACACCTTGCGCGACGGGCCCGACGGATCGCTGACCATCCGTCACGCCGGGGATGACGTGGTGCTCAACACGAGTCGCCCGACCACCGTCGCGATCGTTCCCCGGCATCCGCTGCTGCCGGCCCCGACTCAGCCGGCCGGCCGGGAGCCGGTCCGCCGTCGCGCGGGCCACTCCGACCGCTGAGGATCGCCCGGCGGGTTTTGGATCCGATCGTCCCGGGGTACCCGGCTTCCATACGTCCCGGCGGGGCGTCGCCGTGTGCGGCGTTCTCCGCTGAACAGCGAAAGGAGCGACGGGGTGACCGGTACCCAGCCCAAGCCGACAACCACCGACGCCGGAATTCCGGTGTACAGCGACGAACATTCGTTGACGATCGGTCCGGACGGGCCGATCCTGCTGCAGGACCACTATCTGATCGAGCAGATGGCGATGTTCAACCGGGAGCGCATCCCGGAGCGCCAGCCGCACGCCAAGGGCGGCGGCGCATTCGGTCACTTCGAGGTGACCCACGATGTCAGCGCCTACACCAAGGCCGCGGTGTTCCAGCCGGGCGTCAAAACTGAGACCTTGACCCGGTTTTCGACCGTCGCCGGCGAACGGGGCAGCCCAGACACCTGGCGTGACCCTCGCGGGTTTGCGACCAAGTTCTACACCACCGATGGCAATTTCGACATGGTCGGCAACAACACCCCGGTGTTCTTCATGCGGGACCCGTTGAAGTTCCAGCACTTCATCCGCTCGCAGAAGCGGCGAAGCGACAACAACACCCGCGATCACGACATGCAGTGGGATTTCTGGACGCTGTCGCCGGAATCCGCGCACCAAGTCACCTGGCTGATGGGTGACCGCGGCATCCCGAAAGACTGGCGGCACATGAACGGCTACTCCAGCCACACCTACAGCTGGATCAACGCTGCCGGAGAAATCACCTGGGTGAAGTACCACTTCATCACCAACCAGGGCATCGACTTCCTCACCCAGGAGGAAGCCGACCGAATGGCCGGCGTCGACGGCGATGCCCATCAGCGTGATCTGTACGACTCGATCGACCGCGGCGACTTCCCGAGCTGGACGTTGAAGGTGCAGCTCATGCCGTTCGAGGAAGCCAAGGACTACCGGTTCAACCCGTTCGACCTGACCAAGGTGTGGCCGCACGGCGACTACCCGCTGCACGATGTCGGCACGCTGACGCTGGACCGCAACGTCGAGGACTATCACACCGAAATGGAGCAGGCCGCGTTCGAGCCGAACAACCGGGTGGCCGGCACCGGTCTGAGTCCGGACAAGATGCTGTTGGCCCGCGACTTCTCCTACGCCGACGCCCACCGCCACCGGCTCGGGACCAACTACAAGCAGATCCCGGTCAACGCCCCGAAGGTCGAGGTGAACAGCTACTCGAAAGACGGGGCCATGCGGATCAAGAACGTGTCCGACCCGGTCTACGCCCCGAACTCGTACGGCGGCCCGCAGGCCGACCCGGCCCGCACCGGTGAATCGCTGTGGCGTGCCGACGGCGAGATGATCCGCGCCGCCTACACGCTGCACGCCGAGGACGACGACTGGGGCCAGGCCGGAACCATGGTGCGCGACGTGCTCGACGACGCGGCGCGGGCCCGGCTGGTGTCCAACATCGCCGGCCATCTGTCGAAGGGCGTTTCCGAGCAGGTCTTGGAGCGGGCGTTCGAGTACTGGAAGAACGTCGACAAGCAGCTCGGCGAAAAGGTCGAATCCTCAGTCCGCGGCGGCAGCTGATCAAACCGCAGATGCGTCGCCGGGATCGAGGATCTGCGCGATCTCGGCGCTCACCGCGGCGCGCACGTCGTCGTCGCTGATCGGATCCAGCCCGGTCGCGGCCTTCAGGAACGGTTCGAAGAAGCGCCAGCCCAGTTGTAGGGCAACGGCGTTCGCGACGGCGAGCCGTCCGTCGCGCTCGTCGTCATAGTCCGGCAGTACCTGCTCGAGCAGCCTGGTGACCCCGGGGAACCGGGTCTGCAGCCGGCCGATCGGATAACCGTCGAGCAACGCCCGGGCCATCACGCGCATGTGCTGGTCCATGTTGCGCTCGATCTCGTCGGCCGGGCCGCCGTCGTCCAACAGCGTGGTGAGCCGGCCACCGAGGTGGTCGAGGACCGCGCCGACCAACTGCTCCTTGGTGCCGAAGTGCCGGTAGATCAGCCCGTGGTTGACCTTGGACCGGGCGGCGATGTCACGGATCGACGTGGCCGACACACCACGGTCGGCGAAGAGTTCGGCCGCCGCCGTGAGTGCGGCCGCCACCACCTCGTCACGGCCTACCGGGCTCGCCGGATCCTTGGCCGGTGGCGGCGGTGTAGTCACGTGGTTACACTAGCTCACATGCAGCTGTAGTCACTTGACTACACCTGTTCCCACCAGCGAAAAGGACAAGCCGATGACTGCTTCCACCACTGCGCTCACGGTCAAGAAACTCGGTAGCCGCATCGGCGCCCGCATCGACGGCGTAAAGCTGGGCGGCGATCTCGACGGGGATACGGTCGCCGAGATCCGGCGCGCACTGCTCGAGCACAAGGTGGTCTTCTTCGGTGGCCAGCACGGTCTCACCGATGAGGAGCACCACGCCTTCGCGCGACTGATGGGCAAGCCCGTCGGCCACCACGCCCTCAAGCAGCAGGACGCCCCGCTCATCACGCCCCTCGATTCCGAGTACGCGAAGGCCACCCGCTGGCACACCGATGTCACGTTTGTGCCGGACTACCCGGCAATCTCGATCCTGCGGGCAGTGACGCTGCCCGAATACGGCGGGTCCACCCTGTGGGCATCGACCGCGGCGGCCTACGACGCGCTCCCCGCACCGCTCAAAGCACTCACCGAGAATCTCTGGGCCGTCCACAGCAACCGGTTCGACTACGCGGCGGCACCCGTTGCCTTGATGACAGAAGAGCAGCAGCAGATGCGAGCGGCGTTCGAGAAGCCCGACTTCCGCACCGAACACCCGGTGGTGCGGGTGCATCCGGAGACCGGCGAACGCACTCTTCTGGCCGGCGATTTCACCCGCGGCTTCCTCGGCCTGGACAGCCACGAATCCGCCACCCTGCTGGAGCTGCTGCAGCGCAGAATCACCGTCCCGGAGAACACCATCCGATGGAACTGGGCACCCGGCGATGTCGCCATGTGGGACAACCGGGCCACCCAGCACCGCGCGGTCGACGACTACGACGACCAGCGCCGGGTGATGCACCGCGTGACGCTTTCCGGCGATGTGCCCGTGGACATCCACGGACAGCGCAGCCGCCCGCTCGCCGACGCGGCACTGCTGCAGGCGGTCTGACTCACATCTTGATCGCGGGCATCAGCCTGGTCATGTTCCACAGCCGATTACGCCGGGCCGACAGCGACGAGATGGTCAGCGCACCGACCCAGATCAGCAGCAACGTGATGATCGCCTGCCAGAGCCGATGGTCGATCCCACCGAGGATGAGCTGACGTAAACCGTTGACGCCGTACGTCATCGGATCGTAGTTGTGGAACACCTGGAACGGCCGGGACGTGGTCTCCACCGGATACATCCCGCCTGCGCTGACCAACTGGAGCATGAGCAGGGCCATCAGCAGCACCCGGCCCACCGCGGGGCCGACGAAGGCGTTGATCGCCTGCGTCGCCGCGACGAAGGCACACGAGATCAGCATCATGAAGCCCAGCATCGCGACCGGATGCGCCACCTCCATGCCCAGGGCGAACCGCACCACGCAGTACAGGATGATCGCCTGGAACAGCCCGATCACCGCAGCAGGAAGGTAGCTGGCGAGCACCACCCGGATCGCCAGCACCTCCGCGGCGATCGGGCGGTTCTGCAACGGCCGCAACACCATCCACAGCACGAGCGCGCCGAAGAACAGGGCAAGTGTGATGAAGAACGGCGCCATCCCGGTGCCGAAGTTGGGTGCGGGGTTCTCGGCCGAGTTCTGCAGGTGGACCGGGCCACCGATGGTGTCGGCGATCGCTTCCTTCTGCGCGGGTGTCCAATCGGGCACCTGTCCGGCACCATCGGCGAGCTTGGTCGCCAACTCGGCCGACCCGGACCGCAACTGCGCGGTGCCGGATTTGAGCTGCCCCGCACCGGTGTCGAGTTTGGCTATCCCACTGGCCAATTCGGCGTTGCCCGAGGCCAGTTGCCGAGCTCCGCTGCGCAGCTCGTTGAGCTTGGCGTTGAGATCGGAGTTCTTGCTGCCCACCTGGTCGAGCGCCGAGTTCAGCGGGCTGCCGGGGTTGCGCAGCGAGGACGTCATCGAGATGGCGGCGTTCTCCGCGTCGGTGAGCTGTTGCCGGATCTGCGGCGTGAACTGGTGGGCCCGAAGGTCATCCGCCACGCCACGCAGCGTTCCGGCAGCGTTGTTGGCGATCGGGTCCGGGCTGGCCGACAACTGATCGATCACCGAAGTGAGCGCTGCCGCAGCCGAATCCTGCGCCCCGCCGATGGCGCCGATCTGGTCATTGGCCTGCCGCAACGCCTCCGTGCCCTGCTCGAGTTCTCGGGTGTCGCCTCCGACCTTCGACAATGCGGAGGTCACCGCGACCAGCGGATCGGTGGCCTTGGCGATCCCGTCAGAGAGCTGCTTGGCGCCGGTGGCCAACTGGGCCGAGCCGGACCGTGCAGTGTTCAGTCCGGCCGCCAACTGGCCCGCGCCGTCGTCGACTTTCACTGCCCCGTCGGCAAGTTGGGCCGCTCCGTCAGCCGCCTGCTTGATCCCGGCGCCTGAGCTGACCACCACCGAGAGCACCTGGTTGACCGCCTGCCCCGAGATCCGCGTCGACACCGCATTGAGCACTTGGTCGATCGCGGTGCGACCGATGTTCGAGGAGATGTAGTTGTTGGCGTCGTTGTACACCGCATTCAGGTTGGCCTGTTTGGGGTTTCCGGTCAGCGGTGACGCGATCGCCTCGCTGAAATCGGCGGGAAGCTCAAGCATGAAGTAGTACTGGCCGTGTTCGACGCCCTTACGTGCCTCGTCGTCATCCACCACATGCCAGTTCAGGCTCGCGTCGTCGGTCAGGCTCTTGGCGATCTCGGCACCGACATTGATGTGCTGGCCCGAAACCACTGCGCCCCGATCGGAATTGACCAGCGCCACCGGCATCTTGTCGACCTGGCCGAAGGGGTCCCAGTAGGCCCACAGGTACAGCGCGCCGTACACCAGCGGCAGCAGCATCAGTACCACGATGGCGGCCCGGGTCATCCGGCTGCGGCCGAAACGTTTGATTTCCGAGCCGAAGGCGAGGCCAGCAAGCATCATTCGTTCTTTCCGGTCAGGATGCGGTGGTCGTGCAGACCATGGTCTGGGGCTTCGGCACCGAGCGGATTGGTCACGCCGACGACGACACTGCGCTGGGTGGCGATGGCTCCGAGTCGTTCGATCGCGATCGCCCGTCGCGAGTTGTCCCTGACCTGTTCGAGGTCGCCGACCACCAGGATCGGGCGGTTCGAGAACAGCGCCAGGGTGACCTTCAACAGGAACAGGTCGAGATCGGACAGTTCGCTGATGTAGGTCTGGGCAGCCGGCGGCGTCAGTTCCCCGAACACCTCACGCAGGGCGGATTCGCCAGCCCCGATCGGAACCCGTCGATACCAGGGGGCCAGCCAGCGGCGCTGCTCGGCAAGCACCGTCTGCACGGTGACCGAGTCCTCCAACTCGTCGATGTCGGCGAACGCCGCGATGGCGCAGTGCCGACGGATGTCGCGGGGCCGAGTGTCACCGCAGACCGTCACGGCGCCGCGAGTGGGCGCCAGCCGTCCGGCCAGAGTGAGCAGCAGGGCGGTCTGGCCCCAGCCCCCGGGCATCTGGATGGCGTGAAATCCGGGTGTGAGCTCGAGGTCGATGTCCGAGAACAACGGTCCGTGCTCGCCGTCCACCCCCAGTCCGGCCGTGACGATCTGCGGCCCATCGGACGCGTCGTCCCCCTCGGGCACCGAGGTCTCCTCGGCGTCGTCCTTGTCTTCCATCTCCGACCTTTCGATACTCACTGGTATCCATACGATACTAGCGAGTATTGTGTTGGTCATGTCGGCTGTCAAACCCGCCCGCACTCGCCCCACCCGTGACGAGGTGCGCGACCGGATCCTCGACGCGGCGCTGAAGGTTTTCGCGGTCGAAGGGTTCGCCGGCGCCACCATCGACGCCATCGGTCACGCCGCGGGATTCACCAAGGGCGCGGTGTACTCCAACTTCGAATCCAAGGACGAGTTGTTCCTGGCCCTGCTCGACCGGCAGTTCGAAAGCCGCGGCGCACTGATCGCCACTGCGCTCGACAGTGGTCACGGCGACACCGCCGCGATCGCGGCAGCCTTGAGCCGATCAACGCTGGACTCGATACACGATCAGACCGAGTACCAGATCGTGCTGATGGAGTACTGGCTGCGCGCGATACGTGATCCCGAACTGCGCGAACGCCTGGTGGCCCGCCGTCGCGCGGCCGCGGATCAAGCCCTCCGCATCGTCGAACAGGCCGGCACGCCTCTGCCGGGCAAGCAGCTCTCGGCTCTCGCTCAGCTGGTGGTGACGATCGTCTCCGGTATCGCCACCGAAGAGGTACTCCAACCGGGAACCATCGATATCGAGACGCTGACCCGGCTGTTCACCGCGCTGCTGGAATCCACCCCGGCCGGGCAGTAGCTGCTCAGGCCAGCTTCTTGTGCACCGGGCGCCCGCCGGTCGCCTCGAAGATGACCCGCTTGCCGATCTCGACGGCGTGATCGGCGTATCGCTCGTAGTAGCGGCCCAACAATGCGACGTCGACGGCCGAGCACACCCCGTCCTCCCACTGACGGTCCAGCAGCAGGGTGAACAGGTGACGATGCTCGGCGTCGACGGCGTCGTCCTCGTCGCGCAGACGCGCGGCGGTGTCGGGGTCCCGCGACACCAACACGTCCTGTGCGGTGCGCGCCAACTGCACGGCCTGGGCACCCATTTCGGCGAAACTCGCTCGCACCTCGTCCGGCAGGGCGCATTCGGGATGGCGCAACCGGGAGATGTCGGCGACGTGCACCGCGAGCGCGCCCATGCGGTCGATGTCTGCGGCGATGTGCATCGAGCCGACGACCGTACGCAGCTCGCCGGCAACCGGCTGCTGCAGAACCAGCAGCCGGAACGCCGATTCCTCGATGCGACGGTTGTACTCGGCGATGTGTTCGTGGTCGGCAATGACCTGCTCGGCCAGCGACAGATCGGAGCCAAGCAGGGCCTCGTTGGCCCGCTGCATCGCACTCACCGCCAACGCACACATCTCGGCGAGTTGAGTGCACAGGGCCGTCAACTCGTCGTGGAACGCCTTCCGCATCCGCCACACCCCTCCCGACCGGACCTCGCCGCCCGGCGAGGGTTAGGTACCCGGAATGGGACGGGTGCTAACCGCCCGAGTTGACGGGTTCGATCGGCAGCCGCCGCAGTCCGGCGGGTGCCTCGGCCGGCACCACGGGATGCGTAGGCGCGATCGGCGCCAGTTTCCGGTACGGCTCATTCTGCGCCGGACGCTCGTCGTCCTGCCCGTTGTTCGGCCACAACGACGCTGCGCGCTCGGCTTGCGCGGTGATCGAGAGCGACGGGTTCACGCCGAGGTTCGCCGAGATCGCGGCCCCGTCCATCACATACAGCGTCGGGTAGTTGTACACGCGCTGATACGGATCGATGACACCGTGCTCGGCAGTGTCGCCGATGGCTGCCCCGCCGAGGAAGTGCGCGGTGAGCGGGATGTTGAACAGTTCACCCCAGGTACCGCCCGCGACACCGTCGACCTTCTCCGCCATCCGCCTGGTGAACTCGTTGCCCACCGGGATCCAGGTCGGGTTCGGTTCGCCGTGGCCCTGTTTGGACGTCATCACCCGCCTGCCACCGGGACCGCGCTTGGTGAAAGTGGTGATCGAGTTGTCCAGGTGCTGCATCACCAGCGCGATCACCGTGCGCTCGCTCCACCGCTGCGGGTTGAGCAGGCGGACCAGCTTGCCCGGGTCTTCGCGGGCCTGATCGAGGAACTGCCGCCAACGTGGAACATCGGTGCCCTTCGGCCCGGTGCCATCGGTCATCAGCGTCTGCAGCAGGCCCATCGCGTTGGAGCCCTTGCCGTAGCGGACCGGTTCCACGTGGGTGTCGGAGGTGGGATGCACCGAGGAGGTGATGGCCACGCCGTGGGTGAGATCCATACCGGGTGTCACCGTGAGGGTCTGCGCACCCACGATGGACTCGGAGTTGGTACGGGTCAGCACGCCGAGCTTGGCCGAGAGCTTGTTCAGCTTGCCGGTATCGCGCATCTTGAACAGCAGCTTCTGGGTGTTGTACGTGCCGGCCGCGAGGATCAGGTGCGTCGCGGTGAACGTCTTGCGCCTGCGCCGCAGCTTGCTGCCGGTACGTACGGTCGTGACCTCCCACAGCCCGTCTGGTCGCTGCTCGAAGCTCGTCACCGTGGTCATCGGATGCACCTGCGCCCCAGCCGATTCCGCCAGCCCCAAGTAGTTCTTGACGAGCGTGTTCTTGGCGCCGTGGCGACAACCGGTCATGCACTCGCCGCACTCGATACATCCGGTGCGGGCCGGACCGACGCCACCGAAGAACGGGTCGGGCACGGTCTTGCCCGGGGTCATCTCGCCGTCGGTGCCGAAGAACACCCCCACCGGTGTGGCGACGAAGGTGTCTCCGCAGCCCATGTCGTCGGCGACCTCTTTGACGATGCGGTCCGCGTCGGTGAAGGTCGGGTTCTTGACCACACCGAGCATCCGCTGGGCCTGGTCGTAATGCGGCATGAGCTCGGCACGCCAGTCGGTGATGTCCTTCCACTGCGGGTCGTTGAAGAACGGGTCCGGCGGCACGTACAGGGTGTTGGCGTAGTTCAGCGATCCGCCGCCCACGCCCGCACCGGCCAGGATCATCACGTTGCGCAGCAGGTGGATGCGCTGGATGCCGTACATGCCCAGCTGCGGCGCCCACAGGAACTTGCGCAGATCCCACGAGGTCTTGGCGAAGTCCGCGTCGGCGAACCGTTGTCCGGCTTCGAGTACACCGACCCGATAACCCTTCTCAGTCAGCCGCAGCGCGCTCACGCTGCCGCCGAAACCGGAACCGATCACCAAGACGTCGTAGTCAGGCTTCATGTGATCAGTATGACGCTACCCACAGGTAACTTCTAGACAGGAGGCCCTAACTTGTAAAGATGAGCGCTCCGAGCTGCCGTCGATTTCCACGTGGGGGTGGTGATCTCAGCCCGGGCACAGCCCAGACGCAGAAAACGGCGAAGGGAACCCGCCGGCGAAGATCAGGACCCGACGGTCAGGCCGACCTTCTGGAACTCCTTGAGATCGCAGTACCCGGCCTTGGCCATCGACCGACGCAGGCCACCGACCAGGTTCAACGACCCGAACGGATCGTCGGACGGCCCGGTGAGCACCTGCTCCAGGCTGGGCCGCTCCCCGACCGCCACCTGCAGCAGGGCGCCGCGCGGCAACGATGGGTGCGCCGCCGCCGACGGCCAGAACCAACCGCCGCCCTGCGCTTCGTCGGCCACCGCCAGCGGCGTGCCCAGCACCACGGCGTCGGCACCGCAGGCGATCGCCTTGGCCAGATCGCCCGAGGTGTGGATGTCGCCGTCGGCCAGCACATGCACGTAGCGTCCGCCGGTCTCGTCGAGGTACTCACGACGCGCTGCGGCCGCGTCGGCGATCGCGGTGGCCATCGGCACGCTGATACCCAGCACCTCGTCGCTGGTGGTCACACCGGCAGTGGAGCCATAGCCGACGATTACACCGGCCGCCCCGGTACGCATCAAGTGCAGGGCGGTGCGATGGTCGAGCACGCCGCCGGCCACGACCGGCACGTCGAGCTCGGAAATGAACGTCTTCAGGTTGAGCGGCTCGCCATCGGATGCGACGCGCTCGGCCGAGATGATGGTGCCCTGGATGACCAGCAGGTCGATCCCGGCTGCCACCAGAGTCGGGGTCAGCGCCTGGGCGTTCTGCGGGCTGACGCGCACCGCCGTGGTCACCCCGGCCTCACGGATACGGGACACCGCCGCGCCGAGCAGCTCGGGATCCAGTGGCGCGGCGTGCAGCTGCTGCAGCATCCGGATCGCGGCCGTGTCGTCGGAAGCCGTGGCCGCGACATCCCGGACCTTGGCGACCTGCTCCTCGACATCGGCGTGCCGGCCGATCAGCCCCTCGCCGTTGAGCACACCGAGCCCGCCGAGGCGGCCCATCTCGATGGCGAACTCCACCGACACCAGAGCATCGGTGGGATGCGCGACGACCGGAACCTCGAAGCGGTAGGCATCGAGCTGCCACGCCGTCGACACATCCTTGGACGACCGGGTGCGCCGCGAGGGCACGATCGTGATGTCGTCGAGTTCGTAGGTACGCCGGGCGGTTCTGCCCATGCCGATTTCAACCATGTCGCGCATGACTGCTCTTAGTCTCCTGCCCCACCGATTCAGCGGGTGTAGTAGTTGGGGGCCTCGACAGTCATGGTGATGTCGTGCGGGTGGCTTTCCTTCAACCCGGCCGCCGTGATCTGGACGAACTGCGCCTGCTGCAGCTGCTCGATGGTGCCCGAGCCGGTGTAGCCCATGGCTGCCCGCAACCCGCCGGTCAGCTGGTGGATGACCGAACCCAGCGGACCGCGGAACGGCACCCGGCCCTCGATGCCCTCGGGCACCAACTTGTCCTCGGAGAGCACATCGTCCTGGAAGTAGCGGTCCTTGGAGTAGGACTTGCCACCGCCACGTCCCTGCATGGCGCCCAGCGAGCCCATGCCGCGGTAGCTCTTGAACTGCTTGCCGTTGACGAAGATCAGGTCACCGGGCGACTCGGCGGT
Source organism: Mycobacterium sp. 48b (assembly GCF_048282725.1). Classification (NCBI taxonomy): domain Bacteria; kingdom Bacillati; phylum Actinomycetota; class Actinomycetes; order Mycobacteriales; family Mycobacteriaceae; genus Mycobacterium; species Mycobacterium sp. 48b. The sequence continues at coordinate 5,987,010 of NZ_JBLVUL010000001.1, forward strand.
GCCGGCCAGCAGCGATCCCAGCATGGCCGTCGACGCACCGGCGGCCAGCGCCTTGGCGATATCTCCGGAGTACTGCAGACCGCCGTCGGCGATCACCGGAACCCCGTAGGGCTTGCAGGCCGCGACAGCCTCCAGGATGGCGGTGATCTGTGGGGCTCCGACACCCGCGACGACGCGGGTGGTGCAGATCGAGCCGGGGCCCACACCGACCTTGACCGCGTCGGCTCCGGCCTGGACCAGGGCGGCCGCCGCGGCGCGGGTCGCGACGTTGCCACCGATCACCTCGACGCGGTCGCCGACGGTCTTCTTCACCCGCGCCACCATGTCGAGAACGCCCCGGTTGTGGGCGTGGGCGGTGTCGACGACCAGTACGTCGACCCCGGCGTCGACCAGCGTCATGGCCCGGGCCCAAGCGTCATCGCCGACGCCGACCGCGGCGCCGACCAACAGCCGGCCGTCGCTGTCCTTGGTGGCCAGCGGGAACTGCTCGGTCTTGACGAAGTCCTTGACCGTGATCAGGCCGGTCAGCTTGCCGTGCCCGTCGACGATCGGCAGCTTCTCGATCTTGTGACGGCGCAGCAGACCCAGCGCGGCCTCGGCCGAGACGCCTTCCTGAGCAGTGATCAGCGGCGGCTTGGTCATCACCTCGGCGACGGGCTTGTTCTCGTCGACCTCGAAGCGCATATCGCGGTTCGTGATGATGCCGACGAGCGAGCCGGCATCGTCGACGACCGGCAGACCCGAGATCCGGAACCGGGCGCACATCGCGTCGACCTCGGCCAGGGTGTTGGTCGGCGAGCAGGTGACCGGGTCGGTGACCATGCCGGCCTCCGACCGCTTCACGGTCTCCACCTGGGCGGCCTGTTCAGCAGCGGGAAGGTTGCGGTGCAGCACGCCCATGCCACCTGCGCGGGCCATTGCGATGGCCATGCGCGATTCGGTGACGGTGTCCATCGCCGAACTGACCATCGGCACCCGCAGACGGATGTTGCGGGTCAGCTGGCTCGAAGTATCGGCGGTGGCCGGAACCACATCGGAGGCAGCCGGCAGCAGCAATACGTCATCGAAGGTGAGACCGAGCATTGCGATCTTGGTGGGGTCATCGCCGCCGGTCGGCACCGGTACGGCGATGGGAACGCTGCTTTCAGCGATCGACATGGGTGGGGCCTCCAGTGGCAGGCGTGGGGCGTGTAACCCGATTCTATCGGCTCCGATATTGACAATGATGTTGCCGCTTCATTGCACATCACGGCACACATCGGGACGGCTGGCGCGATACCTGTACGGCTGCGTAGTGTGGGACTCGTGCGTGACCACCTCCCCCCTGGTTTGCCGCCCGATCCGTTTGCCGACGATCCCTGCGATCCGTCGGCTGCGCTGGACGCGATCGAGCCGGGCCAGCCTCTGGACCCCCAGGAACGGACGGCTGTCGAGGCTGATCTCGCCGATCTCGCGGTGTACGAAGCATTGTTGGCACACAAGGGAATTCGTGGCCTCGTCGTGTGCTGCGACGAATGCCAGCAGGACCACTACCACGACTGGGACATGCTGCGGGCCAACCTGCTGCAGCTGCTTGTCGACGGCACCGTGCGCCCGCACGAGCCGGCCTACGACCCCGAGCCCGACGCCTACGTGACATGGGACTACTGCCGCGGTTATGCCGACGCGTCCCTCAACGAGGCCACGTCGGACACCGACGGCTACCGCTGAGAACCGCCTAGCCCCGGGAGCAGGGGCACCTCGATCACCGGCGCTGCCGGTCCCTCACCACCACGCCCACTCGACGCGCCTTCGTGACCTGCGCCACTGCTGGGCTCCACAGGTGCGGCCTGCGTCGTGCGTACCGATGGTGCCGAGGGCACAGACGTGGGCTCCACAGCCGGAGCGACGGTCGTGGTGACCACCGGGGCCTCGGCCGCCGGAGCCACCGAGGTGGTCGGTACCGATGTTGTGTGTGTCACCGACGGCTGTGAGGCCGGCGATGACGGCGCTGTCGCCGGGGCCGTCGCGCTCGTCGTCGGTTCGGCACTGCTCGACGGCGCCTGCGTGGCGGACGACGACGGCGCCGACGGCTGAGTGGTCGTCGGTTGCGACGTCGAGGTCTCCGACGTCGTGGATGTCGCGGACGGGCTGGATGTCTCCGAACCCGGTGTGGTCTCCGTCGGAGAGGTCGTCGGTCCGGTCGTCGGCGTGGACGTCGGGGTCTCCCCGGGCTGGCTCTCGGATGGCGACGACGGTGTCGTCGTCACCGTCACCTCGGGCAACACGACCGGCGGCGCATCGGGCGGCACGGTCGCGTTCGGGTCGCGGTTCTCGACCTTCACCGACAGCTGCTGCCACTGGTCGACGAGTTCCTGCTTGCGCTGCTCGTCACCCACGGTGGCGACCGTGGTGGTGAGGGTCTGCAGCTTCTGCTGCGCCTGCTCCCACTGACCTTCGTCGATCAGCTGCTGAACCTGCTTGAGCTCGCTCGACGCCAGCTCGACCCCCACGTCGCGCGTCACCGGCGCCGACCCGAACACCAGGCCGCGCACGCCGTAGAGCGGGTCGCCCGGCCCGGAGCCGTACACGGCGGCACCGAACCCGCCGAGGCACAGCACCGCGGCGGCCATCGAACCCACCAGCGCCATGGGGAAGCGCACTCGCCCCTGGCCGGTGGCCTTGTTGAGCGCCGCCACGGCCTCGCGTGGCGTCGCGATGCCCGACATCGGGGTACGCCGTGCGTCGTCGCGCCACCCGGCCAGCAGGACGGCCAGCTCGGCTTCCTCGCGGTCGGTGGCATAGACCTGGTGCTCGAGGGACAGCGCCTCGATGAATTTCTCGGACCGGTTGATCTCGTTGAGGGACGGATCACCACCGTTTGAGGTCCAGCGGCCGAAGTCAGGCATGATCCCGCCCCGTCGCCATGATCTCGTTCTTCAACCGCGCCAGGGCACGGTGCTGCGCGACGCGCACCGCGCCGGCGGTGCTGCCGACAGCCTCGGCGGTCTCCTCGGCACTCATGCCGACCACGACACGCAGGATCAGGATCTCGCGCTGCTTCTCGGGCAGCACGGACAGCAGCCTGGCCATCCGTTCAGAAGACTCGGTGTCGAGCGCGGACTGCTCGGGCCCTGCATCAAGGGAGAACCGCTCGGGCACCACGTCGGTGGGCTCGGAACGGTTCCTGGCTGCCGCGCGGTGCGCGTCAGCAACCTTGTGCGCAGCGATGCCGTAGACAAAGGCCAGGAACGGGCGTCCCTGATCTTTGTAGCGCGGCAGCGCCGTTATGGCGGCCAAGCAAACCTCCTGCGCAACGTCATCAGCTGAGAGACCACTACGCTCGGTCGCCCCCACCCTCGCCCGCACATACCGAACGACGATCGGCCGAATGATCTCCAGCACTTCCGAGAGCGCGTTCCGATCACCTGCCACTGCCTCAGCAACGACAATGTCGAGACGGTCTCCCGAACTTGTCATCGTGGGCGATCTCTCCAGCGTTACGTTGCATCGACACTCGCGTCGATTGGCTCAGCTAAACAATAACGATCAATGAAGACGGAACCGTGCCGGTGCCGGTTCTAGGCACCGGCCCACACCCCGCCTCTGCGACGCACTGTATCGGCGCTGAGGTCCCGGATTCTGCTGATTTGATCAGCATCGTGTGCGGCACTGCCGATGTCGGCCAGTACACAGGCCAAAGCCCAGCGCAGCGGGATCAGTCCGGATTTCTCGGCGGCCTGCAGTGCCGAGTCGGCGGCCTCCCGGGCGGCGTCGTACTCACCCGCGCTGCACAGCGCCGCGGCCAGTACGACATCTGATTTGACGGCGTGGCGCGTCGAGCTGTGGCCGGCGGCCGTCGCGACAGCGCGGCGGGCGTGTTCGACCGCCTCGGCACCGTGGCCCTGGACCATCGCCAGTTCGGCGCTCACCCATGACAGCCGGATCCGCCTGCGTGAGTGGTCAGGCGTGTCGATGGTCCGGGCCCGCTCCAGCAGTCGGGCCGAAACGCCGAACCGGCCCATCCCGAGGGCGTCCGCGGCAAGCCCGACGAGCGCATCGGCGGCCGCCTCGGGATCGCCGGCGCAGTGCGCCCACGCTTGACCGTCGGCGGCGCGAGCGCGGGCGTGCCCGCCCAGCTGGCGAAGAAACGAGGCACGCGTACTGTGCGCCAGCGACACCACCGAACCGGAGTCCGGGCACCGCAGAATCTCGGAGAGCTCGGTGAGCGCGCAGGCGTAACGCCCCTGCCCGCCGGCGGCAACCGCTCGCAGCCAGCGCTCGTGCGGGGTGCTCGCCCCGGGCAGCGGCCACCGGCCGGGGTCCGCCCCGAAGGCGGCGTCAGCCAGGGCCGAAGCGGCCTCTGCGAGTGCGGTCATCGGTTCGCGACGCTATCAATACCGAGGGCATCGCAAACCCGCCGGGCGACCCGGTACCCGCGGATACGGGAAATTCACTTTGCTCCGCAGTCATTAGTTAACAATTGATGGCTTGAATGTTAATGGCATGTCAACTAACTATCGCCTGTCCGGAATTGCTCGCGCCGCCCCCGCGGGCCCGAACAGGGGAAACCCGAAGACCATGGCCAGATCCTTAACACTCATGTCTCAGCCAAGGCGTCGCAACGATGAACGTGATGTAAATTCTCGACCTGCGGTTATGCCCTTTAGCACATCGGCAGGCTATTGACTCACTTTATTCAGTCCCCCTAGTTTGTGTGCACGAGCGGTCATCGGCGACATGTGCTCAGTTCGGTTCCACCGACTCAAACCCGCCCACTTCGGCGAAATGGGCGAGCAGAGAGGGGTTTTCCAAATGCCGCAGCCGCAGCAGCTTCCCGGACCCAATGCGGATATCTGGGATTGGCAAATGCAAGGACTTTGCCGTGGTGTCGATTCGTCGATGTTCTTCCACCCCGACGGGGAACGCGGACGGGCCCGGGCTCAACGTGAGGTGCGCGCCAAGGAGATGTGCCGCAGCTGCCCGGTGATCACCCAGTGCCGTTCACACGCGCTGGCCGTCGGTGAGCCGTACGGCATCTGGGGCGGCCTGAGTGAGTCGGAGCGCGAGCTCTTGCTCAAACGGGGCATCCGCCGTAGCGCCTGAACTATCCAGCAAACTTCACACGCCGAACTGCAAAAGGCTCCATCCCACGAGGGGTGGGGCCTTTTGCGTTGTCTCAGCCCGCGACGAAGGCCGCCAACGACAGCACCGCCAGCACGAGGAACCCAGCGGGGAAGGCGATGTTGTAGAACACCTGCGCGCGGACGTGGGTGAGGACGGCACCGATGAAGAACGCGATCAATCCGATCGCGGCGGCGACGCCAAGCGGTGGGTAGACGAACAGACCCACGAGCAGTCCGACCGCGCCCGCGCCCTTGAGTAGCCCGAGTGCTGGTACCCAGGTCCGCGGGACGCCGACCTCCGCAGAGTTGGCCAGTACGAAGCGGGCGCCGACGAGATCTCCGAGCGCCATCGCCGCATTGGCCGCAATGGTGATCGCGACGATCAGCGTCGCGATCACTCCGAGTTGTAGGGTCATGGTTGTCGCCTCCGTTGTTCGGTCGCCAAGGGGTTCACCTTGTTGACGCTTGCCGCGTGTGAAAGGTGACGACATGAACGACCAACAGGGCCTGGCTGCGCGATTCGAAGAGGATCGTGGCCACCTCCGCGCGGTCGCGTATCGCCTGCTCGGCTCGGCACACGACGCCGACGACGCAGTCCAGACCGCGTGGCTCAAGATCAGCCGGCGCGGCCTCGACGGGGTGAGCAATCCGACCGGCTGGTTCACCACGGTGACCGCACACGAATGCCTCGACCGGCTGCGGGAGCAGAAGCGCCGCGCCGAGGTGCTCGGCGGCGACGAACTGCTCCCCACCGCCGTCTCCCCCGCAACCGACGAGCAGGTCGCCATGGCCGAGTCGGTGGGCCGCGCGCTGCTCGTGGTGCTCGACCGGCTCTCCCCCGCCCAACGCGTGGCGTTCGTGTTGCACGACGCGTTCGCCATGCCCTTCGATGACATCGCCGTACTGCTCGACCGCACGCCGACGGCCGCCAAGAAGCTGGCCAGCCTCGCCCGGCAGCGAGTCCACGGCGCGACGGCCTCCGCTCGCCCCACTGCCGAACACCTCGACATCGCACGGACGTTCCTGGCGGCCTCACAACAAGGCGATCTCGCGGCCCTGCTGGAGATCCTGCACCCCGACGTGTTGCGCCGGGTGGACCGCGTGCTCGTCGGCGAGCGGATTCCCACCGAGCTGCGCGGTGCCCGGGAGTTCGTCGAGGAATCGCGGATGTTCGCCGCGGTCGCGCGCGGCGGCGAGGTCGCGATGGTCGACGGCGCCGCGGGCATCGTCATCGCTCCAGCAGGTCAGCTGAAGTCCCTACTGCGCCTTGGCATCCGCGACGGGCGGATACACGTCATCGACATCATCGGCGATCCGGACCGCCTGGCCTCTGTCGAGGTGGCACTGGCGGACTGACACTCGGAGCCGAACGAGCGACTCCGGTACAGAATTTCGGCGAAATCACGTATCGGTGCCCACACTCGGGGCACGATCCGTTCCTGAGTCATTTCACGGCGAAGGAGACCGCATGACCACCGACGTGACCGTTGTCGAGACCGGCGCGGGGACCTACACCCAGCAGATCACCGTGGGGCGTCACGAATTCATCGCCGACGAACCTCTTCCGGTGGGAGACGATGCCGGCCCGAACCCCTACGATCTCGTGCTGGCCGGTCTGGGCGCGTGTACGTCGATGACGGTGCGGATGTACGCCAACCGCAAGGGCTGGCCGCTCAAGCAGGTACGAGTGACGTTGCGGCACTCACGTATTCATGCGAAGGACTGCGCGGACTGCGAGACCACGAAAGGGATGATCGACCAGATCGATCGGGAGATCGAATTGATCGGCGACCTCGATGACACGCAGCGGGAACGGCTGATGGACATCGCCGAGCGGTGCCCCGTGCATCAAACCCTCACCTCTGAGGTCCATGTCACCACGACGGAGCGGTGAATCGATCGGTTCACGCGATTTCGTGATCTGCGTGCACCGTCGCGATGCCCAGGCGTAGGAAGGATGTCATGGCAGACAACTGGAATGACAACATCATCGCCGAGTTCCGCGCCAACGGCGGCAAGGTCGGCGGACCGTTCGAGGGCGCGACGCTGCTCCTGCTGCACACAACCGGCGCCAAGAGCGGCAAGGAGCGGGTCAATCCGGTGATGGCGTTCGACCTCGACGGAAAGCTCGCCATCGTCGGGTCCTATGCGGGCGCCGATGTCGACCCGGCGTGGCTACACAACCTGCGCGCACATCCCGATGCCCACATCGAGATCGGCACCGACGCCTACGACGTGCACGCACGTGAGATGCCATTGGCCGAACGCGACGCCGCCTATCCGCGCATCGTCGAGAAGGCCCCGGGATTCGGCGAATACCAGACCAAGACCGACCGCGTCATCCCGGTCATCGAACTACAGCGCCGGTGACGCCCGGCCAGGCCGGCGGGCGCTTGTCGATGAAGGCCTGCACTCCTTCGAGTGCGCTCGGGTCCATCATGTTGCAGGCCATCGTCGTGCCCGCGTCGGCGTAGGCGGATTGGATGTCGACGTCAATCTGCCGGTAGAACAACGCCTTTCCCATCGCGACGGCGACGCGAGGCTTCGCCACGATGCTGGCGACCATCGCCTCGACCTCGTCATCGAGGGCGTCCGCTGCCACAACCCGGTTGACCAAACCCAGTTCTCGGGCCTGCTCGGCAGAGACGAATTCACCGGTCACCAGCATCTCGAAGGCAGCCTTGCGGGGCACGTTGCGCGACAGGGCCACTCCCGGGGTCGCGCAGAACAACCCGACGTTGACCCCGCTGACCGCGAACCGCGCGTCATCACTCGCCACGGCGAGATCGCACATCGCGACGAGCTGGCAACCCGCTGCGGTGGCAAGGCCTTGGACCCGCGCGATCACAGGTACCGGTAGCCGCTGGATCGACAACATCATCGCGGTGCATTGGGCGAACAACCGCTCGTAGTAATGCAGCGACGGTTCGGCCCGCATCTCTTTGAGGTCATGTCCGGCACAGAACGCCTTGCCGGATGCCCCGAGAACGACGGCACGCACGCTGTCGTCCTGAGCCAGCGCGTCGAAGGTGTCACCGAGTGCGGTCAGCATCGCCTCGGACAATGCGTTGAAGGCCTGCGGGCGGTTCAAGGTCAACGTGACGACGTCGCGGTCGTCGCGGTCTTGCAGCAACAGTGTCATGGCTCGATCAACACCTTGAGTGCCTCGCGGTCGGCCATGGCGCGATAGCCGTCGGGCGTCTCGTCGAGCCCGATGGTGCGGTCGAATACCCGCCCGGGCTCGATGGTGCCGTCGAGGACGTCGGGCATGAGTTCCTCGATGTAGGCACGGGCGGGCGCGACGCCTCCGGTGAGGGTGACGTTGCGGAAGAAGGTACCGAAACCCATTGGCACCTCGGTGTATTGAGATACCCCGAGCCGACTGACACGGCCACCGGAACGGACCGCGTCCAGCGCGGTGGCCACCGAGGGCTCGGTCCCGACACATTCGATCACCGCGTGGGTACCGTCACCGCCGGTCAGTTCACGGATCTTCTCGACGGCTTCGTCGCCGCGTTCGGCGACGACGTCGGTCGCGCCGAATTCACGACCCAGGTCGGTCCGGACGGTGTGGCGGCCGTTCAGGATGATCTGCTCGGCGCCCAACCGCTTGGCGGCCAGCACCGCGCACAACCCCACGGCGCCGTCGCCGATGACGGTGACCGACGATCCCGGACCCACCCCCGCCGTCACCACTCCGTGATGGCCGGTACAGAACACGTCCGACAGGGTCAGCAGGGACGGCATGAGCGCCGAATCCGCTGCCACCGGCAGCTTCACCAACGTGCCCTGGGCCTGGGGAACGCGCACGGCCTCGCCCTGGCCCGCATCGACCCCGGGGGCACCCCATCCGCCACCGTGGCGGCACGACGTCTGCAACCCCTCCTTGCAGAAGTCACACGTGTTGTCCGCCCAGACGAACGGGGCCACCACCAGGTCGCCGCGCCGGAATCCGGACACATCCGCGCCGACGTCCTCGACGACGCCGATGAACTCATGGCCCATCCGGCGACCACCGTCCTTGTGCGGCATGGACTGGTAGGGCCACAGGTCGCTGCCGCAGATGCAGGCGCGGGTGACGCGCACGATGGCGTCGGTCGGCTCCTTCACGATGGGATCGGGCACGTTCTCGACACGCACGTCGCCGGCGCCGTACATCACAGTTGCTCGCATGCTCGGTTCCTTCACTCGTACAGGTGGCAGGTGAGACCCAACGCCTCGAGGCTAGGCCGGTGGGCGTGGTCCGGGGAGTCAACAAGGAACTTCCGGTCACCTGGTGAGTGCCTGACCTCACCTACCTTGATCCACTCCGTCGAAAACCTGGTGGCCTCGCACTCTTCTTGAGTTCGAAAGCACGCGGGCACCAGATGTCCACTCGCAGAACGGCGCTAGGTGTCCAGAGGATTGGCCCTGATGCGTTCGGCACCGTTGTTGGCCACCGACGCGGCGGCAGCACCACCCGGTTTGCGCTTCGCCTGATCCTCGAAGCATGCGATGAACTCGCTACCGAACCCTTGCCGGGGATAGCGCCCGAGTATCTCGGCCCTCGTCTCGCTGGGGAACTCCTCGGGCCTGCGTCCGACGACGTCCCAGGCGGTGGCCACCTGCAGGAGGTGCGATTCGGGATCGGCAGCTGCCGAAACGTCGTCGCGCATGTGCAGCACGATGATCTCCGTCGCCCTGGCGGCCCGGTCGTCGGGCCAGCCGGCCGCCGCCCCGAAGACCCAGGCCAGGTCCCCACCCGCCTCCTCGAACGACACCCGGTGGCTGTCGAACGGGTCGGTCAGACCGATGTCGTGCAGCAATGCCGAGACGTAGTAGAGCTCGTCGTCGAAGGCGATGCCGTGGGCGGCCGCGTACGTCGCACCCCACAGATACGAACGGATGCAGTGATTGAGCAGCGCGGGCGAATAGAACCGCGTTGCCACGGCAAGGGCCGCTGCGGCCGCCGGTGTCTGCGGACCCGTCTCGTCCATCGCGCCTTCTCTCTCCCAGCCCATGACCAAGATACGCCGCGACCGTCTCTTCGGCGCCGGGTCTCCCTCAGAAGTTCAAGCCCGAGAACATGATCCGGGCCGGATCGTACTTCTGCCGAGTGGCGGCCAGCCTGGAGAGATTGGCGCCGAAATAGCGCGACGCCGGCTGGTTCGCCTCCAGATAGTTCACGTAGCCGCCCACCGAATACGCTGCTACAGCCTGATGGGCGGTGTTGAGCCAATTGGCTGCCGGCGCTGGTGAGCCGGACGTCTCCACGTACCACTGCACCAGAGCGGACTGTCGCCGCCACGGAAAGGCGGTGTCCGCAGGGCCCACGGTGGCGAGCGCGCCGTCGAGCGCGTGCATGATCACCAACGGCCGCCCGGCCCCACTCGGGAAGGCGTTGAACGCCGCCGCGATCCCCTGGGCGACAGCTGGAGTGATCGACTGGAAGACATCGGATCCGCCGACATACCCGAGCGGCGCCGGGTTGAGATTGTCGGCAGCCAGGAACTTCACCAGGTCCAGGTAATTGAACGTGCGATTCTCCGTCCCGGCCGGCTGCAGGCCCACCGCTTTGACGACGGCGGCCGCGACGCTGTCACCTGCCCCTGCCGGGCACGTCGCGAGGATGCGGCAGTGTGCGCCTTGCGGGTCGGTGATGGTGTCTGCCAGGGCCCAGCTGCTGCGGTCGGCGGTCCGCAGCCAGTTCTGCCACCCGACCAGGACCTGCGGGAAAGACTGCAGCGGGAAATGGAGACCGACCACATCCACGTCGCCGATCGGGAAGGTGGCGAAGGTCAGTGCGGTGGTCACCCCGAAGTTGCCTCCGCCCCCGCCCCGCAACGCCCAGAACAGATCTGGATGCTCGTTGGCCGATGCGGTGACCGCCGCGCCGCCGGGCACCACCACCGTCGCCGAGACCAGTTGATCGCACATCAGGCCTGCGTGCCGCGATTGAGCACCCAGCCCTCCGCCCAGGGCGTGACCGGCCGCGCCGACCGTCGGGCAGGTACCGGTGGGAATCCCCCGCCCGGCGCCGGCCAGTGTCTGGTGGATCGCATACAGGCCGGTCGCGGGCGTCACCGTGACATACCCGGTGGCGGCGTCGTAGTTGATGTCACCGGGCAGTTGGCGCAGATCCAGGACCATCGTGCCGTTCGCGGTCGACGCACCCACATAGGAATGCCCACCGCCGCGAGCGGCGACCTTGAGGTTATGGGAAGCGGCGAACGCCATCGCCCGCTGCACGTCCGCCGCCGATGCCGGGGTGACGACCGCCGCCGGTGTCAGGCCGTTGAAGTTGGTGTTGAAAACACTTTTGGCCGAAGCGAATTGCCCGCCGCTGTCCGGAAGGACCACTTTCCCGTTGATGGCGGCCGAGAGGTCGCCCCACCCAGAAGTAGCGGGTTCGGCGCTCGCCCGGCTCGATCCGAACACCGCTCCGGCGGCCAACGCCCCGACGGCTCCGCGCAGGAATGTCTGACGCGAGACCCCGCGCGGCGATTCCCGCGGTACCGACATGTCCGAATTGTGGGCCGGCGGGCGCGAAAAGCCGCAGCGCGGCACGACGTGTCGAGGTATCAGTCCGATACCGATTCGCTCCGAGGCTACGATCGCCACCGCCGGGCGATCGTCCGGATCCGACAACACACCTGGAGGCCGACGCCGTGAGCGCATCGTCGAACCCGAACGTGATCCCGGACCACGCCACCCTCCCCGACCTCCCGCTGGATGCGGAGGACCGCGCCACCCTGACCTCGCAGATCTGGGGCATGCTGGTCACCGGCAACGACGACGCCGAAGAGTTCCTGGACATCTACGCCGAAGACTACGAACTCACCGAAGACCAGCTCACCGGCGCGTTCGCAGCGCTGCGCGAAGCAAGACTGCGCCAGCAGATCGAGATCGGTGACTACCGGTCGAGGACGCGGGCGGCGTTCGAGGAACTCAACGACAACGGCGTGGTCGCCCGCGCCGACTTCTCCTGCTGCGGAACCTGCGCCTCGGCCGAGATCGGCGACGAGCGCGACGACAGCCGCCACTGGAGCGGTTTCATCTACTTCCACAGCCAGGACACCGACCGGCTGATCGAGGACGGCGCGACCTACATCGGCTACGGAGCGTTCGAGCCGGAGAACTTCGACGAGGACGCGTACAACCGGCTCAGTGATCAGGCGAAGCAGGATCTGTACTTCAGCGACGTGACCAGGATGCTCGACGAGGTGGTGTTTCCCATCGTGCGGCGCCACGGCATCGAGCCGGAGTGGAACCGGGACCTGGGGACGCGGGTGTTGCTCACCAACGCCGACTGGTACGCGCCGATCGAGAATTGAGGACGTAGCCACCCGTTTTTAGCTGTTGACAGGATTCTCAGTTCGGCCCCAATATGAGAACTACTGTTAGCTACGTCACACTTGATCTCCGCTGCAGTGGCCAAATGAATGACCTCCACTGCAAGGAGACCGCGATTTCCACACGCTTTCACCTGCTCACGGGTGCGTGCCTGGTGGCCGCCGTACTCGTGATCAGCAGCGTGAGCGGCCCGGTCCCCCTGGCACGCGCCGACGGCGATTCTTCGTCGAGTTCGAATGAGGGCAGCGGCACCTCAGACAGCGACGGCGATACCGCCGCGTCCACGGACAGCAGCGCGCCCACCTCGTCGAACACCACCGATGCGCCCCACAAGGCAACCAGCACCTCCCGTACCGGCGAGAGCGACGACCGGCCCGTTTCGACCGTTTCCGCTCAAACGAACACCGGGGCCAGCGGGACCACCTCAGAGACCACGTCGAGTTCTTCTGACGACTCGAGTAAAACGAAATCCGACCCATCAGCGGTTACCGGGACAGTCGAAAGTCTCGTTGATTCGACCGACCCGGAGATCCCGACCACCTTGAATCTGGATCCCGTGGTCGTCGATTTCCCGGCACCGTCGACCTCCGGGGCCGCCCCGACAGAGTCTGAGTCGACATCGGGCTCGGACACCGTCGAAGGCTCGCCGCCCGCGACTGCCCAGAGCACGACCGAACCGACGTCGCACGTCGAGAGCGACAGCACCACCTCGAACTCAGCGACGACCCTGGATGCCGCGTCGAGTGCTGCCCCCGCGGATGCCCCCGACACAGTGGCCTCCGCGGACGCGGCGCCTGCCGCAGACGCCTTGGCGTCAGAACAGCCGGCTGCGCCGGCCACGACACCCGAGGTCGCGCATGCCATCGTCTACCTCTTGAGGGTGCTGGCGTCGTCGACGGTCGAGGCCGTCATCCGACTGGCAACCGAGATCTGCGACATGTTCAGCCTCTCGTGGGCTTCGTCCGCTGCCGCCGCCGGCCAGCCACTGATCGCACTTTCGTACAACTCGATCGTCACGCTCCTGAAGAAGATCCTGGCGAATTCGTCGTCACTGACGAAAGTCGGATCATCTTCTCCCGCAGATGCCCTCGCGTCGAAGTTCAGCCTCGACGAGATCATTTCGTTGACCTCCATGCTGCAGGCCGCCGCCCCGGTGCTGGCCGACACGTTACGTCCGTTCAGTGCGAAGACCACCCCGGCCCAGAAAGCCGTCACTGCCCTGGTGGCCATGTCACTGTGGGCGCTGATCTCCGCGGCGTTGCCCGGGCTCGGTGGTCTGTTCGCAGCGGGGGCGACTGGCGTGCGCATCGGTTACCGTCAGGCTAAAGCGGGAATCGCCTTGCGCACAACGGAATTGGCGCGTTTCGCCAAGTCTGGACCGATTGGAACGGTGCATGCGGGCTCGCTGGTGGCCGTTCACTCGCGCACCGCAGTTGCCGACCATACGTCCACGAGCCGGCACCTGCAGCTGGTCTCGTGATCCTCGATCTTTGACCGCCGTACCGCAGCCGCGCATGGACCTGAGCTGCAGTTTTACCCGCGTAGGTGGCATCGGGTAACTCCTGCGGGGTACGAACCGAAATACAGTTCGGTGGATCGACCCACGCCGAAGCCCGAGGAGGGATACCCCGATGCCGAACCGTTGCCGCCGTGCAGTGACCACCATCGGTGCCGCCACGGCTACGCTCGTCGCCCCGGCAATCCTGAATATCGCACCGGCGCACGGGGATCCGCTGCCCGGTTTCTGCGTGCCGCCCAGCGTCGTCGACGACATCTGCACGGCCCGGCTGACGTCGGTGACGGCCGACGTGGTGGACGGGACGATCACCGGGACGCCGGTCGGCGGCGGGGCCGCGGTCACCCTTACGGGGCAGGCAGACGCGTACCTCAAATCGACGGGCTTCGGGGCTGTCCCGCCGGATCCGATTCAGCAATGGGATACGGCGATCGAGGAGATCAGCGGCCTCGACACCTCCGCCTCCAACCCCAACTGGTACGGCAACGCCAAGGCCAAGGTGTTCCTGCCCAGGACCCTCAACGGCCTGGCCACCAAGTTTCCCCCCGACAGTCTCATCGTCCGGTTCACACCTGACCATTCCCGGCCGGACGCGTTCCGGCTGGTGTCGATCCAGCCGACTGCTACGCCCGATCCTGTGCCAGCTCGGCCAGGTGCTTGAGCGAGTTGTCGAGGTGCTGCCCGTCGAACGGCGGGAACTCGATGTGTTCGCGAGTCGTGGGCGGCACCGCCGACCAGTCATACGTCAGGGTGACCTTCGTCCGGTCATCACCGACCGGTTCGAGGTCGTAGCGCCAGATCCACCCACCGAAGTCGAGGTTGGCGTCGTCATCGCCTTGGCCCGGCAGCCACGCGATCGCCCGCGGAGGCTCGAATACCTCGACCCGGTTGGCCATCTCGTAGTGCATGCCGCCGTAGTTGTCGTGGTACATCGCCATCCGGAAGACCTGGCCGACCTCGGTCAGCCGCTTGCCGTCCAGCGACTCCCGCACCCAGCCGGTGCCGTCGATCGTCTGATGGCTGGTCGGGTCGGCCAGCACCGCGAACACGGTTTCGGCCGGCGCGTTGATGGTGCATGCGGTGCTCATGGTGTCGTCACTCATACCGGTACCGACCCGCAGCGGCGCACAAAATCATCGAGCCTGCGCTCAGATCGCTGTTCTGCCCCGATAAACGCGATCTCACCGCAGGCTCGGCACGGTGCGGCTACGGGTCCAGCCCGAAGACCTTGACCGGAGCCGACTTGCCTTTCAGCTCGTGCAGACCCCGGTCGGCGAGTCCGGGTGGCCGGGCATCCAGGGTGTCGACGGTCGGCTGGGTCAGCAGGATCGAATCCCCCGTCGTCTTGGTGAGCTGCTCGACGCGGGCGGCCACGTTGACGACGTCACCGATCAGCGTGAACTCCAGCTTGCCGCCGCCACCGATGGTGCCTGCGATCACCACGCCGGTGTTGATGCCGATGCCGATCCGCAGCGCACTCTCGAATCGTTCGGCAACCAGCCGCTGCATCAGCACCGCGGCGCTCACCGCGGCATTGGCATGATTCGCAAGGTCATTGGGGGCGCCGAAGACCGCCAGCGCACCGTCGCCGAGGAATTTGTTGACGTGCCCACCGGCGTCGACCACGGCAGGCACCACAATCTCGAAGAGTGCATTCAGGCGCGCGACGGTGTCCTCGGCGGTGTTGGCCTCGGCGAACGGGGTGAAGTCGCGGATGTCGACGAACATCACCGTCACCTCGCGGCGCTCACCGGTGAACACATCGTCACCTTGCTCAAGCAGCCGTGCAGCCAGGACGGGGTCCACGTACGTCCCGAACGCGGCCTGAAGTCGTTGCCGCTCAGCCAAACCCGCCTGCATGCGGTTGAACGAGGCGGCCAACGCCCCGAGGTCATCGTCCTGCACCACCGGCAGCCGCCGGCTGTAATCGCCCGCGGCGACCCGTTCTGTGCCCTCGGCGAGGTCGCGGATGGGTCGCAGGAAAGGCGCAAAAGTCATCACCGCGATCGGGCCGGCGATCAGCATCAACGCAGCCCCGATCAGCACGGAAACGATGGGATCCTCACGAGCGCGGTCGATCACCGAGGCGGTGAAGGCGGACCCGATGCCGAAGGCGAATGCCATCGCCAGCATGGTGACGTTCGACCACGCGGCAAAACTCGGATGAGAGCGCGGCAGCGAGTCACCCAATCCCGTGTCGCCCGCGACGGCGGCCCGCACCGGACGCAGTGACCCCTCACTGAAGCTGTGCACACCGATCACCCCGGTGGCCGCTCCGTAAACAGCACCGAATATCCCGTACTCGGCCAGTCGCCACCCGGTCGCGCCGGCCATCGCGGCGACCACGACCCCGAGGCACGCCGTCCAGACCACGTCGGTCGCGGCCACGCGCGCCGTCGTCCCCCGCCCGTACGCATAGGTGACGCGGAGCAACTCCACCGGATCGACCTCGCGGCCCGCGGCCCAGTCTTCGATGAGGCGCAACGGTTTCGAGCCGGGCAGCACCATCACGTAAACCCGCACCAACATGGCGACCAAGGTGATGGCCACCGCCGCGCCGTAGCGATCGGATTCCTGGAAGGCAACGATCAACAGCGGGTAGGCGAGGTGCACGGATAGCCCCGCGGGGTAGACGAGGGCGCAGACCGCCCACGAGTACCTCGTCCCGTACCGGTCCCAGACCCACTGGAAGATCCGGTCCATGCCGCGACACTAGACCGCCGTACCGGTTGAACTGCACAGATCGTCGAGACTGCGCGTCGATCGTCATTTCGTCGAAAATCGCGATCTCACCGGAGACTCGGTGGAGCTATGGGTCGAGCGCGAACACCCTTACCGCTGCTGACTTGCCTTTGAGCGCGTGAGGCCCGCGATCGGCAAGTCCGGCTGGGTGCACGTCCAAGGCGTCGACGGTCGGCTGGGTCAGCAGGATCAGATCACCGGTCGACTTGGTCAGCTGCTCCACACGGGCGGCGACGTTGACGGCGTCACCGATCAGCGTGAACTCCAACTTTCCGCAGCCGCCGATGGTGCCTGCGATCACCATGCCGGTGTTGATGCCGATCCCGATTCGTAGTGCGCCCTCGAATCGTTCGGCAACCAATCGCTGCATCCACACCGCGGCGCTCACCGCCGCATCGGCATGACTGGCCAGATCGTTCGGCGCCCCGAATACCGCCAGCGCACCATCGCCGAGGAACTTGTTCACATGTCCACCGGCATCGACCACCGCAGGCACAACAATCTCGAACAGCGCATGGAGCCGGGACACCGTGTCCTCGGCGGGATTTGTCTCGGCGAACGACGTGAAATCTCGGACGTCGACGAACATCACCGTCACCTCACGGCGCTCGCCGGTGAACACATCGTCGCCCTGCTCGAGCAGTCGGGACGCCAAACCCGGGTCGACGTACGTGCCGAATGCCGCCTGCAGTCGTTGCCGCTCGATCAATCCCGCCTGCATCCGATTGAACGACGCCGCCAACGCGCCAAGATCGTCGTCCTGGACCACGGGGATGCGTCGGGTGTAATCGCCTACCGCAACGCGTTCAGTGCCTTCGGCGAGGTCGCGGATCGGACGCAGTGCCGGCGAGACGACGGCACCGACTGTGACCGGCGCCGCGAGGACGGCTGTCGCCACGCAGGCGATGACGAGCGGCAGAACGGGGGAATCGCTGACCCTGCCGAGCAGGACTCCGACCATGATGCCCGCGGTGGTGAAGTTGCACAGGGCGCAGAGCATCGAGATTTCCAACCACCGGGCAAACGTGGGGCGGGAGCGTGGAAGAGCGTCACCGATCCCCGAATCCCCGGCCAGCGCAGCCCGCACAGGTCGCAATGATCCCTCCGTGAACGTGTGGAGGCTGATGAGTGTCGTAACCGTGCCCATGGCGCCACCTACGATCGCGTACTCGACAACCCGCGTACCGCGGGCTCCGGCGAGTACTCCGACAACCGCGAAAAGAACTGCGGCCCAGATAGTCACGAACAACAACTGTCTGATACCCGAGGCGCGGGCCCAGACGTACGTTGCGTTGAGTGCTTGGAATCGGTCGATCTCGTCCGCCGCTGACACCGGTCGCATCAGGCGGAACCGCCGCGGACCAGGCAGCACGACGAACGACTGCAGCACGACCGCGACAGCGGTGACGACGACCGCTTCGAGATAGCGATTCGATCTCTCGTAGGAGGTGATGACCAACGCCCATAGGGTGTAGGTCACGAGTATCGATGTGAATCCGAATGCCCAGATGGCCCACGGATACTTGGCGCCGTGCCGATCCCACACCCACTGCCAGATGCGATCCATGCCGGGAGAGTAAGCGCCCGAGGCCGTTGAACTGCGGAAATCAGCAAGTTCGGCCTGGCAACGAAAACACCCCCGGCCCAACAGGACCGAGGGTGTTTCGTTGGTACTACCTAGTGCGCGTGGCCGTGGTGATGACCGGCGTGGTCATCTTCCTCGGCCGGCTTGTCCACGACGGCCGTCTCGGTCGTCAGGATCATGCGCGCCACCGATGCCGCGTTGAGCACCGCCGAGCGGGTCACCTTGACCGGATCCACGATGCCCTCGGCGACCAGGTCACCGTAGGACAGCTTGGCGGCGTTGAAGCCGTGACCGTTGCCCTGCTCGCTGACCTTGTTCACCACGACTGAGCCGTCGAGACCGGCGTTGGTGGCGATCCAGTACAGCGGGGCCGACAGCGCGGAGGAAAACACCTCGACGCCGAGGGCCTCGTCGCCCTTGACCTCGCCGCGCAGCTTGTCCAGCGCCGCGCGAGCCTGCACGAGTGCGGCGCCACCACCGGTGACGATGCCCTCCTCGACAGCAGCCTTGGCCGCCGCGACGGCATCCTCGACCGCTTCCTTGCGCTTCTTCAGGTCGGTCTCGGTGGCCGCGCCGACCTTGATCACCGCGACGCCGCCGGACAGCTTGGCCAGCCGCTCCTGCAGCTTCTCCCGATCCCAGTCGGAATCGGTGGTCTCGATCTCGGCCTTGAGCTGCTTGACCCGGTCGGCGACCGCGTCCTTGGAGCCGCCGCCGTCGACGATCACGGTGCTGTCCTTGGTGACCACCACGCGACGGGCAGAGCCCAGCACGTCCAGGCCGGCCTCGCGCAGCACCAGGCCCACGTCGGGGTTGACGACCTCGCCACCGGTGACGATCGCCAGATCGTCCAGGAACGCCTTGCGGCGATCGCCGAAGAACGGCGCCTTGACGGCCACAGCCTTGAGCGTCTTGCGGATGGCGTTGACGACCAGGGTCGACAGCGCCTCGCCCTCGACGTCCTCGGCGATGATCAGCAGCGGCTTGCCGCTCTCGGCGACCTTCTCCAGCAGCGGCAGCAGGTCGGGCAGCGAGCTGATCTTGTCGCGGTGCAGCAGCACCACGGCATCCTCGAGCACGGCTTCCTGGGAATCGAAGTCGTTGACGAAGTAGGCCGAGATGAAGCCCTTGTCGAAGCCGACGCCCTCGGTGACCTCGAGCTCGGTGCTCAGCGTCGAGGACTCCTCGATGGTGACCACACCGTCGTGACCGACCTTGGTCATGGCCTCGCCGACCAGCTCACCGATCTGCTCGTCGCGCGAGGACACCGTGGCGACCTGGGCGATGGCGGTCTTGTCCGACACCGGGGTGGCCGCGGCCAGCAGGGCTTCGGACACGGCGTCGGCGGCCTTGCCGATACCCAGACCCAGCGCGATCGGGTTTGCACCGGCGGCCACGTTGCGCAGGCCGGCCTTGACCAGGGCCTGCGCCAGCACGGTGGCGGTGGTGGTGCCGTCGCCTGCGACGTCGTTGGTCTTGGTGGCCACCGACTTCACCAGCTGGGCACCGAGGTTCTCGAACGGGTCTTCCAGGTCGATCTCACGGGCGATCGTGACACCGTCGTTGGTGACCTGCGGACCACCGAAGGCCTTGGCCAGCACCACGTTCCGACCGCGCGGACCCAGCGTCACCTTGACCGCATCGGCGAGCTTGTCGACACCGGCCTCCATGGCCCGGCGCGCAGTCTCGTTGAACTCAATCTGCTTGCTCATAAGTCTCTTTCATGACTCCTAACGCATACCGCCCCGGAAACCGCCCGTGCTGAACACGGGGATCTCCGGGGCGGACGCACGAGTACTTACTTGGCGACGACAGCCAGCACGTCGCGAGCGGACAGGATCAGGTACTCCTCGCCGTTGTACTTGATCTCGGTGCCGCCGTACTTGCTGTAGATGACGGTGTCACCCTCGGCAACGTCCAGGGGGATCCGCTTCTCGCCGTCCTCATCCCAGCGGCCGGGGCCAACTGCGACGACGGTGCCTTCCTGCGGCTTTTCCTTGGCGGTGTCGGGGATGACCAGACCGGAAGCGGTCGTGGTCTCGGCCGCGTTGGCCTGAACGAGGATCTTGTCCTCGAGTGGCTTGATGTTGACTGCCACGATGGAAGCCCTCCACTTTTCGGGGTGTGGATCCGGGGGATTCCCCAGATGCCGGTTAACCAGGTGTTCGGCAAGCGTCCGTGCCCTTGCTCCGTCGTCGCGGGTGCCGGCGCCGGGGTTGGCCGCATGCCACCTAGCACTCTATACATGCGAGTGCTAGCACTCAAGGGTGGGTTGTGCGCCGCACGCGAAACTCAGGGAAGGACTCGAACCCTGCCAAAAACCATGAGTCAGTGCACAGTGCTATGCTCGAACACATGTTCGAAGTTAGTTGGAACATCGACCTCGCCGCCACGGAAGCGGCGTTGGTCGATCAGCTAGCTGCGATGACCCGCGCGACCGCCGGCATTGCCGCGGAACAGGTCAGGTTGACGGCGCTGCTGGAAACCAAGCGCCTCGCCCGTGAGGCCGCTGAGGGTGTACCTGCCGCCAGACGTGCCCAAGGGCTGGCCTCGGAGGTCGGGCTGGCCCGCAAGGCCTCCCCTTGGCACGGGGCCAAGTATCTGAAGGCGTCCCGGATCCTGGCCGACGATATGCCCCACACCCTGGCCGCACTGCAGTCGGGGGCGCTTACCGAAAACCGGGCGATGATCATCGCAGACCAGGCCGCCTGCCTGTCACCAGCAGATCGACACGCGATGGACGCCGAACTGTGCGCCGATCCTGACGTGCTGGATGGTCTGGGGGACAGAAAGGTTGAGGCCGAGGCGGGGCGGGTGGCGTTTCGGCTCGACCAGGACGCCGTGATGGAGCGCATCAGCCGCCATCAGTGCGATCGCGCCGTCACGCTGCGTCCCGCTCCGCACGGCATGGCGTACGTGACGGCGCTGCTGACCGCGGCCGAAGGCGTCACGGCCTATCAGGCGTTGCAGGCGGAAGCTGCTGCAGCCGCGGCGGCATCGATCGCCGCCGGAGATGGATGCGAGGGGAAGGGCCCGTTGATGGCCGACGCCTTCTATCGACGCGTCACCGGGCGTGAGGTCGGGGCGGCGGTCCCGGTCGACCTCAATCTGGTGGTCTCCGACGAGAGCTTGTTGGCCCAGGGTTCCGAGCCGGCGGTGCTGCAGGGATACGGCCCCATTCCGGCGGCGGTGGCCCGGCAGATGGCATTGGCGGCGCTGCTGGACCCCGAGGTCGAGGCCGCGGTGCGCAAGCTCTACGCAGATCCGGCCACCGGCAACTTGGTCGCTCTGGAGTCCACCGCCCGGGCGTTCCCCAAGGGGCTGCGCTGGCTGATCGCCTTGCGTGACCAGCGCTGCCGCACCCCCTACTGCGACGCACCGGTTCGCCACATCGACCACATCACCCGGCACGCCGACGGCGGTCCGACCAGCGCCGGCAACGGACAAGGGCTGTGCGAGCGCTGCAATTACACGAAGGAAAGCCCAGGGTGGCAGACCGCGACCACCTACGACCGGTACGGCCGCCACACCACAGAGCTCACGACGCCGACCGGGCGCACCTATCGAAGTACCGCCCCGCCGCTACCCGTGGGCGCTCGGGTGTTCACCAGCGACTTCCACGTCGTGAACATCCGCACGGCCGCATAGCCGGCGTCCCGAGGCCCGTCCTATAACGCGATGTTCAGATGGTCGGACACGTCTCCGACCATCTCGACATCGACCTTGCGCTCGGTGAAATACCAGCCACTTTCATCGCGGGCGAACACGTCGAAGTAGCGGCCGACCGCGATGGGCTGCAGCGGCACCGTTTCGGTGTTCTGGACGACGACGAACGTCGAGCGGGCCGTCGCGCCCGCACCGTCGATGTCGACGATCGGGTTGAGCACAAGGTGTCGAGTTCGGGTGCGGTTGCCGTGGTCCGGGAACCGCCGGGTGGTGTGCGCGAACAACTTGGCGATGGCCTGCTCCCCAGCGACGCTGCCCGATGCGGGGCCGCCGAACGTGGCACGCCCCAGCAGAGTCCCGACCCCGTCGAAGTCTCCGGCATCGATCAGCTCGGCATAGCGGTAGAGGAGCTCGGTGACCTCGAGCTTGTCGGCCAGCTTGTCGGGCAGAGAGCTCATGCCACCTGTCCCTTCACCACCGGCAGCCCCGGATCACTGGCCGCATCCAGCGGCGAGGGTGCCGCACCGGCCGCGATCAGGTGTGCGGCGAACGAGGCGATCATCGCGCCGTTGTCGGTGCACAACCGCGGCCGCGGCACCCGCAGCGTCAGGCCTGCCGCTGCGCAGCGTTCCTCGGCCAGTTCCCGAAGCCGGGAGTTGGCCGCCACCCCGCCGGCGATCAGCAGGGTGGACACCCCGATGTCGGTGGCCGCCCGCACGGCCTTGGCCGTCAGCACGTCGGCGACGGCCTCCTGGAAACCGGCCGCCACGTCGGCCTGGGAAGCCTCCGGGTGGGCTTCCACATAGCGGGCCACCGCGGTCTTGAGACCGGAGAAGCTGAACACGTACGGGTCGTCGCGCGGCCCGGTCATCCCTCGCGGGAAGACGATGGCGTCGCGGTCACCGGTGCGGGCCAAGTCATCGAGCACCCGCCCGCCGGGATAGCCCAGTCCGAGCAGCCGGGCCACCTTGTCGTAGGCCTCACCGGCGGCGTCGTCGACGGTGCTGCCCAACTCGATGATGGGCTCCCCCAGCGACCGGACATGCAGCAGATGGGTGTGGCCACCGGACACCAGCAGGCCCACACTCTCGGGCAGCGGGCCGTGGTCGTACACGTCGGCGGCAAGGTGCCCACCGAGGTGGTTGACCCCGTAGAACGGGACGTCCCAGCCGGCCGCATACGCCTTGGCGGCGGCCACACCGACCAGCAGCGCCCCGGCGAGCCCGGGGCCGATGGTGGCGGCGACGACGTCGGGCCGGTCGATGCCCGCGGTGTCCAGGGCGCGGCGCATAGTCGGCCCCAGCGCTTCCAGGTGCGCGCGCGAGGCGATCTCGGGAACGACGCCGCCGTACCGGGCATGCTCGTCGACGCTGGAGGCCACCTCGTCGGCCAGCAGCCGTACCGTGCCGTCTTCGGCGAGGTCGGCGATGCCGACTCCGGTTTCGTCACAGGAACTTTCGATAGCCAGGATGATCACGTCAGGTTCCCTTGGGGAAGGCGTTGCATGGTGTAGGCGTCGGCCCCGCTGGCGCGGTAGTACCGCTTGCGCAGGCCGATGTTGACGAATCCGACGCTCTCGTACAGCCCGATGGCCGGTTCGTTGTCGGTGCGGACTTCCAGGAAAACCGTTCCGCCCGAGGCGAAGTCGAGCAGATCATCGAGCAGCCGACGCCCGATCCCCTGCCCCTGGAACTCGGGGTCGACCCCGATGGTGTGGATCTCGTATTCGTACGGCCGCATGCGGCCCAGCCGGGAGATGCCGGCATAGCCGACCAGCACCCCGTCGCTGCGGGCCGCGATGTAGCGGTTGTGCTTGGCGTCGAGCTCGGCCAGAAATGCCGTGGCCGGCCACGGATCGTCGCCGGCGAACAGCTTGGCCTCCAGCTCCGCACACCGTGGGGCATCAGCCCGGGTCAGCGCGTCGAACACGGTCATTTCCGGACCGCCACAGACGGTTTGGCGTCGGGCCGGCGCAGGTACAGCGGCACCAGCGGTTGCGGCTCATCCCAATCGGCGACGGCGCGCACCAGGCCCGTAGGGGTCGGGTAGACGACGTCGAGCCGGGGCAGGGTGAACAGTTCGGCATGCTCGGGTGAACCGGCCACGGCGGCGACCGAGCTTTGCAGGACCGCCGCCACATCGCCGGGAGCGTTGACGGCGGGACCGTCGACCCGGACCCCGTCGCGGTAGTGCGCCCAGTACACCTCTCGACGCCGCGCATCGGTGACCACCAATACGTCACCGTCGGTGTGGATTCCGATGGCGTCCAGGCTGCACACCCCGTGCACCGGAACGCCCACCGCGTGGGCGAACGCGGCGGCACTGGCCATCCCCACCCGCAGGCCCGTGAACGGGCCGGGTCCGCACCCGACGACGACCGCGTCGAGTTCGGCGACCGTGATCCCGGCATCGGACACGGCGCCGAGCACGTTCGGTGTGAGCTGTTCGGCGTGGGCGCGGGCATCCAGGGTCACCCGTTCGGCGAGGGCCTCCACGGTGCCGTCCTCGGCACGGCGGACCACGCCGGCGCTGACCGCCGGGGTCGCGGTGTCGATGGTCAACACATTCATGGGGCGCTCCACTGCCAGATCACCGTGCGCGTCTCGGTTTCGGTGTCCCGTTCGATCCGGATGTCCAGGTGATGTTCGGAAAGTCGTTCGGCCAGGCCCTCGCCCCACTCGACCACCACTACGGCGTCGTCGAGATCGGTGTCGAGGTCGAGCGCATCGAGTTCGCCCAACAGGTCGACGCCGGGATGGTCGAGCAGCCGGTACATGTCCACATGCACCATCGCCGGCCGGCCGGTCTGCCGGGCGGGATGCACGCGGGCCAACACGTACGTCGGGGAGACCACCGGCCCGTCCACATCCATCGCCGCCGCGATGCCCTTGGCCATCACGGTCTTGCCGGCACCCAGCGGACCGGACAACACCACCACGTCGCCGGCCTTGAGCCCGGCACCCAGCGTTGCCCCCAGCGCGATGGTGTCCTCGGTGGTGGCCAACTGGGCCGTGCCGGCACTGCGTTCAGCCACGGAACCGGACCCGGTCGCGGACCCGGCGGGTCAGGGTGACCAGTTTGGAGGGGGTGGCCCGCTCCACCAGACGGACCAGTGCGTCGTCGATCACCACGGGCTCCTCAAGCTGGACCAGGTGGCCCGCTCCCCCGACGATCACCAGTTCGGAGCGGGGTAGCTGTGCGGCCATGGCCTTTGAGTATTCCATTGGGGTGAGCAGGTCACGGTCACCGCAGGCGATCAGTGTCGGCACTTTCGCCAGCACCCGCAGGGCCCCCGCCTCGTCATGGACCTCCAGCGCATGCAGGAATTCGACCAGCGTGGTGATCGAGGTGCCGTGCATCATCCGCTCGGAGAATTCGACCACGCTCGGGCTGACCGCCTCGTCGCCGTAGGACGCGACGCGCAGGACCGGACCGATCACCGACCGCGCCGCGCCGCGGGTGCGATGCACGGCGCCGGGGGCATAACGGGCCACGAACCGCACCGCCTCCAGCGCCGGGTTACGCAGGATCTCGCCCAGCGGAGACCGGGCCACGCCCTCGACCGCCGAGGAGATCACCGCGGCACCCACGATCTGCTTCGGATAGCGGTGCGGGAACTGCCGCGCATGCGAGAGCACCGTCATACCGCCCATCGAATGGCCGACCAGCACCGCGGGTCCACGCGGAACCGTCACAGCCAGAACGGCTTCCAGGTCGCGCCCGAGTTGTTCGACGGTGTAGGTCTCGGGCGGCGCTGCGCCGGACTGACCGTGGCCACGCTGGTCGTAGAACACCATCCGCACCTGCGGGCCCCACTGTTCGGCCAGCCGGGTGCGCTGAAAGTAGAAGGCCCCCATACGCAGACAGAAACCGTGCGCGAACACCACCGTCAGCGGGGCATCGTTGGGGCCGACCTCACGCACCGCCAGCGGCACCCCGTCCTCGGTCGTCACCACGGAGCTGCGGTCGGCATCGAGGCGCTCGAAATCCTCGCCCAGGTAGGGATCCTCGCCGGCTCTGCGACGGGTCAGGGACCGCGCCACCGACCTGCCCGCCACCGTGCCCACGGCCGTCAGCCCGGCGGCCCCGGCCAACCACTGAGCGTTGCGACTCAACGCCCGCGACCTGCCTGCAGATAGGTACGGCTGATCCGTCCGCGTGGACTGGTGACCACCTCGTAATTGATGGTGCCGAGCAGTTCGGCCCAGTCCTGCGCGGTCTGTTCACCGTGGCTGCCGGGACCGAACAGGATCGCCTCGTCACCTTCGGTGACGTCGGTGACGTCCGGGCCGAGATCGACGACGAACTGGTCCATACAGATCCGCCCGACGGCCGGGCGGCGCCGGCCGTTGATCAGCACCTCGATCTTCCCGCTCAACGAGCGGAAGATGCCGTCGGCGTAGCCCACCGGTATCAGCGCCAGGGTGGTGTCCCGGTCGGCGATCCAGCGGTGACCGTAGGACACCCCGTCGCCGGCATGGACCGAACGCACCAGCACCACAGGGCATTTCAATGTCATGGCGGGAATCAGCCCCATGTCGCCACGCTCGGGGATGGGACTGAGGCCGTAGACCGCGATGCCGGGCCGCACCATGTCGAAGGCCAGATCCGGACGGGTCATCGCCGCAGGCGAATTGGACAGATGCGCCAGCTCGAACACCACGCCTTGTTCAGCGGCCTGCTCACGCATCGCGGTCAGGCGCCTGCCCTGCAGGTCGTTGAACGGATTGTCCGGCTCGTCGCCGTGCACCAGGTGACTCATGATGCCGCGGACCTGGATCGCCCCGTCGGCCTGGGCTCGGTCCAACCCGGCGATCACCTCGGGGAAATCGGCCGGGCTGACACCGTTGCGGCTCAGCCCCGTGTCGACCTTCACCGAGACAGTCGCGGTGCGGCCGGTCTGATGCACGGCCGCCACCACGGCATCGAGTTGGCGCACCGAGGACACCGCGATCTGAATGTCGGCCTCGAGTGCGGGGGCGAAGTCGGTGCCCGGCGGGTGCAGCCAGCACAGCACCGGGGCCGTGATTCCGCCGGCCCGCAGTGCCACGGCCTCGGCGATGGTCACCACCCCGAGTTCGGCGGCTCCGGCAGCCAGCGCGGCGCGGCCCACCTCGACAGCGCCGTGCCCGTAGCCGTCGGCCTTGACCACTGCCATCACCCGGGCGCTGCCCGCATGTTCACGCAGCAGGCGGACGTTGTGGTCGATCGCGCCGAGGTCCACCATCGCCTGCGGCGATGCGTGCGGGGTCAGCGATGTCTCGAGTTCGGTCGTCTGCATGTCATATCACCGCCGACCATTGTCCCAGAGGCAGGCATCGGGGCAGATCACAGCCGGATGTGGGTGACGGTAACGCCCAGGCGGCGTATCCGAGCCCGGATCTCACTGTCGGTGTTCGGCGCCAGCTTCACTCCCGCGGTCGCGGCGATTCGGTCAGCCACCTGCGGAATGGTGAGCGTGTCGGTCCAGATGTGGTCGGCGAATTCCGGTCCCGCCAGCGTCTGCAGGCCGCGGTCCAGCCGCTCGACCGCAAACGCCTCCCGCCGCAGCATCCGCTCCTGCTGACCGGCCCGCCGCAGCAATCCACCGAACCCCAGCCCACGGTCGGACAACCGGTCGAGCACCGTTTCCCGACGGGCCAGCAACGCGAAGTGGAACACGGCGTGACCCGCGTCCCGGAGCCGCCCGACCGTCTCGGCGAAGTACTGCGGTTCGATCACCGTCATGGGCGCGATGACCGGGCCTTCGTGGCAGCGCAACGTGTGGTCCAGCACCTCGAACA
Organism: Mycobacterium sp. 48b; assembly: GCF_048282725.1. Taxonomy (NCBI): domain Bacteria; kingdom Bacillati; phylum Actinomycetota; class Actinomycetes; order Mycobacteriales; family Mycobacteriaceae; genus Mycobacterium; species Mycobacterium sp. 48b. Next base: position 6,014,739 of record NZ_JBLVUL010000001.1, read on the forward strand.
CGCCCTGCCGCCAGGCCGGCAGGTCCTGGAAATCCCCACGCAGATGCCGCGGCATCGTGCGGTGCAGCCCGTATCCGACGAACTCCGGATCGCACACCACGCTGGCGGCCAGACGACGGTTCAATTCATAGGCAGTCTGGGTCTTGCCCACGCCGAACGGCCCGTTGATCCACAGCAGCACGCCTTCGACGCTAGTGCGCAAACGGCTGCAGGTCGTCGAACGCTCCGCGTGGCTTGAGCGCGTCGAGCCGCCCGAGCACCGTGATCGTGTCCTCCTTGAGCGCGCGGGCCAGATCGGCCGAGAACCCCTCGCGCACGACGACCCGCAGCACCACGATGTCGGTGGCCCCCTCGGGCATGGTGTAGGCAGGCACCTGCCAGCCGAACGAGCGCAGCCCCTCGGACACGTCGAACTCGGTGTAACCCGGTTCGCCCTTGAGCCGGAAGCTGACGACGGGGATGGCCGAGCCATCGGTGATCAGCTCGAAGTGCTCGCTGTCGCGCAGTTCGTCCCCCAGCCAGCGGGCCGTCTGGGACAGGCACTGCATCACCTGGGTGTATCCGGCCCGGCCGAGGCGCAGGAAGTTGTAGTACTGCCCCACCACCTGGTTGCCGGGCCGGGAGAAGTTCAGGGTGAACGTCGGCATGTCGCCGCCGAGGTAGTTGACCCGGAACACCAGGTCCTCGGGCAGGTACTCCTTGCTGCGCCACACCACGAAGCCGATTCCGGGGTAGGTCAGGCCGTACTTGTGACCGCTGACGTTGATCGACACCACGCGCGGCAACCGGAAATCCCACTCCAGGTCGGGGTGCAGGAACGGGACGACGAACCCGCCGCTGGCGGCATCGACGTGCACGGGAATGTCCAGGCCCTTGTCTTGCGAGAGCTGATCCAGCGCCGCGCAGATCTCGGCGATCGGCTCCAACTCCCCGGTGTAGGTGGTGCCCAGGATCGCGACGACGCCGATGGTGTCCTCGTCGACCGCGTCGAGCACCTGCTCGGGGGTGATCACGTAACGCCCCTCCTCCATCGGCAGGTAGCGCGGCTCGACGTCGAAGTAGCGGCAGAACTTTTCCCACACCACCTGGACGTTGGAACCCATCACGAGGTTGGGTCTTCTGGAATTCCAGCCGTCCTTTCCTGACCCGACCTTCTCGCGCCACCGCCATTTCATGGCCAGGCCGCCCAGCATCACTGCCTCACTGGAACCGATCGTGGAGACTCCACATGCAGCCGAAGCGTCGTCGTCGCTCAGTCCTTCGGCGTGGAACAGGTCGGCGACCATGCTCACGCAGCGCGCCTCGATCGCGGCGGTGGCCGGGTACTCGTCCTTGTCGATCATGTTCTTGTCGAACGTCTCGGCCATGAGCTTCTCGGCCTCGGGATCCATCCACGTGGTGACGAACGTGGCGAGGTTCAACCGTGAGCTGCCGTCGAGCATCAGCTCGTCGTGGATGAAGCGGTACGCCGCACCGGGTTCCATCGACTTGTCGGGCAGGCGCAGCGACGGGACCGGTGACATCGCCAGCCTGCCGGTGTAGGCCGGCGAGATGTGCGGGGTGTGACGGTGTTTGTGCGACATGCAGATCCTTTTCGTTACAGCGCGGCGATCGCGGCGCGGACGTGGGCGAGGATGCGTGACGCCGAGGTCGGCGCCGGGTTGGGACCGGGATCGGCCGCCGACAGGTCGGCGGCGCGGGCATGGACGAAGGCTGCAGCGGCTGCGGCTTCGCCGGGGGGCAGTCCGCCGGCCAGCAGGGCGCCGATGATCCCGGACAGCACATCGCCGGATCCGGCTGTGGCAGCCCAAGATTGGCCGGCGGGGTTGAGATAGGTGGTCGTGCCTGGTGACGCGACGACGGTGACGTTGCCCTTGAGCAGCACGGTGGCGCCGAGCCGGTCGGCCAGGCCGCGGGTGGCGGCGACGCGATCAGCGCCCGGTGGATCACCTGCCAGCCGTTCGAATTCCCCGGCATGGGGGGTGAGCACGGTCGGGGCGCTGCGGCCGGCGAGCAATCCGGGATCGGCGGCCAGCATCGTGAGCGCGTCGGCGTCGACGATCACCGGCAGATCGGACTCGAGCGCGAAAACCAGCGCGGCCTTCGCCGTGTCATCGGTGCCCAGCCCGGGGCCGACCACCCAGGCCTGGACCCGGCCCGCCTCCTGCGGACTGGCCGCGGCGATCACCTCGGGCCAGTGCGAAAGTACCTGCGGTCCGGCACTTCCGGCATAGCGGACCATGCCGGACGTGGCGGCCACCGCAGCGCCGGTGCTCAACACGGCCGCACCGGGATAGGTTGCCGAGCCGGACACCACCCCCGTCACGCCCTGGGTGTACTTGTCGTCGTGCGGGCCGGGAATGGGCCAGCGGGCCCGCACATCGGCCACCTCTAACCCCGCCAGGTCGGGCGGCGCCAGATCCAGACCGATGTCCACGAGTTCGACCCGACCGCACTCCCCCAGGGCGTGTACGGGTTTGAGACCGCCGAGCGTGACGGTCAGGACGGCATGCACATGCGGGCCGTCGGCGGCCCCGGTCTGGACATCGAGACCGCTGGGGATGTCGACAGCGACCACAGGCGCCGTGTTGGCCTCGAACACCGCCGCGGCATTGGGGCGCAGTGGGCCGCGCCCGGAGATTCCGACGACTCCGTCGATCACCAAATCGGTTGCCGCAGAGATGCCGGACACCACGCGGCCGCCGGCGCGCAGGAACGCGGCCAGGCCCTTGGCATGAGTTTTCTCCGGGTTCAGCAGGACGGCGTCAGCTGCCGCTCCGCGGCGACGCAGGAACGTCGCCGCCCACAGGGCGTCACCGCCGTTGTCACCGGAACCCACCACCGCACAGATCCGCCGGCCGGCAACCCCACCGGTCCTGATCTTCAGTTCGGCGGCGATCGCGGTCGCCAGCCCATAGGCGGCGCGGCCCATCAGCACACCGTCGGGCAGCGATGCCAGCAGTGGCGCCTCAGCCTCACGGATCGCATCGGCCGAGTAGTAGTACCGCATCAGCTCCCGCTCCGCTCGATGTGCCGTCGACTTTGCCGCGCGCCAACAGGTTACGCGCGGGAACGAGCAGGGATGCGGCGTTCAGTGGCCGGGTTCGAATTCGACAGGCAACGCTGTGGGTCCGGAGATGCCGAAGATCGGCCTCCACGGCGCCGGCCCGGCACAGCAAATGGCGGGCATGCGCCGGGCCATCACGGCAAGGACCTCGGCCAGTTCGATCTTGGCCAGGTGGATGCCGAGACATTGGTGCGCACCACCGCCAAATGTGAGGATTACCGCCGCGTTCTGCCTGGTGACGTCGAAGTGATCAGGGTCCGGGAACACCGCGGGGTCCCGGTTGGCGGCGGCCGTGTTGGCCACCACGAATGTGCCTCTCGGGATGCTGCAGTCATCCAGATCGAGATCGTCGCGCGCCACCCGGATCGTGGAGAACGAGGCCGGTGCGTACCTCATCACCTCGTCGACGACCCGCGGCGCCAATTCGGGGTGTGCGGCCAGCAACTCCCACTGGCCGGGATGCGCGCAGAGCACCTGGACCGCCGCCGCCAACTGGTTGCGGGTGGTGTCGGTGCCTGCGACGAGCAGCACGGCGACCAGGTTCAGCAGCTCGGCGCGACTCAAGCGGTCGTCCCCGTCCACAGCACTGACGAGCTCGGACAACAGATCGTCGGTGGGAGACCGACGCCGTCGTTCCGTCAAGTCAGCGAGGTAGTCGTCCATGTTGTCCCACGCCCACAGGATCGCTGTCTCGTGCCGGGCGACGTCCGGTCCGAACGCCTTCGCGACCCCCCTCACCCAGCCACCGAACAGGTGCCAGTCCTCGGGAGGCACACCGAGCAGATCGCAGATGATCGGTATCGGATACGGCCGTGCCAGGTCGGCGACTACATCGCATCGCCCTTCGCCGGTACAGCGCCCCACGAGTTCGTTGCTGACGCGGACACATGCGCCGCGCATCCGGGCCGCGGCGCGGGGCGTGAAACTCCGGGAGACCAGGCGGCGCAGCCGCCGGTGAGCGTCGCCGTCCTGCCCGACGATCGACTGACACACTCGGTCCCAGAGCGGCCCCGATGTGATCCCCTGCGCCGAGAGCCCGTTTCCTGCCGGCATCACAAACCGCGCATCCCGCAGGACCGCGCGGACCAGCCGATAGCTGAGTGCCTCCGGCCCGAATGGGCCCAGCGCGATCGGGGCCGCGCGACGCACCGCCGCGATGTTGCGGTGCGCGTCTGCTGGGTCGCGGGCGCCGTAATAGTCGAGGGACGGACACGTGATGGGTAGCTGCGTCATGCCCGAACTGTGCCCGGCAGCGGGACCGATTCCATCGGCACAAACGCGACGATCTGACGCGACACCTGCGGGGCCCGATATAGGCAATTTCGCCGATGATCTGCGATCAGGTCCACCGGATGCTGGCTACCATGACCGAAAGCGACTGGAGCACCGCCACCATGAGTGACTCTCTTCCGACCGGAACAGTGACGCTGCTGTTGGCCGACATCGAGGGCTCGACGCGATTGTGGCAATCGCAGCCCGAGGAGATGGCTGTCGCGGTAGCAGGACTGGACCGGACGATCGGTGCACTCATCGCCACCCACAGCGGGGTGCGACCGGTCGAACAGGGCGAGGGCGACAGCTTTGTGATCGCGTTCGCGCGGGCCTCCGATGCGACGGCCTGCGCCGCGGCCCTGCAACGTGCCCCGTTGGCCCCGATCCGGCTGCGCGTCGGGTTGCATACCGGTGAGGTGCAGTTGCGCGACGAGGGAAACTACATCGGCACGACGATCAATCGCGCCGCACGCTTGCGCGAACTCGCCCACGGCGGGCAGACGGTTTTGTCCGGCACGACAGCCGATCTGGTGGCCGAGAACCTGCCCGACGGTGTCTATCTGGCGGAGCTGGGGTCCCACATGTTGCGTGATCTCCCGCGTCCCGAACGGGTGACGCAGCTGTGTCATGCCGACCTCGTCAACGAATTCCCCCCGCTGCGCACCACAAAAAAGGCATCACTGCACAATTTTCCGGCTCAGCTCACAAGTTTCGTGGGTCGCGTCGACGAGATCAACGCCACACGCGATGTGCTCGCCGGCTGTCGCCTGGTCACCCTGACCGGCGCGGGAGGTGTCGGCAAGACCCGCTTGGCCATTCAGGTCGCCGATCAGGTGGCAGCCGAATTCGATGGCACCTGGTACGTCGATCTGGCGCCGGTCACCGATCCAGAGGTCGTGCCCATCGCGGTGGTGCGCGCGCTGGGACTCCTCGATCAACCGGGTCGCCCCGCCACGGAAATGCTGAGCCGCTTCATCGGTGAACGACGCGCACTCATCGTGCTGGACAACTGCGAGCACCTGTTGGATGCCTGTGCACAGCTCGTCGCGCAGCTGCTGACCGCCTGTCCCCACCTCGTTCTGCTGACGACCAGCCGGGAGCCGATCGGAGTCGCCGGAGAAGCCGTAACACCGGTTCCTCCCCTGCCGTGCGACGACGACGCCGTCACACTCTTCGCCGACCGCGCACGGCTCGTCCGCCCGGATTTCGTTGTCACCGATACCAACTCCGCGGCGGTATCCGAGATCTGCCGCCGGCTCGACGGCATGCCGTTGGCTCTCGAGCTCGCCGCGGCACGGATTCGGGCATTGTCGCTGACCGAGATCCTCGACAGCCTTCATGACCGATTCCTTCTGCTCACCGGCGGAGCGCGCACGGCGGTCCGGCGCCAGCAGACCTTGTACGCATCCGTGGACTGGTCACATGCGCTACTGACCGAGACCGAGCGGATCCTGTTGCGCCGCCTGGCCGTATTCATGGGAGGGTTCGATCTGGACGCCGCGCGTGCCGTCGCCGCCGACGGCGACCTGGCGTCCTATCAAGTGCTCGATGTGCTGACCCTTCTGGTCGACAAGTCACTCGTGCTCGCCACCGACGTCCGCGGACGAACCCGATATCGGCTGCTCGAAACAATCCGGCAGTACGCGCAGGAGAGGCTGAACGAGTCAGGTGAGGCGTACCCCGTACGCACCCGTCACCGGGATTACTACGGGACGAGAGCCGACACGCTCGGTGCACCGGCCGGCACCGACGGCCGGTGGCGAATCAAACAGGCAGAGGCCGAGATCGACAATCTTCGAGCGGCATTCGGCTGGAGCCGTGATACCGGTGACGTCGGCACCGCGTTGCGGCTGGCTTCCGCGCTCTGGCCGGTCTGGGTTTCTCGAGGCCAGCTGCGCGAGGCGTCAGGCTGGTTCGACGCCGCCCTGTCTGACGAAGGCGCGCACTACCCCGGTGTCGACGCCACGGTATGGGTTCAGGCCCTGGCGAACAAGGCAATGCTGCATGCGATGGTCGGTGCGCCGAATCCCATCGACCTGGCCACGGAGGCATTGGCGGCCGCCCGGGAGACCGGTGACACGGCGCTCGTCGTCAAAGCACTCACCGCATGCGCGGGCACCGCCGCGTTCGACGCCGGTATCGCGCGGCCATACGCCGATGAGGCGATCGGCCTCACCCGCCAATCGGGCGATATGTGGCAGTTGAGCCAGATCCTTGCCTGGCGAGGGCAAGTCTCGTATTTCTCCGGTGATCCGGCCACAGCGCGCAGATGCGCGGAAGAAGGCCACGATATGGCGTGCGCGGTCGGCGACCAATTCGTGTCGCGGGCATTCCGCTGGGCCGTCGGCTGGGCCGAGCTGATCGATGGCCAGTTGTCCGCGGCAGCCGGCCATCTGCGGGAAGTCGCCGCAGATGCCGCCGAGGCAGCGGACCCCGTTTGGAGCTACTCGGGCTATTTCAACCTGGCGTACGCCCTTGCCCACCAAGGTGATACCGCGGGAGCGTACGGCGCCGCCGCCTCGGCACGTGAGGTGGCCGAGGAGATGGGCGGGTTCTACGCGCAGGTGCACGGGCTCACCGTCGGTGTCGCCGCCCTGGCTGCCGGCGATGTCAGGGCCGCACTGGAGGCGCATGAGAACGTCTGGAACCAGGCCGGGATCGAGCTGGAACTCATCCGGATCAACCTCTGGCAACGCGCACTCGTCGCGCTGGCCGACGGTGACCTGACTGCGGCGCGCCGCTGGGCGGACGACGCGGTGGCGCAGACGAGTGGCTGGCATCGCACGTATGCCCTGTTGACGCGAACCAGAGTAGCCCTGGCACAACACGATCCACAGCGGGCCGCGCACGACGCCGCCACCGCACTGGCTTCGGCGAGCGCGGCCGGAGCGATGCTGGGGGTTCCTGATCTCCTGGAATGCCTGGCAGAGGTGGCCGGCGGGGACGGGAACGCGACCGCGGCGGCAAGACTGCTGGGAGCCGCCGAAGCGCTCCGACGGCGCACCGGTGAGGTCCGCTTCGCGATATTCGAGGGCGCATACGCCGCATCGGTCGCGGCTCTTCGAGACGCATTGGGCGAAAACGAATTCGATCAATCGCGCAGTGAAGGCGCCGACATGTCCACCGAAGACGCAGTCACCTATGCGCTGCGTGGCCGTAATGAGCGCAAGCGTCCGGCCAGCGGGTGGGAATCACTGACCCCGGCCGAACACCAGGTGGTCCGACTGGTCTGTGAGGGTTTGGCCAACAAGGAGATTGCGGCACGACTCTTCGTATCGCCCAGGACCGTTCACGCCCACCTGACCCATGTCTACGCCAAACTCGGGGTGGCGTCGCGGGTTCATCTCGTGCGGGAGGCCGCACACCACGAGCCTCCCGTACCGCGAGAGTGATCGGCGGGATTTCTACTACACCCCGGCGTTGCCGGAACGACCACAGCGTCACTTTCGCGCGATCCGCGCCATCCGCGCGATCCGCGCGATCCGCGCGATCGTGGCTGCGGCTTCGCGCAACCGGTCCGGCGGGTGCGAGGCGTACCCGAGCACAAGGCCGGGCGGTCCGGGAAGCCGCCGGTGCCACGACACCGGGTGCACGAGCACACCGGCCGCCCGCAGGTCATCTGCCAGCGCAACGTCATCGACGTGTTCGGGCAGCGTGACGAGCAGGTGCAGACCGGCGGCGACACCGCTCACCTCCGCCGCGGGCATCGCGACCGACAGCACGTCCAGGAGCGCGTCGCGACGGGCCCGGTGCCGGCTGCGCATCAGCCGGACATGCCGGTCGTACTCACCTGATTCGAGTAGCCGCGCGAGCACCAGCTGCGGCAGAGTGGGGCTGCCGAGGTCGGTGGCGTGCTTGGCCGCCACCAGGTCCGGTTGGCGCCCCGGCGGCGCAACCACCCAGCCCAGACGCAACGCGGGCGCCAGGCTCTTGGAAGTGCTGCCGGCGTAGGCGATGCGGTCTGGCGCCGACGGGTGCAGGGCTGGGACGGGTGCCCGGTCATAACGATATTCGGCGTCGTAGTCGTCTTCGATGATCAGCTCCCCGTCCCACTCGAGCAGTTCCCGGCGCCGATGCGGGCCGAGCACCACGCCCGTCGGGAACTGATGCGCCGGGGTCAGGAAGACCGTGGGTGCGCCGGTGGCGGCCAGCTCGGTGACGAGGATGCCGTCGCCGTCGACCGGGACAGGCACCGGGCGCAGACCCCAGTACTCGAGTTCGTCGACGGCTCCGCGGGAGCCGGGATCCTCGACCGCGATCGTGTCGAGGCCCGCACCGCGCAATTGCTGGGCCAGTAACGCGACAGCCTGGGCGACACCTGCGACCACGAGGATGTCATCGGGTTCGATCCGCAGCCCGCGCGTGCGGCCCAGCCACGGGGCAAGCGCCGCCCGCAACCTCGGATGGCCGCGGGGATCCCCATAGCCGAGGTCTTCCGGTGAGGTCTCGGCCAGTACCGCCCGCTCGGCCCGCAACCAGGTGCTGCGCGGGAAGGCCGACAGATCGGGCACACCCGGCGAGAGATCGATTCCCTCACCGACCGGCAGGCGGGGCCGCGGCAGCCGCGAGGCCGTCGGCGATGCGATGTCCGCGCGGGACGCCCGGACCGGCTGAGCGAGTACATGGGTGCCGCCACCCGCATGCCCGCTGACCAGACCTTCATCAGCCAGCCGCCGATAGGCCTCCACGACCACACCTCGCGAAACCGCGAGGTCGCTCGCCAACACCCTGGTCGGCGGGAATCGGGTGCCCGGGGTGAGTTTCCCGTCTGCGATCGCGGTGCGCAGCGCGTCGGCGAGCCAGTCGGTGAGTCCACGCGCCGGGGCGGTCGACGGGTCGAGCTGCAGGAAGTCCGCGCCCGCATTTTGGTCCATGACAAATGTCCAAACTTGGTCCTATTTGTTGGACCATATTCGCGCCAGCATGGGTGCATGTCCAGCCCCACCCGCGCCGGTCTGTCAGGCGCCCTCGGCATGACGTTCGTCGGTGGCAGCGTGGCTGTCTCGGGTGCACTCGCCGACGCGCCACTGCACACCGCGCAGGCATTGCGCTACGGCATTGCGTGTGTGCTGTTGCTCGCGTGGGTCCGATTCACCGGCCGGCCGCTGCGCCGCCCCCGCGGCAGTGAGTGGCTCTGGCTGCTGGGGGTCACCGTCAGCGGCCTGGTGCTGTTCAACGTGGCCCTGGTGTATGGATCGCGTCACGCCGAACCCGCGGTCCTGGCAGTGGCGGTGGCGTGCGTGCCGTTGGCGCTGGCGACCGCGGGGCCGCTGCTGGAAGGACGCCGCGCCCGGGCCCAGGTATTGGCCGCAGCCGGTGTGGTCAGCGTCGGGGCTGTCGTCGTCGAAGGGCTGGGCCGAGCCGATGCCATCGGACTGCTCTGGGCAGTGGTCGTTTTCGGCTGCGAGGCCGGCTTCACGCTGCTGGCGGTCCCGGTGCTCGGCTCCCACGGACCTGCGGGAGTATCGGTGCACACCACCTGGATGGCCGCGGCGATATTCGGAGTGCTCGCGCTGACCACCGAAGGGTGGAGAGCGACAGGCAATTTCGACGCGGGCGCGGTCCTGGCGATCGGTTATCTGTCCGTGTGCGTGACGGCGGTCGCGTTCATCCTCTGGTACAGCTGCGTGCGCGTGCTGGGTGCCGGGCGGGCCGGCCTGCTCACCGGGGTCGCGCCGATCGCGGCCGGCGTGATCGGCATTCCCGTCACCGGGGCGGTTCCCGGTGCGGCGGTGTGGGCCGGCATCGGCCTGATCGCGTGCGGACTGGCACTGGGGTTCAGCAACCGGTCAGGCGGACGAATGCATACCCGACACGAGCAGGTTCAGCCCGAAGTCGAATCGCGCGTCGAAGTCGAGCAGCTGCTCGACGGGGCTTGATGCGAGGTGCGGATAGTCGCCTGCACGAACCACACCTTCGAGCGTCTCGACCTCGCCACCGGCAGCACCCTGCTGCTCGAGGACTTCACCGAGGACGTAGCAGAACAGCGAACTTGCCGCCCATAAGGCAGACTCCCGGGCCAGACCGCCGGCCTGGACACTGCCGACGAGCGTGTCGACGAAGGTCAGGTTGGCCCGCTTGGCGGCATAGTTACCGCCGACGATCCGGGCTCCGTCGCGTTGCGCCAGCAGAGCCGAACGGAGGCCCACAGCAAGGCTTTTGACGCGGTAGGTCCACTCCGGTTCGGCAGTGTCGGCGTTGTCGAGCGCCTGCGCCAGAATCGTCTCGGCCATCTCGTCGATGAGGGCGTCCTTGCCGTCGACCAGTCGGTAGATCGTCGGCAGGTGCGCTTGCAGCCGGTCGGCCAGCCGGCGCATCGTCAGCGATTCCAGCCCGCCGTCGTTGACCAGCACCAGGGCCTCCCCGACCACGCGGCCCACCGACAGGTTGGCCAGCGCCACACGATCGCGGCCAGTCGAGGCGGTTGACACGTTAACGATGTTAACACTACGCTCTGACCTGCAATTAACATTGTTAACCACGAGGAGGGCGTGACGTGGGCAGCGAACTGACAGCCGACGGGATCGGCGTCGCCGTCCGACAACTCCGGTGGGAGGCCGACGGTGTGGTGTCGGTGCAGTTGCAATCGCGGTGCGGCGAGCTACTCCCGGCCTGGAAACCCGGAGCGCACATCGACCTGGTCCTGCCGACAGGCATCCAACGTCAGTACTCGTTGTGCGGACCAATCGGTGAGCGGTCGTACTACCGCATCGGAGTGCGGCGGGAACGCACCAGCCGCGGCGGTTCCGAGTACGTGCACGCGTTTCTGCGACCCGGGCAACAACTTACGGTCGCCGGGCTACGCAACACCTTCGAGCTCCATCGCGCCTGCTCATATGTGTTCGTGGCCGGCGGCATCGGCATCACCCCCATCCTCCCGATGATCCGTCAGGCCGAATCCTGGGGCCTGGCCTGGAAACTGCTCTACGGCGGGCACACCGCGGCCTCGATGGCGTTCTCCGACGAACTCCGCGGTTACGGAACACGCGTGAGCTTCTATGCCTCCGACGCCGACGGGCGCATCCCTCTCAGCGAGTGTTTCGCTCAGGTGCAGCCCGGCGCGAAGGTCTACGCGTGCGGCCCCTCGGCGCTGCTGACGGCACTGCAGGACGCCACCGCACATTGGCCGGCGGACAGTCTGCATCTCGAGCGCTTCAAGCCACGTAAGCGGGCAGGATCCGCCAAAGACAAACCGGTCGAGGTCGTGTGCGCGGCGTCGGGCCAGACCGTCGATGTGCAAGCGGGCCAGAGCATTCTGGCCGCACTCGATGACGCCGGGGTCAACGTGCCGTCATCGTGCCGATCGGCGATCTGCGGCGCCTGCGAGACCGCCGTTGTCGACGGCGTGCCCGACCATCGGGACGACATCCTCTCCGAGTCCGAGCGGGCCGCCAACGACCGCATGTACATCTGCGTCTCCCGGGCCCAAACTCCCCGGCTCGTTCTTGACGTGTAAGGAGTCAGCTGATGAAAACGGCAGGCACAGCGGCAGACTCATACTCCCCCGTCTCGATGGAACGGATCAGGGAGATCGTCGGGCACCCCGAGCGGTTCATCGCGGAGAAGAAGGAGGCGAAACTCGGTGAGTTCTCCGCGCGGTTCATCGCACACAGCCCGTTCTTCTGCATGGCCACGGTGGGGGCCGATGGCCAGCTGGACACCAGCCCGCGAGGAGACCCACCGGGTTCAGTCCGGATTCTCGATCCGTGGACGCTCGCCATCCCCGACCGACCGGGCAACAAGCTCGCTGACAGCCACGAGAACATCACCACCCACCCCGCGGTCGGATTGGTCTTCTTCGTGCCTGGCATCCGCGAGGTGATGCGGGTCAACGGCGACGCGTTCGTCACCGACGACCCTGAACTGCTCGAGATGCTCAGCGCCGACGGCAAACCCGCGGTGTTGGCCACCATCGTGCGTATCCGCGAAGTGTTCGGGCAGTGCGGCAAGGCCGTGATCCGGGCCAAGCTCTGGGAAGGCGACAGCCGAGGACTCGCCCACGCCGTGACATTGGGCGGGGACTTCTACACCCTCTCGGTCACCGAGAACGCAGCGAAGATGGCCGAGAAACTGGGCGACCTCGCAGGGTCGCTTCACGCCGTGATCGACGACCACTACGAAAACGAGCTGTACTGACCGTCAGACCGATGCTGTCGCAGCGGCAGGCTCGACCGTCACCTTGATGGCCTCGCCGTTCTGCACGATCGAGAACGCGTCGAGCACGTCGTCGAGCGGGATGTGGCGCGTGATGAGATCCTTCACGGGCACCTGACCGGTCGAGATGTACTGCAGCGCCCGCTTGTTGTGCTCGGGTGCCGAACCGTTGGCACCGTGGATGTGCAACTGCCGGTAGTGCACGACATTCGAATCACAGGTGATGGTCGGGTTGGTCTTGGGCAGTCCACCGAAGAAAGAGATGCGGCCGTTTCGCGCCGCCATGGCGATGGCCTGTTCTTGGGTGATGTTGGCCGCGGTGGCGGTGATGACGATGTCGGCGCCGCGGCCACCGGTCAGTTCCATCACCTTCTCGACGACGTCGACTTCCGCCGCGTTGATCACCTCGTCGGGATGCACTGCGTCGGACGAGATCTTGAGCCGGCTTTCGTTCACGTCGACGAGATAGACGGGACCGCAATCGTGCACGCCGCGCGCGATGCGGATGTGCATGCAGCCGATGGGTCCGGCACCGAACACCACGACGGTGTCGCCCTCTTCGATACCGAGCAGATCCTGCGCGTTGATCGCGCACGCGAACGGTTCGGCCGCCGACGCCTCGTCGTAGCCGACGTTGTCCGGAATCCGGTTCAGGCCGTCGACTTTGAGCACCTGACGCGGAACGATCATGTACTCGGCGAACCCGCCGTCGTACTGGTAGCCCATCGACGTCTGGTTCTGACAGACGGCCATCCAGCCCTTGCGGCACTCGTGGCATTCTCCGCACGGCACCGCTGCGATCACCTGTACCCGGTCCCCCTCGGCCCAGTCGGTGCCATAGGTGGGATTCACGTCCGCACCCACCTCCACGATGTCACCGGCGATCTCATGGCCGATGGTGCGCGGTGGGGTCAGGTTCTGGTGCCCGTTGTGCAGGATCTTGACATCGGTGCCGCAGGTGGAGCAGTTGCGCACCCGGATCTTCACCTCGTCAGGGCCGCACTGGGGCTCCGGCACATCCTCGAGCCGGACATCCTCGGGGGCGTAGTAGCGCAGGGCTTTCATGGCGGTCCTCTCAACTTCTCAGGGACTGGCGGTCACCGGGTCGGTATCAGCACCCTAACGCCAATTCGGTCATAAAACCACAAATTTGTCTGCCCATTTTTGCCCGATTGCTTGCAGTAGTGCCCACTTATGCGTTGTACTGAGTATGCATGTGACCGGCGTCACCAGCAGGCCGGCAAGATCGGAGGTCGTCAGATGTCCACTGTCGAAGCGCCACGCACCGGAGTTCGGGTGCACGTGCAGAAGCTGGGCACCTCACTGTCGAACATGGTGATGCCGAACATCGGCGCCTTTATCGCATGGGGCCTGATCACGGCGCTTTTCATCGAGCAGGGCTGGCTGCAGGCGATCTTCTCCGGGCTGAGGGACCCCGACGGATGGGTGGCCAGGATCGGCGGCTGGGGCAGCTACGACGGCGCCGGAATCGTCGGCCCGATGATCACCTATCTGCTGCCCGTGCTGATCGGATACACCGGTGGCCGGATGATCCACGGCAACCGCGGTGCCGTCGTCGGCGCGATCGCCACCATGGGTGTGGTCGCCGGCGCCGATGTCCCGATGTTCATGGGCGCGATGATCATGGGCCCCCTGGGCGGCTGGGCGATGAAGAAGGCCGACGCCCTCTGGGAAGGCAAGATCCGGCCCGGCTTCGAGATGCTCGTCGACAACTTCTCGGCAGGCATCCTCGGCATGCTGCTGGCCATCTTCGGCTTCTTCGGTATCGGACCGATCGTATCGTCGTTCACCCGCGCCGCCGGAAACGCGGTGGACTTCCTGGTCAACAACGACCTGCTGCCCCTGACGTCACTGCTCATCGAACCGGCGAAGGTGCTGTTCCTCAACAACGCCATCAACCACGGGGTGCTCACGCCGCTTGGCACCACCCAGGCGCTGGAGACCGGCAAGTCGATCCTGTTCCTGCTGGAGACCAACCCCGGCCCCGGTCTGGGAGTCCTGTTGGCGTTCATGGTGTTCGGACGCGGCGCGGCGCGGGCCTCGGCACCGGGCGCGGCGATCATCCAGTTCTTCGGCGGCATCCACGAGATCTACTTCCCGTACGTGCTGATGAAGCCCAAGCTGATCGCGGCCACCATCCTCGGCGGCATGACCGGTGTCTTCATCAACGTGCTGTTCGGTTCCGGACTGCGGGCCCCGGCCGCGCCCGGTTCGATCATCGCGATCTACGCCCAGACCGCCGGCGGCAGCTTCCTGGGTGTGACGTTGTCGGTACTCGGAGCCACCGCTGTCTCGTTCGCCGTCGCCTCGCTGCTGCTCAAGACCGACCGTGCCGATGCCGAACCCGATCTGGCTGCGGCCACCGCCGAGATGGAGGCGATGAAGGGCAAGAAGTCCAGCGTGGCGTCCGCCCTGGTCGGTGCGCCCCGGGGTCCGGTGCGCAGCATCGTGTTCGCCTGCGACGCCGGCATGGGGTCCTCGGCGATGGGTGCGTCGGTGCTGCGCAAGAAGATCCGTGCCGCAGGGTTCGGTGACATCGCGGTGACCAATCAATCGATCGCGAATCTCACCGACACCTACGACCTGGTGGTCACCCACCGCGATCTGACCGACCGGGCTCGCCTGAAAACCGCTTCGGCCGCGCATGTCTCGGTGGAGGACTTCATGAGTTCGCCGCGCTACGACGAGATCGTCGAGATGCTCGCCGACACGAACTCTGCCGGCGACGAGCGCTCGTGCGAACGCCAGACTGGTGGAGATGCGGTTGCCGCGGAACAGCCCGAAAGCAAAGACGATGTGTTGCCCCTCGATTCGATCGTGCTGGCAGGCACCGCCACCTCGGCGGACGCCGCCATCGACGAGGCCGGTGCCCTGTTGGTGGCGGCGGACGCCGTCGATCCGGCCTACGTGGACGCCATGCACGAGCGCGAGAACTCGGTGTCGACCTACATGGGCAACGGTCTGGCCATCCCGCACGGCACGAACGAGGCCAAGACCGCGATCCGCCGCACCGGGATCTCCTTCGTGCGCTATCCAGAACCGATCGACTGGAACGGCAAACCGGCCGAGTTCGTCGTCGGCATCGCCGGACTGGGCAAAGACCACATGGCACTTCTGACCAAGATCGCCCACGTCTTCCTCGACAAGGACGAGGTGGCTCGCCTTCGGGCGGCGACCAGCGCCAGCGAGGTCCGCGCGGTGCTTTCCGACAGCGAATAGCCGACCTCACCCCCGGGCTGCCCCAGAATGGCAAGCGTGGATTCAGATACCCGCCAGAGTCGCATCGTCGAGTTCGCGCGCAGCCGGGGTCGTGTCGATGTGCTGACGCTGGCCGAGGAACTCGACGTCGCGGCCGAGACCATCCGCCGCGATCTCAAGGCGCTGGCCGGGAGGCGACTGCTCAAACGTGTGCACGGCGGCGCGATCCCACTGGAGACCGCGGCGTTCGAATCCACCGTCGAATACCGCAGCCAGGTCGACCTGGCCCAGAAGCACCGCATCGCCGCCGCAGCGGCGCATCTGTTGCACGGCGCCGAAACCGTCTACCTGGACGAGGGTTTCACGCCACGGCTGATCGCCGAGCAGCTCGCCGATCAGGAACTGACCGTGGTGACATCGTCGCTGCTGGCGGCCGAAGCGCTGGCACTCAGCGAGACGGTCACCGTCATGATGATCGGCGGGCGAATGCGAGGGCGCACCCTGGCCACCGTCGACCACTGGGCGGTCGAGCGGCTGAGCAGCCTGGTGATCGACATCGCGTTCCTTGGCACCAACGGGATCACTGCCGAGCACGGCCTCACCACACCGGATCCCGCGGTGGCGGCGGTGAAGCAGACAGCCGTGAACGTCGCACAACGGCGCGTACTGGTGGCAGCGCACCCCAAGTTCGGGGAGACGAGCTTCTGCCGGTTCGCCCACGTCTCCGATTTCGAGTCGATCGTCACCGGTACCGAGCTGCCCGCGGAGGAAGCACAGCGCTATGAAGCCCTGGGGCCGTCGGTGATCCGCACCTGAGGACCAATCCTGCCGAGGCCCGGCATGCCGCTACACAGCGTCCCAGAAGCGGCCTGCCCGCTGGGCGATCGCTTCCGGGTATTCACCGTTGATGGCGTGGGAAGCGTCGGGCCACAGTTCGACCTCGCCGCGCGGCAGTGTGGTGCGGGCGCGGGCATATGCGCGCACCGGGTCGAGCATCACGCTGCGGCCGGCGATCAGTGCCAACACCGGAACGGCGATCCCCCGCAGCTGGGCATCGCTGAACAGTTTCGGCATCGGTGTGCGCAGCGTGAAATCCTTTGAACCCGCTGAGATCAGCTCGGCTTCGATCTCGGCGGCCGCCACGTCGGCGCCTCCGGATATCCAGCTCATCACCCGGCGGCGCCAGCTCTCCGGCACACCCGGGGCGAGCAGTGCCACCGAGGCGAGTATCGCCTTGGCCGGCGCACCGGTGAAGGTGAACACGGGATCGAGCAACGTGAGCGACGCGATCCGGCCGGGCCGGTGCACCGCGACGTTGGCGGCGGTCCAGCCGCCCATCGACACGCCGAGCAGGTGGGCCTTTTCCAGCCCGAGGCCGGCCAGCGCCTCGTCGAGCCACTGCGCCTGATCGGGGCCAGCACGAATCACCTTGCTTTGCACCGACATACCGGCCTCACCGAGCAGATCGATGCCGTACACGGTGCGTTGTTCCAGCAACGGCCCGAGGTTGGTTCGATACATCGGCGTCGACGCATTGCGGCCCGGCAGCAGCACCACCGGCGCACCAGTCTCCGGCCCGCCGGCGAAACGGTACGCCCGCACCGTCCCGAACGACGTTGGCACGTCGAACAGTTCGAAGGGCGGCAGCGCCGCCATCCCGGCCCGGTAGGCGGTCAGGAAGTGCTCGAACGCCGCCTCGGAGACAAACGCTCCCAGGCCACCGCGTGCCCACCGGCCGGCGATGTTGACCTCGGGAACCTGCAGATCCATCAGTTCAGCTCAGCCGCACGGTGGGCATCCGGCAGGACTATTCGACGGTGACGGACTTGGCCAGGTTGCGGGGCTTGTCGACGTCGTACCCACGCGCCCGGGCCACGCCGGCCGCGAACACCTGCAGCGGGATGGTCGACAGCAACGGCTGGAAAAGCGTTGACACCGCCGGGATCTCGATCAGGTGGTCGGCGTACGGCCGCACCGTGTCGTCACCCTCTTCGGCGATCACGATGGTCACAGCACCGCGAGCCTGGATCTCACGGATGTTGGACAGCAACTTGGCGTGCAGCATCTGTGCGTTCTTGGGTGACGGCATCACCACGATGACCGGCAGGTCCTCGTCGATCAGCGCGATCGGACCGTGCTTGAGCTCACCGGCGGCGAAGCCCTCGGCGTGCATGTAGGCCAGCTCCTTGAGCTTGAGCGCACCCTCCAGTGCCACCGGGTAGCCGACGTGGCGGCCCAGGAACAACACCGTGGGCGACGTCGCGAACCGCTGCGCCAGCTGGCCGACCGATTCGATTCCGTTCAGGACCCGGCTCACCATGTCCGGCATGGCTTCCAGCTCGTGGTACTCGCGCTCGACCTCGTCGGGGTACTTGGTCCCGCGGGCCTGCGCCAGGGCCAGACCCACCAGGTAGTTCGCGGCGATCTGCGCCAGGAACGTCTTGGTGGCGGCCACCCCGATCTCCGGCCCGGCCCGGGTGTAGAGCACCGCGTCGGCCTCGCGCGGGATCTGGCTGCCGTTGGTGTTGCAGATGGCCAGCACCTTGGCCTTCTGCGTCTTGGCGTGCCGGACCGCTTCCAGCGTGTCGGCGGTCTCGCCGGACTGCGAGATCGCGATCACCAGCGTGCTGCGGTCCAGCACCGGGTCCCGGTAACGGAACTCGCTGGCGAGCTCGACCTCGACCGGCAGCCGGGTCCAGTGCTCGATGGCGTACTTGGCCAGCAGGCCGGAGTGGTAGGCGGTACCGCACGCGACGATGAAGACCTTGTCGATCTCGCGCAGTTCCTGATCCGACAGGCGCTGCTCGTCGAGCACGATGCGACCGTCGACGAAATGCCCCAGCAAGGTGTCGGCGACCGCGGCGGGCTGCTCGGCGATCTCCTTGAGCATGAAGTAGTCGTAGCCACCCTTCTCGGCGGCGTCGAGATCCCAGTCGATGTGGAATTCCCGGTAGTCCCGGCCGGCCTGCAGATCGTCGCGGCCGAAGAAGTCGGTGATGCGGTATCCGTCGGCGGTCAGCACCACCGCCTGGTCCTGGCCGAGCTCCACCGCGTGCCGGGTGTGCTCGATGAACGCCGCCACGTCGGAGCCGACGAACATCTCCCCCTCGCCGATGCCGACGACGAGCGGGGTGGACCGGCGGGCGGCCACGATGGTGCCCGGATCGTCGGCATTGGCGAACACCAGGGTGAAGTGGCCTTCCAGGCGCTGCAGGACAGCCAGCACGGAGGCGGGAAAGTCCCCGGCGGTGTCGCCGCTGGCGTACTGACGTGCCACCAGGTGCACCGCCACCTCAGAGTCGGTGTCGCTGGAGAACTCGACCCCGTCGGCTTCCAGCTCGGCGCGCAGGACGGCGAAGTTCTCGATGATGCCGTTGTGGACGACGGCGATCTTGGCTGCCGCGTCGCGGTGCGGGTGCGCGTTGCGGTCGGTGGGCCGACCGTGGGTGGCCCACCGGGTGTGGCCGAGGCCGGTCGTGCCGGTCAGCACGCCGTCGTCGGTCTCGGCGAGGGCGGCCTCCAGGTTGGCCAGCCGACCGGCGCGGCGGCGTACCGTCAACCCGCCGTTGCCGTCGATCAGCGCGATTCCTGCGGAGTCGTAGCCCCGGTATTCCATCCGGCGCAGCGCGTCGACCACGATGCCGCGGGCCGGGCGCGCCCCGACGTAGCCGACGATTCCACACATAGGGTCCCAGGGTAGTGCAGACGGCGCCCTGGCCCGATTCTGCGCGACGGCGTTTGACGCATATCACCGCGAAAGCACAGGCGCGCCTCACGCCCAATTGGCGCGCTCACGCGCCGCGACGCCCTGCGCTACGGTCAACGCGTGGCCAGCACAAAGAAGCTCTTCGCAGGGTTGACCCGCCGCGGACCGCATCGAGTTCTGCGCGGTGACCTGGCGTTCGCCGGCATGCCGGGAGTGGTGTACACGCCGGAGTCCGGCCTGAACCTGCCCGGTGTGGTGTTCGGCCACGAATGGATGACGCGGGCCGACAACTACACGCACACGCTGGAGCATCTGGCCTCCTGGGGCATCGTGGCGGCGGCGCCCGACACCGAGACCGGTCTGGCGCCCTCGGTGCTCAATTTCGCCTTCGACCTGGGCGCGGCCCTCGAAATCATCACCGGGGTGCGGCTGGGCACCGGCAAGATCAGCGTGCACCCGGGCAAGCGGGGTGTGGTCGGGCATGGTTTCGGCGGGTCGGCGGCGGTGTTCGCCGCCGCGGGCATGGGGGGCGATCCGCACCGCCCGAAGGCCGTGGTGTCGCTGTTCCCGACGGTGACCAAGCCACGGGCCGAAGAACCCGCGACGACGCTGCAGGTGCCGGGACTGATCCTCACCGATCCCGGCGACCCGATGACGCTGCGCTCCAACGCCGTGGAGCTGGCCCGGGCCTGGGAGGGCGCGACGCTGCGTACGGTCAGCAAGGCCAAGGCCGGCGGCCTGGTCGAGGGGCGCCGCCTGGCCCGTTTCATCGGGCTGCCCGGCGCCGACCGGGACACCCAGAAGATCGTTCGCGGCCTGCTCACCGGGTATCTGCTGGCGACGTTGGCCGGCGACAAGACCTACCGTGACTTCGCCGACCCCGAGGGCGAGCTGCCGCACACCGAACCGGCCGACCCCGATGCCGATCCGGTGGCGCTCGAGGACAAGGTGGTCGCGCTGCTCAAGCCGTAAGCCCCCGTGTGACAAACCCGGGTCCGCAGGCCGGTGGATATGATCAACTGATCATTAATTCGGCACTTTTTGCGCGACCCTGACCTGTCACATAGATCGGAGACGGATGCCGATGAGGAGTCGAGCCGCCATCGTCTACGAATACGGCGGTCCATGGCGCGTGGAAGAGTTCGAACTCGACCCCCCGCGCGCCGGCGAGGTGTTGGTGCAGCTCGCCGCCGCAGGCCTGTGCCACTCCGACGACCACATCCGTCAGGGCATCATGGCTCCCCCGCACAACGCCGACGGCCGCGCACAGATGACCCCCACCATCGGCGGCCACGAGGGCGCGGGCGTGGTCGTCGAGGTCGGCGATGGCGTCACCCGATTCGCCCCGGGCGACCACGTGGTGACCTCGTTCGTCGCGGTGTGCGGCGAATGCCGTTGGTGCACAACAGGTATGGAGTACATCTGCGACGCCGGCGCCGGAACGTTGATCCCCGGCATGCCGACAGACGGAACATTCCGCCACCACACCCTCGACGGCGGCGACCTCGCGCACGTGTCCAAGATCGGAGCGTTCGCCGAGCACACGGTGGTGTCGGCGGCCTCCCTGGTCAAGCTCGAACCCCACCTGCCGCTGGTCCCGAGCGCGCTTCTCGCGTGTGCGGTGCCGACCGGCTATGGCTCGGCAGCCAATCGGGCCGGGGTGCGCGGCGGCGATATCGTCGTGGTGATCGGCGTCGGCGGAATCGGCTCGGCAGCCGTACAAGCCGCCCGCATCAACGGTGCCGCATCGATCGTCGCCGTCGACCCCGTTGAGTTCAAACGAAAGTCGGCTCTGACCTTCGGCGCCACCCATGTGGCGGCCACTGCCGACGAGGCAGTCGAGCTGGTCCGCGAACTCACGCGCGGGGTGATGGCGGACAGCGTCGTCGTGTCCCCGTCGGCGATCGGCGAATCCGACGTCCTCGACGCCCTCGGCCTCACCCGCAAGGGCGGGACATGCGTGCTCACGGCGATGTCGGCACCGGGCAGCCGACCGTTGAATTTCAATCTCCAGGACTTCGTCCTGATGAACAAGAATCTGTGCGGCACCGTCTTCGGCTCGTGTAATCCGAAGGCCGACATCCCACGTCTGGCCAAACTCTACGATTCCGGCCTGCTGCAGCTCGACGAGATGGTCACCAAGCGCTATCGCCTCGACGACATCAACGATGCCTACGCAGACCTCGCGCAGGGCGAATTGATACGGGGCGTCATCGATTTCGGGATCGCATAGGAGCACCGACGACGTCGAGTCCGTCCAGGTTTCCGGCCGACCGCCACGACGCCAGGATGTCTGCGTATTCCATCGGACTGCCGAAGAAGAAACTGCCCTGCCGCAGTCTCACGTCGGCCTGGCCCTCGCGGTTGTAGTAACCCGGCGTACACGACTCACGCCGCCCGGCGATCACATCGGAACGCGCCACCACGGTGTCGACCCATGCCGACTCGGCGTCGGCGGTCGCTTCGATCACGGCAGCGTCCTGTTCGAGCGCCCGTGCGATCGTCCAGGCGATGTGTTGGGACTGGGTGTCGATGAGATAAGGAAAGTTCACGGTGAAGCCCGACTGGGCGATGCTCTCGATGAAGCAGTTCGGAAAGCCGTTGACCTGTAGACCGTGGAACGTGCGCACGCCGTCGGCCCACTTCTGCGTGAGCGTCAGGCCGTCACGACCGATGATCTCGAACCCGGTGCGACGCGCGTATTCGGTGCCCACCTCGAACCCGGTCGCGAAAATCAAGCAATCCAAAGGATATTCGACGTCATCGACGATGACACCGCGTGCGCTGATCTCCTGGACACCACTTCCGTGGGTGTCGACGAGGGTGACGTTCGCGCGGTTGAACGCCTGTAGGTACTCATCGTGGAAGCAGGGGCGCTTGCAGAAGTAGCCGTACCACGGCTTCAGGGCCTCCGCGGTGACGGAATCGGTCACGACCG
This sequence comes from Mycobacterium sp. 48b, assembly GCF_048282725.1. Classification (NCBI taxonomy): domain Bacteria; kingdom Bacillati; phylum Actinomycetota; class Actinomycetes; order Mycobacteriales; family Mycobacteriaceae; genus Mycobacterium; species Mycobacterium sp. 48b. Next base: position 6,037,095 of record NZ_JBLVUL010000001.1, read on the forward strand.
CGTCGATCCGTGCCCTGATCTCTTCCATCTTGGCGAAATCCGCCAGCTCGGCGACGCTAGCGGCTCCAGGCGCCGTGTCGCGGACGATCGGCAGTTTCTTGGTGAGGCTGGTCCAGGCGTCGTCGACGAGATCCTCGTCGGCGGTCCCACCGGCGGTGAGCATCTGGAAGTTCTCCATGCGGCGCTGTTGCCATCCAGGCTCCAGCGATGCCGCCCATTCCGGATCGGTGGCCCGGTTGGCCCGCACGTCGACGGTCGAGGGGGTGCGCTGGAAGACGTACAGCTGCCCCACGGAGGCGGCCAGGCGTGGCACGCACTGGATCGCGGTTGCGCCGGTACCGACGATGCCGACCCGCTTGTCGGTCAGGTTCTCCAGATCCGCACCGGTGTATCCGTAGTCCCACCGACTGGTGTGGAACGTGTGCCCCCGGAACGACCCCATCCCGGCAATGCCCGGCAACTTGGGCTTCTGCAGGTAGCCGTTGGCCATCGCCACGAACCTGGCCCGGATGGCGTCGCCGTGGTTCGTGGCGATGACCCACCGTGATTGCTCAGGCATCCAACGGATTTCACGCACCTCGGTCTGCAGGCACGCGTTGCGGTACAGATCGTAGTGTCGGGCGATGCGCTGACAGTGCGCGAAGATCTCCGCACCCTTCGCGTACTTCTCGGTGGGGACGTAGCCGAGCTCCTCCAGCAACGGCATGTACACGTAGGACTCGACGTCGCAGGCGATTCCCGGGTATCGGTTCCAGTACCAGGTGCCGCCCACGTCGGCCGCCTTGTCGATCAGGCGCACGTTCTCGACGCCGAGCTCGCGCAGCCGCGCCCCGATCAACAGCCCACCGAACCCGGCACCGATGATCGCGACGTCTACCTCGTCGGCGAGCGGTTCCCGGCTGAACTGCGGGTCAGCCCACGGGTCTTCGCCGAAGCCGGCGAACCTGCCCGCCACCTCGACGTATTGGGCGATGCCGTCGGGCCGCAGCCGTCGCTCGCGCTCGGCCGCGTACTTCCGGCGCAACTCGTCGACGTCAAAGGTCGAGCCGTCCACGTCGGTCACCGTCGCACCCTCTTCCGGCCTGATCACACCCGCCCGACTATATAATCAACCGCTTGATCACATCAATGGTCGGAACTGGCGTCCCCGCGCATGTCACCGGTGCACGAACAGAGTCCCGCGGATCATCTGCTTGGCCGAGTTCAGCGCGCGTTGATACGTCTGTGGCGATTGCGTCGCGGCCAATTCCGTGAGGCCGTAGACGAGGGCGTAGATCGCCTCGATCGCGGCGGCCGCCTCGCGCTGCACTTCCCCGGGACGGTTTCGGCAGGCATCGTCGACGATGCCTTTCACGATGCCACGGAGCGCCTGAAAGCCACCGCCGTCGGTGCCGTCCGGATACACCGCGACGGCACTCTGACCACGAATGGCCCACTCGAAGGCAGCGAGCTCGGGATACTCACGCATCAAACGACCCGACTCGTCGAGCACCGCGTCGATCCGGTCGACGGCGTCACCAGGACCCTGCGCTGCGCCCCGCAACCGCGGCAGTGCGATGTCGGCCCGAGCCGCGATCGCGGCCTCCATCAGCTGCGATTTGTTCGAGAAGTAGTTGTACAGGTTCGCGCTGGTGATCCCCGCGGTGCGGGCGATCTCTCGAATCGTGGCCCGGGCATAGCCGACCTCGGACACGCAGTGCATGGTCGCGGCGATGATCCGCCGGCGCGTCTCTTCGCCGTTCGCGCCGACCGGGCGACCCAGTTGGGGTGTCGCCATCGCCGACTCCCTCCGGTCTGGGCCTGCGCCGGCACGCCGGCCCGGTCGTTTCTCGGATGGTAGCGCGCAAACAGAACCGAGCGTCTGTCGGAGGCCAGGCCGGGCCCAGCGCCGACATATGCTGGGCCCATGACGGTGCCTTCCCCGCAGCTCGGCCGCCCTGTGGGCGCCAGCGGTGAAGCGACCCGGGAGCGAATCATCGTCGCCGCCATGCGATGTGTCGCCGAGGCCGGTTACGCCAAGGCGACCATCCGCGAGATCGCGCGGACCGCAGAGATGACCAGCGGCAGTCTGTACCACTATTTTTCGAACAAGTCGGACCTGCTGGACGCCACGGTGACCAGAATCGAGGAGATCACCGTCCCCCGGTTGCGGGCCGCGGCCCAGAGCAGCACCGACATCATCGGCCGGCTCGATGCGGTCTTGGACGCATCCGAAGAGTTGTTGCGCGAGTATCCCTATCTGGCCGCGTTCGAGCAGGAAATGCGAGCGGAGCGCTCAGCGCCGCCCCGCGGCGACGATCGCTCGTCCGCCGGATTCGAGGCACTGCACAACATCTTTCGCACGATCATCAGCGACGCGCAGCGGCAAGGCGCGCTGGCCCATGACGCCGACGCCCTCGGCGCGACCGACGCGCTGTACGCGCTCAGCCGCGGCTTGACCGCGCAGGCGGCCGGCCTCTCACCAGACGCTTACCGTGCCACCACCGATGCGGCCAAGCGACTGATCCGCGGAACAGTGTTGCCCGCACTGATCGAGTGAAGCACTCGGCGTCAATTCACGGCCTCGGCCACCACTTTTGTCTCAAGGTATTCCTCGAAGCCGGCCAGGCCCATCTCTCGGCCGATGCCCGACTGCTTGAACCCGCCGAACGGCACGTCCGGCGAATACCACTGGCCGCCATTGACGTTGATCGTCCCGGTCCGCAGCCGCGACACGATCCAGGCGACTCGCTCGGGTTCCGCGCCGAAGACCGTACCGGACAGCCCGTAGGGCGAATCGTTGGCGATGCGCACCGCATCGGCGTCGCCATCGTGGGCCAGCACCACCAGAACCGGTCCGAATATCTCTTCCCGGGCCACGCGTGCATCGTTGGTCAACCCACTGATCACGGTCGGCTCGATGTAGAAGCCCGGGCCGGAAGGCCGGCCGCCCCCGCAGGCGAACGCGCCACCTTCTTCGAGCGCCAAGTTCAGATAACCTTGCACCCGGTCGCGTTGCCTGGCCGAAATGAGTGGTCCGCAAAGGACATTCGGGTCCCGTGGGTCCCCCACCGGAATCTGTGCCATCGCCTCAGTGACGGCGGTGACCGCTTCGTCGTACCGCCTCTGGGGCACCACGAGGCGAGTGGTCAGCGCGCAACCTTGACCGGCATGCGTCGTCACGGTGAAGGCCGCCCTCGTGCAGGCCGCAACCAGGTCGGCATCGTCGAGTACGACGAACGCCGACTTGCCGCCGAGTTCGAGAAAGACCTTCTTGATGGTTTGCGAGGCCGCCGCCATCACGGAGCGGCCTGTCGCGGTTGATCCGGTGAAGGAGACGGCGTCAACCCGCGGATCCTCGGCCAGCATGGCGCCGAGGGCGTGATCCGACGACGTGACGATGTTGACCACGCCCGGCGGAAAGTCGGTCTTCTCCGCGATGATCCGCCCGACCACCGCAGCGCACCACGGGGTATCGGGCGCCGGCTTGAGCACCACCGTGTTTCCGGCCGCCAGCGCGGGTCCCAGCTTCGCGAACGTGACCTGATGCGGAAAGTTCCACGGCGTGATCGCACCGACGACGCCGAACGGCTCGCGCACGAGCGTGCGTCGCGTCGGCACTCCCAGTGGGTGCTGCACACCGAGATCGACCTGCCACGGGTAACTTTCGGCGGTGTCGGCGGGGAATGCCAGGTCGTTGATCGGGCCCTGCAGATGTCCGGTCTGGGTCAGCCTGACGGGTGCACCGGCCTCTGCCACGGTGATGTCGCGCAGGAGCTCGATGTCGTCGTTGAGCGCGTCGCGCAACTGCCTCAGGCAATGCACCCGCAACGCGACGTCGCGCGACCAGTCCGTCTCGTCGAATGCGGCCCGCGCCGCGTCGATGGCGCGGTCCATGTCGGCACCGTCGCCGTCCGCAGCCGTGCCGAGCAGCTCCTCGGTTGCCGGGTTGATGGTCGGGAACGCGCCCCCACCGCCGGGCACCAGCCGGCCGTCGATCAGGAGCTGGGTCACCGCGCCGGCGGTCGCTGTCATGGCAGCAGCGTAGTGACGGGCCACTCAGGTAATCAAGCAATTGATCACATAGTGTCGGCGTCCGTCGCAAACTCGGGCGAAGGCCCCGTGCCTGCAGGGGCAGCTACGTATCGTGACCACGATGGACCCGCAGCCCAGCCGTGGACCAGGGACGCGGCTCGACCCACTGAGTCGTCGTCGGCTGCTGCAGATCGGTGGCAGCCTCGGGTTGGCTGCGACGCTCGGCGCTTGCGCCGATGACGCCGCGTCGGCTCCGGCGTCCCCTGCGCCGCCAACGAGCACCATTCCGGCCCCGCTACCTGTCGCCGCCAGCCCAGTGCCGGCTGAACCGGCCCCGGCGGTGGCCGGCGGGCAACCAATGGTCGAGATCTGTCGGCAAGGTTGGGGTGCGGCGTCGGCCCGACCCGGTGGGCGGCCGCACACCATAACGCGAATGACGTTGCACCACAGCGCTGTTGTCCTCGGTGAAAATCGGCTTGCCCCGGGTCGGTTACGTCAGCATCAGCGCTTCCATCAGAATGACCGCGGATGGATCGACATCGCCTACCACGTCGGCGTCGACCGAAACGGCAACATCTACGAACTACGCACCCCCGAACTCGCCGGTGACACCGCCACCGACTACGACCCAGCGGGTCACTTCCTGGTCCTATGCGAGGGCGACTTCGACCAGGAAACGGTCACCGAGGCCCAACTCAATGGCGCAGCAACAGCATTCGCCTGGGCAGCCCAACAATTCCATCTGACCGGCGGCACCCTGGGCGGACATCGAGACTTCGCAGACACCTCCTGCCCCGGCGCCGGCCTCTACGCCCACCTCACGTCCGGCGATCTGCACGCACGCATCGATGAAATGCTCACCGCCGGGCCGGTCGACATGCAGCGCCTCTGCGGGGAAGAAGCAGCCATCAAGGTGGCTGCCATCGAGGCGGGTAACTGAGGCATTTCGCCAGGCGACGACATCAGTGGTGTGCGCTGGGCCTGGTGGCGTTACGCCTGGACCCGCCAAGACCTGGCACCTCGGTCGAGCCCGCCGGCGGCGCCGCCGATTCCTCGTGCTGTCAGCCTGACGTCACGAAGTCCAAGGTTGCCCGCGCCAGGTCGGCCAGAAACGCGTCGCGGTCGAACGCGACATCCTCGACGACGCCGGGCGGCGGTTGGTGCATGAAGCTGAAATGACCGGCGTTCGGCACCACACGCAGGTCGACGTCCGCGCGCGCATTCTTCAGCTGGAGCGCCTGCTCGGCGGGCGTAACCGTGTCGAGTTCGCCAACGTAGACCAGCATCGGCGCTGTCACCGCGTCCAATGCCCCAGGGGCGGCGAACCATCCGGCGGCGGGCGCGTACAGGACAAGACGGCTGACGCGCGGCTCCCGTGGCACGTCCATGGCGTGACCCGCACGACTCCACGGCCTCGCACCTGCCAGGCACAGAGCCGCCCATCCACCGATCGAGTGCCCGACAACCGCAACGTTTGCCTCGGGAGCTGAGGCCTGCGCAAGCGCTTCGACCAGTCCGTGTGGGCGGGCGATGAGCTCAGCCTCTGAGGCTCTCGCACCGTCAATCCGGTCGAATACAGGCGCGATCACCCTGCATTCCCGATCTGCAAATTCGTCGAGCAAGGGGCGATAGCGCTGGGGGTCGCCACCGGAGCCTGCTGCGAACAGGACGGTCTGTTCGGCCCGCTCTGGGCCGAACGCCAAAATTCGCATGCCCCGAGGCTCCCTTCCATTCACTCCGTCTCGGCAGTCGGATCCTAGGCAATCCGGTCGGCGATGGCTTGTAGCTCGTCAAATCGCTCGGGTGGCGGCCAGTGCAGCACGAACTCGCTGATGCCGACCCCGGCGAACCGGTCGACGACCTCATCGAAACTTCGCCGGGTCCGCCATGGGTCAACCGCCCCGAACATCGTGAGGGCCCGAGTGACTGTGGCCGGATCTCGGCCCGCCCGATGGCACAGGTCATCGAGCAGCCGATTCTGCCGGGCCGTCAGTACCAGCAGCTCCTCAAAGTCGATTCCGGTGGGGCCATGGGTGTTCCACGTGTCGGCATAGGTGGCCGCCAGACGAAGGACAGGCGCTGATTGACCACCTATGACCAACGGCGGACGTGGGCGCTGGATCGGTGCAGGGGCAGTGACCACTCCAGCGGTCGACAGCCAGTCGCCTTGATGGGCAAAAGTAGTGCCTGCCGCCCGCATCACCCCATCCACGATCGCCACGTATTCGGCGAATCGCTGCATTCGCTCAGCCCGCCCCCAGTGCCGGCTTCCTACCGCGTGATGGTCGAAGGCGAAAATGCCGGTACCCAGTCCCATATCGAGACGCCCGGCGCTGAGATGGTCGATGGTGATGGCTTGCTTGGCGAGTACGGCGGGCGGGCGCAGGATCGGATTGGCGACGAGCATGCCGATCCGAATCCGGCTCGTGGCGGATGCCGCACTGGCCAGGACCGCCCAGCTGTCGTGCCAGGTGCTGTTGCCGCCGCGGGGGTCGTTGATGTGATCAGGGAAGACCGCCCGATCGAATCCCAGGTCTTCCGCGACGACGACTCGTCCGGCAATCTCTTGGACTGTCGCATCAGGAAAGATCAGCACGCCGAATTGCAGTTGTGCCACAGGCATCCTCTGTTTTCTCGATGTTGCTTCGTCCCGGCCGTGAAATCCGGCCGGTGCCGTGGCCACGGATGCGGCGGTTCCGAGCGTGCTCGGAACCACCGGATCGGGTCAGTGGTCCAGATGGGCGCTGAAGAAGCCGAAGACTCTGCGGTAGGCGTCCTCGGTGGCCTCGTCGTCGCGGCCGAATCCGATGATCCGTTGCAGGGTTTGGTGAGGCAGGTTGTTGGCGAAGGAGTGCCCTACGCCCTGATAAACCTTGACGTCATTGGGAATTCCGCGTTGATCGAGTGCTCGTTGCAGGCGTGGACCGTTGCCGGGGTTCCACACGTCGCGGCTGCCGTAACTGGCCACTACCGGACACGAGTTCTCGGCCAGCGACGCGTATACCGGCGGGATGGTCGGGTAGAACGGAGCTGCGGCGTCAAATCCTTTGGAGCCCATCACCAACGCGAAACCGCCGCCCATACAGAACCCGGCGATACCGACGCTGCCGGTGCAGTCCGACCGGCCCTTCAGGTAGTCGCGGGCAGCGTGCAGATCGTCGACCGCCCGACCTGCCCGGCTCAGCATCGACCACATCACCCGGGTGATGCAGCGGGCCGCGCCGCCCCTCGAATACAAGTCCGGAGCCAATGCCAGGTATCCGTGGGCCGCAAAGCGCGCGGTACTTTCGGTGACATCGTCGGTGATGCCGCGCAGGTCGTGGATCACCACCACCGCGGGCCAGGGCCCCGACCCTGCAGGTGCAGTCAACTCGGCGCCGATCGGTCCCGCCGGTGTGTCAAACGTGATGGCGGCCATGGCATCTAGCCACCGATCAGCTTGGGATCCGCACCCGCGAATCGTGCCAGCGAGGCCCGCAGGGCCTTGACCCGATGGCCGGCATCGAATTCGAGCAGGGCGGCCTCGGCCGACATGCCCACCCACAACTGGGCGCCGTGATACGGGTGCGGCCAGCCCATCGCTGCGAAATCGAGCTCGCAGATTCGAGCGGTGTCGCTGTTGCGTTGGCGTATCTCGGCGGCTGTCACCGGTTCGGCACGGGCTTCCAGCAACATCGATCTGACCCCGTGCTCACGCAGGCACGCGTCGAGGTATGTCCGGGTGGCCAGCAGCAGCCGCTGCGGGCCAGGTTCGAGGTCGGCGACAACGGCGCGGGCCTCGGCGAGGATACGGTCGTGAAACTCGCGGTGTAACACCAGCAGATAGCCGGCACGGTCACTGAAGTGGTGGAAGAAGGCACCTTTGGACACGCCGGCCTCTTCGACGATGCGGTTGACGCTCAACCCAGACAGGCCAGTTGTCCTGGCGAGGCGGACACCGGCGTCGAGCAGAGACTCGCGGGTCTTGGCGGCGGCGTCCTGGCGGGCTGTCATCGTGCACAAATATAGCGTTGTCATGCACTCACCCCCAGGACCCGCTGCAGGTCAGGCTTCATCATCTGCAGCTGCTGGCCCCAGTACGTCCAGGTGTGGGTTCCGTCGTAGGGGAAATTGAACACCCCGTTGGTGCCGCCGGCGGCAAGGTAGAGCTCCTGGAACGTCCTACTGGTCCGAGCCAGGAACTTCTCCAGGAACTGCGCCGCCGCGAGGTTGCCGGCGCTGGCTCCGGTGTCGAAATCCGACGGTTTCCCGGTGCCCGAATAGACCCAGATCCGGGTGTGGTTGGCCACCAACTTGCCGATGTTGACGGTGGGATCGTTACGTTTCCAGGCCGGGTCATCCGATGGGCCCCACATGCTCTTCGCATCGAATCCACCCGCATCTTTCATGGCGATGCCGATGAGGGTGGGCCACCAACCTTCTGAAGGATTGAGAGACGCGGACAGGGCGCCGGCGTAGATGAATTGGTGCGGATGCCAGATCGCCAGTGTCAGCGCAGTGGATCCGGCCATCGACAGCCCCACCGCGGCATTGCCGGTTGTCGATACGTTTCTATTGGCTGCCAACCACTCTGGAAGTTCAGAGGTCAGGAAAGTCTCCCACTTGTAGGTGTAGGTCTGCCCGTTACCGTTTGACGGTTGGTACCAGTCGGCATAGAAGCTCGACTGACCACCGACGGGCATGATCACCGACAGTCCTGAACCCTCGTACCACTCGAATGCCGGGGTGTTGATGTCCCACCCGCTGAAATCGTCCTGGGCCCGCATCCCGTCGAGAAGATAGACCGCATGGGGCCCGCCGTACTGGAATTGCACCCGGATGTCTCGACCCATCGCCGGTGACGGCACGTCCAGGTACTCCACGGGTAGTCCTGGACGCGAAAAACCTTGTGCACTCTGCGTTCCGACAAAGATGCTGAAGCTCGCCAGTACCCCTGCCAGGACGAGTGCCCACGTCGATTTCCGACGCGAACGCCAGCTGAACCCTTTCATCGCACCCCCATGCTCCTCTGCCCCGACCCAATTGACCGACCGGTCGGTATGTGAGCGTAGCCGAGAACACCGCCCGTGTCATCAGAGAAAAGTTGAGATTGAGACGTTCAGCCCTCGTTCGCAAGAACTGAACCTGAGGTTCGCCGGGACGCCTCCACGAGGAACGTCGCGGGAGATCGCGTCGGCTCAGGATGTGAGTTGACCTAAGCCAGAATGTTTTTCACCTGTTCGGCGAGACAGTGAATGAAAGAGACGAATATCAGCTGACGACTGCCCGGGTGCGCGCCTGGATGAGCCAGTGCGCCGCACCGTAGTACACACCTCGGTCGGTGACATGCTCGCCGATGTTTTCCCGCAGGGTATCGAAGGCGCGAGCACGAGCGGCGCCCTCAAGTTCCTCGAAGGCCGCTGCGAAGTGTTCGACGACGAAGTTGAACGCATCCTCGATGTCGCGGCCGTAATACATCGGCATGGTCAGACTCGTCATCTCGACGTCCACGAAGCCGGCGTCTTGCAACAACTGAGTCACTACGTCGGGGTTACTCAACGCGAACGGGCTCGGCGCACCGGCGGGCGGGGACGCCAATTCGCTGCCGCCGGAAGCGATCATGCGGAAAGTCCGGATGCCCTCGTTGCGTTCCAGCGGTTGCCATGTCAGCTGTACGAAACGACCGCCCGGCCGAAGCGCGCGTGCGATGTTGGCAAACGCCGCTGCCAGATCGCCGAAGAACATCGTCCCGTGTCGGCTCATGGCTACGTCGAAACGCGACTCACCAAAGTCATACACCTGTGCATCCGCTTGCACGAACGACACATTGGGCAGCTTTGCCTCGGCGGCCAGCGCGCTCGCCAGCCGCAGCATCGAGGACGACAAGTCGACTCCCAACGCCGAACCTCGACGGGATATGCGGGCCGCATCGCGAGTGACCTGGCCACTGCCGCATCCGACATCCAAGATCGTCGAATCCGATACCAGATGAGCCGCCTTGAGCAGTTCATCGTGATAGCCGGCCATCCCCTGGTCGAAGCGTTCTGCACGTTCGGCCCAGAACGCACCGCCTGCGCCGTCCCAGGCACGCAGCTGATCGGTGTTCAACGAGTCGACGGTCAGCGCCTCAGCCACAGTTCCCCCCTGTCGATGTTCGATGTCCACGCTACAGATCCGGTGCACGCTCACCGCGCAGTCACGAAGAGCCACAACACAAACCCCTTCTTCCCTGAAGCCGGCGCCACAGCGGCAGTTCGTTCGGCTCGGCTATCTCGCTCGGCGCGCCAGCCGGTCAGGAGCGAGGATGTCGACGGTCTTGGTCCCGGTTGCGATCCACCCGCGCTGCGTGAAATCGACGAGCGCCTTGTTGACGGTCTCGCGAGACGAGCCGACGAGCTGCGCGAATTCCGTTTGGGTGAGGTCGTGATCGACGCGCAACGCATCGCCGTAGCGGATACCGAAGCGCTGCGCGAGGTGGAGCAGCTGTTTGGCTACGCGGCCAGGTACATCCGTGAAGATGAGGTCGGCCACATTGTTGTTGGTACGGCGCAATCGTCGGGCCAGCACCCGCAGCAGTTGCTCGGCAATTTCGGGTCGATCGGAGATCCAGGCGTGCAGCGCCTGACGGTCAAGCGTCAGGGCCCGCACCGAGGTGAGCGTGGTGACCGTGGAGGTGCGGGGACCGGGATCGAACACGGCGAGTTCACCGAACATGTCGGCCGGTCCCATGATGGCGAGCAGGCTCTGCCGACGGCCTGCCGTCGCCCGGCCGATCTTCACCTTGCCCGACTCGATGATGTAGAGCTCCTCGCCGGGGTCACCTTCTTCGAAGATCGTGAACCTGGCCGGGAACGCGATCCGCTGGAGCTGACCCACGAGCGCCGCCACCGCGCTCGGAGGCACGCCCTGGAATATGCCGGCGCGCGCCAAGACTTCGTCCACGAGCTTGCTCCACACAAGAATCTGGGGCCGTACCGGTACGACCACGTACCGTCGACCGTACCGTAAGCGGCGCACCGTCTCGCTACCCACGACTGCGGGCACGAACACCCCACACCACACTCCCGCCTCCCAACCAACTGGTTGGGTTGCTACACTCCTGCGATGCGCACTGGCATCTTCCTGAGTTATGCCGGCGGCTTCAAAGAAGCAGCCGACCAAGTCGTCGAACTGGAGAAGGTGGGCGTCGACATCGCCCTGGTCGCCGAGGCGTACTCCTACGATGCGATCAGCCAGCTCGGCTACCTGGCCGCCAAGACCTCCACCATGGAGCTCGGCACGGGTGTGGTCCCGATCTACACCCGCACACCTGCCCTGATGGCCATGAGTGCCGCCGGCGTCGACTACGTGTCCGACGGCCGGTTCCGCCTCGGCATCGGCACCTCCGGCCCGCAGGTGATGGAGGGCTTCCACGGCGTGCCGTTCGACGCCCCGCTGGGCCGCACCCGCGAGGTGGTCGAGATCTGCCGCAAGGTGTGGCGCCGCGAGAACCTGGACTACGACGGCAAGTACTACCAGCTGCCGTTGCCCGCCGACCGCGGCACCGGCCTGGGCAAGTCGCTGCACTTGATCAATCACCCTGTCCGTGAGCGCATCCCGATCACCATCGCAGCCCTGGGGCCCAAGAACGTCGAGCTGACCGCCGAGATCGCCGAGGGCTGGCAGCCGGTGTTCTACCTCCCGGAGAAGGCCGACGACGTGTGGGGCGACGCGCTGCGGGCCGGGGCCGCCAAGCGCGATCCGGAGCTGGGACCGCTGGACGTCATGGTCAGCGCCAGCCTGGCCATCGGCGACGACGTCGACGACCGGCTCGCCTGGGCGAAACCCCAACTGGCGCTGTACATCGGCGGCATGGGCGCCCGCGGGCAGAACTTCTACCACAAGCTGGCCACCCGGTACGGCTACGGCGAGGTCGCCGACCACATCCAGGACCTGTTCCTGGCCGGCAAGAAGGCCGAGGCCATCGCGGCCGTCCCCGACGACCTGGTGCGCAACGTGTCGTTGGTCGGGCCGAAGGGATTCGTCAAGGAGCGCCTCGCCGCCTACGCCGAAGCCGGGGTCACCACGATGCTGGTGCACCCGATGGCCACCGACACCGCCGAGACCGTGAAGTTCTGCGAGGAGCTCGTCTCACTCACCCAGTAGGTGGCGGAGGGCGGGCGGATCCGGGAAATTGACGCTCGCCAAAATTGCAGTATCGGACTACTCACATCACTCGCCCTGGTACGGGTGACCATCAATCGGTCACACCGCCGCAAGGGAGATGAGAGATGGTTCGTTCACACCTCAGCGCCACTGGTGCTGTCGCAAGCGCAGGCATCCTCGCGTTGGGCCTGGTGGTCGTAACCCCATCGGACGGCTACGACGCGAGGATCGACGTGCGAACGGTGAACATCGCGTCCGTCGCCTTTCAATCGCCGCCTCCCCCGGACCTGCGAATGGTGACGATCCGCACCGCTGCCCAGCCAAGCGCAACGACGAACCCTCCGGTCGTGAGCACCGCCGCCCCCGCGACCACGGCGGCTGCACTGCCCGCCATACCGCCCGAGGTCATGCAGATCATCGGCCCGATCATCCTGTTCGGCACGATCGCCTTCGGACTTCTGGTGGTACTTCCGGTGGGCTGGGCAGTCGGAACCGCCTACGAGGTCATCGCACGGATTCTCGGCCTGCCGCCGACGCTGCCATTTGCCGGACCGGTTGCCACCACCGCGGGCGCCCAGGCAATGGCCGCGCCCTCGGATCCGATCACATTCCTCACCGAGAACGCCCAGATCCTTGCCGACGGTTTCGGCCAGTCAGCCAATCGTGCCGGGGTCGCGGTCGTTGGTGAAGCAGTGCTTCCGTTCGTGACCGCGGTCCTGGCGGTGGCATCGCCAGCCCGGATTCCCACGATTCTCCTGCTGGCACAAGAGTCCTCGGAATCCATCTGGACGGGGACACTGAACACGAAATTCGGGCTCGATTACGACGAATTCGTCCCCGGCTTCTACATTCCGGCCGACGTCAAGCCCACGGGCGAGCCCGGCGATGCCCATGACGTCGCCTTGCGGCGCATCGTCGACGGCGCCGTCCTGCCTGCGACGGTGGTCGCCGTCAACCACGTGGCCGCCAACCTCACCGAGGCCGGTGTCCCCGCGGTCGTCGAGCAACTGCTGCTCTCATCGGAAAAGGTTGGCGCAACTGCCTTCCAGGTAGGGGCATATGTTCGCGCCTCAGCGGTGTCCGCTGTCCAGGAACCCATCCTCGCGGCCACCGAGGGCGGCGACGTCGGCGCCGCCCTGCAAGCCGGCGCCACGCAGTTTCACAAGGCCGTGTTCGGCGACCCGGACGCCGCAGACGCCCACGTCGACCCCTACGACCCCACGAGTCCCACTGCCCCCTCACTGGCGAAGCTCGGCGCGATCGGTTCGGTGACCACCGTCGCCCGCCAGGAGACCGAGAAGATCGTCGGCGCGCTGGTCCCCTCGAGCAATGCGCCGCTTGCGACCGGCAAACAAGCGAGTATTGGCAATGGGCGCAACCCAGTCCGGTCCTCGGGCACCGACAATCCCACGGCCAAGAGCACCGCGAACCCGCCGCGGAAGAAGCCGATGCGCGACGCAATCACCAAGGTGCGCAAAGACATCAGCCACGCCGCCGCTCAGGTCCGCGACAACCTCAAGAAGGTCGGCGAGCAGTAGTTCACGGCTGTCGGCCAGGCGTCGTGGCAGCTGGACGCTTGCCGAGCGTCGCATCCAGGACCAACGATTCGAAAAGTCGGTTCACCCCGTCCATCTCGCCCGGTTCGGTGACAGCCGCTGCGTGCGCGAAGCCGTCGACGATCGCACTGATCACTCGCGCCACCTGGACGGGGTCGTACTCGGCGGAGATACGTCCTGCCCGCTGGCCGTCGACGACAGAGCGAGCAAGCGCGTCGGTCATCCGCGCTCCCTGCTTCGAGTAGCCCGCGCTCAGCTCCTGGTGCCGGCGGGCGTCGATCGGTGCAGTCGCGACGAAACCGGCAAGTTCGGGGTACTCGCGGTTGATGCGCATCGATTCGGTCAATGCCGCACGCAACAGCTCGTCCATCGAGTGCGGACCGGCCATGGCCGGAGCGGCACTGGCCAGGATCTTGCCGTAGACGTCGTCACACACCGCTTCGAACAACTTGTTCTTCGTACCGAAGTGGTAGTAGACCGAGCCCGCCGTCACCCCGGCCATCTCGGCGATCAGGTTGTTGGTCGCGGGTCCGTATCCGAACTGGGCAAAGCAACGACACGCTGCATCGATGACCCGTTGCCGAGTGTCGCCGCTGTCGATACCCGCGGGCCGTCCCGGTCCGGATTTGGCCGTCTTGGTCGCGCTCATCGGACCATCTTTGCGCAGAGATACGGGCCCCGGGGTGACCACGTCAGTTGTCAGCGGTGCGACGGGCCGTCGGACCCGACGCCCGCATCTGCCAGAGGAAGCAGGCCGTCCACGGCGGCCGCCACGACCGAGGCAGCCATCGCATCGCAGCCGAGGAACAGCCCGCGGTTGCCGTGGACGGCCAGCGCCTCGGCATTGCGACGCTGGGGGCACAGCCCGGATGCCGTCGCGTTCCACTGCACGCTGGTCTGTTGCCAACTGCTCTTGCGCGCCAATACAACCGCGCCGCAACTTCGGCATGACACCGGCATCATGGGCAGCTCCTCTAAACGAGGGTCGAGGCGGCCGGTCATGGTACGGATTGTGCGGTGGCGCGGGCCGCGATGTTGTCTTCGATCTCCTGCGCCCACGCCCGCTGAGCGCTCGTGGTGTCGATCTCGTACTCGAACCGGTCGACCATGTCGGCCGCCACATCGCCGGCGTCGACGTAGAACTGTTCGTACCACCGGCGCAGCTGGTACACCGGCCCGTCTTCCTCGCAGCGCAACGGGTTGTCGATGCGCGCCTTGGTTTTCCAGATCGCCACATCCTGCTCGAACCCGATCTTGACCCAGTCGCCCAGTGCGATGGCGTTCTGCAGCGCAAGCTCGCCGGAGATGCCGTCGGCCTTCTTGACGATGATGCCGTATTGCAGGACAAACGAATTCGCGTCGATCGGATAGTGGCAGTTGATCAGCACGCTGTAGTGGTCGGCGTCGGGATAGTGATAGGTGAGGTCATCGATCATGAAAGCGGGGCCGTAGTACGACGCCACCGATGTGGTGCCGAGCATCGCCGAGCCGCCGACATCGTCGCGGTCGGCGCGGGTGTCCGCGTTCATGTACTGGGTGGCGATGTGCCCCTCGAAGATGTTCTTGAAGTACGTGGGCATGGATCCGTGCACGTAGAAGAAATGCGCCATGTCCACCACGTTGTCCACCAGTTCACGGCAATTGGCGTTGACAACCGTTGTGTACCAATGCCAATCGGTCCACTCATCGCTGGTGGCACCTTCGATGCGTGGAATCGTCGCCTCGGCGGGCGGCGGGTTACCCTCGGGATCGTTCCAGACGAAGAGCATCCCGTCCTGCTCAAGGGTCGTCCAGGTGGCGGTCCGAGCCAGGCGGGGGGCGCGCTTGCCGTACGGCACGTTCTTGCAGCGCCCGTCGCCACCCCACCGCCAGTCGTGGAAGGGACAGGCGATCTCGTTGCCCTTGACCTGGCCTTGGGACAGGTCACCACCCATATGCCGGCAGTATCCGTCGAGCACGTTGATCTTGCCGTCGCCGCCGCGGAACACGACAAGCTTCTGACCGAAGACGTTGATCGCGTGCGGTTTCCCGTCACCGAGGTCGCGAGTCAGCCCGAGGCAGTGCCAGCCGCGTGCGAAACGCGCCGGCGGTGCCTGGGCTTCGATCTCGCGCACCTCGCACTCGGATTCCATTGCCATCAAGGACCCCCTCCGAAGTCTCGCCATGACTGTGTCTCACGTCACAATCAGGTCTAACACTGAGGTGTCCACTCCGGCGCCCGAAGTCCCACTGGCAGGGACCGAAATCCGATCCGGCGCAGATATCTAGCCGCCGACCTGCGGTAGCTCGTCGGCGGCGATCTCACAGGGTGTCTTGTCGGCGGGGGCCACCAGCGGGGCTGCCGGCGCGGCGGGTGCAGGAGGCGGCGCGACCACGGACTGTGGTTCGACGGCGGTGTCGGGTGTGGTTTCCACGGGCGACTCGACCCCACCGTCCTGGACCGGCTGATCGTCGGCAGCGGCCTCGGTGTCCTCTTCGGTAACAGCGTCTTCGGCTGAGGCTGCCGCGTCGTCGTCAGTGTCGTCGTCAGCGTCCTGGTCTTCTGCGTCGTCGTCCGATTCCTCGAGGTTGTCCGCGTCGTCCACGTCGTCGGCCGCCTCGGAGGTCTCCGGTGTGTCCAGTTGCCCGGGCAGCGCAGTGTCGGCACTCGACCCCGCCGATCCGTCCGCGGTCGATCCGATCAATCTGCCGAACAAGTCTGCGAGTTGCCCGCCGATGCCGGACAACCCGGATCCGGCACCCGACAATCCGCCCCCGGACAGTCCGCCGCCGAGCGGCGAACCCCAGCCGGATGCCGAATCGGCCGCGGCGGGACTGGTGACCGGTTGAGCGGACGCTGAAATCGGATCCACGGCCGGCGGTGCGAAAGACGGTGTTGTAGAGGCGATCTGCGGGACCATCTGTGGCATGGCAGCCGGGGCGGTCGGGGCCGCCACCGGCGCCGGGCCGAAGCCGACAGGCGCGACGAAGCCGGCGGAAACCGTTCGGGGACTGCTCACCAGCAGGTCTGGCGAGACCGCTGCACCGATACGGGGCGTCCACGACGGGCCGAACTCGCCGGGGATCTCGAACACCGGAACCGGGCGGTCGGTCAGCGCGGCGATCGCGGCGTTGTAGGCATCGTCCACCGCGGTGGTCGCCGAACGCATCGCCGCCACCCAATCCGCGCCGATGTCACTGTCTACGAACGGTTTCACCTGAGCATCGATCAGTTCACTGGCGGCGTCGCGATCTCCGAGGCCGCTGCGCACGGTGCGCGCGGCGGCCAACCAGGTTTCGCGGTGCGCCGCACAGCGCGTGGCGATCCGCTCGGTGGCGTCGACCTTGCTGTCGACGGCACGGTACAGCTGATCGCGTAGCGCGGCCGTGGTGCCGGCCGCCCTGCGTATGGCGGCGACGACCTGCTGGGCCGCTCCGCCGTTGCGCACCAGAAACTCGCGCGCTGCCTGCGCACCGCCGCCCTGCCAGGCCCGGGTCAATACCGTCAGCTGACCGTCCTGCAGTCGCAGCGCCTGCTCGGCGGAGCCCGCTGCCGCCGCCAGGGCTGTGCAGTCGACGTCCAGTGCCCGCAGGTCCAGGCCGTCCTCGGTGGCGTACCAGCCGTGCACCTGGCCGACGTGTGCGGTGAGGTCCGGATGCTGGTAACCCAGAAGTCCACACGCCCACACGAATTCGGCAAAAGTCTCGACCGCGGGCTGCCCCTGATCCAAACGCGCTGCGACGTCGATGGTTTGGACCACGCGTCAACCCACCCTGGCAGCGGCGTCGGCATCCGCGGCGACGTAGCGGTCGGTGGTGCCCCGCAGCACCGCGGCGACCTCGCCCGCGGCGCGGGCCCATTGCCGTACCGATGCCATGCACTCGTCGAGCGCGGCGCGTACCGACTCCCCCGCGGCGGTGTGCGCCAGCCCGGCCGTCGCACCGCCGAACTCCGGGCGCATCCGGACACCGGAATCGACGGTCTCGGCGACGGCATCGTACTGCCGTGCCACCTCCAGCAACGCCGCAGCGTCGACGCGCGCGGTAGTTACGTCTCCCATACCCGGGTTAGACGCAGCCGGGTGCCGTACGGTTCCCTCAGGCCGACTGGCCGCTGACCGAATCGGCCACCCGTACCGCGACCAACCGGGCCGTGTTCTCGTCGGCGGCCTCGACCATCACCCGGACCACCTGTTCGGTACCCGAGGGCCGCAACAGGATTCGGCCGGTGTCGCCGAGTTCAGCCTCGGCCTCGGCCACCGCGGACTGCACGGACGGCGCTTGGGCCACTGCAGCCTTGTCGGCGACGGCGACGTTGATCAACACCTGGGGCAACGTGCGCATCGGTTCGGCAAGCGCCGCCAAGGTGCTGCGGGTCTGGGCCATCCGCGACATCAGCCGCAGGCCCGTGACGATGCCGTCACCGGTGGTGCCCAGGCCGGGCAACACGATGTGACCGGACTGCTCGCCGCCGAGCGAGAACTCGCCGGCCCGCAGTTCCTCCAGCACGTAGCGGTCCCCCACACCGGTGGTGCGGACCTCGATACCGGCGGCCCGCATCGCGAGATGCAGTCCGAGGTTGCTCATCACAGTGGCCACCAACGTGTCAGAGGCCAACTCGCCGGCCTCCTGCATGGCCAGCGCCAGCACCACCATGATCGCGTCGCCGTCGATGACCTGGCCCGCGGCGTCCACCGCGAGGCACCGGTCGGCGTCGCCGTCATGTGCCAGTCCCAGATCAGCGCCGTGCTCGAGAACCGCGGCCTGCAGCACATCCATGTGGGTGGAGCCGCAGCCGTCGTTGATGTTGAGGCCATTGGGCTCGGCGTTGATCGCGATGACGTTGGCGCCTGCGGCCCGGTAGGCCCGCGGAGCGGCTGCCCACGCCGCGCCATGCGCGCAGTCGACGACGACGGTCATGCCTTCCAGCCGGGTGGTGACGGCCTTGGAGGCGTGGCGGAGGTAGCGGTCCAACGCGTCCTCGGCGTCGAGCACCCGGCCGATGCCTGCGCCCGTGGGCCGGTTCCCGGGACCCGCCTGCACGAGTTCCTCGATACGGTCCTCGGCGGCGTCGTCGAGCTTGTGCCCGCCGGGACCGAAGATCTTGATGCCGTTGTCGGGCATCGGGTTGTGCGACGCGGAGATCATCACCCCGAAGTCCGCGTCATAAGCACTGGTCAGATACGCCACCGCCGGAGTCGGCAGCACACCGACCCGCAGGGCGTCGACGCCCTCACTGGTGATGCCTGCGATCACCGCGGCTTCCAGCATCTCGCCGCTGGCGCGCGGATCACGGCCCACCACGGCAACCCGCCGGCCCGGTCCCGCAGAGTTGCCGAGACGCCGGGCGGCCGCCGAACCGAGTGCCATTGCCAGTTCAGCCGTCAGATCGCGATTGGCGACCCCGCGCACCCCATCGGTGCCGAACAGTCGACCCATGCCCTTAAACTTCTCATAATTGGCTGCCGGAAACACAACCGACGAGGTCAGCGACCATCCCGGGACTGAATTGATGCGTCGTCGTGATACTCGAATCCGTGATCACCGAATCCCTGCCCGCAGCTGAACCGCGGGCAGGGTCGGCGACTGATCGCTAGCTGCCCTCGCTGTCCGACGAGGAATGGCTGCCTCCCGGCGCCATCGGTGCCGTCGTCGGCGCGACACTGTGCGGCGCGGTTCCCTGCGCGGCGTTGCCGGGCCGCTCGGTGGCGCCGTTCTGGCTGAACGAGATGGTGCCCAGGTTGTTCGTGCACACCACGTGGTCGGCGCCGTTGGTGTCGACCCCCTGCACGGCGGTGGTCAGCGATGACGTGTCGGTGTTCTCGCACACCCCTGCCGCGATCTGAGCCGCTGCGGCGGTGTCGACGTTCTCCAGGACCGAGACGTTGCCGAGGGTGAGATTCACCTTGCCGTCACCGAGGGTGTCAGGCGCGGCGTTGGCGATCCCCATACCGACGGTGAACAGCAGCGATCCGCCCAGCATCGCGCCCGCGGTCGCGGTCTTCACGAAGTTCCCCACAATTACTCCTTCCGATGGGAAAGCGACTCCGGTCCCCCGACGTCGGTACGACATCACCGGTGGCAGGAAGGTCCTGCGGGCACAACCCTGCTGACACAAAGCGGCCCCCTGCTCTCCGCCTGGTTGGCTTCCACGTGACCGCCATCCTCAAACGTCGGAGCCGCAGAAAGTTGCCTGGCGGCGCCATCTGCCGAGGTCAGGGCGGAAAATTCGTTCGGCGTCGAGAGGATCGCGTCGTTTTCCACCCCAGGGTTGCGCGGTTTCGCACAGAACAGCCCTGGCGTCGAAACGGAGTACGCACCCCACCGGTGGGACACAAAAGGACACAAAAACAAACCCGCCGGGTGTGTACATGACACACCCGGCGGGTTCGTTCGGCCGTAAAGGCGACAGATCAGCGCTTGCTGTACTGAGGCGCCTTGCGGGCCTTCTTGAGGCCGTACTTCTTGCGCTCGATGGCACGCGGGTCACGCGTCAGGAAGCCGGCACGCTTGAGTGCGGGCCGGTCCTCCGGCTGCACCAGGATCAGCGCACGGGCGATCGCCAGGCGCAGGGCGCCGGCCTGACCCGAGGGGCCGCCACCATCGAGGTGGGCGTAGATGTCGAACTGCTCGAGGCGGTCGACAGTCACCAGCGGGGCCTTGATCAGCTGCTGGTGCACCTTGTTCGGGAAGTAGTTCTCCAGGGTGCGGCCGTCCAGGTCGAACTTGCCGGTGCCGGGCACCAGGCGCACACGCACCACGGCCTCCTTGCGGCGGCCGACGGTCTGGATGGGACGGTCGATGATGACCGGCTCGCGGTGCTCCTGCTCCACCTCGACGGTCTCGGTCACGGCTTCGACGACGTCGCCGTTCTCAATCGTTTCGGTCACTGGGCCACCTGCTTGATCTCGTACGGAACCGGCTGCTGCGCGGCGTGCGGATGATCCGGACCGGCGTAGACCTTGAGCTTCTTCTGGATCTGCCGACCGAGCTTGGTGTGGGGCAGCATGCCGATGATCGCGTTCTCGACGACGCGGGTCGGGTGCTTCTCCAGCAGCTCACCGATGGTGCGCTTGCGCAGACCGCCCGGGTAACCCGAGTGGCTGTAAGCGAACTTGTTGGTGAGCTTGTTGCCGCTGACGGCAATCTTCTCGGCGTTGATGACGATGACGAAATCGCCACCATCGACATTCGGCGTGAACGTCGGCTTGTGCTTGCCGCGCAGCAGATTGGCAGCTGCAGCGGCGAGCCGGCCGAGCACCACGTCCTGGGCGTCGATGACGTACCACTGACGCGTGGTGTCACCCGCCTTCGGCGTGTACGTAGGCACAGCGCTTACCTTTCTCTTTCGAGTTCTAGACTCGGGTTTTGAGTCCCGGTTTGATCCGGGTGCCGGTCGCGGCGCATGTACTCGGTTTTCCCGGCGACCGACGTTGACCCGGGACCCGCTCACCCAAAAGGGCAGCACACACCAACGGAGCAGCTTACCGGTGGGCTTCCCTTGAGGTCAAAACAGCGCAGGTCACAACGCCCTTAAGGACCCCGACGCGCAGGACCGGCCAACTCCCGGATTCCGGGCGTGCACTTCCAGGACGCGAGCCTAGTGCTTCTTCCCGGCCTGCGCCTGGTCCTGCGCGGCCTGCTGTTGAGCAGCCTGGATCGCCGCGCGGCCCTCCGGGCTGGCCGCGGAGTTTCCCGGACCCGTGGCCGATGCCACCGACTTGTCGCAGTTGAGGGAGACCAGCGTCTGATTGGTCGCCGAGCCCGTGGTGTTGGGAGGCGGCTGCACGGTGCGGTCCTGTTGCCAGGTGACGACGCAGTCCGACCAGGATTCGCGGTCACCGACCGTCGTTTCCACCACCGGTGAGTACCCGGCTCCGCTGAGAGTGCCCGAGGCATCGCCGTACTTCTGGCCGACCACATCGGGCGACGATGCGTGGGCGATCCCGCTCATCACCAGAGCAGCCAGCGGCGCCGCCAGGGCCACCGACACCCCGAATGTCCGGGTTGACATACGTTCCACCGCAACCTATTTCGTGGCCGGAGGAGTGGTGTCGGTGACCGTGCTGCCGAGTTTCATCTGGCCGACCACCGGCTGGGTGAACACCGTGTTCGTCGGGGCGTCACCGGATCCGGCAAGCGGGTTGCCCTGCCCCGCAGGCATTTCCTCGGGATGCCCGAACGCGAACGTTGCCATCGCCGAGATGGCGGCGACGCCAAGTAACATGCCGGTTACCTGTATCCGGCTGTGCCCCTTGAGTTTCAGCTGCCCCTCATCTGCGCTCATGGCACGTATCTGACGCCCGAATTCTGTAGGGCACCCCGCCGCCGGGCTGTGGAATTGCTGAGCCAGGAAACTCCGAGCTTTACGCCAGCATCCTCACGGTGTCAGGACACCCCGTCCTGCTGGTCGGGCACCACGCTTCCGTCCGGGCGGTGCAGCGGGGCTTCCTTGCCGCTGGGCTCGATGTAGCCCTCCGTCGCGCATTCGTAGGCCTCGCCCTGCTTCTTCTTCGGCTCGATGAACATGGGATTGACCAGCCAGCGACCGTCGGCGTTGTCGTAGGCCGAGCACATCAACTCGGTCTTGTTGCGGTTGAGCACCAGGCGCAGGGCGGTGGCATCGGTGAGGAACGTGACATCGGTGTCTGAATCACCGGCGCCGAAGGCCGCGCGCTTGGGCTCGGCCTGCTGCTCGAACGCGGCCGGCCCCTTGACCCCGAAGACGTCCTCGTTGACCCGGCACCGCTTGCCCTCGATGTACGGGATGGCCGTCTCTCCGCCGCACGGCACCAGCTTCGACGTCAGGACGTCACCGTCGCGCTCGGTCCGCACTCCCATCACCTTGTCGGGCGTGAAACCGAGGTCGGCCGCCCATACCCGCACCACCGGCTCGGCCGATGCGGAGATGATGCGTACGTCGAAACCGTTGGCGCGCAAGGTCTCCACCAGATCGCGCATCTGCGGGTAGTACCGCACCCAGCCGGTCTCGTCGCCGCTGCCGACCTTCTGCTCGGTACCCTCGGGCGCCTCGAGGTTCTCTTTGCGGGCGGCCTCGGCGAAACCGGTCAGCTCCGATTCGTGCCAGCCGGCCAGCATCTGCGCCGCCCAGGCGTAGGACGGTTCGAACCGGCGGGCGTTGAACCCGGCGAACGCCGGCTCGTCGGCACGTGTCTCCCCTTCGGTGTAGACCGACAGCAGTTCGTCGGCGCAGCCGAGGTCGGTGTCGGTCGGCATCGGCTGGCCGGGCTTGGCCGCGGCGCACGCCTTGGCCAGGGCCGCCGCGGCCTGCGGGGTGAGGTAGGGGCTCGTGGTCGACCAGTCGCCGCCGACGGGTGCCCGCAGCTTGCCGTTGCGCACCATCCAGAAGAACGACGCATCACCGATGTCGTTCTTGACCACGGTGTTGTCCCAGTCGAACAGCGCGAGCGGTGCGCCGTCGGCCACCGAGCCGTTGGCCCCGCAGGTCCCCAGCTCCGCGAGCATCGCGTCGATCCGGTCCCGGTTGTCGCCGTACCAACCGGGGTTCTCGGCCAGCGTGCGGCAGTTCGCGGCGGGGGCTGACGGATCCGCCGGGGTGCCCGACGACTGCGACGACTCGGTACCGGAGCCGCACCCGGCAACGGTCAGCACCGCGGTCACCGCGGCGACGAGTAGGGACAGCGGTGCACGTGAGGTCATCAAGGGTTCCCCTCTGGTGGGTTCAGGTGAGTTCGACGACACCCGGGGTGCCGAGCGCCGAGGTCCGTGAGGTGTCCTTCAGGTCGACGCCGGAGCGGCCCAGCGCCAGTGCACCGTCGACCAGGCCGGCCGCCACCCGGGCGGCTTCGGCGTAGCCCAGGCCGTCGGGCGGGTGGATGTTGGAGATGCAGTTGCGGTCAGCGTCGGTGCGGCCGGGCATCGGCAGGTGGGTGAGGTAGATGCCGAGGCTGTCGGCCACGCTCAGCCCGGGCCGCTCCCCGATCACCACGATCACCGTCCGCATGTGGGCCTGCGCTGCGACGTGGTCGCCCAAGGCGACGCGGGCCTGGGTCGCGATCACCGGCGGGGCCAGGGTGTAGCGGTCCCGCAACTCGGCCACCAACGCCGCCAGCAGCGTCGCACCGTGACGATCCAGTGCGGTCGGCGACAACCCGTCGGCCAGCACGAAGCCGATGTCGGCCGGGGTGTCGGGCACCTGCATGCCCTCGGCGGGTTCGCGCCCCAGGTCGGGCCTGCGCAGATATTCGTCGCGGGAGGTGGCCTTACTGGTCACCACGGTCGGCTCACCGATGCCGACCGCGCGGACCTCTGCGGCGAGCCGATCTACGTCCAGCGGAACGTGCACGGCATCGCGGGCCGCAGCGTGCGCCGCCGCCAGCTCGAGCACCCGGCGGGTGGGCAGCGCGTTACCGGCCCGTCCCAGCCCGATCCTGGCTTGCGTCGTCTTGCGCAGCTCATCCCAGAACTCTTGAACCGCAATCTCATTGGGACTCATGACGTCTCCGCCGAAGTCAGGGACCGCAGCACCGAACGCTCCAGGTCGAACGGCGTCAGCTTGCCGGAGTCGTCGACCATCCCGACGCTGCGCAGCCACGCCTCGAACTCGGCGGCCGGACGCAGGCCCAGGGTGCGGCGGGTGGTCAGCACGTCGTGGAACGACAGGCTCTGGTAGCCGAGCATGACGTCGTCGGCTCCCGGCACGGTGATGACGAAGGCCACTCCGGCCGCGGCCAACAACGTCAGCAGGTTGTCCATGTCGTTCTGGTCGGCCTCGGCGTGGTTGGTGTAGCAGACGTCCACACCCATCGGCAGGCCCAGCAGCTTGCCGCAGAAGTGGTCTTCCAGCCCGGCCCGGATGATCTGCTTTCCGTCGTAGAGGTACTCCGGCCCGATGAACCCGACGACCGTGTTGACCAGCAGCGGCTGCAGGTCGCGGGCCACCGCGTAGGCCCGGGCCTCCAGGGTCTGCTGATCCACCGGCTTGCCGCCCACACCCAGGTGCGCGCCGGAGCTGAGCACCGACCCCTGCCCGGTCTCCAGGTACATGACGTTGTCGCCGACGGTGCCGCGGCGCAGGCTGCGTGCGGCCTCGTTGCCCTCCCGCAGCAGCTGCAGGTTGACCCCGAACGCGGAGTTGGCCCCCTCGGTGCCCGCGACGGACTGGAACATCAGGTCCACCGGCGCCCCGGCCTCCACCAGCCCGATCGTGGTGGTGACGTGCGACAGCACGCAGGACTGGGCCGGGATGTCATAGCGCGTCCGGATCGAATCCAGCAGGTACAGCAGGTCCGCGGTGGCCTGCGGCGAGTCGGTGGCCGGGTTGATCCCGATCACCGCATCGCCGCAGCCCAGCAGCAGCCCGTCGAGCACCGCCGCGGCGATCCCGCGGGGGTCGTCGGTGGGGTGGTTGGGCTGCAGCCGGGTGGCCAGGGTGCCGCGAGCGCCGACGGTGGTCCGGAACGCCGCGGTCACCTCCGCGGCGGCCGAGACCGCGATCAGATCCTGGTTGCGCATGATCTTGCTGACCGCCGCGACCATCTCCGGGGTCAGCCCCGAGGAGACCGCGGCCAGCCGCTCGGCGCTGTGGTCATGCGCGGCGGTGTCCATCAGCCAGTCCCGCAGCCCGCCGACGGTCAGGTGCGAGATCTCCGAAAAGGCTTGCCGGTCATGGCTGTCCATGATCAGCCGGGTGACCTCGTCGGTGTCGTACGGGACCAGTTCCTCATTGAGGAAGATGTCCAGCGGCAGGTCCGCGAGCACCCAGGCGGCCGCGGCGCGTTCACCGTCGTGCTCGGCCGCGCAGCCGGCGAGCTGATCGCCGGAGCGCAGTGGGGTGGCCTTGGCCATCACCTCGACGAGACCGTCGAAGCTGTAGGTCACCCCCGAGACCTGCTGGTGGTACTTCATTTCAGGGCACTCTCCGCTTCCGCGAGCATCGCGAACTCCTCGTCGGGCGAGTTGGCCACCAGGCGGTGGCGGCTGTAGAGCGCGAAGTAGAGCATGAACGCGCAGAACACGGCCAGGCACAGGCCCGCGGCCACCGGGCTGACCACGAAGGTCGCGATGAGCGCCACGACTGCGATCACCAAGGCGAATCCGGTGGTGATGATGCCGCCCGGGGTGCGGTACGGCCGCGGCATGTTGGGCTCGCGGACCCGCAGCACGATGTGGCTGATCATCATCAGCACGTAGCTCAGCGCCGCGCCGAAGACCGCCATGTTCAGGATCAGATCACCGTGGCCGGTCAGCGACAGCAGGAAGCCGATGATGCCCGGGACGATCAGCGCGAGCGTCGGGGCCTTGCGCTTGTTGGTGACCGACAGCCTCGTGGGCAGGTAACCGGCCCGCGACAGCGCGAAGGTCTGCCGCGAGTAGGCGTAGATGATCGAGAAGAAGCTCGCGATCAGCCCGAACAGGCCGATGTAGTTGACCGCCTTGGCGGCGAACCCGGCACCGCCGAGGGCCTGCACCAGCGGATCGTCCACCGTCGACATCGCGTCGGCACCGCCGGCGCCTGCCGTCAGGAACAGCACCGTCACGCAGGTGATGATCAGCACCGTCATCGCGGCGATGATGCCGCGCGGCACGTTGCGCTCCGGGTTGGCGGTCTCCTCGGCGGCCAGCGGGACGCCCTCGACGGCCAGGAAGAACCAGATGGCGAACGGGATCGCCGCCCAGATGCCCAGGTAGCCGTGCGGCAGGAAGCTCGACGCACCCACCGCGGCGGCGTCGGGGGCGATGTCGGTCAGGTTGGCGACGTCGAAGTGGCCGATGGCGCTCACCGCGAAGATGACCAGGCCCAGCAGCGCGATCGCGGTGATGACGAACATCAGCCGCAGCGCCTCACCGACCCCGGCGAGGTGGATGCCGATGAAGATGACGAACGCCGCGAGGTAGATCCACCAGCCCTTGTGAATGCCGAACAGGCCGAGCGATTCGACGTAGCCGCCGATGAACGTGGCGATCGCCGCCGGGGCGATCGAGTATTCGATCAGGATCGCGGTCCCGGTGGCGAAGCCGCCCCAGGGACCGAGCGCGCGACGGGCGAAGGTGTAGCCACCACCGGCCGCGGGCAACGCCGAGGACAGCTCGGCCAGGCCCAGCACCATGCAGAAGTACATGGCGGCGATGACCACCACGGCGATCAGCAGGCCGCCGAAGCCGCCCTGCTCGAGGCCGAAGTTCCAGCCCGAGAAGTCGCCGGAGATCACGTAACTGACGCCGAGGCCGGCCAACAGCAGCCACCCGGCACTTCCGGATTTGAGCTGACGTTTCTGTAGATAGTCAGCGCTCTCCAGGTGTTCTTCCACACCCGCCATTTCAAACTCCTTCATTGACAAAGCTATTCGCATGTGAGGCCGGTTGCTTGCGGCCAGTCCCCGCGCTCATCGGCGCGAGGTTAAAGGTATGTTTCTCAACCTTTGACTAGATGAGTATCACCCTCAGCCGTCACTCTGTCCACCCCAACGGGAAACTCGCCTCAGCGCGCCGTGACATCGTCGCTATACACTGCAGCACAGGTGATTTCGCTGTTCCCACGTCGATTCGACAGACGCGGCAGGCACGGCGAAGCCGCCGCCGGATGCCAACGGCTTCTGCGGTATTCAGTTGTTCCACAACAGGTACCGCGAGTGTGGAGCTGTTGCGAGCGTGCGGGTCAGATGTCGCAACAGCTCCACACTCGACGGCGGATCAGGGGGCACCGGGTTTACCGGTACCTCGCGCGAGCGCCCGTCAGAAGAAGCCCTGGGCCTTGTTGCCATAGCTCACCAGCAGGTTCTTGGTCTGCTGGTAGTGATCGAGCATCATCTTGTGGTTCTCCCGGCCGATGCCGGACTGCTTGTAGCCGCCGAACGCCGCGTGCGCGGGGTAGGCGTGGTAGCAGTTGGTCCACACCCGGCCGGCCTTGATGTCGCGCCCGGCGCGGTAGGCGGTGTTGCCGTTGCGGCTCCAGACGCCGGCACCCAGGCCGTAGAGCGTGTCGTTGGCGATGGAGATGGCGTCGTCGTAATCCTTGAACGAGGTCACGGCCACGACCGGCCCGAAGATCTCCTCCTGGAACAGGCGCATCTTGTTGTGTCCGGTGAAGATCGTCGGCGCCACGTAGAAACCGCCGTTGAGGTCGCCACCCAGATCGGCCCGCTCGCCACCGGTGATCAGTTGGGCGCCTTCGGTTTTGCCGATCTCGATGTAGGACAGGATCTTCTCCAGCTGATCGTTGGAGGCCTGTGCACCGATCATGGTCTCGGTGTCCAGCGGGTCACCCTGACGAACGGCCTTGGTACGGATGGCGGCCAGTTCGAGGAACTCGTCGTAGATGTCGGCCTGGATCAGCGACCGCGACGGGCAGGTGCATACCTCACCCTGGTTCAGGGCGAACATGGTGAACCCTTCCAGGGCCTTGTCCTGGAAGTCGTCGGCGGCGGCCAGCACGTCGGAGAAGAAGATGTTCGGGCTCTTGCCGCCCAGCTCGAGCGTCACCGGGATCAGGTTCTGGCTGGCGTACTGCATGATCAGCCGGCCCGTGGTGGTCTCACCGGTGAAGGCGATCTTGGCGATCCGGTTGCTCGAGGCCAGCGGCTTGCCGCACTCGACACCGAACCCGTTGACCACGTTGACCACGCCGGCGGGCAGCAGGTCACCGATCAGCGACATCAGGTAGAGCACCGAAACCGGCGTCTGCTCAGCAGGTTTGAGCACCACCGCGTTACCTGCGGCCAGCGCCGGGGCCAGCTTCCACACCGCCATCAGGATCGGGAAGTTCCAGGGGATGATCTGCCCGACCACGCCGAGCGGCTCGTGGAAGTGGTAGGCGACGGTGTCCTCGTCGATCTGCGAGAGCGAGCCTTCCTGGGCCCGCAGCACGCCGGCGAAGTACCGGAAGTGGTCGACCGCCAGCGGGATGTCGGCATTCAGCGTCTCGCGGATCGGCTTGCCGTTGTCCCACGACTCGGCCAGCGCGACGGATTCGAGGTTCTCCTCGATCCGGTCGGCGATCTTGTTGAGGACGACGGCGCGCTCGGCGGGCGAGGTCTTGCCCCACGCCGGCGCGGCGGCGTGAGCGGCATCCAGCGCCTTCTCGACGTCGGCCTCGGTGGAGCGGGCCACCTCGCAGAACACCTGACCGGTGACCGGCGTCGGGTTCTCGAAGTAGCGGCCCTCGGCGGGGGCGACCCACTCTCCGCCGATGTAGTTGTCATAGCGGGCCTCGAACGACATCAGGGCGCCTTCGGCGCCCGGACGTGCATAAACAGTCATGGCAATCTCCTGCATCGGACACCCAGATGTGTCGGTCGTCACTAAAGGTAGTCAGCAGTAGGTTGCAGCACAGTTGCACTGATCAAAAGCAACGTTGCAGAGTCGCCGGCGACGCGGTCAGCACGTCGGCGAGCCGACAATCAGCACGTCGGCGGGCCGACAAATTCAACCCAGCTCGGAGTCGATCCCGGCCAGGTGGCCACGGGCCTGCGCCCGGGCCAGCGGGTCGGCCTCGGCGTGGTCGTGCAGCACCCGCCAACCCTGCCGGTCGTCGCGGCCGTCGGGCAGCGCCAACCACCGCCGCAGCAGGCTCAGGCTGCCCCCGGCCAGCACCGCTTCGCGCAGGCTGGCGCTCAGTTCGGTGCGCAACCGCGCGATGGCCGGTGAGACCGATTGCGGCAACAGCGCCCCGGTGTACGCGTCAAGGGCGGCCGAGACGTTCCCGGCCTGCAGCGCGTCGAAGACATCGCCCATATCGCTGGCCACCGGTGCCATCAGCCGGTAGGGCCGCGACTCGATGTAGGTGCTGCCGATGACCCGGCGCAGCCGCGACACCTCGGCCCGCACGGTGACCACGTCGAGGTCCTTGTCGTCGAGCAGCATGGCCAGGTGATCGGCGCTCAGCCCCTCGGGGTGCCGGATCAGCAGGACCAGGATGTCGGCGTGCCGCCCGGTCAGCCCGCTCGATTCGGGCCGACCCGCGGCGTCGGCCACCTGCCAGCGCGGGCGGTCGGCGCCCAGCACCGTCAACCGTGCCCCCTCGGGCCCGGCCGGTGCGACGGGCCCCGTGAGACGCAGCAGGGCCAGCTGGTTCTCGACCGCGACCGCGGTGGCCCTGACCAGCGCCAATGTCTGTGGTGTCGCGACCGCGGACCCGCCGGTCAGGTCGATGGCACCCAGCAGCACCCCGGTGGCCGGGTCGTGCACGGGCACCGCGGTGCAACTCCAGGAGTGCACGGTGCGGGAGAAGTGTTCGGACCCGAGGATCTGCAGTTCCCGGTCCAGCGCCAGCGCGGTGCCCGGCGCGTTGGTCCCGGCGGCCCGCTCGCTCCAGTCCGAGCCGGGCACGAAGTTCATCGCCTCGGCCTTGCGGCGCACGCCGGCATCGCCCTCGACCCACAGCAGGGTGCCGTCGGCCGCGGTGATCGCCACCACCACCCCGGCGCCGACGGCGTCGTCGACCAGCAGTCGACGGATCAGCGGCAGTGTCGGCGCGAGCGGGTGCGACTTGCGCAATTCGGTCAGTGCCGCCGCGGCCGCCGCCGCCCGGGTGCCCAGATCGGGGTCGACGCCGGTGGCCAGGCTGCGTTGCCAGCTCTCCACGATGAAGCGGCGCACCGGGGTGGAATCCAGCGAATCGGCGTCCACCTGGCCCTCGATGAACAGGTCATGGATGGCGCGCACCTTCGCGGGCAGTGCCCGGGCAGACATCCGGCCTCCCGCGTTGCTCGATGCGGCCACGGCGATCATCTCTCCCGGCGTCGGGCCATGGGTATGGCATTCACGCGTAACCGCCAGGATAGTTGACCGGCCCGGCCTGTGATGGATACCACCTGCAGGTCAGCCGCCAGAAATCGGGGAATCCAGCCCGCTACCCGTATAGTCGGGGCACGGCGGCTTGTCTGTTCTGCCTTTGCCGCCTTCTCGATCGTCACACCGAGCGCCGCGAGATCTCACTCGCGCCGGGCAGGACGACCGCCCTCTATTTTCGGAGCTTTCATTTTGTCTGTCCAAGAAACCCCGGGCACCGCTGTGCCTACATTCGCCGAGCTCGGCCTGCCCGCCGAGATCGTCGCCACCCTCGCCGGGAACGGAATCGAGACCCCGTTCCCGATCCAGGCCGCGACCCTGCCCGATTCACTCAAGGGCCGCGATGTCCTCGGCCGCGGCCGGACCGGGTCCGGCAAGACGTACGCATTCCTGTTGCCCCTGGTGGCGCGGTTGGCGACCAGCGGCACCCGCCGCGCGCCGAACCGCCCCCGCGCGCTGATCCTGGCGCCCACCCGTGAACTGGTCACCCAGATCGAGGCCTCGCTGGCCCCGCTGGCCAAGGCCACCGGCCTGCGGTCGGTCAACATCTTCGGTGGCGTGGGCCCCAACCCGCAGATCTCCGCGCTCCGAGGGGGCGTGGACATCGTGATCGCCTGCCCGGGCCGGCTCGAAGACCACATGCGGTCCGGCCACGCGGACCTGTCCGCGGTCGAGGTCACCGTGCTCGACGAGGCCGACCACATGGCCGATCTCGGCTTCCTGCCCGGCGTGAAGCGCCTGCTGGACCGCACGCCGAAAGACTGCCAGCGCCTGCTGTTCTCGGCCACTCTCGATGCCGGGGTCGACGTGCTGGTCAAGCGCTACCTGCACGACCCCGTGGTGCACAGCGTCGATTCGGCCCAGTCCCCGGTGACCGCGATGGTGCACCACGTGCTGCACGTGGACAACGCCGCACGCGTCAACGTGGTCGCCGATCTGGCTGCCGCCCCGGGCCGGACCATCGTGTTCGCCCGCACCAAGCACGGCGCGAAAAACCTGACTCGTCAGCTCAATTCGCGTGGGGTGTCGGCAGTTGAGCTGCACGGCAACCTGTCTCAGAATGCCCGCACCCGCAACCTGACCGCGTTCTCCGACGGATCGGCGGCCGTTCTGGTGGCCACCGACATCGCCGCCCGCGGTATCCACGTCGACGACGTCAGCCTCGTCGTGCACGCCGACCCGCCGGTCGAGCACAAGGCCTACCTGCACCGGTCCGGGCGCACGGCCCGCGCAGGCAACGAGGGCACCGTGGTGACGCTCATGCACGACGCGCAGGTTTCCGATGTGCGCATGCTGACCAAGAAGGCCGGCGTCAAACCCACGATCACCCGGGTGAACGGCACCGACCATCCGGTGCTGCGTGAGATCGCCCCCGGCGACCGCGTTTTCGGTGATCCGATTCGGCCCGAGCCGGTCGCCCAGGCCGCTCCGGCGCCGCGGCGCCAGGGCAACAAGTCCGGGCAGCCCGGCAAGTCAGGTCAGCAGCAACGCCGCAACCGCCCGAGTGTTTCCTCCCGCAACGGCGGCGGACCGTCGGCCCGTTCCGGGGCCGGCGCAGGCGGACAGCAGCGCGGTGGCGGACACCGCCGTCCCCGCCGCGACTCGGGCTCGAGTCGCTAGACCGAACCAGACGAAAATGTGCGGCCCCGCCCGGTCCTCTCCACCGGGCGGGGCCGCACATGTCTTCTCAGGTGCCGGCCTCAGACTCCCCAGGCGTTGGCCGCACTGCGGTCGGTAGCGGCCACTTCGTCGGCACCGTCACGCACCGCATTGCCCAGCGAGAACAGGATTTCGTTCAGCGCCGCCGCGGCCTGGTTCCACCGGGCCTGCTCGACGGCATAGGCCTGCGCCGCCTCACGCGTCCAGACCTGCTGCAGAGGCGCGATCTGCGAACGCAATTCGTCGAGGGCTGCGTTGAAGCGGCGTGAGGTGGTGTGGATCTCCTGACGGACCGAGTACTCGATCTCGCCGAAGTCGTAGGACAGGATCTGGTCCATCGCCGGCTCCGATCAGATTCCGTCGCCGACATTGCCGAGGCGCTGCGCGTGCGTGTCGGCAGCGGCGCGCAACGTGCGCTCGTTGGTCCGGATGGTCTCGGCGATCCGGACCAGTGTGGTGTGCAGGGTCAACGATTCGCCGTTCCAGCGGTCGACCACATCGCGGAACCGCACGGCGGCCACACCGCCCCATACTGACGGCGGCACGCTGCTCATCTTCCCGATAAACGTCTGCAGCATGGCCCGGACGTCGTCGTTGAGGACGTCGATCTGGCCGGCCACACTCGTCATTACATCGAAGTCGGTGCCCAACGGCCCCGTCAGTCCTGGTGACATGTTTTCCGGCCCTCCGGTTTTGTCTTGCGGGATATAACAATTCGACGCGGGGCGGCCCGTTTTGGTTCCATCCGATTTCAGAACAGCGTGTGAGCTGAACCGGTGGCAGCCTCACAAGCCGCCCGGACCGCCTCCGCTCGGCCCGGGGCGCTCTGGCACCCGACAGCGATCCGCACGCCGCCGTCGACGAACACCGCCCAACGAATCTCCCTGCCGGTGCGGATTTCCCGGTAACTGACCACCGGGCGCGCAGCGACGACCGCAGCCGGATCGAAGTCGACGAAGACCTCGGCGGGCTGCTCGCGAAGAGCGCGCTGCACGGTGTCCGCCACGGAGCCGTCCGCGACGCCGGATTGCGTCAGATGAATCATCACCTGCGGATCGGACGGCGAGACCACCTCGACCCGAGCTGATCCCGGCCCGTCGGTGACCTGTCGTACCGACCACCCCGCCGGAATCTGCATGCCGACCCGGCCTTCGACGAGGATCGTCATCGCCATGGTGTCCGCCGGCCCGCTTTGGGCGGCGAACGCGATGCCGCCCAGCACCGCTGCCAGGGCCGCTGCGGCACCGATCGCCACGCCGCCCCACCGCAGACCGATTCGCCCTGCGGTGGCCGGAACAGCGGGCGTCTCCGGGGCTTTCAGGCCGTGGCAACACGTCCGGATGTCGGCCAGGGTGACCGTCGCGCCGTGACGGCGCAGACCGGCCATCACGGCGTTGCCCAGCGTCGCCGATCCGGCTACCGCGGCCGGTGCGTCGACGACCACCTCCGCCGATGCCCCGGCAATCGCGATGGCGGCTCGTATAACCGCCTCCGGATCCAGGTCGCTCTCGCCGTGGCGGGCCAGCGCGGCACTTCGGGCATCGGCGCCCGACACCATGACGATCTCGTCGGCGATCTCGACCACGGCCCACGAAGCACTGGTCAACGCCCCGCACAGGGCCTGAACCCGTTGGATCACAACAACGTCGGCACCTGAGCGGACCGCGGCGCCCCGCACCCGATCACACTGATCGGAGGTCCACCAGGTCGGGCATACCAGGGTGACATCGCGAGCCCCCGCACCCGCGGCGTCGAGTACCTCGGCCCACAGCTCCGCCACCGCGACCGGCTCGTCAT
This sequence comes from Mycobacterium sp. 48b, assembly GCF_048282725.1. Taxonomy (NCBI): domain Bacteria; kingdom Bacillati; phylum Actinomycetota; class Actinomycetes; order Mycobacteriales; family Mycobacteriaceae; genus Mycobacterium; species Mycobacterium sp. 48b. The sequence goes on from NZ_JBLVUL010000001.1 coordinate 6,070,994, forward strand.
CGACCAGGATGATCTCGTCGTCGATAGCCGCCACGGCGGCTGCGGCCCGGTGCGAGACCCGGCCGGGTCCGCGGACGGTCACCGGGCCCACCTCGATGACCGCCGATGTCATTCCGGGTCCGCCCCTTCAGGGAGCGTGACCTGGACCAACTGATCGGGTGCCGAACGCGTGATCAGTGTTCCGCGCCCCGGCGGAAGCCGAACCGGCCGTGCCGAACCCAGCAGAATTCCGTCGTCGGGATTCGCGCTCATCATCAGGCCCATACAGCCGAGGTCTTTCACGGCGGCCAGGACCGGGTCGAACATCGCCCGCGCCGCACCTCCGGAGCGTCGGGCCAGCAGCAGGTGCAGTCCGAGGTCGCGGGCATGCGGCAGGTAATGCAGCAACGGCGACAGCGGATTCATCCCGCCACCGGCCACCAGGTCGTAATCGTCGACCACGACATACAGTTCCGGTCCGCTCCACCACGAGCGGTCGCGGAGCTGTCGCTGGGTGACCTCGGGTCCGGGCATCCGGCTCCGCAGTGCATCGAGCACTCTGGGCAACGCGGCCTCCAGCGCCCCGGCCGAGGGCGCATATCCGGCAAGGTGATCCGATTCGACTGCCCCCAGCAGAGCGCGGCGAAAGTCCACGATGAGCAGTTGCACGCTCGACGGTTCGTTCACGGCCACCAGGTCACCGCACAGGGCGCGCAGCGCGGTGGACTTGCCGCAACCGGTGTCGCCGAGGATCAGCAGATCGGACTGCGCGGCGAAATCGACCAGCACTGGGGCGAGTTCGCGTTCGCCAAGGCCCAGCAGCGCTTCGGTTGCGGGCCGGGCCCGCGGTGTCGCCTCCGAAACGGGCCCGCGCACACACCTCGGCAACAGCCGGACAGCCGGCGCCCGGGCATCCCCGTACTGGTTGCGCAGGGTGTCTCCGATCCGTACCAGCGACGCGCCGATGCCGGCGTCACTCGGCGTGCCGTCCAATCGGGGCAGGGCGATCAGCAGCTCGCGCCCCTCACGGGTCAGGCCTCGACCCGGTGCGGTCTGGGCCAGCTGTCGGGCGCGTTTGCGGTCCATCTCAGATTCGGAAGGGTCCCCGAGTCGCAACTCGATGCGGGCTCCCAACTGGTCCTTGAGCGCCGGGCGGAACTCGGCCCACCGCGACGCGGTCACCACCACGTGGACCCCGAGCGAAAGCCCCTGCACGGCAAGCGCGGTGATCGACGGCTCCAGGGAATCGAGTTCTCCGCGGAACGTCGCCCAACCGTCGATGATCAGGAACACGTCGCCGAACGGATCATCGATGTCCCCGGCTGCCCGCCGTATCCGGTATTCGGCCATGGATCCGATGCCGAGGGCGGTGAACCGTGCTTCCCGGGTACTCACCAGCGTCTGCAATTCGGCAACGGTGCGCCGGACCAGCTCGGCGTCGGCCCGCCCGGCGACCGCCCCGACGTGTGGCAGCGCCTCCAGCGCACTCAATGCTCCCCCGCCGAAGTCCAGACAGTAGATCGCGAGGTCACGAGGATGGTGGGTGGCGGCCAGAGCCACCGCCAATGTCTTGGCAGCCGTGGACTTTCCGGACTGGGGCCCACCGACGATCGCCACGTTGCCGTCGGCGCCGCCGAACGCCAGCATCAGTCGGTCCCGGCGCTGTTCGAAGGGACGGTCGACCAGCCCGACTGCTACCGCCAGCGGCTCGGAATCGGACAGCAGCACGTCGCTGAGCGGGACCGCACGCGGCAGCGGAGCCAGCCACACCTGATGCGCCGGTGTCCCGCACCCGGCCAGCCGGTCGACAACCTGCTGTAGCAGCGTGATCGTCGTCGGTGCCGCCGGGCGGGGAAGGATCGTCGCCCGGGACCCGGTGAACCGTCGCGGCCTCGACGGCCCCAGCGGTGCTGGTGGCTGCGGCGCAGGTGTCGGACAGGCGGCGGAGACGAACGCCGTCTGGAACCGGATGATCTCGCCGGACGGTGTCTTGAGATAGGCCGCTCCCGGTGTGTTGGGCAGCTCGTACGCATCGGCGATGCCGAGCACGGACCGGGATTCGCTGGGCGAGAACGTCTTGAGGCACACCCGGTACGACAGGTGGCTGTCCAGCCCACGCAGCCTGCCCTCGTCCAGTCGCTGGCTGGCCAGCAGCAGGTGTATGCCCAACGACCGCCCGAGCCGGCCGATCGCCACGAACAGCTCGGCGAAATCCGGATGCTGCTGCAGAAGTTCGGAGAACTCGTCGACCACGATCAGCAGCGCGGGTAAGGCGGGCAGGTCCCTGCGGCGCCGGTATTCGCCGATGTTGGCCAGATTTCCTGCCGCCCGAAGCAACTCCTGGCGACGGGTCAGCTCCCCGGCCAGCGCATCGGCCATCCGGGTCACCAGCTGCTCCTCCTCTGCCAGGTTGGTGATCAGCGCACTGACATGCCGGGCCGGTTGCAGGCCGAGAAACGTTGCGCCGCCCTTGAAATCCACGAGGACCAGGTTCAGTTCCTCGGGTGAATGGGTAGCGATCAGGCCCAGCACCAACGTACGCAGGAACTCCGATTTTCCCGAGCCGGTGGCGCCGACGCAGAGCCCGTGCGGGCCCATGCCCTCGTGCGCGGCTTCCTTGAGGTCGAGGTGCAGTGGAGCGCCGTCCGTACACTTGCCGACCGGAACCCGAAGGAACCGCCGCGGATCCGACGTCGTCCAATTGTTCGGCGGGTCGATCGCGGCCGGATCGATACCGATCAGCGCCGGCCAGCCGGAGTCATCCGGTATGGGCGCGCTCCGGTACCGCGCCAGCCTCCGCGCACACGTGACGGCCTGCTCACGGCTCATCTGATCGGGTCGCACCTGTGCGGTGCCGCATCGCACCACCTCCGCGTCCGGGTCCAGGTCCAGCTGCAGGTCTGCGCTGGTGATCGGGGTGGCTTCGGCCGGACCGGCAACCGTCATCACCGTGACGGCGGCATCGGGCACCGGCGTCGCGGCCGACCCGCCGCCCGGGTCGACGATGACGATGGTGTGCATCTGAGTCGTTGCCTCGGGCAGCTCGGCGAGTGTGCTCAACCGCAGCGCAGCGGGCACACCCTCACTGTCGGGATACCAGTGATGGGCAAGCCATTTCAACCACTCCCACTCCGCTGCCGTCGACCCGTCGACGACGGCGGCGATGCGCACGTGTCGCGGGCTGTGGGCGGTTGCCAGCTGACAGATCAGGGCCCGCAACAGGGCTCGGGCCGCGGTGCGCGGCCCACTCGCGGACACGTGGCCGTGCTCCCGCAGGTTCACCGTCACCGGGGCATCGGGGACCATCGACCGCCGCCGGATCAGTTGTGCCAGAGCGGATGCCGTCACCGGGTCCGCGTCGGGTCCCGGGCCGGTTCCGGCGGCGACCAGCCGCGTCCACAGCGGCCGGTCCCCCACCCCGATCCGCACCTCACAGAATGCGGCGTCACCGGGGCGGCGCTTCCACATCTGCCCGCTTCCCGCGAGCGTCCACAGACTTCCCGGCGCGGGGTGTTCGGCATGCAGCGCCTGCCACTGCGAGCGGGCCGTTTCTCCGGTCGCGGTGTCGATCCCGTCCAGGTACCGCAGGTACTCACAGCGGTCCCGGTGGAGCTGCTGAGCCCGGCCGTTGCCCCGGAAGCTGTAGGCGACCGTACCGATCGCCGACGCCGCCATCATGATCGGGAACATCATGGACGCCGGGCCGCGCGAGGCAAACACGCCCGAGGTGGCGTACACCGCGATCATGCCCGCCATCGCAACTACGAGTACCAGCGGCAAAAGCCTGGTCAACAGAGTGACCTGGGTGTCGCGAGGCAGCGCGGGAGGCGCGTCGATAACCACCTCCCCGGTCGTCGGCTCCCGTGTCGGGAGCGCGCGGGTGGCGGTTTGCGGGCGGATGGGTTCCATCGACGTTTGGACGCCCGCCGGGCCCGTCAGGTTCCCGGTCTCCACCGAAATTTTGGTGCGCGGCGGTGCATGCCGGGTCGGTTAACGTGACATGCATCGGCGTCTACCGGGGGGTGATGCGATGCCGGATTCGTTGCGCCACGTCTCGATTCACCGCGGGACTCCGACCGATACCCGAGACGCGGCCACGGTCGACCTGTCCCTGCCCGCGGCGATGACCGTGGGTGAACTGCTGCCGTGGATCGTCGATGCGCTCGGCGCTACGGACGGCACACCACGCCGGTGGCAACTGGCACACCTCGGCGGCCGCTGCCTGGACGAGTCATCGACCCTGGTGCAGAACGATATTCACGACGGCGATCTACTGGTGCTGGCCGGATACGGCGACCAGCCCCCATCCGAGCGGCCGCAGGTGGGCACGTTGGCCGCGAACTCGGACCGTGACGGCCTTCCGGCCGGGCTGCGTGTCGCCGCGTCCTTCTGGGCCTGCACGCTCGGCCTGCTGGCATTGATGTGGGCCGGGCTCGGCACCGATGGATGGGACCGTATCGCCCCCATCGCGGCGGTCAGCGTCACCGTCACGGCCATCGCGATGGCCGCACCGCGCCGGGGTCTGCATTCGTCGACCGCGACCGCGACCCTCAACGGCGCAGCCGTGGCATCCGTCGCGGTTCTGGGATTCCTCGTGGTTCCGGGCGGCCCTGCGCCGGCGAACTTCTTCCTGGCCATGACGGCGGCGGGCTCGTTGGGCGCGATGCTGATCCGGGTCTCCGGCGACAGTCGACAGTTGCTGCTCGCAGCCGTGACCGTCGCCGTGTTGTTCGCCATACCAACAGTTTTCGCAGTACTGTGGCCGCTCGCCACGCCGGCATTGGGTGCAGTGGCGGGGGCACTCGGGCTGGGCTTGCTGCCGTTGGCCCCGCGGCTGTCCATCGCCCTCGCCGGCCTGACGCCTCCGGTGCCGGAATATCCCGGCCCCGAGGAGGAGGTGGCGACCGACGACGCATCAGACGCCGGCGCGCGTGCCCTTCTCGGGCATCGGAACCTGGCGAGCCTGGTGGCAGGTTGTTCGGCCGCCGCCGCACTGGGCACTGTGATACTCGCCCTCGGCAGCCTGCAGCGGGTCACGGTCGTGGGGGTCGCGTTCGCCGCGGCCGTCGGGATAGCGCTGTTGCTGCGTTCGCGTACCTACGCGTCCGGACACTGCCGCACAGTTACGGCGATCTGCGGATTCCTCTCGCTCACCGCGGCTTTCAGCCTGGCAGTGGCATGGGCTCCGGCGCATGGCAGTTGGACCGGCATTCTCGCGGTGGCCGCCGGTGTGGCCGCGCTGTGGCCGGTCACCGTCCAGAGTCCCGCGGCGGCCCGGCTCGCCGATGCCGTCGAATACGCGGCGCTGGCCGCGGTGGTGCCGTTGGCCTGTTGGCTCGCCGGCGCCTTCGACCTGGTCCGCGACCTGGGACTGCGGTGAAGCGTTCAGGCCGGTTGATCGCGACGTTGATCGCGGGGCTTCCGCTGATGTCCGTCGCGCCGGCGGCCGCTGTCGTACCACCCGCGATCGACAACACCCTGCTGCCGCGACCGGCTCCGCCTGCGCCGGTCGATCCCACCGAGCAGCGCCAGCCCTGCTACCAATCCGCGGTGGGCATCACCGGCGCGGTGGGTAACCCACTGGATCTGGTCGCGGTCTGGCCACTCACCCGCGGCGGTGGCCAGAAGATCGCGGTCATCGACACCGGGGTGGCCCGGCACCGGTTGCTGCCGCACCTGATCGGCGGTGGCGACTATGTGTCCCACGGTGACGGCACCACGGACTGCGACGGTCACGGCACGATCGTGGCCGGAATCGCCGCTGCCGCACCGAGCGCCGGCTTCAGCGGCGTAGCGCCCGACGCCGCGGTACTGTCCATCCGGCAGTCGAGCAACAAGTTCGCCGCAGGTGGTGGGACCACCGGGGTCGGCAATGTCGACACCCTCGCGATGGCGGTGCGCACCGCGGCCGACCTCGGCGCGACCGTCATCAACATCTCGTCTCCCGCCTGCGTGCCGGCCACCGCCACACCCGACGATCGCGCGCTCGGCGCGGCACTGCGTTACGCCGTCGACGTGCGCAACGCCGTGGTGGTCGCGGCCGCCGGCAACGTCGGCGCCGGATGTGTCCAGCAGGACGGTCCCGTCGGGCCACCGGGCGAACCCGACTGGAACAGCGTGCGCTCGGTGTCCAGCCCTGCCTGGTACGACGACCTGGTGTTGTGCGTCGGATCGGTCGGATCCAAAGGCACGGCATCGACTTTCAGCCTGGCCGGGCCGTGGGTGGATGTGGCCGCCCCCGGCGAGGATCTCGTGTCCCTTCATCCCGACGGCGAGCAGTTGATCCGCACGATCGGGCACGCAGCGCCGATTTCGGGAACCAGTTATGCCGCGCCCGTCGTCGCCGGGATCGCCGCGCTGGTGCGCTCGCGCTTCCCTCAGTTGAGCGCACGAGAGGTGATGCGGCGTATCGAAGACACCGCACGAACACCGGCTGACAGCTGGAATCCGTATGTGGGTCACGGCGTGGTCGACGCCCTGGCCGCGGTCAGTGAAGGCACACCGTCGCCCGGATCAGCACCGACCGTTCCGGTTTCGGTGACGCCGACGGTCCCCGGATCGGTCGATCCCCTGCCGCGGCGCATCGCCTTCGGCGGCGCCGCCGTATGTGTCGCCGTGACGGTCTTGACCGCATTGATGCTCGCGGCCAATCGGTTACGCCGGCGCGAGCCGGTTGCCGGGCACGACGTCCCGAACGACTGACGCCGCGTCACGGCTGAGTTCGGGCCCGCGCGGCAGCATCGCCAGCATGGGCCACGGGGCGGGGACGGCGTCGGTCCCGAGTCCGAGTTGCTCGGCGGCCTCTCGGTCACGGATCCCGAACAACACACCGAGATCGTTCAACAGATACACCGGCCCACCGGCGGAGTCGCCGCGAATGACACCGCAGGCCTCCAGCAGCACGCTGCGGCCGACCGGGATCTGCACGCGGTCGATGCTCGGCCCCTGACCGTCGGCCTGTGCGAGTTGCATGCCGCCTGACAGTGAGTCGGCCATGGCAACAACGGTATTCGTATCCGGTCCGGGCCGACGCGGATCCCAACGGGCGCACACCACTGCTCGTCCACGAGGTAGCACCCGCTCCGGGAACCGTGGCACGGCCAGTCCGGTGGCGACCGGGACGTCGGCCACCACATCGGCGGGAACGACGGGCGGTTCGTCGGTTGGTTGGGCCACGGTAAAGCGGATGACATCGGCCGCCACCCGGTCGATCCGCTGCAACCCGTCGGCGAGCACCACATAGAACTCGGCAGGGCCCGCACGCACGACGCGGATCACGGTTCCGACCGTTAGTCCGCCCAGTGCGGCCGGTCCGGGATCGCCCACCCCGACGATCAGGGGCGCCCGCAGAACGGGAGCCTCGGGCACGGAGTCCAGCAACGCCTGCGAAACCGGCTGGGCTGACACACCTTCCAGATGTAACGCCCGCACGACGGCGATATCGCGAAGATCCACCCGGGCCCGCCACCCGTCGGCGAGCAGGAAGGTCGACGCTCCCACCGCACGTGCCGAGACCAGCAGGGCTTGTCCGCTGAGCAGTGGCGACAGTTCGGTGTCGACCCGGCCCGCCACCAGCACCGTTTCGGCCGGTTCGGCGACATCGCAGGTCGCCCAGCCCGACTCGTCGAGGTTCAATGGTCGGCCGATCTGGGCAGGAGCGCCCGGTATTCCGACCTGTGGCCCACGCCGGAGCTTCGCAATCACAGCGTCGTCGACCACCGCCGGATTCGCCGGGGTGCCGACGGCGAGCCGGGCCGACGCGAGGTTGGGTACCGGATGCACCGCGTCGTCGATGCGCACATACAGCGCACCGGTGTCACGCGTCATCAGGATCGGCGCGTCGCCGGGCGCCGAGCCAGGGCCCACCAGCGCGATCACCGCGCACACCGCGATCGCGATGCCCGCCAGGGCACACCCCGCCCCGTAGGCCACCGCCTGTGCGCGCAGCGGATCGTCGAGCATGCGCGCGTCACCGCGAACCAGCGCATGAGCCATGCGCCGCAACAGGAATCGATGCCCGCTGAGCTGTAGCCGAGTGGCCGGTCGCCGTGCCATATGTCCCCCGGCCATCACCCTAACCCGGCCTGGAGCACCTCCCGCGCAGTGATTGCGACGCCCGGCGGCATCAGCTCAACGTGTAGGTGAGCCCGTGCCCGGCCAGGCCGTCGAGGAACGCCCGCGGCTCGATGATCTGCGCCGGGCTCACAGCTCCGGTGACAGCGAATGCGTCCTCGAGAGTCGTTCCCACGATCGAGGCCGCGATGGGGGCCGTGAGATCGAAGATACCGTCGGCGCTCAACGTTGCCGCCCGCACGCCCGATGCTCCTTCGACCCTGACCGATATCCAGAACCGTGTTGGGTCGTCGTCGATCCGGGTGTGAGTGGACCGGGTCGTCGCGCTGAAGAGGGTTTCGGCCAGTGACCGGAGCGGGCTCCGCAGTGCCGCGCCCACCGCGCGGGTCATCAGCGGGACGAAGCGGTCCGGTACCGGGCTGCCGAATGTGCTGGCGGACATCCAGGTTCGGAGGGTTCCGACATCGAGATGACGCGGGAGGGTGACGGCGTCCGGTGCCGGGTAGGTGAACACCGTCCGGGTCCCGACCGGATCGGGGAATTCGGTCGTCCGGAGCAGGGGTGTTCTCACCTCGACGTAGTCGTGATCGAACTGGACGATGGGTTGCCCCATCCCGCGCAGGAAGTTGGCATAGGCCGCACCGCTCGGCGTCCAGTCCGTGATGTGGTACGCGATGTCGACGGTGTCGATCCGCCCAGTGTCGGCCGCTATCAAGCTGACCAACGCGTCGGCGAGCGCCGCGTAGAACCCCGCGGACGGGATCAAGGCGACACCGGCCCCTGCGGCCGCAGCGCCCAGTCCGTCGAACACGTATTGGATCGAGCGTTGCTCACCGCTGATGTCGACATAGTGGGTCCGGGTGGCGATCGCGGCCCGGGCGACCGGTTCGCAGGTTTCGACGAACGACCCGGCCGCGTTGACGACAGTGCGCACGTCCGAGCAGATCTCCTCGATTCGCGACCGCTCAGTCAGGTCCGCGGCCTCCACGCGGACGGGCTGCCCGACGTCAGCCGCCAGCTTGTGCAGTTTGTCGACGTCACGCCCCACGCACACCACCGAGCAGCCCGCCGCGAGAAGTTCACGCACGATCTGCTTGCCGGTGTATCCGGTGGCCCCGAAGACAGCGACGTCGGTCAATCGATTGTCAGGCACGGATTCTCCCTATCGGTCTGAAGTAATTGTCGGCGAACTGGTGTGGCGCGAAACCCCGACCCGCTCCCAGCCACGGAGGATCACGTCGTCGGTCAGCGGCGCGTTGGCAGCCAGATAATCGCGGTACTCGGTCATCGAACGCTTGGTGTCGCGATCGGTCAGCGTCCGAACCAGGCCCGCGGCTTCCCGCCGCATCGAGGCGGCAGTAGGCCTGGCGCTCGAGTCATAGACTGCGCGTTTGATCTCCCGGGTGACCGTCGGCGACCGTGCTGCCAGGCGACCGGCGAGCTCTATCGTGCTCGCGCGCAGTCTTTCTCGTGGGCAAACATGGTGGACGATGCCGAGTCGAGCCGCATCGTCCGCCGTGAGCCGGGTCCCTTCGAGGAGCAGTTCGACTGCGGCCGCCGTACCCACGATCCGGGTCAGCCGTTGCGTTCCGCCGGCCGCTGCGAGCAGGCCGATGCCCGACTCGACCAACCCGATCTCGGTGTCATCGGCCATGATCCGGATGTCGCAGGCCAGCGCGAAGATCGCCCCCATTCCCAGGGCGAGGCCATTGATCTCGGTGATCACCACCTGGTCCAGCCGGGAAAGTCGTTCCAGGGACGTGTAGGTGCGGGCCAGGAACAGGGTGTTCCGCAGCCCGGTACGACGCAGCACGGCATCCACGCGGCGGTGGGCGACGGCCACCCGCGCACCCGCGATGACGGCCCGGGCGGGGCCGTATCCGACACTCACCGGCACCGTTTCGGCTCCCCGAAGCAGTGACGGTACGTCGAAATGAGTCAGATAAGTGTCATCGCAGCCCGTGAACACCACCGCCCGAATTGTGGAATCGCGGCGCAATTCCCGGGTGAGGTCGTCCAATTCGATGCTCATCCGCTCGTCGAAGAAGTGTCGCGGCGGGTTGTTGAAGGCCACCGTGAGCACGCGATCGGATTGGTCGGTGACCAGTCGCGGCGAGGTGTTCATGCCGCCACGAGACCCTGTGCGTCGCGTACCCAGGTTCGGGCGATCTGCCCGGCGAGCCGGACAGCGTCGCTGACGGTGTTCCAATCGACGTTGTCCACGGTGTCGGACGGGCGATGCAGGTGGCTGACCCAGCCGTCCTCGACGGACAGCAGCGACACCGCGGGCAGGCCGGCGTTGGTCATGACCGCGGCGTCGGTCGCGTTGGGGAAACTAACCTGCTCGAGGCCCAAACCGAGGTCGGCGGCGGCGCGATGGGCCCGCTCGACCGCATCTGCCGACAACGTGTTCGTCAGCGCCTCTCGCGCGGACACGACCATCGGCCCACGGCTGCCGACCGAGTCGAGATTGATCACCAGGGTGTGCTCGGGGTCCAGTTGCCGCCGGTGCCGACGCAGCCAGTCCCTGATTCCTGTGTTCCCTGCCTCTTCACCGCCCGGAAACACAATCAGCACAGTGGTTTCCGGCAGAGGTGAGGATACGAACCGACCGGCGAGCTCGAGCACGGCGGCGACTCCCGAGGCGTTGTCGTTGGCCCCGGGGGCGGTCCGGCTCCGCATCGACTGCACCATGAGCGTCGCACTCACGGCCAGGGCCGCGCCTGCCGCCACCCTGACACGGTGGGACGGGATGGCGGCCGCCGCCAGTGCGGCCAACGGGATGGCGTGGCTGGGCACCGCGTGGCCGGTGGCCGCGGCCAGACGGCGGCTCGCCGCGACGGCATTCGGATGCCACACCGCCCCCATGTGCGCGGCATCGTGGTGAGCGCAGAGCACCAGCGTGCGACGCGAGTTGCCGGTGGCGGGTATCCGTGCCCACACCGATACGCCGCGCCGCGCCGGCAGGAGACGCCGCACCCACTGCAGGCGTCCGGAGACTTCGAGTTCATAGGACGCCGCGGCCGCCGCACCCAACCACCGCGCCACCGGATGCGGAAGCGCCGACAGGCCGGCTCCGAGCGCAAGATGTGCGAGATGTGCGGGCGCCCAAGATGATTGGCTGCGAAATGTCGAGGTTGCGACGTCCTTGGCGCCGAGCTCACCCAACCGGTCGCCGAGGTAGCGCGCAGAAGCACGCTCTCCCTCGCCCGCCGTTCGGCGATCGAATCTGACCAGTTGCTCGACGTCGCGACGCATCAGGTCGACGTCAGCCGCCTCGTCGAGCTCCCCCACCGAAACCATGCCGCCTCCCGCTGTCCAAAGATTTCACAGAGTGTCGCTCTGTAACCGATTGATAGTCGGACACTATGCTCGCCTCTATGAGCTCCGTCAAGCCCCGCCGGCGCGATATCAGCGCAGCGCTCACGCGCACGGCAGTGCTCGACGCCGCGCGCCGCCTGTTCGTCACCAAGGGGTTCGAGGCCACGTCGATCGACGAGATCGCCCGGGCCTCGGAATCGAGCAATGGCGCCGTCTACCACCACTTTCGGGACAAGCAGGAGATCTTCGCCGAGGTCTTCCGCAGCGCCCAGGCCTCGGTGCTCCAAGCCGCCGTTGCCTCGATGCCGGCCGACACCACCGCGTGGCAACGGGTGGAGGTCGCGACGCGGGCTTTTCTGCGCGGTTATGTCGACGACGACGACGCCCGGATGCTGCTCCGGCAGGCCGTCGGCGTGTTGGGCTGGGACCGGGTCCGCGAACTCGACGAGGAAATGTCGCTGCCCCTGATCCGAGCTACGCTCGCCGACGCCATTGCAACGGGCGAAGCCGTGCCCGTTCCGGTCGCCACCGCTGCGGACGTCTTGTTCAGCCTGTTCTGCAATTCGGTACTGATCATCGCGGCCGGAAGCGATCCGGACCAGACCGCCAAGGACGTCGAAGCGGTCCTTTTCACGCTGCTGAGCGGCATGCGCTCAGCATCGGATGGCGCGTGAGATACGCGTAGAGGCCTGTTTCAGTCCTCGCGCTGCCGCTGCCGGTAGGCCGCGACGTGCTGGCGGTTACCGCAGTTGCCGGTGTCGCAGAAAATGCGGGAGCGGTTTCTCGACAGGTCGGTCAGCACCGCCTCACAGTCCGGCGCCGCGCAGATCTTGAGACGGCGCAGTTCACCGCCGCGGATCAGGTCGGCCAGTGCCATCGCCATCTCGGCGCCCATTCGCTGGGCGAGCGGATCGTCGACCGAGGCCAGGTGCAGGTGCCATTCCGGCATTTCCTTGTGCCGGGTCAACCACGGCGACGCCTTGGTGTCGCTCAGCAAGGCGTTGACCCGGCGGACGGTCTCCTCCTCGTCGTCGGCCACCGCCCAGATCTCCCCGACGCGCCTGCGCAGCGCGCGCACGGCCTCCAGTTCGGCGTCGTCGCGGTCACGCCGGCCGGTCCAGCCGAAGTCGTCCAGATAGGCATTCAGGTCGGCCTGGTCAGACAGTTGTTCGCCTTCTACCCGGTCGGTGTTCACCAACACCATGGCCGCCCGGAGCGTGAGCTCCGTGTCATAGGTAAAAAGCATTTGACTCATGACCCCCTGTCGCCGTAGGTTCAACCCTACTGTCATTACCATAGTCGATTTTACTCATGACAAGCTCCAGGGGAGGTGTACCGATGACTGCCGAAGCCCAGCTCGACCGCACGACCGCCGATAACCACTTCCGGCTCGGCCTATTGTTCGCCGTCAGCTCCGCGCTCGCGTTCGGCTCATCGGGCCCATTCGCCAAAGCCCTGATGGAAGCGGGCTGGAGCCCCACCGCCGCCGTCACCGCCCGCCTCGCCGGCGGCGCGCTCATGATGGCCGCTTTCGCCGGCATCGTCCGGCCCGGCTGGATCCGCGAGGTGCTCGGACACGCCAGGACCGTCGTCGGCTACGGCCTCATCCCCATCGCCGGCGCACAACTCTGCTACTACAACGCCGTCGCGCACCTTTCGGTCGGCGTGGCCCTGCTGTTGGAGTACACCGCGCCGATCCTGGTCGTCGGCTGGCTCTGGGCCACCACCCGGCACCGCCCCAGCGCCATGACCTTCGGCGGCGTGGCCGTCGCCATCGCAGGCATCGTCCTGGTGCTCGATGTGTTCAGCGGCGCCCAGATCAACCTCGCCGGTGTGACCTGGGGCCTGGCCGCCGCGGTATGTGCCGCCTGCTACTTCATGATGTCCAACAAGGCCAGCACCGACGGCGACGGGCTCAGCCCGATCAGCCTGGCTGCCGGTGGGCTGATCATCGGCACCGCGGCCGTGACGCTGCTCGGCGTCACCGGCGTCATGCCGCTGACCTTCACCACCAATCCCGTCACCATCGCCGGGCACACCACTGCCTGGCTGGTGCCGGTGATCGCGCTGGGCCTGATCCCCACCGCCCTGGCCTACACACTCGGCATCGTCGGCATCGCCAGGCTCAAGCCGCGGTTCGCCTCCCTGGTCGGGCTCTCGGAGGTACTGTTCGCGGTCCTGATCGCCTGGATCATGCTCGGTGAGGCCATGTCGGTGAGCCAGGCGATCGGTGGCGCGGTGGTCCTGGTGGGGTTGGCCGTGGCCCGCCAGGGCGACCGCAGCGAGCAGGCGGACCCCGAGACGGCGACTCAGGTCGCGCTCGCGACCTGGCCCGATATGGCGCTGCAGGAGACGTCCGAACGCACAATCGATTAGCCGCGGCTAAGCATTTTGTGTGACTATGTCCCCCGTGAGTCTCCTCCGGAAGTCGGCCCGGGCGGCCGCGATCGTCTCAACCCTGGTCAGCGCAGCTTTCCCGCTGGCGCTCGCCGCGCCCGCCACAGCCGAACCGTGCTCCGACATCGAGGTCATCTTCGCCCGGGGCACCAACGACGCGCCTGACCTCGGCAGGCCGGGACAGGCCTTTGCCGACGCGCTGCGCTCCCGGGTCGGCGGCCGGACGGTATCGACCTACGGGGTCAACTACCCGGCCAGTTACGACTTCCTGACCGCAGCCGACGGCGCCAACGACGCCGCAAACCGCATCGCCACGCTCGCGTCCTCCTGCCCGTCGACCCGCGTCGTGCTTGGCGGCTACTCACAGGGCGCCGCGGTCGTGGACATGCTGGCCGGCATCCCACCGCTCGGCAACCGGGTCGGAGAAGTCGGATCGGCACCGCCGCTGGCGGGTGACCTGGTCCCCCAGGTCGCCGCAGCGGTCGTCTTCGGAAACCCGTCGGCCAAATTCGGCATCCCGCTCACCTCGTCGGTCTTCGGCGGCAAGGCGATCGACATCTGCAAGGACGGGGACCCGATCTGTTCGCGGGGCCGGAACCCGTTCGCGCACAGCGACTACGTGGGCATGGCTGATCAGGCCGCCAGCTTCGTCGCGGGAATCGTCTAGTCAACAACAGACGTTAGGATTTGGTGTGGCTATTGATCTTGTTCGTCGCTGCACCGTGTTCGTGGCGGCAGCGCTCACCGCTGCTGCCGCCGTCGTCGCACCGGTTGTGGTGCCCACCTCCACCGCGGGGCTCGGCGTAGGCCTTCCCATGGCCAAGGCCGCGGACTGCCCCGACATCGAGGTGGTCTTCGCCCGCGGCACCAATGACACGCCGGGCCTCGGCCGGATCGGCAATGCGTTCGTCAGTTCGCTGCGCAACAAGGTCGGCGGCCGTTCGGTCGGCGCCTACGCCGTGAGCTACCCGGCCAGCTTCGACTTCCTGGCCGCCGCCGGCGGTGCCAACGACGCCTCCGGGCACATCCAGTGGATGGTGGACAACTGCCCCAACACCCGCCTGGTGCTGGGCGGGTATTCGCAGGGCGCCGCGGTGATCGACGTGATCGCCGCCGTCCCGTTCCCGGCCGTCGGCTTCAATGCGCCGCTGCCGCCGAACGTCCCCGAGCACGTCGCCGCGGTGGCCGTCTTCGGTAACCCGTCGGCCAAGCTCGGTTTGCCGCTGACCTCCAGCCCGGTCTACGGAGGCCGCGCGATCGACCTGTGCAACCCGGGCGATCCGATCTGCGGCGACGGCGACAGCGTGCAGGCACACCGGGCTTACGAAGGCCCGGCCAACGATGCCGCGAACTTCGTCGCCGGACTGTTGTAGCCGGTGTCCGCTACGATCGCTGAGGTGGTCGAACTTCCTAACCAGGGTCACCCAGGAAGCCATCTAGCGCCACTATTTCGGCGCTGGATCGGGGTGGCTGTCATCATCGCGGCGACCGTAGCTGTCCTGCCGGTCATCTCGGCTGTCCTGCCCGGTTCGCCGGCCGTCGCCAACGCCGCCCCGTGTCCTCCGGTCGAGGTGGTATTCGCCCGCGGCCGTACCGAACCCGCCGGCGTCGGCACTCTCGGGAACGCGTTCGTGAGCGCCCTGCGTTCCAAGGCCGACAAGAACATCGGCGTGTATGCCGTCAAGTATCCGGCCGACACCGAAGTCGACATCGGCGCCAATGACATGAGCGGCCACATCCAGTACATGATGAACAACTGCCCGGACACCCGGTTGGTGATCGGCGGGTACTCGCTGGGTGCCGCCGTCGCCGACGTGGTGCTGGCCGTTCCGTTCACCGGCTTCGGCTTCAAGACACCGCTGCCCGCGGGCGCCGACGGGCATATCGCGGCCGTCGCCCTGTTCGGCAACGGCGCCGCGTGGGTCGGTCCCATCACCCGGTTCAGCCCGGTCTACGCCGACCGGACCATCGAGCTGTGCCACGGCGCCGATCCGATCTGCAACCCCGCCGATCCGGACACCTGGAAGAACAACTGGCCCGATCACCTGGCCGGTGCCTACATCGACGGCGGAATGGTCAACCAGGCCGCGGACTTCGTGTCGGGACGCATCTGAGTCGGCCCCTGGCGATTGCCGGGATCAACTTCGTCGCCGGATCGTTGCCGGACCGCCACCAATTCTCGACGGCACCGAAAATACCATCTAACGCGTGATTGGCCGTCGGATGTCGGCCGCACTGATCACCGCTCTGACTGCCGTTGTGGTACCGATGACGGTGGCGCCCAGCATGATTGGCGTCGCAAAGGCCGCCACGTGCCCGCCGGCGGAGGTGGTGTTCGCCCGCGGCCGGATGGAGCCCCCGGGTCCCGGACAAGTCGGGGCCGCCTTCGTCAACGCGCTGCGCACACTGCGCGGCCCGAACGTCGCCCTCTATTCGGTGCGATACCCCGCCGACACCCAGGCCGACGTCGCCGCCAACGACATGAGCCGCCATGTGCAGTGGATGACCCGCAACTGTCCGAACACCCGACTCGTCCTCGGCGGATACTCGCTCGGCGCTGTCGCGACCGACCTGATTCTGGCGATGCCGATCTCGGCGTTCACCTTCAACAGCCCGCTGCCCAAGGGCACCGACCGGCACGTCGCGGCGGTGGCGCTGTTCGGCAACGGCGCCAACTGGGCTGCACCGATCACACTGTTGAATCCGGCCTACCAGAACCGCACCATCGACTTGTGCCACTCCGATGATCCGATCTGCAATCCGAGCAGTCCGTACAACTGGCGGGCAGGATGGCAGGATCACCTGGCGCCCGGCTACATCCGGTCGGGCATGGTGGCCCAAGCGGCCAGGTTCGTCTCCGCCCGCCTCTGAGGGCTGTGGACAACGTTCGTCCGGGGCTGCTCGATTGTCGGTAGACCCGCCGATGCTGACCTCGTGGACGAACAATTCCCGGACCCTTCTTCCGGCAATCAGCCCGGCCCCTTCCTGGGCAGCGACGCAATAACAGCCGGACTACTCACCGCCCACGATCTGCGGACGAGATATCGCGCCGTCTACCGCAATGTGTATCTCGCCGATGACGTCGCCCTCACCCCGGTGTTGCGGGCCCGGGCCGCCTGGCTGTTCGCCGGTCCCGACGCTGTTCTGAGCGGTATCTCGGCAGCTGCGGTGCACGGCGTCAAGTGGCTTGACGTCAACGCGCCGGCCGAGGTCGTACGGAACAATCGACGCGCGCCGGACGGGCTCCAGGTGCGCTCGTATGTCCTTGCCCCAGAAGATATTTGTGACGTGGACGGGATGCGGGTCACCACCGTGGCGCGGACGATGTTCGATCTGGGGTGGTTGCTGCCGTGCGCAGATGCCGTCCCGGTGTTGGACGCGTTGATGAACAATTCCGGAATCGAGCCGGAGACGGTGTGGTCGTTGGCCGACGCGAATCCAGGAATTCGAGGTATCGACCGCGTGCGGATGTCGCTTGCGCGGGCCGATGGCGGTGCCGAGTCGCCGCTTGAATCGCGAACTCGGCTACGGCTACGCCACACGGGCATACCGGGCCTGCAAACTCAGATCCCGTTCTATGACCAGTGGGGGTTGGTGTGGAACCGGGCCGCGATGGGCTGGCCTCGATGGAAGTTGGCCGTCGAGTGCGATGAGGAGAAGGACACAGCTGGGTACCGAGCGTGGGTGCACTCGCACACGGCTGAACTCGAATCGTACGACTGGGCCGTGGTCTGGGTGACCGAGTCGATGCTCTCAGGCCAGAACGACCTCGTCGAGCGGGTCCGGCGAAAGTTGTCGGCGGCCGCACGGCGCGGGTAGAACACCCACTGGGTTGGGACACTGCAGCGAGTGTGCATCCTGTTGCGGCAGATCGGCCAAACAATCGCAGCACCATACACATTCGTCGCAGGGCCTGGAAGATGAGTACACCTCGGGCACGGGAGCATCAGAGACCGAGGCGTGTCCAGTTCGCCTACGGTCAATGACGCTGCAGCGAGTGTGCACTCTTACGCGGTCGCGGGGTCTGAATCGAGAGGTGTGAGCCCACACTCCCAGCACCGAAGTGCAGGCCAGACACTCAGTCAACGGTCCGCACGTCACGGGTGATCAAGTTGCGTGCCTCGAGCTCGTTTTCGGCCGGATAATCGACCTGTACGAGCGTGAGTCCGCGGGCAGGTGCAGCGGCGAAATCACTGGACCTGCTCGTCTCACCCAACAGCCCCGCGGTCCACTCAGGCGGGCGCCTGCCCTCCCCCACCGCCAGCAGCGCACCGACCAGGGAGCGGACCATGTTCCAGCAGAAGGCATCCGCGGTGACGTACGCCGTCACGTAGAAGCCGTCGCGGACCCACTCCAGCCGCTGCAGGTCCCGGATGGTGGTCGCCCCGGGACGGCGGCGGCAGAACGCCGCGAAATCGTTGAGCCCCACAAGTTCCCGTGAAGCAGCGGCCATCGCGTCGAGATCCAGGGGCTTCGACCACGGCGTGACGTACCGTGCTTCGGCCGGCTCGACCCCGTAGGGTGCGAGACTCAGTCGGTAGGTGTAATGCCGGCGCAGCGCCGAGAACCTCGCGTCGAAACCCGCAGGCGCCCGGACGATGTCGCGGATCCGGACGTCAGTCGGCAGCAGCCGCGCCAATCGCCGGACCAGCGGGGTGAATTCGGCATCGGCGGGGCGGGTGGTCCGCGGGTACGCGTGTGGAAGCGCGTCGGCGGGGACGTCGACATGGGCGACCTGGCCGGTGGCATGCACCCCGGTGTCGGTACGGCCCGCGGTGCGTGTCACCACCGCTGTCCGGAACACGGTCGAGAGCGCCTCGTCGATCACCCCGGCGACCGTGCGCTGACCGGCCTGCGTCGCCCAGCCGGCGAAATCGGTCCCGTCGTAGGCGATGTCCAGGCGCAAACGAACATGCCCGCCACCGGAATCGATGGCGGGCATGTCGTTCAATGCCTGGTTAGGACTTGGCTTCACCCTCAGAAGCCGCCTCATCGGCCGGAGCCTCGTCAGCAGCGGCCTCTTCGGTTGCCTCGACCTCAGGAGCCTCGGTGGCCTCTTCGACCGCGTCCTCGGCGGGAGCTTCGGCCTCGGCAGCCTTGGCCTGCGCGGCGGCGGCGCGACGAGCGCGGTCCGCCTCGGAGGTCACGGTCTTCTCCCGCACCAGCTCGATGACAGCCATGGGGGCGTTGTCGCCCTTACGGTTCTCGACCTTGATGATGCGGGTGTAGCCACCCTCGCGATCGGCGAAGAAGGGACCGATCTCGGCGAACAGGACGTGCACGACGTCCTTGTCACGGATCTTCTTCAGCACCTCGCGCCGGTTGTGCAGCTCACCCTTCTTGGCGTGGGTGATCAGCTTCTCGGCGTACGGACGCAACGCCCGGGCCTTCGGCTCGGTCGTCTTGATGCGACCGTGCTCGAACAGCGACGTGGCCAGGTTGGCCAGGATCGCCTTCTGGTGTGAGGACGACCCGCCGAGGCGGGCACCCTTTGTGGGCTTGGGCATTGCGACTATCTCCTAAATGGGGCCGGTCCCCGTATCAGGTAGGACCGGGACGGATTCTTTAAAGCTGCTCGGTCTCGGCGTAGTCCTGGTCAGCGTCCAGGTCGTAGCTGGCATCGCTGGTCCAGGTGCCGGTGGCGGCGTCGTAGCCGGCAACCTCGGACGGATCGAAGGTGGCCGGGCTGTCCTTGAGCGAGAGACCCAGCTGGTGCAGCTTGATCTTCACCTCGTCGATGGACTTCTGGCCGAAGTTACGGATGTCCAGCAGGTCGGACTCCGTGCGGGCCACGAGCTCGCCCACCGTGTGCACACCCTCGCGCTTGAGGCAGTTGTACGAACGGACGGTCAGGTCCAGATCGTCGATCGGCAGCGCGAAGCTGGCGATGTGGTCTGCCTCGGCCGGCGACGGGCCGATCTCGATGCCCTCGGCCTCGACGTTGAGTTCCCGTGCCAGGCCGAACAGTTCGACCAGGGTCTTGCCGGCCGACGCCAGGGCGTCCCGCGGGCTGATCGAGTTCTTGGTCTCGACATCGAGAATCAGCTTGTCGAAGTCGGTGCGCTGCTCGACGCGGGTGGCCTCCACCTTGTAGGTGACCTTGAGGACCGGCGAGTAGATGGAATCGACCGGGATACGGCCGATCTCGGCGCCCGACGCCTTGTTCTGCACGGCGGGGACGTAGCCGCGGCCGCGCTCGACGACGAGCTCGACCTCCAGCTTGCCCTTGTCGTTCAGGGTGGCGATGTGCATGTCCGGGTTGTGCACCGTCACACCGGCCGGCGGGACGATGTCACCGGCGGTGACCGCACCCGGGCCCTGCTTGCGCAGGTACATGGTGACCGGCTCGTCCTCCTCGGAGGACACGACCAGGCCCTTGAGGTTCAGGATGATGTCGGTGACGTCTTCCTTCACCCCGGGGACGGTGGTGAACTCGTGCAGCACACCGTCGATGCGGATGCTCGTGACCGCTGCGCCCGGGATGGACGACAGCAGCGTGCGCCGCAGCGAGTTACCCAGCGTGTAACCGAAACCGGGCTCCAAGGGCTCGATGACGAACTTGGAGCGGTTGTCGGCGAGGGTTTCCTCGGACAGGGTGGGTCGCTGAGAGATCAGCATTGTGTTTCTCCTTCTCGGCACCCGCTATTTGATGCCGTCTGGGTACCTACCGGCCGGGTGGCCGGTAAGTCATTACTTCGAGTAGAACTCGACGATGAGCTGTTCGGTGAGCGGCACCTGGATCTGTGCGCGCTCGGGCAGCTGGTGCACCAGGATGCGCTGACGCTCCCCGACGACCTGCAGCCACGACGGGATCGGACGCTCACCCGCGGTCTGCCGAGAAACCTCGAACGGCAGGGTGTTGAGCGACTTCTCCTTGATGTCGATGATGTCGTACTGCGACACCCGGAAGCTCGGGATGTTCACCTTGACACCGTTGACGGTGAAGTGGCCGTGGCTGACCAGCTGACGGGCCATCCGGCGGGTACGCGCCAGGCCGGCGCGGTACACCACGTTGTCCAGCCGGCTCTCCAGGATCTGGAGCAGGTTCTCACCCGTCTTGCCGGCCTTGCGGTTGGCCTCTTCGTAGTACTTGCGGAACTGCTTCTCCAGCACGCCGTAGGTGAAGCGAGCCTTCTGCTTCTCCTGCAGCTGGGTGCGGTATTCGCTCTCCTTGATCCGCGCGCGGCCGTGCTGGCCGGGCGGGTAGGGGCGCTTCTCGAAGGACTGATCTCCGCCGACCAGGTCGACGCCGAGACGACGCGACTTGCGGGTGGCGGGTCCGGTATAACGTGCCATTTTCTAGATCCTCCCTAGACCCGGCGCCGCTTGGGCGGACGGCAGCCGTTGTGCGGCTGCGGAGTGACGTCGGAAATCGCGCCCACCTCGAGGCCTGCGGCCTGCAGCGAGCGGATGGCGGTCTCGCGGCCCGAACCCGGACCCTTCACGAACACGTCGACCTTCTTCACGCCGTGCTCCTGCGCCTTGCGGGCAGCGTTCTCGGCGGCCAGCTGTGCAGCGAACGGGGTCGACTTACGCGAACCCTTGAAGCCGACGTGACCCGACGACGCCCAGGCGATGACGTTGCCCTGGGGATCGGTGATCGAGACGATCGTGTTGTTGAACGTGCTCTTGATGTGTGCGGCGCCGTGCGGGACGTTCTTCTTTTCCCTGCGACGGGTGGTCTTACCGCGCTTGGCGCCCGCGGCCTTCTTCGGTGGTGCCATCGGGGTTACCTAGCCTTCTTCTTGCCGGCGATGGTGCGCTTGGGGCCCTTGCGGGTACGCGCGTTGGTCTTGGTCCGCTGGCCGCGCACCGGCAGACCACGGCGGTGCCGCAGGCCCTGGTAGCAGCCGATCTCGATCTTGCGGCGAATGTCGGCCTGCACCTCGCGGCGCAGGTCACCCTCAACCTTGAGGTTGCCTTCGATGTAATCGCGCAGAACGGTCACCTGATCGTCGGTCAGGTCCTTGGTGCGCATGTTCTTGTCGATGCCCGTCGCGGCGAGGATCTCGTTCGAACGGGTACGGCCGATGCCGTAGATGTAGGTCAGCGCGATCTCCATGCGCTTGTCGCGCGGAAGATCGACGCCCACGAGGCGTGCCATGTGGCGGTATTCCTTCTTCTCTGCAGAGGTCTGGTCCCAGCCCGTTCCCATCAGCCCCTAAGGACTCTCCGGGGTCCGGCCTCCGTTCCGGACGTGAATGCTCGCGCGTGGCTCGCATCGCAGGTGAGCGGCCCTGTTACGTCTTTTGTGGCGCTTGGCGCGCCGGGCAACTCAGTGGTGCTGGGAGTTCATCATTCAGTTGTCGTGTGCCGTCCCTTACGGGACGATCAGCCCTGGCGCTGCTTGTGGCGCGGATCGCTGCAGATCACCATGACCCGCCCATGCCGGCGGATCACCCTGCACTTATCGCAGATGGGCTTGACGCTCGGGTTCACCTTCACGGCTGTTTCGATCCTTCTGGCTCTATTGGTGTCGTGCACATGCGCACGTCACCGGTCTCGTCGTTACTGGTCGGGCTTCTATCGGGTCACTTGTACCGGTACACGATGCGGCCCCGGGACAGGTCGTAGGGAGATAGCTCCACCACTACGCGGTCCTCGGGCAGGATGCGGATGTAGTGCTGCCGCATCTTGCCGCTGATGTGGGCCAAGACCTTGTGTCCGTTCTCCAGCTCAATGCGGAACATCGCATTGGGCAGAGGTTCGACCACGCGACCCTCGACCTCGATGGCACCGTCTTTCTTGGCCATGCTGTTCGGCGATCCTTGCTTTCGTTTCGTAGCTTCATCAGTCTCAATGCAGCCCGTCGTGGTGCTGCCGGCGACCGACTTAGCGACGTGAGCCGGATCGAGACGAAATTGCAGAAATTCAGCAGTTCCAAGACGGGGCACGCAAAAAGTCGGCACGATAGCCGCACCGTTGGTCCACAATACCCGCTCGACGGCCTGCGCCAAAATCACGGCTGAACAGCTCCGGGCGCCGGATACCTCCACCGAAATTTGGTGCGCGGCGAAGCCCCGGATCAAGCGAGAATGGTACGGACTGATCCGCTGACCCGGCGAACGGAGACCACGAGCACGTGATGGCTGTGTACCTGGCCGCGTTCGTCGTCGGCGGCATCGCTGTCCTGGCCGCCCTGCTGCTCGCCGATGTCGGGCACGGGGACGGTATGCCCTTCCTGAGCCTGACCGGTCTGTCGGTCGCCCTGCTCGGCGCCGGCACCGGGGGCCTGATCGGCACCTGGCTGGGGCTGGGCAGCGTCTGGAGCGCAGCGCTCGCGGCCGCCTGTGCCGTCGTACTCGTCTTCGCCCTCAACGGACTGTTGCTGCCCTACATGCGTCGTCAGCAGTCCAACTCGCACCGCGGCCGCTCCTCCTATGTCGGTCTGCTCGGCACGGTGACCCTCGAGGTCCCGCCGGGCGGCTGGGGCGAGGTCTCCTTCGTCGACCCCGACGGCAACCGCGTGTTCTCCCGCGCCAAGAGCGACGAGACCGCCGCGCTACCCAAGGCCAGCCGCGTCTACATCGCCGACATCGACCCGGACTTCGTCCACGTCGTCGCGGTTCCGGAGACCTGAGCTGTTCGAGAAACCTGAGCTGTACCCGAGCACTGACCCACCGAGAAAGGCACCACAGTGTCCCTGCTGCTCATCGTCGTCCTCGTCGCCATCGCCGCGATCCTGATCCTGGTGGTGCTGCCGTTGGTCTATGTGAAGAACTACATCAAGGTGCCGCCCAACGAGGTGGCCGTGTTCACCGGACGCGGCACGCCCAAGGTGGTCCGCGGCGGCGCCCGGTTCCGGATGCCGGGCATCGAACGGGTCGACATCATGAGCCTGGAACCGTTCAACGTCAGCATCAACCTGCAGAACGCACTGTCCAACAACGGTGTGCCGGTCAACGTCGAGGCGGTCGGACTGGTCCGCATCGGCTCGGCCGACGAGGCCGTGCAGACTGCGGTGCAACGCTTCCTGACCTCCGACCTCAACGAGCTGCAGCGGCAGATCAACGAGATCCTGGCCGGCAGCCTGCGCGGCATCACCGCGACCATGACCGTCGAGGACCTCAACTCCAACCGCGACAGCCTGGCCCGCAGCGTGGTCGAGGAGGCCGGTGGCGACCTGGCCCGGATCGGCATGGAGGTCGACGTCCTCAAGATCGCCGGCATCTCCGACGCCAACGACTACCTCAAGTCACTCGGTCAGCGCCGCATCGCCGAGGTCAAGCGGGACGCCACGGTCGGCACCGCCGAGGCCGAGCGCGACGCCCAGATCCAGTCGGCGAAGGCCCGCCAGGAAGGTTCCATCGCCCAGGCCGAGGCCGACACCGCGATCGCCACCGCCAACCAGAAGCGCGATGTCGAACTGGCTCGGTTGCGCGCGCAGACCGAGGCCGAGAACGCCCAGGCCGACCAGGCCGGACCACTGGCCAACGCCCGCGCCCAGAAGGACGTCGGCATCGCGATCGAGCAGGCCGAGGCGGCCCGTGTGCAGGCCCGCATCGAGGTGGAGCAGCGTCGCGCCGAGCAGGCGCAGGCCGCCCTGCAGGCCGACGTGATCGCGCCCGCCGAGGCGAAACGACAGGCCGACGTCGCGATCGCCGAAGGTCAGCGTCAGTCGTCGATCCTGGCCGCGGAGGCCGCTGCCGAGACCGAACGGCGCAAGGGTCAGGCCGAGGCCGACGCCCGCAAGGCCGCCGCCGACGCCCTGCGGGTCGAGAAGCAGGCCGAGGCCGACAGCCTGCAGGCCAAGTTGGTCGCCGAGGCGGCCGGTAAGAAGGAACTGGCCGACGCGCTGCGCGTCGAGCAGCAGGCCGAGGCCGCCGGTATCGAGGCCAAACTGCTGGCCGAGGCCAACGGTAAGAAGGAGATCGCCGCGGCGCTCAACGGCTACACCGCCGACGCGGCGAGGCTGCTGATGCTGCCCGACGTGCTGGCCTCCGTGGTCAAGGCGACCGAGGCGGCCGCCTCGCCACTGGCCGAGATCGAGCGGTTGTCGATCATCGGTGGGTCCCGTGACACCCAGGACGCGGTCGGCGGCCTGCTCGGCATCAGCCCGCTGGCGGTGGCCAACATCCTGGAGTCGCTGAAGGCCTCGGGCATCGACGTGGCGTCCATGCTCAACCGGGACGGGCAACCCGCCGACAACTGACGATCAACCGGCCTCGGCGGTGCGTTTGATGGCCGCCAGGGTTTCCGGGATTCCGCTCAGTGCGGCCTCGCTGCGCGCTGCGATCTCCTCGTCGGCCCGCTCACCGAAGCGGTCACGGAAGCCGGCGATGCCCTCCGGCAGAAAAGTCCATGCCTGGGTGAGCCTGGTGCCGCCCTCGGCAGGTTCGAGATGGAAGCCCCACCGGACCCAGCCGTTGTTGACCTCCCAGGTGAACTGACGACCGGGATCGGCGACGACCACCTGGCTGCGGGTGTCCCAGGTGCGCTCCGGCGTGACGTTGCGCCCGGTGAACCAGGCTCCGGCGATCGCGCCCGCAGCCGGGTCGTCCCACCAACACGACTTGCAGACCGGACTCCATTCCCCCATCCGGGAGACGTCGGAGACCAGCTCGTACGTCGAATCCGGATCGCGCGCAACAACAACCGAATCAGAGAACTCAAGAACAGTCACGAGCCGGAGTCTAGGAGCCCGGCCCGGATCCGGACGACCACCCGCGCACGGGACGACGACGACGGGAAATCCGGCCGGTTGATCTGGTGACGAAGGTGGCGACCTGACCCGATATCCGCTGGACTGGCGGCGCATAATTGGTAGCGATGACTGGCCCCGCCTCCCAGCCCCGTAAACCCGTGATCCTGACCGTGGACGACGATCCCGCGGTCTCGCGCGCGGTCGCCCGCGACCTGCGCCGCCACTACGGCGAGCGCTACCGGATCGTGCGTGCCGAATCCGGCCCGGACGCCCTGGAAACCCTCAACGAACTGAAACTGCGCGGCGACACCGTCGCGGTGTTCGTCGCCGACTACCGGATGCCGCAGATGAGCGGCATCGAGTTCCTCGAATCGGCGATGGACCTCTACCCGATGGCCCGGCGCGTGCTCCTGACGGCGTACGCCGACACCACCGCGGCCATCGACGCCATCAATGTCGTCGACCTCGACCACTACCTGCTCAAGCCGTGGGACCCGCCTGAGGAGAAGCTCTACCCGGTGATCGACGGCCTGCTGGAGGCCTGGCACGCCGTCGGCGACCGGGCCATCCCGCACACCAAGGTGATCGGGCACCAGTGGAGTTCGCGGTCCTGGGAGGTGCGCCAGTTCCTGGCCCGCAACCAGCACACGTTCCGCGCGTTCACCACCGACGAGCCCGTCGGCCGCCAACTGCTGGAGGCCGCGGGGCTCGACGGTCTGCAGCTGCCGGTGGTGATCACCGAGGGCGGCGAGACGCTGGTCGAACCCAGTGACGGCGAGCTCGCCGACATGTTGGGGCTCTCGACCACCCCGTCGCTGACCATGTACGACCTCGCGGTGATCGGCGGTGGCCCGGCAGGTCTGGCGGCCGCGGTGTACGGCGCTTCCGAGGGTCTCAAGACCGTGCTGATCGAGGGCACCACCACCGGCGGGCAGGCCGGCCGCAGCTCGCGGATCGAGAACTACCTGGGCTTCCCGACCGGGGTGTCGGGGGCCGAGCTGGCCACCTCGGCCCGCAGGCAGGCCGAGCGGTTCGGCGCCGAGGTGATCACGACCCGTGAAGCCGTCGCCCTCGACATCGCGGGTGCGGCCCGCACCATCACCTTCGCCGACGGCGAGACCATCGGCGCCCGGGCGGTCATCCTGGCCACCGGGGTCGAGTACCGCCAGCTCCCGGTGCCGGGATGCTTCGCCGATCCCGACAACCCGAACAACTTCGTCGGCCGTGGCGTGTATTACGGCGCCTCGGTGTCGGACGCCTCCGAATGTCGCGGCGAGGACGTGTACATCGTCGGCGGCGCCAACTCGGCCGGGCAGGCCGCTATGTTCATGTCACGCGAGGCCAAGTCGGTGACGCTGCTGGTGCGCGGACCGTCGCTGCAAGCGTCGATGTCCTATTACCTGATCCAGCAGATCGAGCAGACCCCCAACATCTTCGTTCGCACCTGCACCGAGGTGGTCGGTGCCATCGGCGAGGACGATCACCTGGTGGGACTGGAGCTGGTGAACCGGCAGTCCGGCGAGCACGAGGACGTGCGTGCGACACGCCTGTGCTGCTTCATCGGTGCCACCCCGCGCACCGAGTGGCTCGACGGCGTGGTCGCCCGCGACGACCACGGATTCATCCTGGCCGGCCCCGATCTGCGCGACGTGTGCGGCTGGGGCCTGGAACGCCCGCCGCATCACCTGGAAACAAGTGTGCCCGGTGTGTTTGTTGCAGGAGACGTGCGTGCCGAGTCCGCGAAGCGGGTGGCTGCCGCCGTCGGCGAAGGATCGATGGCTGTGATGCTCGTGCACCGCTACCTGGCAGAAGCGTGACGGCCGCGAGGCCTGAGGAGTAGAGGACGGATATGGGCGAGACCTGCGTGCGGGACGAACTGCGGACGCTGTTCCTGTTCGAGCACCTTTCCGACGCGCAACTCGACACGTTGTGCCAGGCCGGCAGCATCGAGACGTTCCCGGCAGGCCCGATCGTCACCGAGGGCGATCCGGCCACGTGCTTCTACGTGATGCTCGAAGGCGAGCTTGTGATGTCGAAGCGCTCGGGAGGCGTCGACATCCAGACCAACCGCACCTCGATGCGCGGCGTGTACTTCGGCGCCTGGTCGGCCTACATCCCCGGCGAGGAACACGTCTACGAGGCGTCGGTACGCCTGACGAAGCAGTCGCGGGTGTTCGTGCTCGATGCCAATGCCTTCGCGAGCTTCATGCAGTCCCAGTTCCCGATGGCCGTGCACCTGCTGGAGGGCCACAAGGTCGGCGGTCGGCGGCAGAGCCAGATCATCGGTCAGCGCGAGAAGCTGCTGGCCCTCGGCAACATCACCGCGGGCCTGACCCATCAGCTCAACAACCCGGCGGCGGCCACCGCCCGAGCCGTGGCCGACCTGCGCGAGGGTGTCGGCAAGATGCGCCACAAGCTCGCGATGCTGGCCGACGGCAAGTTCACCCCGCAGGCGCTGCGGATGCTGGTGACCATCCAGGACGAGGTCGCCGAGCAGGTCGCCAAGCACAAGGGACTGGAGCTCACCGCGCTGGAGACGTCCGACCGCGAGGACGAGATGGGCGACTGGCTCGAGGACCACGACATCGTGGGCGCCTGGGACTACGCTCCGACATTCGTCGAGGCCGGTCTCGACATCGACTGGCTGGAACGCATCTCGGCGTCCGTGGACGACGCGCTCAAGGACGGCGAGGCGTCGGCGACGCTGCAGGCCGCGCTGGGCTGGCTGAAGTACACGATCGACACCGAACTGCGGATGAACGAGATCGCCGAGGCGAGCAAGCGCATCTCTGCGCTGTTGGCCGGCGCCAAGCAGTATTCGCAGATGGACCGCGGTGACTATCAGAGTGCCGACGTCCACGAACTGCTGCGCAGCACGCTGATGATGTTCGGCGACAAGATCGGCAAGGACAAGCCGGTCAGCCTGTGTAAGGACCTGGACAAGTCGCTGCCCGAATTGCATTGCTATCCAGGCGATCTCAATCAGGTATGGACCAACATCATCGACAACGCCATCCAGGCGATGAACGGCCACGGCACGCTGACGCTGCGCACCAGCCGCGAGACCGACGAGATGATCCGGGTGGAGATCTGCGACGACGGCCCCGGGATCCCCGCCGAGGACATCAACCGGATCTTCACGCCGTTCTTCACCACGAAGCCGTTCGGCGAGGGCACCGGCCTGGGTCTGGACCTGGCCTGGCGCATCGTGGTGGAAAAGCACCACGGGGATCTGCGGGTGCAGTCCGAGCCCGGCGACACCCGTTTCATCGTGCTGTTGCCGCTGCAGGCCCCCGCCCCCGAGGGCCAGTCCGCGGAGACGCAAGCGGCGGAGTAGCGACAGATCCAGAATCAGCGTGATTCACCCGGAATAGCGCCCGCACGCACCCGGGTTGAGACGTTCATGACCCAGACCACGGCGGGCACCAAGCCCGATCTCGGCCCGTTCGGCGCGTTCGGCCACTACTTGCAGTTCCAGCAACTGTCGCCGCAGCAGCTGCGGGACATCGAAGCGCTGGGCTACGGCGCGATCTGGGCCGGCGGGTCGCCGCCTGCCGAGCTCGAGTGGATCGATCCGATCCTGGCCGCCACCGACACCTTGCAGCTGGCCACCGGCATCGTGAACATCTGGAGCGCGGCCGCGGGCCCGGTCGCCGACTCGTTCCACCGCATCGAGGCGGCCTATCCGGGCCGGTTCCTGCTGGGCATCGGAGTCGGCCACCGCGAGGCCATCGGCGAATATCGCAAGCCCCTCGACGCGCTCACCGATTACCTCGACAAGCTCGACGAGTACGGCGTTCCGAAACACCGTCGGGTCGTCGCCGCGCTCGGCCCCAAGGTGCTGCGACTGTCGGCGGACCGTTCGGCGGGTGCGCACCCCTACCTGACCACACCGGAACACACCGCGCAGGCCCGCGAGCTGATCGGTCCGGATGCGTTCTTGGCTCCGGAGCACAAGGCCGTGCTCACCACCGATCAGGACAAGGCGCGTGCCGTCGGCCGCAAGGCACTCGACATCTATCTCGGACTGAGCAATTACCTCAACAACTTCAAGCGGCTCGGCTTCACCGACGAGGATCTCGCCAAACCGGGCAGTGACCGGTTCATCGACGCCGTCGTCGCGCATGGCACGGTGGACGAGGTGGCCGCGCGGCTGCGACAGCATCGCGACGCCGGCGCCGACCACGTGCCTGTACAAGTGTTGACCTCACCGGACAAACTGGTACCCGCACTCGCCGAACTCGCCGGGCCGCTCGGCCTGGCCTAGAAGCGTCGACAGGCCGCGATAGAAAAGGACTCACAGATGACCGAATCACTCTCGCTCAAGCCGGATCTGGGCCAGTACGGGGTGTGGACCTTCGGGGCGGTGCAACCCGAGCAGGCCGTCGAGATCGAGAAGCTGGGCTACGGCGGACTGTGGGTGGGCGGTTCGCCTGCCGCCGACCTCTCGTTCGCCGAACCGATCCTGGAAAGCACACAGAACCTTCAGCTGGCCACCGGCATCGTCAACATCTGGACCGCCGACGCCAACACCGTCGCCGAGTCGTATCACCGCATCGAAGCGGCATACCCGGGCCGGTTCCTGCTCGGCATCGGGGTGGGGCATCCCGAGCACACCGGCGAATACCGCAAGCCCTATGAGGCTTTGGTGGAGTACCTCGACGTGCTGGACGCGGCCAAGGTGCCGACCAGCCGGCTGGTGATCGCCGCGCTCGGCGACAAGGTGCTCAAGCTCTCGGCACAGCGCAGTGCCGGCGCGCACCCGTACCTGACCACACCCGAGCACACCGCGCACGCCCGTGATGTGCTGGGCGAAGCCGTGTTCCTGGCACCTGAGCACAAGGTGGTGCTGAGCACGGACGGCGCGGCAGCCCGCGCGATCGGACGCGACACGGTCGACTTCTACCTGAACCTGAGCAACTACCTGAACAACTGGCGCCGGCTCGGTTTCACCGAAGACGACATCGCCAAGCCCGGCAGCGACAAGCTGATCGACGCGGTCGTCGCACACGGCACTGCCGAGAACATTGCCGCGCGTCTCAAGCAACACGTCGCCAACGGCGCCGATCACGTCGCCATCCAGGTCCTCGGCGGCAAGGACAAGCTGATCCCGACACTGACCGAACTGGCCGGACCGCTGGGTCTGAAAGGCTGAGGCTGCGGCCGGTTAGGGTTGGCGCATGCGGCTACTGGTCACCGGCGGCGCCGGGTTCATCGGCGCGAACTTCGTGCGTCTTGCCGTCGGGGAGGCGCTGACCACATCGGTCACCGTGCTCGACGCGATGACGTACGCGGGCAGCCAGGAATCCCTGGCGCCGGTGGCCGACCGGATCCGGCTGGTGCAGGGTGACGTCGCCGACGCCGGCCTGGTCAACCAGCTGGTCGGCGAGGCGGACGCCGTCGTGCACTTCGCGGCCGAAACCCACGTCGACAATGCCCTGGCCAACCCACAACCGTTCCTGCACAGCAATGTGATCGGCACCTTCACGGTGCTGGAGGCGGTCCGCGCGCACGGGGCCCGGCTGCACCACATCTCCACCGACGAGGTGTACGGCGATCTCGAGCTCGACGATCCGGCCCGGTTCACCGAGGGCACGCCGTACAACCCGTCGAGCCCGTATTCATCGACCAAGGCCGCCGCGGATCTGCTGGTGCGGGCCTGGGTGCGGTCGTATCGCGTGCGCGCGACGATCTCGAACTGCTCCAACAACTACGGGCCCTATCAGCATGTGGAGAAGTTCATCCCGCGCCAGATCACCAACATCCTCACCGGCCGGCGGCCCAAGCTCTACGGCACCGGCGCCAACGTGCGCGACTGGATTCACGTCGAGGACCACAACCGTGCGGTGTGGCAGATCCTCACCGGCGGCCAGATCGGCAGCACCTATCTCATCGGCGCCGAATGCGAGCGCAGCAATCTCACGGTCATGCGTACCCTGCTCAGGTTGATGGACCGCGACCCGGATGACTTCGACCACGTCACCGACCGGGAGGGCCACGACCTGCGCTACGCGATCGACCCGTCGACACTGCACGACGAGCTGGGCTGGGCGCCCAAACACACCGATTTCGACGAAGGCCTCGCGGCCACCATCGACTGGTATCGCAACAACGAATCCTGGTGGGGTCCTTTGAAGGACAACGTGGAGACCAACTACTCGGTGCGCGGCCAATGACCGCGCGTGAACTGACCGTCCCCGGGGCCTGGGAGATCACCCCCAAGCTGCACGGCGACGCGCGCGGGCTGTTCTTCGAGTGGTTCACCGAGGGCGGGTTCGCCGAGATGACCGGGCACCGCTTCGACCTGCGGCAGGCCAACTGTTCGGTGTCGGCGGCCGGGGTGCTGCGCGGTGTGCACTTCGCCGAATTGCCGCCCAGCCAGGCCAAGTACGTGACGTGTGTGCGCGGCACCGTGCTCGACGTGGTGGTCGACATCCGGGTGGGCTCCCCGACGTTCGGCCAGTGGGATTCGGTGCTGCTCGACGAACACAACCGGCGTTCGGTCTACCTGTCCGAGGGTCTCGGTCACGCCTTCCTGTCGATGGAGGATTCCTCGACGGTGATGTATCTGTGTTCGGCCCCGTACAGCCCGGACCGGGAGCACACCATCTTGGCGACCGACCTGGGGATCGACTGGCCGATCGAGGCCGAGCCGGTGCTGTCCGACCGTGACGCGGCCGCCCCGACGCTGGAGCAGGTGCGCGCTGCGGGCCTGTTGCCGACGTGGGACGACACCCGCGCGTTCGTCGACGAGCTGCGGGCCCGGGTCCAGGGCTGAATGAGGTAGTCGGCTACTGCATACAGGCTCGTCCGGTGGGGCGACGATGGGCGTATCAGCGCGACACACGCCCGACGAAACGAGACCACGATGAACCGAGCCTCGCAATTCGCGACGACGATGCTCGTGTCCGGCGGCCTGGCCCTGGCCGGGCTGTCCCTCGGGGCGGGCGCCGCCCATGCCGGCGGCCCGTACCAGTGGTGCCCCGGCGACGAACCGGGCGGTTACGGCGGCGGGTTCAACACCCCGGCCGACGCCCGGCCGAACTGGGACTGGAACGTCTGCCACAGCTACCACTATGTGAATGCCGGGCAGGGCAATGTCTCGTCCACCGTGTGGGAAGGCGACAACCCGCCACCGCCGTATCCGTGGCAGCCTCCGAACATGTGCTGGTCACTGTTCCTCCCCCGGCCGTGCGGACCCGCCGACCTGGGTCAGTGACCTTCCAGCACCAGCGCCGAGTGCAGCAGCTTGTGGTCGAGGGCATGGGCGGTCAATCCGCCCCGGCCGGTCATGGTCTCGGCGGCCACCAGCGCGTTGACGATGGCTTCCTCGGTGGCCTCGATGGCCAGGTCGAACAACCGTGTCATCAACTGGGGCGCCACCATGCGCACCGCGATCTCGGGGCGGTTGGCGTCAGGGTTCTCGTCCCATCCGTACGGCGGGATTCCCCGGTTGCCGGTGGAGAAGGCCAGCATCAGGTCACCGCTGTACTGCTCGCCCGTTCCGCCGACCCGGCCGACGGCCAGGGCGGAACGTTGCGCGAGCCTGGTGCACTGGTGCGGCAGCAACGGCGCGTCGGTGGCGATCACGACGATGATCGAGCCGGATCCCGCCGGATACGGCATCGGAAGGTCCGGGGTCGGCACCAGCTCGGGACTGACCATCTCCCCGACGGGCACCCCGTTGACCCGGAGGCGTTCGCGCCGACCATGATTCGCCTGCACCAGCACGCCGACGGTGTACGGCCCGGCCATGGTCTCGGTGACGCGCGAGGCGGTTCCGATCCCGCCCTTGAAGCCGTGGCAGATCATGCCGGTCCCGCCGCCGACGTTGCCCTCGGCGACCGGGCCGCCCGTGGCGTCGGCCAGTGCGGCGCCCACGTGTTCGGG
This sequence comes from Mycobacterium sp. 48b, assembly GCF_048282725.1. Taxonomy (NCBI): domain Bacteria; kingdom Bacillati; phylum Actinomycetota; class Actinomycetes; order Mycobacteriales; family Mycobacteriaceae; genus Mycobacterium; species Mycobacterium sp. 48b. The sequence continues at coordinate 6,104,298 of NZ_JBLVUL010000001.1, forward strand.
GCGGACGTGGTGGCCGTTGTTGTCGTTGAGCAGTCCGTCGTAGGTCTCTCCCACGACCGGCAGGGACCAGTAGAGCCCTTCACCGCGGGCCTGGACCTGGGCCTGAACCAGGGTGTCGCGGACGACGCCGACGCTGTGGGTGTTGGTCAGGCCGATGGGCGAGGTGAGTTCGCCGGACTCCCGGATCCACTCCAGTCCCGTGAGTTCGCCGCTGCCGTTGAGCCGGTGTGCACCGGCGAACACCGGTTCGGTGAAAATTCTCGGGTGTGGGATCACGACGGTGACGCCGGTGTTGACCGGGTTGGGTCCGGGGCGCCGGATCGTGGTGTGCCCGACGCGTACGCCGGCCACGTCGGTGATGGCGTTGTTCGGGCCCGTGGGGTGCTCGCCGATGACGACGCCGATATCTCGGGCACGCGGACGTGAGGAGCAGTCCAACATGCATCCTCCGGAAAGTTGTGGCGGAATTGTTTTCAGGATTGGAAAATAATGACGGCGGGTAACCACCGGCGTCAACTCAAGCGGCGGATTCGTGAAGGATGGGACCAGTGGGACGGCCGAACCGACAGGCTCAACGACGCGAAGAGATCCTCGACGCCACGATCGCGTTGATCGAGCGCAACGATCTGACCACCTTCCGGATCGCCGATGTCGCCGCTGAGCTCGAGCTGACCCCCAACGCCGTGCGCTACTACTTCCGGGACATGGACCAACTGCTCTCGGCGCTGGCGCAGCGCTCGGACAGCAAGTTCTACGACGACCGGCTCGCGGTGGTGGAGCGCACCGGCGACGCCCGGGACCAGATCGCGTTCATGATCGCCGCCGGGTTGCCGTCCGGGCCGGAGGACGTCGAGTGGCGCGCGATCTGGCGGGCCGTACTGGCCGCCGGCTTCGTGCTCGATCAGCGCCGCGACATCCAGCACATCTATCACCGACAGGCGAGTCTCTACGCTCAGATCCTCGAAACAGGTTCCACTGCCGGGACTTTCACTCTGACCGCACCCGCACGCGATATCGCCATGACGCTCATGGCGATGGAGGACTATCTCGGCTACCGCATCGTGGCGCGCGATCCGGACCTCGACCGCGCCACGGCGCTGCGACTGATGCGCGGCTATGCCGAGCTGGCTACGGGGACTCAGCTGCCGGTGACGGTGTGACCACCCGCGCCCCGCTGGGGGCTGCGCTGCTCGTGGTGATCGCCGCGATCAGCCAGGAGGTGGGCGCGGCGTTCGCCGTCGGCCTGTTCGCCGCGGTCGGCACGGTGGGGGCCTTGTTCGCCCGCTTCGCGGTCGCCGGTGTCATCCTGTGCGCAGCGGTACGCCCATCGGTACGGGGCCTGACCCGGCAGGCCTGGGGTGCGGCGATCGCACTGGCCGGGACGCTGGGCGCGATGAACTTCTGCTTCTACCTCGCCATCGAGCGGATTCCGCTCGGCATCGCGGTGACCGTCGAAGCCCTTGGCCCACTGATCCTTTCGGTGGTGACCAGTACGCGCCGGGTCGCGTGGCTGTGGGCTGCGCTCGCCTTCGCCGGGGTCGCACTGCTGGGCCTGCCGGGTGGGGCCGGCGGGCACTTCGAAGCCACCGGATTCGCCTTCGCCGCCGCCGCAGGCGTGGCCTGGGCCGGATACATCCTGGCATCGGCACGGACGGCCGCGGAGTTCCGTCGGGTCGACGGCCTGGCACTGGCCACGGTCATGGGCGCCCTGGTCGTCGCCCCGTTCGCCGTGGCCTCGGTGCACCCGGACGCACTCGACTGGCGCGTTGTCGGGGTGGGCGCGGCGGTCGGGGTGTTGTCGTCGGTCATCCCGTACTCGCTGGAGTTGATCTCCCTGCGCCGCCTGCCACCCGCCACCTTCGCCGTACTCACCTGCCTGTCACCGGTCACCGCGGCACTGGCCGGCCTCGTGGTGCTCGGTCAGCAGATCGGACTGCTCGGCTACCTGGGCGTCGCCCTGGTCACCGTCGCCAGCATCGGTGCCGTGCGGTCCGCGCATGGCGGGCCGGCCGAACCACTCGGTTAGCCGTCGAGCTCGGCCACCGCCTCGTCGATCAGATCGGCAATCGCGGTGGGTTGCGAAGCCAATGATGCGTGACTGGCGTCGAGTTCGACGATCTTGCGGGGATTCATCCGCTGCGCCATCCTGCGTTCGTTGTCCGGGTGGATCATGCGGTCCTCGGTCGACACCTGATACCAGGTGGGTTTGGTCTTCCACGCCGGGACGGTCACGGTATCGCCGAAAGTCGAACCGAGTGGCGCCTTTTGGGTCACCGCCATCACCAGGGTCTCGCCCTCGGGCAGGTCCTGGGCAAAGCTCTCGGCGAACTTGTCCTGCTTGATCCACAGGTAGCCGTCCGAATCCGGGGCGATGTTCTCGAATGCCGCGGGAGGAGTCTGCTCACTGATCTGACCGGGGCTCTCCCCCGCGTCCGGCGCGAATGCCGCGACGTAGACGAGGCCTACGACGTTGGGCAGGTCCCCCGCTTCGGTGATGACCGCCCCACCGTACGAGTGGCCGACGAGCAGCACCGGGCCGTCGACCTGTTTGACCATCTGCTGGGTGCGGACCGTGTCGTCGCGCAGGGACGTGAGCGGGTTCTCCACCGCATACAACTTGTCGTAGCCGCGCTTGCGTAGTTCCACGATCACTTTCGCCCAGTGCGCCGCACCACCCCAGAACCCGTGCACCAGAACGATTGCCGGCTTGTCGGTCATATTCGGACCCTCCTCGGTCTCAGAACCCCAGGTGTTGACCACCTGCAATGGCTCCACCATATTTGGAGGATGGGGCAACAGCCATGATCGATTCGCCGGAAAAATTTGCCGATCCTCTGAGTGCGGCCACCGATGCCTTGTCGGAGATCCTGCGTACCGTGCGCCTGCACGGGGACACCGTCACACGGTGGGCACCCACCGGGTCCTTTCACGTGGCCATTCCGGGGGCGGTCCGCGTGCTACACATCGCCGAGACCGCGGGACTCACCCTGCACATCGACGGCCGGACCGTGTCGATGAATCGCGGCGATATGGCGCTGCTGGCCCGCGGCGATGCGCACGGGATCTCCCGTGGCGATCCCGCCGGCCCGCGCGCACTCTCCGACGACGACCGCAATCTCGATGCGGGGCAGGGTCATTCGCTTTCACCACGCTGGCTCAGCGGAATCTTCGCCGTCGACAGCACGGTTGCCGGCCCGCTGCTGTCGGTGCTGCCGCCGGCCATCGTGATCCTGGCCGGCGCGCCCGGTCACGAATGGTTAGCGCTGAGCCTGCAGCTGTTGTTGGCCGAGACCATCGAACCGCGGCCGGGCGCCGGGGTGATGATCTCCCGCATCCTCGACCTGTTGTTCATCCATGCCCTGCGCGAGTGGTCCAGGTCTGCCGACGCCAGCCCGGGGTGGCTGACCGCCGCGATGGACCCGCAACTGGGTCCGGTCCTCACGGCCGTGCACAACGATCCGGCGCATCCGTGGTCGGTCACCGAACTCGCCGACCTCGCCCGACACTCCCGGTCAACCTTCGCCGAACGGTTCACTCGGCTGTTCGGGCAGTCACCGGCCGCCTACGTCACCGAACGCCGGCTCGACCGCGCCGCCGACCTGCTCCGATCCACGACCACCTCGGTCAGCAAGATCGGACAAGCCGTCGGCTACACATCCGATTCCGCGTTCAGCCGGGCGTTCCAGCGCCGGTACGGCGCACCGCCGCTGCGGTGGCGCAATGGGCTGAGCTCCTGACCCGTCAGCTGTTCTTCGCGAGGAACCGGCGGAACAATGGCAAGGTGATCGCCACGAACAACGAGATGGCCACCAGCACAACGCATTTGGCGACAAGGGTACTCCCAGAACCGCAGTGGCGTGGCGATGATGGCGCCGAGCGTGGGTTCCTGCTTCTCGAAGAACACCGAACCGCCGACGATGAAGAACCCGATGATCGCGACGTCAAGGGCCAGCACGTAGGGTTCGGCGACCGGGCGCAGGTCGCGCGGCATCGGCAGCAGCACCGCCAGCCAGATCAGGCCGGAGAACACTCCTGCGTGCAGGAACTTCTGCCGGGTCGCAATGGTCAGTTCGACCCGGATCGCGGTGAGTAACCGGGTCATGACAGCTGCCGCCCGGTGACCTCGACGAAGACGTCGTCGAGACTGGCTTCGCGGCTGTGGATGGTCTCGATGTGCTGATTGCGCAGGACCGCATGGAATTCCGGGTCGTCGGCCAGCCCGTCCATCCCCTCGCGCCCGCTTCGCAGGGTTATCTTCGGTCCATGAGCGCCGAGGCAGTTGAGGACATGCGGGTGGAGTGCCTGTACCGATATCCGGTCAAGTCGATGCTCGGGGAGAGCGTCGACACGCTGTTCGTCAACGCCGGCGGAGCCGAGGGCGACCGCCAGTTCGCCCTCATCGATGAATCCAGCGGCCGGGTGGCGACCGCAAAGCAGGCCCGACTGTGGCGGAAGCTCTTGTCATGCGGCGCCGCCACCGAAGACCGGCACGTACGAATACATCTGCCGGACGGCGGCACGACGACAACCGATGAAGACGATGTCGATGACCTGTTGTCACAGCTCGTGGGGCGTTCGGTTCACCTGATCGACAGCAGGCCCGCCGGCGCTTCGATCGAGCGCGCAGACCCCGATCAAGTGCTCGACATGGGTGTCGACGCAGAAGTCGACGCCCCGATTCTGGAGCTGGCCTTGGCAACCCCGGGGAACTCGTTCCACGATCTGGCCCCCGTGCACGCGATCACCACGGCGACCCTGGAGCACATCGGCGTCGAGGCCGCGCGATATCGACCCAACCTGGTGATCGCTACGCCACCTGGTTATCCCGCGTACGCCGAGAACGAGTGGACCGGTCAGATTCTCAACGTGGGCGGAACGCGGTTACGCGCCATGGGCCCCACTCCCCGTTGCGTCATTCCGACGCTCGAGCACGGAAACCTCCCCCGGGCACCACACGCGCTTCGTACACCCGCCGCCGAGAATCGCGTCGACGCCTTCGGGCTCGGCCTTTTGCCATGCGCCGGCACGTACCTTGAGGTGCTATCCGAGGGCGCCATGCAGATCGGCGACCGGGTTTCGCTCGCTTGACCCACCCTCGGCCGTAGTACGCCCGGCGCGGATACAGAGGACGCATGAGCAGCCGCCAGAGCCCTTGCCAAACCCTCCGACCAATTACTAGGATATCCAAGTATCTCGGGTATGCCCCGAGTCATACCACCGCGCATCTCTCTCTGGACGGAACGCCATGACCACTCAGATTCCCCACTTCATCAACGGCCGGCGCACCACCGCCGGGTCGACCCGTACCGCCGATGTGCTCAACCCCAGCACCGGCGATGTGCAGGCGCAGGTGGTGCTGGCGTCTGCCGCCGACGTCGACACCGCGGTGGCCGGCGCCGTCGAGGCCCAGAAGGAATGGGCCGCCTACAACCCGCAGCGCCGCGCCCGGGTGCTGATGAAGTTCATCGAGCTGGTGCACCAGCACGCCGACGAACTCGCCGAGATGCTGTCCCTGGAGCACGGCAAGACCGTCGCCGACTCGCACGGTGACATCCAGCGCGGCCTCGAGGTCATCGAGTTCTCCGTCGGCATCCCGCACCTGCTCAAGGGCGAGTTCACCGAGGGCGCGGGCACCGGCATCGACGTCTACTCGATCCGCCAGCCGCTGGGCGTGGTCGCGGGCATCACCCCGTTCAACTTCCCGGCGATGATCCCGCTGTGGAAGGCCGGACCGGCACTGGCATGCGGAAATGCGTTCGTGCTCAAGCCTTCCGAGCGAGACCCCTCGGTTCCGCTGCGGCTGGCCGAGCTGTTCATCGAGGCCGGTCTGCCGGCCGGTGTGTTCCAGGTGGTGCAGGGCGACAAGGAAGCCGTCGACGCCATCCTCGAGCACCCCGACATCCACGCGGTCGGCTTCGTCGGCAGCTCCGACATCGCGCAGTACATCTACTCGGGTGCGGCCGCGCATGGCAAGCGCGCACAGTGCTTCGGCGGTGCCAAGAACCACATGATCGTGATGCCCGACGCCGATCTGGACCAGGCTGTCGACGCGTTGATCGGCGCCGGCTACGGCAGCGCCGGTGAGCGCTGCATGGCCATCAGCGTCGCGGTCCCCGTCGGCGAGGAAACCGCAAACCGCCTGCGCGCCAAGCTCATCGAACGCGTCAACCAGCTGCGCGTCGGACACAGCCTTGACCCCAAAGCCGATTACGGGCCACTGGTCACCGGCGCCGCCCTCGAGCGCGTCCGCGACTACATCGGCCAGGGCGTGGAGGCCGGCGCCGAGATCGTCGTCGACGGCCGCGAGCGTGCCACCGATGAACTGACCTTCGATGACCAGAGCCTGGAGAAGGGCTACTTCATCGGCCCCACCCTGTTCGATCACGTCACCACCGACATGTCGATCTACACCGACGAGATCTTCGGTCCGGTGTTGTGCATCGTGCGGGCCCACGACTACGACGAAGCCCTCAAGCTGCCGTCGGAGCACGAGTACGGCAACGGCGTGGCGATCTTCACCCGTGACGGGGATGCCGCCCGCGACTTCGTGTCCCGCGTGCAGGTCGGCATGGTCGGCGTCAACGTGCCGATCCCGGTTCCGGTGGCCTACCACACCTTCGGTGGCTGGAAGCGGTCCGGATTCGGCGACCTCAACCAGCACGGGCCGCATTCGATCCTGTTCTACACCAAGACCAAGACCGTCACCGAACGGTGGCCGTCGGGCATCAAGGATGGCGCCGAGTTCGTCATCCCGACCATGAAGTAGCGCACCGACGAGCGCTTGCGCGAGGAGAAGACCGGACCGGTGAATCTGCACGACCTGGACGAAGACGAACGCGTGATCGCCGAGACGGCGGCCGCGTTCGCCGAAAAGCGCATCGCGCCATACGCGTTGGAGTGGGATGAGACCCATCACTTCCCCACCGACGTGTTGCGCGAGGCGGCCGAACTCGGCATGGGCGCCATCTACTGTGGCGAGGACGCGGGCGGCAGCGGGCTGCGCCGACTGGACGCGGTGCGGATCTTCGAGGCGCTCGCCGCCGCCGACCCGACTCTGGCGGCGTTCCTGTCCATCCACAACATGTGTGCGTGGATGGTGGACAGCTTCGGCACCGAGGAACAGCGCAAGACCTGGGTGCCCCGGCTGGCGTCGATGGAGACCATCGCCAGCTACTGCCTCACCGAACCCGGTGCCGGCTCGGACGCCGCGGCACTGCGGACCAGAGCGGTCCGCGACGGCAGCGACTACGTCCTCGACGGGGTCAAGCAGTTCATCTCCGGTGCAGGCAGCTCCGACGTGTACGTGGTGATGGCCCGCACCGGCGCCGAAGGCCCGAAGGGCATTTCCGCATTCGTCGTCGAAAAGGACGCGGCGGGGCTGAGTTTCGGCGCTCAGGAGCAGAAGATGGGCTGGAACGCCCAGCCCACCGCACAGGTGATCTTCGAGGGTGTCCGGGTTCCGGCCGAGTCCCTGCTGGGCAGCACCGAGGGCACCGGCTTCGGCATCGCGATGAACGGGCTGAACGGCGGGCGGATCAACATCGCCGCCTGCTCGCTCGGTGGAGCTCAGGCCGCCTACGACAAGGCGCTGGGCTATTTGGCCGACCGCCAGGCGTTCGGCGGGGCCCTGCTCGACGAGCCGACCATCCGGTTCAGCCTCGCCGACATGGCCACCGGCCTGGAGACCTCCCGAAACATGTTGTGGCGGGCGGCCTCCGCGCTGGACGCCAATCACCCCGACAAGGTCACGTTGTGCGCGATGGCCAAGCTGTACGTCACCGACACGTGTTACGACGTGGCCGATCAGGCGCTGCAGTTGCACGGCGGCTACGGGTATCTGCGCGAGTACGGTCTGGAGAAAATCGTCCGGGATCTGCGGGTGCACCGCATTCTTGAGGGCACCAACGAAATCATGCGCGTGGTCATCGGCCGATCTGAGTCGGTGCGGGCCCGCAACTCTGCATAGGGAGAGACATTCGTGACCACGATCGCGTTCCTCGGCTTGGGACACATGGGCGGGCCGATGGCGGCCAACCTGGTCGCAGCAGGCCATACAGTTCACGGTTTCGATCCCGTGCCGGCGTCAAAAGCAGCCGCCGAAGCCAACGGCGCCAAGGTTTTCGATACCGGCGCCGAGGCCGTGGCCGGGGCCGACGTGGTGATCACGTCACTGCCCAACGGCAACGTCGTCAAGGCGTGTTATGCCGAGGTGCTGCCGGTTGCGCCGAAAGGCACGTTGTTCATCGACACCTCCACCATCTCGGTCGATGACGCCCGCGAAATTCACGCCAAGGCCGGCGAACACGGCCACGCTCAGCTCGACGCCCCGGTTTCCGGCGGCGTGAAGGGCGCGACCGCGGGCACGCTGGCGTTCATGGTCGGCGGCGAAGATGAGGCAGTCGAGCGGGCCCGCCCGGTGCTGGATCCCATGGCGGGCAAGATCATCCACTGCGGCGGATCGGGCACCGGCCAGGCCGCCAAGCTCTGCAACAACATGGTGCTCGCGGTGCAGCAGATCGCCGTCGGCGAGGCTTTCGTGTTGGCCGAGAAGTTGGGCCTGTCAGCACAATCGCTGTTCGACGTGGTCACGGGCGCGACCGGCAACTGCTGGGCCGTCCACACCAATTGTCCGGTGCCAGGCCCCGTTCCGACATCTCCGGCCAACAACGACTTCAAGCCGGGGTTCGCCACCGCGCTGATGAACAAGGACCTGGGTCTGGCGATGGCCGCGGTGATGTCGACCGGGTCCTCGGCTCCGCTCGGCACGCATGCCGCCCAGATCTACGCGGCCTTCGCCGACGAGCATGCGGACAAGGACTTCAGCGCGGTGATCGAGACACTCCGCGACTGACCCGCTCGGCGTTCGTAACGTGGTGGCGCCAGAATTCGCGTTTCGCCGCCGCCACGTTACGAACGTGAAGCCCAGGCCTTGGCCAACCGACCGAGAACATTCGCTTCGCCGTTGCGGCAGGTGACCCGAATGACGATCCAGCCCATTTCGATCATTTCGTCGATTCGGGCGATGTCCTTGCGGAGGACATCGGGATCGGTGTGGTGCAGGCCTTCATACTCCATGGCGATCTTCAACTCAGGCCACGCAGTGTCGACCTCCCCGATCAACGCGCCGTACTCGTTGTAGATCGGGTGCTGCGTCTGCGGTGGCGGATAGCCCGCGCGAACAACCAACAGCCGCAACCACGTTTCCTTCGGAGATTCCGCTCCAGGGTCGACCAGGGCAATGCTCGCCCGTGCCTGTTTGATGCCTTTGCGTCCGCTGTGCCGCTGCGCGGCCAGTTCGATGTCTGCGACTTTCAGGCGAGTGGCGCGAGCCAGCGCATCGATCGCTGCCACGGCAGCGTCTTCTGGCAGTCGGCAGGCCAGATCCACCGCGGTACGAACCGGGGTGGTCAATCTGATGTCGCCGAGTCGGCAGATGTCGTCATCATCGATCACGTCGGCCCACGCGACGACTCCCCGGGTCGGCCGCCGATTGGTGTCGAGAATGTTGGCGGGCAGCCCCGCATCGATCCAACGGGCTCCGTGCAGCGCCGACGCGGAGTACCCGGCCAGCACTCCCCGCCGCCGCGATCGCAACCAAGCTGCTTTGGCGCGCAGCACCGCGGTAGGCCGAGTCCCCCGCGGGACATAGATGTCGTGGTGCACGGCGGTGAACCGGGCGCGCAGTTCGTGGCGGGTCAGGCCTCCGGCCGCAATCGCCTCACTCCCGATGAACGGGTCCACCATGCGGGAGAAGTGTGACCGCACCCACCGACAGCCTCGCGTTCGTGACGTGGTGGCGCCAGAATTCGCATTTCGCCGCCGCCACGTTACGGACGCGGATCTTGCCGGACTGTTACGCCGCAGACGGGCTGCGCTGAGCCCACCACTGGCTGTGCAGGCGCTGGCATACCGGCAGGCGTAGCGCGTCGGCGCCGGCGAAGTCCGCTCGCACCGTCACTGCGGCGTATGAACCGGGGCCGGCGTCGGGGTCGATGAGCACGCCGGCGATCCCGGCGCTGTTGGCAGCACGCAGGCCCGCGGCCGAACCCGCCATCGCCAGCGCGTCGTGGCCCGCCACCCCCAGTTCGGCCAGGGCGTGCCGGTAGAGCTCGGCCCCGTTGGCGCTCACGTCGTCGGTGGTGACGACGGTCTCCACCAGGCCGTCACCGACGAGCTGGCGCACCAGGGGTTCGGCCCAGCGCCGACGGCCCGCGGCAACCACGGCGACCGGCAGGCCGGCCAGGAACGCGTCGTTCACCAGATCGTCGAGCCCGGGCCGTGGCGTCAGGCCGGCCTCGAGGATCATCTCGTCGAACATCATGTCCTTGGTCATGCAGATCTCGTCGGCGAGCACCTCGGTGAGCACGTCGCAGTCCGGCCCCACGCACCGTTTGCGCAGCTCGGCGGTGACCCGCTGGCGCTCGTCGTGCAGTGCAAGCAGCTGCTGATACCGCGCGACCCCCCACTGGATGGGCAGACCGTGCGCGGCGAACGCGGCATTGAAGACGACGCGATGGCCGTCGACGTCAAGGTCTGACAACGCATCGAGGTCCAGGATCACCGCACTCAGCGGATGGGCACCGGTCTCAGGCCGCGAACAGTCCCACCAGAACCGCCCGGCCCGCCATGACTTCTCTTGTGTTGACGACACCACATGAGAGTGGCCCACGTCACACCGCTCGCGCGTCCCCCGTAGGGGGGATTGGGCCGGTCAAGTTCATCTACTCCGGCTCTCACCCCCTCTAGGGTGATGCCATGGCGCCCTCCAATCCAGTGCGCCTTGTGCTGGTCGACGACCATGAGATGGTCATCGAGGGTCTCAAGGCCATGCTTGCTGCGTTCAACGACCGGGTCGAGGTGGTCGGCCAGGCTGTGGGCGCGGAGCGCGCGCTGAGTGTGATCGAGACGCTGGACCCCGACATCGTGCTGTGCGATGTGCGCATGGAGGGCTCCAGCGGCCTGGACCTGTGCCGGGTGCTGCGCGAGCGGGACCCGGATCGCAAGGTGGTCATGCTGTCCGTTTACGACGACGAGCAGTACCTGTTCCAGGCGCTGCGGGTGGGCGCCTCCGGATACCTGCTCAAGAGCATCAGCAGTGACGAACTCGTGCGTCAGCTCGAATTCGCCCACAGCGGCCAGACCGCGATCGATCCGGGGATGGCGGCCCGCGCGGCCGGTACCGCAGCCCGGCTGCAGCGTGACGAGTTCTGGCCCGGCGTGCGGCAGGGGCTGACGCAACGCGAGAGCGAGATCCTGTCCTTCGTGGTCGCGGGCCTGTCCAACCGCGGGATCGCCAACAAGCTGGTGATCGGCGAGGAAACGGTGAAGACCCATCTGCGCTCGATCTACCGCAAGCTCGGGGTCAGCGATCGGGCTGGCGCGGTGGCCACCGCGCTGCGGGAAGGCATCTACCAGTGACCGACAAACCTGCGCGCGAACTCGGACCGATCGACCTCACCGCCGACCGCGAGCTGGCCCTGCTGCGCGAGCTCATCCGCGCCGCGTCGAGCGGCCCGGGCGTGGAACCGCTGGCCGCCGCGGCGGCCCGGATGATCACCGAGGCCACCGCCACCGATGTGTGCTTCGTGCACGTTCTCGACGACTCGGAACGCGCGCTGACGCTGGCCGGGGCCACGCCGCCGTTCGACGCCGAGATCGGCAAGATCCGGCTGCCCCTGGGCCAGGGCATCTCCGGCTGGGTGGCCAGCCACCGCCAACCCGTGGTGATCGGTCACGACAAGGAATCCGATCCCCGCTACAAGCCGTTCGAGTCGCTGCGCGGCCGCGACTTCACCTCGATGGTGTCGGTGCCGATGGAGACCGGTCCGGGCGGGCTGGTCGGGGTGCTCAACGTGCACACCGTCGAGCGCCGCGAGTTCACTCCACGCGACATCGAATTGCTGCTGGTGATCGGCCGGCTCATCGCAGGCGCGCTGCATCAGGCGCGGCTGCACCGCCAGTTGGTGGCCCGCGAGCGCGCGCACGAGAATTTCGTCGAGCAGGTGATCGAGGCGCAGGAGCTTGAGCGACGCCGTTTGGCAGGCGACATTCACGACGGCATCTCCCAGCGGTTGGTGACGCTGTCCTACCGGCTCGACGCCGCGGCCCGAGCGGTCGAGCCGGACGCGGTGGCCGAGCAGTTGGCCGCCGCACGGGAACTGGTCGCGCTCACCTTGCAGGAGGCCCGGGCCGCGATCAGCGGGCTGCGGCCGCCGGTGCTCGACGACCTCGGCCTGTCGGGTGGGCTGGCCAGCCTGGCGCGCTCGATCCCGCGGGTGGAGATCGACGTCGACCTCGCCGAGACCCGGGTGCCCGACCACATCGAGCTCGCGTTGTACCGGATCGCCCAGGAATGCCTGCAGAACGTGGTCAAGCACGCCGAGGCGGACCGGGCCCGGCTCACCTTCGCCGTGGAAGACGGTGTGGCCAGGCTGGAGATCGTCGACGACGGGAAGGGCTTCGACACGTTCGAGCACCCGTTGGGCAGCGACGAGATGGGCGGCTACGGATTGCTGTCGATGGCCGAGCGGGCCGAGATCGTCGGCGGCCGGCTGCACATCCGGTCCCGACCCGGCGCGGGCACGACGGTGACCGCGGTTATCCCCCTGCCCTCGGTGATCGAGTAGCGACCGCGTCATGTCTTGAGCCGTCGTCAGCCGTTCTCACCCAGGTGCACGCGCACGGCATGCACCGCACGCGCGATCAGCTCTTCGGTCGGCTGCGATGCGATCGGCTCGATCCGCAGGATGTGGCGCAGGTAGGCGATGCCGAGCAGCTGGCCCATGGCCAGATCCACCCGTAACTCGGCGTCGGCACCGGTGAGCGCGGTGGCGATCTGCGGGTAGAGCCGCTGCTCGATGAACTGGCGGACCAGGGCGGCGGACTCCTCGTGCGTCGCCGCGCCGCGCAGGATGGCCAACAGGGGTGCGCGGGTCTCGGGTTGCTCCCACAGCTCGAAGAAGGCCCGGGTCAATCGTTCGGCCAGCCCGGCCGGGCCGTCATCGAGAATTCGTCCGCCGAACTGTTCGGGGTCGAACGGCCAGCCCACGGTGGCCCGGAACAGCTCGGCCTTGCTGCCGAAATAGTGCCGGATCAAAGCCGGATCCACGGCCGCGGCGGCCGCGATGTCGCGTAGTGAGGTCTTGTCGTAGCCGCGTTCGGCGAACATCCGCCGAGCGGTGGCCACCAACTCCTCACGGGTACCGGGCTGCCCCGGCCGTCGTCCACGTGGCGGCATAGTCCAGAAATTCTACAGTCGTTGACTTCTCGATCGGGGCAGGTCTACGCTCGGATCAGTAATTCCACAACTGAGGAGTTATCCGATGCCCGCTCCACGATGGGTCGCCCACGCCAACAAGGTCGGCCTGAATCAGCTCACCCGGTTCATCGCCCCGTGGGCACCGGGCTGGGCGGTCGTCATCCACCGGGGACGCAAGTCCGGCCGGACCTTCCGGACACCGCTGTGGGCCTTTCGACGGCCGGGCGGTTTCGTCATCGCCCTGACCTACGGCCCGCAGGCCGACTGGGTCCGCAACGTGCTGGCCGCCGGCGGGTGCGAGTTGGAGGCCCGGCGCCATCGGTACCGGCTGACCGCGCCCGAGGTCTACCGCGACGAGAAGGCCGCCGACATGCCGGTGTTCATCGCCTTCATGCTGCGCAGGGTGATCCGGGCCCCGGAATTCCTCAGCCTGAAGATCGCGGACTAGCCGCCGAGTTTCCCGGACAGCTCCGGGCACTCGTACTTGAGCGCCACGTCGACGATGGTCGTGAGCGCGTCGGGCGGCAGCTTGCTGCCCATCTGGATCAGCACCTTGACGACATCCTGCTTGGTCTTGTTGAAGCTGCCGGCCGCCATGATGCAGGCCATCATCAGCTGATTGCCGATGGCCCGGTCGGACCCTTCGATGCCGGCGGCGCGCACCTCGGCGAACGCCTCCGGCGGCAGACCCGCCGTGCCGCGCGGAGACCCCGCGGTCGGCGCGGGACTCTTCGTGGGAGTTCGCTTGGGCGCCTTCGACTCCGACGTGAACGGCGTGACATTGTCCGGCGCTGTCGCTGTCCCGGTGGTCGTGGTACTACAGGCGGCCATCAACACGACAGCGATGGAGCCTAGCGCCGCGGCTGCCCGCTTGGCTTGCATGCTCGCTCCCCTCAACTACGTCCGAGGGTAGTGGGGTACCCACCCCTAAACCCGTCTCAGAAATCCCCGGAGTGTCGGCGCAGCGTCTCGATCGACGCCACCAGGGCCTGGGACTGCTCATCCGACATCCCGACGTCGGCGAACACCTGCTCGTTCAGGGTCACCGTCGCGTCCTCGACCGTCGAGCGCCCGAGCTTCGTGATCTGCACCAGCGTGGTGCGCCCATCGGTGGGGTGCGGGATGCGCTCCACCAGACCGGAGGCTTCCAGCCGTCGGATGGCATGCGTGACGCTGGTGACGTGTACCTGGAGTCGATCGGAGGCCTTGGTGATCGGTAGCGCACCCGCGCGGCTGAAGGCCAGCAGTCGCAGCAGTTCGAACCGCGAGAAGCTCAGATCGTATGGCCGCAGCGCGGACTCCACCCGGGCCAGCAGGATCTGGTGGGCCCGCATCACCGACGTCACCGCGACCATGCCGGCTGCCACATCGCCCCACCCGGCGGCCTCCCAGTTCGCGCGGGCCTGCGCGATGGGGTCACGTTTGTCTGGTGGCGAGGGCACGCCTCTTCTTACCGCATCGCCGCGCACGCCCCGCGCATTCTGCGCGCATTCTGTGTCAGGCGGCGGCCGCTGTCACCGCACCCAGCACCGCACTGGTGGACTGCCTCGATCCGACGGTGATCCGCACGCCGCCGTCGCCGTAGTGACGGAGCTGAAGTCCGGTGCCGTCGAACACCTCCGGCCACGGCAGGGACCCACCGGGCAGGTACAGGAAGTTGGCCTGCCCGTCGGTGCTGTAGACGCCGAGCGCCCGCAGCCGCATCTGTAGATAACGCCGCTCTGCGGCGATCATCCGGATACGTTGGCGCAGTTGGTTTTCCGCATCGTAGGAGGCAGCGACGGCGACCTGGGCGCTGAGCCCGATCCCGAACGGCAGCTGCATCCGCCACAGTTGGCGCCCCAGATCGGGGGCGCAGAACCCGTAGCCGATCCGCAGCCCGGCCAGGCCGTAGGCCTTCGAAAAGGTGCGCACCACCACGACATTTCCGAACCGGGCCACCAGGCTCGGCCCGTCGATGCGCTGTTCGTCGGCCAGGAACTCCACGTAGGCCTCGTCGAGCAGCACGACGGTGTCCGCAGGGAGCCGGGTCAGCAGGCGCTCGACCTCGACGGCCGGTTCGATGGTGCCCGTGGGGTTGTGCGGCCGGCAGACCGCCACGACCCGGGCATGCTTCCCGGCCTCGGCCATCGCATCCAGATCGTGGCGGCCGTGCCCATCGAGCGGAACCGTCACCGTCCGCAACCGCGCCATCTGCGCGAAGATCGGGTACCCGTCGAACGTGGGCTCCGCCATCACCATGGTGTCGCCGGGACTGGTCACCGCATGCAACACCTGCATGATGACCCCCGTGGCGCCGGCACCGACGATCACCTGCTCCTCGGACACCCCGTCGTGGCCGGCGATCAGCGAGCGCAACCGCTGCGGCAGGAATTCCGGATACCGGTTGGCGGCCTCGTCGCATGCGCGCAGCGCCGAGCGCACCGCGGGCAGCGGCGGAAACGGACATTCGTTGAGCGACAGCGCCAACGGGTTGACCGCCTGCGGCAGTGCGCCGACGACGTCGGACAGCGCGGTGCGAGGTGCCACCATCATCCGTTCCCCAGGTCGCCGCCGTTGCGAGGCCGGCCGCCCCAGCGCACCGCGGCAGCCCCGGCGAAGTCACCGGCGTGGGCGAAGGCGGCCATCAGCACGGTATCGCCTGCCTTCACCCGCCCGCCGGTGACCGCGCGGTCCAGGTTCACGGGAATGCCTGCGGCGAAGAGGTTTCCACATTCGTCAAAGGTGTCCACGTGGCGTTCGGGCGGCAACTCCAGCGCGTCGCGCCAGTTGCGCAGGAACACCCGGTTGGGCTGGTTGGTCACGAACAGATCGATGTCCTTGGGCTGCACACCGATCCGGTCGCAGACGGTGTAGGACACCTCGGGAACCTGTCGGTTGCCCCGGGCCAGCACCTTGGTGATCTTGCTCTCGGTGAAGCCGATGCACGCCTCGCCCGGGCCGGCCTGCCACCATTTCCGTGGCGGATCCATGACGACGGTCATGTCCCCGGCGTACTCGCCGTACGTTCTGCATTCGATGTCGAGGATGGGTGACGCATCGGACAGCGTCACCAGCCCGACGGCAGCCCCGTCTCCGGGCACCGCCGCCTGCGCCTTGCGCCGGATGGTCTGCTGATCGAAGACCTGGCCGGCCGAGTTCTGGGCGATCGCGATCACCGCGGTCCGGCCCTCCCCCGCGCTGAGCAGAGTGCGGGCCACCTTGAGCCCCAGCACGAATGCCGCGCATCCGCCGTTGTGCAGGTCGATCACCCAGTTGGGTTTCATCCCCAGCCGATGCGCCATGCCGCCACCGCCACCGTAGAACGGCATGTCGGGCAGCTGGGTGTGGGTGATCAGCACATCGGCCCCGGTGATGACGTCGGAACCGTGCCGCTCGATCACCCCTGCGGCGGCCCGCTCGACCATGTCGATCGCGGTTTCCTCGGGCGCCACATGATGCCGGAACCGCGGCGCCCGGAACATCACGTTCTCGGCCAGCTCGTCGGTTTCGGCGAACCCGGCGTAGTAGTCGGCGCTGATCGGATCGCCGGGCAGGTAGGTGGAGACGTCGATGAGGCTGACGGGAGTCTGGTCGGTCATGGCCGGGCCTCACTTCATCCAGGCCGGGGTGACCGGCAGACCGTTGCGGTGCCGGTATTCGGCGATCGCCTTGAGGTTTCGCAGTTCCAGCAGGTGGCCTGGGCCGAACATGTCCCAGAAGTCGCCCACCCAGACCGGTCGCGCCGGCGGCGCGGTCTCCGGATACGGGTTCTCGTCGTAGAACGGGTGGTGGCAATTCGTCCACAGCACAACCGATCCCGGCTTGTCGAGGACCACCTGCGCGTCGACGACGCGCATCAGGTAGATCATCCACAGATGCTTGCCCTGGTCCCAGGCGCAGTGGTAGTCGACGGTGAGCGCGTCGCGGTTGGCCACGGTGCGGGTGTAGATCGCGCTGCCCGGCCCGGACGGCCCGGCACCGAGCCGATCGTGGGCCAGCCACAGCCCCGGCTCCTCGGTCGGGGCGAAACCACGCAGGCTGTAGGTCCACTCCTCCAGGCAGCGGGTGTCGGACAGGTAGTCGAACAACTCGTAGGGTGGGCACTCGATGTAGTCGTTGACCGTGCAGTACTGGCCGAACACCTGGTCGTGCGGGTAGACCGACCGCATCATGTCCATGATGATCGGGGTGGCCTGCTCCTTGGGCGAGGTCTCGATCCGGATCAGTCCGTCCAGCGGGGTACGGGTGGCCCGATGGGCCGTGATGTCTTCAAGCGCGGGCAGTGACATGGGACCTGTTCTCCTGTGCGATCGATGGTGTGCTGTCGGTTGTGGTCAGAAACGCTGCGAACGGCGGGATCTCGTCGGCCGAGCATTCGATGCTCAGCACCGACGGGCCATCGGTGTCCAGTGCCATGCCCAGCGCCCCGGACAGTTGGCGCATCTCGGTGACGTCGTATGCAGGCAGGCCGGGGAACATCGCCGCCAGGCCGGCACCGAGCCGGCTCGGCCCGAACCTGTTGTACGAGTAGCGATCGCCGTAGAACAGCTGTTCGCGGGTCACGCACATGGCGTGGGCGTGGTTGTCGAACAGCACGAAGGTGATCGGCAGCCGGTACTGCATCGCAGTGTGAATCTCCATGCCGTGCATGAAGAATGAGCCGTCCCCGGCGATCACCGCCGTCCGCCGGTTGGCGGCAACGGGGCCGCCGGCAGACGTCCGGTGAAACGTCATCCCGATGCCTGCGCCGAAGCTGTAACCCATCCCGCCCATCCCCAGCGCCACCATGAAGCGGCCGTCGCGCCGGGCCGGGAGATAGTGGATGGCCGAGGCGCCGACATTGCCCGCGTCGACGACGATGTCGGTGCCGTCGGGCAGGCCCTCGTCGAGCACGGCCATCGCATCCCGGTACCGGATACCCGGGCCGTCATGGGCCGGTGGGCGCAGTTCGATGCGCGGCACCAGATCCGGCACGCGGACCTGAACCGGCCGGCCGGGGCCGGACAACGCCTGGGCCAGCAGTGTCAGCGACTGGCGCAGATCGTCGGAGTGGACGTGCGTGGACGCCGGGAACGGCACCTGCGAGCCGATCGAGTAGGTCGGCACCTGACCCAGTACCTCGTCGAGACCGGCCCGGGCGGTCACCGTCATGCGGGTGCCGACCAGCAGGCACATCGCGCTGTTCGCCACGGCAGCGGACACCCCGGAGTGGCCCATCACACCGGCTACCCCCAACGCGGAGGAGGAACCGAATCCCGGGGTGCCCGCCACGTCTTTGGCGTCGGGCACCGTGGCCACCCGCGCGCGCAGCGTCGCCCGCAGCCGTTCCAGTTCGGCGCGGGCGTCGTCACGTGCCACCTGTTCTCCGGCGATGATCGTGATCGGGCCGTCGACACCGCGCAGGGCCCGCTCGAGCGGGCCCAGATCGGAATGGCGTGGACCGGCCCAGGTGGCCCCGGCCCGCCCGTTGCCGGCACCGTCGGTGTCGCCGGTCTTGCCCAGCTCAGCCTGCTGAATGTTCTTGGGCAGCAACAACACTGCGGGCCCACCCGTCCGTGCGGCAGCCAGTGCCGCCGGAAGCGCGGTGAGGATGTCTGCGGGCTTGAGCAGCCTGCGGCAGTACACCGACACCGCCGAGAACAAGGCGTGCCCGTCGAGACTGCCGTTGTCCCCACTGGTGTCCTGGAAGGCGCCGCGGCCGTCCAGCGTTGTCGGCGCCTGCCCGATCAGCGCCAGCACGGGGACCCGGCTGGCCAGCGATTCCGCCAGTCCGGGCACGGTATTCAGGCAGCCACCCCCCGAGGTCGCCGCCACCACGCCGATCCCGGCGCCGCTGCGGCTGTACCCGTCCGCCATTGTCGCAGCGGAGAATTCGTGTTTCGCCAGCACCGCGGTGATGTCGTCACGGAAGTACGCCGCGTCGTAGAGGTCCTCGATGTTGGCACCGTCCACGCCGAAGATGTGCGAGACCCCGTTCGCCGCCAGCCAGCCGACGATGTGGTCCACCACCCTGTGCGTCTCGACCATGTGTCACCTACTTCCGTGCTCTGCCAGTGACACGACCCGTGGGCGGCAGCGGTTCACCGGGATGACGGATTTGTGCGAACTCCCCGCGATATCGCAGGACATCCCAAGGTCGCAGACACGCCGAACGTCACGCTGGAGTGACCCTCAGGTTCGGGGGTCACTCCAGCGTGACGAAGCACGCGAACGATCGGCAGGCAGAGCCGGGAAGCTCAGAGCTGCTTTTCCAGCAGCACCTTGCCCTCGGGGGACGTAACCAGTTGCACCGCAGCGATATCCGTCTTCGGCATCTGGGTGTTGCCACTGGGCAGTGCGGTGGCGCCGGACAGCCCCAGCCAGGTCGCGATCTCGTTGCGGCTGCCGTCCCGGCCGATCACCACCATGCCCAGGTTCTGCGGAGGCGCATCCTGCTTGCCCCAGCTCCCGTAACTGCAGGCCATGTCGATCCGGGTGCCCCAGGAGTAACTGGTCATCGCGATGCTGGCGTTGATGGGCGTATCGGAGACCTTGCTCATCGCCAGCATCTGCGCGCTCTGCTGTTCGGTGCCGCTGTGCAGGCCGAACACCTCCGGACGGATACCGACCACGACACCGAGTGCCAGCAGTGCCGCGGCCACGCCGATGGCGGCCGTGGTCACCCATCGTGACCGGCGCCGTCCCCAGCTGACCTTGGCCAGCACGGACTGCAGCACCTCGGGGCGCAGCGGCGGATCGGGCTGTTCGGATTCGAGGGCGAGCACGTCGTCGAGGTCGAGCATGGCCAGCAACGCGGGCATGCCACTCAACTCGGCCACCGCGGAACGGCACCGCGCGCAGCCCTCCAGATGGGCCTCGTACTCACGTCGCTCGTTACTTTCCAGCGATCCCAGCACGTAGGCCGCATCCCAGGTCCGGTAACGGTCGGATTCGACCGGATCGGGCAGGTGGGGTACACCGAACTGTGTCATCGTGTCACCCCCATCTCTTGCAAGTTCAGTCTCAACGCACGTACCGCGTAGTGCAGACGTGATTTCACGGTGCCCTCGGGTATCTGCAGATCGTCTGCGATCTGCCCGGTGGTCCAGCCCTGGTAGTAGGCCCGGCGGACCACGGCCCGGTGTTCGTCGGAAAGTTGGCTCAGCGCCGTGCTCAGCAGTATTCGATCCAAGGCATTGTCCACTTGGTCGGGAGTGGCAGCAGTCCCGGTGTGGTCTGCCACCTGTTCCGGGTCGGGCACTCCGGTTTCGTTCCGAAACCGGGCGCTCCGGCGCTCATCGATGATCATATTGCGCGCCACGGTGAACAACCAGGCACGTGCTGATCGATCGGTATCGGCTGTGACGTCTGGATGACGCCACGCACGCAGCAGCGTCTCCTGCACCACGTCCTCGGCCCGGGCGCGGTCGCCCGTGAGCCGAAGGGCATAGCGCCACAGCGCTGCAGCGTGCTCGTCGTAGAGCACCCGCATCATGGCGGCCTCCGGATCATCCATTCCCTACCTCCGTCTGTGATACGACGTTGGTGGCGATCCGGTTCAATTACTACCTTTGCGCGCGGGCAGACACCAGTGTGAGCGCGCGATTCGAGTAGTGATTGCTGGCGTTAATTACTGAGTGAGGATTCGGGGGCCGTCTTCGGTGACGGCGACGGTGTGCTCCCAGTGCGCGGCGCGGGTCCCGTCAACGGTGACGACGGTCCACTCGTCGTCGAGGATCTTCGTCTCGGTAGTGCCCAGGGTGAGCATCGGTTCGATGGCCAGGACCGAGCCGGGCTCCAGGTACGGTCCGCGCCCCGGCGAGCCCTCGTTGGGCAGGAACGGATCCATGTGCATCTGCCTGCCGATTCCGTGCCCGCCGTAGCCGTCGACGATCCCGTACTTGCGGTCGTGGCGGGCCTCGGCGGCATGGGTCTCGACCTCGATCGCGTGCGAGACATCGGTGAGCCGATTTCCCGGCAACATCGCGGCGATGCCGGCCTCCATCGCCGATTTCGTTGCCGCAGAAAGGGCTTCGTCGGCCGCGATGAGCGCGCCGATCCCGAAGGTCACCGCCGAGTCGCCGTGCCAGCCGTCGACGATCGCGCCGCAGTCGATGGACACCAGGTCACCGGCGGCCAATTTCTCGCCCGCCGACGGAATGCCGTGCACCACACGGTCATTGACGGATGCGCAAATGCTGGCCGGGAACCCGTGATAGCCCAGGAACGACGGCGTACCGCCGCCGTCACGGATGACGGACTCCGCGATCTGATCCAGCTCGAGCGTGGACATGCCCGGGGCGGCGGCGGCACGCACCGCGCGCAGCGCCGAGGCGACCAGCGCCCCGGCCACGGCCATCGCGTCCAACTCTCCGGCGCTGCGCTGCGCAACGACCTTGCGCTTGCGCAACCCCGGCAATCTGATCACTTACCCAGTGCGTGCAACGCGCGGGCGAACACCTCGTCGAGGCCGCCCACCGCATCCACGGTCTTCAGGTCGTCGCGGTAGTACTCCAGCAGCGGCTCGGTCTCGTCGCGGTAGACCTTCATGCGGTTGCGGATGACCTCGTCGGTGTCGTCGGCGCGGCCGCGGCCCTTCAGCCGGGTCAGCAGTTCGTCCTCGGACACCTGGAACTCCACCACCGCGTCGAGCTTGTGGTTACGTGCGGCCAGCATGTCCTTGAGCGCACCGGCCTGCTCGACCGAGCGCGGGTAGCCGTCGAGGATGAATCCGTCGGCGGCGTCTGCCTGGTCGATGCGGTCCTCCACCAGACGGTTCGTCAGCTCGGCCGGCACCAGATCGCCGGCGTCCAGGTAGCGCTTGGCCTCCAGGCCGAGCGGGGTGCCGTCACCGATGTTCTTGCGGAACAGGTCCCCGGTGGAGATTTGCGGGATGCCGAGCTTCTCGGACAGCTTTTCCGCCTGCGTGCCTTTGCCCGCACCGGGCGGTCCGAGTAGAACGACTCTCACTTCAGGAACCCTTCGTAGTTACGTTGCATGAGCTGGCTCTCGATCTGTTTGACGGTATCCAAGCCGACACCGATCATGATCAGAACCGCGGTTCCGCCGAACGGCAGATTCTGTACCGAGCCCGTGTTTCCGATCTGCAGGAACACGTTCGGCAGGACGGCGATCACACCCAGGTAGATCGAGCCGGGCAGGGTGATCCGGCTCAGTACGTACCGCAGGTAGTCCGCGGTCGGCTTGCCGGGCCGGATGCCGGGGATGAATCCGCCGAACTTCTTCATCTCGTCGGCGCGCTCGTCGGGGTTGAAGGTGATCGACACGTAGAAGTACGTGAAGAAGATGATCAGGCCGAAGTAGATCGCGATGTAGACCGGGTCCGCCGGATTGGTCAGATAGTCGGCGACGAACTTGTCCCACCAGCCGGTGCCCGGGTTCGAGCTGCCGCTCTGGATCAGCTGGGTGATCAGGTGCGGGATGTAGATCAGCGACGACGCGAAGATCACCGGGATGACGCCGGCCTGGTTGACCTTGAGCGGCAGGTAGGTGGAGGTGCCGCCGTACATCTTGCGGCCCACCATGCGCTTGGCGTACTGGACCGGAATGCGGCGCTGGCCCTGCTCGACGAACACCACACCGACGATGATCAGCAGCGTCGCGGCAACCACCGCGGTGAACACCAGGCCGCCGCGGCTCTCCAGGATGGTCTGGCCTTCGGACGGGATGCGGGCCGCGATGCCGGCGAAGATCAGCAGCGACATGCCGTTGCCGATACCGCGCTCGGTGACCAGCTCACCCATCCACATCACCAGCGCCGCGCCGGCGGTCATCACCAGCACGATGACGATCAGGCCGAAGATCGAGCTGTCCTGGATGATGTCGAGGCTGCAGCCCTGCAGCAGCCCGCCGTTGGCGGCCAGCGCCACGATGCTGGTGGCCTGCAGGATGGCCAGCGCGATCGACAGATAACGCGTGTACTGCGTCATCTTGGCCTGACCGGCCTGGCCTTCCTTCTGTAGCTGTTCGAAACGCGGGATCACCACGACCAGCAGCTGCACGATGATGCTCGCGGTGATGTAGGGCATGACGCCCACCGCGAAGACGGTCAGCTGCAGTAGTGCGCCGCCTGAGAACAGGTTGATCAACGAGTAGATCTGCGCCGAATCTCCGCCGCTGACCTGCTCGATGCACTTCTGGACGTTCGGGTAGTTAACCCCCGGAGACGGGATCGACGCGCCGGCCCGGTACAGGATCACCAGGCCCAACGTGAACAGGATCTTGCGTCTGAGGTCGGCCGTCCGCAGCGATGAGATGAAAGCCGAAAGCACTCTTCCTCCTGCGCAGCCGACCTCTCAGCGCGGCGTGCCAAACGGGGCTGGTGGAGCCAGCGTCAATGGTCAAGTCGTGTCCGGCCGCCCTGCAGGCGCGCAGCCTGCGGACCCAGCCGTCAAATCAGTCTACGAGAGTAACAGTTGCCCCGGGGAGGACCCCTGCATGCACCCGCGTCGACCCGCCCCGAACCTTCCGGGATCCGTCCGCGCTGCGGCCGAACTGCGGACCGAGCTTCTCTTCAGAATCGGAGCGTACAGTCGGCGACAGCTCATTACACAATCTAACTAACACGTTGATATTGACTGAACAAAGGGGAATTCATGGCCCGGACCGCTGACGACTCGTGGGACCTCGCATCGAGCGTGGGTGCGACGGCGACGATGGTCGCGGCTGCCCGCGCGATGGCCACCAACTCCGATGATCCGGTGATCGACGACCCCTTCGCCGCTCCCCTGGTTCGCGCCGTCGGGATGGAGTTCTTCACCAAGCTCGCCGACGAGAGCTTCACCACCGAAGGCCTCGACGAAGAGGCGGCGTCCGGCCTGATCCGGTTCGCCAACGGCATGGCCGCGCGTACCCGCTTTTTCGACGACTTCTTTCTGAGCGCGTGCCGCGCCGGTATCCGGCAGGCGGTCATCCTGGCAGCCGGTCTGGACTCCCGCGCCTACCGGCTGCCCTGGCCCGACGGCACCGTGGTCTACGAGGTCGACCAGCCCGAGGTGATCGAGTTCAAGAGCGCCACCCTGGCCGGCCTGGGCGCGGTCCCGACCACCGACCGCCGCACGGTATCCATCGACCTGCGGTTCGACTGGCCCGCGGCGCTGACCGAGGCCGGGTTCGACCCGTCGGTGCCCACGGCGTGGATCGCCGAAGGATTGCTGGGTTACCTGCCCGGCGATGCGCAGGACCGTTTGCTCGACCAGGTCACCGCGTTGAGCGCGCCGGGCAGCCGTTTCGGCGTCGAGGGTGTCCCCGCGACCGAGACCAACGACGAGGAGACCATCCGCGCCCGGATGCAGGAGTTCACCGACCGCTGGCGGGCACACGGCCTGGACATGGACCTCAACGAGCTGATCTTCATCGGCGACCGTGCCGACGTGACGACGTATCTGGAAGGACATGCCTGGAAGACCACGGGCATCTCGTCGAACGATCTGCTGATCCGTACCGGCCTGCCGCCGGTCGAGGATGAGGCCCACGCGGCATCCGTCCTCTACATCGCCGCCGAGAAGTAGCAGCCGAGCCGTACACCGAAAAGTCGAGAAGTCAGGAGAACCCCATGACACGGTCCGACGCCGACACCTGGGATCTGGCCTCCAGCGTGGGCGCCACGGCGACGATGGTCGCCGCGGCCCGCGCGATCGCCAGCGCCGAACCCGATCCGCTGATCAACGACCCATACGCCGCGGACCTGGTCCGGGCCGTCGGGGTGGACTTCTTCACCAAGCTCGTCGACGGCGAGGTCGACCTAGACGGTGAGCTGGCCGACGGGGCCGCGCTGATGACCGGGATCATGGCGGTGCGGACGAAGTTCTTCGACGACTTCTTCACCGCCGCCGGCGAGGCCGGCATCCGGCAGGCGGTGATCCTGGCCTCCGGTCTGGACTCCCGCGCCTACCGGCTGCCCTGGCCCGACGGCACCGTGGTCTACGAGATCGACCAACCCGCGGTGATCGGGGCCAAGACGGCCACCATGACCCAGATCGGGGCCACCCCCACGGCCGAGCGCCGTACCGTGGCCATCGACCTGCGCGAGGACTGGCCCGCCGCCCTGCGCGCCGCCGGATTCGATCCGACGGCCCCCAGCGCATGGAGCGCCGAAGGCCTCCTGGCCTACCTTCCGCCGGAGGCCCAGGACCGGCTGTTCGACAACATCACCACGCTCAGCGCTCAAGGCAGCCGGCTGGCCACCGAGTACCACCTGCCCGGCATGGCGACCAACCTGCGCGAGCGCGGACAGGTGCTGAGCGAGCAGTGGCGTCAGCACGGACTCGACCTCGACCTGGCCAACCTCTGGTACGACGGCGAGCGCAACTCGGTCGTCGAGTACCTCACCGACCGGGGATGGTCGGTGACCGCCCGGCGGCGGCCCGAGCTGTTCGCCGACTACGGCCGCGATTTCCCTGCCGGGGAAGCCGCCGCGCCGCAACGCAATTCACAAGCCGTCATCGCAATACGAGATTAGGAACACCATGACCCGCACCGAAGGCGACACCTGGGATCTCGCCACCAGCGTCGGCGCGACCGCGACCGGTGTCGCGGCCTCCCGGGCGCTGGCCACCAAACAACCCGACCCGCTGATCAATGACCCGTACGCCGACGCGCTGGTGCGCGCAGTGGGCCTGGAACACAGCATCCGGCTCGCCGACGGCGAGGTGTGCGTCGAGGGCGACCTGATGCTGGACCGGCAGCGGATGTGTGAGCAGATCGCCGTTCGCACCCGATTTTTCGACGACTTCTTCACCGATGCCGCGGCAGCCGGTATCCGCCAGGCGGTGATCCTGGCGTCCGGCCTGGACACCCGCGCCTACCGGCTGGCCTGGCCTGCCGGCAGCGTGGTGTTCGAGGTGGATCAGCCGGCGGTGCTGGAGTTCAAGACCCGCACCCTGACCGATCTCGGGGCCGAGCCGGCCGCCGAGCTGCACACCGTGCCCGTCGACCTGCGCGACGACTGGCCGGCGGCCTTGCGCGCCAACGGTTTCGATCCACAGCTTCCGACCGCCTGGATCGCCGAGGGTCTGCTGATCTACCTGCCGCCGGAAGCCCAGGACCGGTTGTTCGACAACATCACCGCGCTCAGCGCCCCGGGCAGCAGACTGGCCACCGAGCACATGGACGCCGCCTCACTCAACGACAAGTGGACCGAGCGGGTCAGCGAATGGTCCAAGAAGGTCGGCTCCGACGTGGATCTGAAGGACCTGTTCTATTCCGGCGAGCGGACGGCCGCCCGCGACTACCTCGCCGCGCACGGGTGGGACGCCACGGTGCAACCCACCCGGGCAGCCTACGAGTCGCACGGCTTTCCCTACCCCGAGGAGCTTGCCGATCTCGCAGGCGATTCTGGTTATCTGTCAGCAACACTCAAGACACCGAAGTAGACGGCCGGGAGGCGCACGATGGCACGTACCGATGACGACAGTTGGGATCTGGCCTCCAGCGTCGGCGCCACCGCCACGCTGGTGGCGACCGGGCGGGCGATCGCCAGCCAGGATTCCCACGGGCTGATCGACGACCCGTTCGCGGCGCCGTTGGTGCGCGCGGTGGGCATCGACGTGTTCACCAAGATGGTCGATGGTGAGCTGAGTCTGGATACGCTGGCCCAGCTCGTGCCGGACGCGGCCGAGCGCGCTCGCTCCAATATCGACGAGATGGCCGTGCGTACACGGTTCTTCGATGACTTCTTCATCAACTCTGGCAAGGCCGGCATCCGGCAGGCGGTGATCCTGGCCTCCGGTCTGGACTCCCGCGCCTACCGTCTGCCCTGGCCCGACGGCACGGTGGTCTACGAGATCGATCAGCCCGAGGTGATCGAGTTCAAGACCCGCACGCTGGCCGATCTCGGCGCCGAGCCGACGGCCGAGCGTCGCACCGTACCGATCGACCTGCGTAACGACTGGCCGGCCGCGCTCAAGGCAGCGGGATTCGACCCGGCGAAACCGACCGCGTGGTGCGCGGAGGGCCTGCTGATCTACCTGCCACCTGAGGCGCAGGACCGGCTGTTCGACAACATCGTCGCGCTGAGCGCGCCCGGCAGCGCCGTGGCCACCGAGTTCGTCCCCGGACTCAAGGATTTCGACCCGGAAAAGGCCCAGGCTGCCACCGCGGTGTTCAGCCAGATGGGTTTGCACCTGGACATGCCGTCGCTGATCTACCACGGCGAAAGGCATTCGGCCGCCGACTATCTGAGCGCCAAGGGCTGGCAGATGTCCGGGGTGGCCCGATCCGAGCTGTTCGCGCGCCACGGCCTGCCGATCCCCGACCGTGACGAGAACGACCCGATGGGCGAAATCGTCTACGTCAGCGGCACTCTGAGCTGAGTTCGACCGGCGCGGCATCGTGGTTACGCCGCGGATCACGGTCAGCATTGAGCAGTGATCCGCGGCGTAGATGCTGCGTCAAAGCCGGCGACGCGGAACGAGTGCGACACACGGTCACGACGCCCTGGCGAAGCGCAACGTCTCGCCCCTGGCTCCGCCCATCCACAAGTCCTGACAGGCGGCGGCCATCTCCTCGAGCCCGTCGACGATCTCGCCGAACACGTTGCCGGGCACCCAGCCCTGGTCTCCGTTGATCAGCAGATTGTTGCGACCGTAGAACAACGCCAGGTCGACGATCGCTCCGGTGGTTCCCGTGCCCGTGCTGTTCTCGTATCCGTATGCGGGGTTGCCCAGATCGTCGGAGTCGAACGAGAACCAGCACAGATCGCCCGGTATGGGTGTGACGGTGGTGTTCTCCTTACCGGGATCGATACCGAATGCCGGTAGCAGAGTGTAGATCTCGTTACGGGCGTACTTGCCGTGAAATACCTGCGCGGCCAGCGGCAGGGCATCCCACACGGCCGCACACGTCCGCGGTGCGGCCGCCTCGAAGAGCCGGGCAACGCAACTGACTCCCCGCTTGTCCAGCGACACGGTGATCAACCGGCTCATGCGACCTCCTCGGTGAGCAACGTGGGCGCCCGGCGATGCCAGTCCGTGGCGGCCTGATAAGCATCCCCCACCCGGAGCACCAGGGCATCCGCATGCCGGGGGCCGACGATCTGCAGCCCGATGGGCAGGCCGGTTGAGCTGAACCCGCACGGCACCGAAAGTGCGGGCTGCTGAGTCAGATTGAACGGGTAGGTGTAGGGCGTCCAACTGGTCCAGTCCGGTGAGGACGAACCGTCGGGCACGTCGTTGCCGACCGGGAAGGCCGTCAGCGGCAGGGTCGGGGTGACCAGCACGTCGTAGGTCTGGTGGAACCTGCCCATCAGTTCCCCGAGCTTCATCCGGACGGCGGTCGCGTCCAGGTAGTCCGACGCGGTGAAGGTCGCCCCGGTTTCGGCCGTGCGCCGCAGACCGGGATCGGCACGCCCGATGTCCGGACCACTGAGCTTGTCTTCCAACACCTTCGCCTCACCGGAGAACCACAGCACGTGGAAGGCGTGGACGGGGTCGGCGAAGCCCGGGTCGAGCTCTTCGACGTCCGCGCCCGCCGCCACGAGCACCTCGACCGCTGCCCGCACCGCGATGTCCACCTCCGGGTCGTTGACCCCGAAGCCGAGGTTCGGAGAGTAGGCGATCCGCAGGCCGGCGATTCCGCCGTTCAGCGCGGCCCGGAAAGACGAACGCGGAGAAGGCATTGCCGACCAGTCCCGCGCGTCGAATCCGGTGATGACGTCCAGGAGCGCGGCCACGTCGGCGACCGTGCGGGCCATCGGGCCTGCGTGCGAGAGCGTGCCGAACGGGCTCGGCGGATACAGCGGGATGAGGCCGTAGGTGGGTTTGAGTGCGACGGTGCCGGTGAAAGCGGCGGGGATACGCACGGAACCACCGCCGTCGGTGCCCACCGACCACGCCCCCATGCCGAGTGCCACGGCAGCGGCACTGCCGCCACTCGACCCGCCTGCGGTCACGGCGGGGTCCCACGGGTTGCCGGTCGCGCCGTAGCGCGGCGAGTCGGTCACGCCTTTCCACGAGTACTCCGGTGTCGTGGTCTTGCCGAGTAGCACCGCACCGGATTCCCGCAGCCGCGCCACGCTGGGCGCGTCCTCGTTCCACGGACCCGCCTCGTCGATGAGCCAGCTACCGCGCAGGGTCGGCCAGCCCCTGGTCCACAGCGCGTCCTTGATCGAGGTCGGGATGCCGTCCGCCGGCCCCAGCGGATGCCCCTCGTGCCAACGTTTCTCGGACTCACGCGCAGCGGCCATCGCCCCGTCGGGGTCGACGAACACGAACGCGTTGACCGCCGCGTCGTGGCGGTCGATGCCCGAAAGGGCCTCCCCGGTCACCTCGACCGGGGAGAGTGTCCCGGCCTGGTATGCCGCGAGCAACTCGACCGCCTGTGGGATCGTCACGCCGGATCCCCTGGTACGTAACCGAGCAACTTGTCGACCACGTTGAGCAGCGGCTGCCCGGCCAGCCAGCGGCGCGCATTGTCGGCGAACTGATCAGCCAGGGTGTCGCGGAATCCTTCGATGTCGCCGGACATGTGCGCGGTGATGACGGCACCGGGTGCGTCCCACAACGGATGTTCGGCGGGCAAGGGCTCGATGCTGAACACGTCGAGGGTGGCCCCGCCGATACGGCCGTCGGTCAACGCGGCCAGCAGCGCATCCTCGTCGACGATCGGTCCGCGCGCGATGTTCACCAGGTGTGCATCGGGTTTCATCGCCTTCAGTACGTCGGCATCGACCAGACCCCGCGTCGCCGCAGTGAGCGGAGCGGCCAGCACCAGGTGGTCGCACCAGCCGACCGCCGCGGCCAGATCGTCGGTGGTGACCACCGTCCCGAAATCCGGATCCTCGGTGACCGCCACGCGCCCGGCGCCGCGCACGGACAGTCCGGCCGCGCGCAGCAGACGCGCGGTCTCGCGTCCGATTCCGCCGGTCCCGACCACGAGTGCGTGGGCGCCCGCGATGCTGCGCGTCTCCCGGTGGCGCCACTCATGGCGCCGCTGGAACTCGAGGCTGGCCTGACTGCCCTTGGCATGGGCCAGCACCGCGCCGAGCACGTATTCGGCTATGGGACGGTCGAATACGCCGCGGGCATTGGTGACCACGACGTCGGATTCCCGCAACCCGTCGAACAGCAGCTTGTCGACACCGGCCGCGGGGATGTGAATCCACTCCAGCGCATCCGCATGCGCCCAGACCTCACGGAGTGCGGTCGAGAAGTAATCCCACAGCAGCAACGCCTGTGCGCCCTCGACAGCCCGCACCAGACCGTCGGCGTCGCAGCAGCGGAACTCCGCGTCCACGCAGGCCAGACCCGGCACCCGGTCGGTCTCGCGCTCACACAGCACTGCGATCACGGGTCGGGCGGCGTGAGGCGGCACGGTTCCGAGGCTAGGAACGCCTTCGTAGGATTGTCAACAATCTGTTGCCGGTTGGCCGACTCGGCCTCACACTATGGACATGACGCTCGAGGAAGTCGTTCCTCCCCCACCGTTGCAGCAGGTGGGGATAGGCGTTGTGACGCCCTACGACTTTGCCCTCGACCGCGAACTGTGGCGCTGGGTGCCCAACGACGTCAGCCTCTACGTCACCCGCCTGCGGTACGCGCCGCTGCCGGTGACCGTCGACATGGCGGTGCATGTCTCCGAACCCGAGCAGGTCGAGGCCGGTGCCGCGAACGTGCTCGCAGTGTCGCCACTGGTCACGGCGTACGCGTGCACCGCGGGGAGCTTCGTCAAGGGCATGGCCGGCGAAGCCGCACTGGTCTCGGCTATGCGTGCGGCAGGCGCCCCGGCAGCGGTGACCACCAGCGGCTCCATGCTCGCCGCACTCCGGCACCTCGGCGTCAAGACGGTCGCCACGGTCACCCCCTACACCGCGGACCTGACGAGCGGGCTGACCAGCTACCTCATGGAGGCCGGGATCGAGGTGGCCGCCACCGCGGGCCTGGGCATGACATCGCAGATCTGGGCGGTGCCCTACGAGACGACCGCCGAGTTGGTTTGCGCCACAGACTGTTCCGATGCCGAGGCCATCGTCATCAGTTGCACGAACCTGCCGACGTACGATCTGATCGCCCGTTTGGAGCGTGAACTCGACAAGCCCGTGGTCACCGCCAACCAGGTGACCATGTGGGCGGCCCTGGCGGTTGCGGGCCGCAAGGCCATCGGTGCCGGTCAGCGGCTGCTGGAGACGTGAGCGCGTGCCGGTGTCACGGCCGCCGTCGGAAGGACAACGCATGGCAACGGTGGGCATCCTCTATCCCGGTCACAGCGCCGAAGACGACTTCGGCGCGTTGGAGGCACGCTTGCAGGCGACGGTCAGACTGCCGGTCGCGATCACCTCGGTCGGTGAGGACGCACATCGCGTCGACGCCCTCCTCGACCTCGGCCGGACCGAACGCCTCGCCGACGGTGTCGCACGACTGGGGGCGGCGCGCCCGGATTCGATGATGTGGGCGTGCACGTCCGGCAGTTTCGTTTTCGGCCCCGACGGTGCCCGACGCCAGGCCGACGACGTGGCCACCGCGTCCGGCGTCCCGGCGTCGTCGACATCGATCGCCTTCGTCGATGCGCTGCGGCACTTGGACATCCACCGCGTCGCGGTGGCGGCCTCCTACCCCGGGGACGTGGCGGCGCATTTCGTCGCCTTCCTGGCGGCCGGCGGCGTGGACGTGGTGTCGATGGGCAGTCACGGCATCGTCACCGCGGCCGAGGTCGGCCGGCTGGGGCAGCCCCAGGTGCTCGCCATGGTCCGCGCGGCCGACCACCCCGACGCCGAGGCCGTGCTGGTACCCGACACCGCCATGCACACAATGGGTTTCATCGACCGGTTGGAAGACGCCGTCGGCAAACCGGTGCTCACCGCCAACCAGGTCACGGTCTGGAAGGGTCTGCAGCTGATCGGCCCGGTGCCGCCGATACCCGGACTGGGTCGCCTGTTCGGAGCGCTGCCGTGACCGACTTCATCACGCCCGTCGAACAGGAATCGACGCCGAGCATCGTCGCCGAAAAGCTCCGGCAGGCCATCGCGTACGGCGAACTCGTACCGGGCATGCAACTGGGCGAGGCAGAGTTGGCGCGCAAGTTCGGGGTGAGTCGCGGCCCACTGCGGGAGGGCATGCAGCGCCTCACCCAGGAAGGTCTGCTCATCGCGATCCGCAACCGCGGCGTGTTCGTCAACACCATGGACTCCGGCGAGATCCGCGACATGTACCTGGCCCGTGAGGCGATCGAACGGACCGCGAGCCGCCAGATTCTGCAGGGTGACTACGCGGCCGCCGGGGACGCGTTACTCGTAGTGGTCGACGAGATGGCCGCCGCCAGGGACCTGGACGAGGTCAGCGAAGCCGACATGCGTTTCCACGAGGTGCTCGTCGAACTCGCCGGCAGTCCACGGCTTTCCCGTCTGCACCAGACGTTCCTGGTCGAGACCCGGATGTGCGTGCACGCGCTGGCCGACACCTATGACACCGCCACCGACCGGGTCAACGAGCACCAGGCACTGGCCTGCGCCATCCGATCCGGCGACGTCGCCCTCACCGACAAGTTGATGCTGGCCCACATGGAGGACGCCGTCGACCGGTTGATCGCCCGGCTACCGGCCGGCTGACGCAGGCGGCGTGCCCGCGTCGGCGTCGGGCTCGGTCTCGTATTCCAGCTGCGCCGGCGCCTCGGGCGTTCCGGGTATCTCGGTGCCACTGATCGGACATCGGGCGGTTTCGGGCACCTTGATCAGCGCGATCATCCCGATCACGCAGGCGATCATCATGTAATAGGCAGGCACCAGCTGGTCGCCGGTCTTTGCCACCAGCCAATCATTGACCGCCGGAGCCGTACCGCCGAACAGCGATGTCGACACGTTGTAGGCGATGGCGAAGCCGGCGTAACGCACCTGGGTGGGGAACATCGCCGGGAACGTCGCGGAGATCGTCGACAGCTGGGGCACATAGAGCAGGCCCAGCACCGCGAACGCGATGATTGCACCGACCATGTTCGTCGACATCAGCAGGAACATCGGGATACCGGCGACGAAGAGTCCGATCAGCGAGATCCACCACATCGGTTTGCGGCCCACCCGGTCGGAGATGTGGCCGGCGAACGGCAGGAACACCATCATCGAGAGCATGCCGATGATGGGGACCACCAAGGCGTGGCTGCTCGACAAGCCGATCGTCTGTTCCAGATAGGTCGGCATGTAGGTGAGCAGCGTGTAGTTGATCACGTTGAGTGCAACGACCAAACCGCCCAGTCGCAGGATGGGGCCCCAGTACTCGACCACCAGATCCTTGAGCTCCGACGCGGGCCCGCCTTCCCGTTCCCCCTTCGTCTCGAGTTCGCGGAAGATCGGGGTGTCCTCCAGCTTCGAACGAAGGTAGACACCGACAAGGCCGAGCGGGGCGGCCACGAGGAATGGCAGCCGCCAGCCCCATTGCCCCATCTGCTCATCGGAGAGCAGTGCCGAGAAGCCGAGCATCAACAACGCACCCAGCGAAAAGCCCGCGAGGGTGCCGAATTCCAGGAAACTGCCGAGGAAACCACGCCGACGCGACGGCGCGTACTCGGCCATGAATGTCGCGGCGCCGCCATATTCGCCACCGGTGGAGAAGCCCTGGATCATCCGCAACCCGACCATGAGCACCGGGGCCCACATCCCGATCGCGGCATAGGAGGGAATGAGCCCGGCGCAGAACGTCGCGCCCGCCATCAAGACGATGGTGATCGCGAGTACGTGTTTGCGGCCGAGCCGGTCGCCGAGAGGCCCCCAGACGAATCCGCCGAGCGGGCGGACCAGGAATGACACCGCGAACGTCGCGAGGGCCAGCAGCGTCGCCTGTTGGGCGTCGCCAGGGAAGATGGCAGCGGATATGTAGCCCACGCCGTACGCGTAGATGCCGTAGTCGAACCACTCTGTGGCGTTACCGATCGCCGACGCGGCGATCGCCCGTCTCAGGACGCCGGGGTCCGGCGGATTCTCGGCGGGTTCGCGATGGTCGATCTCCGGTTTGTCTCCAAAGCCTCTCATCGGGCTTTTATGCGCGGGCACGAGTCCTCCATGTGTCTGACGACACCGTTCCCCGCCGCGCATTCTGTTACGGCTGCTCTGACTGGGTTGAACACCGCAGGGCCAGGCCGTCGTCTCGTCGACAATTCATCAGTTGTCGAGATCTGACGTTACAGCCCCACGCCCGACAAAGCGGCGCCCGCTACCGCGTCGTAACTATCACCAGCGTCAAAACCGGTGTTCTCCCAGCCAGAGTGCGTTGACTCCGGTCATCGTGCGGCCGGCGTTTTCGAGAACTCCCACCACAGATTGCCCAGCAGGTTGCCCACCGCCTGCGGCAACGACGCTGCTGCGGGCTGTGACGAAGGCTTGGGCCGCAACATGTCCAACCAGGACGAGCCGGGATAGCTCAGCACCCGCACCTTGGTGTCCGGATCCAGCCCGGCCAGCACCTTGGCCCGGGTGATCGCCGTGCGCAACCCGCCGAGTTCGTCGATCAGGCCGCGGTCCTTGGCGTCGGCGCCGGTCCATATCCGACCCCGGGCCACTTCATGGACCTGCTCGACCGACAGCTTGCGCCCGTCGGCCACCCGCGAGATGAAATCGGTATAGAACAGCTCGGTCTCGGTTTCGACGTGAGCGTGCTGCTCGTCGGTGAACGGCGCGTTGGACGACCAGGCGTCGGCATTGAGGTTGGTGCGCAGAGAATCCGAACCCACCCCGAGCTTGTCCTTGAGCTCGCGCGAGACCAGCTTGCCGGTGATCACACCGATGGATCCGGTGATCGTGCCCGCGTTGGCCACGATCTCGTCGGCCGCCATCGACACGTAGTAACCGCCCGACGCGGCGACCCCACCCATCGAGGCGACGACGGGCTTGCCGCGCTCGCGGGCCCGAACCACCTCGCGCCAAATGGTTTCCGACCCGGTGACCGAGCCGCCGGGGCTGTCCACCCGCAGCACGATCGCCGACACCTCGTCGTCGGCGGCAGCCTCCCGAAGGGCGGCGGCGATGGTGTCTCCGCCGGCGCTGGAATTACCCAGCGGCAGCACCTGAGGCCCGCCGCGCCCGCTCACGATGGGACCGTGCAGCGTCACCACCGCGATGGTGGGTTTGGATTTGCGGCCCGGCAGCTGCGGCGCGGGCACCTTTGGGGAAGTCCGGGCGTATCGCGAAAGATAAAGCCGCGGTAGGGCATCCGGGTGGCTATCGGCATCCGCACCGGCCTCGACCGGCCCACCCGACAGTTCGCCGATCCGCGAATACGCCTCGTCCCGGAAACCGATCCGGTCGATCAGGCCCGCGGTCACCGCGTCATCGCGCAGCACCGGCGCGCGGTCGGCCAGTGCGTTGATGGACTCGGTGGTCAGCTGCCGGGATTCGGCGATGGCCTGCCACACCTGCGTCTGCAGGCTCTCGATCATCCGGCCGTCGGCCTCGCGCTGCGCGTCGGTGTAGCGGTCTTCGGTGAAAACGTTTGCCGCCGACTTGTATTCACCGCGGGCGACGAACTGCGCCTCGATGCCGACCTTGTCGAGCGCGTCGCGCAGGAACATCGCGTTGGTGGCGAAGCCCACCAGGCCCACCGTGCCCGAGGGCTGCATCCACACCTCGCGGAACGCCGATGCCAGGTAGTAGGACAGCGTGCCGGGGTAGGTCTCCGCCCATGCCAGCGTGGGCTTGACATCGCTGAACGCCGCGATGGCCTCGCGCAGTTCCTGCACCGGACCGGGTGCGGCGGCGGGCAGCTGCACGCGTGCGATCAGCCCGGCCACGCGATCGTCCTCGGCCGCGCGGTGGATCGCCGCGATCGCCTGCCGCAGCACCAGCGGCCTGCCCCCGCCCGCGATCAGGGCCAGCGGGTCGAAGCCGGCGGTCTCCGGCGGTATCGACAACAGGTCCAACTCCAGGACGCACCCGTTGGGAACTCCGTTGTGCCGGGCGGTGTCGACACGCCGGACCAACGTCCTGAGGTCATCCTGGCCGGGAAATCCGGGGAGAAAAGCGAACATGAACCGAGCCTACCGATGCGGGGATTCTGCGCGCGTCGACGAGAAGTCGCCGCCCACCGGACCCGCCGTCGTACCGTGAGACAGGTGACGTTATCCATCTCGCTCCCGCAGCTCGACCACGACGGCTTCGACGACGCGGGTTTCAAGGCGTACCTGGCTCGCGCCGAGGAACTCGGATTCGAGGGTGGTTGGACGATCGAGCAGACCGTGGGCCCGGCACCGACGATCGCCCCGCTCGAGCTGCTGTCGTATGCCGCTGCCGTCACGACGACGCTGCGGCTTGGGGTGGCGGTCCTCGTCACTTCCCTGCACGACCCGTTGCAGCTGGCTTCCGCGATCACCGCGGTGGACCGGCTCAGTCACGGCCGCCTCGACGTCGGGGTGGCGCCCGGCGGGGGTTTCCGGCAGTTCCCGGCGTTCGGGGTGGACTCCTCGACGTTCATCTCCAGTTTCACCGAGGGCCTGGAGTTGATGAAGGCCGCGTGGTCGGATGAACCCCGGATCACCTTCCACGGCCGGTTCCGTGATGTCGACGATCTGGCCATCAGCCCCAAACCCGTTCAGCGCCCGCACCCGCCGATCTGGTTCGGTGCCAATGCCCCTGCGGCGCTGGCGCGCGCGGTCCGGCACGGCGACGCGTTTCTCGGGGCGGGGTCCTCGACCACGGCGGCCTTCGCCGAGGCGGTGCGCACGGTGCGACGCGAGATAGCCGAACAGGGCAAGGATCCCGACACCTTCCGGATCGGCAAGCGCGTGTACCTGATCGTCGACGACGACAGTGCCCGGGCGCGGGAGCGGGTGGATGCGGGCCTGGGGCGGATCTACGGGGACCGGGCCCGGCAGCTCGGCGAGGTGGCCGTGGCCGGTACCGCCGAGGAGGTGACGCGGGGCCTGCGTGAGGTTCTCGATGCGGGCGCGCAGACCATCGTGCTCAACCCAACGGGCGCGACGGTCGCCGAGGACCGCGAGCAGTTGGAGCGGCTGGCCGCCGACGTGATCCCGCAACTGAGCTGACGGCCAACTGAACTGACGGCCAACGCAAAAAGCCCCCGCCGAAGCGGGGGCTTTTGTGTCTGCTCGCGCAGAATTACAGTTCGGTGGCCGAACCGCCGGCAGCGGTGATCGCCTCACGGGCGCTACCGCTGAACTTGTTGGCGGTCACGTCGACCTTGACGGCCAGCTTGCCGTCGCCGAGAACCTTCACCAGGCTGTTCTTGCGAACGAGGCCCTTGGCAACCAGCTCGTCGACACCGATGGTGCCGCCCTGCGGGAAGGCCTTGGCGATGTCGCCGACGTTGACGACCTCGTACTCGGTCCGGAAGCGGTTCTTGAAGCCCTTGAGCTTCGGGAGCCGCATGTGGATCGGCATCTGGCCACCCTCGAACGTCGCGGGGACGTTCTTGCGGGCCTTGGTGCCCTTGGTACCACGACCGGCGGTCTTACCCTTGGAGCCCTCACCACGACCGACGCGGGTCTTGGCCTTCTTCTCCCCGGGGGCGGGCCGCAGGTCGTGAAGCTTGATAACAGACATCAGGACTTCACCTCCTCCACCTCGATGAGGTGATGAACGGCCTTGATCAGACCGCGGGTCTGCGCGTTGTCCTCACGAACCACGGACTGACGAATCTTCTTCAGCCCCAGGGTCCGCAGGCTTTCGCGCTGCTTCCAGCGTGCGCCGATGGTTCCGCGCACCTGGGTGATCTTGAGTTCTGCCATGGTTATGCCGATCCCTCACGCGCTGCTGCGGCAGCCAGCGCTTCGCTCTCGCGCCGGGCCTTGAGCATGCCGGCCGGCGCCACATCCTCGAGCGGCAGACCGCGACGGGCCGCCACCTCTTCGGGACGCTGGATCATCTTCAGCGCGGCAACGGTGGCGTGCACCACGTTGATCGCGTTGTCGCTGCCCAGCGACTTGGCCAGGATGTCGTGCACCCCGGCGCATTCCAGAACCGCGCGAGCCGCACCACCGGCGATCACACCGGTACCGGGGCTGGCCGGGCGCAGCATGACGACACCGGCAGCCGCCTCACCCTGGACCGGGTGGACGATGGTGCCACCGATCAGCGGGACGCGGAAGAAGTTCTTGCGAGCTTCCTCGACACCCTTGGCGATCGCGGCCGGAACTTCCTTGGCCTTGCCGTAGCCGACGCCGACCATGCCCTTGCCGTCACCGACGATGACCAGAGCGGTGAAGCTGAAGCGCCGACCACCCTTGACCACCTTGGAGACGCGGTTGATCGACACCACGCGCTCGATGTAGTTGCTCTTCTCGCCGCTGTCGCGGCCACCACGGCCACCGCGGTCGTCGCGGCGGCCACGGCCACCGCGGTTGTCGGAAGCGCCTGGGCCGCCGGCACCAGTTGCCTGCTCGGCCATCATGCAGTCCTCTCGTTGACAGTCATCAGAATTTCAGCCCGCCCTCGCGCGCGGCATCGGCCAGCGCGGCGATCCGGCCGCCATAGGTGTAGCCACCACGGTCGAACACCACGGTGTCGACGCCGGCAGCCTTGGCGCGCTCGGCGATCAGCTGACCGACCCGAACGCTGTGCGCCTTCTTGTCGCCCTCAACCGCGCGAACGTCGGCTTCGATCGACGAGGCAGCCGCCAGGGTGACGCCTTCCAGGTCGTCGACGAGCTGCACGTGGATGTGCCGTGCCGAACGGTTGACCACCAGACGCGGGGTCTGGGCGGTGCCGGAGACCTTCTTGCGCAACCGGGCGTGCCGACGCAGCCGCGAGTTGCGGCGGGTCTCAGAGATGTTCTGCCCCACCGGCTTGCGGGCCGCAGCTGCGTCATTCTTTGTAGTAGCCATGACTTACTTACCTGTCTTTCCGACCTTGCGGCGGATCTGCTCACCCTCGTAACGCACGCCCTTGCCCTTGTAGGGGTCGGGACGGCGCAGGCGGCGGATGACCGCGGAGATCTGACCGACCTTCTGCTTGTCGATGCCCGTGATCGAGAACTTGGTGGGCGTCTCGACGGCGAACGTGATGCCCTCGGGCGCCTCGATCACCACGGGGTGGCTGTAACCGAGCGCGAACTCCAGGTTGGAACCCTTGAGTGCGACGCGGTAGCCGACGCCGAAGATCTCCATCTTGCGGGTGTAGCCCTCGGTGACGCCGGTGACCAGGTTGGCCACCAGGGTGCGGGAGAGCCCGTGCAGGGAGCGGCTGCGCCGCTCGTCATCGGGACGGCTGACCACGATGGCGCCGTCCTCGTTGCGCTCGACGGTGATCGGCTCGGCGACATCCAGGGTCAGGGTGCCCTTGGGGCCCTTGACCGAGACGTTGCGGCCGTCAATCGTCACATCGACCCCGGCGGGAACCAGGACCGGCTGCTTACCAATACGCGACATGTCTTCTATCCCCTCACCACACGTAGGCGAGGACTTCGCCGCCCACGCCGCTTCGTGCCGCCTGACGGTCGGTGAGCAGGCCCGAGGACGTGGAGATGATCGCCACGCCCAGGCCGCCGAGCACCCGAGGCAGATTGGTGGACTTTGCGTAAACCCGCAGACCGGGCTTGCTCACGCGGCGCAGGCCGGCGATGCTGCGCTCACGGCTGGGGCCGTACTTGAGCGACACCACCAGGGACTTGCCGACGCGGGCATCCTCGGTGCGGTAATCGGAGATGTAGCCCTCTTTCTTGAGGATCTCGGCGATGTTCGCCTTGATCTTCGAGTGGGGCAGAGTCACCTCATCGTGGTACGCCGAATTGGCGTTGCGCAGACGTGTCAAAAAGTCTGCGATCGGGTCAGTCATCGTCATGACAACCGGCTCACCTTCCTCGCGGCGGTTCCCTCTTCAGGGCCTTCCGCAACCTGTTTGGATTGGTCTGTGTGGTCTACTGCGCAGAGATCTGCTGGATTACCAGCTGGACTTCTGCACGCCGGGCAGCTCACCCGCGTGCGCCATCTCGCGCAGGCAGATACGGCACAGCCCGAACTTGCGGTAGACCGAGTGCGGGCGACCGCACTTGTTGCACCGCGTGTACGCGCGAACCGCGAACTTGGGCTTCTTGTTGGCCTTGTGGATCAACGCCTTCTTTGCCATGTGCTCAGTTCTCCTTGAAGGGGAAGCCCAGCGCCTTCAGCAGCGCACGGCCTTCGTCGTCGTTGGTCGCCGAGGTGACGACGGTGATGTCCATGCCGCGGGGACGGTCGATGGAATCCACGTCGATCTCGTGGAACATCGACTGCTCGTTGAGGCCGAAGGTGTAGTTACCGGTGCCGTCGAACTGCTTGCCGTTCAGGCCGCGGAAGTCGCGGATACGGGGCAGGGCGATGGAGATCAGCCGGTCCAGGAACTCCCACATCCGGTCGCCGCGCAGGGTGACGCGCGCACCGATGGGCATGCCCTCACGCAGCTTGAACTGTGCGATGGACTTGCGGGCCTTGCGGATCTCCGGCTTCTGGCCGGTGATCAGCTGCAGGTCACTGACCGCACCGTTGATCAGCTTGGCGTCACGGGCGGCGTCGCCGACGCCCATGTTGACGACAACCTTGACGACGCCCGGGATCTGCATGACGTTGTCGAACTCGAACTGCTTGTTCAGCGCCTCGCGGATCTCTTCGCGGTAGCGCTGCTTCAGGCGGGGCTGAACCTTCTCTGGTGCGGTCATCAGATGTCCTTGCCATTGGTCTTGGCGATGCGGACCTTCTTGCCGGTCTCTTCATCGACGCGGTAACCCACACGAGTCGGCTTGCCGTCGGAATCGACCACCATCACGTTGGAAACGTGGATGGCGGCTTCCTGGGTGACGATGCCACCCGACGATGCGCCACGCTCGTTCTGCGACTGGGCAGTGTGCTTCTTGATCCGGTTGACGCCCTCGACCAGAACCTTGTCGCGGGTCGGGTAGGCCTCGATGACCTTGCCCTTCGCGCCCTTGTCCTTGCCCGAGACCACCAGCACGGTGTCGCCCTTGTGGACCTTCATTTACAAAACCTCCGGAGCCAGCGAGACGATCTTCATGAACTTCTTCTCGCGCAGTTCGCGACCGACCGGCCCGAAGATGCGGGTGCCGCGGGGGTCGTTGTCGGCCTTGATGATGACGGCGGCGTTCTCGTCGAACTTGATGTAGCTGCCGTCAGCCCGGCGACGCTCCTTGACGGTGCGCACCACGACGGCCTTGACGACATCGCCACGCTTGACGTTGCCGCCCGGGATGGCGTCTTTGACAGTCGCGACAATGATGTCGCCGATGCCGGCATAGCGTCGCGATGAGCCACCGAGCACGCGGATGCACAAGATCTCCTTGGCGCCCGTGTTGTCGGCGACCTTCAACCGCGATTCCTGCTGAATCACTCGATCTCCTGACCTGGTTTTGTATGCACGCCAGATACCGACCTGGACGTGCGCGGTCTTTGTTTCCGAAGGGCACGCGGGGTTGACTCAGAACAGCAGTCAACCGAGGTCTGCCCAAGGCAACCCCTACATACTAGGTGAGCACGGCGAATGCGCCAAATCGCGGCTGATCGGGATCAGCGGCCGTCAGCTCACGACGCAGCGAAATCCGATGTGCGTAGTGGAACTGTCCTGCGACTGCGGTGAACGCGCTGCTGGACGGTACCGGTGGCAGTACTCCGGAGCGCACAGGTGCGAACCCCCTTTGAGCACCTGGTTCACCGCCGGATCGGGGTCGGACGGCGGCGGGCAGCACGCGGGCGCGCCGGCCTCCGGCCGGTGTCGGCCCACGAACCGGGTGGTGGTCCACTCCCACACGTTGCCGATCATGTCGAACAGGCCGAACGCGTTGGGCGGGAAGCTTCCGACCGGCGACGTGCCGCGCCAGCCGAGCGCGCCGTCGTTGCGATACGGGAACCGGCCCTGCCACGTATTGGCCATGAGCGCTCCGCCCGGGGCCACCTCGTCACCCCAGGCGTAGATGCCCTCGCCTCCCCCGCGCGCCGCGTACTCCCACTCGGCTTCGGTGGGCAACCGGCGCCCGGCCCAGGCCGCGTACGCCGCCGCATCCGGGTAGGCCACCTGCACGACGGGGTGGTCGGGGGCAGCCGCGGCTCGATCGGGTCCGAACGGCTGACGCCAGTTGGCGCCGGGCGCCCAGTCCCACCATTGACGCCAGTCCCGCAGGTCGACGGGGCCGTCGGTGGGTGTGAACACCAGGGCGCCGGGCATCAGATCCGCCTCGTCCACCCCGGGATAGAGCGCCGGGTCCATCGGCCGTTCGGCGATCGTGACGTAGCCCGTGGCCTCGACGAACTCACCGAACTGGGCGGCGGTCAC
Source organism: Mycobacterium sp. 48b (assembly GCF_048282725.1). NCBI lineage: Bacteria > Bacillati > Actinomycetota > Actinomycetes > Mycobacteriales > Mycobacteriaceae > Mycobacterium > Mycobacterium sp. 48b. Next base: position 6,146,726 of record NZ_JBLVUL010000001.1, read on the forward strand.
GGGGTGCTTCTCGATGGCGAATGCGCCGACGGCGGCGGAGTGGACCGGAGCCTCTTCGGGGTAGAACGCCGTGGAACCCATCTGGAAGGTCCCGGCGGGAAGCTCGACGAGTTCGGTGAGCACGGCGTCGAGGCTAGTCGGGCCCGGCCGTCGGCCGATTCAGCCCGGCATGGTGATTCCGAAGTCGGCGAGCATCGCCGAACTGGCCTCGTCGAACCCCGGCGTATCGCTCGGGGCCTCGAGGCGCACGACGGCCAGGAACGCGCCCTGATTGGTCCATACGTGAACGACCCGGTCGGCGTATTCGATGCCCTTCCCCGGCCGCTCCGCCAGGACGCCCATCAGCTTCTGGCCGCTGTAACCGCACAGGTCACCGGGCAGCACGCTGACACTGTTGATCGGGTACTTCGCCACGCGATCGTCGGCGTAGTGCTCGAAGTCGGCCCGCGCGGTTCGCGTCGTCGGTGTGAGCGTGACCTCGGCGGCCATCCCCGCCGGGCCGGTCAGCCGGACCGCTGCCGCGTGCGGCGTCACCTCGGTGAACCCTTCGGGCACCGCGACGGTGAGCGACGGCGAGCCGGGCGCTTGACTCTTGACGGTCACGGTCGGGCCGGCCGGTGGCGGACAGGTGACCTCGCTGGAGGCCAACACCCGCGTGGTGGTCGGCTCGACCCCGTATACCGGCATCGCGAACTCCGGTGGCCGTTCCCGCTGAGGCGTCGTGACGGGCAGCGTCGTCACGGGCGCCGCTGCCGTCGTGGTTTCGGCGAGTGGATCCGGGATGTCGAGGCCGTCCCCGCAGCCCGACAGAGCGAGCAGCGTCAACGCACACACGCCCACCCAGGTGGTCTTTCCTCTCATCGATCAGCCCCCTCAGTCCCCTCAGTCCTTGGAGAACGCGATTGCGAGTTCCCTCTCCATGTCCCGGTACGGCTGGCCTGACAGGTCGACGGTGACCTGCCCGATGGTGCCGCCGCCGAACGCGAACGGCGCCCGGTATTGCTGCGACACGGCCGATCCCGGGTTGCGGCCGATGCAGATGCCGCCCCCGGCGAGCGCGAACATGCCGGGGTGGGTTTGCATTCCGTCCAGCGTGGCCACCGCTTGGTCGTCGACATACAGGGTGGTGTTCCCGAGCGGGGTGTGGCTGCCCTCGACCGTGCCGGTCCGTTGATATTGCACGCCGAAGATGTGCCGCCCCACGGGGATCGGATCGGGTGAGACCAGGGACTGCTCGTGTTCACCGAGGAAGTTGTAGACGTAGTGCAGGCGCCCGTCGGCGATGAACAGCACGTGACCTCCGTGTGCGCCACCCTGTTTGAACAACACGCCGTGCGTGTCGTCGCCGTCGACGGTGACGTCGGCGAGCACGGTGAACGACTGACCGCGCAGTTCAGCGGCCGCGCCAAGGCCAACCTCCGCGGTGTGCGGGTAGTAGATGTAGCGGGATCGTTCCCCGACCAGGTACGGCCGCCACCGGGTCATCGTCTCGAGGATGTTGAGGTCGGCCAGCGGCAGGCCGTTGTACTTGTCGGCCTCGCTGAACCACAGCTCTTGGAGTTCCGCGAGTTTGTCCGGATGTTCGGCAGCCAGGTCGTGGCACTGGCTGCGGTCGGCCTCGATGTGGAACAGCTCCCAGCGGTCGGCGTCGAAGTGGGACCATCCCGACGGGGTGGCCGCGTGCACGGAGTTGGCGAACCACCCCTTGTGCCAGATGCCACGAGTGCCGAGCATGGTGTAGAACTGGGTCTCTTTCCCGGTCGGAGCGTCCGGATCATCCAGTGCTACTTTGAAACTCATCCCGTCCAGCGGCTTCTGCGGAACTCCGCGAACGCTGGCCGGGGGCGTGATGTCGAGCAGGTCGTACACGGTGGGCGTGATGTCGCAGACGTTGACGTAGTTGTCGCGCACCGCGCCGTGGGCGCCAATCCCGTTGGGCCAGGAGATGATCGCGGTGTCGGCGATCCCGCCCTCATGGGAGGCGTAACGCTTGAACAGCTTGTAGGGGGTGTTGAACGCCATCGCCCACCCGATCGGGTAATGGTTGTAGGTCTCCGGTGAGCCCAGGCGGTCGATGAACCTGAGTCCCTCCTCGGCGGTGTCGATGTAGCCGTTGAAGAACTTCGTCTCGTTGACCGACCCGTTCGGCCCGCCCTCGCCACTGGCCCCGTTGTCGGAGATCACCACGATGATCGTGTTGTCGAGCTGTCCTGTCTCTTCCAGGAAATCCAGCACCCGGCCGATCTGGGCGTCCGTGTAGGACAGGAATCCGGCGAACACCTCGGCCATCCGGGTGAACAGCCGCTTCTCGTCATCGCTCAGGGTGTCCCACGGCCGCACGGTGTCCTGCACAGGCCACGGTTCACCGTTGGGCCCCTTGACGTCCGCATAGGGGTTGACCGGTGACAGCTCGGTGTCCGGGGGCACGATGCCCATCCGCTTCTGGTTCTCCAGCACGATGTCCCGGTAGGCCTCGTACCCCATGTCGAAGCGACCGTCATACCGGTCTGCCCACTCTTTGAACACGTGATGCGGCGCGTGCCCGGCTCCCGGGCACAGGTAGGTGAACCAGGGTTTGTCCGGGGCGATCACCTTGGCGTCCCGGATGAACTCGATGGTCCTGTCGGCGAGGTCCTGCGAGAGGTGATAGCCCTGCTCGGGCGTACCCGGCGGATCGACCGGATGGTTGTCGTACACCAGGTCCGGGTACCACTGATCGGTCTCGCCGCCCATGAATCCGTAGAACCGTTCGAATCCCCGCGAGCAAGGCCAATGCCGTTTGGTGGCAGCGAGGTTGGATTCTTCCAACGGAGTCAGGTGCCACTTGCCCACGCAGTAGGTGTTGTAGCCGTGCTCGACGAGCACCTCCGAGAGCAGGGCGGTCTCCAGCGGAATCCGCCCGTTGCAGTTGGGGAATCCGTCGGTGAACTCTTCGATGGTGGCCATTCCGACCGTGGTGGCGTTGCGACCGGTGAGCAGTGACGCGCGGGTGGGTGAGCACAGTGCCGTGGTGTGGAACTGCGACAGCCGAACTCCGCGTTCGGCGATCCGGCTCATGGCGGGCATGTCCACCAAGCCGCCGAAGCAGTCCCAGGTGGCGATGCCGGTGTCATCCCACACCAGATACAGAACGTTCGGCGCGTTCTCGACAGCGGTGGGCGCCGCGTAGGGGCTCCAGTCCGGTTCGGAATCCCTGATATCCAGTTCGATCTTGCCGTTGAACTCGGTTGCCATGGCGACCTCACTCCGGTTGGCGATTCGGCACCGGTAAGCCTGTCGCGGAGGAGGTTACACCTGCTCGCCGGCTTGCACCGGGCAAATTGACGTTGCCGACCGGTAATTTGCCGGCTCAGGTTGATCACCGAGACCTCTTAGCGGACCGGCCATCCGAGCCACGATCGGGCTGCAGGCGGCCAGCGTGGCCAGCACCGCCGACACCACGACGGCACCGTGGGCGCCATGCGCGTCGGCGGCCACGCCGGCGAGGGCGGTACCCGCCGCCCCACCCACCAGTGCTGCGCTGTTGAGCCATCCGAACGCCTCTGCTGCCGAGTGCTCTTCGATCTCGCGCGACACCATGAGATACAACGCGGACATCGCCGGGGCGAAGCCCAATCCCGATCCGAACAAAGCGGAGAACTGCAGGACGAGGCGATCGACGAGGCCGAACACCACCGTCCCGGCAGCCACGATTCCCAACGCGGCCACCAGCCCCGTGAGCCCAAATCGCCGGTGCCCGAACACCAAGCCTCCGACCAGGGATCCCGCGCTGGCGACGGCGATCGCGAGGCCCGCGGTGACTCCGGTGCGTCCGTGGGCGGCGACGATCCCGACTTCCAGAGCCATGAACGAGGCGACCAGCGCGAGGCTGGTGACCATCGCGAGGATGACGGTGCGGTTGGCGACGACCCGGCCGAACGCTGATGCGCCTCTGCCCGTGTACGGCCGAAGATGCCTGGCACTCAACAGAAACCACCCGGTCCCTACGATGGTGACGACCGCGGATGCCACCAGCGGCATTGCAGTCGACAGCGCAGAGGCGAGGAAGGTAGTGGCCACCGGGCCGACAACCCAGATCAGTTCCTGTGCGGTGGTGTCGAATGCGAACAGCGCGCGGACCCCGTCGCTGGGCACCAATTGCGGGTACAGCGCCCGAACCACCGGCATCAGTGGCGGCACGGATGCGCCGATGAGCACCCCGAGTATCAGCAGCATCGGCCCGGAGGCACCGGCGAACGCCAGCGTCAGCATGGCGGCGCCGTTCGTCAGGGCCGCAACGATCAGGGTGATCACCATGGCGCGCCCGGCGAGGCGCGCGGTGACGGGCATCGCCAGCGCTTCCCCGATGCTGACGCACGCCACCGCGGCGCCTGCCATCGCGTAGGACCCGGTCTTGGACTGGACGTGCATGAGGATCGCCAGGTTGAGCATGCCCAGCGGGAGGCGGGCGAACAGCTGGGAAGCAGTCACGTTCAGTACGCCGGGAGTCCGGAGCACGTCGCGATACACCCGCATGACCAGCTTCTCCATGTGACTCGACCGATGTGACCGGCCCAACTATACCGTCCAGACGGTACAGTTCCATGGCGTTGTCGTAAGCTCTCGGAATGGCTTCGTCGCGGGACCGCATCCTCGACGCTTACGAGGATGTCCTGGCCGTCGAAGGCGAGCGCTACGCCACCCTCGACGCGGTGGCCGCCAAAGCGGGTGTGTCGAAAGGCGGTCTGCTCTACCACTTTCCGTCCAAGGACCGGCTCGCCGCCGCATTGTGCGACCGGCTCCTGGCGCTGGCGGCCGAGGATGTGCAGGCGATGCGGACCGCTCCGGACGGGCCGGCGCGCTACTACATCCGGTCCTCGCACTACGCGGGCACACCGCTCGATCGCGCCCTGGTGGCGGTGTCCCGGTTGCAGCAGGCGGGTGACGGTCACGCGCGGACCGTCATCGAGACCGTTTCGGCCGACTGGCTGAACGTCCTGCACGATGCACTCGGCGACCTCGACGTGGCCCGCGCGGTGAAGCTCATGGGCGACGGTCTGTACTACAGCGCTCTACACCGCGCACTCGGCGGCCACGTCGTGGAGACCGACGAGGACGACGGCTTGCTGGCGGTGATCGATCGGATCACCGCCACCTCAGACCCCGCTCAATGACGGCGACCGGGCACCGGTGCGTGCTGTTCGACGGAATCGCCGTCGAGGCAGGGTGAGCGTCGGTCATGGCCGACGGACGTCCAGTCGCGCGGCAATACCGTCGAGCAGCAGATCCAGAGCCGATTCACATGCACTGCGCCGCATCGACTCGTCGAGCAGACCGCTGGTGGCCGCGATGTTCGGATAGTTCTCGGCGGGCAGCTGCGCATAGGTGTCCCGCCACTTGTCGTCGTCGCGCTTCTGGTGTTCGGCGGGCAAGGCTTCGAAAGCCGCGTCCAGGGCGGCGAACCCCAGCATCTGGTCGATGAAGGCGTGATACACCTCGACGGCCTCCCGCTCGGGGAAGCCTGCTGACCGCAGTGAACCCAAAACCGTTTCGATGATCTGGATCTCGTGGGCGCCGCCGGTCACCCGGCTCGCGGCCAGCACCCCGGCCTGTGGATGCTCGAGGTAGACACGGTGCAGACGCAGCCCCAGTTCCCGCATGTCGTCCCGCCATCGGCCGGTCGGTTCCCATCCTTCGACCACTCGCCGCAAGAGCTCGTCGGTGATCGCCAGCACCACGTCCTCGATGCCACGGAAGTAGCGGTACAGGGCGGTCGGGTCGGCACCGAGTGCGACACCCAGGCGCCTGACGCTCAGGCCGGCCGCGCCGTGGTACTGCAACACGCGCAGGGCAGCCTCGACGATGAGCTGCTCGGACAGCACCACGCCCTGTTTCGTCTGTCGCCGTCGCCGCCGCGGCGACTCGGACTTCAATGTTCGGCTCATCCGCACTGCCTCCCGGCGCTTATGTCAACGCCTGCGACACATTGTGCGGTCCACCGCGCCTCGGCGCATGGAAACGCTATGCGACGAAGACTTTCCGCAGCGTCTCCCTGACCGTCCAGGTGGTGCGCTGTCCGGCATGCAGGCGAACCAGGCTGCCCGGCCGCAGATCGATCATCGGGCAACCGTCGTCGAACGCGATGCTGGCGTCCCCGCTCAGGACGACGAACACCTCGTCCGACTCCACGTCCCTCGAGACGCCGGGCGTGTGTTCCCAGATGCCCACCGTCAAACCGGCCAACGATGTCACGTCACGATGGCCGGTGCTCGGCGCCCCGTTCACCACAGACTCACGGGGAAGCGGAGCGTGGTCGAGCCCCAGGCTCGTCGCGTCGACACCCGCGCTCACGAGTCAAATCCGAGTCCGACGGAGTCGAGCGCCTTCAGCAGGACATTGCGGCGGCCCTCACGATGGTCGGCGCGGTCGAGTGACCACCGGGTCGCCTGAATCCCGGCCGAAGCCAACGGCTCCGGGGGGAACGGCGCCGGGATGGACCTGACCATGTCGAGTTCGGTGCGAACCGTCGGCGTGCCGGCGAAACGGTCCAGCATCACCTCGGCGGCGAAACGCGTGGCCGCGACGCCGAGCCCGGTGAACCCGGCGGCATATCCGACGCGGTCGCCGTACGCGGAACCGAAGAACGCACAGAACCGCGTCGAGGTGTCGATCACTCCGGCCCAGCGGTGCGTGAAGCCGACATCCTCGAGTTGCGGGAACGTGGTGAAGAAGTGGCCGGCGAGCCGGCGGTAGGTGGCATCGCGGTCCTCGTACTGAGGCCGGATCCGGCCGCCGAAGTGATAGATGGCGTCGTACCCGCCCCACAGAATGCGATTGTCTTTCGACAACCGGTAGTAATGGAACTGGTTCGACATGTCGCTGATGCCTTGCCGGTTGCCCCATCCGATCTCGGCCAGCTGGGCGTCGGTCAGCGGTTCGGTCATCAAGGCGTAGTCATAGACCGGCACTGTGTGGTAGCGGTATCGCTTCAACAGCGACGGAAAACCGTTGGTCGCCAAGATCACTCGGTCGGCTTGCGCGGTCACCCGCTCGGTGCGAACCGACAGCGGTCCGCCGCGGCGGTCCTGACCGAGGCCGAGAACTTTGCTGTTCTCGTAGATTTCGACACCGAGTTCGCTTGCGGCGCGGGCGAGTTCACCGGCCAGCTTGGCCGGGTGGACCAGGGCGGCGGCGTCCTTCGACCACACCCCGGCGAGGTATGTGGGCGAGTTCACCTCGGCGCGGATCCCCTGCTGGTCGAAGTAGACCTGGTCCGGCCGCCGCGCCACACTCGCCAGCTCGGCTGCCTGGTAGGGCTCGACCGCCACCGCGATCGAGCCGGTCCGCTCGAAGTCGCAATCAAGACCCAGCGAATCGACGGTCTTCTCGATGCCGTCGAGGTTCTCCAACCCCAGCCGCTCGAGAATCTCGATCTCGTCAGGCCAGCGGCTGCGGCCGTTCTCGGCACCGTGGGTGAGCGACGCCTCGACGAAACCGCCGTTGCGGCCCGAGGCGGCCCATCCGATCGTCTGACCTTCGATCAGGGCGACCCGCAGCCCGGGGTCACGCTGCTTTGCCAGCAACGCGGACCACAGACCGGTGTACCCCCCGCCGACGACGATCAGGTCGTAGCGCGACGAGGGCTTGACCAACCCCGGGTAAGCGCGTTGAACAGGAATGTCATCGAGCCAGAACGGCTGAAGCGCAGTCGTTGCCAGCGCGCGGTCGACGAGGCCGGTGGCGGGGGTGTTTCGTTCGAAAACGGTTTGCACGGTATCTTCCTGGGCAGTGAGGTACTACCCAGTAAGACGCATCCCCAGCGCTACCTCAAGGGTGTTGACGTAAGCGCAGCAGCTGCGGGATCAGCACCCGGGTATCGGGCACGAACGGCCAGGACGGGTCAGCCAGATGCGCCGCGAGCTCCTCATCCGTCCACCACCAGCCATCCACGATCTCTTCGGGCTGATGACGGATGGGCCCGTCCCAGCGTGCCTCGAACGCGAACAGGTGACAGCGCATGGGTTTTCCGGCCCACCGCCCGTCCCAGGCCACCGATGCCAGCGGCGTCAACGGCACGCCGCTGATACCGAGTTCCTCGGCCAATTCCCGGGTTGCCGCCTGCAGCGGCGTCTCCCCCGGGTCGACGACGCCGCCGGCCAGACAATCGTGCATCCCGGCGAAGACCGCCTTGGTCATGGTGCGGCGGTGGACGTATATCCGCATCCCGTCCACAGAGCGCACCAGCACTCCGGCGCTGGCGTGCCACAAGCCCTCGGCGTAGACACGTGAACGTGGCGCCGCGCCAGTCACATTGCCGTCGGTGTCGTAAACGTTGACGAGTTCGTCGGTCACGTCGTCACGTTAGCGGGCGACGCACCGTCGACCCAGCTACGGCGTGACGATGTTGAACCAGAACGGGAACGTATCGAGCATGCCCACAAAGTCGTCGACAGACTGCCGGTTACCGTCGAGGGTGACCTTGTTCTGGTCAATCCCGTCGTTGAGTTTGAGCTTGCCCAACTGGATCTGATTCATCGTGTCCTTGGTCAGCTTCAGGTTCGCATTGGCATTCGGGATCGGCGCAGTGGTGTAGTTCAGCACACCGTTCTGAACCGACAGACCGTACTGCTTCTTGAGGTCGGTGAAGTCCACGTTCATCGTGATGTTCTTGCCGGCGGCCTTCTGTCCGTTCAGCCGCACGGCGAGGTAGTCGAACATCATCTCGGGCGGCATGGCATTGATGGTGTCCGGACTGGCGACATCCGTTCCACCCGCATCGGGCACGCCGTTGCGCAATTCGTATGCACCTTGCAGGTACACCGACCGCCATGGTCCGGACTCGGCCTGATAACCCATCTGCTCGAAGCTGTCGGCCAGCAGGTTCTTGGCATCCGTGTTGTTCGGGTTCGCGAACACCACATGCTTGAGCACCATCGCCGTCCAGCGGTAGTTACCCTCGTCGAAGTCCTTCTTGGCCTTCTCCAAGATCGCGTCCTCGCCACCCATGTATTCGACGTACTTCTTGCCCGCCGGCTCCGGCGGCAGATCGTCGAGGTCGGCTGGATTACCGTCGTACCAGCCCATGTAGCGCTGGTACACGGCCCGCGAATTGTGCTTGAGTGTGCCGTAATATCCGCGGTCCGGCCAGAAGTTGCTCAGCTCCGGCGGCATCTGGATCTCTTCGGCGATCTCTGAACCGATGAGGCCGTTGTTCATCAGACGTACCGACTGGTCGTGAATGTACTTGTACATGTCACGCTGCTTTTTCCAGTAGTCGATGATCTTGTCCCGACCCCACATCGGCCAGTGGTGACTCTGGAACTTCACGTCGACGTTCGGCCCGTAGATGTTGATGGTGTCGTCGAGGAACTTCGCCCAGATCCGGGCATCGCGAACCTGCGCGCCGCGCAGGGTGAGCAGGTTGTGCATCGTATTGGTGGTGTTCTCGGCCATCCACATGGCCTTGAACTGGGGGAAGAACGTGTTCATCTCCGTGGGCGCCTCGGTGCCGGGTGTGAACTGGAACTCCATGTCCACGCCGTCGATCGTCATCTTCTGCCCGGATGCCGAGACGGTGTCGGTCGGCAACACCAACGTCGGCAGACCAGTCGACACCGTCATGCCGAGACCGCCGTTGACGCCCCCTTCGGCGTTGCGAGGCAGCAGGGCGCCGTACATGTAGACCGCCCGCCGACCCATCGCGTTGCCCGCGATCACGTTCTCACTCACGGCATCTTCGACGAAGTTCGCCGGAGCAATGACTTTCACCTTCCCGGCGTCGACATCAGCTTGATTGATGATGCCGCGGACACCGCCATAGTGATCCACATGCGAATGGCTGTGCAGGACGGCAACAATTGGCCGCGGGCCCAGCTTCTGGTTGACCAGATCGAGTGCGGCCTTTGCGGTTTCCGGCGAAATAAGGGTGTCGTACACAAGCCAGCCGGTGTTGCCCTTGATGAACGTGATGTTGGACAGGTCGTACCCGCGGACCTGATAGATCTTGTCCGGCACTACCTCGAAAAGGCCGTACTCCATGCACAGCTGGGCATTGCGCCACAGGCTGGGGTTGACGGTGTCCGGCGCCGGCTTTTCGTCGGTGATGTACTTCTTGTACTCCTCAAGGTCCCACACCACGTTGCCGTTGGCATCCTTGATCGTCAGGGTCTCAGGTCGTTCGAGAAGTCCGCGCTTGGCATCCTCGAAGTCAGATTTGTCGTTGAACGGCAGCGCGTCGGCAACCTTCTTGTTGGCCGCCTTGGTGGCCTCGGTGGCGCCCTTGACACTGCTGTCGGTCTTTACTCCGCCATTGCCGCCGCCACCAGAAGACCCGCTGCCCGAGTTGTCATCGCACGCGGCGATCAGTGTGGTCGCGACACCGGCTACGGCCAATCCACCCAACATCCTGCGCCGCGGCAGCTTCGCTCGCAATTCGTGAGGCTTATCGGTTTGATATGACTTCGAATTGGAATCCATACCCGTAAATTATGCCTGCGCGCAATCAATGTTGCGTACAAATCGGCCCAGCGATCCGCCCCGGCGCGCAAATCATGCAACTACCCACCTGTTATCGCCAAATCGAATCACACAGCAAGCGAATGGATGTCGCCTCACTGCGCACGCTGAAGATGAAAAACGGGCCACCTCAATCGAAAACGCTGATCACGCCGTCCGTCTCGGTGACCTGATATGTCGTCAGTGGCCGCACCGCGGGACCGTTGAGCACCGAGCCGGTGGTCACGTCGTAACGACAACCGTGGCATTGGCACAGGATGGTGGTTCCGGTCAGCATTCCCGCTGACAGCGGGCACGCTTCATGAGTGCAGAGGTCGTCGAATGCATAGAGCTTACCGTCGATGCGCGCCACCGATACCCGCCACTTGCGATCGTCGAGGTAATACGGGTTGACGGAACCCTCTGTCAGTTGGTCCGCCGCGCCGAGGCTTCGGACATTGGTTGACGTCATGGTGGTCTCCCAGGTTCTCTGCACTCAGTAGGGGTAGTCGGGTATGACGTCTTGATGCCTGGCGTCCAGTCGGAGTTCGCCGGGAGCACCGGCTGGAACCAACGGCCGGTGGGGCATCGTCGGCCTGAGACGCTCGTAGCCGGATTCCAACGGCGGCCGCGGGTCCTCGTCACCTTTATTGGGCCAGAAAGACATTGCTCGCTCAGCCATTGCGCTGATCATCAGTGACGGATTCACACCAGGGTTGGACGGCATCACACTTCCGTCCAGGATGTGCAGGCCCGGCTGACCGAAAACACGCTGGTAAGGATCCACAGCACCTTGGTCGGCGGTCTCGCCGATCGGCATGCCACCGATGAAGTGCGCCGAGGCAGTGCGGTTGACAGTCTCGAACAGCATCGAATACTGGTCACAGCTCATCTGTTTGGCCAGCCTGTCGGCATACTCTTCGACCACCGGGATGTGCACGGGAGGTGACTTCTCACTCCCCTTGCGGCTCCGCAGAATGCCGTTCTTCCAATACAAGTTCAGGGATGTGTCGTCAGCCTGCATGCAGAGCAGTACAGCCATGCGCTCAGACCAGTGTCTGGGATCGTGGCCTCCAAGCACCTTGCTCGGATGAGTGACCAGTTCCTTGATCCAATTGATCGTCGGATGCTCCTGGTTGCCCTGCTGGTGGTAGCTGAACAGCAGCGCCATGAGGTTGCTGCCCACGCCGTAGTACACCGGTTCGATACTGGTCATCTCGTCGGGCCAGACACCGGAAGTGATCGACACCGCCCCGGGCGTGATGTGAATCTTCTCTGGGTCGTTCTTCCATTCGCTGTAGGGGCGATTGACGCTCAGCAACTGCTCGGAGTTGGTGCGCGCGCGCTGACCGAGATGACTCGACATCCCGCGCAACATCCCGTCGTACTGCATGTGCAACAGAAGCTTGGCTGTTCCGTAAGCATGAGCCGCCACGACCACCTGGTCGGCGGTGTAACGCGAACGTTGCGCTCGCGTCGCACGATGACCCCAGCCCGGGTGGCGTGTCAGTACCTCGAATCCTCCGCCGTCCAGCTCGTCGATCTCGTAGACCTCGTGCAGTTCGTGGACCACGGCCCCCAGCTTCTCCGCCAGGTACAGGTAATTGACAGTCAGCTTGTTCTTGGCATTGCGCCCACAGCCGATCATGCAGTCACCGCAGTTCACGCACCCTCGCCGACGAGGCCCGACCCCGCCGAAGTACGGATCGTCGGCTTCCTCGTCGGGAGCTCCGAAGTACACGCCGACCGGAGCGCGGTTGAAGGTGTGCCCGATCCCCATGTCGTTGGCCACCTGTTGCATGTGGCGGTCGACGTCGGTGGGCATGTACGGCACCCGGACCACACCGAACATGCGCCGGGCCTGGTCGATGTACGGGGCCAGTTCGTCGGCCCAATCGGTGATTCCGCACCACTCCGGGGCGTTGAAGAATCGCCGCGGCGGAACGTACAAGGTATTCGCATACACATGTGAGCCTCCGCCGACACCGGCGCCGGACAGGATCAGCACGTCGTCGAGCAGCTCGATGCGTTGCACACCAAACATCTCGAACTCTGGCTGCCACAAAAACTTTCGGATATTCCAGCTGGTCTTGGCGATGGCCTCGTCAGGCCAACGTTTGCCGGATTCCATCACGCCAACGCGGTAGCCCTTTTCGGCGGCGCGCATAGCGGCCACACTCCCGCCGAATCCCGAGCCGATGACGATCACGTCGTAATGCGTAGCCGATTCGGTCATGTTCACCTTCGCCTAGCGGGCTGAGCTGGGAAATGCGCGAACAAATACGACCGTAGTACCAAATTGACTCATCAACTGTCGAATGACGCACATTCATCGAACGCGCGTCAATTGTTGAGATGCTGCAGGCTACTCACTCGAATTCGACGAGGGCACGAATCACACGGTCCACCATCTGGCCCCATCGGAGATCACGTCCACCGCCTGGCCATCGGCAAGAACGAACTCGGATTTACCGTCGATTGTCTGCCCCTTGGCCGCACCGAGTTTCGCGCCGGCGCCCGAGACATTCTTGACCGTGTAGCGGGAGGAGTTGTGTAGGGCAGACGGCAGCTTGGCTTTCGACGCTCCCGGGGACAGCAGGTACACGTAGTCGGGCCCGGGCGAATCCTCGAACGCGCCGGGTGCCGACAACGTGATGACGACACGCCCCGCGGGCGTCACCAGATTCCCCGATGTGTTGCCCGCAATCCCGACATTGCGCCCTTCAGCCCGTACCGGCGCCACGCTGTATCCGTTGTTGTCCCACTGGTTTCCCGAAATCGCGATGTCATCGACGTACCTGGCGTCCACCGCATAGCTCCAGCCGGCACCCTCGTCGGTATTGGCGATGAAGTTGCCGGTGATGTTGAAGCCCTTGGTCCGATGGTCGGAGTCCACCGAATAGATGCCGATGGCGGGATATTCGTTCGGCGCACCCTTGCCGCCGTTGGTGATGTTGTTCCCGACGATCGCCACCTGTTCGTCGTCGGATTCCAGCCACGACGGCATCGTGAACACGATGGCCTCCCTCCGCGCGCCCTCGCAGATGTTGCCGATGATCGTCAGCTGCTTGTTGCCGCGCAACTCGATGTTGTTCTTCGGCGCGCCGTCGAGATGGTTGGCCAGGATGCGCACCGGACCGGCCTCGATCGACAGGTTGGGGCCCGTCGACCCGATGTTGTTGTTCACGATCCACGAATCGAAGAACCGATACGTGGTGTAGATGCCGTAGCCCGTGCTCTGCTCGATGAAATTGTCGTCGATCCAGTTCAGCAAGCCTTCCGCGGCAGAATTCAGCCGCATGCCGTAATCGGTCCAGCCAACGATCCAACAATGCCTGACATAGCTCTTGTCCAGGTCGACGTCGAGTCCCGGTGATCCCTGAAAGTTCGCATCTATCTTGAGGTTTTCGATCCGGCATTCGACCCAACGTCCGCTGATCGGCGCGACATTCGCGGTCACCCGCAATCGTGCGGCCCGCTCACCCGCACCCAGCAGGCAAATCTGGGTGAAACCATCAGCGCCGTTGCCGATCGAATCCGACAATGCATAGTCGCCCGCCGGGAAGAACACGGTGCCACCACCCGCTTCGTCCGCCGCCTTGATGGCACTCAGGACCGCCGCATGATCGTCGGTCGTGCCGTCCCCCGTGGCGCCGTGCGACATCACATCGATCACAGACATGGTGCCCAATCTGCCAGACCGCACCCCTATCCCGGTGAAAAGATGGAGGCTGCCGCCAACCAGCTACGGATCACCAGGTAGGGGACGTTCGATGGTTCGAGTCACAGTCCTGCTCTCAGTCGCTCTCGCCGTTCTCACGGCGTGTGGCGGATCGCCGAACCAGGGCTCGGCCCAGGACCCCGACAGCGCAGGCCACGTCATCTCCGAAGCTCCCCTGGACAACCTGGTACCGGCGCTGCGCGAGGCAAGCGCGCAGGCCAAGGTCATGACATACGCCTCTCGCAACGGTGTCAACGACGCGGTATCGCACGTGACAGGAACGGTGTTCGTACCCAAGGGCAACCCGCCCGCGGATGGTTTTCCGGTGGTGGCACTGGGACACTCGACCACCGGCACATCGGCGGACTGCGCACCCTCGCTGTCCCCCGACCTGCGCGGCGAGGCACCGACCGTGGTGGCGCTGCTGAACGCAGGTTACGTGGTCACCGTCCCCGATTACCAGGGCCTGGGTAAACCGACCAAACCCGACGAGTACGACTTCCACCCGTACCTGGACTCCACCACTGCCGGCTACAACGTGATCGACGCCGTACGGGCCGCGCGGACGATCGTGCCGAACACCTCCACGTCCTGGGCGGCACTGGGCGCCCGCGAAGGCGGACAAGCCGCCTGGGCCGCAAACGAACTCATCGACAACTACGGCTATGACCTCAAGCTGGTCGCCACCGCGTCTCTGGCACCGATGGCGAACATCGACACCCTCGCGGACGCGGCCATGGCCGGCACGCTCAACACCGACCAGAAATTGGCCTACGTCGCCTACCTCGCCGCGTTGAAAGACCAGTACTACTACGACTTCGAACTCGACGACTACCGTCGTGGTGCCGCCCAGGAGAATTGGGACGCCCTGCTCGGCTGCACCGACAACGCGCAACGAAAGTCACTGGCCGACAAGCTGAGTGCCGATGATCTGCGGCCTGCCAATCCCGCGGCGCTGGAGACGCTGCGGGGCTACGTCCAGAAGACGAACCTCCCTCAGGGGCCCACGAAGGCACCCATGTACGTCATCTATGCGGGCAGGGACTCCGTGATCCCGGCTGCTTCGACGGAGCGGGCGCTCGCCGCGGCCTGCAAGATGGGCGACGGCATTCAGATCGCCTTCTGGCCCGATGCCACCCGCGAACAGGCCGAACCCCTCGCGGCGTTGGGCTGGCTCAACGATCGGATGAAATCGGTCCCGGCAGCCAATGACTGCCCGGCGTTCACCGCAGCCCACCCCTGACGACCGGTCATCTGCTGCCGACCGGCTCGTTCACCCGATAGAGTCGCCAATCCGGCTGGCCGTCACCGTCATTGGGCACCTCCAGCTCCAACGTGGCCACCTCGGCCCCCGTGTCGTACAACGTTGGGTAGCGCACGTTGAGCGCATCGGACGTGCCGCGACCGGTCGCCGGAACCGCGAGCAGATACCTGACCCCGTTGGCGGTCGGATCGTTGAGCAATTCGGTGAAGTCCGGGTCCGACGGGATCACGAAAACCCGGGGCCGGCTCGACGCGGCCAGGACGCCGAACCCGTACACCGTATCGGTGATCACCGAGCTGTCGGGCAGATCGAGGTTCTCCAGATACTGCGCGATCTCCCGTTCGGTCTTGAACGTCCGGGCGATCTGGTGCTCGATGGCCTTACGCTCGGTCACGTTGTAGGGATCCGGATTGAGCACCGCGCCGAGACCGTATTCCTGTGGCGCGTACTTCGGTTGCGCCATACCGAGCATCGTCACCGGAATGCCGATGGCGACCAACGCAGCGACGGCGACGTACCGCGCGGCAGACCTGGGTTTGACCGGTTCAGCGGCCTGGACCGCCGGCGCGTATCTGCCTCGGCGCGTCGGCGTCCTGAAGGCTCCGTCCGGAACCCCGAGCATCGCCATGGTCACGCACAGCGGTATCACGACGATGAAGAACCGCAAGAACGGGAATGTCGCCCCCGACGCGTAGCTGTAGGTCTGAAATGCCAGCACCGCACCGAACAACGCGAGAGGCACGATCAGCATCTGCCAGTTGGGCCGTCCCCATCGCTGCATCACCGCCCACAACGCCAGCGGCAGCATGGTGGGCGCCAGCAACATCATGCAGACCAGCGCGAACTCCACGCCGTCGGCGAAGTTCGGCGCCGTCTGTCCGGATTGCTCGAGAATGGCCGTGTTGCCGTACTGCGAGGTGAACTGTGCGAACGCCTCACCGGTGATCAGCCAGCCGGCCGCCGCCCAGCCCAGGAACGCCAGAAAGCCGGGGCCGGCGACGATCAACAAGTCCAGAAAGGCGCGCCGAAACCGCGGCGGCGGCGTGGCCCGCAGGTACGTCGTGATGCCCACCAGGAATCCGGCCGCCGCCACACAGGCCGCGGCGTCGTAACGGGTGAGGTAGGCCAATCCCATCGCGATACCGCCCGCGGCGACGAGGTGGTGCACATCGTCGTCGACCATCCACAAGATGAGCCGGCGCACGGCCCAGGTCATGAAGAAGATGAACGGCGCCTCGCTCATCCCGTTGGACCCGTAGAAGATGATCATCGGGTTGAGTGCGAACAGCAGCGTGAGCGTCACCGAATATGCCCGTGGCAGACCACGATCGGTGCCCATGCTCAGCATCTGCACACCGGCGCCGGCCATGAAGGTTGCCGACATGATCGTGCCTGCGAACGCCCGGCCGGCGATATCCGGCCAGATCGCGCCCAGCGCGACCGCCGGGATCTGCACCATGGCGGCCACCGGGGTGAAGATGAAGCCCAGAGCAGCCAGATGCGGATCCCGGCTGAACAGGACCGACTGGGTGGCCACCACGCGGGACAACGTGTCGCCCATGATGAACCCGTGCTGGACCTGCAACCAGTGTCCGACCGCGAGATAGACGAAGAGCAGAAAGACGAAGATCGTCAGCTTCAGCCTGAAGTCCGACCGTCCGGCCGCTGCTGACATCACGCCGAGGCCATCTGCTCATGGGCAGCCTTGTCCTCCGGACGCTCGGCCAACCCGTGAAAGGTCTTCTCCCAGAACGACGGCTGCCTGATCATCTGGTACGCGCCCTTTGCGGCCGCGATGCTCATCATCAGCCAGAACAGGGGCACGCTGAGCGCGGCCAGCAGCAGATCAGATCTGTCGTCCTCGCGCAGGGCGATCATGTTCATGTACATCACCGTGAAGTTGCCGATGATCATCGCGATCAGCGCCGGGAAGTAGATCAGCGGCGGGAACACCGAGCCGACGACGGCCGGCTGCCCCAGGAACCACAACACCGTGATGAACCAGAACAGCAGGTTCAGAACCGCGATGATGGGAGTTCCCGCCAGCACCAGGTTGAACCGGATGAAACTACGTAACCCCAACGTGCGGTACAGCTTCACCGGCTCACGGGTGTGCACCAGCCAGGTCTGCAGGTAGCCCTTGTACCACCGGGAGCGCTGGCGGATCCAGTTGATCACGTCACTGTTCGCCTCTTCCAGCGTGTACGAGTCGATCACCGCGGTGTGATAGCCGTGCGAGGCGATGCGCAGGCCGAGGTCGGCGTCTTCGGTGACGTTGAACGGATCCCAGGCTCCGATTCTCCGCAGGATGTCGCGGCGGAGGTGATTGGAGGTGCCGCCCAACGGAATCGGCGAGGTGCTCACCATCATGCCGGGCAGCAGGTAGCCGAACCACAGTGCGTACTCGGCGGTGAACCAGGCGGTCAGCAGATTCTGGTGGCCATTGTGATACACCAACTTGGCCTGCACGCATGCCACGTCGTCGGGGAGGTCCCGGAAGGCTGCCACCACACGACGCAGCTGCAGAGGCTCGGGCAGATCTTCCGCGTCGAAGATCGTGACGATGTCGCCCGTGGCGAAATGCAGACCGTAGTTGCACGCCTTGGGTTTGGTGCGCGGTTCGGCGGGCGGAACCAAAAGGATGGTGATGACGTCGGATTCGCCACACGCCTTCGCGGCATCGATCGTCACCTGGTCATCGGCTTCGAGCAGCAACAGAACCTGGAGCCGGTCCCTCGGGTACTCCAGCGCATCCATGGCCGCGATGAGGTCGGCGACCACTTCCGGCTCGTTGTAGGCCGGCACCAGGATCGTGTACGGCGGCAGTTCCTCATCGGGAATCCCGCGCGCCACCTCGTCGGGGATCACGATGGGACGCGACGCCAACCCGCGCTTGAAGATCAACACCCGGTCGCCGAGAGTCAAAAGATATGCCAGCGTGCACAACCCGATCAGTGTCACCGTGGTTTGCAGGGGCCGCCAGATGCCGAAGGCGATCACGATCGCCAGCAGGCCCCACAGCACCGGCTTCTGCCAACCGAACAAGGGCTTGGACGCCGAATGAACGGGATCGTCCTCACGCAACCCGTTGATCGCCCGGTTGAGCGCGTAATCGCGCTGATCCGCGGTGACGGTCTCGGGGTCGAATGTCTCGTCGAAAGTCATTGCCCGGCACCCTTCACGAACTGTGCCGCCACCAGGGCACGGCCGAATTCGGTGAGCAGCTCGGCGTCTTTGTACGCCGGCTTGCGCTGCACCAACACGGCATTGCCGCGAAACAGCACGGTGAACAGGTTTCGCAGCGTGGAAACCAGGCCCCGCTGCGGATTGGGGAACGGCGCGTCGGGCAGGTGATTGTCCACCGCGAAGATGTCGACGACCTGATCCTCATCCTGGTCGCCCCAGGCAAAGCGCAGTACATCCCAGCTCACCAGCAGCCGGTCATCGATCGCAGAGAACAACTCCCCCGTCACGCCGTAGCCGAGATCGACCGGACGCGGCTTGCTGAGCCGGGTCCCGGTGGTGTCATAGAGAACCTGTCCCGGGTATGCGTCGAACGAGAACGGCAACTCACTGACGATGCTGTCCACCATGAGGTTTCGCCGCGCCGACAGCTTGTCGAACCGCGGATCCCCGACGTCTGCGGTCATCCGCTGGCGGACGAGAACGGCTTGGTCGCCGTAATACCGCTTCACGCCGGTGTATTGCTGATCCCCGGTGATCGACCAGCCTGGGGGCGCCGCCAGCCGCATGCCCGGTGTCAAATCGTAGGGAGCGCTTCGGCTGACCAGCGTGGCGCTCAGTTGGTTCGGCAACGGCATGAAAGCGAGCGCGACCGCGACCGCGGTCACCAGCGGAATCGCGGTCCAGATCTGTTTGGCGGCGAGAGGTTCGATCTTGCGGTCGAGCAGCTTTTTCGGCTGACCCCGGCGGGTATAGAACCGGGCCGCGACACCCACCACAGCGATCGACGTGAGCGACGGAATCATCTGATAGACGATCACCGGCGCATGCGGCCACAGTTTGTCGAGCACGAAGAGGATCCCGAAACCGAATGCGAATGCGACGAGCGCGCCGACCACCGCACGCTTGCGAGTGCGGCCCACCGCGATTGCGGTGGCCGCCGCGGCGATCAACAGCGTGCCGACACCGGCGGCGAAGTTTCCGCCCCCCAGTGCGATGACGACCACCTGATACGGCAGGGGGCATATCAGCGACAACAGCACCCACACCCAGCCGAACCGGGCCACCGGCCGCACTCCGAACAGCACCAGGGCACTGCTGACCATGAACAACCAGAGCGCCAGCAGATCCAGCCGCATCAGGTGGAAGAACTCTGAGTACCGCTTGAGCAGAACCCCCTGGACCATGAGCGCCAGACCCAGGCCGATCACTCCGACGATGATGTCGGTCTGCCGGTCATGGATCGGCAGCTCGGTGCGTCGCCGAAAGTTCACCCCTACCGCGGCTAACGCGGCGGCGATCGGGACCATCCAGACGTAACCGATGAGTCCGCCCTGCAGGGTGGTCTCAACCAGGTTGCGCAGACTCGCGCGGAAAGCCACCAACGTGAGCACGCCGATGAGCGCCCAACGCGCCACCAGCCGGACCGTCGGAGGTAGACCGAACCACCAGTGCGCCAGCCGGTCCCAGTCGCGCCGGGTACCCTCCAGCGTTGTCGTCACGACTGTCCCCGGGACCGCCCACGCCATGCGACCAGTCCGGCTCCCAGTGCCGCGAGCACCACGACACCGACGCCGACGCGCAGCCGCAGCGACTTGTGGTCGGCGGACGCAGCACTTTCAGGCTGGGCAGACGGGGTGGTCAGTGTGAACGGCGCCCGCCCCGGCATCGCGAGCGCGGCGTTGCCGGACAAGCCCGACCACCGTGCCACGTCACCGTCCAGCCAGCCCAACAGCCGGTCCAGTTCCTGCGGTGCCTTGCTGGAGGTGGCGATCAGCACCGAGCGTCCCCCGGTGTAGACGGTCTGAAGTGACCCGAATCCCGCCGTCGGGTCCAGCGTCAGAGTGGAGGAGTTGCCCGACCCGTCAACGTTTTCGACGGTGATCACGCCCTCGGAATTCACCGCGACGGGCAACGTGATTCGCTCGTCGTTCCAGCCGTCGGCACTGATCAGCAACGCCGGGTTGGGCGACGCGACGGCGTCGGCCAGCGAACCGACCACGGCGTCGAAGGGACGTGAGCTCAGGCGCTGCAGCCCCGTCAGGATCTGCACCGCACGACGGAGGTTGTCGAAACCGGGGTCCAACCCAACCTCGACCCGTGGCATCAAAGCCTGCGGCAGTGACTGGAAGCCCGTTGGCACAGGAGGTTTGGCCCGCTTGCTCTCCACCGGGGTTTCTCCGTCGATGGTCAAGGTGATCGGCTGGAACTCGCCGCACCGACCGGTGTTGCCTGCCGCGTCGATCGCGATGTCGACGTTGGTGTAACGCTGCAGGTGCCAATCCGGTATGTCCACCCACCGGTCGATCCGGCCGTTGGCCTCGGTGGGCCACCGGTCGACGGTCTGCCCGCCGATGCTGACCACGACCTGTCCGGCGATGCTGGCGGGCAGCGGCGTGTACGAGCCCTGTAGGTGAATTCGGACGTCGTGGACCGCACGGCCCAGCCGGGTCTGATCCAGCGGAACGGTGACCCGGGGGTTGACCAGTGCCGTGGCATTGACCCCGGGCTGACCGAGCTGACGGATCGTGGTGTTGTCACTCGGCAGCTGCGGTGTGTTGGACAGCGGCCCCACCACTGCCTTCGACTGCACTGCGAGTTTCGAGATGTCACTGGAGATCAACCTGGCCTGGTTGGTGACCTCTCCGGCAGGGCCCGAAATGAGCAGTGCCGGGACCGCATTGGGGCCCAGCAAGCTCAATCCGACTGCGTCGCCCTCACGCACGATGACCTGCCGTTCCAGCGGCTGCGGCGGTGCCACCGGACCGCCGTCGGTCGTCACGATGTCGACGGCGGGACGCTGCAGGCCGTACCGGGCGACCACTGCCGTCGCGATCCGGATCGCGGCGTCGGATTCGGATGTCGACGGATTCGGCGGGACGAACAGAGTCAGCTTGTCCAGCACCGGCGGCAGGAAGTCGGCGATCACCGTCGGCGGCTGTTCTGTACCCGTGAATCGCACGTCGCTGTTGACCAGTCGCAGTGGGTTGGTCGGGTCGTACGCGCAATACCCGTCGGGCATCGTCAGGTAGTCGGTCAGCTGCACCGTCACGGCGTTGTCCACCACCCGGGCACCGTTCAGCGGAACCGTGATCGGCGTCTGGTCCGGCGGCAGCGGAACCCGCGACAGAACGCGCTGGTCCTGTGTCACCTCGAGGGTGCCACCGCGGGTATTGACCGGGAGTTGCACCACGGCAACCAGCTCAGCGGGAACCAGTCCGCGTGGCACCGGAATCGTCAGGGTCTGGGAACCCTGAATTCCGTACAACGCAATATCGGGATTCACACCGAGCGTTCGGAGATTCAGCGTCGGAGAATTGACCAGCGAGGCGTCATCTTCCGGGGCGGCCACGGCCGTCCCGGGCGTGATGGCCACCGAAGCGACGATTGCTGCGGCAAACAGTCGAGTTATCCGGGCAGTCACTCGAAGCAGACTATGCCCCGTTACGCAGCGTTGGCTTGCCGAATGTGAAATTTCTTGCGCCATTCTTAGTGCGACAACGAGGCAGCCGGCATGGCGAGCGAGGCGTTTGCCGTAGTGCCGCCGACTGACGAAACACGCTGACCGAACTCCCTGACACCAGCTCTGCGTGTAGATCGGCCACCGAATCGATTCGGGCACGCAATTGCTGCCGGGTTATCGCGCACTACCCGATGGACCGATTCAATTACCAATGCATGCAGACTGATTCGCTCAGATTCCCGGCATGTCGGCCGCCCCGGTGCCACGATTGATTTCATGGCCGCCGACTCCAGTTCCGATTTCCCGCTGCACCTTGATCGGTATCACCTGCCAGAACCGGAGTGGACGTTCCCCAACGCCACCGTCAATCTCTACGCCCAGGATTCGACACCCGATTTCCCACCCGTACGCCAGGCTCCCGCAGGCTCGCCGAACATCCTGCTGGTGCTGCTCGACGACGTCGGCTTCGGATGGCCGAGCGTCAACGGCGGTCTGGTGCGCATGCCCACCGCCGAGCGCCTGCACAAACGGGGCCTGTTCTACAACCAGTTCCACACCACCGCCCTGTGCTCGCCTACACGTGCGGCGCTGTTGACCGGACGCAATCACCACTCAGTGGCCACCGGCGTCATCCAGGAGATGGCCACCGGCTATCCCGGCTACTGCGGCATCATCCCCAAGAGTTGCGCAACCATGGGTGAACTGCTCAAACAGGCCGGCTACACCTGCGCGTGGTGGGGCAAGAACCACAATGTCCCCGACAACCAGACCAGTCCCGCCGGGCCATTCGACAACTGGCCTACCAATCAAGGTTTCGACTACTTCTACGGCTTCATCTCCGGCGAGACGGACCAGTTCTATCCGTCACTCATCCGCAACACGACGCCTGTCGAACCCCCAGCGCGTCCCGAGGACGGCTACCAGCTCACCCGCGACCTCGCCGACGATGCCATCGCCTGGATCCAGGCCCAGAAGACCATCGCCCCCGACCGGCCATTCTTCGGATACTTCTCGACCGGGGCCGCGCACGCTCCCCACCAGCCACCGCTGGACTGGCGGGGCCGCAATCAGGGCCGCTTCGACATGGGCTGGGACGAGTACCGCAAAACCGTGCACCAGAACCAACTCGACGCGGGCATCATCCCGGCCGGCACCCGGCTCACCGAACGTCCAGAACAAATCCCGTCGTGGGACAGTCAGCCTGCCGAACATCGAGCACTGTTCGCCCGCCAAGCCGAGAACTTCGCCGACTTCCTTGAGCACACGGATCACGAAGTCGGCCGGGTCGTCGACGCGATCGACAAGATCGGCGAACTGGAAAACACCATCGTCATCTACATCATCGGCGACAACGGGTCCTCCGGCGAGGGTTCCCTGATCGGCACCCCCAACGAGATCATGAGCCTCAACGGCCATCAGCCCTCCATCGAGGAATCTTTGCGCTTCATCGACCGTTGGGGACTGCCCGGAACTTCCCCGCACTACGCGGTGGGCTGGGCGCACGCCGGCGATACACCCTTCCAGTGGACCAAGCAGGTCGCCTCACACTTCGGCGGCACCCGCAACAGCATGATCGTCTCCTGGCCCGAGAAGATCTCCGAGCACGGTGCGGTCCGGTCGCAGTTCCATCATGTGATCGACGTACTGCCAACCTTGTTGGAGGTCGTTGGTGTACGGGAACCGGTCGAGGTCAACGGGTACATCCAGCGACCGATCGAAGGAACCAGCTTCGCCTACTCATTCTCCGACGGTGCCGCCAAGAGCACCCACGACAAGCAGTATTTCGAGATGATGGGCAATCGCGCGATGTACCACGACGGTTGGATCGCCTCCGTCCGGCACGGCCGATTGCCCTGGGAAACCGCCGGCACGTTCTCCTACGACGACGACAAGTGGGAGCTGTACGACATCACCCGGGACTTCAGTCAATCAGTGGACCTGGCCGAGCAGGAGCCGGCGAAACTCGCTGAGCTGCAAGACATGTTCCTGGCCGAAGCGGCCAAGTACAACGTGCTGCCCATCGATGACCGGTTCGCCGAACGTCTCGACGTGACCCTGCGTCCCAGCTTCTTCACCGGCCGTAAGGAAGTCACCTTCCATCCGGGCATGATCCGGCTGCCGGAAGGTTCGGCGCCCAAGATGGTGGGTGTTCCGCACGAGATCACGGTGCCGGTCGAAATTCCCGATGGCGGCGCCGAAGGTGTTCTGGCCGCCCTCGGTGGCGACGCTGCCGGCTTCGCGCTGTTCCTGTGGGAGGGCAAGGTCCGTTACCACTACAACTATTTCGGCCTCGAACGCTACGACGCGATAGCCGAGCAGGCTCTGACGCCGGGCAAACACACCATCGTCGTCGACTTCAAACCCGACAGCCTCCAGCCCGGTGCCCCCGCATCGGTGACTGTCATGGTGGACGGCGACCAGGTGGCACAATGCCGCGTCGAGCGACAGGTGCCACAGCGCTGCGGGACCGAGTGCTTCGACGTCGGTATGGACAACGTGTCACCGGTGTGCGATGACTATGCCGACAAAGCGCCGTTCCCGTTCACCGGAAAGTTCGAATCGGTGACGTTCAAGTTCGGCGATTACGACGAACCGTCGGGCATGGACCGGCTGAAATTCGCCACAAAATTGGACTGAGCACCGTCCTCGTCGTCACGTCAGCGAAAGCCGGGCCATCATCTCCCCCGTCGGCTGGGGCGACCCGCCGTCGGGCTCCATGGTGAACGCCAACGCGGTCGAGTCCCCGAGATCCCGCACCATGGCCGTGGTCGAGGGCGACATGGTCGTCATCATCCCGGCGGACTTGGGGCCCTGATCGGTCATCAGCCACATTTGATAGACCATCCCGGGCGGTGGCGGTGCCGCATTGTTCATCACCAGCACACCGGTGCGCTCATCGCGTGAGTACATGAAAGTCGCGGTGCCGCCGGCACCGAGTTGTCCGGTCGCGGTGCGCACATCACCTGCCGACAGCACCTGCTCGGCAGTGCTCGGAGCACTCACCGGGCGCAGCGCGAATCCCACTCCGAAACCGCCGGCGGCGACCACCACGGCGGCCGCGGCGGCCACCAGCCCTGTGCGCCAACGGAAAAGCCCACGCTCGGGATTGCGGGATACCGCGAGCGAGCGGTCACGCAGCGACGCGGGTGGAGTCACCGCCGTCGTCGACGACGCAATCGCCATCGATTCGCGCACCGTGCGCACCTCGGCGCGGAAGGCCTCGGCGACCTCGGCGGGAGCACCGGCCAGCCGGCGTTCTATGTCGACGCGTTCGGAGTCGGAGACGGCGTCCAACGCGTATGCGGTCGCCAGATCCTGCAGTTCGGAATCTCCAGTCATGTCACCCCCAGGCAGTCACGGAGCCTGCGCAGTCCGTCGCGCATCCTGGTCTTGACCGTGCCCAAACTGGTCGACAGCCGTTCGGACACCTGTGGGTAGGTCAGCCCTTCGTAGTACGCCAGCTCGATGGCCTCCCGTTGCAGATCGGTCAGGGACCCCAGGCAATCGACCACCTGCCGTTGCTCGTCGGAGCGGATCGCCGAGTCGGCGACCACATCGGTGTCGGGCTGGGCGCTCGCCGCGGCGTAGCGCGCCTCGCGCCGGCTGGACGCCACCTCGGCCCGCACCCGGTCCACCGCGCGGCGATGCGCCAAGGTCATCAGCCACGCCAGCGCCGAACCTTGCTCCGGGTCATAGTCGGCGGCAGAGCGCCACACCTGGGCGTAGACGTCCTGCGTGGTCTCCTCGCTGTAACCGGGATCGCGCAGGATCCTGATGATCAATCCGTACACCCGGGCGCTGGTGGCGTCGTACAGCCCGGCGAACGCGTCGGCGTCGCCGCGGGCCACCCGCCGCAACTGTGCGTCGAGTAGGTTGCTCACTTCCGGCATAGGTGCCATCGATCGGTAGCCTAACGCCGAACCGGGGGTGCTCATCGCCGGTCACCCGTAGGTGAACGAGAATGCTTGCAGCCCTTGGCTCAACCGAACCTCGATCTCGCCTTGGTGCACATCGCGATCGTCGACGATCTGCCGCAGGGTCGGCGGTCCGCTGACGGGTACGGTCGTCGTCTCGCCGCCGCGCAGCACGGTCACGGTGCCGGTCCCACCCACGACCAGATAGACCTGCCTGGCCCGGTAGTCGAGCTTGATCGCCGAATCGGAACTTCGGGCAGTTGCACCCTGGTAGTCCAAATGCCACGGCCCGTGTAGCGCGAAGGTGTCGGCAGGCAGGCTCGTCGGGTAGCCGAACACCGCGTCGCCCTCGTCGTATGTCCCGCCGCCTGCGTAGTTGATCTCCTTACCGACTCCGAGGTAGGTCTCCGGTGTGAGTGCCGACGTAGGCGTCGCGTCGGGCGCGTTCACCGGGGCGGGCAAGGCGGAATCCTTCGCATCCATCAGCAGCTCGCGAATCAACCGCTCGGTGTCGTCGTAGCCGCCCTCACCGAACTTCACGTGCCGGACAACACCATTCGCATCGATCAGGTACTCGGCCGGCCAGTAGCGATTCTCGTAGTTCGTCCAGGTGGAGTACGAGTTGTCCAGGGCGACGGGGTAGGTGATGCCGAGGTCGGCCGCACCTTTGGCCACGTTGCCGGGAACCCGCTCGAATGCGTACTCCGGCGTGTGCACACCGATCACGCTCAGACCGGAGTCCCGGTACCTGTCGTACCAGTCGACGACGTGGGGAATCGCGCGCTGGCAGTTGATGCACGAGTACGCCCAGAAGTCGACGAGCACCACCCTGCCGCGCAGAGACTTGAGGTCGACGGGCGAGCCGTCAGGCGTGTTGAGCCAGCCGGCGATGCCGGTGATGTCCGGTGCGGGACCGCAGTTCTGGAGTTCCTCCGCGCCCTCTGGACAATCCGACAGCTCCCCGCTGCCGGTCGGGCTCAGTCGGTCCTGGACCTCGCCCGCGGTGGCCACCCGGTCCTGCAAGCCGCTGGTGTAATCCGGGATCGCCCGCTGCAGCTTCGCCGGCACGTTGGCCGCCAGCGCCACCGCGAAGACCAGCATCACGATTCCTCCGAACAGCCGGATCTTGCGCTGCTGACGTCGGAATGCGTTGACCCGCTCGACAACCCGACGTCCCGCGAGGGCGAAGACGAGCAGGGGAAGCGCGGCGCCGATGGCGAACGACAGGGTCAGTGCAACGGTGTTCACACCTATCGAACCGGTTGCGCCCGCCACGACGATCGCCGCGAGGACCGGCCCCGCGCACGGCACATAGAGCACACCGAGCGCCAACCCCAGTCCGAAACCACTACTCCCGGAGCCGAACTGCTTCTGCGGAATACGGCTGAACGGCTTTTCCAGCAGCTGTTCGAACCGCGGGAAGATCAGGCCCAGCCCGATCAGTGTCAGGGCCACAAGGCCGGCCCAGCGGAGCGCGTCCTGCGGTAGGTGCAGCAGCTGCAGCAGCGCCGAACCGACCAGGGTCACCACGCTGAAACTCAGCACCAGGCCGGCGATCACCCGATAGGGACGCAGCGTCTCGCTCAGTGTCGGCTTCGACGCAACGATCGTCGTGCCGTCCGACTCGGTGACGCGTGCGCTCTGCGCTCCGGAGAAGAAGATCACGGGCAGTACCGGCAGGATGCACGGCGAGATGCCGGTGATGAGTCCGCCGAGGAATCCGATGAGCACCAAGGTGTACATGCCGGGTATTCGGCACCGGCGCTCTGCCGGATTGGTCGAAATCGACACCCATCCGGATTCGGGTCCACTCCGAATACCCAGTGACCGAGAAAGTGACGGCGGTCACCGTCAATCACCCACAGGGAGTCGGAAAATGTTGGTCCTTCACTACAAGTTGGTCGCGGCTGCGGGAATGTCTGCTGCCGCGCTGTTCGCGCTGCCCGCCTGCTCGAACGACACCGCACAGTCCGCACCACCCACGCCGGAGGCGACCAGTGCACCGGCGATGGCCGCCGACCCGGCGTCGGACCTGGTCGGCCCGGGCTGCGAGTCGTACGCGGAAAAGGTACCGTCAGGCCCTGGGTCCGTGACCGGGATGGCGCAGGATCCGGTCACCGTCGCCGCGTCGAACAACCCGCTGCTGACGACGCTGACCGCGGCGCTGTCCGGAAAGCTGAATCCGGGCGTGAACCTGGTGGACACCCTCAACGGAGGTGAGTTCACCGTATTCGCGCCCACCGACGACGCATTCGCCAAGGTCGACCCGGCCACCATCGACATGCTGAAGACGGACTCGGCGATGCTGACCAAGATCCTGACGTATCACGTGGTGCCGGGGCAGGCCAGCCCGGCCAAGGTCGTCGGCACCCGGCCCAGCGTGCAGGGTGCATCCGTAACGGTGACCGGCTCGGGTGACGCACTGAAAGTCAACGACGCATCGGTGGTGTGCGGCGGGGTCCACACCGCCAATGCCACCGTCTATCTCATCGACACGGTGCTGATGCCACCCGCCTAGAGGTGCCGAGCAGCGCAGTCGTGGGTGCCCGTCGTTGTCGACATGAGGGTTGTGACGCGGCAGAATTCGCAACCCCCATGTCGAAAACGGTGCAGCCGAATGCAAAAACAGACGGAAAAACCCCCAAAACCCGTGGGTTTTGGGGGTTTTTCCGTCTGCTCACCCGAGAAGGGTTACTTCGCCTTCTCCAGCACCTCGACCAGACGCCACCGCTTGGAGGCCGACAGGGGCCGGGTCTCCATCAGCGAGACGCGGTCGCCGATGCCGGCGTCGCCGTTCTCGTCGTGCGCCTTGACCTTCTTGGTGGTCCGGATGATCTTGCCGTAGAGCGGGTGGCTCTTACGATCTTCCAGCTCGACCACGATGGTCTTCTGCATCTTGTCGCTCACCACGTAGCCGATGGCGGTCTTGCGACGGCCACGGGTCTCTTCGGTGCGCGGAGTGTGCTTGGGGCCCTTAGTCTCCGCCATTAGCTTTCCTCACCTCCGGGCCCGGAAGCCAGACCCAACTCACGTTCACGCAGCACGGTGTAAACCCGTGCGATCTCCTGGCGCACAGTGCGCAGCCGACGGTTGTTGGCCAGCTGACCGGTCGCCATCTGGAAGCGCAGGTTGAACAGCTCTTCCTTCGACTCGCGCAGCTTGTCCTTCAACTCGGTGTCGGACAGTTCGCGCAGTTCACCAGGCGTAGTTCCCACTGCCATCAGAACTGCTCCTCTCGACTCACGATGCGTGCCTTGATCGGCAGCTTGTGGATTGCGCGAGTCAGGGCTTCCTTGGCGATCTTCTCGTCGGGGTAGCTGATCTCGAACAAAATGCGTCCCGGCTTGACGTTGGCGACCCACCACTCCGGCGAACCCTTACCGGAACCCATGCGGGTCTCGGCGGGCTTCTTGGTCAGCGGGCGGTCCGGGAAGATGTTGATCCAGACCTTGCCGCCACGCTTGATGTGCCGGTTGATGGCGATACGAGCGGACTCGATCTGCCGATTGGTGATGTAGGCATGGCCGAGGGCCTGGATGCCGTAGTCACCGAAGCTCACCGACGTGCCGCCGCTGGCGATGCCACGCTGGCGCGGGTGATGCTGCTTGCGGTGCTTGACCTTACGGGGAATCAGCATGGTTTAGCTCTCCGTGCTCTCAGCGGCCGGCGCAGCCTCGACAGCGGCAGCAGGCTGAGTTGTGGCTGCAGCGGCGTCGTCGGCATTCGCGGCGCGGCCGGCCTCGGTGCTCGTCGCCGTGGTGCCCGAAGAACCGCTACGACGCGGCCGGGTGCCCGACGGACGCTCACGACGCGGCCGGTCACTGGCCGGCGCGGCGGCGGTGAGCTCACGCTTACCACCGACGATGTCGCCCTTGTAAATCCAGACCTTCACGCCGATCCGGCCGAAGGTGGTCTTGGCCTCGTAGAGGCCGTAGTCGATGTCCGCACGCAGCGTGTGCAGCGGAACCCGACCCTCGCGGTAGAACTCCGAGCGGCTCATCTCAGCACCACCGAGGCGGCCCGAGCACTGCACCCGGATGCCCTTCACGTTGGGCTGACGCATCGCGGACTGGATCGCCTTGCGCATCGCGCGGCGGAACGCCACACGGTTGCTCAGCTGCTCGGCGACACCCTGGGCGACGAGCTGAGCCTGCGACTCAGGGTTCTTCACCTCGAGGATGTTGAGCTGAACCTGCTTGCCGGTCAGCTTCTCCAGGTCGGCGCGGATACGGTCGGCCTCGGTGCCGCGGCGACCGATGACGATGCCGGGACGCGCGGTGTGGATATCGACGCGGACACGGTCCCGGGTGCGCTCGATCTCCACGTCGGCGATGCCGGCGCGCTCAAGACCCGTGGCCAGCAGACGCCGGATGGCGACGTCTTCCTTCACGTAGTCCTTGTACTGCTTGTCGGCGTACCAGCGGGACTTCCACTCGGTGGTGATACCGAGCCGGAAACCGTGGGGATTGATCTTCTGGCCCACTACTCCGAGCCTCCCTTCGAGTCAGCGGACTTCGCGGCCGTGTCTGAGGCTGCCGACTTCGCGGCAGCGGAGGCCTTGCTGCCCTGAGCACGACGGCTACGCGCGGAACCCGCGGACGCACCCTTCTGCTTGGGCGGACGGCTCTCCACGATCACGGTGATGTGGCTGGTGCGCTTGCGGATCCGGAACGCACGCCCCTGGGCACGCGGACGGATGCGCTTGGCGGTCGGGCCCTCGTCGGCGGTGATAGTCGCAACCACCAGCGTCGTCGGGTCCAGGCCGTCGTTGTTCTGCGCATTGGCAGCAGCGCTGGCGATCACCTTGGCAACCGGCTCGCTCGCGCCCTGCGGTGCCCACCGCAAGATGTCGAGGGCTTCCTCGACGCTCTTGCCGCGGACCAGATCGATGACGCGGCGGGCCTTGCTGGCCGAGACGCGCACGAAACGCGCCTTCGCCGTCGCCGACGGGTATTCAGTGACTGTGGTACTCATCGCCGCTTGCTCTTCCGGTCGTCCTTGATGTGACCCTTGAAGGTGCGCGTCGGGGCGAATTCGCCGAGCTTGTGCCCGACCATCGCCTCGGTGACGAACACCGGGACATGCTTGCGGCCGTCATGCACCGCAAAGGTGTGCCCGATGAAGTCGGGGAGGATGGTCGACCGACGCGACCAGGTCTTGATGACCTGCTTGGTGTTCTTCTCGTTCTGAACGTCGACCTTCTTGAGCAGATGGTCGTCGACGAACGGACCCTTTTTAAGACTACGAGGCATCGCTGCTACTCCTTCCGCGGCCTAGCGCTTCTTGCCGGTGCGCCGGCGACGGACGATGAGCTTGTCGCTCGGCTTGTTGGGCTTGCGGGTGCGGCCCTCGGGCTTGCCCCACGGGCTGACCGGGTGACGACCACCGGAGGTCTTGCCTTCACCACCACCGTGCGGGTGGTCGACCGGGTTCATCACGACACCACGGACGGTCGGGCGCTTGCCCTTCCACCGCATACGGCCGGCCTTGCCCCAGTTGATGTTGGCCTGCTCGGCGTTGCCCACCTCGCCGACGGTGGCGCGGCAGCGCACGTCGACGCGACGGATTTCACCGGACGGCATACGCAGCGAGGCGTAGGTGCCTTCCTTACCCAGCAGCTGGATGCTCACACCGGCCGAGCGGGCCAGCTTGGCACCGCCACCGGGCCGCAGCTCCACAGCGTGGATCACGGTGCCGGCGGGGATGTTGCGCAGCGGCAGGTTGTTGCCGGGCTTGATGTCGGCGTTCGGCCCCTGCTCGATCACATCGCCCTGCTTCAGACCCTGCGGCGCGATGATGTAGCGCTTCTCGCCGTCCAGGTAGTGCAGCAGCGCGATGTTCGCGGTGCGGTTCGGGTCGTACTCGATGTGAGCGACCTTGGCGTTGACGCCGTCCTTGTCGTGGCGACGGAAGTCGATGAGGCGGTACGCGCGCTTGTGACCGCCACCCTTGTGCCGGGTGGTGATGCGGCCGTGCGCGTTACGCCCACCGGTGCCGTGCAGCGGACGGATGAGCGACTTCTCCGGAGTCGAGCGAGTGATCTCGGCGAAATCGGAGACGCTCGAACCGCGACGACCCGGGGTCGTCGGCTTGTACTTGCGAATTCCCATATCAGTTAAATCCTCTTAGTTCCCGGCGTTACGCCGGGGCTCCGAAAAGCTCGATCGGCTTGCTGCCGGCGGCCAGGGTCACGATGGCGCGCTTGGTGTCCTTGCGCTTACCGAAGCCCGAGCGGGTGCGCTTGCGCTTGCCCTGCCGGTTGGCGGTGTTCACCGAGCTCACCTTGACGTCGAAGATCTTCTCGATGGCGATCTTGATCTGCGTCTTGTTGGAGTCCGGGTGCACGACGAACGTGTACACGTTGTCCTCGATCAGCCCGTACGACTTCTCCGAGATGACCGGGGCCAGGATGATGTCGCGGGGGTCGGTCACGGTAGCCATCAGGCCGACACCTCCTCTTTCTTCGTGTTGGCCTCGATGTAGGCGTTGAGGGCCTCGACCGAGAACACCACGTCGTCAGCGTTGAGCACGTCGTAGGTGTTCAGCTGATCCGCCGAGATCACATGCACACCAGGCAGGTTGCGGACGCTCTTGGCGCCGACCTCGTCGGTGCGGCCGATGACGATGAGAACCTTCTTGTTCTCGGTCAGCGTGCCCAGGAACGCCTTGGCGCTCTTGGTCGACGGGGTCTGACCCTCGATCAGCTCGGTGATCGCGTGGATCCGCTCGTTGCGGGCCCGGTCCGAGAGCGCACCGCGCAGAGCGGCGGCGATCATCTTCTTCGGGGTCCGCTGGCTGTAGTCGCGCGGCTGCGGACCGTGGACGACGCCACCACCGGTGAACTGCGGTGCGCGGGTCGAGCCCTGACGCGCCCGGCCGGTGCCCTTCTGGCGGTACGGCTTCTTGCCACCACCGGACACCATGGCCCGCGTCTTGGTGGCATGCGTGCCCTGACGCTTGGCCGCCAACTGAGCGTTGACCACCTGGTGCATCAGCGCGATGTTCGGCTCGACGTCGAACAGCGCGGCGGGCAGCTCGATGGAGCCGTCCTTCTTGCCTGCCGGCGTCTTCACATCAATTTTGAGAGTCATTACTTCTCGCCTCGCTTGATTGCGCTGCGGACAACCACCAGACCACCGTTGCGTCCGGGGATGGCGCCCTTGATCAACAGCACGCCGTTCTCGGCATCGACCTTGTGCACCTTGAGGTTCTGCGTGGTCACCCGGTCGTGGCCCATGCGGCCCGACATCCGGGTGCCCTTGAACACGCGGCCCGGGGTGGCGCAGCCACCGATGGAGCCGGGGCGGCGGTGCACTGCCTGGGCGCCGTGCGAGGCGCCCTGGCCGGCGAAGCCGTGACGCTTCATGGTGCCGGCGAAGCCCTTGCCCTTGCTGGTGCCGGTCACGTCGACGTAAGCACCGTCGGCGAAGATCTCGGCGGTCAGCTCCTGGCCCACCTCGTACTCGGCGGCAGCAGCCTCGTCGACCCGAAGCTCAGCCAGGTGGCGACGCGGGTTGACACCCGCGGCGGCGTACTGACCGGTGACGGGCTTGTTGACCTTGCGCGGGCTGATCTCGCCATAGGCGAGCTGCACGGCGCTGTAGCCGTCGCGCTCGGGGGTACGGATAAGGGTCACCACGTTGGGGCCGGCCTTGACGACCGTCACCGGGACGACTTTGTTGTTCTCGTCGAACACCTGCGTCATGCCCAGCTTGGTGCCCAAAATGCCTTTTCTAGCCATTTTTCTCGGGTCTCCTACTGGATGTTGACGTCGACACTGGCCGGCAGATCGATGCGCATGAGCGCGTCAACCGTCTTCGGCGTCGGGTCGAGGATGTCGATCAGTCGCTTGTGGGTGCGCATTTCGAAATGCTCCCGCGAGTCCTTGTACTTGTGCGGCGACCGAATCACGCAGTACACGTTCTTCTCGGTCGGCAGCGGCACGGGGCCCACCACACTGGCACCGGTACGGGTGACCGTCTCGACGATCTTGCGCGCCGAGGCATCAATGGCCTCATGGTCGTAGGCCTTGAGCCTGATGCGGATCTTCTGTCCCGCCACGCTTCTCCTACCTCTACTTCGTACATCGGCCGGCCGTATCGAAGCCTCGATGGGAAAACCCACCGAAACCCGTCGGGCCTGGTCCCCGGCGCGGGTGCGCCGAGTATTGCCGCCGCTGTTTACCTGTCTGTGGTCCACCGGCCCCCGCGGTCGGGCGTGTCGCCTTCTCGCACACTTTCTCGCCTTGGAAATCAGTAGCGATCTAGTGTTGGGACCGGATGCGCCCGTGGGGGCGCGGGTCGGATGCCCGGCCAGGAATACCCGGCGCAAGGCAACCCGAACAGTATGCCTTAGATCCGGGCGTGCTCCAAATCCGCGATCGAGCAGGTGGGAACCCGTCGAACGTGGGCGCTGTGCACGCAAAACCACCATCGAGCGTACATAAGGGCCACACTCGAGATCCCGCTCGTTCTTACTCACGAGTAAGGTCTGCCCGGTGACCCAGTCGACCAGCACGTATCGGATGTGGCAACAGCTATCGGACAAGCCCCTTGGTTCGCGGCTGTTCTCCGCCGCAGCCATGGCGCGGGTGCCCTACTTCGCGTCGATCCTGCCGCACGTGGTGCGTATGGAACCGGGGCTGGCCGAGGTGACGGTGCCCAAATGGTTCTACGTCTACAACCACCTGCACACCGTCCACGCGATCGCGTCGTGCAATGCCGCCGAGATGGCGATGGGCATGTTGATGGAGGCCACGGTGCCGACGACGCACCGCTGGATCCCCAAGGCGATGAACGTGCAGTACCTCGCCAAGGCCACTACGTCACTACGCGCCACCGCAGTGCTCGCACCGCCGGATTTCGCCACGATCACCGAGGGCACCGACGTCGTGGTGCCCGTCAGCATCACCGACCGGCATGGCGCGGAAGTGGTGCACGCCGACATCACCACCTGGGTCACGCCGGCCTGAGGGCCTAATCCAGGTAGGTGCCGTGCCCCTCGCGCACGAGGGCGCCGTCGAACAGCAGCACCTCGTTGACCAGGCCGCCGTGCTGGTTGCGGTAGTGGATCACCAGTGCCGATTCGCCGCGATAGGTGCCGAGCACCTCGAAATGCAGATCCGGCATACCCACCAATGCCGTGGTCCAGTAATGACGTAACGCGTCCTTGCCCTGGATAACGCCCGAAGTCTCCGGAAACAGGCGCGCCGCGACCGGTGAGCTGAACACCACGTCGTCGTGGAAATGGGCCAGGACCGCGTCGACGTCGTGTGCGTTCCACGCATTCACCCACTCTTCGGCGAATGCCTGCGGATCCGGTGTCACCATCGAGTTCACTTCTCCCTCAGCCCCACCCAGAACGGGCATTGATGAACGTGCGGGTAGCCATTGTCGACGCGACTGCCGTCGGCCTGCAACGACATTCGGGCGGGCGTCCCCGAGCCGTCGAACTCCGGCCAGCCCGGCTGGCCGTCGACCGCGGGATCACCGGTCCGCACGAAGGCGCTCCAGTAGCCGATCATCTGATCCGAGAGCTGTTGCTGCGCCGGGCTCAACGGCGGTGCGCCACCGACGTCGAACAGATAGCGAAGCTCCAGCGAGTGACTGGCCCCGACCGGGAAGGGCAGCGTCCGCATGACCTCCGGTGCCGGCGCGGCACGGTCGTTGAACTCGTAGGCGTAGACCGGACCGGTGCGGGACAGCTCACCGGCAATCCGATCGGACACGCACGCGAAGGCGCCGTCGGTGACTGCCGCTGAATACGCCTGCGCCACACCGCCGTAACGATCGATCGGATAGTGCACACTGACGGCCGCGGCGTCGGAGCCGAACGTCTCGGCCAACAACCGCGGGTAGTCCCCCGCCTCGTAGCGCTGCCCCTGCCGCAGGTAGCGCAACGCCACGAAGAGCGTGAACTCGTCGCGCGTGGTGCCGATCAACACCGGCACCCGTTCGGCCCGGTCGCCGCCGAACGCCACCAGCGGCGGCTGGGGGATCAACGCCGACCCGGTGACCGGGCCGGTCAGCTCGTCGCTGCCGATATTGAAGTACCACACAGGTTTTCGCAGACCGTCTACCGGAAGCGCGCGCAGGCAGGCCCCGGCGGTGGCGGGGTCCGGACATCCGGCGGCGGCCGCGTATTCGAGCGACCGGGGCGTCGCGGCGGCGAGATCGGCCTGCGCCTGACACGGCGCGCTCATCAGGATCGCGGCGCGGAACAACCCGGCCGAGCCCGGCGACACCAGATGGTCACACACCGACATGCCACCTGCGGATTCACCGGCGACCGTGATCTTTTCCGGATCCCCACCGAAGTCGGCGATGTTGTCCCGCACCCACCGCAGCGCCGCCTGCTGGTCAGCCAGACCGTAATTGCCGACATCCCCACCGGCCCCCAGTGCCGGGTGGGCGAGGAATCCCAGGGTCCCGAGCCGGTAGTTGACCGTGACCACGACGATGTCGCCCCGCGCGGCCAGTCGCCCCGCGTCGTAGATGTCACCGCTGCCGCCGGCGAACGCGCCGCCGTGGATCCACACCATGACGGGACGCAACTCATCCGAGACCGGCGGCGTCCAGACGTTCAGGCTCAAACAGTCCTCGGCGGTGTTGGCCCCCCGTTCGGGATCGGAATCGGGGTCCTGGATACATCGTGGGCCCGGGCGGGTGGCGTCACGCTCCCCCGGCCATCCCGGCGCGGGTACAGGTGCGGAGAACCGCAACGCACCCACCGGTGCGGCGGCATACGGAATCCCGGCGAACAGCCGATGGTCGGGTACCACTGCGCCGCGCAGGGTTCCGGCCTCGGTCTGGACCACCGCCGGGTCCGCCCCCTGGGCGTGGCGCTGCGCGGGGCCCGCCCGGCCGGGCGTCACCGCCTCGCCGCCACCCCGCACACAGCCTGCAACCAGCATCGCCAGCATTGCCAGCAACGCGACAGAGCGCCGCCCCGACCGCATGGCTGCGAGCGTACGGGGCGGATCGCAAGAATCACCTTCCTTGCGTGGCGCCGATCACATATGGTTGTAATTGACACCCGTCAAGTAATGGCCATGTGAGGAGTCCGTATGAGTGCGCCGACGATGGATGACGCCGCGAAGGTGCTCGCCGACCCGACGGCGTACGCCGACGACGTACGGCTGCACACCGCGCTGACCCATCTGCGCGCCAACAATCCGGTGGCCTGGGTGGACAACCGGCCTTACCGACCCTTCTGGGCGATCACCAAACACGCCGACATCATGGCCGTCGAGCGGGACAACGACCTGTTCATCAGTGAGCCACGACCGCTGCTGGCCACAGCCGCGGCGGACGACCTCGCGAAGCAACAGCTCGAGGCCGGCATGGGCCTGCGCACGCTGATCCATATGGACGATCCGCACCACCGCAAGGTCCGGGCCATCGGTGCAGATTGGTTCCGCCCCAAGGCGATGCGTGCCCTCAAGGTCCGGGTCGACGAGCTCGCCAAGCGCTACGTCGACAAGATGCGCGACATCGGACCCGAGTGCGATTTCGTCACCGCGATCGCCGTCGACTTCCCGCTCTACGTGATCATGTCGCTGCTCGGCCTGCCCGAGGAGGACTTCGGCCGCATGCACATGCTGACCCAGGAGATGTTCGGCGGCGACGACGACGAGTACAAGCGCGACGGCGGCTCACTGGAGGACCAGCTCGCGGTACTCATGGACTTCTTCGCCTACTTCTCCACGCTGACCGCGTCGCGCCGCGCCGACCCGACCGAGGACCTGGCGTCGGCGATCGCCAACGGCACCATCGACGGAGAGCCGTTGTCGGATGTCGACACCGCCTCCTATTACGTCATCGTCGCCAGCGCGGGGCACGACACCACGAAGGACGCGATCTCCGGCGGCTTGCATGCGCTCATCGAGAATCCGGACCAGCTGGCCACGCTGAAGGCACATCCGGAGATGATGGGCACGGCGGTCGAGGAGATGATCCGATGGTCCACCCCGGTCAAGGAGTTCATGCGTACCGCGACCGCCGACACCACCGTGCGCGGTGTACCGATCGCCAAGGGTGACTCCGTCTACCTGGCCTACGTTTCCGGTAACCGCGACGAGGACGTGTTCGACGCCCCGCACCGCTTCGACGTCGGACGGGATCCGAACAAGCACCTGGCATTCGGGTACGGCGTGCACTTCTGCCTCGGCGCCGCGCTGGCCCGCATGGAGATGAACAGCTTGTTCACCGAGCTGTTGGGCCGGCTGGACACCATCGAATTGGCAGGCACACCAGAGCTTTCCGCTACCACGTTCGTCGGCGGCCTCAAGCACCTGCCGATTCGCTACTCGCTGCGCTGAGGATCGGCCGCAGGCGTGCGGTGGGTGGCCAGAAAGCCGTCCACCGCGGCCCGCACGCACGCGGTGTAGTCGAATTCGGACAACGTGCTGAGCTTGCCCAGCACAATCGGGCCGAGCAGCAGCGCGGCGGCCTGCGTGCGGTCCACCTCGCCGAGCTCGGCAATGGCCTCGGGGCTGTCGAAGATCGCTTCGAACGGCGCCGCATACTGCTCGGCCACCCGCTCGCGCAGGGTGCGCACCTCGGCGCTGTCGCCCGCCCGCCAGGGCAGTTGCTCCATGTCACCGCCCAGCGCCAGCCATGACATCGCGGTGATACTGATCGGAGCCTCGGCAATCGAGTCGGCCTGCGCCTGAACCAGCGCGATCAGCCGGTCACGCAGCGTGCCATCCTCCGGCGGCATCGGCGCCGCCGGGATGAGTGCACGAAATGCCGCTGCCAGCAAGTCATTTCCACTCGGGAAGTGCCGGTACAACGTCGCCCTGGCCACATTCGCCGCCCGGGTGACCGCGTCGACCGTGACCGCACTGGGCCCGCCTGACCGCAGCAGCGCCGTCGCCGCCTCCAACAGCCGGGCCCGGGATCGGGCCGGGCGCGGGTCTCCGCTCTCGGCAGTCATCCGAAGTCACACCTCCATGAAAAACAGACTTACCGTCTCGCTCCAAGACTGTTAGTCTCGAAACTCCACCGGCGAAGGAGGCGCAGCATGTCCGCCACCCTCGTCGAGTCCAGCCAGGATATCGACCCGGGCATGGCCTATCTGTCGATCAGGCAGCGGTACTGGCTGCTCGCGGTGGCCTGCATGGACGTCTCCATCGTGGTCGCGTCGATGGTGGCGCTGAATGCGGCCCTGCCCGACATAGCCCGCCAGACCGCAGCCACCCAGGCCCAGCTCACCTGGGTGGTCGACGGGTACACCTTGGTGCTGGCCTGCCTCCTGCTGCCGGCCGGCGCGATCGGCGACCGCTATGGAAGACGCGGCGCCCTGCTGGTGGGACTCGCCGTCTTCGTCCTGGCCTCTGCGGCACCGATCGCCTTCGACGACCCGGTCCACCTGATCGTCGCGCGCGCGGTCGCCGGAGCCGGTGCGGCCTTCATCATGCCGGCCACCCTGTCCCTGTTGACCGCAGCTGTTCCAAAGTCCGAGCGCAACAAGGCAATCGGAATCTGGGCCGGCGTAGTCGGATCGGGGGCGGTGTTCGGCTTCCTGATCACCGGTGGGCTGCTTCACTTCTGGGAGTGGCAGTCCATCTTCGCGACCTTCGCGATCGCCGGGGCCGGGCTGTTCATCCTGACCTGCACGGTGCCCTCCTCACGGGACGACGACGCCGCGCCACTGGACTGGGTCGGCGCGATCCTGATCGGCGCCGCGGTGGCTGTCTTCGTCCTCGGGGTGGTCGAAGCCCCCGTGCGTGGTTGGACACACCCGTTGGTGTGGGGCTGCATGACGGGCGGGGTCGCGCTGGCCGCCGCCTTCGCGGTCGTCCAACTCAAACGCCCATACCCACTGCTGGACATGAGACTGTTCGGCAAACCCGAGTTCGCCACCGGCGCGGTGGGTGTGACGTTCCTGTTCTTCGCGAATTTCGGCTACTTCTTCGTCAGCATGCAGTACATCCAGCTCGTCATGGGATACAGCCCGATCCAGACCGCAATCGCCTTGTGCCCGTTGATGCTTCCGGTGCTCGCCCTCGGCGCCACCACGCATTGGTACCTGCCGCGGCTGGGTCTGCGGCTGTGCGTCTCGATCGGCCTGCTGGTGATCGCGGCGGGGCTGATGTGCATGCGTCTGCTCGAGCTCGACTCCGGCTACCTCGACTACACCTGGCCGCTGATCATCATCAGCATCGGCATCGGCCTGTGCACCGCGCCGACGACATCGGCGATCATGGGAGCCGTTCCCGACGAGAAGCAGGGGGTGGCGTCGGCGGTCAACGACACCACCCGGGAGGTCGGCGCTGCCCTCGGAATCGCGGTGGCCGGGTCGATCCTGGCCGCGAACTATCAGAATCACTTGGCGCCCAAGCTGTCCGGGATGCCCACCGAGATGCGCGAGCCGATCCTGAGCTCGTTGGCCGAAGCCCTTGCCGTGGCCGCACAGGCGGGCCCGCAGGGTACGGCCGTCGCAGAGATGGCAAAGCAGGCATTCCTTGATGCGACGAACTCGGCCCTGCTCGTGATGGCGGTGGTACTGGCAGTGGCCGCGATGTTCGTCGGAGTCTGGGCGCCCGGCCGCGACGGTCGGCAGCTGGGCGTGATCCACAGGCTCAGATCGCGAGAAACTCCGCGGCCCGATGACCGATCATGGCAATGGTCGCGTGCGGGCCGCGGCTGGTGATGGCCGGCATGATCGACCCGTCCACGACCCACAGGCCCT
The DNA here is from genome assembly GCF_048282725.1 of Mycobacterium sp. 48b. NCBI lineage: Bacteria > Bacillati > Actinomycetota > Actinomycetes > Mycobacteriales > Mycobacteriaceae > Mycobacterium > Mycobacterium sp. 48b. The sequence continues at coordinate 6,187,438 of NZ_JBLVUL010000001.1, forward strand.
CGACCCCCAGCACCCGGCAGGTCGGATCCAGTACCGCGTCGGGTCCGGTACCCATCGGCGCGGTGCCCGCCAGATGCTGCGATGTCGACCACGACACAGGGCCGACTTCAGCTGTGTGACTGACCAATTCACGGGCCAGCTCAGCACCCCGGCGCAGCGCGCCGACGTCCTCGGCCACCGTGTCATAGCGGTGCTCGATCACCGGTGCCACCGTAGGATCGGCCGAAGCCAACCGGACCCGGCCGCGCGAGTGTGGCTGCATCAGCGCCACACCCAGGTGCGGGAGTTCCGCGGGATCATGTCCGGGCCCGTGCACCATGGCGGCGAAACCGGCCGTGTACGGGCGCACCTCGACACCCTCGACCGTGGTGAGCACGGCCTCCAGCGGGGGCAGGTCATGGGTCGGCACCCACGAGACCGGAAGCACCCATTCCGGATGGTCCACGGTGCGCATCCCGACGGGCAGGCCTGCCACCACCTCGACGCCGAGTGCCTCAAGATCCGACGGCGGCCCGACACCGGACAGCAGCAACAAATGTGCCGACCCAATTGCACCGGAACACAGCACAATTCGATCGGCATGAAGAACTGAACCGTCATCGCAACGTACCCCGATGGCTCGGTTCGCGCGGAACAGCACCTCATGAACCCGGGTGTCGGTCACGAGTTTCAGATTCGGCCGGCCCAATGCCGGCTGCAGGAAGGCACCGCCCGGCCCAACTCTGTTGCCGCCGTTGATGTTCAGCGGGACAGCACCCACTCCGGCCGGCAGCGCCGCCCCGGTGTCCGACCCGTTCAGGTCGTCGATCCACCCGAACCCGGACCGCGTTGCCGCGTCGACGAATGATGCTGTGCAGCCGTCGAATTCGCGCATCCGTCGCACGGTGATCGGGCCGCTCTCGCCATGGAGCGCGGTGTCGAAATCGAGATCGGTCTCGATGGCCCGAAAGTGCGGCAGGACGTCATCCCAGCCCCAGCCCGGCACCGCCCAGGTGTCGAAGTCCGTGGGCAAACCGCGACAGAAGTAGCCTCCGTTGACCGCCCCGGAGCCACCCACGACCGAGCCGCGCATTATCTCGGTGTGCCGGGGCGGGTTCTCGGTCAGCACCGACGCGTAGTGCCGCACCACCGAGCTGGCGGCTCCGATCGGCAGGCGCAGCGCATCGGTGATCTGGGCCGCCACCCGCGGGTCGCTCGGCGCCGGACCGGCCTCGACGACGGTGACGTGACACCCGGGATCGGTGGAAAGCCGTTCAGCCAGAATTGATCCGGCGCTTCCGGCACCGACGATCAGGATGTCCCGCACGGGCGGAGGACAAGATGGTGGCTGCAACTGGCTCTAGCTCCGCAGCTGCGGCTTGAGCGCGCCCAGCTGACGTTCCCGCACCACCCCGGTCCACAAGCCGATCCCGTAGGCCAGGTCGTCCAGACGTTTGAGCAGGATGTGGGCCAGCAGCCCGACCGGTTTGGTGTCGTCGTCGGCATTGCCGCGCCGGCTCGCCCAGTCGACCACGCCGTCGAGGACCGCGGCCACCAGCACCGCGTGTCTGGCCCGCCGGAACAGAAGGGCGGCGATCAGGGCCACCGGCCAGTAGTGCCGACAGATCGCCGAACACAACTGCAGGGCCGCCGACCAGAGCCCGCGCGCGGTCACCGCGGCGACCTCGGTGGGTTCGGTGTCGACCGTGCTGAGGGAGCGGGCGATGCGCCTGCCGGTGAAGATCGCGATCACCACGGAGCCCAGATACCCGACGTATGACCCCATGGCCAGGAACAGCCACACCATCAACGTCCATCCCGAGATCACCACAGGTGCGGTCTTGCCCGGGTGCCGGACGCTCAAGGGTGCCGCCGATGTACCGTAGAAAGCCTTGCGGTTGAACCACTCTCGTAGATCTGTGCGATGGTCGTGGGCCACCAGCGCGATCGGCTCGTACCGCAGCCGGGCCCCGGACTCGACCAGGCGCCAACACAGGTCGACGTCCTCACCGGACTGCATGGTCTCGTCGAACCCGCCCACCGCGGCCAGTGCCGACCTCCGGCAGATGATGGCCGCGCTCGGGACGTAGGACACCGGGCCGTAGGGCACCACCGGCGCCTCGCGTACCCCGAGGTCCAACGACGACCGCACCGCCTCGTATCGAGCGACCACGTTGTCGGCGGTGTGCAGCCCGACGATGCGCGGCGCGACCAGCGCCACCGCTGGGTCGCAGAAGTGTCCGAGCAATGCCTCCAACCACCCGCGCCGCGGCACGACATCGGAGTCGAGGAACGCCACGAAGTCGGTCTCGGACGCGGCGAGGCCGGTGTTGCGGGCGGCCGCCGGGCCGTTGCTGCGGAGGTGCCGGAGCACCTGCACATCGCAGTGCATCCCGGCGAACTCCGATTGGGCGACGGGAACCGCCGAGCCGTCGTCGACGACGATCACCCGCAGGCCCCGCAGCCCCGCGATCAGCCGGTGCAGACCGGACACGTTGTCGCGCACCGGGATAACGATCGTCACATCGCGATGCGACGGTCCGCAGGGCGGACGGGGATGAGCCACCGTGGCGTCGAGCAAAGTCCGCGCCAGTTGCGCGCTCTGCGCGTCGTGCACCTCCAAGCGGCCACCGTTGAGCATGGTCTGCGCCGTCGGCGCCAGTCGCAGCAACCGGGTCGGCGACCCGCCGAGTAGGGCCGCGCCGGCCCCCAGCACCTTGACATGGCGATCCACCTGCACGGCAAAACCGTCGGGCAGCCTCGGTCCGGTCATGTCAGCAATCCGTTCCGGTCCGGCTGCCACCGCCTCATCCGACCGGCGCAGCCGTTGACCATCTCAGCAAAGATACGCTCCCCCTCGGCAGCCGTGGCGGTTGTCGGGTCACCGAGCACCCCGACTTCGCTGACTGCTGCGATCCCGCCGCTGCGCATCGCGGGCATCAGCTCGGCCAGCGGGGCCGTGTTCCCCGCCGCCAGCTCGTCGATCCAGACATCACCGGGCGAAATATGTAGCAATACAGATGTTTCGGTATGCCCCGCATGCGCGTCGGCACCCGCGGCGATGCACGGAATCCAGCCAACATCGCGGCCCTCACGGCGCAACAGGGTCACCGCAGCAGCCAGCGCCTCCACATTCCCGCCGTGACCATTGACGAAGACGAATCGCGAGGCCCAGCTCGACGCGGAGCGTCCGTACTCCACGAGCAACGACTGCAAAGCGGCGGTGCCGATCGACACCGTGCCGGGGAAGCCCTCGTGCTCGCCACTGGCGCCGTAGGGGACGGGCGGCGCGACCATCCAGTCACCGGCCGGAGCGCCGTCGAGGTGCTCGAGGACCCCGTTGGCGACGGCCGTGGCGATCCGGGTGTCGGTGTCCAGGGGCAGGTGCGGGCCATGTTGCTCGGTAGAGCCCACCGGGATGATCAACATTGGCGACATGCTTCGTAGCTGTCTCGACGTTGAGTTCCCGAGCCCGCTGGGGAAAGCCACGTGCCGATCGTAGGCCGAATTCACCTACTGTGCGCCAATTGTTGGAGCACAGGCAGCAATTGATTTGCCTTAGCTTTCCCGACACGGGCAATGAGCATCACGTACGTCTCTCCTGCCACCCCTGTCACGCCACGCCGGCGACGCGCCGAGGCCGGCGTCAGGCGTCGGCGCGCGGAACGCCGAGGGTTCGGGTGAAGCCCTCGGGGACCAGGATGTCATCCGGCGTCAGGTCGTGGATCGAGGACTTGCCCAGCCCGCGCAGCGCGGAGTCGATGCCACCGCTGAGAATGTCCAGCACGTTCTCGACACCCGCCTGGCCGTTGGCAGCCAGGCCCCACAGGTACGCGCGTCCGATCATGACGGCCCGGGCGCCGAGCGCCACGGCCTTGACGACGTCGCTGCCGCGGCGGACCCCGCCGTCCAGCAAAACTTCGATCTGGTCCCCCACCGCGTCCGCGATGGCGGGCAGGCAACGGATCGCCGCAGGCGTCCCGTCCAGGTTGTTGCCGCCGTGGTTGGAAACGGTGATCGCCGAAACACCCGCATCCACGGCACGTTTGGCGTCGTCGACGCGCACCATGCCCTTGAGAAGGAAAGGTCCGCCCCACTGCTCACGCAGCCAGGCGATGTCCTCCCAGGTCGGAGGCCGGGTGCCCATCCATTGCCCGTAGGCCTCGAAGAACGTCGGCCCGGGCTCGCCGCGGCGGCCCTGGTTGGGCACGCGCAGGTCCGGCGGGCGCAGGTGCTTGCCGAAGCTCCACAGCCAGCGCGGCTTGGTGAGCACCTCCGGAGACATCCGCAGCATCGTGCGCAGGTCCATTCGCTCCGGGATCTTCGGGCTACCCCAGTCGCGGCCGTGGCTGAAGCTCCAGTCGGTGGTGGCGATGAGCCCGACGGCGCCGGCATCCTTGGCCCGCTGCACGCGCTCGGCGATCTCGTCGCGGGACCCGAGCCAGTAGATCTGGAAGAAGATCTTGTCATTGACGGCGGTGACTTCTTCCATCGGCTTGCTGGCAAACGACGACAGCCCCATGGCGGTGCCCCGTGCCGCGGCGGCGCGGGCCACGGCGACCTCACCGTCGGGGTCCACCGCCTGCACACCGGTCGGCGAGATGATGACGGGCATCGAAATGTCCTGCCCCATCACGGTTGTCGCCATCTCACGCTTCTCGGTGGCACCCACCACGTGCGGCGCGAAACCGAGCTCGGAGAACGACTCCACGTTGTCGGAGACCGTCACACCCTTCTCGCTGGCAGAGATCAGCGACGAGTAGGCGGACTTGGGGAGCCGCTTCTTCGCCCGTTGCTGGGCGATGGCGACGGTCTCGAACCAGGTATCACGGGCCATGGATTACACCGGACTTTCGTTACAGATTCGGGCGGGCGGCTTGGTCAGCAGCTTGAGTGCCACCGGCCCCTGCTTGGTACCGCGGGAATGGTCACCGCTGGGCTTGGGTTTGATGCGCTCCTGAGCCAGGGCCGGCTCGCCCCAGCCTTCGACGCACTCGGGGTCCGGCCCGTCCATCGGCAGACCGGTGAAGAACTTGGCCGCCATGCAGCCGCCCCGGCAGGCGTCGTAATGCCCGCAACCGCTGCAGGCACCGGCCGACTGAGGCTCGCGCAGCTCGCGGAACAACGGGGAGTTCTGCCAGACGTTCTGGAAACCGGCGCCAAAACCGGTGTCTTCCAGGATGTTTCCTGCCAGGAACTTGTCGTGGATGGCGAACGGGCAGGCGTAGACGTCGCCCACCGGGTCGATCAGACACACCACCCGGCCCGCACCGCACAGGTTCAGCCCGGCCAGTGCGCCGGGCTCGCCCAGGCCCGACAGGTGGAAGAACGAGTCACCGGTCAGCACGCGCTCACCGTGGGAGACCAGCCAGTTGTACAGCTGACGCTGCTGGTCCGGGGTCGGGTGCAGCTCGTCCCAGACGTCTGCCCCTCGGCCCGACGGACGCAGCCGGGTGATCCGCAGCGTGGCGCCGTACCGGTCAGCCAGAGCCTTGAATTCGTCGAGCTGATCGACGTTGTGCCGGGTCACCACGACCGAGATCTTGGCATCCGAAAAGCCTGCGGCAGCAAGGTTTTCCAGCGCCCGCACGGCCATGTCGAACGAGCCCTTGCCGCGCACCGCGTCGTTGACCTCGGCGTTCGCGCCGTCCAGCGAGATCTGCACGTCGACGTAGTCGCTGGCAGCCAGCTTCGCGGCCACCTCCGGCGTGATGCGCACACCGTTGGTGGAGAACTTGACCCCGACGTGGTGCTCGGTCGCATAGTCGACCAGCTCCCAGAAGTCCGGGCGCACAGTGGGTTCACCGCCGCCGATGTTCACATAGAACACCTGCATGCGTTCGAGCTCGTCGATGATGTCCTTGCACTGCTGCGTGGACAGCTCGCGCGGATCCCGCTTACCCGAGGAGGACAGGCAGTGCACGCACGCCAGGTTGCAGGCGTAGGTGAGCTCCCACGTCAGACAGATCGGGGCGTCGAGTCCGTGTTCGAACTGCTCGACAAGCCTTGGCACTGGGGCAACAGAAGTCATTGTGAGTTCCCGGGGATGAGCATCTTCGAGGACACCAGCACGCTCAGGGCATGCAGGTAAGGGCCTTGGTCGGAGTCGGCGATACCGGCCGCGCGGCACGCGGACCGGGCGTCGGGGTGATCAGCAAGAGAGTTGACCACCTCGACGACCGTCCGGTTCTTCAGAAACGACAGCTTGCGGGTTCCGAAGTGATACAGCAGGGCACCGAACGGCTCCGGCCGCACCGCCACCTGGTGGTGCAACCGCCAGCTGACATCCGGGTCGAATACGACGCCAGTGCGCCCAGCCATATCGGTAACCTCTGCGGACACCGTCAGTAAACCCCGCACATACCGTCGATCGAGACCTCTTCGACGAGCGTCTCGGTGACGAGCTGGGTTTCGGTTTCGACCTGCGGGTTCTGATCCATGAATCGCACCTTTCCTGCAACTGTGGGTCTCGACAATTGTGACCTGAGTCGCAAGAATATGGCATCGAGTGCACAAATGGAAGGGCGGGTTTCATGCGGCAGGCATCCGGGCACCGGGTCGGTCGGCGTCCGTCCACCACGCAGGACCACATCACCGACGTCGCCCTGGCGCTGTTCGCCAGCCGGGGCTTCGACGAGGTCAGCGTCGACGACGTGGCCAAGGCCGCCGGCATCGCCCGGCGCACGCTGTTCCGCTACTACGCCTCCAAGAACGCCATCCCCTGGGGGGACTTCGACGCCCACCTGCAGCACCTGCGTGACCTGCTCGGTTCTCTGAGTACCGAGATCCCGCTGGCCGAGGCCCTCCGCGAGGCCCTGCTGTCGTTCAACACCTACGACGACCAGGAGATGGCCCAACACCGGCAGCGCATGCGGGTGATCCTGGAAACTGCTGGACTGCAGGCATATTCGATGACGATGTATGCCGGTTGGCGTGAGGTCATCGCGGCCTACGTTGCGCAACGGATCGGCGCGGCGCCCGCTGATCTGATGCCCCAGACCGTGGGGTGGCTGATGCTGGGCGTCGCGCTGTCGGCGTATGAGCACTGGCTCGCCGACGAGTCGGTCGCACTGGCAGACGCCATCGCCGAGGCCTTCGAGGTGGCGCGGCCCGGACTGGAGGCGCTGGCCCAGCGCTAGCCGTCCCACACGCAGGCCAGTGCCTGAGGGCCTCCCGGACCGAGCCTCTCGGTGAGCATGACGGGCGCCTGCGACATGAAACGTGGTGTGCCACCGCGATGTACGTCGGCGGCATGGGCCGTGAAGGGGTGCAGTACATACATGTCGCCGGGCCGGCCGGTGGCGTGGGCCACCGGCCGGGCCCGGCTCACCTCGTCCGCCAGCGCGCCCGCCTCGATGAAGTCGACCGGCTCCGGGCCGAGCACCCCGGCCACGTCGCGGTGCGAACCGACCCGGATACGCGTCGGCGCATCGTCGCGTCCCACCTCGGACAGCAGGGTCAGCACCAGGATGTTGTGCGGCCGGCCGCTGACCGCCCATTGCCCTCCGGGCAGCGGGGTGTTGGCATCGATGTGCCAGCCCCGGTCCTGCGCAGGTGGGTCGACGGGAAACCGGACCGGGATGTTGCCCAGGGAGCCCCGCGGCAGCCAGCCCCCGGCGCCGCAGATCCGGTCCAGGGCATCGGCGAGCGGGCCGCTTTTCGCCATCTGGCCGAACGGGCCCGCGCCGGTCAGATCGGCCGCCCACACGACCGCGGTGGCCCACGACGCCGGATCGTCCGGGGACAACCCGATCTGGGTCCAGAGCAGATCCCTGGCCCCATCTGCGATTTCGGCCGGAACGGCCTGCTCGATCTTGACGAATCCGTCCCGCTCGAACGCCTCGACGCACACCACGCCGACCACCATGACGTACCCGGGCCGGCCGAGGCCAGTGATTTTCCGGCGAAAAATTCTTGATCCAACCCCGTCGGAGTTCGGCCCTCGGCGGCGACGATAAGGATGTGAGCGCCGAAACTGACGCTCCGCGGGTACTGCTGAGGTGCTACGACGAGGCCCTTCCAGTGGTGTACGGCTACTTCGTACGACGCTGCGGTGACCGCGGAACCGCCGAGGACCTGACGTCGGAGACGTTCCTGGCCGCCATGGACGCGGCCCGGCGACCGTCGCCGCCGCCGATCTCGGTGCCCTGGTTGATCGGAGTGGCCAGGCACAAACTCGCCGACCATTACCGTCGGCGACACGACCGGTTCAGTGTGCCGGTGGCCGAGCTTCGCGAACCGGCTGATCCGGCCGACCACTGGGACGCCGAACTGGATCGCATTGTCGCCGAATCGGTTCTGGCCCGGCTGCCCGAACACCACCGCACGGTGCTGGTCCTGCGCTACCTCGACGATTGCTCGGTGGGTGAATGCGCCGAGGTGATCGGCCGCACGGTGCATGCCACCGAGGCCCTGCTGGTGCGGGCCCGCCGCGCCTTCAGGTCCCAGTACCCGACACCGGAGGGAGGGACGTCGTGATCAACAGCCACGATCCGTTGACCGTGCTGAGCGGCAACGACCACCCGGTCTCCCCCGATCCGGCGTTCGCGGCCCGGCTGCGCGCGCGGCTGGAATCGGCGCTCACCCTGCCCACCCACGCCGAAGGAGTTGACATGAGCGGAACCGACACTGCCATCGCCGAACTGAATGAGCCCGCCGCCACCCCGGCCGCCCCGGCTCCACCACGGCCCGCTGCTATCCCGTACCTGGCCGTACCCGACGCCCGCGCTGCCATCGCCTGGTACACCGAAGCCCTCGGGGCCGTACAGATCGGCGAACCGGTGGTGATGGACGACGGCCGTATCGGCCACGCCGAACTCGAGCTGGGCGGCGGGGTGTTCTACCTGGCCGACGAGTACCCCGAGCTCGGCCTCAAAGCGCCTGCTCCACAGGCGAATTCGGTGAGCCTGATGCTGACGGTCCCCGACACCGATGCGGTGCTGGAACGCGCCAGGAACCTGGGGGCACTCGTACAGCGTGAGCCCTACGAGGGCTACGGCACCCGCAATGCGGCGATCATCGACCCGTCCGGCCATCGCTGGATGCTGACCGGGGCGGCGACCGGAGCCGTCACCCCCATCCAGCACGGCGACGTCGGCTACGTCTCGGTCTGGGCACCCGACATCGCGCGGGCCGCCCGGTTCTACGGCCACGTGCTGGGCTGGACCTTCGACCCGGCCACCCGCCAGGTCACCAACACGCGCCAGCACATCGGCATCTATCCGATGCCCGGCACCCCCACCCTGTTCTGCTGCTACGCGGTGACCGATCTGGACGGGGCCCGCCAGGCGATCGTGGCAGGCGGCGGGGTGGCCGGTGAGCCGCAGGTGCGGGAATTCGGCACCGTGCTGGACGCCACCGATCCGGCCGGAACGGCCTTCGCGGTGTTCCAGCCGGCCACCGCCATCCCCCGACCCGAACTCAATGGCGCTGGGCCGGGCGAGCTTTCGTACATCACCTATGAGGTTCCCGACTCGGCGGCATTCAAGGCCTTCTACAGCCGGCTGTTCTTCTGGACCTTCGAACCCGGCCGGATCGACGACGGCTGGGGGGTTCAGGGCAGCCAGCCGATGTCGGGCGTCGCCGGCGGTGCGCAGTGGGCCGTGACCGTGCCGATGTGGACCGTCGCCGATATCGATGCCGCGGTCAGCCGTGTGGTCGAGGCCGGCGGCACGGTGCTGCAACAGCCGTCACGACAGGACTACGGATTGATGGCCGAGTGCACCGACGACCAGGGTGGCCGGTTCTACCTCGGCCAGTTCTAGAGCGATTTGGGTGCGTTCAGCGGCGCCCACCGCCGCCGAACGCACCCAAATCGCAGAGAAGGTCAGCCCAGGACGTCGGAGATCGGGGCACCCGCGGCGATCTTGCCGCGGGCCTTCATGACCTTGCCGGGCATGCCACCGCCGACCACACCGACCACGACGCCGTCCCGCTCGTAGTAGGCCAGGAACTTGCGTCCGTCGTCCTCCACGACGTGCACGACATCCTGGGCCTCGGGTTCGCCCAGGCACTGGATCTTGACGTCGTACTGATCGCTCCAGAAATACGGCACCGACACCACGGGCGAGGCCTCCTGGCCCAGGATCGCCGGCACCATGGCCCGCGCCTGGTCGGCGACGTTGCTCCAATGCTCAACGCGCGCTTGGTCACCCACGTGATCGCGCCACGACGCCACGTCGCCGATGGCCCACACGCGTGCGGCACTGGACCGGCCGACCTCGTCGCAGACCACACCGTTGTCGAGCTCGAGCCCGCTGCCCTCGAGCCACTCGACGGCCGGGTGCGAACCGATACCGACCACCACCAGATCGGCGTCGAGCTCGGTACCGTCACCCAGCACCACCTGCTCGACCTTGTCGGCGCCGCGCACTTCCGACACCCCGACACCGCAGCGGACGTCGACGCCCTCGGCCTGGTGCAGCCTGGTGACCAGGGCCCCGATCTGCTCGCCCAGCACCGAGGCCAGCGGTGTCGGCTGCGGCTCCACCAGGACCACCTCGACACCCAGCTTGCGCAGGCTCGCGGCCACTTCGCAGCCGATGAAGCCGGCCCCGACCACCACGGCGCGCTGGGCCTTCCCGGCGTGCTCGCGCAGGGCCATGCTCTCGTCGTAGGACCGGAGCACGTGGATACCGGCCAGATCGCCGAAGGCCCGGATGCGCCTGGGCACCAGGCCGGTGGCGATGACGAGCTCGTCGTAGGCCACATCGCTGCCGTCGGCGAGCTTCAATGTCTTGGCTGCGGTGTCCAGCGACTGCGCGGCGGACCCGAGCCGCAGCGTGATGTCGTTCTCGGCGTAGAACTCGGCCGGCTTGAGCGTGACGTCATCCGTCTCGGCGCGCAGCACTTCCTTGGAGAGCGGCGGCCGGTCGTAGGGCAGATGATCCTCGTCGCTGACGATCGTGATGGGCCCGGCGTACTCCGATCGGCGCAGCTGTTCGGCCGTCCGGGCCGCAGCCAAGCCGCCGCCGACGATGACGATGCCCGCCGCTGATCCCGTTGAAGTAGTCACGTGGGGTTTTTACACGATCCCGGTTAAGCGTTGTGCGTCACCCTATGTTTGCGCAGGCCGCCGGCTCACATCAGGACCGGCCGCGCTCGATGACGTTGGTGAGCACCACGATGCTCTCGCTGCGCTCGATTCGCGCGGTGGAGCGGATGCGTTCCAGGGCCTCCTCGAGGTGGCGCATGTCGCGCGCCAGCACATGCAGGATCGCGTCGGCAGTACCGGTCACCGTGGCCGCGCTGACCACCTCCGGGATGTCGATCCAGGCCGCGCGCAACTGATCCGGCGAGATGGTGCCCTGGCAGAACACCTGCACGTATGCCTCGGTGCGCCAACCCAGGACGTTGCGGTCGACCACGGTGGTGAACCCCCGGATCACCCCGTCGGCGACCATGCGGTCCACCCGCCGTTTGACGGCGGGCGCCGACAGATTCACCCGCTGCCCGATCTCGGCGAACGTCGCCCGGGCGTGCTCGGTGAGTTCGGCCAGGATCCGCTCGTCGGTGTCGTCCAGACGTTCCACATCGACCTCCACGCAACAAACCGTCACCAGCAGACAATTTCTGCAATATATCCCTACATATCACGCAACAAGAAACGATTGCTTGCGCCGCGAGCGCTTCATATCGTCGATTCATGACGATTTTCGACGAAGTCGTGCGCGGCACCGCGCCTGAAACCGGCGGGGCGGTGGCCCCGACACGGACCGCAGCGTCTCCCGCGCGGACCGCGACCAACCGCCACTACGCCATGACCTCGCCCGAGTACTTCACCGTCGAATACGCCATCAACCCCTGGATGGACACCTCCACACCCGTGGACACCGCACTCGCGCTGGCCCAGTGGGACACGCTGCGCGGGGCGTACGCCGAACTCGGCCACACCGTCGACCTGGTGACACCGCGCGACGGTCTGCCCGACATGGTCTACGCCGCCAACGGCGGCTTCCTGATCGGGGACACCGCCGTGGTGGCCCGCTTCGCCTACCCGCAGCGGGCCGGAGAGGCCGATGCCTACGCCGAGTGGATGGCCGCGGCCGGCTATCGGACGGTTCGCACCGAGCATGTCAACGAAGGGCAGGGAGACCTGCTGCTGGTCGGGCCGAACCTGTTGGCCGGATACGGTTTCCGCACCGACCGGCGCGCCCACGACGAGATCGCGGCCGTCACCGGCCTGAACGTGACCAGCCTGGAACTCGTCGACCCACGCTTCTACCACCTCGACACCGCGCTGGCCGTGCTCGACGACTCGACCATCGCCTACTATCCCCCGGCCTTCAGCGACGACGCCCGCCTGCTGATCACCGAACTGTTCGGTGACGCCATCGAAGTGGGCTCCGCGGACGCCTACGTCCTCGGGCTCAACGTGGTGTCCGACGGCCGGCACGTCGTGATGCCCGCGGCGGCCACCGGATTCGCCGACCAACTGCGACGGGCCGGATTCGAGCCGATCGGCATCGATCTGTCCGAACTTCTCAAGGGCGGCGGATCCGTCAAATGCTGCACCCTGGAGCGGCATCCATGACCATGCTGGACAGTGTGGACAGCCAGGCCACCCCGGATCCGGAGACCGCCTCGGCGATCGCGCTCGACGATCGCTATGTCGCCCACAACTACTCACCGCTGCCGGTGGTCGCGGAAAGCGCCGAAGGGGCTTGGATCACCGACGTGACCGGCCGGCGCTACCTCGATTGCCTGGCCGCCTATTCGGCCGTCAACTTCGGCCACCGCAATCCCGAGATCATCGCCGCCGCACACGCCCAGCTGGACCGGCTGACCCTGGTGAGCCGCGCCTTCCACTCCGACCGGCTCGGCCCGTTCGCCGAGGCCCTGGCCGAATTGTGCGGAAAAGACATGGTGCTTCCGATGAACAGCGGCGCCGAGGCTGTCGAGAGCGGCATCAAGGTGGCCCGCAAATGGGGCACCGACGTCAAGGGCGTGCCTGCCGAGCAGTCCAATATCATTGTGGCGCACAACAACTTCCACGGCCGTACCACCACGATCATCAGCTTCTCCGACGACGAGTCCGCGCGGCGCGGCTTCGGTCCCTACACGCCCGGGTTCCGCTCGGTACCGTTCGGGGACCACCGGGCGCTGGGCGAAGCGATCGACGCGAACACCGCCGCGGTGTTGATCGAGCCCATCCAGGGTGAGGCGGGCATCGTCGTCCCACCCGCCGACTTCCTGCCGCGGGTCCGCGAGATCTGCACCCGCAACAACGTGCTGATGATCGCCGACGAGATCCAGTCCGGGCTGGCCCGCACCGGACGCACCTTCGCCTGCGAACACTGGGATGTGGTTCCCGACGTGTACCTGCTCGGCAAGGCTCTGGGCGGAGGCGTGGTGCCGCTGTCCGCGGTGGTGGCCGACCGCGATGTCCTCGGCGTACTGCACCCCGGCGAGCACGGCTCCACGTTCGGCGGCAACCCTTTGGCCACGGCCATCGGCACCACCGTCGTCGCCATGCTGCGCCGCGGCGAATTCCAGCTCCGGTCAACCCAACTCGGGGAACACCTGCACAACCGGCTCATCGGGTTGATCGGGCACGGGGTGACCGCCGTGCGCGGCATGGGCCTGTGGGCCGGGGTGGACATCGACCCGGCCCTGGGCACCGGCAAGCAGTTCGGCCTGGCGCTGGCAGAACGCGGGGTGCTGGTGAAGGACACCCACGGCTCGACCCTGCGATTCGCCCCGCCCCTGGTGGTGACCTCCGACGAGCTCGACTGGGCCGTCGACCAATTCGCCGACACCCTCGCCGAGGCGCGCCGATAATCGGTTGACCGGCAGCAAGGAGGCACCATGCCCACCCCAGCCAACAACCTGACCGGCCAGATGCTGCGGCGCAGGCCGGTCATCGGAGCACCGGTCGCCCACGGCGCGTCCGACCACCTCAAACGCAGTATCGGCACATTCCAGCTGACCCTGTTCGGCGTCGGCGCCACGGTCGGCACCGGCATCTTCATCGTGCTGCAGCAGGCCGTCCCCAAGGCCGGCCCCGCAGTGCTGGTGTCGTTCGTGGTGGCCGGTATCGCCGCCGGACTGTCGGCGATCTGTTACGCCGAAATGGCAGCGGCCGTTCCGGTTTCGGGCTCCACGTACTCCTACGCCTACACCACCATGGGCGAATTCATCGCGATGGGTGTCGCGGCCTGCCTGCTGCTCGAATACGGAGTCTCGATGTCGGCCACCGCGGTCGGTTGGAGCGGCTATCTCAATCAACTGCTGGACAACCTGTTCGGCTGGCGGTTGCCACACGCACTGTCCGCAGCCCCGTGGGGTGAAAACCCCGGACTGATCAACCTGCCGGCGACAGTCCTGATCGTCATGTGCGCGCTGCTGCTGATTCGCGGCGCCAGCGAGTCCGCCGCCGTCAACACCGTCATGGTGCTCCTCAAGCTGTGCGTGCTCGGCATGTTCGTGGCCATCGCGTTCACCGCGTTCACCACCGATCACTTCGCCGGGTTCTGGGACAAGGGATTCACCGGCATCACCGCCGCCGCCAGCACCATCTTCTTCACCTTCATCGGCCTGGACGCGGTGTCCACCGCAGGCGACGAGGTGAAGAACCCTCAGAAGACCATGCCGCGGGCGATCCTCGGTGCGCTGATCGTCGTCACCAGCATCTACATCCTGGTCGCGTTCGCGGGCCTGGGCACCCAGTCCGCCGACGAATTCGGTTCCGACGAGCAGTCCGAGGCCGGATTGTCGGTGATGCTCACCAACATCCTGCACGGTCAGACCTGGGCCAGCACCGTGCTGGCCGTGGGCGCGGTGATCTCGATCTTCTCGGTGACGCTGGTGGTGATGTACGGCCAGACCCGCATCCTGTTCGCGATGGGACGCGACGGTCTGCTGCCGGCCATGTTCGCGAAGGTCAACCCGCGCACCATGACTCCGGTGAACAACACCATCGTCGTGGCGGCGGTGACCGGCACCCTGGCCGGATTGGTACCACTGGACTACCTGTGGGACCTGGTGTCGATCGGCACCCTGGTGGCATTCATCGTGGTCTCGATCGGCGTGATCATCCTGCGGGTCCGAGAGCCGGACCTGCCGCGCGCCTTCAGGGTTCCGGGTTATCCGGTGACTCCGATCCTCTCGGTGATGGCGTGCCTTTTCGTCCTCTACGGCCTGCCGCGCATCACCTGGCTGTGGTTCAGCATCTGGGTCGCCCTGGTCCTGGCGTTCTATCTGTTGTGGAGCCGGCACCACAGCGCTTTGAACGACGGAGGCGACGGCTACATCCCGGGTGCGGCGGCCGGTGAAGACGACGTGATGACCACGCCGGGAGCCGAGGAGAACCGATGACCGTCGTCGTCGGGTACCTGGCAGGCAAGGGCGGGGCATCGGCACTGCACCTCGGGGTCGGTGCCGCCCGCACCCTCAACACCTCACTGGCGGTGGCCACCGTGGTCCCGCGTCCGTGGCTGAACCCGTCACCGGCCCGCGTCGACGCCGAATATGCCGAGTACGCAGCACAGTTGGCGGCATCCTCGGCCGAGCAGGCACGACAGCACGTGTCAGCCCTCGACGACCGTCTCGACGTCAGCTTCCACAAATTCGCGCACCGCTCGGTTTCCGGGGGACTGATGGAAGCCGTCGCCGAACTGGACGCCGCGCTGCTCGTGCTCGGCTCGGCGGCCGACGGCCAATTGGGCCAGGTGGTGGTGGGCTCGACCGCGGATCGGCTGCTGCACTCGTGCCCGGTCCCGCTGGCGATCAGCCCGCGCGGCTACCGCAGGCCGAAATCGGGTGTGCTGGCACGTATCACATGCGCCTACCCCGGTTCCCCCGAAACGGCGGCGGTGGTTCAGCAGGTCGCCGACCTGAGCCGGCGACTGGCCACGCCGATGCGCGTGGTGACGTTCGCGGTGCGTGGTCGCAGCATGTACCCACCGACCGTCGGACTGCATGCCGAGGACGCGATCCTGCAGGAGTGGGTGAAACAGGCCCAGCAGGCGATGTTCCGGCTGAGGGACGACGAGATCGTCGGTGAGGACGTGGATCTGCAGGTCGTCACCGGCAACGACTGGAGTGAAGCACTCGATGCCGTCGACTGGATCGAAGGCGAGATCCTGGCGATCGGAACCTCGCCAGGGGGCGCGGTCGCCCGGGTTTTCCTGGGCTCACATGGATCAAAGATCCTGCGGCACAGCCCGGTTCCGGTGCTAGTCCTCCCGGGCTGACCGCGCCGGAAACCTCAGTACTTGAGCACGCCGCGGTCCACGGCGATCTGGCTGCCCGACAGAGTGGCCGAACCGTCACCGGCCAACCATGCCACCACATCGGCGACCTCCTCGGGCGCCATAAACGCCGCGAGTCCCTCGTTCTTGCCGTCGGTCACCTTGTGATACGGCATCGGGGCGAAGCTGTGCAGGAAGCTCGGGAACTTGGCGAAGATCTCGGCCATCGCCTCCGGTTCGATCATCGGAGTGTCGATCGAGTAGGGATGGATCGAATTGACCCGGATGCCGTACTCGCCCACTTCGAGAGCCAGTGTGTTGGTCAGCGCCACCAGACCGTGTTTGGAGGCTGCGTAGTGGCCGTTGCCGGGGGTGGCCTTCACCCCCGCCGAGGAGCTGACGATGATGATCGAGCCGCCGTTACCTGCCTCGATCATGGCGGGCACCGCGGCCCGGATGGTCCGCCAGGTTCCGTTGAGGTTCACGTCGACGACAGTGTCGAACTGCTCGGGGCTCAGCTCCCACAACCGGCCCCAGCTGAGCACGCCGGCGTTGGCCACCACGATGTCGAGCCGGCCGAACTGCTCGACGCCGTCGGCCACCACCTGCTGCTGGGCGGCCAGGTCGCGGATGTCGACCTCCCGAGCGAGCACCTTGCGGCCCGCGGCCTCCACGGCGGCGACGGTCTCGGCCAGATCCTCCGACGTCGCGGCCGGATAGGTGATCGTGTCGCCGACGGGCCGGCACACATCGATGGCGATGACGTCGGCACCCTCGTTGGCCAACCGCACCGCGTGCGCGCGCCCCTGTCCGCGTGCAGCACCGGTGACAAACGCCACGCGGCCTTCCAGTGATCCGTTACCTGCCGCCATCCCAGGGTCCTTTCAGTGAGCCTGGCCACAGGCTAACAGCAGAAGTAGAACGTGTTCCTGGCCCAGTACCGATCAACGGGATACCAGTTGATCGGGCTGGTCACGCGGGGCCTACGCAACCTCATCCACAACGTGATCAGAGATCGGCGATGATCTGCTGTCGTTTGGCCGCGTACTCCTCTTCGCTGACGGCACCCGTGGCTCGCAACGTCTCCAGTTCCTGCAGACGTTGCGCGGTCGACGGTGCGGGCGGGGCGAGGAAGGGCGCAGCAGGGGCGGTTGCCGGTGTGGGAGTGGAGGCAGCCGGCGTCTGCTGGGCGGCGGTGCGCCGCACCACCGCCTGGACCTCTTCACGGGCTGCGGGATTCGCGCGCAGGTCGACCATGTTGTTGATCGCGATGCCATGTGCCTTGAGGATCTGCAGGATCTCCATCAGCGGGCCGGACTGGCCGGTGAGATCGTAGGTCTTGTTCTCCTCGGCGATGGTGAACGTCGCAGGCATCAGACCACTGACCAGACCGCTTCTCTCCCAGTCGATCCGGTATTCGTTGGTGGTCGGGTCGACCAGGGCGACCAACTTGCGGTTGGTGATCATCGGCAGCCTCGACACCGAGGCGAGCACGCGGTCCTGACTGGCGAACGGCGCAATGCCGGGTCCCGAGATCTGCAGATCCAGCTTCACCAGCGGCTGCTCGTTGATACGGGTGTTGGTCTCGTGGATACCGGTGACCTGGGCCAGGGCCAGCACACCGACCTGTTCGAGCTTCTCGTTCTGCGCGGCCGACTTCGCCCCGGCAGCGGTGAGCCCCAACGCGATCAGCACATCGATCGTGGTGACCAACAGACCCGTCCAGAACATCCACTTCATCATCGGATCTCCGCCGCTGGCGAAGTAGATGACCAGGAAGATCGGGCCGACGATGCCGCACAACAGCACGAAGGCCTGAATGCGCACGTACCGCCAGAATGTGGACATCACAGGCTCCTGTCGTCGGTTGGGCGCCATCAGATTAACGCCCGAGACCGCTCACATCAGGAGTGAACGACTCCATCTGCCGAGCCACCCGTCGGCACCACCTGCTGTTGCATCGGCGACGGGCCAAGCATCCGGTACAACGGCCAGGTCCACCGGTATCCCCCGCCCGCTGACCGGGCATAGCTGGTGTGTACGGCGATCGCCGTTGCGGTCACCTCTTCGGCGTCCTCGTCGTAGTCGCAGACGGCATCGCCGCGATCGCAGACGCTGATCGTGCGACTGCCGACCGACACCGGCAGCGCGGCCGGAGCGTGGGCGAGGATCGGCCAGTCCTGCGCGACGCCCTTGCCTGCTCCGGGCACCGCGGTGGCGGTTCCCAGATTGACCGTGGGGTCGGCGGGCAACCGGTCCCCGTCGGCGACCAGCAATGCGGCGGCCAGATTCGGGCTCGCCGACAACGCGGCCAGGTTGCGGTGGACCACCATCGCGCCCTGCGAATAGCCGGCGAGAACGACTTCGCTGGCCGGGCACTGCTGGGTGAACGCCGCGTACTGGTTACCCAGGGCTGCCACCCCGGCGTCGACACTGCTCATGAAGCCGCCCCAGCCCAGCAGATCCCCGTCGACCGGCACCGGCGCCGCGGGATAGACCACGGCCTCGGCGGTCATGGTTCGGCCGTCCTGCTGCACCCACCTGGACAGATCGCGCAGGGAGTTGTAGACCACCCGCCCCATGCCTGCGTCGGCCGTCGGATCGTCCCGCTCACCCGAACCGGCGACGCCGATCCAGTGCACGTCAGGGCATCCCGGGGCGGCCTGCGCCGGGCCTGTTGCCAAGCCGATCAGTGCCGCTCCAGCGACCGCACCTGCGCCTACCAGTGCACTTATCCGTCGAAACATCACCGGACCCCCATACCCTTTGCCTATGTGGGGTGCATCGCCTCACGGGCCACGTGCGTTACATCAGTGACCAACGGTAACCAGAGCACCAGGGTGCGGGCCGATCAGAACGGAAGGCCGACCGCCTTGGTGATGCTCGGCAGGTGGGTGAGCGGGTTGTCGAACGACGGCGGCGGAGGCGGCGGTGGCAACTGGGGTGGAGGCGGCAGCTTCGAGAAGTCGAACTGCGGCGGAGGCGGCAGCTTGGAGAAGTCGAACTGCGGCGGAGGCGGCAGCTTCGTGAAGTCGAACTGCGGCGGAGGCGGCAGGGCCGGCAGGCTCGCAGCTGCGGTGGGCCCCAGCATCAGCGCTGCCAACCCATCCGTGGACGGCAACCCGCCGTTCTGATTGCCATAACTGGCAGCGGTGATGAGAGCGCCCAGGAAGTCCAGTGCGCCGCCGCCGATGCCACCGACTCCGCCGGAGACCGACGAGGCGATGGCGCCCGCGGTGTTCTGTGCGTTCGTGTCGATCAAAGCCGACCATGGCGGCTGCATGGCTCCGGCGTCGAACTGCGGCCAGGAAATACTGGGCACCTCTGCCGGCGCCTCCGGCAATGACGGAACGACGGGCTCGGAACGGCTCGCGATGGCAGGACGCCAACTGGACCCGCCGGTGGCCGGCAATGCAGAGGTAGGCCGTTCCGGCGGTTTGGGCGCAGGCGTCACGGGAGGCAGCACGTCCGGAATCACCGACGGTGCGGAATGGGCTGCTACCGGTTGCGCGTGTGGGGCAGGTGCCGACAAGGCGGCCGCGGCCGGCTTCGGATTCTCGATCGCAGGCGTTTCCGGCTCTTGTCCGACCACCCACACCAGTGCACCGACCGCGGCGACCGCGACCGTTGTGGACACCCCTGCGACGACTCGGGACGGACTCAACTGGCTCCGGATCCGCTCGGCCAGCGGTGCTGACGCCGGAATCGGTTCTGTCACATCAACGTCCATCTAGCTCGCCCCGTAACGATCAATGGTCCCGAACGTTGCGGATTCAACGACGTCGCCTCAGCCAAACTATCATCCGCGCGCACACCGTGCTCGTGTCCGTCGGCGGGCATCACCGGCGGGAAAACAAAAGCGGCGCTCACCCGAAGGTGAGCGCCGCTTTCGCGTTGCTAGGTCAGATCATCACTTGATGATCTTGGTGACCCGGCCGGCGCCGACGGTACGGCCGCCCTCGCGGATCGCGAAGCGCAGGCCCTCGTCCATGGCGACGGGCTGGATCAGCTTGACGGAGATGTCGGTGTTGTCACCGGGCATCACCATCTCGGTGCCCTCGGGCAGGGTAACCACGCCGGTCACGTCCGTGGTACGGAAGTAGAACTGCGGGCGGTAGTTGTTGAAGAACGGCGTGTGGCGGCCGCCCTCGTCCTTGGACAGGATGTAGACGCTGCCCTCGAACTCGGTGTGCGGGGTGGTGGTGCCGGGCTTGACCACAACCTGGCCACGCTCGACGTCCTCGCGCTTGATGCCACGAACCAGCAGACCGACGTTGTCGCCGGCCTGGCCCTGGTCGAGCAGCTTGCGGAACATTTCCACACCGGTGACGGTGGTCTTGGTCGTGGTCGGGCGGATGCCGACGATCTCGACCTCTTCGTTGACGTTGATCACGCCACGCTCGACGCGACCGGTCACCACGGTGCCACGACCGGTGATGGTGAAGACGTCCTCGACGGGCATCAGGAACGGCTTGTCGGTCTCACGAACCGGGTCCGGGATGGACTCGTCGACGGCCTCCATGAGGTCCTCGACCGACTTGACCCACTTCGGGTCGCCCTCGAGCGCCTTCAGCGCGGAGACCCGGATGACCGGGGCATCCTCGTCGAAGTCCTGGGCGGCCAGCAGTTCGCGGACCTCCATCTCGACGAGCTCGATGAGCTCCTCGTCGTCCACGGCGTCCGACTTGTTCAGCGCCACCAGGATGTAGGGCACACCCACCTGGCGGGCCAGCAGCACGTGCTCGCGAGTCTGCGGCATCGGGCCGTCGGTGGCCGCGACCACCAGGATCGCGCCGTCCATCTGGGCGGCACCGGTGATCATGTTCTTGATGTAGTCGGCGTGACCCGGGGCGTCCACGTGGGCGTAGTGGCGCTTCTCGGTCTGGTACTCCACGTGGGAGATGTTGATCGTGATGCCGCGCTGACGCTCTTCAGGCGCATTGTCGATCTGGTCGAATGCGCGCGACTCGTTCAAATCGGGGTACTTGTCATGCAGAACCTTGGTGATTGCTGCAGTCAGCGTCGTCTTGCCGTGGTCAACGTGACCGATGGTCCCGATGTTGACGTGCGGCTTCGTCCGCTCGAACTTCGCCTTCGCCACTGTGGTGTCCTCCTGGACTTGTTGGTGCTTTTCCTAAAAGCAGTGATGATGTGTTCAGTTGTGTGCCGCGACGTTGCCGCGACGAGATTACTGACCCGTCGCCTTCGCGATGATCTCCTTCGCCACGTTCGCCGGAACTTCGGCGTACGAGTCGAACACCATGGAGTAGTTCGCCCGGCCCTGGGTCTTCGACCGAAGGTCGCCCACGTAGCCGAACATCTCCGACAGCGGCACCTGCGCCTTGACGACGCGCGCACCGCTGCGCTCCTCCATGGCCTGGATCTGACCACGGCGGGAGTTCAAGTCGCCGATCACGTCACCCATGTAATCCTCGGGCGTCGTGACCTCGACAGCCATGATGGGCTCCAGGATGACCGGCTGGGCCGCCTGCGCGGCCTTCTTCAGCACCTGCGAACCCGCCACCTTGAACGCCATTTCCGAGGAGTCGACCTCGTGGTAGGCGCCGTCAAGCAGCGTGACCTTGATGTTCACCAGCGGGTAGCCGGCCAACACGCCGTACTGCATGGCGTCCTGCGCACCGGCATCCACCGACGGGATGTACTCACGCGGGATGCGGCCGCCGGTGACCTTGTTATCGAACTCGTAGGTGGCGCCGTCCTCGCCGACGAACGGCTCGAGGTCGATGAGCACCTTGGCGAACTGGCCGGAGCCACCCGTCTGCTTCTTGTGGGTGAACTCGACCTTCTCCACCTTGCGGCGGATGGTCTCGCGGTAGGCCACCTGGGGCTTACCGACGTTGGCCTCAACCTTGAACTCGCGACGCATGCGGTCCACCAGGATGTCCAGGTGCAGCTCGCCCATACCGCCGATGACAGTCTGGCCGGTCTCCTGGTCCAGGTGCACCTTGAAGGTCGGGTCCTCTTCGGCGAGCTTCTGGATCGCGGTGCCCAGCTTCTCCTGGTCACTCTTGGTCTTGGGCTCGATGGCCACCTCGATCACCGGATCCGGGAAGGTCATCGACTCGAGCACGACCTGGTTGTTCGGATCGCACAGGGTATCGCCTGTGGTGGTGTCCTTCAGGCCGATCACCGCGTAGATGTGGCCGGCGGACGCCGAATCGACCGGGTTCTCCTTGTTGGAGTGCATCTGGAACAGCTTGCCCAGCCGCTCCTTCTTACCCTTGGTCGAGTTGATGACCTGCGCGCCGGAGTCGACCTTGCCCGAGTACACCCGGACATAGGTCAGCTTGCCGAAGAACGGGTGGGTCGCGACCTTGAACGCCAAGCCCGAGAACGGCTCGTCGGCCGACGGCTTGCGAAGTACGATCTCGTCTTCCTTGCCCGGCACATGGCCCTCGGCGGCCGCAACGTCCAGCGGGGTCGGCAAGTAGTCGATGACCGCATCGAGCATGGGCTGCACACCCTTGTTCTTGAACGCGGAACCACACAGGACCGGGTAGCCGGCGCTGGTCACGGTCAGCTTGCGCAGGCCGCCCTTGATCTCGTCGATCGTGAGCTCTTCGCCACCGAGGTACTTTTCCATGAGCTCGTCATCGGTCTCGGCGATGGCCTCGATCATGGCGGTGCGGTACTCCTCGGCCTTCTCCTGAAGGTCGGCCGGGATGTCGACGACGTCGTACTTTTCGCCGAGCTTGGTCTCGCCACGCCAGACCTTGGCCTTCATCTCGACCAGGTCGACGACGCCCTCGAAGTCACCTTCGGAACCGATCGGCAACTGGATCGGAACGACGTTGGCGCCGAGACGGTCCTTCATGGTCTGCACCGAGAAGTAGAAGTCGGCGCCCAGCTTGTCCATCTTGTTGACGAAACAGATGCGCGGGACGTCGTACTTGTCGGCCTGCCGCCACACCTGCTCGGACTGCGGCTCGACACCTTCCTTGCCGTCGAAGACGGCAACGGCACCGTCGAGCACGCGCAGCGAGCGTTCCACCTCGACGGTGAAGTCGACGTGGCCCGGCGTATCGATGATGTTGATCTGGTTGTCGTTCCAGAAGCAGGTGGTCGCAGCCGAGGTGATGGTGATACCCCGCTCCTGCTCCTGCTCCATCCAGTCCATCGTCGCGGCGCCGTCGTGCACCTCACCGATCTTGTACGAGATACCGGTGTAGAAGAGGATGCGTTCGGTCGTCGTCGTCTTGCCGGCGTCGATGTGCGCCATGATGCCGATGTTGCGGACCTTGTTCAGGTCAGTCAGCACGTCCTGTGCCACGGAAGTCTTCCCAACTCTTTCGCTTGCTTGATTAGGTGTTCGATTGCGCGCTTACCGGCACCCGACGCTGGATGCCGGGCGCGGGTATCACCAGCGGTAGTGCGCGAAAGCCCGGTTCGCTTCAGCCATCTTGTGAGTGTCCTCACGACGCTTCACAGCGGCGCCAAGGCCGTTGCTCGCATCGAGGATCTCGTTGGCGAGGCGCTCGATCATGGTCTTTTCGCGACGGGCCTTGGAGAAGCTGACCAGCCAGCGCAGTGCCAGGGTGGTGGAACGATCGGGGCGAACCTCGACCGGAACCTGGTAGGTGGCACCACCGACGCGGCGGCTACGCACCTCGAGGGCGGGCTTGACGTTGTCGAGCGCGCGCTTGAGGGTGACGACCGGGTCGGTGCCGGTCTTGTCGCGAGCCTGCTCCAACGCACCGTAGACAATGCGCTCGGCCAGTGACTTCTTGCCGTCCAGCAGAACCTTGTTGACCAGCTGGGTGACCAGCTGCGACCCGTAGACCGGATCGTTGACCAACGGACGCTTCGGCGCGGGACCCTTGCGCGGCATCAGCTCTTCTCCTTCTTGGCGCCGTAGCGGCTACGGGCCTGCTTGCGGTTCTTGACACCCTGGGTGTCGAGCGACCCGCGGATGATCTTGTAACGGACACCGGGCAGGTCCTTCACACGACCGCCGCGCACCAGCACCATCGAGTGCTCCTGCAGGTTGTGGCCCTCACCGGGGATGTAGGCGGTGACCTCAACGCCACTGGTCAGCTTCACGCGGGCAACCTTGCGAAGCGCCGAGTTCGGCTTCTTCGGGGTGGTGGTGTACACGCGGGTGCACACACCGCGGCGCTGCGGGCTGCCCTTGAGGGCCGCGGTCTTGACCTTCGCGACCTTGTCGCGGCGACCCTTGCGGACCAGCTGGTTGATGGTTGGCATGTACCGGCTTTCTCTGTGTTGCTCTGCTGCTCTTTGCTGTTCTAAGTCTCTGTACTGCAGTTATCCCCCGGCCGCGTACCCCGCGTCCGGGCGTGTCGCACGTTCTTACACCGGTGGAATTCCGATGCGTGTTAGACATGCAAATTGGCCCGGCGTGCGGGCACGCTTGCGAAACACTCAGCCGCATGCGCCTTCCGGCCAGGCACGATCTACCACGATACCAGGGCTGGCCGCGCCGAACCAAACCCGCGTACGTCGACCTAATCCCAGGTCAGACGCTACGACTCTCGCTGCCCCATACCAGCGGCCAGTCGTCGCAGCATATCGGTGAACACCGCATCGGTGTCGATGTCGTCCATCACACCCGTCATTTCGAGCAGGACGAAGCCATGCAGAGCCGACCAGAACTGCAGTGCGGCATAGAAGGCCTCCTCGCCTTCCAGCCCATAGGACGTCAGCACCTCGATGACCGGACCGGCCGCGGCCCTGGTGGCCGCCGAGTACTCGGGATCGTCTCCGCCGAAGGGCATCCGGGTGAACGCCGAGTAGCGACCGGGATGGTGATGGGCATAGCTGCGGTAGGCACTGGCCATCACCGCCACCGCATCGTCGCGGGTGCGGCCGGACCCGACGGTGTTGAGCATCTCGATGATGTCGTCGATCACCCGCATCCGGACCGTGCGGCGCAGGTCGTCGAGGCTGTCGACGTGGTTGTAGAGCGACGGGCCCTTGGTGCCGAGCTGGCCGGCCAGTGCGTTGATGGTCAGGGCATCCCAGCCCTCGCGGTCCAGGAAGGTCAGCGCGGCGTTGACGATGGCGTCACGGCTGAGCTTGGTGGTCCGCGCCGGCCGTGCCGTGCGCGCCGGGGCACGTCGAGTGCCAGCCACCTGTGGCTCCGGCCGAGCTGACATGTACGCACTGCCTTCGAGTCGAGTTGATTGACGTCCCCCGTTGGGGTCGCCGTGAAACTGTAGCCCCTCTGACAGCGCCGATCAGTTCATCCGGCCCTGACTGAGCCGGGCGAGTTTCTCGGTGACCTGACACAGATCAGGGAGCGTGGCCGGGTTCATCGTCTGAATCGACCAGGTGATCACATCTTCACCCTTGGCCACATAGATACTGCATACATTCGCATCCGCCGCGCGGAACCCCTGATTGCCGTCGATGGAGAGCTCGGTGAGGGTGCGGCCGGCCCGGGTCTCCAAGGTCCGCTCGGTGTCCATGTCACTTCCCCGGTACCACCAGGTGGAGATGCCCATCCCCGCGCCGAAGGTGCCAAGGACCGAATTCTCCTGCCAGAAGCACCCGGTATCGCTGACCACGGCCTTGGTGAACATCGCGGACCCGACGGCATCGGCGATGTCGGCGTCGGTGACGCCGTTGCAGTCCGCGCCGTGAAAACCGTCGCCGGCGGGAACCGGCTCGGCAGCCGGCGGTGCGTCCGTCGATCCGCACGCCGTCAGCAGCGCCGCGGCGGCGGCGACGCCGGTCAGACACCTCACTGCGAGGAAGCGGTGGGCCACGGTCAGAGTTCCGATTGAAGCGTGGCCGACAGCAGCTTCTTGGCGTCCTGGCACGGATCGCCCTTGGCGGCTTGTCCGGCACCGCCCGCACCGCGGAACTGCACCCACCAGCTGATCGCGCCCGAGCCGGCCGACGCGGTCGCCGAGCAGGCCGCACCCGTCACATCACGGCGCGCCACGAATGCCTGATGCCGCTCGACCACGACATCGGTGATCTCGGCGTCCCGGCTACGCGCCACGGCCCGTTCGCGATCCAGCGACCCTTTCTCGAACCAGGAGAAGATCACGTCGAGCATCGCCGGCGAGCCCGCGCTCGGCCCGACGCCCGGCTGCGCCTTTCGCGACAACACGTACTGGCAGACCGCACCGCTGTACGGGCGCACCACGTTGTCGGCGGCCAGGATCTCCTGAATCGTGCTGTCGACGAGCAGCCCGCACCGGTCGTCGACGTATCCGAAACTGCGGTCAGGGTCGGCGGTGTCGGTCGACGCGCGCTGGGCAGCCCCGTCGATGGTGTGCGAACACCCCGCGACGGTCACCACGGCTGTGACTGCCACGGCAGCAGCCTGAACAACACACCGACGCATTGCTGAACACGGTACCCAGCACCGACACAGCACGCGACCTGTCGGCGAACGCCCGTCAAACTGGTCAACACTTGCCGCCACGAGAAGTGCGGCACGTACTCTTCTCCCAGCGGATCGGAAGGGGAACTCACCGTGAAATGGACAGCTGTGGGCCGGAGGATGCTTGTTGGGCTGGCGGCCGGCACCCTCGCGTTGCCACTGGCGCTCACCGTCGGTGCGCCCGGCGCGGCAGCCAAGAACGGTGACACCCACATCACCGGCCAAGGCGTCGAACAAACCTTGGACTGCAACAACGCCACGCTGTTCGTCAACGGCACCGGGATCCGGGTCACCGCGCTGGGCACCTGCTGGGCGGTGACCGTGCAGGGGTCGTCCAATGTGGTGGTCGCCGACAACGTCATCAATGACGTCACCGTGTACGGCTATGACCAGACCGTGTTCTTCAAGGACGGCGATCCGATACTCGTCGACCGCGGCCGCGAACTGGGGATGACCAACCAGATCAGTCGCGTCCCCGCCTGATCAAGCCCGAGGCAGAAAGCAGAGACTCACCGTGCTCACCCGTTTCCCCCACACCAAGTTGATCCTCGGGATCGGCGCCGCGGCCGCGGCGTTCACCCTGGCGGCCTGTGGTTCCGAAAGCTCGGACACCGCCACCCCGAGCGCCACCGCAGGTGAGTCCGGGGTCAACGTCGAGGTCGGCAACACCATCAACTACATGTCGGTCGGCACCACGACCGACATCGACTGCGCCGACGGCAAGTCACTCACCGTCGGTGGCACCAACAACACGCTGACGGTCAAGGGCACCTGCGCCAATGTGAACATCGGCGGATCCGACAACAAGATCACCTTCGAGCGGATCGACAAGGGACTGACGATCATCGGGCTGAACAACACAGTCACCTACGCGGCGGGTGACCCCAAGGTCACCAACACCGGCAGCAACAACAAGGTCAGCAAGGGCTAGTTGCTAGTCGGCGCTCGCGCCGTGCCGGCCCGCGCCTCCCGCGAACCGGCCGGCGCCATGGGCGGCCTCGTCCGCGACACGGGCGATGCTGGCGAACTCGAATTCCATTGCCGCCTGCTCGGATTCGCCCCACTGGTGCAGCGCCGAGAGGCGGTCGGCCCGTAGGCACTGCTGAGGCAGCCGGGACAGTTCGCCGGCCAGTTCCTCGGCATGTCGGCGGGCCTGTCCCCTGGGCACCACCCGGTTGGCCAGGCCGATCGCATGGGCTTCGGTCGCATCGACGGCACGACCGGTCAGGATCAGGTCCATGGCCCGGCTCTGCCCGATCAACCGGGGCAACCGCACCGTCCCGCCGTCGATCAGCGGCACGCCCCAGCGACGGCAGAACACGCCCATCACCGCGTCCTCGTCGACCACGCGCAGGTCACACCACAGGGCCAGCTCCAATCCACCGGCCACGGCGTGGCCGCTGATGGCTGCGATCACCGGCTTGGACAACACCATCCGGCTCGGCCCCATGGGTCCAGGGCCGGTGCGGTGCACCTGATTCATCTGCGGCGTACCGAAGGCCTTGAGATCTGCGCCGGCACAGAACGTTCCACCGGCACCCGTCAACACCGCGACGGCGGCGTCGTCATCGGCGTCGAACTGCTCGAATGCCTCGAACAGTGCCGCGGCAGTGGGGCCGTCGACGGCGTTGCGCGCGTGCGGGCGGTCGATGATGACCGTGGTCACCGGCCCGTTGCGCTCGACTCGCACAGCTTCGGTCATGTCGCCTCCATGAGTTCATCGCGATCGCGCCGCTCGACGAGTTCGGCGGCAAAGTCGTTGTACGTCTTACGCAATGCAGCACCCGGCCAGTTGTCGGGCAACATGCCCTCCGGCAGCACCGGGTCTGACAGAAGGTGACGCACGATGCCCGCGGCCGCGACGAAACGTCCCGGGACGTCGGTCGCATCGGCCATCTCCGCCAGCAGCTGCTCGCCGGTGCGCCGCCAGCCGGGCAGGTCCCACAGCGTGGCGACCAGGCCGGCCGGATCCCCGTCCCGGGCGTGCAGGAGCCGCACCCGGCCGGTGATCTCCTGGGACAGCACCTGGTCCAGATTGTCCGGGCGCATCCACACACCCTCGCGCAGTTCACCGAACCGGGACTGCTGCAAGGTGTTCCGCAGCGAAGCGCGGGTGCGGGCATCGGTGCCGACACTGGTGATGACCAGCGTCAGCCACTGTCCGTCGTACTCCCGCAGCTTCGGGTCGATCGCGGCGTCCTGGCGGCGCTGGCGGATCAACAGGCGCTCGGACAGCCGGTAACCGTCCTCCGAGCGGATCAGGTCGCCGGCGCTGACCATGCGGGTCAACGCCACTCTGAGGGTGGGTTCGCGGATGTCGAAATCGGCCGTCAGCCTGACCAGTTCGGCGGCACTCGCCCAGGCCGGGTGAGCGCCGAGCAGCACGCTCAGCACCACCGACCGAGCGGTCATCCGGGTTAACACGGGCATGTCAGACCCCGGAAGACCTGCGCCCGTAGTCGCCCATCGGTTCGTCGCGGTGCCGCACCGCTTCGCGGAAGCCGTGTTCAACGGCGTCGGCCACGAAGGCGTGCCCCTCCGGAGTGTGTCGGGCGATGCCGTCGAACACCGTGCTGACCATCCGACTGGTGGCGACGCCCTGCTGCAGCAGGGCGGAGTTGCAGGCCAGCTTGGCCATGATGAGCTGGTTGACGGGCATCGCGGCGATGCGCGCGACGAGACGCTCGGTGCGCTCGTCGAGGTCGTCCGGCTCGGGGGCCTCTACGGCCAGGCCCCACTCGGCGGCCTGCGCGCCGGTGATGCAATCCCCGGTGAACAGAAGGCGTTTGGCGCGCTGATCCCCCAACCGGTGCGCCCACAGGCCGGCCGCCGGAACGCCCCACACCCGCATCGGCGGGTAGCCGATCTTCGCATCGGAGGCGGCGATCACCTGGTCGGCGTGCAGCGCGATGTCGGTACCACCGGCCACGCAGTAGCCGTGGATCTTGACCACGGTCGGCTTGTCGGCGTGCATCAGGCTGGAGAAGCCGCGCACGAACCGGCTCATCATCTGGTAGTCGACCATCGGATCCCACGGTTGATCCGGAAGGTGGTTGATCGCCTGCGTTTTCCCGGACAGCACGGTCCCGTCGTAGCGGCCGCCCCCGGCCTCGCCGGTTCCGTCGGCGTAGGCGGACAGGTCGAATCCGGCGCAGAAGCCTTCACCGCGGCCGGACACCAGGATGACGTGGACATTCGGGTCCAGATCCGCGCGTTCGACCAGGGCCTGCAATTCCAGCGGGGTGTCCGCGACGATCGAGTTGCCCTTTTCGGGGCGGTTGAAGGTGATTCGGGCGATCCGGTCGGTGACCTCGTAGGTCATCGTCTTGAGCGTTTCGACGCTCATCCCTTGACCAGTGCCCGCTCAAGGATCGGCGCCAGGTCCAGTCCGGTCGGCAGGGTGCCGAAGGCCTGGCCCCACTGCCCGCCCAGCCTGCTGGCCAAGAAGGCCTCGGCCACCGCCGGGTGGCCGTGACGCACCAGCAGTGCACCCTGCAGGGCCAGCGAGATGTCCTCGGCAACCTTGCGACCGCGGTACTGGATGGTCTCGATGTCCTGCAGGTCGGTCTGCAGCGTGGTGACGTGGCGGTCCAGTCGCGGGTCCTGCCCGGCGGTCTTGGAGAGCTCGTCGAACAGCACCTCGACGCTTTCCGGCCGGGTTGCCATGGCGCGCAAGGTATCCAGCGCGCTGACGTTGCCCGAGCCTTCCCAGATCCCCATCAGCGGGGCTTCCCGGTACAACCGCGGCAGGCCCGAATCCTCGACATAGCCGTTGCCACCCAGGCATTCCATCGCCTCGGCGGCGTGCGGGGTGGCCCGCTTGCACACCCAGTACTTGCCTGCCGCCAGGCCGATACGGCGCAGCAGAGCCTCGCGCTCGTCACCGCGGACCGCCTTGTCCGTGGCGCCGGCCATCCGCATCGCCAGCATGGTCGCCGCCTCGGCCTCCACGGCCAGGTCGGCGAGCACGTTGCGCATCAGCGGCTGATCGATCAGGTAGGCGCCGAACGCCTTTCGGTGCTGGGCGTGGTGAACGGCACGGGTCAGACCGCTGCGCATGCTGGTCGCGCTGCCCAGCGTGCAGTCCAGGCGCGTGAGGTTGACCATCTCGATGATGGTCGGGACGCCGCGCCCCTCCTCGCCTACCAGCCAGGCGGTGGCGCCGTCGTACTCGACCTCGCTCGATGCGTTGGCGTGATTGCCGAGCTTGTCCTTGAGCCGCTGCAGGAACATCCGGTTACGGCTGCCGTCGGGCAGGATGCGCGGCAGGAAGAAGCAGCTCAGGCCACCCGGCGCCTGGGCGAGAACCAGGAAGATGTCGCCCATCGGCGCAGAGGTGAACCACTTGTGCCCGCGCAGGGAGTAGGTGCCGTCGCTGTTCGGCGTGGCCTCGGTGGTGCCGGCGCGTACGTCGGAGCCGCCCTGCTTCTCCGTCATCGACATGCCGGCCGTGATGCCGGCCTTCGTGGTGGCGAGCTTCAGTTCGGGGTCGTACACCCGGCTGGTCAGCAGCGGTTCGTAGGTTGCGGCCAGCTCCGGGTTGAACCGCAAAGCGGGTACGACGGCGTAGGTCATCGAGATCGGGCAGACGTGCCCGGGTTCGACGGTCCACACCGAGGTCTTGGCGGCGCGCACCACGTGGGAGCCTTCACGGTCATCGGCCCACGGGGCTCCGTGCAGACCGTGCGTGACGGCCACATTCATCAGCTCGTGGTAGGCCGGGTCGTATTCGACCTCGTCGATCCGATTGCCGTAGCGGTCGTGGGTGTGCAGCACGGGCCGGTTGCGGTCGGCCAGTTCACCCCAGCGATGGGCCTGGGCACTGCCGTTGATCGCGCCGAGGTCGTGCACTTCGTCGACGCCCCACTGGCCGCCTTCGCGGATGAGGGCCTCGGCGAGCACCGGCGAGGTGGCGGGGTTGTAGTCCTCCAGCGGGGGGACCTGATTGGTGACGACGTGCGTATCAGCAGCCATGCACCCAGTGTTACAAATTTCCGACAACCGCACAATACTTGTAATGAGCCCTCAGGTGGCGGTGCCCTTGCGCGGCGGCGGGACAGTGTCCGCCCCGCGGACGGCGTTCAGCACGGACTGCCCCTGCTGATCGATGAGCCTGGTGAACAACTGCTGCGCGTACCCGAAGACCAGCCCCCACGCCAGGATCTGGGCCGAGGTATCCAGCGCATTCAGGCCCGGGACAAACCCCCCGCGCATCAACAGCAATCCCAGGAAGGCTGTCAGCGCACCGGTCGGCAGCTTCAGCGCGGCCAGCGCCACCGGAATGCCATAACGCTCGGACGAGCCGCGGACATGGCTGATCGCGGCCGCAGCCGCGATGGCCGCGGCGACCAGCCCGACCAGTTCGATGATGATCACGTCCGTCTTCCTGACGGTCTCCGCCAACACGTCGCCGAATTGGCGGGGGCTGGACGTGATGGCCGCCCCGGGACGATCGGGCGTGAAGGGCGCAGACTCGTCAGTCGGGCACACCATCGTCAGCTCAGACGCTTCCTGCGGCGCGAAACACATCGGAATCAGCGTCGGCTTGAAGTAGCCGATCACACCGAGAATGATCACCAGCATCGTCAGGAGCACCGTGGTGCTCACGACGATGTTGCGGAAACTGCGCAGCCGGATGTTCTCGCGCAAGGCCGCAGAACTGGCCGCCCGGACGGTAGCCACGATCTGATCGCGAGCATCCTCGACCTTGTCCAGTGCCGCCCCGCGCTCGTTGCCGATGGTCCGCACCAACCGCTCGAACTCTTGCCGCCCCGGGTCACTCGACCGCAGATGACGCTGCACGTGCCGCAGCAGCGACGGCACCTGGCCCACCAAATACTCCGTCGGCGCCAGGTTGAGCAACTGCGCCTCGGCCGCATCGAGGTTGCTCATGGCGCGTTCGAGCAGCGGGCCGTTGCGGGACAGCCTGATGCGCATGCCGAGTTCCGGCTTCTTGCCCGACGCCGCGTCCCTGGCCGCACTGAGGTGGCATTTGATGGCCTTGGACAACGCCGAATCGATGTCACGCGAACTGTGCTGAGCCAGGAAGTCGGTCAGTGTCTCCAGCTCATATGCCCGGGTCAGCGTGCTCTCTCGCCAAGCCACCCAGACCGGTCCCCCGACCGACCGGACGGCATCGATGCGGGGCAACGGACTCGGCGTGGCCGGCGGCGCCTTCGTGATGATCACGATTACCTCCTCACCTGGTGGGTGATGGTGATGACCGTAAATTCCACCGATCGCATGCGGCACGCGTAGTCGACTACTCGATATACGCCGGATTCACGAGCGAGAAGGGTCTGCGACCTCCAGGCTGGCGTCTGGCACAGGGTCCGCGATCGCGGCCGCAGGATCGCACCCGGCCGCGCGGGTCTGGCGCGCTTCATAGCGATTGAGCGCGAACAGCACCACTCCCGCCAGTGTCCAGCCGAGCAGGATGTCGACCACATAATGCTCGGCGGTGTACACCAAGGTGAAGGCCATGATCAGCGGATAGGCAACCAGCACCGGGCGCCAGCCGCGGTTCACCCGGTTCCACAAGAACACCGCGACCGCAGCGGTGAGCCCCGCATGCAGGGACGGGATCGCCGCGACCAGGTTCACGCTGGCCTGTCCCTGATCGATCAACGCCGTCGCCGTGTGCAGATTGAGCTTGCCCCAGCCACGGGTGACG
Organism: Mycobacterium sp. 48b; assembly: GCF_048282725.1. NCBI lineage: Bacteria > Bacillati > Actinomycetota > Actinomycetes > Mycobacteriales > Mycobacteriaceae > Mycobacterium > Mycobacterium sp. 48b. The sequence goes on from NZ_JBLVUL010000001.1 coordinate 6,220,652, forward strand.
ATCCGTTCGATCCACTCGTGTGCGCCGTCGCGACTGCCCTGCATGGTGCCGAGGAGCCCTCCGTCGACGGCTTCGCGCGCCGATCGGAACATGCATCGGGGCCCGGACGGGCCGCCGTCGACGTCATCGGCACTGCACCGCGCCGCGGCCCACGGTGGAGCGGCGGGCAGCAGCGCGTAGATGACCAGGGCCGCGAACGACAATCCGACGAACAAGCGCACGAACCGCTTCCACTCCTCACGGTCGCGCAGCCACAGCACGCCTGCGACGACGTAGGGAAGGATGAAGAACGACATGTAGACGGTGCTGATCACGACTTCCCACCACGGTGGGTACAGCAGTTTCAGCCGTTCCTGCAACCAGACCGTGGGCACCGTGCCAAAGAACAACCAGCGGTCGGCGTCGACCTGCCAGTGCCACAAGGTGGGCCGGCCGACCAGGGTGGCCGCGCCGCGACTCAGGTCGTAGGCAGCCAGCACCACGGCGAACGGCAGCCAGTCGCGGATCACATACAGCATCCGTCGGCCCTGCCCGATGCTCGCGGCCAGCAAACCGGTGGCGATGTAGAGCAGCAAAAGTTCGCGGTTGAACGCGAATCCGTCGGTGACGGTGCGGTACACGACCACGGCCGCCCACCCGAGGATCGCGACGTACCGCAGGATGCGCAGTCGACGGGCACCGTTGCTGGTGCCCCATTGCGCTGGGGCTTCGTCGGTTACCGAGTCGTCAACCGCGGTCACAGAGGTGACGTTAGTTCACCTTTGCTTCACGGTGCCGTTGAAAACGGTTCAGGTCGCGAACGTGTCAGCCGGCGTGCTCGCGCAGGAACGCGATGTCGTCCTTGCGGCCTTCCTCGGACGTCTCACAGATCACCGGCGCATCGGCCGCCTTGACCACGGCCGCCAGCAACTGCGGATCGATCTGCCCAGCACCGAAATTCGCGTGGCGGTCGGCACCCGAGCCTGCCGCGTCGCGTGAATCGTTGCAGTGCACCAGGTCGATGCGTCCCGTGATGGCCTTGATCCGATCGACCGCGTCGATCAGCGCCTCCCCCGCCGCCCATGCGTGGCACGTGTCGAGGCAGAAACCAATTCCCTTGTCCCCGATGCGATCCCACAACCGGGAGATGGTGTCGAAATGCCGGGCCATGGCGTGATCGCCGCCTGCGGTGTTCTCCAGGTACACCGGCACATCGGTGTTCAGGGCATCCAGCACCTTGACCCAACGCTCGAACCCGGCGTCCATGTCATTGTCATCGGCGTGGCCGCCGTGCACGATCACCGCGGTGGCGCCGATCTCGGCAGCGGCGTCGCACGTGTCCTGCAGGATCTTGCGGGACGGGATCCGCACGCGGTTGTTGGCCGACGCCACGTTGATCAGATACGGCGCATGCACGTACAGCGGCACCGTCGACGCCTTGAGCACCTCGGCGTCCTCACGAGGTTTGGGCTTCTTCCAGCTCTGCGGGTTGCCGAGGAAGAACTGCACCACGTCGGCACCGTCCGCGGCGGCTGCGGCCAATGGGTCGGTGTTGTCTACATGCGAACCGATGAGCACGCCGCCAAGTCTAGGTGCGTGCGGTGACACCCCCCGGGTCCGCGCACGAAAAAGCCCCCGCCGAATGAAGTGGTCCCCGAAAGTTGGACACTGACGTTTGGAGCTTAAGCGGCAAGGGCCTGGGCTCGGTATTGGACCGGGCTCAGGCCCTTGAGCTTTGTCGAGATTCGTTCGGTGTTGTACCAGTGGATGTAGGTGTCAAGGGCGGCAGTGAAGTCCTCGACAGTGTCGAACCTGTTGTGGTGGAACATTTCTGACTTCAGGTGACCGAAAAAGTTCTCCATGACCGCGTTGTCATAGCAGTTGGCTTTACGCGACATCGACTGCACCGCCTCAGCGTCGCCGAGCAACTTGCGCCAGGACCAATGCCGGTATTGGAAGCCCTGATCGGAGTGCACCAGCGGACATTCACCCGGTTCCAAGGTGGCGATCGCCGCGGTCAGTGAGGTGTTGGTCAACTCCACATTCGGGCTCATCGACCACGCGTAAGCCACCACCGACCGGTCGAACAAATCGAGCACCGGGGACAAGTAGACCTTGCGATCGGTGATGCGGAACTCGGTCACGTCGGTGACCCACTTCTGATTCGGCGCGGCAGCGCTGAACTCGCGGTTGAGAAGATTTTCGGCGACCTGACCGGGCCCGCCGGTGTAGGAGGTGTAGCGCCGGCGGCGCCGCACCCGGCAGATCAGCGCCAGCTCGCGCATCAACGCCAGCACGGTCTTTTTGGCCACCACAAAACCTCGTCGGATCAACACCGTGTGGATGCGGCGGTGCCCGTAGCGGCCGTGGGCAGCCTCAAACACCTCGGTGATCGCGGTTTTGAGGTCGGCGCGCGGGTCGAGCGCCTCGGGTTTGCCCTGGTGATAGAAGAACGTCGACCGCGCCAACTGCGCGACTTCCAGCAGCACCGGCAACCGATGATCAGCCTTGAGAGCGGCGACAGCGGCGGCTTTCACCGCCGTTCGTGCGCCATCAAGGCCCGCAATTTTTTTAGGTAGGCGTTCTCGGCTCGCAGCCGCTCATTCTCCTGCTCCAGCCGCGCCAGCTCCGTCAACTCCTGTGACGAGGAATCAGCGTCTTTGGGTTGGCGTCCTTTGGGTTTGGGTTTCAACCCGTCCTCACCGAGCCGGCGGTAGGTCCGCACCCAGGTCTGCACCAGCGTGGCTGAGGACAGCCGGTACTGCTGAGCTACTTGCTGGGCGGCCGCACCCTCGTCGACCACCTTGCGCACCACTTCGAGCTTGAACTCGAACGAGTACTGCGTTTTGGTCGGTTTTGCCACCAGCGCCTTCCTGCCATGCAGGACCCAACGGCGATGTATCTCGCGAACCGGCCCCCGGCTCACTCCCAGATACCTCGCGGTGGCGCTATAGCCCCGCCCCTGCTCGAACAACGCTACCGCCGCACCGCGCTGGGCCTCAGTCAACGAACTAGAAGGATGCAAAAAAGTACTCCCCAGAAGAAGAAACTGAATTTCTCAGTCCAACTTCCGGGGAGCACTTCAGAAGCGGGGGCTTTTCCGTGAACTACTAGCGGTAGTCCGAGTATCCGTAATCGTCCAGCGGCACCGCAGCACCGGTGGCCGCACCGAAGTCCGGGCTGTAGTACTGATCCTCGTAGGACGGGATCGTGTACGCCGCAGCGCGGGCCTCTTCGGTCGGCTGCACCTGGATGTCGCGGTAACGGGCGATACCGGTACCGGCCGGGATCAACTTACCGATGATCACGTTCTCCTTCAGACCCTGCAGCTTGTCGCTGCGGCAGTTGATCGCCGCATCGGTCAGCACGCGAGTGGTCTCCTGGAACGACGCCGCCGACAGCCACGAATCCGTGGCCAGCGATGCCTTGGTGATACCCATCAGCACCGGACGTCCGGCCGCGGGCTCGCCGCCCTCGGCCACGACGCGACGGTTCGCGGTCTCGAACTCGGCACGCTCGGTCAGCGAACCGGGCAGGAACTCCGTCGCACCCGAATCGATGATCGTGACGCGACGCAGCATCTGCCGGACGATGACCTCGATGTGCTTGTCGTGGATCGACACGCCCTGGGCCCGGTAGACCTCCTGGACCTCCTTGACGAGGTGGATCTGCACCTCGCGGGGACCCTGGACGCGCAGCACCTCGTGCGGATCGGCGGAGCCTTCCATCAGCTGGTCGCCGACCTCGACGTGGTCACCGTCGGACAGCACGCCTTCGGAGCCGTCCTCGTGGGTGATCACACGCAGCCGCTGACGCTTGGAGAGCTTCTCGTAGACAACTTCCTCGCCACCGTCGTCGGGAACGATGGTGATCTTGAAGAACTTGTCGCTCTCCTCCAGCCGGACCCGGCCCGCGACATCGGCGATGGGCGCCTTGTTCCGCGGAATACGGGCCTCGAACAGCTCCTGCACGCGAGGCAGACCACCGACGATGTCGGCGCCACCGGTAACACCACCCTGGTGGAAGGTACGCATCGTCAGCTGGGTACCGGGCTCACCGATCGACTGGGCAGCGACGATGCCGACGGCCTCGCCGATGTCGACCAGCTTGCCGGTGGCCATCGAGCGGCCGTAGCACTTGGCACACACGCCGGAAGCCGAGGCGCAGGTCAGCACGGAGCGGACCTTCACCTGGGCGACGCCGGCAGCCAGCAGCGCGTCGATGGCCGGGTCACCCAGGTCATGGCCGCGCTCGATGACGACGTTGCCCTTGTCATCGACTGCGTCGGTGGCCAGGGTGCGGGCGAATGCCGAGGTCTCGACGTGCGCATCGCGGATCAGCGAACCATCGGGACCGCGCTCGGCCAGCGTGACGACGATGCCGCGCTCGGTCTCACAGTCGGTCTCGCGGACGATGACGTCCTGCGACACGTCCACCAGACGACGGGTCAGGTAACCCGAGTCGGCGGTACGCAGAGCGGTGTCGGCCAGACCCTTACGGGCACCGTGGGTGTTGATGAAGTACTCCAACACCGTCAAGCCTTCGCGGAACGAGGACTTGATCGGGCGAGGGATGAACTCACCCTTCGGGTTGGTCACCAGACCCTTCATGCCTGCCAGGGTGCGGGTCTGGGTGAGGTTACCCGTGGCGCCCGACTTCACGATCGTGATGATCGGGTTGTCGGCCGGGTAGTACTCCTCCATCGCCTTACCGACCTCTTCGGTGGCGTCCTGCCAGATCTTGACCAACGACTCGTTGCGCTCGTTGTGGTTCAGCGCGCCGCGCTGGTACTTGCGCTCGATCGCCTCGGCCTCGGCCTCGTGCCGCTCCAGGATCTCCTGCTTCTGCGGCGGCACCAGAACGTCGGCCATCGAGACCGTGACACCCGAACGGGTGGCCCAGTGGAAGCCGGCGTCCTTGAGCTTGTCGACGGTCTGCGCCACCACGATCATCGGGAAGCGCTCGGCCAGATCGTTGATGATCCGGGCCTGGACCTTCTTGTGCATCTGCTCGTTGACGAACGGGTAGCCCTTGGGCAGCAACTCGTTGAAGAGCACGCGGCCCAGCGTGGTGTCCGCGGTCCAGGCATCGCCGGGCTTCCAGCCGTTCTCGAACAACTCGGCCTCGACGTTGGCCGGCGGACGCGCGTCGGTCAGCCGCACCTTGATCTTGGCGCGCACCGACAGGGCACCGCGGTCCAGCGCCATGATCGCCTCGGCGGGCGAGCTGTACACGCCCTGCTCCGGCTGGTCCTTGGCGGCAGGCACGTACTCGCCGGTGTCGCCCTCGACCTCGGTGGTCAGGAAGTACAGACCGGTCACCATGTCCAGACGCGGCATGGCCAGCGGCTTACCCGACGCCGGGGACAGGATGTTGTTCGAGGACAGCATCAGGATGCGGGCCTCGGCCTGGGCCTCTGCCGACAGCGGCAGGTGCACGGCCATCTGGTCACCGTCGAAGTCGGCGTTGAACGCCTCACACACCAGCGGGTGCAACTGGATGGCCTTGCCTTCCACCAGCTGCGGCTCGAAGGCCTGGATACCCAGGCGGTGCAGCGTAGGTGCACGGTTCAGCAGCACCGGGTGCTCGGCGATGACCTCTTCGAGGACATCCCACACCTGGGGACGCTGACGCTCCACCATGCGCTTGGCGCTCTTGATGTTCTGCGCGTGGTTCAGGTCGACCAGACGCTTCATCACGAACGGCTTGAACAGTTCCAGAGCCATCAGCTTGGGCAGACCACACTGGTGCAGCTTGAGCTGCGGACCGACCACGATGACCGAACGGCCCGAGTAGTCGACGCGCTTACCGAGCAGGTTCTGACGGAAGCGGCCCTGCTTGCCCTTGAGCAGATCGGACAGCGACTTGAGCGGACGGTTGCCCGGCCCGGTGACCGGACGGCCACGACGGCCGTTGTCGAACAACGCGTCCACCGACTCCTGAAGCATGCGCTTCTCGTTGTTGACGATGATCTCGGGCGCACCGAGGTCGATCAGTCGCTTGAGCCGGTTGTTGCGGTTGATCACGCGGCGGTACAGGTCGTTCAGGTCGGAGGTGGCGAAACGGCCACCGTCGAGCTGAACCATCGGACGCAGCTCCGGCGGGATCACCGGGACGGCGTCGAGCACCATGCCCAGCGGGGAGTTACCCGACTGCTGGAAGGCCGCGACGACCTTCAGGCGCTTGAGGGCGCGCAGCTTCTTCTGACCCTTGCCGCTGCGGATGGTCTCGCGCAGGTTCTCGGCCTCGGCCTCGATGTCGAAGTTCTCGATGAGCTTCTTGATCGACTCCGCGCCCATGGCACCGGTGAAGTACTCGCCGTAGCGGTCCTGCAGCTCGCGGTACAGCACCTCGTCGACGATGAGCTGCTTGGGAGCCAGCTTGGTGAAGGTGGTCCAGATCTCGTCGAGCCGGTCCAGCTCACGCTGGGCCCGGTCACGGAGCTGACGCATCTCCCGCTCGCCGCCGTCGCGCACCTTGCGGCGCACGTCGGACTTGGCACCCTCGGCTTCGAGCTCGGCCAGGTCGGCCTCGAGCTTCTGGGCCCGGGCCTCCAGGTCGGAGTCGCGCTGATCCTCGACGGCCTTGCGCTCGACGGCCATCTCGGCCTCGAGCGTGGACAGCTCGTTGTGGCGCATCTCGTCGTCGACCGAGGTGATCACGTAGGCCGCGAAGTAGATGATCTTTTCCAGATCCTTCGGGGCCAGGTCGAGCAGGTAGCCCAACCGCGACGGAACACCCTTGAAGTACCAGATGTGCGTGACGGGTGCGGCCAGCTCGATGTGGCCCATCCGCTCACGGCGCACCTTGGCGCGAGTGACCTCGACGCCACAGCGCTCACAGATGATGCCCTTGAACCGGACGCGCTTGTACTTACCGCAGTAGCACTCCCAGTCGCGAGTCGGTCCGAAGATCTTCTCGCAGAACAGGCCGTCCTTCTCGGGCTTGAGCGTGCGGTAGTTGATGGTCTCCGGCTTCTTGACCTCGCCGAAGGACCAGTTACGGATGTCGTCCGCGGTGGCGAGGCCGATGCGGAGTTCATCGAAGAAGTTGACGTCTAGCACGTAACTCCCTTTCCCCTTTCGGGACTAGAAAACAACTCAGGCGAGATCTTCGACAGAGGCGGACTCATTGCGCGACAGGTTGATGCCGAGGTTGGCAGCAGCACGCTCCAGGTCCTCGTCGTCACCGTCACGCATTTCGATCGCCGCGCCGTCGCTGGAGAGCACCTCAACGTTGAGGCACAGCGACTGCAGCTCCTTGAGAAGCACCTTGAACGACTCGGGGATACCGGGTTCAGGGATGTTCTCGCCCTTGACGATGGCCTCGTACACCTTCACGCGGCCGACCGTGTCGTCGGACTTGATGGTCAGCAGCTCCTGCAGGGTGTAGGCAGCGCCGTACGCCTGCATGGCCCAACATTCCATCTCACCGAACCGCTGACCACCGAACTGCGCCTTACCACCGAGCGGCTGCTGGGTGATCATCGAGTACGGGCCGGTGGAGCGGGCGTGGATCTTGTCGTCCACCAGGTGGTGCAGCTTGAGGATGTACATGTAGCCGACCGTCACCGGGTACGGGAACGGTTCGCCACTGCGGCCGTCGAACAATGTCGCCTTGCCGTCCGCGTTCACCATGACGTCACCGTCACGGTTGGGCAGCGTCGAGCCGAGCAGGCCGGCCAGCTCCTCTTCGCGGGCACCGTCGAACACCGGGGTGCTGACGATGCTGTCGACCGGGGCCGAGTGCAGACCATCGGGCAGCCTGCTCGCCCATTCGGGCGTTCCCTCGGCCACATCGATGTTCCAGCCGGCCTTGGCCACCCACCCGAGGTGGGTTTCCAGGATCTGGCCGATGTTCATACGACGCGGCACACCGTGGGTGTTCAGGATGATGTCCACCGGGGTGCCATCGGGCATGAACGGCATGTCCTCGACGGGCAGGATCTTGCCGATGACGCCCTTGTTGCCGTGGCGTCCGGCGAGCTTGTCGCCGTCGGAGATCTTGCGCTTCTGGGCCACGTAGACGCGGACCAGCTCGTTGACACCGGCGGGCAGCTCGTCGTCGTCCTCACGCGAGAACACGCGGATGCCGATGACCTTGCCGGACTCACCGTGGGGCACCTTGAGCGACGTGTCGCGGACCTCGCGGGCCTTCTCACCGAAGATGGCACGCAGCAGGCGCTCCTCCGGGGTCAGCTCGGTCTCACCCTTCGGGGTGACCTTGCCGACCAGGATGTCGCCGTCGCGGACCTCGGCGCCGATGCGGACGATGCCGCGCTCGTCGAGATCGGCCAGCACCTCATCGGAGACGTTCGGGATGTCCCGGGTGATCTCCTCGGCGCCCAGCTTGGTGTCGCGGGCATCGATCTCGTGCTCTTCGATGTGAATCGAGGTGAGCACGTCCTCTTCGACCAGGCGGTTCGAGAGGATGATCGCGTCCTCGTAGTTGTGACCCTCCCACGGCATGATCGCCACGAGCAGGTTCTTGCCCAGGGCCATCTCACCGTTCTCGGTGCACGGTCCGTCGGCGACGACCTGGCCGGCCTCGACACGCTGTCCGGCGTCCACGATCGGACGCTGGTTGGCGCAGGTGCCGTGGTTCGACCGGGCGAACTTGCGCATCCGGTAGGTGTGCCGGGAGCCGTCGTCGGCCATCACGGTGATGTAGTCGGCCGAGACCTCCTCGACGACGCCCGCCTTCTCCGAGACGATGACATCGCCGGCGTCGATCGCGGCACGCAACTCCATACCGGTACCGACCAGCGGGGCCTCGCTGCGCACCAGCGGAACCGCCTGGCGCTGCATGTTGGCACCCATCAGGGCGCGGTTGGCGTCGTCGTGCTCGAGGAACGGGATCATCGCGGTCGCGACAGAAACCATCTGGCGCGGCGAGACGTCCATGTAGTCGACATCGGACGGGGCCACGTTCTCGACCTCGCCGCCCTTACGACGGACCATCACGCGGTCTTCGGTGAAGCTGCCGTCCGCATCGATCGGCGAGTTGGCCTGCGCCACGACGTGGCGGTCCTCCTCGTCGGCGGTCAGGTAGTCGATCTGGTCGGTGACCTTGCCGTCGACGACCTTGCGGTACGGCGTCTCGATGAAGCCGAACGGGTTGACCCGGGCGTACACCGACAGCGAACCGATCAGACCGATGTTCGGACCCTCAGGGGTCTCGATCGGGCACATCCGGCCGTAGTGGCTGGAGTGCACGTCGCGGACCTCAAGGCCGGCACGCTCACGGGACAGACCGCCGGGGCCCAGCGCCGACAGACGACGCTTGTGGGTCAGACCCGACAGCGGGTTGTTCTGGTCCATGAACTGCGACAGCTGGCTGGTACCGAAGAACTCCTTGATCGCCGCCACGACGGGACGGATGTTGATCAGGGTCTGCGGCGTGATCGCCTCGACGTCCTGGGTGGTCATGCGCTCACGCACGACACGCTCCATACGGGAGAGGCCGACCCGGATCTGGTTCTGGATCAGCTCGCCCACGGTGCGCAGACGACGGTTACCGAAGTGGTCGATGTCGTCCACCTCGACCGGGACCTCGACGCCGCCGGGGACGGTCATCGTGGTCTGGCCCTCGTGCAGACGCACCAGGTACTCGATGGTGGCGACGACGTCTTCCTCGGTCAGGGTCGACGACGTGATCGGCTGGCCGGCGTTCAGGCCGAGCTTCTTGTTGACCTTGTAGCGGCCGACGCGGGCCAGGTCGTAGCGCTTCTCCTTGAAGAACAGGTTCTCCAGCAGGGTCTGCGCGGACTCCTTGGTCGGCGGCTCGCCCGGACGCAGCTTGCGGTAGATGTCCAGCAGTGCCTCGTCGGGACCAGCGGTGCTGTCCTTCTCGAGGGTGCCCATCATGATCTCGGAGAAGCCGAAGCGCTCGGTGATCTGCTCGCTGGTCCAGCCCAGCGCCTTGAGCAGCACGGTGACCGGCTGACGACGCTTGCGGTCGATACGCACACCGACGGTGTCGCGCTTGTCGACGTCGAACTCCAGCCACGCACCGCGGCCCGGGATCACCTTGACGCTGTGCAGCGTCTTCTCGGTGGACTTGTCGATGCTCTCGTCGAAGTACACACCGGGAGAACGCACGAGCTGGCTCACCACGACACGCTCGGTGCCGTTGATGATGAAGGTGCCCTTCTCGGTCATCATCGGGAAATCACCCATGAAGACCGTCTGGCTCTTGATCTCACCGGTGTTGTTGTTGATGAACTCGGCCGTGACGAACAGCGGAGCCGCGTACGTCATGTCCTTGTCTTTGCACTCGTCCACCGGCGCCTTGACCTCGTCGAAGCGCGGGTCGGAGAAGCTCAGCGACATCGAGCCCGAGAAATCCTCGATCGGCGAGAGCTCTTCGAGCACCTCTTCGAGACCGCCCTTGGGGTCGGTCTCGCCGCGATCGACGGCCTTCTGCCGCCATCCGTCCGCTCCGACGAGCCAGTCGAAGGAATCCGTCTGAACGTCGAGTAGCCCCGGAACCTCAAGAGGCTCGCGGAGCTTGGCAAAAGAAACTCGGTTCGGTGCTCCTGGGACGGAGTTATTGGTGTTAGCGTTCGCTGTGCTCTGGCTAGAGACTGCCAAGATGCATCCTTCCAGCACCTCATGCGACTGTCCGGAGAGCTGGTGCGCCGGTCCGTTGGCCGCGATTCTGCGTCGGTTCGGCTGGCTTTGGCCTGTCCAGAACCCCATACGCACGGCACAGGACTAGATACTGAGCAACGCTCAGGCTAGAACATTATGTGCAGATCAGGTGAGGGTGGGCAGGGTGCAGCCAGCGCAACGTCCAACGATAGCGCAGAACGGCGCATTCCTCAACCACCACACATCCACTGCATGAACTGGGTCACCCGGCGCTGGCTGGCGTCCACTAAACCCTTCACACATGCTGCCCAACAGATTGGCCTGTCCAGGGCCTTCCGTCAAGAGGTGACGCGCGGTTTGATGCGCCCAACTCTGCCCCGGAATGGCAGCTCGCGCAACGGGTGAGCGAGCGTTATCTTGTCCGCCGGTCACGCCGCGCCGAATTGGGCGAACAGCCCTGATGCGACCTCCGCCGGAACCAACCGTTCCGGGATGACCAGCCCCGTTCCCAAACCCCGCGCCGACACGTGAAATACGTGGTCAGAATGCCAGATGCGCTCGATGCCGCCCAGCTTCAAGATCTGCAGATGGCCCCCGAGACGTACCCCGATCTGCTGCGAACCGAACTCGGCCGCGATGGGAGCTCCGGGCGGAACCAACTGACGGAATTTCGCGGGCGTCGCAAAGCACACCACGTACGTGAGCGCACCGACGGCCGCGACCAAGACCCCAGCGGCGCGGAGCACCGAAGTCGCCGTCAGCTCCCCGTCCTCGACATACGAATAGCCGAGCATCACCAGTGGTACGAGGATCGCGAGTGCGAACGCCAATCGAGTCGCGACACCGCGCTTGACTGCGGCGCCCAGTTCGTCGGCCAAACCGGCGTCGGCAATGTCCATGGTGCGGATCACCCCGTCGGGACCCGTCCGCTGCCTCGCACCGGGCCTCGCGGCCTCCGGATACGTCGGAAGCACCCTGCGACGCTCTGTGACGGTGGACACCAACTTGGCGGCGATGTCTGGCGGTACCAGTTCGTCGGGGATCAGCAGTTCGATGCCACCGACGCCCTGCACCACCAGGACCGAGTCAACACGCCTGACCTGGAGCACCTGGTCGAGGTAGAGCGCATTGAAGTGCTCCAACCACCCGATACCGATGGCCTCCGGCCTGAACTCGGCCCACATGGCAGTGCCAGCAGGCAGCTTGAGCGCCCAACTCCGGGGCGCTGCGAGGACCAGCAGGCCGAACCCGAACACGATGAATGTACCGACACCCATGGCGACGGTGAACGCCAGCGCGTACAGGAGATCAGGGAGATTCTCGCCCGAGAACGGCATGCCGGCGAAAAGAACGACGACGACGGGGACGACCACGGCCACCAGGGCCACAACGACCCACAGCCGGCGTTTGGAGAGGTACTCGGCGCGCGCCAATTGTCTGGCCATCCGCGCATCGGCGTAACCGTGCGCCCGGGTGACGCCACCACCCAATTCCTCGAATCGGGCGGGCTGACCCCGCTGCACGTGCATTCGGTTCCTGCTCTCTCACAACACAAATCAGGCCGGACCCTCGGGGTCCGGCCTGATCGTTGACACTCAGCTCTGGTGAGGAACCTCGATGGCTCCGGTCGGGGCGTCGTCTTCGACCGGACGCTGGTGGCGCGTGGTGGGCTCGTCGCCGAACTCGTGCACCGCGTACTTGTGCGTGCCCTCCAGGTCGTCCAGGATCGCGGCCTGCGCGGCCGGCGGCAGGGTGTGCAGGATCTCGCGCACCCGGGCCTGGCGCCGGGCCACACCCGCACGCTCGGGCATACCCGGGGTGGCGGTCAGCTGCGGCGGCACGCCCTCGATCTCTTCGACACCACCGTCATGCTGACCGGCATCCAGCAGAGCCTGCTCGGCTGCGGCGGTCGCCTCGTCCTTCTCCTCGGACATACCGATCGGGCCGATACGACGACCGTTGAGGAACTGCTTGACGACGGGCTCCTCGCTGGTCAGCAGCACCTCGCGGGGGCCGAACATGACCAGCTGCTTGCGGAACAGCATGCCGATGTTGTCGGGCACGGTCCGGGCGATGTTGATGTTGTGCGTCACGATCAGCACCGTGGCGTCGATCTGCGCGTTGATGTCGATGAGCAGCTGGCTCAGGTAAGCGGTACGGACCGGGTCCAGACCGGAGTCCGGCTCGTCACACAGGATGATCTGCGGGTCGAGCACCAGCGCGCGGGCCAGGCCGGCACGCTTGCGCATACCACCGGAGATCTCGCCGGGGAACTTGTGGCCGTCATTGGGCATACCGACCAGGTCGAGCTTCTCCATGACGATGTTGCGGATTTCGCTCTCGCTCTTCTTCGTGTGCTCACGCAACGGGAAGGCGGTGTTGTCATAGATGTTCATCGAGCCGAACAGCGCGCCGTCCTGGAACAACACACCGAACAGCGTGCGGATCTCGTAGAGCTCCTTGGCCGAGCACTCCAGGATGTTGGTGCCGTCGATGACGATCGAGCCGCGCTCCGGGCGCAGCAGACCGATCAGGGACTTCAAGAACACCGACTTACCGGTACCCGACGGGCCCAGAAGCACGCTGACCTCGCCAGCGGGAATCGACATCGTGACGTCTTCCCAAATCTTTGACGATCCGAAAGATTTGCTCAGCCCCGTCACATCGATCTGGACGCCCATAAAGATCCTTCCGCCTACGGCTCACCCCGCCACCTGCTGCGGCCTGTGGCTTGAGTCACCATAGCGCACGCGGCACCGCCCACACATGCTTGTCTCCCAATATTCGGGAGTACCCGGGCCCTGACCGAACCATTCCTGCTCATACAAGCAAAGAACCCCCGAATCCGTGGGGATTCGGGGGTCCTTGCGGTCCAGTTGTGGACTACTTGACGGTGACGCTGGCGCCGGCAGCCTCGAGCTTGCTCTTGGCGTCCTCGGCGGCCTCCTTGGTGACCTTCTCCAGCAGCGGCTTGGGAGCGCCGTCGACCAGATCCTTGGCTTCCTTCAGGCCCAGGCCGGAGACGATCTCGCGGACGACCTTGATGACGCCGATCTTCTTGTCGCCGGCACCCTCGAGGATGACGTCGAATTCCGACTGCTCCTCGGCGGCCTCGGCGGCGGCCGGGGCGGCACCGGCGGCGGCAACGGCGACCGGAGCAGCAGCGGTGACCTCGAAGACCTCTTCGAACTGCTTCACGAACTCAGAGAGCTCCAGCAGGGTCATTTCCTTGAACGCGTCGAGCAGTTCGTCGGTGGACAGCTTGGCCATGTTTATGGTCCTTCCTGATTTTTCTTACAGATGTTGGGTGGTTGGTGCAGTTGCGTTTGAGCGACAGCGGTTGAGCAGCTACTAGGCAGCGTCGCTGGCGGCCTTCTTCTCCTGCAGCGCCGCGGCGAGGCGGGCAACCTGAGAAGCGGGCGCGTTGAACAGGCCTGCGGCCTTGGACAGGTTGCCCTTCATGGCACCTGCCAGCTTGGCGAGCAGAACCTCGCGCGACTCGAGGTCGGCGATCTTCTCGACCTCGGCGACGGACAGCGCCTTGCCGTCCATGTAGCCGCCCTTGATGATGAGCGCCTTGTTGTCCTTGGCGAACTTCTTGATCGCCTTGGCGGCGTCAACGGGCTCACCCTTGACGAATGCGATCGCCGTGGGACCGGCGAACAGCTCGTCGAGACCTTCAATGCCGGCTTCGGACGCGGCGCGCTTCACCAGAGTGTTCTTGGCGACGGTGTACGTGGCCGAGTCGCCGAGGGAACGACGCAGCTCAGCCATACGTGCCACAGTCAGCCCGCGGTACTCGGTGACGACGGTGGCCGTCGACTCCTTGAACTGCTCAGCAATGTCGGCAACCGCCGTGGCTTTCTCAGCCTTGGCCATGCATGCCTCCTTGTGGTGGGTATCGGGCGCTCCACCAACTTGGGGCCGTGAAATGACGAACGCCCCGACGCAGACAGGTCGGGGCGCAGAGATATCCAGCATGAAACTGGTCCAGCCTCGTCCTCCTGCGTGGGCCGCCGGGACATTTCCCGGACCTTCAACCGATTGCTCGGTGACCGACGGTCTTCGGTGGAACCCGACCAGAGTAGCCGAACACTCACCAATCAGCCAAAACGAGCACGCTTCCCCCTCTGCACTGCACCGCGAGCGACCGTGTCTGTAGGTCGACACGCGGCAAATTGCGTACCTGGGCGGTCGCTCGCGGCGCCTCAGCGTGCGCCGGCCAGCACAAGCAATACGAAGGCCACTGCGAGCAGGCCGACCCGCACCCAGTGCAATCGATCCCAGCGCCGGGCCAGTTCGTGAAACTGCTCCGGGGCCTCACCTGCACCGTCACCACCGAAGCCGGCAGCGACACGGTTGTTGATCGGCACCAGCACGGTGACGCTCAACAACATGACCAGCACCATCATCACCACCGCCGTGACAAGCAACGGCCCGGGTCTGAACACCGTGGTAGCGATCAGCAACGTCGTCGACGCCATGTACCAGAACGGCATCGCGGTTCCGAGGGTCTTGGCGCCGGTGCCGCGTGCCTGCCAGTAGGCGGCGTCAGGCAGCCGCTGCAGGATCGGGTTGGTGAATGCGGCGACGCCGAACTCCACGCCGAGAAGCGGGCCGGTGATGATCACGGCGAGAATCTGCACGATTTCGTTCACACCATCGAGCCTGGTCAGTACGCTGACAAAAAACAAGGTACTGACAAATTAGTCAGCACGTGGAGGGCGGGAAATGGCGGTTTCCAAGAAAGAGGTCGGCGAGTGCCCGATCGACGCGACGCTGTCGGTGATCGACGGCCGCTGGAAGGGCACCATCCTGTGGCGGCTGGCCGACGGGCCGATGCGCACCGCTGAACTGCGCCGCAGCATTCCCGACATCACCGAGCGGATGCTGATCCGGCACCTGCACGATCTGGTCGACGCCGGGATCATCGACCGCCACGACGCGGGCACGGTGCCGCCGTGCGTGCACTATTCGATCTCCGAGTACGGCAAGACGCTGGCGCCGGTACTGGGGGCATTGTGCGAATGGGGTCGCACCCACATGGAGATTCAGCAGCGGAAGCGTCAGCCCCGCACCAGGGCTGCCGCCCCGACCAGGCCGGCGTCGCCGCCGAGTCCGGCAGGCACCACCCGCAGCCCGCGCAGGAAGTCCAGCCCGGCGTAGTCCGCGAGCGCCGCCCGCAACGGGTCGAACAGCAGCGTCCCGGACTTGGCCACTCCCCCGCCGATCACGACCAGGTCCAGGTCGCATACCGCGCCCACCGAGGCGATCATGGCCGCGACCGCGCGGGCACCACGCTGAAAGGCCTTGATGGCCAGGTCATCTCCTTTGTTCGCCGCATCACCCAGCGCCTTGGCGTCCGTCCCGCTCCAGCCGTGCCTGCGGGCCCACCGCACCATGCTCGGCCCGGACGCGATGGTCTCGACACAGCCGTGCCCGCCGCACGTACACAGGTCACCTCCGTCGGGGGCGACGACGACGTGGCCGACGTGCCCGGCGTTGCCGGTGCGGCCGTCGTACGGTGCGCCGTCGAGCACCAGGCCACCGCCGACCCCGGTCGACACCACCATGCCGAGCAGGAACTGCGCGTCCCGGCCCGCACCGCGCCACTGTTCGCCCAGTGCCATGCACAGCCCGTCGCCGCCGAGCCGCACCGGCAGTCCGGTGGCACCGGAAACCCGCTCGACGATCGGAAAGTGTTGCCATTCGGTGATATTGATCGGGCTGACCGTGCCGTTGGGCAGGTCGATCGGCCCGGCCGAGGCCACACCGACTCCGGTCGCGGCCCCGTTCGCGGTCTGCATGGTCTCGCCGAGCAGCTTCGCCACGACGGCCCACACGCTCTCGGCGTCACCGTCGGGTGTCGGGAGCTGGGCCCGATGGACCAGCTTCCCCTCGGGATCCACCAGGCCGGCGGCGATCTTGGTGCCGCCGATGTCGAGTGCCAGGGTCAGTGCCACGGGGTAGTCACCTCTAGTGCTTGTGCGTGTTGTCCGGCTGGCGGGGGTCACCGGGATGTTCGTACCCGGGCGCCAATTCGACCAGGGCGGCGCACCGCGCGTCGAGCCACTGCCGGAAGGCCTGCCTGCGCGCGGCGGCCCGCAGATGGGCGGCGATCCGATCGCGAACCTCATCGAGGGAGGGCGCGACAGGACGCGTGCGCCATCCGTGCGACCCGGCCCGCGTCTCGGCGAAACGCAGCGGGTTGCGCGCGTGATACGCCGCCACCTGGGCATCCGAAACGTCCACCGCAGCAGTGATGTCGGTGTACACCGCCCGCGCCGACGGTGTTCCCAGCGTGGCCGCGGCGATACTGCCGATCTCCAGCCGGGCCGAGGTGTCGGGCAGCACCTCCTCCAGCGTGGGAGCACTTACGCCGGACAGTCCGCGCGCCAGCGCCTCGCCGTCGAGCACCCGCTCGGCAGCCACCAATTGGGTGAGCCAGCGCCGCACCTGACGTCCCTCGCTGGTTCCGGGCCGGGGCAGCGCCGAGGCCCGGTTGCCCGCCCGCAGCGCGGCCTCCCGCTCGTCGATCTCGTTGATCGACACCGGCTTTCCGGCCACCCTCGCCGCCCACGCCACGTGGTTCATCGGACCGTGACCTTCACGGCCGGTGAGTAGATCAAGCGCCCGGCGCATCCCACCCGGATCAGCGCCCACCACTCCCCCGGCTCGACCCACGACGGCGGCGCGACGTCGAACCCGATCTCAGCCGTACCGCCCGCGGGCAGTTCGGCACCCACGGCAGCGGGTCCCATCCATTCCCACGTCCCCCACGGGCTGATGAGGTGCGCCTCGGCGGTCAGAGCAGCGAGTCCGTCGGTGCCGATCGTGATCGTCAGTCGCGCCGTCTCACCGGCCCTGACGTCGACCGCCTGCGGCTCGGATATCAGTTTAAGCATCTGGCCACCGGGCTCACCGACGGTGACGACGCAGATGTCCTCGACCACCTGCCGCCACGACGGCGGCAGGGCCGCTCCTCCACCGGTGACCGCGAGTTCGGCTCGCAACGGGTACAGCCCGGGTGCGGCCCCGGCCGGGATGCCGAGCACCACCTCGGTTTCCAGATGCTCGCCGGGAGGCAGCACATACGGCAGCTCGGCGGGTTGCACCTCCCACCCCACCGGCGCGGTCAGCCTGACCTTTCCGTGCAGCGCGGCATCGGTGCAGTCGCTGGCCGCCGTCAAGCGGACAACGAGTTCGGTACCAGGTTGTCCGGCAATGCTTTCCGGGTGCAGATACGCCACGGCGGGCAGGCCGCCCAGCGGCGCAGGGCCGCGATTGTGCAGCCAGTACCGGGCGTACAGCGGCTGAGCCGCCTCAGCCTCGGGGGCCAACTGGCGATGCTCGGCGCGCAACATCCTGGGCAGGTTGAGCTGGGTGGACACCGTGGCGATCTGATAGCCGTGCAGCCTCAGATCCGACGGCTGCTCCGGCTCCGGCTCTTCGAGCAGGTTCAGGTTGGCGGCGGCCGACACCGCGCGCAGCCCGGAGCGGATGGTGACCTCTGCGGCGTTACCGGTGATCTCGACCAGACGGACCGTTACCCCGTCGGCCGGGTCGGTGCTGCGCACACTGCCCGACGCCAGCGGATTCCCGGCGGCCTTGAGCGCGCCGAGTTGCACGGCCCCGGCGGGCTCGATCTCCAGCAGGGATCCCCACACCGGCAGCCCGCCGCCGGCGTCCGAGTCGATCACCACCGGCTGCAGCGGACGGTTGAATTCGGCGGCGCTGGGGGCGACTCCCGCGTCCCGCCAATCGCCTTCACCGCTGACCAGTACGTAGTCGAATGTGTGTGTCCAGTGCTGCAATTGGAAGTTGGAGCCGTCCGGCGCCGTGCGCCGGGGCGGATCGATCCAGGTGCCGGACGGCCAACCGGTGCAGGACCGCATGAGTGACGTGTGCAGGGTGCCGTCCGGCTCGACCGCGAAGCTCGGCACCCCACGATTCAGCAGCGCCACCGTGCGGGCCTCGAACGGCTCGGCGGCCGCGGGAGCCTGCTGGGTGACCATGATTTCGGCGCGGCCCAACTCGTCGACCACCGCATCGAGGTCGCCGGCCAGGATCAGCACCGGCAGGGTGCGCACGCCGCGCAGGTCGGCACCGGGCACCCAGTGCTCGGTCAACGGCGCGGCAGCAGGCACCCACACCCGAGCGGATCCGGTGGCGTCGATCTGACGTTTGAGTTCGTCGGCGTAGGCGACCTCCGCCTCGGCGAGGACGGCTGCAGTGAAGGGGTTTTCATCGGGACCGCCGAGCGCGAACCGGGTATCGGGCAGGTTGGAGTCCACGCTGAGGTCGCCGTAGCGCGGCTTGTCGGCGGCGCTGCAGGTCGCGGTGACGCCGGCGCGGACCAGGGCCACCATCAGATCGCGGGGGTTCACACCGTCGGGAGCGACCACCTCGGCCACCGAGACCGCCCGCACCGCCGAACCGATACGCACCCGCACCGCCGAGGACAGCCCGAACCAGCCGTAGGCCGGGTTGTCCAGTGTCCACGGGTGTTGCGCGGCATCAACGGCGTGATGATCCGAACCGTCGTGCAGCAGCCCGAACCCGCGGCCGATCACCGCGTCGCCCACCTCGCTCACCGGCAACGCACCGGGTACCGGGCAGGGCCAGCGCAGCCGCACCAGGCGGTCGGCACCGACGAACTCGTCGATCACGGTGCGACAGTCGACGCGGTCCACACCCGACCACAGCGTGATGATCTGGGTGTAGCGCAGCAGATCTCCGATGCGGCCCTTCACGACCACCCGCTGCCCGAGCGGGCTCTGGTAGCACTGCACGTCGTCGGCCAGACCGGCCGAGGAGCAGACCACCGGACCCGTGGGCAGCAGGTGCCAGGGTCCTTCCCCGGCTACGGGGTGGGCCGAATACTCCTCGTAGACAGCGAGTTCGTTACCGACGGCGCCGTCGGCGATGAGCTCGCGTCCGTCGTCCACAAGTGAGCACACCCCGCCACCACGCGCCGCATCGACGCGCAGCCGGAACCGGCCGTTGCTGATCTCGGCCCCGGCCAGCGGTTCCCAACCGCGCGCCGCCCCGGAGACGAAGCGGTAGGACTGCCAGCCCAGCGACGGAACGTCACGGGCCAGCCAGCTCACCGTGGCACCGTCGTGTTCGACCAGCACCGGTACCTCGTTGCCGTCGCCGTCGAGCAGCGCGCCGGCGAACGGTGCGTCCAGGTGCACTGTGACGATGTCGGTGCGGTGGTGCGCCACGGCATTCCACACCACCACCGTCCTCAGCCCCGGGTCGCTGCGCTCCTGCCCGCCGAAGCTCAACCCCCGGTCGCTGCGCTCCTGCCCGCCGAACCCGCCGACGGCGCGCGACAACACGCGCAACGCGTTGTCCCGGGCGGTGACGCCGAGTTCCCAGGCGTCGCGCCAGCCGGTCAGCAGGTCGAGGTAGACCTGGTCGGATTCCGATCCGGTGATGGCGTCGTGATGCGCGCCGTAGGCCAGCTGCACCCAGGCCTTGGCCATGGCGGCCTGAGGATAGTCCGCTCCCCCGAGCAGCCCGGCGAACACCGAGAACCGCTCGGCGTCGAGCACCGCATCCTCGGCAGCCCGGTTGGCCTGTTTGGTGTCGATGTAGGAGACGTCCTTGCCGGTGTAGATCGGGTTCATGTCACGGGTCTGTGGGGACGGCGTGATCCCGCGCTCGTCGACTTCGGCCCGCACCGCGGTGAAGAATTCGGACGGTAGCGCGCACACGAACTTCGGCCAGACGTACCGCGAGTTCCAATCGCGGTGGATCTGGGTGACCCATTTGTTGGGCGGGGTGTAGTCGGTGCCGACCGGCAGGAGCACGTTGCGGGTCAACGCAACTCGCTTCAGTTTCGTGAAGAGCGCGTAGGTGGATTCTTCGGCCTCGGCCAGTGAGGCAGCGGAGTCCATCCACCATCCGGCCGAATAGTGGGCGGGCATGTAGTGGGTCAGAAGTCCTCGCCCCGAGGGGGCGATCCACTCGAACTCGCTCGCGAACTGCATGCGCTCGGGGTCGCCGTCGTTCTGCATCGGCCCCCACTGGTGATGCGGCCCACGCGCCCACGAACTGGAGGTCAGGCCGACGTCGGCCGCCATCCCGGGGAACTGCGGGTCGTGCCCGAACACGTCGAGCTGCCAGGCCGTGGCCGGGTCAGCGCCCAACACGTCACGCTGGAAACCCATGCCCGACACGAAGTTCCGAATCGCGGTCTCGGGGCTGGTGAGGTTGGTGTTGGGCTCGTTGTAGGTGCCACCCATGATCTCAACCCGGCCCTCGGCGATGAACCGGCGCAGATCGGCCCGGTCTTCTGGGCGGGCGTCCCAGTAGGGCTTGAGATAGTCCACCTCGGCCAGCACGAACTTGTATTCCGGTTCGCGGCGAGCCATTTCCAGATGTGCGTGCACCAGGTCGAACCCGTTGGTCTGGCGGCATTGGCCGGGTGGGTCCTCGGTCCACACGCTGGTGTAGGCGGCCTGGGTGTTCCACCAGACGGGGTCGTAGTGGAAATGGCTGATCATGTACATGGTCCAGCCGGGTTCGGCGACGGTGAACTCGAAGTCGGTCGAGCCCACGCGGGCGCGCCGGATCTCGCCGGGCACACCTCGCTCGACGTCCACCGGTATCTCGACGGTGCCGTCACCGGCGGCAGCCATCGCCTCGCCGGAGAGCCCGTCGCCGCTGACCCGTACCGGCGTCGGTGAGGCGCAGGCCTCGTATCGCACCCGAACCAGCTGCCGAGGGGCATCGTCCGGCCCGGCAAACAGCTCCGTCGTCTCCACTGACGTGACGTGCATCTGGAAAACCCTACGACTTCACGGCACCGAAATGTCGACGACCAGAGCCCGATGATCCGAAATCGGTAGGTGCGGTGCGGCGGATGCGGTGGCGGCCAGCGTGGGGTCGTCGGTGAGGATGTGGTCGAGTTGTGTCGTCGGCGTGTCGGCCGGAAAGGTCGGCGCGGCCGCCAGCTGACGCCAGTGCTCCGGCGCGCCCGAGTTCAGGTCTCCCATGAGAACCCGCGGCCCGGGAAAGCCGCTCAGGTCGCGCAGGAGGTGCCGCAGTTGCACCCGGTTCCACCCCGGCACGAACGACAGGTGGGTGTTGGCCACCGAGATCGGGCCGAGCGGGGTGTCGACTCGGGCCACCATCGCCGCCCGGGGCTCCTCGTGAACGATGCGGAACCGGCGGATCCCCGAGACGTACATCGGAAACCGCACGGGTATCCGCGGCAGGCGCAGCACCTGCCAGTTCTCGACGGGGTACCGGGTGAGCAGGGCGATGCCGTAGGCGGCGGTTCCGGGTTGTTCACGCCCGGTGGCAGCCATCCAGGTGGCACCCGGTGTTCCGGAGATCGCCGCCACGAACCGGTGGTGCACGGCGTTCATCGCCTCGGCGGCCACGGCCGTCAGGTCGGCCTTGCCCGAGCGCGGCTGATCGAGGTCGACTTCCTGCAGCGCCAGGATGTCGGCGTCGAGTTCGGCCACCGCGGCAGCGAGTCTGCCCAGGTGGACTTCGCCGTCGTGAACACTGCGTCCGTGCAGGATGTTGAAAGTGGCCAGCCGCATGGGTACTCAGTACCCACAACTGCATCGGCTCCATCATCGATGCCCCCACCGACCCGGGACGGCACATGCTCGACCGCAACGACGCACTGCGTGACGCGCTGAAGCGCGCCGCGTCGGCGTTCAAGGCGCACGGGCCGCAGTTCGCGCTGGCGGGCAGCTACGCGCTGTGGGTCTACGGTGCGCCCGAGCCCGTGCACGACGTCGATTTCGTGGTGGCCGAGAGTGACGCCGAGGCGGCCGAGGTGGCGTTGCGCAAAGCCGGATTTCAGATCGTGCACGTCCCCGAGGACTGGTTGTTCAAGGCCTATCCCGATGACGACGTCCTGGTCGACGTGCTCTACCAGCTCAACGGGGCATCGGTGGACGCGGCCATGCTGGGAACCGCCGAGGTGCTCGATGTGCTGGCCATCCGGATGCCGGTCCTGCCGCCGACGGTGGTGGTGTCGGAGAAGCTGCGCTCGCTCAACGAACACCACTGCGACTTCGCGGCACTCCTGCCGGCCGCCCGCGCGGTCCGCGAGCAGGTCGACTGGGACGTGGTGCGGGTCGCGACCGCCGACAACGACTTCGCCGCCGCGTTCCTGATGCTCATCGACCGGCTCGGCATCACCTAGTGCCCCGGGAGGGCGGCGTGCAGGCGCGCGGCGACGACTCCCACGGCAGCAGCCACCTCGGGCGGTTCGAGTACTTCGAAGTCATGGCCCACGGTGGCGAAATACAGCACCATGCGCTCAGGGTCGTCGGCGCCGGCGGTGACGATGCAAGTGTCGGGGCCGTCGGCCTCCACCGTGGCCGACGCCGGTGGAAACTTCTGTGCGACAACCTCTTGCGGTGCCTGATACCGCACCCGGGCTGTGTAGCGGTAGGGCGAGGAACTGATCGCCCGCCGCACGTAGTCGGCTGCGTCCGGCGCGTCCCGTGGCGTGAACGTGGTGCCGCGCGCCACGACCTCCGACATCCGGTCCAGCCGCAGGCTGCGCCAGTCTTCGCGGTCACGGTCGTAGGTCATCAGGTACCAGCGCCGTCCAGTGGTCACCAGGTGATAGGGCTCCAACCGTCGCTGGGTGTGGTTGCCCCTGATGTCGGTGTAGTCGGCGCTGACGTGTTCGTGGTCGCGGCAGGCCCGGGCCAGGGTCATCAGTACATCGGGCTCCACGGGCGCGTCCGACGCGTTGGGCGCCAGGGTGACGGTGGCGTCGTGCACCGCCGAGACCTGCGAACGCAACCGCGCGGGCATGACCTGGTCGAGCTTGGACAGGGCTCGGAGGGCGGATTCGCCGACGCCGGCGACGCTTCCGCCGGCAGCGAGCCGTAGGCAGACCGCCATCGCGACGGCTTCGTCGGGGTCGAGCAGAAGCGGTGGCAGCGCCGCGCCCGCACCGAGTTGGTACCCGCCGCCCTGGCCCTTGCTGGCGTGGACGGGGTACCCGAGTTCGCGCAACCGCTCGATGTCGCGACGGACGCTGCGCGTGGTGACGTCGAGCCGTTCGGCCAGCTCCTCACCCGTCCACACCCGGCGCGATTGCAGCAGTCCGAGGAGTTGCAGCACCCGGCCGGTGGTTTCGCTGCTCACAGCCATGCAAGAAGTGTGCCGCACTTTTAGGACCGAATCTGTCCTATATGCGTGAGACGGTTATCTCATGTGGACAAACCTCCTGGCCGACCAACTGGACTTCCACTGGACCCATCAACTGAGGCCGCGATTGGACGGCCTGACCGACGACGAATACTTCTGGCAGCCGGTGAAAGACTGCTGGACCGTTCACCCCGACGGCGCCATCGACTTCAGTTATCCACCGCCACAACCAGAACCGTTCACCACCATCGCGTGGCGACTGGCGCACGTGATCGTCGGCGTGTTCGCGATGCGCAACCACTCACACTTCGGCGGACCGCCGGCCGACTACGAGTCCTGGCCGTACGCCACCGACGCGGCCACGGCCCTGAAACAACTCGACGACACATACCGACATTGGACCGACGGGGTCAGAAGCCTCGACGACAACGCCCTGCAGAAGCCGTGCGGGCCCGCCGAGGGACCGTACGGTAATGAGCCGATGTCCGTGCTGGTCCTGCACATCAACCGGGAGGTAATCCACCACGGCGCCGAAATCGCCTGCATCCGTGACCTTTACGCGCACTCCAGCCAAACAGCCCACAACAAGGAGAACTGAACCATGCCAGGAATGCCCCCGCCCGCCAACGACGAACGTCAGACCCTGATCGAGTTCGTCGCCTTTCAGCAGAACGCCTTCCTCGCGGTGGCGCACGGCCTGACCGACGAGCAGGCCCGATCCACCCCGTCGGTGAGCGCGCTGTCGGTCGGCGGTCTGATCAAGCACGTCACCGCCGTACAGAAGGGCTGGGCCGACCGCGCCGAGCACGCGCCACAGTTCCCGCCGCCGGATACCCGCCCATTCGAGGAAAAGGCGGCCGAGTACGCCGACCTGCACGTGATGCGCGAGGACGAGACCCTTGCCGGCCTACTCGAGGCGTTCAAGGTCCAGAATGCCGAGACGCTGCGGGTTCTCGCCGAGCGGGACCTCGACACCGCGGTGCCGGTGCCACACGATGTGCCGTGGTTCCCGCAGGACGTCGACTACTGGTCGGTGCGCTGGGTCGCCATGCACCTGATCGAGGAACTCAGCCGGCACGCCGGCCATGCCGACATCATCCGCGAATCCATCGACCGCGCAACGATGTACGAGTTGATGGCGGCCGAGGAGCAGTGGCCCGAGACCGAATGGATCAAGCGCTGGCGGCCCATCGAGGCCTAATTGGCGGCACCGAGAACCAGCCGCAACGCGTAATCCACCACGACCTCAAGGTCGTCGCCCAGGCTCCCGCCCAGCCACTGCTGGGCGAGCTCGGCCATCGCCCCCGTGTACATGGCCGCGCCGACCTGGGCGGCGACCGGGTCCGAGCCCGGGTTGAGCCGGCCACCCTCGGACACCACGGCCTCGCGCAACAGGTCCTGGGTCGCCGCGCGCCGGGCGGCCAACACGGGGTTGGCCCTGGCATCGGTGAACAGCACCCGTCCCCGCCGCGGGTCTGCTGAACTGAAGCCCAGCACCGCGGCGATTCCGGCGCGGGTCCGGGCCCGCACGGAGTCGCCGGCCCCGGCCATCGCGGCGTCGACATCGGCTGCCAGGGCCGCACTCACCTGGTCGTAGACCGCACCGAGCAGTTCGTCGGTGTCGGCGAAGCTCTCGTAGAAGTAGCGGGTGTTGAGGCCGCATTCGCGGCAGACCGAACGCACCGACGTCGCGACCTCACCACCGTCTCCGAAGAGCCGGAATGCCGCGTCGACGAGCAGCGCGCGGCGTTCGGCGCGGCGGTCCGTCAACGGCACGCCGGCCCATCGCGTCGGGCTGGACGTTTCCGGCATTCCTTCAGCTTAAGTCTGGTCACACCCGTACCCAAAATGTATTCTGGCTACAGACGTAACCAGAAGGGGGTTCACGGTGGACATGCCGCACCAGGTGCTCGAGCAGATGCTGCAGCGGAAGTTCGACAAGGACATTCGTCAGCACTACTTCCGCGGCATGGAGTTCGCCGGGCCCGCGGGCGATCCGGGATGGTTCGGTCCGGGCAGCGCGGTCTGGCATGTCCACTCTCACACCGAGGCGCTGATCTTCGGCCTGCAGTGCGCGGCCTACATCGAGCGCCTCGATCCGTCGATCTACTGGATGGGCATGCACCATTCGCGGTTGGTCAAGCGCGACGAGAACGGCACCGCCGTCCCCGTCATCGACCCGCAGGGTGCAGCGGTACGCCTGGGACATTCCATCGCGTTCTTCATCGGCACCGCCTACGGCAACACCGAGACCGCCGAACGGGTGGCCAAGACGGTGCGGGCCATGCACCACACCATCAAGGGCACCCGCCCCGACGGCGCCGTCTATGACGCCGACGACCCGGACTGGCTGCGCTGGAACTACGCGACCGTGGTGTGGGGGCTGGCCACCGCACACGAGATCTACCATCCGAATCCGTTGCGCGGTAAGAAACTTGACCGTTACTACGGGGAGTTCATCCGCGTCGGACACGCCCTGGGCGGCACCGATCTGCCCGAAACCAAGGCCGAGACACTGGACTGCCTGCACTCCTATCTGCCCAAGCTGGCGCTCACCCACGGTGCGGCCATGGCCACCGGCTCCAACCTTCCGATGCCGCAGAGCGCCGTGGACTGGGCGATTCGCGACACCATGCCGAAGTGGGCCAAGCAGCTGATCGGACACACCGACCCGAACCCGATCGAGCGGGCCGGCAGGCGCGCCCTGGTGTGGTCGATCATCAACGGACTGCACACCGCGGCGGGCACGACCCTGGAGTTCCGGGCAGCACAAAAGCGGGTCTCCGCCGGGACCACCGTGCCCCACACCGAGCCCGCCTACGTGCCCGGCAGCGACCCGATCCTCAGCCGCGAAGAGGTCGAAGAGAGTTTCGCGTCGGTGTGACGCACGGCACAGATGTTTTTGGCCGCACCGTGGCCTTTGAGACACTGCAGCTATGAGCACTACGCCGCCGAAAACCAAGCACCGTGAGGTCGCCAGGTTGAGTCGGGTGCCGTTGCCCGTGGAGGCCGCCCGTATCGGCGCCACCGGATGGCAGATCACCCGCACCGGGGCCCGCGTCGCCGCCAACATGTTCGGCCGCGGATCCCTGCAGCAGAAGATCATCAAGCAGGTGCCGCAGACCTTCTCGGATCTGGGTCCCACCTACGTCAAGTTCGGCCAGATCATCGCGTCGAGTCCCGGCGCCTTCGGTGAGCCGCTGAGCCGCGAATTCCGCAGCCTGCTCGACCGGGTACCGCCGGCCGACACCGATGAGGTGCACAAGCTCTTCGTCGAAGAACTCGGCGACGAGCCCACGAACCTGTTCAAGAGTTTCGACGAAAAGCCGTTCGCCTCGGCCTCGATCGCGCAGGTGCACTTCGCCACGCTGCACAGCGGCGAGGAGGTGGTGGTCAAGATCCAGCGCCCGGGGATCCGTCGCCGCGTTGCCGCCGACCTGCAGATCCTCAAGCGTGGCGCGCAGCTCGTCGAGCTCGCCAAGCTGGGCCGCCGGTTGTCGGCCCAGGACGTGGTCGCCGACTTCGCCGACAATCTCGCCGAGGAGCTCGACTTCCGGCTGGAAGCCCAGTCGATGGACGCGTGGGTGTCGCACATGCACGCCTCCCCGCTCGGCGAGAACATCCGGGTACCCCAGGTGTACTGGGATCTGACCAGCCAGCGGGTGCTGACGATGGAACGGGTCTCCGGCGTGCGGATCGACGACGTGGCCGCGATCCGCAAGAAGGGTTTCGACGGCACCGAGCTGGTCAAGGCCCTGTTGTTCAGCGTCTTCGAGGGGGGCCTGAAGCACGGCCTGTTTCACGGGGACCTGCATGCGGGCAATCTCTACGTCGACGACGACGGCAAGGTCGTGTTCTTCGACTTCGGCATCATGGGCCGCATCGACCCGCGCACCCGGTGGCTGTTGCGTGAGCTCGTGTACGCCCTGCTGGTCAAGAAGGACCATGCGGCCGCGGGCAAGATCGTGGTGCTGATGGGGGCCGTGGGGACGGTGAAGCCAGAGGCGCAGGCCGCCAAGGACCTGGAAAAGTTTGCCACCCCCCTCACCATGAAGTCGCTCGGCGATATGTCCTACGCCGAAATCGGCAAGCAGCTGTCGGCGCTTGCCGACGCCTACGACGTCAAACTGCCGCGCGAATTGGTGTTGATCGGCAAGCAGTTCCTCTACGTCGAGCGCTACATGAAGCTGCTGGCGCCCAAGTGGCAGATGATGAACGATCCCCAGCTCACCGGGTACTTCGCCAACTTCATGGTGGACATCGGCCGTGAGCACAAGCAGGACGACGACGGGGACGAGGCCTGAGTTGGCCGGTATGAAGGTGCGGTCCGGATTCGCCAAGTCGTCCGCGGAACCAGGCGACGTCGACCTCTACTACGAGGACATGGGTGACCCCAACGATCCGGCCGTGTTGCTGATCATGGGTCTGGGCGCGCAGATGCTGTTGTGGCGCACCGGTTTCTGCGAAAAGCTGGTGAACCAGGGCTTGCGGGTGATCCGGTACGACAACCGCGATGTGGGCCTGTCCACCAAGCTGTCGGGTAAGCGGGTGGACTCTCCGCTGTCGCTGCGGATGGCCCGCTCGTTTCTGGGCCTGCGCAGCCCGTCGGTCTACACACTCGAAGACGTCGCCGATGACGCTGCCGCCCTGCTCGATCACCTCGACATCGACGACGCCCACATCGTCGGCGGCTCGATGGGCGGCATGATCGCCCAGGTATTCGCGTCCCGGTACGCCCAGCGCACGAAGTCGCTGGCGGTGATCTTCTCCAGCAACAACCAGCCGCTGCTGCCGCCGCCCGGCATCAGACAACTGCTGTCGGTGATCACCGGTCCGCCCGCCGATTCGTCGCGAGATGCCATCATCGACAACGCAGTTCGGATCAGCAGGATCAACGGCAGCCCCGGTTACCCGACCCCCGAGGCGGAGATCCGGGCCCAGGCCGCCGAACTGTACGACCGCGCCTACTACCCGGCCGGGATCGCCCGGCATTTCGATGCCATCCTCGGCAGCGGCAGCCTGCGCCACCACGACAAGCGGATCAGCGCACCCACCGTGGTGATCCACGGCCGCTCCGACCGGCTGATGCGCCCGTTCGGGGGTCGGGCGGTGGCCCGCGCGATCGACGGCGCCCGGCTGGTGTTGATCGACGGGATGGGCCACGAGCTGCCCGAGCCCGTGTGGGACGAGATCGTCGGCGAGCTCAAGACGAACTTCGCGAGCTCGGCCTGATTTCTGCGTCTGCAACGTTAATTACCCGAACACCACTTTGCCGGTGCCAGAAAGCTCGGTAGCTGGCCGAAGCCGCTCTACTGTTTCTTACAGCAGTCTGGGGGGGCGGCTAGGTCAAGACGTGGCTTAGTGCGGCTCTCGCCAGTCCGTCTTCTTCGTTAGGCGCCGTATGGCAAAACAGCCGGCCAATCTCACACCCCATTTCGACGACGTACAGGCCCACTACGACCTGTCCGACGATTTCTTCGCCCTGTTTCTGGATCCGACGCGGACGTACAGCTGCGCGTATTTCGAACGCGATGGCATGACGCTCGAAGAAGCCCAGCTCGCCAAGATCGACCTGGCGCTGGGCAAGCTAGGACTGCAACCGGGAATGACCTTGCTCGACGTCGGATGCGGGTGGGGCGCCACGATGAGGCGGGCGTTGGAGCGCTACGACGTCAATGTCGTCGGCCTCACGCTGAGCCGCAACCAGGCCGCGCACGTCCAGGAGACGTTCGACAAATCCGACAGCCCACGTTCCAAACGGGTGCTGCTGGCCGGATGGGAAGAGTTCGACGAGCCGGTGGACCGGATCGTTTCGATCGGGGCCTTCGAGCACTTCGGTCCCGATCGCTACGACGACTTCTTCAGCTTCGCCCACCGGGCGCTACCGCCCGACGGGGTGATGCTGCTGCACACCATCACCGGGATTCACCCCCGTAACGCCCACGACATGGGCATACCGCTCACCTTCGAGCTGGCCAAGTTCATCAAGTTCATCCTCACCGAGATCTTCCCGGGCGGGCGGTTGCCCACCGTCGAGATGGTCGAAGAGCATGCGCAGCGCGCCTCGTTCACCCTGACCCGGCGACAATCACTGCAGCCGCACTACGCGCACACTCTCGACATCTGGGCGGCCAACCTGGAGGCCCGTCGCGACGAGGCGATCCGGACCCAGTCTCAAGAGGTCTACGACCGCTACATGCGCTACCTCACCGGCTGCGCGAAGCTCTTCCGGCAGGGCTACACCGACGTCAACCAGTTCACCCTGCATGTCGCGAGTTAATTTTCTTCGCTCCCGCGGTACCCGGTCACCGATCTCCGCAGGAAAATAAGCACAATTGACAGATTCAGCAACTTGATCTTGTTTGCCGACAAAATCCCGTGATAGTGGTGGTGCCGGGGTCGCAGCGGTTGTCTGCGGTACTCTGACATTCGCGGGGAGAACTCTAGGGCTTGGAGCAATTCGAATATGTCCAAATTGACACCGAAATATGAAGAACTGCAGTCGATCTACGACATTTCCAACGAATTCTACGAACTGTTTCTGGGCCCCACAATGGGGTACACGTGCGGCTATTTCGAGCGCGACGACATGACGGGGGACGAGGCGCAGCTCGCCAAGTTCGACCTGGCGCTGGGCAAGCTGGGACTTGAGCCCGGCATGACCCTGCTCGACATCGGGTGCGGATGGGGCGCGTGCATGGCGCGGGCGATCGAGAAGTACGACGTCAATGTCATCGGCCTGACGTTGAGTGGCGAGCAGCGTGAATACGCCATCGAAAAGCTCTCCAAGGTGCCCACCGAGCGCAATGTCGAAGTTCGGCTGCAGGGCTGGGAGGAGTTCAACGACAAAGTCGACCGCATCGTGTCGATCGGTGCTTTCGAACATTTCGGATTCGAGCGGTATCCGGCGTTTTTCGAGACGGCCTACAACGCGCTGCCCGACGACGGAACCATGTTGCTGCACAACATCACCGGATTCGACCTGCGCCAAGGCCAGAAGCTCGGCCTGCACATGACGTTCGAAGACGCCCGGTTCGCCCGGTTCATCATGACCGAGATCTTCCCCGGCGGCCGGCTGCCCTCGGTGTCGATGGAGGAAGAGAAAGCCACCGAAGCCGGGTTCAAGATCACCCAGCTGCAGGAGATCGGGCCGCACTACGTCCGGACGCTGAAGATCTGGGCCGACGCCCTGGAGGCCCACAAGGACGAGGCGATTGCGATCCAGGGCCAAGAGGTCTACGACCGCTACGACAAGTACCTCAACGGCTGCCAGAAGTACTTCGCCTCGGGTCACATCAGCGTGCATCAGTTCACGCTGCAGAAGTAGCGGGAAGTCGTCAGAAGTAATCTCGCGCGGCCTGTCGGATCCCGGCACCGTCGTTCGTCGGATAGGTAGAGAGTGGAACAGACGGTTCTCACTCGCTGACGCCGGGAGACGACGATGCATTACTTCGCATTACTGATCAGTCAAGACGTGGAGCTCGCACCCGAGCAGCGGACCGAAGGCATGGCTGCCTTCCAGGCATTTCACGCCAAGGCCGAGTCGGCGATCCGGGCCGGCGACGCGCTGGACAGAGCCGCTGCCGCCACCCGCATCAGCGGAGGTCCGGAAAACCCGACGATCACCGACGGCCCGTTCCCCGAGGGCGCCGAGGTGGCCTGCGGCTACTACGTGTTCGAGGCCGAGAACCTCGATGAAGCGCTGGCCCTGGCCCGCGACATCCCGGTCGCGCAGTTCGGCGCGGTGGAGGTGTGGCCGATGGTCCATTGGCAGGCGCCCGAGCAGCCGCTCGGCAATGACTGGCTGGCCCTGCTGCTGGAGCCTCCGGAGGAGGTCAACACTCCGGGTACCGACGAGTGGAATGAGCAGGCGGGCAAGCACGTCGAACTCGCCAAGACCATCGGGGACAGGACGCTCGCCGGCGCGCCGCTGCATCCGCCGTCCACCGCGACCACCGTGCGCGTGCGTGAGGGCAAGGTGACGCTGACCGACGGCCCGTATGCCGAGGGCGCCGAGGTGGCCAACGGCTTCTATGTACTGCGGGCGTCGGATCGCGACGAGGCGGTCAAGCTGGCGTCGATGATTCCGGCGTCGGCCATCGAGGTCCGCCAGTTGGCCGGGGTTTCAGGCCTGTAAGCGTCGATGACCCAACTGGACGGCGTCTTCCGGCGTGAGTGGGGCCCGGCTGTTGCCACGCTCGCGCGATGGTCAGGCGACCTCACCGTGGCCGAGGACGCCGTTCAGGAGGCCTGCGCGCAGGCGCTGCGGGTGTGGCCTGCCGATGGCATGCCCGCCAATCCCGGTGCGTGGTTGATCACGGTGGCACGAAATCGCGCCCTGGACCGGCTGCGGCGCGAATCTGCCCGCCCCGGAAAGGAACTCGCAGCGGTGTACGAGCAGGTGAACGCGCCGGGCAGTGATGCCGAGCTGCACCCCGTGCGTGACGACGAGCTGAGGATGATGTTCACCTGCGCTCATCCTGCTCTGGACCGCAGTTCGCAGCTGGCGCTGACACTGCGGCTGATCTCGGGGCTCACCGTCACCGAGATCGCCCGCGCCCTGCTGCAGTCCGACGCCGCGGTCGGACAGCGGATCACCCGGGCCAAGAACAAGATTCGCCAGGCGAACATCCCGCTGCGGGTACCGCCGCCGGAGCTTCTTGAGGAGCGAACGCCGCACGTACTCGGCTGCATCTATTCGGTGTTCACCGAGGGCTACTGGTCGACCGGCGGCCCGTCGGCCATCCGCGACGAGCTGTGCGACGAGGGTGTCCGCCTCGCGGGCGAGCTGTGCTCGCTGATGCCAGGAAACCGGGACGCGCGCGCGCTCGCAGCCCTTGTGCTGCTGCATGATTCGCGTCGTCGCACCCGGGTGGACGAGAGCGGCGCGCTGATTCCGCTCGACGAGCAGGACCGTAGTCATTGGGATCGGGGGCGTATCGCGCGGGGCCTGGAACAGTTGCGGTCGGCCGAGGGCGCACCCGGAACATATCTCCCGCAAGCGGTGATCGCCGCGTTGCACGCCACCGCGCCCACCTGGCAGCACACCGACTGGGCCACCATCTGTATGGCCTACGACCAGTTGGCGGCGATGACCGACTCGCCCGTCGTGCGCGCCAATCGCGCACTGGCCGTTGGCTTTCGCGACGGTTTCACGGCCGGGCTGGACGCACTCGACGAGGTGGCCGATGACCCGCGGTTGGCGAGAACCAATGCGGTGGCACCGATCCGCGCGGATCTCCTCCGCCGGGCCGGGCGGTTCGACGAGGCACAGCGCTGGTACCGCATCGCGCTCGACGGCGAAGGCCCCGGGTCCGAGCCGGCCCGGGCCTTCCTGCGGCGCCGCCTCGCCGAGTGCCACCCTTAAACGCCGAATGGCCAGTTATGACACGCGATTCAAGGAATCTTGTGCCGTAACTGGCCACTCGACAGACGGATTACGCCTCAGAGCCCATGGTCGGCTCCGCTGCGCTACGCCTCAGAGCCAATGGTCGGCTCCGCTGCGCTACGCCTCCGTGAAGTTCCGGGTCACCGACGGGTCAACCGGGATACCCGGGCCCGTGGTGGTGGAGACGGTCACCTTCTTGAGGTAACGACCCTTCGAGGACGACGGCTTGGCCCGCAGCACCTCGTCGAGGGCGGCGCCGTAGTTCTCGGCCAGCTTGGCGTCGTCGAAGGACGCCTTGCCGATCACGAAGTGCAGGTTGGCCTGCTTGTCGACGCGGAAGTTGATCTTGCCGCCCTTGATGTCGGCCACAGCCTTGGTGACATCGGGAGTGACGGTTCCGGTCTTGGGGTTCGGCATCAGACCGCGCGGGCCCAGCACGCGGGCGATCCGACCGACCTTGGCCATCTGATCCGGGGTGGCGATCGCGGCGTCGAAGTCCAGGAAACCGCCCTGGATCTTCTCGATCAGGTCGTCGCTGCCGACGACGTCGGCGCCGGCGGCCAGTGCCTGCTCGGCCTTCTCGCCGACGGCGAACACGGCGACACGGGCGGTCTTGCCGGTGCCGTGGGGCAGGTTGACGGTGCCGCGGACCATCTGGTCAGCCTTGCGGGGGTCAACACCGAGGCGGATGGCGACCTCGACGGTGGCGTCCTGCTTCTTGGAGGAGGTCTCCTTGGCCAGCTTCGCAGCCTCAAGCGGCGTGTAGAGCTTGGTCCGGTCGACCTTCTCCGCGGCTTCGCGGTATGCCTTGCTGTTCTTGCTCATTCTGAATCCAATCGTGTGTGTTGGAGTCGTGGTCCTGCGGGCCGATGCCAGCCCTGCCACGCTTTCCAGTGCGGTCGAATACCTACTCGACCGTGATGCCCATGGAGCGGGCAGTGCCGGCGATGATCTTCGACGCAGCGTCGATGTCGTTGGCGTTGAGATCGGCCTTCTTGGTCTCAGCGATCTCGCGCACCTGATCCCAGGTCACCTTGGCGACCTTGGTCTTGTGCGGCTCGCCCGAGCCCTTCTGCACACCGGCTGCCTTGAGCAGCAGCTTGGCGGCGGGCGGGGTCTTCAGTGCGAAAGTGAAGCTGCGGTCCTCGTAGACGGTGATCTCCACGGGGATGACGTTTCCGCGCTGCGACTCGGTCGCGGCGTTGTACGCCTTGCAGAACTCCATGATGTTGACGCCGTGCTGGCCAAGTGCAGGACCGACCGGCGGGGCGGGGTTGGCCTGCCCGGCCTGGATCTGCAGCTTGATGAGCCCGGCGACCTTCTTCTTCGGGGCCATGCTTCTGGTGTTCCTTTACTTGCTCATCCAAGGGCGTGAAACGCCCGTTGTTTCTAGCCGCTGTGGCGACTAAATCTTGGAGACCTGGTTGAAGGTCAGTTCGACCGGAGTCTCGCGGCCGAAGATGGAGACCAGCACCTTGAGCTTCTGCTGCTCGGCGTTGACCTCGCTGATGGAGGCGGGCAGCGTCGCGAACGGGCCGTCCATGACGGTGACGGACTCGCCGACCTCGAAATCGACCAGGATCTCGGGACGTTCCAGGGTGGCTTCGGTGCTGGCACCGACCGCGGCAGCGGCGCTGGACTTGGCGGGCTTCTTGGCCGCGCCCTGCGGCAGCAGGAACTTCACCACGTCGTTCAGCGACAGCGGGGACGGACGCGAGGTGGCGCCGACGAAACCGGTGACACCCGGGGTGTTGCGCACCGCGCCCCACGACTCGTCGTTGAGTTCCATGCGCACCAGGATGTAGCCCGGCAGCACCTTGCGGTTGACCTGCTTGCGCTGGCCGTTCTTGATCTCGGTGACCTCTTCGGTGGGCACCTCGACCTGGAAGATGTAGTCGCCGACATCCAGGTTCTGCACACGGGTCTCGAGGTTGGCCTTCACCTTGTTCTCGTACCCGGCGTAGGAGTGGATGACGTACCAGTCACCAGGCTTGAGTCGCAGCTCCTTCTTGAGCGCGACTGCCGGATCCTCGTCTTCGTCGGCGGCCGGCGCCTCGTCGGCGGCTTCGGCCGGAGCCGACTCAGACTCCTGCTCGGCGACAGCCTCGGTCTCTTCGACCGTCTCGGCCTCGGTGGCCTCCTGGTCGGCAGCTTCCAGGTCGTCTTGCGACTCGACGCCGTCGACGTCAACGGTCTCGGCAACGGTCTCGTCGCCGTCGAACGTGGTCACGTTGTCAGTCCTCTCTCAAATTCCAGATCAGGTGCCGAACACCAGCGACACCAGCCGCGCCAGTCCAAGGTCGACGCCGGAGATCAGCGCCACCATGAACACCAGGAAGACCAGCACCACCGTGGTGTAGCTGACCATCTGCTTGCGGTTCGGCCAGATCACCTTGCGGAGCTCGGCAACGACCTGCCGCAGGTAGTTGACGACGAACATGATCGGGTTCCGCGACGGCCCGGTCTTCTTGGCCTTCGCGTTCTTCTTGGCCTTCTTCGACTTTCCGGAGTCGGCCTCGGCATCGTCGCTCGACGCCTCGCCCTCGGCGGCCTCGTCACCGTCGGCCTCAGCAGCCGCGCCACGACGGGTCCGCTTGCCGGTCGGGCGCAGCGGCCGGGTCACCACAGCGGTCTGGCCGTGGGTGGTGTCCGTTGCCCCGGTGTCGGTGCCAGCGTCGGTTCCAGTGTCGTCTGCGGAGCCGGCACCTTCGCGCTCGTCGCTCACCGCATGCCTTTCATCCTGGTTTGTGTGTTCACCTTCCAGTGTCCACACGTTGTCGAGTATTCAGTTTGAGCAGGGGCGACAGGACTTGAACCTGCAACCTGCGGTTTTGGAGACCGCTGCTCTGCCAGTTGAGCTACGCCCCTCTGTTGGTGACTTGCTGGCCCTTTCGTCACCGTACTGCGTCGAGGCTTACACAATTCGCGCGCGGCCCGTTCGATGGTCAAGCCGACGGACAGCGCGCTGAAATGGGAAAAACCCCGAGTGCCGAGTGTACCCCGGCGTAGGTGCCATCTACTAATCGATTGCTACTCCCCGGCGGCCTTCCGCACGACCTTGCCGGTCTCCGGATCCCACTTGACCTGGATGGAATCGTCAGCGTCGTGACCCATCATCGTGGTGATGGCCTCCAGGACCACCTCACCGGCGTCGTCGGTGCAGATGTTGTGGGTGACGACGATGTCGGCGCCGAAGCGTTCCTCGACCGAGGCGATCTCCATGACGGCGTGCAGCTGATCGCCGGCCTTGAGCGGCTTGCGGTAGAGGAACTTCTGGTCGACCTGGACGATCTGCTTGGTCTCCATGCCGATGTCGACGTTCTGGAAGAAGTGTTCCTGCACCAGCAGCGCCAGGGTGGAGGCGAAAGTGAGCGGGGCGACCAGGGTGTCGTGGCCGAGTTCGGCGGCCGCGGCCTCGTCGTGGCTGGCCGGGTCCATGGCCTTGACGGCCTTGGCGTACTGACGGATCTGCTCGCGGCCGATCAGGAAGGGATGCGGATACTTCCAGACCATTCCGCGGATGTCAGCCTTGAGTGCCATGGCCCAGAACTCCTTACGCCAGTTTTGCGGTCGCGATGGCGCGCCCGAAGATCTTCTTTCCGCCTGCGGTCGCCGAGATGGCGATGGTGACCAGTTTCTCTTCGGGTTCCACGGACTTCACGCGCCCGTTGAAGACGATCTCGGCGCCGACACCGTCGTTGGGGACGGGCACGACGGCGGTGAACCGCACGTTGTACTCGGTCACGGCAGCCGGGTCGCCGACCCATTCGGTGACGTAGCCGCCGCCGACGCCCATGGTCAGCATGCCGTGGGCGATCGCGGTGTCGAGGCCGACCTGCTTGGCGATCTCGTCGTCCCAGTGGATCGGGTTGAGGTCACCGGACACACCGGCGTAGTTGACCAGATCTCCACGGGTCAGCGGGATCACCCGCTCGGGGAGCGTGTCGCCGACCTTGACCGAACTGAACTCGCGCAGCGCCATCAGTTAAAACCCTCTTCTCCGTCACCCGCACGCCCCGCCAGGGTCGTGTAGGCCTCCTGGACCACCTCACCGTTGTCATTGGTGATGATGTTCTTGGTCACGATGATGTCGGTGCCGTGCGCCTTGCGCACGGAATGCACGTAGACGTCGCAGTACAGCTTGTCCCCGGCCTTGACCGGCTTGTGGAACTTCAGCTCCTGGTCGACCTGGACGATCTGCGCATCCTGAATGCCGATCTCGGCCCACTCGAAGAAGGCCCACTGCGCCTGGTAACCGAAAATGCAGATAAAGGTCAGCGGCGCCAGCACCGAGTCGTATCCGAGCTCGGCTGCGGCAGCCTCGTCGTGGTAGAACGCACCGTCGTTCTTGACCGCGATCGCGTGCTCGCGGATCTTCTCGCGCCCGACCTCGTAGTGCTCAGGATGCCGGTAGTGCATCCCGACGATGCTGGTCGAAAGAGCCACAGCGAATGGCTACCGCGACTCTTTGTGCGGCTGGTGGGTGCCGCAGTTGGGGCAGAACTTCTTGATCTCGAGCCGGTCGGGATCGTTGCGGCGGTTCTTCTTGGTGATGTAGTTGCGGTGCTTGCACACCTCGCACGCCAAAGTGATCTTCGGCCGTACGTCGGTACTCGACGCCACGTCAGTTCTCCCTGCTCAAAATCACGCTCTGCTTTTGATGTTCCTGTAGCGGTGGGGAGGCTCGATCTCCCGACCTCACGATTATGAGTCGTGCGCTCTAACCAGCTGAGCTACACCGCCCCGATCGACGCGGACGGGGCTCCGCCCGGGCGTCCACCGAGCCCCCTAACGGAATCGAACCGTTGACCTTTTCCTTACCATGGAAACGCTCTGCCGACTGAGCTAAGGGGGCTTGTCCCGCGGCGTTGCGGCTGCGGGGCCTTAAAGAGGGTACAACCTCCCCGGCAGCCGCACCAAACCGCAGGTCAATGCGGCCGCCGGGGAGCTGTTTTGCCTGGTCGCCTAGTCCAGGAGCCAATCGTTGGGCGCGAACAGCTCGCAGTGCACCCGCTCGTGGGCGATTCCGCGGTCACTCAGCTGGGTGCGGACCGCCTCGACGAACCCGGCCCCGCCGCACAGGTAGTACGCGGCATCGGCGGGTAGTTCGACCCCGTCGAGCTTGAGCAGTCCGGCGTGCACGCCGGCCGCCCCTCCGGTGACGCCGTCCTCGTACCAGAGGTCGAGGCTCGCGTTGGGCAGTGCGTCGATCAGCTCGTGCTGACGCTCCCGCAGCGGGTGGCCGCTGTCACTGCGGTCGGCATGCAGGACCCGCACGTGGGTCTCGGGCGCCTCGGCGGACAGGAATTCCAGGATGCCGACCATGGGCGTGATCCCGATTCCCGCCGACACCAGCACCAGCGGGCCGTCGGGCCGGCCGCCGTTGTACAGGTCACCGAAGGGCACCGTGACGTCGAGCAGGTCGCCGACGCAGACGTTGGCCCGGATCCAGGACGACACCTCGCCCGCGGGCTGGTCCGCGACGGCGTCGACCGGTTTGACCGCAAACGTCAGATCGGTGGACCCCGGTGCGCCGACCAGGCTGTACTGGCGTAGCTGACGGGCGCCGTCGGGCAGGGTCACACCGACCGAGACGTACTGTCCGGCAGCGAAGTTGACGGGCTCGGCGGCGCGGACGGTGACCAGCACCGCACCGGACGGGTCGTCGACACGGGAGGCGACGTGCAGGCGCCGGAAGACGTCGCCGGGTTCCACGCCGGCGCCCGCGTACAGATCCCGCTCCAGCGCGATCAGGGTGTCGGCCATGATCCAGTAGACCCGGTCCCAGGCCTGCGCCACCTCGGCGGTCACAGTGTCGGCGCCGAGCACCTCCACGATCGCGGCGAACAGGTTGTCGTGCACGATCGGGTACTGGTCGGCGGTGATGCCAAGCGAGGCGTGCTTGTGACCGATGCGCGCCAGCAGGGCCGACGGGTGCGGCAGGTCGGGGTTGACCAGATGGGTGGCGAACGTGGCGATCGAGGCCGCCAGCGCCCGCTGCTGGGCGCCCTGAGCCTGGTTGCCGCGGTTGAACAGGTTGCGCAGCAACTCAGGGTGGTTGGCAAACAGCCGCCGGTAGAACTCCGAAGTGATCTCGTCAATGTGCGCGCCGATGAGAGGCAGTGTCGCCGAGACGATTTCGGCGTGGTGCGGCTCGAGTTCGTCGCGTACCGCGGACGGCTCGGGGCTGGTGACGGTCATCGGAGATTCCCTTCAGTTGTGAGTTGTAAAACAATCGGCAGACGGGTGTCTGCCGTCAGGTCTGTCACGGTGTAGCGGTCGAGTTCGCGATAGAACGCCTGCTTGGCGTCGGCCAGCACGCGGCGGAGCCGGCACGCCGCGATGAGCGGACACGGGGAATCCCCGCCGCATTCGATGACCTCGCGGTCGCCTTCGAGTTCGCGCACCAACCAGCCGATCGAGGCGTTGCGCCCGGCGTCGGTGAGCACCAGTCCCCCGACCCGGCCGCGGCGGGCGTGCACCATGCCCAGCTCGGACAGCTTGGACACCGCCTTGGCGACGTGATGCTCGGACGCGTTGGCCCCCGTGGCGATGGTGCGGGTGGTGATGCGCCGGTCCTCGGACTCTCCCGAGGCCAGCAGCATCAGCGTCCGCAGTCCTAGGTCGGTGAACCGGGTGAGGTGCATACCGCTGACGCTAGTAATTCCGCATTTTTGATGCGAGTTTTATCGGTGTGCGTTCAAACACGTCATGACGTGCGGTTTTTGGACCTGCGGGGATGGCCGGACGGAGCCGCAATAGTCTTGACCCATGGCCGAGCCCAACGCCCAAGACCGCTTGTACTTCCGGCAGTTGCTGTCGGGTCGCGACTACGCGGCCGGCGACGTGATCGCCCAGCAGATGCGCAACTTCTCCTACCTGATCGGCGACCGCGAGACCGGCGATGCCGCGGTGGTCGACCCTGCCTATGCGGCCAACGATCTGGTCGACGCACTCGAGAACGACGGCATGCACTTGTCCGGTGTGCTGGTCACCCATCACCACCCCGACCACGTCGGCGGCACGATGGCGGGCTTCTCCCTCAAGGGCCTGGCCGAGCTGCTGGAACGCCAGAGCGTGCCGGTCCACGTCAACACCCACGAGGCCAACTGGGTCTCCCAGGTCACCGGGATCGCGCAGAGCGAGCTGACCGAGCACGTGCACGGCGACAAGGTTTCGGTCGGCGCGGTGGAGATCGAGCTACTCCACACTCCGGGCCACACGCCGGGTAGCCAGTGCTTCCTGCTGGGCGGCCGGCTGGTCGCCGGGGACACCTTGTTCCTCGACGGATGCGGGCGTACCGACTTTCCCGGCGGCAATGTCGACGACATGTTCCGCAGCCTTCAGGCGCTGGCCAAGCTGCCCGGCGACCCGACCGTCTTCCCCGGGCACTGGTATTCGGAAGAACCCAGCGCCCCGCTCGATGAGGTCAAACGCAGCAACTACGTGTATCGGGCGTCGAACCTCGACCAATGGCGCATGTTGATGGGCGGCTGATGAATCGTTTCAGTCGAGCCAAGTGCGGAATCCACTGAATTAACGGCGCCGCAACGGGGCGATTCCGCCTTGCTACCGGCCATCTGCCACGGATTTCGTTGCCAAAACGGTTGCAATAGGAACTACGCGCCGTTTTCCGCGATTCGAGTAGTGCAATACTCAGGACATCTGGCGGCAGACCCGGCAAAGTAACTGTCAGCAATAGTTGAGCAGTAGTTGACAGTCCCGCCGGGGGTCGCCGTGAAGAACATCGTGCTGTGCTTCGACCACACAGATGAACAATTCGGACTCCGTGACGCATCGAATACCGAGATGCTGTTTCGGTTGCTGGACGACACCGATCAGTTGATCTGGTATCACAGCGGCGCGGCCACCCGACACGGCAGGAGAATCACGCCGGGCCGCCGCGGCGATGCCGTCAGCGAAGCCCGGGCCGCCATCGTCGAGGCATACCGATTCCTCGGAGACGCGTGGGATCCGGGCGACCAGATCTTCGTGTTCGGTGGAGGCGAGGGCGGGCACCGCGCCGGAGAGCTGGCCACCCTGCTCGGCACGGTCGGATTGTTGCCTGCCCATTCCGACGACCTACTGGACTACGCGCTGGCCACCTACGTGCTCCCCCGCACCCCCCGCACGCCGCAGGACTGGCGGCAGATCAGGGTGCTGGCGGCACAACTGGTCGGCGACCGCGACCCTGCCGTACCGGTGCGCTTCGTCGGGTTGTGGAACGCGACGGCCACGCCGGGCACGAAACAGCGGATGGGCCCGCTGCCGACCGTGGAATCGGGCCGGCACGCCGTCGGCGTGGACGGCGGCCGCCGGACCGTGCGGTACTGCGAGCGTCTCGACGAGGTCTGGTTCCGGGGCACGCGCAGCGACGTCACCGGTGGCACCGGCGCGTGCTGGCCGCTGGCCGACATCACCCTGGACTGGATGCTGGACGGGGCCATCGCCGCCGGGCTGCAGGTTGTCGACAACAGCGCCTGCCCCACCGACCTCGATGCGCTGGCCGGGACCGCGTCGGCGATCGGTCGGTGCCGGGCGCCGCTGGACGCCAAGGTGCACGCCAGTGTCGAGGTGTATCTGCGGTCGCACCCGCACTACTGGCGGCGACTGCCCGCGCGTATCGAATGGGCCGATATCGAGTGGCTGGCCCGCGGTGAGCGGTTGGTGCACACACCGGTGATCCCGTCCGTGCAACGCGACATTCTCACCGCCATCGCCTCGTGACACGGCCGGCCTCGGCCGAAGTTTGCTGAGCCGGACCGGTGCCCGCACCCCAGGTCCGTGATATACCCACTTGGTGGGGATCATCGATTCAGTCACGGAGCGGGGGCGTGAGTTGGCTAGTTTCGAACCGGGTGCGTGGACTGCGCTCGCAGCATGGGTGGCGATCGTCGTCGTCGTCATCGCGCTGGTCTATGCGTGGCGGCAGTATCTGAAGGCCAAGGAACGACAGGCCGAACTGACCCAGCCCAACGTGTCGATGTTCATGGAGCCCAGCAGTGCCGATTGGCATCTGGTCGAACTCGTCGTCCGCAATTACGGGCAGCGGCCGGCCTACGGTCTGCGGTTCGAATTCGCGAACCCGCCGACGGTCGGCAAGTACGAAAGTTCCTACGACGACAACTTCGTCGACATCGTGCCGTTGAACCTTCCCGCCGAGATCCCTTATCTGGCGCCGTCGCAGGAGTGGCGCATCGTGTGGGATTCGGCGCTGGACCGCAAGCAGTTGGGTGAGGCCATCGCGTCCCGTTTCGACGGCGCGGTCACCTACTACGACGAGCCGGGCTCCCCCGGCAAGCCCAGCGGGCGCAAGCTGCGCAACACCGCGGTGCTGGATTGGGCGACGCTGCCGCCGGTGGACCGCATGGAGCTGCTGACCACGCATGACCAGGCGCGCCGGGAGAAGCAGAAACTGGAGTTGTTGCGCGGTGTGCTGACCTATTTCCAGTACGCGGCCAAGGAGACCGACGAGCAGACGCTGCGGAACGAGATCAACCGCATCAACGCCCTGGGTGCCGAGGTGCGGTCCCGGTGGCGCGATCGCTACGAGGCCAGCCATGACGATGACGACGACGATTACGACGACGACGATCCCGAGACCGATCTGATCAAACCGGCCGTAACGTCCGGCAGGCGGCATCGGGCCTGAGCCCACTCGCTACCATCGGTGCGATGAGCAGCCTGGTGAGCTACGAGCTCAACGATGCCGTGGCCACGATCACGATGGACGACGGCAAAGTCAACGCACTGTCGCCTGCGATGCAGGCCGAGATCAACGCGGCACTGGACCAGGCGGCCGCAGGCGCGGCTGCCGGCGACGTGAAAGCCGTGGTGCTGGCGGGTAATTCGAAGGTTTTCAGCGGCGGGTTCGACCTCAGCGTGTTCTCGGCCGGCGACCCGGCAGCCACCCTGGGCATGCTCGCCGGCGGTTTCGAGCTGTCTGTGCGGTGCCTGAGCTTTCCGGTGCCGGTGATCATGGCCGCGACGGGGCACGCCATCGCGATGGGCTCGTTCCTGCTGCTGTCCGGCGATCACCGGGTCGGCTCGGTGACGTCGCGGTGCCAGGCCAACGAGGTGAAGATCGGGATGACGCTGCCGATCTCGGCCATCGAGATCATGCGGATGCGCTTGACCCGGGCCGCATTTCAGCGCGGAATCTCCATGGCCGCGGTGTTCACCGGCGATGCGGCGATCGCGGGCGGCTGGCTCGACGAGGTCGTCGAGCCCGACGCGGTGCTGTCTCGCGCCCAGGAGGTGGCCGCAGAGGCCGCAGCGACCTTGAACACCGGTGCACACGTGGCCAGCAAGCTCAAGGCCCGTGCCGAGGCCCTGACCGCGATTCGCGCCGGGATCGACGGCCTGGCACAGGAATTCGCGGGCTAGACGCTTTCCGGTCGGCCCTGTCCCACGGGCTCACTCACGCAGGCGCCGTACCAGCAGGTACACCAGGCGCCCGATCAACCCGAACACCGTCACCAGGACCACCACCGCGGCCACGTACGGCAGAACGGACTTGGCACCCGAGGCGATGCCGTCCCACCAGGTCGGAGGGCCCACCGTCACGGTCAGCGCGTAGCGCCGGCACACCCGGTCACCATTGTCGGATTCGACCAGGCTGACCTGTGCGGTTCCCGTCTGCTGCGCCCGGTATCTCATGGTGTTGGTGCCATTGCCGTTTCCGGCCGGCGGCTTCCGGGCCGGCTGGTAAAGCTGGCCCAGGTACTCCGCGACGTCGGGGGCGGAGTTGTCCTCCTTGCGCCACTGGCAACCGGTTTGGTCGTAATCGTCGGCGAGCACGATGTCGAAGAGCTGACCACTCCGGACCTGGACATGACCGCCATTGTCATCGTCGGTTGCGATCACATCCGGCTGCGGCGCACAGCCCCCCGCCATCAGCACCAGCGAGAACAGAAGCGAAAGAGCCAGCCAACGCACGGGCCGGACCATCCCCTCTGACATCCGACAAGCGTATGGGCCCGCTACCACGGCGGTTGACGGCAATCTCGCCCCAACGGGGCGGTCCACTCACGTTCGTAACGCCACGGCGGTGAAACGCGCGATTCTTCGCCCTGACGTT
Source organism: Mycobacterium sp. 48b (assembly GCF_048282725.1). Lineage (NCBI taxonomy): Bacteria > Bacillati > Actinomycetota > Actinomycetes > Mycobacteriales > Mycobacteriaceae > Mycobacterium > Mycobacterium sp. 48b. Next base: position 6,264,828 of record NZ_JBLVUL010000001.1, read on the forward strand.
ACGAACGCGGAGAGGCGCGCCCGACGACTCCGCGCGCGCACCGCCGATCGCCCCCAATACATGTATGTGCTATGCACATATAGTGCCTCGCTACAACCAACTCGATGAGCTCCTGGTGCGCATCCACACCGTCCGGCAACGCCCGGGGTGGCGGCGCCGGCTGATCGACGCGTCGGGCAGTGTCCCGTCCCTGTCGACGCTGCGGGTGTTGCGGGCCGTCGAGCAGCGGGCGAAGGCCGGGCAGGGCGCATCGGTCGGCGAGGTGGCCGAGTACATGGCCGTCGAGCACTCCACCGCCAGCCGCACCGTGGCCAATGTCGTCGCGGCCGGCCTGCTCACCAAGACCCAAGACGCCGGGGATCAGCGCCGCTGCGTGCTCACCCTGACCGACGCGGGACGCCGGGCCCTGGCCGACGTCACCGAACGCCGGCGGGAGATGGTCGCCGAGACCGTGGCCGACTGGCCGGAGTCCGAGGTCGACAAACTCGTCGACCTGTTGGAGCAGTTGGTGACAGATTTCGAGCGGGGGATCTGTTCATGACGGCCCAGACCACTGCCCGCCCGCAGCCCCGCGGCGCCCTGCGGCTGATGTTCGACCCGGTCTTCGGCGCGCTGTTCTGGGGCAAGATGTTCTCCGTCGTCGCGGTGTGGACGCACGGCATCGTGGCGGCCATCGTGATCTTCGACGCCACCGGCTCGGCGGTGATGGTCGGCATGGTCGGCGTCGCGCAGTTCCTCCCCCAGCTCATCCTGAGCCCGACCAGCGGCAAGTGGGCCGACGTCGGCAACCCGGCCCGCCAGATTCTGTGGGGCAGGGTGCTGTGCATCATCGGCTCCGGTTCGACCGCACTCTGGCTGACCCTGTCCCCCGACCTGCAGGGCACCGCCGCGGCCATCCCGGTACTCGTCGGGTCCACCCTCGTGGGCTTCGGATTCGTCATCGGCGGTCCGGCCATGCAGTCGGTCGTGCCGAGCCTCATCCGCGACGGCGAACTACCGACGGCCATGGCGCTCAACAGCATTCCGATGACCATCGGCCGCATCCTGGGCCCGGCGATCGGCGCGTTCCTGGCCGCCCGCCTCGGTGCGGCGCCCGGCTTCGCGATCAGCGCGGGCCTGCACATGGTCTTCGCGATCTTCCTGCTGCTGGTCACCTTCCCCGCCCGACCCGAACGCAGTCCGGACGGCGACTACCGGGTGCGCGCGGCACTGGCCTACGTCTGGCGCGACCGCCCACTGCTGCTGGCGCTGCTGGCCGTGGCGACCGTGGGGTTCGCCTCCGATCCGTCCATCACGCTCACCCCGTCGATGGCCGAGGATCTCGGCGGCGGCGCCCATCTGGTGGGTGCGCTGTCGGCGGCGTTCGGCATCGGCGCGGCAGTCGGGATGGTGGTGGCGTCTCTACGCGGACGGCTACCGGCTGCCCCGGTGTCGGCGATCGGGCTGTGGCTGCTGGTAGCCGGGTCGGGTCTGCTGGCACTGAGCACAGTAACGGCCTTGGCCCTGGCCGGTTTCGCGATCGCGGGGCTGGGTTTCGGCTGGGCGATGACGGGGTTGAGCACCGTCGTGCAGGAGCGCGCCCCCGAACAGTTGCGGGGCCGCATCATGGCCTTGTGGCTCGTCGGTTTCCTCGGGTCACGCCCGTTTGCGGCGGCACTGCTGGGCGGTGCGGCCGACGTGTTCAACGTGCGGGTGGCGTTCATGATCGCCGCTGCCATCACGCTCGTCGTCGCACTGGCCGCCCGGCCCGCCGCGCTGTCGGCACCAAACGCAGCAACACTCTGAGCGGGTCTCCTATCGTGTGTGTCGATGGCACTGCACCTGCACCGGGCCGAGCGCACCGACCTGCTCGCCGACGGGCTGGCAGGTCTGCTCTCGCAACCCCCTGCTGATCCGTTCGCCCAGGAACTCGTGCTGGTACCCGCCAAAGGCGTGGAGCGCTGGCTGAGTCAGCGGCTGAGCAACCGGCTCGGGGTGTGCGCGGCGGTCGAGTTCCGCAACCCGCGTTCGCTGATCGCCGAGCTGACCGGTACTGCCGAGGAGGATCCGTGGTCAGCCGATGCGATGGCCTGGCCCCTGCTGGCGGTCATCGACGAGAACCTGGACCAGCCGTGGTGTGCGCCGGTGGCCACCCACCTCGGCCACTTCGAGACCGGTGACGAGTACGAGCTGCGTCAGGGCCGGCGCTATGCGGTGGCCCGCAGGCTGGCCGGGCTGTTCGCCTCCTATGCACGGCAGCGCCCGCAACTGCTGGTCGACTGGGACGGCCTGCCTGACGACCTGTCCTGGCAGGCGCCGCTGTGGCAGGCGCTGACCGAGCGGATCGACGCCGAACCGCCGCACATCCGGCACGCGAAAACCCTTGCCCGGCTGACCGAATCGCCCAGTGACCTGCCCGAGCGGCTGTCGCTGTTCGGGCACACCCGGCTACCGGTCACCGAGATCGAACTGTTGACCGCGCTGGCCACCCACCATGATCTGCATCTGTGGCTGCCGCACCCCAGTGACGACCTGTGGCAGTCGCTGAGCGCGCACACCGGACCGCTCCCCCGCCGTGCGGACAGCAGCCACCGCGATGTCGGGCATCCGCTGCTGGCCACTCTCGGCCGCGACCTGCGGGAGTTGCAGCGCAGCCTGCCCACCCCCGACACCGACGAATATCTCGGCGGCACAGGGTATCCCGACACCGTGCTGGGCTGGCTGCAGTCCGACATCGCGGCCAACGCGGTGCGCCCGGCCGGGCGGGTGCCGCGGCCCGAGGACCGCTCGGTGCAGGTGCACAGCTGCCACGGCCCGGCCCGGCAGATCGAGGTGCTGCGCGAGGTGCTGCTGGGCCTGCTCGCCGACGATCCGACCCTGGAACCGCGCGACATCCTGGTGATGTGCCCGGACATCGAGACCTTTGCGCCGTTGATCACGGCCGGCTTCGGGCTCGGCGATGTGGTGCGGGGCGCGCATCCGGCGCACAAGTTGCGGGTGCGGTTGGCCGATCGTGCTCTGGTGCAGACGAATCCGCTGCTGTCGGTGGCGGCGTCGGTACTGACCCTGGCCGGCGGGCGGGCCACCGCGAGCGAGGTGCTCAACCTGGCCGAGTCGGATCCGGTGCGGGCCCGGTTCGGGTTCACCGACGACGATCTGGAGGCCATCACCGCCTGGGTGCGTGAGGCCAACATCCGGTGGGGTTTCGATCAGGAGCACCGCAGCCCCTACGGCGTCGAATTCCTGCACAACACCTGGCGTTTCGGCATCGACCGGGTGCTGGCCGGGGTGGCGATGTCCGACGATTCGCACGCCTGGCTGGGCACCACGCTGCCGCTCGACGACGTCAGCAGCAACCGGGTGGAGCTGGCGGGCCGGTTCGCCGATTTCGTGGAAAAGCTCCGGCAGGCGGTCGATCAGCTCAGCGGGGTCCGCCCCCTCGGTGAATGGCTGTCCGCGTTGAGCACGGGGATCGAGGCGCTCGCGCACTCCGACGAGGAGTGGCCTGCCGCCCAGGTGCAGCGCGAGTTCGCGGAGATCACCGAGGCCGCGGGTGCGGCTGCAACACCCGTGCGACTCAGCGATGTTCGCGCGCTGCTCGATCGACACCTGGCGGGGCGGCCGACGCGGGCCAATTTCCGCACCGGCACGCTGACGGTGTGCACCATGGTGCCGATGCGCTCGGTTCCGCACCGGGTGGTGTGCCTGGTCGGGTTGGACGACGGCGTGTTTCCCCGGCTGGGTGCCGTCGACGGCGACGACGCGCTGGCCCGCGACCCGCGCACCGGCGAGCGCGACATCCGCTCGGAGGACCGCCAGTTGCTGCTCGACGCGATCGGCGCGGCCACCCAGACGCTGGTCGTCACCTATACCGGCGCCAACGAGTACTCCGGTCAGGCCCGCCCACCGGCGGTGCCGTTGGCCGAGCTGCTCGACACGCTCACGATCACCGCCGAGCAGCCCGTCGCAGTGGTGACCGCACACCCATTGCAGCCCTTCGATGTTCGCAACGTCACCCCGGGCGCGCTGTTGCCCCACGGCCCGTTCACATTCGACCCCACGGTGCTCACCGCGGCGCAGGCCAGTGCCGGGCAACGGGCCGAGCGGCCGCCGTTCTTCGCCCACCAGCTGCCACCGCGAGCCACCGACGATGTCGCACTGGAGGATCTCGTCACGTTCTTCGAGGACCCGGTGAAGGGCTTCTTCCGCGCGCTCGAGTACACGCTGCCCTGGGATGTGGACGGGGTGTCGGACGATATGCCGGTCGACATCGACGCACTGGAGGAATGGACCGTCGGCGATCGCATGCTGAACGACATCCTGCGCGGCATGACCCCCGCCGACGCCCAGCAGGCCGAGTGGCGTCGTGGCACGCTGCCGCCGGGCCAGTTGGGTTGGCGGCGTGCGATCGCGCTGCGCGATCAGTGCGCACTGCTGGCCACCGAGGCACTGCGACATCGCAACACCGACCCGCAGGCCTATGACGTCGACATCGACCTGGGTGCCGGGCGCCGGCTGACCGGCACGGTCTCACCCGTGTTCGGTGACCGGCTGGTGTCCGTGACCTATTCCAAGCTCGACGGCAAGCACCTGCTGCAATCGTGGATTCCGTTGTTGGCGTTGGCCGCCGGGTATCCGGACCGCGACTGGTCGGCGGTATGTATCGGCCGGCCCCGGCGCGGTGACAACCCGCGCGTGGAGGGGTTGGGCCGGCCCGACGATCCGGTCGCGCTGCTCGCCGACCTGGTCGCCATCTACGACGCGGGCCGCCGCGAGCCGTTGCCGCTGCCCATCAAGACCTCGTATGCGTGGGCGGCGGCGCGGCATGCCGGTGACGATCCGGAGCGCGAGGCCGGATTCCGGTGGCGTAGCTCCCGATTCCCCGGCGAGGATGAGGCACCCGCGCATGTGCGGGCCTGGGGCCGCGGTGCGCCGTTGAGCCGGCTGGTCGGGCTGGGTGAGTATTCGGAGCGGTTGTGGCTTCCGGTCCTGCAGGCCGAGAGGTCGCCGTCGTGAAGGTCTTCGATCTGCTCGGCCCGTTGCCGCAGACCAACAGCACCACGGTGCTGGAGGCCAGTGCCGGCACCGGCAAGACATTCGCCCTGGCCGGCCTGGTCACCCGGTTGGTGGCCGAGGGCGCCGCGACGCTGGACCAGATGCTGCTCATCACGTTCGGCCGGGCCGCCAGTCAGGAACTGCGCGAGCGGGTGCGCGCCCAGATCCTCGGTGCGCTGGTGGCGCTGGAGGATCCGTCGCGCGCCGACAATGATCTGCTGCGATATCTGGTGGCCGAGGATCAGCAGGCCCGGCGACAACGGCTGCGCGATGCGCTGGCCGGTTTCGATGCCGCCACCATCGCGACCACGCATCAGTTCTGCCAGATCGTGCTCAAATCCCTCGGTGTGGCCGGGGACAGCGATTCGGGTGTGACGCTGGTCGAGAGCCTTGACGAGCTGGTGTGCGAGATCGTGGACGATCTGTATCTCGCCCACTTCGGCGCTCAGCGGGACGTCCCGGAGCTGGGGTATGCCGAGGCGCTGCGGCTGGCCCGCGTCGTGGTGGCCAATCCCGGCACCGAGCTGCGCCCGCTGGATCCCGAGCCGGAATCGCCGGCGGGCGTACGGCTGGGGTTCGCGCGGGCGGTGCTGGCGGAGTTGGAGATTCGCAAGCGCCGCCGCGGTGTGCTGGGCTATGACGATCTGTTGACCCGGCTGGCCGGGGCGCTGGCGGCGGAAGGTTCGGCGGCGCGGGTGCGCATGGCGCAGCGCTGGCCCATCGTGATGGTCGACGAGTTCCAGGACACCGACCCGGTGCAGTGGCAGGTGATCGAGCGGGCCTTCTCCGGGCGGTCGACGCTGATCCTGATCGGTGATCCCAAGCAGGCGATCTACGCGTTCCGCGGCGGGGATATCGACACCTACCTGCGGGCCGCGGCCACCGCCGGTGACAAGCAGACGCTGGGCACCAACTGGCGCAGCGACAGTGTGCTGGTGGACCGGTTGCAGGCGGTGTTGCGCGGCGCCGAACTCGGCGGACCGGACATCGTGGTGCATGACGTGCAGGCCAATCACCAGGGCCACCGGCTGGCCGGGGCGCCGCACAACGATCCGTTCCGGTTGCGCGTGGTGACTCGGAATCGGACCGGTACCAAGGTGATTCCGATCGCAGATCTGCGCGATCACATCGGCAAGGACCTGGCCGCAGATATCGGTGCGCTGTTGACCGCTGGCGCCACCTTCGACGGCGAAGAACTGCAGGCCCGCGACATCGCGGTGATCGTCGAAACGCACAAGGACGCCAGGGCCTGCCACACCGCGCTGCTGGATGCCGGCATCCCGGCCGTCTACACCGGGGATTCGGATGTGTTCAATTCCGAGGCCGCCGAGGACTGGCTGTATCTGCTGGAAGCTTTCGATCAGCCGCACCGGCCCGGGTTGGTGCGCGCCGCGGCGGCCACGATGTTCTTTGGGGAGACCGCGGAATCCCTTGCCGCCGGCGGCGATGCACTGACCGACCGGGTCGCCGACACGTTGCGCACGTGGGCCGGGCATGCTCGCGAGCGCGGCGTGGCGGCGGTCTTCGAGGCCGCGCAACTGGCCGGCATGGGCAAACGGGTGCTGTCCTGGCAGGGCGGCGAACGGTTGATGACCGACCTGGCCCACGTGACCCAACTACTCGGCGACACCGCCCACCGGGAGGGTTTCGGGCTGGCGGCGCTGCGGGACTGGCTGCGTACCCAGCGTTCCGAGGGTGGCGGCACCTCCGAACGCAACCGCCGCCTGGACAGCGACGCGGCCGCGGTGCAGATCATGACAGTGTGGGTGAGCAAGGGGCTGCAGTTCCCGATCGTGTACCTGCCGTTCGCGTTCAATCGCTATGTGCCGGAGCCGGATCTGGTGCTGTTCCACGACGAGGGTGTGCGCTGCCTGCAGATCGGGGGGCCGGACCCGGCGGTGACCCGGGCAGGCCGGGCTGAGGCGGCCGCCGACGACAGCCGCCTGACCTATGTGGCGATGACGCGGGCCCAGTCGCAGGTGGTGGCGTGGTGGGCGCCGTCGAACGACGAGCCGAACGGCGGCCTGTCGCGGCTGTTGCGCGGCCGCGCCCCCGGGCAGGATGAGGTGCCCGACCGGTGCGCGCCGGCCAAGGTCTCCGATGACGATGCGCTGGCCCGGTTGCGGGCGTGGGAAGCCGTGGGCGGTCCGGTACTGGAGGAGTCGGTGATCTGCCCGGCCACGCCCGTGCCCGTCCTTGCCGTGCCAGATGATCTGGCGGCGCGGCATTTTCACCGCTCTATCGACACCGCCTGGCGACGGACGTCGTACTCGGGGCTGTTGCGGGCGGCCGAGGAGGACGGGAACCCCGGGGTGTCGAGCGAGCCCGAGGTCGCCGAGCTAGATGACGAGTCGACCGACATCGCGGTCATCGCCCCGGCCCAGGGTGCCGACGTACCGTCCCCGATGGCGTCGTTGCCCACCGGGGCCGCGTTCGGTTCGCTCGTGCATGCGGTGCTGGAGACCACCGACCCGTTGGCCGCGGATCTGACGGCCGAGCTGAAGGTCGAGGTGGTCCGCCACGCGGCCCGCTGGCCGGTCGAGGTGTCGGCTGACGAGCTGGCCGAGGCGCTGGTGCCGATGCATGACACTCCGTTGGGTCCGCTGGCATCCGGCGTGACACTGCGCGAGATCGGGCTGACCGACCGGATGTGCGAGCTGGATTTCGAGTTCCCGATGGCCGGCGGCGATCTGCGCGGCGGCGAGTTCGCGCGGCTGGCCGACGTCGGGACTCTGCTCGATGAGCACCTGCCTGCCGACGATCCCATGGCCGTCTATGCCGAGCGGTTGTCCACGGGGCTGCTGGGCCGTCAGCCGCTGCGCGGATACCTGTCCGGTTCGGTGGATGTGGTGCTGCGGATCGGGCAGCGTTTCGTCGTCGTCGACTACAAGACCAACTGGCTGGGCACCGGTGATGCGACGCTGACCGCGGCCGACTATGGGCGGGACCGGATGGTCGAGGCCATGTTGCACTCGGACTACCCGCTGCAGGCGCTGTTGTACAGCGTTGTGCTGCACCGGTTCCTGAGGTGGCGGCTGCCGGACTACGACCCGGCGGTGCATCTGGGCGGCGTGATGTATCTGTTCGTGCGCGGGATGTGCGGGGCACAGACGCCCGTCGTCGACGGGCACCCGGCGGGGGTGTTCAGCTGGGAGCCGCCCGCGGCGCTGGTGATCGCCATGTCGGAGCTGCTGGATCAGGGAGCCGCGTGATGCTGGACGCTTTCGCCGAGATCCTCGAACCCGCCGATGTGCAGGTGGGCAGGAGGTTGAGCACGCTGGCCGAGGAGAGCACGCCGTCGGTCATCCTGGCGCTGGCGCTGGCGGTGCGGGCCCTGCGCGGCGGCTCGGTGTGTGTGGACCTGCGTACGGTGGCCGAGCAGACCCAGTTGCCGGAACTGCCGTGGCCCCAGCCCGACGAGTGGTTGGCGGCGGTGGCGGCCAGCCCGTTGACGGGCACTCCTCCGGTGCTGCGCTTGTTCGGAGATCTGTTGTACCTGGACCGGTACTGGTTGGAGGAACAGCAGGTCTGCGATGACGTGCTGACGTTGGTGGGCGCCCGGCCGGGCGGCTCGGATCCCGATGTGGCGCGGCTGTTCCCGCCGGGCTTCGAGGAGCAGCGGGCCGCGGCGAAAGTGGCGTTGTCGCAGGGGTTGACCGTGCTGACCGGTGGGCCGGGCACCGGCAAGACCACCACGGTGGCGCGACTGTTGGCGCTGCTGGCCGAGCAGGCCGCGCTGGCCGGTCGCCCGTCGCTGAGGATCGCGCTCGCCGCGCCGACGGGTAAGGCCGCGGCCCGGCTGCAGGAGGCCGTGCAGCTCGAGGTGGACCGGCTCGATGCGGTGGACCGTGAGCGGATCTCGGGCCTCCAGGCGACCACGCTGCACCGGCTCTTAGGCTCCCGCCCGGACACCTCGTCGCGGTTCCGCCATCACCGGGCAAATCGGTTGCCGCACGACGTGATCGTGGTCGACGAGACCTCGATGGTGTCGCTGACCATGATGGCCCGGCTGCTGGAGGCGGTGCGGCCGCAAACCCGGCTGCTGCTCGTCGGTGATCCCGATCAGCTCGCCTCGGTGGAAGCCGGGGCGGTGTTGGCAGATCTGGTCGACGGGCTGGGCTCGCGTGGCGTGGCTGCGCTGCAAACCTCGCACCGCTTCGGTGAGTCGATCGGCGCGCTGGCCTCAGCAATCCGGGCTGGGGACGCCACCAGCGCGGTGCAGGTGCTGGCCGCCGGCGGTGAGCACGTCGAGTGGGTGTCCTCCGAGCCCACCGAGCGGCTGCGGGAAGTGCTTGTGCCGCATGCCCTTGCGCTACGGCAGGCCGCGGTTCTCGGGGATGCGCGTACCGCGCTGGCCATCCTCGACGAGCACCGGTTGCTGTGCGCGCACCGGCACGGCCCGTTCGGCGTCGCGCAGTGGAACCGTCAGGTACAGCGCTGGCTGGCCGAGGCGACCGGGGAACCCACGTGGGCCACGTGGTACGTGGGACGGCCAATCCTGGTGACGGCCAACGACTATGGCCTCAAGCTCTACAACGGTGATACCGGCGTCACGGTCGCCACCCCGGACGGGCTGCGCGCCGTCGTCGGTGGGACCGTGGGCGGGTCCGCGTCATTCGCGACGGGCCGGCTCACCGAGGTGGAGACCATGCACGCCATGACGATCCACAAGTCCCAGGGCAGCCAGGCCGACGAGGTGACCGTGCTCTTACCGCCGGAAGACTCCCGGTTGTTGACCAGAGAGCTCTTCTACACCGCGGTCACCCGGGCCAAGACGCGGGTACGCGTCGTGGGTACGGAGGCCGAAATCCGCGCGGCTATCGCCCGGCAGGCGGTCCGAGCGACCGGCCTGCGAAAGCGGCTGAAGCTCTAAACGGCGCGTCCGGCGAAAAACGCGCCGGAGATGAGGCCGATCACGATGGCCAGGGTGGGCAAGCCCATCGCCACAGCCGTCACGACGCCGGCGACCGCGCCGATGCCGAGCACCAGCAGAAGTACGCCCACAACAGCACCGAACATTGCACGCCCTTTCGTATGACAGCGATCACAATGTACATCGTCCGTAAGCTGAATCACATACGGATCGCGCACCAATTCGGTTAACGATTTCGCGGCAAAATGTATAGCTGAGCTTGGTATATGCCTTGTTCAGCGGGTGTCAGCGAACTCGGGCCGCGGACTACCCAGCGCCCGAGATGCTCAGCGCCCAGAACACCAGCGCGTTGAGGGCCACGAGCGTCAGCAACGAGATCGCGAACGCGCGCCCCCACCGGTGCCGGGGTGCGGCGAACGGCAACACCAGGGCGCAGAAAAGGCTCAACGGCACGGAGATGAGAACGCCGAAGACGATGCCGTAGCCGTGCGGATCGGTGGCCGGGTTCGTGTCGAAGGCCGAACTCAGCATCACGTAGACGATCAATGCCCAGAACGCCGCGGCGCCGCCACCGATGATGCCCACGACGCACCGGATGGCCAGCATGGCCTGGTAGTGCCGCTGGGCCGCCGACGGCGGCTGGGCGTAGGCGTGCGGCGCGAAGGCTTGGGGCCCGTACCGGTCCACCCATTCGTGCGGGTATTCCTCTGGCGGCGTCTCCTCCACGGCACCCCCCGGTTCGGTGTTCTCACCAGGATATGGGTGTCACCGCGGGGTGGCAGGCACCGATTTTGGCGTCAGACAGCGACCGCGAGGGATTGTCCGGCCAACGGTTCGTACACCGCGTACTGGAACAGGACGTCGAGGATCACCTTGGCCACCCCGTCCCAAGGCGTCGCCTGCACGGGGTCGGCCGAGGTGAACGGCAGGACCACCGCCGTCGCGGTACCCGACGAGGTGGGGATCTGGATGCTCTCCTGCGGCGCGCCATGGACACCGGTGTCGGTGCCGTTGTACATGTCGTTGATCCAGCCGGCCGAGATCGTCTTGACCGCATCGACGTTCTGCGGTTGCGAGAAGCCGGCGATGAGATATTCGGCGAACTGCAGGATCGAATTGGCGCCCTGCAGACCGTCGATGTGCCGCCCGCCGACCAGCATGACCCCGTTGAACTCGCCGGGCCGCGCGGCCTGCAGTTCGTCACCGACGGTGCCGTCGAGATTCCATACGTACCGCTCAGATGAAATGAGCAGCACCGGACGGTAATTGGCGCCGTTCAGGTCGGCCAGGGCCTCGGGCAGGTCGTTGTGGGTGTCCACCGCGTCGAGCAGCACGACCCCGGCGAGGTCGTCGACCGCGCCGTTGTCGACCATGCGTCCGGCGGCGCCGGTGACCAGCATGCCGCCCAGGGAATGGCCGACCAGGACAAACTTGGACGGCAGCGTGACGGGGTGGCCTGCGGCGGCGCTGGCGCTCGCGGTCAATTCGGACCGGTCATCGGCGAACAGGTCCGCGACGGACTGCTGCATCGGCTCCCCGCCGATCCATTCACCGCTGGGGTCGAACAGGTTTGACGACAGGGTGGGGACGACGACGACGCTGTTGGTCTCCTCGGCCAGATATGCCGCGGTGTAGCTGTACATCGGGCCGGTGGCCATGAAGCCGTGCTGTAGATAGATGACGCCGGTCGCGGACTCTGGGTCTTCGGGGAAGTACCAGTCGGCGCGCACGGTCTGGTTGGTTCCCGGCATGTCCAGCGTCGAGCTGCGGACGGTGACGTTGCTGCCCGGCGGCAGCACCGGCGGGCCCGAGAACACCTGCAGCGCAGCGCCGATCACGTTGAACACCACGGATCCGACGATGTTGACCAGCGGTACCGAACCCTGTCCGGCCGGAGTGCCGACGGCCACGGCCAGTTGTGCCACCGGTCGCTCGGCCTGAGCGGTCGGCAACCGGTCGGCGATATCGGCGATCACCTCGCGGCCCTGCGTGGCGATGCGGTCGACGGCCGTGTTCACCTGTGCGAGTGGCGTCTTTGCCTCGGGTGCATGGGTGACGGCGTCGACCGCGTCGGCGATTTCCGGTGCCGCCTTCTCGACTGCTGCGGTACCGGTGATGTCGGGAGCGTCCGACGCGGGACGCTTCGTCGCGGGTTTGGGCCGCGGAAGTGACTGCGCGGTCCGCAGGTTCGGCCTGCGGGCGGCAACCTCGGCAAGTGTGGTCGTGGCCTTGTCGGTGATGCCCTCGACCAGATCGCGGACGCCGGATGGTGTCGGCAGGGACGCGGGCGAGGCCTTGGATGACGACAGCCGCGGACGCGGACGTACCGGGGCGTCGTCGACCCGGCGCGGTTTGTCCTTGCGCGGACCGAGCCGCGCGGACCTGTCGCGGGCCGTCGATGACTTGCCAGAGTCGTTGGCGGACTGCGTGGTTGACTTCTCGCCGGCACCGTCGGCATGTGCCGGCGCAACGGCGGCGGCGATCAGTCCCATCCACAACGCGACCACCAGCGCGCCGAGCCCCATCGCCGGCACCACATGAAATGCACTCCCCCGTTTGGCCACGCAGGCACGCTAACCGGCGGCGGCGACGATCCGCAGGAAAATGGAACAAATAGGCACAAATGTTTCTTTAATGCCGAGGATGAGCACCCGTCGGGCATACTGAGATCCCAATACACAGCCGAGCAGGACAGTCGATTGTCAGCACCAGTACGCCGATCCCGTGGGCGCCCGGTGGGCGGGGGCAACAGCGCCGAACAGGCTCGCGAGGTGTTGATGGATGCCGCCGAGCACCTGTTCACCACCCGCGGCTACCGGGCCGCGACGATGGAGGTCATCGCCCACGAGGCCGGCTATTCACGTACCGCGATCTACCGTCAGTTCGCCAACCGCAACGAGTTGATCGCGGCCATGGTGCAACGCACCACCCAGCGGCACATGGCCTCGATCCTGACGCGCATCCCCGAGGGCGCCGGGCCCATCGAGCTTCTCGTCGAGAGCCTGGTCATCGTGGCCACCGAGCTGGTCGCCGATCCACTGCTCAACACCATCGCCGACCAGACTCCCGACGGCACGATCGCGTCGTTGATCGCCAGGGACTCCGAACTGACCGAACTGGTGACCGCCACCGTCGAGGGCATCATCGCCGACGACGCCACCCGGTTCCGGCCCGGCGTACACCCGAATGACCTGGCGCAGTTCATCATCGCGACCTCGCTCAGCTTCCTGGTGAACGCCGTGCCGGTCCGTAAGGATCCCGCGGTGGCGCGAGACTACATCGAGACGTTCATCCTGCCGGCCATCGTGAAGGAGCCACCACCGCCGCGTCGGGTGTTCTGAGTAGCGCCGCTCATTCGAAGTAGTGCCCGCGGTCGAGATCCTCGAGCAGTCCCGCTCCCGAGGGCTGCCAGCCGAATCGTTGCCGGGTCAACGCGCTCGATGCCGGGACGTCGAGGGCGAACATCCCGCCGATCCACCCGAAGTGGTCGAAGGCCTGGTCGACCGGGACGCTGGTCACAGGCAGCCCGAGATGGCGACCGATGGCCGTGGCGATGTCGCGACCCGCAACGCCCTCCTCGGCCACCGCGTGCAGAACCGTCCCGGACGGCGCCTGCTCGACGGCCAGCCGGAACAGCGGGGCGGCGTCGAGGCGGTGCACCGCCGGCCAGCGGTTGGCCCCGTCGCCGATGTAGGCCGAGACACCTTTCTCCCGCGCGACCTGGATCAGTCGTGGCACGAACCCGTGATCGCCCTCGCCGTGCGTCGTCGGTGACAGCCGCACGATCGAGGCGCGTACCCCCTTGTCGGCGAAAGCCAGCACCGCGGGCTCGGAGTGCCGGGGCAGCCCGGGCTGGAACGGGTCGTTCTCGGTGAATACCCGACCGGCACTGTGCCCGGCCATGCCGGAGGTGACGACCAGTGGACGGTCCGAGCCGGCAAGGGTCATCCCGAGGACCTCGATGGCCCGCCGGTCCAGCTCTCCGGCGTCGGTGAAGTTGTCGAAGTCGTGACGGAAGGCCAGGTGGATGACGCCATCGCTGGCGTCGGCCGCGGTCCGCACGCTGTCGTGATCGTTCAGGTCGCCGCGATGGACGCGGGCGCCGGCCGCACCGATCGCGTCAGCCGAGGCGTCGGAGCGGGCCAGGCCGACGACGTCGTGACCGTGGGCAACGAGATCACGAACTACCGCGGTGCCGACAAAACCGGACGCGCCCGTGACGAAAACCTTCATGGAATCCTCCTGATGTCAGAAACTGTCATCACTGCCAACGCGATGACAGTCACTGACATTCCCTAGGATCACATTCATGAGCCGCTGGGAGCCCAACGCGAGCGACCGCCTGCAGGAGGCGGCCCTGCAGCTGTATCTCGAGCGCGGGTTCGACCAGACCACGGTCGCCGAGATCGCCGAGCGGGCCGGGCTGACCGAGCGCACCTACTTCCGGTATTTCGCCGACAAGCGCGAGGCACTCTTCGGCGGACAGACCATGCTCACCGAGCTCTTGACCGCCGCCATCGCCGATGCCCCGGCCGCAGCGCCGCCGCTCGACGTGGTGGGCGCCGCCTTGACCGCGCTCGGCCCGGTGTTCGAGGGGCGGCGCGACCATGCCCTGCGCAGGCAGTCCGTCGTCGACGCCAACCCCGCGCTTCAGGAGCGCGAGCTGATCAAGCTCGCCACGCTGTCCGGACAGATGGCAGAGGCGCTGCGAGCCCGTGGCGTCGGCGATGCCGCGGCGCGCCTGGCCGCCGAAACCGGGATGGCGGTGTTCAAGGTCGCGTTCAGCCGGTGGGTGCAGGACAGCTCCGACACCGGGCTGGCCGAGATCGTCACGTCGACGATGGACGACTTGAAGGCGTTATCCGCCTAGCGATGCCGGGCTCACTCGCGCTCGCCACCGTAGGAGCTGGAGTCCTCCAGGATGGCTTGCAGCTTGCCCTCCGGGCCTGAACCGACGCCTTCTCGGTCCTCGAGATGCAGGTCCGGAGCACTGGTGTTCTTGTCCCCCAACGGAAGTCCGTCCGGCCCCACAGGTCCGAGGATCTGCGCGGGATTCGGCGCGGCGGGGTCGGCCACCTGCAACGGGCCATCGCCGGCGCCGCCGGGTGGCGGTGGTGCACCCTGCGGTGGTGGTGGCGCCGCCGGGAGGTTCTCCCCGGGCAGCGACGGCAACGGCGGAGTCTCCGAGGACGACTGACCGCCGCCAGGGGCGAGCGGCGGGAGTTCGGGCGCCCCGCCCTGCCCGATCGGCGGCAGGGCAGGCGCATCGCCCGACCCCTTCGGCGGAGGAGGCGGACCTTGGCCCTGGCCGGGCACCTGCTGCTGCCCGGGAACCTGGCCCGGGCCTTGGCCCGGCGCCTCGCCCTGGCCGAGACCTTGACCCGGCGGGAGTGGCAGGGCCGGCGGAGGCGGAGGCGGTTCCGGGGTCACCACCGCGGGACCGGTCGGCCGCGGCGGGGGCGGTGCGTGCATCGCCGCCAGTTTGCGTTCCAGCCGCGGCTTGGCATCCGCCCGCACGGCGCGCCGCTCCTCGTTGGGATCCGTGTTGTACAGGAAGCACCCCTCGGGGGCGTCCTTGACCACGGTCAGTGCGGCGTTGTAGAGCCGGTCGGCGTCCTCGGGGCGTCCGGACCGCACGGCCAGGTCGGCCAGCGATTCCCGCACGAGTTCGAGATTGATCCGTACCGGGCAGGAGTCGTCGCCGTCGAAGCGTTCCAGCGCATCGCTGAACCGTGCTTCGGAATCGTTGAGTTTTCCTTCCAGGACAAGCAGATCCCCCTCGGCGAAAGCGATGTTGCCGGGTTCGATCACCCCGAACGATTTCAGTTTGTCCACGTCGACGCGCAACGCCTCGATGTCGTGCCGGTTGAACGAGTCCACCGCCGAATGTCCGACCGACACCACGGCGATCAGCCCGGCGACCACGAGCGCCAGGAGCGCGGCGACGGGCACGGTGTAGAGGAAGAGCCGACGGCGCAGTCGCAGCCGCCGCTGCGGCGGGTTGAACCACGCCACCGTGCGGTGGCGCGCGATCTGCAGGAACTGCCGCAGCAGCGGAATGATCTGGCCCAGTATCTGGTTCGGCTTTTGACGCAACATCATTGGGCCACCACGTCCTCTGCGGTGAGGTCGCTGCGTGACAACCGGTTACGCCGGACTTCACGCACCATCAACACCGCCTCGATGGACAGCAGTGCCGCGCTGATCAACGCGAACACCCAGTACCACTCGGTGCGCCCGATCAGCGGATCCTCGTCACCGCTGACCTCGCCGCCGTCGACCATGCCGCCCGAGGCGACCGGCGGCAGCACCGGCACGATTTCCGCGCCGGGCTCACGGTGAAAGTATTTGACACCAAGGTTTTTCGCGATCTCCTGCAAGCGGGCCTCGTCGAGTCCGGACCGGATGATCGCGCCGGTGTTCGGGTCGCCGAGATAGTTCTTGCGGCCATTGGCGTAGCTGTGTGGAATCGGTCCTCCGGCCGGGGTGCCGTATCCCAGCACTGCCCCACCCTTGAAGAGATCTTCGGGGATGTCGAACGATCCCGGTTTGGCTTGATCGCCTTTGGCCCCGTCACCGAAGTAGAACACCAGGCTCTTCGACTCCGGGTAGGCCTGCTTGGCCGCTTCGAGCTGTTCGCGCAGTAAATCTCTGGCGACGACCGGGTCGATGAAACTGTAGGAGTCATAGGGCGTCAGGGAGTACGCCGACAAGTTCTTGACGTAGGCCTCGAAGCTGTCGGTGTCGGGCGACAGCGGCCAGTTGACCTTGGCCTTGGTCGCGAACCCGATCATGTTGAACCGGGCCGTCCGGTACTTCTCCATCAGCGCGGCGATATCGGCCCGGATGCCCTCCATGCGCGCCTGGCCGTTGCCGTAGTCGGGGATCCGCGAGGTCACCGAGCGGTCGACGACGAAGAACACGTTGATGTCGGAGACTCCCCCGCCTGCGGCGGAGGCCTTGCGATCGCCGTCGTCGGCGATCCCCGGCCGAAACGCCGCCAGGACCAGCAGCAGTGCGGCGAATGTCAGTCCGAGCCAGCGCAATACGACGGGACGGTAGCGGCCCGGGTTCGTCCGCACCAGCAGCTGATAGAGGGTGAACACCCGAACGGCCACGATCAGGAAAGCCAGGATCGCGAGCACGTAGACGGGCAGGACCGGGGCGAAGTTCATCGGCGCAGCACCCCCAGTCCGACCGACAGCGCCAGTGCCGCCACGACCGCGATGGCCAGGGGCACCGTCGGGATGTCGAAGTATCGCTTCGAGTCCTGGTTGATCCCGAGGTAGCGCGGTACCGGCGGATTGTCGTTGATCTTGTCGAGGGCACCGTTGAGGATGTCGTTGGCGCCCTCGGAGGATCCGGTTCCGGCGGGGTTGTAGAGCGAGAAGCGTCCCTTGGTCGCATCGGCCAGGGCACGCAGGGAATCGTTGCCGGCCTGGCTGATCTGTCCGACGTCGGCCCGGGAGATGGCGTTGATCTGAATCCCTTCGCGCTGCGCCATGGCCAGCACCTGGGACTGGTCGTAGAGCGACGGCCGTTTCTCGTTGTCAGCGCGGAACTTGCTGTAGCCGATGTAGACGAGTTGGCGGCGGTGGGAGCCGCTGCTGTTGCCGAACCCCGACAGGCACATCGCGAGGGTGTCTTCGAGGCTCGGCGCGTAGTCGACGTACTTGATCGGCCGGGCGAAGGCCTCGAGACCGGCTGCCAGTTCGAGCTTCTGCTCCACCGGCACCTGCTGGTGGGTGTCGAGTTTCTGCTGAATCCCGGCCAGCCCGGCGAAGTAGCGCATCCGTTCTTCGGCGAAAGCGCGGTCACGGGTGATCGGCAGCGCACGCAGGTTCTGGGAGGTGATGCCGAACGCGGTTGCCTTGGAGTCCTTGGCCTTTCCGGCCCAGTAGTTCAGGAAATCGGCGGTGGTCGGATCGTTGACGGGCTGGCCCACACACAACATGACGTCGCGGGGGTAGGCAGCGTCGTAGCCGTCGTTGGCCGTGGCGAGCTTGGCGGGACGGGCCGCGGCGACGATGGCGCCCAGGAAGGCGATCGCCACCATCGATCCGACGACGGCCATCGAGATCAGGTAGATCCGTTGGACGCGGGCGAATTCGGGCAGCCGGGTCAGGCGGCTGACGTTGGCCAGTGGTCGCATCCGACGTTGCACCTTGGCGACCGGCAGTCGCCAGGCGATGATCACGGCCACCGCAAGGCCCAGCACGCCGATGACGAGCAGCCAGGTCCATCTCAGGTCCATGCGTGGATCAACTCCTCGGCCGAGCGGCCCAAAGCCACGACGTCAGCGCGGGATTCGGGATTGAACTGCGCGTCGTGCAGAAGCGTCAGCAGCGGGACGGCATCGGACAACTCGTTCTGGGCGAGGTGCTCGGTCAGCAGGTTCTTGGCATACACCCCGCTACGCAGGTACAGGAAGCTGCGCAGGGTGTGGTTGTAGGCGGTGGCAGCGGCCTCCCGCGACAGCTCCCGTCGGCCGTAGCGCGCGGTCGTCTCGGTGATCGCCCGGGTGAACCGGCGCCGGGTCAGCTGGGCGTGCCAGTCGCGAAGGACAGGGATGGACCGCAACCGTTGCGGCGGCAGCGTCCAGATGACCACGCCGGCGCACCAGGCGATCAGCGCCACGACGATCGCGGCGGCCAGCACCAGCCACCATCCCGACGGGGCGAGCGGTCCGCCGATGAACCTCAGCAGGTCATCACCGGGCATTGCTGTACACCTCCGTCAGATGCGTGATCCGGTTCCGGACTTCGGCGCTGCCGCCGATCCGGACGAAAGGCACCGCCATCCGTTCGAAGAACCGGTCGAGCTCGACCGTCCGCTGTTGTTCGGCGCGGCGGTAGGCGTCGACCACGGTCCGGCCCAGGGTGGTGCCGTCGGGGACGAACCGTCCGGTACCCACGTCGTAGCCGTCCATCTCCCCCTGCTCCGCGCCGACGGCCGGCATGTCCGAGATCGCGACCCACAGCAGCTCGTGGCGGCCCGCCAGTCGCTTGACGGCCTCCTCAAGCTCGGCGGAGATCTCCGGCTCGTCGGCGATGACCACCATCAACAGCCGCGCCCGATGACTGTGCGCGACGTAATTGAGCTGGGTGACGATGCGGCTTTCCCCGACGTCGCCGACGCTGTGCGCCGCGAGCTGCTCGAGCATCCCCTCGATGTGGTTCTCGCCCTTGCGGCTTCGCACCGTGGCACTGCCGCGGACATCCCCGTAGACCATGCCGAGCTCATCGGATCGGCTCATGCTGATCATCCCGATGACGCCGGCCACCACACCGGCGATGTCACGTTTGAACTCGCCGCTGGGCGCCAGGGCCGACATGTTCCGCCCGGTGTCGCACACCAGCAGGATCTTGTGGTGCTTCTCCGTGACGAACTTTGTGACCAGGGTGTCGCCGGCTCGGGCGGTGGCCTTCCAGTTGATGTCGCGGATGTCGTCGCCGGGCACGTACGGACGCAGGTCGTCGAACTCCAGCGTGCGGGTGTGCAGCAACGCATGCTTGCCGCCTTGCAGCATGCTGCGGCTGACGTTGCCGAAGTACTGCCGCGCGCGGTTGAGGTGCCTACCCATCGCCGGACTACCCGGGTACCGGAACCGCTTGCAGTACCTGATCGATCACGGACTCCGGGGTGACCTTGGCGCTGACCGCCTCGAATCCGAGGATGAGCCGGTGCCGCAGCACCCGGTAGGCCACCTTGTGGATGTCCGGCGGCAGAACATGATTGCGGCCGGCGATCAGCGCAGCGGCGCGCGCCGCACTGACGAAGGCGATGGTCGCGCGCGGGCTGGCCCCGTACTCGATGAAGCGGGCCACCTCGGGGCGCAGGAACTGCTGTGGTTCACGGGTGACGTGGACCAGCCGGCTGACGTACTGCATCAGCACCGGATCCATGTGCACGTTGCGGGTGGTGACCTGCAGTCGCCGAATGGTTTCCAGGTTGACCACCGGCCGCGGCACGCCCGTCCGGTCGTAGACGCCGCGGTCCCTGCGCTGTAACACCTCGACCTCCTCGTCGGGGGTCGGGTAGCGCAGCACCTCTTTGAGCATGAACCGGTCGGTCTGGGCCTCCGACAGCGGATACGTGCCCTCCTGGTCGACGGGGTTCTGGGTGGCGATCACCAGGAACGGCTCGGGCAGTGGATAGGTCGTTCCCGCGATGGTGGTCTGGCGCTCCTCCATCGCTTCGAGCATGGCGCTCTGCGATTTCGAGCTCGAGCGGTTGATCTCGTCGAGCAGGACGATGTTCGCGTGCACGGGGCCCAGCTGGGTTTTGAACTCGGCCGTGGTCGCGTCGTAGATCTGGGTGCCCAGAATGTCGCTGGGCAGCAGGTCCGGTGTGCACTGGATCCGCTGGAAGCTGCCCGCGATCGCGTCCGAGAGGGTGCGTGCCGCCGTCGTTTTCGCCAGCCCCGGCACGCTTTCGAGCAGGATGTGCCCGCCACTGAGGAGACCGATCAGCAGCGTCTCGCGCAGTTGCTCCTGCCCAACCACCTTGGCGCCGAAGGCATAGCCGATCTCACGGACCGCCTGCAGGGCCAGTTGCAGTTCCTGATTGCCCGGCTGAACCCGGTTGGTCAGTGTCGTACGTTCCCCCGACTCCACGCCGGGCTGTTGGAGTTCCACTCAGTGATCCTTACTCGTAGGTGTAGGTCGGGGGATTCTTGGTGAGGTCGACGTAGCCGCCCATGTTGACCCGCACGGTCTCGTCGTTGACGTTGAACATCGGCTCGGTGGACTGCGCCGACAGCTTCATGTCGACGGCGCCGCTGACCGTGGCGTGGCCACTGAGTCCCTCCCCGAAGACGTGCGGCGGCATCCGCAGCGTCACCTTGTCGGCGTTGGTCGGCGCGGTCCAACGGGCGCTGCCTTCGATCAGTCCGTAGGCGGCGCGGGAGGCGTCCATGGGGCACTTGGGCGGTGCCAGGGCAGTCGATTTGGCGCACTCGGTCATGGCGTCCAAAATCGCCTTGTCGGCGGCCTGCTCGCCCTCATCGCTGACTTCCAGCTCATAGTCGGCGTCCTCTTCGGGTTGCTTGTAGGACGCCCCCGACTGCAGGTAGGAATCGCGGCGGTATTTCAGGCTGATGTTGGGGTTCGAGCTGCTCACCTCGATCGCGCCCGGAAAGAGGTAGGCGATGCCCGACGACGGCAGCGGCTTGCCGAATATGCTGAACGAATCCAGCAGCGCCGTCGACCCTTTGGCTTTCTCTTTCTCGAAATTCAGTGCATAGGTGGGGTATTCCACCTTGTAGGTACCGTCGCCAGATTGTTTGACGGGGATTTCCTGGTCGACCGCCTGATCGCCGAAATTGGCCAGCACATGCACCGAGGTGGAATCCTCGCCGAGGATCTTGATGTCGGTGATCGGCATCTTGTCGATCTGCTTCTTGAGTACCTCGTCGGTGAGGTAGGTCTTGTCGGGAGGCTGGTTGATCCCGAACGACAGCGCCTTGTCGGCATCGCCTTTCGCCAGCGCCTTCAGGTACCCCTCGACCGCACCGCCGGCGGTCGTGGCATCCGAGCCGGACCCACCGACGAACACGACGACGCCTACCACCACCGCGACCACGAGGACCACGGCGCCGGCGATCATGCCGAACAGCCTGCGGCGATTCTTGGGTGGGAGGCTGCCGTAGGACGGAGGTTCGAAGGCCGGGGCACCGAACGACGGCGCACCGGCTGGAAAGGGCGCATTCCCTGGCGGATTCGGGTATCCGCCGGGGAACGGCGGCGTGCCCGACGGTGGGGCGCCGAACGCCGGGCCGCTGAAACCACCGCCGGCCGGTCCCGGCGAATACGGTCCGGGGGCCGGCGGCTGCGGACGCACCGGAGGCGGAAAACCTTGTGGCGGCTGAGATGCATCGCCCCCGATGGGATTGTCTCCCCCGAAGTTGGTCACGGCGTCTCCCGGTCGGTCGGCGTCATCTTCACCTGTTCAAGGCCACTTTCGGCGGTTGCACGCCGATGTTCACCTCGACCTGGTCGGAGATGCTGACCGAGTTGTCGATGACCCGCCCGGTCGTCTTCTCGTTGGCGGTGAAGGGAACGTTGAGGCCGCCCACCTGCACCACGGTGGTGTGATCGGGAAGCCGGAAGATGTCCGGGGGCAAGTCGACCGGGCCGCGCACCCGCATCGTGCTCATGTCGTAGGTGTTGGTCCAGGTGCCGGTGATGATATCGCCGCACCCGGTGTGATCACCCGGGTTGAAGCACTTGTTGATCCAGGCCAGTACCGCGTCCTGTGCGGCTTTGAGGCCATCGGGGCCCATCGAGAACTTCGGCTCGATCCCCGTGTCCTTCAGCGCGGAGACATCGTCGAGCGTGGTCGGTGGCAGTTCGTTGACCTTGACATACGGAGTGGCCGTGCCCATTTCGAGGTAGCCGGGGAAAACGTAGAAGTGGCGGCTCTGCGGCAGTGGCTTGCCGAACACCGTCAACGCCGCGGCCGCCTCGGGGTCCCCATATCCGTGGATCTCCTCGGTGGTGGCATCGACGAACGCCGCCGAGAGCTTCCACTCGTTGTCGACCACGACCATGTCGAGTTTGCCTTCGGTGCGCTGACCACCGAACTTGGCCGCAACCTTGACCGCCGCGGTCCGCTTGTCGGCGTCGGGTTTCCGGTCCGCCTCCCCGATCACCTCGACCTCGGTGATGGGCAACTTGTCCAGCTGCTTCTTCAGGATGTCATCGGTCAGAAGGTCGGTGGTCGCCGGTTGAGTGGCGCTGAGGTCCAGCGCCGCCTGCGCATCGCCGCGCGCCAGGGCTTCCATGTAGGCCTTGGCGACTTCCGTCGGCGCGCCGCTGGGATTGAAGCTGACGCCGTCCTCGCCCTTGCTCATCAAGAACGCGACGACGACGCCGATCACCGTGAGCACGGCCACGGTCGCTGCGGCGGTGATGATCAGCGGTTTACGGTTCTTGGCCGGCCGCGGCTTTGCACCGCCGGGCGGTGTGGACGGCGGCCCGCCCCAATGTGGTTGGCCGGCTTCGGGACCCGCGGGTCCACCGAAGCCTGGCTGCGGCGGCGGCTGGTTGAACTGCGGAGGTGGCGGGGCACCCCGCGTCGCGTCGGGCCCGGGCCAGTTCGAGAAGTTCGTCACGTTGGTTTCTCCGCGCTCAGGCTCTGTCGAAATCGACGACGGGCGGGGTCTGGGTCATGTCGGCGTTGCCGAAGACCGACGCCAGGAACGTCCCGGTTTCGGTCTCGCCCGACTGGGTGCGGACCGAGATACCGAATTCGGCGTTACCGATGATCATGGCCTTGCCCGTCTTCGGGTCCATGAAGTTGATGGTGACGGCTTCGAGGTCGGACGGAGCCGTCCATTTTGCGGAGTCGGGGACGAAATCGGACCGGGCAGCCTTGTTCGGGCATTTCGGCGGCTCAAGACTGGTGCTCTCGGCGCACTTGTCCAACGCCTTCTGCAACTCGTCCCGCACCATCTGACGGCCTTCGTCGCTGACCTTGACCTCCGGATAGACCACTCTGCTCATGGTCGAGATCTCGTACAGCGTCGGGTCGGCATTGCCCACTGCCGGCGAATTGCCGACCTGCAGCGCCGGGTTCGAACTACCCAGTTCGACCAGCCCGGGGAACACATAGGCCTTGCCGCTCTTGGGAACAGGCTTGTCCCAGACCGTGATGGACTTGGCCAGACCCGGATTCATGTCCTGGATCTTGAATTCGACTGCCATCGCCCCTGATTTCAGCTTCCACCCCTCGCCTGGCGGGGGCTTCTCCAGCAGGATGCGCTCGTCGCTGTCGACGCCTCCGACCTTGGCGATCACGTGCACCATGGCACCGCCGTCGGTCGTGGGGATGTCACCGAGGACCTTGACGTCGGTGATGGGGAACTTGTCCATCTGCTGCTTGAGGATCTCGTCGGTGAGCATCGAGGTGTCCGGCGGCTGATCGCGGCCCAGCGACAACGCCGCCTTCGCATCGCCACGTTGCAGCGCCTCCAGATAGGCCGTGACCGCCTCACCGGCCTTACCCGTGCCGCCGTCGTACTGACCGCCGCCGGTGAACACCGCGACGCCGCCGGCGATCAGCGCCACCGCCACGACGCCTGCACCCGCGCCGAGCAGTATCCGTCGGCCTCGCTTGGTGGACGGAAGCCTCAGCAGCGGTTTGCGGGCGGGCTTGGGGGTGGGCATCGGCGGGTAGCCGGGGGGCTGCCCGGGGAACGGTGGTTGGTTGCCGAACTGGCCGGGCTGCGGTGCCCACTGCGGCGGCGGTGGTGGTGGGAGTGGCGCGCCGAACTGCTGCCCACCCGCGGGTGCCTGCGGATACTGCGGGCCGGGAGGCCCGCCCCATCCGGGCTGCTGCGGGGGCTGGTTCTGCGGGCCGGGACCTGGTTGGCCACCGAACGGGCCTGGGCCGCCGAAGCCCCCGCCCGTCACAGGCTCACCCCAACAGTCAGCGTGGATCGCACCGCATCCCCCGAATCATTCACCACCGACCAGACCGTCGCGCGGTGTCTGGTGGCCACCGGGCAGTGACCGTGCAAATCCTAACCGCAGCTAACGGAGTCCGCAGGCACTAATTTTCCGATCCACCCGGCGCCATCGGGACAATTTGCCGCGTCAGCGTGCACCGCGGCTGGGGCAAGATTTATTGCGGAACGAGGGCCGGTGACGCGGGCTTCAGCACGATCAACAGGTATGACGAGGGGGCGCAGTGCGGGCTGTGATGGGTTTGCTCGGAATCGGTCTGCTGTTGGCAGGGTGTTCGGACAGCACCGATGGCAACGCAGGGGCCCCGCCGCGGGAAACGACCACCGCCGCTGCCCCGACCCCGTCGGCCGGTGCGGCCGACCCGGCCCGGGCGGCGCGTGCGGCACTCCTGCCGCCCGGCGAGCTGGGCGAGATCATCGGCGACACCGATCTGCGGCAGACCGCCACGTTCACCCAACCCGGGCAGCTCTCGAACGGCATCGAGCCGCGGGACTGCGCGGCCCGCCTGCTGTTCCAGGAGGCCGTCGGCGCCGATGGCTACCAGGCCGTGGTCGGCGACAACAACCGCGGCGCGCGGGGCCAGTCGGCGGCCCAGCTGATCCAGGTGTTCCCGGAGACGTCACCGGTGTGGCCGCAGCCCGGACGGCAGGCCCTGCGGGTGGCCGGCAACACCGTAAGGATGATCAACGACGAACAATGCCGCGAGGGCGTCGTGTTCACCACCACCGCCAAGGACGTCACCCAGCATTGGACGGCCGGGCCGGTGACCGCGGAGAACCCCGAGGCCCTCCCCGATCCGCGCCGCGACACCGCCCGCGGTGGGGGCGGTGCCCAGCGTCAGGAAGCCCCGGCCCGCAACTGCTATCACGCCGTCCTGGCCCGCGGGAGCGCCGTGGTCGAGTCGATCGTTTGTGGTGACGGCGATTCCGCCGCGCAGGCCAATCAGGTCGTCGACCGGATCGCGGCCAAGCTGCCGGGCAACTAGGGCACCGGCGGGTTCTCAGTGCAGGGCGCTGCCCTTGATCCATTCGGCCCAGGGCACGGACCAGTCGCCGTTGTTGGTCGGCTTGAGCGGATCGCCGCCGGTGTTGCGGATCTCGACGATGTCGCCGGGCACCGAGAAGTTGTAGAACCACTCGGCGTTGTCGCCGTTGAGGTTGAGGCAGCCGTGGCTGGTGTTCTCCTTGCCCTGTGCCCACACCGTGGCGTTGAGCTGGTGCAGGTAGATGCCGTCGATGCTGATGCGGGTGGCCCACGGGATAGTCGTCTTGTAGCCCAGCCGTGAGTTGACCGGCAGGCCGTAGGTCGAGGAGTCCATGATCACCGGGTTGGCCTTGTCCATCACGGTGTAGATGCCGCGCGGGGTCCAGAAGCTCATCGTGGTGCCACCGATGGTCTCGGTGCCGCCCATGCCCATCGAGGTCGGCATGGTGCGCACCAGCTTGCCGTTCTCGTAGACCTTGACCTGCTTGTCGGTGTCGTCGGCGATGGTGACGTGGGACGCGCCGATGGTGAAGGAGACCTTCTCGTCCTGCGCGCCGTAGAGGTCGTCGCCGAGCTTGGTGCCGTAGATGCCGGCGTCGACGGTGACCTTGGTGCCCGGGGCGTAGTACTTCTCCGGACGCCAGTGCGCGGTCTGGTCGTCGATCCAGTTCCACGAACCCAGCGCCTTGGGCTGGGTGATGACCTTCATCCGGTTCTCGGCGGTGGCCTTGTCGGTGACCGGCTCGTCGAAGCGCGCGACGATCACCATGCCGACGCCGTAGGTGGCGCCGTCCTGCAGCGGGGCGTAGTTCGTGCCGTTGAGGTAGACGCGGGCCTGGTAGCCGGGGGTCACGGTGGAGAAGGTGGTGGACTTGCGGGTCGGCATGCCGCCGGGGCCGCGGGCGTCGATTTTGAGCGTGTAGGTGCGGCCGTAGCCGAGCGTCGTGGTCGGCTTCCACGTCCTGGCGTCGGGGGTGAGGACGCCGGGGATCTCCTTGCCCGCGTCATTGAGCATCGTCACGCGCGCCACGGTTCCGGTGTCCGCGGTGACCATCACCCGGGCCAGCGGGTCGACCTCGGCGTCAGGCTTGGGCGTGATGGTCAGTTTGGCCGGCTCGGTGGGCGACGGCTGCGGCACGCCCTGGGGCGGCGCGGCCAACGTCTGGCAGTGCTCGGCGCAGTCCGGCAGGGCCGAAACAACGACACCACCCGACACGGCCAGCACAGCAAGTGCGACCGCCAGGTAGGCACGACGAACAGACGTCAACTTCACTCCAATGTGGTTCGGCGAGGGCCAATTTGATTAGGTCTGGTAGGAAACCCGACCTGTGCCTCAATCCTAACCGGACCCCTTGACCTTCGTCGCAACGCCTCGGGGATGTGGGCGAGTCGTGATGGTGTCGTTGCCTCAGCCGGCGACGCTGACCATGCCGCAGGACCTCCGGAGGCCGATCGCCGACATGGCGATTCCTTGAAATATCGAGCGGTACTGAAACCTCAGAGTTACACCGCACCCTCGACCCACATTTGGAAGGCAAAGACGAGGTTGACGCGAATGTTCGGCGTACTGAAGTGCATGGTTTTGAGCAGAGGATCCTCACGACGCAAAGGAAAGGTGTCATTATTGCGGAAGGTCCAACTCTGAGTGCCCAGCTCGTGGTTCAGCGCGACCGTCACCTTCAGGAAGTCGGGATATGCCTCTGGATCATGTACCGGCGTACGCAGAGTGAAGCTGACGCTGCGGTCCATTCGAATCGAGACCGTCTCGCCTTCACTCACCTTCACGGGCCCGTTGGGGAATGGGTAGATGACCCTGGTATCGCGAAGATCAGCTGGGTTGTTCGAATCCCGGAAATAGGTCGATCCACTGATCGACCCTTCGATGGGGATATTTCCGCCAAATCCGTTGTATTCGCACGAAATGCTGTGGAGCCTGACATCGATCGATCGCATATCTCTCTCCTGTAGTTGAGCGTCACCTCTCCCTATCGTGGGCTAATCGCAGTTCAGAACAGCGAGTAGTCGGCTACTCCATATCGCGCGGCAACACCAACGGCAGTTGCCAGCCTCTTCCGCATTTTGAGGGAGGGTTCAGCCTTACTGCTGCAGGTACGTCATCACCGCTTCAGGTTCCTCGGTGACGTACACCAGCTCATCCAACGGCAGCGGCAGGAAACCGTCCTGCTCCATCCGCCGCAGTTGGATCACCAGGCCGTCGTAGAACCCCGCGGTGTTCAGCAGTACCACGGGCTTGTCGTGACGCCGATGCTTGCGCAGCTCCAGGATCTCGGTGGCTTCATCAAGGGTGCCCAGGCCACCGGCCATCACCACCAGCGCGTCGGAACGCGCCAGCAGCGTCGCCTTGCGCTCGGCGAGGTCCGCGGTGATCACCATCTCGTCGGCACCGGTCCTGGCATGCGCCCGCAGGAACTCGACCGAGATCCCGACCAGCCGGCCGCCGCTGTTCTGCACGCCGTCGGCCACGACCTTCATCAGCCCCTTGTCGGAGCCGCCCCAGACCAGCGTGTGGCCTCCCTTGCCGAGCAGTTCGGCGAAGGCCCGCGCCGGTTCCGTATAGCGGTCGTCGAGGTCGGCGGCGGAGAGGAAGACACAGATGTTCATCACGAACGATCATGCCCTCCGGCGCGGGAGTATCGGGGGGTGACCACAGGTGTCACATCAGCACCGGGAAGGGGACCAGTAGGCGATCTGGAAATGCAGTATCACCGGCGGTACCACGGGCTGCGGATCACACGTCGGCCCCGCTCGATTACGAGTTTGCCCTCAAACCGCCATACCATCGCTAGTCGAGATGACCGAAAACGCCCTGGTTCCCCAAGCCGCCAACACCGCCCAAGCTGCCAAGATCTCCGCTGAGGCGGCCCGTCGCCGCACCTTCGCCGTCATCAGCCACCCCGACGCCGGTAAGTCCACGCTGACCGAGGCGCTCGCGCTGCACGCCCGGGTGATCACCGAGGCCGGCGCGATCCATGGCAAGGCGGGCCGTCGCTCCACGGTGTCGGACTGGATGGAGATGGAGAAGGCCCGCGGTATCTCGATCACCTCGACCGCGCTGCAGTTCCCGTACCGCGACTGCGTCATCAACCTGCTCGACACCCCCGGGCACGCCGACTTCTCCGAGGACACCTACCGCGTGCTGACCGCGGTGGACTGCGCGGTCATGCTCATCGACGCCGCGAAAGGCCTTGAGCCGCAGACCCTCAAGCTGTTCCAGGTGTGTAAGCACCGCGGGATTCCGATCATCACGGTGATCAACAAGTGGGACCGTCCGGGCCGGCACGCACTCGAGCTGATGGACGAGATCCACGAGCGGATCGGGCTGCGTACCACTCCGCTGACCTGGCCGGTCGGTATCGCCGGGGACTTCAAGGGCGTGATGGATCGTCGCGCCGAGAAGTTCATCCGCTTCACCCGCACCGCGGGTGGCGCCACCGCGGCCCCCGAGGAGCACATCGCCGCCGCCGACGCCCACGCTGCCGCCGGTGACGACTGGGACACCGCTGTCGAGGAATCCGAGCTGCTGTCGATCGACGGGTCCGACTACGACCGCGAGACGTTCCTGTCCGGCGAGTCCTCTCCCGTGCTGTTCACCTCGGCCGCCCTGAACTTCGGCGTGAACCAGCTGCTCGACGTCCTGGTCGAACTGGCCCCCGCCCCCAGCGGATCGGTCGATGTCGACGGCAACCGGCGGGCGGTCGACTCGCCGTTCAGCGCGTTCGTGTTCAAGGTGCAGGCCGGGATGGACTCCTCGCACCGCGATCGCATCGCGTATGCGCGGGTGGTCTCGGGCACGTTCGAGCGCGGCGACGTGCTCACCCATGCCGCCACCGGCAAGCCGTTCGTCACCAAGTACGCGCAGTCGGTGTTCGGTCAGCAGCGCTCGACGCTCGACGACGCGTGGCCCGGCGATGTGATCGGGTTGGCGAACGCCGCGGCGCTGCGTCCCGGTGACACGCTGTACCGCGACGTCCCGGTAGTCTACCCGCCGATCCCGAGCTTCTCCCCCGAGCACTTCGCGGTGGCCCGCGGTACCGACCCCAGCAAGCACAAGCAGTTCCGCAAGGGCATCGAGCAGCTGGAGCAGGAGGGCGTCGTTCAGGTGCTGCGCTCGGACAAGCGTGGTGAACAGGCACCGGTGTTCGCCGCCGTCGGACCGATGCAGTTCGAGGTGGCCGCCCACCGGATGGCCGCTGAGCTCAGCGCGCCGATCGCCCTGGAGAACCTGCCCTATCAGGTCGCGCGGGTTGTCCGCCCCGAAGACGCCGACTTCGTGAACCGTCAGGTCTCCTGCGAGGTGCTGACCCGCAGCGACGGCGTCATGCTCGTGCTGTTCTCGACGCCGTGGCGGCTGGAGGGTTTCCAGCGCGACAACCCCGACATCAAACTCGGGTCGCTGGTGGCCGCGGAAGGCTGATCCATGACCACCCCGGAACCGCCTGCCGCCGAGCACAACTACGGCAAGCACTGGGTGTGGTTCGTCGTATTGCTCAGCGTCATGGGTGTTCTGGGCTTTCTGGCGGCCGTCGTGCTGATGCTGCCGTTGGCCATGGCGACCGACCCCTGTCACGAAGGCGTCACTGACAAGGTGTGCCAACTGACGGCGGCCGGCCAGAACGTCCTTGTGTGGATTCCGTGGATGTGTCTGGTGGCCGGCACAGTCTTGGCCGTCGCGGGTGCCGCGGTGGCCGCGTGGCGCAAGTCGACGCCGCTGATCGGGATCCCCGTCGGAATTCTCGGGTATGTCGCGATGATCCCGATCGGCTACTGGTTGGCGTTCGCCGTCTAGGTCACCCGCCCTGGAACACGAGTCGCCAGGTCCGCGACGGGTGGTCGTCGCAGTCGAATTGGACGGCGTCGACGTTGTTCTCGTGGCTCACCCCGCCGGCGATCGTCACACATTTCTGAGTTTGGACGTTCCTGATCTGCGTGGTGCCGTCGCCCTGATCGTCGAGAACCCAAGCGCGTGACGGGTGATCGTCACAGGTGAACTGCAGTGCGGGAACATTGTTCTCACGGCTCACGCCGCCGGCGATGGTCAGGCACTTGTTGGTCTGCACGTTCCTGATCTGCACCGTGCCGTTGCCCATGTCGTCCAGGAACCACTGACGCGACGGATGGGAGTCGCACGTGAACTGCAGTGCGCGAACGTTGTTGTCGGTGCTCTCCCCACCGGCGATCGTCAGACACAGACCGGTTTGGGTGTTGACGAGCTTGGCTTTCGGGGACGCAGCCTGCGCCGGCGGCGCAAACGTCAGCCCCACCGCACACACGCCCGTCAGAACGGCGCCGGCGAAAACCCGCCGGCCAGATGAAGTTTCCATGGCAGTACCCCCCTGTGTGGACTTGTTTGTCAAACACGCCCCTACAGATTGACCAGCACGGCAATGCGGGCACACGCGTAACCGACTACCTCAATCGTCGTCGGTCGAATCGTCATCCCCACCAGAAGGAAGCGGCGATGATGCAGTACAGGGCGATCAGTGCCGCGCCTTCCAGCCAGGTGGATTCCCCGTCGAAGGCGATGATCGCCGCCAGGATGACGGCGACCAGTAGGGCGACGATCAGCATCGGCCCGAACACCAGGGTCAGCGACGCGAGCCCGAAGATCTGGCTCACCAGCACCAGCACCGGGGCCAGCACCAGGGCGATCTGGATCGGGCTGTTCAGGATGATCGAGAAGGCATACTCGGACTGGTTTTTGGCGGCCAGCTGCACGCCGACGACGTTCTCGACGGCGTTGCCTGCGATCGCCACGATCACCAAACCGGCGAAGGCCTGCGAGATGTGCAGCGAGTCCATCGCCGGTTCCAGCGCGGCGACAAACCAATCCGAGACGAACGCTGCCGATCCGCCGGCGATGGCCAGCATGCCGATCGCCAATCCCACCGGCCACCGGGGTTGTTCTTTATGTGGCTGCGGCACAGGGTCACTGGTCTTGTTCTGCTTGTCCCGGCTCAGCGAGTACGGCAGCGACAGTCCGAACAGCACGAGCAGGACGACCGACACGATCATCGAGAACGACACTTCGTGTTCGGAGGCCGGGGCGTGCACCTCGTGGGCGATCGACGGTATCGCCATCGCGGTGACCGACAGCACCATCAGCACCAGGATGGTCCGGACCTGCGCGGAGCCGAGCTTCTGCGGGCCGTGCTTCAGTCCGCCGACCAGGAACGCCAATCCCAGCACCAGCAGCAGGTTCGCCAGGATGGAGCCGATCAGCGCGG
This sequence comes from Mycobacterium sp. 48b, assembly GCF_048282725.1. NCBI lineage: Bacteria > Bacillati > Actinomycetota > Actinomycetes > Mycobacteriales > Mycobacteriaceae > Mycobacterium > Mycobacterium sp. 48b. Next base: position 6,296,432 of record NZ_JBLVUL010000001.1, read on the forward strand.
CCCGCACCACGTCGACCAGTCCGGCCTTGAGCGCGAAGATGCAGATGAACAGCTCCGGCAGATTGCCGAGCGCGGACTGCAGCACCCCGGTGGCGCCGGGACCGAACCGGTCCCCGAGCTGGTCGACGGCCAATCCGACCAGGGAGGCCAGGACGCACACCGCCAACGCGCTGACGACGAAGGCGACCAAGTGCGGCCAGCCACCGTAATGAGACAGCCCCGCCACCACGCAGATGGCGAGGCCACCGAAGATCAACAGCTTGTCGGATCGGATGAGCGCCGTCCTCATGCGCGTCATCATGACACGGGGGCCGGCCTCAGGGGCCCTATCTCTTCAACGCCTCGGCCGCAGGTCCGAGATCGAGGAACACGGTTTCGCCGTTGGCGTCGTCGAGCCCGTCGTTGTCGGTGACGACGTACAGGTTCTGGTTGCCGGCGATCGCGACGCCTTCGACCTTCTCCTGCACATACCCGTTGGTGGCCTGCAGATCCGGCACGAGGTTGTGGGCCAACGTCTTCGGCAGGACTTGCAGCGTGCCTGCCCTCGCGCTCCCGGGGATCGCGACCCGGTACAGCGCTTTCAAACGCGCGTCGGGCCCGTTGAGTTTGTCCCGTTCCAGGATCAGCAATTCGCCGTTGTGGACGGAGATTTCGGAGATGCCGATCCAGTCGTCCTTGGCGCTGGTGGAGTCCAGCTGGTAGCCGAACCATTCCCACTTGTCGCCCTGCGGCGTGTAGCGCCCGATGCGGACCACGCCCTTCGGGTCGGTCTTGAGTTCGCGCTGCAGCGCCACCCAGACCGAGTGTCCCTCGACGGCGACGCCTTCGAGTCCGTTGCTGCCGAGTTGGGCCACAATGTCTTTGGGCAACGGGACCCGCTTCTCGATCTGGCCGTCGGCGGCAACGTAGACCAGCTGGTTACCGGGACCGTCTTCGCCTTCCACGGCCAGCACGAACCCCCCGTCGGGGCGGGCCGAGATGCCTTCGATGTCGAGGCTGACAGGCTTGCCGGCTTCGGTGACCGGCAGTTCGGTGTCGATCAGGGCCGGTTTCTGTGCCACGTTCACGCCGAGGATGCGGGCTGGGCCGTAGGCGATGTCGGTGGCGGTGTAGAGCCGGTTGGGGTCCTTCGGGGCTGCGGAGAGTGCGCCGAGCGCGCCCCAGCCGATCGGCTTACCGTCTATGTCGGCGGAGACGATCGACGGGAAGTTGGGTTTGCCTGCGGAGGCAAAAGATTCGCCGTAACCGTAGAGGTTGACCGAGGCCCTCACCTTGGCCTCGGCGTCGTCGGCTTCGGAGGAGATGGCCAGCAGATTGCGCGACGGGATCGGCAGGACACCTTCGGGGCCCGGCGTGGTCGGCAGGATCTGCCGGAACTCCGGCGCCTTGGGATGACTGACGTCGTAGACGGCGACGAAGTTGCTGCGTTCGGAGGCGATCAGCGCGGTCGGGTGGCCGTCAATGGTGGTGATGGCCAAGCCTTCCGGCTCGGGCCCCTTGGATTCCGCACGGCCTTCGATGTGCAGGCCGGTGCGCACCGCGAGCTGTTCGAGGGAGTTTCCGGCATCCCAGGTGACCTCGCCGGTTCTCGCGTCGAAGATCGTCCAGCCGCGGGTGCCGCCCTTCCAGTCGCCTTCGTTGGCGGTGGCGAAGTGGTCGTCGCCGATCCAGCCGATGGCATCGGGTTCGCGCGGGATGTCCTTGATCGAGCCTGTCTGGTCGATCGCGTCGTCCTCTTTGGTGTCGATGCCCTCGACGGATTGGGTTCCGGCGCTGAAGATCTTGGAGACCTTGCCGGTATGACCGTCGATCACGGCGATACCGTTGTTCTCCTGCAGCGTCACCGCGACCTGGCCGCGGGAGTTGATGCTGACGTACTCGGGTTCGAGATCCTCGGGGGTATCGAGGCCGGCCTTCCGCGCCGCCTCCACGTCGAAGTCGACCTTGCGCGGCGCCCACGTGTTCGGCGCACCCTCGAGGTCGATGAGTTGCACGAATCCGGTTGGTGGCTGGGGAAGGTCACCTTCCTCCTTGCCCGGCGGGGTGAACTCCTCGTTGCGCTGGTTCTCCATGGCGATCGCGGCGAAGGTGCCGTCGGGGCTGATGGCGATCGAATCGGGCTGGCCGCCCAGGTCGATGCTGTGCACGCGGGTGCGGTCGGCGGTCCGCACGATGTCGACGCGGCCGGAGGGGTGGGCGAAGTCACCGCCGGTGGTGTCGACGACGACGAGGACGTGGTCTTTGACAGCCGCCACCGAGGTGGGCTGGTCGTCCTTGTGCCCCAGCTCGGCGAGGGAAAGCGTGCCTTTAACAACGGGTTTGGCGGGGTCGGTGATGTCGAGGAAGCCGATGCGTTTGGCGGCGGCGTCGGTGTAGATGAGCGTGTTGCCGTCGGGGGTGACGGTGGAGATCTCGGCGACGGTCTCTTTGTCGACCGGATCTGCGGCAGGTCTGTTGAGGTACACCGGGTAGGTCGCGGTGCGGTGGTAGCTGTCTTGGGCTGGGAGGTTCCAGTCGATCGGCGGGGTCGCCTTCGGGGTTTCTCCTGGCTTCTTGGCCTCGGTGGAGCACCCCGCCAGGATCAGCGCTGCCGCTGTGGTCACTGCTGCGGCCGCTCGCGCCCGTATCATTCGCCACCCTCTTCAGTTCTGCCGGTGAGTCGGACGAGCTTGGCGCGCACAGGTGACTGACAGGGATTGCACAGATGAACAGTCGGCGACGTTCTTGTCGGTTACAACGGGGTCGAGAGTGGGCCGAGCACCTGACACTGCGGGGCGATCTCCGCGATGCCCATCCAACCGCCGCATCCCCGGCCGGTGGACACGTACGTCGCTCCGGGCCGGAAGGGAGTCAGCACCTGCGCCGGTTGGGCTCCCCTGCCCTGATTGCACTGGACGGGTGAGGCGTTGTCCTGACGCTGCAGGCAGGCCACGCTGAAGCGGGGGTCTGCCGGCGCGCCGCATGCGGCCGGCGAGACGGTTGCGCTGACCATGTCGGCCCCGTCGACGTGGACGACAGAAGGTGGCGACAGCTCGAAAGAGCACGGCGGCGCGGGTTCGGCGTGGGCGGGTGTCGCGATAGCGCCCGCGATCACGAGTCCTGACAACAGCACCAATATGGCCCGAGCCATGTGGGGATGATAGTTCAGCCGACTCTTCGATCAGATGGGTTTGAACGACTGGCGGAGGCGTCGACCGGACGAACCCCTAACGGCGATGTTCCAGGTCCGGCCCCTGCGACGAATGTGTAGCCTGTTGCGAATTTTTCGGCCTTTCGCCCCAAGAGCATGCACACTCATCACAGCGCCCACCACTGCCCTACTCAGCCTCCCGACCGCCTACGAGGGCATGTATGCGTCCCTGCGGATAAGGCAGGTCGATGTCGTTTTCGTCGTACGCCCGCAGGATCTCTCGGCGCAGCCGACGCTGCACCGACCATTGCGCGTTCGGTCTGGTCTTCACCGTCATCCGCAAGGTGACCAGGTCGGCGGAGAACTCTTGTACGCCGAGCATTTCCGGCTCGCCCAACACTTTTCGCGCGATGAGAGGGTCCGCGACGGCTTGTTTGGCGGCGTCAAGGGCAACCTGTTCGGCACGGTCGACATCGGCAGTCAGGGCGACGGGGACCTCGACACGGGCGACGGCATAGTCCTGGCTCATGTTGCCGACGCGGGCGATCTCGCCGTTGCGGACGTACCAGAGGGTGCCGTCGATGTCGCGGATGGTGGTGATGCGCAGCCCGACACTCTGCACTTCCCCGATGACGTCGCCGACGTCGACGGTGTCGCCGACGCCGTACTGGTCCTCCAGCAGCATGAACACACCGCTGACGAAATCGCGGACGAGGTTTTGCGCGCCGAACCCGATGGCCAACCCGACCACACCGGCCGAGGCGATGAAGGGCGCGATGTTCACTCCGAGCACACTCAAAATGGCCAGCACCACCCAGACCAGCAGCACGATCGACACCGTCGACTTCAGTACCGACCCGATGGTCTGCGCGCGTTGCTGCCGACGTTCGGCCAGCCGGGCACTGCTTTCCGTCGCCGAGGCCCGGTCCCGCAAGTAGCGGAGCAGCGGTGGCTTTCTGGCTTGCCCCTCCACCTCTCCGCTATTGGCCTTGACCGCCCTACCGGTGGTCGCCCGATCGATCATTCGGTGCAGCAAAAAACGCAGAATTAACGCAAGGGCGGCGTATGCCACGATTCGAATCGGTACTTCGATGAACCAATGTCGGTTGGTGTCTGTCCATTCAAATGCCAGGTTGTAGACAGTCATGATTCCGACCGTACGACAGAACTTTCACGTGCGTCGAATACAGGTTGAGCGAAACGTACTCAGGTACCCGCAATCAAATTTTTGAAAAGTCTGTTCGCCCACACCCGGATATTGCCTCGCTCTGTGAGCGGATCAACCAGCGCTGCCGCCTGCCAGTGCCTACCGTGTATCCACGTTGTCGCGTAGCCACGGCAGCAATGGAAGCAGCAACCGAGAGGATGCCGAGTTGGCAGTCGCAGAACCCACCACACCGACGCTGCGCGAACTGACCGTCCGCGGGATCCTGCTCGGCGGGGCGATCACGCTGGTGTTCACCGCCGCCAACGTCTATCTCGGCCTCAAAGTCGGCCTGACGTTCGCCACCGCGATCCCGGCCGCGGTGATCTCGATGGCGCTGCTGCGCAACTTCGCCAACCACTCCATCGTGGAGAACAACATCGTGCAGACCATCGCCTCGGCGGCGGGGACGCTCTCGGCGATCATCTTCGTGCTGCCCGGGCTGATCATGATCGGCTGGTGGACCGGGTTCCCGTACTGGATCACCGTGGCGGTGTGCGCGGTCGGCGGCATCCTCGGCGTGATGTACTCCATCCCGCTGCGCCGGGCCCTGGTGACCGGTTCGGATCTGCCCTACCCCGAAGGCGTGGCCGCCGCCGAGGTGCTCAAGGTCGGTGACAGCAGCGGCGGGGTCGAGGAGAACCGCGTCGGGATCCGGGTGATCGCGTTCGGCTCGCTGGTGTCGGCCGGGTTCGCGCTGCTGGCCAATCTCAAGGTGCTCGCCAACTATGTGGCGGCCTATTTCCGGGTCGGCGCCGGCGGCTCGATGTTCGGCGCGAGCCTGTCCTTGGCGTTGGTCGGGGTGGGGCATCTGATCGGGATGACCGTGGGCATCGCGATGCTCGTCGGGCTGGTCATCTCCTTCGGGGTGCTGCTGCCGATCCGCACCATCGGCACGTTCGGGACCGACGAGTCGGCGGCCGACGTCATCGACGGGGTGTTCGTGCACGAGGTGCGGTTCATCGGTGCTGGAGCGATCGCCGTCGCGGCGGTGTGGACGCTGCTGAAGATCCTGCGCCCGATCATCAAGGGCATCCGAGAGGCGCTGGTCTCGGCCCGTGACCGCCGGCAGGGCCAGATGGTCGACATCACCCAACGCGACATCCCGTTCCCCATCGTCGTCGGCATCGTGGTGGCGATGCTGATCCCAATTGCGGTGCTGCTGTGGGATTTCAGTCATTCCACCGTGCTGCACGGCAGTTCGACCGGGATCATCGTGGCCAGCGTGGTGTTCATCTTCATCATCGGCCTGGTGATCGCCGCGGTGTGCGGGTACATGGCCGGTCTGATCGGTTCGTCCAACAGTCCCATCTCCGGGGTCGGCATCCTGACGGTGCTCATCGCCGCGGTGCTGATCAAGCTGGTGTACGGCCCGACCTCCGACGACGGGTCTCTGGCCCTGGTGGCGTTCACGCTGTTCGTCGCGGCCATCACGTTCGGGGTGGCCACCATCTCCAATGACAACCTGCAAGACCTCAAGACCGGCCAGCTGGTCGGGGCCACGCCATGGAAACAGCAGGTGGCGTTGGTGATTGGCGTGTTGTTCGGCTCGGCGATCATCCCGCCGGTGCTCGACCTCATGCAGCGGGCGTTCGGGTTCCTGGGGGCGCCGGGGGCCACCGACCACGCCCTGGCCGCACCGCAGGCCGCCCTCATCTCGTCGTTGGCCAAGGGCGTGTTCGGCGGGTCGCTGGACTGGTCGCTGATCGGGCTGGGTGCGGCGATCGGGATGGTGATCGTCATCGTCGACGAGATCCTCACCCGGACAACCCGATTCTCGCTGCCGCCGCTGGCCGTCGGGATGGGAATGTACTTGCCGATGAGCCTGACCCTGATCATCCCGCTCGGGTCCCTGCTGGGGTACTTCTACAACAAGTGGGCCGACCGCACCGGCGGCAATGTCGAGCGTAAGAAGCGCCTCGGCGTGCTGCTGGCCACCGGCATGATCGTCGGCGAAAGCCTCTACGGCGTGGTGTTCGCCGGGTTCGTCGCCGGGACTGGAAGTGACGATCCGTTCGCGATCTTCACCGGTAATGACGGAACTCTGGCTGAGGCTCTCGGGATTATCGGGTTCGCAGCGGTGCTCATGTGGCTGTACAAGCGGACGCAAAAGATCTCGAGCGTCGAACCGGTCAAGAGCTGAGGAACCGCACCCCAAGAAGCAGCTCCAGGTAAGGCCACCATCGGCGTGATTGGGGCGGCGGGTCGCCGCCCCAATCATGTCCAGCCAATCCACAGCAATCGCCGATATTCTGCCGCCAACGACGGACCGGGGGGACGGCGATGCACGTTGATTCCAGTTTCGGCGACGAGGGCTCGCGGCGGTGACGACCTTGCGCGTGAACGTAAGCGATCTGCATGAGGCGGGCCGCCAGCTGAATATTCTTGCTGAGAACCTCGCAAGAGGTGAGCCGTCCGGCGAGCCTTCAGGGCCAGCATGGTTATCCAGTTCAGCGTCGGTATCCCGCGCCTACGTGGGCGCAAACAATGCACGCGATGCACTCGCGGGGCAGATGCGGGCGACGTCGCACAAGATCGTCACCGCTGCGATCAGCTACACCAACCGTGACACCCACACATCGAGAACGATCGACTTGGCGATCGGCTCGCTGTAGATGCCTGTCACTACCGCGCCCACACTGTCGCAGATCGAAAATCTCGACACCACGCACTTGACTGACCTCGCCGATCGGTTGGCACACGACGCCAGCGTGATCGAAGACAGCTTCACCATGGCCCACAAGCAATTGCTTGCGGCACGTTGGGAGGGCCAAGCCGGTGACGCCGCACTTCGCCATACCGACACCGCTCGGGCTGCGGCACAAGCGCACGCTGAAAGCCTCAGGAGCGTTTCCGATGTCGCCCGCAAAGGGAATGCCGATCTACGTGCCGCCCAGCAGAAATTGCTCAGCATGGTCAGCGCCGCTCGCCGGGAAGGATTATCCGTCACAGACGACCTGACCGTGAGTGCCTACACACCGGGCAGGCCGACGGCCGACGCAATGATGTTGCAGCCCTATGCCAACGAACTTACTGCCGACATCCGCGCCCAGGCCACGGCTCTCATGGACAGCGACCGTGACATCGCCACGGCCCTCGACGCAGCCACCGCTGAATTCCCCGGCGGGCTCGGCGAGATGAGTGCACAGCCAGCAGGCTTCATGCAGGGCGACTTTCCCGGATTCAAGGATGGACCTCTTCTGCAGCCGCCCTTGTCGCCGTCTCGAAAGGCCGCCGTCGATTACGCCGAACGATGGGCCGACGATCACAACCCTGACTACAAAACATATGGCCAGGACTGCACGAATTTCGCGTCCCAAGTATTGCGAGCCGGTGGGCTTCAAGACCAAGGCGATGGTTGGGATGATTGGCATCACGGTGACTCAGACGACTGGTACTACGACCGCGACACATGGAATCCGAAGAACACGGAATCGACAACGTGGGACAACGCCGCTGCGAACCATGACTTCATGACTCAATCGGGCCGAGGGCACACCGCAGCCACTGTATCCACACAGACAGTGGGCCAGCTGGACCCGCTCGCTCCGTCGAAAGCTGGGTTGGTTCCCGGCGATCTGATCTATTACCGAGACACCGAGGGAAAGATTGACCACGTGGCGGTATATGTAGGGCAAGCCCATGCACCGGATGGGAGTTTGATGGACGTCGTAGATCAGCATTCCGGAGCTGACAATTACCAAAAGAACTGGGTTCCAGTGGATCCGGCATTCATCGGCGGACCTGCGCAGGCCGAATTCATCCATGTGACGTATCCAGGCGAATGAACCTCGAACAGCGGGGCGGTCCCGCCACCAAGTCCGTAATCGCCGCTTTGGTGCTGGCGGCGTTCGCTGCGGCCGGTGTTTTCGTCCTCCATCGGAGCAGCGGGGCGATCAGCACTGTCGCGGTAGCGCAGGCCACCGCTGTCTTTATCGGCGGCTTGGTGCTACTGGTCGGTGGAATTGCGCTGCGCAGATCCGCACGTCTACGCCAGCCACGGCCGAAAGCATTGGCCCGCAGTGGAATAGCCTTGATCACGCTGGGATGCAGCATCACGGTTGTCATGGTCGGCTATATGGGGTTTGTCACCCTCGCTCACGACAAGGACGCCACTGATCCCGAACTGGCAGACTTCACTCCCGCCCTTCAGCGAGGCAGAGTCCAGTCAGCTATCGACGCGCTCAACGACGGCAAGCTGGAGCAGGGGTTCACCCGTTTGGCATACGTCCCGGGCTCGACGGTGCAAAGCGATTCCTATCTGGAGCAGGAACGCAACATCCGGGCTGCCATGCCGCCGAACGGCTGCCGCTACGACCTGAAGGACATCGAAGACCTCGGAGTTCAAGGCACAAGGCTCGTTCCTGGGTTGTCAGAACCGATGCAGATTTATCAACTGAATGCCGATGTGGACCAACAATGTCCCGGACAGTCCCCCGTGCCGCGCACCCTTCCCATCCTGCTCGTTCACCACTGGGGCCATTGGACGCCCGTCGCCGTGGACGTCGATTAGCTGCGACGCTTACCGGGGTACAACCGTGACGGTGCACCGCGGTCCGGCGGCCCCAGACAGCCGTGAGTCCGCGGTCACCAACGCGCAGTCCAGGTTCTCGGCAAGAGCGACATACATTGCGTCGTAAGCCGTTACCGTCGTCCGCAGCTCCCAGACACGTTCCAGAAGGGGTGCAGCGGCGTAGCGAATCAGCCCGAGTCGTCGCCAGACATCCAGAGCCTGACGCGCATCCTCCGCACCCAGTAGTCCGACTGCGGCTTGCCGACGCAGCACACTGACAACTTCCACGTCCACCAGGTGCGGTACATGAATCGCTTCGGCAGCAAGGAGTCTGCGGGCCGGCCCGTCATTCAACAACGCAGAGACTGCTGCCGACGCGTCGAGGACGATCACCTGCGTTCGGATTCCAACTGCTCGACGATCGTCTCCGCGGGGATGTCGAGATCGGGCAGCGTGGCCACCAGCGCCGCGTTGTCGATTCGGCGGGTTGCAGCGTCGAGTTCCCGGATCGCGACGGCAGTCACCGACGTGCTCGCAGCACGCGCCATCCGTTCGAGTCGATCCATGACCTCGTCGGGGACATTCCGCAGATGCAGAGTTCGCACGGTCTCAGCGTACGCTGACCGCTTTCCTTCAGCTAGCAGTTTGCTAGCTGAAGGGTACCCATCCCGTTTAACCCGCATCATCGAGGTCCCAGCGCTCCGCCTGCCCGAGGATCTCCCGCTTGTATCGAGTCCTCAGCCTGTCGTCGTCGCGATCGTTCGCCCGGTCAGCTCGTCGCGAATCCCGCTCTGCGCGTGAGCCCATGGGATGAAGGCACGCAGTAGATCGGGCGCGTCCAACACGATTTCCAACGGAATGTAGGTGTCGTCGTAGCACGGCCGCCCGATCGCGCGTTCAATGCGGATCTCGCTCCACCGCAGCGGATCACACGCCGCACACATTGGTCGAGTAGGTTCCGTACGCCACGAGTCGGGTCCAGTAGGGCGCCTCGTTGCCCGGAGCAAAGTCGGGGGCCATTTGCCGACGCCTGTCGGTCCGCGATGAGACGATGCACCGCATAGAACAGCGAGCAGTCCTTCTCGCATCGCGTCGCCCACGCAGACGACTCGGTGACAATCCTGAGGGGGCGAGGGAGATGAAGTGCAGTGAAAGTCGGCCGCGCGACCGGTAGCTCAGCGACTCGTCACACGTTCTACAGGCCCGACCCCAACACAGACTCGAGGAGTGACGCGTGAAGGTAGTTTTCCTGCACGGCATCGGTGACGGTGACCCGCACTTCGCCTGGCTGCGCGAGCTAAACCAGGGGCTTACTCAAGCCGGTCATGGTCCCATCGACCGCGAGCAGGTGATCGCGCCGCGTTATTCCTCCTGTCTCCGCACCGAAGGCCGCTCGGCAAAACTGCCCCCGGTGACGTACAAGCCAAAGGATGAGCCGACGGCCCGGCGCGAGTTCGAGCGTCGGCACGCCCGCGTGCAGCGCCTACGTGTAGCTGCCGAACATACCCGCAAGCTCCTGGATCTGCCCTACGACACAAAACTGAGGTATCAGCTCACCGACTTCGAAGGCCATTTTTCGGCGCTTGTGAACCGAATAGAGCCATACAGCGATCCAAAGTCACTGCGCCTCGGACAACTTGGTGCCGCTAAGGAGGCCATCAATGCCGTTTTACGGTTCATGATCGAGAAGGGATTATCCCCGGCAACATTGGCCGACGGGAAGCGGCAGTCGATCGATACTGGAGCTGACCGATGAGCAGCCCGGACTCTGTCGACGATGTTCCCTCTTGGCCGAAATTTGCCAGGCCGATCCTTGAAGTGCTCAGCGACGGTCAGGTCTGGAGGACCCGTGATCTAAAGCCAGCGGCTATGGATCACCTTCAGTTGTCCGATCAACAGCGCACCGTCACGTTGCTCTCTGGTCAAGGCCAAGCCGACAACCGAGCTGGCTGGGCCCTCTCATTCCTCACGCGTGCCGAAGCCGTCGAGAAAATCAAAAACGGCGAGAACCGGATAACCGACTTCGGCAGGCAGATGCTCACGAGCCACCCGACCGAGATCACCGAGGCTGATCTAGAAGCCATCCCGGCATTCCAGGCATACGTCCCGAAGAAACGTGCGACGACTCCTGTCGCCGTTGACACGGAAAACCTTCCGTCCCACTGGTTCGTCGGCGCGTTCTACACGGCGCCTGATGACGACTACAGCGGCCCCGTCGGTGACCAGACCGAGCGGTTCATCGAGATCGGACGCTGGGTGAATGGCAACCAGGGTAAGTACCTCGACATCGTGAAGGCCATGAAGCCCGGCGAGCGGATCGCCATCAAGGCCGCCTTCACGCGCAAGCACGACCTACCGTTCGACCCCAAGGGAAACCGTGTGTCTGTGATGGCTATCAAAGCCACCGGCACCATCACCCACAATCACGGTGACGGCTACACAGTCGATGTCGCCTGGGATACACCGGAACCCGTGAAGGAGTGGTACTTCTACACGAATCAGCAGACGGTGTGGCGGGTAAAGCAGACCGATTGGAAGTCCAAGGCACTGATTGACTTCACCTTCAATGATGCCGAACAGGACTACGACGAGTTCCGCAACTCGGATTACTGGGTCGAGCGATTCGGTGACGCAGCACCGGATGTCCTCGACGAGGGCGAGGAAGAAACCAGCGAGGAAGAAACTGCCGAGGCGCCCACCTATGGAGTGTCAGAGATCATCGAAGACGGGTGCTTCCTCGCCGAGGAGACACTCACCGGCTACCTCGATGCCTTGGAGCGCAAGAAGAACCTGATCTTGCAAGGGCCGCCCGGAACCGGCAAGACATGGCTGGCAAAACGGCTAGGGCGGGCACTTATCGGTTCAGGGGCTGCCGACCTGCTCCAGTCCGTCCAATTCCACCCCACTTTGTCTTACGAAGACTTCGTGCGGGGATGGCGTCCTAGTGGCGACGGCACGCTCACCCTCGTCGACGGGCTTTTCCTGGAAGTTATGAAGAGGGCGGAGAGCACGCCCGGCAGTAAGCACGTCCTGGTTATCGAGGAGATCAACCGGGGCAATCTGGCTCAGATCTTCGGCGAACTGCTCACGCTGCTGGAGGCGGACAAGCGGGACCCCGCCGAGGCGCTGACCCTTACGTACCGTAAAGCTGGCGAGGCCCCCGTCCACATCCCGGCCAACCTCTACATCATCGGAACGATGAATCTTGCCGACCGCTCGCTGGCAATCGTCGACTTTGCCCTGCGCCGAAGGTTTGCCTTCGCCGATCTGTCACCGCAGTTCAACGAGGCCTGGCGCAAATGGGTCGCCCTTCGCAATGGCATCGACACGACGATTCTCGAATCGTTGGCGGATCGGATCCGCGTGCTGAACCAGCGGATCGCCGACGATCCGTCGTTGGGTGAGCAGTACCGCATAGGGCATAGCTTCTTCACACCGGCGCACGACTCCGCGATTGATGATTTCGCGAGTTGGGTCCGGGGCGTTGTCGCGCAGGAGGTCCGGCCGCTGCTCGCCGAATACTGGTTTGACGACCCAGCTAGAGTCGCCGCCGAGACAGCAGCGTTGATCGGCTCGCCGTGACCAGTCCTGGGGTCATCGTCAGTGGCAGCACCCACATCCCCGTGCGAAACCTGTGGTTACTGATGCTGTATGCGTCTCGCCTCTACCAGCGCAACGAGTTTCTGCGGCATCGAAGCGTGGAGGAGAATCCCGCGGATCTGTTCGAACTGGTGGCGGAGGTGCTGGTGACCGCCGTCGAGCGACGTCTGCAGCGTAGTCTCGGCCGCCAGTACCGTGAGCGTGCCGCCACACTCACGCGCGTGCGTGGCCAGATTGATCTGCTAGCTACGGAGTCGAAAAAGCTTCTCGCCCAAGGCCGGGTCGCCTGCCGATTCGACGAACTGTCGGTCGACAACCTGCGCAACAGGACCCTGCTTGCCGCTCTTGTGATCGCTGCACGGCAGGTCGATAGTCAGACTCTCGAACGCCGGGCGCGCGGCCTGGCGGACGCGCTGACCCAGTACGGGGTCTCACCGAGGCTGATCACCGTGCGCGAAGCATGCCAACTGAGACTCGGCCGCAACGAGCAGGACGACGCCGAAGCAGTGGATGCCGCACGGCTGCTGCTACAGATGGCTATCCCCGCCGAAGATTCTGGACGGGCAAGCGGCCGCGACCCCGAACGGGAGGCCACTGAGGTTCGTCGGTTGTACGAGGCCGCGGTGCGAGGTTTCTATAAGGCGGTGCTGCCGCCGAACTGGTCGGTGGCTGACGGGGAGACGCAGCATCGCTGGCCGGTTAGTCACGCGACGGACGGTTTGATCGCCATTCTGCCGATCATGAAAACCGACACACTCCTCGAGACCGCCGATCGTCGCATCATCGTCGAAACCAAGTTCGCCGATTCATTGAGACCGAACCAGTATGGCTTGACAAGACTTTCGCGCGACCACATCTTCCAGCTATACGCCTACGTGCAATCGCAACATGATCACGACGAATTGTCCCGTACTTCCGAGGGCGTGCTGTTGTACCCCGTGGTTGGGCAGCAGTTGGACGAGTCCGCAACAATTCAAGAGCATCGCTATCGGTTTCTAACCGTTGACCTAGCCGCCAGCGCCAGCCATATCCGAAAGACCTTGCTGCGTGTGCCTTTTCCGGAGGGCTCGCCCGAGCCCAAGCACCCTGCCATGTACCACCGTGGAAATTGATAGCGTTCAACGAGGTAACAATCCCTGTCGGGAGCGTAAACGCCTGCACCTGAGGGGTTCAGAGACTCGTCCCGCCAGTTTCTCGTGAGTCGGCCCCATTGTCCGTCGAGTCGGTGCAAACCTCTATCACCTGCCGAACGAGGTGACGGACCTCGGATGCCGAGGGCTGCAGCTCGTACGCATGGCGGTGCACAGCACGGCTCAGTCCGTTCCACGCTTTTTTGGCCTTCTCCCCCAACCCAACTCCGTGAAGTGCGCCCAACGCGACAAGCTTCGAGCTCGTTGTCGGCAGCCTGTCAGTGTTCACCTGCGTCGCCCACGGGGCACTCATCTCGTCCAGCCATTCTTCGAAGGCGCAGCGCGCGAGGAGCGCAGCGGTCCGTGGACCGCGGACACCGAGGGCCACAGTTCCGCCCAACACTTGCTCTGCGTATGCCAACAACTCTGCCCGATCTGTCATGAGACGAGCTTCTCCAAATCGCCGACGGCCAGCCGAGTGGAGTTCACTGCATCGCGGTAGTCGGTTACCCCTTTGTGTGCGCCGCTGGCGGCCACCCACAATGCCGCACGTCGCGCCGATCCACCGGACAGCCATTTATCCACTGCGGCCTTGTCTTCCGGGTTCACCGCCAGGCCGAGGCGGGCCCTGGTCAAGGGCGCTAACTCCCACGCCTGTTCGACCTCGGCATGTGGCACACCTCGTGCTAGTTGTCGCGCACAGAAGACATCCCATGCGGCGGACTCCAGGGCATCACGGCAGAGGACCGGAACGGCAGCCTTCTTTATCGCGTCAGGGACGGCGTCATCGGCAGCGATTGCGTAGGCGTCTTTGAGCATCCTCGTCGCAGGCCGGTTCGCTGTTGACGGCTCAACAACGGAGTTCGTCCCTCGGGCGATCTCTACGATGTGTGCCTGAACGCGGGATCGCCGGATGGCAGCGGGTAGCCGGTCGTCGTGTGTAAACACAATGACCTGTCTGGTGACAGCCAGTTTGGTCAGAACCTGAAGGAAGCCATCGATTTTCGACGGGTCCATCGCCTGGATTGGATCGTCGAGCACCATGAACCGAAATGGACTAGCTGCCGAAGTCGCGCGGGGAATGAAGACCGCCAGTGCCAAGGCTTGCAGCTCGCCCTGGCTCATCACGCCGAAGGCTTCGGTATCGGATCCGTCTACATCCGCCTTGAGTACGACCCGCCGGGTGGTCTTCTGCCCCGCCAGCTCGATCGCACCCAGCTCGACGTTGCTTTCCTGCCGTAGCGTCGCCCAAATCTGTCGGGCTTGCTCGGCAAGCGGTTCGATGCGCTGGCTACGCAGCTTGGTCGCGTTGTCCTGCAGCCAGTTCAGAGACTCAGAGGCTACGGCCAGGGCGGAGGCCACAGCCTCGGCTCGCTCTGCCTTGCCAAGCCATTCCGCGAGTTGTAAGGCGACGGGGCTCCAGGCGTCTTCCCGCTCTTTGATCAGCCCAGCTGCCTGTTGCTGCAGCGCTGCGTACGCGTCACGCAATGCGGGCAACTTCTGCTGTACGTGGTCGGCCAGCGCGTGCTCACCGTCAGTGGGCAGGGATGCGAACGCTTCGTATGCTGCCTGTGCCGTGGGCAAGTGCGACAGTGACGGATCCGGCTCCGGCGGCGCGTCCACTGCGTGCACCACGTTGGCCAGCTCCGCACGCGCCTGCCTAGTGGCCGCCCGTGCTGACGACAAAGACTGCGCTGATTGCTGGGACTCTTCGAGCGCCGCCCGTGCGGCCACCACCCACTGCGCGGTCAGATCACCGCTGCCGCAGACGGGGCACTTCTGATCACCGTGAATGGCGTGGAACTCGAGGCTCAGCTCGAGTAACTGAACGCGGTCGGCGTTGAGGATGTCAGCGCGACCGACCTCAGCTTTTTCCGCATCAGCCGCCAATCGCAAGTTCTGGCAGGCCTGCGCGACCTCGTGTTCGTCCGGGGCAGATAGATTCTGTGCGCAGCTCCATGCCGAAGGCATGGTCGGCGCGGCGCCCTCTGTGATCAACGGCCGCACAGCGTTCAGGTCCGGGCGACGCTTTTTCAGCTCTACCAACGCTTTTACTGCGCGCGGGTCCTCGTGTGACTCCAGCTTGGGGCGAAGGAGATCGCGAGCGCTCTTCTGTGCAGCTGACAGCTGTTTGAGTTGTTTGACCTCAGCATCGAGTCGGGCCATGGCAGTCGTCAGCTGTTCCAGACCGAGCAGCTTGTGCAGCTGGTCATAGAAGTCGCTCGGCCGTCCTTCGAGGATCCCGCCCAGCTCGTCATAGCTGAGCAAGGGCCGGTACATCTCCAGGGCACCGGCCCACCCGAGCACGGCCGTGTCTTCGCGCTTCTTCCCGTCCCGCTGCACCCACGTCTTGAGCGCGTCAACATCGACATCGCCGGCCGGCCAGTCCACCCCAATCACCGTTGCGCCCGAACCTTCTTCGGCCAGTTTGACCCGGATCTGCGCGGGCTCGCCCGCGTGCAGGTTCCGCCAATTCTGCGACCACACCGCGGCCTTGTTCTTCCAGCGTGAGTTCGTGCCCGTCAGTGCGAGCTCAAGTCCTTCGGCCAGGGTGGATTTACCCGATCCGTTGCGGCCAGCCACCACGATCAAACCCGGGCCAGGCTGGAAGAGCAGAGTGACGGCTGGCCCGATTCCTCGGAAGCCCCGAACGGTGATGGAATGCAGGTAGGCGCCTACGGGTTCGGTATCCCCTTTCGCCTCTGCGGTCAGCGCTTGCACCAGCTCTGCCGGCGTGGCGTTATCGCTCAGCACCTCAGCTAGATCGTCGCCGCCTTCCATCGCAGCGAGGACCACGAACTTGGCCGGTTCGCTCAGCTGCTCGTCCGCGTCTGCCAATGACAGAACGAAGTTCTTCAAGCGGTCGTCCGACATGTCCCCCCACTTTCTGGCCACCTGATTAATGACTAGCGGAAAATGTCACTGGCGCAGTGAACAACGTCAGTTCAAGCTCTTCCGCAGAGCAATCCAACGCCGTACCCGCTTGACACATCCAGTGCAGATAAACGGCGTACCGATACGGGCTCCATGCTCGCGACCTGCCACCATCACCCACCAGGCGTGGCATTCCACTGAGTGCGGCGACCTTGCGGGCGAGTACGTTGTCCAGGATCAGCGCTCCAGGAGTAGTGAAGTACAGGAACTTAGTAAAGAACGCTGGTCCGAATCCTTTGATCCTGGACCAGGGTTCAAGATTGGCGACGGCGCGGCGCTCTGGGTCTTCACCACCGTAGAACATGGTGTAACCGGCAATGACGTCCTCAGAGGCCGCTTCAGCCGCCCGGCTCAGCAGCAGGCCAAGGCGTCCAGCGGTCGACTCGACAATGTCCCGGTATCGATGCGGACCATAACCAATCTTCCCTGTGCCCCACACATAAGATGCAGTGAAAACATCCGTCAAATTGCCGGTTTGGGCCATGTCGAACACGTCGCCACGGGATACACGATCATTCTCAGCCAGTCGATCAGGTAACAGCCCAGCCCAACTTCCTGGGTTGTAGCCGACGCGATGAGCTCGCACCCCACCTTCGCCAAGCTCATCTCGCTTAGCAGTGACGAGCCCCCGTAATTTTTCAACGTGATGGTCCGCCAGCGGATATTCCGCAGCTTCCTGACAAGCTTGATCATCGTGAACGTACGTCATCGGTAACTCATTTCAGTCATGGAATGACGACCACGCCGGCTGGCGACAGTTTGAGCACGCCCACGTCCAGGGCCCGTTGCAGCGCCGCTTCCAGCCGCGCACCGATAGCCTGAGTAACTCGTTTGCCGCCCAAGAGCGTCAGGGCTTCCCGTTTGATTTCCTCGCGCTCAACACCGCCGGTCCATCTGCAGCGTCCTTCTTGCGGATTAGCTCTGCCCGGTCACCGCCGGCCGGAACCAGCGGTGCCAGGACCGTTGTGACGAACGGTGACAGGCCCCGGGCAAGCATCGGCAGCACCTGCCCGACAAGTGAATGATGATCAACAGGGTCCATGACTCACACCCGCCACTTCATGGTCTGGTGCCCACCATGCAGCGCTGTACAGCTCAGAACAATGGGACCTGCGTACGAGATAATTAACGAATATGAAAGCATGCGCCGAGGCGGCGTGGTAGACGTTTCGGGGCAACGTTTCGGAAGGCCATGTCACGGTGTCCGTCGAGTAGCCGAGGTTCAAGGACTGCGCCGTCGGCGAGGCGGTTGACAGGCCGTGATGGTCGCAAGCATTGTTGCCCGCAAGCCATCCGCACGGTGGCCATCGGAGCCTCCAGCGGTCTGATGAATGTCCGCAGGTGCGAACCGACCGGAATGTCAGAACCCGCTGACGAACAACGCCTGGTCGTGTCTCGTCCTCACCATATTGACCACCGCTCAACGGACGAACAATTTCAACGAGCAAACCTGCGGGATTCGTTGAGTGAAGGCCAAGGGGGTCCTCAAACAGGTTGGTCAGGCGGCCCCAGACTCTTGCGGCGGTTCGAGTTCGGCGAACTTGGCCTGCATCGTCTCGTTACCCCGGGTGAGCTTCTTGACACTGAGCGCGGTCGCCTTGTCGTTGGCGAGGCGCAGGTTGTTCTCGGAGCCGAGGAGAGCGTCCTTTACCTTCTGGAGGCGGTCGATAGCGGTGTCGATATCTTTGATGGCCGCATCGAATTTTCGCTTCGCGAGGTCGTAGTTCCTGCCGAAAGCCGACTTGAATCCATCGAGCTCGGCCTCAAAGTTGGTGATGTCGATGTTCTGCTTCTTCACCTGCTCCAACTCGGCCTTGACGACGATGGTCTCCTGGGCAGCATTGCGCAGCAGGGCGACCATGGCGAGGAAGAATTGCGGCCGTACGACGAACATCTTCGGGTACTCGTGTGAGACGTCGGTGATTCCGGTGTACAGCTCGGAGCCTTCTTCGAGCATGGACACGAGTACGGCGTACTCGCAGTCCTTTTCCCGCCGGTCTTTGTCGAGCTTGGCGAAGAAGTCGGCGTTTTTCTTCTTGTTCGACGAGCCGTCCGCCTCGTTCTTCATTTCGAACATGATCGAGATGTACTCGACCCCATCATCGTTGAAGTCCCGGAAAACGAAGTCACCCTTGGCTCCGCCGGATGCGTCGTTGTCCTTGGCGAATTCGGCGTTCGGGAACGCGAGCGCCCGTACCCGGTTGAACTCGGTCTCGCAGTGCTGCTCGAGGTCCTCGCCGAGCAGCTTCACGGAAAGCTTGGCCTTCAGGTCCTTGAGACGTTCGATGAGATCATCTTTGAGGGCAATCTCCATGGAGTGGCTCTCCTTGAGCGCTGCCTCGGTGACCTTCTGCTCAGCCTCCTGCAGAGCGAGCTTGTTCTCGGTCTGGGCGAGCTTGTGCTGCACTGCCGAGACGGCCTTCTCGAGGGCGAGCTCCTGGGTTGTGGCTGCCTTATCGAGTTCGGCCTTGAGCCGCTGGATCTCCGAATCCTTCTCGACAGCGGTCTTCTGGGCCTCCTCGCCCACCTTCGCGATCGCCAGAGCCTGGGCGGTGTCCGCGCCTTCCAGCTCAGCCTTCAGACGCTCGATCTGAGAATCCTTGTTGCCGAGTGCTTTCTGGGCCTCCTCAGCGGCCGTCGCAATCGCCAGGGCCCGCGCGGTGCCGGCCCCTTCAACTTCGGTCATTAGCCGCTGAATCTCAGCGTCCTGTTTTGCGGCAGCCTCATGCGCTTGCTGAGCGACCTTCGCCTCGGCGAGCTTGATCTCGGCCTTCTTGGCCTTCTCGGCCTCAGCAAGCCGCACGTGCAGTTCCTTCTCGAACTCCGCTGTGCGAACCTGCTGCACGAGGCTGGCGTAATCTGCCTCGTCGATGGTGAACACTGTCCCGCAGTGCGGGCATTTGATCTCGTTCATTGGCTACCTCCTTCCTGTGTCACTCATTTCAATCTGGCGTGACCGGGAGGATGTAAAACTCAGAGCGAGAATTCCTCATCGTTATCGGCGAACATCTCAGCCTGCTCGATGACCAACTCGATGGCCTCAAGTTCAGCATCAGGCGGGTAGTCATAGCGAACCAAGATGCGGCGGACTGCTGCCCGCATCCTTGCACGCACGCTCTCCTTGACGTCCCAGTCGATCGTCCAGTTGTCGCGGATGGTTCGCACAAGGTCGCGGGCGATAGCTTTCAGGGTCTCGTCTCCGAGTTCCATTACAGCCGAATCATTTTGAGCGACGGCGTCGTAGAAGGCGATCTCGTCCTCGCGAAGGCCAAGGGCGGCGTGTCGATTCATGTCGTCACGCATCTGCTTTGCAAGTGTCACAAGTTCGGCGATGATCTGCGCCGAGGTGAGCGACCGGTTGTTGTACCGGTTGACGGCGTCGTCGAGCATCTCGGAGAATTTCCGGGTTTGCACGACGTTGCT
Organism: Mycobacterium sp. 48b; assembly: GCF_048282725.1. Taxonomy (NCBI): domain Bacteria; kingdom Bacillati; phylum Actinomycetota; class Actinomycetes; order Mycobacteriales; family Mycobacteriaceae; genus Mycobacterium; species Mycobacterium sp. 48b. Next base: position 6,316,366 of record NZ_JBLVUL010000001.1, read on the forward strand.
CCGCTTGACCGTCTTGATCCGGTCGTCGAGAAGCCGACGTAGGAGACCGATCTGGAGATTCGGCTTGTCCTTGTGCGCAAGGCCATCGAGGAACTCATCGGAGATGATCGACAGCTCGGGTGTCTCGACGCCGGCGAGCTGGTAAATGTCGATAACCTTGTCGCCCAGCACCGCTTCGTTTACAAGCTGCCCGATAGCGGTATCCAGGTCTACCGCGCCCGATCCGCTGCGACCGGAACCAGGGTCGAGAATCTTCAGGATCGCGGCACGCACATCGACAAACAGACGCACGTCGTCGCGGATCGCGGCTGCTTCGTCCCGCGCCCCACACAGCGCGTATGTCTTTGCGAGAGCGAGCACTTGGTCGTTGTAGCGCTTAGTACGATCAGGATCGGCCATCACAAAATCGAGTACCTTCGCGTACTGCGCTAGCCTCTCCGACGCTGTCAGCCCTGGGGACGAGTCGAACGCCACTCCGTGTAGAAGTGACGTCACGATGTCATGCTTTTCGAGCATGACGGCGACCATCTCGTCGATGGGTACGCCCGCTTGGTCACGGTCCGACGGCGAGTACACCTTAAGCGCCTCTTGCAGGCTGGAGTAGACCCCGATCAGGTCAACAATCAGGCCGCCTGGTTTGTCGCGGAAGGTCCGGTTGACGCGCGCAATGGCCTGCATCAGGCCCGCACCCTGCATCGTCTTGTCGACGTACATCGTGTGCATCGCGGGCGCGTCGAAGCCGGTGAGCCACATGTCGCGCACGATCACGAGTTCCAGCTCGTCGTCGGGATTCTTTGCCCGGAGCTGGATTTCCTTCCGGGTGGACTTGTCGTGTAGATGCGGCTGGAACTCCTGCGGATCGGATGCGGACCCGGTCATAACAACCTTGATCTTGCCTGTGCGATGGTCGTCTGTGTGCCACTCGGGTCGTAGAGCGACGATTTTCTCGTAAAGCTTGACCGCGATACGGCGGCTCATGGCAACGATCATGCCCTTACCGACGAGGGATTCTCGCCGCTTCTCCCAGTGCTCGACGATCTCATGCGCGACCAGGTCGAGACGCTCGTCCGCACCGACGATCGCTTCGAGCCGAGCCCAGCGAGACTTGGCCGCCGTTGCTGCGGTCGCTTCGACCTGCTCGGTGATCTCGTCGGCAAGGCCATCGAGTTCGCCGGAGATCGCTTCGCTCAGCCCAACCTTGACGAGCCTGGGTTCGTAGAAGATCTTGACGGTCGCACCATCCTCGACGGCGCGGGTAAGGTCGTAAATGTCGATGTAATCCCCGAACACAGCCTGCGTGGACTTGTCGGCGGTCTCGATCGGCGTTCCAGTGAAGCCCAGGCAGGTTGCACCGGGGAGCGCGTCCCGCATGTGTTTGGCGAGGCCGGCCTTGAGCCGCCCCTCAGAGTCAAGGGTCTCGCCGAAGCCATACTGCGAGCGGTGCGCCTCGTCGGCGACGACGATGACGTTGCGGCGGTCGGTAAGCACAGGGTTGGTGTCGCCGCGCGCCTCGGGTGCGAACTTCTGCAGCGTCGTGAAGATGATGCCGCCGGAGGCGCGCTGGAGCAGCTCGCGCAGATGCGTGCGGTCCTCTGCCTGTACCGGCTTTTCGGGGAGGATCGTTGCGGGCGAGAAGGTCTCGCCGAAGAGCTGGTCATCGAGGTCGTTGCGGTCGGTGATGAAGACGAGGGTCGGGTTCTCCATACGCGGATCGCGCATTATCTTCGCGGCGTAGAACACCATCTCGAAGCTCTTACCCGACCCTTGGGTATGCCAGACCACACCACCGCGTTTGTCGCCCTCGGGGCTGGCGGCCTTCACAGTTGACTCGACCGCGGTGTTGACCGCCCAGTACTGGTGGTACTTCGCGACCCGCTTCACGAGAGAACGCATCGGCTGACCGGTGGCCTTGTCAGTGATCGTCTCGTCGCTGAAAACCACGAAGTTACGGAGGACGTCGAGGAATCGCTTCGGCTCGAATACGCCTCGGATGAGCACTTCGAGGGAGGGCCGGGCGGTGACGACGTCTCGGCCGTCGATGGTCTTCCACGGCGCGTAGTGCTCGAACGCGCCCGTGAACGAACTCATGGCGGCGCTAGGCACTCCGTCGGAGATGACGGTGACCGCGTTGAAGTCAAAGATCGGCGCGATGTCGTGGCGGTACGTCTGCAGTTGGTTCCAGGCACCCTTCATATCCGCGTTCTCTTCGGCGGGATTCTTCAGCTCGAAGAGGGCTAGCGGCATGCCGTTCACGAAGATGACGACGTCCGGGCGACGGTTCTTTCCGTCTTTCGTCACTGTGTACTGGTTGACCGCCACCCAGTCGTTCATGTCGGGATTCTCGAAGTCGAGCAACCTCACGCGGACGGTACGCGTCTGACCGTCGGCCCCACGATGCTCGACCGGCACTCCGCCAATGAGGAACTGGTGGATTCGGTAGTTCTCATCGATCGGGTTCTGGGATTCCGGGCGGAGGAGCCGCTTGATGGCCTGGTCGATGACTGTGTTATCGACGCCAGCGTTCAGCCCGCGAACCGTGGGTAGCAGGCGGTCGATGAGCACGACGTCGGCGAACGAGTCGCGCAGTTGTGGGCCAACGCCGCCAGGCGAGATACTAGGACCGTGGAGAGTCTGGTAGCCGAGGTCGGCGAGCCACTCCAGAGCGGCCTGTTCGACGACGGATTCGTTGAAGTTGCTCACGGTGCTGTTTCTACCTCCGCGTCGCCTACCCACCGGGCGAGTACGCTCAGCGCAGCAAGGTATTCCAGCGCGGTCTGCTCGTCAATGTCCCTAGGGTCTTCGTGGTTGAACGGGTTGCGAATCCCGGCGTAGCTATCTTCTGCCAGTGCCCAGGCACCGCGCTGGACCGACTTGTAGGTGTCGGTGTCGTCAGGCTCCTTGCGCCGCAGCCGTGGCTTCCCGTGGGCCGGGGCATCGAGGCTGAACGCCTGCTTGAACAAATCGGTCTCGCTGATATCGCGACGCCTGAACTTGTTCTGTGTGTCGGCGTTGAGCTTTTTGGCAGCGTCTTCGACGGCGGAACGGTAGTGCCCCGACTGCCACAGCGACCGAGCGCCGCTCCACACCCATGGATGTAGTTGACCCGCCGAGAACTGCGGCGCATCGTTGCCCAGCTTCTCGCGCAGCTCTTGCTCACGCCGCAGGGCTGCGATGCCACGTCCGGCCCAGTCGCGCAGGTGGTTCCAGCGAGCTTTCTTCCGTACCTCTGCGGTCCGGTCGTCGGCATGGCGCCACTTCGGTAACACGCGATCGAGGACCTGCTCGACGTGCGCAAGTTCCGCGACCTCAGAGTCGGCAGACCGCTGGTGAGTTCCCAGCATTACGACACCGCTCCCCGGACGGTTGTTGTATCCGACTTGGTCGGTTGCTCGTACGAGCTCCTGTAACGCGTTGATGGCCCACTCGGAGTCGATATTGCTCACGGCGCCTCCTCTATCGGAACCCGAATCCGGCCCGACAACAGCTCCGGAAGGAGCGCATCGCGCACCGCGGCCAGACGATCATTCTCAATAGCTAGGTGGTCGGCATGGCGTTCGATGGCGAGCAACTCGACCTCAAGGACAGCCATCTTCGCGGCGTCCGGCAGGAGCACCTGAAGTTCGCCGAGTCGGGTAGGACTGAGTTCAGTTTGGCCCGTACTCCCTTCGCCCAGTGCCTCGATCTCGGGCACGCGCACAAGCATCGCGTATGCCAGCACCGTGGGACCAACCTCCGCGAGCTCTGGCTTGACCACTGAGACATGACTGTCGACAAAGACAGAGCCCTCGTGCCATCGAGCAACTCGCCCGAGAGTGCCGACCCCAGTCGAGTTCACCAGGATGTCTCCGCCCGACGCCTTCTTTGCGGGCGCGACAACTCGGTTCTGTGTGCGCCGTGCCGGCGCCAATGACACCCAGCCGTCGCGGATGCACTTCTGGTTCAGCACGAGTGGTGCCGAAATCTCGTTGTCGGCGTACCTGGGCGCAGCTCCACGAGCGATACTCATTGTCACGGACCGGAGCGGACGCTCAACGCCCCCCTCAGCGACGGCACCAAAAAGTCGCGCAGCTCCCAGCTTTCGCAACAGACCACGCTGGCGCTGGTTGGACTCAATCTTTTCGTCGATCGCTCCGAGCGTCGCGGCGATGACACGCTGCTCATCAACCGGGGGGACGTCAACGGGAATGTTGGCGATGTAGTTTCGATTGAGCATTGGCTGAACGCTGCCAGAATTGTACGCACTCAGGTCCGTTGTCAAAAACCAGTAGTACGCGAATTTTGGATGGTTGCCGAGGAAGTCTTTCGCGTACAGGACTGTATTTAGTGGCCAGAAGTCTTCGTCTGACCAAGTCGGTCTGCCGAGGTTGGTTGCTCGCCCGATAACAAACCCGGGACCTTTGACGGGAGCTTCATTGTGCCAACCGCTGACCACCCCGGACGAGAGCACTTTGCACGGCCCTGGCACTCGGAGGCGACTCGGAAGATCAAAGCCACGTTGGAGCAGTATGAACTCGGACAAAGGTTTGCGGGACCAGCCAGAAGGCAGTGTCATAGACGTAGTCCTCCTAGGTGCCCGCGCACCACATCCTCAAGCTTTCGTCCTCGATCGAACTCGGCGAATAGCTCGTTGGTCAGTCGCCCAATCTTGTCGGATGTTGGCTCATCGTCTTCCTCGGCTACTTCGGTGCCGACGTAGCGCCCGGGGGTCAGGACGAAGTCGTGCTTCTTGATCTCGTCGAGGCTGGCCGCCTTTGCGAAGCCGGGTTCGTCCTGGTAGCTGCCATCGCGATTCCGCCATGAGTGGTAGGCATCCGCGATTTGCCCGATGTCGTCATCCGACAGCTCTCGTAGGCGGCGGTTGATCATTCCTCCGAGTCTTCGGGCGTCGATGAACAGCACCTCGCCCTTGCGTACGCGGTGCTGTGCGTTACCGCCGCGGGCCCTGCTGACGAACCAGAGGCTCACTGAAATGCCCGTGTTGAAGAAGAGCCTGTCGGGCATTGCCACGATGCAGTCGACGAGGTCGGCCTCGACGAGTTTGCGCCGGATGTCACCTTCGCCACCCGTCTTAGAGCTGAGCGACCCGTTGGCGAGCACGAACCCAGCGTTGCCGCGTGGACTCAGGTGATGGATGAAATGCTGCACCCAGGCGAAGTTAGCGTTCCCCTCAGGTGGCGTGCCGTACTTCCAGCGCGGGTCATCTGCAAGCTTGGCGTTCCACCATTCGCTCACATTGAACGGAGGGTTCGCGAGGACGAAGTCGGCCCGTAGGTCGGGATGCAGATCCTGTGTGAAGGAGTCAGCAGACTTGTCGCCCAGGTCCGCGTCGATACCACGCAGGGCGAGGTTCATCTTCGCGAGCTTCCAGGTAGTTGCGGTGAATTCCTGGCCGTACACCGAGATGTCGTTGCGTTTGCCGCCATGCGCCTTCACGAACTCGGCGGACTGAACGAACATGCCTCCCGATCCGCATGCGGGGTCGTAGACGCGGCCATGGTATGGCTCGAGCATCTCGACCAAAGTCTTGACCACGGAGCGCGGCGTGTAGAACGCTCCCGCATCCTTGCCGGTCTCCTTGCCGGCAAACTGGCCGAGAAAATACTCGTATACACGACCGAGCACATCATCAGAGCCGTGGTCGTCGCTCTGGGTGAATCCGATGGAGCCGATGATGTCAACGAGCTGGCCGAGGCGACCCTTGTCGAGATCCTCGCGACCGTAATTGCGCGGCAGCACGCCACGCAGCTTCGGGTTTTCACGCTCGATGAGATCCATCGCATTGTCGATGGATTCGCCGATCTCAGGCTGCTTGGCGGACTTCTGAATGATGCCCCACCGAGCAGCGGCGGGAACCCAGAAGACAGAGTGGCTGGTGTACTCGTCGCGGTCCTCGACGAGACGCTCGATTTGCTCGGGCTTCAGCCCTTCGGCTGCAAGTTCGGCCTCAATCTCCTTGCGGCGACCCTCGAATCGGTCGGAGATGTACTTGAGGAACACCAAGCCAAGCACAACGTGCTTGTATTCGCTCGGCTCCTGGTTGCCGCGCAAGGCGTCGGCAGCATCCCAGAGCTTTTGCTCCAGGGTCTTGGTATCGACCTTGCGTGCGGCTCGTGCCATTCGGCGTCTCCCTATCTGCGTCGTTGTCGTGGATTCTCGACCGGACACCAAGACCAATCCGGCTAGGTGGCGCCGATGTAAAGTGCTGCTGTCTATTCCGTCTGGGCAGCCTTGGCGCGGCGCTTTTTGATTGCCGCCGAAAGGATCGCGTGTTCTTCCTCGGTGGCCTGGTCGAAGAAGTTCTCTGGCCACTCCTCGATCCCGCCGTACTCGTTCGTCTCCACGAGGTCGTAGGTGGTCGCGCCGTTAACGCGCTTCGCAAAGTAGATACCAATCGTGTCCTGAAGGGCATCATCGAAATGCTCAGCAACATGCCGTCGCAATCGCGAAATCATGTACTCACTGTGGGTCTCGACGATGAGGTGCCGTCCGCTTTGAGCGATCGTCAATAGGAAGTCAGTAAGGCGCTGTTGCACCCGTGGATTGAGATGCAATTCAGGTTGTTCGATCAGGAGCAACGCGCCGACAGGTGCCTGCACGCACATAACTATGACCGGCAATAACTGGCTGACGCCGGTACCCACACTGGTTAAGTCGAGTTCTCCGTCGACATCTTTTTGCCGTACCTGCATTTGGATCCCGAAGCGGCCTTGGTCCGAAACCGAGAAGCTCTCACCAATATCGAGGTATTCGGCCCATCGGTTGACGGCCGTGATGAGCTGGATTGGACGACGGGAGGGCTTGATCGTTCCGTCAGGCTGCGGAGTCGGGATGCTGACTTTCCGGCCACCGTGTCGTTGCAGTACGGACGCCGTGAATTCACCCTTCGGTCCGACATAGGTGTCGTCGCCTTCAGGAGAGTCTGGATATGAGGCCCGGGGTTCGTCGCGGAGCGGGCCGAGGTACCGGATACTCGTGCTCAGATAAGCGGACGCGAGATTCGACGCCCTGCCCAGGTCGTCCAGGCGGTGAGGGAACGGGACTTCCCCTTGAATTCCACCCTTGGTCAGCTCGTCGACAACCGCATCGCTGAATGTCTCGGACGACGCTATGTTGAGGTCGATCTTGGCGCGTGTCTCAGGAGCCTTGGAACTGAGCTCGACGCGCACAGCGTCCGCGTACTCAGCCTTCGCGTGGGCCACCGCGGCATGCACCGAGAGCAGAACACGGCCAACTTCCTCAATTGCTTTGGCCTCGGTGAAGAGGTCAGGTTCGATCTCGTCGCGCTCTCGGATCGATCGTCGGAGGAGCATATCGCGCCAAGCCTCGAACAGGACTTCTGCGCGTGGGCGCATCACCGAGGCGTCGAGCGGAAAGCCACCAGTGACGAGGATGTCGACGACTTCTAGCAGGTTTCCATTGGCACCGGCGAACTGTCCCGAAAAGTAGTGCGGGATGGAACGCGCATCATCGTCTTCGTCGAGCGGAACGAGCTCTTCGGCGTCGTCATCCGCGATGGCAAGTACCCACGCTCTGTCCACACGCGGGGCGTTAATGGGAAGCGTGTCAAGGTCGTTAGGCTTGAGGTCGACATTGAGCCGCTCGATCTTGGCGACACCCTTCTGTTGCGTCGATTCGCCAAGCTTGACCTCCCAGGACAGAGTTGCCAGCACTGGCGCTGTCTGTCTGGGGGCGAGCCACTTGCCCTCCTGATATGTGCCTCGCGGAGCTTGAATCTCGAAATCGGCGCCGATGATTAGCGGTTCTTCGTCGCTGCCGGGGCCCCGGTACTTTACTTCGGCGACGGTGCCGAGACGGACCCCGCGGCCATTGAGCGGATAGAGGTAACCCGTTGTTCCTGTCGCCTGGCTAGCGGCGCGGATGCTCTGGAGCAGTGTGCTCTTGCCCGCGCTGTTCGCTCCAACGACGACGGTCAGTGGGCGAAGCTCGACCTCGGCGTTTCGAACTGATTTGAAGTTCTGGAGACGCCAGCGGCGAAGGGTGATGCCCCGGCGCATCACGGAGGGCAAGCGGCGCTCGATCAGCGGATTACTCATGCGTAGACCTCTCGGTACTGGGTGACGCGCGCGCTGGCGGAAACAAGGATTATCTGGACGAGGCGTCCATCGCGAGTGTGGGCGGGGCGCGCCTCAATCGGACCTCGAATGTCGGTTGACCGGCCCAGGAGCCGCAGACTCGAATGTCCAGAATCGGACGCCATCTCCACTTGTAGAACCTGGCAGTGCTCCAGCGGTGAGTTGGCGGATTGAGTTGTGGGCGCTACGTCCGTGAGGTCGGCAAGTCTCCACAGGAGCCGTAGCGAGTTGTAGAGGCCGACCGCACGGTAGGCGGCGACGAGTTCATGGTCCAAGGCGATATCTACGAGCCAACCGGGGACTCGGGCTGCCCCGCGACCCACTCCTTCGACGACTTCGACCACGAACTCCTCAAATGCTGCGACTTCCGCTTCTGTGGAGGGAGCGCGAAGCGCGTTCGGGTCGATAGACGCAATCCGCCCGCCATCGATCATTTCGCGAGTGCAGTCTGCGGTTACGCTCTGAAGCCTCTTTAGCTCTTGGAGTTTGAAGTTCCACCGAGGATCGCTGCGGTCAACAACTGGTGGGCCGGCAACCGGACGATCTACCGCGTCGTCCTCGCGCAGCGCGGCGAGAGCCTCCAGAACCTCCGCGCCGACTCGCCCAATGCGCCGGTCGAGCTGGACCACCCACACGTAACCGAAAATGTCGGACTCAGCGAGGAGGTCGTAGGTGCGGCCGATCTCTTCGCCGGATAGGACGAGGTCGGTGCTTGAGCCGAACTCGACGTCGGGGCTGAGCAGTGTCACTCCGAGAGACTGCGTCGTCTCATCGAAATCTGTTACAAGCACCAACGCGGCCGGGGTATCTCGGTCCATCGCCAAGGCCCGGTAGATAACACCGATTTCGACATCGGTCATGGTGCACCTCCTCCTACCTTGGCGATTACAGCGGACTGCAGACGCCCCAAGATGTACCCGAGCACGGCTTCACTGTGCGAGGTGAGTTCGTCACGAATTTTCGTGAATGCGGACGCCTTGTACTTCGCTGCGGTGGGCCGGCTGACACCGAGGCGGTGTGCGATTTCTCCGTCAGAATCGCCAATCCACTTGCCAGCGAGCACCGTCGCCTCCTCAGACGTCAGCGCTGCTACAAGTCGCTCTGTGAGTTCGTTAGCCATGACTAGATCACCGGGGTTGAGTTCGCCGGATCTGTCTTCAGTCCCGGCCTCATCAGAGACAACCTCCGCTGTTGCGAAGACTGTCAACGATTCGTCCAGAATCTTTCGAAGTTCGAGTTCCTCGACCTCGCAAACGGCGTTACAGATTAGGACCAGAGCGTCGCTCAGGGTCTCCGCCGTCCAGATCGGGCTGGCTCTTTCGGTTCCATTACCAGGAAGGCGCGGTAGCGCCGCGAGAGATGCCGTGAGCCGTTGTGTGTAAGGCGTGGCCTCGAGACTGTGGCCAGCGATCCGCCAAGATCGTGGCTTCATCGTCACCTGCTCAAAGGGTGGCTCCCCTAGGCGATCGACGGCTCGATCGAACAAGTTATCGACCGCAGTCCTCTGCCTGCGATCGATCAGCGTCATTCTCACCTGGCGGTATATCAGCGCCCGGGCGTGGCCGAAGTCGTTTGCGACATCACAGATGTACTCAGCCTGGCCCTTTGCCATCATGCGTTCGACGACGTCTTGTACCAGGTCGTTGATCGCCTCGTCATCCCATGTGGCACTACGCGCGTAGACCGGGGGGCTGTATCGCCGGGTAACACGCGATGCGGCCGTCTTAATCTCTTGGAGCCAGCGCGAACCGATACCGCTGCGCTCGTACTCCTCGATCAAGGCCGTCAGGTCGCCAGTGCTCACATCGCCAAGGTCGAGTTCCTCCAGCAGGTCGCCGGCGTCTACTTCGTCTGCCATCGCGCCTTCATCACTGCGTCGATGGTGCTGTTGTCATCGTCGCTGCATAGCCGATGCGCCTCGTCGAGGGCATCCTTCGGAACGGGCAGTGGTCGCGAGACCACGATGCTGCCGTCGTCACCGAGCCAGCATTTGGGCCATTCGTCGCGATGGTTGTGCCCAGGGTTGAGAACTTCGACGCGATCGAGGCTGGACGTGCGGGCGAATACGTAGGCGATCGCGCCGGAACCCGGCCAGTGGCGGAGGATGATCGGCCTTTTGGCGCTGGGCTTCTGCGGAGCGAAGCCGACGATCGATTCGGTCTGCGCGAACCACGCCTCGCCGACAGGCGGGCCCATATTGAGCAGCCCTGCAAGATCAGACAGATCGAACCCCACCCGACATCCTTCGCTGCCGAAGCCGAGCTCGGCCGTGTGCGCCATCGAAACTTGGCAGAGTATATCGAGACCGGCTAACCGCACGCTTTCATTCAGGCGCTGAAACAACCGGATTTTCCGCAGGCTCGACTGGATGTGCGACCAGGGTGTGGTTGTTCCCTGTTGCGGGCAGACATCTGCATTCGGTAATGACGACGCCATTACCACAGCGTGGGATCGAGCGGACCCATGCGGGGGACCTCGTACCGTTCGCGAGCGGACCGATGCCACTCGAGCAGGTCAGCCTTGACGATCGACCTACCGGACAGTCTGATGGAGTGAACCCGGTACATATCAACCAGGTTCACTGCGCAGACCAGTCTCACTATCACGCCACCGCAGCCCGCGCCCTTAGGTACACCTCCATCGGCATTGCCTGACGCAAACGCCAGGTGATTGCCATCGGCCGCTCGCCCTCGTGCGAGACGTAGTCCGCTGGGCCCAAGAAGATGTACGGCGATGCACCGAACGCATTGGTCTTCGTCTCGCGCACGAACAGCAGAATGTGGGACCCGCGCTCACGGTGGTGGATGTACCGCCGCCCGGTCGGTGACGTCGCCGAGGTCATGGACTGTGACTCCCAGTGGAACAGTTCCGGGCTCAGCGCGAAGTCCCGGTACATAGTGGTCGGTGAGTAGTCGGTATCGGATTTTTTCAGCGTGATGAGGAACACGTCAGCGTTGACTTCCGGGCACCACGCGACGCCCTCCCTCATCGTGCTCGGCGTCCGCTTCTGAGATGCGAAGCCCAGCCCTGCCAGGATCTCCTCCCGCGAATAGCTGGCGTGCAGCGCTAGGGGCACGTCCACGAATTCGTCACCCATATTCCACAGTCCGTAGGTGCTGCGATGGGCAGCATCGAACGCGATATCGATAACCTGGCGCATCTCCCAAGCTACCGCCTCACCGCGAAGAAAGCCGAGTCCTTCTGCGACACTGCCGAACCCACCACCGTTGGGAAACAACGAGTAGAACAGCATGGCCGCCAACCGGGCCTCGGCGACGCCGTTCTCAGCTTGGTAATCCTGCAGGAACGCGCTGTAGGCCTTCCAGCGACGTTGGTCATCCACGTGCGCCAAGGCCTTCACTCGTTTGACCAGGTCGGCCTCGCGGGGCCCGAGCTGCTTCCTCAGCTTCCCGGCGTCTCGGCACAGCGTGGTCCACGACCGGTCGGTCCGCAGAATATCTTCGAGCCCGCGGCCCGACTCGTCCAGATACGACGCCAGTCGGTCGTCGGAATGCGCCCGAATCTCGGACACCAACACAGCCTTCTTCGGAGAGACCTGCTGGCGCACGTTCTCCAACACCAGCTCCCGGGCCACCGAGTCGAGCACGATCTGGCTACCCGACGGCAGGAACGGAAACCCTTCCTTGACTTGCTTTTCCAGCTGCTTGCGGCCCAGCCCAGTCAACGCACGGAACCGCTGATCGAACCGGAACTCTTTACGCTGGTGGCCCACGAAGTCGAGCGCCGTCAACACAGTCTTGCCGGGAGCAAGCCGCAGGCCGCGCCCTAGCTGCTGCAGGAACACGGTCGCGCTCTCGGTGGGCCGCAGGAACAGCACGGTGTCGACCAGCGGGATGTCGAGGCCCTCATTGAACAGGTCGACCGTGAACAGCACGTTGACGTCGCGATTGCGGAGCGCTGTCAGAGCCGTGCGCCGCTCGACAGAATCGTCGAGTCCAACGATGGCTCGGGCCGGGATGCCGGCAGCGACAAACTGGTCGGCCATATATCGGGCATGCTCGACGCTCACGCAGAAGCCGAGCGCCCGCATCGCTCCGACATCGGCGACTTTGTCCTGGAGCTGATCAAGCACGATGCGCGTCCTGGCGTCGTTGCCGGTGTAAATCTCGTTCAGCTCTGCCAGGTCGTAGCCGCCGCGCTTCCACTGCAGCGTTTCCAAGTCGGTGCCGTCGTGGATGCCGAAGTAGTGGAATGGGCACAGCAGGTTCTGCTCAAGCGCATCCCACAGCCGCAGTTCAGCAGCCACTCGTCCGCCGAAGAATGCCCGCACGTCGATACCGTCACCACGTTCCGGGGTCGCCGTGAGTCCGAGCAGTTCCATCGGCGCGATGTGGGCCAGCAGTCGGCGGTAGGACGCGGCCTGGGCATGGTGGAACTCGTCAATCACCACGATGTCGAAGTGGTTGGACTCAATGCTGGAAAGCCGGTCCGCGGTGAGGGATTGAATGCTGGCGAACACGTGGCGCCAGCGGGTCGGTTGATCGCCGTCGACCAGCAACTCACCGAACAGCGGGTCGGTGAGTACCTCCTGATACATCCGACGCGCCTGCTGCAGGATCTCCTTGCGGTGTGCCACAAACAGCAGCGTGAGGTCACGACCGTGAACTTCTCGGACGAGCCGGCGGTAGTCCAGGGCGGCGATCACGGTCTTTCCAGTACCGGTGGCGGCCACGATCAGGTTGCGATGGCGATCATGCAGCACGCGTTCGGCGTCCAGTTGTTCGAGGAGCTCGGCTTGATACGGCTTGGCGGTTACTTCCAGCCCGGACAGCGTCACTGCCAGCGGATCCCGCTGCTTTTTACCGGAGGCCACCTCCAACGCCAGCCTGAGCTTCTCTGAATCTTCAGCGGGGCGATAGAGCTCGAATTCGCGATTCTCCCAGTACGAGTCGAACGTTGCACGAAACTTGTCCAAGAGGTGTGGGGTGGAGATCGCTGAGAGCCGCACGTTCCATTCGAGGCCGTCGACGAGCGCGGCATGCGAGAGGTTGGATGAGCCGACATAGGCGGTGTGGAATCCGGTGTTGCGGCGCAACAGCCATGCCTTCGCGTGCAACCGGGTTCGGTCAGTCTCATAGTTGACCCGTATTTCCGCGCCGAAGTCGTTGACCAACGCGTCGAGGGCGCGGGCGTCCGTGGCCCCCAAGTAGGTGGTGGTGATGACCCGCAGCGGCACGCCGCGTTCACGCAGTTCGATGAGTTCGCGTTCCAGCAGGCGCAGACCCTGCCACTTCACAAATGCGCACAGCAGGTCCACGTGGTCGGCGCTGCCCAGCTCGGCCCGCAACTCTGCCGCCAGCGTCGGCTCGTTGCGGGCGTTCGTCATCAGCGCGGCGTCAGACAGCGGCGTCGCTGGACGCGGAAGCTGAAGCGCTCCGAGGGTTTTCGCGCTCACCGCGTCCAGGCGACGGATCTTCGCAGGATCGTCCTGATACAACACTTCTTGCTGTGCATTGGCATCGCCAAGCACCGCGATAATGTTGCGCAGCAGCTCCGCTCGCGCCTCGGGACTACCTGCTGCCTTCAGCTGCCGTTCGATCAGTGGCGTCAGATGCCGCGCGATCGTGATCGCCTGTTCAGCGTCGTCGACAGTGCTGAAGTCTGGCTGTAGGTCAGGCCGCTCGGCCAGAGCAGTGTTAAGTCGCTCCGTAAGCAGGGATTCGTAGAGTCCGGCATCCACGCCCGGAGGTTAGCGCGAGGGGCCGACTGGCGGGAGGGACCGGTAAGGATGGGCGTCAAGACAAACGTCGTAAAAGGACCCCGTGTCTTCTCGTCAAGAGTCGACAAGTTCGACTATCAAATGTTCCCGGACGGGATGTCGACAGCTAGCCAATTTGGTGCACGAGACCACCTCGACCTGCAGATATAGTTGGCCGACATGGGGGACCAGGTCAAGGTCAGCGCCGAGGGCTTGCACGCACTCGCAGACCAATGCGATGCCACTGCGGCAGCACTGACGGGCAGCATCAATCCGTCATCAGGTGGGCTACCTCGTCAAGCCACCACAACGGCGGTCCAGCAGGGCTCCAGTCTCGTCGAAGTCACCGCCGCGGTGCTCGCCTCGCGAGTGACAGAGACCGCCAAGAAGTTGCGGACGGCGGCCACCTCGTACACCAGCACTGATGATGGAGCTGCGAACAGGATCGCCGCGACCGGTCAGTCAGTCGAGGCCTGACATGGCTAACGCGACCGGTGCACACATCCCCAGTCGCTCGCAGATCGCAGACTGGGATGTCAGGCACTTGGAGTCTGCCGACAGCCACTGGTCGGCAACCGCACAACGGTGGGAAGAGCACTTCACGACACTGCACACGGCAACTCTTTCCCCCGGCGGCACCGTATGGGAGGGGACGGGTGCTGATGCCGCGCAGGATCGGGCGTGGTCTGACCTGGTCAAAGTACGCGGCGTGGGCGACTGCCTCCACAACGCCGCGATGTCGGCACGCAACGGAGCCGACGATATTCGCTGGGCCAGGCAACGCGCATTGGATGCCATCGTTGAGGCCGAGCAGGCGGGTTTCACTATTGGGGAGGATCTTTCGGTTACCGACCGCTCCTGGACGCCTCTTATGCGCGGTTGGGAAGTCCGCCAAGTGAAAGCGGTTGAATTCGCCACCAACATCCGCACACAGGCACAGAACCTCGCGGCCGCCGACAACATCGCCGCCGGCAAGATCACTGCTGCCCTCTCCCCGCTCAAGACCGTCCGGTTCTCAGAGGCACCGAACGATGGGACCGTCCATGCGTTGGACCTCAAAGAATCACCGGCACCTTCTCCCCCATATCCGATCAATGATGTGATCGCCGAAGCAACTGACCTAGACGGCAACCACGTCGTAATGCGACGCGGATACTACGATGCGGTGACAAAAAAGGGCTTCGGGTGGGACAAGGTGTACTGGAGGCATGGCGTAGTCAACCCCAACGTCTTCAAAGACCTCATTTCCCACAGTCGGCCGGTGAAGAACGATGGTGGAACACTGGTGTACGACGTTCCGATCAACAGGGCTCACTGCACGTCCGGCCCCCTGGGTTGGGTCAGTTGCGACGACACCGGAGAAAGCGTCACGATGAGAATTGTCGTGAATACCAATGCAAATGCTGATATTCCGGACAGGGGCCAGAAAGGATTGATCACGATGTATCCCCTTGCAGGAGGGAGCGGAGTGGTGGAAATCGGACCAAATTGGACTTGGACCCCGCCTTGGGTGAACAACAATGTGCCCATCAACTGACCCCGGCGAAGCTGCGCACAGGTTCGCGGCTGAGGTGCTGCAAAAACTACTGCGGCACATCGCCGTTGAGAACAGCAAACAGTCAGATGGTGAGCGGCCAGGAGAGCGTGTTTTCCAAGTTTCCCACGCGTGGACCGACGGTCCGATGATGTACGTGGTGTACCAAACACCGCCATTGGACATCACGTGGGGATTGTCCCGCGACACCAGAGAATCCCTCATCGACTCAGGCCCCTGGGACGACGCCGACAATCCAGCGCTGTACTACTACATGCTCGATTTCGAGGAAGGATGGGCGGGGCCACTGTCACCGGAGCCGGGCAAGGATCCGGACGTAGTCCGTTGGCGCGGCGATCACTCTGACGGTCTGCCGGAGGGCCTATCCGACATCCCTTCGGCCTACCGATACAACCCAACCTCGATGGCAACCGACGAATCACAGCAGAACGACGACACTCCAAGCGCTGAACCTCGTCGATACGCGGATCCGTACTAGGTTCACCGGGCTGGCCCGTCATACAGGCGGGCCAGCCCGGCCGCCTACCTCACGGACACTTCTCCGTATCGATCCGTACCACCCCGAAGTCGATCTTGGTGCTGACAGGGCGAGCGTCGGTCGCGGCGGCGCTCGGACAGTTCGCCTGACTGCGGTGGGCTGGGGCGGTCCAACATGCGCAGCACACGCAACTTGTCGGACCCCTCCACCAGACTCCAGACATGAGCCGCCGCAACCGCCAGAAGCGCGCCGCCAAGCACAAGAACCGCCGCGCAACGTCCCAACAGAACCGCTGGAGCACTGATCCCGGGTACGACCGGGTCGCCCTCCTCGACCGCCTCACCGCGGCGCTGTACAACTCCGCATTGTGTCCCGCCCACGACGCCGAATTCCACGCCGCCGAGTTACTCGACGAATTCGCCGGCTGGCCACACGAACTCGACCTTGCCGCCGAGGGCACCTTAGCGGGCGCCATCAGCAAAGCGTGGCAGGCGGGTTGGTCGCCCAATGACCTGCACGAGTTCTCTCGTCGCCGTCTCGACGCAGCAGCAGCCGGCTACCTGGCCGAGGCCGTCGTTCGCGAGTCCCGGCACTATCCCGTCACCTCATTGCACCCGCGGTGGCGCGCCGAACTCACCGCGTTGCCCGCGGACGTCGACCACGGCGCTCCGCAGATGTTGCAGTGGGCAGACAGGAATGCCGTCGACCATCACGCAGCGTTGACGGTCGCGTTGAAGGTGTTGCGGCTCTTGGAAACCCTTCCGATCCTCGAGCAGTTGCTGCCGTTGCCCGGGGCGCACCAGCATTCGGCGGTCGCTGTGAACCCGGCCGATGCGAAAGCCCTCAGTCGTGTGCGCGGGCTGCTCGCCAAGGCAGAGGCGACCAAGTTTCCCGAAGAAGCTGAAGCGCTTTCGGCAAAGGCACAAGAACTGATGAGTAGATACTCGCTGCACCACGCGATCCGAGATCACGAAAGCGGTCGCGCAGCGGAGGCGGTCGCCCGGCGGATCTGGATCGACAGTCCCTACGTCAGCGCGAAGGCAGCACTGGTGCAGTCCGTGGCTACGGCAAACCGGTGTCGCATGGTGTGCGAGGAGAAGCTCGGATTTGTCGCCGTCATCGGCGCCAACTGCGATCTGGAATTCGTTGAGCTGCTGTCTACTTCGCTATTGGTCCAAGCCAACCGGGCGATGCTGGCCGCGGGGCGCGCAACCGGCGCCGCACAGGCCCGGACGCGCTCGTTTCGCCAATCATTTCTCCTCTCGTACGCCGCGCGCATCGGCGAACGCCTCACAGCCACCTCGAAGACAGTGGCCACCGAGGTGGACGGCACGCTGCTTCCGGTACTGGCGGCGCGCAGCCAGGCAACCGATGACCTCACCGACCGGCTCTTCCCCGCGACCGTTCCCCGCGTGATGTCGGTGTCCGACGGTGCCGGATGGTCGGCCGGACGTATCGCAGCCGACCTGGCACAGCTGGGTGTGCGTCGACGGATCGCGGGGTGATGGCTGGACGACCCGATCTGACGTCCCTACCAACTACTCGGCGAGTAATCCTTCAAAAAACACCCGTACAGATCCTCGCCCAGCTCCCCGCGCACGATCGGGTCATACACGCGCGCAGCACCATCCACCAGATCCAGCGGTGCGTGGAAACCTTCCTCGGCCAGCCGCAGCTTCGTCGGGTGCGGACGCTCGTCGGTGATCCACCCGGTGTCGACGGCGGTCATCAAGATCCCGTCCTGCTCCAGCATCTCCCCGGAACTCGTGCGGGTCAGCATGTTCAGCGCGGCCTTGGCCATGTTGGTGTGCGGGTGCCCGGGCCCCTTGTAGCCGCGGCCGAACTGGCCTTCCATCGCCGACACGTTCACCACGTACTTGCGTCGGGCAGGTGACGCGGCCATCGCCGGGCGCAGCCGGCTCACCAGAATGAACGGCGCGGTCTGGTTGCACAGCTGCACTTCGAGGAGCTCCATCGCGTCGACCTCGTGCACGCGTTGGGTCCAACTGTTCACCGACGCGGTGTCGGGCAGCAGCCCACCGGCGTCGATCGCAATCCCGGCGGCAATGCGCTCCGGCGAGGCGCTGCGGGCCTCCAAAGCAAGCGACGTCAGCGCGTGCGCGGTGGGGTGCTCGCCGAGACTCCCAGCCAGCGCGTGCGGATGCGCGTCACTGACGTGGTCGAAGGTGACCACGTCCACCAGGGCCGGCGGCGGGGTGCGCTCGGCCTCGACCAGCGCGGCATACGAGCCCGGCGGGCGGCGCACCGTCTGCGCGGCGTTGTTGATCAGGATGTCCAACGGCCCCTGCGCGGCCACCTCGTCGGCCAGGGCAACCACCTGGGCCGGGTCACGCAGGTCGATCCCCACCACCCGCAGCCGGTGCAGCCAGTCGGCGCTGTCCTCCATCGCGGCGAAGCGGCGCACCGCGTCATTGGGGAACCGGGTGGTGATCGTGGTGTGCGCGCCGTCGCGCAACAGTCGCAGCGCGATGTACATCCCGATCTTGGCGCGCCCGCCGGTGAGCAGCGCGGTGCGCCCGGTCAGGTCGGTGCGGGCATCGCGCTTGGCCCGGTTGAGAGCGGCGCAGTCCGGACAAAGCTGGTGGTAGAAGGCGTCGACCACGGTGTGATGCTGCTTGCAGATGTAGCAGGCCCGCGACCGCAGCAGCGTGCCCGCACTGGCCCCGACCGCCGTGGACACCAGCGGCAGGCCCTGCGTCTCGTCGTCGATGCGTCCCGGCGCACCCGTAGCGGTCGCGGCGATGACGGCGCGGTCGGCGGCCGCGATCGCGTCGCGTCTGGCGGTCCGACGAGCCTTCTTCAGCGCCTTGAACATCTTCGCGGTGGCCTGCCGCACAGCAACGGCGTCGGGGTGCTCGGGAGGCAGCTTGTCCACCTCGGACAGCACCCGTAGGCAGGTGCTGAGCTGGTCGGGGTCGATCGCGTTCACGATGGAAGGGTACGGGGAGTGGGCACAAATCCCCGTATCGAGCGAACCGGCGGGGCCTGGAGAGATCAGTCGTAGATGACGTCCAGTCCGCGCCGACGGAGGTCAGCCAGGCCGTCGCGCATGCCCTGCAGCTGCTCGGGTGAATGCCCCACCCAGTCGGTGAGCTCACCGACGATTCTCACCGGCTCGCGGGTGCGGTAGGAGCAGGTCGGGTTTCCGGGCAGCTTCTTGTCGGTCACGTTCGGGTCGTCCTCCAGCGCACCTTCGGGTTCGACGATGTAGATGCGGC
The DNA here is from genome assembly GCF_048282725.1 of Mycobacterium sp. 48b. Lineage (NCBI taxonomy): Bacteria > Bacillati > Actinomycetota > Actinomycetes > Mycobacteriales > Mycobacteriaceae > Mycobacterium > Mycobacterium sp. 48b. The sequence goes on from NZ_JBLVUL010000001.1 coordinate 6,335,450, forward strand.
CCGGTCCCTCACCGGCGGCCATCTCCGCTCCCCACACCGCGGCATCCAGCGTGCGGGTCACATACACGTGGTTCATGATCCGTCCGGCTTCGTAATTCGACTCCCGCCCGGGCACCAAGCAATCACCCACTGCCAGGTCAGCCTTGGTGCCGTGCAGGAGCGCACCGGACTCGTGCACCTCGAACGGTTTCGGCGTACTCGCCACAATCTCCCCCTGTCGTCGCGGATCGGAAGATTGTGCAGCACGTCCGGGGCCTTGCCGCAAGCCCCACCCCCGGCCGTATAGTGAGAGTGGGAAGAGGTCCAATGTCCTTCGCGCCCAGCCAATCCAATTCGAGCCGCAATGGTCAGAGTCGTTCGAAAAGCCCGTCGACGAGACGGGTCAACCGCTCGAAATGTGATCCGGCCCAATAGATCCGCCCACATTCCGGACACTGACTGAATTCGTCGTAGTAGCGGCGGGTCAATGGCTCAAGCCGGTCGATCACCGCCTCCTTCGTCACGGCGGCCAGCTTGCCGTTGCACCGCACGCACCGGGTGAACGGCGCCACCCGTCGTCGTAGATCCAGCCGCCGCAGCACCTCCAGCGTCTGCTCCTCGGTCTGCTGGGAGTGGACGAACAAGCCATGGGTGATCGCGCGACGTTTCAGCAGTCCACGATCGCGGGTCAGCAGGATCCGCTGCTGCTCGACACTGATATCGGCCAGCGCCTGATCGTCGGCGTCGCTGGACCACCACACGTCGAACCCGAGCACGCGAAGCACCCTTGCCAGCCGACCGAGGTTCACGTCGATCACGAACCGCGGATCCCGCAGCGGCACCGGACGCAGCCGCGCCGTCGCCCCGATGTCGAGCGCCTCGAACATCGGGTACACCGCGATGCGGTCGCCGAGGGCGGGGCGGTGCTCGAACCCGGCGGAATCCCCGTTCACCAGGATCAGGTCCACCTCGGTGTGCGGAATGCCCATCGCCTCAAGCACATCCTTGACGGTCTGATGGCTCTGGAACGGCCGGTGCACGGACAGGCCCCGCGACCCGGGGTCGAGGAAGTCGTTGAGCTCGGCGTAGGCCCGGACGGTCACGTAACCGGCCATGTCACAATGGTCGCGCTGTTCAGCGTTCCAGGTTGGGCTTCCATGTCCCGGAGACATGCTCGATGATCCGCTCTGTCATGCGTGCCGCCTCGGGTCGCACGCTCTCTGGCAGAGCCGCCGCAGCACGCGAGAACGCAGCAGGAAGGTCCATACGGAGTTCGTCCACCCAGGCCACAGCTTGGTCCGCGGGAATTCCGAGACGGCGTCCAACCTTCCTCCAATCCGAGGTGGTGACGTCGAGCATCTTCCAGTGGTCACCGATCTTCATCGAAGAGTGCAGGCGCTCGCGCTGGTTGTACGGTGCCGCAGAGGCGGCGTCATACAGCGGCGATACCTGGGCGCGTGACCCGACGAGGACGAGCGAGTAGTTCTTCGCGTGAGCGTCAGTTCCGCCGATGAGAACGTTGTAGGCCAGCGCTTTGAAGAAGCGTTCGGCGTTCACAGCGCGGTCCTCGATCGGCAGCCGGTTGAGAGGGTCAGCGATATCACCAACGCCGGGCCCTCCGTCGGACTGGTATTTCAGACTGGGGTGGACCGACAGCGCCTGGCAGATGTCTTCTTGGTGGACCCGGTGCCAGGTAGTCCCGTCATAAAGGCGGTCGTAGCGCGTCGAGGTCAACACCTGAACGTCACCGATCTCCATCACCGCGGATTCGGCTGCGAGCAGCCCGGCTTCGCTCGCAGCACGCTGGCACAGCGCCTCGTTGATGTGGTGTCGGGCGTAACCGGCAATTGCCGGCTTGACGATCACGGTCGTCGGCGTCGAATCTCGCGGGATCCCGAACCGCCCGGACGCGGGCTCCCGGAACAGCGCGACCTTGGGTTGCGCGCCGGCGAGGCTCCACCGACCCCCGAATCTGCCAGGGTCCCAGTCGGATTGATGAGAGGCGAGCACTTGGACGAGCTCTGCGAATTCAGACTCACCGAGCCATTGAATGTCACCCGGCCGAGCCCACGCGTCGGACGGATCGGCTTCGGGCGGGAGAATCTGGACTGCGCCGGCTGCGTCGCGTCCGACGTGAGCGAGCAGGGCGAAGGGATTGTTCGGTGAGACGTTGTACTCGCGCCCCCACCGCTGTCGTGCACCTTCGCTGTCAGGAAGCAGACCCTCAAGGTAGGAACGAATGGCCTTGTCCCGATGCCGATTCGACACGACAGGCAAGGACAGCGACAACGGTGTCGGATCGGCCCGCTCGGCGTACTCATCGTCATAGCTGAAACCCAGCGCTCCGTGAGCAGACTGTGTCACCGTGCCGGTCGGGATCCCGTCCAGGTAGATCCGCAACGCCCTGTCCGCCATCACCTTTTCCCTGTGCCGAACAGCGCGTCGAACGGATCAAGGGACGCGGGAGCCGTTCCGGCAGGCTTGGACTTCTCGGGAGCTCCCTTCCTGGTACGTTTTCGAGCGTTCGACGGCGCCTCGGGCGCGGTCGCCTCCAGGCTCACACCGACGACGCGAAGTGCATCGAGCACCCTTTGCGCTTCCAGTCGTGGATGCCCCTTCTCCAGCCGAACGACCCAGTCCCGACTCATGCGCAGTTGCTCGGCCAGCTCAGCCTGAGTCATTCCGCGGGCCGTGCGAGCAGAGCGGACGAGGGCGCCAACGTCGCCCATTGTCTTGACTTGCATGCTCCTCCTTGTAGTCGTTCGACGACATTTTCGATTGTAGTCGTTCGACGTCTTTTGCGAAAGAGGTCGTTCGACCACTTTCCGCACATCAGGCGTCTATCCGGCGACTCCCGGCGGCACCTCTTGGCCTCCCCACCGAATCCCGGCACAATCGCGGTGTGGCGGAGATGGTCATAGCCCTCAATCCAGATGAAGGCTCTCGCCTGCCGTACCTGCTGCGCATTCCACAACCTGGCGGCGATCTCGTGTTTCGCACTTCAGGGACGTGGCCCCGGGCCAAAGCGCTGTACTGCTATCCAGTTGGCCTCGACGAGTGGCCGACAGACGCGCAGATCGTCGAACGCGTCGCATTGCGGTCGTGCCAGCGCCGGGGTGCTGCCATCGACGTGATTCTGCAGCGGAGCCGGGAGAACCGTTCCCAGTTGGTGTTCACCACCGCCCGGGGCCGGGACGCGGTGTTCTGGCAGTCGCCGCGCACCCGCAAGCAGGCGCGCCCCAACGTGCGGACCCCGGCAGCACGCGCCCAGGGCATCGACGAGCTGCAGATCGTGGTGGACAGCCACGAGCGGTACGCCTACAAGTTCGCCGACCAGCAAGCCAATACCGTTCAACGTGCGCTGCCATGCGGCGACTATGGGCTGCTCATCGATGGGACGCTCGTCGCCAGCGTGGAGCGCAAATCCCTGGACGACCTGGTCTCCAGCCTCACCACCGGCAAGCTGCGCTATCAGGTCGCCGACCTGGCCGCGCTCCCCCGAGCGGCGGTGGTTGTCGAGGACCGCTACTCGCAGCTGTTCAAGCTCGACCGGGTACGCCCCGCCGTCGTCGCCGACGGGCTGGCAGAACTGCAGGTTCGCTGGCCGAATGTACCGATCATATTTTGCGAAGCTCGCCAACTCGCGGAAGAATGGACCTACCGGTTCCTCGCGGCCGCACATGCCTGGTCGACGGCTGAAGATGCTGCGATACAACGCATTTCACAGGTCCACGTCGACGTTGCCATCGTCTATCAGGGCACCGCGGCCCCCGGCCCGAGCACCGCCGAGGTCCGGGCCTGGGCCCGAGAAGCCGGCCTGGAGGTTCCACCCCGCGGCCGACTCCGCCCTGACATCTGGCAGGCATGGCAAGACGCTCACCGACACCCTGGGCAACGTCGAACAATCGGCCTAGCGTGAGGACATGACAGAGCAGTCACCCGCGATCACCGTGGCGCATCCGCCGAAAGGGATGATGCGCGTCGTCAACCCGGCCCTGCGGTTGATGCTGCGCACGCCGTTCGCCGGCGCCGCGCGCAAGCAGTTCATGGTGCTGACCGTGCATGGCCGAAAGACCGGACGGCAGTATGCAATTCCGTTGAGTGCGCACGTCGTCGACGACACCATCTACGCACTGACCGACGCCGGATGGAAGCACAACTTCCGCGACGGCGCCACCGCCGAAATCCTCCACGACGGCAAGACAACGACCATGCGTGGCGAACTGATCACGGACCCCGCAACTGTCGCCGAGCTGTGCCACCGCTGCGCGGAGTCCTACGGCGTCAAACGCGCCCAGCGGATGATGGGGCTGACGTTCCGCGATCAGCGCATCCCCACGCTGGCGGAGTTCACCGAGGCGGTCGGTCGTGAGCACCTCGCCGCCATCAAGCTGACCGCTACTTGAGGCAGGTGTCGAACTCATCGCGGATGCGCTGTTGCAGCGCCAACGCATCGGGCACCAGTGGTTCGGACTTGGTGCGGTCACCGTTGACGTAGTCGCACTTGCCGATCATGGCGCTGCCCGCCCAGCGTGGCTCGTCATACCGGTACTTAATGCCGTGCCAGGCCCAGATGAGGCTGACCGGATGCTCCGGACCGGCCCCGATCGCGTGAATGGTCCGCACGATGTCGTCATAGGCGGTCGCCGGGCTGGGCACGCTGAATGTCAGGCGCTCGATCTTCCCGTCGCGGATGCCGATCCACCCGGGGTTGGCGGGCGCGGCCGCGGCCAGCTGCCGGTCGATGCGTTGTTTATCCGCGAGGGTGAACGGGTTGAAGATCATCCAGTACGGGTCGGCGACCCGGTCGGCCGCGGAGACCTCGATGTTGCCCGGGGGCCGGTCGGCGAAGATGCGGACGACGGCGTCGACGGCAGCACCAGGATTCTCGGCCTCCTGGATCCGCACCTTTGACGCGTCAGGCGCGGCGCCTGCGAACCAGCTGATGTCACCGGCCGGAGTGTCTGCCCGCAGGCGACGCACCAGTCCGGTCACCTGCTCGATGTCATCCGGCAGACCGGCACTCCCGGAGATCGAGGTCTGGCGGGCCACAACGATCTTCATCTGCTGGTCGAACTTTGCGAAGTCGTCGCCGCGCAGCTCGTCGAGTTGGGCTGCCACCGCGCCGACCTGCTCGTCGCTGGCCCGGTCCATGGCCACCTTGAGTTCGAACCGGGTGCCTTCGAGGACGCCGTTGTCATAGGTCAGGTCGACGTCCGCCACTCCCGGCATCGCAGCGATGCGGTCCCGGATGTCGAGTGCTTCCTGTTCCCGGTCCGGCGCGCCGGTACATCCGCTCACGCCAACTGCCACCAACAGTGCGGCCGCAACGGCGGTGAGTCGCATGCTGATCAGCGTAAGGCTGTTGCCGGGGCCGGCGACGCGCCAATTACCGCCGAGCGGTGACACGGCCGCGGCGGTCACCATGCGCTAGCGTTGCCGCCCGAGGGGGCGCAATGGTTGAAAACCTGCTTGCCGATGGCGGAATCGCATATCAGATCGGCTCCACGATCGGCGCAATACTCTGGCCCACTGTCGGTGCCCTGTTGCTGACCATCGGTGTCCGCCGGCGCATCGCCCATACCCGGTGGGTCCGTCACGACGACGACCGATTGCTTCACCCGGACGGCTCCGGGCCGGCCGACGACCGGCCGCCGCCGCAGGCGTCCAACGGGACCTGGTTGATCGTCGGCGGTACCGTGCTGCTGGCCATCGGGCTACTGCACCTCGCCGCACTCGCCGTCGATCCCGGAACGTCGCACAGCGCGCAACATGCCCGCCTGTCAGCGACAGTGTCGCTGACAGGCGGGCACTGGACTGGTGAGGCCGGTGGGGCCAACGATGCGGGATAGACGAGAAGCGCCAGCACCGATGGGTCCGACGGGACAGGTGCGACCGGTGAGGCGATTGTCGCTGAAAAGTCGCTAGCAGGCGGGCACTTCGGTCATCCCAAAGTCGCTGTGACGGGTGTGACTGGCGGGGTCGCCGCGCCCCCACACACCAAATGCCCCAATAACCGCCATCCGCCACACCCATCTCGGTAACGTCGGGCGTGATGAGCGGGGCTCCGACGTGTTGATCGCGGCGTTACGCGATCTGCAGTGGCGCCGACGGCGATTCATGATCGCCGCAGTCGGCACCGCGTTGGTTTTTGCCATGACCTTGGTGTTGACGGGCTTGGCGAACGGTTTTCGCGTCGAGGCCGAACGCAGCGTCGACGCCCTGGGCCTCGACGCATACATGATCAAGGCCGGTGCCGCCGGACCGTTCCTGGGCTCGGCGCCGTTGCCGCTCAACGACGTTCAGCGGGCGGCCAGACTGTCGGGTGTGGTCACCGCTGTCCCACTGGTGTACGGCTCGTCGACCATCCCCGCCGGTGGAACCCCACGGAACGTGAACGTGTTCGGGGTACCGGAGCAGGGACCCGGGGCCCCGGCGCTGAAGGAGGGCCGGGCACCGCGCACCCCCGACGAGGTCGCGGTGTCGACGACGATGGGCCATCCGGTCGGCGCGGACGTCGCCGTCGGCGCCTCGAAACTGCGCGTCGTCGGTTTGGTCGATGACCTCACCGCCCTGGCCGCCCAGGACAACATCTACCTAACGGTCCCCGGCGCCCAGCAACTGCTCTTCTCCGGGCAAAAGCTGATCTCGTCGGTCGGCATAGTCGGCAACCCGGGTGCGGCGCCACCCGAGTTCCGCATCGTCGACCGGGCCGGCGCCATCGACGACATGGTGCGCCCACTGCGCGGCGCCAACCAGGCGATGAGCCTGATGGCCGGCCTGTTGTGGGCGGTCGCGGCACTGATCGTAGGCTCGGTGATCTACCTGTCCGCCCTGGAGCGCACCCGCGACTTCGCGGTGTTCAAGGCCGTCGGCGTGGCCACCCGATCCATCATGGCCGGGCTGGCGATGCAGGCCGTCGCTGTCGCCCTGCTGGCCGCACTCCTCGGTGCGGGGCTGTCGCTGGTGCTGGGCCCGCCATTTCCGATGCGCTGCGACGTCCCCACCCTGGCGTTCGTCGCGCTGCCGATCGTCGCCGTCGTGATCGGCCTGTTGGCCAGCGTCGCCGGGCTGCGCCGCGCCGTCACCATCGACCCCGCCCTGGCGTTCCGAGGACCCTGACATGGCCGACCTGCTCGTCAAAGACCTCGTCGTGGAGTACTCCAGCGGCGGCTACGCGGTGCGCCCGATCGACGGCCTCGACCTCGAAGTCCCCGCCGGATCGCTGGCAATCCTGTTGGGCCCCAGCGGTTGTGGAAAGACCACCCTGCTGTCATGTCTGGGCGGAATCCTCAAACCCACCGCCGGGCGCATCGAATTCGGTGACGTCGACGTGACCACCCTGAACAAGAAAGCGTTGTCGGACTATCGGCGTGACACCGTCGGCATTGTGTTCCAGGCCTTCAACCTGGTGCCCAGCCTGACCGCGATGGAGAACGTGATGGTGCCGCTGAGGGCGGCCGGCATGAGCCGCTACGGTTCCCGGGAACGTGCCATGGAGCTGCTGACCCGCGTCGGCCTCGAGCACCGGCTCCACCACCGCCCCGGCAATCTCAGTGGCGGACAACAACAGCGCGTCGCCGTGGCCCGCGCCATCGCCCTCGACCCGCCCCTGATCCTGGCCGACGAACCCACCGCCCACCTGGACTTCATCCAGGTCGAGGAGGTGCTCCGGCTCATCCGCGAGCTCGCCAGCGACGAACGCGTCGTCGTCGTCGCCACCCACGACACCCGCATCCTGCCGCTCGCCGACCAGGTCGTGGAACTCGTCCCCCACGTCGCCGTGGAGCATCAAGGCCCCGAAACCGTGACCATCGAAGCCGGCGAGGTGCTGTTCGCCCAGGGCGAGATGGGCGACCTGATCTACATCATCACCGACGGCGAGATCGAGCTCGCTCGCGAATTGGCCAGCGGTGGAGAGGAAGTCATCAAAACGGTCGGACCCGGCGACTACTTCGGCGAGATGGGACCGCTGTTCAGCCTGCCCCGATCGGCCACCGCCCGCGCGAAGACCGACGCGACCATCGTCGGCTACACCGTCCAGGCGTTCCGGGAACTGCTCGGCCCCACCGGCGCCCGCAACCTCATTGGGCGATCCGAACCAGAGGACTGACCCCGGGTTTCGCCAAGGGGTACCCGTGGGAAAGCCAAAGGAGTAACGTCCCGAAACGGCGTATGAAGAAAGCGGTGCGCCAGGTCAGCTACCGAATCCGAAAGATCTACGGGGCGGATAGTGACAGATTCTTCGCACCAGAAAAACACCAGAACAACGTTCATCGGCGCCGCTCCCGGGGAGCGGCACGGATCGACCGCGGACGAGGTCCGCTCGCATTACGACCTGTCCAACGAGTTCTTCCGGCTCTGGCAGGACCCCACCCAGACCTACAGCTGCGCCTACTTCGAGCGTGACGACATGACGCTGGAGCAGGCCCAGATGGCGAAAGTCGATCTCGCCTTGGGCAAACTCGGCCTGGAGCCGGGCATGACGCTGCTCGACATCGGCTGCGGTTGGGGCTCGACCATCATGCGCGCAGTGGAAAAGCACGATGTCAACGTCATCGGCCTGACCCTGTCGCACAACCAGTTGGCCCACATCGAGCAACGTTTCGCCGCGTCGGACAGCCCGCGCAGCAAAGAAGTACGGCTGCAACCCTGGGAGGATTTCGACGAACCGGTCGACCGCGTCGTATCGATCGGGGCCTTCGAGCATTTCGGCTTCGAGAAGTACGCCGACTACTTCAAGAAGACCTACGAGTTGATGCCCGACGACGGCGTGATGCTGTTGCACACCATCGTCTCGACCAGCAAGGAAGAAGTGGACGAGCTGGGCCTGCCCACCACCATGTCGCTGATGCGCTTCTTCCGGTTCATCGTCACCGAGATCTATCCGGGCGGCCGGATACCGCTCATCAAGATGGTCGAGGACCGCGCGACCGAAGCCGGCTTCCACGTCACCCGCAAACAACGGCTGCGGCCGCATTACGCCCGCACGCTCGACACCTGGGCGGCAAACCTGCAGGCCAAGAAGGACGAGGCGATCGCGATCACCTCCGAAGAGGTCTACGACCGCTACCTGAAGTACCTGACCGGCTGTGCGGACCTGTTCCGCGACGGCTACACCGACGTTTGCCAATTCACCTGCGAAAAGGCGTAACTACCGGGGAGGTTACTGCGCATGGCCGACGGTATGGCGGGGACGGCCCAGCTGCGGCCGCACTTCGAAGACGTTCAAGCCCATTACGACCTCTCCGACGACTTCTTCGGGCTCTTTCAGGACCCATCGCGCACCTACAGCTGCGCGTACTACAAGAACAACGACATGACCCTGGAACAAGCGCAGATGGCCAAGATCGACCTGGCGCTCGACAAGCTGGGCCTGCAGCCCGGGATGACGCTGCTGGACATCGGCTGCGGCTGGGGCGCACTGATGAAACGCGCCATGGAGAACTACGACGTCGACGTGGTGGGCCTGACCCTCAGCAGAAACCAATACGCCTACTGCCAAACGCTTTTGGATCAGGTCGACACCGAGCGCACACATCAGGTGTGCCTGCAGGGCTGGGAGCAACTCGAGCAGCCCGTGGACCGCATCGTCAGCATCGAGGCGTTCGAAGCGTTCGGAAAGTCCCGCTACGCAGCATTTTTCGACACCGCCCACCGAGTGATGCCCGCCGACGGGCGGATGGTCATCGAAACGATCTTCACCCACCCGATCAACTACTGGCGCGAGCACGGCATCCCCATCACCCTGTCCGACATGAAGTTCACCCGGTTCATCGGCCGGGAGATCTTCCCCGGCGGTCAGCTGCCCTCCGACCAGGACATGGTCGAATTCTCCTCCGACGCGGGATTTTCCACCGACGAGCAGCAGCTGATGAACACCCACTACGTGCGGACGTTGGACACGTGGGCGGCCAACCTGACCGCGCACCGCGACGAGGCGATCGCCACCACCTCGCAGGAGGTCTACGACCGCTACATGCACTACATCACCGGCTGCGCCGACTTCTTCCGCCGCGGCATCTCCGAGGTCGCCCAGTTCACCTTCACCAAACGGCCCTAATACGCACCGAAGGCCAACGCGACGTTGTGCCCACCGAACCCGAACGAGTCGCTGATCGCATACCGGTAGTGGCCACGGCGAGGCTGATCGACCACGACATCCAGATCGATCCGCGGATCCGGGTTCTTCAGGTTGAGCGTGGGCGGGATGACCCCGTCCCGCAGGGCCTGCACCGTCAACACTGCCTCCAGCGCCCCGGCCGAGCCCAGGGAGTGCCCCAACGCCGCCTTCGGTGCGTACACCGCGGGCGACCGACGACCCAGCGCCCGGTGGATCGCCTGCGCTTCGGCCGCATCCCCGCACGTGGTCCCGGTGGCATGGGCGTTGACGTGGTCGATGTCGGCCGGGGTCAGGCCGGCGAGCTCGACGGCACGGGTGATGGCGTCACCGGCCCGCTCCCCCGTCGGGTCGGGCAGGATCGGGTCATAGGCGTCGGAATTGATCCCGCAGCCCATCAGCCGGGCCAGAATCGGGGCTCCGCGAGCTTTGGCATGCTCCTCGGTTTCGATCAGCATCAGCGCCCCGGCCTCGCTGAACACCATGCCGTCGCGGTCCCGGTCGAAGGGCCGGCAGGCCGCGGCCGGATCATCGTTGGCCGTCGACATCATCCCCAGTTGGGTGAACGCCGCGATCGGCACCGCTTCGATGCAGTTCTCCACCCCGCCGCAGATCGCGGCGTCCGCGTCGCCGAAGATCAGGCGCCGCCAGGCGTGCCCGATCGCGGCGGCCCCGGAGGCATCGCCCATCACTGGGGAGCTGACCCCGGCCTTCGCCTGCCGCTGCAATCCGACCGCGGCCGCCGGCGAATTGGGCATGTACTTCTGGATCGCCGTCGGCGGCACCGCACGCAAGCCCTTCTGCTGCCAGGTGTCGTACTGCAGGATCATTTCTTCGGTGCTGCCCAGTGCCAGACCGATCGAGACCAGCAGGCGCCGGGTGTCGATCTCGGGGGAACCGGCCGCCTCCCACAGCCGACGACCCAGCACCGTGGACATCTGCCCCATGAACGAAAGCCTGCGCCGCTCAATGCGACTCACAGCGTCGTCGAAGGTCTCGGTGAGCTTCCCCGCGATCCGCACCGGAAAGTCGAACTCGTCGACGAACGGTTCGTCCAACGAGTGGATGCCACTCCGGCCCTCCAACAACAGCGCCCACGTCACCTCGGCATCAGGCGCGAGGGGAGTTGTCGATGCGATCGCGGTGACGACAACATCGGCGAATCGACCAGCGGCCTTCGCGGGCATGTGTTGTGCTCTCGCTCTCCCCTTTACCAGCCGAAAGTTGGGCAGTGACAAACTCCACTGTATGTCCGGGCATACCCGCGTAGCAGCGGTTTCTCACAGTCGAACCCGACCCGAACACCGATACGCCAGACTGGGCACATGTCCGAACCCGCCACCCGTGTCGCGGTCTACCTCGACTTCGACAACATCGTCATCTCCCGCTACGACCAGGTGAACGGCCGCAACTCCTTCCAAAAGGACAAGGCCAAGGGGCTGGAACCCGACAAACTCACCAAGGCCACCGTCGATGTCGCCGCGATCCTGGACTTCGCCTCATCCTTCGGCACGTTGGTGCTCACCCGCGCCTACGCGGACTGGTCCGCCGACGTCAACGCCGGATACCGCGAGCAACTCGTCGGCCGGGCGGTGGATCTGGTGCAGCTCTTCCCGGCCGCCGCGTACGGCAAGAACGGGGCCGACATCCGGCTGGCCGTCGATGCGGTCGAGGACATGTTCCGCCTCCCCGACCTCACCCACGTGGTGATCGTGGCCGGTGACTCCGACTACATCCCGCTGGCCCAGCGCTGCAAACGGCTGGGCCGCTACGTCGTCGGGATCGGGGTGGCCGGCTCGTCGAGCCGGATGCTGGCCGCCGCGTGCGACGAGTTCGTCGTCTACGACTCACTGCCCGGCATCCCCACCCCGGCTCCCGAGCCCGAACGTCAGCAGCCGAAACGCAGCCGCAAGAAGGAAGAACCGGACCCGCAGGCGCAGGCCACCGCGCTGCTCACCCGCGCCTTGCAGATCGGCCTGGAGAAGGATGACGTCGAGTGGCTGCACAACTCCGCGGTCAAGGCGCAGATGAAACGGATGGACCCGTCCTTCAGCGAGAAGTCGTTGGGGTTCAAGTCTTTCAGCGACTTCCTGCGGTCGCGCTCCGATGCCGTCGAGCTGGACGAGAGCTCGACGACGCGCATGGTCAAACTGAAGTAGGGCCCGCACCCTTACCCGCATAGGTTCTGGTGATGACCGGCTCCGGATATCCGGTATCGCGCACCGCCCGGGATACCGCCTCACTGACCGCATTCACCCGCTCCTGCGGCACGAGTGCGATGACGCAGCCACCGAACCCACCGCCGGTCATCCGCGCGCCGAGTGCGCCGGCCCGCACCGCCGTCGCGGCGATCAGATCGAGGTGCGGGGTGGTGATCTCGAAGTCGTCGCGCATCGACGCATGCGATGCGGTCCAGAGCGCACCCACCGCCGCGAAGTCCGAAGTCCCCATGGCCGCAACGCAATCGAGCACGCGCTGGTTTTCGGTCAGCACATGACGCGCACGCCGGGCGGCGATTTGATCTTTCACCTTGGTGAGCTCAGACGCGGCACAGACCTCCCGAAGGGAAGCCACCCCCAGCTCGGCGGCCGCCCGCTCACACGATGCCCGCCGCTGCGCGTACTCGCCACCGGCGTGCGCGTGCCGGGCCCGGGAGTCGATCAGCAGCAGCGCCGTGCCGGTTGATTCGGGATCGAAGCGCACCGGTTGCACCGTGACGTCGCGGAAGTCGATCAGCATCGCCTGCCCGGGCTCGCCGAACAACAATGCCAGCTGATCGAGCAGTCCCGTTGGTGCACCGACGTACTCGTTCTCGGCCTGCTGGGCGATCCAGGCCTGTTCGACGCGATCGAGATCGACACCGAGCGCGGTGAGCAGCGTGCCCAGCACCGCGCATTCCAGCGCCGCCGACGACGACAGCCCCGACCCGATCTCGACCTCACTCGTGATCGTCATCGTCCCGCCCGGCACCGCAAACCCGGCATTCAGCAGCGCCCACACCACCCCGGCGACGTACGCCGCCCAGCCGGTCACGTCCCCGGGCACGGTGTCCAGACCGATCTGCACCGGCCCGTCGCCCAACGAACTCGACACCGACAGCACCCCGGACGGGTCAGGATCGAAGCGCACAAACGTCCTCTGCGGCAAGGCAATCGGCAGCGCGAATCCCCCGTTGTAGTCGGTGTGCTCGCCGATCAGATTGATCCGGCCCGGGGCGGAGTATCCGACCGTCATAGCCGAACCATAGTGCCGCGAGCTACCTGGCAGCCACCCGATGGGCCCGGCGGAAACGATCGAGATAGGCCGGCCAGTCCCAGGTGGACAGGAACTCCGTCGTCGCCGCATACCCCTTGTCGAACAGCGCCTCGGCCTCGTTGCGGCTGATGTCGAAGTCCAGCACCCCGACGTCGGTCGAATCCACCTGGATCGCACGCACCTTCACCCACGGCTGGCTCAGGTGGGCCTGGTCATGCCCGACCAGCATGGTGGTGATCAGGCTTTCCAGGAACGTCGGGCTGCCGAAGCCCAGCAGGCCCAGGCCGGGGATCAGCTGTTGGGCCGAGGGCGCCGGCAGATAGGGCACCACCGTCACCCCGAACGTCGGCCAGCGCGGCTCCGCACCGTCGGGACGGTCGAAGGAGTCGATCGGGAAGTTCGACAGCACCCCGCCGTCCACCAACGTGCACGGTTTCCCGTCAGCGGTTTCCAGCGTGACCGGATGGAACAGAAACGGGATCGCCATCGAGGCCCGCACCGCGTCGGCGACGAGCTGCTCGTCAGGGTCCAGGCCGTAGACCCGCCGGTAATCCCATGGCAGACGAACCAATTGACCGGTCGTCACGTCGGTCACCGTGACCGTCAGTCGGTAGCGCCGCTCGGGCAGCAGATTGTCGTCCTTGATGGCCAGATCGCCAAAGGTCTTGACGCCCAGGTTTTTCAGTTCGCTGCGAATCCAGTCGTACGCGAAGTCGCCGCGATAGATGCCGGTCTCACGAAGCAGGCTCCACGCGGTGCCGAGCACCGGGATGCTCTCGATCGGCCCGCTGTCGCGGAACTTGCGATACGGCACGCTCAGCGCCAATTCCCGCAACTGATCGCTGGTCGGATCGTTGCGTTGCACCGCCGCGGCCACCACCGCACCGACGAGTGAGCCGGCCGAGGTGCCCGAGATCCGCTCGATCGAGTATCCCGCGTCCTTGAGCGCGACGACGGCGCCCACCAGGCCGATGCCCTTGACCCCGCCCCCGGAAAGCACGAGGTCGGCACGGTGCGGGGATCGTTTCGCAGCCATGTCCCCAGCTTGGCACGGTCGCCTGACAATCAGCCGTAGCGTCCGACGCCGATTTCTACGGGGCGTCGAAAACAGCGCCCGGCCGGCTCGAGGCCGCCCGTAGCATCGAATGGTCATGAGAATCGCGATCAGTGGGGCCGGAGTCGCCGGGACGGCGCTCGCGCACTGGCTGCATCGCACCGGCCACACCCCGACGCTGATCGAACGCGCATCTGCGTTTCGCACCGGCGGCTACATGATCGACTTCTGGGGCATCGGCTACCGCGTGACCCGGCAGATGGGCATCGAGCCGGCCATCCGCGACGCCGGCTACGACGTGCAGTCGGTGCGGACGTTGGAACCTGACGGCGCTACCCAGGCCGAGCTCCGCGTGGACGTGTTCCGCCGCATGATCGGCAACGACTTCACCAGCCTGCCGCGCGGCGACCTGGCGGCCGCCATCTTCCGCACCGTCGAGGACCGGGTCCCGACGATTTTCGGCGACAGCATCACCGGCATCGCTCAGCACGGTGACGGGGTCCGGGTGACGTTGGAGAACGGCCCGGCCGACGACTTCGACCTCGTCATCGGCGCCGACGGCCTGCACTCCAACGTGCGCAGCCTGGTGTTCGGGCCCGAGGAACACTACGAGCATTACCTCGGCTGCAAGGTCGCCGCGTGCGTTGTCGACGGCTTTGGCGGCGGGGCCGATTCCGACGCGTACCTCACCTACAGCATCCCCGGCCGGCAGGTCGGGCAGTTCACGTTGCGTGGTAACCGCACCATGTTCCTGTTCGTCTTCCGCGACGAGCACGACGACCACGGCCTGACGCCAAAAGAGCAGCTGCACAAGCAGTTCGACGATGCCGGCTGGGAATGCCGTCAGATCCTGGCCGCGGTGGACGGGGTCGACGACCTCTTCTTCGACGTGGTCAGCCAGATCCGGATGGACCACTGGTCCGACGGCCGGGTACTGCTGATCGGCGACGCCGCAGGCTGCATCTCGCTGCTCGGCGGCGAGGGCACCGGGCTGGCGATCACCGAGGCCTACGCGCTGGCCGGGGAACTCGCCCGCGCCGGGCGCGATCACCGCCGCGCGTTCGAGAGCTACGAGTCGCTGCTGCGGCCGTTCATCGAGGGCAAGCAGGCCGGCGCCGAACGGATGCTGGGGTTCTTCGCCACCAGGACCCGGTTCGGATTGTGGTTCCGCAATGTGGCGCTGCGGGCGATGAACCTGAGCCGCCCCGTGGCGGGCCTGTTCACCGGCAGCGTGCGGGACGACCTCGACCTGCCCGACTACCGGATCGGCTAGCGGCGGCCCGACTCGGACCGGGAACTCTCCGCCGGTAGTGGCTCCCGAACCGCCCGCACGCAGATGCGCGCCCCTCGGTGCGGAACCAGCGTCACGTGCTTGACGCGCTGCCGCTCGTCGGCGGCGGTCGTGGTGAAAAGGTCTACCCGGCGCAGGATTTCGCGCAGCACCACCCGCAGCTCGACCATCGCGAACGTCGCGCCCAGGCAACGACGGTTGCCGCCGCCGAACGGGAACCAGGTGGTCGGGCCGAGCGTCGCGCCGAGCATCCGGTCCGGGTCGAACCGGTCGGCGTCGGGATAGACGTCGTCGCATTCGTGCACAAGCCCGATGCCCGGTGCCACCATCACCCCGGCAGGCAGGCGATGACCGGCCAACTCCACCGGCTGCTTCAGCACCCGGCCGACATCGAACACCACGGGCCGGATCCGCAGCGTCTCCTTGGCCACGGCGTCGAGATAGTCGTCGTCGCCGTCGCGCGCAGCCCGCACCGCCTTGTCCAGCACCGCGGGGTGGCGGGTCAAGCGTTCCAGCGCCCACGACAACGCGGTCGCGGTCGTCTCATGCCCCGCGACCAGCAGGGTCATCAACTGATCGCGCAGTTCCCGGTCGGTCATGGTGTGCCCGCCCTCATCGGCGGAGCGCACCAGCATGGCCAGCACATCGGTGCGGATCGCAATCTCCGGATCAGCCCGGCGATCGGCGATCTCGGCGAACAGCAGCCGGTCGGCCTCCTCGATGTTGCGCTGCAGGGCCCGCCACGGGAGCCGCCGCTGCAGGCCAGGACTGGCCAGGGCGAGCGTCTCCCACGGCCCAACGCTGAGCAGCCGCGGCATCACCGACCGCAACGCGGCCAGCCGAGCGGGGTCCGACGCCCCGATCACGGTCCGCAGGATCACCTCAAGGGTTATCTCGGCCATCTTGGGTGCTGCCGGAAAGGTGGTGCCCACGGGCCAGTCGGCGATGTTCGCCGCGGCGATCTCGGTCATGATCTCGGTCTGGCGGGCCACGGCGTCGCGGTGGAACGGGGGCAGCATCTGGCGTCGGCGTTGGTGGTGTTCGTCCTCGTCGATCACCAGCACCGAGGTGTCCCCGAGCAGGGAACTGAGCACCGAGTTTGCTTCCCCGGCATGGAAGATCGTGGGATCTCCGCCGAACACCACCTTGATGTCAGCGGGATCGGCCAGGTACACCATGGTGCCCATCGCAGGCACCCGCACCGTGAACACATCGCCGTAGCGGCGTCGACAGGCCGATACGAATCGCGGCCAGTAACGCAGCATCAAAAAGCCCTGCATCGACGGGGGCAACGGAGGCCCCGGAGGTAACCCCACCATTACTCCACCCTACGAGCCGTCGACCGCCGGCGGAGCGGAAGCGTGACAGCCAGAGGCCCGGACGCCGGCTGCGTCCGGGCCTCGCCTCCCCCTGGCCTACTTGGCGTGGTTGCGCTGGTGGTGGTGATGGGTCGCGGAACCGGGCTGCGGCATGTTGTGCTGGTTCGGGAAGGCCTGGTGCACGCTGACCGACGGGCCGGTGTTGGCGGCGGAAGCGTCGGCGTGAGCGGTGGCGGCACCCAGGGCGATCAGTGCGGGGGCGGCGGCGAGAGTGAAACCGGCGGCGATGCGGCGGGAGATGGTGCTCATGTCGACTCCTTTGTCGGATAAGGCTTTTGGTGTTTCTCCGGTGTGTTCCGGTGTTGAAATAAGAATGCGCCGATCCGGCCCGCGGCTGTATCGACCGACCGGACCATCCACCGGACGAACCTCGTGTCCCCCGATCGGGGGAACGGCCCGGTTGGCACGGGCGCCGCGCCGCTGCGGACTGCGGGAGTGCGCCGGTGCGCCGTTTTCTACGCCTGGGTCGTCGACCGCGTAGGCGAGCAGCCGTGGGGTAGAAAACGGCGGCAACCGAACCAGGCCGCCGGCCACCGAATTACCGTCTGGCGCATCCGACGCTCACGGTTAGGATCAGCAAACAGATCCAAGGGGGTCCCGATGGGCATCGATCCGAAAGTCGCAGGCATCGCGCTGTGCATAGTTCTGCTCGCGGCCTGCACCCCCACCGTCCACGATTCCGACGGCCCCCAGGTCGACGTCCTTGGCAGCATGATGGCCAGCGAATCCGAGATCAACACGGTGCTGAACGCCAAGGTCCGGCCGAAGACCGCGCTGCGCAGCCCGATGACCAACGCCAACTACGAGCCCATCTCCCGCCCGGAGTGCATGGTCGTCATCGGCAATGGAATGGACTGGGTCTACGGCGACAGCGGCTACCGGGCGTTCCGTGAAACCCAGCTCGCCGACGACGCCGACACCGTGGAGGTCGACCAGGCGATCGCCAGGTTCGACAACCCCAAAGCCGCCCAGGCCATGGTCGCCCGCACCCTCGACATCTGGCGCCGCTGCGGCGAGGACACCCTGATCTTCAGCTACGACGGCGGCGAAACGCAGGACGCCCGCCGGATGGGCGTGCCGACCGTGCTCGACGGAGTCGACATCACCCATGACGTGCCGCTGGATGTCGCCGACCGCCTCACCCACCGCGCGATCCTGGCTGTCGACACCTTCGTAGTCGACCTGCGGATCAGCGGCTACGACGTCACCGATCGGCAGACGGTCCAGCTGGCGAAGATCATCGCCGGTCGCAACGCACTCTGATCGGCCTACGCGGGTCTCCCGATCAGATGGGTGGCGCCGCTCGGAACAGCGATCGCCACCCCGCATTGGGCAGGGCGAGTGCAAAGATCGTCCGCAGAGTCTGCAGATACTGCTGGGCCAGCGGCCCGCTGGTGTAGGGCAGATTGTATTTCTCGCACACGTCACGCACGCGCACGCTCACTTCCGCGAGACGATTGCTGGGCAGGTCCGGGAACAGGTGGTGCTCGATCTGGTAGCACAAGTTCCCACTTGAAAAGGCCAGCACAGGTCCGGCTTTGAAGTTCGCCGCACCCAGCATCTGTCGCAGGTACCACTCGCCGCGGCTCTCCTTCCGCAGCGTTTCCGGGCCGAACCGCTGCGCGCCGTCGGGGAAATGCCCGCAGAAGATCACCAGGTACGCCCACAGGTTACGCAGCAGGTTTGCGCCCAGATTCGCGACAAGGGTTCGCTTCCAGCGCCGCCCGCTCAGCGCAGGCAGGACGACGAAGTCCTTGGCGAGCTGGCGGCCGATCTTGGTGCGCAACAGCTGCCGTGCGGCGTGTTTACCGGCTTCGGTGTCCGCCCGGTCCCGAGCGGAATAGAAGTCGTGCAGGGCGATTCCCCACTCGAAGATCATGGCCAACAGAACATTTCGCAACGGCTGAACGAGGTGCTGAGGCTCCCATTGCTGGTCGCGGCTCATCCGCAGGATGCCGAAGCCGAGGTCGTCGTCCACACCCAGCACGTTGCTGAACACGTGATGGTGGTAATTGTGCGAGTACCGCCACTGCGCTGACGGACCCACCATGTCCCATTCCCAGGTGGTGGAGTGGATCTCGGGGTCGTTCATCCAATCCCACTGGCCATGGCCGACGTTGTGCCCGATCTCCATGTTCTCAACGGATTTCGCGTAGGCCAACGTAGCTGTGCCGGCGAGCAGGCCGAGTTTCGACCGGGTACCGGCGATCAGCAGGCGTGCGGTCACCTCCAGCGCCCGCTGGAACACGATGGTGCGCCGAATGTAGGCGGCGTCGCGCGCTCCCAGCGACTCCTCGACATCACTTCGGATGGTGTCGAGCTCGGCACCGAACGCGTCGATGTCCGCGCGGCTCAACTCCGCGTAGGCAGCGATATCTCTGATTGTCGTCAGTGTTCCCGGTCCGTCTGTGTGCGGCGGCGTGGTCCGGGCCACCTGGGAGTGCCTTCAGACTAGGTGCAGATGGGCATCCCTGCCACAACGCCAGCTTGAGGTATCAACGAAAGCACGTCAGGCCTCTCCTCGGTCCCGATGCGTTGGATCGCGGTGCTGCTGTGACCGGTGTGAAAGCAGAGTCCACAGCAACGCCCCAGCGCTGCGCCAGACCCCGCTGACCGATTACGATCAGCAAACGGGATCAAGGGGGTCAGATGGATGTGAAGCGGGCGGCGATACCAGCCATCGCGGCCATCGCTCTGGCAGGTTTCACCCTGAGCGGGTGCGGGACCAGGCAAACCGAGGATGACGCCGCCCCACACGTCGACGTCCTCGGCAGCATGCTGGCCAGCGAATCAGAGCTCAACACCATCCTGGCCACCACGGACCTGCATCCCAAGACCGCGCTGCGACAGCCCGCCAGGCTCGACGCCGACGAGCACGCCTCGCGTCCGGTCTGCCTGGCCGTCATCGGCAACGCGATGGACGAGGTGTACCGCGACAGCGGATTCCGCCAGTTCCGCGAGTCCCTGTTCGCCGACGAAACCAACCGCCTCGAGGTCGACCAGGCCGTCACATCGTTCGACACCCCCACGGCCGCAAAGACACTCGTCGCCCGCACGGTGGACACCTGGCGGCAGTGCGCCGGGATCGACCTCACGATCAGCTATGCCGGCAACCGTCGGCCCAGCATCTTCGCGCTCGGCAACCCGAGCGTCGTCGACGACATCGACGTCACCAACGAGCGGTCGCCGATCAGCCCTCAGCAGGGCAGCCGCCGCGCGATCCTGGCCGTGGACAACATCGTCGTCGATGTGCGCATCACCGGAACGAACCTGACCGACGGCCAGGTGGTGCAACTGGCCAAGGCGATCGCCGGCCGCACCGCGGTGTGAGACGCGAAAAACCTCAGCTGACAGCCCCATTGATCACCGGCTGGGTGATCATGCCTTTCTCGACACCCCACATCGTGGCGATGGTGCGGTACTCGCCGGTGTTCATCACGTGCTCCAGTGCCAACCGCAACGACTCTGCCAGACCGGATCCCTTGGCCACCGGCCAGCCGTAGGGCGCGGAGTCGAACACCTCACCGGCCGGCTCCAGCGCGCCGCCGCTGAGTTTGATCGCGAACCCCGTGACGGGTGAATCGGCGGTCATGGCGTCGACCTCGCCGGCGATCAGCGCGGCCGTCACCTCGTCCTGATGGGTGCGGACCACCTTCTCGATGGGCGGCAGCCCGGCCGCCACGCACGCATCCGATTTGGCCGGGATCTCCTGGGTCTCCTGAATCGTGCTGTACGCCACCCCGATTCGCAGCCCGCACGGCGATCCAGGATCGGCCGATGCCCCGGCCCGCCGGGCCCACAGCGTGCCCGCCTGGAAGTAGGTGACGAAATCGGCCTGCTGCTCGCGCTCGGCGGTGTCGGTGATCGAGGACATCCCGGCGTTGAAGTTGCCATCCTGCACCGACGGCAGGATGCCCTCGAATCCGGTCTCGCGGAAATCGGGCACCAATCCCATGGTGCGGGTCACGGCCTTCATCAGATCGATGTCGAATCCCACGATCTCGCCGCTGGAATTCTTGAACTCGTTGGGCGCGTACGGCACATTGACGCCGATCACCAGGCGCCCGGAGTCGCGGATCTCGGATGGCACCGTCTGCGCGATCTTGTCGACGGCCCCCGTCGGCGCCTGCACCGGACCGGAGCCGGCTGAACCGACCGCATTGGCGACGCGGTCCGACCCGTCGTCGCGCAGCTGCCACACCCCCACCGCGCCCAGCGCCGCCACCACCACCGTCGCGCCCGCGATCGCGGCCACCTTCTTGGACACCCGCATCCGGGTCGGAACGCGTTGCGCCGAATGGCGTCCCGACCGCCCGGTGTTGCGCACCGGCACCGCCAACGCGTCCCGCGCCGCCGCGGCCAAGGCACCGGCGCTTTGATAGCGCTTGGACGGCTTCTTGGCCATCCCCTTGGCGATCACCTCGTCGAAGGCCGCCAGACGCGGATCCTTGTCGGAGGCCCGCGGCGCCGGGGACACCATGTGTCCGGCGATCTGCTGCTCGAGGCTGTCGGCCGGATACGGCCGCTCCCCGGTGAGGCATTCGTAGAGCACGCACGCCAATGCGTAGATGTCCGAACGCGGATCGACCTTGCCCGCGTCGAATCGCTCCGGCGCCATGTAGGCCAACGTGCCCAGGGTGCTGCCCGCGGTGGTCATGCCCGAGTCGCCCGCGGTCCGGGCCAGGCCGAAATCGATGAGGTACACGAAGTCGTTGTCGGCGATCAGGATGTTCGACGGCTTGACGTCGCGGTGGATCAGGCCGGCTGCGTGTGCCCCGTCGAGCGCCTCGGCCACCTGCTCGACCATGCCGACCACGAAGGTCGGGTCCAACGGCTTGCCGGTCTTGGTGAGCATGGCGCCGAGGTTGCGTCCCTCGATCAGCCGCATGTCCAGATACAGCCGGCCGTCGATCTCGCCGTAGCCGTGGATCGGCACCACATGCGGATTGCTCACGCCAGCCGCGGCGTGCGACTCCCGGCGGAACCGTTCCTGGAAGGTGGCATCCTGCGCCAGATGCGGCGGCAGAACCTTGAGCGCGACGATGCGGTCGGTGTCGGAATCGTAGGCCTGGTAAACCTCGCCCATCCCGCCCCGACCGATCAGCTTCTGCAGCTGATAGTGCCCGAATGGGGTCGAATCCACCGTTCAACTCCTCCGGAGCGGCCAATTCGGCGTTGGCATGTCGATCGAAGTTACATCACGTTTGCCGCATGTGTCGGCCTAGATCACATCGGGCTGGCAAAAATTGTCGCTCGTGGTGACAAATGAGACCGATGTGAATTCGTAACGGTCCAGATCGCCACCAAATGCCGATATCGGCATCTGATCCCGCTACCTTGGTCGCGGGCTTTGATAGCGGGTCTCGGTAACGGGCTGGGAAAGGGGGAACATGCGCGTTGACGGACGGGACATCACCGTCACCGGCAGCCTCCTGCAACCGCCGACCCGGCGCACCAACGACATCCTGCGTCTGACCCTGGCCGCGATCTTCCTGGCCACCGTCATCACCAGCTCGCTGATCACCCGCTACGAGTGGGTGGCGCTGGAGAAGTCCATCTCCGAGATCGTCGGCGTGCTGACCCCGACCCAGTCCAACCTGGTCTACCTCGCCTACGGCATCGCGATCCTGGCCCTACCGTTCGTGATCCTGGTCAGCCTGATCCTGGGACGGCAGTGGAAACTGCTCGGCGCCTATGCGGCCGCGGCCCTGATCACCATGCTGTCGCTGTCGATCACCGCCAACGGCATCGCCGCGCCCCGATGGCATTTCGACCTCTCCGACCGGCTCAGCTCCCAGCTGTCGCAGTTCCTCGACGACCCCCGCTGGATCGGCATGCTCGCCGCGGTGCTCACCGTTTCCGGGCCGTGGCTGTCGCGCCGGCTGCGCCGCTGGTGGTGGACGCTGCTGCTGGCGTTCGTCCCGATCCATCTGGTGGTCAGCGCCGTGGTGCCGGCCCGCTCACTGCTGGGCCTGACCGCCGGCTGGTTCGTCGGCGCCCTGGTGGTGTGGCTCGTCGGCACCCCCGCGCTGGAAGTCCCGCTCGACGGCGCGGTGCGCGCGCTGGCCCGCCGCGGATTCGTCGTCTCGGCGTTCAACGTGGTGCGCCCGGCCGGGGCCGGCCCGCTGACACTGACCGCACAGTCACCGGACCCGGACTCCTGCGCCGTCGTCGAGCTCTACGGCCCCAACCAGCAGAGCGGCGGCGCCGTGCGTCAGGTGTGGCGCAAACTGCGGCTGCGCTCCAACGAGACCGCTCCCCTGCAGACCTCGATGCGCCGCGCCGTCGAGCACCGCGCCTTGATGGCCATCGCCATCGGCGACCTCGGCCTGGCCAGCACCTCGACCATGTCGGTGGCGGCCCTGGACCGCGGCTGGACGCTGTACGCGCACAACCGCAAACGCGGCATCCCCCTGGACCAGAGCACCGAGGAAACCACCGTCGGCCGGGTGTGGAACGCCCTGCGCACCCTGCACGACCACCAGATCTCGCACGGCGACCTGCGCAGCAAGGAGATCACCGTCGACGACGGCGCGGTGCTGTTCGGTGGGTTCGGCAATGCCGAATACGGAGCCACCGACGCCCAGTTGCAGTCCGACATCGCCCAGCTGCTGGTCACCACCACCGCGCTGTACGACGCGAAGTCGGCGGTCACCGCGGCGATCGACGCCTTCGGCCGCGACACCGTGCTCACCGCGTCCCGCCGGTTGACCAAGGCCGCGGTGCCGGCCCGGGTTCGGGCGGAGATTCCCGACGCCAAGGCGGTGATGACCGCCGCCCGCGACGAGGTCAAACGCCAGACCGGCGCCGACCAGATCCAGGCCGAGACCATCACCCGGTTCACCCGCACCCAGGTCATCCAGCTGGTGCTGCTGGTCGCCCTGGTCTATGTGGCCTACCCGTTCATCAGCACGGTGCCGACGTTCTTCTCCGAACTGCGCACCGTGGACTGGTCGTGGGCGCTGCTCGGCCTGACGGTGTCGGCGCTGACGTATGTGGGTGCGGCGGCCGCACTATGGGCATGCGCCGACGGATTGGTGAGCTTCCGCAACCTCTCGATCATGCAGGTGGCCAACACCTTTGCCGCCACCACCACGCCCGCGGGCGTGGGCGGCCTGGCCCTGAGCACCCGGTTCCTGCAGAAGGGCGGGCTGAGCACAGCACGGGCCACCGCGGCGGTGGCACTGCAACAGTCGGTGCAGGTGATCGTGCACGTGATCCTGCTGATCTTCTTCAGCACCATGGCCGGAGCCTCGGCCGACCTGTCGCACTTCGTGCCGAGCTCGACGGTCCTGTACCTGATCGCCGGGCTCGCCCTCGGGCTCGTCGGGGCGTTCCTGGCCGTGCCCAAACTGCGGCGCTGGCTGTCCTCCTCGTTACGCCCAAAGCTCAAAGAGGTCACCGACGACCTGGTCAAACTGGCCCGCGAACCGCAACGGCTGGCCCTGATCGTGCTGGGCGCCGCGGGAACGACCCTCGGTGCGGCCCTGGCACTGTGGGCCAGTGTCGAGGCGTTCGGCGGAACCACCTCCTTCATCACCGTCACGGTCGTGACCATGGTCGGTGGCACCCTGGCCTCGGCGGCCCCCACCCCCGGCGGTGTGGGCGCCGTCGAGGCGGCCCTGATCGGTGGTCTGGCGGCGTTCGGTGTGCCGGCCGGGATCGGCGTGCCCGCGGTACTGCTCTACCGGGTACTGACCTGCTGGCTACCGGTGTTCATCGGTTGGCCTGTGATGCGGTGGCTCACGAAGAACGACATGATTTGAGCCGGCGCGTCGCGGCCGGTGTGTCGCGCGCGGGCGAGCACATGCCGATGTGCCCGCCTGTCAGCGACTTTCCAGCGACAATCGCCACATGCACATCGTGAGCACCGTTGGTCACGAATGCGATGTGAACTTGCGTCACTCCTGTGTGCATTCGCCTCGTACGCAACGGAATTCGAGTTGCCCAGCTATCAGCGACAGTGTCGCTGACAGGCGGGCACTGGACGGGCGGGACTGATGGGGCCCATGGTTCTGGATTGGCGAAAATGCTCAGCGCAATGGGTTTGACGAGGCTGGAGCGACTGGCGTTGCGATTGTCGCTGAATTGTCGCTGACTGGCGGGCACATCGACCATCGGTCCGATCCGGCTAGATCGGCATGCGATGGCCGAAGTATTCGTGGTCCTCGTTGTACCCGCCGTGGCCCCAACCGACGGATCGGAAATCGGCCACGAACTCGACCGCCTCGATCCATTTGACCTGTTTGAACCCGAGCTCCAACTCGTTGCGCAGCCGCAGCGGCGCACCGTGCGCCTCACTCAGCGGTTCGCCGTTCATCTCGTAGGCCAACAACGCCATCGGTTCGCGCATGTGCTCGATGCGGTGACAGTCGTAGTAGCGCCCGTGACCAGGTTCGGCGCCGTCGCCCATCGAGTAGAACACCACCCAGCGCGCTTCGGGTAGCGGACGCACCAGGGCGAGGATGTCGGCCATCCGCACCCCGCCCCACTTGGCCACCCCGGACCAGCCCTGAATGCAGTAGTGCTGGGTGATCTGCTCATGTTTGGGCAATGCCAACAACTCTCGATACGACAGCCGCACCGGATTTGCCACCAACCCCTGCACGCGCAACGTGTACCGAGCCCAACCGGCGTCCCGCAATCGGCAGTACTCCTCGTTGTCGGGCGGCCGGCCGTTGGCCCAGAAGTACGGGGTGATGTCCTTGTCCCGGTAGGACGCCCGGGGATGGGTGCGCTCCATCCAGGCCTTGCCCACCCGACAGTGAACCGACCGGCGTTCTGTACCAATCGCGGGTAGCGCAAGGTCAGAGGCGAGGCAGCCAACCACAATAGGACAACGATCGCAGCGGCCACGCCGAAAACTGCCAGAGCCCAAGGAGACCGGGTATCGCCACCCAGCGTGATGTGGTTGAGATTGGCGAGCGCACCCGTGGCGAAGACCATGCTGACGTGGGCGACGATGAAGCCGACCATCCACAGCCACACCATGAAGTGCACGGTGCGGGCCACCTGGCGGTTGAGCGAACCCCGTCCCGTGCCGAATCTCGCGGCCACGGCCGGTGCCTGCAGCAGGCCCGTGACGAACGCCAGTGGCGCCGCGACGAACACCGTGACGAAGTACGCCAGCACCTGCAGACCGTTGTAGACGGTGAAGCCCTGGTTGGCCGGGAAGTTCAGCGACGCGTACTGCACCGCGGTCGACAGCGCATCGGGGAACACATCCCAGGATTGCGGCACGATCCGCTGCCACTGCCCGGTGCTGAACAGCAGCACGTAGAACACCGCTCCGTTGACCAGCCACAACAGGTCGAAGCTGAGATGCCACCAGCGTGCCAGCCCGATCGAGTGACGAAAGCCCGGTATTCCCAGCCACTTCGGCAGGGCGACCGCATCGTCTTTGGACGTCCACATCTGCGACGGGTCGGCCTTGTCCATCCGGTCGGCAGGTACCGCGCCGCGCAACCGAAGGCGCTCCGTGCCCGGGCGGCACCCCGAGTTCAGGTACAGCCGGGGATGATCGGCCAAGATCTGCAGCCCGGACCGCAGGATGAACATCATGAACACGATGTTGAAGAAGTGCTGCCAGCGCAGCCAGGCGGGGAAACCTGTGGTGACCGGAGGTGCATAGCTGGTCGCGGTGCCCGGGTACCGCGCGATGAACGCCTGCATCCAGCCGTACTGGCGAAGCTGCTGGGCCACGGCGACGAGGACGAACAGCGCCACCACCCCGAATGCCACGAACCACAGTGCGCTGACCCAGTGCCGGCCCACCCGGATCGACGGAACCGCGGCCCGCACCTGGGGGATGCCGCCGGCGAACTGCCCGGTGTCGATGCGTTCACGCCGCGCCCGGGCCGGACGGTGGTCATCCAGCAATGCCTCCAGCGGATTGTCGACCGCCATGCCCCGACCTCCTGGTAATCGTGCGCGTCACAGAATCCACGGGAAGGCCCCGTACATCGGGAACGTGTCGACGAACGGCGGAGAGTCGTTGATCTGCGCGCTGCCCGGAGAGATGCACCCACTGCCGACGTTGGTGGTGGTGCATAACCTCAAGCTAGCGCTCTGGCCTGGGCATTTCCCTTGGCGAAACTGAGCGGACGCGAGATTCTGACGAAGAATTCCGAACAATCCGTGCACCCGGCGACGGCGGTGAGGTGCCATGATGATGTGTCATGGACAGCGCCGATCCCACCGAGCTGATCCGGCATGCCGATGCCGCGCTCGCAGGTGTCGGCAAACTTCGTGCCGAGATCGCCGACCGGATCCGGGCCGGCACCGACGAGGTGGTGACGCAGGCGCTGCAATCAGCACCGCTGCAGCACCTACGCCCCTATCTCGCGCGCGGCGCCCGCCTCGGCGGGCTGGCCAACTCGGAGTACCGCACCGTGGCAGCCGTCCACACCGTGCCGGCCCGGCTGCTGACCCAGGTGCCCGGTGTCGACATCGAGGCCGCACAGTCGGTGCAGGCGGCCGCCCAGGCCATGGCCGACCACATCCGCACCACGACGCGTCCCCGGCCGCGGGCCGAACGGGACACCGCATTGCTGACCTCGCTGCTGACGCTGGTTCAGGCCGATGCGCCGGTCAAACAGCTGCACCGGTTGATGCCGCGGCTGCGCAGCCACACCGCATCGGATCAGTTGCGCGAGTCGGTGGGCGGGCTGCTCGACCGCATCGACGACGCGCATCACCTCGACGGCGACGTGTGGTCGATCTACCGTGCCGACCCCGGTCCGGTCGACCGGCTACTCGGTGAATTCGCATCCGGGACAACCGATGTCGATGCGGCTCAAGGGTTCGTCGGGGCGGAGGTGGCCGCGCAGGTCGAGCAGACGGTGCTCAACCGCGCGCTGCTGCGCACCCAACTGCGCGGATACCAGGAATTCGGCGCCCGCTACGCGGTGGCTCGCGAACGGGTCCTGCTGTGCGACGACCTGGGTCTGGGAAAAACCGTGCAGGCGCTGACCGTCGCCGCCCATCTGGCCGCCGCCGACCAGCTGCGCCACACCCTGGTGATCTGCCAGTCCAACACCGGAATCCATTGGGCCGCAGAAACAGCCAAGCACACCGCGCTGCGGGCGATCGAGATCCGCGGCAGTGAACGCGATGCGCGCCTGGAGAACTGGAAGAATTTCGGCGGCGTGGCCATCGTCTCCTACGACACCCTGCAGCGCATCAAGCTGCCCGAACGCCCCACACTGGTCGTCGTCGACGAGGCGCACCTGCTGCGCGACCCGAAATCCGACCGGGCCCGCGCCGTGCGCAACGTCCTGACGTCCGACAACCGGGTGCTGTTCCTGTCCGGGGTACCGATGCACCAACGAATCGGCGGTTTCCGTCATCTGGCCGACTTCCTGCAGCCCGAGGTCGCAGGCAAGGTGGCGCCCAATGCGGGTGAGCGCGGGTCGATCGCCTTCCGCCGCGCCGTCGACCGGGTGTACCTGCGCCGCGACTACGGCGACGTGGTCGACGAACTGCCGGTGCGGATCGCCACCGAAGAATGGGTGCGGCTCAGCCGCACGGACCGGGAGCGGTACCGCCAAGCCGTTTCCAGCGGCAATTTCAGCGCGATCCGGCAGGGCGCCTGGCCGTCCGGCGCACCGGAGCCGGGAGCCAAGCTGGACCGGCTCATCGAACTCACCAACGAGGCCCACATCAACGGCGCCCGGGTGGTGGTGTTCTCACACTTTCCCGCAGTGCTCGAAGTGGTCCGGAAAGCGTTGCCGGGCAATATCTTCGGAACCGTTGACGCATCGGTACCCGATCAGCAGGCCGTCGTCGACGCGTTCGCGACCGACCGCGGCCCGGCCACCTTGTTGGCGCACATCGGTGCCGGCGCACTGGATCTACGCCGGCTGAACGCCCCGGTGGTGTTCATCATCACCGAGCCGCAATGGCAGCCGCGCTCCGAACGGCAGGTGATCGGGCGCACTCAGCGGCTCAGCGAACTGCACACCGTGCGGGTGTATCGGCTACTGGCCCGGGGCACCGTCGACGAGCCCATCCGGCGTCTGGCCCAGCATCCCGACCAGGCGCCACCGCATCAGGACGAAGTGGTGCGGGCCGAGCAGGCGCGTCTGGCCCGGGCCGGCCTGACGGCCAAGTTCAGTGGAACCGGTTGATGATCGGGATGCGCTCGATGATCCGGTCCCGCAGCCGCGGCTGCGGATAGGTGACCGGCGGAGGAACATACGGCGGCGGCGAATAGACCGGCGCCGGAGGTGGTGAGTAGACCGGGGCCGGTGCGGGCGGAACGTAGGCGGGCGCAGGTGCCGGGGCGGCGGGGGCCGGCGGGACCTGGGCAGGCGGCTGGTGTGCCGGCGGGTTGACGGCCTCGACCGGCTGAGCGGGCGGCGGAGCGGCAGGAGCGGGCGGCGGAGCTGCGGGCGCGGGCTTGGTCGCGGCCTTGTCGACCGGCTTCTGAACCGGTTTCGGTGCCGGCCCGGCTTCGGGTGCCGATTCCTGGATGCTCGCGGCGTGCGCGGTTTCCGACACCGCTCCGGGGTGCAGGTGCAGGCCGATGGCGGCCGAGGTCGCGACGACGAGCGTCACCAAGGCGCCGCCGACGACCGACGAAAGGGCGCCGACCTTGGTCCAGTGCACCGCCTTGACCGGGGTGGCGACCGTATTCACCGCGAGCGCCGCGGCCAGCCCCGCACCTCGGGCGAACGCCAGATCGGATTCAGCGGCGGTGATCACCTCGGTCGGAATGGATTCGGCCAGCTCGGCCACCGTGGGATCGTGGGCGTCGGAGCCGAGGATGAACATCGCGCTGACCGGCCTGCCGGTGAGCGCGAGCAACCCGGCGATGTCGGCAACGAAGGTGTCGGACCGCTCGATGCGGTCGGCGCTGACATCATCGGGGGTCACGATCGCCACGACGGCGGCGTCGGGCTCCACGATGCAGACCGCGATGTCGTCATGCTCGGTGATCTCGGCGATACCGCTGGCCAGCATGCCGGCCGCCTCGATCTCCGAGACCGCGAAGACGTTTCCGTAGCCGCGGCTGTCCAGGGACTCCATGATGTGGCCGGCGAGCGGGGCGGCGTCGTTGGTCCACGTCACACCGATCGCGTGGATGTTGTGTCCGCCTTCGAGCTCGGTGTCGTCCACCAGACCGCGCAGCAGTCCGTCAGGGTCGTAACCGACGACATCCTCCAGGGAGATCGCGCCGCGATCGAACGGGCGCCCCTCGCCCGTCGTGCCCTCGACGAGCACCCACCGAACGGCTCTCGAAGTCATCGCGAGGCCGAGCACGAGATCCATACCGATCCCCCGATCTGCCTAGTCAGTCGTTGTTCAGGTTACCGGTGTGACGCCGCTTACAGGTGGGTGCGGCGATCTACGCGCAAACTCTTGCATCCGGCGTCGGCCCGCACTCCTGCTGCGGCACACCATAAGCTCGCTGCATATGAGGTACATCGCCGCCGTTCTGGCCGCCACATCCGTGCTCGCCGGGTGCGCCGTCGCGGGCAAGCCGACGATGGCCCCGGTGACCGACGAATGGCGCCAGGCCGTCACGGACGCGGTGGCCGGACTGGGCTCACAGATGGGTCCGGTCGCCAATGCGATGGTGACCTCCGACCACAAGACCGACTACGGCGCACTACACAGCGCATGCAACGACATGCGCAACTACCTCGACTCGGTACAGAACAAGGTGCTGCCCGGGCCCGACATCAAGGTCAACACGGCCCTGCAGGAAGGCTTCGACGGATACCGCAGCATGGCCGACCAGTGCGTGGGCTTGACGCCGGCGAACAGTTCGAGCCGGCTGACGAAGTTGGGCGTCACCATGGACGAGGCCCACGCGCACATCAAGGAGGCGCTGAAGCTGCTGGGCGTCCCCATCCCGAAACGCTAGGGCCATAGGCCGGCGGCGACCGCCGCCAGCTGGTCGAGCTTGACCCGCGAGGCGCCGTCACGGGCCTGCTGGGCGATACCGGCCAGCACGGCCATCACATAGCGCGCCAAGGCGTCCGGATCAGTCGAGGCGGGCAGCACCCCGGCCGCGATATCGGCGCGGATCTTGTCGGCGAACTGGGCGATCTTGCGTTCCCGGACCAGGCGCATGGATTTCTGCACGACCGGGTCGCTGGTCCCCGCGTCGCCGCTGACGATCAGGCAGCCCGAGGGAAGCCCGCGCCGGGTATACCGGGCGGGCGCCTCGGCGAAGACCCTGGCCGCGGCGTGGCGCGCTGTCGGCTCCTGCTCCAGCGCGGCATCGATGAATCCGCCGTACTCGCGGTCGTACACCTCGACCGCCTCGGCGAACAGGTGTTGTTTGTCGCCGAAGGTGTTGTAGATGCTGGGCGCGGCGACGCCGATCTCGTCGGTGAGATCGCGCATGGACGTGGCTTCATACCCGTTCTGCCAGAACATCCGGATCACCTTGTCCAGCACCGCGTCCCGATCGAAGGACCGAGGCCGTCCCCTCGTCGTCGCCATGCAGCCATTTTATAGCGACCGTTTCAAAATATGCTAGCGTCGAATTTTGTAACGTACGCTAAAGAAAGGACAGCTCATGGGCGCACTGACGGGCAAGACGGCGCTGGTCACCGGCGGCAGCCGAGGGATCGGCCGGGCGATCGCACAGCGGCTCGCAGCGGATGGAGCCAGGGTCGGCGTTCACTACGGCACGGGAGCCGACGCGGCTGGGCAGACCGTGCAGCAGATCCGCGATGCCGGCGGGACGGCTTTCGCCGTCGGCACCCAACTCGGCGCGCCCGGTGACGCCGCCCAGCTGTGGACGGCCTTCGACCAGCACGCCGACGGTGTCGATATCCTGGTCAACAACGCCGGAATCCTCGGCGCCCGAATGCCGTTCACCGAACTCACCCGCGAGGAGTTCGACCGGGTGCTCGCGGTCAACACCACCGCACCGGTTTTCGTGACGCAGCAGGGCCTGACCCGACTGCGCGACGGCGGACGCATCGTCAACGTCTCCACCCGTTTCACCCATGGCATGCGCATTCCCGACCTGCTCACCTACGCGATGTCCAAGGCCGCGATCGATGCGTTCACCGCCACCCTGGCCAAAGAACTCGCCGCCCGCCGGATCACGGTCAACGCGGTCGGGCCGGGCACCGTCGACACCGACATGAACGCCGCCCGGCTGGCGACGCCCGAGGGCCGGGCAGCGGTGGCCGCCCAATCACCGTTCAACAGGGTGGCCGACCCCGCCGACGTCGCCGATATCGTGGCCTTCCTGGCATCGGACGATTCCCGGTGGGTCACCGGACAGTGGATCGACGCCACCGGCGGGTCGATGCTCTGATGCCCACCGCAATCTGGATCATCGGCCTCGCGATATTCGCCCAGGGCACAAGCGAACTCGTTCTCGCCGGGCTCCTGCCCGGGCTCGCCGCCGACCTGTCCGTCAGCATTCCACAGGCAGGCCTGCTGATCACAGGGTTCGCGCTGGGCATGCTGGTCGGCGCGCCCGTGCTCGCGGTCGCAACACTCCGACTGCCGCGACGCCGGACGATGCTGGCATTTCTCGCCGTGTTCGTCGCAGCGCACATCGTCGGGGCGGTGACCGATGACTACGCCGTTCTGTTCCTCACCCGGTTCGTCGCGGCATTCGTCTACGCCGGATTCTGGGCGGTCGGCAGCGCCACTGCCATGGCACTGGTGACACCCGAACGGCGAGGACGCGCGATGAGCATCGTCGCCGGGGGCCTGACCGTCGCGACCGTGATCGGCTTGCCCGCAGGCACCTGGATCGGCCAGCACCTCGGCTGGCGCGGGACGTTCTGGGTGATCGCCCTGATGAGCGTCGTCGCCGCGGTGGCGATCCTGGCCGGCGTGCCCGACCTTCAGCCGCGAACTCCCCCGCGCCTGGCCGCCGAGATCCGTGGCCTCGCGACCCCGCGCCTCTGGCTGTCCTACGCGATGACCGCGGTCTCCACCACCGCGCTTCTGGGCACCTTCTCCTATCTCGCGGCGATGCTGATGGACACCACCGGGCTTGATCCACGATGGGTGCCGCTCGTCCTGCTGGTCTATGGCGCCGGGTCGATCATCGGAATCGCATTGGGCGGCCACATCGCCGACCGCTTTCCCTTGGGTGTGCTGGCCGCCGGATTCACCGGATTACTGGTCGTCTCATGTTTCATCGCATTGACGGCCACCCACGTCGCGCCTGTGGTGATCGGGGTGTTCCTGTTCGGCCTGGCCGGGTTCGGCACCAACCCCGCACTCAATTCCCGCGTTGTCGGTATCGCCCCGGCCGCACCGACGCTGTCCATGGCCGGCAACGTGTCCGCGTTCAACGTCGGTATCAGCATCGGGCCGTGGCTGGGCGGTCTGGCACTCACCGCCGGTTTCGGCTACCCCGCGGTCGCGTGGATCGGTACCGCCCTGGCCGCCGCGGCCCTGCTGCTGCTCGCTGTCGAGGTGTATGCCCCGGCGCCGCGCCGGCGGCCCACATTGGGCGCTACAAAAGTGACCGAGACCTCAGCCAGTTAATTAGGTTTCCGTAGTGTTTGTGTTCAACAATTGTTTACCGTGTCGTTACAGTTCCTCCTGCTGTGCATCGTCGTCTTCACGGCCCTGATGTTCGACTTCACCAACGGGTTTCACGACACCGGCAATGCCATGGCGACCTCGATCGCCAGTGGCGCCCTCAAACCACGGACCGCCGTGGCCCTCTCGGCGCTGCTCAACCTCGTCGGCGCGTTCCTGTCCACCGCCGTCGCGGCAACGATCGCCAAAGGTCTCGTCGACGCCGATCTGGTGTCCTTGGAGCTGGTGTTCGCCGGGCTCGTCGGCGCCATCCTGTGGAATTTGTTCACCTGGCTGATGGGCATCCCGTCCAGCTCGTCGCACGCTCTCATCGGCGGCATCGTCGGCGCGATGATCGCCGCCGTCGGCGGCCACGGCGTGATCTGGCACGGGGTGGTCTCCACCGTCATCGTGCCCGCGGTGTTGTCGCCACTGATCGCCGGTCTGGTGGCCTGCATCGCCAGCTGGCTCGTCTACCGGCTGATCCGCGGCCTGCCGAAGGACCGCACCATCGCCGCGTTCCGGTACGGACAGATCGGTTCGGCCTCCCTGATCTCACTGGCACACGGCACCAACGACGCCCAGAAGACCATGGGCATCATCTTTCTCGCCCTGATCTCCTACGGCGCCGTCGACGAATCGGCGAGCATGCCGCCGTTCTGGGTGATCGCCGCGTGTGCCGTCGCCATCGCACTCGGCACGCTCTCGGGTGGCTGGCGGGTCATCCGCACCCTGGGCAAGGGCCTGGTCGACACCGAGGCTCCGCAAGGAATGGCCGCCGAAGTCTCCTCGGCGGCCACCATCCTGCTGTCCAGCCACTTCGGCTACTCACTGTCCACCACGCACGTCGCGACCGGATCCATCCTCGGCAGCGGCCTGGGTCGTCGCACCGAGGTGCGCTGGGGCGTCGCCCGCAACATGGCCACCGCGTGGCTGATCACCCTGCCGGCCGCAGGCCTGGTCGGCGCACTCACCTACGTCCTGGTGCACGGGATCGGCGGCTTCGCCGGACCGCTGATCGGGTTCGTGGCCCTGATCGCCTCGACCGTGCCCATCTGGCTCAAATCGCGCAAGCCGCCGATCGACCACAAGAACGTCAACGACGCGTGGCAGGGCAGCCTGACCGCGGTCGAGGGCCAGGCTGAGAGCAAGTAGGGGCGGGCACTGACATGAACAACTGGATCAATCTCGTGGCCGTCGGCAAGATCCTGCTCTTCGGCCTGGCAGTGGGTGCATCCGTGCCGACCCTGTTCGCGATCGGCGTCCGGCTGCACATCGCCGCTGATGGTCCCTCACATGCCGGACGTCGACGCTTGCTGGCCGGCCTGAGCTGGGCGTTCTTCGTGTTGGTGCTGGTCGTGGTGGTCGCCGGCGTGCTGTTCATCGCCAACAACTTCATCGGCCATCACACCGGTGTCTACCTGTTCGGCAGTCCAGCGCACTAGGCCTCACGCCAGCGGCGCGACCGGTGCCGGTGGAACAGGCGAGGGCGCGGCCGACGTCGGCGCGGCCGGGCTCTGCGCCGGCGCCGGACCGGGAAGGTTCTGCGGCGCCGGGCCCATGTGCTGAGCGGGCTGGGCCGCCTGCGCAGGCTGGACACGGGAAGGCTGCGATGGCCCGGCACCTGCCAGCGTGGCCGGCGGAACGGGAGGAGCGGGCGGGGCTGCCTGCTGCTCCCAGTCGTCCTGAAGCTTGCTCGCCGCGAAAGCGGCGCCCTGGTTCACCAGGCCGGCCTCCGCGTACTGCGTGTGGATGCCGAAGCTTCTGCCCTGCGGATCACACACCAGGTCGTTGTCGACACAGAGATCGATGGCCTTGGCCGTGTAGTTCGGCCCGACGACGACCGACGGATTGTTGAGTACCTTCATGAATCGCGGCGACGGTTTCCCGAACAGCGCGACGGCTGCCACGTGGTCAGCTACATCCGGCGGCATGGGCGCAGGCACGTCTGCCGGTGAAATCCCATCGGGCACAACGCTCGCAGTTACGAAGCCGATCACCGCCGCGCCCTGAGAGAATCCGCCGAGCACCATCTTGGTGTCTGGGCAATTGGCCGCGGTGGCCAAGATGTGCGCTCGCGCGTCGGCGATTCCCTGGACGGCAGTTGGGAAGTCCGTGGTGGCGGGGTAATCGACGGGATACACCTCCACCGACTTCGCACCGACATTGGCGCGCAATGAGTTAACGAACGCCTCGCCCGTATCCCCAACGCCAGGCGCTTCCATGGTGCCGCGGGCGAATATCACCTCGGCATCCGGACACGGTGCCGCACTGGCGGACGGCATCGCCACAGTGTTCATCACGGAAGCCGCCCCCGCCATGACGGCAACCAAACCGGCACTTCCGAATTTCCCCACGAATTCAGAGTGACATAGCGCAGCATTGAGCGCGCCCCGAGCAAGCGGAGGCATAAAGGTCCCTCAAAAACCAAAGAGAACTCTTAGGAAAGGAATTCGCAATGAAGGGTCGGGGGAAATCGCGTCGGTGGGCTTCGATGCTGTTCGCCGGCGGCCTCGTGATCGCGGTGTCGGCGGGATTCACCGTCAGCACGCCAACAGCGACCTACAGTGCAGCGATTCGACTGGTGGGCACGACGATCGGCGTGGGGCCCTCGTTCGACGCGTTTGGCCTGACCGTCCCGATGTTGTTCTACGGAAGCACCGTCCCAGAAGGCGACTCGTACCACACGATGCCGTACCCGGCGCAGATCAACCTCGACATCCCGATCATCTCCGATCTGCCGGTGCTGTCCGATCTTCCGTACTGGCCGCAGTCTTTGAAGCGGTCCGAGTCGGTCGGCGCGGGTTACCTGCTGCAGGACATCGCCAGCACGCCGGCAGGTGAACGCATCAGGATCATCGGCGTATCGCAGGGCAACCAGGTCGCCGAACTCGCGCGGGCCGCGATGGCCAAAGACCTGAATTACATTGCCAACGCCCAAAATTACGAGTTCGTCTTCATCGGCAATCCCTATCAACCCAACGGCGGCATCTTGACGCGGTTGGCATCCTGGAGCACCCTTCCGGTGCTGGGCGACATCTTCCCGCTCGGCCGCCCCGGGCCGTCCGACAGCCCCTTCAAGACGATCTACTATCAGAACCAATACGACGGAATCGCCGACTTCCCGGCCTATTTCAACGTGCTGTCTCTCGTCAACTCCTTTGCCGGGCAGGCCTTCGGGCACGCATTCCCCGGCTACGTTCTGGAGTATCCCGACGCTCCCAACGCGGTGACCACCCAGGTCGGCAACACCACCTACGTGACGCTGCCCCAGTACCTGCCGCTACTGGCCCCGCTGCGCATCCCCGCATCCCTGATCGGCGCCGAACGATTCGTCGACGCCATGGACCCGATCCTGCGGGTCTTCGTCGAAATGGGCTACGACCGCACCGCGGATCCCAGCCACGCCCAGGAGTTCAGCTGGATCACGCCTGACTCGAAGCTGCAGGATGCGCTGAACGAACTACCGCACGCGTTCGAGCAATCGATCGCCATCCTCGGTGGCGAGAAGTACACCCCCACGCTCCCCCAGCCCGTCGTCTCCGACACCGAACCCGAAATCCCGGTGACCGAGCATCCCATCGACCCGGTGGGCACCTCACCGTTCGAGCAGGACGTACGCCGCGCGGTGGAGGACATCGCGGCGACGTTGTCGAATGCCACCCGGCCTTTCGCCAAGGTGTTTCAAGCCATCGGGCAGGCGACGCGGACACAAAACGCTGTCGAGCCCGAGGCCGGTTCCGCGTCGACGTCACCGCGCAGTCAGAGGGCGACGACGCAATCAGGCATGCCTCGAAGCGATTCGGCGCAGCGGCCCAGGGCGGTCTCGAAGGCGAGGGGCTCCGACCGGGATTCCGTTCGGTCGTCGATTCGGTCGTCGATCGGCTCGTCGGTTCGGGCGTCGGGCGGTTCGCCCGCCCGCTCGTCGGTCGGCTCGGCTGTTGGCTCGGGCAAGAAGTCCGCTAAGTCCGGACCAGCGCAGCGCCATCGCGCTTCGGACCACAAGCACAACCGCGCGGGCTAACCATCTGACCGCGGGATACCGACCGCACTACACTCCCGGCCATGGGTAGACCGCCGGCGGCGCCCGGCGCAGGTGCGACGTCGGGGCAGGCTGCAAAGCCTCGCGGGCAGCGCACGATCCGCGGGCTCGACGCCGAACAGCGTCGTGCCCATCGCCGTGAGCAGTTGTTGACGGCCGCTTTTGACCTGATCGCGCGCGACGGATACGCCAACACCTCGATCGAGCAGATCTGTCAGACGGCCTATGTCGGCAACAAGGCGTTCTACGAGGTCTTCGACAGCAAAGAAGACTGCTACCTGGCTCTGCTCGCCCAGATCGCGGCACAGATCGAGAAGCAGGCGGTCGAGGCCCTCGCCGATGCGCCGGACGATCCCGACGAAACCGTCCACCGGCTGCTGTCGGCATTCGCCCATGCTCTCGTCGACGATCCCCGGGTGGCGGTCGTGGCGTTCGGGGAATGCGCAGGCATCTCACCGCGCGTCGAGCGCCTGCGCCGCGAGAATCGTCGCTGGACTGCGGCTTTTCTCGAGAATCTGTGGCGCCAGCGGGAGTTTCCCTGCCTGCCCGACACCGGCGCGGTCGACTATCACGCCCTGGCGGTGTCGACCGTGGGCGGGCTCTTCGAAAGCGTTGCCGACTGGCTGCACCAGCGGGAGACGGCCGGCGATTCACCGCCGACCATCGACACGCTGATCGGCAATCTGGCGAGTTTTGTCTCGGTGGTCCGGGCCGGCATCGTGGCGTCCACCCGCTGAATCCGCAAACCCGCGCCCTCGCCAGCCGCGATTTGTGCACGGTTTTCCGCGCTTACCGCGGACTTTCGTGCACAAATCGCGTCTTGCAGGTTTGCAACAAGAGTTCTTGTTTCAAAAAGTGACTCTTGTCATACCTCGCTACCCGCTGGTAACTTTCCGGCAGCACGCGAGTGGCGCCCGTCACATTCTGTCGATGACCCGCTGATCGCAGGCTCAGTTGTTCCGGCCGCGCCATCTGGACGGCCGGCCCGCCACGACGAGGGAAAGAAGGAACAGCATGAGGGGTTGGGGTCGGGGGGAGTCGTCGCGCAGCGCGCGCCGGCAGCGGGGTTCACGCCGCTGGGGGTCGATGTTGATGACCGGAGGCGTCGTCGTCGCGGTGTCGGCGGGTGTCACGGTCAGCACACCTGAGGCCACCTACAGCGCGGCCGTTCGGCTGATCGGCACGACGATCGGCGTGGGCCCGTCGTTCGACGGATTCGGATTGAGCATCCCGCTGTTCTTCTACGGGAGCACAGTGCCCGAGGGCGACTCGTTCCACACGGTCCCCTACCCCGCGCAGATCGCCCTCAGCATCCCGGTCATCTCCGACCTGCCCGGGCTGTCCGACATCCCGTACTGGCCGCAGTCGCTCAAGCGGTCCGAGGAGATCGGGGCCGGCTACCTCCAGCAGGACATCGCCAACACACCGGCCGACGACAAGGTCACGATCATCGGCATGTCACAGGGCACCGAGGTCGCCGAGATCGTGCGCGCCGCCATGGCCAAAGACCCGAATTATGTTGCCAACGCTGATAATTACGAGTTCGTCTTCATCGGCGACCCGTACCAGCCCAACGGCGGCATCCTGACCCGTTTCACCTCGTGGAGCGATCTGCCCGTGCTCGGCGACATCTTCCCGTTCGGACGGCCCGGACCGTCCGACAGCCCCTTCAAGACGACGTACTACCAGAACCAGTACGACGGCTTCGCTGATTTCCCAGCGTATTTCAACGTGCTGTCGGTCGCGAACGCCGTCGCGGGCATCGTGTTCCAGCACGTCTTTCCGGGCTATGTGCTGGAGCATCCCGACGCCTCCAATGCCGTCACCACCCAGGTCGGCAACACCACCTACGTGATGCTGCCCCAGTACCTGCCGCTGCTGGCCCCGCTGCGCATCCCCGCATCCCTGATCGGCGCCGAACGATTCGTCGACGCCCTGGATCCGGTCCTGCGGGTCTTCGTCGAAATGGGCTACGACCGCACCGCAGATCCCAGCCAGGTCAAGGAATTCAGCTGGGTCACCCCTGAGCAGAAGTTCCACGAGGCACTCAACGAGCTGCCGGCGGCGTTCGCACAGTCCCTGGCGATTCTGGGCGGCGAGAAGTACACGCCCACGCTGCCCCAGCCCGTCGTCTCCGACGTCGAACCCGAAACCCCGGTGACCGAGCATCCCATCGACCCGGTGGGCACCTCACCGTTCGAGCAAGGGGTGCGCCACACGGTGGAGGAGGTCGCGGCGGCGTTGTCGGACGCCACCCGTCCGCTGGCCAAGGTGCTGCAGGCCATCGGCGGCGCGACGGCGCCCCACACGACGGTTGTCCCGGCTGACAGCCCAGCCCCGCTGGACATCAAGGCCGACGACACGGTTACCGCCAAGACCGACAAGGTCGACGCCGAGGTCGGGAGCGAGGGCGACACCGGCACGAACGCCGATGCCAAGGCCGAGAGGAAGCTGAAGCCGGCTCCACTCAGTCGTCTTGCGAGACCACACTCGGAGTCTCCGCGCACCGAATCGGCTCCGCGGCTGAGGGCGGTCCCGGACACAGACGATTCCGGCACGCGCGACCGGAAGGCTTCGCCCGCCGGTGAGTCGACCGGTGAGTCCGCGCCCAGCGCAGCGCCGGACAAGGCGCAGCCCGACCGGAAGTCCGTTCGCGCCGCGAAGCGGGCGGCCAAGCAGGCCGCGAAGCCCGCGGACACTCAGCGCGACCGGCCCGCGAAACACGAGAGCGCGAAGGCCGGTTAACGCTCCGACGGCGGGCGCTGCGGCCGACGCTGAATCCGCAGCGCCTGCGTCGGCACCTGGAAATCGGTGGTCGGCGGGGCGGCCAGCACCGTCGTCGAATCCTCTTTCAGACGAACGATTCTCGGTACCGCCGCGGCGCGCGGCTGCCGGACGATGGTCGGTGGAGCGGACTCTTCGACGGCCGGTTTCGCCGGCACGGCCTCCGTCGGGGGTTCGGGCGCAGGCTTGGCAGAACGGGTTTCGCGTCGCACGAGGTAACCGGCAAACGGCCCGGTGAACACCATCACCGCCGTCACGAGCAGGCTCAGCACACACACCGTGACGTCGAAGGTGCTCGTGATCTGCTGGGCCAGGTTGTTGCCGTAGATCGCCGCGGGAGCCGGTCCGGCATAGCGGGGAGCCAGGGCCACGCCGATGGCCACATTGGCCACGGTGAAGACGAACAGCACCGCGCTGAATGCGGCGGCCACGGTCGTCGACGTCAGCCCCCGGTCGAGCTGACGATGCAACCACCGCGCGACCAACGCGGTGACCAGGTTGAACACCGTCATCGCCACGGTGTCGTACAGCGCACGCGGAAGATCGAGCGACAGGGCGATCAGGAAGTCCACGACTCGCAGCGCCGCGGCCGCGAACGCCCAGAACGCGATGAGCGTCAGGCACTTCTGCGCGGCGCCGCGGTACGCGCCGATGGTCGGCGGCTTGATCAGGAAGACGGCGTACAGCGTCGTCGGCGCCACGATCGCCGCGGCGGCGGCCCAGGCGAGGTATCCCTCGTAACCCACGGCTGCCGTCGAGGTGTTCTGGGCGATGCCATGAAAGGCGTCGATGTCGCGGCCGATGCCGAACAGCCACACCAGCGTGGCGGCGATGGCACCCGAGACACCGATGGCGGTCGTGGCCAATCGCGCTGCCCCGGTGCGCTCGGTGAGCCAGCGCGAGGCGATGACCAGAGCGATCATCGCTTCCGCGCCATAGAGCAGGGTGGTGACGATCACGGCGATGTCGTGACCGCCGAACTCGACCTGGGTGACGAACAGGTACCGCAGCCGCCAGTAGAGGTTGAACGCAACCGACAGCGTCGCCAGCGCGATCGAGACGAAGCCGATCACCCGTGCGACGGCATACCAGCGCCGGAACTTGTTGTCCTCGATCGTGATCGAGGTGATGGGCGGCTGCCCCGCCAGCAGTGCCCCCGCGACGCCGAGCAGCATGCCCGGACCCACGCCCGGCGGTACGGCCCCGGTTCCACCGCTGCGCACGGTCTGCAGCAGGTGATAGCCGACGAAGCAGATGACCACGACCAGATAGGCCGCAGTGAGCGCGAGCCGGATCCTGCTGGTGCGCCGGACATCGGATTCGGGGGCGGCCAGGCGGAACGGCCCGAGGTGCGGCGCCAGCGCGGCGGCGACGGCCAGCAGCGTGACGACGGCCAGCACGACGAACGTCGAGCCGGCGCTGCCGGGCACACCGAGGCCGAATTCGAGGTTCCACGGGAGCAGCAGCCCGACGATGAGCAACGCCACAGCGAGGCCGTCACGGACCCGGTTGGTCCGGGTGGGCACGTAGCCGGCCCGCGCCGGGCGCTGACCGACCGGCGCGGCCACCGTCGCCACCTGGACGGTGGCGGACGCGTCGTAACGCTCGTCGCTCACGTACCGATTCCTCTCTATGAGTGACACCGCACGGATTCCAACCAGCGTGCTCACTTTTGCTCCGGCGCACAAGCAGCGCTGGCAGCCGCGGTCGTTCGACCACCGAGGTCCGTCGCAGCTGTGCGGTAGCTTGGATTTGTCCGTCGGGGCTCGTACGAGATCCATCGAGCAAGGAGTGGAGCCGTGGACGTAGTCCTCGGGGTGGCGGTCACCGGGCGTGTGGCGCGCTTGGCCATGATCGGTTCGCCCGCGAGCGGCGGCCAGGTTCTGGACCAGTACGCGCTCGACCTGCCCGAAGACCTGATGGCCGAGATGTCGGAGCTCGCCGAAACCATCATCGGCACCTACCGTGCGGTGGCCGAGTCGGGTAACGAGGTCGCCGCGACCCGACTGTGCCTGCCCGACGATTCCGCCGCCGACACCCTGCGGCAGACCGTGCTCGACGCCGGTGTGCCCAACGTCGAGGTGGTGACCGAAGCCGAGGCTGCCGCGGCCCTGGCCCGCAGCGTGGGCGCGGACGCCGCGTTGCTGCTGGCCGACGACGACACCGTGTCGCTGACGACGGTCGGGCAGCCCAGCGGGACCCCCGCATCGAACTTGACGGCATTGGCCACCGTGCCGATCGGAACCGCCGGAGCCGCGGCCGCATGCGCAGCCGTCCTGCAACGGGTACCTGCCGACGAAGCCCCGGGACGGGTGCTGTTGGTCGGGCAACGGCTCGATCTTGATTCCGTTGCGGCAGAGCTTCGTTCGACGACACCGGTCGAGGTGGCGCCGGACGCCGGCTACGCGATCGCCCGCGGCGCAGCCCGATTGGTCGGCGACATCGCACCCGCAGGTGCGTCCACTCAGATGGCACCCGTCGTCGGGATGCCGCAGGATGCGACGCAGATGGCACCCGTGTCAGATGCCACTCAAATGGCGCCTGTCGCCGGGGATGCGACGCAGATGGCTCCCGCGGCCACCGACGCCACGCAGATGGCACCGGCTGCCGACGCCACGCAGATGGCGCCTGCCCGCGCGGACTCCGCCGCCGTCGGACCGGACCTGGCGTACTCGCAGGAAGCCGACAACGAGCCCTGGGCCGACGAGATGCCGATGGACGCGGTCAACGAGTTCATCCCCGAGCAGGACGAGGATCCCGACTACACGACCGTCATCGCACCGCCACCGCCGCGGATGCTGCTGATGGGCAGCGCCCTGACCTTCGTGGTGGTCAGCTTCGCCACGCTGGCCACCGCGGTCGCCATCAACGTCCGGCCTGCGGCCGACGTGCGAGCGCAGCCCGCCCCCACGCAGCAGGCCGACACCGTGCCCGGCAACTACCTCCCGCCGGTGCCGCACGAACCCGATCCGGTGGCACTGCCGGTCTCGGTGCTGACCCCGCCGCCCGCCGCCCCCGCCGCACCCAAGGTGCGCTCGGGCACCGGCAACCAGCCGGTCCAAGCACCGCCCGTGGCCCCGCCCGCCGCGCCTCCGGTCGTGCCGGCGCCGCCGCCGGTCGAGGTTGCACCGGGCCCGGTTCCGGTTCCTGTTCCGATACCTGTGCCCGTGCCGATCCCGATCCCTCCGGTCGTCTGGCCGACGTTGCCGTCCCCCTGGGTGCCGACGACCCCACCCACGACGACGGCACCGCCCACCACCACAACGGCGCCACCCACCACGACGACCGCGCCGCCGACCACCACGACGGCTCCGCCAACGACGACAACTGCTCCGCCGACCACGACCACGGCACCGCCCATCACGACCACGGCACCACCCACGACGACGGTGGCGCCGCCGACCACCACGGTGCCGCCGACACACACGTCCACCGAGGCGTCGGTGCCGACGATCGAGGCGCCGCCCCACACCGCGCCGGCCTACACGCCCCCGGTGGAGCAGCCGGCGACGCAGGCACCGGTCACCACGGTGGCGCCGCAGTCTCCGTTCGGTGGCGGTTCGTCGTCGGGCGGCGGTTCATCGTCGAGTGACGGCGGTTCG
Organism: Mycobacterium sp. 48b; assembly: GCF_048282725.1. Taxonomy (NCBI): domain Bacteria; kingdom Bacillati; phylum Actinomycetota; class Actinomycetes; order Mycobacteriales; family Mycobacteriaceae; genus Mycobacterium; species Mycobacterium sp. 48b. The sequence goes on from NZ_JBLVUL010000001.1 coordinate 6,379,468, forward strand.
TCCGGCGGCGGACTCTTCGGTCGCGGCGGTGGCTCAAGCAGCAGCGGAGGCTACGGCGGATCGGGCGGATCGCCCGTGACGACGATGCCCGCCAGCCCGTAGCCGATTGTTCCGTTGGGCCCGGAGCTACGTCGCCAGATCGGGCATGAATCTGCGCCCTACCCACTTCGCCGTCTCGATGGTCAGGAAGACCACGATGGACAACGCGACCGCGACCGACCAGCCGCGGATCGTGATGGGTGCCGAATGGAACCAGGTGTGCATGAACGGCGCGTAGGTGAACACGAGCTGCAGGGCGATCATCGCGGCGGCCATCCGCCAGATCCACGGATTACCCCGGAACACCTCGGGTCGCAGACTCGACGAGGTGACGAACCGGCAGTTGAGCAGATAGGCTAGTTGACCCAGGGCCAACATGTTCACCGCGGCGGTCTGCGCCACCGCCAGCGGATACCCACCGGCGCGCGCCACGAAGAACTCGGCCAGGGTCGCTCCGGCGATGAGGACCGACACCAACGAGATCATCGCGACATCAGCCCGGTTCACCAGTGCCTGCCGCGGCGTCCGGGGCGGGCGCCGCATCAGGCCGTCCTCGGCCTTCTCGAACACCAGCGCAAGTGACAGCGTGACCGCCGTGACCATGTTGACCCACAGGATCTGCACCGGCTGCAGCGGCAGCGCGAACCCGGCCAGGATCGCAACGAGAATGATGAGCGATTGCGCACCGTTGGTGGGCAGCATGAACAACACCGATTTTCGGATGTTGTCGTAGATCCGCCGGCCCTCTTCGACCGCCCGCTCGATGGTCGCGAAGTTGTCATCGGCCAGGACGATCCCTGCCGCTTCCTTGGTGGCCTCGGTCCCTTTGATGCCCATCGCGACCCCGATGTCGGCACGGGTCAATGCCGGTGCGTCGTTGACGCCGTCACCGGTCATGGCGACCACCTTGCCCTGGGCTTGCAGGGCACTGACGATCCGCAGCTTGTGTTCCGGGCTCGTGCGGGCGTAGACATCGATTTCGTCGGCCACCTGCCGCAACCGGGTCTGGCTCATCTCCTCCAGCTCGGCTCCGGTGACGACCCCTGGCACGTCGCCGGCTTTGACGATGCCCATCTCGCGCGCGATGGCCCGCGCGGTTCCGGCGTGGTCACCGGTGATCATGGTGACCTGAATCCCGGCCGCACGGCAGGTCTCGATCGCCGTGATGGCTTCCGGCCGGGGCGGATCGACGATGCCGACGATGCCGAGAAATTCCAGTCCGTTCTCGATGTCACCGATGTCCACACTGTCCGAACCGGCCGCCGGCAGCCGGGCGGCGGCGAGCACACGCAGGCCCTGTCCGCTCAGGTTGTCGATGCTCGCCTCCCAGGCGGCGCGGTCGAGAGACTCTGCGGACGAACCCCTGGCCTGGGTCTCAGACCGGTCGAGCAACCGGTCCGGGGCCCCTTTGACGTAGAGGTAGCGCTCACCGCCGGGGGTGTCGTTGAGGGTCACCATGAACTTGTTGGCCGACTCGAACGGCACCACACCCAGACGTGGCCAATCCGCATCGTCGATCTGCGCCTTCAGGGTCAGCGTGCGCAGCGCCCCCTCGGTCGGCTCACCCACCACCCGCCACCGGCCGTCGGCCTCGTCCAGGCGTGCGTCGTTGCAGACGGCCATGGTGGTCAACAGTGCTGACAAGTCGGGATAGTCGGTCGGCGAGATCGGTGTGCCATCGAGTTCGATACCGCCTTCGGGGCGATATCCGGTACCGGTGATGTCGAACCGGTCGCGCGCGGTGACAACGGTTCGAGCGGTCATCTCGTTCTGCGTCAGCGTGCCTGTCTTGTCCGAGCAGATGACGTTGACCGCGCCCAGTGCCTCGACAGCGGGAAGCTTGCGGGTGATCGCCCGTCGGCGAGCCATCTGCTGCACCCCGAGCGCGAGGGTGATGGTGACGACGGCGGGCAACCCCTCCGGGATCGCGGCTACGGCGAAACCAATTGCCGCCGTGATCAGTTCACTCACGGTGAATTGGTGCACCAGCTTGCCGATCACCAGCATCACTGCGGCCGCACCCAGGATGCCCACCGACAGCTGGCGGCCGAACCGGGCCAACTTGCGGGTCAGCGGCGTATCGATGGTCTCGACGTCGGCAATCAGCGACTGGATCCGGCCGATCTCCGTGCTGGTCCCGGTGGCGGTCACCACGCCGGTGGCCGAACCCGCCGCCACGATGGTGCCCGAGTACACCATCGACATCCGATCGCCCAGGCCGGCGTCCGGGCCCACCTCTGCGACATCCTTCTTGGCCGGCAGCGACTCACCGGTCAACGCCGACTCCTCCACCCGCAGGTTCGCGACCGCAAGCAGACGCATATCGGCCGGGATGCGGTCACCCGAGGCGACGCGCACGATGTCGCCGGGCACCAGGGTCTGCGCGTCAACCTGCTGCCAGTGACCGTCACGGCGCACTTGCGCGGTGACGGACAACATGCCCCGGATGCTGTCGAGGGCTCGTTGGGCCCGTCCTTCCTGGATGAAGCCGACCGCGGCGTTGATCACCGCCACGGAAACGATGACGGCACAATCGACCCATTCGTTGAGGATGGCCTTGAGCACGCCCGCGGCGATCAGGATATAGATCAGAACGTTGTTGAAGTGCCCGAGGAATCGGAGAATGGCAGGCCGGGGACGTTTTTCGGGGAGTTTGTTCGGACCGTAGGCGGCCAGCCGCTCCCGCGCGCTGTCACCATCCAGCCCGTCACCCGAACTGCCCAGAACCTCAAGCACTTCGGTGGCGCTACGGGAATGCGCGAGCGCGCTGACCAATGCATCCACTGCCGGGGCGGTGGTTTCCGCCATATTCGGATAGTGCCCGGCGCGGCGCCGACGTGCAAACGGTAGTTCGCTGCAGCGACGTCGGCAGCCGATACCTTGGAGGCTGACGCCCATTCACCCGGAAGGAACGCCGCAGTGGCAAAGAAGCGCTGGAATGACCTGTCCCCCACCGCCAAGACGCTCGTCGTCGCGGCGGCCGCGGCCGACGCCGGGCTACGGGCCTGGGCACTGCGCGACCTCGCCGGCCGCGACGCGAGCCGGATCAACGGGCCGAAATGGTTGTGGGGCAGCGCTCTCGGAATATTGAGCACCTCGGGTGTGCTGCCCGTGGTCTATCTCGTCGCCGGCCGTAGGTCCTGAGCCCGGAGCCCAGGACCTACGTGCCCTTCACGTTGAGCACCTGACGCAGCTCATGCTCGACTTCGATGAGGCTCGCAGCGTCAGCCATCACGACATCGATGTCCTTGTACGCGTCAGGGATCTCATCGACCCACTGCTCGCCGTGCCGGTACTCGATGCCCTGCATCCGCTGCGCGAGATCGTCCGCGGTGAACCGGCGGCGGGCCTCATTGCGGGAGAACCGGCGCCCGGCCCCGTGCGGAGCTGAGCACAGGCCGGCAGGGTTGCCCTTGCCGCGCACCACGTACGATCGCGTCCCCATGCTGCCCGGGATCAGGCCCATGACGCCCGCATGGGCATCGATCGCACCCTTGCGGGTCAGCCACACATCACGGCCCCCGTGGTGTTCCTTGCGGGTGTAGTTGTGATGAGTGTTGATCCGCTCGACCTCGAAGTCACCGGCGGTCTTCGGCTCGCCCAGATGCCCGTAGCCCATCCACGCGGCGAACACCCACATGTAGCGGTCCATCATCTCGGCGCGGTTCTCGAGAGCGAATCGCTGCGCCCAGTTCAGTTCCCTCAGGTAGTCGGTGAACTCCGATGTGCCCTGCGGCAGGTAGGCGAGGTCCGGGTTGGGCAGCTCGATCCACCACCGCTTCATGAGCTTCTGCGCGACCTTGATGTGCTTCTGGGCGATCTTGTTTCCGACACCGCGAGAACCCGAGTGCAGGAACAGCCACACCCGGTCGGCCTGGTCCAGGCACAGCTCGATGAAGTGGTTGCCGCCGCCGAGGGAACCGAGTTGCTCACGCCACTTCGGCGAGTGTGAGAGGTCGATTCCGCCGTCCTGAGCCAGGTGCTCGAGGTCGGTGATCCGGCCCGCCGTAAACGGGAACCGGGCCAGCGTGGCGTTGTAATTGCCGGGCGAGAGCGGGATCGCCGTCTCGACCGCGGTACGCAGCGCAGCCAGATCGCGCCCCGCCAGATCGGCGGTAGTGAATTCCGTGCGGGCGGCGATCATCCCGCACCCGATGTCGACGCCGACCGCGGCCGGGATCACGGCGTCGATGGTGGGAATCACCGTGCCGACAGCGGACCCCTTGCCGCTGTGAGCATCTGGCATCAGTGCGACATGAGGGTGCACGAACGGCATCGAGGCGGTCTGCTTCGCCTGCTCGATGGTGCTGTCGTCGATGTGGCTGGCGAAATTCAGCAGCTTGTGGTCGACGACGCGGTGCGTGGTCATGCCATCGATTCTCCCGATGCTGTCGAGAGGTTTGTTTCCGCGCCCTGCCTGGTCGGCGCCGCGATCGCTGCCCAGGTCCGCATTCACGCCCCGATCTGCAGCGATCCTCGTACTCTTGTCATGCCGAGCGCGCTCCGAGGAGACGGCGATGCGTCGAATTTTCACAACATCACTCATCGCGACCACGATGACGACGGGAACAATCGTCGCCCTCGCGGCACCGGCTGCCGCCGATCCTCCGTATGCGAGCTGCAACGAGGCCTGGGAAGACGGGCAGTCCAACATCCGGAAGGGCAAACCCGGGTACCGACCAGGACTCGACATCGACTCTGACGGCATCGCGTGCGAGTTCGGCATCGAGTCAGGTGTGTGAGGAGTTTGTTTACGCCGGCCGAATGCGGGGAATCACATGCCGGCGGGTGGGTGGATTCGTCCTGCGTAGCGACGGATTCACCGCTTGGTCGAGGAGTGTTGCGTGGTGCAAGGCTTGCGCAAGATTTGAGGGAATCGGTACTCGCGCGCCAGAATAGAGCTCCAAAGACGTAGACGGTTGTCGGCACCGGGGGGTCCGATGAAATTTGGTTGGTACGTGTTCATGCACCGCCCTGACGGTGGCGTGATGCCGATCGCTGGGTTCTGGCGCAAACGCACCGCGTTGCGGTGGGCCGATGAACACGCAGAACCAGACCACCGCCTTGAGGTCCATCGATTCGGTTGGTGGTCCGCCGACGCTGCCGGCCAGCAGACCGCAGCCGACCCGGCGCGCGGGCGCCAGGGGTCCGACGAACGCAGGTAGGCGCCAACCTCGCTGTCGCTCCCACAAAACCAAACAGGCCCCCTCGAAAGGGGGCCTGATCAGGGTGGCAGATGCAGGATTCGAACCTGCGTAGGCGTAAGCCGACGGATTTACAGTCCGCTCCCATTGGCCGCTCGGGCAATCTGCCTTGGTTTCGCCCCGCCCCGTTTCCGGTTTGGTGCGACTAGCAGGGTACAACGAGGATGTACCTAAGTTACAAACCGGCAGGAATATCGAGGGAACAGGAGGGGCGTCCAATGGCGGATTCCAGCTTCGACGTCGTCAGCAAGGTCGACCGTCAGGAGGTCGACAACGCGCTCAACCAGGCCGCCAAGGAACTGTCCACCCGGTTCGACTTCCGCGGCACCGACACCAGCATCGCTTGGAAGGGCGAAGAGGTGATCGAACTCACCTCCAGCACCGAGGAGCGCGTCAAGGCCGCGGTCGACGTGTTCAAGGAGAAATTGGTCCGCCGGGACATCTCGATGAAGGCCTTCGAAGCCGGCGAACCGCAGGCCAGTGGCAAGACCTACAAGGTGTCCGGTGACATCAAGCAGGGCATCAGCAGCGAGCAGGCCAAGAAGATCACCAAGATCATCCGCGACGAGGGCCCCAAGGGCGTCAAGGCGCAGATCCAGGGTGAGGAGATCCGGGTCAGCTCGAAGAAGCGCGACGACCTGCAGGCCGTCATCGCCCTTCTCAAGGGTTCCGACCTCGACGTGGCGTTGCAGTTCGTCAACTACCGCTGACGCGGCTTCGGCTGGGCGCTCAGATCGCGACTGACGACGACATAGCGGCCTGAGCGCACAGCCGGCGCACTCAACGGGTCGGCCAGGGCGAGAACCTCGGGATGAACCGGTGCATGGTGGCCGCCCCGGCGCATGCCACCGCGCCCACGGTGGCCGCAGCAACGCCGAGCGGGGCCACTGCCGCCACCCCGCCGACCGCCAGCGGCCCGAGGAACATCCCGCTGTCGTGCATGAGCCGCCAGGCGGCCAGGAACTCGGCCCGGGTCGCGGTGGGTGCCACGTCGGCGCCCAGGGTCATGATCACGCCGTTGCCCAGCCCGTTGCCCACCCCCATCAACACGGCCACGGCCGTCATGCCGATCACCCCGGCCGCGAACGGCAGAGCGAACAGCGACGCACCGATCACCAGGAGTGACGGCACCGCCATCGCACGGCGGCCATAGCGGTCCATCACCATTCCGGACGGGTAGGAGCACAACAGGTCGGCCAGCGCACCGATACCGAACACCAGCGACGCGGTCGCCGCGCTCAGCCCGATGTGATCGGCCCACAGCGGCAGCACCGCATCCCGGGACGACCGGGCCGCCCCCATCATCAGCGCGCCCAGTCCGAGGGTGCCCAGCAGTCCGCGGTGCGCGCGCACGATCTCGGTGAGCCGGGCCCCACCGGGCACCGCCCCCTCGGCCCGTGGCGGATCGGCCAGCCGGGCCATCAGATATCCCGACACCACGATGCCGATCAGCTGCACGATGAAGCCACCGTGCGTCCCGACGGCAAGGATCACCGCCGCGCCGATGAGCGGCCCCACGAAATAGCCCAGCCGCCACGTCATGGCGAACATCGCCATCGCGCGGGCCCGCCTCTCGACGCCCACGGCCTCGGCAAGATAACTCTGCCGCGCCAAACCCCATACCGCACTGGAGAACCCGGTCAGCAGTACACCGACGCCGAGGATCAGTGGGTTCCAGGCGACCAGGGACAACAGCACACCCGCCGTACCGAGCGAGGATCCGACGATGATCGACCGGCGCTCCCCGAACCTGGCCACCATCCGCCCGGCCGGCAGGTCGCCGAACACCGCACCGAGACCGACGAGCGCCACGATGAACCCGGCTACACCTACCGAGGCGCCCAGATCCCGTGCGATCAGCGCGATCACGGGTGCGCCTGCGCCCTGCCCGATCCCGAAGATCGCGGACGGGAGGAAGACTGTGACGGCCAGAGAGCGGAGCGGGACGCCCTCGCTCACGCGCTGGTTTCGGCCGCCGTCACCGTGTACCGGCTGGGCCGTTGCGCCAGCCCGTAGTGTCCGCGAAGCGTCGTCGCGGTGTAGTCGGTGCGAAACAGTCCGCGTCGCTGCAGGATCGGCACGACCTGATCGACGAAATCCTCCAGACCGCCGGGCAGATACGGCGGCATGATGTTGAAGCCGTCGGCGGCACCCTCGCTGAACCACAACTCCAAGTCGTCGGCCACCTGCTCGGCGGTGCCTGCGAACGTCCGGTGTCCCCGGCCGCCACCGAGTTTGGCGATCAGTTGCCGCACGGTCAGCGACTCGCTGCTGGCCAGATCCTTCACCAGTTGGTAGCGACTCTTGTTGCCCTGGATCTGCTCGATGGGCGGCAACGCGGGCAACGGCGCATCGAGTGCGTGCGCGGTCAGGTCCACTCCCAGCATCTGCGACAACTGACGCAACGAGTACTCGGGCGAGATCAGGTCGGTGAACTGCTGTTCCAGTTCGCGGGCGGCGGCCTCGGTGGGGCCGATGAACGGCACGATGCCGGGCAAGATCTTCACATCGTCGACGGTGCGGCCGAACTTCACCGCACGAGCTTTCACGTCACGGTAGAACGCCTTGCCGTCGGCCACCGAGCGCTGCGCGGTGAAGATCGCCTCGGCGTATCGCCCGGCGAAATCCCTGCCGGACTCCGAGGACCCGGCCTGCACCAACAGCGGGCGGCCCTGCACCGACCGCGGTGAATTCAGTGGCCCCCGCACGGTGAAGTGCTCGCCGTCGTGGTCGATCCGGTGCACCCGGTCCGGGTCGGCGAAGATCCCGGTGGACTCGTCGAGGACCAGGGCGTCGTCTTCCCAGCTGTCCCACAGTGCGGTTGCCACATCGACGAATTCAGCGGCCCGTCGGTAACGACCGGCATGGTCCGGGATGCCCTCGACGCCGAAGTTGGCCGCTTCGTCCTCCCCGGCCGAGGTGACGATGTTCCACCCGGCCCGGCCTCGGCTGATGTGATCCAGGGAGGCGAAGCTACGGGCCAGGGTGTAGGGCTCGATGTAGCCGGTGGTCGCCGTCGCGATCAGGCCGACGCGCTCGGTGACCGTCGCCATCGCGGTCAGCAGGGTGATCGGTTCGAAGATCGCCTGCGTGTTGTGCTTCACCCGCGGCCCCACGGCCAACCCGTCGGCGAAGAACACCGAATCCAGCTTGCCGCGTTCGGCCAGTTGGGCCAGGCGCTGGAAGTGGCTGACGTCGGTGAGGTTTCGCACGTCGGTGCGATCGTGCCGCCACGCTGCTTCGTGGTGGCCGACACCCATCAAGAATGCGTTGAGATGCAGTTGGCGTGGCAATGGTTCCCTTTCCTAGGTGGTGGCGCGCCAGCCCGACAAGCGCCCTTCGATCGCGACGACGATGCCGTTGAAGATCACGCCCACGAGCGCGATGGTGACGATCCCGGCGTACATGTTGGGGATCTGGAAGTTGAGCTGTGACGCGGTGATCAGGTAGCCCAATCCGGCCTTGGCGCCGACCATCTCGGCGGCGATCAGCACCAGGATCGAGGAGGCCGCCGCCATGCGCAGACCGGTGAAGATGGTCGGGACCGCCGCGGGCAGGATCACCTTCTGGAACAGCCGGACCGGTGAAAGCCCGAGGGAACGTGCCGATTTGATCAGCAGGGGATCCACGGTTCGCACTCCGGAGATGGTGTTGAGCAGGATCGGGAACGACGCCGCGTAGATCACCAGCGCCACTTTGGAGGTCTCCCCGATCCCCAGGATGAGGATGAACACCGGCAGGAGGGCGAGGGCGGCGGTGTTGCGGAACAACTCCAGGATCGGGTTGAGGAATTCAGCGACCGGTCGATACCACGCGATCGCCACCCCCAGCGGGATGCTGACGACGATCGCGATGGCCAGTCCGGCCAGGGCGCGCGACAGGCTTGCCGAAACATGCTCCCACAGTTGGCCGTTGTTCAGCAGGGTGAACCACGCACTGACCACCTCGGAGAACGGCGGCAGAAAGACCTTGTCCACCAGCCCGATCCGCGGCGCCACCTCCCACAGCGCAAGGAACGCGGCGACGACCACCGTGGGACGCAGCAGACGCCATGCGAGGGCCCGCAGGCGGCCGCGCTCGGGCTCCGGGGCCGGCACCTCGGTCTGGATCTCGACGGGTGATGCCTCGGCGGGGGCCACCGCGACGGCGCTAGACATGTTGAACCTCCTCGGACCGGGCGCGTTCCACCTCGTCGTGCAGAAGCGACCAGATGTGGTGGCGTTGCGCCCGGAATCCCTCGCTGGAGCGGATGTCGTCGGTGCTGCGGTCGATGTCGACGTCGACGATCTTCTTGATCCGGCCCGGCCGTGACGTCAACACCGCGACCCGCTGGCCGAGGTACAGCGCCTCGTCGATGCCGTGGGTGATGAACAGGATGGTCTTGCCGGTGGCCTGCCAGATCCTCAGCAGTTCGTCCTGCAGGGATTCGCGGGTCTGGGCATCCAGCGCGGCGAACGGCTCATCCATCAGGAGCACCTCGGGGTCGAACGCCAGGCTGCGGGCGATCGCGACGCGCTGTTTCATCCCACCGGACAGTTCGTGCGGGTAGCGGTCGGCGAAGCCCTGCAGCCCGACCAGCTCCAGGTACTCCTCGGCCCGCCGGCGGCGCTCCGCCGAGGGCAGACCCTTTGCCTCCAGGCCAAACTCGATGTTCTTGCGGGCGGTGCGCCATGGCAGCAACGCGTACTGCTGGAAGACGATGCCGCGGTCCAGGCCGGGGCCGGTGATCGGCTTGCCGTCGAGCAGGATCTCCCCCGACGTCGGTTGGGTCAGGCCGCCGAGCAGGTCCAGCAGCGTGGACTTGCCGCAGCCGCTCGGCCCGACCAGCACCAGGAACTCACCTGCTGTGACGTCGATGCCGATGTCCTCGATCGCGGTGAAGCCGGTCTTCTCGCCACGGATCGGGAATTGTTTGGTCACATTGCGCAGCCGCAGCTTCGGCGCCGTGCTCTCGGCGTGGGTACTCACTTGTGCGCCAGCACCTTCCCGTCCGGACCGCTGCCTTCGGGATAGGTTCCGTTGGCGTACGGGTTGAAATCGTTGGTGTAGAGATCCTTGGCCTTGAGCTGGCCTTCCTTGAGCTCACCGTTGCGCACCAGCCAGTCGATCCAGGTCTGCAGTTCACGTTCGGCGATCACCGCGCCGGGAACCGGAATGCCTGAGCTGCGCCAGTATTCGATGGACTGGGTGTCCTCGTTGCGTTTGCGCTTGTTGATGATCTCGCGGAATTTGGCGACCACCTCGTCACGCGGGGTCACCTGGGTCCAGCGAATGGCCCGCGCGGTGCCCTGGACGTAATCGGCCACCGCATCCCGGTTCTGGGCCAGGAAATCGTCGCGGACCACGTAGGTGCCGTAGCTGAACGCCCCGAACAGCGACTTGTCGGTGAACAGCGGCCGGATCCCGCCGCGTTCCTGCGCGGTCTCGCGCCAGATGCCGTTGAGCGCCGCGACGTCGATCTGCTTCTCGCGCAGCGCCTGCTCGGTGTTCACCGGCGGCACCACGGTCAGCGTCACCGTCTTGATCTCGTCGTTGGTGAGCCCCTCCTTGGCCAGCCATTCCCGGGTCAGGAATTCGTGGTGTGCGCCAAGGGTGTTCATCCCGACCTTCTTGCCGATCAGGTCACGAGCCGAGTGGATCGGGCTGTTCTCCAGCACGAAGTACCCGGTGTACTCGCCCTCGTCGGCGCCGTAGGAGCTGAGCACCGAGGTGATCGGCGCACCGGCGGCGTTGAGCTTGACCACGGCGCCGTTGAACGCCTCGCCCACGTCGATGTCGCCGGTGGCCACCGACTGGATGTCCTGCGGCCCGCTGGTGGTGTTGCCCACCCAGTCCAGCTTGATCTTCTGGTAGTAGCCGAGATCCTCGGCGAGCTCCTGGAACCGGACCTCGCCGGCCCAGCCCTGATAGCGCACCACGGTCTTGCCGTCTTCCGTGCGCGCCGACTCACCGGACGAGCCACACGCGGTCAGTACCACCACGAGTGCGCTGAGCATCGCGAGTACCGAACTGAATAGGCGCATGGCCGTTGTCCCCCATGGAGTCGCACTGATTGGTGCGGCTCATGGTGGCAACAAACTCGGGCCAGGTAACCCTTTAGCCTCGCGAAGAATCGAAAGTGTCAGGGCATGGCGGTCAGACCCCGCCGAACTGCGGCTGCAGCACGGGGGCCAGCGCCGAGAGCGGGATGTGCGCCTGCACCGTGCCGCCGTCCATCGACCACTGCATCCGCCCGGGGGTGAAGTCGAGCGGGGTGTCATGGCCGACCGGGTAGTCCGGCATGTAGAGGATCAACTCGTCGGGCGTGAGCGCCCAGGCCTTGTAGCCGCCCGAATACACCTTGTCCGGGGTCCAGCGGTCCGGGGTGAACGGATAGGTGCCGGGCTGGTGCGGCGGCGGTGCAGCATCCAGTGCGGCGACGATGAACGGATCACCCAGGCGCGGGATCTCGGCCCGGTGGTCGACGCCCGGTTTGAACAGGTCCGCCAGCTGCACCTGCCGCCCGCCCGCGAACGTGAAGGTGCGGTAGGCATCGCTGACGATGGGTGCGTTCGGGTGGGACAGCGCGTCGGTACCGAATGTGCCTGAATACATCTCATGAAAGACGGCCGTCACCGCGTCGCCGTGCTGGAAGATCTCGAACTGCTCCTCGCCGAAACTGTCCTGGACCATCTTCTGTGCGGCGGTGCGCCAGTTGTTCATCAGGTTGGTCAGGTACTGCCGGATGACGGGGTTGTCCAGCAGGTCGCCGGGCAGCGCCATCTTGATGTCGCGGACGGCTTTGCGCTCCGAGACCACGGACGTGCTGCAGAACTGCCCGTCCCACTGCCCGCCCAGCTCACCGCAGAACGACGGAGCTGATGCCGACGCACACGGAGCGGTAGCCAGCGCTACCACGGCTGCCACCGCCCCCATAAACGCGCGACGCATGGCTACGGCAACTCCACTTTGCTTGCACGCCAGCGGCCGTCGACGTACTCCATCGTCATCTTGATTCTGCTGCGGTCGATTCGCGGATCGGGCACCTGGGTGTTCGACACCGATTGATCGACGAACAGCAGCACAACGACCTTGTCCTTGGTCGCAGACTGCACGGCCGACTCCAGCACGACACCATGCGCGGACGCCTTGTTGTCGATCAGCAACTGGCGCAGCTCGGTACTGGACTTCGAGTACATGTCCTTGAACTCACCCGTCGCGCCGTCGAGCACCTGGGTGAAGTTCTCGTCGACCTTGGCCGTATCGATGCTGGTGAGTACCGCCGCATACTCGACGGCGGCCTGCTGGGCGGCCTCCTCGGCATGCTGGACCTGCAGCTGCTGCCACCATTGCCAGCCGACATAGCCCGCCCCGCCCAAAACGGCGACCAGCAGGACCGCGGTCGCGATCAGGGCCGCGCGCGGCCGCCGACGCTCACGCGGCTCGTCACCGTCGGACTGCTGTGCGCTCTCGGACTTTTCGTTGTCGGCCTCGACCTTGTCCTCGACATCATCGGCCGATTTCTCGACATCATCGGTTGATTCGTCGACGCCGTCGGTCGTTTCCTCGACATCCTTGTCGGGTTCGATGTCGGTATCTGTGTTCTTGTCAGCGGTCACGGACACTTCATCTCCTTACTCAGCGAGGTGGTTCGATCGGCAGCGTCGGGCCGCCGTATGGGGTGGGAATCGTGTACCGGCCCTTGGGAGTCGGGTCTGTCTGTCTGCCGAGATCGGCGCCCGGCGGTGGACCAGCGGTGTCGTCATCGGCGGGCCGCGGCGCGTTCCTGGCGCCGCGAACCAGGAATCCGGGGTGGTCATTTCGGCAGTAGGTGTACATGAACGGTTCGGGGTAGTCGGCCGAAGACGGCGGGTGGCGTGGTGTTCCGTAGTCGCAAGAGTACCGCGGGTAAATGTCACCGGTCGCCCACAGGCCGTGGTCATGCATCGCCGATCCGAGCGCGTCGAGCACCGACGTACGGTAATTCGGGAACAGCGCGTTGAGCGCCGGTACCCGCAGGTAGAGCAACCGGGAGGTGGTGGTCAGGTTGCCGAGCAACTGCACCATGGTGTCTGAGTTGTCGATGAACAGGTTGTCCACCGCGGCGAGCGTTCCCGGAGCCTGGTTGGTGAGCCGGCGATAGCCTTCGCGCATCTTGTTGATGCCCGCGAAGGACTCGCTGAGATTGTCTGACGCAACATCGATTCCGGCGTTCTTATCGGCCAGCAAGGTGAACACCGAGCGGCTGCTTCGCAACAGGCTGCTGGTCTCGGGCAGCACCGAGTCGAGCGTGGAGAGCAGGAAGGTGCCTCCGTCGATGATGTCGGCCAGCTTCTGCGGACCGGCGTCGGACAGGCTGAGCTCCCGCCGGATGAGTTCGAGCTTGTCCGTATCGGTCTGGGACAGCGCTCCGTCCGCATTGGCGAGCAGATCTGCCAGACTCACCGGCACCGTGGCCTTGCCGAGTGCGATGACGCCACCGTCGGCGAGGAACGGTCCCTGATTTGATTCGGGCACGAAGTCGATGTACTGCTCGCCGGCGGGCGAAAGGCCCGACACCCTGACGTCGCTGGACTCCGGGATCTGCACGGTCGATCTGACGTTGACCACGGCGTTCACACCCGACGGAGTGATGTCGAGTTGTTGCACCCGGCCGATCGGCACCCCGCGCATCGTGACGTCCTGGTTGGGCAGTAGGCCGGCCGACTCGGGCAGTTGAACGGTAAGCCTGTACTGCGACGCGAGCGGGTTCACCCGCAGCGCGCCGAACAGTAGATAGCCGCTCGCCACCACCAGGACCATGATCAAGCCGGCCGCCGACAGCCAGGCCTTGCGCCGGTAGCCGAACCGGACGAGATCGACAAGTCGGTCCGCGGCTGCCCCGATCATCGCGGCGCCTCGGCGGGCAGCGGTCCGGGTGCGGTCGCAGGCGCCGGGCTGAGTGGCGGCTCGGCCGGTCCCGGCGGCAGTGCGGCCGCCGGGTCAGGCCCTGGTGCCTGCCCCGGGGCGGGAGCTCCTGCGGGGGGTGCAACTTCCAGTTGACCCGGCTCGGTCGGGCTGGGTATCACCGGGACCTGCGGCACATCGGGCCCCCTGCCGACGACCCTCTCCTGCAACTTGAACATGGTGTACCTGAACGCGCCTACCAGCTGGTGCCAGTTGTGCCACTTGGGCCCGTGGAACCCGGGATCACCGGCGAACCCGATATCGGGGATCTCGCCCAGGACCAACCGGTCGATGCTCGCGTTGACCGCGATCGCGTTGCTGGTGGTGGCTTTGACGAACGGTGGCATGAGCCGGTTGAGCGCATACAGCGAGGCATCAGGGGCCAGCGCAACGTCGTTCCAGGCACTCGCGACGGTGTTGGCATCGGCGATGACACTGCGGCCGCTGGTGTCGGTACCCGCGATCGACGGGAATTTACGTAACTGATTGGAGACGTCGCCGACCTGCTGAACCAGATCGGCAATCTGGTCGGTGTGGGCGGCCAAGGTATCGGTGGCCGGGCGGGCTTGGGCCATCACCTCACTGATCGTGTCGTTCTTGGACTCGATCTGCGCGACGAGCGCCGATGTCTCGCTGATCGCGGTCGAGATCTGTCCGGATCTCGCGTTCAGCGTGCCCAGGGTCTGGTTGGTCTTGTTGATGAGGTTGCCGAACGCTTGGCCCTGTTCGCCGGTGGCCTTGCCCAAGCCATTGATGATGTTGGTGAAGTTGCGCACCGCACCGCCGTTCACCAGGATCGCCGCCGAGCTCAGCACCGATTCGACAGTGGCCGCGGCCGTCGTCGACTTCAAACCGATGGTGTCGCCGTCGGCCAGCAACGGTGCGGCGGGGTCGGCAGGCATCGGCGGTTTGATGGCGACGAATACGTCGCCCAGTGGTGTGGCGGAGCGCAACTCGGCGGTGCTGCCCTGCGGTATCCGCACCCCATCCATGATGCGCAAGGTCGTCACCGCGGTGTAGTTACGCGCCACCATCGATTCCATCTGGCCGATGTCGGCACCGGCCAGCTTCACCTTCGCGTTGGCCGGCAGGTTGAGCGCATTGGAGAATATCGCCGTCACCCGGTAGCCACCGGATCCCACGCCGGGAGCCGGCAGCGGCAGACTGGCCAAACCGTCGGTGCCGCAGCCCGAAACGGTGAGACAGGCCACCATTGCGACGCCGGCGATGCGGCGGTGACGCTTCCTGATCCAGATCATTTCTGTCCCATCGCCGCGAGGCCGTCCAGCATGTAGGACAGTCCGAAGTCCGGTCCGAAATCCTGCAGAGTGCCGGTGCTACAGCCCAACTGCCGCAGCCCCATGACGTTGCAGACCTCCTTGATGAACTGGTTGTCGAACAGCACCCGATCAGTGAGCACCTTCACCCGTAGGGCGCCGTTCTTCTTGTCGGTGATGTTGTACAAGTTGTCCAATGTCATCGGCGCAACATCGAGGAGCTCCTTGAGATCGCGTTCGTGGTCGACGCTCGTTTTCAACACCTTGTCCCCGTTGGCGACGATGTCCTTGATGGCGTCGCGATGCGTTTCGAGCACCTCGCCCGTATGGGTCAGCACCTCGTTGATCTTCCTGCCGGTGGTGCCCGAGCCGAGATCCTCGTCGGCCAGGATCTGACTGAGTGCCCGCACCGAAGAACCGAAGTCCCGCATCGTGGCGTCGTTGCGGGCGGCAGCCTCCGACAACGAGCTCAGGTTGCGGATGATGGTGGTGAGCTGATCTTTGGTGACCGTGCCCTTGTCTGCACTGAGTCGCAACGCGTTCGACAGCTCGCCGAGTGCGTCCTTCATCTGTTGGCCGTTCCCGTCGGCGACCGCAGCGCTGGCGTTGACCACATCGGCGATCGGTCCGTTGCCATTGCCGTCACCGCGCAACGAGACCGACAGCTTGTCGAGTACGTCGAGCACCCGGGCGAATTCGACCGGCGTCTGGGTGCGGTTCAGGCCGATGGTGGCGTGGTCGACCAAGACGTCACCGCCGCGATACGGCGGGGTCAGTTCAATCTGCCGATCCGTCAGAATCGAGTTGGAGATCGTGACTGCCTGGGCGTCAGCAGGAACTTTCACGTCCTTGTCGACGGTGAATTCGACTTCGACGTAGCCGCCCTTCGGGGTGATCTTGGTGACCTCACCCACCGGCATCCCGAGCACCGCCACCGTGTTGCCTTCGTAAAGCCCCGCAGCGCTGTCGAACTGGGCGGTCACCGAGATGGTGTTGAGCTGATCCTTGGCGTAGACAACCGCCCCGGCCACGACCACTGCCGCCACCGTCAGCGCGGCGATGGCCAGGAGTGCCAACCGGGACTTCAGAATTCTCATTTGCAGTCCTTGAAGTACTGAAGCATGTTGAACTGCTTGGCCCGACCGCTGATCGCGCACATCCAGGAATCGATCAGCAGGCCGTTGGTGGCGTTGAAGTCCGCGGCGTTGCCGGTGCCGGTGGCGTTGGCCAAGCCGCGCAATGCGACCGGAGCGGATTGCAGGGTGCTGCGCAACAGATCGTCGTGCTGGGCGAGCATGGTCGACAGCTCACGCAGGTTACGCAGCAACTCCTCCAACTCGGGGCGATCGTCGATGACGATATTGCTGAGAGTTTGAACAAGATTGGTGAGCGCGTCCATCATCGCGTGGAAGGTGGCACGCCGTGCGACGAACTCCCCCAGCAGCGAATTTCCCTGGTTCACCAGGCTGCCGAGCGTGGACTGCTGGCGACGGAGTGTGGTGCTGATCAAATCAGTGGTTTTGAGCAGCTCACCCAATTGGTCACGCCGCTGCGCGATGATCGTCGACAAGGTATGGGTGTTCTTCAGTGCCTGCGGGACCACCGGGGGCAGTGTCTTCATCTGCTCCCCCAGGATGGCCAGCGACTGGGCGAACTTGTCGGTGTCGACCTGCTCGTAGGTCCGGGTCACGTCGGCCAGAGCTTCCTGCAGATCGTAGGGAACCTCGGTGTGCACGAGGTCAAAATTGTTGTCCGGCAACGATCCCGATCCGCCGGGATTCAGCGCCAGATAGCGTGAGCCCAAAATGGTGGTGATCTTGATCGAGGCCCGGGAATCCTCACCCATCACGACGTTGTTGCGGACCTTGAGCCGGGCTTCGACGTGGTCGCCCGCGAGTTTCATGCTCATCACCTCCCCGACCGGGATCCCCGCGATGGTGACCGGGTTGCCCGGCCGCAGAGCCGCCGCCTGGAGGAACTGCGCGGTGTATTCGCGATAGCCGATGTTGGCCACCTTGATCAGCAGCAGCGTCGCGATGAGAGCCGAAACCACTGCTACCGCGATGATTCCGAGCCAGGTCCGGTTGCGCCCCTCAAGCGGGATCCGCCTGCGCTTGGGCTTCGATGATTGGTCAGCCATTGGCCAGATTCCTGCACTTGGGGGTGTACTGCGCCTTGTTACCAGGGGTCGCGGCGTCGACGATGATCGGTGTCACGTCGTTGAAACCGGGGAAGAAGCCAGTCGCGTTCAGGTCACACGCGTAGGCGTTGGCGTAAGTCCCCTCGTTGGTGATCCGCGCAAAGCCCTTGAGCAGCAGCGGAAGATTGGCGCCGGTGAACGCCAGCTGCGGCTCCAGGCCCACCATGTGCGCCGCGAACCCCGGCTCGCGGGTGACCAGTTGGTTGAGCGACGGATACACCTGATCCGAGATGGTCGACAGTTGGCGCACCACCTTGGCGATCGAGCCCATCGAGTCCACCAGCTGGGGGCGCCGCGCGTCGAACGTGGACACCACGGTTCGGGCCTGTCCGATGATGTGGTCGAGGTCGTCGTTGTGGCGGGCCAGGTTGGCCGTCACGACATTCAGATCGGTGATCACCTCGCCGAGCTTTTCGTCCTGCCCGGCGAACGACTCGGTGAGCTTGCCGGTCTGGTCGACCAGAGCGGTGATCGAGCCCGCATCGCCTTGCAGGGACTGGATGACACCCTTGGTGAGGTTGTCGGCGTTCTTCGGGTCGAGCACGCTGAACAACGGCTCGTAGCCATTGAGCAGCGTCCCCACGTCGAACGAGGGGTCGGTGCGCTCGGTCGGGATCACACTGCCTGCCGGCAGCAGACCCGGTTCCCCGAGCTTGCCCAACGACAATCCGAGATAGCGCTGCCCGACGATGTTCTGGTACGTCACCGAGGCGACGGTGTTACCCAGCACCTGTTGGTCGCTTTGCACCACGAACGACACTTTGGCCAGGTTTCCTTGCAGCTCAATGCCTTCCACCCGGCCGACCCGTACCCCAGCCATCCGGACGTCGTCACCCTCGCGCAACCCGAACACATCGGTGAACATCGCGGCGTACGGCACCGTCTTGCCTGCCACGTCCCGGCGCAGCGTGACGTAGACCAACCAGGTCAACACCACCGCCACCACCATGAACAGCGACAGTCCGATCAGTGCGCCTCGGTATTTCATTGGGGCTCCTCAGAAACAGACACCGTTGTCCCCCGCGCCACCGGGCCGAGGAGCAGCTGGGTGGCCGCCGTGGCCGGTTGGCCGGTGATGACACTGAGTTCGAACCGCTCCTGGGGGCTGCCGACGGGGCCGACGTTGCCGCCGAACGACGCCGGTGCGGCCTCGGCGGGCAACAACGGCGACGGTCCGGGCGCCGGAACCGGGCCAGGAGCCGGCGGGGTTGCCGGCGCGGGATCCCACGGATTGGGCGCGACCGGGGCGAGCGGGGACTGGTTCACCGCCGGCGGCGGGGTCGGGGCCAGCGCCGGGTTCGCGGAACCGGGAACCGGCGGTGACGGCGTCATCTCCGGTGGCAGTGGCGGATTGGGGTCGGCCAAGCTCGGATTCGGATTGACCAGCGGCGGGCCGACGGCGATCAGGTTGCCACTCTCGCCCAGCACGGTGCCCGGTGGTGGCGCCAGATCCTTCGGAGGCTGGTAGTTCTGCGGTAGCAACACATCCGGCATGGCCGGCCGGGTCGCCACCAGGGGCGCGGTGAAACAACTCGGGCCTTTGAGCTCACCGTACTGTGGGCAGTCGGCCCGGGTATAGGTGTAGCTGGGCGTGAACGACAGGTTCACTCGCATGTTGCCGGTGTCTCGATCGCTCATCCACACTTCGTTGAAGAACTTGTCCGACAGCTGATTCAGCTTGACGAAGGCCGGCACCCAGTTGTTCGAGGTCTGCGCCAGATTGCCGAGCACCGGGGTCAGGTCCGAGGTGATCTTCACCAGCCGGTCGGTGTGGTTGTTGAGCGCGGTGTGGGTGGTGTCCATCGTGTGCACACCACCGCTGATCAGTGTGTCGAGCTGCGAACGCTGCTCGACCAGCACCCGCATGGGTTCGACCGCTTGTTGCAGCGAGTCCAGCAGTTCCGGCGCAGTGGCCTGCAACCCCCGGGTGGCGTCGATGAGGGCGGACACCGTCGTCTCGTCCGGCTCGGCCGCAACGATCGAGTTGGTTTCGTCGATGAGCCGATTCAACTGGGCGCCACTTGCCAACAGCTCTGTCCGGCGATCCTCGGTGGCCGCGTTGACCGCAGCCAGGATGCCGACCGTCTTGTCCTCGCGACCGCGGCCGGTCGCAGCCAGGATGTCGCGCAGCTTGCTGATCGTGCTCTGGAACAACACCGTCGGCAACTCGGTGTCCTCGGGGATGTGCGCACCGTCCTGGATGGCCGGGCCCGGGCCCTGATCGACCAGCTGCACCGAGGACACCGCGAAAACATTGCTGGGTACCACCCGGGCCGTGACCGTAGCCGGAATCGACTGAGCGTAGCCAGGTTTCAGGTCGATGTGCACATAGTTGGGTTCGCCGTGCGCCGCCGGGGTGACACCCTGAACCACGCCGACCAAAACGCCGTGGTACTTGACGTCGGATCGTTGCGGCAGCCCGTCACCGACGTTCACCAGGTTGGCCACCACTCGGACATAGGGATCCAGCCGGCCGGTCGACTTGACCAGCAGCGCGGTGGTCACGATCGCTGCAACCGCCAGCAGCGCGAGCCCGCAGCCCAGCAACTGCCGGTCGGTCGGCCCGCGGCCGTCCAGCTCAAGGGAATTCGGCATTGCGCTTGTTCACCCCCCGAACCTCGCTCCGGAGTCGACGCTCCACAGCGCCATCGTGAGGAGCATGTTGACCATGATCACCACGGTGATACTGGCGCGCATGGCGTGCCCGGCGGCGACGCCCACCCCTGCCGGACCACCGCTGGCGTAGAACCCGTAGTAGCACTGGACCGTCGACGCGATCCACACGAAGATGATCGCCTTGAGCAGGGAGTAGAGGATGTCCTGGCCGGACAGCATCAACGCGAAGTAGTGCATGTATGAGCCGGTCGAACCACCGCTGATGGCAAAGACCACGAGTTGGCTGGTCAGGTAGCTGACCGCCAGACAGGCGACATACAGCGGCACGATCGCGACAACCGAGGCCATCAGACGGGTCGTCACCAGATACGGAATCGGGCGGATGGCAATCGAATCGAGCGCGTCGATTTCCTCGGCGATGCGCATCGATCCCAGCTGCGCGGTGAACCGGCAACCCGCCTGGGTGGCGAATGCCAGAGAAGCGGCGATCGGGGCCAACTCTCGGGTGTTCACCAGCGAGGAGATGATGCCGGTGGCAGGCCCGAGTCCGAGTAGATCCAAGAAGTTGTAACCCTCGATGCCGACCAACGCACCGACGGTGATGCCGAGCACGACCGCAACGCCGGCGGTGCCGCCGCCGACCACGAGCGACCCGTTCCCCCAGGTGATATCGGACAGCAGCCGGACGAACTCCTTGCGATAGTGGCGCAGCGTTATCGGGATGCCCGTCAGCGCCCGGCCGAAGAAGACCAGCATGTGCCCGAGCCGGATGACCGGGGACGAGACGCGTCGGTAGAGCCGGACCCAGGGATCGAGAACGGCCGGCCGGTAAGTGGAAGCCGTCACGTCACAGCCCCACTCGGGGGAACAACATGATGTAGAGCTGGCTGATCGCGACGTTGACCACCATCAGCAGCAGGATGGACTCCACCACAGCCGCGTTCACCGAGTTGGCCACGCCGGTCGGCCCGCCTTTGGTGGACAGCCCTTTCTGACAGGACACCACCGCGACGATCGCGCCGAAGATCACCGCCTTCACCAAGGCCACGATCATGTCCTCGGTGGTGGCGAACGAGGCGAACGTCGCGACGAAGCTGCCGGGGGCGCCGTTTTGGAAGTAGACGTTGAACAGGTAGCTGGCCAGGAAGCCGACGAAAGCCACCACGCCGGTGAGCGCGACGCCGATCATCACCGCTGCCGCAAAACGCGGCACCACCAATCGCTGGATCACCGAGACGCCCATGACCTCCATGGCATCGGTTTCCTCACGCATGGTTCGCGATCCCAGGTCGGCTGTGATCGCCGATCCGACCGCGGCGGCCATCAGGATCGCGGCCGTCAGCGATGCCGCCTGCCGGATGACGGCCAGGCCGCTGGCGGCACCGGCGAGTGAGGTCGCGCCCACCTGACCCGCCAACAAGGCGAACTGGATCGACAACGTCACGCCGATCGGCAAAGCGACCAGCACCGTGGGAAGCACGGCGGTGCCCGCCATGAACGATCCCTGCTGGATGAACTCACGCCATTGGAAGCGGCCGGTCACAAGGTCGAGGAAGAGAATCTGGATGGTCCGGACTCCGAGGACGAACTGGTCACCGACCGTGGTGAGCGACGCCAATGGATGACGCCTGGCATAACCGGTGGCCCAGTTCTCGATGGCGTCGATTCCTCGTTGCGACTCGACACCACCAGCCACGCTCTCAGGCGGCGCCGTCATCCTCTCTCATTAAGCAGCAGCTGAACGAACACAGAGATCAATCCCTCCCCAGGCCGAGATATGGCCACCGCCGGCCGGATAACTCGCAGTGGTTGGCACCGTATCGTCGGCGCTCATCCCCCGTCAACGTTTTGCCGAATTATCATTCACTTAGTCAGGTTGGCTCATCAATTACCGGCAAATCCGCAGCAACCGCCCAGCGCGGTGGCTGGCCGCCCCATCGCGCGGGTGGACACGTGTCATTTCTCGTATCACCTGTAAATGCAGGGCATTCAGGCCTCAGTGGGCGTCGCAGGCATTGACGCCGACGTAAGGGTCGCGCCCAGATCGGTCAAGATTCGCACGGAGCGGACGAACTGACTACGGAATCAGTGCCCGGTATGGGCGTTAACTTTGCCGATCGTGTCGATGCCGCGCGAAAAGTTGCCAGATTTTGCCGACCAGGTGACGCCCGCTGCCCCGCACGCCGTTGCGCCGAAGTCTACTGACTACAGGCGATGTCAGTCGGGTTTCGGAACATCTCGTGATCCCGAACCTCGATGGTGTCGCCGGGCGCCGGGGCAATCCGGCGACCGCCGCTCAGTTGCGGTGCGATTCCCAGTTCGCCTGCTCGACGATCGCATCGAGCAGTCCGGGCATCGCGGTGTCCACCTCTTGCACCCGCAGCCGCTGATAGATGTGCCCCTCGCTGACCACACGCTCGGTCAGCCCGGCGTCCCGCAGGATGTTGAAGTGGTGAGTGGCCGTCGACTTGTTGATGCCCTCATACAGCGCCGCACACTTCACCGGCTCTCCGACGGCGTGCAGACGGCGCACCATTTCCAATCGGACCGGGTCCTGCAGGGCCGCCAGCAGTTGGGCCAGATTCGCCACCGAGCCCACCGGCTCGCGCGCCTCGACCGCCGAAGCCTCCGCCATCTGTGCCCTCCGTCACC
The DNA here is from genome assembly GCF_048282725.1 of Mycobacterium sp. 48b. Lineage (NCBI taxonomy): Bacteria > Bacillati > Actinomycetota > Actinomycetes > Mycobacteriales > Mycobacteriaceae > Mycobacterium > Mycobacterium sp. 48b. Next base: position 6,402,381 of record NZ_JBLVUL010000001.1, read on the forward strand.
GGAAAATAAGTTTGATGAACGTCAAACCGAGCGTAGTCTCGGTCAGGTTCGATGAACATCAAACCTACCGGACGGGACGTGACGATGGCAGGGATCTCGGCGGAAGGTTCGCTCGGTCTGGAGCACCAGCGTTGGGCCTACCCGCTGCTGCTGATCCTCAGCGGGGTGGCCCTCGGCGTCTCCGGCCTGCCCGCCCCGCTGTACGGCATCTACGAAACCGCCTGGCACCTCACCCCGCTGGCCACCACCATCGTCTTCGCGGTCTACGCACTGGCCGCGCTGGCCGCCGTCCTCGTGTCCGGCCGCATCTCCGATGTGATCGGCCGCAAGCCCGTACTCGTGGGCGCCCTGATCGCGATGATCATCGGGCTCGGCGTCTTCCTGGTGGCCGACAACATGGCACTACTGCTGCTGGCCCGCACCATTCACGGCGCATCCGTCGGGTCGATCGTGGTGGTGGCCGCCGCCGCGCTGCTCGATCTGCGCCCACACCGCGGTGTGCGCTCGGGACAGCTCAGCGGCGTCGCGTTCAACATCGGCATGACCGTCGCGATCATCGGCTCCGCGGTCCTCGCGCAGTACGCACCGCACCCGCTGCGCACCCCCTACGCCGTCGTCGCGGTCATCTGCGTCCTGGTCGGCGTCGGGGTCCTCGCCCTGCGCGAAACCCACACCACCCGCTCCCCCGGCCCTGTCCGGATCTCGAAACCCGCTGTCGCCAAGGAGATCCGGTCAGACTTCTGGTTCGCCGCGCTCGGCGTGATGGCGTCCTGGTCGGTCCTGGGCGTGCTGCTCTCGCTATATCCGTCGCTGGCCGCCCACCAGACCCACATCGAGAACCTGGTGTTCGGTGGCGGAGTCGTGGCCATCACCGCGTTCTCCGCAGCGATGGCCCAACTGGCGGCCACCCGCATCCCGGCACACCGTTCGGCGATCATCGGCGACGTGGGCATGGCAATCGCCCTGGGCCTTACCGTTCCGGTGCTGGTCACCCATTCATGGCCACTGGTGTTCGTGGCGGCTGCAATGCTGGGTGCGACGTTCGGGCTCGGGTTCGGCGGATCGCTGCGGCACCTGTCGCACGTCGTCCCTGCCGACCAGCGCGGCGAGACCATGTCGGCGTTCTATCTGCTGGCCTACACCGCGATGGCGGTCCCGACACTGCTGGCCGGCTGGGCCGCCACCCGCTGGGACCTGGCCACGGTCTTCCCGTGGTTCGCCGCCGCGGTGGCGACGGCCTGCCTGGCCGCCGCGGGCATCGGCGCGATGAGCCGCAGACGAACCGTCACGGGCTGACCCAGTTCGACAACTTGGGCTCAGCAACGACGTCTCGGCAATACTCTGATCGCCATGGCACCAGCGCAACGCGAACCCAACGTCGTCGTCCTCGGCGGAGGATCCTGGGGCACCACCGTCGCCTCCATCTGCGCTCGGCGCGGGCCGACGTTGCAGTGGGTGCGCTCGGAGGAGACCGCCAAGGACATCAACGACAACCACCGCAACTCGCGCTACCTGGGCAACGAAGTCGCGCTCCCCGAAAGCCTCAAGGCCACAAACGATTTCAACGAGGCGGCCAACTGCGCCGACGTGATCGTGATGGGCGTGCCGTCACACGGCTTCCGCGGGGTGCTCACCGAACTGGCCCGTGAACTGCGGCCGTGGGTCCCGGTGGTCTCCCTGGTCAAGGGCCTGGAGCAGGGCACCAACCGGCGGATGAGCGAGATCGTCGACGAGGTGCTGCCCGGGCATCCGGCAGGCATCCTGGCCGGGCCGAACATCGCCCGCGAGGTCGCCGAGGGCTATGCCGCCGCCGCCGTGCTGGCCATGCCCGATCAGCATCTGGCCGCCAACCTGGCACAGTTGTTCCGCACCAAGCGATTCCGCACGTACACCACCGACGACGTGATCGGCGTGGAAATGGCGGGGGCGCTCAAGAACGTCTACGCCATCGCCGTTGGCATGGGCTACTCGCTGGGCATCGGCGAGAACACCCGCGCCATGGTGATGGCCCGCGCGGTGCGCGAGATGGCCAAACTGGGCGAGGCCATGGGCGGCCAGCGTGACACCTTCGCCGGCCTGGCCGGCATGGGCGACCTCATCGTCACGTGCACCAGCCAGCGCAGCCGCAACCGCCACGTCGGCGAGCAACTGGGCGCGGGCAAGACGGTCGACGAGATCATCGCGTCGATGAACCAGGTCGCCGAGGGGGTCAAGGCCGCCAGCGTGATCATGGAGTTCGCCGACAAGTACGGGCTCAACATGCCCATCGCCCGCGAGGTGGACAGCGTGATCAACCACGGCGCCAAGGTCGAGGACGCCTACTACGGCCTGATGATCGAGAAGCCCGGCCACGAGGTGCACGGCTCGGGGTTCTGAATATTCTGCGCCGAGAGTGACGCTGTGGTCGCTCTCGGTCGCTGACAACGACCCCTACGTCACTTTCGCGGAACCGGGCTCGAGGGGATCGGCTGACGCCTCGGCTCAGCCGATCCGGAAGGTGGGCTTGAAGTCCGATTCCTGCTCACCGATGACGAAGCTGCCCGCCGGGCTGATCACGAACCCGGACTGATTGCGCCCGTCGATGCACGAGGTCGAGACGCCGTCGGTGCCGCAGCTGATGGTCTGGTAGCTGATCCGTGAGTTCGGCGGCAACGGCTTGGGATTCTCGACGACGCCGAACACCGGGGCCGGCGAACTGGCGAACCCGGGCACCCCGGGCCCCCCGCTGACCAGGTTGGCACCGTTGGGCGCGGCCGGGATCGGCCCGCTGCAGCCGTAGCTGCCACTGCGCTGCAACACACAGGTGATGCCTTCGGGGATGCTGAAGGCATACCAGTTGTTGTCCATCACCGCGTATTCAGAGGTCTTGACCGACGGGTACGCGTTGATGTTGGGGGCGGCCGGAGCGGGCTCCGGCTCTGCCGCCGCCGATCCGGGCACGCTCATCACGGCCGCCCCCGCGGCGCACGCCAGGCCAATCACCACTCTGCTCAGCACGCCGCCACCCTAACCCGGGGCGATAGTGCGGGCCACCGCTCCGGGGATAGGTCTACTTGCCCTGGCCGCAGGCGAGGTCGACGTACACCGTGGTGTAGCGGACCCGCTCCTCGGTGTTACCGCGCGGCGCGGCCTTGAGTTCGGTGATGTCGCGGCCGGGCCGGACCGCCTTGACGTTGCAGTCGCTGATCGAACCGCTGCCGACGCGGGAAAGGATGACGCGGTAGCCCTCATCCTCCAGCTGCTTGATGGTCTGCTGGGCCGACCCGGCCCCGCTCGGTGCCGCAGTGGCCGGCCCGGCCAGCGCGAGCGCGCCGACTGCCAGACCGGTTCCGATGGTGGCGACAACGATGTTTTTGACGGTGTTCCTCATTGAACTACCTGCCTTCCTTGCTATTGATTCAAGCCTATGCAGGTAATTCGCCCGGGTCCATCAACTCATATTGAACACATACGAATGCGCGCATGCGAATTGGCGGGCATTGAATATTCAGGCGAGATTCATATTTTTTGCATACTCGGCCGCAGCGTCCGGAGCGGCCTCGCCCGCCAGCGGGATACGCACAGTAAACACTGTTTCACCAGGCTTGGAGGCGACCGCGACGGTGCCCTGGTGGGCCTCTACGATCGTCGCGACGATGGCCAGCCCCAACCCGGTGCTACCCAATTCTCGTGAGCGCGACTTATCGGCCCTGACAAATCTGCCGAAAAGATTCGGCAACAATTCCGCATCAATTCCCGGCCCGTCATCGGTTACCGTCAATTCAGCGAATTCATCGGCCTCGGTCAATGCAATTTTGACGGTCACTCCGGGCGGCGTGTGTATACGCGCATTGGTCAACAAATTGCTGACGACTTGATGCAGCCTGGCCAGGTCGCCGCGCACCCACAATGGATTGTCGGGCAATTCGGCCACCCAGTGATGTTCGGGAGCGCCAACGGCCACGTCGTTGACCGCGTCGACCACCAGGTCACTCAGGTCGATGTCGTCGGTCTCCAGGTCCTGGCCCTCACTGAGCCGGGACAACAACAGCAGGTCGCTGACCAGTCCGGTCATCCGGCGCGCCTCTGCTTCGATGCGCGCCAGCGCGTACTCGGTGGTCGGCGGCAGGTTCGCGCTGTCCTGGCGGGTCAGCTCGGCATATCCCTGGATCGCCGCCAGCGGGGTGCGCAGCTCATGGCTGGCATCGGTGAGGAACTGCCGTGTGCGCCGGTCGGAGGCCGCCAGCTCTGCCAGTGCACTGTCGACGTTGGCCAGCAGCTGATTGAGCGTCTCCCCGACGATGCCGACCTCGTTGTCCGGGTCGGTGTCCTTGTCGCGCACCCGCGCGGTGATGCGGTGATCGGCACCGTCCAACCGCAGTGTCGCGACCTTGGCCGCGGTGGCCGCCACCCGTCGCAACGGACGGAGCGCGATGCCCACCACCGCCACGGTGCTCAATGCGGTGGCGATCAGCGCCACGACGATCATCACCGCGACCGTCACGGTCTTGCGGGCGATCACCAGGTTCGCGCTCTCCATCGAGACCCCCGACACCAGCACGTCGCCGTTGCCCGCGGGCTGGCTGGCCAGCCGATATGAGCCGAGCACCGGGAGCTTCACCGTGCGCGGGTGCTCGTCGGTCCAGCCGTACTGGTCAAGGGCGCGCGTCACCGAGACCGGAGCCGGGTGCGGCTCACCGTCGGAGAACACCGCCGACTGGATCACCTCGCCGTCGTGCAGCACCGCGATCAGATTGCCGGGGGCCTGACCGACGAACGCAGTGAGGGCCTCGGCGTCGGCGGTGATCACGTGACCGGCCTGGCCTTCGCGCCACTTCTCGTAAGAGTGGCTGAACGCCGCCAACGACCGCGACACCTCGGTGTCGCTCATCGTCGACACGTAGGTGTGCAGGCTGTACACCGACAACGCGCCGACCGCGGCCAGCGCCACCGTGACGATCGCACTGACACCCAGCACCAATTGGCGGCGTAGCGAGCGCGGCCACCACCATTTGGTTTTGGGCGGCATCAGCGGGTCACGACGCAGGCCGCAGCATGTAACCCACCCCGCGCACGGTGTGGATCATCGGCTCGCGGTCGGTGTCGACCTTCTTGCGAAGGTAGGAGATGTAGAGGTCCACGATGCTGGACTTCCCGCCGAACCCGTAGTTCCACACCCGGTCGAGGATCTCTGCGCGACTCAGCGCCCGGCGCGGGTTGCGCATCAGGTAGCGCAACAGCTCGAACTCCGTCACCGTCAGGTTGATCGGCTCACCGGCCCGGGTGACCTCGCGGCTGGCGCCGTCGAGCACCATGTCGCCGACCTTGAGGGTCTCGTCGGCCGGCGGCGTGGTGTGGCTGGACCGGCGCAACAGCCCGCGCAGCCGGGCCACCAGCTCTTCGAGGCTGAATGGCTTGGTCATGTAGTCGTCTGCCCCGGCGGTCAACCCGGACACCCGGTCCAGCACCGAATCCCTGGCCGTCAGAAACAGCGTCGGCGTGTACCCGTCGGCCTCACGCACCCGCTGCAGGATCTGCAGCCCGTCGATGTCGGGCAGCATGATGTCCAAGACCACGACGTCCGGTTCGATCTCGTCGAACTTTGCTACCGCGTCGTGGCCGTTGTGCGCCACATCGACTTCCCAGCCCTCATAGTGCAGGGCCATCTTGACCAGGTTGGTCAGCGCCGGCTCGTCATCGACCAGCAACACCCGGATTGCTGATCCGTCGGCGCGGTGAATCTTCGGCAACTGTCCGAGGATGGCCTGGCGGGGTTGCTGGGCTCGGGGGGATACGGACATCGTCGTCATGACTCCATTGTGCGGAGCACACAGAGTGTTGTCACGGAGTTCATATGGAGTTCTAAGGGAATGCTGTTTCTATGATTCTTCTATGATCTTGATCACGTTCGTGACCTGTGGTGATCCAGCTCAAACATATTGCGATACATACAGTTTCAAACGAAAAGATGAACAATTGGTGCTGCCGGTCGCCATTTGTTGAATCATTTCCCCTGCGCACCAGGCATATTCACTGGTCGCGATACTCCACCGAAACATTTGGGTTCTCTATGCATGGCCCAATCTTCCTTGCACGCGCTCACAGCGATAAATACGCTCGCCCACAGCAATTGGGTGTTGCCCAGCTACATATGAGCCATAAGTCGACTTGTGTCGCACTGTGCTCCAACACCTTTCGCCGTTGTTACCGACAACGGCGTCAATATCTTTGTGCGGACCCGCAACGAGGCGGTTCCGCACATCACCAACTCCAGACGGAGGCACGTCATGCAGCAAACCACCCAACTCGCCGAACGGGCCCGGGCCGTTCTGCGATACGACCTACCCGCCTCACTGGTGGTGTTCCTGGTTGCCCTGCCGTTGTCGCTGGGCATCGCCGTTGCCTCCGGCGCTCCGGTACTGGCCGGCATCATCGCCGCCATCGTCGGCGGCATCGTGGCAGGTGCCCTGGGTGGATCACCGCTACAGGTCAGCGGGCCCGCGGCCGGCCTGACCGTGGTGGTCGCCGGACTGATATCGCAGTTCGGCTGGGCCGTGACCTGCGCCATCACCGTGGGCGCGGGCATTTTGCAGGTGCTGTTCGGACTGAGCCGGGTGGCACGGGCCGCGTTGGCCATCTCGCCCGTCGTCGTGCACGCGATGCTGGCCGGCATCGGCGTCACGATCGCGCTGCAGCAGGTGCACGTGCTGCTCGGCGGCAGCTCCAACAGCTCGGCCTGGGCCAACATCTCTGAGCTGCCCGCCCAGCTCATGAGTGCCCACTGGCCCGCCGTGCTGCTGGGCTTGCTGGTGATCATCACCCTGGTGGGGTGGCGCTGGGTTCCTGCCCCGGTCAACAAGGTGCCGGCCCCGCTCGTGGCGATCGTGGGTGTGACGGCCCTGTCGGTGCTGGCCCCGTTCGACGTCAGCCGCATCCAGATCAACGAGTCGCTGATCGATGCGCTGGCATTGCCCAGTCTGCCCGACGGCAATTGGGCCGCCTTCGCAGGCGGCATCTTGACCATCGCGCTGATCGCCAGCGTGGAAAGCCTGCTGTCGGCGGTATCCGTCGACCGCATGCACAACGGACCCCGCACCAACTTCGACCGCGAAATGATCGGGCAAGGCACCGCAAACATGGTCTCCGGCGCGATCGGCGGCCTCCCCATCACCGGCGTCATCGTGCGCAGCTCCACCAACGTCGCCGCCGGAGCCCGCACCCGCGCCTCCGCGATCATGCACGGGGTGTGGGTGCTGGCCTTCGCCGTGCCCTTTGCCGGCCTGGCCCAGATGATCCCCACCGCGGCCCTGGCCGGCCTGCTCATCATGATCGGTCTGCGACTGGTCAATCGTGCCCATATCGAAACGGCAAAGCTCACAGGTGATTTGGCGGTGTACCTGATCACCATCGTGAGCGTGGTCTTCCTCAATCTGCTCGAAGGTGTGGCGATCGGACTGGTGTTGGCGGTCGCGCTGACCGTGTGGCGGGTGGTGCGCACCAAGATTCACGCCGAGCCGGCCGGCCAGGACGATTGGCGAGTCACCATCGAGGGCTCCTGCACCTTCCTGTCGCTGCCCAAGCTGACCAAGACGTTGGCCACCGTGCCCGAGGGCGCCGATGTCACGGTGGAACTCTCCGTGGACTTCATCGACCACGCCGCCCATCAGGCCATCGAGGACTGGTGCCGCCAGCACCGCGCCACCGGCGGCAACGTCGACCTGCACGACCTGGGCGCCGTCGAGATGGACAGCGCGGTGCTGGGACCGCCGATCCGCAATTTCACCCCGTTCGACAAGCGTTCGGGCGTGGTGCCGTGGAGCTCCTGGCAGCCCCAGGAGAGCCCGTCGGTACTTCACGGCCTGGCCGCCTACCACCGGCGCACCGCACCGGTGCTGCGCCCGCACATGCAGGATCTGACCCACGAGCAGAACCCGGAAACGCTGTTCCTGACATGCGCCGATTCGCGGGTGGTGCCCAATGTCATCACCAGTAGCGGTCCGGGCGACCTGTTCACGGTCCGCAACGTCGGCAACATCGTGCCGGCGGACCAGGCCGATGCCTCGATCGAAGCGGCCATCGCGTTCGCCGTCGACAAGCTCGACGTCTCCTCGATCGTGGTGTGCGGCCATTCCAGCTGCGGTGCGATGACCGCACTTCTGGACGATTCCGACGCCGGCGACGAACACCTGGAATCCTGGCTGGCCCATGGCAATCCGTCCGTCGCGGCGTTCGACGAGGGCCGGCACCCCGTGGCCGTGTCCGCCGCCGAAGCGGGCTTCGGCACGGTGGATCAGCTCTCGATGGTCAACATCGCCGTCCAGGTGCAGACGCTGCAGGCGCACCCGCTGGCCCGCCGCGTCAACGTGATCGGCCTGTTCTACGACATCGCCAGCGCCGGCGTGCTGCGGGTGACGCCGACGCACATCGAGACCCTCGCCGACGCTGCGTAGGTTCTGAAGGTTCTGACACCCAGCACCCAGCACCGCGAGCGTGCGTGTCTGCTGCCCGACACACCGTGTTTCGGCAGCAGTTCATGCACGCTCGCGGTGTCTTGTCAGTCCTCCGGGTGCACGTCGGACGGGAAGCGCCGGCTCGGCACCTCGCTCGTCGACTCGATACTCCTGCGACCGCCGCCGCCAGCAGCCCCACCGCCGCGCCGCCGACAGCGCAGCAAGCATCGCCATGTGAGCCATCGCGGTGTTCGCCGACGCCAAGCCCGACGCCAACGCGCCGGCCACCGGCGGATCTGAAGCTGTTCGCGGAACCGGTGTCGCGAGACGTCACCGCCGAGCGTGCGCAAAATGCACGCAAAAAGGAACCGCGAGCGGCGTGTCTACCAGCAGACACGCACGCTCGCGGTGCAAAAGGAGCGAGGCTCAGTAGTGGCCGGGGCCGCGGCCGGCCATGTCCTCCAGGCGGCGGATCCGGTCGTCGATCGGCGGGTGCGTCGAGAACAGCTTGCCGATGCGCTCGCCGGCCCGGAACGGGCTGGCGATCATCAGATGCGCCTGATCGGCCAGCTGCGGCTGCGGGGGCAGCGGCGCCGCCTCGACACCGCCGGAGATCTTGCGCAGCGCCGAGGCCAATGCCAGTGGGTCACCGGTCAATTCGGCACCGGACTGGTCGGCCTGGTACTCGCGCTGACGGGACACCGCCATCCGCACCACGGTGGCCGCGATCGGGCCCAGCAGCGAAACCAGCAGCATCGCAATCGGATTCGTACCCTCACGGTTACCGCCGAACATGCCCGCGAACATGGCCATGTTGGCCAGGGCGGTGATCACCGACGCCATCGCACCGGCCACACACGAGATCAGGATGTCGCGGTTGTAGACGTGTGAGAGCTCATGGCCGAGAACCGCACGCAGTTCACGCTCGTTGAGGATCTGCAGAATGCCGGTGGTACAGCACACGGCGGCATTGCGGGGATTCCGGCCGGTGGCGAAAGCGTTCGGGTTGGCGGTGTCGGAGATATACAGCCGCGGCATCGGCTGATGCGCCGTGGTGGCCAACTCCCGCACGATCCGGTAGATCTCGGGCGCCTGCACCTCGGTGATCGGCTGGGCGTGCATGGCGCGCAGCGCCATCTTGTCGCTGTTGAAATACACGTAGACGTTCATGCCGACGGCGAACAGCACCGCCAGGTACATCACGTTGCGGCCGAACAACGAACCGACGAACACGATCAACGCCGAAAAACCGACCAGCAGCAGAAATGTCTTGATCCGGTTCGCGTGCGGGTTCCACGTCATCGCAGTTTCCTCCTAGGCAACTACTCGGCAACCATCGCTGATTAAACGCTCAGTTACCGCCCGTGGTTCCGGAATCAGCCGTGCCGGTTCACCGTGTAGTCCACGAGAGTGGCCAGCGCGTCACGCCCCGGCCCGGCCGGAAGGCCCGCCAGCTCCTCGCGCGCCTGCGCCGCATACTCGGCCACCGTCTCCTTGGCGCGCGCCATACCGGCCGACCGGCGCAGCAGCATCAGCGCCTCGGCGACGTCCTCGTCCCGCTCGACCGGGCCGGCCAGCAACTCGCGCAGCCGCTCAGAGTCCGGGCCCGACTCACGCAGCGCGTAGAGCACCGGCAGGGTGTGCACGCCCTCACGCAGGTCAGTGCCCGGGACCTTGCCCGATTCGTCGGGATCGCTGTCGATGTCGATGATGTCGTCGGAGATCTGGAAGGCGGTGCCCACGATGCCGCCCAGCCGGTGGAGCCGGTCGATCTGGTCGGCGTCAGCCCCCGAGAACGTCGCGCCGAAGCGCCCCGAAGCGGCGATCAGGCACGCCGTCTTCTCGTAGACCACCTTGAGGTAGTGGTCGACGGAGTCGACATGCTCGGCCGCACCGCGGGTCTCGCGCATCTGGCCGGTCACCAGCTGGGCGAATGTGTCAGCAATCACACGCACCGCGTCGGGTCCGAGCAGTGAGACCAGCCGCGAGGCCGTCGCGAACAGATAGTCGCCGGCCAGGATGGCGATGTTGTTGCCCCACCGGGCGTTGGCGCTGGGCGCCCCGCGCCGCATCTGGGCCTCGTCCATCACGTCGTCGTGATACAGCGTGGCCAGGTGCACCAGCTCGATGACCGCACCGGCGATCGCGACCTCGGGATCGTCGGGCCGGGGGCCCAGGGAGGCCGCGAGCACGGTGAACAGCGGACGGAACCGCTTTCCACCGGCCTGGAACAGGTGCTGGACGGCCTCGGCCATGAGCTCGTCGGCTTTGCCCAGCTCATCGGACATCAGTTGTTCGATCCTGGCGACGCTGTCCCGGACGTCGGCGGCGAACGCCGCGTCCCCGAAATCAACGCCTGCCACCACAGTCGCTGGTGTCCTCATTCGTCCAACATACTGGGAGCAATGGATATCAAGTCAGACGTGGTCGTCGTCGGCGCGGGACCGGCCGGATCGGCGGCCGCCGCGTGGGCGGCTCGTGCTGGTCGTGACGTGCAGGTGGTCGACGCGGCGCAGTTCCCGCGGGACAAGTCCTGCGGCGACGGGCTGACCCCGCGGGCGGTCGCCGAGCTGGAACGGCTCGGCATGGGGCCATGGCTCGACACCCGGATCCGGCACCACGGTCTGCGGATGTCGGGATTCGGCGCCGATGTCGAGGTGCCGTGGCCCGGGCCGTCCTTTCCCTCCACCGGAAGTGCGGTCCCGCGAACCGAACTCGACGATCGGATCCGCTCGGTCGCCGCCGACGACGGCGCCAAGATGCGCCTGGGTGCCAAAGTCGTTGAGGTGAGCTACGACTCACGTGGACGGGTCGAATCCGTACAGCTCGACGACGGCGCCACGATCGGTTGCAACCATCTGATCGTCGCCGACGGAGCCCGTTCCACCCTGGGGCGCGTGCTGGGCCGCACGTGGCACAAGGACACCGTCTACGGCACCGCCATCCGCGGCTACCTCACCACACCGCGCGCCGACGAGCCGTGGATCACCTCGCATCTGGAGCTGCGCTCCCCCGAGGGCCAGGTGCTGCCCGGCTACGGCTGGATCTTCCCGCTGGGCAACGGTGAGGTGAACATCGGTGTGGGCGCCCTGGCGACGGCCAAACGCCCCGCCCACGCCGCCCTGCGGCCACTGCTGTCGTACTACGCCCAGCTGCGCCGCGAGGAATGGGGATTCTCCGGGGAGCCGCGGGCCGCGCTGTCGGCGCTGCTGCCGATGGGCGGCGCGGTGTCCGGGGTGGCCGGGCCCAACTGGATGCTGGTGGGCGACGCGGCGGCGTGCGTCAACCCGCTCAACGGCGAGGGCATCGACTACGGGCTGGAGACCGGCCGGCTGGCGGCCGAGCTGCTGGGGTCCGGCGACTACTCGCAAGCCTGGCCCGCACTCCTTCAGGACCATTACGCCCGGGGGTTCTCGATCGCCCGAAGGCTGGCGCTGTTGCTCACGCTGCCCCGCTTTCTGCCGGCCTCCGGCCCGCTCGCGGTCCGCTCGTCGTTCCTGATGAACATCGCCGTGCGGGTGATGGGCAACCTGGTGACCGAAGAGGACGACGACTGGGTCGCGCGGGTGTGGCGCACCGCCGGGCTGGCCTCACACCGGCTGGATCAGCGCAAGCCGTTCAGCTGATCGCGCTCAGTCGCGGTTGAGCATCCAGATCCGCGTGGACAGTGCCGTCGCGAAGGCACACCACAGCGGATAGGGCGTGAGCACCGCACCGGGAGCACCCTGGGCCTGTACCGCCCGACGGGTCAGATCCGCGCTGCTGGCGGTCAAAGCGGCCGCGGTGACGGCCGCAGCGCCGAGCCGGCGTTGGGAGAAGAACACCCACGACCATGCGGCGTTGACGGCGAGGTTGCCGGCCAGCGCGACGGTGTAGTCGCGGGCCTCGTCCTGACGGCCGTCGGTGCGTAGCCGGTCGATCGTGCGGGCCGACACCACCGCGATGCCGGTGTACAGAATCGGCCAGACGATCGGAAAGGCTTGTCGCGGAGGCTGAAACGACGGCTTGCGCAGCTGCTCGTACCAGCTGGACTGCGCGGGCCGGCTGGCCAGCCCGCCGACGAGAGCAGTGGTCAGTGCCGCGGTGGCCGTCTTGGCCAAGGTGATCGGTCGCATGCGTGGTTATTACCCGGATCGGGTGGTCCGCACACGTACGCGGTGCTCGTCGCTTTCTACGCCAGGGCGGTGTCTTCCGCAGTGGGACAGCCCTGAGGTAGAAAGCGACGCACCGAGAGAGGCCGGCAGCGCCTCACGTCAGCGGTACTCACACAGGTAGGCGGTTTCGCTGTCGGCGCGCACCTGGAACTTGCTGTCGGCGGGCACGGTGAATTGCGTGCCTGCCGCGAAGGTCTCCCACTCCTGGCTGCCGGGCAGCTTGACGGTGAGCGCGCCGGAAACCACCCGCATGATCTCGAGCTGGGTGGTGCCGAACTCGTACTCGCCGACGGCCATGACGCCCACGGTCGCGGGCCCTTCCGGCGTCGTGAAGCCGATCGATGCGACGTCGCCACCGAAGTACTCGTTGACCTTGAACAATGCGGCTCCTTGAAGTCGGGTGAGCGGTCAGGATACCCGGGCCAAAAACCGCCGCCACCAGCTACACCACGTGCTTGAGGACCCCGAGCATCGCGTTCTCGTCGGCAGGCTCACCGGCGCAGCGCTCAAGCCCGGCCAGCACCGCCGCAGTGTCCATCCCGGTGCCGATCAGCACCAGTTCGGTGGCGCCCGAGCGCCGCTTCTCGAACCGCAACGAGCTGCCGACCAGCTGCAGCAGGAAGCGCTGAGCACCGAAGTCGACGAAACCCTTGGCGCGGTAGAGCCCAACGGGGCGATCCCGCAGAAACTCCATGAACAAGCGCGGGTTCACCGGTGCGTCGGTGCGGAACTCGACGCTCTGGTACTCGGGATGGTCGTGATCGTGCTCCTCGTGCAGCAGCTCGTCGAAGGACAGCTGGGCCTGCGGGGTCCGCTCCGGCGGGTCGATCAGCATCGCGGGGTCGATGCGGGCAAAGTCTGTGGGCAGCACCGGAACCCGGGGACTGAGCTCACGGATCCGCGAGAGCAGGGCGTCGACGTCGTCGCACGCGGAGGCCTTGTTGAGCACCACCAGGTCGGCGACCGGCAGTCCGTGACTCAGGTCGGGTTGCAGGCCGTCGAGCACCAGGGCCAACCCGGCGTAGTGGAAGCGGGGATCGTCGACCGTGATGATGGTGCGGGCCAACGAGGCCGGTTCGGCCACGCCGCTGGCCTCCACCACGATCAGATCCAGCCGGGGTTTGACGGCCGCCAGCTTGCCCAGCATCTCGCCGACCTCGTCGCCGTCGACAGCACAGCAGATGCACCCGTTGGTCAGCGAAGCCATCGCGTCGACCTGACCTGCCACCAGCATGGCGTCGATGTTGACCGCGCCGAAGTCGTTGACCAGCGCGCCGATGCGGACGCCGCGGCTGTTGCGCAGCAGGTGGTTGAGCAGTGTGGTCTTGCCTGCGCCCAGATGCCCGGCGACCGCCAGCACGGGTACCGATCCGGTCGACGTCACCGAGCCATCGTAGGGTTGTTGGGAACTGTTTTCACTAAGCGGGTCAGGTGGGCCAGCGGGTGTCGGCGATGTCCAGTGCGTGGGGCAGCTTGGCCCGGTACCGCGCCTTGTCGGCCGCCTTGAACGGGCCCCACCACGGCGCCTGGAACAGCTCGACGATCTTGACCTTCGGCCCCTGATAGCCCGAGGCCAGCAAGACTCCGTTGGCGGCGTACCGGCCGCCCTCGTTGGCGCCCTCCATCGTCGTGACGTTCTGGTCGGTCTTGATCCACTCGCCGGCCAGGAACAGATTGTCGATTCCGGTGACGGCCTCGGGCCGGCGCGCCCACGATCCCGGGTCCTGGATGAACAGCGGCTCGTCGTTGCGCACATTGGGGGTGCCAGAGTCGATGATCGACGGGTCGAGGAACCATGAGTGCACCATCCGGTCCGTCACCACGATGCTGGTGTCGTTGAGGTGCGCCTTGATCTGCGCCCAGGCCTCCGCCGCGATCTGCTGTGGCGTGCACTGCCTGGCGCTGAGGCCGTTGAAATTGCCCGGCGTGCTCCAGTCCGAGATGATCGCCGACAGACAGTCTTTGACGGTGCCGTCCCCGTAGGACGTCAGTGGCCGCTTCCAGAACTGGGCCTCGCTGATGGAGGTCAGCCCCCACCCGGAGTCGACGTAGTTGACGTGCCCCTTGGTGACGTCGACGCGCTCGCGCAGGAAGAACATCAGCCCGTTCATCCACTCGGTGCGCAACGCCGCCACCGAGGCCAGCTTGGGATCGGCGGCGATCACGTCGGGGGTCAGCACCGCCGCGAGCTTCTCGCACGGCACCGCGGAGATGTACCAGTCGGCGACCACCGGTTGGGCCACCCCGTTGCCGTCGACCACCGTGGCCGACGCGATGTGCCTGCCGTTGGGGGTCAGCCGGGCCAATGCCTGCCCGAGCTGGAACGTCACCCCGAGCGATTGCAGATGCGCCACCCAGGGATCGATCCACTGGGTACTGGTGGGGCCGTTGAGTACCCGGTCGAATCCCTTGCCGTCGATGTCGTTGCCCAGCAGCAGGATCGACCACACCGAGGCCTCCCCGACCAGCCCGATCGAATGGGCACTGGCGTCCTTGGACTTGGAGGCGGCCAGGTTCCGGATGATGCCATCGGCCAGATAGCGGTTGTACTCCTTGCTCTTGCGGTCCGCCCCGATGTACTTCTCCCATGTCATGTTGTCCCACTGGCCGAGCTTGCGCTCGTCGCAGCTGGTGACATAGACCGCGAGCTTCTGTGCGGCGTACACGGCCTCCAGCGGAGGCAGCCGGAACAGCGTCTGGAACACCGCGGCCACCGATTCGATGAAGGCCTTGGGCGTGATCGGGTTGGGCAGCGTCGGGAAAGGGAACGGCAGCGGGATGGTCAGATCCGCCCGCCCCAGCCCCGAGTGCAGATAGGACGTGGCCCTAGTCAGGTTCTGCCAGACCCCGGAGCTGTTGCCGGCGAACGGGATGCGCCGCATGGTGTCGGTGACGTTGCGATAGAAGCCCGGGAAGAACCGAAAGCCGTGCTCGGCCGGCAGCGGGCTGCCGGCCGGGCTCGGCGCCGGGATCGACCGCGCCTTGCCGCCCAATGCCTTTCGTTCGAACACCGTGACGCGGTAGCCGCGCTCGGCCAGTTCGTGCGCGGCAGTCAGGCCGGCCACCCCCGCACCGAATATCGCGACCGTGGACCCCGGCGCCGCATGCGCGCTGCCCGGCCTGCCCAGCGCCGCCGCGGCAACCCCCGCAGTGGCGGTACCCGCCAGAAACGACCGTCGCGACAAGCGACGCTCCCCAACCCCACCCGACATACCGACACCACCTCAGATCGGCCACCCCTGTGGGCGCTAAGTTAATAGTGATTCTCCGTCGAGCTGGTCCGACACGCCGACTTGAATTCAGCCTGGACTGATGTGATCAATTGATCACATCAGCCGGGATCGAACCACTACAGACCCCACAAGATGGGTATCGAGACTCGAGAATGACCATTCACTTAATTGTTGCGGTGGCGTCATGAAATGTGACATGCTCCACAGGCGACCGGGGGGTCGAAACGGTGCTCAGCACATCCGGTATCACCGGTCGGCCCCGCGCGTGCCACGACACAGCGGGGAAGGAACTCGATGACCTACGAGCTACCAGCGTCCAAGGGCCCCGTACGGGACGTCCTGGTCCAGGGCGGCTACGTGCTCGGCTTCTCGGTGCAGGCGCTCGTCAGCGTCGTCACCGCATTGGTCCGCCGGCGCCTGGTGCTCGACGAGGTCGTCACCCAGACCCTGTTCATAGGCCGGGTGTGCACCGGGCCGGCCCTGCTGCTGATGATGCCCATCGGGGTGTTCATCGCGGTCTCGGTCGGTGAGCTCGCCGGGCGCATCGGTGCCGGGGGCTACTCGGGCGCGGTGGTGGCGTTCATCATCGTCGGCCAGGCCGCGGCCCTGGTGTGCGCCTTGATGATGGCCGGTGTGGCCGGTTCGGCGATCTGCACCGACCTGGGATCGCGCACCATCCGCGAGGAGATCGACGCGATGGAGGTCATGGGCCTGGACGTGATCGAGCGTCTCGTCGCGCCCCGCCTGGTCGCCGCCGTCATCGTGGCCCTGGCCCTGTGCTCGATCGTGACCTTCGGTGGCGTGATGGCCTGCTACCTGTACCACATCAGCGTGCAGCACCTGCCCGCCGGAACGTTCCTGGCCACCTTCAGCCAGTACGGCCAGGTGTCGGATTTCGTTATGGCACTGATCAAGTCGGCGGTGTTCGGGCTGACCGCGACCCTGGTCGCGACCTTCAAGGGCCTACACGCCAAGGGCGGGGCCGGCGGCGTGGCCAACGCGGTGAACGAGGCCGTGGTGCTGGCCTTCGCGCTGGTCTTCATCCTGAACACCACCATGTCGGCGCTGTACACCGTCGTGGTTCCGGCCGTGGGCAGTTACCGGTGACCGCGATCACCAGCAGCGCTGCCCTGCACCGAATTTCGCGTCCGGCGATCGCCGGGTACGACGCACTCGCCGTCGCCGGCCAACACGTCACCTTCTACGCCAAGGTCCTGGGCTCCCTGCCGTACGCCCTGGTGCGCTACCGCAAGCACACCCTGGGACAGATCGGCGAGGTCACCTTCGGCACCAGCTCGCTGCTGTCGGGCGGCGGAACCATCGGCATCGTGTTCGCCATGTCGCTGGCCGCGGCCATGATGCTGGGCGTCGAGACCCAGCGCGGCCTGGACCTGGTCGGGATGAACACCCTCTCGGGCATGCTCGCCGCGATCGCCAACACCCGCGAACTGGCGCCCGTGGTGGTGGCAATCGCGTTGGCCGCCAAGGTCGGGACGGGATTCACCGCCCAGATCGGGGCCATGCGGATCTCCGACGAGATCGACGCGATCGACGCCATGGCGCTGCGCTCGATCCCCTACCTGGTCGGCACCCGCGTGCTGGCCTCGGTGGTCTGCGTCATCCCGATCTACATGATCGGGCTGCTGGCGAGCTACCTGTCCACGCGCACCGTGGTGGTGATCTTCAACGGCGCCTCCCCCGGCACCTACGACTACTTCTTCCATCTGGCTCTCGGGCCGCGAGACCTCCTCTATTCCGGGATCAAGGCCATCGTCTTCGCGATCGTGGTGGCACTGGTGCACTGCACCTACGGCTACTTCGCCTCGGGCGGACCCGCCGGGGTGGGCCAGGCCGCGGGCCGGGCGCTTCGCACCGCGATCCTCGCGGTCGGCATCCTCGACGTGTTGCTGACCTTCGCGCTGTGGGGCCTGGTCCCCGAGATTCCTGGGATGGGAATGTGAAGCGCCTCAAGAGATCCCGCAGGTCGGCCGAACCCAGCCGGGCGAAACTGGCGCTGCGCGGGCTGGCGGCGGCCGCCGTGGCGATGGCCGTGGCATCCGTCCTGGTGGCCCGGGCCTCGGGACATCTGGAACGCAGCGCCGACGTGTTCGTCGGCGTTCCGGTGTCGGCCGGACTCATCACCGGCGGATCCCCGGTCCGCTACCACGGTGTGAACGTCGGGCGCATCGCCGACATCGAGTCGGGCACCCGCACCTCGCGGGTCCGGCTGGCGATCGAACCCGACAGCCTTGGCATCATCCCGTCCTCGGCGGTCGCGCGCATCGTGCCCCGCACCTTCTTCGGCGACATCTACCTGCAACTCGTCGATCCGCAAGGCAACCGGTCGGCAACCGGCCTGAAGCCGGGTGACACCGTGGCGATCGACGACAGCCCCGACGCGATGGCGCTCTACGACGTGTTCACCAAGATCGTCGAACTGTTCTCGCAGATCAAACCCGAGCGCATGCAGACCGCCCTGACCGCGATCAGCCAGTCGCTGCGCAACCGCGGCACCCAACTGGGCACCACGATCGACAACCTGAGCGCCAGCGCGCAGGTGCTGACCCCGTCGCTGGTGCGATTCCTCGACACCACACCGCAATTCCGGGATGTGATGGCCTCGCTGAACACCGCCACCCCCGACATCATCTCGACGCTGTCGGCGGCGACGTCGGTGTCCAACCGGATGGTCGACGACCAGAAGAAGTTCGCTTCGGCCATCGACGGTTTCGCCCGGTTCTCCTCGGTGCTCACCTCGTTCATGTCCGATCATCGCGAGCAGTTGATCACCGTGGTGGATTCGGCAGGCAAGATCATGGCGACCACGGCCGCCCAGCCCCTGGGATTGGTCGACACCCTGGCCGGCGCCCAGTCGTTCGGTGAGGCCGGAGCCAAGGTGTTCGCGACGGGCAAGTTCAACATCACCGCCGTGGCGACCTTCGCCGGACCGATGCCGTACTCGATGCAGGACTGTCCGGTCTACGGCACCACCCAGGGGGCCCGCTGCGCCGAATCGGCTCCGTCGGGTGTGGTGCCGGATCAGCCGGCGGACGTGCTGGCCCGCCCGGCCGCCGACCTGCCGGTCACGCCGTTCACCGCACCGGCCCCGCACATGCCCACGAACTCGTTCCTGCCCCCTGGGCCCGGACTTCCGCAGTCCGCACCCATACCCACGGAACCACTTCCAGCCGAAGCAGTTCCGGGTGAGCCTTCGGTCGCGCCGGCTCCATCGAGTCCCGAGGCTGCGCCCGCGTCAGCGGTCGTCGACGCCGACGGCCAGGCCCATGCGCTGGCGGTCCTGCAAGATGAACTGGTTCCCCCTGCCGGCGCCCCTTCGACCCAGCCCAACATCGCCACGGTGCTCATGCTGGGCCCGCTGGTGCGCGGCACGGAAGTGCAGGTCTCATGAACCGCAACGGCCGGTGGCAGTCGTGGACCAAGGTGGGTGCCTTCGGCACGGCCGGGATACTCAGCGCCGTGTTGGTGATCAACACCCTGTCGGTACCGGTGCGCGGGAGCACCGTCACCTACCAGGCGCAGTTCACCAGCGTCGAGGGCCTCAACGTCGGAAACCCGGTGACCATGAACGGCATTCGGATCGGACGAGTGGATACGATCCGGTTCGCGCCCAACGCCGACGGCACCAGCCGGGCCGACGTCGACATCGAGGTCAACTCCGATTTCACCCTAACGAGCAACGTCACCGCAGCGGTGCGCTACGGGGACATGCTCGGTGCGCGCTATGTGGCCCTGTCCGATCCGGGTGGCGCCATCATGGACGTGTCCACCGACGAACCGCCGGCCAGGCTGGCCGCCGGGGGCGTCATCCCCCTGGCCCAGACCTCTCCGGCGGTGGATCTGACCGCGCTGCTCAACGGGTTCAAGCCACTGTTCGACGCGCTGGCCCCCGAGCAGGTCAACACCCTGACCCGGGGATTCGTCGAGACCTTCAGCGGTCAGGCGCAGACCTTGACGACGCTGCTGACCCAGATCGCCGCCATGACATCGAGTTTGGCGGGGAACTCCACCATCTTCACCCAGCTGATCGACAACCTGTCAGCCCTGATGCACACGATGAACACCCGTCAGCCGCAGCTGGAGCAGATGCTCACCGGGCTCAACCGGCTCAGTGCCGCGGTGACCTCCGGGGACCGGCAGTTCGAGATGCTCATCGACCAGGGCAATGCCGTGCTGGCCACTCTGGCCAACACGGTCAACAACTCCAGCGCCGCCTACGGAGACACCATCACCAACCTGAACACCATGTTGCAGACCTGGCAGCCCAACACCGAGCAATTCACCACGCTGCTGGCGCGGCTGCCGGAGTTCGGCGATGCGATCAACCGGACCTCCAGCTACGGCGGGTTCGTCAGCCTGTACCTGTGCAACTTCACCCTCAAGATCCGCAGCCACGAAGCCAACATCTTCGGCTACACGCATTCCGAGGTGTGTCAGTAGATGTTCCTCGTCAAACTGATCGACCTCTTCGTCGGCGCGGTGATCTTCCTCTTCGTCAAAGATCAACGCAAGCACAACCCGTCAATCCCCTTGGCGCTGGGCATGATCGGCACCATCACCCTGATCGCGATCATGGTGGTCTCGATCGGGATTCCCCGAGCCGTCTACCACGTGCGGACCAACGCGTACGTCGCCGAGCTGGCCAACGCCAGCGGACTGAGCGGCGGTGATCCGGTCTACGTCGCCGGAGTGCCTGCCGGACGGGTGGAGGGCGTGGGCCTGGCGGGCGACCGGGTGCGCGTCGGCTTCCGGCTGGACAAGGCCCAGGCCCTGGGGAACCGCACCACGGTGACGGTGCGACTACGGACCGTGCTGGGCAAGCGGTTCCTCGACGTGATGCCGGCCGGAACGATAAACGGCATGGACTCCAACGTCATTCCGTTGTCGCGCACGACCGTTCCCTACAGCCTCGACGAGGTGGGGCGCAAGGCCGCCGACACCGCCGAGCACGTCGACCAGCAGCCGTTGACGGCGATGATGAACACCCTGGCCGAGACCATGCCGGGCAACAGCACCGAGCTCGGCCAGGCGCTCGCCGGGATCAGCGCGGCCAGCTCGGCCTTCGCCGACAACGGCGACAAGATCGACGAGATCCTGCGGATCAGCCGGTCGATGACCGAAATGCTGTCCCACCAGACGGATTCACTGGCCGATACCGCCGCCAACGCGCAGTACATCGTGTCGTCGCTGGCCGCACGTCGTCAGGCCCTGACCGACATCGTCGGTAACCTGACCGCGATCATGCGGCACCTGGCCGCGATCTACACCGAGAAGCAGGCCGATTTCGGCAGTTTGATCGCCGGCCTGACCGCGGTCACCGGAACCTTGAAAGCCAACGTGGACAAGATCGACCAGACCCTGCAGAAGATGCCGCCGGCGATCCGCGCGGTCACCAACGCCACCGGAAACGGCAACTGGGCCGACGTCAACTCGCCGTCCGTGGTGATGCCCGACAACCTGTTGTGCTTCCTCAACGTTCAACGGGAGTGCCGATGAAACGTAAAGCTGTGCTCGCCATCCTCGTGGCCGCGTGCCTGGTGGCCGGCGGCTGGTACGTGTTCGGCCGCACCGACCGGGCGCGCACCGTGCACGCCGACTTCGGCTACATCAACGGCATCTATCCGGGCAGCAAGGTCACCGTGCTCGGGGTGCCGGTCGGTCGCGTCACCGCCGTGACACCGCAGGGCACCACGGTGCGGGTCACCATGACCCTGCCCGACGACGTCGCGCTGCCCGCCGAACCGGACGCCTACGTGGTGAGCCCGGCGCTGATCAGTGACCGCAGTGTGGAACTCGGCCCGGCCTACAGCGGGTCGGGCCCCACCCTGGCCGACGGGCATGTCATCGGCGCCGACCACAGCCACTCCCCGATCACCTTCGACAGCATGCTGGGCAGCCTGAGCACGCTGACCTCGGCGATCGGCCCGCAACAGGGCGACATCGGTGCGGTGCTGACCCGCGGCGCCGAGCAGTGGCACGACCAGGGCAAGCTGTTCAACTCCGCGATGCGCAACCTCAGCGCCGCCAGCGGTGTGCTGGGTGCCCGCGCCGAGGACATCGGTGCGGTGGTGGACAACCTCAGCACCCTGATGGCCGCGTTCAACCAGCGTCAGGTGTCGCTGAACCAGATGGTGGACGAACTCGGCCAGGTCGGCGACAGCTGGGCCGACGCCAACGTCGACATCGCCCAGCCCATGGCCGATCTCAAGGTGGTGCTCAACCAGGTCGACACCTTCGTCTCCCAGCACGGCGACGACCTCGGCACCATCGCGGCCAACCTCAACGCCGTCGGCGACGTGCTGACGGCCAAGCAGCCGCAGCTGGCCGAGTTCATGGACCTGGTGCCGCTGATGATGCAGAACCTGTCCAACACCGTCGGCCAGGACCGGCGCGGCCGGATCCGGCTCAACGTGTCCACGGTGCTGAGCCAGTTCGCCGCGGCGCAGAACTTCTGCGACCGCAACATGCTGCCGATGTGCGTGGGCGCCGGGATCACCAACCCGATCTCCTATCCGATCAGCCGGTCGGACCCGCTGGGCATCGTGTCCGCGGTGACCGGCAATGCCCCGGCGCCGAACCCGAAGTACCCGAGGTGAACGGTGATGCGTAGAACCCTGCCCCGCCCCACCCTGACCGGTGTCGCCACCGGCTGCGCGATAGTCGTGGCCGCTGCCGGCGTATGGGCGGTGAGCGAGATCGGAATTCAGGACCTGCCGCTGGGCCGCACCTCCCCCACCGACGCCATGGCCGTCACGGTGGTGCTGCCCACCGCGGACGGCATCACCATCGGAGCCGACGTCCGCAACGGACAGAAGGTGGTGGGCCGGGTCAGCGGGATGAGCCTGGCCGCCTCGGGAGCCTCGGTGCAGCTGAGCCTGGCCGACGCCGACGGGCTGGACTCCGGGACCGTTGCCAGCGTGGAACTGCCCTCGGCCCTTGGCAATCCGTTCGTCCGGCTCAGCAGTGCACAGCTCGCGCCCCAGCGCGCGCTGCGCGACGGTGACGTGATCCCGCCCAGCCACACCGAGCTCGGGCCGCAGATCGAAAGTGCGCTGGCCACATTCGGCGCGTTGCTGTCCCGCAGCGGCGTCGACCAGCTCGCCACCATCGTCACCGAACTGGACAAGGCGTTCGCCGGGCGGGCGGACAAGGTGCGCGGACTGATCGACTCGATGTCGCTGCTGGCCGCCAAGGCCTCCGAACACCAGGGCGAGTTCGATCAGGCGATGAGCCTGGCCGCCAACATCACCGGACAGTTCAGCAGCGAGCAGAAGACCGTGGCCGGATACCTCGACGCGGTACCGAAGGTCGTGGCGATGCTCGATGTGCAGCGCGCCAAGCTGCAGACGCTGTTCTCCTCGACCACCGCGCTGGCCGCCACCGCCAACAGCGTGCTGTCGTCGACCGACCTCAACACCATGGTGACCGACGCAGGCACCGTCGTCGGGATGATGGGCACCTTCAACGACCGGCTCGGCGGGATGCTCACCGCGATGAACAGCTTCCTGGAGAAGTTCGGCAACTCGGTCCACGGCGACTACCTGATGTTCGATGGCGCGCTGGACATTCCGGGCACCATCGACAAACTGCTGACCGGAGGGTTGATCGTCAACGGCACCCCGATCACCGGGGACGTCGCCCTGGAGGGGTTCCTGTCGGGAGGACTGAATTGAGACGCCTGGTAGTGGTTCAGCTGGCGATCTTCGCGGTGATCGCCGCGATCGTCATCCCGTTCGGTATCCGCTATGTGGCCGGGCCGCAGGGCTTCCGGACGCCGATGACCCTGACCGCGACGATGACCGACGCATTCGGCCTGACCGCAGGGACCAGCGTCACGGTGCGCGGCGTACAGGTCGGCACCGTCGACGACGTGTGGCTCACACCCGACGGCACCGCGATGGTGCGGCTGGCGATCGACCCGGACACCCGGATCCCGCGCGATGCGATCCTGACCGTCGGAATGGGTACCGCCGCGGGGATCCAGAGCGTCGACATCATGCCGCAGTCCGACGCCGGGCCGTACCTGGCCTCCGGTGACACCATCGCCGCACCCGCCGACCGCCAGCCGATCCAGATGGACCGGATCATGGGCGACACCGCCCAGCTGGTGAAAGGCATTGACACCCAGGCAGTTCAGTCGGTCGGAACCGAACTGTCGAACGCGTTCGACGGGCTGGGCCCCGATCTGGCCATGCTGATCGACAACGCGTCGGACATGTCCACCCGCATCCACAACCAGACCGGCCAGCTGCAGCCGCTGATCGAGGGCACCGCGGAACTGGTCACCACCATGGCCGGCCAGGGCGATCCCTTCGTACGCGGCATGGGCGCCAGCGCACGACTGGCCAACCAGCTCGACGGCAGCGGCCCGGCGTTCCTGTACATGACCGACCGTTCACCGGCCGCGCTGAAATCCCTGCAGCGGGTTCTGGACACCTATCAGGGCACTTTCGGCGCAACCCTGGCCAACCTGGCCACCGTCACCCCGATCATCGGGGACCGCACCGACTCACTGCAGACGGGGCTCACCACGATCCCCAAGGGCCTGCAGGATCTGACCTCCATCGTGAAGCTGGACGCCACCGGCCAGACCCGGGCGGATTTCTCGTTGATCGCCACCCAGGGGCCGGTGTGCAACTACGACGTCGACCGCCGGGCCATCGGCGATGTCAGCGCGAAAGAACCCAACCTGGTGATGTACTGCCCACCCGCACCCGACATGCTGATGCGGGGCGCGGTCAACGCACCCCGACCCAACGATCTCGGCCTGCAGAACTCACAGACCCCCGGACATCCGATCGGACCCGAGGTGGTCAGTGACCCGGTCAAGATCCCGACCCTGGCCCAGCTGGCCTACAAATGGCGCAGCATCCTGAAAGGTGGCCCACAGTGAGCAAATCCGACGATGACGACCGCAGCGAATCGGTGCTGACGTTGGAGGACCCCGAAGAAGACACGACAGACGAAGCCGAGGAGCCCACTGCGGAGGCAGAGGCCGAGTCCGAAATCGCCGCGCCCGGCCGGCTCAAGCGCCGGCTCGTGGCGGGCCTGGTCGCGCTGCTGGCCGTCGCCGCCACGGCCGCGCTGGTGGTGTTGTCGCTCGGCGAATACCAGCACCGCCGAGACGATGCCCTGCGCACCGACGCCGTGGCGATGTCGCGTGACTATCTGGTGGCGATGGCCGCATTCGACTACCAGAAGATGGACGCCAACCGTGAGCACATCGTCGCCAACTCCACCCCCGGGTTCGCGGCCAAGTACGACGAGATGGTCAAGGCGCTCCGCGACATCGTGGTGACCAGCAAGGGCGTCGCGACCGCAACGGCCGATCACGTCGTCGTCGACTCGCTCGACGGCGGCACCGCGACCGTCGTCGCGTTCGTCGACCAACACGTCACCAACGTGACTGCGCCACAAGGCAGCAATCAGAAGTACCGGATGGTGGTCAAGCTCGTGCGCAGCGGCGACCGCTGGATCGTGGACGACGTGCAGACCGTGTAACCCGACTGTTCGCCATAGTTCGCCCCTGAGAGGAGTCCCATGCCAGCGACATATGTGGATCTGGCCGCCGAGCCGCGGTTGACCACTGCCGAGACCCGCATCACGGTCACCCAGCGGGTGCCGCGGTGGATCAGGAAGAAGAACGTCGACCTCTCCGACGCGCTGGACTTCTGGTCCGCTGCCGGGGCGGCCGCCAACGTCATCATGCAGATGAGCTGGCCGGAGGTCGGCTACGGCGTGGCCGAAAGCCGGTTGGAATCAGGCAGTTTGGTGCATCACCCGTGGAAGCGGCTGCGCACCACGGCCCAGTATCTGACCGTGGCGATCCTCGGCACCGACGAGGAGAGGACCGCGTATCGCGAGGCCGTCAACGTGGCGCACCGGCAGGTCCGGTCCACCGAGGACAGCCCGGTGAAGTACAACGCGTTCAACCGTGAACTGCAGTTGTGGGTGGCGGCCTGCCTTTTCATCTTCTACGAGGACACCCATCAGCTGCTCTACGGCACGATGACCGAGGAGCAGGCCGAGGGCTTCTACCAGAGCGCCATGACCATCGGCACGACGCTGCAGGTGCTCGAGGAGATGTGGCCGGCCACGCGGGCCGACTTCGACGCGTACTGGAACACCGCTTGCGAACGCGTCGAGATGACCCCGTTCGTGCGGGACTACCTCATGGTCCTGGTGGATTTGCGGATGATCAACTGGCCGATGCGGATGATGCTGGCACCGCTGTTGCGGTTCTTGACCATCGGCTTCCTGGCGCCGGTGTTCCGCGATGCGATGGAACTGGAGTGGACCGAGACCGACCGGCGCCGCTTCGAGCATCTGTTCCTGTTCGTGGCGTTCGTCAACCGCTTCCTACCGAAGTCCCTGCGCACCGGCAACTATGCGGTGCTGCTGAAGGACCTGCGCCGCCGGATCCGCCGCAAGAAAGCCCTGATCTGAGCGGGGCGGCCACCCAGCTGGGCCCGGATACGCTGCTGTCGCAGTATCTCCGGGACCGGCGGTTTCTGTTCGTCCTACCGAGGGCGGTCTGCCTGCAGTCACTGCATCCGACGATCGCCACCGGGATCTCGCAGCACGCGCTGCTGCACCGGCGGGTCTGGTTGCACCACAAGCGCACAGTGACCCAGGCGATCAGGATCGCCTTCACCGAAGTCGACATGCGGCCCTACATCCGGTTCGCCCACGAGGAGGTCAAGGGCCGCGACCCGGACGGGCAGAAATACCACGCGCTGAACCCCGACATCTTCCACTTCCAGCACGCCACCTACGTGGAAAGCCTTGTGATGATGGTCAATACCTTCATCCGGACACTGGATGAAGGTGAACACGAGCAGCTCTACCAGGAGTGCTGTGCGTGGTACCGGCGCTACGGTATCTCCACCCGACCGATGCCGGCGAGCTGGCCCGACTTCCGCGAATACTTCGAGCACGAGTGCCGGACCCGGTTGTCCGCGGGCGAGCATTTCGAGCCGTTTCGCCGGCAGATGTTCGCGCCGACGGACTGGTGGCCGCGGGCCGTGCCGCGCCGGGCGATCCGGGCCATGCAGCATCCGCGGGCTGCCGAGTTGACGGGCATCGAGGTCAGTGCCGGAGATCGGCGCTCGCTGCGACGTTTTGCGGTGATGAGCCGGGCCCTGTCCTGAGGGGTGACCGGGCCGCAGTCGACAAAGCTGGTCGCCGACGCTCGGCGCTGAACTGGCTACCTGCCCACCGCCACCAGGTGATACGCGAGTTTGATTATCGAGTAGTCGGCGCCGCCGCACATTCGGACATCGACCTTGAGGCGGATGCGTTCCAGGTTGCTCTGGTCACCGGTCAGCCCGACGGTATCCCATGTGCAGCTCCGGATTTCGGTTCCCGACGCATCAGCCGAATCGTTGTCTTTGAACGAGAATCCCGCCACGGCGACGATCGGTGAAACATCGCGCACGCTGCGCCACGGGGGACCGACCTCCATGTGCACCTCGTGCGTTCTCCACGTCTTGTCGTCGTCGTTCGGGTAGAAGTCGCCGCTGAGCGGGAGTGGGTCCAGGACATTGCTTCCCGGCGGCGGTCCGAGCCCGATCGGCGCGCCGTACACGTTGGTGTTGCTCTTGTCGAAGAAATTGGCGTAGCCCGAGATGACCCGGCACTGGGTTCCGCTGCTCGCCACCGGAATGTTCATGATCTCTTCGGTCTCAAACGATTCCGGCGTGATGATTCCGGCCATCATGTCTCCCCTTCGTGGACGTGACCGAAGGGTAAAGCGCTGGAACCCGACAGATCTGGGGTAGTCGACTACCTCAATTTTCACCGGGCGGCGTGCGCGAGCGTGCGCAGACTGTCGGCGATTCACGGCGTGCCGGGCAGCAGACACGCACGCTCGCGGTGCGTCAGGGGGACGGCTTGGTGGCGGCGTGCAGTGCCACGATGCCGCCGGTCAGGTTGCGCCACTTGACCTGTGACCAGCCGGCCTCGCCGATGCGCCGGGCCAGCTCGTCCTGATCGGGCCAGGCCCGGATCGACTCGGCCAGATACACATAGGCATCGGGGTTGCTCGACACCGCGGTGGCCATCCGCGGCAGCGCCTGCATCAGGTACTCCTTGTAGAGCGTGGCGAACGCACGGTTGGTCGGCGTCGAGAACTCGCACACCACCAGCCGGCCGCCGGGCCGGGTGACCCGGGCCATCTCGCGGAGACCCGCCACATGGTCGACCACGTTGCGCAGCCCGAAGCTGATGGTGACCGCGTCGAACACGCCGTCGGCGAACGGCAGCCGGGTGGCGTCGGCTCCCACCTTGGGTACCGGGCGCGATGCACCCGCGGCGAGCATGCCCACCGAGAAGTCCGCGGCCACGCACCAGGCACCCGAGGTGGCCAGCTCGACCGTCGACACCGCGGTGCCCGCGGCCAGGTCGAGCACCTTGTCGCCGGGGCCGATGCCCAGCGCCGCACGTGTCTGCCGGCGCCAGAACCGGTCCTGCCCGAGCGACAGCACCGTATTGGTCAGGTCGTAGCGTCGCGCCACGGCATCGAACATCGATGCCACTTCGTGGGGGTTCTTCTCCAGGCTCGCTCGACTCACAGTGCTGACGCTACCGGGCGGCGGCCAATACCTTGACAGTGACCGAAACCCTGGCGCCCGGTCGGCACTCCCTGTGGACTTCCTGCAAGTCGGATGGTGCGGGAATGGGCGGGTGCACGCGACGCCTTGAACCGCAGGGAACGAAAAGTCGAAGGGTTGATCATGAGCGAAAAAGTGTGGTTCATCACCGGTGCATCGAGGGGTTTCGGGCGTGAGTGGGCGATCGCGGCCCTGGACCGCGGCGACAAGGTCGCCGCCACCGCGCGCGACACCGCGACGCTGACCGATCTGGCCGACAAGTACGGCGACGCGCTGCTGCCGATCCGGCTGGACGTGACCGACCGCGACGCCGACTTCGCCGCCGTCGAGCAGGCCCACGACCGGTTCGGCCGGCTGGACGTCGTCGTCAACAACGCGGGCTACGGCCAGTTCGGGTTCATCGAGGAGTTGTCGGAGTCCGACGCCCGCGATCAGATCGAAACCAACGTCTTCGGCGCGCTGTGGGTCACCCAGGCCGCGCTGCCGTATCTGCGCGCCCAGGGCAGCGGTCACATCATCCAGGTGTCCTCGATCGGGGGCATCACCGCGTTTCCCCTGGTCGGCATGTACCACGCGTCCAAGTGGGCGCTCGAAGGGTTCTCACAGTCCCTGGCCGCCGAAGTGGCTCCGTTCGGTGTCCATGTGACGCTGATCGAGCCGGGCGGCTTCTCCACGGACTGGGCCGGATCCTCGGCCAGACATGCTGCCCCGCTTGCCGATTACGACGAGGCCCGCGAGGCCGCGCAACGCGCCCGGGCGCAGCGCAGCGCCAAGCCCGGCGATCCCAAGGCCTCGGCCGAGGCGGTGCTCAAGATCGTCGACGCCGAAAACCCGCCGCTGCGGGTGTTCTTCGGCGAACTGCCGTTGCAGCTGGCCAAGGCCGACTACGAGAACCGGCTGGCGACGTGGGAGCAGTGGCAGCCGGTGTCGGTGCTCGCCCAGGGCTGACGTTCCCGATGCGAGGAAGGTGAGCCGGTTTCGGGGGGTCGGCACGCGGGAACGCTAGGTGGATGCCGGAGAGCGTCACACAGAAGTTGATCGGGTCCCATCTCGTCTCCGGGTCGATGACACCCGGGGACGAGATGGCCATCCGGATCGACCAGACGCTGACCCAGGACGCCACGGGAACATTGGTGATGCAGGAGCTCGAGGCGCTCGGGCTCGATCGCGCCCGCACCGAGGTCAGCGTTCAGTACGTCGATCACAACCTGCTGCAGACCGACGAGAAGAACGCCGAGGACCACGAGTACCTGCGGACCGCGGCGCAACATTTCGGGCTGTGGTTCTCCAAACCCGGCAACGGGGTCTCGCATCCGACACACATGCAGCGCTTCGGCATACCCGGCAAGACGATGGTGGGTTCGGACTCCCACACCCCCGCGGCCGGGTCGCTGGGGATGCTGGCGATCGGTGTCGGCGGCCTCGAAGTGGCACTGGCCATCGCCGGCGAGCCGCTGCACCTCCGCGCGCCCGAAGTGTGGGGTGTCCGTTTGGAGGGCGAACTGCCGCAATGGTGTTCGGCGAAAGACGTCATCCTCGAAATGCTGCGCCGCCATGACGTCAAGGGCGGGGTGAACCGCATCATCGAGTACCACGGCCCCGGTCTGGCCGGGCTGTCGGCCATGGACCGACATGTCATCGCCAACATGGGCGCCGAACTCGGGGCGACCACCACCGTGTTCCCCAGCGATGACGCGGTACGCGAGTTCCTCACCGCCGAGGATCGCGGTGACGACTGGGCGGAACTCGTCGCCGACGAGGGAGCGCAATACGACATCGACGAGGTCATCGACCTCACACAACTCGAACCGCTGATCGCCAGACCGTCGTCACCCGGCAACGTCGTCCCGGTATCGGAGGTGGCAGGCGAACCCGTCGCCCAGGTCGTCATCGGCTCCAGCGCGAACCCCGGCCTGCGGGACTTCGCGATCGCCGCGGCCATGGTGCACGGCCACCAGACCTCGCCCCAGGTCAGCTTCGACGTCAACCCCACCTCCCGCGAGATCCTCACCGACCTGACCAGGATGGGCGCCACGACCGAGCTCGTCATCAACGGGGCACGCATCCACCAGGCCGGCTGCATGGGCTGTATCGGCATGGGTCAGGCCCCGGCCACGGGCCGCAACTCGCTGCGGACAATGCCCCGCAACTTCCCCGGCCGGTCCGGCACCAAAGAGGATTCGGTGTGGTTGTGCTCACCGGAAACCGCTGCGGCGTCGGCGATCACAGGGGTCATCACCGATCCGCGGCAGTGGGCCGCCGACAACGGGATCGAATACCCGGAGCTTGATCTGCCCACCCATTTCAGCGTCAACACGGCCATGCTGGTCGCCCCCGCGGCGCCCGAGCAGGCCCGCGCCGTCGACGTCGTCAAAGGCCCCAACATCTCCAGCCTTCCCGACCTGACACCGCTGCCCGATGTGATCGAGGCACCGGTTCTGCTCAAGGTCGGCGACAACATCTCGACCGACGAGATCTCACCGGCGGGTGCACGTGCGCTGCCGTTCCGGTCGAACATCCCCAAACTCGCGATGTTCAGCTTCACCCAGATCGACGAGACCTATCCGCAACGCGCGCAATCCACGCCATCGGGGCACATCGTCGTCGGCGGCGAGAACTACGGGCAGGGCTCGTCACGTGAGCACGCCGCGATCGCACCCCGCTACCTCGGACTGCAGGCGGTGATCGCCAAATCGTTCGCGCGGATCCATTGGCAGAACCTCGCCAATTTCGGTGTGCTCGCACTGGAATTCGTCGATCCCGCCGACTACGACGCGGTGGCGCAGGACGACCAACTCGTCCTTGGTGATCTGCGACGGGATTTGGCCGGCGGACAACCGATCATGGTGACCAACACCACGCGCGCCACGTCCTTCACGGTGCGCCACCGCCTTTCACCACGGCAGATCCGGCATGTACTCGCCGGCGGCCTCATTCCGTGGCTGGCGGCTCAGCAGAAAACGAGGCGGCGAACCCCGCCAGCAAACCTCGCACGGGCGTACCGTTGAGCCCATGCCGACGATCACGACTTCTGACAATGTCGAGATTTTCTACCGGGATTGGGGTTCGGGCCAGCCCATCGTGTTCAGCCACGGGTGGCCGTTGTCCGCCGACGACTGGGACACGTTCATGCTGTTCTTCCTGCAGCACGGCTACCGTGTCGTCGCCCATGACCGGCGCGGCCACGGACGCTCCTCCCATGTGGCCGACGGCCACGACATGGACCACTATGCCGACGACCTCGCCGCCGTGGTGCACCACCTGGACCTGCACGACGCGATCCACGTCGGACACTCGACCGGCGGCGGTGAGCTGGTGCATTATCTGGCGCGGCACGGGCTGGACCGGGCCGCTCATGCGGTCCTGATCAGCTCGGTGCCGCCGCTGATGGTCAAGACCGACGCCAACCCGGGTGGTCTGCCCAAGTCGGTGTTCGACGATCTGCAGGCACAGTTGGCGGCCAACCGCTCGGTGTTCTACCGCGCCCTGCCGTCGGGTCCGTTCTACGGCTTCAACCGCGAACAGGAGAAGACCCCGCAGCCTGCCCGCGAGGCGATCATCGCCAACTGGTGGCGCCAGGGCATGATGGGCGACCCCAAGGCCCACTATGAAGGGATCGTGGCCTTCTCCCAGACCGATTTCACCGAGGATCTGAAGAAGATCACCCTGCCGTCACTGGTGATGCACGGCGAAGACGACCAGATCGTGCCGTACGCGGATTCCGGGCCGCTGTCGGCGAAGCTGCTGCCCAACGGGACCCTCAAGAGCTACCCCGATTTCCCGCACGGCATGCCGACCACCCAGGCCGACACGATCATGGCCGATCTGCTGGAGTGGTTGCGCTCCTGAGCCGCGTTGCGGCCGAAGGGCAATCAGGCGGCGCGCAGCTGCCGTAGGCCCTGTACGGCCTCGTAGTGCCCGATCAGTTCGTCGCAGACGGCGGGCCAGGTGCGGCTCAGCACGCTGCGGCGCGCGGCCACCGAGTAGCGCGCCCGCTCGGCGATCAGGTGTTCCACAGATGCGGGCAGGGCGGACTCGAATTCCCCGACGGGCAGCAGCAGCCCGGTTCGGTACGGCGCCACCAGGTCCCGGGGCCCTCCGGCGTCGGGCGCGATCACCGGCAGGCCCGAAGCCATCGCCTCCTGCACCGCCTGGCAGAACGTCTCGTGCTCCCCGGGGTGGACGAAGACGTCCATGCTGGCGTAGGCCGCCGCCAGTTCGGTTCCGTGCAGTTCCCCGGTGAAAACGGCTGTGGGCAAGACTGTTCGAAGTTTGGCGCGGTCCACGCCGTCGCCCACCACCACCAGCTGAAGATCGTCCCGCCCGGCCAGCGCGGCCAGCCGCTCGACATGCTTCTCCGGCGCCAGCCGGCCGACGAACCCGACGATCGGCTTGCCCTCGGGAGACCATGCCGCCCGTAGTTGCTCATCGCGGGCCGACGGTGCGAAACCGGTGATGTCGACCCCGCGCCCCCATTTGAAGACCCGGGGAATCCGATGGGCTTCAAGGTTTTCCATCGCCGAGGTGGACGGCGCCAGGGTGCGGTCGGCCTTGCTGTGCAGACGGCGCGTCCACGCCCAGGAGGCACGTGAGAGGACGCCGACGCCATAGCTCTCGGCGAACCCGGCGACATCGGTCTGGAACACCGCCACCGTCGGCACACCCAGGTAGCGGGCGGCATGCACACCGCCCCAGCCCAGCAGCGCCGGCGATGCGAGGTGTACGACGTCGGGATCGAAGCCGCGCAGCACGTTCACCATCCGGGGACGCGGCACGCCCAGCGGCAGTGAGGTCACTTTGGGAAACATCCGGGAGGGCACCCGGTGCACCCGCACGCCGTCGTGCACCCGGTCGGCGGGCGGCTGACCCCGCGGGGTGTCCGGGGCGATGACGAGTACCTCGTGGCCGGTGCGGCGGAGATGCTCGATCACCCGAAGCACCGAGTTGGTGACGCCGTTGACATTCGGGAGGAAGGACTCGGCAACGATTGCAACGCGCACATCCGAATGGTCGCAGCGGCACCTGTCCCCTAGGTAGCGTCCGGGGATACGACACGCTAAAACCTGATGCGCGGGGCTAGTGTTGCGACATGCGATTGTCGCGCGTTGCTGCAGCGATGCTGGCCACGTTGGCTGTGTTCGTTGCGGGGTCCACCACCGGTTGCACCCGGCTGGTCGACGGCGCCGCGCAGGCCAACGGCGACAAGCCCGGCAGCGCGATCATCGAGGACGGCTGGGGTATCCAGATCGGTTATCCGGACGCGCCCGCTCAGATCGAGTTCTTCACCGAACCGCAGTGCCCGGCGTGCGCGCACCTGCAGCACGAGGCCGGCGACGCCATCGCCGCGGCCGTCGGCCAAGGCCGCCTCGCGGTGACCTACCGGCCGCTGACCTTCCTGGACAGCCTGGGCACCGAATATTCGGCGCACGTGGCCAACGCAATGTTCCTGGCCGCGGGCCCGAGCACCACGGGAACCGCGTTCCAGGCGTTCGTCCAGGACCTGTGGCGCCACCAGGACCCCGAGGGTTCGCCCGGCCCGACCGACGAGGCGATCGCCGCGATGGCGTCGGAGAGCGGTGTCGGTGCCGAGCAGACCGACAAGATCGCCGCGGGAGAGCAGGTCATCGACTCCGAAGCGCTGAACGACGCCAACGCCGAACTGCTCAGCGAAACCCAGTACGAGGTGTCCACCCCGGCGATCTACGACCTGATCGGCGAGCAGGTGGTCGACACCAGCGACCCTGACTGGCTGACCAAACTGCTGGCTACGCCGCAGAGCTGACCCGGCTGAGCCGTCGCTGCAGAAACGCCAGCAACGTCAGCGCCGCGGCCGCGACCAGCCAGCCCACCACCGCGGTCGACCCGGCCGGGATGATCGCCAGCGACGCGTCGCGGTCGCGCACCCGCACCAGGTCGGGATTGTTCTTGTCGTACTCGACGTAGATGCGCATACCGGTGTCGAGTTCGGAGGGGTACAGCACGCCGAGCTCGGGGCGGTAGGTCACCCGGTCGGGCGTCACGAACTCGATCGTCGAGCGCCGCGGTCCGGCGCTGAGCACCTCGGCCGCGGCCACCCCCATGTTGCGCTCGATCTGCTGGTCGTTGCGCCAGGCACCCACCACCAGTAGCACCGACTGCAGCGTGACCAGGCAGGCGGCGATCACCACACCGATCCGCACCCGACGGATGATCCGCTGCGACCGCGTCTCCGTCGGTTCGCCGTACAGATGCGGAATCAGCGGCTGCACCATCGCCCGCAGTCGCGCGGCGATCTGCGTGGGCCTCACAGGGCGGCCTTGATCGACGCGTGCAGGGCCCGCAGCGAGGACCGGTCGGCCTTCACCTCCAGCACCCGCATCCCGTCGAAGGGTTCGGCCAGCGCCGCGCCGAGTGCGTCGACCTCCACCTGCGCGCATTCCACGTGATAGGCGCGGCACAGCGCCGCGATGTCCACATCGTGCGGGGTGCCGAAGATCCGCGACGACACGTCGGAGAACCTCGGGTCCCCCTGCTCGAGCAGCTCGAAGATGCCGCCGCCGTTGTCGTTGGACACCACGATCGTCAGGTTGCGCGGCGTCGGCTCCGTGGGCCCGATCAGTAGCCCCGAGCTGTCGTGCACGAAGGTCAGGTCTCCGATCAGCGCGATGGTCCGCCGGGATTCGGTCCCGTCACCCGCCCGATCATGCGCCAGTGCCGCGCCGATCGCCGTCGACACCGTGCCGTCGATACCGGCCACGCCGCGGTTGGACCGCACCTTGACGCCCTCGGTGCTCAGCCCGACCAGGGCGGCGTCGCGCACCGGGTTGGACGCCCCGAGCACCAGCTGGTCCCCGGGGCGCAGCGCGTCGGTGACCACCGCGGCCACGTGCAGGCCGGTGGTCAGCGGGTGCGACGCGAGTTGTTGGCGCACCGCGGCCAGCGCGTGCCGGTTGACCTCTGCGCAGCGGGCCAGCCAGGCCGGGTCCGGGGTTCCCGTCGTCACCGCCCGGGTTCCGGTGGCCATCGAATTGCCCGAGACGTCGGGCCAGCGCGGGCCGGTGGTCAACGCGTACACCGGCACCGCCGGATCGGCCAGCAGCGCCGAGACCGGCCGGTGCAGGGTGGGCCGGCCCAGCATGATGACCTGCTTGGGATGCACGAGGCGCAGCGCCAGCGGATGCAGCGGGTTCTGCGGAAGCGGTGCGGTGGGCTCGGCCACCGTGGGCAGCCCGGCCAGGTTGGGGTGGATGCCGGCGCCGTGTCCGGCGATCACCACGGTGTCCGGTGTGAGGTCGACCTCCAGCGGCTGGTCGAAGCTCACCGGCGGGGTGTAGGTCCACGGCTTGCCGTCCGGGCGGCCTTCCGACGAGTGCTCGTGCGAGGAGCCGACAAGCCCCGGGATCGACGCGTCCCCGTGGGCGCTGTCGGGAACCAGCGGCTCGCGCAGCGGGATGTCGAACTGAACCGGGCCGGCGTTGGCGGTGCGCGATCCGGTGGCCGCCGCGAGCACCCGGCAGGTCGCCGAACGCCACTGGGCATTGAGCGAGACGAGTTCGCCCGGCTTCCCCCCGGTGAGATCGGGTGCAAGACCCACGCTGATGTTGGCCCGCACCTGGGTGCCGAAGTAGCCCAGCTGCTCGAAGGTCTGGTTGGCGCCGGTGCCCAGCATCTCGTAGGGCCGGTTGGCGCTGAGCACGATCAACGGCACCCGGGCGTAGTTGGCCTCCACGACAGCGGGGCCCAGGTTGGCCACCGCCGTACCGGAGGTCATCGCGATACAGACCGGGGCCCGTTCGGCGACCGCGAGCCCGACGGCCAGGTAGCCGGCCGTGCGTTCATCGATGCGGACGTGCAGGCGGATCCGTCCGGCCCGGTCGGCGTCGGACAGCGCGAAGGCCAGCGGGGCGTTACGCGAGCCAGGGCACAACACCACGTCGCGGACGCCGCCACGGATGAGTTCGTCGACGACTACGCGCGCCTGTGCCGTCGATGGGTTCACCACTCCACCTTATTCGTCAGTTCTCCGTCACTTCTGTTCGGCGAAGAACTCGAGCAGCGCGGTGTTGACCGCCTCGGGCTTCTCGATGAAGCCGAGATGACCGGTGTCAGGAATCTCCACGTAGCGCGCCTTGGGGATCGCGTCGGCGACCTCACGGCCCAGATGGACGGGCAGCACCACATCATCGGCGAACCCGATGACCAGCACCGGCGCGGTGATCGCCCGGTAGGCGGGCAGCCGGTTGTCCACGGGCGCGACGTCGAGTTGGGTGAGCAGGCCCGGGGTCTGCTTGGTGGGCCACATGGTGAACATCTCGGCCCAGTCGCGCACC
The DNA here is from genome assembly GCF_048282725.1 of Mycobacterium sp. 48b. Classification (NCBI taxonomy): domain Bacteria; kingdom Bacillati; phylum Actinomycetota; class Actinomycetes; order Mycobacteriales; family Mycobacteriaceae; genus Mycobacterium; species Mycobacterium sp. 48b. The sequence goes on from NZ_JBLVUL010000001.1 coordinate 6,439,135, forward strand.
AGGCGGTCGTCGTTGAGGGTCTTGGGCGAGAAGCTCTCCAACATCCGCATCTTGGCGTCGAACTTCGGTGGCAGCTGCATGCCCGAGGTCGCGAAGTCCCGCTCGGCGTCGCGGAAGAACTCACGGGCCCGGTCGTGACGGCCTCGGGTGGCCATCAGGACCGCCGAGCGCACCAGGTCGGGCCGGGCCAGCATCAGTTCCTGGGCGATGAACGAGCCCATGGACACACCCACGACGTGCGCCGGGCCTGCCCCCAACGTCTCGATCAGTTCGGCGGTATCGGCCACCATCTGCTCGGTGCCGAACCCCGCGGCGTTCTCCGTCGCGCCGACCCCACGGTTGTCGAAGGTGATGACGCGGTAGCCGGCTCGCTGCAGCGCCGGGACCTGATGCAGATGCCAGGTGCGGCCAGCCCCTCCCCGTCCGGCGATGAACAGCACGGGGACGCCCTTGCCTCGGTCGTCATAAGCCAAGTTCATCCGGCCGACGCTACTTGATGGCACTCACGCGCTGCGGCGCCCACGCACCCTTCGGATCGCCTGATCCCAGGCCAGCAGCACCCCGGCCTTGAGCGGTTCGGGCTTGATCATGTCCTTGCTCAGCAGCGCGGTGGCACCGGCCTTGGTGGCCGCGCTCGCCTTCGACGTGTGCCCGGAATCGAACGGCGGCTGCGGGTCGTACTCGATCATCAGCTGAATGGCCTTGGCCTTCGCCTCACCGCCGATCTGACCGGCCAGCCACATCGCCAGGTCGATTCCCGCCGAGACGCCGGCCGCGGTGATCACCTTGCCGTCGGGGTCGGCGCGCACGATGCGCTGATCCCCCACCGGTGTCGCGCCCATCAGCTTCAACGCGCTCAACACCGACCAGTGCGAGGTGGCGGGCTTCCCGTCGAGCAGCCCGGCCGCGGCCAGCACCACCGAACCCGAGCACACCGAGGCCATCCAGGTGGTCCCCGGATACACCTGACGCAGCCAGTCGAGCACCTTTTCGTCGCGGGCCGCCATGGTGGTGCCCGGCCCGCCGGGCACCAGCACCACATCGGGCGACGGGGTTTCGCCGAAACTGTGGGTGGCCCCCACCGTCAGCACGCCAGAGTCGGCGGTGACGGGGCCCGGCTCGTGCCAGACGAACCGCACCTCCGTGTCCGGCAGGTTGCGCAGCACCTCGTAGGGCCCGATGAAGTCGAGGGCGGTGAAGCTGGGGTACACCACGATTGCGATCTGCATGATGGATCTTCCTTTCAAACGGTTAAATCTCTGCTCCTGGCGTGCGAGGAAGTCTTGCGGTACTGGTCAGGCGAAATTCCAAGGCGCCGGACAAAATTGCGTCGCATGGTCTCGGCGGTGCCGAACCCGCAGCGGGCGGCGATGACGGTGACCGTGTCGTCGGATTCCTCCAGCTGGCGGCGTGCGGCATCGGTGCGAATGCGTTCCACGTAGGCGCCGGGCGCCTCGCCGACCTCGTCGGTGAACACCCGGGTGAAGTGTCGTGGGCTCATCGCCGCACGCCGGGCCAGCTCGGAAATACTGTGCGCCCCACCGGGTTCGACCTCGATGAACTCCTGCACCGCACGGATCGGGGCACGTTTGGCCCGCGGCATCCACACCGGTGCGGCGAACTGCGTCTGACCGCCGGGGCGGCGCAGGTAGAGCACGAGGTACCGGGCCACGGTCTGGGCGATGTCGGTGCCGCAATCGTCCTCGACCAGTGACAACGCCAGGTCGATACCTGCCGTCACCCCGGCCGCCGTCCATACGCGCTCCGAACTTCGGACGAAGATCGGATCGGGATTGACCGCCACAGAAGGGAACTCGTCGGCCATCCGGCGGGCCGAGGACCAGTGGGTGGTGGCCGGGCAGCCGTCGAGCAGTCCGGCCTGTGCGGCCAGAAACGCTCCCGTGCAGACGCTGACGACACGGCGGGCATGACGCGCGGCGGTGCTGATCCAGTCGACGACGTCGGGGTTGGCCCGGGCGGCGTCGGCACCGATGCCGCCCGGGATGACGATCGTGTCGATCGGAACGTGGGGGTCGGGCAGTGGGGCCGCGACGAACTCCAACCCGGTGAGCGTGGCGACCGGCCGGCCGTCCACGGCGGTCAGGGTGATGCCATAGCCGTCGTCTGATCTGCCCTGGGCAGCCAGCGCCAGGGTGGCGGTGGAGAACACGTCGAACGGCCCGGCCAGGTCCAGGGCCTGCACCCCGGCGTAGCCCAGGATCACCACCGATCGCGTCACCTCTCCAGTGTTCGTGACCTCGGCGATGGCGTCTATGCCATGCACCCCACAGATCAGGACATGAGCGCGGTCCGGGTGTTCTAGAGCTTCTTGATCCCGCGCACCACCCGGTAGAACGACGGCACCGTCGCCACACCGCGCCGCAGACTGCGCTGCATCAGGCCACCGTTGGTCAGCACCAGGTGACGCACCCCGCAGTCGCGCCACTCGGCCACCCGGTCCAGGACCTCGTCGGGGGTGCCGATCAGCCCCATGTCCCGCATCAGGTCAGGGGTGATGCCCTTGATGTGCGAGAGCGCGGTCTGCTCGTCCCAGTCCTGGGGCAGGATGTCCTGCCCTCCGGAGAAGCCCACACCCAACGGGTGCTCGGCACCGCGCCGCGCAAAGTACTCGTCGGACGCACTGAGGCAGCCCGCACGCATCACTTCGGATTCCAGTGCATCGTCGACCTCGGCGCGGGTGCGCGCCGTCACGACCATCACCAGCAGCGCCGGGGTGATGGCCATGGGGTCGCGGCCCGCGTCGGACGCGGCCCCGCGCACCACGTCCAGCCGCTGGGCGTAGTCCTGGGGAGAGTGCGGGAACGCCGGAAAGAACCCGTCGCCGAACCGTCCGGCGATGCGCAACATCCTGGGTCCGTGCGCGGCGACCCAGATCGGCGGAAACTTGCCCCGGTAGGGCGGTAGGTCGAAGATCGCGTTACGCAGCGGGAAGAACGGCGAATCACGGTTGACCAGTTCACCATTCGAATCCCACAGGGCGCGGATCGTGGCCATCGCCTCCTCGAACCGGGCCACCGGTTTCGCCCAATCCACCCCGTACGGTTCGTTGCCCTCACGCTCCCCGGGTCCGATACCGAAGATGAAACGGCCCTTGGTCAGCAGCTGCATGGTGGCCGCCGCCTGCGCGCTGACCGCCGGGTTCCGGCGGCCGGCATCGGTGACACAGATGCCGAGCGGCATCCGCGCGAGGCGGTTGCGCGCCGCGAGTTTCCCCAGCATCGTCCACGGTTCCGTGCATGCGTCGACCGACGGAACCAGTTTCGCTGCGGCGCAATACTTCTCCTGCCACAACGCGCGCGGGAATATCGCGTTCAGATGATCGGGCACCCAGAAGGAGTCGACCCGGGCCCCGACCGCCGAGAGATAGTTGGCGCGGGTGAAGGTGTCCGCGGCCGGCCTGCTCGCGGTGATCAGATCCAGCAGGCCGACCTGCAATCCGCCCATGGGATCACAGCTTCTTCAGCTTGCGGATGACCTGGCTGTACAGCAGCTGCGACGTCAGACCCCTGCGGAGCTTGCCTTGCAGCGGACCGACATTCGCCAGCACCAGGTACCGGACACCGTGACGGTGCCACTGGGCCGCCTGCTCGACGATCTCGTCCACCGTGCCGCACAGGTACATCTCCCGCAGCAGCGATGTCGGAACCGCCTTGATGTAGGACAGCGCCGTCTCCTCGTCCCAGTCCTGGGGCAGGATGTCCTGCGCGCCCGAGAAACCGACACCCAGCGGATGCTGGGCACCGTGCCGGGCGTAGAAATCGTCGGGGGCGTTCAGCGCACCGGCCTTCAGGACCGCCGATTCCAGTGCCTCGTCGAGGTCGTCGGGCGTGCGCGCCGGCACGACCATGAGCCAGAGGGCAGGGGTGATGGCCATCGGATCGCGCCCGGCGTCGGAGGCCGCCGACCGCACGACCTCGAGGCGCTGGGCATACTCCTGTGGCGCATGGGGGAACGCGGGAAAGAACCCGTCGGCGTAACGGCCCGCGGCCCGCAGCATCCTCGGGCCATGCGCGGCGATCCAGATCTCGGGCCAGCGTCCGCGGTATGCGGGCAGGTCGAAGATCGCGTTGCGCAGCGGGAAGAACGGCGAATCACGGTTGACCAGTTCACCATTGGAATCCCACAGCGTCCGGATGGTGGCCATCGCCTCCTCGAACCGGGCCACCGGTTTCGCCCAATCCACCCCGTACGGTTCGTTGCCCTCGCGCTCCCCGGCGCCGATGCCGAGGATGAACCGGCCTTTCGTGAGCAGGTTCATCGTCGCCGCACCCTGCGCGGTGACGGCCGGGTTGCGCCGGCCGGTGTCGGTCACCCCCACCCCCAACCGCAGCCGGGCGACCCGGTTGCGGGCGGCGAGATTACCCAGCATCGTCCACGGCTCCAGGTAGGCGTCGGCCGAGGGCAGCATCTTGGCGCCGCCGCAGAACTTCGGCTGCCACAACGACCGGGGGAACAGCGCGTTGAGGTGGTCAGGCACCCAGAACGAGTCGACGCCTCCGGCGACCGCACTCAGGTAGTTGGCCCGGGTGAACAGGTCCACGGTGGGCCGTGCGGCGATGGTCGGGTCCATGATGCCTACGCGAAACGGGGTCATGCAGTGAGTGTCGAACGCCCAGCTCGATTTGCTTAGAGTAGGGCCCTACCCGAATATCAGCGGGTAGCACTCTCGCACCCGGTCGATCCACCATTGCCGACGCTGCGGCGTCACGGCCAAAGCCGACAACCGCGCGGGATCGGGCACCACCACCTCGACGGGCAGGTACCCGTCCACCGCGGCGGACATGTCGGCGACGTCCGCCACGAAGAATCCGCCCGTGCCCAGGCCGCAGGCATGCTCCAGCACCGGCAGCGCGGCGGCGGCCAGTAGTCCGCGCCCGATACCGACCGCGGAATCCAGTGCACTGGACACCACGATCGGGATGTCGATCTGCGCGGCGATCTCGAGCATCCGCGACACTCCGCCCAGCGGCGCCACCTTGAGCACCGCGACGTCTGCGGCACGGGCCCGCACCACCCGCAGCGGATCGGACGCCTTGCGGATCGACTCGTCAGCGGCGATCGGCACCGTCACCTGCCTGCGCAGTGCGGCCAACTCCTCGACCGTCGCGCAGGGCTGCTCCAGATACTCCAGGGGTCCGTCTGCGGTCAGCGCCGCGGCGGCGGCGACGGCCTGCTCCAGCGTCCACCCGGCGTTGGCATCGACTCGCACCACCGGAACCTGCGCACGTACGGCGTTGACCCGGGCGACGTCGTCGGCCAAGGTCTGACCAGGCTCGGCGACCTTGACCTTGGCGGTGCGCGCGCCGGGGAACCGCGCCAGGACCTCGGGCACCTGCGCGGCCGGGACCGCGGGCACGGTGGCGTTGATCGGGACACGATCGCGATGCACTGCCGGTGGCGGCCGGTAAGCGCCCTCGATCCCGGCGGCCAGCCACGCCGCGGCCTCGGGCGGCCCGTATTCGACGAACGCGCCGAACTCACCCCAGCCGGCCGGGCCGTCGATCAGTGCCACCTCACGAACCGTGATGCCGCGGAAGCGAACCCGCATCGGCAGGGCCACGACGTGAAGGCGCTCCAAGAGGTCGTCCAGCGCCGGCGCCGCGTCAGTCACGCCGTCAATGATGCCCAACGCGGTCAGGCAGCGCCCAGGGTCCGCTGGATGTCGGGCTTCATCTGGTTCAGCTGCGCACCCCAGTAGCCCCAGGTGTGGGTGCCGGTGGGCGGAAAGTTGAACACCGCGTTGTTGCCGCCCGCCGCGACATACTGATCGCGGAAGTTCAGATTGCTCTGCAAGGCCGTGTTTTCGAGGAAGGTGGATGCGACGTCGCCGCCGCCCAGCTCGCCCGGAGTACCCGAACCGCAGTACACCCAGATGCGGGTGTGGTTCGCGACCAGCCGCCCCACCTGCAGCGTCGGATCGTTGCGCGCCCACGCCGGATCACCGGGCGGTCCCCACATGGCAGCGGCCGAGAAGCCGCCGGAGTCGTTCATCGCCAACCCGATAAGCCCGGGCCACGGGCCGGCCGACGGATTCAGGAACGCCGACAACGAGCCCGCGTAGATGAATTGCCCCGGGTGGAAGGCGGCGAGAGTGAGCGCCGAGGTGCCCGACATCGACAGTCCGACCACCGCGTTGCCCGACGTGGACACCCGCTTGTTGGCCGCCAGCCACTGCGGCAACTCGCTGGTCAGGAAGGTCTCCCACTTGTACGTCCACACCCCGCCGTTGCCCGCCGCGGGCTGGTACCAGTCGCTGTAGAAGCTCGACATGCCACCGACCGGCATGACCGCAGACAGCCCGGATTGGTAGAACCACTCGAACGCCGGCGTCTCGATGTCCCAGCCGTTGAAGTCGTCGCGGGCCCGCAAGCCGTCCAACAGGTAGACCGCGCGCGACCCGCCGCCCTGAAACTGCACCTTGACGTCACGGCCCATGGCTCCCGACGGAACCGTGAGCATCTCCACCGGCAGACCCGCCCTTGACCAGGCACTTGCCGTCGGCGGCGGTCCGAGCAATCCGCCGGCTACCACCACGACCAGGGCGGTCAGGATCCCGAAGCCGCGGAAGAACTTCCGCAATCCATGCGCATCTGCCATGTCCGCACCCCACATCTCCGCGCACACGTATGCGCCCGAAACTACTCCGCTGCGAACGGGAAATGAAGAGCAAACGGGTGGCCGATTCTCACACCGTGGCGCGGTCGCGGCCCTCCCAGTACGGCTTGCGCAGGTCCTTCTTGAGGATCTTGCCGGTCGGGTTACGGGGCAGTTCGTCGACGACATCGATCGACTTGGGGCACTTGTAGGCGGCCAGGTGTTCCCGGGCAAACGCGATCAGATCCCGTTCGGTGACGTCCCCGTCCAGTGTCACAACGGCTTTCACCGACTCGCCCCATTTTTCGTCGGGCACGCCGATCACCGCGACCTCGGTGACCGCGGGATGTTCGGCCAGCACCCGCTCGACCTCGATCGAGTAGATGTTCTCGCCGCCGGAGATGATCATGTCCTTGAGCCGGTCCTCCACGAAGATGTACCCGCCGTCGTCGACCCGGCCGATGTCGCCGGTGCGGAACCAGCCCTCGGGTGTGACGGACTCCGCCGTGGCTTCCGGCCGGTTGAGATAGCCCTTCATCAACTGTGGTGTGCGGAACCACAATTCGCCCTGCTCGCCGACCGGAACCTCCGCCCCGGTGTCGGGGTCGACCACCCTCACCTCACCGCCGGGAACAACCGTGCCCGCACTCATGAGCCGCGCCTCACTGGCCCCGCGGTGATCGTCGGGTCCCAATCGGCTGATCGCGCCCGACACCTCGGTGAGCCCGTAGACCTGGATGAACTCTGTTTCCGGCCATGCCTGCAACGCAGAACGCAACAGCGGCAACGGCATTGGAGATGCACCGTAGGCGAAGGTCTTCAGCGCGCCGAACAGCTTCACCGCGTCCTCGCCGGTGTCGAACACCTTGGCCAGCACGGCGGGCACCAGGAACGTGCGGTTGGCCCCGGCGAGAATTCCACCGGCCAGAGCCATGCCGTCGACTTCGCGCGTCATGAATGTCGGCGCGCCGTGGTGCAGGCCCCACTGCATGTAGGACGACCCGCCGACGTGGAACAGCGGCATGGCCACCAGGCTCTTGTCCCCGGCGCTGAGCGTCCAGCCCTCGAATGCGTTGAGGGTGTGGGAGATGACGTTGGTGTGCGTCAAGGCGATGCCCTTGGGCCGGCCGGTGGTGCCCGACGAGTACATGATGATGCACGTGTCGTCCGGCTGGGCCTCGGGCGAATGGCCGACCGGCGAGGCGCCGGCGAGCAGCGCCTCGTACTCGTCGCCGTCGCCGCCCTCCGGAGTCACCGTGACGACGTGCTCGACGGACGTGAGCCGGTCGGCGATCGCGTCGATGCCGGCCCGGAGCTCCTCGCCGACCACCAATACCTTGGCGCCGCAGTCGTTGAGCACGTAATCCAACTCGTCGGCGGCCAGCCGGAAGTTGATGATGGCGTTGGCCGCACCCAACGACGCGGCCGCGAGCGTCAGCTCGACGCAGGCGGGGTGGTTCTTGTCGAGGAATGCCACCACGTCACCACGCCCGACGCCCCACGCACTCAAAGCACCGGCCAACCGCTGGATGCGGTCGTACCACTGCGACCACGTCCAGGTCCGGCCCAGGTAGGTGACCGCCTCCTCGTCAGGTTTGGTCGCCGCCCAGTGGGCGACGCGTTCGTCGAGAAACTGCGGAACCGGCAAATCTGACATCCCCCGAGCGTGCCATGGCGCGCCGACCGTCAACCGGCTTTCGGATAAACCTGCCGCCCGGCCAGGAACGTGGCTCGTATCTCCAGGTCGGCGATGCTCTCCGGGGCAGTCGCGCGAGGGTCTGCCGACACGATCACCAGGTCGGCGTACTTGCCGACCTCCAGCGATCCGATCACGTTGTCGGCGAACAACTGCCACGCCGCGTCGATCGTCTGCGCGCGGATCCCCTGCTCGACGGTCAGCCGCTCTTCGGGTGCCAGGACGCGGCCGCTCGGCGCGGTCCTGGTGACGGCCACGCTGATGTTGCGCAGCGGCTCCTCCGGGGTGACCGGTGGGTCGTTGTGCAGGGAGATCCGCATGCCCGTGGCGACGGCCGATCCGGCCGGCATCCACCGTCCGCCGTGCTCGGGCCCGAACAGTCCGTCGACGAGTACGTCGCCCCAGTAGTGCAGGTGGTCGACGAACAGACTGCACGTGACGCCCAGGGCGTGCGCGCGTTGCAACTGGGCCGGCGTGATGGCGCCGACATGTTCGAGCCGCAGCCGGTGATCGTCCCGGGGATGCGCGCGCAGCACTTCTTCGTAGACGTCGAGGATGGTGTCCACCCCGGCGTCACCGTGCACGTGGCATGCCAGCTGCCAGCCCTGCGGGAAGAACGTGCCGACGATCTCGGACAGTTGCTCCTTGGTGTAGTTGGCGTGCCCGCAGGAGCCGGGCACCACGCCGATGGTCCGGGTGGCGTCGGTGTCCAGGTACGGGAACGTCAGGTCGATGTTGCCGATCCATGGCGACCCGTCGACCCAGATCTTGATGCCGACCTGGCGGACCATGTCGTCACCCTCGGACGGGGTGGCATCGGTGTGCAGATCGGGGGTGGACATCTCGTAGGTCCGCAGCCGCACCGTCAACTGGTCGTGCAGCTGCGCGAGCAGCGGCCGGAACATCGGATCGAACGCCATCTCCGAGCAGGTGGTCAGCCCCGCCCGGTTCAGCCGCGCACATTCGGCGGCCAGCATCGCCGGATAGTCGGTCACCGAGATGGCATCGCCCATCAGCGGGAACACCGCCCCCGTCTCCTCGGCCGTGCCGTCGAGGTTGCCGTCGGCGTCACGGCCGTATTTGGCGCCCTTGGGGTCCGGGGTGTCTTTCGTCAGGCCGGCCCGGCGCGCCGCCGCCGAGTTGAAGAACGCCTTGTGTCCCGAGTTGTGCACGATCACCAGCGGCGTCTCCGGGGCGACGGTGTCCAGCCAGGACAGCGTCGGCTCGGGCAACCCCTGCTGCAGCAACGGATCCCAGCCGTTCAGAAAAGCGCCGTCGGCCCCGCGTTCGGCCACCTCGGCGTGAATCGCGTCGACCACCTCCTCGGCGCTCGCCAAGGTGACCGGACGGATGTCGACGATGCGACCGGACAACGCCACCGCCTCCATCAACGGGTGACCGTGCGCCTCGATGAATCCCGGCATGACGCAGCCGTCGACCTCGCGGACATCGGTGTCGGGGCCGACCCAGGCGGCCACCTCGGCCCTGGGCCCGACCGCGACGATCCGGCCGTCGGTCACCGCGATCGCCTCGGCGGTGGGCTGTGCGGGGTCGACGGTGAGGATGGTTCCGTGTAGGACGAGATCAGCTGGCGCAGCAGGGCCGGTCATGCTCGGATGCTAAGGCGTGGAGACGTTCGGCCGGGTGCGTCCTCAGATATCCGTAGTGGTCAAGGACGGCGTGGCCTGCCGATTCGAGAAACTCCGAAAAGTTTTCGGGTGCCGTGTCGATTTCGGTGGGGTGCCGTTCGACGTATCTACGAGGGTCACTCAAGAACAATGGACAGGCCCCTTCCCGACAATCGAAGGAGACACACAATGTCGCGCTACATGCTGATCATGCGGTCCACCCCCGAGGCCGAGACCGCGATGGCCGAGCAGAACATCGACTTCGACGAGATCATCGCGTCGATGGGCCGGTACAACGAAGAGCTCATCAAGGCCGGCGTGCTGCTGGCCGGCGAGGGATTGACCGACCCCGAAGAGGGCTTCGTCGTCGATTTCAACGCCGATCCCCCGGTGGTCACCGACGGGCCCTACACCGAGGCCAAGGCGCTGTTCAACGGGTTCTGGATCCTCGACGTGTCCTCCAAGGAGGAGGCCAAGCAGTGGGCGCGGAAGTGCCCGCTGGGCTGCGGCGTGAAGCTGGAGGTGCGCAGGGTCAGCGAAACCGACGAGTTTCCGCAGGACAACGAGTGGATTCAGAAGGAGATCCAGTGGAAGGCCGAGCTGGCCGAGAAGCTCGCGCAGCAGGCCCGTGAGGCCGCCAACCGCTGAGCTTGGGCACAGACCCCGGCGGTCCCTAACCCGCCGGGGCCTGGCTCCCACCCCCACAATGAGTCACATTAGGCAGCGTCAACCCGGTCGACACGAGTAGCGCGCTACCTGTATTTCGGTCGGTATATCGGTGCCCGATGACCTCGTGTTACGCCCACATCGGGGGATCGGCTCCGCAATTTCTGGAACACGTTCTAGTCTGGAGTCCATGACCCAGGTCGACGTCTCCTCGCGCGAGCGCTCGTCGGAAGCGCAGCTGCACCATCCCATCCATTCCGGCCACCTCACGGTCGGCGCGCTCAAGCGCAACAAAGACAAGCCCGTGCTGTTCCTCGGCGACACCACATTGACTGGTGGCGAGCTCGCGGAACGCATCAGCCAGTACATCCAGGCGTTCGAAGCGCTGGGCGCCGGAACCGGCGCGGGCGTCGGCCTGCTGTCGCTGAACCGCCCCGAGGTGCTGATGATCATCGGCGCCGGCCAGACCCAGGGATACCGCCGCACGGCACTACACCCTCTCGGTTCACTGGACGACCACGCCTATGTGCTGTCCGACGCCGAGGTGACCACCCTCATCATCGACCCCACCCCGGCGTTCGTCGAGCGGGCCCTGGGACTGCTGGAGAAGGTGCCCTCACTGCGCCAGGTGCTGACCATCGGCCCGGTGCCCGAGGCACTGGCCGCCTCCGGCGCGTCGGTCTCCGACCTCACCGCAGAGGCCGCCAAGTACTCCCCCGTGCCGCTGGCGGCCGCCGAACTCGATCCCGACCACGTCGGCGGCCTGACCTACACCGGTGGCACCACCGGTAAGCCCAAGGGCGTGATGGGCACCGTGCGCTCGATCTCCACCATGACCACCATTCAGCTCGCCGAGTGGGAGTGGCCCGAGAATCCGCGCTTCCTGATGTGTACCCCGCTGTCGCATGCCGGCGCGGCGTTCTTCACGCCGACGATCGTCAAGGGCGGCGAACTGGTGGTGCTGACCAAGTTCGACCCGGCCGAGGTGCTGCGGGTGATCGAGGAACAACGCATCACCGCGACCATGCTGGTGCCCTCGATGATCTACGCGCTGATGGACCACCCGGATTCCCACACCCGGGACCTGTCGTCGCTGGAGACCGTGTACTACGGCGCCTCGGCGATGAACCCGGTGCGGCTGGCCGAGGCGCTCAAGCGCTTCGGACCGATCTTCGCGCAGTACTACGGCCAGTCCGAGGCACCGATGGTGATCTCGTACCTGGGCAAGAAGGACCACGACGAGAAGCGGCTCACCTCCTGTGGCCGGCCCACCCTGTTCGCGCGCACCGCGCTGCTGGACGCCGAGGGCAACCCGGTGGCCCAGGGCGAGGTCGGCGAGATCTGCGTGTCCGGACCGCTGCTGGCCGGCGGCTACTGGAAACTCGAGGACGCCACGTCGGAGACTTTCCGCGACGGCTGGCTGCACACCGGTGACATGGCCCGCGAGGACGAGGACGGCTACTGGTTCATCGTCGACCGGGTCAAGGACATGATCGTCACCGGCGGCTTCAACGTGTTCCCCCGTGAGGTGGAAGACGTTGTGGCCGAACATCCTTCGGTGGCCCAGGTGTGCGTGATCGGCACCCCCGACGAGAAGTGGGGCGAGGCCGTGACCGCGGTGATCGTGCTGCGGCCCGACGCTGCCTCCGATGACGAGGCGGTGGCCAAGGTGACCGCCGAGATCCAGGCCTCCGTCAAGGACCGCAAGGGCTCGGTGCAAGCGCCCAAGCAGGTGATCGTGGTCGACTCCGTGCCGGTGACCGCACTCGGCAAGCCCGACAAGAAGGCCGTCCGGGCCCAGTTCTGGGAGGGCGCCACCCGCGCGATCGGCTGATTTTCTCCGCTTTGTCACGCTGGAGTGGCTCTCGTACTTGAGTGCCACTCCAGCGTGAAGTCGGCAGAATGGCGGCGTGGCTGAAACCCCGGTGGCCGCTGCCGACATGCGCGCAACGCTCGACGCGGTGTGGCGGATGGAGGCGGCCAAGATCCTGGCCACGCTGACCCGCACGGTCGGCGATGTCGCCCTGGCCGAGGATCTGGCCTCCGAAGCCCTGCTCGACGCGCTCACGCAATGGCCCCAGACCGGCGTACCGCGCAATCCCGGGGCCTGGCTGACCACGGTCGCCAAACGCAAGGCCATCGACCACTGGCGGCGGGCGGAGAACCTTGACGCCAAGTACGCGACACTGGCCCGCGACCTGGCCGAGCACGTCGAGGAAGCCTGGGATCCCGACCGGATCGACGACGACGTGCTGCGGCTGATCTTCATCGCCGCTCACCCCGTGCTGTCGCGCGAGGCCCAGATCGCGCTGACGCTACGCATGGTCGGCGGGTTGAGCACCGACGAGATCGCCCGGGCCTTCCTGATCTCGACCGCCACCGCCGCCGCCCGCATCACCCGGGCCAAAAAGGCTCTGGCCCAAGCCAATCCACCGTTCGAGGTGCCGCCCCGCGACGAGTACCCGCAACGACTGTCGGCGGTGCTCTCGGTGATCTATCTGATCTACAACGAGGGCTACTCGGCGTCGTTCGGGCAGCGCTGGATCCGTGACGAACTGTGCACCGAAGCTCTGCGACTGGGCCGCGTGCTGGCCGCGCTGGTACCCGACGAGCCCGAGATCCATGGCCTGCTGGCGCTGATGGAATTCCAGTCCTCGCGCTTCGCGGCCCGCACCGACGCCGAGGGCCGGCCCATTTTGCTGGAAGACCAGAACCGGGCCCGCTGGGACCGCGCCCAGATCCGGCGCGGTATCACCGCCCTCGAACGCTCCGGTGCCGCACGGCAGCAACGGGGTTGGGGGCCGTACGCGCTACAGGCCGCGCTCGCCGAGTGCCACGCGGTGGCCCCGACGGCAGCCGACACCGACTGGGTCCGCATCGTCGCGCTCTACGATGCGCTGCTGAAGATCACGCCCTCCCCCGTCGTGCAGCTCAACCGCGCGGTGGCCGTCGCGATGCGCTCGGGCCCGCAGGAGGCATGGGAGATCGTCGACGGCATCGAGGGCCTGGACGACTCTTACCTGCTGCCCAGTGTTCGCGGCGAACTGTTGTCCCGACTCGGCCGCCATCCCGAGGCAGCCGAGCAGTTCGAGTTGGCCGCATCCCTGGCCGACAACGAACGCGAGCGAGAGGTGCTGGCGGGCAAGGCTCTTGCGGCCCGGACCCGCTAGCCGCGGGGAACACCGGTACGGGCCGCCACCGACTCACCCGATCCGGTGTCGAAGACGTCGATGACGACATCCTCGTCCCGGTACCCACCCAGGCGATGCCAGCCGGAGGTGGCCGCGACGACGGCGTTGGCCTCATCCCCGGTGATCGGATAGTCGCTGACCGGGTGGCGCCAGTGCGCTGCCACCACGTGGGCTCCTTCGGCGAGACGGGACCGGCCGTCGTCGAGGACTTTCCGCAACTGCGCCGCCTCGAGGTAGTAGCAGAGTTCGGACAACACAACGAGGTCGAAAGGCCCTGCGGGCCACGGTGCGTCGACCGAACTCTTCAGCAGGGTGACCCGGTCCCGCCTGCCCGAGGCCACCAGCCGGTGATCGGTGGCCTCCAGAGCCCGTGCCGCGACGTCGCCCGCGGTCACGTGATCGCACCGGGCGGCCAGCGCGTCGGTGAGTACCCCCACCGAACAGCCCGGCTCGAACGCGTGCCGGTAGTGCGGCGAGGGCAGCAGCGCCATCGTGATCGCGTACTTGCGGGTCTCGTACCACCGGTCAGCGAGCTGCCATGGGTCGTCACTGTGCTCGTACAGCCGCTCGAAGTACGTGTCGGACAGCGGCCGGCTCACCGGAAGACCACCTCTCCCACCCGCAACAGCCGGTCCACCACGAAGGGCGGGAGCACGGCATCGCCGTGAGACGAATCGAGTTGGCTGGCATGACAACGGATTGCCCGGGCCTTGCGCTGCGTCGCCGACGCCGGGGGCCGAACCTGCTGCATGTGCGACCACGGCACCGCGTCGTCGCCGGGCTCGGCCCAATGCCACATCCAGACCGGGTACTCCAACAGGACTGCCCCGGTACGCGCGGCGGCCTCGGCGGCAGCCCAGCCGGCCGCCTCGTGATCGGGGTGGCCGTCTCCCCGCCAGGTCACCGCACACCAGGTTCCCGCGGGCCTGCCGGCCAACAGACCGGTCAGCAGATCGGCCAGTTCGGACCGACAACCGGTCAGCCCGCCGTCGGGCAGTCCCAGGTGTACCGGCGCGGGGAGACCCAACACCTCGACCGCGCACTCCAACTCGCGTCGCCTGCGCTGCTGCAGGAAACGACGCTGTCGCAGCGAACGTTCCGGATAGGCGGCCCCGCCGTCGGTCACCGAAACCACCTGAACCGGCACTCCGCATCGGGCCAACGCCGCCGACGTCGCCCCGAAGCCCAACGTCTCGTCGTCGGGATGCGGTGCCACCACGATCAATTCGGGACAGGCTGTCAAATCTAGTACGGGGCAAGCGATGCCGGACCAATCGGCCGCCGGGGTGCCACCCCCGGCGATCGGGCGGGCCGCGAAGCGCATCGCATTGCTCATCTACCGGCCCCGACCAACTGCCCCAGCCGCTCAAGGTCCTTCTCGGCGTGACTCTGGCGGACATAGACCGTGAGATCGGCGACGCGTGCCGCATGGACGGCGTCGCCGCACAGCGGCGCGGGCCCCAGCGCACGGCCGGTGCGCCGAATGGTCTCGTCGACCGCGTCCTCCACCACGGCACGGGCTCGCAGCGCCCAGGTCTCGGCTCCGGTACGGTCCGACGGCTTCGCATCGATCTGGGCGGCCGCCCGCGTCAGGGTGGCCTCGGCCGAGGTGAGCGCGGCATCGATCGCACCCAGGTGGGCGTAGCCGTGGCGATCGAACCCGTCGCCGGCGGCCCGCGAGTACAGCGCCGCGGCCACGGCCCGGGCGCCACCGAGCCAGCAGGCCGCCACACCGGCTGCGCCGTGCCAGAAACCCGGCCGCGACAGGTAATCGCCCGGCGCACCGACCATCACCGCCGGTGCCCCACTGAACTGCACGGACCGGGTGTCCGACCCGGCCATACCGGCGTTGCGCCAGCTGTTGGGCATCGGCTGGACGCCCGGCTGATGCAGTTCCACCGCGAACAGCGCAGACTGCCGGGATCCCACCCGGGCTGTGACCAGGGCATGTGTGCACAGACCCGCACCCGAGCACCACTGCTTGGTGCCGTGCAGGAACGCGCGGTCACCGACCATTTCGGCGAGCAGGACCGCGTCGGGCGACTCGGCCGCCCACACGCCCCACCACTGCCCGGGCTGCACCGGGGGGCCACCCAGTTCGGCGAGGATGGCCACTGCGTCGCAATGCGCCTCGGCCAACCGCCCGGCCACCACGTCCGCTTCGCTGAGCGCGGCGAGCCGGCGCCAGCGTTCGGCGGTCTGCCCGCCGCCGGGGAGCGGCAACTCCAGTGCGCCGGTGTCCAGCCAGCGCCGCACAACCTTGTTCGTCACGCGGGCTCACTCACCTTGGCGGCCGGCAGTGATCGTCCGAGCGCGCCCAGGTCGGCGGCGAAACCGGCCGGGGCGCGGGAGTCGGGCCGGTCGGAGGTCGCCACCGACAAGGTGCGGTCCGGGGCCACCCGCAGACCGGCTTTGTCGAAACGCTTCGCCAGCTCGACGTCCTCGCCGGTCTCCAGCGCCCGGAATCCGCCCAGCGCCCAGTAGACGTCCGCCCGGAAACCCATGTTGGCTCCGTGAATATGGTTGCGCTGCTTGCCTTTCTCGGCATACTCCCGCTCGTGCAGGTAGGCCACCTCCGGTGGGAAGTGCCGCCACTCGGCAACCCGCACCTCACCCACCACCATGTCCGCGCCACTGCGCGTCATCTTGAGCAGCCAGTCGGCGGGCACGGTGCTGTCGGCGTCGGTGGTGGCCAGCCAGATCCGGGCCGGATCGGTTCCGGTGCACAGGGATTGGCCGAACCGGAATCCCGCGGCCCGAGCCGCGCCCACGTTCGTCGCGTCCACCTCCACGAAGTGCACGTCCGGGCCGTACCGGCCGGCCAGGCTGTGGCTTCCGTCGGCACAGTTGTCGAGCACGACCACGACCGACACCGGGACCGGCACACACACCGCTGCGGTGATCAG
The DNA here is from genome assembly GCF_048282725.1 of Mycobacterium sp. 48b. Classification (NCBI taxonomy): domain Bacteria; kingdom Bacillati; phylum Actinomycetota; class Actinomycetes; order Mycobacteriales; family Mycobacteriaceae; genus Mycobacterium; species Mycobacterium sp. 48b. The sequence goes on from NZ_JBLVUL010000001.1 coordinate 6,455,837, forward strand.
GGCCCGCAGGCATCTGGGGAGGTTCTCGGCTTCGTCGTGGGCGGGGACCACGACGACGATCCGTTCAACGTCTGGCATGTCCGCTAAATGCCCAGTCAGCGCGGTTTTTACACCTCGGATTCGGCAGAGCGCGACTGATTGCCGGCGGCTTTGGCACGATGGCACACATGGTGGCGGCCGTGTTGTTCGACTTCTCCGGGACCCTTTTCCGCCTCGAGGAACAGGACAGCTGGTTCGCCGGGATGGCTGTCGACGAACAAGAGGTCGACGGTCACGTTCAGACCGAATTGATGCGCAGGCTCACCGCCCCGACCGGACGTTCCGTGTCGATGACCGACGAGCAGTACCGGGCCTGGGCCAACCGCGACCTGGCGCCCCACCTGCACCGTGAGGCCTACCTGCACGTGTTGCGGGAATCCGGGTTGGCCGACCACCACGCCGAGTCGCTGTACAACCGGGTGATCGATCCGGCAAGCTGGACCGCCTACCCGGACACCGCGCGGGTGTTCGAAAAGCTACGAGCACAAGGGATCCGGACTGCCGTCGTATCCAACATCGCGTTCGACGTGCGGCCGGCGTTCACGGCGATCGGCGCCGCCGGACACGTCGACGAGTTCGTGCTGTCCTTCGAAGTCGGTGCGGTCAAACCCGACCCGGCGATCTTCACCACGGCCCTGGACCGCCTGGGCGTGGCCGCACCGGACGCGCTGATGGTCGGCGACAGCGAGGAGGCCGACGGCGGCGCCCGGGCGGTGGGCTGCCGGTTCGCACTGGTCGATCCGCTGCCCACCGCCGAGCGACCCGACGGGCTGATCGCGGCCCTGCAGGGCGCCGGCATCCGCGCCTAGGGCGAAGCCACGGCGTTCCGGCCGGACCCGGTCAGCCCCGTCAGCTCAGGTGCGGGGCCTCCTTGATCTTGGAGTCCTCCTTGCCGACGGTCTGGCAGAAGGTCTGCACCGCCAACCGGGTTCCGGTGATCTCCAGCTGCGCGGCGTCGGTGCCCTTTTCGTCCTTGAGCATCTTGGACACCGCTTCGTTCTGCGTCTTCTCGTCCTGCCCGATGAAGTCCTTGCACTTGGTGTCGCCACCGGTGATCGCAGGCGAACATCCGACCAGCACCAGGCCCGTGGCCAATCCCGACAACAACACACTCACTGAGCGCTTCATCGCGGTCCCCTCTGTTCTGGTGATGCGCGGTACGCATCATCGCGCCGGGTTTCGTACCCCGCGACGGTACCTGTGAAACCTCGATTCGCCGTCGCTCTACAGTCGAGCACGTGAGTGCAGACAACCCGTTCGACCCGACAGTCTGGGAGCCGGTCCCCGGCTTCGACGATCTGACCGACATCACCTACCACCGCCACGTCGCCGACGGCGCCCGGCAGCCCACGGTGCGAGTCGCGTTCGACCGGCCCGAAGTGCGCAACGCCTTCCGGCCCCACACCGTCGACGAGCTGTACCGCGTCCTCGACCACGCCCGGATGTCTCCCGACGTCGGCGTGGTGTTGCTGACCGGCAATGGCCCGTCGGCCAAGGACGGCGGGTGGGCCTTCTGCTCCGGTGGTGATCAGCGCATCCGCGGCCGGTCCGGCTACCAGTACGCAGACGGGGAGACGGCCGAGACCGTCGATCCGGCGCGGGCGGGACGCCTGCACATCCTCGAGGTGCAGCGGCTCATCCGGTTCATGCCGAAGGTCGTCATCTGCCTGGTCAACGGTTGGGCCGCCGGTGGTGGACACAGCCTGCACGTCACCTGCGACCTGACGCTGGCCAGCCGCGAGCATGCCCGGTTCAAGCAGACCGACGCCGACGTCGGCAGCTTCGACGGCGGGTTCGGCAGCGCCTACCTGGCCCGCCAGACCGGGCAGAAGTTCGCCCGCGAGATCTTCTTCCTGGGCCGCGCCTACGACGCCGAGACCATGTACCAGATGGGTGCGGTCAACGAGGTCGTCGACCATGCCGAGCTGGAATCCGTCGGCCTGCAGTGGGCCGCCGAGATCAACGGCAAGTCGCCCCAGGCGATCCGGATGCTGAAGTTCTCGTTCAACCTCATCGACGACGGCCTGGTGGGCCAGCAGGTGTTCGCCGGGGAGGCCACCCGGCTGGCCTACATGACCGACGAGGCCGTCGAGGGCCGCGACGCGTTCCTGCAGAAGCGCGACCCGGACTGGAGCGGCTTCCCGCGCTACTTCTAGCGCGATTTGTGCACGTTCATCCGCGGTCAGCGCCGATAAACGTGCACAAATCGCCGGGCTAGAAGCGGAAGACAGTTTGCCCGTGCGGTGATTTCGCGAACGCGAGCACCTTGGCCGGGGTGACCTCGTAGACGATCGCGGCCTCACCCTGCGGGTCGAAAACCTCGTCGTCGCAATCGAAATCCCAGTCGTCGCCGTACTTGCTGCGGTAGGCGTCGGCCAAGGCGGTCAACCGCTGCGCACCGGTCACGCGCGCGGCGGTGCCCTCGACCACGACGTCGAGGCCGGCGTTCCACGTGTTGGTTCCGGTCGTGACGACGACGGCCGCTTCCGCCTGCAGGTTGCGTGCCTTCTGCTCGGAGGACCCGGTGCAGAACACGAACGCATCGCCGGTCCACACCCCGACCAGCGGGGTGACGTGCGGCCGCCCGTCGCCCCGCACCGTCGTGAGCCAGTACAGCCCGGCAGTGGCGAGGACGGCTTCGGTGGACCCCCAACTCGTCGCTTCGGTCGCCTCGCTGAAGCGCTGGTCAAGCTTGCCGGTGATGGTCATAGCAGTACCGACTCGGCAGAGGCCCACAAGTCATCGCGGAAAGGTAGGCGACCTAAACTCGGCGCATGAGCAAGAGCCCGATGCGCAGGCTGTCCGAGCAGCTGTTGCTGACCAGCATGCGTCCACCGCTGACCGAACGGCTGCAGGCCCGCGGCGATGTCGACGTCGCAGGCAAGCGGATCCTGCTGACCGGTGCTTCGTCGGGTATCGGTGAGGCCGCGGCCGAGAAGTTTGCCGCCAAGGGAGCCACCGTCATCGCGGTGGCGCGCCGTCAGGAACTGCTCGACGAACTGGTCGGGCGGATCACCGCCAAGGGTGGCGATGCCCGCGCCCACGCGGTGGACCTGTCCGACATGGACGCCATCGATGAGCTGGTCGCCACCGTGGAGCACGATCTGGGCGGGGTCGACATCCTGATCAACAACGCCGGCCGGTCGATCCGGCGCCCGCTGGCCGAATCGCTGGACCGCTGGCACGACGTCGAGCGCACCATGACGCTCAACTACTATTCCCCGCTGCGGCTCATCCGTGGCCTGGCCCCGGGCATGCGCGAGCGCCGCGACGGGCACATCATCAACGTCGCCACCTGGGGCGTGATGAACGAATCCTCGCCACTGTTCGCCGTGTACAACGCCTCCAAGGCGGCCCTGGCCGCGGTCAGCCGGGTCATCGAGACCGAATGGGCCTCCGTCGGCGTGCATTCCACGACCCTGTACTACCCGTTGGTGAAGACCCCGATGATCGCGCCCACCCGGGCCTACGACGGGCTGCCCGGGCTGTCTGCTGCCGAGGCCGCCGACTGGATGCTGACCGCGGCGCGCACCCGCCCGGTGCAGATCGCCCCGCGGATGGCCGTGACCGCCAAGGCGCTCAACACCGTCGCCCCCGGGCTGGTCGACGCGGTGATGAAACGGCAACGGGTCCAGCCGGTCTGACGTGTCGTGCGGCGACCGGCCCGGCCGCGGTGGTAGACAAGGGACATGGAAATCCTGGCCAGCAGGATGCTGATCCGGCCGGTCGACTATCCGAAGTCGGTCGAGTTCTACCGCGACGGGATCGGTCTGGCCATCGCCCGCGAATACGGTGCGGGCACAGTCTTTTACGCCGGGCAGTCACTGATCGAGCTGGCCGGTCACCACAGTCCCACCGAGCCCGGGGTGTTTCCCGGGGCGCTGTGGCTGCAGGTGCGCGACGTCTACGCCACCCAGGCCGAACTCGAGGGTCGCGGAGTGTCGATAGCCCGGGCCGCGGCCCAGGAGCCGTGGGGTCTGCACGAGATGCACGTGATCGACCCCGACGGCATCACCCTGATCTTCGTCCAGGTGCCCGACACCCACCCGCTGCGCCGCGACACCCGCGACTAGTTCGGCCGCCGTTTTCCACTCCAGGGCTGTCGATCGGCCCGATCAACAGCCCTGATGCAGAAAACGGCGGCCTGAAAGGGGTTCGCAGGCTCAGCGCGCCGGCGTCGACAACGGCCAGCCCACCGAGGCCAGCCGCGCCGCAACCTGGTTGATCTCTTCGGGGTTCGGGTCCTTGTCGATGACATTGCGCACGGCCAGACGGATCTCGTTGTCGGTGACCGGGTTGTCGCCGGTGCTGGACTTCAAGATGTCGTGGGTGGCCTGGACCACCTCGTCTTCGGTCAGCGACCGGGTCAGCAGCGCCAACAGGGCGAACTGATCGGTGGGCGGCACGCCCTCGGGGTAGCCGGCACGCAGCCAGTTCAGAACGTTGTCCAGGAAGCTCGTCGTCTCGGTCACGATGCTCCGCTCACTTCTTGGGCAGGAACGGGAAGAGGTCGATGCCGGTGTGGTGGATGATCGTGGTCCGCGTGATCCACGCGATGGCAACCAGGATCACCAGACCGACCAGGGCGAACAACGCCAGCCCGAGGAACCTCAGGGCGGGGTTGGCGGCGTGGGTGGTGCCGTCGGCGTTCGCGCCGCCGGCACCGTTGGAGTAGGCAACGAGTCCCGCGGCGAACACCGCAGGCAGACCGGCGCCGAGGATCAGCCCGACTACGAGCACCTTGAAAATGGCTTCCAGATAAGTCATTGCGATTCCTTGTGTCCGCTTATGCGATCGGGGCGATCAGACGCTGGCTTTGTCGGCGCCGGGCTTGTTCTCGGCGCTGGGCGTGGCGGGCTTGGCGGCGTCGCGCACGTCGGCGGGCACCACCGAGTTGGTGGAGTGGTCCCAATCGGCGTTGACGTTGCTGTGGTCGACCTTCTGCTGCTGCGCGCGCCACCACATGTACCCGGACAGGGCGACCAGGACCAGGAAGATGAGCCCGTCACCGGCGAGCGCCGAAGAGGTCAGCGACTCGACACCGTGGGACAGCCAGAAAGCCAGCGCGCCGACGATGCCCGCGGCGGGCAATGTCACCAGCCAGGCGACCGCCATGCGTCCGGCGACCGCCCAGCGCACCTCGGCCCCGGGCTTGCCGACGCCGCTGCCCAGGATCGATCCGGTCGCCACGTGGGTGGTCGACAGGGCCATACCGGCCGCGCTGGAGCTCAGGATGATTGCGGCCGAGGAGGCTTCGGCGGCCAGACCCTGCGGGGACTCGATCTCGACCAGGCCCTTGCCCAGGGTGCGGATGACCCGCCAACCGCCGATGTAGGTGCCCAGGCCGATGGCCAGCGCGCAGGAGGCGATGATCCAGAACGGCAGCCCGTTGTTCTTCACGTCACCGCTGAGGTGACCGGTGGTGATCAGGGCGAGCGCGATGACGCCCATGGTCTTCTGCGCGTCGTTGGTGCCGTGGGAGAGCGCGACCAGCGACGCGGTGGCGATCTGTCCCCAGCGGAAGCCGGCCTCGCGACGCTTCTGCGCGACGTTGCGGGTGATGCGGTAGACCAGCCAGGTGCCGCAGCCGGCCACCAGGCAGGCGATCACCGGGGCGGCCACCGCCGGGATGAGCACCTTCTGGGTGACGCCGGTCCAGTTGACCCCGGCCAGGCCGATCGCAGCCAGACCGGCACCGATCAGCCCACCGAACAGCGCGTGCGACGAGCTCGACGGGATGCCGAACAGCCAGGTCAGCAGGTTCCACAGGATGCCGCCGATCAGGCCCGCGAAGATGATCGTCAGCCCGGTCGAGGCATCGATCGTCGGGATCAGGGCTCCGGTCTTGGAGTCCTGGATCTTCAGCACCGAGCTGGTGACGGTGATCGCGACCTCGACCGAGAGGAACGCACCGACCAGGTTCAGCACCCCGGCCAGCAGCACCGCCGTCTTCGGCTTGAGAGCGCGGGTGGCGATCGAGGTGGCCATGGCGTTGCCGGTGTCGTGAAAGCCGTTTGTGAAGTCAAAAGCCAGTGCCGTTGCTATCAACAGCACCAGGACGATCAGCTCAGCGCTCATGGCGGTAATTCTGTAGGACCATTGGCGATTTTGACCAGCCGGAAACACCTTGCTGAGCTGGGAATTCGAATACGCTGCGAATGAGTTCACCGAGTGTTCATCTGCCTACCCCGGATTGTTCGCCGGGGCGGTTTGCCGATCCTCGCGCGGCCGATAAGTTCACTGCGAGCCAGAGTCGGCTGGCACCACTAACATCAATGCGGTCCTCCGGCTCAAACTCGTATGGCCGGAGGAACCTCGCTCGGGTGCATCAGGAGTAGGCACAGTGAACGCTTTTCTCGCGAAGATCGCGGCCTGGCTGAACGCCGGGTACCCCGAGGGGGTGCCCGGGCCAGACCGGGTGCCGTTGTTGGCGCTGTTGACCCGGCGCCTGACCAACGACGAAGTCAAGGCCGTCGCACGGGATCTCATCGATCGCGGTGATTTCGATCACATCGACATCGGTGTGCTGATCACCCAGATCACCGACGAGCTGCCCCGCGCCGAGGACGTCGAACGGGTGCGCGAGCGGCTGGCGGCCAAGGGGTGGCCGTTGGACGATCCGCGCGATGCCGAGGAAGCCGGCGGCGCCGACGATCCCATCGGAAACAACGGCGACGACCCGAAAGAGCCAGGGGGCCCGGCATAGCCGTCCTTCGCCCCGTCACCGTCGGATCGACGACGGATACGTTGCTGGCAGTGCTCGATGACGTCCTGACCGGACGCGGCTCGGCGATCCTGCCGGTCCCCGCCGACGACGACCGTCAGAGTGCTTTGCTGACAACCACTTTGCGCGCCGGCGAAGCGATCGACGACGACGTCGCGGTGGTGATCTCCACCTCGGGCACCACCGGCACACCCAAGGGCGCGCTGCTGACCGCCGACGCGCTGCGGGCCAGCGCGACGGCCACTCACGCGCGACTGGGCGGTGACGGACGGTGGCTGCTCGCCCTGCCCGCACATCACATCGCGGGCCTGCAGGTTCTGGTGCGCAGTCTGCTGGCAGGCACGGCGCCCGTCACCGTCGCCGCGTCCTTCGACTCGGGCGAGTTGCCCGCTGCGGTGGCCGCTTTGGGCGCTGGACGCCGCTATGCCTCACTGGTGGCGGTGCAGTTGGACAAATCCCTGCGTGATCCGGCCGCCGCGGAGGCGCTGGCCGACCTCGACGCCGTGCTGATCGGCGGCGGGCCGATGCCGGCCGGAGTGGCCGAACGCGCGGTCGCGGCCGGGGTGAACGTGGTGCGCACCTACGGGATGAGCGAGACCGCGGGCGGCTGCGTGTACGACGGCGTGGCGCTCGACGGCGTGAAGGTGCGTCTGGCCGGAGCCACCCCGGCGCCGACATCAGGTGCGGCTTCCCGCGTCATGCTGGGCGGCGCCACCGTGGCCAGGGGCTATCGCAACCCGGTCAGCCCCGACCCGTTCGCCGAGCCGGGCTGGTTCCAAACCGATGATCTTGGCACCGTGGATGATTCGGGTGTATTGCGGATTCTTGGCCGGGTCGACGACGCGGTCAGCACCGGCGGTCTGACGGTGCTGCCGCAACTGGTCGAATCGGCATTGGCCAGCCATCCGGCGATCGCCGAGTGCGCGGTTTTCGGGGTCCCCGACGAGCGTCTGGGCCAGCGGGTGGTGGCCGCGCTGGTACTCACCCCGGGTGCATCGGCCCCCGACGTGGCCGAGCTGCGTGGCCACGTGGCGCAGACCCTCGACGCAACCGCGGCACCACGAGAAGTCCACGTCGTCGAGGCGTTACCCCGGCGCGGCATCGGCAAGGTGGACCGCCGGGCGCTCATGGCCCGATTCGGTAGCCGATAAACCATTCGCCATCGCAGGCATGATGGAGGCATGCGCCGAGAAGTGACCTCCGCGGATGAGCTGCGCGCCATCGTCGGGCAACCCACCGCAGCCGTCGCCAAGAAGGTGACCGACCGCCTGTCGGAAGCTCAGCAGGGCTGGCTCAAGCAGTCGCCACTGGGCTTCGTGGCGACCACCGATGCGCACGGCCGCGTCGACGTCTCCCCCAAGGGCGACCCGCCGGGATTCGTCCAGATCCTCGACGACACCACGATCGCCATCCCGGAGCGGCCCGGCAACCGGCGCGTCGACGGCTTCCTCAACGTGCTGCAGCGCCCGCACGTGGGCACGGTGTTCGTCATCCCGGGCCGCGGGGACACCCTCCGGATCAACGGCACCGCCCGGATCCTCTCCGATGCAGACTATTTCGACGCCATGACGGTGGACGGCAAGCGGCCGATCCTGGCCCTGGAGATCGCGATCGAAGAGGTGTTCTTCCACTGCCCCAAGGCATTCCTGCGCTCCGAGACGTGGAAGCCCGAGACCTGGAACCCGACGGCAGTGCCCTCGGTTGCACAGATGGCCAAGGCTTTCAAGCCCGATCAGAGCCAGGAGGAACTCGACGCGTATTACAGCGAGGACAACCTGCGCAAGATCCTCTACTGAACCGCCTCAACCGGTTTCACCAGGATCGCCCGGGTGTAGAGCAGCTGGAAACCCCGGCGCTGCACATTGTGCTGTGACTTGGAGCCGGGGGCCGTTGTCACCACCGCGATCTCGCATCCGGCGTCGGCGGCCTCGGCCAGCCGCGCCGCCAACAGCGCAGCCTGTACCCCACGGCGCCGGTGGGCAGGCGCCGTCGCGGCTCCGGCCAGTTGGGCGATCCGGCCGCTCAGCCGCATCATCCCTCCCCCGGCGACCGCTCCGTCGCGCAACGCGACATATGCGGTGGCCCCGGCCTTTTCCATATCCCGTTCGGCCCGCTCGATGATGTCGGCGGGGAACTGTTCGTGGCTGACCGGGCCCTCACCGTCGGGATGGGCGAAGCCCTCCACCACGACGTTCACCCACGCGGTGAGATCGTCGGCCCGGCGCACCTGCACATCGGTCACCGGCGGGCGCTCGTCGTGGATCGGCCTGCCCAGCACGTTCTCGAACTCGACGAGGCGATAGCCACGGCCGGACAACAATTCGGTGATCTCAGGGTCGGCCAGGCTGGCCAGTTCCACCCGGGTGGAACTGCCCCTGGCCGCGAAGGCGCGTTCGATCTCGCCCAGCACCGCTTCATCAGGCAATCCGTCGAAGCCGAGGCCCACCACCTTGTTCATCGGCGATTGCGCCTCCGCAAAACAGGCGTACCCCCCGGCGACGGGCAGGACCAGCCCGTCCGCACCACGGTGTCCGGCAGCGTGCGTCGCCGCCGCGATCAGCTCCGCCTCAGCCTTCTCGATGCGCCCCGCCAGATCGACACCGCAGAACATTTGATCCGTCTCGGTTCCCGAGTCACCTTTGATAGCCACGTCGATATTGTGCCCGCACAGGCATTTCCGAAACGTGGCTACCGACCCTGGCGACGGTCAGCGGGGCGGCCCCGCGGGTTCCCACGTCTGCATCGCTGTATCGAGCTCATCGCTGTCGAGCGCTTTCACCGGAATCGGCGCCTGGTCGTCGTGGTAGCGCATGCCGTCCAACAGGATGGCCACATACCGGCGCCACAGCTCGGCGTCGACGTGTCCGGCGAATTCACTCACGGTGCCGGACAGAAGCCCGAAGAGCGGCATGTCCGTGGACGACACCTCCGGCCGCAGATGACCGTCGCCTTGCGCCCGCTCGACAAGTTTGGTCAACGCCGGGACGAGCCGATCCTGACAGGCCTTGACCCGGTCGCCCCCATAGCATTTGCTGAACGCGATCTCGCGCAACCCGCGGTCGGTGGCCGTGATCTCGCACATGCTCTCGACGTACCACGCGAATCCCTGCCACGAATCTTCATGCTGCAGTGCGATTTCAGCCAGCGCGGTGAGTTGATCCATGCCGTCGGCGAAGATGGCCTCGAGCAGCTCTTCCTTCGTCGCGAACCGCCGGTAGACCGTGCCCACCCCGACGTTCGCGTACCGCGCCACGTCATTGAGCGTCGCTTCAAGACCTTTCTCGGCAAACAGTTCCCGCGCGGCATCGAGCACCCGCTGCCGGTTGCGTTCTGCGTCCCTGCGCAGTACGCGACGTGTTTCCTCGGTCATATCTCTCAGTTTAAGTGATCGGGGTCATAAGTGGATTGATCCTATCCACTTCTTCGGCTAACTTTACCCTCGAACTGCGTAGGCCGCCTAACAGCCAGGTCGTCGCGAGCGCATCGAAAGTCGGGAGGCCATACATTGACTGCAGTCCACGCGAGGCATCACGTCACCGCACTCCCCCTGCCACCGCAATGCTGAAGACCGCCCGCCGGATCTGGCTCCCCGTCCTGATCGTCATCGCCATGGGGGCCGGCGCGCTGATCGTGATGAACGTCCGCAAGGTCTTCGGCGCACATCCGGTGATCATCACCGACACCACGTCGGACAACGCCGAAGACTTCAACCCCAAGTTCGTGAAGTACGAGATCTTCGGTAACGGCGGCACTGCCGTCATCAACTACATGGACCTCGAAGGCAGGCCCCAGCGCACCGGAACTGTGCCGCTGCCATGGACTTTGACGCTGCAAACCACGTTGCCGTCGGTCCAGCCCAACATCATGGCCCAGGGCGACGGGGACAGCATCAGTTGCCGAGTCACTGTCGATGACCAGGTCAAAGAAGAGAGAACGGCTACTGGATTGAACGCACAAACTTTCTGCTTTGTGAAGGCAGCATGAGCGCGCCCACGGACGACACCCCGACCGACGCCATCGCAACCGGGCGCCACGCCGCGCCTCCGCGCCCAGCGATCCCACGATTCATCCGGGCGTTCGCCCTGCCGATCATCCTGATCTGGATCGTGATCGTCGCGCTGCTCAACACCGTTGTGCCGCAACTCGAGGTCGTCGGCAAGATGCGCGCGGTGTCGATGAGCCCCAACGACGCTCCGTCGATGATCGCCATCAAAGAGGTCGGCAAGAAGTTCCAGGAGTACGACACCAGCAGCTCGGTGATGGTTGTCCTCGAGGGCGACAAGCCGCTGGGCCTAGAGGCGCACATCTTCTACGACCAGATGGTTCGTGACCTGCGCGCCGATACCACCCACGTGCAGCATGTGCAGGACTTCTGGGGCGACACCCTGACCGCCAAGGGCGCCCAGAGCCGCGACGGCAAGGCCGCCTACGTGCAGGTCTACATCGCCGGCGACCAGGGCGAGACACTGGCCAACGAGTCGGTCGAAGCGGTGCGGCGCATCGCCACCGAAAGCCCCGCGCCCGACGGCGTGAAGGCCTATGTGACCGGGTCGGCGGCCTCCAGCACCGATCAGAACATCGTCGGCGACGAGAGCATGCAGCTGATCGAGCTCGTCACCTTCGGCGTCATCGCGGTGATGCTGCTGGCGGTCTACCGGTCGATCATCACCACGCTGATCGTGCTGGTGATGGTGGTGCTCGAATTGTCCGGCGCCCGTGGACTCGTCGCGCTGCTGGGCTTCCACAATTTCTTCGGTCTCACGACGTTCGCGACCAACATGCTGGTGACCCTGGCCATCGCCGCGGCCACCGACTACGCGATCTTCCTGATCGGCCGATATCAGGAAGCACGAAGAGCCGGCGAAGACAAGGAAGCGGCCTACTACGACATGTTCCACGGCACGGCCCACGTCGTACTCGCGTCGGGCCTGACCATCGCCGGCGCGACGTTCTGCCTGCACTTCACCCGCCTGCCGTACTTCCAGACCATGGGTATCCCGCTGGCGATCGGCATGACGATGGTGGTCGCCATGGCGCTGACCCTGGGGCCGGCCGTCATCTCGGTGTTGAGCCGCTTCGGCAAGATCCTCGAGCCCAAGCGGCATTCGAACTCGCGTGGATGGCACCGGGTCGGTACCGCCACCGTCCGCTGGCCGGGCGCAATCCTGGTGTGCGCCATCGTCGCAGCGTTGGTCGGCCTGCTCGCCCTGCCCGGCTATCACACCACCTACAACGATCGCATCTTCCTGCCCAAGGACGTCGGGACCAACATCGGATACGACGCCGCATTCCGGCACTTCTCGCAGGCCAAGATGAACCCGGACCTGATGATGATCGAGTCCGACCGGGATCTGCGGAACCCGGCCGACTTCCTGGTGATCGACAAGATCGCCAAGGCCCTCAAGAACGTGCACGGCATCGCCCAGGTGCAGACCATCACCCGTCCCGACGGCGACCCGATCAAGCACTCGACGGTGCCGTACACGCTGGGCCAGAGCGGGACGCCCCAGCTGATGAACAACGACTACGCGCAGACCAACCTTCAGAATCTGCTCAGCCAAGCCAACGATCTGCAGACCAGCATCGACTCGATGACCGAGATGATGAACATCCAGACCGAACTGGCCGCGGTGTCGCAGCGGATGGCCGACAAGATGAAGACCACGTCCGGCGACATGTCTGAAGTACGGGACCACCTGGCAGATTTCGACGATTTCTTCCGGCCGATCCGCAATTACTTCTACTGGGAGCCGCACTGCTTCGACATCCCGATGTGCTGGTCCATGCGGTCGATCTTCGAAAGCCTCGACGGCATCAACACGATGTCCGACGACTTCCAGGATCTGGTTCCGGAGATGCAGCGCATGGCCGACCTGATGCCGCGAATGGTCGCCGTTCTGCCTGCGCAGATCCAGACCATGAAGAACCAGAAGCAGATCCTGCTGAACCAGTACCAGGTGCAGAAGGCCCAGCAGGATCAGACGATGGCGATGCAGAACACCGCCACCGCCATGAGCGAAGCGTTCGATACGGCCAAGAACGACGATTCGTTCTACCTGCCGCCGGAGGCCTTCGGGACCGACGACTTCCAGCGGGGCCTCAAGCTGTTCATGTCACCTGACGGACATGCGGTGCGGTTCACCATCATTCACCAGGGTGATCCACTGACCCCGGAAGGCACATCACGCATCGCACCGCTCAAGGTTGCCGCGACCGACGCCATCAAGGGCACACCGCTGGAGGGATCCAAGATCTACCTCGGCGGCAGCTCGGCGACGTTCGCCGACATGCAACAGGGCGCCGACTACGACCTGATCATCGTCGCCGCGGCGGCACTGATCCTGATCTTCATCATCATGTTGGTGCTCACCCGCGCCGTGGTGGCCTCTGCGGTGATCGTCGGCACGGTGGTGCTGAGCCTGGCCTCGGCCTTCGGACTGTCGGTCCTGCTCTGGCAGCACATCGTGGGAATCCCATTGCACTGGATGGTGATGCCGATGTCGGTCATCGTCCTGCTGGCGGTGGGCGCGGATTACAACCTGCTACTCGTCTCACGAATAAAGGAAGAGATCCACGCCGGGCTGAAGACCGGAATCATCCGAGCCATGGTCGGCACCGGTGCGGTGGTCACCTCCGCAGGCCTGGTCTTCGCCTTCACCATGGGATCGATGGCCGTCAGCAGCCTGATCGTCATCGGTCAGGTCGGAACGACGATCGGTCTGGGCCTGCTGTTCGACACGCTGGTGGTGCGGTCGCTGATGACGCCGTCCATCGCCACACTGCTCGGACGCTGGTTCTGGTGGCCGCAACGTGTCCGCCAGCGCCCGGTGCCGCAACCGTGGCCGAAGCCCATCCAACGCGAGCCCGAGGAGGCCCTGGTCTGATGAAACGTCTGCTGATAGCCCTGTCGTTCTGTGCCGCAACCAGTGTCGCTCTCTCGGCTCCGGCATACGCCGATCCGGACACGGATTTCGCCAACGAGTTGCACACCTTCGGGATCTACGGGCAGAAGGACTACAACGCCTGGATCGGCAAGCTCATGTGCAAGCGGTTGCACAACGGCGTCGACCACAATGCGCAGGACTCGGTCGGTTTCGTGAAAAAGCAACTGGCCAAGGACAGCTCCGACGCCCAGTCGTGGCAGTTCCTGGGCACCGCCATCAACTACTACTGCCCCGATCAGCGCTTCGTCTACGAACAAGCCGCGCACTGAAGGACTTTGGAGCAACATGTCGAACCGCAAGACCCTCGGTAACCTGATCCGCACCGGTGTGGCCGCCTGCACCGTCGCCGGCGCGCTGGCCGGGGCCGGCATCGCAAGCGCCGACGCCACCGACGACTACCCGATCCCCAACCGGATCCTGCGCACCCCCTGCACCGCCGAGCAGATCATGGCCGCCGCCCGCGACGTCGAGCCGGTGTACTACGAGCGCTACATGATCGACTACAACAACAAGCCGGTCGCCGATCAGCAGGGCGCCCAGGACCGGATCCACTGGTTCTTCTCGATGGACTACGCCGGTCGCCGCCAGTACTCCGAGAACACGGCGACCAACGCCTTCTTCGAGAACATGTCCTGGCGCTGGCCGAACTGGGCCAAGCTGTTCTTCAACAACAAGGGCGTCGCGGCCAACACCACCGACATCTGCCAGAACTACCCGGCAGGCGACATGTCCGTCTGGGACTGGCACTGACGGGTCCGGCCGGCTCAGTCCGGGAGTGAGTTGCTCAACCGCTCGGTCGCGGCGAGGTAGTCCTCGATGAACTCGCGGACCACCTCGCGGGCCGGCTTGACCTTGTTCATCAAACCCACACCCTGCCCGACGAAGTAGGTGGCCAGTGCCTGCGCGCCCGGATGCCCCTGGGCGGCAAGCACATCCACGCGCCGGATGATCGGCTCGGCCAGCATGTTCTGCAGCGGCAGCGGAAGGGTCTGGTGGCCACCGGGATTCGGCTGCCATGCGTCGGTCCACTCCGACTTGAGCTGGCGGGCCGGCTTGCCGGTGCGCCCGGTCGAGCGCACGGTGTCCCGTGAGGTCGCCTCCAGCATCTTCTGCACGGTGTGCGGCGCGGTCTCGGCCTCCTCGGTGGTCAGCCACACCGAGCCGGTCCAGGCCCCGGCCGCACCCATCGCGACCGCCGCGGCCATCTGCCGCCCGGTGACGATGCCCCCGGCGGCCAGCACCGGGATGTCGCTGCCCGCCTGCTCCAGCGTCTCCAGCACTTCCGGCACGAGCACCAGGGTCGACACCTCACCGCAGTGTCCGCCGGCCTCGGTGCCCTGCGCGACGATCAGGTCCACCCCGGCCTGCACCTGCTTGAGCGCATGCTCGCGGGCACCCACCAGGGCCGCGACCGGTACGCCGCGCTCCCGGCCTGCCTCGATCATGTAGTCCGGCGGCACCCCGAGCGCGTTGGCGATCAGCTTGATCGGGTGGCTCATCGCCACATCCAACAACTCGCGGCCGGTGTCGCCGGAAAGCGAAGACCCGCCCGTACGCTGCTTTTCCTCGGGCTCGATGCCGTGATCGGCGAGCAGTTGCGCCACGAACTCGCGGTATTCGGCGGGGATGCGGTCGGTGAGCTGTCCCCGCGACAGTTTCTCGCCCTTGCCCTCGAACTTCGCGGGCACGATGATGTCGGCGCCGTAGGGCTTGCCGCCGACCTGCTCGTCGATCCAGGACAGCTCCTGGTCCAGCTGCTCGGGGGTGTAGGCCGTGGCGCCCAGCACGCCGAAGCCGCCGGCGTTGGTCACCGCGGCCACCACGTCACGGCAATGGCTGAAGGCGAAGAGCGGAAAGTCGATACCGAACTGCTCACAGATCGCGGGTTTCACCCCGTCAGTATTGGCACCCCGACTTGACGGGTGTCAAGAGGGGGGCCGATCAGACGGTTTCAGGGCAGCTCGAACGGCAACTTCACCCCGTCGTGAGCCAGGCAGTGTGTGCAGGCGCGCTCACCGTCTACCGCTTCCAAGGCCTCGTGCACCAGCTTCTTGAACGGCACCAGATTGCGCTCGAATTCGGCGAAGACGTCCACCGTCGTCACCCCGGAACCAGCCTCAATCCCGGCGTCCAGGTCGGTAACCAAAGCGATTGCCGCATAACACATCTCGAGCTCACGGGCCAGGACGGCCTCGGGGTAACCCGTCATGTTGACCAGGGTGAAGCCCTGGTCGGCGAACCACCGGCTCTCCGCGCGGGTGGAGAACCTCGGCCCCTGGATCACCACCATGGTGCCGCCGTCGACCACGCCGGGAAGCGCGGCCGCGGTGGTCCGCAGTGCCGGGCAGTACGGATCGGCGAAACCCACGTGGATGCCGCCGGAGTCGAAGTACGTATCGGGGCGGCCACGGGTGCGGTCCACCAACTGATCGGGCACCACGATCGAACCCGGGCCCAGCTCCGTCGTCAGGCTGCCCACCGCGCAGGGAGCGAAGATCCGGCGCACCCCCAAGGTGCGCAGGGCCCACATGTTGGCCCGGTACGGGACCGTGTGCGGCGAGAACTCGTGGTTGACCCCGTGCCGGGGCAGGAAGGCCACCTCGTGCCCGCCCACCGCGCCGACCGTGATCGGCGCGCTCGGCGCACCGTACGGGGTGTCCACGGTGACGGTGCGGGCCTCGGGCCCGAAGAACGAATAGAAACCGCTACCGCCGATGACGCCGAGCATGCAGTGCTATTCGGCCTCGTCGTGGGGCTTGACGGGATCCGCCGGGGTCTCGTCGAGAACCGTGTCGACGCCCGCGTCGAGGTCGTCGTCGAAGTCGTCGAAGTCCTCGTTCGCCTTGCGGGCGCCGTCGGCGATCTCGAAGACATCGGTGGCCAGGCCACCGATGGCGGTCGCGACGTCTTTGACGGCCGTGGTGATGATCGAGGTGACATGCCCGACCGTGGAGGCCACTGCCTCGACGGATTCCTGCAGCACGTCCTTGCCGATCTCGGTCTTGCTGAGCTGCTCCTTCATGAGGCTCAGTGTAAGAGTCCGCGCGAGGTGGCACCGGGTCAGCTCATACGATGGCCGTCGTGGCCAGTTTCGCGCAATGGATCGAGGGCGCCCGTCCCCGCACCCTGCCCAACGCCGTCGCCCCGGTGCTCGCCGGTACCGGCGCCGCCGCCTGGGTGGGCTCCGCCGTGTGGTGGAAAGCGTTGCTGGCACTGGCCGTATCGCTGGCACTGATCATCGGGGTGAATTACGCCAACGACTACTCCGACGGCATCCGCGGCACCGACGACGTGCGGTCCGGCCCGTTGCGCCTGGTGGGTTCCAAGCTGGCCTCGCCGCGGGCGGTGCTGACGGCGGCGGTGGTGAGCCTGGCGGTCGGCGCGGTGGCCGGACTGGCGCTGGCGGCAGTCAGCGCGCCATGGCTGATCGCGGTCGGCGCCGTGTGTATCGCGGGGGCCTGGCTATACACCGGCGGCAAGAAACCCTATGGCTACCTGGGCCTGGGCGAGGTGGCCGTGTTCATCTTCTTCGGCCTGGTGGCGGTGCTGGGCACGCAGTACACCCAGGCCCTGCGCATCGACTGGGTCGGTTTGGTCGCGGCGGTGGCCATGGGCTCGTTGTCGTCGGCCGTGCTGGTGGCCAACAACCTGCGCGACATCCCCACCGACACCCAGTCCGGCAAGATCACCCTGGCCGTGCGCCTCGGCGATGCGCGCACCCGGCTGCTGTACCAACTGCTGGTCGCCGTGGCCCTGGTACTGCCCCTGGTGCTGATCCTGGCCACCCCGTGGTGCGCGGTCGGCCTGCTCGCGGTCGCACCGGCCGTGCGGGCACTGCGGCCGGTGCGCAACGGCAGCACCGGCGCCCAGCTGATCCCGGTTCTGCGCGACACCGGGCTGACCATGCTGGTGTGGGCGGTCGCGGTGTCGGTGGCACTGGTCCTGGGTTAGCAGGCGCTCCCCCGCGCGCGTCGGGCTTCGCGGGTGCTCTCTGCGCCGGCGCTCCCGCGTCGCCGATTTCTACCTGCGGGCTGCGATTCGGCGACGCCCACAACCCAGAGGTAGAAACCGGCGAGCCCCGGCCGGGGCGCTCCCGCGTCGTTTTCCACGAGAGGGCTGCGGTTCGGCGATGTCCACGACCCAGGCGTCGAAACCGGCGAGTCGCGCTTAGGCCGCGTTGTCCAGGAGTCCGACGATGTCGTCGCGCAGCTCGCGGGTATCGACATGCTCGGTGATCAGACCGACCGCACGGTCATCCCCGCCCCGAAGGATTCCCAGCAGGATGTGCTCGGATCCGATGTAGCCGTCCTTGTGCGCCAACGACTCCCGCAATGCCAGCTCCAGCACCTTCTTCGCGGGCTTGGTGAAAGGCAGATGCCCGCGGCGCCTACGCCGACGGCCGGTGCTGCGCAGCGCGTTGTCGAACGCGCCGTCGCCGAACGTGTGGTCGACGTTGTCGCGTACGGCCCGGAGGTCGATTCCGACCGACCGCAACGCCTCGGCGTCGCCATCGAACGATTCGTCGCCAGGCGCATCGGCGGCCACCAACTTGGCACGAACCACATCCGACGTCAGGCCGAATCCGGCCAGCAGTGCCGACAATTCACGTCCGGAGCTCTGCAACACCCCGACCAGGATGTGCTCCGGCCGGATGTCGTTGGCCGATGTTTCTCGGGCCTCCTCCTGGGCCAGTACTACCGCAACGCGCGCGTGACGACTGAACCGTTCGAACATGTCACCCCTT
This sequence comes from Mycobacterium sp. 48b, assembly GCF_048282725.1. Taxonomy (NCBI): domain Bacteria; kingdom Bacillati; phylum Actinomycetota; class Actinomycetes; order Mycobacteriales; family Mycobacteriaceae; genus Mycobacterium; species Mycobacterium sp. 48b. Next base: position 6,474,288 of record NZ_JBLVUL010000001.1, read on the forward strand.
CCGATTGTGCTTCTGATGCACAGCCTGGCGACTGACCTCGAGTGCCTCGGCGATCGCCTGCCAGCTCCAACCCTGCTCACGAGCATTGGCCACGTGAATGGCTTCCAGCCGCTCCTGCAGCCGCTGCAGCGCCCGCACCGCCCGCAGCCCGACGGCAGGATCCGAGCTACTGACGCCGTCGGCGAGCAGGTCATCGAGATCGCTCATCCTGTCAAGGTAGCTTGACAGGTATCAGCCGTCAAGGAAAGTTGACATGCTCCGCCGCGCGCCGATTTCCACGTGCGGGTCGCGATGAGTCGACATGCACGACCCGCACGTGGAAAGCGGCGAGCTCGGGCTTCGTCAAACCACGCGAGGCACCACAGTGGTGCACTAACGTGGCCGTCGGCCTGCAACGCCGACCACCTGGGGGATGCGCATGACCACTTCGACCGAGGCGCATCAGCCCGCACCGTCGGGCCGTGCCGAAACCCGTCGGGCCATCTGGAACACCATCAGGGGCTCGTCGGGCAACCTCGTCGAGTGGTACGACGTCTACGTCTACACGGTGTTCGCCACCTACTTCGAAGCGCAGTTCTTCGACAAGGCCGACAAGAACGCGACGGTCTACGTGTACGCGATCTTCGCCGTCACGTTCCTCACCCGCCCGATCGGCTCGTGGTTCTTCGGCCGCTTCGCCGACCGGCGCGGCCGCCGCGCCGCACTGACCGTGAGCGTCTCGCTGATGGCACTGTGCTCGCTGGTGATCGCACTCGTGCCGTCGCGCGAAACCATCGGTGTCGCAGCGCCGATCATCCTCATCCTGTGCCGGCTGGTGCAGGGCTTCGCCACCGGCGGCGAGTACGGCACCTCGGCCACCTACATGTCCGAGGCCGCCACCCGGGAACGGCGCGGCTTCTTCTCCTCGTTCCAGTACGTGACGCTCGTCGGCGGACACGTGCTGGCACAGTTCACCCTGTTGATCATCCTCACCACGCTCAGCACCGAGCAGGTCCACGAATTCGGTTGGCGCATCGGCTTTGCCATCGGCGGCGTGGCCGCGATCGTGGTGTTCTGGCTGCGCCGCACCATGGACGAATCGCTGTCCCCCGAACAACTCGAGGCCATCCGGGAAGGCAAGGACAAGAGCTCAGGCTCGTTGAGCGAGCTGCTCACCCGCTACTGGAAGCCACTGCTGCTGTGCTTCCTGATCACGATGGGCGGCACCCTGGCGTTCTACGCCTACAGCGTCAACGCCCCGGCGATCGTCAAGACCACCTACAAGGACCAGGCCATGACGGCCACCTGGATCAATCTGATCGGGCTGATCTTCCTGATGGCGATCCAGCCCGTCGGCGGGATGATCAGCGACAAGGTGGGCCGCAAACCGCTGCTGGTGTGGTTCGGCATCGGCGGGGTGATCTACACGTACGTCCTGTTCACCTATCTGCCCCAGACACATTCACCGATCCTGTCGTTCCTGCTGGTCGCCGTCGCCTACGTGATCCTGACCGGATACACCTCGATCAACGCCCTGGTGAAATCCGAGCTGTTCCCCTCCCACGTGCGCGCTCTCGGTGTGGGAATCGGCTACGCCCTGGCGAATTCGATGTTCGGCGGCACCGCGCCGGTGATCTACCAGGCTCTCAAGGACCGGGATATGGTGCCGTGGTTCATCGCCTACGTCACGGTGTGCATCGCCCTGTCGCTCTGCGTGTACGTGGTCTTCCTCAAGAACAAGGCCGAAACCTATCTGGACCAGGAAAAGGGTTCGGCCTTTATCCGGTAGCACCACCCCGACGGAACGGGGTGCCAACCGGTACGTTCATGGTCGTGATGAATGCGCTGCGGGTGGTCGTCGCCGACGACGACGTGCTTCTGCGTGAGGGCTTGGCCAGCCTGCTCGACCGGTCCGGGTTCGACGTCGTCGGACAGGCCGCCGATGCCGCGGAATTGCTTGCCCTGGTTCGGGATCACGCTCCGCAGCTGGCGGTGGTGGACATCCGGATGCCACCCACCCACACCACCGAGGGCCTCGATGCGGCGAAGGTGATCCGCGCCGAGTCCCCCGACACCGGCATCCTGGTGCTGTCCGCGCACGTCGACGTCGAGCACGCGACCGAACTGCTCGCCAGCGGCCACGGCATCGGCTATCTGCTCAAGACCCGGGTGACCGACGTCAACGATTTCGTCGAGACCCTGGAACGGATCGCGAAGGGCGCCTCCGTGGTCGACCCCGCGCTGGTGTCCGAATTGGTCTCCGCCCGCCGCCGCGACGATCCGCTGGCCGCCCTCAGCGCCCGCGAGCGCGAAGTCCTGATGCTGATGGCCGAGGGCCGCTCCAACGCAGGGATCGCACGCCGGCTCTGGGTCACCGAGGGCACCGTGGAAAAACACGTCCGCAGCATCCTGACCAAACTGAACCTCGCCGAGACCGGCGACGACCACCGCCGAGTCCGCGCGGTGATCACCTATTTGGAAGCGCGGTAGCCGTCAGCTCGCGAATCGCGTTGACCGACAAGGCGTGTTTCGGCACGAAGCCCAGCGCCGGACTGGCCGCGATCACCTCCACCAGATCCTGCTCGGAGTAGGTCGAGGTGAGGATCACAAGCGGCCGGTGAGCGCTGCGGTGCAGCTGCTCGGCAACGTCGAATCCGCTCTCGGCGCCGAGCACCACATCGAGCAGCACCACGTCCGGCTGTAGTTCGTCGCACAGCTTGAGGGCCTGCTCGCCATCGGACACGGCACCGACGACCTCGACCCCGCCGCCGCCCAGCAGCCGGGTCGCGGCGCTGCGGAATCCCGCGCTGTCATCGACGATGAGGCAACGCACCGGGCCTCCACTTCCGAGTCATGAAACCAGCGTCTCAGCCCCGGATCGCGGTCGCATTACCGCTAGCCGGAAAATCGCCGCACAGCCGGCATGAACCCCGGCGGCGTAGCGTTCCTACTGTTCAAATGACTGTCACCCGTGCTGTCCCGACCCTCGCCGACCGGCCCTGGCGGTCGGCGCGTGCCCGGCTGCTCGGGATGCTGCTGCGGCCGAAGGCGCCGCCGCTGGCCGTCGGGATCGTCGTCGCCCTCGTCTTCATCACCGCCGAGACCCTTGTCGTCACCCAGTTGCGCAAAGCCGCGCCCGAAAGCTCCTTCGGCGCGGTGTTCCTGCTCGGGGTTCTGGTGGTCTCGGCCGGCTGGGGAATGGGGCTGGCGGTGGCCACGTCCCTGGTCAGCGCCGTGGTGTACGTGCATTTCCACATGGAGACCCACGGCGCGCTGCTCCCGATCCACGACCAGGACATCGCCGCGATCCTGGTCTTTCTGCCAGTGGCGCTGCTGACCAATGTGCTGGTCGGGCAGGCCCGGCTGCGGGCTGCCGATGCCGCAGCACTGGCAGGACAGCAGGCGGCGCTGCGCCACGTCGCGACCCTGGTGGCCCGCGGATCGCATCCCGACGAGGTCTACCCGGTGGCGGTCGCGGAGTTGGCCGGCGGCCTGGGCATGGACCACGTGGGGCTGCTGCTCTATCGGGACGACGGGACCGCTGCGGTGCTGGCCTCGCGCGACCCACACGGTGCGACCAAGCTGCACATCGGGGAACGATTCCCGCTGGAGCGCGGATCGCTGCTGGCCGCGATCGCCGACACCGCCGGACCGGCCCGCATCGAGGACTACGCCACAGAAACCGGGGTCACCGCGTCGCGCATCAGGGGCATCGGGATCCGATCGGCCGTCGGCGCACCCATCACCGTCGACGGTCGGGTGCGCGGTCTGCTGGTGGTCGGATCGGCCCGGCCGCGCTCCTTCGACGCCGGCACCGAGGCCCGTGTCGGCGACTTCGCGGACCTGGTGGCCACCGCGATCGCCAACTCGGAAACCCGTGCCGCACTGACCGCCTCGCGGGCGCGGATCGTGACGGCCGCCGACCAGGCTCGGCGCCAGTTCGAACGCGACCTGCACGACGGTGCCCAGCAGCGGGTCGTGTCGTTGAGCCTGGCGCTGCGGGCCACCCAGGCATCGATACCGGCCGGCCAGGAAGAACTCATCGATCAGCTCGACAGCCTCGTGGCCGGGCTGTCGGCACTGTCGACCGAACTGCAGGAGCTGTCCCGCGGAATGCATCCGGCCGTGCTGTCCCGCAGCGGCCTTGGCGCCGCGATCCGCTCCCTGGCCCGGCGCTCACCGATCCCGGTCGACGTCGAGGTCGACCTGAGCGACCCGATCCCCGAGTCGGTGGGTGTGGCCGCCTACTACGTCCTCGCCGAGGCATTGACCAACGCGGCCAAGCATTCCGGGGCCACGGCCGTGGCAGTGGCGGCCACCGTCACCGACCACACCCTGCACCTGGAGGTGTGCGACGACGGTGTGGGCGGTGCGGTCACCGGGGCCGGGTCGGGATTGATCGGTCTGGCCGACCGTGCCGAGGCACTGTCCGGTCAGCTCAGCGTCACCAGCCCACCGGGAGGCGGCACCACCATCCGCGCCTCGATCCCGCTCAATTGTGGTCAGCCGCAGACGGGTCAGTGATGGAAGAGCAGCCCGTACGGCCCGAAGAACGGGTACTGGGCCTGGTAGTCGACGGACGGCGGGGTCGCGACGATCTGGGCATTGCCCTCGGATCGGCACACCGTCGAGGTCGCTCCTGCGGCGGTACAGGTCTGTGCGCCCGGATCGGCCTGGGCCGCGGGTGCCAGCGCAATCGCCGCAGCGGACGCGGTCACGAGCATCAACACACGTATCGGGTTACTCATGGTGGCGTACTCCTTTGTCAGCCAACTCAATTCGAGTAACTCAAGCCTCGCCGACCGGGGCGCCGGAAACGACGGCGCTGACCCCCAATTCTTGTTACCGGCTATCCCCCAGAAGGCTGATCGCGTTCTGGGAGTGAAGATTTGCTGCTATTTGGATTTCGGCGGCTCGTCGCCGCGCAACCGGGCCTGCAGCTGCTCGCGGTCCTTGCGGCGCCGCTCGTCGACCACCGCGATGGAGGCCGTCGCCCGCTCACGCAGTGGCCGGAACAGCCAGATCCCCAGCGGCAGTGCGATCACGATCGCGAACAGCAACGCCACCACGACCGGGAAATCCCCCGCCACCAGATGACCCAGGCCGTAGATCGCTGCCGTCAGCACAGCGACCAGCACCAGCCGGGCAATGAGGTAAACCACGACGTCGGTGACCATGCGGGAGGTCGAACCACTTCCTGACACGCTCCGAGCCTACCGACGGCGCGTATATTCGGATCAAGGAGGTTTCGAGTGGCGTATCTACTCCTGCTCATTGCCGCAGCAAGCCTGGTGTACATCGGCTGGCGGCTGGCGCGGGTTTCTGGCAGTCAGACCAAGACCCGTGTGATCGGCCCCGACGACGACCCGGAGTTCCTGCGCCGGCTCGGGCACGGCGACAATCCCCGCAGCTAGCCTGCTCAGGCGCGCGAGTTCGTCGACCGGCGTGCCCCCGCGAAGTCGGACGCCACCACCGCTGCCAGCTCGATCAGTGCCTCGCGGGTACCGGGCTTGAGACGGTCCAGGCTGATCTCGGCGCCCTCTTCAAGATGCGGATCGAACGGCACCAGCCGCACCGCACGGCACCGCCGGGAGAAGTGGTCCACCACCTTGGACAGATCGACCTTGCCCGAACGTGGCCGCACCGCGTTGATCACCGCGATGGAATTGCGCACCAGATCCTGATGGCCGTGGGCGTCGAGCCAGTCCAGCGTCGCCGACGCACTGCGCGCCCCGTCCACCGAACCCGAGCTGATCACCACCAGCACGTCCGCCTTGGACAACACCGCCGACATCGCCGAGTGCATCAACCCTGTCCCGCAGTCGGTGAGCACCAGGCTGTAGAACCGCTCCAGCACCTCCAGCGCGCGCAGATAGTCGTCGGAGCTGAACGCCTCCGATACCGCCGGGTCGCTCTCCGACGCCAGCACCTCCAGCCGGCTCGGGCCCTGTGAGGTGTAGGCCCGCACGTCGCTGTAGCGCTCGATGCCTTCGGCGTCACGCAGCAGGTGCCGCACCGTCGCCGCCGTCTCCAACGGCACCTTCTGGCTCAGCGTGCCCCGATCGGGGTTGGCATCGACCGCGACCACCCGGTCTCCACGGATCGAGGCGAACGTGGCGCCCAGCGTTGCGGTGATGGTGGTCTTGCCGACGCCGCCCTTCAGGGACATCAGCGCGATCCGGTAGCAGCCCTGCAGCGGCTGGCTGACCTCGGCGACCAGGTTGTTGCGGTGCGTGGCCTTGGGGCTCTCGCCAACGTTGACCTGCTTGAACGATGCGACATAGAGGGCCTTGCGCCAGCCCGAGGTGGGCGGGTTCTTGCGTTGACCGAGCAGTGCGGCGGTGGACAGGTCCCGGTAGGGCGTGGCGAAGTCACCACCGGCGGCACGCTCGAAGGGCCCCGACGCGGGGCCTGGAAAGTTCGCGGCGACGGGCCCCGGAAAGTGTCCGGGCACCGGTGGTGCGGTGATCACCGGGACACCGTGCGGCGGTGTCGGCGCGGTCCACTCCGCGGGCAGCGGTGTGGAGACACCGGGCTCGGCGGGATTGCTGAACCGCTGCTGACCGCGGAATCCGGGCACCGGCGCGAACACCGACGGAACGGGCGGAGGCTCGGCGACCGGGGGCGGAGCGACGGCCGGGGAAGCCGACGGCACAGCATCCGCGGCGGGTGCGGCCGGGCGAACCACGGTCGGCTCGTCGAGCGTGGCATCCGTTGACGGTTCGCTGGTGTCCTGCGGGGCGGCGGACTCCGGCGTCTCGGCCGGCTCGGACGCCGACTCAGACCTTGGTTCGGACACTGGATCGGACACTGGCTCGGACACGAATTCCCCTCTTTTCCACACGCTTCCGACCGGACCGCGGCTGCGCCCACACCTCGGGGCACACGGTCACCTCACCAAACCGACGGTGTCTAGCCGACCCCCGCATACGAATGCAGACCCACGGTCACCAGGTTGATGAAGAACAGGTTGAACACCATCGCGACGAACCCCACGACGTTGATCCAGGCCGCCTTGCGGTCCCGCCAACCCGCGGTCGAGCGCGCGTGCAGATATGCCGCGTACACCACCCACGCGATGAACGACACCGTCTCCTTGGGGTCCCAGCCCCAGTACCGGCCCCACGCCTCCTCGGCCCAGATGGCACCGAAGATCACACCGAAACCGAAGATCGGGAACGCGAAGATCGTGGTCCGGTAGGCGATCCGGTCGAGGGTCTGCGCGTCGGGTACGCGCTGCATGATCCGCCCGAACGCATTGTCGCGGTCGGCCAGCGGCGACATCTTCAGCAGGAACAGGATGCTGGCCACACCGGCCACCAGAAACACCCCGGAACCCAGACTGACCACCGAAACGTGGATGGGCAGCCAGTAGGACTGCAGCGCGGGCATCACGGGGGCGGCATTGGAGTACAGCCAGCGCCCGGACACCGTCAGCAGGATCAGCACCGGAACCAGCACGAACACCCACAGCGCGCGGTACTGCGGCTTACGCAGCACGACCGCGGCCGCGATCAGCCCGCAGAAGCTGGTCAGGTTGATGAACTCGTACATGTTGCCCCACGGCACCCGCGAGGTGGCCAGGCCGCGCAGCACGATGCAGATGAACAGCATGCCGATGCCGACATAGGTCAGTGCCAGGCCCGTCTTGCCGACCCGCTCGTCGAACGGCCGCCGCGGTTCCTCGGCGACGACGCCGGGGGTGGCACTGTCGGCACCGACCGTGGCGCCGATGAGGACGGCCGCTCCAGCCATTTGCTCTTCGCGCGAGCGCTCATCGACACGACGGCCACGGCTGTACGCGAGTTCGACGGCGAGCAGGATCAGCGCGCCGACCAGGACCACCACCGACGACGTGAACGCCCAGTCGGAGTACCTGGCCAGCCCGATGTCGATGTGCTCGGTATTCACTGCTCCGCCTTCTCTTCTACCGCCGGCGCGTCGTCGTAGCCCTCCAACAGCCGCGCGGTCAGCTTCTCGAACTCATCGCCCCAACCGGAGTTGTCGGTACGGGCCAGCCCGCCCAGCTCGACGTTCACCGTACCCGCAGCGGCCGGTTGGATCCGAACCCAGATCCGGCGCCGGCGCACGACCAACGACACCAGCAACCCGGCCATCATCGACATGGCGAACACCAGCACCCAGACCTGGGCCGGGTCGTGCGAGACCTGCAGGTTGACGAACGGCACCGCGCCGTCGAACCGGACCTTGGTGCCGTCGGCGAGCCGGGTGTCCTGGCCTTGCACCAGGTTGACGCGGGCCGCCTTGGTCAGCTGCTTTCGTTCGATCAACCGGGGATCGAGCGAGAACAACGACTGTGGCCTGCCGGTGTCCAGGCCGGTGTCTCCGCGGTAGATGTCGATGGCCACAGCCGGGTCGTTGAGCGCCGGGAAGCTCGACGACAACAGCGTGCCCTCGAGTTGCTTCGTCGGCGCGAACAGGCCCTGGATCGCGACCTGGTGCTTGCGGCGCTCGTCGGCGTCGGGATACGTACCGGCGGGCGGGTCGATGCGCACCACCCCGGAGGACAGCAGCGTCATCTGTTCCTCGGGCCGCCACTGGATGGTCTGGCTGCGCTGCTGGCCGTCGGGGAAGGTCACCGTGAACGACGGCGCATACCCGTGGCCCTGCAGGTACACCCGGTCGCCGCCGATGCGCAGCGGGTGGTTGACCTCGAGGCGGTAGGACTGCCAGGTGTCGGCGGCCAGGTCGTCGCCGGACTGGTAGTCGATGTCGGCGGCAAACGACAGCGCCTGCCCGGTGGGCAGATAGTGCGCATCGAAGTCGTTGACCCGCAGACAGATCGGGCTCAGCGAGGTGCCGTCGACGGTGTTACCGGCCCGGAACGAGTCGAACGCGGCCGGGGAGGCGGTGCAGAATCCGGGGCCGCCGTCGGCGATGACGATGACGTTGCCCTCGTAGCCGAACAGCTTGCCCGCGGCCACCGCCACCAGCAGCCCCAGCAGCGAGAAGTGGAAGACGATGTTGCCGAACTCCCGCAGATATCCCTTCTCGGCCGAGATCTCGGTGATCCCGTCCTCGGTGCGGGAGACCTTGCGCCAGCCCTTGAGCCGCTGTGTCACGGTCTGGGCGACCTCGTCGGCGTCGGCGCGCAGCTGCTCGGCATGGTGTTTGGGCAGCCGGCCCAGGTTGCGCGGCGCCGCCACGGGAACCGCCCGCAGGCTGCGGAAATGCTCGATCATCCGGGGCGTCAGGCAGCCCACCAGGGAGATGAACAACAACACGTAGATCGCGGTGAACCAGAAGCTGGAGAACACGTCGAAGGCCTGCAGGCGATCCAGCCACGGTCCCAGCGTGGGATGGGCGGCCAGGTACTCGTCGACCTTGGACTCGTTGAGGCTGCGCTGCGGCAACAACGCACCCGGGATGGCGCCGAGCGCCAACAGGAACAGCAGCACCAGCGCGGTGCCCATCGACGTCAGGGTCCGCCAGGTGTTCCGGACCAGCGCGACCAGGCGCGACAACACTCCAGGGCGCCGAGTTTCGGCGTCGGTCATATCGGCAGCCTCACATCACTGACGAACGCGTCGCGCACCCACGACACGAAGTCGCTCCACAGACCCGTCACGAGGGCGGTGCCCACCAGGATCAGCAGCACCCCGCCGAGAATCTGGATGGTGCGGGTATGCCGACGCAACCAGCCCAGACCGGTCACCGCCCGCGCCGAACCCAGCGCCAGCAGCACGAACGGGATGCCCAGGCCCAGGCAGTAGGCCAACACCAGGACCACCCCGCGGGCCACGGTCGCACCGTCGGTGGCCGAGGCCACCGCGATCACCCCGGTCAGCGTCGGCCCCAGGCACGGCGTCCAGCCCAGCGCGAACACCGCACCCAGCAACGGGGCCCCGGCCATCGTGGACCACTGCCGTGGCGCGAACCGGGCCTGACGTTGCAGCGCCGGGATGAAGCCGACGAACACCAGGCCCATCACGATGGTCACGACACCACCGATGCGTTGCAGCAGAACCTGATTGGCGATCAGAGTGGTGGTCATCCCCAGCACCGCCACCGCACCGAGCAGGAACACCACGGTGAAACCTGCGACGAACAGCGCGGCGGCACCGGCAACCCGCAGCCGCGCGGTCCGGGTCGCTTGTTTCGTCATCCCGGGCTCGGTGACGACCGGGGATTCCTGCACCCCGACGACGGCGGCCAGATAGGACAGATAGCCCGGCACCAGCGGCACCACGCACGGCGAGGCGAACGACACCAGCCCGGCCAGCACACTGATCCCCAGTGCCAGCAGCACCGGCCCGGCCGCGGCGATCTCGGCGAATCCGGTCATTTCTGCGGCCCCGGTTCGGCTGCCAACCGCTCGACGACCGGTTGCAGATCCTCGGCCAGCAGCTCACGCAGGAACACCGCGGCCACCCGGTGCTGACGGTCCAGCACCACCGTCGACGGGATCACCGTGGTCGGGTACTTGCCGCCGAACGCGATCATGGTCCGCATCGCCGGGTCGTAGACAGACGGGAAGGTGACCTTGCGGTCGGTGACGAAATCGACTGCGGCCTCGCGGTTGTTGTCCCGCACGTCGATGCCCAAGAAGGCAACACCCTTGTCGCGCGTAGCGTCGTAGACCTTCTGCAGCTGGCCGATCTCGGCCCGGCACGGCCCACACCACTGGCCCCACACGTTGATCACCACGACCTTGCCTGCGAAATCTTCCAGCGCGATGGTCTTGTTCGGATCGGTCAGTTCAGGTCCGCTCAGTTTGCCTGGCGTACCGCGCTTTTCGGGTGGGTCGTAGAAGATGTCGGTCTTGCCGCCAGGTGCGACGAACTCGAAGGTGCCGCCCTGGGCCACCGCGTCGTCACCCGTCGAGCATCCGGTGAGCAGCACCAGCCCTGCCAGCACCGCCGCGCTCACCCGGGCGACCAACGACCTCATTCAGATTCCCCAGGGCTCCGTGTAGCCCCATCGGACCAGCAAGGCGTCATCGAAGGTGAACGACGTGATCGAGGACAGGTTGCACAGCCGGCTGTGCGGCAACGGCAGGTGGGCCAGCTTGCGTCCGGTCATGGCCCGGCGCAGTGTCTCGACCGGCAGCTGGTGGCTGACGCACACCGCTTCGTGCCCGGCCGCCTTCTCCCGGGCGCGGTGCATGGCGGCCATCATCCGGGGTGCGATCTCGTCGTAAGGCTCGCCCCAGGACGGTTTCATCGGATTGCGCAGCCGGGGCCAGTTCCGCGGGTCACGCAGTGCGCCGTCGCCGGGGGCCACCCGCTCCCCCTCGAACATGTTCCACGACTCGATGAGCTCGTCGTCGGTGAAGATCGGCAGCCCGTGGCTGTCGGCGATGGGGGTGGCCGTCTCCTGAGCCCGCTCCAGCGGCGAGGCCACCACGTAGACGATGTCCTTGCCGGCCAGCCAGTCCGCGGCGGCCTGCGCCTGGGCCCGCCCGCGGTCGGACAGGTGGTAGCCGGGCAGCCGCCCGTAGAGCACCTTCTCAGGGTTGTGCACCTCGCCGTGCCGCATCACGTGCACGGTCGTCCGGACGGTCACTGTTTGGCCTCCGCGGCGGCACGCGCCGCGCCGGGCAGCGCATCGGCGATGCGCGAGAACGCCTCGTCGTCCAGAGCCGCTGAGACGAACCAGGTTTCGAAGGCGCTGCACGGCGGGTACACCCCGGCCTCCAGCAGCGCGTGGAAGAACGGTGGGAAGCGCGAGGTTTCGGTGGCCTTGGCCGCGGCGAAGTCGTCGACCTGCTCGTCGGTGAAGAACACGCTGAGCATGTTGCCCGCGCGCTGCACCCGGTGGGCCACGCCCGCGTCGGTGAGCGCACCGGTGAGCAGGCCTTCCAACCGGTCGGCGTTGGCGTCCAGGCGTGCGTAGGCAGCGTCGTCGGCATTGCGCAGCGTGGCCAGCCCGGCAGCCATCGCCACCGGGTTACCGGACAGCGTCCCGGCCTGGTAGACCGGCCCCAGCGGGGCCAGCCGCCCCATCACGTCGGCACTGCCGCCGAACGCCGCGGCAGGCAGGCCGCCGCTCATCACCTTGCCGAAGGTGAACAGGTCGGCATCGACCGGATCGAGGCCGTACCAGCCGGCCCGGCTCACCCGGAAGCCGGTCATGACCTCGTCGAGGATCAGCAGCGCCCCGTGGGCCGCCGTGATCCGGCGCAACGCCGCGTTGAAGCCGGGCAACGGTGGCACCGTGCCCATGTTGCCCGGGCTGGCTTCGGTGATGACACAAGCGATCTCGTCGCCGAACCGGCCGAAGATCTCCTCCACCGCGGCGACGTTGTTGTACGGCAGCACGATGGTGTCGGCCGCCGCCGCTCCGGTGACACCGGGCGAGGACGGCAGGCCCAAGGTGGCCACGCCGGAGCCGGCATCGGCCAGCAGCGCATCGCTGTGACCGTGGTAGCAGCCGGAGAACTTGATGATCTTGGCACGGCCGGTGTAGCCGCGGGCCAGGCGGATCGCGCTCATGGTGGCCTCGGTGCCCGAGTTGACCAGACGCAGCCGTTCGACGGGCGCCACCCGGCCGATGATCTCGGCGGCCAGCTCGGTCTCCGACGGGGTCGGGGCACCGAAGCTCAGCCCGTCGGCCGCCACCTTCTGCACGGCCTCCACCACCGCCGGGTGGGCGTGGCCGAGCAGCATCGGCCCCCACGAGCAGACCAGGTCGACATAGCGGTTGTCATCGGCATCGGTCAGCCAGTAGCCCTTGGCCGAGGTGATGAACCTGGGGGTGCCGCCGACGGAGTTGAAGGCACGCACCGGGGAGTTCACTCCGCCGGGGATGACTGCGCAGGCGTCGGCGAACAGCTGGGCCGATCGCTGAGTCTGCGGTTGATCAACACGCATGGCCACCAGTGTCCCAGCCGGTGCAAATGCGTCAACTACAGGGTGTAGTGGGCGCGGTCACCCGGCGGGCGTCAGCGCGAACACGGGGTGATCGGCGTCATCGGGCAGATCGCGGAAATACCCCTCCACCACCTTGCCTGCCAGCGGGCGGTAGGCCGCGATGATCGGCGCCCGCTGCTCCACCGGCACCTCCGCCGCCAGGTAGCTGGACTTGCCCAGCGTCACGCGCGGGTTGGCCCGGATGTTGCGGACCCATTCCGATTCACCCCGGGTGGAGACCAGGTACCTGACACCTTCGACCACAGGAACCACGACGGGGATCTGCTGTGGCTGTTTGCTGACCCGCGTGGTGAGGGTCAGGGTCTCGCTGTGGCCGATGCCGGTGGCCATCGCGATCCGGTTGAACACCTTCTGGACGAACCACGGGGGCTTGAGGTAGGCCATGGCACCAGTCTCGGCACTTATCGACCGGCGCGCCAGCCAAACGTCGCTTCTGGGGGCCCGATTTCGATCTGCGGCCCATCCACCGGCCAGGTGGCTACGAATCACCGGAAAGAAGCTTCGATTCCGGGAGGTGGGGTGGCAACCGTGTTCAGCAGCTTCGTAGCCGCGGAGTGGGAGGGGGTTTTCGCCTGGTACGGGTGCACCGGCGCGACCCGGCAGCTCGGAGACCCGGTTGAGGGGACCCCGTGACAGAGCTGCCAGGTTCCGACACGTCATCGCGGGTGCTGGTCACCGGCGCCACCGGCTACATCGGCGGTCGACTCGTCCCTCGGCTGGTCGAAGCCGGGCACCGGGTTCGGGCGATGGCCCGCAACCCCGACAAGATCAGCGATGTCCCGTGGACAGCAGACGTGGAAGTCGTTCGCGGCGACCTCACCGACCAGGAGACGCTCGTTGCCGCCTGCCGCGACATCGACGTCGTCTACTACCTCGTGCACTCGATGAACACCCGCGGGGATTTCGTCGAAGCAGAGCGCCGCAGTGCAGAGAATCTTGTCGGCGCCGCACGGCGAGGCGGTGTGCAACGCATCGTCTATCTCGGCGGCCTGCATCCGGAATCGGACCGGCTCTCGACGCATCTGCGATCCCGCAGCCAGGTCGGAGAAATCCTGCTGAATTCCGGTGTCCCCACCCTCGTACTGCAAGCCGGAGTAGTGATCGGCTCCGGATCAGCGTCCTTCGAGATGATCCGGCACCTGACCAACCGGCTACCGGTGATGACCACACCGCGCTGGGTCAACAACCGGATCCAGCCGATTGCGGTACGCGACGTGCTCTACTACCTGCTCGAGGCCGCCACCGCCGAACTGCCGCGCAGCCGCACCTACGACATCGGTGGCCCCGATGTCCTGCGCTACGGCGAGATGATGCAGATCTACGCCGACGTCGCCGGGTTGGCCCGTCGCCGAATTCTCGTACTCCCCGTTCTCACACCAAGACTCGCCGGGCTGTGGATCGGTTTGGTGACCCCCGTCCCGCCGCGGATCGGTCGTGCGCTGATCGAATCCCTGAGCACCGACGCCGTCGCCGGCGAGTGCGACATCGACTCGATCATCCCGCCACCGCCCGGAGGGACGACCCGATATCGAGATGCAGTCGCTCTGGCGCTACGTCGTGTCAAGAACGGTGAGGTCGAAACGACCTGGGCCAACGCATCTCCCACTGGCGCACCCTCCGACCCACTGCCGTCTGATCCGAGTTGGGCCGGTGACGCCATCTACACCGATGACCGCAGCATCGACTGCGACGCGACAGTTGAGCAGGTGTGGCAGGTCGTCGAAGGTGTCGGCGGCGAGAACGGGTGGTACTCGTTTCCGCTCGCCTGGACGGTTCGCGGCTGGCTGGACCGTCTCACCGGCGGGGTCGGACTGACACGCGGCCGCCGCCATCCCCACACCCTGCACACCGGCGACGCCCTGGACTTCTGGCGGGTCGAGAGAATCCAGCGACCGCTGCTGTTGAGACTGCGGGCCGAAATGCGCGCTCCCGGCCGCGCCTGGCTCGAATGGCGACTCGAGTCGCGCGGTGCGGACCGGGCCCGTCTGCACCAGCGGGCGATCTTCTTCCCGAAAGGCCTTGCCGGAAGGATCTATTGGAACGCTCTCCGGCCCTTCCACGGCATCATCTTCACCGGCATGCTGAACAACATCGCCGTCGCCGCACAAAGCGGCCCCAATACCGGCCCGCCAATCGAATCGGCAGAGGCGAGTCAACTACCCCCGCGGCGGCGTACGTGATCGAGATGCGGCATGAGTCGGCCTCGGCGGGATGCCGACACCAACTTCAGAGGAGGGTAGGTGTGGACGTACAAGCGCAGATATCGCAAATGAGTGAGGACACCCGAAAGGCTCTCGCGCAACGTATCAAGTCGCGCCTGTCCCACGACGATGATCGCGCGGCAGATCACGACGTGACCATCATCGGAGGCGGCGTAGCGGCTCTCACATTGGCGCTGGACATTCGTCGAACGCGTCCGACTACGCGAGTTCTGGTCATCGAACCGAACGCGTATCCGCTATCCGAGATCACACATACGGTCGGCGAGTCGACCGTGGAGGTGTCGGCGCACTATCTGCGGGACCACCTCGGCCTGGCGGACCACTTGAGCACCGCACACATCCGCAAGATGGGCTTGCGGATGTTCTTCTCACACAGTGGCAACACGGATATCGCGCAGCGGATGGAACTGGGGAGTTCCTCGTTCGTACCGCAGGTGACCTACCAGGTCGACCGCGGGAGGTTGGAGAACGAACTTTACCGACGATGCCTGTCGGACGGCGTCGAGATCACCCGCGGACGGGGGCGTTCGGTCGACTTCGCCTCCGAGAACCGCCCGCACACGATCACGTTTCAGGACGGCGACACGGTCACGCAGACGACGGCACGGTGGGTGGTCGACGCGTCGGGACGGAACCGGATGCTGCCGCGCCAAATGGATCTCAAGCAGACCAACGAGCACCATTGCAACGCCGTATGGTTTCGCGTCGCCACGGAGATCGACGTCGGCCGGTGGAGCGACGACCCGGTGTGGCAGGGGCGTCTCATCGAAGGTGACCGGGCCATGTCCACCAACCACCTGATGGGCGAAGGATACTGGGTCTGGCTCATCCGACTGGCATCCGGCGCCACAAGCGTCGGCATCGTGGCCGACCCGGCGATTCATCGTTTCGAGCAGTTCAACACGCTGGACAAGGCCAGGGCATGGCTTCGTGAGCACGAGCCGCAGTGCGCCGCGGTGGTGGCAGAGCATGCCCACCAGATCATGGACTTTCGGGTCATGAGGAAATACAGCCACGGTGTCACGAAAATGTTCGATGGACGCGACCGGTGGTGTCTCACAGGAGATTCCGGGATATTCCTGGATCCGTTGTATTCGTCAGGACTCGATCTGGTCGCGATCGGAAACGGCCTGATCACCGACATGATCTCCAGGGGTTTGGACGGTGATGACGTCGTTGGGCGCGCGCACATCAGCGACTCCCTGTTCCGATCGCTCACCGAGATGTGGCTCGCGGTCTATCAGGACCAGTACACCCTGATGGGCACACCGACCGTGATGTCGTCGAAGATCATCTGGGATGTCGCGTTCTACTGGGGATTCATCGGTCTGCTCTACATGAATGGCCGGTTCGTCAGCCTGGCCGACGATCCCGGATTCGTCCCCCACCTGGATGGGCTCATCGCACTGAGCAACCGCATCCAGCGATTCTTCCGGGAGTGGGCTGCCGTCGAAACCCGCACCTCCGCTGTGCCATTCGTCGACTTGTACTCGCCGTTGAACTTCATGGTCGCGCTGCACACCGCGATGACGGGAACCAGCCCGGACTTCGCCGGACAATTCGATGCGAATTCCCGGCTGCTGCGCCAACTGGCGGGTCAACTCGTCGAAACCGTTCTCGCGGAGAAGTCATCGATGTTCGAGGACGACGACGTCATGCGGCAGGTACAGGCGTGGCAACGGGATTCGCTCCTGCACGAGTTTCGCTCGACCTATCGCCGGGAACAGTCGGTCAACCCGGTCAGCGGCGATTGGATCGTCGCGACCTCACCGATCCTTCAGTCGAGTTGACGCGACGTCCACCCGATCCGAATCAGCTGCGAGGGCAGAGGATGAACATGTTTCCTGAGCGTAACGGCGACGAACCGTTGGCCATCGTCGGAATCGGATGTCGCCTTCCTGGCGGAGCCGACTCCGCGGAGAGTCTGTGGAGCTTGCTGTGCAGCGAGATCGACGCGACCTGCGTCGTTCCCGAAACCCGCTGGCATGCGGCCCGGTACCACGACCCCAATCCGTCGAAGGTCGGCAAGATCGTCACCCGTCGAGGCGGATTCCTCCGGGAAATAGATCAATTCGACCCACAGTTCTTCGGCATCTCCCCGCGCGAGGCGCACTCCCTCGATCCGCAACAACGCCTCCTGCTGCACACCGCGTGGGAGGCACTGGAAGACGGAGGAATACCCGCCGAAGGACTGGCGGGTACCGACGTCGGCGTGTTCATCGGTGGATTCACTCTGGACTATCAGCTGCTGCAGAATCAGGGGCGTACCAGTCGTTACCGGTTCAAGGCTCATTCAGCCACCGGGATGATGATGACGATGCTGGCGAACCGGATCTCGCACGCGTTCGACTTCCGCGGACCCAGCATGACGATCGATACGGCGTGCTCCGGCTCGCTCGTCGCGGTGCACCTTGCCGCGCAGAGCATCTGGCGCGGTGAGTGCGATCTCGCCCTTGCCGGCGGCGTAAACATCATGATCGGTCCCAACACCGCGATCGCGGAGTCGAAGAGCGGATTCCTCAGCCCCGAAGGACGTTCCAAGGCCTTCGACGATTCGGCTGACGGGTATGCCCGCGGGGAAGGCGGGGCGATCGTCGTCATCAAACCTCTTCAGCGCGCACTCGACGACGGCGATGAGGTATATGCGCAACTCCTCGGTACGGCGGTGTCGCAGGACGGCCACACCGACGGCATCACCGTGCCTCGCGATGAAGCCCAAGAAGCTGCGATCCGAATTGCGCTCCGGCGCGCGGGCATCCAGCCGACCGAGGTCGGCTACGTGGAAGCGCACGGCACCGGAACGCCTCTCGGCGACCCCATCGAGATGCGAGCACTCGCGGCCGCGCTGACGCTGGACCGGTCGGCGACGAATCCCCTTCTGATCGGATCCGTCAAGACCAACATCGGCCATCTCGAGGCCGGCGCCGGGGTGGCCGGGCTCATCAAGGCGGCGTTGGTCGCCAAACACGGATACATTCCCGCCAACCTGCACCTGCGGACTCCGAACCGACACGTGTCCCTCGCGGACCTCAAACTCGACATCGTCGCAAACGGGCAGCCATTCCCTGACTACGAACGTCGCATAGTGGGGGTCAACTCGTTCGGATTCGGTGGCACCAACGCCCATGTGGTGCTCGCCGAGCCTCCGGCCCCTTCCCATGTCGGGCCCGCCGCAGCTCAGGCCCCGCAGCCGCCGCCGACCGTGCTGCCGATCTCGGCCCGCAGCGAGGAGGCCCTGGTCGCGAGGGCCGGCCAGTTGGCCCGACATCTGGCCGCCCACCCCGATATCACGTTGCGAGATCTGAGTTTCACGCTCGGACAGCGCCGCGCGCATCTGAACCATCGCCGCACTGTGATCGCCGACGACGTCGCCGATGCGAGGGAACAACTTCAAGCCCTCGCCGATGGCGGTGATCCCGCCACCGGCCGCACCGTTCCCGTCGCGGCAAAACTTGCGTTCGTGTGTACCGGCATGGGTCCTCAGTGGTGGAAGATGTGCCGGGGACTCCTGGGCACCTACCCCGCGTTCACAGACAGCATGCTGCGCACCGATCGAGAGCTGTCCCGCTATACGGGCTGGTCCCTCGTCGACGAGCTCCGACGCGACGAGACCCGCTCTCGCATGGCGGAGACGGAGTTCGCGCAACCGGCCAACTTCGCCATCCAACTCGCGCTTGCCGAGCAGCTCTCGCAGTTCGGCATCGACCCGGACGCCGTCATCGGCCACAGCGCGGGTGAAGTGGCCGCCCACCATCTGGCCGGCCTGCTCACGTTCGAGCAGGCGATCGAGGTGATCTATCACCGAAGCCGGCTCCAGCAGCGCACGAGCGGTCAGGGCGGGATGCTCGCCGTCGGCCTCGACGTCGAATCGGTGATGCAGACGATCGATGGCAGGGCGCACGAAGAGTTCGGCCGGCGGATATCGGTGGCGGCGATCAACAGCCCGTCGGCAGTGACGATCGCCGGCGACAACGACCTCCTCGCCGACATCGCCCGGCAACTGGACAAGGCCGGGATCTTCCACCGCTACTTGTCCGTCACGGTGCCGTACCACACGCATTACATGGAGGCGGTGAAAGACGACCTCTTCAGCGCGTTCGACGGTCTGTCGTCCAAAGCGGCGACGCTGCCTCTGTATTCGACGGTCACCGGTGAACAGCTGGACCAGTACCAGGCCGGCGCCGCCTACTGGTGGCAGAACACTCGCTCCACCGTTCTCTTCGAACCCGCGATCCGCCGGATGCTGGAGGACGGGTACACGCACTTCGTCGAACTGGGGCCGCATCCCGTTCTGGCCGCATCGATCTTCGAAACAGCGGGACAAACAAGGGTTCTGGTCACCGCAACCCAGCGACGGGATCATGACGACAGCCGCGCACTGCTCAACTGTGTCGGCACACTGCACTGCGGCGGCCACGACGTCGCGTGGAATGTCGTGCAGCCACGTAACGGAGCCCGACTTCTCAAACTCCCGTCCTACCCGTGGCAGACGAAACGCTTCTGGAACGAAACCCAGGAAGCCGTGGAGGCACTGTTCTACGAGCCTGAGCATCCGCTGCTGGGGCAATCCGTGAGCGCGCTTCATCCCACCTGGGAAGCCGAATTCAGCACTGTCCTCAACGCGTTTCTCGCCGATCATCGCGTCCAGGGAAGTGTCGTGGTACCCGGGGCGGTGTACGTCGAAATGGCTGTTGCAGCGGCCAAGTCGATCTATGGGTCGAACCACAGCGTGGACAATCTCGTGCTCCACCGCGCCGTCATTCTCGACGAGACCTGCGACCCCATCCTCAGGACCACGCTCAACGAGGCCGACGGCACGTTGGAGTTCGCCGCGTTCACGGTCACGGCCGACGGGGATTCCAAGTGGACGATCACCGCGACGGCGGAACTGAACACCTTGCCTGCGGCACCGCCCCGTCACGATCCGCCAGACGGCTGCGCGGAGCCGACCGCCTCGATCGGCGGTGACGACTTCTACGTGCGTACCCGATCACTCGGTTTCGACTATGGCGACGCATTCCGGTCCGTGCAAGGCGTGACCGCTGGTGAGGACTGGGCCATCGCCGACATCACCGTTCCAGCTGCGGTCGCCGGCCAGCTCGACGCTTTCCGATTCCATCCCGCGCTCGTCGACGGGGCCTTCCAAACACTCTTCGGTGCACCGTTCCTCGGGCAGGAAGAGACCCAGGAGCCTTACCTACCGACTCGTATCCGCCGCTGCGCCTTCTACCGTGCGCCCGAAGAGCACATGAAGGTTCACGTTCACGTCGTGTCCGCGACCAGAGCGGAGGTCGAGAGCGACATCACGATCACCGACCTGGCCGGGACGCCGCTGGCGGTGTTCGCAGGTTTCACAGTGCAGTCGCTGAGCACATCGTCGAACATGTCGCCCGATCACATCGACAAGAGCCTGCTCGAGATCCAATGGTGTGCCACGCCGGACGAGATGAGCACGGATACCCACGATCAGCACCAGATCACGACCGGCGCTTCGTCCTGGCTCATCTTCGTCGACGACGCCGGGGTCGGGGCATCCCTCGCCGAAGAACTGCGCCACCGCGGCCACCGCGTCCGCACAGTCGAGCACCATGACGACGCCGACCTCACCGAGGTTGACGGAGATTATGCGATGAATGCCAGGTGCCCCGAGCAGATGGGCCGGATGTTCACCCGCCTCGCCGCAGCAGGAGACCTGGCCGGCGTCATCAATTGCTGGCCGCTCGACATCCCCGAGGGCGGCAGCGTCGACGAGGACCAACAGCTGGGAACCCTTGCCATCCTGCATCTCGTCAAAAGCCTTGCAGAGCACGACAACTTGACGTCCCGCCTCTACCTGATCACCGCCAACGCACAACCGGCACCCGGCACCTTGCTCCGGGGTGTCGATCAGGCCGCCGTGTGGGGACTCGGTCGAGTCATCGGTCATCAGGAACTTCCCGAACACTGGGGTGGCTTGATCGACATCGATTTGCAAACCGATTCCGCCGCCGACCGCTCTCACACCGTCACCCGCATCTGCGATTACGTTCTCGACCGCGAGCCGGAAGATCAGATCGCGATCCGCGGCCGGACCACGTTCGTGCCGCGCCTGCGCCCATGCAACGGCTTGACGCGACCGTTTCCCACCAAGCTCACCCCAGATGCAACCTACGTCGTCACCGGCGGGGCAGGATCACTCGGCCGCATTGTCGCCACCTACCTGGCCGAACGCGGAGCACGCCACATCACGCTGCTGAGCCGCAGCATCGTCCCCCCGAGAGATCGTTGGCCGTCGCTGACCGAAGACGATCCCCACTTCGCGATCGTGCGCACCATCCGCAAGATCGAACACCTCGGCGTCCAGATCACCACCGCCAGTGTCGATATCGCCGATCGCGACCAGGTGGCGACCTGGCTGAGCGAGCACATCCGCGGTGGCGGCAGGCCGGTTCGCGGAGTAGTGCACGCTGCGGGATCGGTGAACGACCAGTTGCTCGTGAACGCCAGTGACCTCGACTTCGCCAAGGTGATGGCACCCAAGATCACCGGTACTCGTGTACTGCACGACACCTTCAAGGACCACGAGCTCGAGTTCTTCGTCATGTTCGGGTCCGCCGGATCGACCATCGCTTCGCCTGGCCAAGGGAACTACGCGGCTGCCAACGCGTTCCTCGATGCATTCGCGCATTACCGCCGGGCGCAGGGCCTGCCGGCACTCACCGTGGGGTGGGGGCCTTGGTCGGTGGGAATGGTCGAAGAGCTCAAGCTGGAGAAGATCTACGCTGCGCGCGGAATCGCGTTGATCACACCTGCGGTGGGGACCCGGATTCTCGATCGGCTCATCAACCAGAAGACACCCAACGTCGTCGCCATCAGCGCCGACTGGGCTCGAGCCCGCCACACTGGACCGAGCGGATCGCTACCGCTGATGTACTCGGATCTCGGGACCAACGAAGCATTCTCCGCCGAAACCGATTCCGAAGGATCGATACTCGACGTGCTCGCGGCTACGTCGGAGGCCGATCGGCCGGCCGTCATCGCCGACCGGGTGCGGCACATCGCGGCCGCCGTGTTCGACTGTGCCGTAGATGACTTCGAGCCCGACGATCTGCTGGAGGACATCGGCCTGGACTCCATGATGGCGATGGAGTTCAGGATCAGGATCAATACGGTGTTCTCGATCAACCTCCCCGTCCTCGAGATCCTCAAGGGCACCAGTGTGAACGCTCTGTCCGATCGGGTACTCACCGAGCTTCATTCGATCCATGGCCCCGCCCCGACGACCAACGAAGATTCGCCACCTGCGCCCCCTGTCGTCGTCGACGACGTGGACCGGATCATGGACGAACTGTCGGATGCCGATCTGCGAGAGTTGCTGGCCGAATTGGAGGCGGACGCCGATCCGGAAGTGGGAGAGGCACACTCGTGACCTATCCACCGCACGTACACCAGTCCCCCGCCATTCGCGTACGCGGGCTGTCGAAGGCCTATGGTCGATCGCACGCGGTGCGGAATCTGGATCTCGATGTCGACCACGGCGAGATCTTCGCGATTCTCGGCCCCAACGGGGCGGGCAAGTCGACGACCATCGAGATCCTCGAAGGCAACCGGAAGCGCGATGCCGGCGAGGTGCGCGTCCTGGGCGAAGATCCCGGGACCGCGGGCCGCAACTGGCGCGCCAGGATCGGTATCGTGCTGCAGGAGACCAGCGACTTCGGGATGCTCACCGTACTGGAAACCGTGCGGATGTTCGCGAAGTGCTATGGCAGGGCCCGCATTCCCGAGGAATTGCTCGATCTCGTCGGGCTGGCCGACAGTTCTGGCCTCAGGGTCAGGACGCTGTCCGGGGGCCAGCGACGCCGGCTCGATGTCGCTCTCGGGATCATCGCCACCCCCGAACTGATCTTCCTGGATGAGCCGACCACGGGTTTCGATCCCGAAGCAAGACAAAGGTTCTGGGATCTCATCAGGGCGCTGTCCGACGACGGCGCCACCATTCTGCTGACCACTCACTACCTGGAGGAGGCCGCGGCTCTGGCAGATCGCGTCGCGGTCATTGCCGACGGACGGCTTGCTGCAGTGGACTCACCGGCCCGGTTGATCTCCCACGCGAAAACGACAGCGACGGTGCGGTGGATCGAGGGAGACCAAGTCCGAGTGGAGGAGACCGACCATCCGACCGAGCTGATCAGGAAGCGGTCCGCAGAAGGGGTGGAGCTGGCGCAACTCACCGTCACCCGACCCACGCTCGAAGACGCATACCTGCACTTGATCGGTCAGGCATGATGACAACCGAGTCCGTGCGGAATGCCATGAAACCCGTACAGCGCCCGGATGACTCACGCCCAGCCCTTCCTTCGGCAGTCGCCATAGGGCTGTCACGGGTCGTCCCCGAATTGAAGATGTTCTACCGACGCCCCGAACAGCTGGCACTCACGTTCTCGATGCCGGCCGTGATCTGCATTCTGTTGGGGTCGATCTTCTCGGCGAAAGTGCCTGGGACGCAGACAAGTACCGGTGCCGTGATTGCGGCAAGCATGCTTGCCTACGGCATCCTGTCGACTTCGTTCATCAACCTCGGCATCGGTATCGCGGCCGACCGCGAGACGGGTGCCTTGAGGCGACTGCGTGGTACGCCGGCGACCGCGTCGTCATACTTCATCGGGAAGATCATGCTGGTTGCCATCGCGAGCCTCGCGGAGGCCGTCATCTTGCTCACGGTGGGCGTGCTGATCTTTCGGCTCCGGCTGCCCACCGACGTCTTCGGATGGTTCACGCTGACGTGGGTATTCACCCTGGGCATCATCAGCTGTTCACTGCTCGGCATCTTCATCAGTAACTTCGCAGGCAACGCCGTTTCCGCTGCTGCCATCACCAACGGTCCGGCAGTCGGCTTGCAGTTCCTCTCGGGCACTTACGTACCGCTCATGGTGTTGCCGACATGGATGCTGATCGTCGGTTCGTTCTTCCCCGTCAAATGGATGGCACAGGGCTTCCGGTCCGTCCTGCTCCCCGCGCAGATGGTCGCCTTCGAACCCGCGGGCAGTTGGGAGCACTTGCGGACGTTCCTGGTGTTGCTGGCGTGGAGCGTCGGCGGTCTGATTGCCTGCCTCTCCGTGTTCCGCTGGTCCGAGCAGAAGTGACCGGGAAGGAGCCGCCATGCCGTCACTGCTCACGATCACCTATCACTTCTTCATCCAGATCGCTGTCATCCTTCTGACCTACCGCCTGCTGTGGCCGGTCTTCCGCAGGCTCGGTCAGGTGCAAGTGGTCGCGATCATGGTGGCCGGATTTCTGCTCGGGCCTTCGGTGCTCGGGTGGATCTCGCCGGCAACACAGCAGTGGTTGTTCCCCGCCAAGGTGACCGTCGGCGCGGAGACGTTGACCCACCCGAACTTGGTGGCCATCTACGTCGTCGGCCAGCTCGGGCTGGTGCTCTACATGTTCCTGGTGGGAACGTCGTTCAATCTCGAGATACTGAGCGCTCATTCGCGGCAGGCCGGTGTGACGTCAGCCGCGGGCATCGGCGTCCCGCTGATCGTCGGCGGCTTCCTCGGATGGTGGATGGTCGGCCTCGGTGGCTACTTCACCGCCGGCGTCGAGCCCTGGCAGGGAGCGCTGTTCGTCGCTGCCGCCGTGGCCATTACGGCGTTTCCGATGCTGGCGTGGATCATCTACGACTCCGGTCTGCTCAACACCAGGTTGGGCACCATGGCGTTGTCCTGCGCCGCTGTCGACGATGCATGCTCGTGGGTCCTGCTGGCGACGGTGGTGGCGACCGCCAAGGGCAGCGCGCTTGGCGCAGTGCTGGCCATCGGAGGCGGCCTGGCCTACCTGTTGTTCATGCTGTACGTCGGTCGTCCGCTGCTCGGCAGATTGGAGACCTGGACTCCGCCGCGCTCCGACATCGAGAGGACGGGCGGCCTACCGATCGCGCATGTCACCGTCGTGCTACTTGTCGTGCTTGCCGCGAGCGCGTTCGCCGACATGGTCGGAATCTATTCTGTATTCGGCGCTTTCGTGGCAGGCGCCGTCATGCCACGCGGCGCGCTTCTGAATTCCATCCGCGACAGTTTCGAACCTCTCGTCGCATATCTGCTGTTGCCCGCGTTCTTCATCTACTCAGGTCTCAACACACAATTGACCCTGATCTTCGACGGCCCCACTCTGGCGATGGCGGGTGTCGTGCTGCTCGTGGCCTTCGCTGCGAAGTTCGGTGCCATCGGATTGGCAGCGCGTTGGCAGGGCATGAGTTGGTACGAGGCCGGTTCGATGGGAGCACTCGCCAACGCGCGTGGCCTGATGGAACTCATCCTGCTCAACATCGGGTTCGAGTCAGGACTCATCTCCGAGAAGCTGTACACGGTATTGGCGCTGATGACGATCGTCACCACTTTCGTCGCCACACCGCTACAGAGGCTGTTCGAACACGCTATGGAGAAGTCCGGACGGAAGTTCGGCCCTACCGGTGAGGAGCCGCACGGCGAAGTTCCTCAGGCGCGGGTCACGTCCAGCCCGTAGTTCACGGTCAGGTATGGCGATCCGGTTGAAGATGGTCCGGACGCGGCAAGATGAAGCGATGGTGCGATTCTCAGAACGCCGCGCTCGGTTCAATCGACGCGTCACCAATCGGCTCTTCCGACCCGTGTCGGGCTACCTGCCGATCTGGTCGATCGTCGAGCACACCGGGCGACGCAGCGGCAGGACCTACCGCACCCCGGTGTCGGCATTCACCACCCCCGACGGGGTCGCAGTGTTGCTACCCTATGGGCGACAACGGGATTGGGTGAAAAACCTGCAAAGCGCGGGCGGCGGCCGGGTGAAGTTCGAAGGGCGCACGTTCGCCGTCGATCAGCCCCGCGTCGTGGCCACGGCAGAGGCACTGCCACAGCTGAGGGCGCCGTGGCGCCAGCTGATGGCGCGCGCGGGTGTCGAGCACACGCTGTTGCTCAGGCGTGCCGGCTGAGGGCCGGGGCGCCGGAATCCGACCGTAGTAGGTTGTGACCGCCGTCACTGCTGCGATTGAATCGGGCATGCAACTTCCGCAATGGCTGGCCCGGCTCAACCGGTACGTCACCAACCCCATCCAGCGCCTGTGGGCGGGCTGGGCGCCGACATTCGGCATCCTGGAGCACGTCGGCAGGAAGTCCGGCAAAACCTACCGGACCCCGCTGAGTGTCTTCAGCACCGACGATGGCGTGGCCATCATGCTGACCTACGGACCGGATCGGGACTGGCTGAAGAACATCACCTCAGCCGGTCACGCGCGGATTCGCCGCCACGGCAAGACCATCGAGGTCCGTGACCCGCGGGTGGTGTCCAAGGACGAAGCAGCCGCGCACATCAAGGGCCGGGTGCAAAAGGTCTTCGCGCGTCTGCCCTTCGAACAGGCAGTCCTGCTCAAACGGGTGTAGCTCGATCGCCGGCTCCGTCGTCCACCATCGGTGCCGGGCGGTTCGATCACATCGGTTCGACGGCCGGCGGTTTCCAGGTGCCGTCGGTGATGGCGGGTTTACCCCAGTACGCGCGAATGTAGAGCGAGAAGGGCCCGGCGGGCGCAGGTAGCCAGTTGGCTTCGTTGTCGGGGCCGGGTGACTTCGCCCCTGCGTAGAGGGTCAGTGAGCCGTCCGGGCCGCGGGTGAGGGTTTTGTTCTTCGTGCCCAGTGAGAAGCGGTTCAACGGGTTCGGGTTGAAGAAGTGATGCTCGTTGTAGAGGGTCAGCGACCAGAATCCTTGGACCGGGGGTTCCTGCCCGGCGGGGAAAGTGATGCGGTAGGTGCGGTCGCCTTGCAGGGCAGCGCCGGTACCGTCGCGGTCGGTGTAGAAGTACTGGGTTTCGTTGGGGCGGTTCTCGAACATGTTCGATTTGGCCGTTGCGGTCCGGTTGAAGTAGTCGAAACCGAACATGGCGTTGTTGACCGACCGGTTCCAGTTGTTGCCCACCGGGACGCCGTTGTGGACCCACTGCAGAAACGGCGCGATGACATCGGTTTCGGCGGCCACGGCGGTTTCGGTGAGAGTCTTCTTGACCTCGGGGTCTTTGGCGGCCTCCAGGACGGCTTTGACCTGCGCGTAGAGCGCTTCCTCGCCCGCCAGCGGGGCGACGGCATCCAATGCTGTGCCGATCTGGTCGAAGAACTGCTCAGGAACCACCCATCTGGTTTCTCCGCCCCCCTCTGCGGATGGGCCGGGGATGCTGGGCAGCGTGGCCCATTCGGCGTTCTTCATCTTCCCGTCGAACTCGGTGAGCGGGTAGATGTTGATCTGGTTGATCACCGGCTGAATGGCGGCCCGGTCTTCGGGCGTGTCGTCCATGAAGACCCGCGGGATCGCCGCGGCCAGAGCGGTCGAGGACCGCAGGACCGCCTCCACGCCGTCGGGCTTGTCGCCCTTCCAATTCGGGCCGGCCAGCAGATAGAACCCCGGCTTGGAGCCATACGGTTTGCCGAGCTCGCCGAATTGGTCCGTGCGCTGGTCATACAGCGCGTACACCCAGAACCGGTCTCCGAAATCGGGCACCTGGATGATGACTGGTTCTTCGTCCAGCGACATGTACGACAACCCGTATACGACATCCTGATTCGGGCAGGCGATGAAGGTCTGGGCAGGATCGATGTAGTCGGACAGCATGGCCAGACGACCCCGTGGTGCGGCCGGCAACACCCCGTTGAGGCGGCCGGGATGCGGCGCCTGGGTGATCGCGGTCTTTCGGTTGAGCATGTTCACCAGCGGCCATCCCCACACATATGCGGTCTGCCCGAAGGTGCGGGTATAGCCGGGCTGCATCACCACTCCGGGTACCGGTTGGGTGATCTCGGCCGTGGGCGCCTGCGAGGGAGTGGGTTTCGCCGAAGTCTGTCCCGTCGGCGCGGGGTTGGTGTCCTCGCGCGAACAGGCTGCCAATGCGGTCCCGGCGCCGACCGAAGCGACTGCCAACCCCGCCGCGCTCAATGCCGATCGCCGTGTCATCTGCCAACTCATAAACGAATGCCTCCCTGATTGATCGGAAATTCGGTGGCGGCTCCCCGGGTCCCAGCGCTGCAGTAGCACCAAAACGTGCCTCTTTCACCTAACCACGGCAATCGGTAACCATGTCGAAGATTCGGCCTGCGGCCGAATCCATCCCATCTGGCCACTCCGGCCCGATCGCCCATGTCTGTGATCAGTTTCGGGCGAAAAACCGCGCCGGTCATTCGGTCGCGAATTCGACATATCGCCATCGGCATCGCCGAACCGCCTGCCAGAGGCGCGTGCGCGCGTAGCGTGGGCACAGATGGCCGTCGGCGTGCGCCATCGAGCAGAGTCATTCGTGTCGCCGCGCAGTGTGAGTCACGGTCGGGCGACACCGCTCTACCCGAGATGAGGCCACCAGCATGGAGATCAATCGACGGACGGCGCTCGGCTCGGCCGGCATGGCGGCGGCGGCGCTGAGCGCAGGGGCCGCGCTGGCCGCCTGCTCACGCGAGGAAGGAACGTCGCCAATGCCTGACGAGAACCGATACCAAGCCCTGGCCGATGCAGAGTTCGACCGCGGCTATCCCACCGAAGAAACGTCGAAAACGTTGACCGACGAGCTCTATTTCCAGCGCGCCACACAGAGTTACCTGTGGTCGTTGCCCGCGGTCAACATGTTCGCCATGAAAAAAGGCCTCGGCGAGGTCGCCGGTACCGGCTACAACGTCATGTCGGTCTACGAAAAACGGCTCAAACCGAACACTCTCATCACCACACCGAACTCCGATGTCATCTACTGCCTGGGCTTCGCCGATCTCGGCGAAACGGGGCCGCTGGTACTCGAAGCGCCGCCGAAAATCCAAGGCTTGATGGACGATTTCTGGCATCGGCCACTAACCGGACCGACCATCGACGGTGTGCAGTATCTCGGCGACATCGGCATTCCCGGGCCTGACAAGGGCAACGGCGGCAAATATCTGGTCGTCCCTGCGGGCCAGAAGTTCGACGATCTGGGCGTCAACCCGGCTGACTATTTCGTGTACGAGTGCCGCTCCAACGGGGTGTTCTTCTTCCAGCGCGGCTTCTTCCAGTCGGTCGACGATCTGTCACCCGGGCTGAAAGCAGTCGAGGGCCTGGTCATCCGCCCGCTCAAAGGCGAGGCGAAACCGATGAACTTCAAACATGTTTCCGACATCCCGGCCAATGCGCTGTTCCCCCGCGACGGCGCCTACTTCGACATGCTCAACGAACTGATCCAAAGCGAACGCCTCGACACCGTCGACCCGTACATGCACGGCGTCCTGGCGGCACTGGGCATCTCGAAGGGCAAAGAGTTCAAACCCAGTGACCGGCAGCGGGAACTGCTCGACCAGGGGGCCAAGACCGCCTGGCGGATGGCCAAGAACATCGCCGCACACTTCGATCAGGAGCAGAACGCACTCTGGTGGTCGGATCGGCACTGGGTCGCCCATGCCCGCACCGAGCTCGACGACTTCTGGCACACCCTGCTCGATGAGGAGTTCCGCGACCGCAAGACCGGCTACGCGGACGTCAACGCCAAGGCGCACATGTACATCAACGCCTACTCGATCAGTACCGGCATGATCTCCTCGATCGTCGGATTCGGCGCCAAATACGGTGCGGCATACAAGGACAGCAAGGGCGAATACCTCCGCGGGGAGGACACGTACACCATCGATCTGCCCGCCAACCCGCCGGCGAACATCCTGTGGTCGGTCACCGTCTACGACGCTGAATCCGCCTCCGGCGTCGATGCCCCCGGGCAGGCCTATCCGTCGCTGAATTCCATGAACGACCTCGAGTTCAACCCCGACGGCTCGGTGACATTCCACATCGGACCCAATCCTCCTGACGGAGCGAAGAACTGGCTCAAGACCAATCCGGGCAAGGGCTGGTTCAGCCTCATCCGCTGGTATGGACCCACAGAAGCGTTCTTCGACCACAAATACAAACCTGGAGATTTCGTCAAGCAGTAAGCCGATAGCCGATAGCTCCTGCCGAATTCGCCTACGGAGGGCACCATGAAGGCACTGCGGTTGATGGACTGGAAGACCGAACCCGAACTCGTCGACATCGCGAAGCCGACGCCGGGTCCTGGACAAGTGGTGATCAAGGTCGGCGGGGCCGGTGCCTGCCACTCCGATCTGCACCTGATGCACGATTTCGAGCCGGGAACCATGCCGTGGCAGATGCCCTTCACGCTGGGCCACGAGAACGCCGGCTGGGTTGAATCGGTCGGCGCCGGTGTGACCACGGTGGCCGAGGGTGACGCCGTCGCCGTGTACGGCCCATGGGGCTGCGGCACGTGCCAGCGCTGCAGGCTCGGCTTCGAAAACTACTGCGAGAACCCGACGGCCGCTCCGGTCGTCAGCGGGGGCGGAGGCCTGGGACTCGACGGAGGGATGGCCGAGTACCTGCTCGTGCCGTTCGAGAGGTTGTTGTTGCCACTGCCCAAAGACTTCGAACCGGCGACGGCCGCACCGCTCACCGACGCCGGCCTGACTCCCTATCATGCGATCCGCCGATCCTGGTCCAAGATGACCCCGACCTCGACGGTGGTGGTGATCGGTGTCGGCGGATTGGGCCATGTGGCATTGCAATTGGTGAAAGCCACGACCTCTGCTCGGGTTGTCGCGGTCGACAATCGCAAGGAAGCACTCGACCTGGCCGCAACGATCGGCGCCGATCACGTACTGCCGTCTGACGACAACGCGGCATCGGCCATCAAGGACCTCACCGACGGGCACGGGGCGGATGTCCTGCTCGATTTCGTCGGCGCCACTGCGACAATCGAACTCGCCCGCAGCGCGTCACGCCCCCTGGGCGACGTAACGATCATCGGCATCGCCGGCGGTTCGGTGCCGATGTCGTTCTTCTCCCAGCCGTATGAGGTCAGCATCCAAACCACGTATTGGGGCGGGCACACCGAACTCGTCGAACTGCTCGACCTTGCCGCCCGGGGGATGGTGCACGTCGAGTCGACCACCTATTCGCTCGACGACGCAGCCCAGGCCTACCGCGACCTCAAGGAGGGCAAAGTCCGCGGCCGCGCGGTCGTAGTGCCCTGATCGACCGGGCGCCTAGATGAGGCTCGCGGTCAGCGCACCGTCGACGACAAAACCGGCGCCGGTGCAGAACGCGCTTCGGTCGCCGTACCAATGGCTTTCTTGGTGTGCCATTGGTACGCGTCAGCGGTACTGCAGCCCGCCTGAGGTGGAAGAAGGCTGCCGTGCAGGGGGCGTGATCACCAGCGGGACCGGGCAGGTCTGCGAATCCAGCCGACGGTTCTGACAGATCACCACCCGGCGCAGGCCGAGCAGCATCGCCGCGGGCACCGCCATCAGCGCGATGATCTGGAACATCTCACTCATCGCCGGTTCCGCCTCGGACCCCGCGGCGTGTTTCGTATCGCATACCTGCCGGTCTACTCCGGCCACTGCCACTCGGCCGCGATGTCAACGGTTTCTTGACGGCAGCCGCTCGAATCCTTACGGGCCGGTGATGTGCACACGTCAAGAGACTGTGCGGAATCGGGCCGCGCCCGTATGGATGTCGTGAAGGATCCGATCAGCGGGTCCGCGAGCCGCTGGGATGACAGCCATGGCACATGAGGACGCGGAAACATGGGGCTGGCAACGGCACGCGAGGTGTCGGGGCATGGACGCTTCGGTGTTCTTCTCCCCCGAGGGCGAACGCGGGCGCGCCCGGTCGAATCGCGAACAACGGGCCAAGGCACTGTGCCGGGATTGCCCGGTGCTCGCGCCATGCCGGACACATGCGCTCGCGATCGCCGAACCGTTCGGTGTGTGGGGCGGACTGTCGGAGGCGGACCGACACGGCCTGCTGGACCCGAAACAGTCCGGAACCGGTTGATTCAGCAAACTAGCAAACCCCTGTTCACCTGGGGATTCAAGGTTTACCGTAGATAAGCCACTACTGCGGTCGGCAGCAGGGCGCGGCATCTGTCCCAACGGTGGCAGGAGGTCACCATGAAGCGCCTACTCATCATCGGTTACGGGATCGCGAGCTATCTGGCGTTCGTCGTGGCCTTCTTCTATGCGATCGCCTTCGTCGGCGATTTCGTGGTGCCACGCACGGTCGACTCCGGCATCGCCGCACCGACCAGTGAGGCGGTGCTCGTCAACCTGCTGCTGCTGTCGGTGTTCGCCATTCAGCACAGCGTGATGGCCCGGCCCTGGTTCAAACAACGGTGGACCAGGATCGTCCCGCCGGCCATCGAGCGCAGCACCTACGTGCTGCTGTCCAGCCTGGCGCTGTTCCTGCTGTACTGGCAGTGGCGCACCATGCCCGCAGTCGTGTGGGACGTGGAATCCACTGCGGGACGGGTGATCCTGTGGGCGTTGTTCTGGGCCGGCTGGGCAACAGTGTTCGCCTCGACGTTCATGATCAACCACTTCGACCTGTTCGGCCTGCGGCAGGTCTGGCTGAACTGGCGCGGCCAGCCGTACCGCGAGCTGGGGTTCCGCACGGTGATGTTCTATCGGATGATCCGGCACCCGATCATGGCGGGATTCATCGTGGCGTTCTGGGCCACCCCGTCGATGACCGTAGGCCATCTGCTGTTCGCAGCTGTCAGCACGGCCTACATCCTGGTGGCGATCCAACTCGAGGAACGCGACCTGACGGACATGATGGGCGAGCAGTACCGCGACTACCGCCACCGCGTGGCGATGCTGGTCCCCGGGCTGCACGTCGGGCACGACAGCGCCGCCCCCAAGGTCAGGCACCGTCCGGCGTAGCGACCGCCGTCGAGAAGCCGGGTGCGGCCCGCGATTCGGTCTTGTCCGGCGTCGGCGCACCGGCACCAACAGTCCGCGGCCGGTCCAGGAATTGCGGACTGGCTTTTATTTTTTTCTGATGTATGGTCGGGCCCAGTGATTGTTTGCGAATAAAGGAGCAACGATGGCTGATAAATCCCAGGGTCGTCTTCCCAAAAAACCGGCGATGACCATCAAAGAGCGGCGAGCGGCAAAACGCACCAAGGCCGCGGAGTCCGGGGAGACCATTCTCAGGCGAAAGCGTCCAGACCGCGTTTAACGGTATGACCTGCGAATTTTCTCGAGTCCACCCGCTTCACGCCTCCCCACAGGGGAGCGAACACCGTTCTTTTTCATCACCGATTTTCGCGCAATTATCGCAATCAGAATTTCGCGATTTATTGCGGACCGATCATGCATGAATAATGGTCACTCTAAGCATGGGAAACAACAATTGAGGATGGGACTGGCGGGCTTTCACGCCCGCCAGTTCAATACTTCACCGGATCCCGCGGTCATGACCGTGCCTGGCATCACCCGTAGCCGATAGGGAGTCAGCCGCAGTGCCGCGAACTGATCCGAGGTGGGCCCGCCACTCCACTGCGGGATGACGAACGGGTCATAGCCCACCGGCGCAGGCCCGTTGGCGAAGCGGTCCCATACCTGCGTGCAGGTCTCGTCGTCGGTGTACCACTCCACCAGGCAGTCCGCGGCGCAGGTGTCGTGGTTGGTGGTCCAGTAGCTGACCGAGACATGAGGGTGCACCGCCAGGTGCGCCCGTTTGACCGGGCTGGGCACAGTGGCGACCCAGCCGAACAGGTCGTTTCCGTCCCACTCCCAGATCGGGTGCAGGATGCGACTGCGGGGTTGACTGTCGGCGTCGACGGTGGCTACCGAGGCCCACACGATCTCGTGGGCCATCGTCACGAATGCAGGGGCAATCCGGTCAAGCGGGGTAGCGGTCACACCAGCCACAGTAGGCAAACGGCGACCCGCGACGACGCAGGTTCGGGGTTACTGCTGCTCCTGGTCCGTGTTGCCGTAGATGGGCTTCCCGTCGTCGTCGACCCAGTCATTGACGGCGGTGCCGGACACCGTGCCGTGGCTACCCGGCAAGGTGACGGTGGGCCGGCTGTCGTCATAGGACCTCATGACGCGCGCGGCCTCTTTGCGGTTCTCTTCGGTGACAGGTGGTGGCTTGTTTGTGGTCATCCTTACCGGCTGCCCGAAAGTGTGAGCCGCCAAACACTTCGGCACGGCGTGCCCGCGAGTCGATCAGGCCGAAACGGTGCGAAGCGAGGCCGGCAGGCTGGGCAGGAAATGCCGGGTGGCGAAGGCCCGAAGGTCCTCGGGGGTGTCGAGGGGTTCGACGCTGGGCAGCAGCAGCACCATTCCGGCATAACGCAGGATGGTGTCGGCCAGGTCGTTGACCGCCTGCTCGCCGATCCGATCGGCAAATCCGGCCGGGAAGATCACCTTGAGCGCCGCGGCCATGCGCTCGATCGCTGCCCCGTAGTGGGTGTGCAGCAGCTCCATCACCAGGGCCGGTTCATCGGAGATCATCCGGTTGAGCACGTGGCGACGGCGGAACTTCAGGATCGACAGCGTGAACGCCTCGACGTAGTAATTCGACTGCGGCCCTGCATTTTTCAACTCGTTGGCGATGTCGGAGAACAATGCGACGTTCTCCCGCTCGATCACCGCGGCGACCAGTTCGTCGCGGTTGGCGAACCTGCGGTAGATCGTGGTTCGGCTGACCCCGGCCCGGCGCGCGACGTCGTCGAGTGCGACCCGGCGCAGGCCGTGCCGCTCGAACTCGACGAGGGCCGCATCCAGGATGCCCGTCACCGAATCAGCCACCGGCGCGGGTGACGAATCAGGCCCCGTCGCGGGCGACGAATCAGGCTTGGGCATAGCCCTTTTGCGCAAACTTGTTGTAGCGCACGCTCATCGGAAGATGATCCCACACCCAGTTCACCGGGCGGGATCGCCAGAACGCCGCGAAGCGCTGGTAATTGCGTTCCTGACGCTCGCTCCACGGCAGATCCAGCAGGTCTCGGGCGCGCGGCGGCAGGCCACCTGCGGTCAGGAAGGCCGCGGCGGGGTTGAACACCGTGGCGACCACGCGCCACACGGCCGGGTGCACCGCCTTGGGGCAGGGGAAACCCTTGGTGACGTAGCCGACGCCGTAGCGGGCGGACTTGTGCGGGACGGCCACCTCGTTCATCATCCGGTCCCAGTACTGCTCGAACTCGGCATACGTGGCGGGCATGGGCCGGTCGCTGACACCGTAGCGCCGGTACCAGGTCTTGGACTCCAGGTAGATCTGTTCCTTCTCGGCGTCGCTGAGCCGTTTGACGAAGGTGTCGGCGAAGTAGAACACCTGCTCGACGAACGTCGCGTGCGCCCAGAAGTAGGTGTCGGGATCCAGCGCGTGATACCGGGACCCGTCTGGCATATCGCCCTTGACGTGGTGGTGGAAATCGCGCACCTGGGTACCGGCGTTCTCGTCCTCGGTGCCGTAGACGGTCCGGTAGATCGGCGGGATGGTGCGCTTGAGCCGCTCGGCGGTGTCGGAGAAGAACGTCGAATGGTCCAGCACGCCCTGACCCAGCTCGGCCAGCATGTTCTGGAGAACGGCGGGCCGCGGCCCGATCAGGTACATCCGGTTGTCGCCGAAGTACTTCCAGACCAGCGATTGCGGCCCCAGGGGCAGTGCGTCGGTCTGCTGCGGCTGTTCGGCCAATTCCGTCATGGACACAGTGTTACAGATTTTGCACTTTGTACCAACATCGGTGTGAGCAGGGTCACCGAGGCGGTGAGCGGCGTTATCGGGCTGTTGCCGGACCGTGTCGCGTGCTGAGACCCATGACGCACCCGGGGTTGGAATGATGCGCAGGTGAACTCGCTGACCCGCCGCGATGCGCTGCGTCTAGGTGTCACCGGCGCGGGTGCCGCGGGACTGATGGCATTGGGCAGCCTGCTCGATCCGCCGCTGCCCCGCGCGTCTGCCAGCCCTAACCAACCGGCCTCCGCGGGCGGACCCGCGCCGACCCGCGATGCGGGGTCATTCATCTCCGCGGCCCGCGGCGGCGTCGAAACCAACTGGATCATCGCCCGCCCGCCGGGCCAGCACGGCCCATTGCGTCCGGTGATCGCCCTGCACGGGATGGACAACGACGCCGCGGGTGTGATGGACCTGGGTATTCCGGAGGCGCTGGCCCGGCTGACCGCGGCCGGCCGGCCGCCGTTCGCGGTGGTCAGTGTCGATGGCGGCAACTCGTTCTGGCGCCGTCGAGCCTCTGGTGGGGACGCCGGGGCGATGGTGCTCAACGAACTGATCCCGATGTTGGCCACCAAGGGCATCGACACTTCCCG
Organism: Mycobacterium sp. 48b; assembly: GCF_048282725.1. Taxonomy (NCBI): domain Bacteria; kingdom Bacillati; phylum Actinomycetota; class Actinomycetes; order Mycobacteriales; family Mycobacteriaceae; genus Mycobacterium; species Mycobacterium sp. 48b. The sequence goes on from NZ_JBLVUL010000001.1 coordinate 6,510,492, forward strand.
AGTGGCCTTCATGGGCTGGTCGATGGGCGGCTACGGCGCCATGCTGTTGGGTGCCAGACTGGGCGCCGCACGCACCGCGGCGGTCTGCGCGATCAGCCCGGCGCTGTACCTGACGTACTGGGGCGCACCGCCCGACGCCTTCGACAGCCTCGAAGACTGGCAGCAGAACTCAGCACTGAGACTGCTCCCGGCACTGGGGTCGATCCCGCTCCGCATCGACTGCGGCACCGGCGACGGGTTCTACGCAGCGACCCGAATGTTCGTCAACCAACTGCCCAGGACCCCGGCCGTCGGCTTCTACCCCGGCGGTCACGATCAGGACTTCTGGCGCGCGCACTTGTCCGACGAGCTGGCCTGGCTCGATTCCTGAACCGCGCCTTGGGCTCTCATCCCCAGGTCAGCGGATCCAAGGCGAGGTAGAACCGGAGCCGGTCCTCATCGATCGCCGCCGGATAGCCCGCGGCAAGACCTGCGGATGCGTCGTCGGCGAAGCCGGGAACGGTGTCTGCGGTGTTGGCCAGCACCAACGCGAGGTCGGCGTGCCGGTCGGCCAGGCCCAGCCGGCCCAGGTCGATGAAGCCCTCGACGGTGAGCCGGTCGGGGTCGATCAGGATGTTGGGCAGGCACAGGTCGCCGTGGCACACCACCCGATCGGCAGCCTCCTGGCGGCGACGTAGACCGGTCTCGCGTTCGACGCGCATCAGCAGCTCGGCGGGCGGAACGTCCCGGTCCTCGTCACGCAGAAACTCGGGATTCACCGCGCCCGCGGCGAGGACAGACCGGGCCCGGGACATCATGTCGTCGAGGTCGCGCCGGTAGGGACAGTCCTCGATCGGGATGCCGTGCAGGTCACCGACCGCCTGCACGACCGAGGGCCACGCCGTCCTCAGGTCCGCTTCCGCGAGCTGATCGGCCGCGACGCCGCGAACGGCGCTGGTGACCAGGAACGCGCCGTCGTCGTCGGTGGCCCCCCAATCGATCACCGCAGGTGCCGGTACGCCGTGATCGTGCGCCCAGGTCACCCTGTCGCGTTCGGCGGCCAGATCGGCGATGGCCATGGGGCTGACCACCTTGGCGTACCGGGAACCGTCCGCGCTGCGGAACACCCCGGCGCCGGATTCACCGCGGGTGACGGGAAGCCAGTCGGTCACGGAATCAGCGACGTAACCGCGCGACGCCCAACACGATCAGCACGCCGGCCAGGCCCGCGAGCACCAGCGCCAGCACCAACAGTGGCGCCGAATAGTTGACGGCCGTGGTGGGCGGCTGCCCGTCGAGCACCGGCGCCACCTCGATCGTCGTCGCCGCAGCCATCCAGCTCAGTACGCAGCCGACCGCCGCAACGGCGGCCACCACGAGCTCAAGGACGGCCCGGCGCTTCACGCGGTGCGCTCCTCGACCAACGGCGTCAGCAATTCCCGCAGCTTCCGGTGCTTGCGCGCCCAGGCCTGGGCGGTACGGGCGCCGGTGAGTTTGAGCCCGATACCGGTACGACCCCGCGGCACCCCGGACAGTTCCCCGAGGGCACGGGCGGACTGCCATTTCGGCGCCTCCGACCCCGAGGCCTCGGGGTAGATCAGCACGATCTCGTCGAGCTTCAGGATCTCGGCACCCTGTCGCAGGGTGTCGGCGGTCAACTCGACCGAGGTGTGGATGCGCGCGGCCTTGATCTGGATGGCCACGAACCCCGACACCAATACCAGGAACAGGATCGGGATCCACAGGTCGTGCCCGTAACCGCCGGTCATCTGCAGAATCGCCATGCCCACCCCGGCGAACGGCCCCAAGAGGAGCCAGGCCCAGCTGGCGCCCTGCTCGTAGAACAGCACCTCGGAGGCAACTTTGTTCACGGGTTCACTCTCCATCGTCACCCCTTCGCTCCGGAAGTGCGCTCAGGCCGGCCCCTGCGATCAGCAGGAGTAGCGCCAGCAGCGTCAGGATGTGGACCGGCGCCAGACTGAACGCCGCGATCAACGCGACCACCACCACGATCGCCATGGACAGTGCGATCGCGGCCCGACGGTACCGACCGTCGCCGGAACGACTGCGGCCGGCCAGGAACGCCATGCCGGCACCGGCCAGGGCCGTGAGCACGCCCACGCTGCGGAACAGGGCACTCTCGGCGCTGGGCCAGGACGCCGAGGCGGCGATCAGGCCGCCGACGATCAACAGCACGGCGCCGACCAGCCAGCAACTGAACGAGATGGTCGCGCGCCGCGACGCTGATGATGATGAAGGCATTGTCGGCAAAGCCTAGCGAAATCACCGGGTGAAGAAACCGTCGGCGTCCTTGCGGTGCAGCATGTACAGCCCGCCCGCGATCAACACCGATCCGACGATCGCGGTGACCGCGTAGCCCACCGCGGCCGCGTCTTGGCGGTCACCGGTCAGCAGGCTGCTGATCGCGTGCAGGACCGAGACGATCCCTCCGCTGGTCAGCAGGGTGCGGGCCCAGCGGTACCCCTGGCGCATGAGTACCAGGAACGCCGCCACGATCGAGGACAGCACGACGAGGAACATCACCGAGAACACGACGGTCATCGACCGTTGCACCCCACTGCCGGATCCGGTGAGGGCGTCGATCAGATACCCGAGCGCCATGAGTACCAGCGCGGCGGTCCACAACCAGAACCCGGTGTCGACGTCCTCGGGACGACCGGTCGGGCTCTTCTGCGGCTCGGTCACCTGTTCGGTCACGCGAGCCAGCCGGCCACATCTGCCGCCCAGTAGGTCAGCACGATGTCGGCACCGGCCCGCCGGATTCCGGTCAACGACTCAAGCGCCGCCGCCTGCAGATCGATCCAGCCGTTGGCCGCGGCGGCACAGATCATCGAGTACTCACCCGAAATCTGGTATGCCGCAACGGGTACGGGTGAGATATCGGCGGCTGCGCGCACCACGTCCAGGTAACTCATCGCGGGCTTGACCATCACGATGTCGGCACCCTCGTCGATGTCGAGTTCGATCTCGTGCACGGCTTCCCGGATGTTGCCCGGATCCTGTTGGTAGGTGCGCCGATCCCCGATCAGGCTGGACGACACCGCTTCACGGAACGGGCCGTAGAACGCCGAGGCGAACTTGGCCGCGTAGGCCAGGATGGCGACGTCGGCGTGCCCGGCCGCGTCCAGACCGTCACGGATGGCGGCCACCTGGCCATCCATCATGCCGCTGGGGCCGACCACGTGTGCACCTGATTCCGCTTGTGCCACAGCAAGTTCCACATAGCGCAGGTTGGTCGCGTCGTTGTCGACTCTGCCGGCCCCGTCCAGTACGCCGCAGTGCCCGTGGTCGGTGAACTCATCGAGACAAGTGTCGGCCATCAGCACGGTGGCGTCGCCGAGATCCTTGGCCAGGTCACGCAGCGCCACATTCAAGATGCCGTCCGGGTCGATGCCCACCGCACCGGTCGGGTCCTTGTCCTCGTCGCGGGGCACACCGAACAGCATCAGCCCACCCACACCGGCTGCCACCGCCTCGGCGGCCGCCCGGCGCAACGAATCCCTGGTGTGTTGCACCACTCCGGGCATCGAAGAGATCGGGCGCGGCTCGTCGATTCCGTCGGCGACGAACATGGGCAGCACCAGATGGCGTGGTTCCAAAGAGGTTTGGGCCACCAGCCGACGCATCGCCGGGGTGGACCGCAGCCGACGTGGACGATGCCTTGGGAATGGCACTGCAATGCCTCCTTCTCCGCGAAACCGTATTCCAGAAGGAAAAGTTCGAGAGCGGCCCTGCTGGAACCGTTTCGGCGGGTGTCTACCTGCGGCGGCTCTTCTTGCGCGGCGGAGGCAGTGCCCCTTCGGCGCGCAAGCGGGCTGCGTGCTCGGCGAGCGCGTCGACCAGCGGACCCACCGCGGCCGACTCGGGCTGCACATCCACCCGCAGGCCGAATTCCGCTGCGGTCTCAGCGGTCTTCGGGCCGATGCAGGCCACGATCGTCCGGGCGTGCGGCTTGCCTGCGATACCGACCAGGTTGCGCACCGTGGAGCTCGAGGTGAAGCAGACCGCGTCGAAACCACCGGTCTTGATCATCTCGCGGGTCTGCGCCGGCGGCGGAGCCGCACGGACGGTCCGGTAGGCGGTGACGTCCTCGATCTCCCAGCCGCGCTCGCGCAGGCCCTCGGCCAGCGTCTCGGTGGCGATGTCGGCACGCGGCAGCAGCACCCGGTTCACCGGATCGAAAACCTCGTCGAACGGCGGGAACTCGTCGAGCAGGCCGAGTGAGGACTGCTCCCCCGACGGAACCAGCTCGGGATTGATGCCGAACGCCCGCACCTTGTCGGCGGTGGCCTGTCCGACACACGCGATCTTCACGCCCGAGAACGCCCGGGCGTCCAGGCCGAACTCGTTGAACTTCTCCCACACCGCACGCACGGCGTTGGTGGAGGTGAACACCACCCACTGGAACCGGCCGTCGACCAGACCCTTGACCGCGCGCTCCATCTGCGCGGGGCTGCGCGGCGGCTCGACGGCGATGGTCGGCACCTCGATCGGCAGGGCACCGTGGCCCACGAGCTTCTCGCTCATCTCGCCGGCCTGATCCTTGGTGCGCGGCACCAGCACGGTCCAGCCGTACAGGGCGCGGCTCTCCCACCAGTTCAGCTTGGCCCGGTTGGCCACGGTCTTGCCGATGGTGACGACCAGCGGACCGGTGAGCGGCCCGGCCAGCTCGCTGCCCGCAGGCTTGTCCAACGCAGTCTTGTCGATCAGGCCACCGAGCGTGGTCTCCACCGATCGCTGCTGGCAGGTGGTGCCGCTCGCGGTCACCACAGCCGGGGTGCTGTCGACCAGCCCCTGCTCGATCAGGGTGCGCGCGGCATCCGGCAGGTGCGACGCGGTCGCGTGCAGGATCAGCGGCCCGGGTGCAGCGGCGAGCGCCGCCCAGTCCACGTCGCCGCGGACATCGGCCACGGTGTGCGACGAGCCCAGCGGCAGGCCTGCGTAGGTGGGCACCGCACTGGTCGCGGGCAGCCCGGGGACGATCTCAAAGTTCACGTGGGACTTGGCCAGCGCGCCGATCTCGGTGATGACGGCGTCCACCGACAGCGGATCCCCGGCGACCAGGCGCACCACGTCGTAGCCGTGGCGGGCCTCGGCGACCAGCGTCTTGGCCACCTCGGCAGGGTCGCCGAGAGCGGGGCGGATCTCGGGTCCGCCGGCGATGACGGCAGCCTGCACGGCGTCGGCGGTGCCGGCGTCCGCGGAGTCCGCGGCGGCGTCGGCCTTGGCAGGCTCAGCCGGGGCCGGGCCGGACGCGGGCGGCAGTTCGGTGCCGATCAGGGCCAACACAGCTTCTGGGACGTCGGGATCGGTGAACACCAAATCGGCGTGCGCCAGCACGGTTTGCGCCCGTGCCGTCAGCAGCCCCGGATCTCCCGGGCCCGAGCCCACAAATGTGATGCGGCCGGGCTTCGCCTTGCGACCTCGCATGGTCATTCTTCACTCCCGCGCTCTACCAACAGCTCGCGTGCACCCAGCTCGAAAAGCTCCGCGGCCACCGAGACACCCAGTTCAGCGGCCCGATCGGGAGTTCCGATGCCGGACGCACGAATCACGTCGGATCCGTCCAGCGTCGCTACGCAGCCGCGTAACGACAGCTCCTCGAAGACATTGCCGTCCTCATCGATCGACTCGACCACTTCTGCGATCGCGCCGACCGGTGCGGAACAGCCCGCCTCCAGTTCGGCGAGCAGGGTCCGTTCGGCGGTGACCGCGGCGCGCGTGTCGGTGTCATCCAACTCCGACAGCACCGAAATCAGCTCGGTGTCGCCGGCGCGGCATTCCACCGCGAGCGCACCCTGAGCCGGCGCTGGCAACATCTGCACCGGCTCGAGCGACTCGGTGACTGCATCGAGGCGTCCGATACGGGCGAGACCCGCGCGGGCGACCACGACGGCGTCGAGATCACCGCTCGTAACCCTGTTCAACCTGGTATCTAGGTTGCCTCGTAGGGGGCGAATTTCCAAACCGAGACCCAGTGCTCTAAGCTGCGCGGCCCGTCGCGCACTCGACGTGCCGATCACAGACCCTGCCGGCAACTCTCCGAGTACCAATCCGTCCCGTGCCACCAGCGCGTCACGGGGGTCCTCACGGGGCGGGACGGCGGCGATCACGAACCGGTCGTCACGCGCGGTGGGCAAATCTTTGTAGGAGTGCACGGCCATGTCCACCCGGCCGTCGTGGATCGCCTCTCGCAGGGCCGCGGTGAAGACCCCGACGCCGATTTCGGCGATGGGGCCCTGGTTGCGGTCGCCCTCGGTCGAAATGATCACCAGCTCGCAGGCGTGACCGGCGGCCAGCAAAGCGTCCCTGATGGTGCCGGCCTGCGTGGTCGCCAGCAGGCTACCCCGGGTGCCGATCCGGATCACCGTATCGCGCGTTTCTACCAAGCTCTACTCAGACTTATCGAGATCTGTTGTCATGAAGGGCAATTCGCTGGCCGCCACAGCTTCGACGGCCTGCGGATCGAGTTCGAACAGCTCACGCAGGGCCTCTGCGTAGCTGTCCCCGCCAGGAGCGCTGGCGAGTTGTTTCACCCGCACCGTGGGCGCGTGCAAAAGCTTGTCGACGACTCGGCGGACCGTCTTGGCCACCTCGTCGCGGTGGGTCGCCTCCAACCCGGGCAGCCGGTTGTCCAGGCGCAGCAGCTCGGCCTCGACCACATCGGCGGCCCGCTGCCGCAGCGCGGTGACCGTCGGGGTGACCTCGGCCATCCGCTGACCGGCCAGGTAGTTGGCAACCTCCGTGGCAACGATCGTGCGGGCCGCGTCGGCGTCGGTGGCCGCGGCCCGTGCCGACGGCTCGCGCTGGATCCGGTCCATGTCGACCACCCACACACCGGGCAGCCCGGCCACCGCCGGATCCACGTCGCGCGGCATGCCGAGATCGCAGATCACCAGCTGCCGATCGCCACCGGCGGCGGCGTTGCGCTGCGCCAGGGCATGGTGCACGTCGGCCAGGGAGACCACCGGGCGCACCGCGCCCGTGCTGCTGACGACGACGTCGGCCTCGGCCAGCGCCTCCTCCAGATGGTCCAGGGAGAAGGCCTGCGCCTGCACACCCTGTTCGGTGAGGTTCTCGGCCAGGCGCTCGGCGCGCGGCAGTGAGCGGTTCACCACATGAACCCGCTCGATCCCGGCCCGCACCAGGTGCGCGCCGGCCAGCGCGCCCATCGAGCCCGCGCCGATCACGGCCGCGGTACGCCCGGCGAGCCCGCCGCTGAGTTTGGTTTCGGCCATTCCGAGGGCGACCGAGACGACGGATGCGCCGGCGGCGTCGATCCCGGTCTCGGAGTGCACCCGCTTGCCGACGTTGAGCGCCCGCTGGGCCAGCTCGTGCAGGGTGCGCCCGACGGTCTGGTGTTCCTCGGCCGACGCATAGGCGCGACGCACCTGCCCCAGCACCTGGGCCTCACCGATGACGGCCGAATCCAGGCCGCTGGTCACCGCGAACAGATGCTCGACGGCAGCCTCGGCGTAGCGCACGTAGGCGTATTTGGTGAGGTCGTTGAGAGACATGCCGGAGTGCTCGGAGAGCACCTGCCCGATGATCGACAGGCCGCCGTGGAAGGCCTCGACCACGGCGTATATCTCGACGCGGTTGCAGGTGGACAGGACCATCGCCTCTGTGACCAACGAGGACCGCAGCACCTCGTCGATGATCTTGGCCTGATCCGACTCGTCAGTGCTCAACTGTTCGAGAACAGACACCGGCGCGCTGCGGTGCGAAACCCCGAATAGCAGCACACTCACGGCTTCATCACCACGTCACCAAGGTAATCGTTTCCCGCCCGCCCACCAAATTTCATCTGGTGGGAAGGTCAGCCCGAAGCGCCTGCTCGTCGACATCCCAGTAGCTGTGTTCGGTCCCGTTCAGCAAAATCACCGGCAACAGGTCGCCGTACCGGGCCCGCAGCGAGGCGTCACCGGCCGCTACGGCCTCGTCTACGTCCGTGGTCACCAGCTCGAATTCCAGTTCCTCGTGCAGCACGGCCAGCTGCCGGGCCGCCCGCTCGCACATACTGCACCCCGCCCGGGTCAGCAACGTCACAGTGTTCCCCCCGCCGTCCCCCCGCCGGCCCGACCGCCGCCACCCGCCTGCTCGCGCTCCACACCGCCAGTATCCCGGCGCCGTGACTTAGGGTGAAAACGTGCCCGAATCCGGTAGTGCCGATGCGCTCGAACAGGAACTTGGCGGCGAGGCGAGCGCCGAACTCGCTGTCACCGAGCTCGAGTCCGACACCGACCCTGTCGGGACACCGGCACCGCCACCGGATCTGACGGCCGCGGCGTTCTTCGACGTCGACAACACCCTGGTACACGGATCGTCGCTGGTGCATTTCGCCCGCGGCCTGGCCGCGCGCAAGTACTTCACCTACCGCGACGTCCTGGGCTTCGTGCTGGCGCAGGCCAAGTTCCAGTTCACCGGCAAGGAGAACAGCGACGACGTCGCCGAGGGCAAGCAGAAGGCCCTGGCATTCATCGAGGGCCGCTCGACCGCCGAACTCGTCGAGCTCGGCGAGGACATCTACGACGAGATCATCGCCGACAAGATCTGGCCGGGGACCCGGGCCCTGGCTCAGATGCACCTGGACGCCGGACAGCAGGTGTGGCTGGTCACCGCGACCCCGTACGAGCTGGCCGCCACGATCGCCCGGCGCCTGGGCCTGACGGGCGCGCTGGGCACGGTCGCCGAATCGGTGGACGGAGTGTTCACCGGCCGGCTGGTCGGCGACATCCTCCACGGCACCGGCAAGGCCCACGCGGTGCGGTCGCTGGCCATCCGGGAGGGTCTCAACCTGCGCCGGTGCACCGCCTATTCGGACAGCTTCAACGACGTGCCGATGCTGTCGCTGGTCGGAACGGCGGTGGCGATCAACCCCGACGCCGCCCTGCGCGACGTGGCCAGGGAACGGGGCTGGGAGATCCGCGATTTCCGCACCGCACGCAAGGCAGCCCGCATCGGCGTCCCGTCGGCCCTGGCCCTCGGTGCACTGGGCGGCGCGCTGGCGGCCGCCGCCTCGCGCCGCCACGACATTCGCTGAGCGGGCCACCCGCGCTGATAAGCTGCCGCGGCGGGCCCTCGCCATGGGCTCCGCTGCCATGCACGTTTGTGCGCACCGCGCACCGCATACCGAACAGCGCAGGGAACATGAGCATCGCCGCAAACATCATCGGGACGCACTACCGGTACCCCGACTACTTCGAGGTCGGCCGGGAGAAGGTCCGCGAGTTCGCCCGCGCGGTCAAAGACGAGCATCCGGCGCTCTACGACGCCGAAGCCGCCAAGGAGTACGGCCACGACTCGGTCGTGGCGTCGGTGACGTTCCTGGCGGTTGCCGGTCGGCGGGTCCAGCTGGAGCTGTTCGACAAGTTCGACATCCCGATCAACCTGGAGCGCGTGCTGCACCGCGACCAGAAGCTGATCTTCCACCGGCCCATCCTGGTCGGCGACAAGCTGTGGTTCGACTCGTACCTGGACTCGGTGATCGAATCGCACGGCACCGTGATCGCCGAGGTCCGGGCCGAGGTCACCGACGACGACGGCAACCCGGTTGCCACAAGCATCGTCACCATGCTGGGTGAGGCGGCCATCGACGAGGCCGACGAGATCAGTTCACAGATCGCCGCCGCACGCGATGCCGCGATCGCCAAGATGGTTGCCGGGCAAAAGTCCGGCGCCTGATTTTTCTTTGCCCACGCAGACAAAACTGCCCACTTCCGCGTGGAAGTGGGCAGTTCTTGTTTCTGGTCGCGATGTGAAATGAGGCGAAAAACTCAGCCGAAGAACATGTTTCGACGACCCGCCAGCAGCTGATACAGCGTGTACTGGATGGTCTCGCGAACCTGATCGGTGAGTTCGAACGTGATCATCGGATCGTCGGCGGCGCTCTCGTCGTAATCGGCCGTCTCGATCGGCTCGCCGAACTGGATGTGCCACTTGGACGGCAACGGCATCAGCCCGAGCGGACCGGCCAGCGGGAACAACGGAGTCACCGGGAAGTACGGCAGACCGAGCAACCGGGCCAGCAGCTTGACGTCGGCCATCATCGGGTAGATCTCCTCGGACCCGACGATCGAGCACGGCACGATCGGCGCCTGTGCCCGCAGAGCTGCGGAGACGAAGCCCCCACGGCCGAACCGCTGCAGCTTGTAGCGGTCCTTGAAGTTCTTGCCCAGCCCTTTGAACCCCTCCGGGAACACGGCGGTGAGCTCCCCGTTGGCGAGCAGCCGGTGCGCGTCGGTGGTGCAGGCCACGGTGTGCCCGGCCTTGCGCGCGGCCTGTCCGACCATCGGCAGGTCGAAAACCAGGTCGGCGGCCAGCAGCCGCAGATCGCGGTGCAGGGGGTGGTGGTCGTGCACGGCCACCTGGGTCATCAGCCCGTCGAAGGGCAGCACCCCGGCGTGGTTGGCCACCACGAGCGCCGCACCGCTTTCGGGCAGGTTCTCGATACCCGAGACCTCGACCCGGAACCAGGACCTGAAAAACGTTCTCAGCAAAGGTAAAAAGATTGCGTTGGTGATGTGCGGGTCGAACCCGAACTCGTCCACCGAGTACTCGCCGGCCATCCGGGTGCGGACGAATTCCGACACCGCCGCGATGCCCTTGACGAGTTCGCTGGGGCCGTCGTCGACCCCCGACGAGCCCGAGACGCTGCTGCGCCGCTGATCGATCTCCCGAACTACCGCGGCGATTTGCTCGGCCGAGGCCCGGCTACCCGGATCGGCCAGGACAGACGGATGCCTGCGGGCACTGTCGGCCCGGGCGGCAGCCCGGCGCGCAGCAGAGGAACGGCTCGAGTTCCCATGTAGCGGAATAACTTTCGCTTTGGATTCACCCGCCACGTCGATACCTTCTCCCACCCCGGATAGAGCCAGTTCTAATATCCCAAACGCTGCGCCACCCCCACGGCGCGACTCTCCATTGAGCGTACCCATCGCGGATCGAGTATCGGTGTCAATCCGCGACCACGGACGTAGTCGTCGAATGCCTCGGCGGTCGTCCACTTGGGACTGTAGCCCAGATCCCTGTGCATTCGCGTAGTGTCCATGACCCGGCCGTAGCTCAGATAGTTCATCTGTTCGCGGTCGAGTTCGGTGTAACGCGTTGCGCGACTGAGTGAATTGATCGCCGACAACGCCCCGCGCGGGACCGGGACCCGGATGCGTCCCGAACGGCGAATCGCCTGGCTCATCATGATGATGCCCGAGGCACCGATGTTGAACGTGCCCGCCTTGCCGGCCATGCTCGCACGTTCGAGCGCACCGAGGGCGTCCTGTTCGTGCAGCAGTTGCAGCCGCGCGTCCTGCCCGAAGACCGACGGGACCACCGGCCCCGCCAGATACCGCGACAGCGCGGTGTCCATCGCCGGACCGATCATGTTGGCCAGCCGCAGGATGGTCAGGCTGATGTCCGGACGACGTCGCGCCAGGCCGCGGGCGTAACCCTCGATGTCCATGCTGTCGCGGGCGAACCCGTCGCCCGGCGGACGCCGGGCCGCGCTCTCCTCGCTGAACATCACCGAGTCACGCGGGCTCGCGCCGTACACCTCCGAGGTGGACTTGAGCACGACCCGCCGGACCGACGGTGCCTTCTGGCACGCCGCGAACAGCTGGATCGCGCCCATCACGTTGAGTTCCTTCAACGTGGCCCGGCCTCCGGACCTCGGCGCGTAGGACGCCGCCGCGGCATGCACGACGGTGTCCACGTTGCCGTTTCGGATCACCTTGGCGATAAACGGGTTGCGGATGTCGGCGCGGACGAATTCCGCCCGCCCCATCCGACGCATGAGGTCCTTGCTGGGTACCACCGCATCCACGGCGATGACATGCTCGATCGACGGGTTCTGCGCCAGTCTGGCGGTCAGATAACCACCGAGGAACCGGCACGCACCCGTGACCAGGACTACTTTCGGAGAGGGCGCCGCGTCGGCGGATTGTGCTCCACCGGGCGAATCCGCACCAGGGGACCCGGGGACTCCCGTCGGGCGTCCCCCCGAACGACCATCAGAATCCATCGGCTCAGCCTAGCGGCCGCAGCGGAAAGCTACTTGCCGAGTTTTCTACGCTGCACCCGAGTACGGCGAAGCAGCTTGCGGTGCTTCTTCTTCGACATACGCTTACGCCGCTTCTTGATGACTGAGCCCATAAAGTCTGGTGTCTCCGCTACTCACGCTGGATGGTTGACCCGGTCACTTTACCCGGGCCTGCCACCGAAACGGAAAACGCCAGCCTGCTCGAGGCGCCCAGACCGCTGCGGTGTGTGCCTATCCGGCGTCGAAGTACGAGGACTCCAGCAGATCGTGGACTGCCTTGGCGTGGACCCGGAACGATCGGCCCACTCGAACCGCAGGCAGTTCACCGTTGTGCACCAACCGGTACACCGTCATCTTCGAGACCCTCATCAAGTTCGCCACTTCGGCGACCGTCAGAAATTGAGCTCGAGGCTGACCGTCGCCAGCATCCCGCGCCGATGGCCCGTTCATAGACGTCATCGCAACCCAATCAATCAGGCACAGGCAGTTCCAGCGGCTTCCCCACCGCTGGCACCGACCCGCGCATACAAAGGGAGAATAGCGTGGCGGGTGGGGTTACTGCGACGGGTGTGGGCTAATCAGTTGGAATTAATCTAATTACTCAGATGTAATTCCGAGCTGCTCAGAGCGCGTTTTCGCGGCCTGAACGGCGTTGGAGACCGCGGCCCGCAATCCCCCACGCTCAAGTTCCCGCAGCCCAGCGGCCGTCGTCCCGGCCGGAGAGGTCACCATCGCCCGCAATTGAGCCGGCGTGGTGTCCAGCGCGGCGCCGCCGGCCGCATTCACCTCATCGAGACGTTCCAGCAGCATCGCGGCCGAGCCGGCCATCGTCTGCACCGCCAGATCGGTGGCCACCGCCCGCGACAGACCCGATTCCACGCCCGCATCCACCAGGGCCTCGACCATCAGGAAGAAGTACGCAGGCCCCGAGCCGGAAACCGCGGTCACCGCATCCAGCTGCGACTCGCCCACGGTGATCACGCCACCGACCGCATCGAAGATCGCCGAGACGTCCTTGAGCTGCTCGGCGGTGGCGAACCGGCCCCGCGCCAGGGCACTGACCCCGCCGCCGACCACGATCGGAGAGTTGGGCATGACCCGGATCACCGGCGATCCGGCAGGCAGCTTGTTCTCGTAGTACGACGTGGCCACACCTGCCGCGATGGAGACGAACACCTGCTCGGCGGTGTCGCTGTCGGCGCGTACCGCCGCCTCGGCGATCTCGTCGATCACCTTCTCGACGTCGGCCGGCTTGACCGCGATGACCACATAGGTGGCGTTCTCGGCGGCAGCCACCACCGAGGCCACCTGCACCGAGTACTTGTCCGCCAGGTACTTGGCCCGGTCCGGGAACTTCTCCGCGACGACCATGTCCTTGACCTGCCTGCCAGCCCGTAACAGCCCCGACAGCAGCGCCTCGCCCATGCTTCCGCCGCCGATTATCGCGATTCTCGACATGGGCGACAGCATTCCACGTCCGCCGGTCGGTGCTGCGTGGACGCCTCCGGCGTCAGGGCGGCATGGACGCCGCCCGCGTCAGGACTTCGCCGGGACCATCGCCAACTGCCGCGACTGCACGATGATCCGGCCCTCGCAGTCGACCACGATGTGGTCCTCGTCGAACCAGTCCTGGCCGATTTGCACCGAGGTACACATCACCCGCAGCCAGCCGTCGGCCGGCAATGCCCGCAGATAGGCCGTCAGCTGGACCGTGGGCGCCCAACCGGTGCGTTCCACGGCAAATGTCACCGGAGCCGAGACATCGCCGCACAGAAGGGCGAACAGGACGTCGGGAGCGACTCCCTTGGGCCGCACCCAGTACTCGAACACGGGCGGGCCACCATCGGTACGCGGCCCCATGGTGTGCAGCGCCGGCCGGATGTCGCAGCCGTGCGCCAGGTGCACGACGTGCTCCATCGGATGCCCCGGCCCGATCGACTCCAGCCCCGGTGGCGGTTCCGGCGTCATCAACGGGATCACCGGGTTGAACGACAGCAGCGGCGGCACGTGGTGCTCGGGTTCGCCGAGGGTGACCGACACCGTCACCGCGGTGCGCTCCCCCTGCCGGAGTTCGACGTCCACCAGCCCGATCCGGCGGCCGCGCTTGCGCACCGTGGTGACCACCTGCATCGGGCCCGGGTCGGGTGCCCACAGGTAGTTGCCCGAGATCGCCAGCGGCTGCGCCGACGTGCCCAGCTCGGTGCGGGCCGCGTTGGCACACAGCGCCAGCATCGCGCCGCCGTGCACCTTGGGCCCGATCGTCCAGTGCTCGTTGAGCGCACCGTGATAGACGCCGTCGCCCGCGGGCGTCAGCGCCATCGCATCGGTGAACAGGGTCGAGCCAGTCATGTGCGGTCCTCTGTGGGGTCGGCGGGATCGGTTCAGCGCAACAGGTGCGTGCGGGCGAACTGCAACGACTCGGTCAGCAGCTCCTCGCGTTCGGCGGCCGTCTTGGCCGTCGAGGTGGTGACCTCCAGGACGACGTGGCCCGAGAAATCGCTCGCCGCCAGCATCTGGCACACCTCGACGGTGGGCTGGCCGCCGCGACCGGGGACCAGGTGTTCGTCGGTGGAGGCCCCGTTGCCGTCGCACAGATGCAGGTGCACGAGGCCGTCGCCCATGCGCCGGGCCATGTCCAAGGCGTCGGTGCCCGCGGTCGCGGTGTGGCTCAGATCGAGCGTGTAGTGCGCGTGGTTGCCGTCCAGCGGGTCGTAGGACGGCGCGAACGCGGAGATGCCGGGGCCGGGCCCGCCGCCGCGCTTGCGCATCCGCTCGATGGACGTGCCGCCGGCCCCGAAGAACCGGTCGGCGCGGAACGGGAACATGTTCTCGACGGCCACCAGGACCTCGCTGTCGGCTTCCAGCCGGGCGACCTGGTCGCTGAATCCCTCGGCGTAGCGGCGCTGCCAGCGGAACGGCGGATGGACGACGACCGTCTGCGCGCCCAGCTGTTCGGCGGCGCGCACGCTGCGTTCCAACTTCGGGATCGGGTTGGCCCCCCACACCCGCTGCGAGATCAGCAGGCAGGGCGCGTGCACGGACAACACCGGCACCCCGTAATGGGCCGACATCTTCGCCACGGTGTCGATGTCCTGGCTCACCGACTCCGCCCACACCATCAGCTCGACACCGTCGTACCCGAGGCGGGCGGCGTGCTCGAAGGCGGCCTCCGTCCTCAGCGGATAGACCGAGGCGGTGGACAGACCGATCTTGATGGCGGGGCGCACAACCCAATTGTGTACTGGGACTGTTTCGCTCCTCGCGTGCGCGGCGCCTTTTCCACTCCTCGCGTGCGCGGCGCTAACTCGCCTGCAACAGAGCCAACGGTCCGAAGGTGACCAGCGCTCCGACCGCCACCGCGGTCAGCGTGCTGCCGATGTCCTCGGTCTTGCGGACCACCCGCACGCCACCGGCGAGGCCGAGGATCACCAGCACGCCGAGCACCAGCGCGACGATGGTGTTCCACTTCCACAGCTGATCGAAGGCGATGAACAGACCGGCACCGAAGCCCACCGCGATCACGCACTGGCCGACGATCCACAGCGCCCGGACCATCGGGGAGCTGGGCGGCTGTTCCTCGTCGAATTCGTCGTGCTCGTCGAACGCGTCGGCTTCGCGGGCGCCCTCGGACAGGTCTGCGTCGAGCTCGTCGATGTCGTCCACGCCGCCGCGGCCCCGGGGGCGACGGGCCATGTCGTCGGCGACGGACTCGCCGCCGAACAACGGGCCGAGCGAGGAGTAGGAACCCTCCCCGTACTCGTCGTCGTAGTCGTCGTACCCGGTGTCGACGTCCTGGACGTCATGGGCGTCGGCTTCGACCAGCGCGTCGGCGGGCTCCGCCGCGGCATCCTCGTCGAGGTCGTAAAGGGGGTCAGGGCTCATCCGCTCGGCGCCGGTGCCCGACGGCCGATAGTCGCGTGCCGGGCGCTTGTTCGGCGCACGGCGCGGACGCGGCCGGAACTCGACGGGTTCCGGGTCGGCGTCGCGCGCAGCCAGGTGCGCGTCGTAGTCGTCCTCGGCGTCGGTGCGCACATCGTCGGGCTCGGCGGACCGGACGGCCGGTTTGACCCGAGGGGGCCGGGGTGCGCCGTTGCGTCCCCCGTTGCGGGCGCGGGCCTCGTCGCGCGGTTGCGGTTGCTCGCGCGGCTCACGCGTTTCGCGCGGCTCGTCCACGATCGGTGCCACGACGGCGGTATCGACCAGTGGGTCGGGGTCGGGAACCGATTCGCCGAGCGGTTCGAGCTCGATGTCGTCGGTGATGATCGGGATCTCGCCGGTGAGTTCGGCGACGGTCACCGAGTCGCTGTTGCCGCGACGCCGTCGGCGGCGACCGCCGACCGGGGGTGCCCCGATGGTCCCGTTCTTTGCCAGCAGCTCCGCTACCGAGATCGGTCGGGTGCCGGGTGGGGTGTTCTCTGGTCCTGTCATACCTATGTTGCCTTTGGGGCTAGCTCTTCACTTCACGTCCGGCGTCCCGCGCCGACGTCTCTACCAAGGCTGTGCCGTCGGCCTCGCTGTCGAGTTTCCGCAGAATCAACCCCTCCCGCAACGCCCAGGGGCAAATGTCGACGGAATCGATCTCCAGTGCTCGCATACTAGCTTCAGCTACCAAAGCACCGGCCACGATCTGTGGTGCCCGCTCGGCACTCACCCCT
Source organism: Mycobacterium sp. 48b (assembly GCF_048282725.1). Classification (NCBI taxonomy): domain Bacteria; kingdom Bacillati; phylum Actinomycetota; class Actinomycetes; order Mycobacteriales; family Mycobacteriaceae; genus Mycobacterium; species Mycobacterium sp. 48b. The sequence continues at coordinate 6,527,181 of NZ_JBLVUL010000001.1, forward strand.
TCCAGTTCGGCACGGTCAGCCGCTGTCATCCTAGAGATGAAAGCTATGAGCTGTCTTAATCCAGCGGCGGTGAGGGTCCGCTTGACCCGCGGGCCTGCACCAGAGGGGGCCGCCCCGGTGAGTCTGGCCAGCGACCGGAAGGTCTTCGACGTCGCCACCGCCAGGTCCGGGTTCCCGGATCGGCGCATGGTCGCCCCGGCGTCGGCGAGCTCGGTGGCCAGCCAGTCCCGCAGCATCGCGACCCGGCGCCGCCCAGGTGGGTCTTCGGCCAACCACTCCCTGGTCAGCCTGCCCGCCCCCAGGGGCAGCGACAGCGCCACCTCGGGCTCTTCGTCGACCCCGCTGGACAGTTCCAGCGAGCCGCCGCCGATGTCGATGTTGATGATGCGGCCCGCGCTCCAGCCGTACCAGCGCCGCACCGCCAGGAAGGTCAGCCGGGATTCGTCGACGCCGCTGAGCACACCGAGGGACACCCCGGTCTCGGCCCGCACCCTGGCCAGCACTTCCTCGGAGTTGGTGGCGTCCCGCACCGCCGAGGTGGCAAACGCCATCAATTCGGCACATCCCGAGCTGGTGGCGATCTTGGCGAACTCGTCGACGGTGGCCACCAGGCTGTCGGCACCCTTGCGGGTCAGCTTGCCCGAGTTGTCGATGGCCTCCGCGAGCCGCAGCGCCGCCTTGGTGGAACTCATCGGGGTCGGATGTCCGCCACGGCGAGCATCCACCACGAGGAGATGAACCGTGTTGCTACCGACATCGAGCACGCCTAACCGCACCGCACCAACCTAACCGCAGTCGACCAGCGCTTCGTGGCCGGACCTCCCGGAACCCGCCGAATACGCGGGCCCGGGTTGTGCCGCATCCCACGACGCGTCGTGGCCCGGTTGGGAAATGCGTTCAGGCATATGGGAGTACCGTTTGCGCCGTGACAGATGTGCATCCCGGCGAAGTCGAACTGGACTTTGCCCGCGAATGGGTGGAGTTCTATGACCCGGAGGACGCGACACATCTGATCGCGGCCGACATGACGTGGTTGTTGTCCCGCTGGACGTGTGTGTTCGGCACACCGGCCTGCAAGGGCACCGTCGAGGGCCGCCCGGACGACGGCTGCTGCTCGCATGGCGCGTTCCTTTCTGACGACGACGACCGGGCCCGGCTCGACGACGCGGTCAAACAGCTGACCGACGAGGACTGGCAGTTCCGGGAGAAGGGCCTGGGCCGCAAGGGCTACCTGGAAGACGACGAGTACGACGGCAAGCCCAACCTGCGCACCCGTAAGTACAAGGGGGCGTGCATCTTTCTGAACCGGCCGGGCTTCGCCGGCGGCATCGGGTGCGCGCTGCACAGCAAGGCCCTGAAACTCGGTGTCGAGCCGCTGACCATGAAGCCCGACGTGTGCTGGCAGCTGCCGATCCGGCGGAGCCAGGAATGGATCACCCGGCCCGACGACACCCAGGTCCTGCGGACCGTCATCACCGAATACGACCGGCGCGGCTGGGGCGAGGGCGGTGCCGACCTGCACTGGTACTGCACCGGCGATCCCAACGCCCACGTCGGCGCCCGCCCGGTGTTCGAGTCGTACGCCCCCGAGCTCACCGAGGTGCTCGGCGAGAAGGCCTACGCCGAACTGGCCGCGATGTGCCGGCGGCGCAGCGGCCTCGGGCTGGTCGCCGTGCATCCGGCGACCCGCGTCGCCGAGCATCGGGCGACCCCGGCCTCCAACGGGGTTCAGCCCTCCAGCTTGTAACCGAGGCCGCGCACGGTGACCAGGTGTACCGGGTTGGCCGGATCCGCCTCGATCTTGGAGCGCAGCCGCTTGACATGCACGTCAAGGGTTTTGGTGTCACCCACGTAGTCCGCACCCCACACCCGGTCGATCAGCTGGCCGCGGGTGAGCACCCGGCCACTGTTGCGCATCAGGTACTCCAGGAGGTCGAACTCCTTGAGCGGCAACGTGATCTGCTCCCCGTTGACGCTCACGACGTGCCGTTCGACATCCATCCGCACCGGGCCGGCCTCGAGCACGCCGTCACCGATCGCACTGTCGTCGGTGTCGACGCCGCGGCGCAGCACCGCGCGGATCCGCGCGATCAGTTCGCGGGCCGAATACGGTTTGGTGACATAGTCATCGGCGCCCAGCTCGAGGCCGACGACCTTGTCGATCTCGCTGTCGCGGGCGGTGACCATGATCACCGGCACACTGGACCGGGCACGCAGTTGCTTACAGACGTCGGTACCGCTCATCCCCGGCAGCATCAGGTCCAGCAGGACGATATCGGCGCCGGAGCGCTCGAACTCGGCCAGTGCGGAGGGACCATCGGCCACAACGGTGGCCTCGAAGCCTTCCTTGCGAAGCAGGAATGCCAGGGGATCGGCCAGCGACTCCTCGTCCTCAACGATCAACACGCTGGTCATCGGTCTCGCTAATCCTCTCGGTCGTCTGAGTCACTCGTCGACTCATCGGTTTCGGGATAGGCCGGGATCGACAACGTGAATGTCGACCCGGTGCCCGGCTGACTCCACAGCCGGATGGTTCCGTTGTGGTTGGCTGCCACATGTTTGACGATCGCCAGGCCCAGTCCGGTGCCGCCGGTGGCGCGGGAACGGGCCTTGTCGACCCGGAAGAACCGCTCGAAGACCCGTTCCTGATCGGCCTTGGCGATGCCGATACCACGGTCGGTGACCGCGATCTCGACACTGCCGCCCCGCCGGCGCCGACTGATCGATATGCCGGATCCGTTGGGCGAGTAGGCAATTGCGTTGGAAACCAGATTTGCGATCGCCGTCACGAGCAGGGTCTGGTCACCCAGCACCCGGTATCCGGTCGGCGCGTCGGTGGTGATCGCGATGTCGGCCTTGTCGGCGGCCACCTTGTGCCGCGACAGCGCTTCGGACACCACGGTGTCGACATCGACGGCACCCAGGTCGGGCAGCCGCTCGGCACCCTGCAGGCGGGACAGCTCGATCAGCTCGCCGACCATGTCGGCCAGCCGGAGCGATTCGGCCACCATCTTGTCGGAGAAGCGGCGCACCATGTCCGGGTCGTCGGCAGAAGCCTGCAGCGCCTCGGCCAGCACCCGCATGGCACCAACCGGAGTCTTGAGCTCGTGGCTGACGTTCGCGACGAAGTCCCGCCGGGTCGCTTCCATCCTGGCGTGCTCGGACTGGTCGTCGGCGTAGACGACGGCGAACCGGCGATCTTCGGCGGACAGCAACCGCACCCAGCCGCGCACCGAGATACCCGACCGTCCGGGGTGCGGAAGCTTGCGCGGCGACAGGTCGACGTCGATGGCCTGACCGGTGGCGAACACCTGCTCGGCGGCCCGCCACGCCCGGTCGTCGAGCAGCCGGTCGCGCACGACGCCCAGTTCGGAGGCCCGGTCGTTGGCATAGACCACGTCGTTGAACGTGTCGACGACGACGATGCCGTTGGGCGATGCGGACACGATGTGGTCCAGCATCTGCGACACCGTCAGGCCTGCCTGATCAGCCTCGCGCTGCTGCCGCTTGGCCACGATGCGGGGGGCGACCACGGCGGCCACCCCCGCACCGACGATCAGCGCGAGCAACGACACGACCGCCGTCAGCAGTAACGCCGACACCAAGCTCACGCGAAAATCGTACGCACACGGTGAACGTCATCCCAGCAGCGTGCGGCCAAAACGGGACAAGTCACACCGACAAATACAGGAGTTCGGCTCTCGTTAACCCCCGGTAACCTGCTGTTTGCCCGCAAGCCTGCGTGTCCAGCGAACTATTTCTTGGCGCCCTGCGCGGCCACGGCGGCGGCCCCGGCGGCAGCTGCCTCGGGGTCGAGGTACTGACCGCCCGCGACCAGGGGTTTGAGGTTCTCGTCGAGGTCGTAGCGCAGCGGGATGCCGGTCGGGATGTTCAGGCCGACGACCTCCTCGTCGGACATTCCGTCGAGGTACTTGACCAGCGCACGCAGCGAGTTTCCGTGGGCGGCGATCAGGACGGTCTTGCCGGCCTTCAGGTCGGGCACGATCGTCGCCTCGTAGTACGGCACGAACCGGGTCACGACGTCCTTGAGGCATTCGGTCAGCGGGCCGCCACCGATGTCGGCGTAGCGCGGGTCGGAGTCCTGGCTGAACTCGCTGCCCTTCTCGATGGCCGGCGGCGGGGTGTCATAGCTACGCCGCCACGCCATGAACTGCTCTTCGCCGTACTTTTCCTTGGTCGCGGCCTTGTCCAGGCCCTGCAGTGCGCCGTAGTGCCGCTCGTTGAGCCGCCAGTCGCGGTGCACGGGGATCCAGTGCCGGTCGGCGGCATCCAGGGCGAGGTTCGCGGTGGTGATCGCGCGGCGCAGAAGCGAGGTGTAGACCACGTCGGGCAGCACGTCGTTCTCGACCAGCAGCTTGCCGCCGCGGACGGCCTCGGTACGGCCCTTGTCGGTGAGGTCGACGTCGACCCATCCCGTGAACAGGTTCTTCTGGTTCCAGTCGCTCTCGCCGTGGCGGAGCAGGATCAGCGTCGGCATGCCCGTGATCTTCTCACGAGCACCTAGTCCTCGATCAGGTGCTCGAACGCCTCCAAGTTCTTCAGCGACTCACCGCGCGACACCCGCCATTCCCACTCTTTCTGGATGGAGGAGCGGAAGCCCAGTTCCAGCAGGGTGTTGAAGTCGGAGTCGACGGCCTCGAGCACCTGGCCGAGCACACGGTCGACCTCGTCGGCGCTGACCGCTTCCAGCGCCATCCGGCCGACGAGGTAGATGTCGCCCACGTTGTCGAGGGTGTAGGCGACGCCGTAGAGCCTGCGGTTGCGCTTGAGCAGGAACCGGTAGACGCCCTCGAAGTTCTCGTCGGGCTTGCGGCAGACGAACGCCTCGACGCGAACCGAATGCTCACCGATGCTCAGGATGGTGTTGGTCTTGAGCTTCCGTTCCCCCGGCAGCTCGACGACGATGCCCGGCAGGCCACCATGGGCGCCCTCGTGCCGCTGGTAGACGAGTTCGTGCTCGTCGAGGGTGGTGATGATGATCTGTTCGACGCTGGTGCCCATGGTCACGCCCGCACCCCTCGACGCAGGGCGAACCGCCGCCCGGGACGGCGGCCGGGCCTGCGGTGCCGGGACCGGTAGTCGCTCATCGCATGGGCGTAGCTGTTCAGCAGGGCATCGACGGTGTGCCCCCAGGAGAACTGCGCGGCGTGGGCCGCGGCGGCCACGCTCAGCGGTCCCGGATCGCGCTGGAGCACGTCGTCGATCGCGGCCGCCCAGTCGTCGACATCGTGACCTTCGACCAGGGCCCCGCTCACTCCGTCTGCCACCGCGACCGGAAGACCACCGACCGCGGCCGCCACCACCGGGGTGCCGCAGGCCTGGGCTTCGATGGCGACCAGGCCGAAGGATTCGGAGTAGCTGGGCACGGCGACCAGATCGGCGGCGCGGTACACGTTGACCAGTTGTTCGCGGGACTGCGGGGGCAGGAAAGTCACACGGTCGGTGATACCCAGTTCATCGGCAAGCCGAATCAGGGTGTCGGGCTCGGCCAGGCCGCTGCCGGACGGTCCGCCGGCGACCAGCACCCGGACCCCGGGCAGTTTCGCGGCGGCGCGCAACAGCACGTCGGGGGCCTTGAGCGGCTGGATCCGGCCCACGAACGCGACCACCTGCTCGCGGGGCGCGATCCCGAGCACCGCCCGCGCCGCGTCGCGATCGCCCGGGGTGAAGGCATCCAGGTCGACCCCGGGATGCACCACATCGATCCGTCCCGGATCAGCATTGTGCAGTGAAACCAGTTGCTGTGCTTCGTGTTCGGTGTTGACGATGAGCCGGTCGGCCTCATCGACCACCTGCTGCTCCCCCACCGCACGCAACGGCGGCTCGGGTGAATCACCGGCGGCCAGCGAGGCGTTCTTCACTGCGGCCAGGGTGTGCGCGGTGTGCACCAGCGGCACCGCCCAGCGGTCCCGGGCCAGCCAGCCGACCTGACCCGAGAGCCAGTAGTGCGAGTGGACGACGTCGTAGTAGCCGGGCTCGTGGGTCGCCTCGGCCCGCAGCACCCCCGCGGTGAACGCACACAGCTGGGTGGGCAGATCGTATTTGTCCAGGCCCTCGAACGGCCCGGCCACCACGTTGCGCACCAGCACGCCCGGTGCCACCTGGACCACCGGCGCGTCCGACGACGAGGTGGCCCTGGTGAAAACCTCCACCTCGACACCGCGACGGGCCAGCTGCAACGCCGTCTGCAGCACGTAGACATTCATCCCGCCGGCGTCACCGGTGCCCGGTTGCGCCAGCGGCGAAGTGTGTACGGATAACACCGCAACGCGGCGGGGAATCTCGAGGTCTGTGGCTAGACGCACACAGACATGTCTACACCGCTGCGGATCGGCGGGTTTGAGCGCGCCGCATGGCGCCGATCGGATCGGCGTACAGGCCGCCCAGCGAAACGATGCCGGCACTGGCCTCCTGCACGCGGTTTCCGAAGGCCGTCAGGCGAATATCGCGGGGCCCGAGAACTGAACGCCGGGCCACGGCGTCCTCGACGACCGACATCCCCTCGGGGTATTCGGTGAAGGCCTGGCCGCCGAGCACGAGGTCGTCGGGGTTGAGCAGATCGCGCAGGAGCGCGACGGCCTCGCCGAGTACGCGGGCCCGGTCGGCCAGCAGCTCGACCGCCTTCTCGTTACCCTGCCGGGCCGCGCGCAACACTGCAGGCAGCGTCGAGGACGGGCCTTCGGCCGGGATGATCCGCAGCTTGCGGGCCGCGTTGAGCACCGCTTCGTCGCTCACGGTGGACTCCAATTGCCCTGATCCACCGAGCAATTCAGATTGGGCGGGCAGGCCGGCGATGGTGCCGGGCCCGCTGGCCGGGGAGTGCACGCGGCCGTCGATGGACAGCGCGTAGCCGACGGTCTCGCGGGCGTACACGTAGAGGCTGGTCCGGGCCGGGGCGCCGACGGCCTCCGGCGAGGAGCGCCGTCCGCCCAGCAGCAGCTCGGCACCGGCCATCGCGTCCACGTGCGAGGCCACCGACACCGGGAGCGCCAGGGCTTCGGCGAGCACCGGGCCCACCGGGGCATCGGCCCAGCCCAGCCGGGGGTGATCGAGATACCCGGTGGCACTGTCGACGACGCCACCGGCGGCGATACCGACCCACAGCGGGCGGCGGCGGTGCCAGCGGCTCAGGTAGCGGCGTGCGCTTGAGGCCAACGTGGCCAGCGCCGCGGACTGCGATCCCGACGGGGTCGGCGTCTCGACCACGTCCAGGGTGCGGCCGAACAGGTCGGTGGCCACGATGCTCGTGGTGCGCGCACCGATGTGGATGCCGAGGGTGAGGTACGGCTCGTGGTTGACCTCGACGGGAACGCGGGGCCGCCCGATGGCCCCCGAGACCGCGAGATCGGCACGCTCACGCAGGATTCCGGCGTCGAGCAGCGCCGTGACCTGACGGTTGACGGTCGCGATGCTCAGCTGGGTGAGCTGGGCGATGGCGTCCCTGGCGATGGGCCCGCGGGTGCGAACCGCGCTGAACACCGAAGCCGCGGCGGCGTCGGGCACCTTCAGCGACGGGGCGACGATGTGCAGGAGCCGCGACTGCGGATAGCGCGAGGCGGCGGCCAGCGACCGGCCAGGGCGGGCGGGGTTGCCCGCACCGGCGGACGAGACGGAGCCGGTACGGGTGGAGTTCCGGCGGGGGGCGGCAATGGCGCTGGTCACGTGAATGGTCCTTACTGGTTGTCGGCTGGTGGGTGGAGACCACACCTGGCGACTCAGCAGGACGAAAGAACGGTGTCCGGGTTCAGTCAGGCGCGGCGGGGTGCGCAACAACAACACGCACGCCGCACGAAGCGGGACTGGAGGTTTCCGGACACACGAAGAACTTAGCACGCCATCTAATGTTGGTCAGGTGACGACATCACAGTCAGAAAAAAGGGTGGCAGTGGTTACCGGCGCCAGCGCCGGGATCGGTGCCGCGACCGCTGAATCTCTTGCCGCACAAGGCTTTCACGTCGCCTGCGTGGCCCGCCGCAAGGATCGGATCGAGGCTCTGGCCGAGCAGATCGGCGGCACCGCGATTGTGGCGGACGTCACTGACCAGGCCGCGGTCGACGCGCTGGCGGCCCAGTTGGACCGGGTGGACGTGCTGGTGAACAACGCGGGCGGGGCCCGCGGACTGGAGCCCGTACTGGACGCCGACCTGGACCATTGGCGGTGGATGTGGGAAACCAACGTGCTGGGCACCCTCCGGGTCTCCCGGGCGCTGCTGCCCAAGCTCATCGACTCCGGCGACGGCCTGATCGTCACGGTCACCTCGATCGCGGCGCTCGAGACATATGACGGCGGCTCGGGGTACACCGCGGCCAAACATGCCCAGGGTGCGCTGCACCGCACCCTGCGCGGTGAGCTGCTCGGAAAACCGGTGCGGCTCACCGAGATTGCGCCGGGAGCGGTGGAGACCGAGTTCTCCCTGGTGCGCTTCGACGGCGATCAGGAACGCGCCGACAACGTCTACCGGGGCATCACTCCGCTGGTCGCCGAGGACGTCGCCGAGGTGATCGGGTTCGTCGCGTCGCGTCCCTCACACGTCAACCTCGACCAGATCGTGATCCGGCCGCGCGACCAGGCGCCGCACGGCCGCTTCAACCGTCAGGTGTGATGCACCGACGGCATCCTCATCGTCCGCGCCTCGCCGGTTTCGACATCACGGCCGTGCTTCGTCAAGCTGCACGACCTCGGTGTCGAGAACGGCGACCGATTGCGCCGAACGCGCGGCCCTAGCCCCCGGGTGCGGGCTTCGGCGGCGTCGTGGTCGTGGGCGTGCCCGACAACGTGGGGGCATCCGTCGGCGTCGCCGGAGCCGAAGCCGGCAGGTTCGACGGTGAATCCTCCGAGGACAGCGCCGACATGGACTTCCACTCGCTCCAGTCCACCGCCCAGTCCCAGATGTCGCCGTCGGCGTAGGACAGGTCGATCCGGGTGCCGGTCACCTCGACCGGGTCGCCGTACATCGCGCTGTTGAAGTACTGCTGCGAGTTCTCCAGGTTCAGGTTGATGCAGCCGTTGGTGACGTTCGTGTTGCCCTGCGAACCGATGCTGTTGGGGTTGCAGTGGATGAACTCGCCGTTGTTCGAGATCCGCACCGCGAAGCGTTCGTGCACGTTGGAGTACCCGGCGGCCGGGTTGGTCATCCAGAAGTCCTCGTACTTCTCGGTGACCACGTGGACGCCGCTGCGCGTGACGTTGCGGTCCAGGTCGCCTTCGCCATAGCTGCACGGGAAGTCCATGATCACCGCTCCGGACCCGTCGAGGACCTGGATGCGGTGGCTGGATGCCTCGGCCTTGACCACCTGGCGGCGCCCGATCTCGAAGTCGAGGGTGGAATCGGCCGCGCCGTAGGCGCCGTCACCGAAGCTCACCCCGTACAGCGGCGCCTTGACGCTGACCTTGGTTCCGGCCGGGTAGTACTCCCGGGTGCGCCAGTGCACGCGTGAGCCCCCGGCTTCGTCGGGCAGCCAGGCCCAGCTGCCCTCGACGGCAGGCGTGGTGGTGACCTGGAGGGCTTTTTCGATGGCCGCGCGGTACTTGTCGTCGATCGCGGCGTCGAACTGCAGGATGATCGGCGCGGCCACGCCGACGACCTGGCCGTCGGCGAGCTGGAACTGGCCGTTGACCTGTTTCTGCGGGGCGACGGTGGTGAACTTGCCCTGCACGGGTGCGGCCTTGCCGTCCTTGCCCACCACCGAGCCGGCCCACGTGTACGTCGATTCGTAGCCGAGGGGTTCGGTGACAGTGAACGCGGTGCGGTCGCTGTTGAATTTGCCGGCGACCACCTTGCCGTTGGCGTTGGTCAGGCTGACACGTTGGAACGAGCCGTTCTCGACCTTCAGTCCGACCGGCGCGGTCGGCAGCACATCCTCGGAGTCGGCGGCAGGCTCGTAGGTCACCGTCGGCGCCGCGGGCTCCTCGGCCTGGGGCGCGGAGAGGGGCGATTCTCCCGAGCAGGCAGCCAGCAGTCCGGCTCCCATTCCGACGGTCAACACCGTCAGGGCACGCCGCCGATTGAACAACGGCGCATCGGCCTCTATATCACCGGCAGGGCTCACGTGGATCTAGGGTACTGATAGATCGCACCCAATCAGAATCGGCTCGGGCTGCAGAGTGATCCCGAAGCGGTCCCGGACACCCGCCTGTACCGCTCTGGCCAGGGCAATCACATCGGCACTGTTCGCCTCGCCACGATTGGTCAGCGCCAGCGCATGTTTGGTGGAAAGTCGTGCGGGGGCCCCGTCACCCGGGTAGCCCTTCCCGAAGCCGGCGTGCTCGACGAGCCAGCCGGCGGCCAGCTTGACGCCGTCGGGTGCGGGGTAGTGCGGCACCGGTCCGGCCTCCACCGACCCGGCGCCGGCCCGGAAAATGACCTGCACCCGTTCGAACTCGGCCTGTGACACCACCGGGTTGGTGAAGAACGACCCGACACTCCAGGTGTCATGGTCGTGTTCGTCGAGCACCATGCCTTTGCCCGCGCGCAACTGCAGGACGGTCTGGCGAACTCGCATCGGATCGGCGCGCTCCCCCGGCTCGACACCCAGCGCGCCTGCCAGTTCGCGATAGCGCAGCGGTGCGCTGCGGAACTCCGCGTCGAGGGCGAACTCGACCTCGAGCACGATCACGGCATCGGAGTGTTTGAGGATGCTGGTGCGGTATCCGAACTTGAGCTCTTCCGGTGCGGCCCAACGGACTTCGCCGGTGCGCCGGTCGAGCAGCCGCACCCGGCTGATGGTGTCGGAGACCTCTGTCCCGTAGGCGCCCACGTTCTGCACCGGGGTGGCTCCGGCCGATCCCGGTATGCCGGAAAGGCATTCGAGTCCGCCCAGCCCGTGCTCCAGTGAGGCGACCACGACGTCGTCGAACACCGCGCCGGCCTCAGCACGCAGCAGATTGCCCTCGACCGTGATGGCCGTGTTGGCCACCCGCACCACGGTCAGGTCGGGCATCGTGTCGGCCAGGTCGTCGGCCAGCACCACGTTCGACCCACCCGCCAGCACCAGGACCGGGTCGCCCACCGCGCGCAGCACATCGACGAGCTGATCGGTGCTGGTGCAGGTCAGCACCCGGTTGGCCACCGGTCCCACCCGCAGCGTCGTCAGCGGGGCCAGCGCGACCGCCTCGGCGACCGCGACACCGGCAACATACGAACTGACCACGGGCCGTAACGGTAGCCTGACCAGCTATGCCGCGATCATTCGACATGGCCAGCGACTACGAAGGCAGCGTCGAACAGGTCCACCGGGCATTCGCCGACGAACGGTATTGGCGGGCCCGGCTCGCCGATTCAGGGGCCGACGAAACCACCCTGGACGCCCTGAACGTCACCGGCGACGGCGCCGTCGAGGCGATCACCACACAGATCCTGCGCGCAAACCGGCTGCCAGGACTGGTGTCGCAGTTCCACCGAGGCGATCTGAGGATCCGGCGCGAGGAGCACTGGCAGCCGGTCCGGGACGGTGCGTCCCATGGCACGGTCCAGGGCTCCGTCGCCGGCGCACCGGTGTCCCTGTCCGGAACCGCGACGCTCACCACGACAGACGGCGGGTCCCGCTTGTCGGTCCACATCACGGTCGAGGTGAGGGTGCCGCTGGTCGGCGGCAAGATCGAGGGATTCATCGGCTCCCAGCTGACCGACCTGCTGAAAGCCGAGCAGCGGTTCACCTCGGTGTGGATCGCCGAACACCGCTGACCCGGCGGTACCGTCGTTAGCCATGAGCCGAAGCCAGCAGTCCACGATGGCGTTCGACGCACCCGCCGAAACGGTCTATGCCGCGTACGCCAGCGGCAAGTACTGGCAGGCCCTGATGGACCGATACGACGAACTGACGCCCGGCAAATCCGACATCACCGAATTCAGCACCGACGAACGCGGGGTCGAGGTCGAGTTCCGGCAGGTGCTGCCGCGCGCGGAACTGCCCCCGATCCTGCGGCCGGTGATACCGCTCGACATGGCGATCATCCGCAGGCATTCATTCGGCCCGTTCGACCAGAACGGCGTGAACGGGCGCTACACCGCCTCGGTTTCCCACGTCCCGGGCCGGCTCGACGGACGGTATGTGCTCGCCGCGGTCGCCGCAGGAAGCCGGCTGGAGGTCGACAGCAAGTGCAAGGTGCCGATGCCCCTGATCGGCGCCAAGCTCGAAGACATGGTCCTGCAGTCCGTCAGAGACGTGTTCACCATCGAGGGGGCGTTCACCGCTGAGTGGATCTCCGAGCACGTCTAGACCCGTCGGGGCCGTCACCAGAGGCACGACCGGGTACAACCGGCTGCGCCGTAGCGACCGCTGGCTGGTGCACTCGCCGCGGGTACGCACCGCGCTGCGGGCCGCCGCCGATCCGCTCGTCGTCGACCTCGGCTACGGCGCGCTGCCCGTCACCACCCTGGAACTGGCCTCGCGGCTGCGGGCGGTACGCGCCGACGTCCGCGTGGTCGGCCTGGAGATCCACCCCGAGCGGGTGGCCACGGCGCGTGCGCTCGCGGCCGCCACCGACGTGCAGTTCGCGCTCGGCGGGTTCGAACTGGCCGGCCTGCGGCCGGTGCTGGTGCGAGCGTTCAACGTGTTGCGTCAGTACCCGGTCGAAGCGGTGCCGGAGGCCTGGGCCACGATGTCGCGCCGGCTTGCCCCCGGCGGGCTGATCGTCGACGGAACCTGTGACGAGCTGGGCCGCCGATGCTGCTGGGTGCTGCTCGACGAGCGCGGGCCGGTGAGCCTGACCCTGGCCTGCGACCCGTTCGCCATCGAGCGGCCCTCGGATCTGGCCGAACGGCTGCCCAAGGTGCTGATCCATCACAACGTCGAAGGCCAGCCGATCCACGCGTTGCTCGGCGCTGCCGACCGAGCCTGGGCGAGCGCGGCCGGACACGGCGTGTTCGGGCCACGGGTGCGCTGGCGGGCCATGGTGGAGCTGTTGCGCGCGGAGGGGTACCCGGTCGCGGCCCCCCGCCGGCGGATGCGTGACGGCGTGCTGACGGTGCCGTGGGCTGCCGTGGCGCCGGCCACAAATTAGGCCGCGCGGCGCCGCTACGCTGTCTTCATGCGAATTGCCCTGGCGCAGATCGCCACCGGTACGGACCCCTCGTCGAACCTGAAGCTGGTCGACGAGTTCACCCGGCGCGCCGCCGCGGACGGTGCCCGGTTGGTGTTGTTCCCCGAGGCCACGATGTGCCGGTTCGGTGTCCCGCTGGCACCGGTCGCCGAGGACCTCGACGGACCGTGGGCGACGGGGGTGCGCGAGATCGCCGCGCAGGCCGGGGTGGTCGTGGTCGCCGGGATGTTCGTCCCCGGCGGCGACGGACGGGTCACCAACACCCTGATCGCGACGGGCCCCGGCGTCGACGCGCACTACCACAAGATCCACCTCTACGACGCCTTCGGATTCACCGAATCACGAACCGTGGCACCGGGTTTCGATCCGGTGACGATCACCGTCGACGGGACCACGGTCGGCTTGACCACCTGTTACGACGTCCGGTTCCCGGAGCTCTACGTGGAGCTGGCCCGCCGCGGCGCCCGGCTGATCACCGTGCATGCCTCCTGGGGTTCCGGGCCGGGCAAGCTCGAGCAGTGGACCCTGCTGGCCCGGGCCCGTGCGCTGGACACCACCGGCTTCGTCGCCGCGGTGGACCAGGCCTATCCGGGCGACGAGATCGCCAAAGTCGGGCCGACGGGTGTCGGCGGCAGCCTGGTGGCCTCCCCCACCGGTGAGGTACTCGCCGCGGCCGGCGCCGAGGAGCAGTTGCTGGTCTTCGACGTCGACCTCGATGCCGCCAACCAGGTCCGGGACACCATCGCGGTGCTGCAGAACCGCTCACAGTTCGCTCAGTTCGGTAAGGCACAATCGCTGGGGTGACCGATCCCTGGGCTCGCCCAACCGACCAGTCCCCGCCAGCACCTACCCAGGAGCTGCCTCCGCAACCGCCGGCGGAACAGCCGGGTCAGGTCGACGGACAGGCGCCTGCTGCTCCCCAGCCGCAGGACACCTCGGCGCTGGCGAAGGTCAAGAAGCTGCTCTCCGATCCGCTGTCGGTGGTGCTGGTCTTCGTGATCGTGGTGGCCCTGATCGCCGCCGGTGTGCTCGGCGGTGAACTGTATGCCCGCAACCGTGCCGACCAGATCGTCGCGTCCACGGTGGAATGCGTCGTCGGCGACGGCGCGAAGGCGTCGTTCGATCCGCTGCCCCCGTTCCTGATGCAGCACGTGAGCGGGCACTACACCAACATCAACGTCGAGACGGCGGGCAACCAGATCCGCGAGGCCAAGGGCATGAAGGTGAAGCTGGGCATCAAGGATGTCCGGATCAAGGAAACCGCCGATTCCAGCGGCACCGTCGGCTCGCTGGTCGCCGACATCGACTGGAACACCGACGGCATCCGTCAGACCGTGGCCGACATGGTGCAGCTGCCGTTCATCGGCTCGGCGATCTCTGATGTGAAGACCAACCCGTCCAACGGCACCATCCAGCTCAAGGGCCTGCTCGGCACCATCACCGCCAAGCCCACCGTGGTGAACAAGGGCATCTCGCTGCAGATCATCGACCTGAGCGCGATCGGCATGTCCTGGCCACGGGAGACCCTGCAGCCGATCCTGGACAAGTTCACCGCCCAGATCACCGAGAACTACCCGATGGGGATCCACGCCGACAGCGTGCAGGTGACCGACAACGGCGTGCTGGCGAAGTTCTCGACGACGAATGCGTCGATGCCCAAGCCCGCCGACGACCCCTGCTTCGGCAAGATCTGACGAGTCCGCGCCGGGCCTAACCGGTGAGGCCGTCGAGCACCGCCCGGGTGCCCGACAGTCCGAGCCGGGTGGCCCCGGCATCGAGCATCGCCGCGGCCGCCTCGGCTGTCCGGATGCCGCCGCTGGCCTTGACCCCTACGCCGCCTCCCACCGCGCGCGCCATCAGTTCGACGGCGCGGGCGGAGGCACCGCCGCTGGGGTGGAAACCGGTGGATGTCTTGACGAAATCGGCCCCGGCGCTGACGGCGGCCCGGCACACGTCCTGCAACAGCGCCTCGCCGGCGAATTCCAGCAGTGCCGCGGACTCGACGATCACCTTGAGCGTGGCGCTCGGTACGGCGGCGCGCACCGCGGCGACCTCTGCGGCCGTGGCCCCCAGATCACCCGTCAGCGCGGTTCCGACGTCGATCACCATGTCGATCTCGACGGCGCCCGCTGCCACGGCCAGTTGCGATTCGCGGGCCTTGATCTCGGCCAGGTGTTTGCCCGACGGGAAGCCGGACACCGCGGCCACTGCAAGGCGGGGCGGGGCCGCCGCAGCCGCGGCCGCCACCAGCGACGGCGACACGCACACCGAGAACACCCCGAGATCGACGCCTTCGGCCACCAGCTTCTCGACATCGGCCACGGTGGCCTCGGGCTTGAGCAGGGTGTGGTCGACCAATGCGGCCACCTGTGCGCGTGTGTAGCCGGCCATCAGAAGGGTTCCTCACTGCCGCCGGGGTTGCATCCGGCGGCCACCATCACCTCGGGGGCCACCTCGGGCCGCCACGGCTCCAGGTTCCAGCTGGTCTTGCCGGGCTCGGCGAGTTCGGCGAACGTCCAGTGACACAGGAACTGCTCGCGCATCCCGGGCAGGTCGGCGTCGGGCGACAAGCTCAGCACCTCGGCCCAGGCCTGATCAGCCTGGGCGCCGCTGCCCGGCTGGTGGGTCAGTGCGCGGGCCGCGTCGGTGGGATACACGCGCAGGCTCGACAGGTCGCCCCATTTGGCCCATTCGACGTGGTCGACGTAGACGTACTGCCCGGGGTCGGCGACCGCACCCGGAGCCGTGGTCAGTACCGCGCCCAGCGCGATACCTGCCGCGCCGAGCGCGGCCAGTGATGAGCGCATCGGGTCAGCGCGACTTTCCCTGGATCTCCAGCAGCTTCGGCCGGACGTCGACGAGGTAGACCCCGCTGGCGCAGGCCGCGATCGCGGCGCCGAAGGCATCGCGCAGCAGCAGGGCCAGCAGCAGACTCACCCCCAGGATCGCCAGCCATACCGGCTTGGTCAGCTTGCCGGTGGCCGTGTAAGCGTCGGGGCGCTGCACGGCGGCATGCACGAATGAGTAGACGCCCACGCAGAAGACGAGGACGACCAGCACAAAGACAATGACGCCCGCAAGGTTGGCAAGTTGCACCTCACCAGCCTATGCGGGCGTCATCGTCAGCGTCGACCGACGGGGCTCAGGTCCCCGCCGGTCGGCACCGGTACTACTTCTGGGTGACCTTCTTGGCCGGGGCCGTGGTCTTCTTGGCGGCCGGGGCAGCCTTCTTGGCCGGAGCGGCCGGAGCGGCCTTCTTCGCGGCCGGGGCAGCCTTCTTGGCCGGGGTGGCCGGAGCGGCCTTCTCAGCGGCCTTCTCGGCCTTCTTCGGCAGCTCCACGCCGACCAGCTTGGCGGCACGCTCGCCGACGGCGCGGGTCTGCGAGGCCACGGTGCCCAGCGCATCCTGGGTCAGCTCGGTGACCTGGTCGGTGTAGCCCTCGACCCGGCTGGCGGCTTCCTCGATGGCCGGCTGGCTGCGCAGGCGCTCCAGCGCCGCCTCGCCGCGCTCGACCAGCTTGTTGTAGGTCGCGGTGGCCTGATCGGCGTAGCCCTCGGCGGCCTTGCGCAGCTCGTCGGAGGTGAACTTGTCGCGCAGCTCGTCGAACTGGGCCGGCAGGTCTTCCTGCAGCTTGGTCAGGCGGGCGCGGCCTTCCTCGACGCGAGCCTCGGCGTCGGTACGCGCACCCTCGGCACGCTCACGCAGGCTGGCGACGATCTCGTTGACCGTGGCCAGGGCCAGGTCGGCGGCACCGACGGCGGCCAGCAGCGGGGCCTTGAGGTCTTCGATGGTGGGCTGAGTCTTCTCGGTCATGCGAATTCCTTTCTCAGGATGGGCATTTCGTGCGAATGGTTATCGGGCAGCTGGTGAGGTGTCAGTCAGTGGTCGGCTCCTCACCTGCGTCGGCTTCGTTCTGCTGCCGAAACGATGTGTAGATGTCGAGCAGCACCTGCTTCTGCCGCTCGGTGATCCCCACGTCGTTGACGATGGCGTCGCGGACCTCACTGGGCTCACTGGGCTCCAAGATCCCAGCGCGCACATAGAGGACTTCCGCGGACACCCGAAGCGCCTTCGCGATCTGGTTGAGCACGTCGGCGGAGGGTTTCCGCAATCCCCGTTCGATCTGGCTCAGATAGGGATTGCTGACGCCGGCCTTCTCGGCCAACTGCCGAACCGATACCTGCGCCGCCTCACGCTGGGCCCGGATGAAGCTTCCGATGTCCTGCGCAGCGTTGGAGACGACAGCCGCGAGATTTTCGTCTTGCGCCATGTCATTCCCCCTCGTAGGCCGTGTATCCGTTAACGACAAAACTCACGCTACGACGGGGTGCTAACTTTTGCAAGCACTAGTTAGCGCAGGTCAGAATAGTAGTTGGGCTATCGAATAGATGATCAGACCGGCCAATGAGCCCACCACGGTGCCGTTGATCCGGATGAACTGCAGGTCACGACCCACATGAAGCTCGATCCGGCGGCTGGCCTCGTCCGCGTCCCAACGCTCGATGGTCTCGGTGATGATTGCTGTGATCTCGGTCCCATACTCGGCGACCAGGTGTTTTGCGCCGCGGATGATCCAACTGTCGACTTTGTCGCGTAGCTCGGCGTCGTCACGCAACGATTCACCGATGCGCATCACCGAGTCGGCGATCCGGGTGCGCAACGCCGAGGACGGATCGTCCACCGACTCCAGGATGATCCGCTTGGCAGCCGCCCACGCGGTCTCCGCCGCCCGGGCCACCTCCTCGCGGCCCATGATCTGTTCCTTGACGTTCTCCGCGCGCTGGATCGTCGCGTCGTCGTGCTGCAGGTCGTCGGCGAACTCGAACAGGAACCGGGTGGCCGAGCGCCGCAGCTCGTGGTCGGGATTGCGGCGCACCTTGTCGGTGAAGTCCATCAGCTCCCGGTGGATCCGGTCCCCCACCAGGTGATCCACCCAGCGCGGCGACCAGGTCGGCGAATCACGCTCGATGACGCGCTCGATGACCTCACCGGAGTTCAGCGACCACTGGAACGCCCGGTCGCACAGCAGTTGGATCAGCGCTTCCTGACGGCCCTCCTGCAGCAGGGTGGACAGCACCCGGCCGATCGGCGGGCCCCACTTCGGTTCGGCGATGCGCTTGACGATCATGCGGTCCAGCACGTGCTGAACGTCCTCGTCGCGCAGCATCTCCACGCCGACCCGCAGCACCGTCGACGCCTCGGCGGCCACCCGCTCGGCGTGCGAACGGTCGGACAGCCACTTACCGAACCGGCCTGCCACCTGGGCATCGTGCAGCTTGTTCGCGATCACCTCGGGAGACATGAAGTTCTCCCGGACGAACGTGCCCAGACCCTCTCCCAGCTGGTCCTTCTTGCGTTTGATGATCGCCGTGTGCGGGATGGGCACACCCAGCGGGTGTTTGAACAGAGCGGTCACCGCGAACCAGTCGGCGAGCGCGCCGACCATGCCGGCCTCGGCCGCAGCCCGCACATAACCCACCCAGCCTGCGGCGCCCCGCGACTGCGCCCACGTGCACAGCAGGAAGATCACTGTGGCGCCGACCAGGAAGCTCAGCGCAACCAGCTTCATCCTCCGCAAACCGCGCAGGCGCTCGGCATCAGCGGCGCTGTCCGCGCCGGCCAGCGTCTCGGCAAAACTTGGCCGCGGGCCCGCAGGCGCGCGGACTCCCGCGTCGGTTCGATGTGCCACCTTTCCATCTTGCGCCATCGCCGCGACTGACGGTCTGACCCACAGACCGGTATGCGCAGATTCGCCGTAGTATCAAGTGGAACTAGGGAATGGGACTACTGCGACTGTGGCACAGCAGACTCCGCCGGTGGCGGTGAAGACCGATGGACGAAAGCGGCGCTGGCACCAGCACAAGGTGGAGCGGCGCAATGAGCTGGTAGACGGCACCCTCGAAGCGATCCGGCGCCAGGGCAGCAACGTCAGCATGGACGAGATCGCCGCTGAGATCGGCGTGTCCAAGACCGTGCTGTACCGCTACTTCGTCGACAAGAACGACCTCACCACCGCGGTGATGATGCGCTTCGCCCAGACCACCCTGATCCCGAACATGGCTGCGGCCCTGTCGTCCAACCTCGACGGTTTCGCCCTGACCCGCGAGATCATCAAGGTGTACGTGGAAACCGTTGCGGCCGAACCGGAGATCTATCCGTTCGTGATGGCGAACAACTCGGCCAGCAAGAGCAAGGCCGTCGCCGATTCCGAGCAGATCATCGCCCGCATGCTGGCCGTGATGCTGCGACGCCGGATGGCCCAGGTCGGGATGGACACCCGCGGCGCCGAGGCGTGGGCGTTCCACACCGTCGGCGGTGTGCAGCTGGCCACCCACTCGTGGATGTCGAATCCGCGGATGACCGCCGACGAACTGATCGACTACCTGACGATGCTGTCCTGGAACGCGCTCTGCGGCATCGTCGAAGTCGGCGGCTCGCTGGAAAAGTTCAACTCGCTGCCGCACCCGTCGCCAGTTCTGCCGCCACAACTGCTTGACTGAGCGGGTGAGCGACAGAGATCTGCCTGCCCTGTGGACCCACGAACCCCATGAGCATCTGGCATTCCGCCCCGGCGACGAAGTCGCGCGAATCGACACCAACAGCACGCCGGGATTCCGCGGGAGCAAGAGCGATGCGCCCACCCTGCAGACCGAACGCAATCTCCGGCTCGCCTCGCTGCAGGAAATGCTCTACGCGCGCAGCAAGAGTGGCGACGACAACCGCTCCGTTCTGCTGATCCTGCAGGGCATGGACACCGCCGGTAAGGGCGGCATCGTCAAACATGTTGTGGGAGCGGCCAACCCCCAGGGCGTCCGGTACACCAGCTTCGGCAAGCCCACCGAGGAGGAGCGGGCCCACCACTACCTGTGGCGGATCCGCAACGCGCTGCCACCGGCCGGGCACATCGGGGTCTTCGACCGCTCGCACTACGAGGATGTGCTGATCGTCCGCGTGCACAACCTGGTGCCGCCCGACGTGTGGGGCGGCCGCTACGACGAGATCAACGCCTTTGAACGCGAATTGGTCGATGCCGGCACCACGCTGGTCAAGGTGGCCATGTTCGTCTCGCTCGCCGAGCAGAAGGCACGTCTGGCCGAACGGCTGGACCGCCCTGACAAGTACTGGAAGTACAACCCGGCAGACATCGACGAACGGCTGCTCTGGCCCAAATACGAAGAGGCCTATCAGGCCATGCTGGACAAGACGTCGACCGATTGCGCCCCGTGGCACATCGTGCCGTGCGACAAGAAGTGGTACAGCCGGTTGGCCATCACCGAACTGCTCATCGAGGCGCTCAAAGGCCTCAACATGTCCTGGCCGCCGCCGGACTTCGACGTCGAGACGGAGAAGAAGCGGCTGGCCGAGGCCTAGCGTCCTGTCCTTGCGCCGAGACTGAAGGCAAGGACAAGATCCGCGTGGATTCTGTCCCTGAGTTCAGTTTCGGTGCCGAGTATGCAAAAAGAAGGGCCCCCCGACGGCGTCAGGGGGCCCTTCTTTTCGGCTTACTTGACCAGCGTGAACTGGCCGATGTTGGTGATGCCACGACGGAAGAAGTCGGCGCAGCCGGTCAGGTACTTCATGAACCGGTCGTACACTTCCTGCCCCTGCAGGGCGATGGCCTCGTCCTTCTTGGCCTCGAGGTTGGCGGCCCACATGTCCAGCGTGCGCGCGTAGTGCGGACGCAGCAGGTGGATGCGCTCCAGCTTGAAGCCCGACCCGTCGGCGAGCTTCTCGATGTCCTCGACCGCGGGCAGCTGCCCACCGGGGAAGATCTCCTCACCGATGAACTTCATGAACTTCAGGTCGCTGATCGTCAGCTTGATGTTGTTCTCACGGAAGAACTGCTGGGTGTGCGCCAGAATCGTGTGCAGCAGCATCCGGCCGCCGTTGTCCGGCAGGATGCTGTAGGCCCGCTCGAAGAAGATCGGGTAGCGCTCCTGCTTGAACGCCTCGAACGCACCGATCGAGACGATGCGGTCGACGGGCTCGTTGAACTCTTCCCAGCCCTGCAGCCGGATCTCGACGTTGCGGTTGGTGTCGATCTTGGCCAGCCGCTTGCGGGCGTAGTCCGACTGTTCCTTGCTCAGCGTGATCCCGATGACGTTGACGTCGTGGTTGATCAGCGCACGCTCCAGGCAGCCACCCCAGCCGCAGCCGATGTCCAGCAGCGTCATACCCGGCTTGAGATCGAGCTTGCCCAGAGCCAGGTCGAACTTGGCGTTCTGCGACTCCTCGAGGTTCATGTCCTCGCGCTCGTAGTAACCGCAGGTGTAACCCATGGTCGGCCCGAGGAAGAGTGCATAGAACTCATTCGAGATGTCGTAGATCGACTGCGACTCCTCGTAGTACGGAGCAAGATCGGACTCGACGTTAGACATGCGAAAAATTACCTCTTTGCGTTTTCTGCTGCTGACGACCGTTAGTTGCGGGCCGACACGTGTTCTTACATGCAGACTCTATAGAGCGAGCCAGCAGGCCCTACTGTGGGTAGACTAGCTAAGCCTCGGCCATAGTGCCAGCGCGGGTCGATTCAGTACTTGTAGAAGCCTTGGCCCGATTTTTTGCCCAGTTGTCCCGCCTCCACCATGCGCAACAGAAGCGGCGGCGCGGCGTACAAAGGCTCTTTGAACTCGTCAAACATCTTGTCGGCGATGAGCTTCAAGGTGTCCAGACCGACCAGGTCCGACAGCCGCAGCGGACCCATCGGGTGGGACAGCCCGGCCACTACCGCCTTGTCGACATCGTCAATTGTGGCAAAGCCGCCTTCGACCATTCGGACCGCCGCCAAGAGGTACGGCACCAGCAACGCATTGACCACGAAACCGGATCGGTCGGAACAGCGGACAACTTGTTTTCCGAGAACCGTGCTGGCGAATTCCTCGACGCGCGCGGCGGCGGCCTCGTCGGTGGTCAGTGCGCTGATCAATTCGACCAGCGGCAACACCGGAACCGGGTTGAAGAAGTGCAGACCGAGAACCCTGGCAGGATTCTGGGTAGCTGCTGCGAGTTTCATGATCGGGATGCTGGACGTGTTCGACGCCAGCACCGCATCGGGGTCGGTGACGATGCGATCCAGGTCGGCGAAGATCTTGGTCTTGACGGCCTCGTCCTCGATGACGGCCTCGATGACCAGCTGCCGATCAGCCAGATCGGCGAGTGTGGTGGTGAACTTCAGCTTGCCCAGCGCGGCGTCCTTCTCCCCCTCGGTGATCTTGCCCGCACTGACTCCGCGCTCGAGGGACTTGGTGATCCGGTTGCGTCCGGCGGTCACGAAGGCGTCGGCGGTGTCGAACACCAGCACGTCCACGCCCGCGCGCGCGGACACCTCGGCGATCCCGCCACCCATCTGGCCGGCGCCGATCACACCTACTCGTTCAATTTGATTGCTCACGACTTCACTTTCTCAATACGCGGACATGCGACAGGCCCCGCCCAAGAATTCTGAGCGGGGCCTGCGCTGTCAACCCTGCGGGTCCAGAGGTCCCAGACTTAGTGGAACTGGCCCTCTTCGGTGGAACCGGCCAGCGCGGTGGTCGAGCTGTTCGGGTCCACGGTGGTGGCGATCCGGTCGAAGTAGCCGGCGCCGACCTCGCGCTGGTGCTTGGTGGCGGTGTAACCGCGCTCCTCGGCGGCGAACTCGCGCTCCTGCAGCTCGACGTAGGCCTTCATCTGCTCGCGGGCGTAGCCGTGGGCCAGATCGAACATCGAGTAGTTGAGGGCGTGGAAGCCGGCCAGGGTGATGAACTGGAACTTGAAGCCCATCGCGCCCAGCTCGCGCTGGAACTTGGCGATGGTGTCGTCGTCCAGGTGCTGCTTCCAGTTGAAGGACGGCGAGCAGTTGTAGGACAGCATCTGGTCCGGGAACTCGGCCTTGACGCCCTCGGCGAACTTCTTGGCCAGCTCGAGGTCCGGGGTTCCGGTCTCCATCCAGATCAGGTCGGCGTACGGCGCGTAGGCCTTGGCGCGGGCGATGCACGGCTCCAGGCCGTTCTGCACCCGGTAGAAGCCCTCGTTGGTGCGCTCACCGGTGATGAACGGGCGGTCGCGCTCGTCCACATCGGAGGTGATCAGGGTGGCGGCCTCGGCATCGGTACGGGCGATGACCAGGGTAGGAACGTCAGCCACGTCGGCGGCCAGACGGGCCGAGGTCAGGGTGCGGATGTGCTGCTGGGTGGGGATCAGCACCTTGCCACCGAGGTGGCCACACTTCTTCTCCGAAGCCAGCTGGTCTTCCCAGTGCGAACCGGCGACACCGGCGGCGATCATGGCCTTCTGCAGCTCGTAGACGTTGAGCGCACCACCGAAGCCGGCCTCACCGTCGGCGACGATCGGGGCGAGCCAGTTCTCGACGGAGGTGTCGCCCTCGACCTTGGCGATCTGGTCGGCACGCATCAGCGCGTTGTTGATGCGGCGGACGACCTGCGGCACCGAGTTGGCCGGGTACAGGCTCTGGTCGGGGTAGGTGTGGCCGGACAGGTTGGCGTCACCGGCGACCTGCCAACCCGACAGGTAGATGGCCTTCAGGCCGGCGCGGACCTGCTGCACGGCCTGGTTGCCGGTCAGCGCGCCCAGTGCGTTGACGAAGTCCATGTCGTGGAGCTGCTCCCACAGCACCTCGGCACCGCGGCGGGCGAGAGTGTTCTCCTCGACGACGGTTCCCTGCAGGGCAACCACGTCGGCCGGGGTGTAGGTACGGGTGATGCCCTTCCAGCGGGGGTTGTGATCCCAATCGTGCTGGATCTGCTCCGGTGACTTGGGGGTGCCCACGGTCGACATAGGACTGCTCCTTCGGTTTGTTTCAGTCGCCTTGTTCCACCGCCCGGTCGTTCGCCTTGTTAATTGCTAACGCCGTGGCAGCTTCACTGATGTGCTAACTCGACGATGGCACAGCACATATCCGCAGGTCCACCCGTTTCAGTTGCCAAGTTTCGCCAAAGCGCTTAGTTAACTTGCAAAGGTTGCGAAGAAATATGATGGCTGTACCGGTTCAGAAGCTACCGACGAGTAGCCCAAAGGTGCAGGTCAGTACGCTCGTACTGTTAAACCGGGAGGGGTCAGAGCGAGAACAGTGATGCGATCGCTTTTGTCTCGTCGCCGACGGCATATGTGAGCGTTCTAACAGTGCGATCGGAGAGCTCTTCGCCGAATTTGTCGGTCGACCCGGCCGGGTGAACATGCGACAGGATCTCGAGCTTCTCGCCGAGGGCCACCGCGGCGTCGTGCTCGATGGTCACCCGCAGCGGCTTCTCCAGCAGCTCGGGATGCGAGTACAGGTAGTCCTCGATCACCGTCCAGTAGACCGAGTTGTTCATGTGGTCGAACAGGTCGATGTCGGACACCCGCACCGGGTACTCGCGGATCTCGGCGGCATCTTCCCGGCTGCCGGCCTTCAGGTAGGACTTCCAGCGCAGCCGGGCCTCGTCGGTGGTGCGGCGCAGGCCGGACAGGAAGTCGTCGGAGATACGGGCCGGTCCCTGGGTCTCGCGGTTGATGTTGATCCAGAACGCCTCGGACTCCATCAGCCCGCCCTTGCGCCCGTCGATCCGCACCCGCATCTCACACCACCGGTTCGAGGTTCCCGAGCACCACCGCCGCATCCGCAGCATGTCCTGGAACTCGATCGGCCTGATCAGGTCGATCATCGTGCGCCGCACGATCCACAGCGGGTGCGTTTCCTCGAAGCCGAGCTCGCGCAGGTGATCGGAGCCGATGTCCTGGATATGCCGGGCCGCGGCGTCGAACCGCAGCCGACCCACCCGGTCGATGTCGCCGACCCGCAGCGGCCATTCCCGGTCGAAGACATCGGGATGGGGATCGGGCACCGGCATCATCACCTTGTTCAGCCCGGTGGTCGAATTCTGCGCGGTTCCCGTCATGATTCATCTCCAGTCGCTGTCGCCTGAGCCGATCATGCCAGGCAGCCCGATCCTGCCAGTACGGACTGAACTGCCAAGAATGCGAAGACGGCCTTCACACCCTTGTTAGGCTATTTGACGTGGCAAAAACGTTCGTCGGGTCGCGGGTGCGTCAACTGCGGAGCGAGCGTGGCCTGAGCCAGGCGGCACTGGCTCAGATGCTCGAGATCTCCCCCAGTTACCTCAACCAGATCGAGCACGACGTGCGCCCGCTGACTGTGGCGGTGCTGCTGCGTATCACCGAGGTGTTCGGGGTGGACGCAACGTTCTTCGCCTCCCACGACGACACCCGACTGGTCGCGGAGATGCGCGAGGTGGCGATGGACCGCGACCTCGGCGCCGACATGGACGTCGCCGAGGTCGCCGACATGGTCGCGGCGTATCCGAACTTCGCCCGCGCGATGGTCAATCTGCACCGTCGTTACCGGCTGACCACCACGCAATTGGCGGCCGCCACCGAGGACCGCTATTCCGACGGCAGCGGCAGCGGTTCGATCACCATGCCGCACGAGGAAGTGCGCGACTACTTCTACCAACGGCAGAACTATCTGCACGAACTCGACACCGCAGCAGAAGATCTGACCGCCAAGATCCGCATGCACCGGGGTGACCTGGCCGGGGAGCTGGCCAACCGGATGACCACGGTGCACGGGGTCCGGATCGTGCGTCGGATCGACCTGGGCGACACCGTGCTGCACCGCTACGACCCGGCCACCAAGACGCTGGAGATGGGCAACCACCTCTCCAGCGGCCAGCAGGTCTTCAAGATGGCGGCCGAACTGGCCTTCCTGGAGTTCGGCGAACTCATCGACAGGATGGTCGACGAGGGCATGTTCACCAGCGACGAATCCCGCACCCTGGCCCGGCTCGGGCTGGCCAATTACTTCGCCGCGGCCACCGTGCTCCCCTACCGCCAATTCCACGACGTGACCGAGAATTTCCGCTACGACGTGGAACGGCTGTCGGCGTTCTACTCGGTGAGCTACGAGACCATCGCGCACCGGCTGTCCACTCTGCAGCGGCCGTCGATGCGCGGCGTCCCGTTCTCCTTCGTCCGGGTCGACCGCGCCGGCAACATGTCGAAACGCCAGTCCGCCACCGGCTTTCACTTCTCCTCGTCGGGTGGCACCTGTCCGTTGTGGAATGTCTACGAGACCTTCGGCAATCCCGGCAAGATCGGCGTGCAGATCGCCCAGATGCCCGACGGCCGCAACTACATGTGGGTGGCCCGCACCGTGGAGCGCCGCGCATCGCGCTACGGCCAGCCCGGCAAGACGTTCGCGATCGGGCTGGGATGCGAACTGCGCCATGCCCATCGGCTGGTGTACTCCGAGGGCCTGGACCTCTCCGGTGAGGTGGCCACCCCCATCGGTTCGGGCTGCCGGGTCTGCGAGCGCGACAACTGCCCGCAACGTGCGTTCCCGGCGCTCGGCAAGGCGCTGGACCTCAACGAGCACCGCTCGACGGTGTCGCCGTATCTGGTGCGGCAGCCGTAGTTCTGCGCGAGATTGCTGCTCTGGACGGCCTTGAGGGGTCGTAGGCTTTGACAATGACTGGGCCGCGTCTCGAAGTGGATACCGCCGAACTGGTGGCACTCGCTGGCAAGTTCAACGACCTCGGCAAACAGTTGCAGGACACGGTCACACCCATGGAGCCCGGGCCCGACTTCCAGCCGACCTCAGCAGCGGTGACCGAGCTGGCCGTCAGCGCAGACCACGTGACGCGGGTCGCTGGTTTCAGGTTGAGTGGATACGGCATTGCGCTTTCCCAGGCCGCTTCGGCGTACGACTCCACCGATGCCACAAACGCCCAAAACGTCGACGGCACGATGCGGCCTGGCAGATAGCCGATGGTCGACACCCCGACGAAATCGCAGATCGACGCCTGGACTACCAGGCACTTGGAAAACGCGGCCAAGTTGTGGACCGAACGTGCCAATCTCATTCAAGAGAACTACGCGAAGGCCTTCAACGCCCTGAGCGGGGCGCATTGGTCCGGCGCCGGAGCAGACCAGGCCCGAGATCGGCTCTTTCGAGATCTTGTCAATATGCGTCGCGCAGAGGACCAACTTCGTCAAGCGGCAGACGTCGCCAGGAAGGGATCTGAGTCGATAGCCGATGCGCGAAAAGCCGCGTTGGCAGCCATCCGCAACGCCGAGAACCGACTCTACGAAGTCAGAGAAGACCTCACTCTCAGGGACCGATTGCCCAACTTCCCCAGCCCTTTTCGGTGGTTGAGGCAGCACCTTGCCCGTGCACTTGAAGCCGACATTCGCGCACAGGCATTAGTTCTCGCTGCGACCGACGAACGAGTCGGTTCAGACCTCAAGAAGGTCGCGGCCTCCCTGCGAGAGTTCAACTTCGAGGGGCAAGGTCCCGCACCTGACCACCCGAGCAATCCGGGTGGGCCGCGAATTGCCGGCCCTGCGGGACCGTTGAAGTACGAGCAGGACAAGTACGACCTGCAAGTTGCATTCCCCGACGGGAAGGGCCCAACACTTGGCGGCGATCCACAGACCCACGACGCCAATTGGGACCCGGTCGAGGAGGTTGCCCGAGACCCGGACAGCCAGAAGGCAAAGCATGTGCCGGACGACGGCACCCGTCCGATCCCTACCG
This sequence comes from Mycobacterium sp. 48b, assembly GCF_048282725.1. Taxonomy (NCBI): domain Bacteria; kingdom Bacillati; phylum Actinomycetota; class Actinomycetes; order Mycobacteriales; family Mycobacteriaceae; genus Mycobacterium; species Mycobacterium sp. 48b. The sequence continues at coordinate 6,554,777 of NZ_JBLVUL010000001.1, forward strand.
GAACCGCAATCGGTCCCAACGGAGAACGGATCGCGTTCTTCAGCTATCCGGACGGCAAGGTAGAGGACGGGATAAACCCGTACTCGACTCCCGGCGAAGCTTGGGATTTCAGCAATCCGGACAGTCCGCAACCGCTCGGCGCGCTCAGCTATCCAGGCCCTGATGGCAAGCAAATGCCGATTTACCAACCGACCGGTGCCTACGACAAGACCACCGGCAAAATGATCGTCGTCGGAAACGTCACCAACAGGGATGGCAAGATCGAGCGGTTCATGTTTGAATCCGCCCCGGTTCAACCAGGGCAGAAGCCAGCCGACTGGATGAAGACCCTACAAATGTCTGGCAAGATCGAAGGCCTTCCGGGAGCTCGCGAAAGTCAACTGGTGGCTCTGAAAGGCGGAGGGTTCGCGTTGGTCGGTTCGGATAACTTCAACCCTACGACCGATCCTCCCCGCCAAGCGGTGAGTGCCGTCACTGCCTCAACGGCAGAGGGATTGAAATCAGCGGTTCCAACCACGATTCTCGGACCCGTTCCCACGGTCTCTGGCGGCGATCCCGCAGCACCGTACGGTCCGACCATCGTCGACACAACCTATGACCCGGTGACCGGACAAGAAATAATTGATCTTCGTGTTAGTACGTGGGACGGCGTTAATTACGACGGCGACCCAAAGCCGTATAACCCGCAGACCTACACGACAACTGTCACCGTCCAGCACTGATTGGAGCCGTTGTGAAGGATCGGAAAAGCGCACGCACGGATCCAGCGTTTCTGAAGGTGCGGACCGTGTCATTGTTCCGCTCGATAGCGCTATTTTTCGCTCTAGCAGCGCTGGTTGGCGCTGCCATCGCAGGCTGTACACGCCAGAGCTCAGGTACGGCGCAGGCAGAACCGCCGCCTCACGTGTTTCCTAACCTCAACGAGTTCACAGCCGTTAATCCGGAAGATTTCTACGTACCGCTACGCGGTGGACCGAGCTATCAATTCACCACGCCAACCAGCGTTGGGTGCGAGATCAATTTCGGCGGACCTTGGTGCTCGGGAAAATTCTCCACCGAACCCTACGAATCGACCGACAACATCTGCTCGCATGCAGGGCGATCCAACCGTGGCCGCCCTGACCGCGAACACGCTTACTCCATTGAGCGTCTCGACGGAGAGTGTCAGCCGGACACACGCCCGAACGTCAGACTGCTCGGGGTTGGGCAGAAACTGGTTGCAGACTGGGGACCCCAGGTGGGTGTATTCACCTGCGCTGTCGGCCCGGTTGATCGCGTCGCCTGTATCGACAAGGGCCACAACCACGGGTTCGTCATCGAACCCACCGGCGCCTGGACCTTCTAAGCCACTCCGCCTGTGCCAGACTCGGCGGGGTGAGTGCACTCGAGCCGGCCCGCATCGCGCCGGGCGGATTCCGTGAGCTGGGCCCGGTCAACTGGGCCATCGCCAAGCTGGGCGCCAGGGCCATCCGGGCACCGAGGTTCACCCTGATGAACGTGCTCGGCCAGCACAAGCTGCTGTTCCTGGCCTGGCTGCCGTATTCGGGCCTGCTGCTCGGCCCGCTGGGCAAGTTGTCACGTCAGGATGCCGAACTGGTCATCCTCCGGGTCGGGCATCTACGCGATTGCGAATACGAGCTGCAGCAGCATCGCCGGCTGGCCCGCAGCCGCGGTGTCGACGCCGAGACCCAGGCCCGCATCTTCAAGGGCCCTGACGCCGAAGGCCTGACCGACCGGCAGCGGGTGCTGATCACGGCGACCGACGAGTTCGTCGTCACCCGGTCGGTCTCCCCCGAGACCTGGGCTGCTCTGTCGAAGCTGCTGACCAAGCAGCAGCTCATCGAATTCTGCTTGCTGGCAGCCCAATACGACGGTCTTGCCGCCACGATGACAACACTGCGAGTCCCACTGGACTTTCCCGACTAGGCCAACCGATTGCGCCGTTTTCCACATCCGCGTTGTAGCCGCCGCCGATCAACAACCGCGCGGTAGAAAACGGCGCGGCGGCAACACCGCGGCGCCTGCCAGAAGCACTACAGGTAGGTGACCCCGAGCAGCACGAGCGAGAAGATCACCGGGGACACCGGCAACGCCCACAGGAACGCAGCCCAGGTGTGGGATTTCTGCTGATACTTACGCCACCCGAAGTATCCGCCCGCGGCACCGCCGATGAGAGACAGTGCCGCGACCAGCAGCACCCAGATGTTCACCCGGGAGCCTTCGGTCGCCAACGTGATGGCGGCCAGCCACACAATGTGGCCGACCACCAATCCGACTATGCCGGCGACGATTTCGTTTCTCAAAAGTTGATCATGTGGCCGGCCAGACCGTGGAAGCACTCTTGCAGCGCCTCCGACAGGGTCGGGTGGGTGTGCACGTTGCGGGCCAGCTCGTTGGCGGTCAGGTCCCACTTCTGCGCCAACGTCAGCTCGGGCAACAGCTCCGAGACGTCCGGCCCGATCAGGTGCCCGCCGATCAGCTCGAGGTGCTTCTTGTCGGCGATCAGCTTCACGAAACCGGTCGGGTCGGCCAGGCCGTGGGCCTTGCCGTTGGCGGTGAACGGGAATTTGGCGACGACGACGTCGTAGCCCTCGGCCTTGGCCTGCTCCTCGGTGAGACCGAAGCTGGCCACCTGCGGCTGGCAGAACGTGGCGCGCGGCATCATCCGGTAGTCACCCAGCGCGAGAGTCTCAGCGCCGCCGATGGTTTCGGCTGCGACGACGCCCTGGGCCTCGGCGACGTGGGCCAGCTGCAGCTTGCTGGTGACGTCACCGATGGCGTAGATGCCCGGCACGTTGGTGCGCATGTAGTCGTCGATGGCGATCGCCCCGCGGTCGGTCAACGACACCCCGGCGGCTTCCAGGCCGAAGCCCTCGACGTTGGGCGCAAAGCCGATGGCCTGCAACACCTTGTCGGCCTTGAGCTCTTCGGTGTTGCCGTCCTTACTCACGGTGACCTTGACCGTCGAACCATCGTCCGAGATGCCCTCGACCTTGGTGCCGGTGAGGATCTTGACGCCCAGCTTCTTGTACTGCTTCTCGATCTCCTTGGAGACCTCGGCATCCTCGTTGGGCAGTGCGCGCGGCAGGAACTCGACGATGGTGACGTCGACGCCGTAGTTCTTCAGCACGTAGGCGAACTCCATGCCGATCGCGCCTGCGCCGGCGATGATGATCGAGCCCGGCAGCTCGCGCGAGAGGATCTGGGTTTCGTAGGTGACGACGTTGTCGGACAACGAGGTGCCCGGCACCAGTCGGGTAGACGATCCGGTCGCGATGATCGCGTTGTCGAACGTGAGCTCCTCGGTCCCACCCTCGTTGAGCTTCACCGACATCGACTTGGGCCCGGTGAAGGTGCCGTAGCCGTGAACCTCGGTGATCTTGTTCTTCTTCATCAGGAAGTGCACGCCGGCGACGCGGCCGTCGGCGACCTTGCGGCTGCGATCGAAGGCCGCGCCGTAGTCGAAGGTGGCCTCACCGCTGATGCCGAAGGTCTTGGCTTCCTTGTTGAAGATGTGTGCGAGTTCCGCATTGCGCAGCAACGCCTTGGACGGGATACACCCGACGTTGAGGCACACGCCGCCCCAGTATTTGGGTTCGACAATTGCGGTGCTCAGCCCCAATTGGGCGGCACGAATGGCCGCGACGTATCCACCGGGGCCAGCTCCGAGAACGACGACGTCAAAGTGGGTCACGACCCCACCCTAGTGGGCGGCGCAATGGTCCTACCGGGCGATCCAGCCGAACACGTAGGCGCCGTAGAAAACCGCGGCGGCGGACATCGCCGCGAGCGGCGCCGACATCAGTGCGATGGCCAGGGCAGATACCACGGGTTTGCGCTGGGCGGTCGACGCCACCAGGGCGCCGACCGTGGTGACGACGATGTAGGCGAGTGCGACGAACACCGGCCAGGTCTTGTCGGGCGACTGGTACCAGTAGTAGTACAGGCCTGCTCCGGCTGCTGCGGACACGAGCCAAACCCCGGCCAGCACGCCGACGAACGTCCACCACTTGACCGACAGGTAGGTCCCTTCCACCACCACCGACGGGGCCGGAGCGGGCAGCGGCGCCGAGGGCGCGTCGTCGGACGCCGTCTCGTCCGGGGTCATGTCTTCCGCGGATGCCGTTTCGGCTGGGAATTCCTCGTCGAGGACCGCGGTCTCCCCCGTGTCGAACAACGGGGTGAAGTCCGCGGTAGAGGTGTCGACGTTCTCAGGCATGGGTGGCCACCTGGATGATCGCGAGGGCGCCGAACCAGCCGGGCGCGATGCCGAGGACACAGGCGCCCAGCGCCGTGACCCACCGCCGCCCCGAAACCAGGACGGTCAATATCCCGAGGACGCCGGGTACCCCGAGGACGAGTGCGATCACGGCGTCGGGCCGGACGGTGGCCGTCACCAGCAATGTCGTGGCAATCCCTGCCAGCAGCCCGACCGCTACGCCGACCAACATGGCGCTGGTCAGCAGCCACGCCCGTGGCAGCGGAATCACTCTTCGACGATAACGCCGCAACCCGCTACGTCAGCGGCACCGGCACGGCGCGCCCCGGCCGATATCGATTCGTAGCCATCCACGTCGGGAGCGGCTCCGAATGCCATATGAGGGTCGCGGCTGCGATCTGCTCCTTGACCGACGAACCAGCAGAAAGGCACCACGTGCCGAAATCCCTGACTCCACACTTCGCCGACGTCCAAGCCCACTACGACCTCTCTGATGACTTCTTCCGCCTGTTTCTCGATCCGACGCAGACCTACAGCTGCGCGTACTTCGAACGTGACGGCATGACATTGGAGGAAGCCCAGATCGCCAAGATCGATCTGGCGCTCGGCAAGTTGGGGCTCGAACCCGGAATGACGTTGCTCGACGTCGGATGTGGTTGGGGTGCGACCATGCGACGCGCCATCGAACGCTACGACGTCGACGTCGTAGGGCTGACGCTGTCGAAGAACCAGGCTGCGCACGTCGGCCAGATGTTCGACGGTATGGACACCGACCGCAGCAGGCGGGTCCTGCTGCAGGGCTGGGAACAGTTCGACGAGCCTGTCGACCGGATCGTCTCGATCGGCGCGTTCGAGCACTTCGGCCGCGACCGCTACCCGGCCTTCTTCGACAAGGCCTATCGGGCGCTGCCGTCCGACGGCGTGATGCTGCTGCACACCATCTGCGGGATCGATCCGCGCAGAGCCCATGAGATGGGCGTGCCCGTCACCTTCGAGCTGGCCAGGTTCATCAAGTTCATCCTGACCGAGATCTTCCCGGGTGGGCAGCTGCCGTCGATCCCGATGGTGAACGAGCACGCGACCGCGGCCGACTTCACGGTCACCCGGGAGCAATCGCTGCAGCCGCACTACGCACTGACCCTCGACGTCTGGGCTGCCAACCTGGAGGCCAACCGTGAGCAGGCCGTCGCGACCCAGTCCGAGGACGTCTACGAGCGCTACATGAAGTATCTGACCGGCTGCGCGAAGCTGTTCCGGCGGCGCCAGACCGACGTCGTCCAGTTCACCTTGGCGAAGTAGGCACCGTCCGCGCCGGTATCGGGCACGCGTCCTCGGCGGCCGCGACGATGTGGCTGCCGGTGTCGGGCGGTCGGACACCGACGCTGTACTGCGTTCCGGTCACCGGAGGCTGCCCGGTTAGCGCGTCGTTCTCGGCCTCGGTGAAGGCGCGGCCGCGGGACAGGAACCGCATGCCTTCGGGTGCTTCCAGGCTGAAGCCGCCGCCGCGACCTGCGACGACGTCGATCACCAGCTGCGTGTGCTTCCACGCCTCGAACTGCGGGCCGGAGATCCACACCGGTACTCCGGTACCGACGTCGAGGATCGCCAGCAGGATGTCGCGGTCACCGACGATGAACTCACCATCGGGGTAACACATCGGGGAGGAGCCGTCACAGCAGCCGCCGGACTGATGGAACATCAGCGGGCCGTGGCGCTCCTGCAGCCGTGCCAGCAGATCGGCGGCAGCGGCGGTGATCAGGGCGCGCGCCGGCGCTTGACCCATCACATCCTCGTTTCTCCCGGGCACTGGTGTAGTTCAGCTCACAGTACGCGCGCGGTAACAATGTGGGCATGGCGAAGGACCCTTACCTGTGGCTCGAGGACATCACCGGCGACGACGCGTTGGCGTGGGTGCGGGCACACAACGAGCCGACGGTCGCGCAGTTGGGCGGTGAGCGTTTCGAGGCGATGCGCTCCGAGGTGCTGGAGATCCTCGACACCGATGCCCGGATCCCCTATCCGGGCCGGCGCGGTGAGTACCTGTACAACTTCTGGCGCGACGAGGCGAACCCGCGCGGTCTGTGGCGGCGCACCACGCTGGAGAGCTACCGGGCCGAGGAGCCCGACTGGGACGTGATCCTGGACCTGGACGAGTTGGCCCGCGCCGAGGACGAGAACTGGGTGTGGGCCGGACCCGAGGTGATCGAGCCGGACCACACGCTGGCCATGATCAGTCTGTCCCGGGGCGGCGCCGATGCCACCGTGGTCCGCGAGTTCGACATGCGGACAAGGGAATTCGTCGCCGGCGGTTTCGAGTTGGCCGAAGCCAAGTCCTCGGTGTCCTGGGAGGACGAGGACACCCTGCTGGTGTGCACCGACTTCGGCGAAGGCTCGATGACCGAATCCGGTTATCCACGTATCGCCAAACGCTGGCGCCGCGGTGAGCCGTTGACCGATGCCGAGACCGTGTACGAAGCCGAGCCGACCGATGTCCGGGTGATCGCCTCGATCGACCGGACCCCGGGGTTCGAGCACACCCGTTTGGGCCGCTACACCGACTTCTACCACCGCATCCGCTACGAGGCCCGCGACGGCGAGCTCATCGAACTCAAGGTCCCGACCGACTCGTCGTTGTCGCTGCACCGCGAGTGGCTGCTGATCTCACTGCGGAGCGACTGGCAGGTGGGTGAGGTCACCTATCCGGCGGGCGCGCTGCTGGGCACCAAGTTCGACGATTTCCTCTCCGGTACAGCCGATCTCGCGATGATCTACGAGCCCGACGAGCACAGCAGCCTGTCGAGTGTGCAGTGGACCAAGGAGAAGCTGATCCTGATCACGCTGCGTGATGTCGCCAGCCACGTCGAGGTCGTCACACCCGGGACGTGGGAGCGCAGGGACGCGCCGGATATTCCGCCTGCGACGGACACCATCGTCGTCGACATCGATCACGAAGGTGACGAGGTCTTCTACAACTCAAGCGGATTCACCACCCCGTCGCGGCTGCTGTACGGCACCGCCGGCGGCCCACTCGTCGAGGTCAAGTCGGCACCGGCGTTCTACGACGCCACCGGCATCCGCGTCGAGCAGTTCTTCGCCACGTCCAAGGACGGCACCGAGGTGCCCTATTTTGTGGTCGGACGCCGTGACGAGCCGAGCCCCACGCACCTCTACGGCTACGGCGGATTCCAGAACTCGTTGACACCGGGCTACATCGGGGGTGCCGGGCGGGCCTGGCTGGCCCGCGGAGGGACCTATGTGCAGGCCAACATCCGCGGTGGCGGTGAGTACGGGCCGGGCTGGCACAAGCAGGCAATGCGGGAGAACCGTCACCTGGTGTACGAGGATTTCGCCGCGGTCGCAACGGATCTGGTGCGCCGCGGCATCACCACCGTCGAGCAGCTCGGCGCATCCGGTGGCAGCAACGGTGGGCTGCTGATGGGTGTCATGCTGACGCACTATCCGGAGCTGTTCGGAGCGCTGGTCTGCAGCGTGCCGCTGCTGGACATGAAGCGTTTCCACCTGCTGCTGGCGGGCGCGTCATGGGTGGCCGAGTACGGCAATCCCGACGACCCGGCCGACTGGGAGTTCATGTCGAAATACTCGCCGTACCAAAATATTTCGAAGGACGCGAAGTATCCGCCGATCCTGATCACCACGTCGACGCGCGATGACCGGGTGCATCCTGGCCACGCCAGGAAGATGACCGCGGCGCTGGAGGCAGCCGGGCACCGGGTGCTGTACTACGAGAACATCGAGGGTGGTCACGGCGGTGCGGCCGACAACAAGCAGGCGGCTTTCAAGGCGGCGCTGACCTACGAGTTCCTCTGGCAGACCATCGGCTCCTAGCCCAGCAGGCCTACCTGCGTCCGTGGGAACGCATCTGAGGTGGCCGGCCGTCAATCCCGACGGCGCAGGCCACCGAGCAACGCCACGATGATCCCGAACACCACCAGCCCACCACCGGCGGCCAGGGTGAGGTTCAGCCATTGGTGCAGGCTGTCGATCGCATGGCCGGCCATGGCGTCGGCGATCTGCCGGATGTCGCCGCTGGTGTGGTTGAGCGCCTCGTTGAGGTAGCGCCGGCCCGTCTCCAACCCGGCCCAACCCGCCGCACCCACCAGCAGAGCGGAAATTCCCAGTGCAGCAAGGGCTTTACCGCGGGCCCGAGCCACCGCCAAGGTCAACAGAGCGAAGACACCGGCCAGCACCGTCACCCCGACGCTGACCCACGGGCCCCACACGGCCAGCGGACGCAATATGCCCGGCCGCAAGCTGTCGGGCGCCGACGACGCGATGGGCACCGTCAGAGTTTGCGGCACCTCGACACCGAAACCGGACAGGGTTTCGCGGAACGAGTCGTCCGAGAGCATGGGGGCGAGGTCGATCACCCAGTTGCCGTTCTCGTTCCGGGACAACCGGTCGGTGAACATCCAGGTGTGCGCGACCTGGTTGGCCAGGGCGAACTGACCGGGAAAATCCGGACGTGAGGTGTAGGCACCTGCCACGGCGCGGATCCGTCGCGAGTCCACGTCGGTTCCGTTCTGCGCCGCCAGGGACTGCACCTGGGTGGTGAGTTCACCGGCCACCGCCTGTTGTAACTGCGGGTCGGTCGCCGCAGCCGCGGCGAACGCCGAGTAGCCCTGCTGGTCGATGATGTTCTTCTGCACCCACGCCGAGGGCACGGCGGCCGCCAGCAGGATCGTCGTCAGCACCCACAGGAACAGCGTCATGACGAATCGCACGCCGTCCTCCTAGTTCTCGGGCGGCGGTCCGACTGCTCAGTCCGACAGGGCACGCCCCACGATCAGCGGATCGGCGTGGCCGACCACGTCAAAATCCTTGTTGTCGTAATCGAACTTACCGAGCACGTAGCGCATGGCGTTGATGCGGGCGCGTTTCTTGTCATTGCTCTTGACCACGGTCCAGGGCGCCATTTCGGTGTCGGTCCAGGCGAACATGTCTTCCTTGGCCGCCGTGTAGTCCTCCCACTTGTCCAGCGACGCGAGATCGGTGGGTGAGAGCTTCCACTGCCGCACCGGGTCGACCTGGCGGATCGTGAACCGGGTGCGCTGCTCGGACTGTGTGACGGAGAACCACAGCTTGGTCAGGCTGATGCCGTCGTTGACCAGCATCTGCTCGAACAACGGGGCCTGGCGGATGAATTCGGCGTGCTGTTTGGGCGAGCAGTAGCCCATCACGCGCTCCACCCCGGCGCGGTTGTACCAGGAGCGGTCGAACAGCACGATCTCACCGGCGGCGGGCAGGTGCTGCACGTAGCGCTGGAAGTACCACTGCGTGCGCTCCTTCTCGGTCGGCTTCTCCAGCGCGACCACCCGGGCGCCGCGGGGGTTGAGGTGCTCCATGAACCGCTTGATGGTGCCGCCCTTGCCGGCCGCGTCACGTCCCTCGAAGACGATGACGTGCCGCAGTCCGTTGCCCTGGCTCCACTTCTGCAGCTTCAGCAACTCGATCTGCAGCAGGCGCTTCTGCTCCTCGTACTCCTGACGCGACATGCGGTCCTCGTACGGGTAGTTCTCCCGCCAGGTGTCGACGACCTCGCCGCCGGGTTCCAGCAACAGCACGGGGTCGTCGTCATCGTCGTCACGGACGGTGTAGCCGGTGATGTCCAGAGTCACCGGCCGACGGTATCCACCCCGGCGAACACCAAGGTGTCGCCGGGGTGAACGGCCGGTAGGTCGCTACTTGGCCTTGCGGCGTGGACGCGCCAGCGCCAGCTTGGTCAGCAGCTTGTTCATCCGGACGATCGCCTTCTCCGAGTTGTTGTAGTAGCTGCCGCCTGCGCCCACACTGGTGCGCGGCACCACCACGGTCTCCTGCTTGCAGAACTTGCGCACCCCGTCGAGGCCGCCGAAACGCGCACCGATGCCCGAGGTCTTCCAACCGCCCATCGGCGCGGTGGTGCACATCAGGTTGGAGATCACGTCGTTGACGTTGACCGCGCCGCAATCAAGCTGCAGCGCAATGGCCTTGGCGCGATCGACGTCCTTGGAGAACACCGACGCGCTCAGCCCGTACGGGCTGTCGTTGGCCAGCCGGATGGCTTCTTCGACCGACGACACCTTCATGATCGGCAGTGTCGGCCCGAACGTCTCCTCGGTCATGCAGGCCATCGAGTGGTCGACGTCGACGAGCACGGTGGGCTCGAAGAAGCTGCCTCCGCCTTCGGGGCGCTTGCCACCGGTCAGCGCCTTGGCGCCGGCGGCGATGGCCTCGTTGACGTGCCGTTCGGTGATCGCCACCTGGCTGTCGTCGATCTGGGAGCCGAAGTGGTAGCCCTCGCCGGTACCCATCTTGAGGTTCTCGACGGCCTTCACCGTGGCGGCGACGAACTGGTCGTAGACCGGATCGAGCACATAGACCCGCTCGACGGACACGCAGGTCTGGCCTGCGTTGAACATCCCGCCCCACACCGCGGCGTTGGCGGCGAGCTCGACGTCGGCGTCCTCGAGCACGATCATCGGGTCCTTGCCGCCGAGCTCCAGGCTCACCGGGGTCAGCCGACGAGCGGCACGCTCCATCACCTTGGCTCCGGTGGCACAGGAACCGGTGAACTGGACGTAGTCGGAGTTGTCGATGACGGCCTCGGACACCGCACGCGCACCTTGTGCGAGGGCGAAGACCTCGGGGGCACCGGAATCCAGCCAGCCGCGCAGCAGCACCTCGGCGGTCAGCGGGGTGCGCTCAGACGGTTTGAGCAGCACTGCGCACCCGGCGGCCAGGGCGCCGATGGCGTCCATCATGGCGTTGGCCACGGGGTAGTTCCACGGCGCGATGATCCCGACGACGGCGCGCGGCCGGTAATGCACCGAGATCTTCTTGATCGACATGATGGGCAGCGCGGCCGGACGGGTATCCGGCGCCATCGCCTGCTCCACCACCTTGATGTAGTAGGAGAGGATCATGATCAGCAGCGGGACCTCTTGCGCGGCGTCCATGGCCGACTTGCCGGTCTCGGCGATCAGGAGTTTCTCGATCTCGTCGCGGTGGTCGCCCAACCACACCGCGTAGCGGGAGAGCACCTTGGCGCGGCCTTTGGCGCCGCGGGCCTCCCATTCCTTCTGAGCTTCCCGCAGACCGGCCGCGATACGCGGCACGTCGGCGGCGTCGGTCCAGGTCACCTGGCCGGCGACGGCCCCGGTGGCGGGGTTGTGAATAGTGCCGGAACCCGTGAAATCCGCGGTCCGAGCTACATCTGGCGTCGCTGTCATGAGGCCTATGTTAATCACCGTGTGTGACCCACGTCGCACCGGGGTTGACACCTGTCAAGTGCGCTCGATTCGCGACCCCGCGCCCAGATCGCGGAGACCCCTTGTCCACGATCTGGGCGCGGGCCCGGTACCGGAGGAACCCCTCAGTCCTCCGAACCCTTGGCCTTCTTCTGCTCGGCCGCCTTCTTGTTCTTCGGGGCGAGTTTCTGGGCCACGTTCTTGACCGCCTCGCGTGCCTGCCCCACCGCCTTGTCCACGTTCGACTTGGCCTTGGCCCTGCGCTGCTCGGCCTTGTCCTTGGCGTCGGTCACCGCGGCGTTGAGACTCGTCACGTGGGGCTTGAGGTTGGCCACGTCCGGCTTGCGGTCCTCGTCACCGGGGGCCGACAGGAGCCGGCTCCGATCGAGGCTGCTGGTGATGACGTTGCCGGTGCTGTCCACCTTGTCGCGGACGCCGAGCACGTTGGCGGCGGCGATGCGCACGGAATCGCGTGCACCGATCAGTTGGTTGTTGCGGAACTGCATGAGGGCGCCGTCACCGGTGGGGTCGGTCGGGTCGTGATTGGTGCCGCCACCGAGCCCGGCCGGGAGCGCCTCGGCCAGCCCCTCGATGGCCGGATCCGCGGCCCACAGCGGGGCATCGATGTATTCCTTCACGGCCTTGTATACCGCAAGGTTGTCGCCGGACGCCATCGCCTGCGCCACCGAGACGAGACCGACCGCCCCCAGCACGACGCCGTTGACGCTTCGCACCGCCGACTCCTGCAGTCCCTGCGCGAGGGCCGCGGTGTAGTTCTCGTTCGGCCACGGGGTGTCGACGTCGAGCGCCGCGGCGAACTGAGCGTTGATGGCGTCCCGGAGGCCCAGCAGCTCGTTGTTGCGGAACTGCATGAAGGCGCCGTCGCCGGCCGTGGTGTTGGTGACGTGGTCCGAGCCTCCGCCGAACTCATCCGGCAACGTGATGGCGATCGCCTCGATGAGCGGATCGGCAACGTACACCGGCGAATCGACAATCTGCCGGATCTGGGAGAACAGTCGCTCGTTGTCGCCGGCCGCGAGCTGGGCCGCAAGGACGAACGGGGTCAGCGGTGCCTGCACGAACTGCTCAGCGAGCCGCTGGCCGGCCATGAACACCAAACCCGCTTGGTTCATACCCTCGAAGCTGGCCATCAGCGCCGCCGACGCGTCCACCATGCGTGGCGGCGTCGGCGGTGACGCAACGACAGGAGTGATCGCGATGGCACCGGCGGTGGCGATGGCGGCACACGCGGTCAAACTGCTCGAAACACGACTGTTCAAGATGAGATCCCCTCGATGACTTGCTATTTGGGCTGCGCCGGTAGCTCGGCACGCGCAGAAAATTACTCTTCGCTCATCAAGATCTCAGCTTTTTCTCAGGTGACGATTTTCAGTTGTTGCGTTTGCAAATATCTCACGGACCGACACTGTTGCCGCAAAACCCGAAAAGTAGCCTTACGCCCAGCTCGTGATCGATGACCAGAGTTTGCTGAGCCATGGCACCCGATCTGAAAGTCTTGCCGAATGCAACACCGGTCGCCGGCCTGTGGACCGAACTGCCAACTGGTGCTTGATGGTTGATCGATCTTGAACATGCCTGCGGGCGACCGGGTCGCGCGTCGTGCCTGACGACCTCGCGATTCGAGTTGGCCAGCGGGTGAACCGTGCGCGGCCCCCGGCTGATCGCTCAGCGAAGTCCGGCGGAGGCGGTGCCGGCCGGGCCGTGAGGCGCACCGCGAGCGAGTACCGCCGCGACGCACACCAACGACGTACTCAGCAACACGGCGCCGATGGTGTCGGTGAAGTAGTGGAAGGTCATCGAGAGGCCGAACACGCCGAGCACGCTCACGGTGATCGCGAGAATCAGCGCCCAGAGCGCGACGCCGGCCAGCACCACGAGCAGACCGGCCACCGCCACGAGGAAGGTGGCGTGTCCGCTGGGATAGGCCAGGGCACCCCCTTTTTCCCGCCCGAAGAGGGGCTTGGCGATCCGCACGATGCCGATCGCCAACAGCGGGGTCAGCACCATGGCGAGGGCCAGCCGGGTCCGGCGTTGCCGCACGGCCACAACGATGCCGCCGAGCAATGCCACGGCCCCCACGATGGGCTTGCTGAACAGCAGAAAGACGTCCCGATACGAGCCGAGCCCGACCCCGATCTGCTGGAACCAGTCATCGATGCCCACCGGCCCGGTACGCACCACCCAACCGAGCAACACCATCCCGGCGAGGCCGATGGGCGGCCACCACCGGACGATCAAGGGATGATGCCGCGCAGGTATGCCGCCTGGCCGAGGTGCTGAGCACAGTCGTCGATGATGCTGACCAGCCGCGCGCTCGCCGTCACGGGCGGGTCCCATCCCGGATCGACGATGCGGCCGAGGTCTTCCGCGGTCACCCCGGCGATGTAGGCCAGCGTCACCTTGTGCACTGCCAGGTAGTACCCCGCCAGCAGTTCGGCCGACGCGTGCACTTTCGCAACCTCGTCGGGAGTGTGCCCATATCCGATGTCGTTACCCGGCAGATCGAGACCGAACCGGTCCTTCCACCCGTCGCGGGTCCAGACCTGCTCGATCCCGGCGATGTCGCACAACTGCAGGTCCTGACAGCGGGCGCTGTGCCAGATCAGCCACGCGATGCTGTTGGCCTGCGGGGTGGGGCGGTAACTCGAGACCTCTTCGGTCAGCCCTTCGGTGAGATCGTCGACATGCTCGATGAGCCGGGTGAATGCGTCACGCAGCAATTCTCGGACGGCATCGGAATCAGCGGCAGCCATGGCCTCGACGCTACTCGCGAACCGGCCCGGCACCGGTCCGACTACCATCACGGGCATGCCGTTGAATACCGGCGACGTGTTCGCCGGGTACACGATTCAGCGTCTACTCGGCTCAGGCGGCATGGGCGAGGTGTATCTGGCGCAGCATCCGCGCCTACCCCGCCAGGACGCGCTCAAGATCATGCCCGCCGCGCTCACCGGTGACGCCCAGTACCGCGACCGGTTCAACCGCGAAGCCGACATCGCCTCCTCGCTCTGGCATCCCCACATCGTCGGCCTGCACGATCGTGGCGAACACGAGGGACAGCTGTGGATCGCGATGGACTACGTCGACGGCACCGACGCCGCTCGCTACGTGCGCGAACGGCACCCCGAGGGCATGCCCCTGTCCGAGGCTGTCGAGATCGTCACCGCCATCGCCGAAGCCCTCGACTACGCGCACGAGCGCCACCTGCTCCACCGCGATGTCAAACCCGCCAACATCCTGCTGACCGGACCCGAGGTGGCTCAGCGTCGAATTCTGTTGGCGGACTTCGGCGTCGCCCGCCGGATCGACGACATCAGCGGGATCACCGCCACCAACATGGCCGTCGGCTCGATGGCCTACTCCGCCCCCGAACAACTCCTGGGGCAGGCGATGGACGGACGGGCCGACCAATACGCCTTGGCGGCCAGTGCATTTCAACTCCTGGCCGGACATTCGCCGTTCCACCATTCCAATCCGGCCGTGGTGATCAGCAAGCAGCTCAACGAGCTCCCGCCCAGTCTGCGCAGCAATCGTCCCGAACTGGCCCACCTGGACGAGGTGATGCTCAAGGGCATGGCAAAAGACCGCGATGGTCGCTATGCGCGGTGCGGCGATTTCGCGAAGGCGCTCGCCGACGCCCGGGCGAGCACCCCGGTTACGCAGCGCCCTCCCAGGGTGCAACCGGTGGCAGCCCGGCCGGTGCCGGCGCAACGGGTCTCGACAGATCCGCCGCGGATCATCGCGGCCCAGGCCTTCACCGCACCCGCTCCCCCGGTGCTCAGTGCGCCGCACCACTCCCCCACCTGGTCGGGCCCCAGCCCGATCCCGCAACCTCGTGGCCCCCAGAAGCGCAGCGCTGCAAGGGTCGTCGTGCCGAGCGTGCTGGCGGCACTACTGGTGTGCGCCATCGGCTTCGCGATGAGCCAGTTCGTCCGCGCCGCCCCGACGGCGAGCACCACGCCGTCGTGGCAGCCCTACGTCGACGCGGCCCGGACCTTCGCGCTGCACACGGTCACCGTGAGCGCCGACACGGCGGACAGCGATCTCGAGGCGATCATGGATGGAGCCACCGATGAGTTCCGCGCCGATCTGAAGAGCCAGGCGCCGCAGATCAAGCGCAAGGCCCAGGAATTGGGCGTCAAGACCGAGGGCACGGTCACCGGGGCCGGCGTCGAATCGCTGTTCTCCGACGAGGCGGTCGTGCTCGTCACCGTCGACACGAAGGTCACCGTCACGAGCAATCGGGTCGGCGTGGTCTCACTGCAACGGGTGCGGGTCACCGTCGACCATGTCGACGGCGCCTACAAGGCCTCGAAGCTGGAGTTCGTGAACTGATGCAGACACGCACACGGGGTTGGACGCAACTGGTCGGCGCCCTCGTCGCCGGCATCATCGTCGTCATGGGCCTGGGTTTCTGGCAGTTGGCGGTCAAGAGCCGGCCGGCGCCCGTGCCCGTCGCCGACGACGACCACGCCCGCGAGCAGGTCACCGAGTTCGTGGCCACCAACGTGGTCAAGGTACTGAGCTTCGCCCCCACCACCAGCCGCAGTGAGATCGACGCGGTCAGTGAACTGCTGACCGGCTCGGCGGTCGATGAGTACCGCAAGACGATCCGCACGAAGCCGGACAACGTCACCCAGACCGCGACTGTCCGCAACACCGGTGTGGAGTCGCTGTCTGCCGACGAGGCCATGGTGGTGGCGTTCGTCGACCAGAAGGCCGAGCCCGCGGGTGGGGGTGAACCGACCAAGGACGCTCTGGCGTACCGGGTCAGCCTCACCCGCGTCGACGGCGACTGGCTGATCTCGGAACTGGAACTGCTCTAGCGGCTACTGCACCGCACCGTGGAATACCGCCTCGACGTTGTTGCCGTCCGGATCCCGGACGAAGGCGCCGAAGTAACCCGGGTGGTACTCGGGCCACAGCCGCGGAGCGTGCAGCGACTCGGCCCCGAGTTTCAGCGCGGCGTCGTAGAACGCCTGCACCGCATCGGTGTCGGCTGCATGGAACGCCACATGGATCTCCCGGTTGGGTCCGCCCGCCTCGCCCGCACTGGCATCGGCAATCCAGAAGTCGGGCTTTCCTTCACTGCCGTAGCCGATCGCGACCTGGTAGTCCATCTGGCGGCTGTACCCGAGCACGCCCAGCACGGAGTCGTAGAACTCCTTCGATTTGGCCCAGTCACTGCAGTTGATTCCAAAGTGATCGATCACCGGTCGATCCTTGCACTCAGCACCGACATCTCAGCGCCTGTTCCCCGATCGGCCATGGCGTCGTAGGTTAGTTAGATGAGCTATGACCTGTGCATCCGCGGCGGCACCATCGTCGACGGTCTGGGCGGCGAACCGTACGTGGGAGACGTCGCCGTCCGCGACGGCGTCATCGTCGAGATCGGGTCGGTGGCGGGGACCGCCGAACGTGAGATCGACGCCACCGGGCTGTTGGTGACTCCCGGTTTCGTCGACCTGCACACGCACTACGACGGTCAGGCGATCTGGTCGGACCGGCTCAACCCGTCCTCGGCGCACGGCGTCACGACGGCGGTGATGGGCAACTGCGGAGTCGGGTTCGCGCCGTGCCGCCCCGACGATCACGACGTGCTCGTCGACGTGATGGCCGGCGTGGAGGACATCCCGGGCGTCGTCATGGTCGACGGTCTGCCGTGGACCTGGGAGACGTTCCCGGAATTCCTCGACGCCCTGGGGTCGCGGCACCTGGACATCGACGTGGCGGCGTTCCTGCCGCACTCCCCACTGCGGGTGTACGTGATGGGCCAACGGGGCGTCGACCGGGAACCGGCCACCGCCGAAGATCTGGCGATGATGCGCAAGCTCGCCGCCGAGGCGGTCAACTGCGGCGCGCTGGGCTTCGCCTCGTCGCGGCTGACGATCCACAAGACCGAGAGCGGCAGGCCGATTCCCAGTTACGACGCCGGCTATGCGGAGATCGAGGCGATAGCCCGGGGCGTCGACGACGCCGGCGGCGGCCTGATCCAGTTCGTGCCCGATCTGGTCGCCGGCGATTACGAACCGGCACTGCAGACGGTGTTCGACGTCGCCGCCGACGTGGGACTGCCCGTCACGTTCACACTGGCGGTCGGCAATGCCGGGCCGCCGTTCTTCGAGGACGCGCTGCGGATGGTGGAGAAGGCCAACTCCAACGGCGGCAGCATCTCCGCACAGATCTTCCCCCGGCCGATCGGGCTCGTGCTCGGCCTCGAGCTGTCGGGCAACCCGTTCGTCCTTTACCCGAGCTACCGCGAGATCGCTCACCTGCCGCTCGCGGAGCGGGTCGCGGAGATGCGCAAACCCGAAGTTCGCCAACGTATTCTGGCCGATTCTCCGGCCAGCGACGGGCATCCGCTGATGTTCGCGGTGCAGGCCTGGGACTACATGTATCCACTGGGCGAGCAGCCCGACTACGAGCCCGACCCGTCGAACTCCATCGGCTCCCGGGCCCGGGCCCGCGGCGTGGACCCGCTGGAAGAGGCCTACGACCGCCTGCTCGACGACGACGGGCACGCCATGCTGCTGGTCACGCTGGCCAACTTCCGCGACAATTCCCTCGACACCGTCTCCGAGTTGATCCGGCGCGACGACGTCATCCTCGGCCTGGGAGACGGCGGCGCGCACTACGGCATGATCTGCGACGCGAGCTTCCCCACCTACCTGCTGACGCACTGGGTCCGCGACCGGGGCACGGGGATGCTGACCGTCGCGGATGCCGTCCGGGAACTGACCTCGGTACCCGCCCGGGTCGCGGGGCTGGCCGATCGCGGTCGAATTGCCTTGGGCTACAAGGCTGATCTCAACGTCATCGACCATGCTGCGCTGCGGTTGCACCGGCCGGTCGTCGCCTACGACCTGCCCGGCGGCGGGCGTCGCCTCGACCAGACCGCGGACGGCTACGTCGCGACCGTCGTCTCCGGTGAGGTCATCGCCGAGAACGGGGTGCCGACAGACGCGCGCCCCGGTCGACTCGTTCGTGGACGGCAGCCGGCGCCGCGCTCATGAGCCGCGTCGCACCGCTCGCCCCGCCGTGGAGCGAGGACGATGCCGCGGGCATCCAGAGTTGGGGTCACCCCGACCGGACGTACGAGCCACTGCTGCTGGTGCGCTGCCTGCAGCGGCATCCGAAGCTGGCAGCCAAGCTGCGCAAGCTCGGTGAGGCCCTCTATGTGGACACGCTGCTTGCACCGCGGGTGCGCACCATTGCGATCCTGCGGATCTGTGCGCGCCTGGGCTGCGCCTATGAATGGGGTGGGCAGGCCGCGTTCTGGAGTCCGATCGCGAGGGTTACCGACGCCGAGTGCGATGCTCTGGTCACCGGCGCCGACGTGGGCTGGTCGGCCTCCGAACGAGTGCTCATCGACGCGGTCGACGAGGTGGAACGCACCGGCTCATGGTCGACGACGACGTGGGATGCGTTGGGCGACAACTTCGATGAGGAACAGCGGATGGAGCTGTTGATCGCCATCGGCTGGTACCGGACCATCTGCACTCTGTGCAACGGCCTGGACCTTCCGGTGGAGGGGTGGATGCGGCGCTGGCCGGGTTCAGCGGGCTGAGGAGTCGCGGCGCAGCGCCGGATGTTGTCTGGCCAGCATCGGCAACAGCAGCCGGCGCGGCATCAGCTGCGCCAGGCGGGTGCTGACCCAACTGGGCGCACCGGCGATCACCTCAGCCCTGTCGTGTGCCAGCGCGTCGATGCCCACCCGCGCCACGTCGCGGGCCGGCATCCAGAGGAATTTCGGGAACGCGGCGGCAAAGGCACGTTCGTCCATCCCCGCGGACTTGAGGAACTCGGTACGCACCGGGCCCGGGTTCAGCGTCGTCACCGTGACCCCGGTTCCCGCCAGTTCGGCGCGCAAGCCCTCGGTGTAGTTGCGAACGAACGCTTTGGTGGCCGCATACCCGGCCTGCCCCGGAAACGGGTGAAAGCCCGCCGTGGATCCGACGTTGAGGATGGCGCCGCGGCCCCGCGGCACCATCGACGCCACGGCCCGGGTGCACAGGTCGATCACGGCTTCGACGTTCACCCGCACCTGAGCGATCTCGGCGTCCGGGGTGGAACGTGCCACCGCACCCATGGTGCCGATACCCGCATTGTTGACCAGGATGTCCACCGTCAGCCCACGACTCTCGATTTCGTCGAAAAGCGTTGCCCGGGCTGCGGAGTCGGCGATGTCACACGGGATCACCTCGACCCGGACCCCCGGTAGTTCGGCCGCAAGCTCGGCCAGCTTGTCGGCACGGCGGGCCACCAGGGTGACGCCATATCCCCGGGAAACCAGTTCCCGTGCGAGCTCCGCGCCGATCCCCGACGACGCCCCGGTGACGACGGCGGTGCTGGTGGGTGAGGGCGTCGGCAGGGGCATGGGGTTGAAACTACCCGCTGGGATCCACGCCGCGCGGAGGGTAATCCGCACCAGTCCATCGGGTCGGACCCACCGGCGCCCGTACCGGCCTATTCTCACGTCATGAGCGTGAAAGTGGACCTCAACCAGCTGGCCGACAAGCTGGCGGACTACACGTTCGCCTACCTCGTCACGGTCGACGACAACTACCACGCACACACCGTCGCGGTGGAGCCGCACCTGGTCAACGGCGTCATCCACGTCGGCCCGGTCGGAGGGCACACCCGGAGAAACCTCGCGTCCCACGAGCACGCGACACTGGTCTGCCCCCCGCGTCAGCCCGGCGGGTATTCATTGATCGTCGACGGGCGAGGCCAAGCCGGTACGGCCGGCGACGAGACCCATCAGATCGTGCCCAGCCGCGCGGTGTTGCATCGCCGGGCGGCGACGCCCGGGCCGCCTGGCCAGTGCGACAGCGACTGCATTGTGTTGTCGGAGAACTGAACTGCGGACACCCCGTCGAGCCCGCCGAGCGTGGCGCTCATGCCCGCGATCACCTCGGAATCCGTGCATCAGAGTCACACTCGCCAATCAGATCGGGCAGCCGGCGGCCCGCAGCTTCGCCCGCACACGGTCGACGATGATCTGCGGCCGGGTCATCATCTCCGCGCTGACCCGGACGACGGACCAACCGGCCTCTTCCAGCAATGCGATGCGGTCGATGTCCCAGGATCGCTGCCGCCGATCAGTCCAGTGCTGAAGGCCGTCTTACTCGACTGCGACCTTCCACTCCCGCCATCCCATGTCGACGCGGATATGCAGGTCACGAAACTCAATCTGGGTCTCGGGGGTCGGTAGGCCGCCGTCGACGATGACAAGACGCAGCCTGCTCTCCTGAGGAGACTCGGCTCCACCGTCGAGCAGGGGCAGCACCGAACGCAGCCGAGCGACGCCCCGGACTCCCGGGTGCGCGTCGGCCACGGCGAGCACATCGGCGGGCTTGATGTTCGTGGCGTTGAGCAGCGCATCTACGAGGGGCACCGCGACTCGGAACGATGTGACCGGCCGAGGTCGAACGCCGTGCGAGCCGGGGTCGTCAAACGCATCCCGGCGACCGTGCACGTCTCGGCGGGACCGAGTGTCCACGAGCGCACGACAATTCCGGCGGGTGCGCGACGGTCGGTGCGAATGATCTCCGCGGGTCTGTCCGGGTTCAGCCACTTGGCGCCCAGGACGGCCGCGGCCGACGTTCCGGCAAGCGTCGCACCGGTGAACAGCCAGGCAGCCTGAGCTCTGATCCGGGCGGTGATCTCGAGGTCGCGCCGGACGTAGACGTCCCGATAGACAGCGACGTGATGGCGGGCCAATCCGCGGCGGGTCAACTCACCGCGGCGAACTGCGGCGCTTCCGATGAAGGGTTCCATGCCCGCAGGCTGGCGAGCCATGCCGACGAATGTGACGCCCGTGCACGGAAACTCGTGGATTGCTGTGCATGAACGCCACGCTGGGGACAGACAACGAAACAGCCCTGGCACGCGGAGCGCGCCAGGGCTGTTTACGTTGCGACTTCTTAGAAGTCCATACCGCCCATGCCACCGGTCGGGTCGGCCGCGGGGGCCGCCTTCTCCGGCTTGTCGGCGACGACGGCCTCGGTGGTGAGGAACAGCGCCGCGATGGACGCCGCGTTCTGCAGCGCCGAGCGGGTGACCTTGACCGGGTCGGCAACGCCGGCGGCCAGCAGGTCCTCGTACTCACCGGTCGCGGCGTTCAGGCCGTGACCCGCGGGCAGGTTCGACACCTTCTCGGCGACGACGCCCGGCTCCAGACCACCGTTGAAGGCGATCTGCTTCAGCGGGGCCGACAGCGAGACGCGCACGATGTTGGCGCCGGTGGCCTCATCACCGGTGAGCGACAGCTCCTCCAGCGACGGAGCCGACTGCAGCAGGGCCACGCCACCACCGGCGACGATGCCCTCTTCGACGGCAGCCTTGGCGTTACGCACGGCGTCCTCGATGCGGTGCTTGCGCTCCTTGAGCTCCACCTCGGTGGCAGCGCCGGCCTTGATCACCGCAACACCGCCGGCCAGCTTGGCCAGGCGCTCCTGCAGCTTCTCGCGGTCGTAGTCGGAGTCGCTGTTCTCGATCTCGGCGCGGATCTGGGCGACACGGCCCTGGATCGCGTCGGCATCGCCGGCACCCTCGATGACGGTGGTCTCGTCCTTGGTGACCACGATCTTGCGGGCGGTGCCCAGCAGCGCGACATCGGCGGTCTCGAGCGAGAGGCCGACCTCTTCGCTGATGACCTGGCCACCGGTGAGGATGGCGATGTCCTGCAGCATGGCCTTGCGGCGGTCACCGAAGCCCGGGGCCTTGACGGCCACAGACTTGAAGGTGCCACGGATCTTGTTGACCACCAGGGTCGACAGGGCTTCGCCCTCGACGTCCTCGGCGATGATCAGCAGCGGCTTGCCGGACTGGATGACCTTCTCCAGCAGCGGCAGCAGGTCCTTGACGGTCGAGATCTTCGAGCTGACCAGAAGGATGTAGGGATCCTCCAGGACGGCTTCCTGACGCTCGGCGTCGGTCACGAAGTAGCCCGAGATGTAGCCCTTGTCGAAGCGCATACCCTCGGTGAGCTCCAGCTGGAGACCGAAGGTGTTGCTCTCCTCGACGGTGATGACACCCTCGTTGCCGACCTTGTCCATGGCCTCGGCGATCAGGTCGCCGATGGACTGGTCTCCGGCGGAGATACCGGCGGTGGCAGCGATCTGCTCCTTGGTCTCCACCTCCTTGGCGGACTTCAGGAGGGTCTCGGTGACCTTTTCGACGGCCTTCTCGATGCCGCGCTTCAGGCCGAGCGGGTTGGCGCCGGCAGCGACGTTGCGCAGACCTTCGCGAACCAGTGCCTGGGCCAGAACGGTGGCGGTGGTGGTGCCGTCGCCCGCGACGTCGTCAGTCTTCTTGGCGACCTCTTTGACCAGCTCAGCGCCGATCTTCTCGTACGGGTCCTCCAGCTCGATCTCCTTGGCGATGGACACACCATCGTTGGTGATCGTGGGGGCGCCCCACTTCTTCTCCAGGACGACGTTGCGACCCTTGGGGCCCAGCGTCACCTTTACCGCGTCGGCGAGGCTGTTCAGGCCCCGCTCGAGGCCGCGACGGGCCTCTTCGTCATACGCAATTGTCTTAGCCATTGCGAAGTGATTCCTCCGGATAGGGGATCGCACGTTGTGTGGTCAGGTTCAGTGCCCGCGACGGACGGCGTGGGTGTGCTCCCGCAGGTGCGGTCCCTGCCTCACCGGCCCGACCTGGCACTCACTGATCGAGAGTGCCAACTGCATTCTTAGCACTCGACCAGGGCGAGTGCAAGGTTGATGAGTGCTTGCTCAGCGTCTCGTACTACGCCGCTGGCGAAATGCGGATCAGACGCCACATCAGCACCACCGGGAGGTCGCGCCGCCCGCTTCTACCGGGGAAGCACGAACTGCCAGCCCGCGGCCTGCATGGCGGGGATCGCGTCGGCGAATCCGGCGTGGGTACCCGATGAGGGATGGTTCATGTGGGCGATGACGATCGACCCCGGGGCCGCATTCATCACGTTGGACCGCACGGCTGCGGCGGACGCCGTCGCGCCGTTGTCCGCGTTGACGCTGAACCCGAGCGGTTGTTCGCCGAGTTCGTGCACGATCTCGACCGCCACGTCGTCGTAGTGCGCGGTGCCGGGACGGAACCAGGTCGGGGCCCGGCCGGTCAGGGCGGTCAACCGCTGGTGATTGCCCCACACCTCATCGACCACCTCATCGGCCGACCGGGTGCCTGCGATGCCGTAGGCAGACCGCCCGGTGACCGACAGCGGCACATGCCGGGTGCCGTGGTTGCCGATCTCGAACAACGGATTGCCGGCCAACTGCCGCGCCCGGTCCGGGTTTCTGTCGAGCCACTTCGAATTGAGCATCAGTACCGCCGGCACACCGTTGCGCTGAAGAGTGTCCAGTAGTGCGTCGTCACAGGCCCCGTCGCAGGCGTCGAACGTCAACGCGACCTGTCGGCCGACGGCGGCGAAGGACGTGGTGATTCCGGGCAGGGCCATTCCCCACTGGGTGGGCGTGCGCCGCTTGTTGGTCACCGCGACCGACGGCGGGGCGATGGCGTTCGGGTCGGCATGCGCGGCCGGCACCCCGGCGCGCAATGCGTAGCCGGCGGCGATCGAACCGACGGCACCTGCCGCCAGGAACGCGCGCCTGGTGATCACATCCGCCGACGGTAGGTCCGCATCTTGCCGGCCGGCCGTCGATTGGCTGTGGGTTGGCTGCGGGACCCGTATGGTCAGTGCCCCTGCGAGAGCACGAACAGTTCGACGCGGTCGCCGTTGCCGGCCAACAGCACGGTCTCGCAGTCCGGCGGGGTGCCCCGGTAGTTGTCGGTCAGGACGTCGGTGCCGTGCAGGGTCCGGGTACTGACCGCGAGCCGGGTCCGGGTATCGCAGTGGAATTTCGGGTCGTGAGTGAAGTCCTGATCCACGATCTCGTCATCGCAATCGACATCCCGCAGTGGAGGGAAGTCCGGATTCCCCTGGTTTAGCGCCTGTTTCGCGGCGTCGAAATCTCCACCGGCGGTGTAGCGACCTCGATAGAAATCAGCACCCGCGAACTGCCGAACCACGGTCATTTCCTCGAAGGCGAACCCGTCGGGGATTCCGATGCGGCGCAGTTCCATCGCCTTGCCGGCCCCACCGGCATCCAGGTCATGGAGACCGAGGGAGTCGTCGTCCCCGAAGGACAACCCGAAGACGATCACCGAGGCCACGATCAGCAGCCCCACACCCGACGCCACGACGGCGACCGCGATCACCGCCACCATCCACCAGTTGGTCCCCCGACTCACCCTCTCAGGCTATTGCGCCTGAGACCCGTACTTGTGCACCTGTTCGACATAGTCATCGAGCAGGCGCAGCGATTCGTCCTTACCGACGGACGGCAGGAACAGCCCCAGCTGACCGAAGCCGAGTTCCTCGGCCGCGCGCCAATAGTCGGGCTTGATGGGGGCGCCGAACATCATCAACGGCGCATCCTTTGCACCGCCGTCACGGATCTGGCCGATGCGTTTGGCCAACACGTCCCTCGGGAGCGGGTTGGAAATCCAGCCCGCGCCATGGCGGATCACGCGCTTGACCGTGGCATCCGAGTTGCCGCCGATATAGATGGGCGGGTGCGGTTTCCGGACCGGCTTGGGCCGGCAATAGGACGAATCGAAGTTGATGTACTTGCCGTGATACTCGGCAGGTTCGTCGGTCCAGAGCGCCTTGACCGCCTCGATGCTCTCGTCCAGCCGTGCGCCGCGGGTTTTCGGATCGGTGCCGTGATCGCGCATCTCTTCGAGGTTCCAGCCAGCCCCGACTCCCAAGACGAACCGCCCGCCGGAGATCAGGTCGATGCTCGCAGCCTCCTTGGCGGCGTGGATCGGGTCGCGCTGGATGAGCAGTGCAACGCCGGTCACGAGTTCGATCGTCGAGGTGACCGCGGCCGCGGCCGCGAGCGTGACGAACGGATCGAGCGTGTTGTAGTACCACGGCGGCAGATCCCCGCCACTGGGATACGGAGATTCCCGGCTTACCGGGATGTGGCTGTGTTCGGCGACGATCAGGGAGGTGAATCCCCGCTCCTCGATCGCTCGGGCCAGCGATACCGGATCAATGCTGTCGTCGTCGACGAACGTCGAGATGCCGAATTTCATCTGGCCGACGCTACTCGCGATGCAACCATCGAAGACGCCATCGTCACCGTCATCCTTTCGCCCGTAGACCGTCGAACACCACCGAGGTGACGTGCTCGGCCACGTCGGCGTTATAGCTCTGCATGGCCTGGCACCCGACCAGAAGTGCCTTCACATCAGCGACCGTGACGTCGCCGCGCGCCGTGCCCGCACGTTGCGCGGCGGCCAGCAGTTCGCCGAGCACGGTGAGGTACTCGTCCTCGGCTTCGGGCACCACGGTGTTGACGTCGATGCCCGATCCGGCCAGCGCGTCGACCAGCCCACGATCGGCAGCGCCCCACTGCAGCACCATCGACCGCAGGAATATGAACATCGCGTCGGCCGGGTCGGCCTCGGCCAGCAGGGTCCGCCCTTCCTCGACGACGCTGCGGATCCGCTCGGCGATCACCGCCTGGAACAACGCTTCCTTGGTCGGGAAATGCCTGTAGACGGTCCCGGCCCCGACGCCCGCCCGCCGCGCGATCTCGTCGATGGGCACGGACAGTCCGTCGGCCGCGAACGTTTCGTAGGCGACCTCCAGCACCCGGGCACGGTTCCGTGCCGCATCCGCGCGCATTTCCCATCACCTTCCAAACCAGTCAGCGACAAACCATTGACAAAACGGGGCGCGCGTTCCGTATATTCGAACGCAACCGGAGTGCCCACTCCGTTTAGCCCTATCAGGAGTCTCTCATGACAAAGTGGACCACCGCCGACATTCCGGACCAGTCGGGCCGCACGGCCGTCGTGACCGGCGCCAATACCGGCCTCGGGCTCGAAACCGCCAAGGCCCTGGCCGCCAAGGGCGCCCACGTCGTCCTTGCCGTACGCAACCTGGACAAGGGAGAGGCCGCCGTCGAGTGGATCTCGCGGTCGGTACCGGACGCCGACCTCGGACTGCAGCGCCTGGACCTGGGCTCGCTGGCTTCGGTACGCGATGCGGCCGACGAGATCAGGGCCAACCACGACACCATCGACCTGCTCATCAACAACGCCGGCGTGATGACGCCTCCGAAGGAGACCACCACCGACGGGTTCGAATTGCAGTTCGGCACCAATCACCTCGGCCACTTCGCCTTCACCGGCTTGCTGCTCGACCGGCTCCTGCCGGTTGCCGGCTCGCGCATCGTGACGGTCAGCAGCATCGGCCATCGCTTCTCGCCCGGGATCCGGTTCGAGGATCTGCAGTGGGAACGCAGCTACAACCGTCTCCAGGCGTACGGCCAGTCCAAGCTCGCCAACCTGCTGTTCACCTATGAACTGCAGCGCCGCCTGATCGGGCAGCACACCACGGCCCTGGCCGCCCATCCCGGCGGGTCCGACACCGAACTGGCCCGGCATCTCCCCCGCGTCGCACAGCGCGCGGTCCCGCTGTTGCGTCCGCTCTTCCAGGAGGCCGCAATGGGCGCACTGCCGACGCTGCGAGCGGCGACGGATCCTGGCGCCCTCGGCGGCCAGTACTACGGCCCCGACGGACTCGGCCAGCAGAAGGGCCACCCGAAGCTGGTGACCTCCAACGAGCGGTCCTACGACATCGAGCTGCAGCGCCGGCTGTGGGCGGTGTCCGAGGAACTGACCGGCGTCACGTACCCGGTCTTGCAGGACTCGCGCGCCTGAATTCTCTTCACCCTCTTCGCCGATTTCGACACCAGGGCAGTTCCGCCGCGATTCGACCGACCCTGGTGTCGAAGTCGGCGCGAACGACCACGCCGCGTCTAGGCTGGCGTTCGTGTCGTTCTGGGATCCCAGGAATGTGCCGCCCTATCCCCCGGCTCGTTACACCAAGGACGAGCCGGAAGTCAGCGCCTGGCTGAAGCGCGGCGACGAGCCGCCCGACTACGACTCATTGGGCCTCGTCAAGTACCACTACCTGGCCAACCAGCAGCAGACCAATGGCGACTATGGGCTGTACCGCGTCGACATCAGCCCGCAGGGCGGCGGCCCCGGCCCGCATTTTCACCGCGCCATGTCGGAGGCCTTCTTCGTCCTGTCCGGCACCGTCAAGCTTTACGACGGAAACGATTGGCGCGACGGCAATCAAGGCGATTTCCTGTATGTCCCGCCGGGCGGAATCCACGGCTTCCGCAATGAGGCGGACGCGCCGACGTCGTTGTTGATGTTGTTTGCTCCCGGCGCGCCGCGGGAGGCCTACTTCGAGGGCTTCGCCCAGCTGGCCGACCTCACCGACGAGGAACGCGCCGAGTGGTTCGTCAAGAACGACAACTACTTCCTCTGACCGTGAACCGCTGGCTGACCCTCGCCTGCGCCGCGTTGGCGTCCACGGTGCTCGCCGGATGCGTGGACGACCGGGGCGGTGAAGCCGAGTCGATCGGCACAAAGATCCGCGAGCTACCCGGCGTCGAGACCGTCGAGGTCGACTACAAGAACGACTTCACCCACGGCGAGTTCTTCGACCTCGACGTCGGGCTCGCTACCGCAGCCACCCCCGAACAGGCCCAGGGTGTGGTCCACACGTTCGTGTCGGCCGCGAACGGCGTCGAGTTCGACACCCACTACGCCGTGCTGAAGATCGGCAACAACAAGGGCCACGTGACACTGCGTCCGTTGTCCGGCACGGGCACCGACGTGGTGGCGCGGTGGTTCGGCGTGATGTCCTCCCCTGTCGTCGAACGTGTCGCGATGGGGGCCGACCACCCCGCGATCGTGACGCTGCGCCAACCGGTCGACACGGGCGCGGCAGAGGAGTTGCTGCGTCGGCACCCGGAGCTCGACGGCGCGCAGTGGCTCCTGCAAGTGCCGAAGACGAGCGAATTCGAGTCGACCAGTACGTACACCTCGTACGGCGTGATTCCTGACGCCGCAACTCAGCAGGCATGGACCGAGATCGTCCGGCTCGCGGGCCCGCATCTGGTCATGGGCAAATTCGGCACCGACCCGACCACCGACCGACCGGTCTCCAGCATCGAGATCAGCATGAAGCCCAACACCAAACCCCGGGATGGCGAAATCGCCACGTCCGTCGCGGCCGTTCTGGCCGGGCTCGGCCGGCCTGTCGATCTGATCATCAAAGGCGGCCACCAGTGGGTGGAGATCACGATCGGCGGCTGCTTCCGGCACGAGAAGGCGCACCTGCCGTCCGTGCTCGAGGCCGAGCTGGCCCGCGAGTACGAGCGATGCTGAGCGTTTGCTCCATCGCCGCGGGTGCACGGCGCGAACACGGCACGCGCCGGGTGAGCGAACGAGCGGGGCCTGCGGCAGACAACCAGCTCGGCGAGCGACACGCCCGGCGCTTTCCTGCAGAGATGCGCCGGCGTAACGCGCTGGCCTAGACTGCTTTCCGACTGAGAGGAGTCCTCGGGTGCGGGCTGATGCAGCGCCCAGCACCCAGGCACTTCGGGGCTGGCAGCGCAAGGCGCTGGTGCGGTATTTGACTGCCAAACCGCGCGACTACCTGGCGGTCGCCACCCCGGGCGCAGGTAAGACGACGTTTGCGCTGCGGATCGCGGCGGAGCTGCTCAACGATCGCACGGTCGACGCGATCACCGTGGTGGTGCCCACCGAGCACCTCAAGATCCAGTGGGCCCAGTCGGCGGCGCGCAACGGCATCGCACTCGATCCGAAGTTCAGCAACTCCAACTCCCAGACCTCGGCGGAGTATCACGGCGTCGTCGTCACCTACGCCCAGGTCGCCAGCCATCCGACCCGGCACCGCGTACGCACCGAGAACCGCAAGACCCTGGTCATCTTCGACGAGATCCACCACGGCGGTGACACGAAGAGCTGGGGCGACGCCATGCGCGAAGCCTTCGACGACGCCACCCGGCGGCTGTCCCTCACCGGGACCCCGTTCCGCAGCGACGACAGCCCGATCCCCTTCGTGAACTACGAGCCCGACGAGAGCGGGTTCCAGCGCTCCCGGGCCGACCATGTGTACGGCTACTCCGATGCGCTGGCCGACGGGGTGGTCCGGCCCGTGGTGTTCCTGGCCTATTCGGGTGAGGCCCGCTGGCGCGACAGCGCCGGCGAGGAACATGCGGCCCGACTCGGCGAGCCGCTGACCGCCGAGCAGACCGCACGGGCCTGGCGTACCGCGCTCAACCCGGCCGGTGAGTGGATGCCCGCGGTTATCGCCGCCGCCGACAAGCGGTTGCAGCAGAAGCGTCAACATGTGCCCGACGCCGGCGGCATGATCATCGCCACCAACCAGACCACCGCCCGCG
The DNA here is from genome assembly GCF_048282725.1 of Mycobacterium sp. 48b. Taxonomy (NCBI): domain Bacteria; kingdom Bacillati; phylum Actinomycetota; class Actinomycetes; order Mycobacteriales; family Mycobacteriaceae; genus Mycobacterium; species Mycobacterium sp. 48b. The sequence goes on from NZ_JBLVUL010000001.1 coordinate 6,584,551, forward strand.
CCTACGCCGACCTGCTCACCAAGATCACCGGCGAAGCGCCCACCGTGGTGCTCTCCGACGATCCGGCCGCGTCCGACCGGATCAGTCAGTACTCGGAAAGCACCAGCCGCTGGCTGGTCGCGGTGCGCATGGTGTCCGAGGGCGTGGACGTGCCCCGGCTGTCGGTCGGGGTATATGCGACGAGCGCCTCGACTCCCTTGTTCTTCGCGCAGGCCATCGGCCGGTTCGTGCGCTCCCGCCGCCCCGGCGAGACCGCGAGCATCTTCCTGCCGTCGGTTCCCAACCTGCTTCTGCTCGCCAGCGAGATGGAAGCCCAGCGCAACCACGTGCTGGGCAAGCCGCATCGTGAGTCCGACGGGCTCGACGACGAGGCGCTCGAAGCTGCCGAGAAGCGCAAGGACGAAAAGAGCGAACTCGAGAACGGCTTCGAGTCCCTCGGCGCCGACGCCGAGCTGGACCAGGTCATCTTCGACGGCTCGTCCTTCGGCACCGCCACCCCGGCCGGCAGCGACGAGGAAGCCGACTACCTCGGTATCCCCGGCCTGCTCGATGCCGAGCAGATGCGAGATCTGTTGCGCCGCAGGCAGGATGAGCAACTCACCAAGCGCACCGCCGAAGCCGCGGTATCGGGCGGTCCACCCTCGCCGCGCACCACGCACGGCCAGATACGGGAATTGCGCCGTGAACTCAACGCGTTGGTGACCATCGCGCATCACCGCACCGGTAAACCGCACGGCTGGATTCACAACGAGCTGCGCCGCATCTGCGGCGGCCCGCCGGTCGCCGCCGCGACCACCGATCAGCTCAAGGCGCGCATCGAAGCCGTGCGGGACCTGAAGGCCTGACAGCCGCCCGCACGACAAAAAATCAGAGTCCCGCCAAACTCGCCCGAGACCGAACTGGAACTTGTTACAGTCGGCCAATTGCGTTCTGTTGCAGCCAGAACAGTTGGGGGAGAGCACATGACGACGACGTCCGCTACCGCCGGAGGGGCACGATTCATCGGGCGGGTGGGCGCTCTTGCCGTCGCCCTGGGAATCGGTGTCGCGGTTGCCAACGGCACCGCGATCGCGTCCGCCGGGACCGGCGGCTCGGACTCGTCCGGAACGTCGTCGGGGGCGACCAGCAGCCCGAAGACCGACAGCTCGACCCCGAAGCGAGGACCCCGCAAGCCGTCGTCCTCGGGTCCGGAGAAGTTGGCCAAACGGCTCGGCGAGGTGTCGGCCAAGGTGGAGTCGGCCCTGGACAATGCGAAGGCCGTCCAGCGTCGATCCTCGGCGACATCGACCGACCGGAAAGCCGGTGGCAAGGACAGCAAGGTGGCGGCGAAATCCACCACAGCCACCGAGGCGGTCACCCGGGCCATCACTTCGTCGGCCGATGCGCACCGCAAGCGGCCGGCCACGCTCGACACCAGGCCTCAGGGCGAGGTCAAGGCCGAAGCCTCCTCCCCTTTGGAGTCGCTGACCGTCGTCACCAAGACCGTGACGAATGACCTTGCGGGAAAGGTGATTCCGGCGCTCACACCCCGGATCCAGGCGCCGTCCGCCCAGGCCATACCCGAGCTGGTGGCGAACGTGACCGAGCGGCTCAAACCGCGCATCCCGGAATCGCCGGTGAGCCCGGTCCAGGACATCGGCCTGGCGGCGCTGCTGGGCTGGTCACGCCGCGACGGCCAGGCCCCGTCGATCGACCTCTTCAACCGGTCGAAGCAGACCCAACAGGTCGAAAGCAGCGTCACCACCTCGGAAGTCACCACCGCGGAGGTGACCGACGCGGCAACGAGCACCCTGGCCACCGAAGACCAGCTCGCGGCCGAACAGCAGGTCAGCCAGATCGTCAACACGCCGATCGTTCAGCTGGCCAAGGTGGTCCTGATGGCGGCCTGGTACGTCGAGGCGGTCAAGAACTTCGCGACGGTCGGTGGCCCCGACTTCACGAACCTCTCTCAGCTCAACCAGGCCGCCACCGAGTTCGCCAACCAATCGGCAACCGAGTTCCTGCTGCTGAATTCGAACGATCCGAAGCTGCTGCTCCAGGTCAACCCACCGCACAGCTGGAACGGGCAGGACGCCGGCGGCACCCGGATCTGGTACGACAACCCCGACACCGTCTACCGGTTCACGGGCATCAACGGCGCCTCCACCTACCAGATCCACGGGACGGTCGCGGGATACGACCCGGCCGACCCGAGTACCCACCCCACCTCCGCCAACACCAATTTCAGTGTGCTGACAGGCATCAACGGCGTCACCGCGGCCAATCTCAGCGGTGAGGACCTCAGCATCAGGGACGACGGGACGTTCACCATCGTGGTGAGCCCGGACGCGGCACCGGCCAACCCGGAGAAGGGCATGAACTACATCCAGGCCCCGGCCAACTCGACCATCCTGGCCACCCGGAACACCTTGGGGGACTGGAATACCGAGACACCCATGACGCTGACCATCGAGAAGACCGCCGGGCCGCCCAGCAGCTTGTTCAGCCAGATCGGCGGATTCGCCATCCCGGTGATCGGCCAGGCGGTCGTGGAGAATCCGGCCCTGATGAGCCTGGTGTCGATCATCCCGGCGTTCGACAAAGCGCCACTGCTGTTGTCGTCCACCGAGACTGCCCTGCTGATGCTGGTCACCGGTATCAGCGGGGAGAACACCTACATGTCCGTGGCCACTGCCACCGGTGCGCCCAACACCTTGTCGCAGCCCGCCCACAACGCCCAGTTCCTGTCCACCCAGTTGCAGAGCGCAGGCTACTTCCAGCTCAAGGACGACGAGGCGATGATCATCACCGTCGATCCGGGTGAGGCCGAGTACTTCGTGGTGCCGGTGACCAACGACTGGACGATCACCAACGACACCCGCAACGAGCAGACCAGCCTCAACAACAGCCAGGCCATCAAGAACGCGGACGGCACCTACACGATCGTGGTGTCCAAGAACGATCCCGGAGTGGCCAACTGGGTGTCCACGGGCGGGCTGAACCAGGGCACCATCTCCATGCGCTTCCAGGGCGTGGACCCGGATTCCACCGACAACCCCACCGTCACGACGCAGGTGGTGAAGATCTCCGAAGTCCAGGGCATCGTCGGCGACCCGGATGATCCCAACTACAACCCCGAGCAGCTCAATTACGACCGCGACCAGCAGATCGCCGAGCGCGAGGCCGGATACGACCGGCGCTATACGGTGTAGACGGGCACCCGCGCCGACAATATTCGCCGTTTCCCACCGCAGGGTTGCGCTCCGCGAGGAATCGCGACCCGGTTGTAGAAAGCGATGCGCGGCGGCTACAACTCCAGGAGTTCGGGAAGGTCAGCGACCGAGTCGATGACGTAGTTGGGCTGCATCGCGAATTCGTCTGCGGCCCAACGATCCAACGTGGACTGGCGGAACTTCCCGGTACGCACCAGCACCCCGGCCATTCCCACCACCTGCGCGGCCAGCACATCGTTGTTGAGGTCGTCGCCGATCATGTACATCTCCTCGGGGTCGACGCCGAGACGGTTGGCGGCGGCCAGGAACCCCTCCGGCGCGGGCTTGCCGACGGCGGTGGCCTTGCGACCCGAGGTCTCCTCCATGCCGGCCAGATACATGCCGGTATCCACCCGCAGGCCGTCGGTGGTGTTCCACGCGGTGCTGCGGTGCATCGCCACCACCGGGACGCCCTGGGCCATCCAGTCGTACACCCAACTCAGCGTGAGGTGGTTGTACTCCGGGCCGGCGCCGCCGAGCAGCACCACATCTGGGGTGTCCGGGGCGGCCGGTCCGGTGAAGTCGCCGGAGTACACGACGTCGACGCCGGGCATGTCCTCGCCGATCTGGCCGCTGTTGACCAGGAAACATCGGGCGCCGGGGTAGCGGTCGCGCACGTACTCGGCGGTGAGCGCCGCCGCGGTGATCACTTCGTCGGCGGCGACGTCCATGCCCGCTGCGGTGAGCAGGTCGGCGATCTGCGCCCGGGTGCGCGTGGTGGTGTTGGTCAGGTAGGAGCGGGCGATCTGATTCTCGGCCAGTATCCGCAGCGTCTGCGCCGCGCCGTCGATGGGCTGCCAGGAGGTCACCAGCACACCATCGATGTCGAACAGCACTCCACCGATAGCCATGCAGCGACAGTAAACGTCCGCGATTTCAGCGCAACTCGGGGCCTGCCTGCCCGGATGCCCATGTGTTGTCGGCCACCCATGGTGAGGCGGCCACCGCGACCGACCATGCCTGTGCCGCCGGGATGTCGATCACGGCATAACGCTTCTCCCCCGCGGCGGTCGCCGCGATCACGGTGGCCACCCCGGCACGGCGCTGAAAGAAGGTCTGCCGCACCGTCCATCCGATGATTCCGGCGGCATCCAGGTGGTCTTGGCGACGTTCGAGACTTCCGGCTCGGGCCACCAGCCACCCATCGCGCACCAGATGACCGAGGGACCCGGCCCGGTCCGCGGCCAGCAGGGCGGCGCACCCGACGAACACCGCCCACAGCACCCACACCCAGACCGGCACCCCCACCGTCAACATCACCGCACCCACGAGCACCGGCAGCGTCAGCGCACGGGTCCAACGACGGCGCACTGCCGCCGGTCCGTGCGCGACCAGCCGCGCATCCACCGCACCGGGATTGTCGATCAGCTCGGCCAGCACGGACTTGGCGGTGACGGCGGGGCAGGGCGGCAGCAGGAGCGACGCCTCCCCTTCGCCGCCGACGCCGGTCATCACGGCGTCGAGGCGTGCGCCGCCGAAGACCCGCACCAGCAGCGGCTCACGCAGGGTGCCGCCGCGCATCCGTCGCATGTCATAGGTGTGCTCGCGCAACCGAAGCAGACCGTGCTGCAGGTGCAACGCCCCACCCTTTCCAGGAATGTCTCTGCGGGTCAGCACCAGATTTCCGTAGGTGAGCAACGACCGCAGCACCGAGAGCACCACCGAGGCCACCAACACCACCACGACGCCGGCCACCACGCTGATCAGGACGCCGAGGCGTTCCGCGACCGCGATCCCGGACCGGGCCAACTCGGAGTCCTGCAGCGCCGCACCCGCTCCGGCCTGGTAGACCACTCCCACCGCGGCCGCGATCATGGCCAGGCCCGTGAAACTCAGCGGGCTGTAGCGCAGCCAGGACGGCTGCCAGCGGGCCAGTTCCCGGCCCACCGGTGCATCCTCGACCGGGACGGCGTCGGCCAGCAGGATCGCGCGCAGCCGGGGCACCTGCTGCGCCTCGACCGCATCGAGGGCAAACATGGTGTCGCCCTTGGCCTCCTGGCCGGTACTGATCCGCAGCACGGTCAACCCGAGCATCCGGTGCAGCAGCCGGGCATCGGTGGACACCGACCGAATCCGGTTGCGCGGCACCGACAGCACCTTGCGCTGCACCAGCCCGGTGCGCAGTTGCACCTCGTCCGGTTCGATGCGGTAGCTGGTGGTGAACCAGCGCGCGAGGCCGACCGCGACGGTCAGCGCGATCGCCGCGATGGTCCACCCTGAGTTTCCGGTCGCCGAGCCCAGCACCACCGCGCCGATCAGCAGCGGAATCTGTTGCAGCACTTCGTGAACAGGGTGGACCAGCAGCATGCGCGGGCTCAGCCGCTGCCACTGGCGTTGGGTGGCCGGCTCGGCCGGCATGCTCATGTGGCGTCCTGTTCACCGATCGCCGCGATATCGGTCAGCTGCGCTACCACCGTCTCGGCGACCTCGTTGTCGAGCGCCACGATCCGAACGGCCCCGGCCGAGGACGCCGTCGTCACCGTCACGTTGGCCAGGCCGAACAGCCGATCCAGCGGGCCCCGGTAGGTGTCCACGGTCTGGACCCGGGAGATCGGCGCGATGCGGCGCTCCTGCACCAGCCACCCGGTGCGGGTGTACACCGCGGGCGTGCCGGATCCGATGTTGATGTCCCAGCGGTGCACGCGGTAACGCCAGATCGGGACCACCACGACGAACAGCAGCGCGCCCAGGACGGTGACGGCGGCGGCGACACCGTGCAACCACGGGATCCGGGAGTCGAGTGCGAACCAGATCAGCTGCGCCACCACCAGCACCGCCCACGGGATGGCGGCGCTCAACGCCCACACCAGTGGCGCCTTGCGGCTGGGCGGCTGGGCCGGATCGACAAGCTTCACCGGGCGAACACCGTCTTCCAGTCGTTCTTCATGTCGACGACGGTCCAGCCGTCGGGGCCGGCCTGCTGCAGTGCGGTGACCAGCTTTCCGGAGGACGGCGGATCGGCGTCGTAGGCGTACTCACGCTCGGCGTCGGTGTGGTGGACCAGCACGCCCAGGCTGGGCCGCGGGTTGTCGATCGTGGTGTACTCCAGCATCGCCTGGTCACCGTCGCTGTTGCCCACCGCGAGGATGGGTCGCCTGCCGATGAACTCGTGGATTCCCGAGGGCTTTCCGGCCTTGTCGTCGACGAAGACGTAGTCCATGGTCTTTACCAGTACCGGCTTACCTTCCCGCAGTTCGTATTTCGTGGTGCCGGTGGAGCCGACCACCTGCTCGGGCGGGATGCCGTACACCCGCTGGGAGAACACCCGCATGAAATCCGCGCCACCGCCGGAAACGATGAAGGTGCGGAATCCGTTGTCCCGCAGGTAGGACAGCAGCTGTTGTTGCGGTTCGTAGGTCAGTTGGTCGTAGGGTTTGTCGAACCGAGGATGCCGCGCGGTCGCCATCCAGTCGGTCACCCGCTGGTCGAACTCGTCGGTGGTCATCCCGGAGTGGGTGAGCGCCAGGACGCGCAGCAAGCCTTCATGTCGGTCGCCGGCGAGGAGGGTCGCCACATCGCCCTTCAGCGCCGCCTGCACCATCGGGTCTGCGGCCAGCGCCGGCTCGTGCGGCGCCCGACGTTTGAGCTCGTCGACCACGAAGGCCGCCTGGAACGGCAGCGGAGCCTCGGCCCACAGCGTGCCGTCGTTGTCGAATACCGCGATGCGGTCCTGCGGCTCGACGAATTCGGGTGCGCCGGTGGTGGTGACCCGCTTGACGAACTCGGTGATCGAATTCTTCGCCGCCGTGTCGTTCCACGCGGACAACGGATCTGCCGCATGGTCGTTCGACGAACAGCCGGTCATGCACAGCAACACGGTGAGCAGAACCGCGATCAGGGCGCGCATGGCTCCCACACTGCTATGGAGTGGGGGCGCCGTCCAGCACCGGGCTCACCGCGCCGGGTACTCGTCGGTCATCTGCCGCAGGTACGGACAGTCCTGTGCGGGATTCTCGTCCGGGCAGGTAAGTAGGTGCTCAAGGTGCGCCTTGGCTTCGGCCAGCCGATCCTGTTGCCGCTCGATCTCCGCCAGACGGTCACGCACGGCGTCGCGCCAGTCATGGTTGCCTGCGGTGAGAATGGCCTCGATCTCGTCGAGACTCATGAGGCCGCTTTCCCGCCACACCTTGATCAGCCCGATCCGGTGGAGTTGCTCGGGGCCGTACAACCGCCAGCTGGACCGGCGCTGGGCCGGACGGAGCAGGCCGCGCTTCTCCCAGTACCGCAGCGCCGATTCGGCCAGACCGAACCGCCGCGCGGCCGCACCGATGCCGATGAAGTCGTCGTCATTCATGTCACCCACCGCATTCACGGCCTTGATCTAAAGCCGACTTGAAGTGATCTGGTTAGGACACCCTAACTAACTGAGCGCGGAAAGAAAGGCTCTCCCATGAGTAACGAGTACATCGAGACCGTCATCATCGGCGCTGGTCAGCAAGGCTGTGGTGTGGCCGGGGCGCTACAGGAGCTCGGGCGCGAGGCGATTGCGTTCGAGAAGGGCGAGGTCGGCCAACGGTGGGCGCACGAACGGTGGGACAGCCTGCTCGTCGGAAGCGGAAACCGGTCCATCCGGCTGCCCGGGTGGGATTACGACGGCGATGACCCGTTCGCCTTGCCCTCGGGACCGCAGGTGGCCGGCTATCTGCGGCGGTATGTGCGGGACCGCAATCTGAGGGTCCGTGAGCACACCCCGGTACAGGCCGTCGAGGGCCGGTTCGGTGCATCCGACGGCGACGTGCGGTTCAGAACCCGGCTGCACGACGGCGAGACGGTCGAGTCGCGCAACCTCGTCGCGGCAGTCGGCGGCTACGGCCAACCACGCAAGCCCATCCTGTCCTGCGACATCGATTCGACCATCCACCAAACCCATTCGTCGGACTACCGCAATCCTGGCGCGCTTCCGGGCGGGTCGGTCCTGGTGGTCGGTTCGGGGATCAGCGGTCAGCAGATCGCCGACGAACTGGCCGACGCAGGGCGACGGGTCTTCCTGTCCGTGGGGCGGCACCGAGCCTGGCCCCGGCACTACCGCGGCCGGACCATCCACGAATGGATGCACGTGTTCTCGCTGTACGACGACTTCGTCACCGCAGGCGCCGACGACGGCTCACGGCTCCCAGGATTGCCGGTGTGCGGCAACAGGCTTGGCACCGCCGAACTCAATCTCGGCACGTTGGCGCAGAAGGGCGTCGTCCTGGTCGGTTCGGCGCGGGGCGCCCGTGGAACCGCGCTGATGCTGGAGGACAACGTCGTCGACATCGCCGAGGAGTCCGCACTCTCCTTCCGGGCGGTGATCAACAAGATCGACGCCGGGGTACGCGACCGCGGTTTCGTAGTCCCCGAGGCTGCGCCGGCGCCCGCGGTGAATCTGGATGCGATCCCGGGCTTCGGTACCCGGCTCGACCTCGCTCACCAGAACATCTCAACCATCGTGTGGTGCACCGGATTCCGCCCCGACTACCGGATCCTGCCCGCTCACGCGCTCGACGAGAACGGGGTCCCGCTTCAGCAGGGCGGCATCCTGGGCGCTCTTCCCGGCCTGTACTACGCGGGGCTGCCCGACGGCAGATCGCTGGCCCGGACGGGTCTGGCGGCAGTCGCCGACAACAGCCGCTTCATCGCCGGCCAGATCCACATCGATCACGTGATGCGGTCGAAGCCCTCGGCCTCCGTGCTCGCGACGGTGTGAGGCACACGCGCGCACCCGTAGAGTTCGAGCCATGAGCGCCAACTCCAAGTGGACCGAGGCCGACGTTCCCGATCAGTCCGGCCGGATCGCGATCGTCACCGGCTCCAACACCGGTCTGGGCTACGAGACCGCCCGTGTGCTCGCCGCCAGGGGCGCGCATGTCGTCGTGGCGGTACGCAACCTGGACAAGGGCCGCGAGGCCGTCGACCGGATCGCCGCCGCCGCACCGAAGGCCGACCTCAAGCTGCAGCAGCTGGACGTGGGCTCGCTGGATTCGGTCCGTGCCGCTGCCGACGAACTCAAGGCCGCCTATCCCCGCATCGACCTGCTGATCAACAACGCCGGTGTGATGTACCCGCCCAAGCAGACCACCGTCGACGGCTTCGAGTTGCAGTTCGGCACCAACCACCTGGGTGCGTTCGCGCTGACCGGCCTGCTGCTGGATCACCTGCTGCCGGTGGACGGGTCACGCGTCGTCGCGGTCGCCAGCGTCGCGCACCGCATCCAGGCCGCCATCCATTTCGACGATCTGCAGTGGGAACGCAGCTACAACCGGGTCGCCGCGTACGGGCAGTCCAAGCTGTCCAACCTGCTGTTCACCTATGAGCTGCAGCGCCGTCTGGCGGCCAAGAACGAGCCCACGATCGCGGTGGCCGCCCACCCCGGAGTCTCGGCCACCGAGCTCACGCGCCATATCCCCGGCGCCGGTCTGCCGGGCGTCGATCAACTCACCGCGCTGCTCGTCAACAGCGCGCAGAAGGGCGCGTGGGCCACCCTGCGCGCGGCCACCGATCCCGATGTTCGCGGCGGCCAGTACTACGGCCCGGACGGGTTCCGGGAAGTGCGCGGCTACCCCGAGCTGGTGTCCTCCAGCAAGCAGTCACACGACGAGGAGCTGCAGCGCCGGCTCTGGGCGGTGTCGGAAGAGCTCACCGGCGTCAGTTTCCCGGTGTGACGATGCGGACTGTCGAAGAACACCAGAAGGTGGTCGCGGGACTGATCAAATCCCGCGCACCACAAGATCTTCCGCTGAACGACACGCTCGGCCTGGTGCTGGCCGCCGATGTGGTGGCCCCGCTGTCGCTGCCCGGCTTCGACAACTCCGCGATGGACGGCTACGCCGTCGTCGCCGACGACGTGGCAGGGGCGACCGAGGACGCCCCGGTGCGGTTGCCCGTCGCCGAGGACATCCCGGCCGGTCGCACCGACCTGCTGACCCTGCGACCCGGAACCGCCCACCGCATCATGACCGGGGCACCGCTGCCGTCCGGCGCGACCGCGGTGGTCCCGGTGGAGGCCACCGACGGGGCGACGGACACGGTGACGATCCGCGCGGCGGCCCGGGCTGGCCAGCACATCCGCCGCGCCGGTGAGGACGTCACCGCCGGCACCACCGTGCTGCAGGCCGGTCAGGTGATCACCCCGGCTGCCCTCGGGCTGGCCGCGGCACTGGGGCTGGCCACCCTGCCGGTGCTGCCGCCGCAACGCGTGGTGGTGATGTCGACGGGCACCGAACTCGTGGCCCCGGGCACCGAACTGCAGCCGGGCCAGATCTACGAGTCGAATGCGGTGATGCTGGCCGCTGCTGTCCGCGATGCGGGCGCGCAAGCGACGATCGCCCCGATGTCCGCCGACGACGTCGACGCATTCCGCGCCGCGCTGACCGAGCACGCCGGCGATGCGGATCTGATCATCACCACCGGTGGAGTCAGCGCGGGCGCGTACGAGGTCGTCAAGGATTCGCTGTCGGATCAGGTGGAGTTCGTGAAGGTGGCCATGCAGCCCGGGATGCCGCAGGGCGCGGGCACGGTCAACGGGGTTCCGATCATCACGTTGCCCGGCAACCCGGTCAGCGCGCTGGTCTCGTTCGAGGTGTTCGTCCGCTCACCGCTGCGTTCGGCGATGGGCCTCGCCGAACCGGACCGGCCGCGGCGCACCGCGACGCTGACCGAGGATCTGACCTCGCCGCGCGGAAAACGGCAGTTCCGGCGGGGTGTGCTGACCGGGGATTCGGTGAGCAGCTACGGTCCTCCGGCCTCGCACCATCTGCGCTGGCTGGCCTCGGCGAACTGTCTGCTGGAGATCCCGGAGGACATCACCGAAGTTACGGCCGGGTCGACGGTTCCCGTCTGGGACCTGAGCTAGCAATTCCGACTCCTGCCGCACGTAGAATCCTCCCGATGGCCAGACGCCCCGACCTCCAGTCCGGACCAGAACGCCTTGCGGCGCTGGTGCGATCCAGTGTTCCGCCGATGCATTCGGCGGGCCTACCGTTCGTCGGCGCCAGCCTCGCCGTCGCGGCCCTGGGCCGCAAGCACCGTTGGGTGCGCCGGGCCGGCCTGCTGGCCGCCGGGGCGAACGCCGCCTTCTTCCGCCACCCGCCCCGGGTGCCGCCGACGCGCCCCGGCGTGGTGGTGGCCCCCGCCGACGGGTTGTTGTGCCTGATCGAGGACGCGGTCCCGCCGGCCGAGCTGGGCCTGTCCGATACCCCGCGGCCGCGGATCAGCATCTTCCTGTCGGTTCTCGACGCTCACGTGCAGCGCGCACCGATCGGTGGTGACGTGGTCGCGGTGCAGCACCGGCCCGGACGCTTCCATTCGGCCGAACTCGAAGCCGCGAGCGAGGACAACGAACGCAACAGCGTCGTCATCCGCACCCCCGAGGGCGCCGAGGTGATCGCCGTGCAGATCGCCGGCCTCATCGCCCGGCGCATCGTGTGCAATGCGCATGTCGGCGACAAGCTCGACATCGGCGAGACGTACGGACTGATCCGGTTCGGTTCCCGGCTGGACACCTACCTGCCTGTCGGCTCGAAACTGCTCGTCTCCCGGGGCCAGCGGACGCTGGCCGGAGAAACCGTCCTGGCGGAGTTGCCATGATCAAACCCCGCGTGCGGCCCCCGTCGTTGATCAAGGGACGCATGAAACCGCCGCCGTTCAGCGTGCGGATGCTGCCCAGTGCCATGACGGTGGCCGCCATCTGCCTGGGTTTGTCGGCGGTCAAGATGGCGCTCGACGAGCGGCCCACCGAGTCGATGGCGTTCCTGGCGGTCGCGGCGATCCTCGACGCGCTCGACGGCCGGGTGGCCCGGATGCTCAATGCCACCTCCAAGATGGGCGAGGAGATCGACTCCCTGGCCGACGCGGTGAATTTCGGTGTCGCACCGGCCCTCATCGTGTACGGCACTCTGCTGTCGCATTCGCGGGTGGGGTGGATCGTGGTGCTGCTCTACGCGGTGTGCATCGTCTTGCGGCTCGCGCGGTTCAACGCGTTGCTCGACGTGGATCAGCCCGCGTACGAGAAGGAGTACTTCGTCGGCATGCCCGCCCCCGCGGGTGCGCTCGGCGCGATCGGACCGCTGGCGGCCAAGATGCAGTTCGGCGACGGTTGGTGGACCAGCGAGTGGGCCGTGTCGCTCTGGATGATCGGCGTCTCGCTCCTGGTGGTCAGCCGGATCCCGATGCGCAAGATCCACACCTTCTCGGTACCGCCGAACATGGTCGCGCCCTTGCTCGCGCTGGTCGCGATCGGTGTGGCCGCGTCCGTCTTCTACGGCTACATCGTGATCATGGTGATCATCGTGGCCTACGTGATCCACATCCCGTTCGCGATACGCACCAAGAAGTGGGTGGCCAGCCACCCCGAATCATGGGACGACAAGCCGCAGCAGCGCCGTGCGACGCGGCGCGCGATTCGCCGGGCACAGCCGCACCGGCGGTCGATGGCACGTCTGGGACTACGGAAGCCGGGGCGCTGACATGTCGCAGCTCGAGGTGGACGAGGATCACGCGCTCGGGCATCTGCGCCTGACGGCACGGCTGAACACCTCAGCGCTCGACTCACGCCGCGGGGTGGTCCGGTTGCATCCGGAGGCGATCGCCGCCCTGGGGCTCCGCGAGTGGGATGCGATCTCGTTGACCGGGTCTCGTACCACCGCAGCCGTCGTCGGCGTCGCCCCCGGCGGCACCCCGACCGGGACGGCTCTGCTCGACGACGTGACGTTGTCCAACGCCGGGGTACGGGAAACCGCGACGGTGATCGTGGCGCCGGTAACGGTGTACGGCGCCAGGGCGGTCACGGTGAGCGGGTCGAAGCTTGCGACCGATTCGATATCGTCGGCGACGCTGCGTCAGGCATTGCTGGGCAAGGTGATGACGGTCGGCGACACCGTGTCGCTGCTGCCCCGCGATCTGGGGCCGGGTACCTCGACATCGGCGGCCACCGCTGCCCTGGCGTCGTCGGTCGGCATCACCTGGACCTCGGAGCTGCTGACGGTGACCGGAGTCGATCCGTCCGGACCCGTGAGCATTCAACCGAATTCGGTGGTGTCGTGGGGGTCGGGCCTCGAACCGAGCATGTCGGATTCCACCGGTGCGCACACGGTCAGCCCCGCCCGCGCCGAGCCTGCGGTCAGCTTCGACGATCTCAAGGGCTCCCATACCCAGGCCGGAAAGCTCACCGAATGGCTCAAGCTGTCACTCGATGAACCTCAGCTTCTCGAAACCCTGGGCGCCACACCGAATCTCGGCGTCCTGGTGACCGGCCCTGCCGGCGTCGGCAAGGCCACCATGGTGCGGACGGTATGCGCCGAGCGGCGATTGGTGGAACTCGACGGGCCGGAAGTGGGCGCGCTGGCCGCCGACGACCGGTTGGGCCGGGTGTCCGACGCGGTCGCCACGGTGCGCGACGGCGGCGGGGTGCTGCTGATCTCCGACGTCGACGCCCTGTTGCCGGCGACCGTCGCCGACCGGTCCCCCGAACCGGTCGCGGCTCTGATCATCGCCGAACTGCGGGATGCCGTGGCCACCCGCGGCGTGGCGTTCGTCGCCACCTCGGCTGTGCCCGTCGGGGTGGACACCCGGTTGCGGGCACCGGATCTGTGCGACCGCGAACTCGCGCTGACCCTGCCCGATGCCGCCACCCGCAAGTCACTGCTCGAGGTGTTGCTCCGCGGCGTTCCCGCTGCCGAATTGGACTTGGGCCAGATCGCGGACCGCACACCGGGTTTCGTGGTCGCCGACCTGGCGGCACTGGTCCGCGAGGGTGCACTGCGGGCCGCATCTCGAGCCAGCGCCGACGGCAACGAGCCGGTGCTGTGGCAGGAGGACCTCACCGGGGCGCTGACGGTGATCCGCCCGCTGTCGAGGTCCGCGGCCGAGGAGGTGTCGGTCGGATCGGTGACGCTCGATGACGTCGGCGACATGGTCGAGACGAAGCAGGCCCTCACCGAGGCGGTGTTGTGGCCGTTGCAGCATCCCGACACGTTCCAGCGTCTCGGCGTGCAGCCGCCGCGCGGCGTGTTGCTGTACGGGCCGCCCGGATGCGGTAAGACGTTCCTGGTGCGGGCACTGGCCAGTTCGGGCCGACTCTCCGTGCACGCCGTCAAAGGTGCTGAGCTGATGGACAAGTGGGTCGGCTCCTCCGAGAAGGCGGTGCGCGAGCTGTTCGCCCGGGCGCGCGACTCAGCACCGTCGCTGGTGTTCCTCGACGAGATCGATGCGCTGGCCCCGCGACGCGGGCAGAGTTTCGATTCCGGGGTGACCGACCGCGTGGTGGCCGCCCTGCTGACCGAACTCGACGGCATCGAACCGATGAATGACGTCGTCGTGCTGGGTGCGACGAACCGCCCAGACCTCATCGACCCGGCGCTGCTGCGGCCGGGCCGGTTGGAGCGCCTGGTGTTCGTCGAGCCGCCCGATGCCGATGCCCGCCGCGAAATCCTGCGTACCGCAGGAAAATCCATTCCACTGGCTTCCGACGTCGATCTCGACGCTTTGGCTTCCGAGTTGGCCGGCTACAGCGCTGCGGACTGTGTCGCGCTGCTGCGCGAAGCGGCGTTGACGGCGATGCGCCGGTCCATCGATGCGGCCGACGTCACCGCGGCAGATGTCGCCAAGGCTCGTGAGACGGTGCGGCCGTCACTGGACGCGGCCCAGGTGCAGTCATTGCGGGAGTTCGCGGCCGGGCGCTGAGGCGTTGCGGCTGCCGGTGCGTCCCGCCCCGGAGGGCGAGCCACCCCATGGGCCACGGCGCGGAACGCATGCTAGAGCTGCCCGCCTACGCGCGACAATCGAGCGACAATCGCCTCCTACATCCCCTGCGTATCACTGATCCCACTCGAGGCCGCCACACCCAGCGCTGGCGCCACTGGAACCTCTACAGCCTCACCAGTCCAGTGCCCGCCTACCAGCGACACTGTCGCTCATAGCTGGGCATCTCGAAATACGTTGCGTACGAGGAAAATGCGGCATCAGTGACGCACGTGGTGGCGACGCTTGCCACGGAAGATGCCACCGTGACGCATGTGGTGATTGTCGCTCGATTGTCGCTCGTAGGCGGGCACCACGACACCCGTCCGCCCAGCCGTGGCCGCTGAGACAGATGTGACTGGTGCCTACTCGGCCAACGCCGCGAGCCGATCGATCGACGCCTGCAGCTTGTCCGCGGTGGTCGCCCTCGCGCGGATCAGCCGCTTCTCGTCCGTCAGCTTCGACCAGTCATAGGTGTGGGTGACCAGAGTTCGGTTGTCGCTCAAGGGCTCCAGCTCCCAGCGCCACAGGTGCCCGGGCGGTTCTTTACCGACTTCCGATGGCCGCCAGGCGATGCGCCGGCCTTCCTCGAACTCCACGATGCGGTTCTCGCGATCCCCGCCCTGGCTGATCGTCATGACGAACACATCCCCGACCGCACGCACCCGCTGCCCGGTCGGAGCCTCGGCCAGATTCTCATTGCCATCCCAGCGGGGCTGCTGTGACGGGTCGGCGATCAGCTCGAAGATGACCTCTGCCGGCGCGGCGATCTCTCGGCTGGCTGCGACAACCCTTGCGGCCTCGGCCTTATCATCCATGAGCCAGACCATACCCACACATCGGCGGGCGCAGACGAGGGGCGAGATGGAGAAACTTTCCAGAAGATTCGGTATCGCGGTCACGTTGGTGTTCATCGCAATGCTCTCCATATGGGCATTCAACGCGGCAAAGCAATTCTCACTCGTCACGATCCTCGTTGCGCTCGGCCTGACGCTGACGTCCATATTCTCGATCACCATGATGCTGGAGTCGAAAGCAGTCTCATTTCAAGCCACATTCGACACCAGCGGCACTCGGATAATGCCCGATAAAAGAATCGAACGGAACTTGCACCGATTGATCGTTGCCGGAACCCTTTCCACATGGCTGATGTTCCTGGCCTGGGTCACCGGTGTGCTGTACCTTCCCCTCGGCTCATTCCGACATGTGTTTCCACTGTGCGCGGCTGCCGCCGGTGCGGTGCTGGCCTGGAGCTGGTTCAAATTGTCCACGCAAGGCAGCCTCAGCTATCTCGTCCTTCGCCCTGAGGGATTTGAATTCTCCACCTTGCGGGAACCGAAAACCGGCACTTGGGACGCGGTCGAGAACATCACCGACAGCTTGCCCGAAGAAGGTCGACTCTGGAACCCGATGGTGGTGACCGTGACCGGCGGCGAAACACTGGTGATGGAATCTGTCGGGATTTACACACCGAAGGGCACAGCACTCGTCGACTGGGTCAGGTTCTACTGGCAACACCCCGAGCTGCGCGACGAGCTCACCGACGGGCGGGCCGTAGAAAGGCTGCGGGCACTCTAAGGAGCCTTTCTCACCTGCGGTTTCAGGCGAGATTTGCTGCGCGACGGGGCCCTGACCCGGTGTTAGGCTCGGCGGAGCGAAGCCAGTCGACGATCGGAATTCGGTATGGGCGTAGGAAGTTTCTATTACCTCCAGGGCAACTACGTCTACGGCATCGCCGATCACGCCAACGGAGCGAAGTCGAGCGTTCCGTGGGCCATGGCCGGAATCGGAAGCGACCTCCTGTCAATGGGTCAGCTGGTCGCCACCGAGGGTGCAGGCGCACTGGCCAAATCGGCAGCCGCAAGTGGCGCGACGTCCTCGGCCCAGTCCCTGAAGAATTTCGCGAAGGGTGCCGGAACACCGATCATCAATGCCGGACTGATCGCCCTGACCATGGAAAGCAACATGCTGGGATTCGGCAGGCCCGAGGATGGGGCGCGGTTCACCGAGGGGGCCAATCATTTTGTCGATGCGCACTCGACCCTGTTGAAATCAGCCCCACCCGCCGACTGGACCGGTGACGGCTCGACGGCCTACGGCGACAGGAACAAGGAACAACAGGCGCGGGCCGCCGATATGTCATCCACCGACACCGCGATTCAAAAAGTCGTCGCCGAGGAAGCCGACCAAGTCGGCAAAACCCGCGATTTCGTTTCGCAAATGCAGACAGTACTGAGTTTGAGCATCATTCCGGCCCTCGCCGCCAAAGCCATCCCCTACGTCGGCCAGGCCGTTTCGACGGCAATAGAGGTGGCGGCGGTTGCGGGCACCGTGCCCATGGCAACAATCCGCTGCCACGAGATGGCCAGTCGTTCCGGAGACAACGCGAGCAAGATCCGAAACCTGGCCTCGCAATACGAGTCGATCGGTTCGACTGCCGAGATGCCGGGTGGCGGTTTCGGCAGCTGACACCCCGCCCCATCGCCCCGCCCGAATCCGACGAGAAAGTCTCGCATGACACTGACCGTTTCCGACCAGATCCGCTCGACCGCAACCGTGCAGGGACAAGCCGCGTCGTTGATCGAGACGGCCAAGTCGGCGCCGGATGGCACCGCCGGCCATGTCTTCCAGACCCACGGCCTGGTCTGCTCGCCGACAGCGATGGCGCTCAAGTCAGCAGAACTGTCCCGCCGCGAAGCCGCCGAGAAGATGCACCTGATCTCGACCGATCTGTCGGTCAAACTGAACAAGGCCGCCACCGATTACACGACCACCGACCACCAAGAGGGCGGCAACCTCGACGGCCAGATGCAGCCGCGCTGAGCCAAACCTCTACACCGTCAACAACTTTCGCACCGCATCCGCCAAGTCCTCCTCCATCCACGCCGGCAGCTCGGCGTCGTTCGCGTGCCGGCGCACCATCGCATAGGGCAGGTCGACGACCGCCCGCGACATCGCGTCCATCGTGCGCGCGTCGTCATCGCCGTAGATCTCGCGCGCCAACTCCCGTAGTCGTTCGCTCAGTGGCGCGTTCATCGCCGCCAGTGTCGCGGCGAAGTCCGCGTCGGGGGCGCCGTCGAGCAGGTCGCTCGGCCGGATGGTCAGCAGAAATCGGGCATCGTCGGGAACCTCGCGGGCGAAGTCCACAGCAGCGACGCCCATCGCGACCGCCGCCTCCACCGCGTCGTCCCCTGTCGCGGCCATGGCACGGGACTGGAACCGCTCGAGCGCCCGCAGCCAGGCCGCCGTCAGCACACCGTTGCGATTGCCGAACCGGTGATACAGCGTGCCCGCCGGGGCCCCGCTGACCTTGGCAATCGCCGCAACACTTGCCGCCCTTGGCCCTTCGGCGAGCACCAGTGCCCGCGTCGCATCCAAAATCGCATCGGTCTCATGCTTCCGCGGAGGCGCCATGATCTAGTACAGTCCTTCTATATGGAACGTTTACCCTATATCGATGAGCATGCCATAACCGTCGACGCCGACGCTGCTACGACATGGGCCGCCGTCCTTCGAGCGATGTGCGGTGACCCGGCCGAGCCGCGCGCCCCGTTCGGGTTCGCCATCGGCGAGTGCACCCCGCGCCAACGCCTGGTCCTCAAGGGCCGCCACCCCTTCTCGATCTACGAATGGGTCTTCGAGCTGGATGATCTCGGCCCGCATCGCACCCGGGTGCGCTCGCAAACCTGGGCGGCCTTCCCCGGCCTCCACGGAAGGATCTACCGCGCCCTGGTCATCAGCTCCGGCGCTCACGCGGTGGCGGTGCGCCAGACACTCAAACGCATTGCGGGACAACTGCGCCCACGTCCGGATGTCATGGCGTGATCCTGAACTGGGGCGCCACGGCCGGGGAGCGAAACGCCACACTTCCGTGCGACACCGTCGCCCCGGCCACCGCACTCTCCGCCGACCGGGCGGTCAGCATCCACGCGCCACCGCCGATCGTGTTCGCCTGGCTCTGCCAGTTGCGCGTCGCGCCATACAGTTACGACCTCGTCGACAACTTCGGCCGCCGCAGTCCACGTACCCGAAGTCCGGAGCTGACCCGGCTGCGCCCCGGCCAACGCTTCATGCAGATCTTCACGCTGCACTCATTCGCCGAAGACGAGCACGTGACGTTGCAGTCGGGGCAGGTCGCAGTCACCTATGCAGTGCAGCCCGAAACCGGCGGCGCCCGGCTGCACGCACGGGTGCGCTTCGGCGGTCCACGGATCATCGGATGGGCGATGGCCATGGGCGACGTGGCGATGATGCGGAAACAGCTGCTCACCCTGCGCGAACTGGCCGAGCGGGAAGCAAGCGGCATTACATCTTGACGCTGACAAGTTCCGGTGGGATAGTTCAACTAGTCACTGACTAGATTCACGGGAGTCCGAGATGGCCGACACCGCCTTACCCGCCGTTGAAACCGCCCGCGCAGGCGACCGAGAGCGTGAACGCACTGCAAACGACCTCGGCCAGGCCCTCACCCAGGGTTATCTGGCCATGCCCGAGTACGAGGAGCGGCTGCAGTCGGCGTTCCGGGCCCAAACCGCCGACGAACTGCGCCGCCTCGTCGCCGACTTACCCGTCAACCGTCTGCGCCGTAACGATCCCCGACGCCACGCCGCTCAACAGCGGGCCGCCCGGCTGAGCGTCAAGATCCACCTCGCCGGCTACGTCGCCGGCTCCCTGCTCATGCTCGGCATCTGGCTGGCCGTCGGGTTCGGCGGTGGCGGCTGGTACTTCTGGCCGGTCTGGCCCATCATGGGCTGGGGCATCGGCGTCGCCTCACATGCCATTCCGATCTGGGCTCACGGTTCGATGAGCCCGGCGCGAATCGCATAGCGCGTCAGCGCCAACCGGTCCCGCAGGCCCAGTTTGGCCAGGATGTTGGTCCGGTGCCGGTCCACCGTCTTGGCGCTGATGGTCAGCGTCGCGGCGATCTCGCGGGTCGAGTAGCCCTCAGCGATCAGCTTGAGCACCTCCTCCTCGCGCGGGGTGAGGATGGTGTCCGGCAATTCGCCGCCCTGACGGGAGCGGTGCAGATAGTCGCGGATCAGCGCGGTCACCGCGCCGGCGTACAGGAACGGCTCCCCGCGCATGGTCGCCCGGCAGGCCTCGAGCAGATCGCGGTCGGCCACCGACTTCAGGACGTAGCCCGACGCCCCGGCCTTGAGCGCCTCGAAGAAGTACTGCTCGTTGTCGTACATCGACAGGATCAGGATCCGCACGTCGGGATGGGCCCGGTTGATCTCACGCGCGGCCTGCAACCCGGTCATCCGCGGCATCGCGATGTCGAGGATCGCCAGGTCCACCGGCGTCGTTTCCAGCGCGGTCAGCGCCTCGTACCCGTCGGCGGCCTCGGCCACCACCTGCAGATCCGATTCTGCGTCGATGATCATCTTCAGCCCGCTGCGGACCAGGGCATGATCATCGGCCAGCAGGATCCGGGCGGCCATGTCAGGCGCCCCGCAGTGGGATGACCAACCGCACTTCGGTACCACCGCCCGGCGGTGAGCTGATCGTCAGGGCCGCGTTCACCAGCAGCGCCCGCTCACGCATCCCGTTGATGCCTGCCCCTTCCCGCATCGGTTCGGTGGCGATACCGCCGCAGCCGTCGTCGGCCACCCGCAACGTCAGTTCGCCTTCCCCGGTATGCAGATCCACCCACACCTTTCGCGCCCCGGAGTGACGCGCCACGTTGGTCAGGCCCTCCTGGGCAATCCGGTAGCACACCAGCTCGACGTCCGGCCTCAACCGGTCCGATTGCAGCGCAATGTGTTTCACCACTGCAATACCGGACGCCTGGGCGAAGTCGTTGCAGAGTGCGTTGAGCGCGCTGTGCAGCCCGAGGTCCTCCAGCGCGTCCGGGCGCAGCCGTCGGGCGATCTCGCGTACCTCGTCGAGACTGGCCCGCACGATCTCCTGGGCGTCGGCCAGTTCGGCGTGGATCGACTCCGGGGCCCGGTCGACGGCCCGTTTGAGGGTGAGCAGTGCGACGGTGAGCGTCTGGCCGATCTCGTCGTGCAGCTCCCGTGCGATGCGCTGACGTTCGTTCTCCTGCGCGGCCAGCGCGGACGCACTCGCGGTGGTCCGTTCGGTCTCCAGGCGATCGAGCATGGTGTTGAACGACTCGATGAGGTGCTGTAGATCGCCGCTGCCTCGGTCGTCGACGCGGTCGCTACGCTTGGGCGGATCGACTCGCCGCATTGACGCGGCGAGCCGATCCAGTGGGGCAAGACTCGACCTCAGAAGTAGCGCGTTGGCAGTCAGGATAATCGCCAAACCTACGACCAAAACTGGGATTTCGGTGAGTTTTATCCGTGAGGACACCGAGGCCGGCGACAGCGCGAGGATCAGGGTGCCGAGCGTGAAGATCAACCCGTTGATCAGGAAAACCCGGCGGAACAACGCGGCCGCCGGGGTGCGCGCCGGTTTCACCCCACCAGCGTGACCCGGGACCGGCGCTGTTGTCCATACAGGCCACACCCCCCACGGAATGGGTGTCAGCCCCGATGGTCACCGGCGACCTGGTCCCCCACACTGGCAGGCACCGCCGGAGCCGAGCCGTCCCGAATTGATCGGAGAACGAGGACGATGACACTAGCGACGCATTGGAACGAGCTCATGCAGGCACATGAAATCGCCGCCCACCTGCCGACGGTGCGCATCGATGACCCCGTCTCGAAGGCCGTCCAGCTGATGGTGGTCAACCGGCTTCCCGGCCTGGTGGTGGTCGATGACGACGACCGACCGGTGGCAGTGCTGCCGGGGACCCAGGTGTTGCGGTTGGCGATCCCCGAGTCCTACCAGGACGATCCGGCTTTGGTGCGCACCGTCGACGAGATCCACGCCGATCTGTTCTGGCACGGGCCGGGCAAACTCACGGTGGGGTGACTGTCTCCCGGGGCCTGCGACCAAGCCGGCGACGGTGACGCCGGACGCGACGCTGTTGGAGATCGCCACCGTGATGGCCAACAAGCGCAGTCCGCTCATCGCCGTGGTCGACCGCAACGGGCGGCTCACCGGAGCGGTCACGCTCGAGCGGCTCCTGACCAGCCTCGCCGTCGCCGGGCCCGGCGACTGATCCCCTCAGCTCGTGCTCGCTCCGGTCCTGGCGCTGACGATCTTCGTTGTCGCCTTCTGGTTCATCGCCACCGAGCGAGCCGACAAGGTGAAGACCGTCCTGGTCGCCGCAGGCCTGATGGCCCTGCTCGGGTTGATCCCCGGCGCCGAGGTATTCCACTCCGAGCACCAGGGCATCGACTGGAACGTCATCTTCCTGCTGCTCGGCATGATGGTGATCGTCGGCGTGATCAAGCAGACCGGGCTCTTCGATTTCCTGGCGATCTGGGCCGCGAAACGCTCCCGCGGCAATCCGTTCCGGCTGATGGTGATGTTGATGGCGATCACCGCCTTCGCCTCACCGGTGCTCGACAACGTGACCATCATCCTGCTGATCGCGCCGGTGACCCTGGTGATCTGCGACCGGTTGCGTATCCCACCGCAGCCCTATCTGATCGCCGAGGTGCTGGCCTCCAACATCGGGGGTGCCGCCACCCTGATCGGAGATCCGCCGAACATCATCATCGGCAGCCGTGCCGGCCTGACCTTCAACGACTTCCTGATCCACATGGCGCCGGTGGTGGTCGTCATCTTCGCGCTGTTCGTGCTGTTCACCCGGGTGCTGTTCCACCGGGACCTGCGCGCCGACCAGGTGCAGATCGACGAGGTGATGGCGCTGCAGGAACGGCGCGCGATCAAGGACAAGCGCCTGCTGATCCGCTCGCTTCTGGTGCTCAACGTGGTGATCGCCGGGTTCGCGTTGCATTCGGTGCTGCACGTGGCGCCGTCGATCGTGGCGCTGCTGGGCGCCGGGGCGATGCTCCTGGTCACCGACATCGATGTGGCCGACGTGCTGCCCGAGGTCGAGTGGCCGACGTTGGTCTTCTTCATGGGGTTGTTCGTGATGGTCGCCGGGTTGGTCCACACCGGGGTCATCGGTGCGCTCGGGTCGGTGGCCGAATCGGCGTTCGGCGACAACTGGTTCGCGGCGGCGACGGCACTGCTGTTCGGTTCGGCGATCGTCGGCGCGTTCGTCGACAACATTCCTTACACCGCGACGATGACGCCGGTGGTGGAGGACATGGTGGCCCAGGTTCCGGAAGCACAGACCGGCCAGGCGCTGTGGTGGGCGTTCGCGCTCGGCGCCTGCTTCAGCGGCAACGGCACCGCCATCGCGGCCAGCGCCAACGTGGTCGCCATCGGTATCGCCAAGCGGGCCGGCCATCCGATCAGCTTCTGGCGGTTCACCCGGTACGGCCTTGTGGTCACCGCGCTCAGCACCGTCCTGGCCTGGGTGTACGTCTGGCTGCGGTACTTCTGAGGTACCTACCCGGCGGCGGACATCCAGTGTGTGATCGCCGCACGCACCTGTGCCGCATCCGGCAACCGCTCGCCGGCCCAGGCCACGTAGCCGTCCGGCCGGACCAGCACGGCATCGGGAAGTTCGGGGCGGTTGTCGATCGCCTGCACCACATCGCAACCGGCCACATCCACCGGAGCAGCGGTGACCAGAACGAACTTGCCGGCGCGCAACAGCTCGTAGAGCCGCGTCCCGCCACAGTCGACATCGGCCATCCGGCGCCCCACCAGCCAGTCCTCGTCCTTCGACCGCGGATAGGCGATCCCGATCCCGCTGAGCCGCTCGGCCACGAAGCGCCGGGCGCGAGGGATGCGCAACACCGTCCCCAACAGCAGCACCCGCAACCGCCGCGTCGCCGCCGAGCTCAACACGATCTGATTGAACGTATCGGTCAACTGAAGTACCCCGGCTCCGACGGGATGGCGCTCGCGTTCATAGCTGTCCAGCAGCCACGACGGTGCCTGCCCGCGCACCGCCGATGCCAGCTTCCAGCCCAGGTTGAACGCATCGCCGAGCCCGGTGTTCATGCCCTGCCCGCCCAGCGGGGAATGCACGTGTGCGGCGTCGCCGGCCAGAAACACCCGGCCCGACCGGTAGTGCCGGGCCTGCCGCCGCTCGCTGAGGAACCGCGAACTCCACCGCATGTCGCTCATGCCGAAGTCGTCGCCGGCGATGCGGGCAAACGCGTCGCGCATCTCCTCGAGCGTCACCGGCTCGTCCAGCGGCGCCTGTTCGCGCAGCCGGTCCCACGCGATGGCGCGGAACCAGCCGTCACCGAACGGCACGAACAACACCACGCCCTCGGTCCCGGTCCGGGCGAACAACGTCTCCTCCGGCGGCGAGGCCAGCCGGACGTCGGCCAGCAAGATGTGCGTCTCGTACTGTTTGCCGACGAAGTCGATGCCGACCAGTCGTCGCACCGTGCTGTGGGCCCCGTCGCAGCCAACCACGTACTCGGCGCCCAGACTCTGCCCGCCCGCCAGCTCGACGGTGACACCGGCGCCGTCCTGACGCAGTCCCACCACCTCGGCACCGCGGCGGACCTGCACGCCCAGTTCGGCGGCCCTGGCCTCCAGCACGTGCTCGGTTCCGCTCTGCGGAACGATCAACACCATCGGAAACCGGGTCGGCAGTGCCCCCAGATTCAGGGTGGCCCCGCCGGGTGGCGCCACCTCGTGTACCTCGACGCCGCGGCTCAGCAATTGATCGACCAGCCCCCGGCCGTCCAGCAGTTCCAGGGTCCGCGCATGTACGGCAAATGCCCGGGTGATGTTGGGCGTAGCGGTGCGTTCCTCCAGCACCGTGACCGGCGTCCCGCCGAGCGCGAGCTCACAGGCCAGCATCAATCCGGTCGGACCGGCGCCGACCACCACGACCTCGCCGGGGGCCATCAGCCGATGCTAGCGATGACCCGCCACGTAGACTGGGTGTTAAGCCAAAGCCCTAGGCACTCATGCCGGTGCTCTTCGCGTAAGCGCTCATCGGTAGCCGACACCCCGACCCCAACCCGATCGGAGTGCCATGCTCGCCGTTCTGCTCGCCCACGCGGTCGCCACCGCGCTGGCGCCGCTTCTGGTGGCCAGATGGGGCAGGCGAGCGTTCTATCCGTTGGCTCTGGTGCCGCTGGGCTCCCTGGTCTGGGTCGGCGCGAACTGGCCGAGCCACGACCGCGTCCCGACCGTCAGCATCCCGTGGGTGCACGAGCTGTCGATGGACATCACGCTGCGGTTCGACTCGCTCGCAGCCATCATGAGCGTGCTGGTGCTGGCCATCGGGGCCCTCGTCCTCTTCTATTGCGGCGAGTACTTCCACCACCACGACGGGAAGATCGAGAAGCGGCTGCCCAGCTTCGCCGCCGAGCTCGTCGCCTTCTCCGGCTCCATGTTCGGCCTGGTGGTCAGCGACAACATGCTGGTTCTCTACATCTTCTGGGAAACCACCACGGTGTTGTCCTTCCTGCTGGTCGGTCACTACGCCGAGCGGGCCACCAGCCGGCGGGCGGCAACCCAGGCGCTGCTGGTGACCACCTTCGGCGGCCTGGCCATGCTGGTCGGCATCATCGTGCTGGGCAACCTGTCCGGCACCTATCTGCTGTCGGAGTTGATCGCCTCCCCTCCGGGCGGGACCGCGGCCGCGATCGGGATAGCGCTGATCCTCATCGGCGCGCTGTCCAAGTCGGCGATCGTGCCGATGCACTTCTGGCTACCGGGCGCGATGGCCGCGCCCACTCCCGTCAGCGCCTATCTGCACGCCGCGGCCATGGTCAAGGCCGGTGTCTACCTGGTGGCCCGGATGGCGCCCGGTTTCGCCGACACCCCGCTGTGGCGCCCGATGGTGGTCGGGCTCGGATTGCTCACGATGCTGCTGGCCGGCTGGCGCGCCGTCCGTGAATACGACCTGAAGTTGATCCTGGCCTTCGGCACCGTCAGCCAGCTCGGCCTGATCACCGTCATGGTGGGCACCGGCGGCAGCGACATGATGCTGGCCGGGCTGGCCATGCTGTGCGCGCACGCGATGTTCAAGGCCGCGTTGTTCATGGTGGTCGGCATCATCGACCACACCACCGGCACCCGGGACATCCGGCGCCTCGCGGGCCTGGGGCGCCATCACCGGCCGCTGTTGATCATCGCCGCGTGCGCCACCGCGAGCATGGCCGCGCTGCCACCGTTCTTCGGCTTCGTCGCCAAGGAAGCCGACCTCGAGACCGTTCTGCACAGCCCGGCCCTCGGCTCGGCGGCACCGTGGGTACTGACCGGCATCGTGCTCGGCTCGGTGTTCACCACGATCTACAGCCTGCGTTTCATGTGGGGCGCGTTCTCCGGGAAGGGCCTGCCCAACCCGAGCACCCGCGTCGTCGAAATGCATCGTCCTTCGGCCACTTTCCTGACCGCACCGGCGGTCCTCGCCGCCGCCGGCCTGGCCTTCGGGCTGTGGCCCGCGGGGATGGACGCGGTGCTCGACGAATATGCCGACACCTTGCCCGGCGGGTCGGGCTACCACCTGGCCCTGTGGCACGGGCTGGGCCTGCCGCTGCTGCTCTCGGTGGTCGTGCTCGCCGCAGGCACCGCCGTGTTCTTCGGCCGAAACCGCTTGCCCCGCACCCGGTTCGCCTATCAGCCGCTGGGCAACGCCGACCGCATGTACGACGCGGTGATCCGCGGCCTTGACGTCACCTCGGTACGCCTGACCGGCGAGACCCAGCGCGGCTCGCTACCGGCCACCCAGTCGGTGATCCTGTCGACGCTGGTGGTGCTGCCCATCGTCATGCTGGCGCTGGGCGCCCGGGACCGCCCGGACTTGCAGCTGTGGGATTCCCCGCTGCAGGTGGTGGTCGGGTTGTTGATGTTGGCCGCCGCGATCGGTGCGACGGTGATGCGTAACCGCCTGGCCGCGGTGCTGCTGGTCGGCGTGACCGGCTACGGCTGCGGTGCGACCTTCGCCTTCCACGGTGCACCCGATCTGGCGTTGACCCAATTCCTGGTCGAGACACTGGTTTTGGTGATCTTCGTGCTGGTCCTCCGGATCCTTCCGGCAGAGGCCAATGCCACCAACATCAACCGTCACCGGCTGCCGCGTGCCGCTCTGGCACTGGCGGTGGGCGCCGCGGTCACGACACTCGCGGTGTTCGCGATGGCCGCGCGCAACGGTGTGGGTATCGCCGAGCTGATCCCCGATGCGGCGTACTACCGCGGGCACGGCGCCAATGCGGTCAACGTGCTGCTGGTCGACATCCGCGCCTGGGACACCATGGGCGAGGTGATGGTGTTGCTGGTGGCCGCGACAGGTGTGGCGTCACTGGTGTTCCGGCACCAGCGATTCGGTGCCGCGCCGCGCGTCAGCTCGGCGGTCGGCAGTACCGCCGTCGGCCAGCCCGACATCGGCCCCATCGGGGCGTACAGCCCGGCCGTCGGCGACGTCACGTGGCTGCGCGGCAGCGAACTGCGCGACCCTCGGCACCGCTCCCTGGTTCTGGAAGTCGCGACCCGCGTCATCTTCCCGCTCATCATGGTGCTCTCGGCGTACTTCTTCTTCGCCGGCCACAACACCCCCGGCGGCGGCTTCGCCGGCGGGTTGACCGCGGGCCTGGCCCTCGTGCTGCGGTACCTGGCCGGCGGCCGCTACGAGCTTGGCGAGACCTTGCCGCTCGACGCGGGCAAGATCCTCGGCACCGGGCTGGGCCTCTCGGCGGGAACGGCGGTCGCCTCAATCCTGTTGGGAGCGCCCGCGTTGTCGTCGGCGGTCCTGCACTTCGACGTGCCGGTGCTCGGTTCGGTCAAGATGGTGACCGCGTTGTTCTTCGATCTGGGGGTGTATCTCATCGTTGTCGGTTTGGTGCTCGACATCCTGCGCAGCCTCGGCGCCCGCGTGGATGCGGAGCTGGTCCGATGACGACATTCCTGGTCCCGCTGATCATCATCGGCGGGCTCACCAGCACCGGTGTGTACCTGCTGCTCGAGCGCAATCTGACCCGGATGTTGTTGGGGCTGTTACTGATCGGCAATGCAGTCAACCTGCTGATCCTGACGGTCGGTGGCCGCTCGGGCAATCCACCGATCCGCGGGCGCACCAGCAACGGCGCCACCACCGACGCCGATCCGCTGGCCCAGGGCATGATCCTCACCGCGATCGTCATCAGCATGGGACTGGCGGCATTCGTGCTGGCGCTGGCATACCGCTCGTATCGGCTCACCACGGTCGAAGAAGTCAGTAACGATCCCGAGGACACCCGGGTGTCGCAGCAGTCGGGCCCGGAAGAGGAAGTCATTCCGCAGGCCGATCCCAACCGCGACACCGACGCGCCCGACGAACTCGATGCGCTGCCGGGATTCGAGGGGTCGAAGTGACGGCCCAGGCCCTGATCCCGTTGCCGGTGCTGATCCCGGCGCTCGCCGCGGCCGCGACGCTCGTGGCCGGGCGCCGGCCCCGGCTGCAGCGGGTCATCACCCAGTTCGCCCTGACGGCGGTGGTCGTGGTGTGCGCGGCGCTGGTGTATCTCGCCGACCGCGACGGCACCCTGGTCCTGCACGTCGGTGGCTGGGGTCAGAGTGTGCCGGGGATGGGGCCGTTGGGCATCACCCTGGTGGTGGACCGGCTTTCGGCGCTCATGCTCGTGGTGTCGGCCATCGTGTTGCTGGCGGTGGTCGCGTACGCCATCGGGCAGGGTATCCGCGACGGCGACGAACGCCAGCCGACGTCGATCTTCCTGCCCACCTACCTGGTGCTGTCGGCCGGTGTGTGCACCGCGTTCCTGGCGGGTGACCTGTTCAATCTGTTCGTCGGCTTCGAGGTGCTGCTGGCCGCGAGCTTCGTCCTGCTGACCATCGGCGCCAGCGAGGACCGGGTCCGCGCCGGCATCTCCTACGTCCTGGTGTCGATGGTGTCGTCGCTGATCTTCCTGATCGGCATCGCGCTGGTGTACGCCGCGACCGGCACGCTGAACATGGCCGAGTTGGCGTTGCGCCTCGACGACATCCCGGCAGGCACCCGCACCGCACTGTTCGCGGTTCTGCTGGTGGCGTTCGGCATCAAGGCCGCGGTGTTCCCGCTGTCGACGTGGTTGCCCGACTCCTACCCCACCGCCCCCGCGCCGGTCACCGCGGTGTTCGCCGGCCTGCTGACGAAAGTCGGTGTGTACGCGATCATCCGGGCCCATTCGCTGCTGTTCCCGGGTGGTGGGCTGGACAATGTCCTGCTGGTGGCGGGCCTGCTCACCATGGTCATCGGCATCCTCGGTGCGATCGCCCAGAGCGACATCAAACGGCTGTTGTCCTTCACGCTCGTCAGCCATATCGGCTACATGGTGTTCGGTGTCGCGCTGGCCAACCAGCTCGGCATGTCCGGCGCGATCTATTACGTGGCGCACCACATCGTGGTGCAGACGACGCTGTTCCTGGTCGTCGGTCTGATCGAACGGCAGGCCGGGGCGTCGACGCTGCAGCGACTGGGCGGGTTGGCCGCGGCCAGTCCGGTGCTGGCATTCGTTTTCGTGGTGCCTGCCCTCAACCTCGGTGGCATCCCGCCCTTCTCGGGCTTCATCGGGAAGGTGGCGCTGCTGGAGGCGGGCGCCGAGAACGGTTCGGCACTGGCCTGGATCCTGGTGGCCGGCAGTGTGGTCACCAGCCTGCTGACGCTCTACGTGGTGGCGCGGGTGTGGACGAAGGCGTTCTGGCGGGCCCGCGCCGACGCACCCGAGGGCCACCTGGCCGGGGCGGCACCGGCGGTGCTGCTCGACGACATCGAGGACATCGAGTTCGCCGATCGGGACAGTGTGGGACGCATGCCGGTGGGAATGTTGGCTCCGACGGGCGCTTTGATCGCGGTCGGGCTGGCGTTGACCGTGGCGGCCGGGCCCATCTTCTCCTACAGCGAGCGCGCCGCGGCTGAAGTCCTGGACCGCGGGCAGTACATCTCGGCCGTGCTCGGAGGTGGTGAGCGATGAGGTGGCTGCTGCTCCGGGCCTGGATGCTGTGCTGGCTGATGTTGGTGTGGGTGCTGTTGTGGGGCAGCATCTCTGCGGCCAACATCCTGTCGGGCCTGGCCATCGCCGTGGTGATCACGGTGCTGCTGCCGCTGCCTGCCGTCCCGGTGGAGGGCCGGGTCCATCTGTTGTCGCTGCTGCGGTTGGTCATCCAGGTCACCGTTTGGCTGGTGATGTCCTCGTTCCAGATGGCGTGGCTGGCGGTCAGGCCCGGGCCGCTTCCGGTCAACGCGGTGTTGCGGGCGCAGCTGGCGATCAAATCGGATCTGGTCCTGGCGCTTGGGGTCAACATCATCAACCTGACCCCGGGAACCATCGTGCTGGAGATCGATCAGACGCGGCGGCTGATCTACGTACACGTCGTGGACGTGGGTTCCGACCGGGCGATCAACCGGTTCCACAGCCAGATCACCACCCTGCAAAGGCTTTTGGTGGCGGCCTTCGAGCGCGAGTCCGATTGGCGCCCCGCAGTCAACAAGGAGGGCGCCTGACATGAGCACCGTGTGGACGATTGCCGCGGTCATGCTGACCGCCGCCGCGGCGATCACGATGTTTCGTTTGTTGGCAGGGCCGAGCACCCTGGACCGGCTGGTCGCGTTGGACACCCTGGTGGCCGTCACGCTGTGCGGGATCGGAACCTGGGCCGCGTACAGCCTCGATACCACGGTGACCTACAGCCTGACGGCATTGGCGTTGATCAGCTTCGTCGGTTCGGTGAGCGTGGCGCGATTCCGCGTGCCCGACACCGATCAACCGCGGCGGAAGCGGGCGTCATGAACATCCTCGACATCGTCACCGCGGTCCTGATCCTGGCCGGCTCGACGCTGGCCTTGACCGCGGCGATCGGCATTGTGCGGTTCGGCGACACCATGTCGCGGATGCATTCGGCGACCAAGCCCCAGGTGCTCGGGCTGCTGCTGGTGCTGGCCGGTGCGGCGATCCGGCTCCGGGGCCACGCCGATGTCGGCATGTTGATCCTCACCGGCTTGTTCACGCTGATCACCGCGCCGGTGATCGCCAACCGGGTGGGCCAGCTGGCCTACCGCGAGCAGCGCAACCGGGAGAACCTGCTGACCCGGGACGAGATGGCCGAGTTCGGGGAGACTGAAGGCAATGGCCAGAACTGACGACGACAGCTGGGACATCACCGAGAGTGTGGGTGCCACCGCGCTCGCGGTGGCCATGGCCCGCGCTCACGAGACCGCATCCGATACTCCGCTGTTCACCGACCCGTGCGCGCAGTTGTTTCTCGACGCTGCGGCCGCGCGGGGCTGGCGTCCCCCTACCGGCGCGATGGCCCAACGGATTCGCGCCATCGGGAATTACGCGGCGGCCCGGACCAAGTGGTTCGACGAGTTCTTTCTCGCCGCAGGCGCGGCGGGTATCCGCCAGTCGGTGATCCTGGCCGCAGGCCTCGACGCCCGCGCCTGGCGGTTGCCCTGGATCCACGACAGCGTGGTGTTCGAGATCGACCAACCGCAGGTGCTGCAGTTCAAGGAACAGGTTCTCGCGGCGCACGGCGTGGCCCCCAAGGCCCGGCACGTCGCCGTTGCGGTCGACCTGCGCCAGGATTGGCCGAAGGCCTTGCGGGATGCGGGTTTCGACGTAACCGAGCCGACAGCCTGGTCGGTCGAAGGCTTGCTGCCCTACCTGCCTGCCGACGCGCAGGACCTGCTGTTCGAGCGCATCACCGAATTGTCGGCGCGCGACAGCCGGATCGCGGTCGAGGCGTTCAGCGCCGGATTCTTCTCCGAAGATCATCTGGCCCGCCGTCGTGATCGCATCGAACAGATGCGTGCCGAGGCCGCCGAGGCCGGTGACGACATGCCCGACCCGGAGCGGCTGTGGTTCGTCGAGGACCGCGCCCACGTCCCCGACTGGCTCGCCGAACACTGCTGGGACGTGGGGGCGCTGCCTGCCGATGACCTGATGGCGCGTTATCACCGCACCCTGCCCGCCGATACCACCGAGGGCACCATGGCGACGGAGTTCGTCGAAGGCGTCCTGATCGGAACGCATTCCGGATGACGAGTCTTCGGCAGCCCGAGAACTGGAAGAACCGGACTGCCGTACTCACGTTGGCGCTCGTGATGTTCGGCTGCATGTTGTTCGCCTGCGTCGTGATGACGGTGAACGCGCTACAGCGCGGCGACGACGTGTCTGCCGTCATCACCGCCGGTTTCGCCCTCACCATCGGGGGTGTGCTGTTGGGCTGCGCCTTCGGCGCAGTCGGTTCGCTACGCCTGCGCGCAGTCTCCACCGAGGCCGGGACGACACTTCGGTGCGCGCCTGGAAGCATGCTGTGCTTCGGAACCACGGGGATCGCTCTCGCGCTGACCGCGACGTTCTATCTCATCTGCGCACAAGACCGCGACGACCTGCCGCTCATGAATCCCGAGGATCCAGGAGACGCCATCTGGACCATGGCGATCCTGCTGATCATCACCGTGATCGCGCTGGTGTGGTACCTCGTGAAGGGCCGCACCCCGCTGCTTCGCCTTGGCCCGCACAGTGTCACCTACGTCGACGGCACGAGCTCGCGCACCGAATCCTGGGACGGCATCACCGATATCACCGATGTCCCACCGAATCGCAACTCACGGCACCCGATCTGCCTCGTCCGCAGACACGACCGAGCGATTGTCATCGAGAACGCGAGCTTCTACGCGCCCAGCGGCGCCGCTCTGTACTGGATGGTGCGTCACTACTGGCTGCATCCGGAGAACCGCATGGAACTCACCGACGGCCGGGCCCTCGAGCGGCTCCGCACCGAGGATTTCGTTGCGGAGTAGTCACTTTCGTGTGCATGCCACACGGGCCCATGAGCACCTGGTGTTCACTCCGAGAGCTGGAACTCCACCATCGCGGTGACGGTGTCCACGGCCTCGCTGAGCACCTCGAGCCGCGCTGCCTCCGACGGCGCGGCCAGTAGTGAATAGCGGTCGGCCTGGCCCATGGGCAACCGAGTCGCCAAGGCGTACAAACGGTTCTCCGGATCGACACTGGCCGACTCGACGATCTCGCGGCTGCGGACCGGCGTCCCGCGAGCCTCACCGATGCGGTCCAGCAGCGCCACCATGCGGTCCTCGACGTTGCTGATGCGGGCAGGGTCGGCCGGGCTGTCCGATTCGTCGGGCCACAACTCGATCTCGGCGCGCGGATACGGATCGTCGTCGAGCCAGCGCTGCACCCGGATTCGCTCACCCATCACACACAGCAGCCGGTACTTGCCGACCCCGAACTCCTGGCAGTCGACGATCTTGGCCCGCGCGCCGACGTCGCAGCGCCGGTCACCGCCGCCCACCTCCCGGCCGGCAGAGATCAGCACGACTCCGAAAGACGGCTCTGACATGGCCATACAGTCGCCCACCATTGCCACATAGCGCGGTTCGAAGATCCGCAGCGGCAGTTCCTGGCCGGGCAACATGGCCACTTCGAGTGGAAACATGGGTGAGACCGTCATGAGGCCAGGATCGTCCTCGCTGCTGGGTTGGTCAATGCGCGCGAGCCGGTAGCCTCGGATGATGCCACCGTCAGCGGAGCTTGAGGCAACCCGCACGCTGCTGTCCGATCCGGGCTACACCGACCTCGATGCGGTCGACCGCCAACTGATCGAACTGCTGCAGGCCGACGGCCGTATTCCATACGCGGAGCTGGGCCGTCGAGCAGGTATCACGGAAAAGACTGCCCGCCGCCGTGTTTCGCGGCTGTTGGGTGAGGGCTACATGACCATCGCCGCCGTCACCGATCCGGCGGTCCTCGGGTTCGGCTCGCTGGGGCTGGCCCTGTTGACCGTCGACGGATCACGCACGCCGGTCGACCTCGCCGCCGAGCTCGCCGAGTTGGCCGAAGCCGATTACGTGACGGCGACGACGGGGCCGTACGGAGTGGTGCTAGAGCTGGTCTGCACCGACGCCCGCGAACTGCACGATGTTGCCTTCGGCAAGATCGCGACACTGCCCGGCGTGCGCTCGGTCGAACTGCTCCCCTACCTGCGGCTGCACTATCAGCAGGCCCGGCTGTCCGGTGCGCTGGCCGATGGCGCGGTGCGGCCGCGCCCGCTCGACGAGATCGACCGCGCGATCCTCACCCGCCTCGCCGTCGACGGTCGCGCCGCTTTTCGCGACTTCGCTTCTGCGCTGGGCCTGTCCGAGACCACCATCCGGTCGCGCTACAACCGGATGGCGGAGACGGGTGCGGCCCGGGTGATGTGCATCGCCAACCCGTTACGGCTGGGCTACCGCCACAGCAGCTGGGTGGCGCTGCGCACCGGCGGCCGCGCCGGCGCGCAGAAGGTTGCCGAGGCACTGACCCGCCTGGACGCGGTGTCGTACGTGGCGCTGACCGCCGGCCGGTGGGATGTCCTGGCCGAGGTGGTGACGGCGCGGGGCGAGGATCTGCTCGACGTGCTCGATGAGAGCGTCCGCGGCCTCGACGGGGTCACCGCGATGCAGGCCTGGCCCTATTTTGCGGTGCACTACAAGGCAATTCATCCCAGAGATGTCAGCCCGGAACCTTTTTGTTGATCGCGTCGACCACGGTCGCGTCCCGGTCACCCAGCACGCACATGGCACCGATGAACGAGGTCCAGATGTACGGATTCTTCTTCATCCCCGCATAGCCGTTCTGCACCAGCAACTCGACCATGCCGAGCTGGGTCGCCTCATCCATCGTCGCGTATTCCCGGCAGGTGGTCGCCATCCCGTTGGGTGGCGGGGTGCTGGCGCCGCCACTGGTCCCGGGGGGCGGGAAAACCGGGGTCGACGGCGACGCCGTTGCGCTCGGCCGGCGTGTGGTGGTGGTCGTGGTGGTGGAGATCCCGGTCTGATCCGGATCTGCCATCGGTGTTCCGGCCGTGACTGCGCTGCAGCCCGAGAGGGCCAAGCCCGCAACAACGATCCCCGTCACGATCCACAGCCGCATAGCCCTCATCCTTACAGTTGGAGTTCGCCGATCAGTGCGTCGACGACTGCGCGAAGGTCCCCGTCGTTCTCCTCGGCCACCCGGCGCTGCCGCTGGTATGAGCCGCCGCCGCGGTAGATGTCGGTCACCGCGGCGAGCTCGTCCGTACATTTCAGCGACTTGGCGACCGGCTCAAGGCGATTCAGCAATTCATCGAGATCCTCGGTGACCAACCGCTCGTTGCTGTCGGCGTCCAGGATGATCACGGCGTCCAGACCATAGCGGGCCGCACGCCACTTGTTCTCCTGCACATGCCAGGGCGGCATGGTCGGCAACTGCTCACCCGCGTCGAGCCTGCGGTCCAGATCGACGATCAGGCAGTGGGTCAGCGCGACCAGTGCACCGAGCTCGCGCACGTTCGACACCCCGTCGAAGATCCGCACCTCGACGGTGCCCAGGTGCGGCGACGGCCTGATGTCCCAACGAATCTCGTTGAGGTGGTCGATGATGCCGGTCTTCTTCTGGTCGTGGACGAAGCCCTCGAACTCAGGCCAGGTCTGGAACTGGAATGGCAGGCCTGCGGTGGGCAACTGCTGGAACATCATGGCCCGGTTGCTCGCGTACCCGGTGTCCTCGCCGTCCCAGAACGGCGAGGACGCCGACAGCGCCAGCAGATGCGGGTACTGATTGAGCAGCGAGGAGACGATCGGCATCACCTTGTGCGCCGAGGAGATCCCGACGTGCACGTGCACGCCCCAGATCAGCATCTGCCTGCCCCACCATTGGGTGCGCTTGATCAGCTCGGCATACCTCGGCGCGTCGGTCAGCTGTTGCGCCGACCATTTCGCGAACGGATGGGTGCCCGCGCAGAACAGCTCCATGCCGCGGTCGTGCACGATCTTGCGTACGGGGCCAAGGGTGCCGCGCAGGTCGTCCATCGCCTCACCGGTGTTCTCGCAGATTCCGGTGACGATCTCGATGGTGTTGCGCAGCAACTCCTTGTGCACGTGCGGGCTCTCGCCGACCTCGGCGATCACCTCGGCGGCTCCGTTGCTCAGATCACGAGTGTCGGCGTCGACGAGAGCGAACTCCCATTCGACGCCGACAGTGGGCCGGGGCGACCCGGCGAAATCGATGCGGCTGTCAGCCGGCGCCGATGACACCGCACGCCACCCGGCTGCCGGCGTCGCCGGTCGCCATGGTCGCCTGGTCGGGGCCGGGAGCGCCGCCGACAACCTGCTGGTACTTCTCCGGCGGGATGTTGGCGAAGTTGTCCGCCTTCTCGTGGATGATGATGGCGGTCTTGGCCCCACCGAGCAGATCCTCGGCCGTGAAGGCGTCGGTGGTGGTCACCAGCTTGCCCGAGCCGTCAGCGCGGACCTGCAGGGAGCTGAGGTCTCCGCTGGAGGGATGCCCCGAGTGTCCGGACACCTGGAAATGGCCGCCGGCCGAGTTGAAGTCGGCGGGCGCACCGCCGGTCGGGGCCACCGAGTTGGCTTCGCACTTGCCGACCGAGTGGATGTGCAGGCCGTGGAACCCGGGCGCCAGGCGACCGGGAGAGGTGGTCTCGACCGTCACGGTCGCGAAGCCGTCGGCGAACTGGAAGTCCGCGGTTGCCACGGCGGTCCCGTCGGCGGTCTTGAGCTCTGCGGTCAGCGTCTCGCCGCCAGTGGTGGCCTGCGCACCGTGCCCGCTGCCGTGCTCACCGGGAGCGGCCGAGGGCGAGGGCGATCCGGTCCAGATCGCCGGGGTGGTTCCGGGCGCGTCGGACGGCACCTGCCCGGGAGGGCTGCAGGCGCTCAGCGCGACAACAGGGGCGGCAAACAGGACGGCAACACTGACGGGCTTCAGCATGGCCCAAAGCCTAGCCGGTGACTACTACGATCACGCCCGGTGGTTGCTCGAGAAGTTCCGGACGCCGGGGTTCGACGGGCGCCTGGATCGCTTTGCCCACGGATTCGGCGGCTTCCTTCTCGCCCGCGGTCTCTCCGAAGAACACGGTGGTGCCGGCGACACCCTCCATCGCAAGGTTTCCGGTCTCGGTGACATTCCAGTGCGCCTCACGGAGCCGGTTGGCCGTCGTCTCGGCCGCACCGGGGACATCGGAGATGTTGTACACGCGCACGTCGGCCTTGGCCTCGGGTGCGGGTTCGGCCTTTGCCGAGGTCTTCGTGGTGGTCGTCGCGGCGGTCGTGGACACGGACGACGACTGATCCGTTGAGTCGTCGTCTGAGCCGAGCGCCTGGAAACCGACCAGCAGGAACACGACCCCGAGGAACAACAGCACCATGACCATGGCACGAAGGGGCAACCCGGAGGAGTCTCGCTGATTCATCGCCACCACTGTATCGAGCGAACCGCCCGATCCCTCACCAGCGTGACCCTTAGGTAGTGATATCGAAGCCGAGCCGCCGCGCAGCCCGCGCCTTCTGCCGGGTGGCCCGCATCCGGCGCAGCCGCTTGACCAGCATCGGATCGGCAGCCAGGGCCTCGGGTCGGTCCACCAGTGCGTTCAGCACCTGGTAGTACCGCGTCGCCGACATCGAGAAGAGCTCTTTGATGGCGTCTTCCTTGCTCCCCGCGTACTTCCACCATTGGCGTTCGAAGGCCAAAATATCGTGCTCGCGCCGGGTGAGCCCATCGCTCAGGTCAGAGTCGTCCCCGGATTGCTCAGTCCGCGCCATAGCGCCGTCCATATCGCTCCTTGGACCCTTCCGACACTTGAGAAATAACATCGCTGTGGTTCGGCGATTATTCAACCACGGCTTGCTGGGTCTGGCTGACACATAAACCCGCGAGTCGGAACGGGAAGGACTTCCGCCTAAGATTCCCCGGTGGCCGTCGTACCAATTTGCATCGTCGGGGATCCCGTTCTGCACACGCCGACCGAGCCGGTGCCGGTGGGCCCGGACGGTTCGCTACCCGCAGACCTGCCCGAACTCATCCAGAACATGTTCGACACGATGGACGCCGCGAACGGGGTTGGCTTGGCCGCCAACCAGATCGGTGTGGCCAAGCGGTTGTTCGTCTATGACTGCGCCCCGACCCGCGGCCACACCACGCGCCGTCGCGGGGTCGTCATCAACCCGGTGCTCGAGACCTCCGAAGTTCCCGAGACGATGCCCGACCCGGACGACGACGAGGAGGGTTGCCTGTCCGTGCCGGGCGAGAACTTCCCGACCGGGCGGGCCGATTGGGCGCGGGTCACCGGCCTCGACGCCGACGGTTCACCGGTCACTCTGGAAGGCACCGACTTGTTTGCCCGGATGCTCCAGCACGAGACCGGACACCTGGACGGATTCCTCTACATCGACCGGCTCGTGGGCCGGCATGCGCGGGCGGCCAAGAAGACCGTCAAGCGCAACGGCTGGGGTGTACCGGGCCTGTCGTGGATGCCCGGCGAGGTTCCCGACCCGTTCGGCCACTGAAGCCGGTCAGCGATGGCTGAGCTGCCCGCGCCCGGGTCCCGGGTCAGCCTGCGTTACCGGCTGCCCGCCGGGTCGGCCAAGCCACTCACCGACGTCATCGGGCATCTGGAACGCCTGGACCCGACGGTGCTGATCCGCACCAAGGACGGCGAGCTCGTCGACATCGCCCATGCCGACATCGTGAGCGTGCGCGAGTTGTCGCACGCGCCGGTGCGGGCGTCTGAGATCCGCGCGCTCGAACACGCGGCCGCGCTGGCCTGGCCGGGCGTCGAGCAGCAATGGCTGGGCGGTTGGCTGCTGCGCGCCGGGCACGGCGTCACCAGCCGCGCCAATTCGGCGATCCCACTGGGCGTGTCGGCACAGATCGCCGATCTGTCCGCGGTGCGCGACTGGTACGGCCTGCGGAACCTGCCGGCCTGGCTGGCCCTGCCCGAGCGGCTGCTGCCGATACGTACCCCGGGCATCAAGCCGGCCCGGGTGATGGTGCGGGATCTGCCCGCGGCCCCCACCCCTGCCTCGTCGATTGTCACGCTCGCGCAGCAACCGGACGCACGGTGGCTGCAGACCTACGAACGTGAGGTGCCGGTCGACGTACTCACCGCGGTGGTCGACGGAGTGCTCACCTTCGCGACCGTGCCCGATGCCGCGGTCGGCCGCGGTGCCGTGACGACGGCACCGGACGGCGCGGTCTGGCTGGGCATCTCCTCGGTGCGCGTCGCCTCCGTCCACCGCGGGCAGGGCCACGCCCGCGCCGTGTGCGAGGCGCTGATGGTCTGGGGCGCCGAGGCGGGTGCCGGGCGGGCCTACGTCCAGGTGGAGGTCGACAACCACGCGGCCAGCGCGCTGTACACCGCGCTGGGTTTCCGGCTGCACCACCAAACCCGTTATGTCGCGGCCGAGGATGTCCTCGGTTCGCGCTGACCGTAACCTCTAACCCCATGCGCCTGGCCACCTGGAATGTCAATTCGATCCGCACCCGAGCCGACCGCGTGGTCGACTGGCTGGAACGTGCCGACGTCGACGTGCTGGCGATGCAGGAAACCAAGTGCACCGATGCGCAGTTCCCGATGATGCCGTTCGCAGCCCTGGGTTACGAGGTCGCACACATCGGGCTCAACCAGTGGAACGGCGTGGCCATCGCCTCGCGGGTCGGCCTCGACGACGTCGAGATCGGGTTCGCGGGCCAGCCAACATGGAGCAGCAAGCCGGAGGAAGAGGCCATCGCCGAGGCCCGCGCCCTGGGCGCGACGTGCGGTGGGGTGCGGGTGTGGAGCCTGTACGTGCCCAACGGCCGTACGCTGGCCGACCCGCATTACGCATACAAGCTGGATTGGCTTGCCGCCCTGCGGGATACGGCCTCTGGCTGGTTGAAGGAAGATCCGGAGCAGCCGATCGCACTGGTCGGCGACTGGAACATCGCCCCCAAGGACGAGGACGTCTGGGACATGGCAGCCTTCGACGGCAGCACCCATGTGTCCGAGCCTGAGCGGGCAGCATTCCAGGCCATGCACGACGCCCAATTCACTGACGTGGTGCGACCTTTCACAGAAGGGCCGGGAATCTACACCTACTGGGACTACACCCAGCTGGCATTCCAGAAGCGCCGCGGCATGCGTATCGACTTCATCCTCGGCTCCCCCGGTCTGGCCTCGCGCGTCACCGGCGCCGAGATCGTCAAGGACGAACGACGCCCCAAGAAGGGCACCACCGCTCCCAGCGATCACGCTCCGGTCGTGGTCGAGCTGGGCTGACGGGGCGCGGCGTCATCGCGCCGACGCCGTGATCAGGTCCACGGCTTCTGCCACACTGTCGGTGCAATGGATGAGGGCAAGGTCGGATTCATCGATCTTGCCGCCCGGCAGCACCGTGTTGCGGATCCAGTCGATCAAGCCCGACCAGTAGTCGACGCCGAGCAGGATGATCGGGAACTGGGTGACCTTGTGGGTCTGCACCAGGGTCAGCGCCTCGAACAGTTCGTCGAGGGTGCCGAATCCGCCCGGCAGGCACACGAATGCCTGCGCGTATTTGACGAACATGGTCTTGCGGACGAAGAAGTAGCGGAAGTTGATGCCGAGATCGACCCAGTGGTTGAGGCGCTGCTCGAAGGGCAGTTCGATACCGAGTCCGACGGAGTAGCCGCCCGACTCGCTGGCGCCGCGGTTGGCCGCCTCCATCGAGCCCGGGCCGCCCCCGGTGATCACCGCATAGCCGGCCCGCACCAGCGCAATGCCCAGTTCCTCACCCAGCCGGTACTCCGGCGAATGAGGTTGCGTACGGGCCGATCCGAAAACTGTGACAGCCCTGGGCATTTCGGAGAGGGCATCGAAACCGTCGACGAACTCGCCCTGGATGCGCATCACGCGCCACGGGTCGGTGTGCACCCAATCGGTGGGGCCGCGCCGGTCCAGCAGGCGCTGGTCGGCGGTCGAGGTGGCGCAGCGGTCCCGCCGGAGTTGTACCGAGCCGCGAATCTGGAGCTCGGTGTCGTCGTTCTCGGTCATGCGGGCTTGACGCCAACGGTGATGACGTCGGAGATCGGCGTCCACACGGGCCTGCGCACCCGGTGCTGCTCGACGACGGTCAATCCGGCCGCCTCGAACAGCGCCCGCATCTCTTTCTCGGTGGGGCTGTGTGCGGGCGCACCCAGGTCGGCCGACAGCGTGTGCAGCGGCAGGAAGGTGCGACGCGGGCTCATCGTCGTCACCGCCACCATGCCGCCGGGCGCCAGCACCCGGTAGAACTCCGCGAGTGCGGCGGGCTGGTCGAAGAAGTGAAATGCCGAGGTCGTCACCACCGCATCGAGGAAGCCGTCCTGGAAGGGCAGTTCCTCGGCCGGGGCCGACTTCCACCGCACCTGATCGGACCGCTTGCCGGCCTGGGCGAGCATGCCTTCGGACATGTCCAGGCCGTAGACCTCGTCGGGGAGTAGTTCACGCTGGATACGGTCGGCCAGGATTCCGGTACCGCAGGCGACATCGGCGATCTGACGGGCACCGCGCTCCTGCAGTTGGGCGATCACCTCGTCCTGGGCGGGTCGGTACACCCACCGCTGCAGGCAGCCCTGGTCGTAGGCCGGTGCGGCGAAACTCCAGAAGCGCGTGATGGCGTCGTTGAATCCGCGGCGCTGTGTGGTGGTCACGGCCCCGAGTGTAGGTCGGCCGGCACGCTGGACGCCCGAACGGCTACGACGGCTCCTCCGCGCAGTAGACCCGCGCCGGCTTGGGGAAGGCCACCGCCCGCGCCCCGGATTCACAGACGGAGGTGTCTGTCGATCCGTCGACCCTGTTGACGATCTTCGTGACAGCGCTCGGGTCGGAGCATTCCACCGGGGTGACGAGCTTGCTCGCTTCGTCGATGTCGAAGCACTCGCCCTCGTCGACATCCAGGATGAAGCAGTAGGTGCGGGACTGGTTCATGAGCACGGCGTAATCCGAGTCGTCCCGTTTGCCGTCCGGACACGTCGCGGAGCTGTCCCCTTTGGACGCCAATTCGTAGACGGCCTTTGCGTCGCTGCAGCTGACCGGGGTGATGCTCATGTCCGCCGCGGCGTACTGATCGCCGGTGATGCAATCCCCCACCGCCAGGCCACCAGAGCCGCCCACCCTTGAGGACCCGGAACCTGAGCTCGAGCCCGACTCCGACGTGCGTGACGCCATCCGACCAGCGAGCCCCAACAGGCCGAGTACCAGCAGAACCACACCGATCACGATCATCGCCGTGCCGGACTTCTTGGGTGGCGCACCGTAGGCCTGCGGGTAGCCGGGCTGCTGCGGGTAACCCGGCGGTGGATAGCCCTGTTGTGGATAGCCCTGCTGCGGGTATGCCTGCTGCGGGTAACCCGGCGGTGGAAAGCCCTGCGGATGCCCTGGTTGCGGATACGCGCCCGGCGGATACCCGGGCTGGGCGCTCGGCTTCGACCCGGACGACGAACGCCGAACCAGGCCGAGGATGAGCAGCAGCAGGCCCAGCCCCGGGATCAGCAGCGCGCCGAGGAGATAACCCGCGGAATATGCGGCGCTTCCGGCGGCGGCCAATGTGTGAGCGACCATACCGCGAGTATTTCACGACGGGCGACGAAAATCGTTTGCTGAGCAGCCCGCTCAGGCCTCGTTGTCGGCCCCGGTCTCCGTGCCATAGCGGCCCGCGCTGAACATCGACGCCACCGCACCGATCACCATCATCACGGCCGCGGCGGTGAACACCACCGTCAGGCCGGAATGGAACGGCTCGGTGATCAGCTGCGGGAAGAACGTCTGCCCGGTGATCACCTCCGCGTTCACTCCCGGCTGGTGCAGCGCGTCGTAGGGCGCGAGCAGTTCGGCCATCGGGTTGTAGCCCAGGAAGGCCGCGAACAGGCTGCCGACCGGGGGCAGGTTCGCCACATCGTGGGCCACCGAGGCCGAAACACCTTGCTGGGTAAGGCCGGTGGTCAACGCCGCCGGCAGGGTGTTGGCCAGACCGACGATCATCAGCGAGAAGAAGATGCCGATCGACAGCGAGTTGCCTGCGTTGAAGAACGTGGACCGCACGCCGGAGGCCGCACCGCGCTGATCGGCAGGCACGCTCGACATGATGGCCGCCGTGTTGGGCGCGGTGAAGATGCCGCCGCCCAGGCCGTTGAGGAACACCAGGATCGCGAACACCCAGTAGTCGAAGTTGACCGGGATCATCAGCAGCGCCACGAAGGTGGCAGCCATCAGCAGCATGCCGCCGACGGTCAGCGGCCGCGCACCGATGCGATCGGAGAGCGACCCGGCGATGGGCGCGGCGACCAGAAACCCGACGGTGACCGGCAGCAGGTAGATGCCGGCCCACAGCGGGGTGGATTCGAAGCTGTAACCGTGCAGCGGCAGCCAGATGCCCTGCAACCAGATGATCAGCATGAACTGCAGCCCGCCGCGGCCCACCGAGGACATCAGCCCGGCCAGGTTGCCCATCCCGAACGCCGCCGATTTGAACAACCGGATGTCGACCATGGGCGAGGACACCTTCAGCTCGACGACGCAGAACGCCACCAGCAACAGCAGGCCCACCGCGATGGAGCCCAGTACCCACGGACTGGTCCAGCCGGTGGTGGAGTCACCGTAGGGCTGGATGCCGTAGGTGATGCCGATCAGCAGCACCGTCAGGCCCAGCCCGAAGGTCAGCGTGCCGGCCCAGTCGAGCCGCCCGGCGGTGCGGACACCGAGTTCTTTCAGGGAGCGGTAGCTCCAGATGGTGCCGATGACGCCGATCGGCACACCCACCCAGAAGACGGCCTTCCAGTGCCACTCGGACAGGAACCCGCCGATCAGCAACCCCAGGAACGACCCGGCGACGGCGGCCACCATGTTGGTACCCAGCGCCATGCCGCGCTGGTTGGCGGGGAAGGCGTCGGTGAGGATGGCCGATGACGATGCCATCAGCATGGCGCCGCCGACGCCTTGGATGACGCGCCAGCCGATCAGCCAGACGGCGCCACCACCGAGTTGGAACGGGTCGAACGACAGCGCGATAGCGGCCAGGGTGAAGACCACGAAGCCGAGGTTGTAGATACGGACCCGGCCGTACATGTCGCCGAGGCGTCCGAACGGCACCACGAGGACCGCGGTCACCACCAGATAGCCCATCAGCATCCACAGCAGGTAGCTGACGTTGCCGGGGGCAAGGGGGTTCAGGCCGATGCCACGGAAGATCGCCGGCAGCGAGATCAACACGATCGAGGCGTTGATGGACGCCAGCAGGATGCCCAACGTGGTGTTGGACAGCACCACCCACTTGTAGAACGGGTGGTCGTGATCCATGCGTTTGCGCCGGTCGGCGGTCTCGGCCTGGGCGGCGTCGACGTCGCCTGCCGCATTCGTGGTCTCAGTCGTCATTCCGTCTTCGCTCTGGTTGCAATGAAAGGGCGGCTGGGCCCAACATGTTCAAAACACATATATTAGCTATACAAATCATGTGGGGGCAATCGGAGCGGGCTACCAATCCCGCCATCGCCGATTTCCACGTCAGGGGCGTAGACCGGCGCGACGCACAGCCCTCGTGTCGGAAACGGTGGCCTCCGGGGTTCCCCGGCACACATCGTCTGCGCTAGGTTGGGGCCTGCAAACCACACGCGGGAGTGCGCACGAGCGCACTGAGAGGACGGGTACGCC
The DNA here is from genome assembly GCF_048282725.1 of Mycobacterium sp. 48b. Classification (NCBI taxonomy): domain Bacteria; kingdom Bacillati; phylum Actinomycetota; class Actinomycetes; order Mycobacteriales; family Mycobacteriaceae; genus Mycobacterium; species Mycobacterium sp. 48b. The sequence goes on from NZ_JBLVUL010000001.1 coordinate 6,628,866, forward strand.
CGTCGACCGTACGAACCTGACCGGGTAATGCCGGCGTAGGGAGATGAAAAATGAGTAGTTCTGTTGTGGACCCATCTGTGACCACGGGTCCGATCACCGGGAGCACCAAGGTCTATCGCGAGATCGACGGGATGCGCGTGCCGTTCCGCCGGGTGAACCTCACCAACGGTGAGCATCTGGACCTGTACGACACCTCGGGCCCGTACACCGACGACGACGTGGCGATCGACCTGAACACCGGGCTTCCGCCGCGCCCCAACGTGATCCGCGACCGCGGCACCCAGTTGCAGCGGGCCCGCGCCGGGGAGATCACCGCCGAGATGGCGTATATCGCCGAACGTGAAGGTGTTTCAGCCGAGCTGGTGCGCGACGAGGTAGCCCGCGGACGTGCGGTGATCCCGGCCAACCACAACCACCCCGAGGCCGAGCCGATGATCATCGGCAAGGCGTTCGGCGTGAAAGTCAATGCCAATATCGGCAATTCGGCCGTCACCTCCTCGATCGGCGAAGAGGTCGACAAGATGGTGTGGGCCACCCGCTGGGGAGCGGACACCATCATGGACCTGTCCACCGGCAAGGACATCCACCAGACGCGGGAGTGGATCCTGCGCAACTCCCCGGTTCCGGTCGGCACCGTTCCGATCTACCAGGCACTGGAGAAGGTCAACGGCGACCCCACCAAGATGACGTGGGAGATGTACCGCGACACTGTGATCGAGCAGTGCGAACAGGGTGTCGACTACATGACGGTGCACGCCGGGGTGCTGCTGCGCTACATTCCGCTGACGGTCAAACGCGTCACCGGCATCGTGTCCCGTGGCGGGTCGATCATGGCGGCCTGGTGTCTGGCGCACCACACCGAATCGTTCCTGTACACGCACTTCGAGGAACTCTGCGAGATCCTGGCCCGCTACGACGTGACGTTCTCGCTCGGTGACGGGCTGCGGCCCGGGTCGATCGCCGATGCCAACGACGAGGCCCAGTTCGCCGAGCTGCGCACCCTGGGCGAGCTGACCAAGATCGCGAAATCCCATGGCGTGCAGGTGATGATCGAAGGTCCGGGCCACGTCCCGATGCACAAGATCGTGGAGAACGTGAAGCTCGAGGAAGAGCTCTGCGAGGAAGCCCCGTTCTACACGCTCGGCCCGCTGGCCACCGATATCGCCCCGGCCTACGACCACATCACCTCGGCGATCGGCGCGGCCATCATCGCCCAGGCCGGCACCGCGATGCTGTGCTACGTCACGCCCAAGGAACACCTGGGCCTGCCCGACCGCAAGGACGTCAAGGACGGCGTGATCGCGTACAAGATCGCCGCGCACGCCGCCGACCTCGCCAAGGGACATCCCCGGGCGCAACAACGCGACGACGCGCTCTCGAAGGCGCGGTTCGAGTTCCGCTGGCACGACCAGTTCGCGTTGTCGCTGGATCCCGACACCGCCCGCGAGTTCCACGACGAGACGCTGCCTGCCGAGCCCGCCAAGACCGCGCACTTCTGCTCGATGTGCGGTCCCAAGTTCTGCTCGATGCGCATCACTCAGGACATCCGCGACGCCTATCCCGACGGTGTGCCCGACGACATCGCCGAGGGCATGGCCGCCAAGTCCCAGGAGTTCGCCGACCACGGCAACCGCGTCTATCTACCCTTGACGACGTGAACTACTTGCCGTTGACGCCCGCGGGTGACACCCCGCTGCGGGTGATGACCATCGCCGGGTCCGACTCCGGCGGTGGTGCCGGGATCCAGGCCGACATGCGGACCTTCGCGATGCTCGGCCTGCACGGCTGCGTCGCGGTCACCGCGGTGACCGTGCAGAACTCGGTCGGCGTCAAGGGTTTCCACGAGATCCCGCTCGACGTCGTCTCAGGCCAGATCTCGGCGGTGTCCTCCGATATCGGCATCCAGGCCGCCAAGACCGGAATGCTGGCCTCCTCGGAGATCATCACCACGATCGCCGAGACCTGGCGGGCCGAGGGGCTGGCCGGAACCGTGCCGTTGGTGGTCGACCCGGTGTGCGCATCGATGCACGGCGATCCGCTGCTGCACCACAGTGCACTGGACGCGCTGCGAACGGAGCTGTTCCCACTGGCCACGCTGGTCACCCCCAACCTCGACGAGGTGCGGTTGCTCGTGGATGTCGAGGTCGTCGACCAGGCCTCGCAGCGGGACGCGGCACGTGCCCTGCATGCCCTGGGCCCGCAGTGGGCGCTTGTCAAGGGTGGACACCTGCGCTCGTCGTCAGCCAGCCCGGACCTGCTGTTCGACGGCACCGATTTCCACGAGTTCCGGGCCCCCCGCGTCGACACCGGCAACGATCACGGCGCAGGCGATACCCTCGCCGCCGCGACGGCTTGCGCTCTGGCACATGGTTATTCGGTTCCCCAGGCGGTCGAGTTCGGCAAGGCCTGGGTGACCGAGTGTATCCGCGCGGCCTATCCGCTGGGTCACGGCCACGGCCCGGTGAACGCACTGTTCCGGTTGCAGTCATGAACCTCGAGGCCATCGCGGGCGTCGCGCACGAACCCGAGGGACCGGCGCGGGGCGTCGTGGTCCTCACCCACGGGGCCGGCGGCAACCGCGACTCGGCGATGCTGGTCAAGCTGTGCGACGAGTGGGCCGCCCGCGGCTGGTCGGCCATCCGCTACAACCTGCCGTATCGCCGCCGCAGGCCGAAGGGGCCACCGTCGGGATCGGCAGCCGGTGACCAGGACGGGATCGCCGAGGCAATCGCCCTGGCCCGCACTCTGGCCGACGGCCCCGTGATCGCCGGCGGGCATTCCTACGGGGGGCGGATGACCTCGATGGTGGCCGCGGACAACGGGGACGCGGGCCCGGACGTGCTGACACTGTTCTCCTACCCGCTGCATCCGCCGGGCAAGCCGGAACGCGCGCGCACCGAACATCTGTCCCGCATCACGGTGCCGACGGTGTTCACCCACGGCACCTCCGATCCGTTCGGCACGATCGAGGAGCTCAGCGCCGCTGCGGCATTGGTGACCGGACCGACCGAGCTCGTCGTCATCGACGGTGCCCGCCACGACCTCGGATCCAAGCGCCTGGACGTGCCCGCCCTTGCGGTGGATGCGGCGTTACGGGCAGTCGATATCGTCGAACCATGACCTTCGCTCCTGGTCCTCCCGGCCCCACCGGTCGCCCTGGCCCCCTCGGCCACAACTACCCACCACCGCCGCCGCAGCCGTATTCCACCGGTCCCGACCAGTTCTCGGTGCCGCCGAAGAAGTCCGCGACACTCAAGTGGGTGCTGCTGGGTGTCGTGGTTTTGGTGGCGGTCGTGGTCGCCGCGGGCGCGGTGTTCTACCTCGCCCGGGACCGGGGCGCCACCGAGGCCAGCCAGGTCCGCTCGGGCGATTGCCTGACCGAGATCCCCGACAGCAGTCGCGTGCTGTACGTCAAGACGGTGAGTTGCGATCAGCCGCACAAGGGTGAGGTGTTCGCGGTGCTGCCGCTTCCCGACGGGAATTTCCCCGGCGACGCCGCGGTGGTCAAGTACGCCGACAAGTGCGCGCCGGCACTCACCCAGTACGCCCCGAACGCCAACTCGGAATCCGGCATCCAACTCTTCGTCCTGTACCCGACCGAGGACTCCTGGCAACGCGGCGACCGCACCGTGACATGCATCGCTACCAGCAAAAATCCCCGCACCGGCAAAATAGAGTAACGCACTACTCTAGGCCGGCCAGTTCCCGCGGCCGGACACTCGACGCATGGTCGAGATCGATTCGCGGACCGACGCAGCCACCCTGCCGCTCGCACCGCGCAACCCGCTGTCCTACCGGCAAACGATCAAGGCGATGCGGTCCTTCATCGAGGGGCATCAGCGGCTCCGCGACGCCGGAGGCCCCGTCAGCCGGATGGTGCTCGGCCCCCGGTGGCTGATCCCCCCGGTGCTGTTGGTCACCTCCCCGCAGGGAGCGCGCGACGTGCTGGGGCGCCGCGACGCGGTCGCCGATCGCGGCGGCGCCCGCAACATGGTCGACCTGCGCCGGCTGATGGGTGGCAACCTGCTGAACTTGCCGCATGAACGCTGGGTGCCGCGCCGGCGCACGCTGCAGCCGATGTTCACCAAGCGCAACGTCCCGCAATATGCGGGGCACATGGCCGCCGCTGCGCATTCGATCGCCGACGGCTGGGACGACGGTACGACCGTCGATCTGGATGTCGCGTGCCGGGCCCTCACGCTGCGGGCGCTGGGCCGGTCGGTGTTCGGCGTCGATCTCGACGAGCGGGCCGATGAGGTGGGCCCGGCGCTGCGTACCGCGCTGTCCTGGATTTCCGATCGGGCGGTCCGCCCGGTCAACTTCCCGCAGTGGGTGCCCACCGGTGGCCAACGCCGGGCGAAGGCGGCCAATGCCCGCCTCCATCGGCTGGGCGCCGAGATCCTCGCCGCAGTGCGGACCGATCCCGATCGGGACGCGCCGCTGGTGCGCGCGCTGATCGAGGCCCGCGACCCGGATACCGGCCGGCAGCTGACCGATGACGAAATCTGCGATGAATTGGTGCTTTTCATGCTCGCCGGGCATGACACCACCTCGACGACGCTGTGCTACTCGCTGTGGGCGCTAGGCCGCAACCCAGATCTGCAGGCCCGTGTGTACGAGGAAGTCGCGGCGCTCGGCGACCGCACGCTGACCCACGAGGACGTACCTCACCTCGAACACACCGTGCGGGTGCTGCACGAGGCATTGCGACTGTGCCCACCCGGCGCCGGCACGCCTCGGATGCTGAACGAGGAGGTGACCGTCGACGGCTACCGCGCCGAGGCCGGCACGATGGCGATGGTCAACTTCTATGTCATGCACCGTGACCCGGCGCTGTGGGACGATCCGCTGACCTTCGACCCCGATCGGTTCAGCCCAGAACGGTCGGCCGGCCGAAACCGTTGGCAGTACCTGCCTTTCGGCGGTGGCCCGCGCTCCTGCGTCGGCGATCACTTCGCCATGCTGGAAGCCACCCTGGCGCTGGCGACCATCGTGCGTGAGGTCTGCGTGAGCTCCCTGCACGATGACTTCCCGGTGGAGACCCCCTTCACCGTCATCGCCGCGGAGCCGATCCCGGCCCGCATCACGAGAAGGAGTACGCCATGAAATTCATCGTGCACTGGACCCAGTCGCAGGCGAACTACCGGGATGCGGTCGAGAAGTTCAAGAAGACCGGCGGCCAGGTCCCCGAAGGCGCGAAGATGCTTCACCGGTGGTGGGGCATGAACGGCCAGGGCTTCGCCATCGTGGAGACGGACGACGCCAAGGCCATGTTCGAGTCGGTCGCGGAGTGGGGGGAGTTCCTGACGTTCGACATCACCCCGTGCGTGGAGGACACCGAGGCCGGCGAGGTGCTCGCCAGACTGTTCTGACGACCTGGCCAGTACTGCCTTTCCGCCGGTGGTGAGTCCGGCGCGAAGCTATGCTCGCGGTGCCGCATGCCGACCGCGGTGCGGCGGGAAGGCAGGTGGCTGGCCCATGAGCACTCCGCCCGACAACGCCTGGCCCGCACTGCGGGTATCGGATTGGGAACCCACGCGCGACACCCTCCACATGTGGACGCAGATCGTCGGAAAGATTCGCCTGACGTATTCGCCCCTGCTCAACCACTGGTGGGAGGTGACGCTGTATGTGAGTCCGCGCGGGCTGACCACGTCATCGATCCCGTACCGAAACATGCTGTTCGACATGGAGTTCGATTTCATCGACCACGTGCTCGCGATCCGCACGAGCGACGGCGGGGCAGGCAGCGTAGCGCTCGAGTCGAAGTCGGTCGCCGAGTTCTACGCCGAAACTCTCGCCGCACTCGATCAATTGGGCATCGAAGCGCGAATCCACGCCCACCCCAACGAGGTTGATCCCGCGATCCCGTTCGCCGACGATCACCAGCACGCGTCGTACGACGCGCAGGCCGCCAATCTGTTCTGGCGCCAGTTGGTCCAGGCACACCGGGTGATCAGCGACTTCCGGGCGTACTTCATCGGCAAGGCGAGTCCCGTGCACTTCTTCTGGGGCTCGTTCGACCTGGCGTGCACCAGATTCTCCGGGCGCCCCGCGCCGGAGCACCCCGGTGGCGCACCCAACTGTCCCAATGGCGTGATGGTGGAAGGGTATTCGCACGAGTTGAGCAGTTGCGGCTTCTGGCCGGGCGGTGGCGCAGAGGGCGCCTTCTACGCGTACGCCTATCCCGAGCCGCAGGGATTCGCCGACTACCGCATCGGGCCGGACGCAGCCTTCTACAGCCCGGACTTCAAACAGTTCCTGCTGCCGTACGAAGCGGTGCGGACCGCCACCGATCCAGACCGTGCGCTGATGGAATTCCTGCAGTCCACCTACGCCGCCGCGGCCGATCTGGCCGACTGGGATCGTTCGAGCTTGGAGTGCGATCCGAAGCGCTGGAGCTGACCTCTCGACAAAGTACCCGGTACCTGCGGTACTGTCTGCAGCATGAGCCCGGGGGAATACGAGGCAATCATCGTCGGCGCCGGCTTCGCCGGCATCGGCGCCGCCATCCAGCTCAAGCGGCTGGGCATCGAGAACTTCGTGATTCTGGATCGAGAGGACGACCTCGGCGGCACCTGGTACGTCAACCACTACCCCGGCCTGGCCGTCGACGTGCCCACCACCACCTACTCCTACTTCTTCGAACCGAATCCGAACTGGTCACGACTGTTCTCCACCGGCGCCGAGATCAAGCGCTATGCCGACGACGTCGCCGACAAATACGACGCGCGCCGCCACATCCGGTTCAACACCACCGTCGAAGGTGCTCACTGGGATGAGGAGGCTTCGCGCTGGCAGGTCGCGCTGGCCGGCGGCGAGGCGCTGAACGCACGGTTCCTGCTCACCGCGACCGGCTTCCTGTCACAGCCGCATACGCCGGACATCCCCGGCATCGCCGACTTCGCCGGCAAGGTCATCCACACCACGGACTGGGATGAGAGCTACCGGCCAGACGGCCGCCGGATCGCGATCATCGGCACGGGCGCCACCGCCGTGCAGCTCATCCCGGAGCTGGCCAAGTGCGCCGCGGACCTGACCGTCTATCAGCGGACCCCGATCTGGGTCGTACCCAAGATCGACCTGAAGTTCCCTCCCCGGGTGCGCCGTCTGTTCGCCCGCGTACCGGCGGCGCAACGGGCGATCCGCACCGTCACCGACGCCATCTACGCGTTCATGGTCGACACCGCGGTGCTCAAGCACCGGTACTTCCGCCGGTTCAACATCGCCGCGGCCGACCTGGCCAAGCTGCACCGGTTCGCCTCGATCCGCGACCCGGAGCTGCGCCGCAAGCTGACCCCGGACTACGACTTCGGATGCAAGCGCCCGACGTTCTCCAACGGCTACTACCGGACGTTCACCAAACCGCACGTGCATTTGCAGGCCGACGGGATCGACCGCGTGGAGCACGACGGCATCGTCAATGCCGACGGCACCAAGACGGCCGTCGACACCCTGGTCCTGGCCACCGGGTTCGACCTGTGGGAGGCCAACTTCCCGGCCATCGAGGTGATCGGGCGCGACGGCCGCAACCTCGGAAAGTGGTGGCGGGAAACCCGATTCCAGGCCTACCAGGGCGTCTCGATGCCGTATTTCCCCAACTACCTGAGCCTGGCCAGTCCGTACGCCTTCCTGGGTCTGAACTTCTTCAACACGATGGAGTACCAGATGCGTCTGATGGATCGCCTGTTCGGCGAGGTCAAGCGCCGGAAGGCAACCACGTTCGAGGTCACCGAGGAGGCCAACAGCCAGTACCTGGACCGGATGACCGATGCGCTGGGCGACTCGTTGTTCACCCTCGGAAACTGCGCATCGGCACGGTCGTACTATTTCAACCCGAGCGGCGAGGCAACGCTGCTCCGGCCGATGACGACCCCCCGGGCCGTCGCCGAAGCTTCACGATTCCCGTTGAGCGACTACATATTTGCCTGATCAGAGAGGATCACACATGGCAGAGGGCAAGAACTCCAAGCTGGTCAAGATGGTCGGCCTCAGCGTCGCCGGCGCCGGTGTCTCACATTTTGTGAAGCCGCAGCTGTTCGAGTCGATCACCAAGCCGGCGTTCCCCAAGGACACGCAGAAGCACATCTACACCAACGGCGGCATCGAGACCGCGATCGGCCTGGGCCTCCTGCTGCCCAAGACCCGCAAGCTGGCGACCATCGGCACCCTCGGCTATGTGGCCTACCTGGCCGGCAACGCCGTCCGTAACCGGTAACGACCCAGCAGGGTCAGGTCGATCAGGACCGCGACGACGGCTCGGGCCTGCTCTGAATTCTGATAGTTGATGAGCCGGCCCAAGTCGATCACCAAGGCCATCGCCGCATGAACCGCGAAGCGCGCCTGCCCGGCACTCCATCCGGGGCGTACCGGCATGACGACCTCGACCCACGATTCCACGGCCGCACGCTGCAGGTCGCGCAGGATCTTCTGGTCGGCGGGCGTCATGTTCAGACGTTCGGTGTAGTAGACGTAGTCGAGCTCCGGGCGGTCGAACGACCGGGCCACGTAGGCGTCGATGAGGGCGCCCAGCGCCTGTTCCGAGTCCGACGCCGAGCCGAGGACATCCGACATGTCCGCCGACAACCGGTCGGCGGCACGCCGGAAGCCGGCCGCCAGAATGTCGGATTTTCCGGAGAAGTACCGGTAGATGCCGGAGGCGGGCATGCCGACCGCGGCAGCGATGTCCTCCATCGTGGTGTCCCGGTAGCCGTTCTGGTTGAACAGCCGCATCGATTCGGTCAGCAGCGCTTCGTATTTCGTCACACTCACCGCAGCGGGGGCCGTGGCCACGGGGTCGGTCGGACCGGGAAACTCGGGCAACTCGGCCGCCAGCACGCTGTCGCAGATATCGGCGAGCAGTGCCCGGATCTGACCGGCCGGCAGTTTGGACCGATGATCGACGACGCTGCCGATCACGCCGAGCACCGCGGTCGACAGGGTCCAGCGGGCCCGCGAACTGAGTTCAGGCCGCAGTTCCATCAGCGGGCGGTGTATCCGGCGGTGCACCGTGCGAACCTGCGCGTCCAGGGTGCTCTGGTCGTCACCGCGCAGATAACGCGCCTCCCAGCGGTACAGCCCACCGGATTCGCGGTTAACCAATGCGGTGTCGCTGAGCGCCGCGACGAGCCTGCGCAACTGCTCACGCGGGTCCCCGTCGGGCTCGTCGGCAAACGCCGTGCCGTCGACGAGTTGCTGGCTGAGGTTGAGTACGGCGTCGCGGAACAATTCGTACTTGCTCGAATAGTGCCGGTACAACGCGGCCGCCGAGATCCCGACCCGCGAGGCAATGGCCTCCATGCTGACGCCGTGGTATCCCAGCGCGCTGAAAGACTCCGCGGAGGCCCGCGCTATCTGGGCCTTTCGGTCTTTCGGACGACGTCGCACACCATTGGCACCACTGTCGATCGACCGGGGCGAGATGCGCGCCATTCCGTCACACTAACCGACCGAACAGCGGGGTCAAAATGGTAGTTCGGAAGAGAATAGTCATTAACATAGACGGCAATTACGTCGGATGGGGGTCCCGTGCTTGTCAGGTTGCGGAGGTTGCTGGCCTACCGCGTCGCACTCGGCGAACTGATCGTGGTAGCTGTGGTGCTGGGTGTGCCGTATCTGCTGATCGGCACCTTCTGGTCGGGCACGCATACCGACCACCTGCGAGAGATGGGCGGCCTCGACGCGGTGGTGTCTTTTCTGGGTGCCATCGTCTCGTGGCCGGTGCTGTTGTTCACCGACGTATGCATGACATGAAGGGGGAACGGTGAGTTTTCGCGCCGTCTACATCGGAATCGCCGGAGCCGTGGTGTTCGGCATCGGGCTGTATTTGTTGAGCCTGCCGGTCTACCTCGACGACTTCGATCAATTCGGCATGCAGATCCCCTGCGGGTCCGGGTTCAGTGCACACCTCGTGCAGGCAGGCGCCGCCGGCCAGGAGTACGTGGACAAGTGCGGGTCGGCCCTGACCATGCGCCGGTTGTGGACCATCCCGGTCGTCGCGGTCGGCGCGCTGGCCTTGATCGCGGTGTTGTTCCGCGCCGCAACGTCTTCGGCTCACGAGACGCTGCTGCCCAACCGCGACACAGAGTGATCGCGAACTTGTCGGGGGTCGAATGTATGTTCGATTCATGGAGGCGGGTGCGGCTCAGGCGTTAGCGGCGCTTCGTGCGGCGTTCGAGGTGTTCGCTGCATGTGATGTCGGATCGTTGTCACGGTCCGAGTTGGTGGCGGTGCTCGATGAGTACGAGGCGTTGACCTGTCAGGTGCCTGCGGTGTGGCATCGGTTGTTGGCGCAGCTGCAGGCCGAGGCGACCCCTCGGGAGATGGGTGCCAAGTCGTGGAATGAGGTCCTGCGGATCCGGTGGCGGTTGTCGACCGCTGAGGCCGGCCGCCGGTTGGGTGAGGCCGCCGAGTTGGGTCCGCGGCGTTCGTTGACCGGGCAACCCCTGCCCCCGGTGCTGCCAGTGGTCGCCGCCGCGCAAGCTGCCGGGTTGATCAACGGTGATCACGTGAAGGTGTTGCGCGACGCGATCAACCGACTGCCGGGATTCGTCGACACCACGACGCGTGAGCAGTTCGAAGCCGACCTGGTGCGGGTCGCGGTCGGGGTGGGTCCCAAGGAACTCAAAGAGACCGCGGAGTTGCGGTTGTTCCTGCTCGATCAGGACGGACCCGAACCCGACGACACCGAACGCGCCCGCAAACGCGGGCTGTCGGTGGGCAAACAGGGCCGTGACGGCATCACCGCGCTGACGGCGAACCTGAGCCCCGAAGCCGCTGCGGTGTGGGAAGTATTGTTCGCGAAGTTCGCCGCGCCGGGCATGTGCAATCCCGACGATGAGGAACCCTGCACGTTCGGTACCCCCAGCCAAGCCCAGATCGACAATGATCACCGCAGCCTGGCCCAACGCCAACACGACGCCCTGATCGTGATCGGGCGGATCGCGTTGATGAGCGATCTGGGTCAGCTCAACGGATTACCGGTGTCGATCATCATCCGCACCACCCTGCACGACCTCGAATCGCGGGCCGGGATCGGAGTCAGCGGCGGCGGCACCAAGATTCCGATCAAAGACGTGATCCGGATGGGTAGCCATGCCCACCATCACCTCGCGGTGTTCGACCGCGCCACCGGATCAGCACTCAACTATTTTCGGGCTCGGCGCACCGCCAGCCCGGCGCAACGGATCATGCTGATCGCCCGCGACGGCGGCTGCACCAAACCGTGCTGCACCGTCGGTGCCTACGGCTGCCAGGTGCATCACGCCACCGCCGATTGGGCTGACGGCGGCAACACCAATGTCGATGAGATGGCATTGGCCTGCGGCCCCGACAACCGTCTGGTCCACACCGACGGCGGCTACAGCACCACCATCAACGCTCACGGCGAGGTGGAATGGCACCCACCCCCAGAACTCGACCACGGCCAGAACCGCATCAACTACCTCCACCGCCCCGAACTGCTGCTCACCCCACCCGAACCCGCAGCCCACCAGCCCACCCCACCCGAACAGAACCTGCAGCCGGTTGCCGAGCCAGAGCAGGAACCGGAACGGGACGCCGCGCCGCTGCTCAACGAGCACCCTGAGCCCGCACCCCAGCACAACCCACAGTTGGATCTCACACCCGACCCGCCGTGGGACACGACACCACAACCGGAGTGGGACCGGGCGCAGGAACCGCAGTGGTCACCAGAGTGGGACGTGAAGCCGGATCCAGCGTGGGAGCGGCAACCCCAGCCAGAGTGGGCCCCCGATTCGAACCTGGACTGGGACCCGCAGTGGAACAACGACTTCGACCCACCCGGGCTCACCCCACCCAACATCGAACACCCCTGGGACACAGACCCGCTACACCCAGACCTGTCCGATCCCCGACTCCCACTCGACTGGCCCCTGCTCGACCACCCTGACGCATGGCAACGCGTCGGCAACGACCGCGCCGGCGGAGGCAAGGGAGTACGCGGGCCCTAGCTGGGAATTACGTCCGGGGACCGTCGAGTTGGACCGCTAGATCGGGTCGAACGACGAGATCAGCCAGTTCCCATCGATTTTCGTGAGCCCGACCTTCACGGCGCTGGAGGCCTGCGCCGGTTCGGGGTTGTCGCGGCTGGTTGTCGCCTGGTTCAGATAGACCAACACCTCCGCGGTGTCGGACTGCACGGTGATCGGCGCAGCGCGAACAACCGAAGCAGTGGCGTTGATGTCTTTCTGCTTGGCCGCTGGCGCGACGAACTTGTTGGCGAACTCGCTGTAGTAATCCAGGAAGTCGCCGGTCAGTTTGGATTTCGCCGTAGCGAAGTCCTGATCCAAACTGTCTGGCGCATAGGACAACAGCGCCACTGAACCTTCGTAGGCCGCATCGACGACCGTCGCAGATGCTGCCGCACTCCCGTGGTCGGCGCGGTACACGCCGAAGTAGAGCGCTGCCGCTGAGCTCGCCGAGGCCAGCAGTAGACAGACGACCGCGATCGGTCGCCACCACCGGGCAACGCGATGGATCCAACGCTCCCGGGCCTGTGGCGTCTCCTCGGGGATTGATTCCGTCTCCGAAGGGATTTCGACGTCAGGTTCGATGCTGGTGCTCGGTTCTGCTGTGCTGGTACTCACGGGACGAACTCCACCTTCGACATCTTGATCTGTCCCCCGTCTCGGACCATCGTGACGCTCAGCCGCCAGTTGCGCGGCTGCTGATTCGCCCCGGCCGAGTTGCTCACCGTGGTTGCGGTGCTGACGAGGACGACTGCGGAATCCTCGTCCATCGACTGGACAGCCGTTGCCTTTGCCGCGGCCTTCGTCGTCGCCTTCGAATCCTGCGCGGCTCTCACCAGGTCATCGGCCGACGATTCAATGTCCTCTTTGAACTGTCCGGTCGAGTTGTCGACGATCTGCTTGACGTTGTCCTTCGCCTTGGCACTGTCGATCGACATCAGGGTGACGGCGGCCTGCGATGCCGCCGCCGCGAATTCCGCGCGGCGCTGCTGCTCACGGTCGGTCTGCTGGTGAAACCAGAGCATGTATCCGCTGGCTGCCATCGACGCACCGCTGACGAGGATGGCGGCACCGGCGAGCACCGTCGCGAGTTTCGGCCGCCATCTGCGTTTTTCGCCCGAGGTCAGCGGCTGGTCGTCAGTCTCGTCCTCGTCCGAAGGAGCGGCCTGATCTGGCAACTCGACGTCATCGTCAATCAATGGCGAGTCGTCGACGTCATCGAGCACGGTCGGCTCAGTTTCCTCGTCGGGGCGGCTGAGTAACCGCATAGTGCACCTCCGGTTGGTCTCGGCGGGACGCTAGTGCGGCCTGAGCCTGCGTCGATGCCGTTGTCCCACCCAGCGGACAAATCCGTCCTGCCGGACCGGCGACGTCACCAATTCCGTAGTGAGCACAACGCCCCTTTGGGGCCGGCAGCGTGGTGGACGACGATCCCGTCGATGGCCAGCTCACAACGCAGAGTCTGAGTAGGTTGCGGAGCCATTCCCGCCGTGGTGACGGTGACCATGGCCCACTTCATGGGGTCGGCGAGCATCGTCTCGCGGACCCAGGGCTTTCCCGGCTCTAGCGTGACATCGTCCCTGGGGCTGAACTCGTACGGATTGTGGCTGTAGTCGGCCCATGTCGGCGGGTCGACCTCGCGGAAGTAGATGCCCACGGTTGTCGGCTGCTCGGCGGTAACCGTGTAGGTCACGCGGTGGGGCATCGGCTCCTCGTCGGCGTGTGCCGGGGTGGCCACGGCAATACCGGCACCTAGACCGGCGACGAGAATTGCGCTGAAGGTGCCTGTGCGCCAGGGCTTCAACGCCGTGCGGTCTACCGCATCACAGGTCACCACGAAGCCACCTGCTCGTTCCATCGCTCGACACACAGCTCAGGAACAGCCCGTCGGGCGCCTGGGCGACAGAATTCTCGAAACCTGTGCATGGGGTGCTCTCCTCGCGAATGCCTTTCAGCGGCGGCGACCGGAAGTAACGCGGCTCGTAACGGCGCGGCGACCCGCAGAACACCACCCGGCCCCAGGAGGTGGTGCCGAAGACGTAGTACGCGGTATCCGAGCACGGCGCGCCGAGCACGACGCCACCGGTGATTCCGGGTACGCATGAGGGTTCACTGCAGCCGACAGGTTCTGCGCTCGCCGGCGACGGGGCGATCATCGCCGCCGCAACGAGCAGTCCTGCCGTGGCTACCACCGGTATTCGCACGTACGACACTGTGACACGGCTGAATCCGGCCGCCAGCTCATGGCCCACTAGGTGGGACATTGTCCGTCAGAAGACAGAAGAAGTTGCACAGTAAACACTGCCGCGGCGACCACCGGTGGCCGGCGTACAGAGGAGTTTGGTCATGCGGGTGTCGACTGCGTTCATTGGGGCGGCGGTGCTCACCGCCACTGGGGTGGCCGGCTTGTGCAGCCCGGTTGCCGCGGCGTCTCCGAGTTGGGGCCTCAACGGCACTTACACCGCCACGTCGAACGGCGAGTGGGCGAAAACGAACGACATCTTCCACGACGAGGCCAGTCTCCGTGGTACCTGGACGATCTCAACGACGTGCAGTTACCCCAGTGAGTGCACCGGAACCGTTGACACCGACTGGGGTTGGAGCGCGCCGATCTACAAGAAGAGCGGCGTCTGGTATGTGAAGAAGACGGTGGACAACTGGCAACCCTGCGGCGACGGCACCGCCGGCCCGGGTCTGCAGGTGTACCGCTTCTTCCCCTCCAACGACAGTGCCACGGCGGTCGATCCGGCGTCGACGACGTTGTTGGGCGAGGATTCGACCACCGGCGTCAGCGGATCGTGCGGCACCAGCAAGGTGGTCTTCATCACGATGCCATTCAAGCTCGTGAAAGCGGCCTGACCGGAATACTTTTCAACTGATCTGGCCACCTTTGGCGAGCCCCCGCAATGGAGTCCATTACGGGGGCCTTTGACCATCAGGTGGTGAACATGTCTTTCCACGTCGGGTCGCCGGTGTGCGGCACAAGATCGGCCTGTCGGTATACCTTGCCGTCCGGCGTGGCGTACCGGCCCGTCTTCGGGTCGTAGGTGGCAATCGCGACCGATGGCCCCTCAGATACGTTGGGAGTAAACGCACTCGGTGCCATCGCCGGCGCGTCCGGGCCTGGCGGCACCTCACCTGCGGGCGGTGCGACAGGCGCTTCGACAGGCCCGGCAGCCGGTGGCATCGGGGTGCCCTCGACAGGCCCGTGGATGGCCGCGTCCCGGTCAACTCGCGAATCCGGTGCTATCCCCTGCGCCAGCAGATTGGGATCGATCGGGTAGGGGCCGAGGGGATGCTGACGCATCGACAAGGGCTCGTAAGGTCGGTCGCTGTTACAGATTTCGACAGTGGGAGCACGCTTCCCGGGTTGCCCCATGCACGGATAGTTGCGTGCCCCGCGGACACCGATCGGCGAATCCTGCGGCAGTTTGCAGTACAACCCGTCCGGAGTGTCGATGTCGCTGGTGTCCTCCGGAGACCGCCACGCCGACGGCGGTAGGAATCCGACGGTGCACGCAGGCGGATCTCCGATATTGAGGGTGAAGTCGCCCAGCGACATTCCGACCGGGTTGTTCTTCGGCGCACCATAGGACTGTGTGGAGGCCACGACCGGGGGCAGAAGCACCAGTAGCTGCTCCAACGAAGGGTGATAGGTCACCCCGACCTGGCCAAGGCTGGTGAGGTTGGCGAGCAACAGCGGCAGCGTGGGTTTGACCTGATTGAACAAGCGGGATGCTTCGTCGGCGGTTCCGGGTCCGTCCTTCAGCAGGGTGCGAACGTGCGCATCGTCGTCGGCGACCTGCTTGGTGACACCGGCCATACTGCGAGCCCAGGTGCGGATCGCATCGACCGATTCGGCCTGTCCGTCGAGTAGTGGCGCACCGTCTTCGATGAGCGCACGGGACTGATCGGAGGCAGCATTGGCCTCGCCGATCAGTCTCGACGAGGAGTCCAGCAATGCCCCCATGTCGTTTCCGGTGCCGTTGAAGGCCTTGAAGGTCTCGTCGAGCAGGGGGCTGATCTTGTCCTTGGGAATGCTGCCCATGAGTGAACTGACCTGATCGAGCATCGGTCCCACGGCTTGGGGGATCGATGTGTTCGACGCCGGGATCACCGAACCGTCATGCAGATACGGTCCCGAGTCGTTGCGCGGCTGCAGATCGACGTACTGCTCGCCCACTGCCGACACGCTCAGCACGGCTGCGTGCAGGTCCGCGGGGACCTTGGGTGAGGTGTTCAGCGACAGCGTGGCCACAGCTCCCTCACGGGTCGGCCGCACTTCGGTGACCTTGCCCATCTGCACACCGCGGTAGGTGACATTCGAGAACTGGTAAAGGCCACCGGTTCCCGGCAGTTGCAGGGTCACCGTCATCCGCCCGATCCCCAACAGGGTCGGAGCCTGCATGTACACGATGCCCATCAGGGCCATCCCGATCACCGCCGCCACCGCGAAGATGACCAGCTGGATTCGGACAAAACGGGTGAGCATCAGTTGCCACCTTCGTTCGGCGCTGTTGCAGGGTCGGAAGGCGATGTTTCGGCAGGCCGATCGGGCATCGGAGTCGGCGCCGCGGCGCCCGGGTCAGCAGGTGCGCCCGCGGACTGCGCAACGGGCGCCGATTCATTGGTCTCACCATCGCCCGGTGCCGGATCGACAAGCGGCGGCATCGTGGCGACCGCCGGGGGTGTCGGGGTCAGCGGCATGTTCAGGGGGTCCTTGGTGTAGTTCGAGAACCAGGGATCGCCGGGCGCCGGCGTCAACGGCAAACCCTCCTGACCCCATCGGGTGCCCAGGAACAATCCCCTCTTGAGCCGCGGAACAGTGAAGTCGAAGGTGATGAACTGGTTGAGGTAATCCCCGCGAATCGCCCGGTCGATGAAGTTCTGCGGGTAGGGGAAAGTCGGCGCATAGGCCAACACGGTGCCCAGATTCGGGCCGACGTCTGCCAGCGCTTTGACCGCCGGTTCGAGGTTGCGCAAGTTGGTGAGTAGATCGTCTCGCGTCGCATGGACAAGCTTGGTCGCGGTGTCGCTGAACTGACCGAACTTCTCCAACGCCGTGGTGATGCGGGGGCGTTCCTTCACCAGTACGTCGAGTGCCGGTGGTATCCGTTCCAGCGCCGTGGTGATCACTTCTTGCTGCCCGGACAGTTTGCCCGCCAACCGGTTCAGTGCCGTGATCGACGCGTTGATGTCGTCGCGTTGATTGGCGAACATCCCGACGATGTCGTCGAGTCTGGTCAGCAGATCGCGGATCTGTTCTTCACGGCCGCTCAGCGCCGCGTTGAATTCGGTTACCAGGTCACCGATCTTGCCCAGACCGCCCCCGTTGACTAGCACAGACAGCGACGACAGGGTCTGTTCGGTCGACGGATACGTCGAAGTCTGGTTGAGCTCGAGCGTCGCGCCCGGCGCCAGCCGCCCGGACGGCGTTTGGCCCAGCGGAGGATCGAGTGCGATGTGCATGGAGCCCAGCAGGCTGGTCTGCCCGACTGTGGCTACCGCATTGGCCGGAACGGCGACGTCGGGCTTGACGGAGACCTCCACGTCCGCATGCCAGCCCTTCACCACCATGCGGGAGACACTCCCCACGATGACGTCACTGATCATGACTGGCGAATTTGCTTCCAGTGTACCGATATTCGCGAGTTCGACATGATAGGTCGCGGCGTCATTCCCGCGCCCCACGGTGCCCGGCAGGGGCAGCGAGTTCAACCCGTGAAACGCACAGCCGGTCAGGGTCGCCACCGAGCAGGCGGCTACCGCAGTCAGGCGAGTCAGCGACCGCCGAGTGATCATGGGTTGCCTCCTGGGGCAGGCGGTGCGGGAATCGGGCCGGCTTCAGCCGGAAGCAGCATGTCCCGCAATGTCTTTGGTCCCTGTACCGACGGATCCGAGACGACTGGCGATCCGGGATAGGCCGCGGGCGAGGGATTCGCGGGCAACCCGTTGGGTGCGTAGGACCCCGGCGGCCCTGGCGGTGCACCCCATCCGGCCGGTGGCGCCACGTCATTGGCGCCGGAGAAGGCCGATACGGCCGGAGGCAGATCCGCGTATGGCTGCGGACGCCCGCCCGCACCGCCAGGTGCGAGGTTGGGATCGGTGTATACCAGGTTTTCCGGGCTCGGCGCCTTGCGAAGGTAGGCGTTGAACGGCATCGGTAGGTAGTTGAAGTTGATCAACGACAGGGCCGGCCCGAGGTACTGGGCGCACAACTTCGACGATTCCGCGGCAGTGGCATTCTTCACCGCCGAGATCGCCGAGCACACCACCGAAACCGGATCGGCGAAGTTCGACAGCGCGAAAGCACCGACGGCGGTGCCGCTGTCAGGGTTGTAGATGTTGTAGCCGTTGGCGATCGCGTTGGGCGCCACGTGCAGGACGTTCTCGAGCTTGGTCTTGTTGTCCACCAGGTTCTGGGTGACGCTGTTCAAGCGCTGAAGTTGCTCGGCAGTCTGGTCGCGAGTACCGGCGATGAATCGGTGGACGTTGCCGACGGCGTCCGCCAGGTTGGTCAGGGCGCCGTCCAGATCAGATCGGCTGTCGTCGACGACACTGGTGACGTTGGCGAGATGACCCTGGAATTCCACGATCTGGGTGTTGCTGTCCCGCAGTGCCGTCACGAAGACTTGAAGGTTCTTGATGATGCCGACGACATCACCGCTCCCCTGGCCGAGAATCTTTGCGACACCGGATAACTGGCTGATCGCCTCATGCAGCTTCTCGCCGTTGCCGTTCATGGCTGCGGCTGCGCTGTCGACGAAGCGACTCAGAGAGGTGGCCGACGCTCCGTTGATCGGACCCAGATCGGATGCCAACCGCATCAGTTGGTCCTTGACCTGGTCCCACTCGACGGGCACCGCGGTGCGCTCGACCCCGATCTGCGCGCCGTCGGCCATTGTCGGCCCGGCGTCTTCGTAGGCCGGAGCCAGCTGGACGTACCGGGCAGCGACCAGGTTCTGGGCCATGAGGATTGCTTTGGCATCAGCCGGGATCTTCACGCCGTGATCGACGGCGAGGGTGATCCGCGCCTGCCCACCTACCGGTTCGATGCTCTTGATGGAGCCGACCTTGACGCCTGCGACACGGACCTCGTCGCCCGGGTAGATGGCCGTGGCAGAGGTGAAGTACGCGGTGATGGTCGTCGGCTTGAAGGCGGTCTGCCGCACGATCATCGCCGTGCCGGCCAGGGCCAGCACAGCAAGCAGCACCAGCACGGTGCGGCTGATCCGCTTCCGGTTACGGGCGATCATCGACTTCCTCCAGGAATGCCGTTGTGGGGCCAGGGGAATTCGGCGCGTGGACCGGCATTGTCCGGCGGTTGGCCGGCGTTGGTACCGCGCCGGAATCCGAAGGCGTAGTCGAGGAAGGGCTGAAGGGTCTGCGCCGGCAGGAGGTTCCCGACGAAGGCGTTGTAGTACCAGCCGTTGTTCACTGATTCACCCTGCGTCACCTGGTATTTGGCGAGTCCGGCCAGCGCGCCCGCGATGTTGTCGCGGTTCTTCTCCAACATCGCCGTGACCGAGTTGAGCTGCTTCAGGGTGGGGGCGAGTTCTTCCTCGTTGTCGTGTACGAGTCCGGACAGCTGCTGAGACAGCGCCGAGGTGTTGGCCAGCAGGTTCACGATCGCGTAGCGGCGTTGGTCGAGTACCGCGGTCAACGCGTTCGCGTCCAGGAGCAGCGTGTTGACCTGTTCGCTGCGCTTCGACAGGATGCCGGTGACGTCGGCGGCGCTCTTGAGCAGGTTGGACAGCGACTCGTTGCGGCTGTTCAACGTCTCCGACAACCGGGACAGCCCTTGGAACGTCGGTCCCAGCTGCGGCGCCATCCGATCGATGGTGTCCGACAACGTGTCCAGGGACTGCGTGAGCGCGGCGGTATCCGTGCCGGCGGTGTTGTTCGTGAAGTCGCCGACCGCGTTGGTCAGCGAATACGGCGACGCCGTCCTGGTGATGGGGATCGTGTCCGAGGCGCGCATGGTGCCGCCGCCGGACGGCTCCAGGGTCAGCATCCGGGCTCCGAGCATCGTCCCGGTGCGGATGTGCGCGGTGGTGGCAGAGCCCAGGCGCACCTTGCTGTCGAGAGTGAAGGTCACCAGCGCCTTGCCGTGGCTCAGGCTGACGTCGGTGACCATGCCCTTGGTGACCCCGGAGATCTTGACGTCGTTACCGGTGGTGAGCCCGCCCGCCTCGGCGAACAGTGCGTGATATCTGACCGAAGAGGCCCATGACCACAGCGCCTGCGGCTGAAGTCCGACTGCGATGACCATCGCGATCAGCACGATGCCGATGAGTCCGCTCCGAATGAGATGCGATCCACGGTATTTGAGCATCAGGGCTCCCCACAGCGTCCGGTGTTCTGCATGATCCACGGGAAGTACGCGGTGCGTCCCTGCAGGTCGGTGACCCGGACATTCATGCCGCACAGGTACTGATTGATGAAGCTGCCGTACGCCCCCAACCGGACCAGCTTTCGGTAGTTCTTGGGCGCGTTCTGCAGCGACAGGTCCATCCGGGCCATGTCGTCTTCGTTGGAGAGCAAGGGCGCCAGCCGGGTGAGTTGATCGACGGTGCCAGACAGTGGCGGCCGGGCCTGGGACATCAGGTCCGTCAGAGATGCGGTTCCGTTGTCGAGAGCGTTGATCGCCTCCCCGATGGGATCGCGTTCCTGTGACAGACCGGTGATGAGTTGTTGCAGCTGCTCGACGGCACCGGAGAATTTGTCGCCGTCCTTGGCGACGGTTGCCACGGTGGTTTTCAGGTTGTCGATCAGCTGTTGCACGGTCTGCCCGTTGTCGGCGAGCGCCTCGGTGAACGAAGTCGTATGAGACAGCAGGGATTCCACCGTGCCGCCCTGACCCTGCAGGATCTGGATCAGTGAGTTCGTCAGGGCGTTGACGTTCTGGGCGTTGAGACCCTGGATCACGGGCTTGAGCCCGCCGAGGAGAAGGTCGAGATCCAGCGCCGGTTCGGTGCGGTCGAGCGGGATCTGCGAACCCACCGGCTGGAGCTTGGTCGATCCGGGGCTGTCGAGCAGCTCCAGATAGCGGTTGCCGACCAGGTCCAGATAGCGCACCGCGATCTTGGTGGCAGTCGTCATGACGACCTCTCGGTCCGCGTCGAAGTGCACCATGACCGTGTTGTCAGGTTGCAGCGCAACGTCATTGACCGTGCCCACACGGATTCCGGCGACCCGGACCGAATCGCCGACCTTGAGGCTGGAGGCGTCGGTGAACACGGCGGAGTATCCGTTGGTCGACCCCGTCCGGTACTGGCCCATGATCGCGAACAGTGCTCCGGTCAGGAGCAACATCGTCACTCCGAACGCTCCGAACTTGATCGCGGTGCCGCGGCTGCGCGTCATCCCGGTTGTCCTATCTGAGGGGTATTACGGGGTGGACCGTCGAGCGGGCCGTACAGCGCCTGCTTGAGACCCTCGGAGTTCAGCAAGATTCCCTGATTTCCGTATTGCGCAGGGTTGGCATCGATGTCGGTCACGATGAACGGCGGCCGTTGTTCGAAACCGACCTCGGGCAGGCCCTGGCATTGCGGACCGCCGGTGGCGGCCACCTTCGGCAGGTTGCCCGGGTAGCGGTAGCGTTCGGTGCCCAGTAGGAACGAGTCCAAGAGCATGACACCAGGGAGCGGCTGCGGCGGTCCCATGGCCAGCGGCACCATGCCCTTGAGTACGCAGTTGAGCGCCGGGTTGTACTGGTTGAGCAGGTTCGTGGTCGGCACCAGCAGGCGCATCGCGTCGGTCACCCCGGCGCTGTTGGTCGAGACCACCTCGTTCCCGACATCGGCCAGCCCGATCGCACTGACCAGCAACGCGTCGAGGTCGTTGCGGCGATCGACGACAGTGTCGCTCAGCCGCGTTGCGCTGCGGATGGTGTCCACCAGGTCCGAACTGGCATCCGCATACGCGTTGAATACCTGTGGCGCGACGGCCATCTCATGGCTCAGAGTCGGGAGGCTCGGGGAGATCTCGGCCAGCAGAGCGTCGAGATCGACCATTGTCTGCCCGAGCTTGTCGCCGCGACCGTCGATGGCCTGAGCCATCGCGCCCAGTGTCTCGTTCAGCTTCTCCGGCTGGATCTGCGAAAGTACCGATACCAGCTGCTCGAACACCGTGTTGATCTCGACGGTGGTGTGCGTGGCGTCCAGGACCTGGCCGGCGTACATCGATTTCTGCGACGGTTCCGCCGGCGGGACAAGTTGGACGAACTTGGCACCGAACACGGTGCTCGACGCGATCTCCACACCGGTGTTGGCCGGAATAAGTTGCAGGTCAGCGGGATTCATCGCCAGGCGCAGAGCGGCCTGACCATCCGGCAGCGTCTCGATGGCGACGACCTTGCCCACCTGTGCGCCGTGCAGCTTCACCTTGGCGTCGGGGTTCATGACCAGACCTGCCCGCGGCGAGATCACGGTCACCGAGGCGGTGGGTGCGACCCCACCACGGAACAGCACGATCGAACCGGTGACGATCGCGGCGATCACCGCGACCGTGGTCAGACCGGTCAGAAGACGTTTTGCGTCACGCGACATCAGATGCCTTCTCTAGCCGGAGAGGTTGAAGTTGCCGTTGGAGCCGTAGACGGCCAGCGAGATCAGCAGCGTGATCGAGACGACGACGATCAGCGAGGTCCGGACCGCGTTCCCGACCGCCACACCCACGCCGGCCGGTCCGCCGGTGGCGAAGAACCCGTAGTAGGTGTGCACCAGCAGAATCGCCAACGCCATCAGCAGGGCCTGCAGGAATGACCAGAGCAGGTCGATCGGATTGAGGAACGTGCTGAAGTAGTGCCCGTACAGGCCGCCCGACTGCCCGAGCAGCACCACGGTGGTGAACTGGGAGGCCAAGAAGGACAGGATCACCGCGATCGAGTACAGCGGTGTGATGGCGATCATCCCGGCCACGATCCGGCTGGACACCAGGTACTCGACCGGCCGGATGGCCATCGATTCCAGCGCATCGACCTCTTCGTTGATCCGCATCGCCCCGAGTTGCGCGGTGACGCCCGCTCCGAAGGTGGCGGCCAAACCGATGCCTGCCACGATGGGCGCCGAGATGCGGACGTTGATGAAGGCGGCCAGGAATCCGGTGAGTGCCTCGATGCCGATGTTGCCCAGCGAGCTGTAGCCCTGGATGGCCAGTACCCCACCGGTGGCCAGGGTCAGGAACCCCACGATGACGACGGTTCCGCCGATCATCGCCAATGTCCCTGCACCCATGCTTATTTCGGCGATCAGCCGGACGACTTCCTTGCGGTAGTGCACGGCGGCGTGGGGCATACCCGCCAGCGCCCGCCCATAGAACAGGACATGGTCACCGATGCCGCTCAGCATCTCGCCGGGCCGTCGCACCGCCCGGGACAGCCGCGGATAGGCCGACTGGAGTACCGCCGTCATCGCGTCGTCATCTGGATGCCGATGGCGGTGACCACCACGTTGACCACGAACAATGCCATGAAGGCGTACACGACTGTTTCGTTGACGGCGTTGCCCACCGCTTTGGCACCTCCACCGGACACTGTCAGCCCGCGGTAACAGGCGACCAGTCCGGCGATCAGGCCGAACAACGCCGCCTTGACACAGGAGATGACGACCTCCGGAATGCCGGTGAGCAGGGTGATGCCTGCGGCGAACGCGCCGGGGTTGACGTCTTGCACGAACACCGAGAACAGGTATCCGCCAAGGATTCCGATGATCACGACGACGCTGTTGAGCAGCAGCGCCACCAGCCCTGAGGCCAGCATCCGCGGAGTGACCAGGCGCTGGATCGGGTTGATACCCAAGACCTCCATGGCGTCGATCTCTTCGCGGACCGTGCGCGAGCCCAGATCGGCACACATCGCGGTGGCCCCGGCGCCGGCCACGATCAGCACGGTCACCATCGGCCCGACCTGGGTGACGGCGCCGAATGCCGCCCCCGCCCCGGAAAGGTCCGCCGCGCCCAGTTCACGAAGCAGGATGTTCAACGTGAACGACACCAGGACGGTGAACGGGATGGCCACCAGGAGCGTCGGCGCCATGGATACCCGTGCCACGAACCAGGATTGGTCAAGGAATTCACGCCACTGAAATGGTCTGCGCACCGAGAACCTGGCGGCATCCACCGACATGGCGAACAACCCACCCACCCCCTCGAGTGGGCCGGCGAGTTGTCGCTGCAGCATCGGATTCTCCGTTCTGTGTGTGATTCACGCTGGCGGTCGTATGACCTGGAACACGTCTCGACCGGGAACCATCGCAGTTCACAACCGAGCGCACCATTGCGTGTCCCACCCACCGGGAATACCGCCCCGCCGCCCCGGACAATCGCCGGTCACCGGTGAGCGGAACACCCCATTGACGTCCTCTGCGGGCGCCTGTGAGGCTGGACGCAACCAGCCCAGCGATGAGAAGGAAGACGCATGTCAGATTCTGTTGCGATCCTCAACAATGCCGGTACGGCGGATGCGCTGCGTGAGATCAGCACCAGTGCAGGGACTTTGCGGTACTACGACGTCGGCGACGGTCCTGCCGTGCTGTTCCTGCACGGATCGGGCCCCGGGGTCACGGGCTGGCGGAACTTCCGCGGGGTGTTACCCACGTTCGCCGAACGCTTCCGGTGTCTGGTTCTGGAGTTTCCCGGCTTCGGGGTTTCCGATGATTGGGGTGGTCATCCCATGATCACTGCCCAGGGGGCCGTGACGCCGTTCCTCGACGCCCTCGGTGTCGAGCGGGTGGACATCGTCGGAAATTCCATGGGCGGGGGTGTCGGCATCAACACGGCGATCAGCTCGCCCGAACGGGTCGGCCGTCTCGTGACGATCGGCGGGATCGGCACCACCATCTTCTCCCCCGGCCCCAGCGAAGGGATCCGCCTGCTCCAGGAATTCACCGAGGACCCGACCCGGCAGCGCCTCATCGACTGGCTGCATTCCATGGTCTACGACAGGTTCTTGGTCACCGAGGAACTCATCGAGGAACGCTGGACGCTGGCAACCGACCCCGAGACATTGGCCGCCGCGCGCCGGATGTACGGAAAGGCTGCGTTCGCGACGATGATGGCGTCGATGGCCGCATCGGATCTGCCCATGCCATGGGCACGGATGCACAAGGTGTCTGCGCCGACACTGTTGACGTGGGGGCGCGATGATCGCGTGAGTCCGCTTGACATGGCGTTGATTCCGATGCGCACGATTCCCAACGCCGAGCTTCACGTATTCCCCAACTGCGGGCACTGGGCCATGATCGAGGCCAAGTCCGCTTTCGAATCTGTGGTCACGAACTTCCTGGCACGGGTCTAACGACTTCCGTCCGACCGTTGTAGTCCGGCCAGCACCATGGCGATGCCGGACCGGTGCGCCGCGATCAACTCGTCGAGTTCATGCGGTTCCTTGGCGTCGGTCCACCAGATGTAGGCGTTGGTGCTGACGTGGACGATAAGCCTGCTCGGCAATGAGCGCGTGAACACGTCGTCGCTCAAGTCGAAGTGCCCCGCCAGGAACTCGGTGATGGCGTCGGCGAGGTTCTCGCTCCATTCCATCCATCGCAGTCGGTACTGCGGAGTCTCGGCGACGAGCGACATCAGTTTCCGCGCCTTGTCCACCGACTGCCGATGCTGGGCCCCGGCCGACCGGCGGTGCCGGACCTCGACCGTGAACATGTCGACAAGGACCTCTACGGGGTCAGAATCGGCTGCAGCACAGGACAACAGACGCCGCATGTTCGTCTCGCTTCGACCGAACAGCGGCCCCAGTACGTCTTCTTTGACAGGAAAGTGGCGGTAGAACGTACGCGTCGCGATGCCGACTTCGGCGCAGATGCGTTCCACGGTTGCCGTGGTGTCGCCGTCGGCGATGAAGATGTCGCATGCGGTCCTGGCGATATTGAGCCGCAATTCCTCAGCGCGACGCTCGGTGAGCGTCGGTCCCTTACCTTTGGGCATTCGCTGATTGTCGTCGCACTGGCATGCGGTCTCCTTTACTTCGCGGGCACGCTGTGCCTAGACTCACACCTATCACGTTGTGACATGTGTGCAGAGTATGACAGGTCTGGAGGGTTTTGTGCCAACGTCGGATGACGACGCAACTCCCATAGCGATGCTCAATAGGGTGGCTTCGCTCATGGAGGTCTTCGGCGCACGACAAGCGCCCACACTGGCGGAGATCACCCGGCATTCGAACGTGCCCCGTTCATCGGCTCATCGCATCCTGCAAAGCCTGGTCCAGCTGGGTTGGATCGAACGCCAGGGTGCCGGATACGCGCTGGGGCTGAAGATGTTCGAACTCGGCTGCCAGGCGATGCGGCAGCGTCGGGTCCCCGAGGCGGCTCTACCGGTGATGGCCGACCTACATCGGCGCACCGGCCTGACCGCACATCTCAGCGTCCTTGCCGACACCCAAGTGCTGCACATCGAACGCTTCGGGAAGTGGCCCAGCGCCGGCACCAGTTGGCAGGTCGGCTCCAAGCAGCCCGTGGAACAGAGTGCCGCCGGTCGCGCGCTGCTGGCACAGTTGGACGAGTCAGCCTGGCCGGAATTGCGGTACGAGGTGACGTCGCGGTACGGAATTCGCAACCGGGCGGAGTTGGATCGAAGTCTGGCCGCCGTACGCGCCCGCGGCGGGGTTGCCGTCGACGCTGATGGTTGTGAGCGAGGAGTCACCGTCGTGGCGGCACCCATCGGCGTCAGCGAGGGAGGCAATCGATTCGCGCTGTCGCTGTGCGGGCCCACGAGATCAACGCGCGTCGAGCCCGTCGTCGCGGCTGTTCACAGCGCGGCGTGGGCCATTTGCCACAGCCTGTCGGACGTGCCGCGCAACGGCGTGAGCCAGGCACGTGCAGCTCATCGCTCGGTGACTCCGGCCATGGTGCATCGAACCGGTGAGACCACCGTGGCGGCCGTCGGAAGTAGGTGACGAAGACCTAGCGGCGCAGATACCTCAGGGCATACTGGGGCAGCCGGGATGTGGGTACCCGCCGCGGCCAATCCGCCGGCCTGAAATACGCATCCGACCCCCCATCGACGAAGATCACGCTGCCGCAGAGGAACTCAGCGGCATCGGAGAGCATGAAGACCATCCACTCTACAAGGTGATCGGGATTGCCGAAGCCTCCGACCGGGACGGGGAAGGACTGCACCGCCTTGGCTTCCCGAGGAGAGGCCAGCTGCTTCTCCAATAGTGGCGTTCGAATCGCTCCTGGGGCAATCGCATTGAGGCGGATTCCGGCGCCGGCCCAATCCGGCAGCACCGCATTGCGCCGTACCCACCGTGATACCGCAATCTTGGAGGCGCCGTAGGTCAACGACGGTGCGACCGAACGGTACCGACGCAAGGTCTTGACCGCGCGGTCGAGATCGCCGTGTCGCAGTGCCCGCACCGCACGTAGCGGCACCATCGGCATCGTGGTACTCGAATTGCTCCCGACGACGACAACTTTTGCGTTGCCCGCGGCGACGAACGCCGGTCGCCACTGCTGCAGCAGGTCGACCACGCCTAAATAGTTGACCGACAGGATCAGCGGTACGGAGTCACGGTCCGGCAGTGGACCGACACCCGCCGCCATGACCGCGCCGTCGATCCGGCCTGCAGCCAATTCAAGCACCGCAGCAGCGGCGTCCGAACGGCCCTGTGCAGTCGAGAGATCCGCGATCACCTCGGCATCGCGCAGGTCGACACCGATCACGCGGTGCCCGTCGGCCCGCAACCGCTCGGCCGCCGCGCGACCCATCCCGGACGCCGATCCCGTCACCGCATAGGTACCCATTTTCACCAGTCCTCCCAGGGAGTGATCGTGTTCAGTGGCGTGTCGATGACGCGTTCTCCCGCCGCAGGAGCCCCGGAAAGGTTCCGCTCCAGGCACTCGGAGATGGCCCCGGTGACGCGGACAGGATCGTCATCGAGGTAGAGCAGACGGATGCGCAAGCCGCCGGGCGGATCTGCGGCCTCCGCCGAGCGAAGACCAAGCCCGTTGTCCTGGTGGCGATCCAGCGCGAAGGTCCACGCCCCGGCCACTCCGTCCAGTTCCAGCAGCGCCGGAATCGCCACCCGGTCCTCCCATCGGTGATGCTAGTGAGCATCAGCGCCATACGGTTCGGCGAACCGGGTCATCGTCAGGTGCAAACCACGGTTGGGGCGGTACGGAATGACACCGGGCGACACCAGCGCAGAGGCCGCCGCGTAGCCCTTGACCGGCCGGAAGAAGGCGAGCAGTGTGCGGCGCACGCCGGGGATCATCGGTCCACGACCCCACTGAAATGAGTCCGCACCGAGTTGCTCCACTCCCGCACCGACTGCTCCACCGGAGAGCGAAACCAGTACATCGCGACATAGTCGGTATCGGCCTGCTCGGACTCAGCCCTAGAAACCTCACGGCACGCGGCGGGGCGGCTCCACCGGTCGCCCCAGGCGACTCCGGGCAGCGCGAGGTTTTCCGGCCGGTGGTCCAGTTGATGCCATTCGTTGTAGCGCCGGTGTTCCTCGGCTCCCCCGCTACCGAGTGCGACGAACGAGAAGAACACCAGCGGGCAATCAGTAGCGGACATGGCCGCCTCTCAGATCTGCTCGGGGACAGGCGCTCCCGCCAATCCAAGGTTCAGTAGAGTGTGGGCGTACGGGTTCCCGTTGAGCAATCTGCTGGTGCGCGCCGTGATCTGCCATTGCCCTTCGAGACGTTCCAGCGCGAAGTGGTTGGCCGTCGCCCGCCACACTCGATAGCCACTCTCGCCCTCGCGTAGCAGAACCAGCGATTCGCACACCGCGACTGCGCGGTCACCGTCAACCGTGGCCACCGCGGGGCCGAGGAAATGGCAACAACCCTCGGCGACCAGATCCTGATGGCCATCCGAGCTGACCATCTGATGCACTCCGCCCCGGCCGGTCATCAGCCAGTCCTCGACGTCATAGGTTCCGTCGACCGCCCACAGTGCGGCAGCATTGTCGGCGTTACCGGCATCCACCGAAGGACCGTATGAGGCAATCAGTTTCGCGATGGCCTGTTCATCTTCGAGGCGCTGCAGTCGGATGAGTATCTGCTGTTCGGTGGTCATGAATACTGTTCCTCGATGTCACGTAGTCGGGCCAGTTGTTCGCAGTAGTGGTCCACGCTGTCGGCCCGCACCGCGCAGGTAACCGCGGTGGCGCCGGCATCACGTAGTGTCGCCAACCGCTTTCGCGTGGCATCGGGATCGGCCTCGGGATCCACCGTAGCCGCGAGCAAGACATCGAACCCGGTGGGAAGATCGACGCCGTCGAGCAGATCCCGTACCGCACCCGGTGTCAACCCGAACGGCATCCAACCGTCGGCCAGCTCGGTCGCGCGGCGCAACGACTCTGCGCTGCGTCCACCGACCCAGATCGGCACTCGATCCTGCTGTGAGTAAGGCAGCACCGTCATGTCTTTGTAGTCGTAGAACGGACCGTGGTAGCTCGGCGTGGCACTGGACAATGAGGCGCGCAGTGCGCGCAGCGCGTCGTCAGCCCGTGCTGAACGCTGCTGCCACGGCGCGTTGATCAGTTCGAATTCTGCCTTCAGGGAACCGATTCCGACGCCGAGGACCAAACGGCCCGCACTGACGCGGTCCAGGGTTCCGTAGCGCTTGGCGATCTCCAGCGGGTGGTGGTACCCCAGCACGAGCACCGAGGTGGCCAACCGGATCCGTCGAGTGTGCGCGGCCAGAAATCCCAGCGTCGCCAGCGGATCCCAGTACACCGCACCTCGGGTCGCCGCCTCCTGGGACGGCACCGCCACGTGTTCTGAGCAGGTCAGGTAGTCGAAGCCGAGATCATCTGCCGCCGCTGATATTCGAGCCAGATCAGCGATCCCGGCTTCGGTCTCCCAGGGCGATGCCACGCCAGGGACCTGCACGACGACCGGTGTCGACAGACCCAGCCGCACGGTCAGTGCGCCCCCGCGATCAGCGCCGCGATCGCCCGATGCGTTTCCAGAACCACGCGGCTTCGGTCAGGCGCGCTATTGGCTTCGGCGCGGTCCGCGTTGCCGCCGGCCACCCATACCGGTCCGTCGGCCAGGTGGGCCAGTCCCTCGGTAGCCACTTCCGCCGGCTCGTTGACGAGAATGCCGGGAGCATCGAAATTCAATCCGACCCGCTCCATCGCCGGAGTACGAGTCACACCCAGCACCAGTTCGAGGACATCGACATTGCGCTCACGCAGTTCCAGCCAGAGACTTTCGGCAAACATCCTGGAGAACGCCTTGGCGCCGGCATAGATGGAGTGCCGCCACGCACCCATATAGCCCGAGAGCGAGCCGACAATCATGATGCCACCACGGCCGCGGTCGGCCATCGAGCGTCCATAGTGCTGCACCATCTCAAGCATCCGGGTCACGTTGAGATCGGTAACCTTCTGGAATTCGGCCAGGTCGGTATCGAGGAACAACTCGTTGCAGGTGCTCGCGCCGGCGTTGTAGATCAGCAGGCCCACCTCGAGATCGGCCGTGTCCTCGGCGATCCGTGAAACCGACTGCGGATCGAGCAGATCCACCGAGATCGCCCGGACCTCGACACCCAGCTCACGGCACTGGTCGGCGGTGTCGGTCAACGGACCGGGCTTGCGGGCGATGAGCACCAGATTGAATCCGGCCGAAGCCAGTTTGCGGGCGAACTCGGCGCCCACGCCCTCGGACCCCCCGGCGATCACGGCCCAGGGGCCGTACTTGGCGAGATCAATCATGCTTCCTCCTATCGTTGGGTACTTCCAGCGTCAACCGGCAGGCTGACCGCGGTGATATAGCGGGCTTCGTCCGAAGCCAGGAACAAGGTGGCGTTCGCGACGTCGACTGCCTGCACCCACGGCACGGCCAGCAGGTTCATCTGAGTGGCGGCGGCGGCGAATTCGTCACGGGTGGGCGGCCGGCCCAGGTCAGGCCGAAAGCCGCTACGTACGGCGTCATCCTGGATCAGCGGTGTGTCGACGTTTGTCGGGTGCACGCAATTGACCCGGACATTGTGGGGCGCCAAATCGTGGGCAAGGCTACGCATCAGTCCGACGACGCCGTGCTTTGCGGCGGTGTAGTGCGCGACGCCCACCAGTCCCCGGAGGCCCGCAATTGAGCTGGTCAGCACCATCGAGCCTGCGCCGCGTTCGATCAGGTGAGGCGCAGTGGCAGCGCAGGTGTTCCACACCCCGGTCAGGTTGATGTCGAGCATGGTGCGCCACGCCGCCTCGGAGAGTTCGACAGCGGTGCCGCGCGAAGTGATTCCCGCCGTGGCACAGACGATGTCGAGGCCGTCGCAACCCGTCACTCCACGATCCACGGCGGCCCGCAATTCGTCGCCGTCCCGGACGTCGACGATCTCGGTGACCACCCGCCTGCCGGCACGTTCGACGAGACGTGCGGTTTCGGCCAGGTCGTCCGGGGTGCTGTGTGGCACCATCACCGAGTCGATCGGCCCGCACACATCGATTGCGATGATGTCCGCGCCTTCTTCCGCAAAGCGCACTGCCTGGGCGCGACCGATGCCCCGGGCAGCACCGGTGATCACCGCGGTCTTGTTCCTCAGCCGGCTGGTCATGTCGTCTTCTGGGTCAGTCCGGCGTCGACCACGAGCTGGGTACCGGTGATGTATCGAGCTTGGTCGGAAGCCAGGAATACCGCGGCATTGGCCACGTCGACTGGTTCGACCCATGGCACCGGGAGCAGGTTCCGGGCGGTGAGCACTTCGATTGCATCGGCTTCGGTGGGGTTGTCCAGATCCGGTCGCAACCGCTTATAGGTATCGGGGTTGCGCACCATCTGGGTGGCGACTGCCCCGGGATGCACGGTGTTGACCCGGATGCGTTGCGGCCCGAGTTCGTTGGCGAGCGTGCGGGCCAAGCCCACCACCGCGTGTTTACTCGCGGTGTAGGGCGCAGTGCCCGCGGTACCTCGTAAACCGTTGGTGGAGCTGATGATCACCACCGATCCGCCGTCGGAACCGATGTGGGGAACCCCGGCCTTGACGGTGTGCCAGACACCGGTCAGGTTGACATCCAGATTGCGTTGCCATTCCTGGGTACTGAGCTGCCACGCCGGCCGGTTGGGTGTATGGATACCTGCATTGGCGACGATGATGTCGAGGCGGCCCAATGTCGCCACACCCGAGTCGACCGCGGACGTGGCCTCGGCGAGATGGCTGACGTCGGCCGCGCCGATGGCACAACGCCTGCCGCGCTGCCGCACTCGCTCGGCTGTCTCTCGTAGGTCGACGGTGGCCTCAGTCCGGTCGAGCGCGATGACGTCGGCCCCGGCATCGGCGAAACGTTCGCAATGTACGCGCCCGGTGCCGCTCGCCGCACCAGTGACCAGGACGACCCGTTCCGCCAGTTCCGGCACTACTGCGCCTTCAGCAGATCGAAACCCTTGTAGCCGGCTGCCGCTGCCTCGTTGCAGATATCGAGGTATGTCCCGAAGCCGCCGATGAACAGCATGAACATCCGAGGCTTGCCCGGCACATTGGCGCCCATGTACCAGGAGTTGGCCTTGGTGAACAACGTCGCTTCGGCGCGCTGGGCACACTCAGCGATCCAGCTGTCCACAGCGTCAGCCGTGGGTTCGATTGCCGCGTAGCTGTTCTGGTCGAGATAGGCAATGGCGTCGGCGATCCAGTTCACGTGCGCCTCGGCGTGCAACACCATGTTCGCCAGCACGGCCGGCGCCCCGGGACCGGACACCAGGAACAGGTTGGGGAAACCATCGGTACCCAGACCCAGGTAGGTGCGGGGCCCATCCGACCAGTCATCCACCAGCTTCCTGCCGCCCCGGCCCACGATGTCGATCTTGGCCAGCGTGCCGGTCATCGCGTCGAATCCAGTGGCCAGCACCAACGCGTCGATGTCATAGTGCGCGTCGGAGGTGTTGATTCCCGTTTCGTCGATCGATTCGATCGGCGTCGTACGGACACTCACCAACTCGACGTCGGCACGGTTGAACGTCTGAAAGTAGTTGGTGTCGGTACAGATCCGCTTTGTCCCGATCGGGTGATCGTTGGGTATCAGCGCCTCGGCCAAGGCCGGGTCGTCGATGACGGCACGGATCTTGTTCTCGTAGAACTTGCGGGCCTCCTCGTTGGCTTCCAGCGAGACCATCTGATCGGTGAACGTCTTCGAGAACAGCACTCCGCCCAGTTCCCAACGCTTTTCGAAGGCATCGTGACGCTCTTCGGGCGTGGCTTCCATGGTGAGTTTGGGGTGCGCGACATGTGGTGAGCCACCGCCACTGCGCCAGGACATCCGGCGTCGCTCGGCATAGTTGGCCTTGGTGTCGGCAACCTCCTCCTCCGTGAGAGGCCGGTTACCGGCCGGCACGCTGTAATTCGGGGTCCGTTGAAAGACATAGAGCTGCTGGGCCTGTTCGGCGATGATCGGGATGGACTGGATCCCCGAGGACCCGGTGCCGATGACGGCGACGCGCTTGCCGGTGAAGTCCACGTCCTCATGCGGCCAGTGCGCGGTGTGGTAGACGTCGCCGGCGAAGCTGTGCAGGCCCGGGAAGTCGGGAGTCATCGCCGCCGACAACGGGCCGGTGGCCATGACCACGAACCGCGCGTCGACGGTTTCACCGGTATCGGTGGTGACGGTCCAGCGCAGCGTCTGCTCGTCGAGCACCGCCGAACTCACCCTGGTCTCGAACGTGATGTCGCGGCGCAGATCGAGCTTGTCGGCAACCCAGTTGATGTACTTCAGGATTTCGGACTGGGTGGCGTACTTCTCGGTCCAGGTCCATTCCTGTTGGAGTTCGTCGGAGAACGAGTAGCAGTAGTCGACACTCTCGACGTCACAACGCGCCCCGGGGTAGCGGTTGAAGTACCAGGTGCCTCCCACCTCGGGCGCAGCCTCGAAGACTCGCACCGACAACCCCTGCGACCGAAACTTGTGCAACGCATACAGGCCACCGAAACCGGCGCCCACCACAACAACATCTACGACGCTCATCGATCCACTGCTCACAGGGCGAACGGTAGGCGCCGATCACGCGCGCGGCCGCCACAGTTCCCGGTCACCGGACCGCGAGACCTGACGTCCCGACCACCGGAATCGGCGGATTGCCCCATCGGCTGTGTCGGCGAGAATCTCGGCCCATGACCGACCCGAGCCTCCAGACCAGACGGAGCGTCGTTGTCACGGTGGCCGATGTCATCGATGAGAGCCCCGACGCTCGTTCTCTGGTTTTCACTGTGCCGCAGGACCAGCAGGAGCGATTTTCCTATCGGCCCGGACAATTCCTGACGCTGCGGGTGCCAAGTGAGCTGACCGGATCGGTGGCCCGGTGCTACTCACTCGCCAGCTCACCGCACACCGATCCCGCCCCCAAGGTGACCGTCAAGCGCACCGTCGACGGCTACGGTTCGAATTGGTTGTGCGACAACGTCGATGTCGGCGACACCCTCGAAGTACTGCCGCCTTCGGGGTTGTTCACCCCGGCAAGCCTCGACACCGACTTTCTGTTGTGGGCAGCGGGCAGCGGTATCACTCCGGTGATGTCGATACTCAAATCGGTGTTGGCGGCGGGGACCGGGCGGGTGGTCTTGTGCTACGCCAACCGCGACGAACGCTCGGTGATCTTCGCCGGCGAACTTCGCGAACTTGCCGCCCAGTACGCGGGCCGGCTGACAGTGCTGCACTGGCTGGAATCGATTCAGGGCTTGCCGACCCGCGCGCAGCTGAGCGGATTCGCCCAAACCGTTTTCGCCGGGTCCACGGGCTTCGAGGCATTCGTCTGCGGCCCGGCACCGTTCATGGCGGTCATCAAGGAGACTCTCCTCGAGGCCGGTGTCGAGCGGGACCGGATTCACCTCGAGGTGTTCCAGTCGCTGTCGGGTGACCCGTTCGCCGATGACACCACGGCACTGGCAACAGATTCCGACGAAGATGACGCCGCCGTCCTTCAGGTCGATCTGGACGGCACCAGTCACCGGCTGAAGTGGCCGCGCCAGGCGACGTTGGTCGACGTGCTGATCCGCTCGGGTGTCGACGTTCCGTACTCCTGCAAGGAGGGACAGTGCGGATCGTGCGCGGCCACGGTGGTACGCGGTGACGTGGACATGGCCGCCTGCGACATTCTTGAGCCCGAGGACATCGCCGACGGCGTGATTCTCGGCTGCCAGGCGCGGCCGGCCTCGGACGACGTCCACATCGAATTCTGAGCCGTCCGTCCCCACGTTTCCACTGACCGGGATTGGCCCCCGCTACCCGGATCAAAGCGGTACACCATCAGTACAGCCCTCGACGATAGGACCGAACCATGACTGAGCGCGTAATCGACCGGGTGCGCGACCTCGCCGACCAATTGCGCCACCAGGGCGCCGAAGCCGAGAAGATCGGCAAGCTCACCGACGAGACCGTCAAGATGATGAAGTCGGCGGGCAACATCCGCCTGCTGCAGCCGAAGTCTCATGGTGGCTTGGAGGTCCACCCGCGAGAGTTCGCCGAGACCGTGATGGCCACCGCGGCGCTGGATCCCTCGGCCGGCTGGATCAACGGCGTCGTCGGCGTGCACCCGTACCAACTCGCGTACGCCGACCCCAAGGTCGCCGCCGAGATCTGGGCCGAGGACGTCGACACCTGGGTCGCCTCCCCCTACGCACCTCAGGGGGTGGCCAAGCCCGTCGACGGTGGTTACATCTTCAACGGTCGCTGGCAGTTCAGCTCGGGCACCGATCACTGTGACTGGATCTTCCTGGGCGCGATGATCGGCGACGCCGAAGGCACGCCACTGATGCCGCCGCAGATGCTGCACATGATCCTGCCGCGCAAAGACTACGAGATCGTTGAGGACTCGTGGAACGTCGTGGGGCTGCGCGGAACCGGCTCCAAGGATGTCATCGTCAAGGACGCGTTCGTTCCGACCTACCGGACGATGGACGCGATGAAGGTCATGGACGGCACGGCTCAACGCGAGGCCGGGATGACCGAAACCCTGTACCTGATGCCGTGGTCGACGATGTTCCCGCTTGGCATCAGCTCGGCCACCATCGGCATCGCCGAGGGCGCGCTGGCGGCCGCGCTTGATTACCAGCGTGAGCGGGTCAACTCCAGTGGTGTGGCGATCAAGGATGACCCCTACGTCATGTACGCGATCGGTGAAGCCGCGGCGGACATCAACGCTGCGCGCCAGGAACTGTTGGCCAATGCCGACCGCATCTACGACATCGTCGACTCGGGTAGAGAGGTTTCCTTCGAAGACCGGGCCGCAGGCCGGCGCACCCAGGTTCGGGCGGTCTGGCGCGCGGTGTCAGCGGTCGACGAGATCTTCGCGCGCTGCGGCGGCAACGCCGCCCGGATGGACAAACCGCTGCAACGGTATTGGCGTGATGTTCATGTCGGCCAGGCCCACGCGATTCACGTTCCGAGCACGGTCTATCACGCTTCGGCCCTCAGCTCGCTGGGC
This sequence comes from Mycobacterium sp. 48b, assembly GCF_048282725.1. Taxonomy (NCBI): domain Bacteria; kingdom Bacillati; phylum Actinomycetota; class Actinomycetes; order Mycobacteriales; family Mycobacteriaceae; genus Mycobacterium; species Mycobacterium sp. 48b. The sequence continues at coordinate 6,665,236 of NZ_JBLVUL010000001.1, forward strand.
GTGGACCCGCAGGGCCCGCTGCGGGCGATGATCTGAGAGGACAGCTCATATGGGATTGATCAAGAGCCTTGGCTACGTCACCGTCGCCGCCTCTGATATCGAGCGCTGGCGGCACTTCGCCTTCAACGTGCTCGGCTTCGCCACCGGTGCCGGGCCCGACGAGTCTGCGTTGTACCTGCGGATGGATGAGCGCGCGGCCCGCATCATCGTCGTGCCCAGCGACGTCGACAAGATCCTGACCGTCGGATGGGAGGTGCGCGACCACGCCGATCTGGAGCGGGTGAAGGCAGCGCTCGATGCCGCAGGCATGCCGTTCAAGCAGCTCTCGCTCGAAGAGACGGACGCCCGGCGCGTCGAGGAGGCCATCGCGTTCGAGGATCCCGCCGGCACGTCGCTCGAGGTGTTCCACGGCCCCGTCCTCGACCACTCACCGGTGATCACGCCGTTCGGCGCGAAGTTCGTCACCGGCGATCAGGGCCTGGGTCACGTCGTCCTTCCCGCACTCGACGTTCCCGGTCTGTTCGAGTTCTACACCGAGATAATGGGTTTCAAGTCCCGCGGAGCGTTCCGTGTGCCGGTACCGCCGGAGTTCGGCCCCGTTCGGGTGCGGTTCATGGGTGTCAACGAGCGGCATCACAGCCTGGCAATCTGCCCCGCACAGACACTCCGCGACCCCGGCCTCATTCATCTCATGGTCGAGGTCGACACCCTTGATGCGGTGGGCCAAGCCCTCGACCGGGTAAATGCCGAAGGCTTCCAGCTGTCGTCGACACTGGGCCGCCACACCAACGACAAGATGGTGTCGTTTTACGTACGGGCCCCCGGCGACTGGGACATCGAGTTCGGCACCGAAGGTATGCGTGTCGATGAAACCTATTACACCGCTGAGGAAATCACCGCCGACAGCTACTGGGGCCACCAGTGGGTCACCGATCTACCGAAGGCCATGCAACCGTGACACTCACCGAAGACATCCAGCCGATCCCGGCCGGCGCGATCACCGAGTGGGCCGATGAGGCTGACGTGGTGGTCGCCGGTTACGGCGTGGCCGGCGCCGCCGCAGCGGTGGAGGCGGCCCGCGCCGGCGCCGACGTACTGGTACTCGAACGCACCGGATCGTGGGGCGGCGCCGCCTCGATGGCGGGCGGGTTCATCTACCTCGGCGGTGGCACCGATATCCAGAAAGCATGCGGCTTCGAGGATTCCGTCGACAACATGGCGGCCTTCCTCAACGCGGCCATGGGTCCCGGCGCGGACGCCGCTCGGATCGCCGATTACTGCGAGGGAAGCGTCGCGCACTTCGACTGGCTCGTGGGCTGCGGTGTGCCGTTCAAGGCCGAGTTCTTCGGAGAGCCCGGCTGGGAGCCGATGGGCGACCAGGGGCTCATGTACAGCGGTGGCGAGAACTCATACCCGTTCAACACCATTGCTGTCCCGGCTCCGCGCGGGCATGTGCCGCAGATGCAGAACAAGAAGCAGGGCGAGTCCAGCGCGGGTTTCATGCTTATGCAGGGCCTCGTCGACACTGCGACCGCGGCCGGGGCACGGTCGCTGTACGACGTGCGCGTGCAGGCCCTGATCGTGGAGTCCGACGGCCGTGTCGTCGGCATCCGGACCCGGCGCTACGGCACCGTGCTGGATATCCGAGCGCGGCGGGGCGTCGTGCTGGCCACCGGAAGCTTTGCCTACAACGAGGACATGATCGCCCGGTACGCCCCGCGCATCGCGGGGCGCCCGGCCGCCTCGATCGAGCAGCACGACGGGCAGGCCATCCGGATGGCGCAGGCGCTCGGTGCCGATCTGGCGCACATGGACGCCACCGAGGTCGCCCTGTTCATCGATCCCCAGCAGTTGGTGCGCGGGATTCTGGTGAACGAACGTGGTCAGCGTTATGTCGCCGAGGACACCTATCCCGGCCGCGCGGGCCAACTGACGCTGTATCAGCAGAACAACACGGCATATCTGATCATCGACGGCGACGCCCAGGAGGAGGCGATGGCCTCGCTCTCTCCCCAGCTGATGATGCGGCCGCCGACCTGGGTGGCCGACACCATCGCCGACCTGGAGGCCGAGATCGGCCTGCCACCGAACTCGCTGCAAGCCACCGTCGATGCCTACAACGAGGGCGCGTCGCGCGGCGTGGACCCGCTGCTGCACAAGAAGCCGCAGTGGCTCAAGCCGATCAAGTCCCCGGTGGGCGCCATCGACCTCCGCGAATCCACCGGTGGCTTCACCCTCGGCGGCCTGCACACCACGCTCGATGCCGAGGTGCTGCACGTCAGCGGCGAGCCGATCCCGGGACTGTTCGCCGCCGGGCGCTGCACTGCGGGCCTGGCCGCCTGGGGATATGCCAGCGGTGTGTCACTGGGTGACGGGAGTTTCTACGGTCGGCGCGCAGGACGGGCCGCAGCACAGGCATAGCCGCTGGTCATTGCCGATCCTGCAACTTGATATCGCCTTACCCCCGCCGCATCGCGGCGGGGGTTTTGGCATGACCCCGCTCGCATTCAGTCGTTCATGTGACAGCACCCACATCGATATGCTACAAACAGTCATATGACTAATAGTCATATGACGTCCAGGCATGTGGCTCGATATGGGAGGTCCTCATGACAATGGCTGTCGAGAAGGCGGGCGAGACGCCCAGTGCCGTCATCGACCGGGTTTCCCTGGTCCTCGATGTGTTCGACGGACCGGGCCGTCTGACCTTGGCCGAGATCGTGCGCCGCACCGGACTGCCCCGCTCCTCTGCCCACCGGATCCTGGAGCGTCTCGTGCACCTGCGGTGGCTGCGCCGCGACGGGCGCGATTACGAGTTGGGCATGCGTCTGGTCGAGTTGGGTTCGCTGGCGCTGCATCAGGACCGCATCCACCGTGCCGCGATTCCGTTGTTGCGCGATCTGCACAGGGCCACCGGACTGGTGGTCCACCTGGCGGTCCTGGACGGTGCCGACGTGGTGTACCTCGAGAAGATCGGCGGACAGATGGTGGCGGCCATCCCGACTCGGATCGGAGGACGGCAGCCCGCGCACTGTACGGCGGTCGGCAAGGCGATCCTGGCCGACAATCCAGCGGCCGAGGTCGACTTGGCCTCGGGCCGGACTCGATTCTCGATCTCCAACGAACGGCAGCTCGCCGCCGAACTGGCCAAGGTCCGTGCACACGGCGTCGCATTCGAACGCGAAGAATCGTTGGTCGGGTTTGGCTGTGTGGCCGCGCCGATCGGGCCCGCAGGAGCAGCGGTAGCCGCGGTTTCGGTGTGCGGCCCCATGAATCGGATCACCTTCGATCAGCGGCTGGCTGCTCCGGTGCGCATGACGGCAATGGGTATCTGGCGCAATGCCGAAGATGGCCCGGGGCGGGTGGTGCCCACCTTGCAAACCCTCCGGCCGTTGCGCGTCGGTAGCCCGGTCGTCCCGCGGGCCGCTGCCACCCTGCTGCCGGCATGACCCTCGATCCTCAGGTCGCGGGTCTGATCGAAGCCCTGGATTCGGGCTTCCCGCCGGTACATACCATGACCGGCGCACAAGCCCGTGCCGCGATCCGCAGCCGGTTCGTCGCCAACCCTCAACCCGAACAGGTGGCCGCCGTCGTCGACGAACGGGTGCCGGTCGACAACGGAACCGTCGATGTCCGGGTCTATCGACCCGACTCCGCTGGGCCACTGCCCATGCTGGTGTTCGCCCATGGTGGCGGATTCGTGTTCTGCGACCTCGACAGCCATGACGGGCTGTGCCGCAGCCTGGCGAATCTGCTTCCTGCCGTAGTGGTTTCGGTCGGTTACCGATTGGCTCCGGAGCACCGCTGGCCCACTGCAGCCGAAGATTTCTACGCCGCCACCAGGTGGGCGATCGACCACGCCGCCGATTTCGGAGCCGACCCGGCACGGGTGGCGGTGGGCGGCGACAGCGCAGGCGGCAATCTCGCCGCGGTCACCACCCTGATGGCCCGTGACCGCGGTGGGCCGGCCCTGGCCGGGCAGCTCCTGTTGTATCCCGTGATCGCCTCGGACTTCGACACCGACTCCTACCGCATGTTCGGCGAGGGGTTCTACAACCCGCGCACGGCATTGCAGTGGTATTGGGATCAGTACGTCCCGAAAGTCAGCGACCGGCAAAACCCTTATGCCGCACCACTACACGGCGATCTCAGTGGATTACCACCGGCTGTCGTGGTTCTTGCCGGTCATGATCCGCTGCGAGACGAGGGCATCGCCTATGCCGACGCGTTGGAGGCAGCCGGGGTGCCAGTGACCCGGCGTCCCTTCGACGGGGGCATCCACGGTTTCATGACGATGCCGATGCTCGACATCGCCCACCGGGCCCGGCGAGAGGCCGGCCGGGCGCTAAGTGATCTGCTCGGCCCTTAGCACCGCACCGTAGCGCTGCTCGGGGTCGAGCACGCAGTGGGTGCGACTGAACACCGTCACCATGCACTTGTTGTTGTGCGTGCAGCGGCTGCGTGAGGCCGGATCGGCGATCATCGTGTTGACCCGGTCCGGCTCCCGCAGCAATGCCCTGCCCATTGCGAAGAAATCGAACCCCTCCCGCATCCCCGTCTCGAGGTGCTCACGATCGTTGATGCCGCCCAGCAGAATCAGTTTCGTGTTGCGCATGATCGGCACGAACTGCCGGGCCGCCTCCAGCATGTAGAGGTCTCGATATGGGTAGACGCCCATCGTCTGCTTGCCCACGAGCCGGACGGCCGGCTGCAAGGCCGGCGGCATCACCTTCGCGAATTCCTTGACCGGGACGTCGCCGCGGAACAGGTACATGGGTTTGTACACCGATGAACCCTGGGTCAGTTCGATGGCATCAAGGGTGGCATCGGTGTCGAGGAGTTGGGCGGTCCGCAACGCCTCGTCGATCCAGATACTGCCCGGGAGCCCGTCGTCCATGTCCAGTTTGGCGACTACCGCGACCCGATCACCTACCACCTCGCGCACTCGCGTTGCGATCTCCCGCACGAACCGCGACCGGTTGTCGATATCGCCGCCGTACTCGTCCTTGCGGCGGTTGATCAGCGGACTCAGGAACGAGCTGGGCAGGTAGAGATGCCCGAAATGCAGCTCAACGGCGTCGAATCCGGCGTCGACAGCCACCTGCGCGGCGTCGCCGAACTGTTCGATCACCTGAGCGATTTCTGCGCGAGTGATCTCGCGGCAATAGGCGAAGGAGGTCGGGTTGATGAATCTACTCGGCGCCACGGCGGTGACGCCGGTCAGCTTCTTCTGCGCCACCACCCCGGCATGGCCCAGCTGTGCCGAGATGGCTGCCCCCGCACCGTGTACCGCGTCGGTGAGCTGACGCAGTCCCGGTACCGCCTTGCTGTCCATGACAATCTGACCGGGTGCGCTCGCACCCTGCGGCGACACGCAGCAGTAGGCGACGGTGGTCATCCCGACGCCGCCCTCGGCGAAGCTGCGATGGAAATCGATGAGGTCGTCGGTGACCAGCCCATTGGGTGAGCGGCCTTCCGACGTGGCGGCCTTGATCACTCGGTTGCGCAGCGTCACTGGCCCGAGCTGGGCCGGGCTGAACGGATCGGTCATCGCCACACCATCGCGCCACCACCGGCGATCGTCAACGGTGGTTTCCCGATGGCCGGGAACGCTGTGCCTCCATCAATGCGGGCGATCGTAATCTCGGTTCATGGCCGAGGTTTTCGTCATCGATCGGGTAGTCACCAGGCCGGGCTGTGCCCAGAAGTTCATCGACGCCTACCTGACCGGATATGCCCCGGGTGCCCGTGATCGTGGCATGAGCCTGCGCGATGTCCTGGTCAGCCCGCCCATCTGGTTCGACGACCGGTCCAACGTCGTCACCATCACCTGGACGCTGCCGAGTCCACAAGCCTGGTGGCAGATGACCTGGCAGGGCCGGCCCGACCCGACCGTTGCGCGGTGGTGGGACAGCATCACCGATCTGGTGGTGGAGCGCACCCGCAACGTCGCATCTGCGGCCGAGGCCGTCGATGCCCCTGCCACACCCGCCCCGATCGACCCATCGACTTGTGCAGCCACATTCGGGGTCACCCGCCTGGTCGATGCCGAGGCGTCCGACCGTAACCGCATCCTGGGCGCCCTGCGCGACGCAGCCGAACGCAGCGGTGCGTTACGGACGCTCGTGGAGCCGACGTTACCGGGATCGCGCAATGGTGGCGACATCCTGGTCCATCTGCGGTTCGAGAACGACGATGCTTGGGAAAGAAGCGGTTTCGACGACGCACTGGCCGATCCGGCGATCTCGCGCGTGAATGGAGTGACCTACCGGGGAGCTCCGCTGCGTCGCGGCAGCAGCAGTGGCACCGTGTACCGCGCACTGCTGCTGCGTGTACCGCCCGAGGTGGAGGCCGAGACTGTCGCAGCATTCGAGAGTGAACTGTCGATGATGCCCCGATACGTCCCCACCATCACCGCGTGGCAGCTCAGCCGGGTCGAGCAGGCCATCGGCACCAGCGAATGGACCCACGTCTTCGAACAGGAATTCAGCGACGTCGACGGACTGATGGGCCCCTACCTCATGCATCCGATCCACTGGGCGGTGGTCGACCGCTGGTTCGATCCCGAGACCACCGACATCATCGTCCGCGACCGGGTATGCCACAGCTTCTGCGAACTGCCTGCCCCTGTGCTCTCCTGAGCCGCTTGCCTAGTTCAGGGTCGGTGGCGGTTGCGGTTGCGGTTGGAAGGGTTGGTACCACCACCAGTCTGCGCGTTCCCCGGTCGGTCCGCGGTAGGGCGGTACGTCGGGTGGCCGCGAAGTTGGCGGGCGGGCCAGTGATCCGCCGCGCAGTGTGCGGCCGCGGTCATCGGTCACGACGAGCTTGTGAGCGGTACCGCTGATCGTGATGCCGCCCTGGTGATGCAGGCGGTGATGATAAGGACACACCAGCACCAGGTTGTCGAGTTCGGTGGGGCCGCCGTCTTCCCAGTGCCGGACGTGATGGGCATGCAGGCCGCGGGTGGCCCCACACCCGGGGACGACGCAGCAGCGGTCGCGGTACTCCAATGCCCGGCGCAGGCGCCGACTGATGGTCCGTGTAGTACGGCCCACGCCTATCGGCTGTCCATGGCGTTCTAACCACACCTCGCATGTTGCATCGCAGAGCAGGTATTGGCGCTCCTCATCGGTCAGCACGGGACCCAGATGCAGTGAGGCGACTGGCTTGTCGGCATTCGCATGCACGATGACGTTGGTGTGCTGCCCGTGCGGGCGACGGGCCACGTCGGAGTCCCAGCCGGCCTCGACCAGGCTCATGAACGCGTCGGCATTGTTCGGGAACGGCGGGGCCTGAAGCGAGGTCGGCTCACCGGTGTCCTCGTCGATGTCGTGGTCATGTTTCCAGTCGGCGACCAGCGCGTCCCGGTGCGATGCATGGGCGGCGTCGAACTTCGCCGCCTCCACTCGTGGTAACACGATCTTGTAGGTGGTGTGCCCGTCACCCTCGATTCGGGTGAACGACCGCTGCGGTTCGGGTTTCGATTCGGGTTCGGGGCGTGGTTCGAGCTTGACCGCGGTACGCAGTTGGCTGACCGTCGCGCTGGCCGCGAGTTCGGCGTAGTGCGCATCGGATCCGTCGGCGGCTTTCTCGGCGATGACCCCGACCTGATCCAGCGACAGCCGGCCCTCGCGCATCCCTTGCGCGCAGCGGGGGAACTCCTCGAGCCGACGCGCGACGGCGACGATGGTCTCGGCGTTGCGTGGGGTAACTCCAGTTTTCCAGGCCACCACTGCCGGAATCGAGCGGGCGCCGGTGGCGCCGCACAGCTCGTCGCGTTCCAGTTCGGCGACAATCTCCACCAAGCGCGCATCGATCGCGTTGCGCTGACCGCACAGCTCGGCCACCTCGTCGAACAACACCTCCAGGCGCTCACCGGGCGGCACCCGGGCGTCCAAAGAGGTTGCTGCCGAAGACATGACACCATCATCGCACCGACCACCGACAAGAATTGAGGGCGACTCAGACCCCCGCGGGCAGGATGTTCGGATTCGCCGCGGCCGGCGGCTGCAGCGGCGGCAATACCGTGCTGCCGTCCAGTGAGTGCACCGGAAGTTGTTGCGACCAGGGGTAGTGCAGGCTGAACGCGACCAGACCGGTCCGCTCGGCGGCGGGCAGGTGACACATCGCCAATACCGTTTCGGCCAGGTACTCGACCGGTTCGGTCGGAAAGCTGTCCGGGATCAGCGACGCCGCACCCGGCGTACGTACCGCCGTCGACGGCCCGACACAGTTCACCGCGATGTCGGAATCCAGCAGTTCGGCGGCCACCCCCTGGGTGAACCGATGCAGTGCAGCCTTGCACGACGCATAGATCACGTCGCCCGCCGTCTTGTTGTAGTCCCGGTACGGCCGCACCGGGGCCACCCCGGTCACCGAGCCGATGTTGACGATCCAGCCGGCACCCTGCGAGCGCATGTGCGGCACAGCGCCTTTCGTCAACGCGAACGGTGTCTTCAGATAATGCTCCACCGTGCGGTCGAAGGTCTCGACCGGCATTTCCTCGACAACCGAATAGTCCGCATAGCCCGCGTTGTTGACCAAGATGTCGAGCCTTCCGGTGTGCTCCACCACAGCCTGGATCAGGCCGTCGCGGGCGGCGCTGTCTTCGAGATCGGCAGCCACTCCGAAGGCCGAACCGCCGGCGTCTTCGATGAGAGCGATGGTCTCCTCGATCGTTCCCGGGATCGCCTCGGCGACACCAGCGCGCGTGGACGGTGTCGGGGTGTAGGAGCGCGCGGTCACGGCCACGGTCGCGCCCTCGGCCGCCAACCGCCGGGCGATCGCGCGACCGATACCGCGGCTGCTTCCGGTGACCAATGCTGTTTTACCGGCAAGCATCTGGCTCATCGGAGAACGAAATCCTCTTCGATCGGCGCGCGATGTTGGTGCCACAGATCCACCAGACGGTACGGCGTGGCCACCACGACGCGTCCGGACTGCGATCGGTAGTAGGTGTGCGCGTTGGGGGTATGGCACCACACCGTGCCCTGCATGGTCTTGTCGATCCCGTCGACGTAATCCTCGAACGCGGCCTGAGTGACTTCCATTGTCGACGCGCCGCGCAGCGCCATCAACTGCAAGCACTCCACGATGTAGTGCGCCAGGATCTCCATCGAAAAGTTCGCGCCTGCACCATGTCCCGGGCTGTAGTTCGGTGCGGAGGTGATGAACAGGTTCGGGAACCCCGGTACGGTGCCACCACGGTACGCACTGGGACTGTCGCCCCACACCTGGGCCAGGGTCTTACCGTCCCGACCCCGAATATCCACGGTGGACAGGAAATCCAAGTGGTAGCCGGTGGCATAGATGATCACGTCGAGATCGATCTGACAACCGTCAGCGGTGACGATGCCGCGTTCGTTGATCTCCGCGGGCTCGCTCGCCTCTACGTCGACGTGGTCGCGGGTCAGCGCGGCGTAGTAACCACCGGGATCGCGGATGATCCGCTTGCCGTAGGGCGCGAAATCCGGCGTCACCTTCTTCGCCAATTCTGTTCCGGCAACGAACATCCGGTCGATGTAATCCAGGCACATCTGCAGAAGCACATCGTTGACCGGTGAGATCGACAGGTGCGTCTTGGACCATTCGGGGTCCTGCAGGATGATGGGGTAGTTGTTGTCGGCGGTACCCCAGTACGACTTGAGCCGATGCCACATCGAATAGAACGGCAGTGCACGCCCCAGGTAGCGACGATGTTCGGGCACCTCGTCGGAAGGGCGCTTTCGGGGGGCAACCCAGTGCGGTTGGCGCTGGAAGACGGTCAGGTGCTCGACCTCGTCGACGCAGGCGTCGACAATCTGCACCGCAGTGCAACCGGCACCGATCACCGCGATCTTCTTACCCGTCAGATCCAGTGACGGGTCCCATTGCGCCGAGTGAATACTCGTTCCAGCGAAGGTATCTGAACCCTTGATCTCCGGGAATCGGGGACGGTTCAAGTAGCCGGCAGCGGTGACGACGACAGTGGCATGGTCGATGCTCTGGGTGCCATCGGCAGAGCGGGAGTGGATCTCCCACTGCCCCCGCTCCTCGTCCCACCACAAGGCTTCGACCTCGGTACCGAACCGGATGTGGCGGCGCAGGTCATGCTTGTCGGCCAGCGAAACAAGGTAGGCCTGGTATTCCGCGCCCTGCGGATAGTAGTTCGACCAGTCCGGGTTCACCTCGCGCGACAGCGAGTAATACGCCGAGGGAGTATCCACGCCGATGCCCGGGTAGGTGGTGGTCAGCCAGGTTCCGCCGACTTCGTCGTTGCGGTCGAAGATCTCGAACTGCACGCCCTCCTCCGCAGCGGCCAGCGCGACCGCGATACCTGCGATACCGGCACCGATGATCGCCACTTTCGTGGAAGAGGGAATCGGCGTCGTTCGCGGCAACGTCGGATGAGACGGGCGGAATCCGCCTTGCTCCAACAGCAGGTCGACGTGTTCGTCGTCGACGGGACCGCCCAGCGCAATCGGGAGCAGGCTGGCGAAGAACTCGCGATCGTCTACCGGCAGCGCACCAGCCGGTCTCGGCCGGCCGAGCGCGGCGATGACTTCGTCGGCCAGCGTCTCGGCGGTCTGGGGATCGGTCGATCCGGCTCGCTCGGGCGGATCGGGCACGTGGTCGATCTTGGCTGCGTACCGATCGATGACCGATGGATCACCTGTCAGCTGTGCCAACACCGCGACCAGGACACCGGGGTCCGCTTCCAGGAGATGGGTGCGCAGGACGTGAGGGTCTGGAGCACGATCCGCGAGTGACGAGGATTCAGTGGTAGCGGTCATGGTTTCGAGTATCGAAGGATCGGGACCGTGACCGCGCCCACCCTGTCTACTGAGCGGGAGACGAACCACCGTGGCCATCGGTGGCATGCCTACTCTGCCGACCATGCATTCCGACGACCTTGCCGCCGTCATCGCCCGGGCCCGGAGCCACAGCCTGGCAGATATCCCCCGCCGGTCGGCGCGTAAGCAACCTGAGAAGACCGCCATCATCGACGGCGACGTCGTCCTGAGTTTTGCCGAGTTCGATCACCTGGTGGACCGCGCGGCGGCCGCGTTGCACGAGAACGGGTTACTTCCCGGTGACCGAGTGGCGTTGTTGTCGCGCAACTGCTGGGAGTACGCAGTGTTGGCCTTCGCCACCGCCCGCGCCGGCGTGGTGCTGGTTCCGATCAATTTCATGCTGATGCCGGAGGAGATCTCGTACATCCTCGGCCACAGCCGGGCCGCCGGATTCATCGTCGAGGCGGACCTGATCCCGGTGGCCGAACAGGCCATGGCCGTGGGGACAGCAGTTCGCACCAAGACAGCGCTCGTACCCGCCGGTCAAACCAGTCCCCCCGGCTGGACGGATTTCGCCGAATGGCTCACCACTATGGCGGCTGTACCCGATTGCCGGATCGATGACGATCAGCTGGTGCGGGTGATGTACACCAGCGGAACCGAGTCGCGGCCCAAAGGCGTCATGCACAGCAGCCGCAGCTTGATGTGGCAGTACATCAGCACCATCGTGGCCGGCTCGATGTCCGGCGACGACGTCGAAATCCACTCCCTGCCTCTGTATCACTGCGCGCAGCTGGATAATTTCCTGGCTACCGACATCTACCTGGGTGCCACCAGCATCATCCTGCCGCGCCCCGAGCCGGAGCTGGTACTGCGGACGATCGAGCGCCACGGCGTCACCAATTACTTTGCGCCACCGACGGTGTGGATCAGTCTGCTGCGCAGTCCGGTGTTCGACGAGGTAGACCTGTCCAGCCTGCGCAAGGGTTACTACGGCGCCTCACCGATGCCAACCGAGATCCTGCACGAGATGCGCAGGCGCCTGCCCAATCTCCGTCTGTGGAACTTCTACGGCCAGACCGAGATGGCCCCGCTGGCCTCAGCTCTGGGGCCTGCCGAGCAGGATGCCCACGCGGGGGCGGCCGGCCGACCTGTGGTCAACGTCGAAACCGTCATCCTCGATGACAACGACGTGCCGGTCACGCCCGGCACCGTCGGTGAAATCGCCCACCGCAGCCCGCATCTGATGCTGGGCTACCTCGACGATGCGGACAAGACCGCCCAGGCCTTCGCCGGCGGCTGGTTCCATTCCGGCGACCTGGGCTTCTACGACGAGCACGGCCTGCTACACGTCGTCGACCGCAAGAAAGACATGATCAAAACCGGCGGCGAGAATGTCGCCAGCCGCGAGGTCGAAGAAGTTCTCTACCGGCACAGCGGGATAGAAGAAGCCGCGGTCTTCGGGGTGGCGCACCCGATCTGGGTGGAAGCCGTCGTCGCCGCAGTGGTGACTCGCGCCGGCACCACCGTGACCGAAGACGAGGTCCTTCGTCACTGCCGTGACCATCTCGCCGGGTTCAAGACCCCCAAACAGATCTTCTTCGTCGATTCCCTGCCCAAGAACCCCAGCGGCAAATTGCTCAAACGCGATCTGCGACAGCGATTCAGCCTCGAATCCAACAGAAACTGAAGGAACACTGTGCACTCCAAATCTCACGCCAACACCTCTCGAACCGGACGCATCGCGCGCTTCGACGAACCCGGCAAACCATTTCAGATCGAAACGGTGACTTTGCCTGACGTCGGGCCCGGAGAAATCCTGGTCCGTGTTCTGCGGACGAACATCTGCGGTTCAGATGTACATGCCTGGCACGGCACCTTCGCCACCCGCGGCTTGGGTGGACAGCTACCTACCGTCTTGGGTCACGAGATGGTCGGCGCCATCGAAGTGCTTGGCGACGGGGTGACGGCCGACTCCAACGGCAAATCCCTGGCCGAAGGCACGCGAGTGGTGTTCCCGTACTTCTACTGCTGCCACAGCTGCCGCAACTGTCTGGCAGGGCGCCGTAACGCCTGCCTGAACCTGAAAATGGCGATGCTGGGCCGCGCTGACGAACCTCCGTATTTCGTCGGCGGTTACGGCGACTACTACCTGTTGCCGGCCGGGGCAGTCGTTTACACGGTTCCGGACACCCTGAGCGACGATATCGCCGCGGGCGCGAACTGCGCGCTGTCCCAAGTGATGTACGGCCTGGAACGGGTCGATCTGCAACTCGGCGAGCACGTGGTGGTTCAGGGAGCCGGCGCACTCGGTCTCTACGCGGTGGCCGTGGCCAAGGCGCGCGGGGCGGCCAACGTGATCGCCATCGACGGCGTGCCCGAAAGGCTCGAACTGGCAACCGCATTCGGAGCTGACTCGGTGATCGACCTCAACGAGGTCGCCACGCCCAAGGACCGCGCCAAAGCAGTGCGTAAGTTGACCGACGGCCAGGGCGCCGACGTGGTGGTCGAGGTTGTCGGGCACCCGTCGGCCATCGACGAGGGTCTCCAGATGCTCGCCCAGTTCGGCCGCTACGTCGAGATCGGCAACATCAACATCGGCAAGACGTTCGAGTTCGACCCGTCCCGGTTCGTCTTCACCAACAAGACCATGGTCGGGGTCTCGCTCTATGACCCGGCAGTCCTGTCCCGCGCGTTGACCTTCCTCGACCGTTACCAGCACCAGCTGCCGTTCGAGCGACTCGCCGCGGCGTCGTACTCACTCGACGACATCAACGAAGCGTTCACCGCGGCCGATGGCAAGCGCGATATCCGCGCCAGCATCGCGCCATAAACCCAGGTAAGGACAACAGTGCCCACTTTCGAACACGACAGACTGTTCATCGACGGCAGCTGGATCACCCCCTCGGGGGACGGGTTCATCGAAGTCATCGATCCCGCGACCGAATCCGTGATCGGCCACGTGCCCAACGGCGACGCCGCCGACGTCGACACCGCGGTGGCCGCGGCCCGTCAGGCGTTCGACCCGCTCATCACCGTTGACGAACGCCGGGACCGGGTGCAGCGGGTCATCGCTGCGATGGAGAAACGCCTACCCGACATCGCCGAACTCATCACCGCCGAGATGGGTGCCCCCATACGCATCGCGCAGACGGTGCAGACGCAGGTACCGCTGGCGGTGGCCAAGGGCTTCGCCGATGTGCTGGAGACCTTCGAATTCGAAGAGCACATCGGCAACTCGCTGGTCCTGAGGGAGCCCTACGGCGTCGTCGGGGCCATCACGCCGTGGAACTATCCGCTCTACCAGGTGGTCGCCAAGGTGCTGCCGGCCATCGCCTCGGGGTGTCCCGTCGTGCTCAAACCCAGTAACGAAGCCCCACTTTCGGTTTTCGCCTTCGTCGAGGCCTGCGAAGAGGCGGGCCTGCCACCGGGGACCATCAATCTCGTCTCGGGCCCCGGCCGGGTGATCGGCGAACGTCTCGCCTCGCATCCGGACGTCGACTTCGTCTCGTTCACCGGGTCCACCGGTGTGGGTGCGCGCGTCGGAGAGCTTGCCGGCCAGTCGATCAAGAAGGTCGCCCTCGAGCTCGGCGGCAAGTCGGCCAACGTCATCCTCGACGGCGCTGATCTGGCGACCGCGGTCAAGGTCGGGGTGGGCAATGCCTTCCTCAACGGCGGTCAAACCTGCATGGCCTGGACCAGGATGCTGGTGCCGCAGAATCGATATGGCGAGGCGCTGGACCTCATCGAATCCGCCGTGGGCCGCTATACCGTGGGCGATCCGCGCGACCCGGCGACCCGGATCGGACCGTCGTCGTCGCGGTCGCAGTTCGACTCGGTGCGTGGCTTCATCGAACGCGCCCAGCGCGACGGTGCTCGGCTCCTGATCGGTGGCGCAGAACCGATCCGCGATGTCGGGTACTACGTGGCACCAACGGTTTTCGCCGATGTGGATCCCGACTCCGAACTCGGTCAGGAAGAAGTGTTCGGCCCCGTGCTGGCCGTGACGCCCTTCACCGATACCGACGATGCACTGCGCATCGCCAATGGCACCCCCTATGGCCTGTCGGGCGCGGTGTGGGCCGCCACCGACGACGACGCCATCGCCTTCGCCCGTCAGGTGCAGACCGGCCAGCTCGACATCAACGGCGGCGCCTACAACCCAGCCGCCCCGTTCGGCGGGTACAAGAAGTCCGGGATCGGCCGTGAACTGGGCCGGTTCGGCTTCGAGGAGTACCTCCAGACCAAATCCCTTCAGCTCAAGGAGCGTGCGTGACCTCACCGCTCGACGTCCACACCGACGGACCGGTACAAATCTGGACGATCACCCTTCCCGACGTCGGCAATGCCATCACCGGCAAGGACGTCATCGCCGCATTCGAGGACAATGTCGACGCGGTCAACGCCGACAACACCGTGGGCGCGGTCATCCTCACCGGTGCGGGCAAGATCTTCTCCGCCGGCGGCAACGTCAAGGAGATGGCCGACCGCCAGGGCATGTTCGGTCTGGATGCCATCGACCAGCGGCGGGCCTACATCGATGGGATCCAACGGATCCCACGTGCCCTGGGTCGGCTCGAAGTCCCTCTGATCGCTGCGGTCAACGGCGCCGCCATCGGCGCCGGGTGCGATCTGGCGATGATGTGCGACATCAGGATTGCCTCCGAGCGCGCATCCTTCGCCGAGAGCTTCGTGCAGCTCGGCCTCATCCCGGGCGATGGCGGCACGTGGTTCCTGCCGCGCGCCATCGGCTATGCCCGTGCCGCCGAGCTCACCTTCACCGGCGAACGGATCGACGCCGCAACGGCGTTGGAATGGGGACTCGTCAGCCGAGTGGTACCTCACGAAGACCTCCTCAATGAAGCGCGGGTGCTGGCAGACCGGATCGCGGTCAACCCACCGCACGCGCTGCGGATGGCCAAGCGCCTGTTGCAGGAATCGACGACCGGCTCCCTGGAATCGACGCTCTCGATGGCGGCGGCGATGCAACCGCTCGCCCACCACGACGCCGAGCACCAACGCCGCATCGCGAAGTGGCGGACATCGTGACCGGCGCACACCTGGACGAGTTGCGCCGGGAAGTCCGTGGCTTCCTGGCCGAACAGTTGGCCGCCGGTGCATTCAAGCCTTCCGTCGATGCCTGGCTGTGCGGATGGGACGAGAATTTCACCGCATCCCTGGCGAAGCAGGGCTGGCTGGGCATGACGGTTCCCGCGCACTACGGCGGTCATGGCCGCTCATTTCAGGAACGGTTCGTGGTGACCGAGGAACTGCTGGCCGCGGGCGCCCCGGTTGCCGCCCACTGGATCGCCGACCGCCAGATCGTGCCGTCGCTCCTGAAATACGGGACAGAAGAGCAGAAGTCAGAGTTCCTACCTCGCATCGTGCGTGGTGAGTGTTTCTTCGGAATCGGGATGAGCGAACCGGATTCCGGCTCGGATCTGGCGAGCGTCCGCACCCGTGCGGTACGGGTCGATGGCGGGTGGTCGATCACCGGCACCAAGGTGTGGACGTCGGGAGCGCACCGGGCTCATGCCTTCATCGTGCTGGCCCGCACCGAACCGGTCGATCCGGCGCACCGGCATGCCGGGTTGAGCCAGTTCATCGTCGACCTGCGCGCCCCCGGGGTGCAGGTCCGCCCCATCATCTCGATGAACGGCGGGCACCACTTCAACGAAGTTCTGCTCGACGAGGTGTTCATTCCCGATGCCATGGTCTTCGGCGAGATCGGCCGCGGCTGGACCCAGGTCACCTCCGAGCTGAGCTTCGAGCGCAGCGGGCCGGAGAGATTCCTGTCGACCTTCCCGCTCTTGGCCCTCGCACTCGAAAACACCTCAGATGGCCCCGAATTGGGCCGTCTGGTGGCGCGAGTCGCCGGACTGCATCACATGTCAACTGCGGTTGCCGGCGCCCTGGAGCGCGGTGAGAACCCCGACGTTCCAGCAGCCGTCGTCAAGGTTCTCGGCACCACGGTCGAAGGCGACATCGCGGACTTCGCCGATCGGCAGACCGGAGATGACGCCGCGAGGAACGCTGAGTGGGCGCACCTGGTGGCCACCTCGGTGGATCAGCGCCCCGGCTTCACGTTGCGCGGCGGAACCAACGAAGTACTGCGCGGTGTCATCGCGCGGGGATTAGGTATGCGATGAGCACCTCCGAGCTCGCCCTGAGCACGCTGTCCGCGGTGGACCCCGACCTGGCGGCGATGATCGACAGCGTCTTCGGATACTGCCAGACCGCACCCACCGGGGTCCCCGGCGAGCGCATCGAGTACGACCGCGCACTGTGGCAGCGGCTCGACTCCCTCGGTCTGGTCCGACTGACCGGCGCCGAGGAATCCGGTGGCAGCGGCGCAGGTTGGCTCGAGGCAGCCGAATTGCTCAGTGCCGCAGTCCGCCACGGTGTCCGCATCCCACTAGCCGAACACGACTTGCTGGCCTGTTGGCTGTTGGAGACCCTCGGCCGACCCATCGATGACGCCGTGCGCACGGTGTCTGTGGCCCCACTCCGCGGCGAATCCACCACGCCTGTGCCCTGGGCCGCTGACGTGGAACGGATCGTCGCGCTCTGGCCGGCCGGCGACGATTACCGGCTTACCGAGTTCGACACCACGGAACTGTCGCTCGCCCTCGGCACCAACTTGATCGGCGAGCCGCGCGACACCATCGCCGTCGACACCACCGGAATCACCGGTCATCCGGTGCCCACCGCCCTGGTGGACCAGCTCGGCCGCAAATCGGCGATGGTACGGGCGATTCAGGTGTGCGCGGCGCTCGATCGTGCTGTGGCGCTGTCCATCGAACACGTGGCGTCACGGGTGCAGTTCGGGCGCCCGCTGGCGAAATTCCAGGCGATTCAGAGCCTGATCTCGGATGCGGCGGCAGAGGCGGCGCTGGCGCGGGCCGCCACCGAGGCGGCGCTGCACACCGCCATCGGAACAGACTGGCAGTCAGCTCAACTGGACTTCCAGATCGCGACCGCGCGATCGTGTGCCGGGCATGCCGCCTCGGTCGTGACCCGCAACGCGCACCAGGTGCACGGCGCGATCGGCACCACCCACGAGCATCGTTTGCACGAGTTCACCCGCGCAGCTCTGGCCTGGCGTTCGGAATTCGGCTCCGTGCGCTTCTGGGATGACCGGGTTGCGGCGGCGGCCGTTGCGGCAGGCGGACAACAGCTCTGGGCGTTGATCGCCGGCGCCTAGCGGTTTGGTGTTCCGCTGACCGGTCACCGGTGCTGTTACCGGCGCCACATCACGGGTTGACTGCCGGCATGAGCAACCAGATCGCCCTGTCCGATGTCCAAGAGTTCATCTCCGGTTTCTGGTACCACTACGACCAGGGTCACTTCGATGAGGTGGGCATCCGCCTCGCCGACGAGATGGAGTACCTGAGCCGCTCGGACTCCGGTGCCTGCCCGTTCGAGCACCTTCTGGCCGCAGAACTGCGCGGTAGGGCCGAGACCTTGGCCTGGCTCATCGAGCACCGCAACGAGAACCCCTACCCGTGCCGTCATCACGCGACCAACGTGTTCCGCACCGGAGTCGACGGCGAGGTCACCAACGTCCGCTTCTATCTGTTCGTCAACCAGATCACCAACAACGTGCCGTTCGCGGTGTCCAGTGGGGTCGTCGATGCCGGGATCCGGCAGTCGGAAGACGGTCTGGTCTTCACCTCGCTGAATGTCGTGCTCGACGCCGAGGACTCGGTCCCGTTCGCCGAGCACACCGCCAAGGCCGTGGCCGCCGGCGCCCCTTCCGCGTGAACGCCGCAGAGTTCTTCGGGGGCGGAGTCGCCGTCATCACGGGTGCCGGCGCCGGAATCGGTGCCGGCCTCGCGCGGCATGCCAGCCGGTTGGGCATGACGGTGGTGCTGGTCGACATCAACGCCGATGCCGTCGCGGATCTGCGCGACGAGATTATGGCCGCCGGCGGGATGGCGACCGACGTGGAGTGCGATGTGCGTGATGCCGCTGCGGTGCAAGCGATGGCAGACGACGTCTACCGCGAACTCGGACCGGTACGCCTGCTGGTGAACAACGCAGGCATCGAGCAGTTCGGATATCTGTGGGACACCCCGGTCGACAACTGGCAACGCGTCGTCGACATCAACATCAGCGGAGTGTTCCACGGCGTCAAGGCATTCCTGCCGAAGATGATGGCCACCGACGCACCTGCCTGGGTATGGAACCTGTCCTCGATCGGCGGTGTGGCCGTTGTCCCGCTGCAGGCGCCCTACATCATGAGCAAGCATGCTGTTCTGGCCCTGACCGAATGCCTGCACCTGGAAGTGCAGTCCGCCGGCCATGACCATCATGTGCACGTGCAGGCGGTGCTACCGGGCGCCGTGGTATCCAACATCTTCGAATCGGCAGGCGGAGTCCAGTCCGGCGATGCCGGCGCGGCCGAAGGACAGCGCGCCGCCATGCTCGACATCAAGGCCGAGGCGATGGATCCGCTGGCCGCGGCCGAGGTGGTGTTCGAGCAGGCCGCCGAAGGCCGGTTCTATCTGCTCACCCAACCCGACTACGTCGGCTCGGCGATGGCCGAGCGGGCCCGGGTGTTGAGCAACCAGGAGGCTCCCCGCTTACGGACCGAGCGCCGTTTCGACCCGGCCCAGAGCTGAAATGACCTATCCACCAATGGATCCCGATGCCGCCGCCCGAGTGGCCTCGTTCGGCGAGGTCGCTCCCATGCGGGCCCGCGGCCTACAGGCCGTGCGGGCCGGCCTCGAATCGGCACCGCTGCCCGAGATGCCGGCCATGGCGGGCATCGAAGACCTGACGGCCACGGGCCCGGCCGGTCCGATACCGCTACGCCTCTATCGACCCAGCCCCGAGCCCGGGCTGCCAGTACTCGTGTACCTACATGGCGGCGGGCTCGTGATGGGTTCCAATCGTTCGTTCGAGCCGCTCGCGCGCGAACTGGCACACGCCAGCGGCGCCGCGGTGGCGGCGGTCGAGTACCGACTGGCACCGGAATCGCCGTCACCGGCCCAATTCGACGACTCCTACGCGGCCACCAAATGGGTTGCCGCCCATGCCGACGAACTGAACCTCGATGCAAGGCGACTGGCGGTCGTCGGCGACAGCGCCGGCGGATCGCTGGCTGCCGCAGTGACATTGGCGGCCCGTGATCACGGCGGCCCGCGAATCTGCGCCCAGGCGTTACTGTATCCCGGCCTGGATCGGGACATGGGTGCGACGTCCATCACCGCCATGCCCGACGCCCCACTGCTGCGGCATGAGGACATTGTCTACATGCACGAACTGGTCGACCGTGGCGGAGCACCGCGAGACCCGTATCAGGTCCCGGCGTATGCGACCGACCTTCGTGACCTGCCGCCGGCCATCGTGGTGACCGGGGAGTGCGACCCGATCCGTGATTGGGGCGAGCGCTACGCCGGGCGTCTACGCGATGCGGGCGTGCAGACCACCGTCACGCGCTATCCCGGTATGTACCACGGCTTTCTGATGCGCTCGGACACCACCGCGCGGGGACGGTTGGCCCTGGCGGAGATCGGCGCGTTACTGCGGGCGAAGTTCGCGCATCCCTTGGGATTCTGAGGGTCTCCCCGTTCGGGGTTCGCCTTCGCGGTATCAGGTCAGCGAGTCCTGCTGCCGGAGGTGTTCGAGGACCCGGCTGCGGACAGGTTCGACGTCGGCCAGGAGACCGTGCCCCGCACCGGGAAGGATCACCGTGTCCGCCCCGGCACGCCGCGCGACTTCCGCTGCCGCCTCCGAATCGTGCACCTGACTCGCCCCGGCCAGGGCGACGAGGGTCGGGACCGGCAGGTGCGTCAGCCCGTCCAGCAGGTGCGGATGAACGATCGGCGAGGCCGGGAAGTGCGCGGCTCCGTGCGCGAGCAGGTCAAGGTAAACCTCCAGATGGGCCGGCCCGCTGCCGCGAGCGCCCGGTGCCAGC
This sequence comes from Mycobacterium sp. 48b, assembly GCF_048282725.1. Taxonomy (NCBI): domain Bacteria; kingdom Bacillati; phylum Actinomycetota; class Actinomycetes; order Mycobacteriales; family Mycobacteriaceae; genus Mycobacterium; species Mycobacterium sp. 48b. The sequence continues at coordinate 6,685,930 of NZ_JBLVUL010000001.1, forward strand.
ATCGCGCGAGCATCCTCGAAAGTCGGGTGCGGGTCGCGGTTCCGGCCAAGCTCCTCGAACTCAGGGCTGAGACCGGCGAAGGCCAAGGGCGGATCGAGCAGGACCAGCCGCCGCACCCGTTCGGGATGGGCGAGCGCGAACCGGAGCGCGAGGTGCCCACCCAGGGACTGGCCGCACAGGTCAGCGGCGGGTAACTCGAGCAGATCGAGAGTTTCCGCCAGCCAGTCCACGAGATCTTCCATGCTGGTCAAGGCTGCGCCGGTGTGTCGACTGCGGCCCGGCTCGCCCATGGTGTCCACGGCCCGCACGTGATGCTCCTCGGCCAGCGAACCGACTACCGGATACCACATTCCGGACGTGCCGCTGTATCCGTGGAGCAGGACCAGCGACGGCGCTGCGGTCGGGCCCGCGGACGTGACCCGTGTCGTCCCATACCGTCCCGGAAGATCGACCGTCTCGGCCGGCACCGGCCAATTGGCCATCACCGCGTCGTAGGCCGCGAAATATGCTGCCTCCAGCTCGGGGTCGTTCCTCGGTCGCCTGGCCATTCGCACCGCCCCTTTCCAAGTCATATGTATTAAGTCAGATGTATGGTAATAACGAAAGGGGGTGCGCGTGCCGAAACAGGTCGACCACCGAGAACGCCGTGAAACCATCGCACGCGCGCTGTGGCGGGTAGTGGAACAACAAGGCTGGTCCCGGGCGACGATGCGCGAGGTCGCCGGCGCGGCGGGCGTCTCCCTCGGCCAGGTCCAGCACTACTTCGCATCCCGGACAGCGATGCTCGAATTCGCGATGGAGTTCGCTTCCGAACAGACCTCGCAGCGCGTGGCCCAAAGCCTCGAGCGTCTCGGCTCACCCCCGCACCCCCGAGACGCACTGCGCGTGATCCTCATAGAGATGCTGCCCCTGCACGCAGACGCCCGCGCCACCAGCCGTATGAGTGCCGCCTACACCCTCGAGGCGCTGCACGACCCAGAGCTGCATGACCGGGCCCGCCTCGGACTCCGGGACGGCAGAGCACTGACCGAACGCCTGATCAGGCAGGCAATTGCCGACGGCCACATCCCGCCGGATCGCGATCCGGTCATCGAGACCAACCTTCTGCTCGCGCTGACCGGGTTCACCCCGCTTCTCGACCTCGGCGTCATCGATCCCGACGCCGCGTCGGCCGCTATCGATTACTACCTCGACAGACTCTTCGACGGCACATCGCACAGTCCCAGCCAGTGAGCTTGCGGAAGGCCCTCGGAACCCCTTGCGGCGGGATCAGATACCGAGTACCTCTCGCGCCCGGTCTATTTCGTCGGGGTCGGCGGTCGTCGGGACGAGCCTGAGCTCATCGAGACCCGCTTGGCGTGCGCCGTTCACGGCTGCGAGGAGCCCGGATGCTCCACAATTCAACGTCCCTGCGGTCGGGGCGGTGAGGAAGGAGGACTCAGCTCCGGTGAGGTCGACATCTTGGTTCCAGAAATCCTTTACATGCTCCCCGAGCTGGTTCTCCGGGTCCGGACCGAGCGCGAACCAGATCGGTGCGGAGAAATGCGGCCGGTCCGTCCTTCCCGCCACCCGCCAGGCCTCCATGACGCGCTCACGCTGCGCAGCCAACGCGTCGGCGTCGAAATGGAGTGAGTGCGCCGGGTCGCTCACGCCGTCAGCCCACTGCGCGGCGCGCGCGAGCGCCTTGGGACCGACGACTCCGGCGACGAGCGGGATGCCCCCAACCTGCACGGGCTGCGGCCCTACGGGATGGTGTCCTTCGATGGGAGGGTCTTGGGCCCACACTCTGCGCATCGCCGCTACGGCCTCGTCCATACGTTGACGCTTCCGGTCGAGTGCACTGCCGACCGCGAGGTAGTCCTCATCCCATGCGCCGATGCCCACTCCGAGCGTCAGGCGCCCCCCGGACAGGACATCGACGGTCGCCAGGTCCTTTGCGAACAGGACCGGGTCCCGCATCGGGAGCGCAACGACATCCGTCCAGAGCCGCACGCGCTCGGTCATCGCTGCCGCGGCGGCGAGTTGCGGGAGGACCGACCAGCTATCGGGGTAGAGCACCCGCTCGTAGGTGACGAGGCCGTCCCACGGCCCTTCGTCGATCTTGCGGTACCACGCAAGCTCCGTCTCGCGCCCGTGAGGGAAGAGGGTCGGAAGACCCATGCTGATGTGCATTTGGGAGTACGTCCCTTTCCGAGGGGTTCCGGCGACCACCGCAGGGGTTATTTGAACAGAATGTCGCGTTAACGCCTTCCAGTTGGACCGCTCAGTGGGAGGCGATGATTCACGACCGGCCTGCCGTAGTAGACCGGTCGCATGGGTGTCCCGGATTCAGCAGCCAAGCCACGGGTCCGGCCCGGAGGGCGGAGCGAGCAGGTCCGGGTATCGGTGATGCGCGCGTGCCTGGAACTGTTGACCGAAGGCAAGGTCGAACTGCCGATCGCCGAGGTCGCCGATCGGTCGGGCATCAACCGCGGCACCATCTATCGCTGGTGGCCGACCTCGACCGAGTTGCTCAACGATGCCCTTGCCTTCCACGCTCGTCATCGCACCGATGCTCCGGACACCGGAGCGTGGGAGAGCGATGTCCGCTCCCTGGTCACCGAGCTCGCCTCGCTTGCAGCCGATCCCGTCGAGCGCGGGATCATGGCCACGATGATCTCGGGTCGGTACCCGTCACTGAACGACACGATGATGGGTTGGTACCGAAACGACCTCCCACACTGGTTCACGATGATCGGACGAGCCGTCGAACGCGGCGAAGTGAGCCCTGATGAGGATCCCGCCATCCTGCTCCAGATGATGCTGGCGCCGGCCGTGTCCGTCTCACTCTTAGAAAGGCGAGCGCTGACACACGAGGAGATCGACGGTCTCGTGACGTTGATCTGCCGCGCGACGACATCTGCGCGCAGCTGAGCAAACGGCCGCTACGTACCGGTGCAGCTTCGAACTGGTGTCCCGATCAGTGGTCACCTCCGCGTTCGAAAATTCGCAGTGGCTCCAGACTCGAGCGAGCGATACCGCTGAAAGCCTTTAGGAGACAAGAATGCTGACCGACGACCGACGGATGGACCTGTCCGACATCCTGCGTCCTGTCGCCCCGCCGCGCGAGCTCACCGATATCTACACCGAAGACCAGAAGCGCAGACTGCTCGACGTCGTACATACCCAGGGCCCTTGGAAGCTCATCATCGCCCAGCACTTCGCCTCGGCTGACGAGTTGATGGCCACCATGAGCGGCGCTTTCCCTGAAGGATTCACCCCGTCACTGGACCTGTTCCTCACGCCGACGTTCCGCGGTTACCTGGCCAACTACGGCACCGTTCTGTACCCCGAGCTGCATGACTGCTTCTACAACGCCGGTTTCATCGAGCAGGCCAAGAGCTACTGGAACGCGGAGTACGCCAAGCCGGAAATCATGCTGTTCAACATCAACGGGCCGTGTGCCAACCGCGATCCCGGCCACCTGGACTCCCCCAGCTTCCGGGGAGTCCGCCACGAGAACGCCCCGACCTGGCTGTGCAGCGTGATGGGCAAGTCCGGCCTGTTCACCGACTACCTGATCAAGATGGCCCAGGTGATCACCTGGTTCTCCCTCGACGAAGGTTCGGGCTTCACCTACTGGCCTGAGGGTCCGCTCAAGCCGCCTGCCCGGGTGCTGCCGCCGATCAACAACCGCGGCGTCGTCGTGCAGAACGAGATGATGGTGCACCGCGGGGAAGCCAATGGCCCATTGGAGCAACAGGTTCCGGCCGGCCTGGCGTTCGACACCGTGTTCACCGGCGACCCGGCAGACCGCGACCAGTGGCTGCTGAAGAACGGCGAAGATGTCATTGCCCGCCACCACACCGACGAGCTGAGGTTCCTCGTCCACTGGTCTGCTGAGGTGTTCTCCGACTACGAAGAACTCAAGAAGAACATGGACGGCTCGGACGACATCACGATCGAACGCGCCATCGGAATGATGGTCGACGATCTCAAGGGCAAGGGCATCAAGCTCGACGTACCTGCCGAGCCGTTGCACGACCCGGCGTTCATCGCTGCGCTCAACGCCGCCTACGACCTCGGTGGGCCCAGCAGCTATCCGGAAGAGGCTCCGATCTCCGCCTTTCAACTCGCCTGATCCGAAAGGGAATAACTGATGGAACGCCTCATAGATCGCCGTGTCATCGTCACCGGCGCCGGCTCCGGGATCGGCGCGGCCACCGTCGCTCGTCTGCTCGACGAAGGCGCAACCGTGGTGGCCTATGACATCTCCGCCGACGGTCTGGCCTCGACGGCTGCAGCCGCCGAAGATGCCGGCACCGTCAAGCGGCTCACCACGGCCGTCCTCGACATATCGCGCGAGGAGGACGTGATCGCCGCTGTGTCGGCGGCGGTGGCCGAACTGGGTGGACTTGAGGTGCTGGTCAATGTGGCTGCGATGCAAACCTGTTCGCACACCCACGAGACCAGCCTCGAAGAATGGAACCGCACGCTGGCGGTGAACCTCACCGGCACCTTCCTCATGACGCGCCAGGCGCTCCCTGCTCTGCTCGAATCGGGACGAGGCGTCGTCGTGAACTTCACCTCGACAGCGGCGACGTTCGCGCACCCGTACATGGCGGCGTATGCAGCCAGCAAGGGCGGCATACTCAGCTTCACCCACTCCCTGGCGTTGGAGTACTCCAAGCAAGGGCTGCGTGCGGTGAACATCCAGCCCGGCGGGGTGTCAACGGCCCTGGCCAACAGCACGCTTGACAAGATGCCCGAGGGATACGACCTCGGACTGTGGGCCAAGCAGACCCCGCTGCTGCACGGCACCGAAAGCGAAATCCTCGGTGATCCAAGTGCTGTCGCTTCGGTCATCGCGATGGTCGCCTCCGATGACGGCGCGTTCATCACCGGCACCGAGATTCGCGTCGACGGCGGCGCGCACGCCTGAGCAATGGAAGGAACACGGGTATGGATTCAGTCGCTCTGAGCGTGATGCGCGACGAGCGAGACATCGAACGGGCGCTGAATCTGTTCGCCCGCGCCATGGACAACCGCGACTGGGCGACGATGGCCGCGATCCTGGCCGAAGACGTCGAAGGAGATTTCGGTACCGGACGTTTGGTGGGCGCTACCGCGATCATCGACATGATTCGCGGGTTCCTCGGCAGTTGTGGCCCTACCCAACATCTGTTGGGAACATCATCATCGATGTCGTGGGCGACACCGCCACGAGCAAGGCTTACATCCGCGACGTCCACCTGAATTCTGCCGGCGACCCGTCCACCCGTTTCTACACGCTGGGCGACTATCACGACACCTGGCGGCGGGACGCCGATGGTTCTTGGCGTATCACCGAACGCATCAAGGCCAACCGCGCGTATGTGGGTCCACTGGAAATCTTTGGCAACTAATTCCGATCTATGTGCTGAGGAGTCGGCAGTGTTGCACAGCCTCGTGCGGAACGCGCGACGTGAACGGATCATCTCCGCCGCAGCCGAACTGGCCCGTCACGGCTATGACGCATGCCTGATCCGTTCAGTCGCCTCCGCCGCAGGTGTGTCTGCCAGCACTGTGTACCAATACTTTCCGTCCAAAGACGACCTGCTGCTCGGGTGTTTCTACGAGTGGCTGTGGGATTTCGAAACCGAGCATGGTTACGGCACCAGGGATTCGGATCCGTTTCAGCGTCTGCTGCACGCGGCCCTGAAACTCACCGAAAAGCTCACCTCGTCACCACTTCTGGCGGAGGCCATGATCAGGCCCTACCTCTACGCTGACGGCACCGCTGCGGCCCAGGCAGACATAGTGCGCGGGCAGGTAGTCCGGATCTTCGTCAGCGCTTTCGGAGACCGACAATTGACGTCGCGCCATATGGATGTAGCCGAGTTGCTCTCCGACGTCTGGATCACCAACATCACCGCATTCACTCAGCAGCGCATCGCATCGGGCGAACTGTCAGAACGGATCGCCCGTACCGTCGGCCTCTTGAAGGGGTAGCCGACGGTTTCCGGGCTTCACGACGTCTCGTCGACGACCCGCAACGCTCCCGAACGCACGGCGTCGACGATGGACCCGCCCAAGGCCGAGCAGGCCAGGAACAGGCCTCGCGCACCGCTGTCGGCCAACTGCGCTGCGGTACAACGTTCTTCACAACGATCCAGCGCAGCCCTGGTCCACTGAACGCTGGTCTGGTTCCAGCTGCTCTTGCGCACCTCGACGCCGGAACCGCAGCGTGCGCAGGTCACCGGCGCCATCGGTGCGTCGTCGAGACGATTGTCCGGGCGGACGGCCATCCTCACCCCACGGACCCGGAGGTGGCAGTGCGGGCAGCCAGATTGGCTTCCACTTCCTTCATCCAGGCCTCGTACGGCCGGGTGGTGTCCAGCTCGAATTCGAAGCGGTCCACCATGTCCGGCGCGACGTCCGCCGCATCGACATAGAACTGCTCATACCAGCGCCGCAGCTGGTACACCGGGCCGTCCTCTTCCACGAGCAGCGGATTGTCGATCCGCGTCTTGTTGCGCCAGATCTCGACGTCCTGCTCGAATCCCATCTTGACGAAGTCGCCGAGTGCGATAGCGGTCTCCATGGCGAGTTCCTCCGGCATGGCCGCATTCTTCTCCACCACGATGCCGTATTGCAGCACAAAAGAATTGGCATCGATCGGATAGTGGCAGTTGATCAGGACCGTGCGCTGATCGAACTCCTGGTAGTGATAGGTCAGATCGTCGATCATGAACGATGGGCCGTGGTAGGCGGCCAGCGAGGTGGTCCCGAGCAGCTTGGACCCCTCGGGGTCCCCGATATCCGGCCGGCCGGCACTCTTCATGTACTGAGTCGCGACTTGACCTTCGAAAATGTTCTTGAAGTGCGTGGGAAGCGAACCGTGGATGTAGAAGAAATGCGCCATATCGACGACGTTGTCGATGATCTCGCGGCAGTTTGTCTTGACGACCGTGGTGTACCAGTGCCATTCGGTCCACCCGTCGCTGGTGGCCCCCTCGATGCGCGGAATCGTCACATCCGCCGGCGGCGGCTTGCGCTCGGGGTCATTCCAGACGAACAGCATGCCGTCCTGCTCCAGCGTGGGCCAGGCCGCGGTTCTCGCCAATCGCGGAGTGCGCTTGCTATAGGGCACCATCTTGCAGCGGCCGTCGCCGCCCCAGCGCCAGTCGTGAAACGGGCAAGCGATTTCATTGCCCTTCACCGTCCCCTGCGAGAGGTCTCCGCCCATGTGCCGGCAGTATCCGTCGAGCACGTTGATGGCGCCGTCCTGACCGCGGAACACCACCAGCTTCTGTCCGAAGGCGTTGATCTGGTGAGGCTTTCCATCACCGAAATCGCGGACCAGCCCCAGGCAGTGCCAACCGCGGGCGAATCTGGTGGGAACCGAGCCGGCCTCGATCAACCGAATTTCGTCGGTAGCTGCGTGCGTCGTCATGGCCCCATTGAACTGCGGTAACGGACCGGCGGGAAGGTCAGTGTTCCGCTCAACAGGAGATCAGAATCAACTTTGCCGGTTGTCGCCCTATCGTCTCCGGTCGTGACCGCCACCAGCCACAAGACCATTCCCGCCGGACTGACCGTTGCCGCCACCGACGTCGACCTTCTCGTCGTCGGATCCGGAACCGGCCTCGCCGCGGCCCTGGCAGCCCGCGAGCAGGGGTTGTCCGTTCTCGTCGTCGAGAAGTCGTCCTACGTAGGGGGTTCGACAGCCCGTTCGGGTGGTGCCCTCTGGCTGCCGTCGAGCCCGGTGATCGAGGACTGCGGTGGCAACGATCCTGCGTCTCGGGCACACACGTACCTGGAGTCAGTGGTCGGGGATTCCGCGCCTCGAGAGCGCTCCGCCGCATACCTCGACAACCTGCCGGCCACGGTCGACATGTTGCGCCGAACCACACCCATGAAGCTGTTCTGGGCCAAGGAGTACTCCGACTATCACCCCGAGGCACCCGGTGGATCGGCGGCGGGGCGCACCTGCGAATGCCGCCCGCTCGACACAGCCGTGCTCGGCGAATACCTGGCCGACCTACGGCCCGGGGTCATGGAAGTCAAGATTCCGATGCCGACCACCGGTGCCGACTACCGCTGGCTGAACCTGATGAGCCGGGTGCCACGAAAAGGGCTGCCCACCATCGCCAAACGACTTGCACAGGGCATCGGCGGACTCGCCATCGGTAGGCGTTACGCCGCCGGTGGTCAGGCCTTGGCCGCCGGATTGTTCGCCGGGGCGATCCGGGCCGGCATTCCGATCTGGCTCGAAACCTCACTGACCGAGCTGGTGACCGACGGAGACCGAGTGACGGGGGCCGTCGTCGAGCATGGCGACAATACCTTCACCGTCACCGCCCGGCGCGGCGTCGTACTCGCCGCCGGCGGTTTCGATCACGACATGAAGATGCGGCGCAAGTTCCAATCCGACTCTCTCGGAGACAATCTCAGCCTCGGTGCCGAATCCAACACCGGAGACGCCATCCGACTGGGACAGGACGTCGGCGCCGACATCGCCTTGATGGATCAATCATGGTGGTTCCCGGCGGTGGCGCCACTTCCCGGAGCAGCTCCTGCGGTGATGCTCGCCGAGCGGTCGCTGCCCGGATCGTTCATCGTCGACCAGGACGGTCATCGGTTTGCGAACGAATCGGCCGATTACATGAGCTTCGGGCAACGCGTCCTGGAACGGGAAGCTTCGGGAACCCCGGTCGAGAGCATGTGGATCGTCTTCGATCAGCAGTACCGCAACAGCTACGTCTTTGCCGCCGAACTGTTTCCGCGCATGCCGATCCCTCAGGCGTGGTATGACGCTGGAATTGCGGTCCGGGCAGACAATTTCACCGAGCTGGCCGCCAAGATGCGGGTGCCAGAAGACAGCTTCTCGGCCACCGTCAGGCGGTTCAACGAGAACTCGTTCGCCGGTGAGGATCCCGACTTCGAACGCGGCCGCAGTGCATACGATCGTTACTACGGCGATCCCACGATCACGCCGAACCCGAATCTGCGTCCGCTGGTCAAGGGCCCGTTCTACGCGATCAAGATGGTGCTCAGCGACCTGGGTACGTGCGGCGGTCTACGAGCCGACGACCGTGCCCGAGTGCTTCGCGAGGACGGCACCGTCATCGGCGGGCTCTATGCGATCGGCAACACCGCTGCCAACGCATTCGGCAACACCTATCCCGGTGCCGGCGCGACCATCGCACAGGGGTTGGTCTACGGCTACATCGCTGCCCGCGACGCTGCGGGAAGGTAAGCGCGACGGGCGGAAGGTCAGTCTGTGTCTTCTATGTCTTCGGCGTCGGCTTTCCTCTCGATCTCGTACCAGTACGCAGGATCTGGCCACGGGATCTTCGCGCCTTCACCGACTTTCGGGAAGTTTGCCTCGGCTTCGTCGAGGTCTTTGATCAGTTGCAGCGTCAGTTCCCGCTCGGACGCGTAGTAGCGATCCGCCCAATCCAACGCGATCTTGGCGTATGCCCACGCCGGATCGGCTGCGGACCAGCGGGCCTCCTTGGCGGCGTCGCGTTGCATCCCATCCACATAGGCAAGATGCTCCTGGAGCATCTGCTTCAGGGTGGCGGGATCACTCAGGTGGCCCATCGTCACCCGCATCAGCGCCGGGTGCTTCAACGACGGCGGATCCGGCGGTGTGTCCCGGGCCCACCGGGTGACGGCATCCAGGCCGGACTGCGTGATCTTGTAGAGGCGGCGGTTTCGCGTACCGGTGCCGTCCACCCGCGAGGTCAGGTAACCCATCTTTTCCAGCTTCTTCAGATCGGAATAGATCTGGCTGAAAGCGGGGCTGCCGTGATAGAAGCGCATACTCCAGCCGAGCCACTTGCGGATGTCGTAGCCGGAGAGTTCCTGCTCGTATGACAGCAACCCGAGCAGCGCCCAGCTGTTCGCGGCCAGCGCCGGCTTGGCTGTCTGCTCGGACTCTTCCATGGTGCAAGGGTAACAATCGAGGTCACGATGCTTGTCCGGCCGAACCACTGACCGGGAGACACCGTTGCCGACGGTGAAGGACTGGCCGATTCTTGGTGGACAGACCACACGAGGGACGGAGACCGATGAGCCTCGAGTACGCCGCGACAGCGGACGCCACGCATCCGCGGCCGGGACCCCAGGACATGCGCGCAGTGCTCGGGCATTTCTGCACCGGCATCGCCGTCATCACCGGTCATGACGGGCAGCGACCGCTCGGTTTCACCTGTCAGTCCGTCACATCGGTGTCACTGGATCCGCCCTATGTCTCGTTCTGCCCGTCCCGCTCCTCCTCGACATGGCCGCTGATCCGGGCCACCGGCCGGATGTGTGTCAACATCCTGGCCAGCCATCAGGAAGCGGTATGTGCACAGTTCGCCCGCAGCAGCGCGGACAAGTTCGCCGGAATCGCCTGGAGCCCCGCGGCGAACGGAGCGCCGCGACTGCACGACACACTGGCCACCATCGAAGCCGACCTTGAATACGAGCACGGGGCGGGCGATCACACCATCGTGGTCGCCCATGTCACCAGTCTGCAGGCCCACATCGGGCAGCCTCTGCTGTTCTATCGCGGTGATTACGAGACCCTGGCTGCGCGGCGAGCGGAGTGACGGCTTGTCTGTGAACGGCGAAACCGAGGTCCCACAAGCGCTTTACGAGTCACTCACGGGATCTGTCCGTCGACTCGTCGATGCGACCATCCGCAGCCGGGCCGATCTCCGGGCTGTCACGTCCGCGAAAGCGAAAATCGATGCGGCGGCCGATGAACTCAGCCAGTCGCTGATCCCTGGTTCGTTCGGTGTCCAACAACCCGTCGACGGCCAGTCGCTCGCGTGGGGGAACGCAGTCATCGGACTCCGCAATGCGTTGGCTCCGCCTTTGGTGGTCCACCATGAATCCGATGGACGAGTCTGGGCCGATGTCACGCTGGGCGCGGCCTACGAAGGACCCGCCGGTCACGTGCACGGCGGGATCTGCGCCCTTCTACTCGACCACGTCCTCGGCGCCACCGCACACCAGCCGGGGCGACCCGCGGTGACGGGAACACTCACACTGCGCTACGAGGCCGGCACCCGACTCGGCGACGTTCATGCCGAGGCGCACATCGACCGGGTGGAAGGTGTGAAGACCTTCGCCGTCGGCCACCTCTCCACCTCGGACGGCGTCACCGTCCGCGCTGAAGGGGTCTTCTTTCATCCTCTCCGGCCTACCCGATAGCCGGCACGGAACTAGGATCGCCGGGTGACCACGCCCGGCGGGCTGCAGCGCAGGCTCGGAACCACTGACGCCGTCGTGATCGGCCTGGGGTCCATGGTGGGAGCGGGCATTTTCGCCGCCCTGGCCCCCGCGGCGGCCGCCGCCGGAACCGGACTGCTCATCGGCCTCGCCGTTGCCGCCGTCGTCGCGTACTGCAATGCGACATCCTCGGCCCGACTGGCCGCGCGCTACCCGCAATCGGGCGGCACCTATGTGTACGGGCGCGAACGACTCGGCGAGTTCTGGGGATACACGGCCGGGTGGAGTTTCATCGTCGGCAAGACCGCGTCGTGCGCGGCGATGGCATTAACGGTCGGGGTATATGTGTGGCCGCAGTGGGCCCATGCCGTAGGGGTCGCCGCGGTGATTGCCCTGACCGCGGTGAACTACGCCGGAATCCAGAAGTCGGCACTGCTGACCCGCGTCATCGTCGCGTGCGTGCTGGCGGTGCTGGCAGCGGTGGTGGTGATCATCGCCGGTTCCGGCGCGGCAGACCCTGCCCACCTGGGGATCGGCGACGACGTTGGTGTCGGTGGGGTGCTGCAGGCCGCCGGGCTGCTGTTCTTCGCGTTCGCCGGATACGCCCGGATCGCCACACTCGGCGAAGAGGTCCGCGACCCGGCCCGCACCATTCCCCGCGCGATCCCGATCGCACTGGGCATCGCGCTGGTGATCTACGCCGTGGTGGCGGTCGCCGTGCTGGCGGTGCTCGGCGGCCCCGGCCTGGCGGAAGCACCCGCGCCGCTGGCCGACGCGGTCGCCGCAGCGGGCTCGCCGCAGTGGCAGCCGGTGGTGCGCGCGGGGGCGGCGGTCGCGGCACTGGGCTCCCTGCTGGCCCTGATCCTCGGGGTATCGCGCACGACGCTGGCGATGGCCCGCGACCATCACCTGCCGCATGCACTGGCCGCCGTGCACCCGCGGTTCGCCGTCCCGCACCGGGCCGAGATGCTGGTCGGAATTGTCGTGGCCATCCTGGCCGCCGTGGTGGATCTACGTGGAGCGATAGGGTTTTCGTCGTTCGCGGTGCTGCTGTACTACGCGATCGCGAACGTGTCGGCATACACATTGGAGCCGCTCGTCCGTCGTCGCGTGATCCCGGCCGTCGGCCTCGTCGGCTGCCTGGTGCTGGCGTTCTCGCTGCCGTTGAGTTCGGTACTCGCCGGGCTGGCTGTAGTTGCCGTGGGCGCGGCGATCTACGGCGTTCGCCGGCGCTGATGGGCCCGGTGCTCAACGGTTGCGGAACGCCTCCACCGCCGTCGGCAGGGTGGGGAATATCCGATCCGTACCGACGCGCTCGAGAAAACCCGCCGCCACCAGGTCGTCGCGCAGATCGGCCTTGACCCGGGCCATCGCGAACACGATGCCCCGTGCGGTCAGCTCACGGCGCAACTGCTCCAGCGCGTCGACAGCGGTGAGGTCCGGGTCGACGTTGGCCTCGGCGTTGTAGACGAACCATTCGACCTTGCCCGGGGCGTTTTCCACCGCGGCAAATGCGCGCTCTCGGAAATCCTCGGCGTTGGCGAAGAACAGCGGGGCGTCGTAGCGGTAGACAACCAGCCCCGGCACCACCTCGGCATCCGGATAGTCGTCGACGTCGTGCATCCCCGCGACCCCGGGGACATAGCCGAGCACGCTGTCGTGCGGGCGGGCGATCCGCCGCAGGGCGTCCATGAGCGACAGCGCGATAGCCACCAGCACCCCGTAGAGCACGCCGAGACCCAGTACGGCGACCGTGGTTGCCACCGCCAGGACCAGCTCGCTGCGCCGGAAGCGCGCCAGCCGCCGGAACTCTGCCACGTCGATCAGCCGCAACGCGGCATAGACCACGAGGGCACCGAGCGCAGCCATCGGGAAGTTCTCCAGCAGATCACGGCCGGCCAGCATGACCAGCAACACCGTCAAGAGCATCACGAGCGAATAGAGCTGGGTACGGCTGCCCACAGCGTCGCCGAGGGCGGTACGACTGCCACTGGAACTCACCGGAAAGCCCTGTGTAACACCGGTGGTCAGGTTGCAGACCCCCAGCGCCCGCAGCTCGGCGTTGGCGTCGATGGCCTCACCCTTACGGGCTGCGAAAGTACGGGCCGTCAGGGCATTGTCGGAGAACGCCACGACCGCGACACCGACGGCCGGAATCACCAGAGCGGTCAGGTCGGAAACCGACATCGGCGGCAGAACGGGATGCGGCAAGCCGGCCGGGATGCCGTTCACCACCCGGATCCCCTTGTCTTCCAAGGAGAACAGCCACACCACCGCGGTCGCCGCCAGCACCGCGGCCAGCGGGCCGGGGAACCGCGGCGAGATCCGGAACAACACCAGCAGCAGCACCAGCATCGTGGCCGACAGCGCGACGGTCGGAATGTGCACCGACTCCAGGCCTGTGACGAAAGAGCGCATCTGATCGATGAACTCGTCGCCGCTGACCTCGATGCCGCTGACCTTGCCGAGCTGGCCGCTGATCATGATGACGGCCACGCCGGTCATGTAGCCGACCAGGACCGGGCGGGACAGCAGGTCGGCCAGGAAACCGAGCCGACACAGCCCGGCCACCAGGCAGATCGCCCCCACCAGCAGTGCCAGTACCGCCGACAGCGCCGCGTAGCGCGCCGGGTCACCGATGACCAACGGAGCCAGCGCCGAGGCGGTCATCAGGGCCGTGGTGGATTCCGGCCCGACCGACAGTTGCCGCGATGAACCCAGCAGCGCGTAGACCGCCATCGGGACCAGTGCGGCCCACAGCCCCGCGACCGGCGGCAGGCCTGCCACGGTCGCATAGGCCATCACCTGCGGCACCAGGTAGGCCGCGACCGTCACCCCGGCCAGGACGTCGCCACGCAGCCAGGGCCGCCGGTAGCCGGTGAACTGCGCCAGTCCGGGGACCCAGCGCGCCAGGTTCGTCGTCATCACGATTGATTCTTGCCGCAGTCCGCGTGCGCGGCAGCCGATCATGGTGTGTAGTCACACTCGTGATTCCGCTGAGTTGGAAGTACGTCGAGACGCGCACCGATGACGACTTCGTCGTCAACCCCGGGGAACGGCTCAATTGGTCGAGCACCATCGGCATCGGGGCCCAGCATGTGGTGGCCATGTTCGGCGCCACATTCCTGGTCCCGGTGCTCACCGGCTTTCCGCCCGCCACCACGCTGCTGTTCTCCGGCGTTGGCACCATTCTGTTCCTGCTCATCACCGGCAACCGGTTGCCGAGCTACCTGGGGTCGAGTTTCTCGGTGATCGCCCCGGTCACCGCGGCGGTCGCATCGCACGGAACCGGAAGCGCGCTGGGCGGTTTGATCGCGGTCGGGGTGTTGTTGATCCTCATCGGAGCGGTGGTGCACCTGGTCGGCACCCACTGGATCGACCTGGCCCTACCGCCGGTGGTGACGGGCGCGATCGTCGCACTGATCGGCTTCAACCTCGCACCGGCCGCCAAGGCCAATTTCGAGAAGGGCCCCTTGGTCGGTCTGGTGACGTTGGTGTTGCTCGTCGCCACCCTGGCGTTCTTCAAGGGATTGATCGGCAGGCTGGCCATCTTCGGCGCGGTCCTGGTCGGGTATCTGCTGGCGCTGGTCCTCGGCGAGGTGGACACCGCGGCGATCGCCGCGGCACCGTGGCTGGGGCTGCCCGAGTTCCACACCCCGACGTTCAACCTGGCGGTTCTGCCGCTGTTCCTGCCCGCGGTGATCGCACTGGTCGCCGAGAACATCGGGCACGTCAAGTCGGTGGGGCAGATGACCGGCACCGATCTCGATCCGATGATCGGCCGTGCGCTGGCCGCCGACGGCGTGGCCACCGTGCTGGCCGGTGCCGGGGGCGGCTCGGCCACCACCACCTACGCCGAGAACATCGGGGTGATGGCGGCCACCCGGGTCTACTCGACCGCGGCGTACTGGGTTGCCGCGATAGTGGCGATCGCATTGTCGCTGTGCCCCAAGGTCGGAGCGGCGATCTCGGCGATCCCGCCGGGAGTGCTGGGCGGCGCGACGATCGTGCTCTACGGCCTGGTCGGCATCCTGGGCGTGCGGATCTGGCTCACCAATCACGTCGACTTCTCCAAGCCGGTCAACCAGATGACCGCCGCCATTCCGCTGATCATCGGGATCGCCGACTTCACCTGGCAGCTCGGCTCTCTGACGTTCACCGGGATCGCGCTGGGCTCCATCGCCGCACTGCTGGTCTTTCACAGCATGAGATTGTTGGAGTACCTGGGGAACCTGGCACAACCTAGGAGCCGAGAGCGTTGACCACACGGGCGAACACCGAGGGCAGCGCCGCCGACGCCGGGGTGATACACGCCCGCACCGGGCCAAAACCGCTGCCGTGCAACAGGGCTGCCGTCAGCAACCGGTAGCGGCGCGTCATCGCTCGCCACTGCCGGTCGTAGTCACCCGGCCGGTCCGCCCGCACACACCCCACCAGGAGTTCGGCCGCGCCGAAAGCCAGGCCCATCCCCTCCCCAGTGAGGGCATCGACGTATCCCGCCGCGTCGCCGACCAGCAACACCCGGCCCGCGCTGCGGTTGCGGACCTTCTGCCGCAACGGCCCGGCGGCCCGGTCGTGCCCGTGCTCGAGGCCGTGAATCCGCTCGGCCAGCAACGGGAATGCCGCCAGGTGCTCGTCGAAGCCGCCGCGCACCGAGGTGAGGATCGCTACCCCGACACAGTTGTCACCGACCGGCGTCACGTACGCCTCCGAGTCAGGTCCCCAGTACACCTCGACGCAATCCGACCACGGGGCGATCTGGACGTGACGCCGGATTCCCCAGCGACGGCGCCTGGCCTCACCACCACTGAGCCCGAGCGAGCGGCGGATCGGCGAATGCAGGCCATCCGCAGCCGCGAGGTAGCGAGCCCGAAAACCCGCCGCGCTCACCGACGTCGAGTCCTGGGTCACCGGACCCACCTCTCCCTGGACCACCCGGACCCCGGCATCCGACGCGGCCTGAGACAGTGCGGCGTGCAGAACGGTACGACGCACTCCGCGCCCGGCCCCCGCGCGGAACCTGGCCTCGGCGGTGCGGTGCCCGTCCAGATAGCGGATGCCGAAAAAGGCCCTGTAATTCCCTCCATTTATCTCCGCACCCAGACGTTGCAGCTGCCGGACCGAGTGGGGCATCAACCCTTCACCGCAAGCCTTGTCGATCGGCCCCTGGCGACGTTCCACCACCACGGTCTCCAGCCCGGCACGCGCTGCGTACACCGCGGTTGCCAGCCCCGCCGGGCCGCCACCTGCGACGAGCAAGTCGATCACGTCAAGCCTTGCAGCGCTTCGTTTTCCACCCGGATCCGGGTTCGCAGCAGCGCGGCGTTGGCCAGTGTGAACACCAGGGCGGTAATCCATGCGCCGCCGGCCAGCGGCAACGCGGCCCCCTCGGTGACCACGGCCACGTAGTTCGGATGCGGCAGCACCCGGTACGGCCCGTCGACCACGCGCTCTGCGCCAGGCACCACCACCACCCTGGTATTCCACTGCCTACCCAGCGTGGTGATGCACCACCACCGCAGCGCCTGGGCCGCGAGTACGACCATCACCATGATCCGGCCGAGCACCGGCGATGGCCGGCGCCGGCGCGCCTCCACCACCGCACCCACCAGCAGCGCGCTGTGCAGCGCCACCATGACCGGATAGTGGCCGGCCCCGAATTCCTTGCCGCCCTGGGCGATACTCCACTTCAGGTTCCGTTTGGACACCACCAGTTCGAGGATCCGCTCGGCGGCGACGATGGCGATCAGCGCGGTGAATCTCTTGACCGTCATCAGCGCCAGCGCAGCAGTACGAGTTCCGAGCAGAAGCCCGGCCCCATGGCCATCATCACCCCGGGGGTTTCCGACTCCGGCCGTTTGCGGATGGTGTCCCGCAGCACGTGCAGCACCGAGGATGACGACAGGTTGCCGACATCGGCGAGCGACTGCCAGGTCAGATCCAGTGCATCTTTGGGCAATCCGAGCGTTTCGATGATCGCCTCGATCACCTTCGGCCCTCCGGGATGGCTCACCCAGGCGGATACGTCGTCGACCGAAAGTCCGTGATCGCCCAGGAACCCGGTGACGTCGTCACCCAGGTAGCGCCCCACGAAGCTCGGGACCTCGGCGCTCAGCACGATCTCGAAGCCGTCCGAGCCGATGTCCCAACCCATGGCGTGCAACGAATCCGGATACAGATGGCTGCGTGAGTCCAGCACGTCGGGTCCGGTCGGGTTGAGCTTGCGGGCCCGCTGTTCACCGACCGCGACCACCGCGGCGGCGCCGTCACCGAACAGCGCGCCGGCCACCAGCGTCGGCATCGAGGGATTGTGTTTGCGGGTCAGCGAACACAATTCGACCGAAACCAGCACGGCCACCTTGTCGGGCGCGCCCCGCAGATAGTCGTTGAGCCGCGCGATGCCTGCGGCACCGGCCACACAACCCAGCCCGAAGATCGGGATGCGGCGTACATCGGGCCGCAGGCCGAGCCGCCCGGCGATGCGCGCGTCCAGGGAGGGGACCACGGCGCCGGTAACCGTCGTCGTGACGATCAGGTCGACATCCTCGGGACGCAGACCCGCCTCGTCGAGTGCCCCGGACAGTGCGGCGCAGCCCAGTTCCGTTGCATGCTCGATGAACAGGCTGTTGCTCTCACCGAAATCGTCGAGATCGGCGTACTCCTCGAGCGGGAGCACCAGATACCTGCTGTTCACTTTCGCGCTCTTGTGCAGGGCCCGAACCACATCTTCGACCTCGGCGTATCCCGGTAGTCCGAGCAGGGTGCTGGTGATCTCCTGCTGGGTATATCGATGTGGCGGCAGAACAGCATGGACGCCGGCAATGGTGCTGTGGCTGGGCATTCTCGCGACGTTAATTCCCATACCCGTACCACGGGGGCCTACCCTCGCCGGTTCAACTCTCCCTCGGTCAATCCGCGTTCAGCCACGGTGACGCTCGTCACGTGCCGGCACCCCGTTGGGGCCCTCGATCGACCGGGCGTACGTGCCGACGGTGAACGCGATCGCCGACCCCATGATCCCGAGCGCGTGGGCATCGACGTTGTCGATGGTGTCGCGGGCGGTGTGATAGTTCGGGTCGAAGGCCGCGCCGGCCCGCCCGCCCCACAACCGGGCCTGGACCTCGGTCTTGCGTTGCGACGATCCGGTGGTCGTGCCCCCGATCGGCACGCCCGCCTGCAGGAACGGGTGATAGTCGGTGTTGGCGCTGATCGGCATGTCGGCGGGCCGCGCCCCGGCCAGGTTGAGGTACCCGGCCATGGTCCTCTCGATACCGGCCGATCCTTCGGGTATCGGCTTGGGGTCGGTGGCCTGACCGGACTGGTCGCCGTCATAGGTGAAGAACCCGGCGTTGGGCGAGCCGACCATGTCGAAGTTCAGGTACAGCGCGAGATCGTCGAGCTGGTCCAGCGGCAGGTTCCGCACGTACTGCTTCGACCCGTCCAACCCCATCTCCTCGGCACCCCAGAACGCGAACCGCACCGCGTTGCTCGCCTTCGGCGAACTACCCAGCTGCAGTGCGGTTTCCAGTACGGCCGCCACCCCTGACCCGTTGTCGTTGATGCCGGGGCCGCCACCGATGCTGTCGAGGTGCGCGCCGACCAGCACGACATCGGAGGCCGAGCCGGTCTTGGTCTGCGCGGTCACGTTGCGGGATTTGATCATTTCGGCTTTGCCGTCGAGCGTCAGCCGGACCGGGGCGCTGGTGCGCCGCAGCGCCGCATCTGCGCTTTCGTCGATGATGCCGACCGGCACGGTGAGTTCGCGGTAGTAGCCGGTGGTGAACAGCCCGCCGGGCACGGGCTGGCCGGTGTTGACCACAAGCAGCCCCACGGCCCCCTTGGCCAACGCGGTGTTCTGTTTGACCACAACGGAACAACCGCTGGCATCGACCACCGCGATGGCGCCGGTGATGTTCATCGAGCCGTAGTCGGTGGCCGCGCATCCGGACGGGTTGCCCGGACGCAGCGTGGGCGCGGTGATCCCGTCGGACGCCGTCGTCACCAGCATCGACGCCTGATCCACCTGGTATTTGCTTCCGGACACGGTCAGCGCCGGATTACCCCCGCGCATCGTGCCCATGCGCTCGAACTCCGGGGTCTGCACATCAAAGCCCTTGTCCCGCAGCAGCTGTGCCACATAGTCGACGCTGGCGTCGTACCCGGGGCTACCGACCGCCCGGTTCCCGTCATGACTGTCGGCGATCTCCTGGAGCTTGCGCAGGTGGGTGAACATGGCGTCGACGGTGATCTTGCCCGCCAACTCCTGCGGCTCGACAGCCTTGGGCGATGGCTGCGCCGAGCACCCCGCCAGAGCGACACCCAGCAATAGGACAGCGAGTCGACGCGCCGTCACTGTGCGGTGATCTGGTGGCGCGTACGGTCCGAACGAACCGGTAAACCGTTGCGGCCCCGCTGATCTTGGGCATACAGCCCAACAGCAAATGCGACTCCCTCACCATGTATCTGCAATGCGTCCCGGTTCACGTGGTCAAGGGTATCGGTGCTCTTGTGATAGTTCGGGTCGAACGGTTGATCCGCCTCGCCGGCCCACAATTTGGCTTCCTCGGCGTTCATCTTGTCCTCGGCACCGGAGAACAACCCACCCGACGGAATACCCGCCATGGTGAACCCGTCATAGTCGGATCGACCGTCAAAACTCGTGTCGCGCGGCGTCTTTCCGGCATTCTGCAGATAGGCCGCCAGGGTGCGCTCGATACCCGCAGAACCCTCGGGGACCCGGGGGCGGCCCTGCTCCTCCAGCGGTGCGGACTGGTCACCGTCGTAGGTGAAGTAACCCGCGTTGGGTGAGCCGAGCATGTCGAAGTTCAGATACATGGCAATGTCTTTGAGCTGCTCGGTGTCGAGGGATTCGACGTAGTTGGTCGACCCGAGCAAACCTTCTTCCTCGGCTCCCCAGAACCCGAACCGCACCGCGTTGGCCACCTGGGGCGAATCGCCCAACTGCAGAGCGGTTTCCAGGACCGCGGCGACACCGGAACCGTTGTCGTTGATACCGGGGCCTTCGGGGACGCTGTCGAGGTGGGCGCCGACCATGACCACGTCCGACGTCGAGCCGGTCTTGGTCTGGGCGATGACGTTGCGGGTGCGCTCGACGCGCACCCCCGCGACGAGCTTGATCGTGGCGGGACCGGGCGCGTTCCGCAGCCGGGTGCCCTCGTCCTTCGTCACGCTGACCACCGGGATCTTGACGTCGGTGTTGCGGCCCAGCGTGCCGCCCATCTTCTCGTCGTTGTTGGTGTTGACGACGATCATCGCGACCGCGCCGCGCTCAGCGGCAGCGGCCTCTTTGTCCGCGAACGGGCATGAGCCGCGATCGACCAGCACCACCGCACCTGCCACCGGCAGCCCGTCGTAGTCGGCAGCCTCGCACCCCGGGGTGTCCTCCGTCTTCGCCGGCACCAGCGGCCCCGACACCCCCTCCTGGGCGGTGCCGATGGTGAACTCCAGCGGCTTGGCGGCCACGGGCTGGCCGCCGACGGTGACCTGGGGGTCCTCGGCGAACGGCAGTTTCACCTCGAACTCCGGGGTTTCCACGTCAAACCCCTTATCGCGCAGCGTGTCGGCCACATAATCGACACTCGCGTCGTACCCGGGGCTACCCAGCGCGCGGGTGCCCTTGTTGGCGTCGGCAATGTCCTGCAGCTTGCTCAGATGCCCCATCATCGCGTCGGCCGAGACCCGCTCACGCAACTGGTCCGCGAACTGCACCGCGGCCGGCGAGGAGTCCTGGGACTGCCGCCCGTCCGTCTGGAGTTCGGTCTTTGCATCACAGCCGGCCAGCCCCACGGTCAGCGCAAGCGCGCAGAGAACCGCCCCCGTCGAAGTACGTCGCATTGCACCCACGGTAGCCGGTGGTTCGGGCGACCCGACTGGTCTGCGCCGGACTAGGTACAGGGTTTCTGGTAATCGATCTCGGATGACACCCACTCATCCCATTCGGCCTCGGTCATATCAAGCGAGACCTTGCCGCATAGCTGATCTACCCACCCTGACGGTGCAGGCCAGATCATCCAGAGGTTCAGATCGCCCCAAGACTGGATGCTCTTGCCGTCAGCCATGAACGCGATGCGCAGGATCCGCGTGGTGTGACCGTTCAATGGCCCTCCGACGGGACGACCGGTGTGCGTGTCCCACAGCTGGATGTTCGCTGAGTAGGCATCGGCAGTGGCCGCAAAGTGCCCGTCGGGGCTGATCGCAACCGCGGTGATCAGGGTCCGTTCCGGTGCCACCCAGGGTTCGCCGTCGGGCTGCCCGGACGCGACGTCATACCATTGCAGCCCCAACGCGGTGCCGACCAAAACGCGCTTTCCGTCGGGACTGATGGCTGCGCCGAGGATCGGGAGCCGGTCCTTCGCAAAAGCAAACTCGCTGCTCCGCCCGCCTCGTCCAGTCACAGGCGGGCCGGCCGACTCAGCAGTGTCAGCGTCCCAAACCACGACGGAAGACGGGGTCATCGCCTCGGTCGATGTGAATAGGTTGCTGGTCTCTTCCAATGCAGTGGAATCGCCCGACACAAGGTGAGTCTGAGCGGTCGCCATGACGCGGCGGCCGTCAGCGCTGAACGCGGCAAACGTCACCGACCCCGCGCTTCCCTTCAGCTCGCGTCCCCGTGCCGGATTCTGCGACAGGTCCCAAGCCCACGCCGATCCGTCCACGGCGCCAGCGGCGACGCGCTTGCCATCCGGGCTGAACGTCACCACCACGATGCGGTTGGCCGGTCCGCTCAAAAGCGAACCGATGGGGGCGCCGGTATCCGCTGACCAAATTCGGACCGAGTTGTCCCCGTCGCCGCTCGTAGCGATTGCCTGGCCGTCGGCGCGCCACGCCATTGCAGTGACCTGCCGACTGTGGCCGGTTTGGATCGTACGGGCTTTCTGACCGGTGTCCGTTCGCCACAGCGCGATGTCAGAGTCGTTCGCCTCGTCTCGTGTCGCCATCATTTGACCATCGGGGCTCACCGCAGTCGGTCCGAAAAGCGCGAAGATGTCCAGACTCCGGCCTACGGATTGATCGGGATCGGCACTCCACTCATGCAGCGTGCTACCACCGTTGCTGACAAGCCGGGAACCTTCGGAGCCGTACGCAACCACGTTGGGATTCCCGGATTGCCCGGTGATGGGCTGCCCGATCTGGGCGCCGGTGTCCGCGTCGTACACCCGGATCGACCTGTCATCTGCACCCACTGCCAACCGTTTTCCGTCACGGCTCACCGCCAGCGCGAGCGCTCCGTGGCCGGATTCCGTGACATCGACAACGGGACGCCCGGTGTCCAGTTCCGTGACTCTCAGCTGCATTCCGCGGCTGCTGGCGTCCGTGAGTTTGTTTACGAAGCTCACAGAGGCGATACGTCGGCCGTCGGGGCTGAACTCGACCGCGACAGTCTGACCTTGATGCCCCGGTACTACCTGCTTCGCGGGTCGAAGTGTCGGGACTTCCCGCAGCCGTACGGTGCCGTCGAACGCACCGGAGGCGAGCATTCTCCCATCTGGACTGAACGCGACCGAGGACACCGGCATCCCGCCATGCGCATCGACAGGGTCGTTCACCGGCTCAGGTCGTGTCCGGGACGCGGTGTAAATACGGAGCACGGGCGTAGGTTCCGCTTCACGACCTGCAAGTCTGCGAAGAAGGAGTCACGCCCGTGCCTGTTCGAGTATCAGCCGTCGATCGCATCCGCACCAGAATCGATGCCCTATTTGCCGAGGATCGGGAGCTTTCGGAGATCCTTGAAGAGGTTGCCCGGCTGGGCGCTCAACTGTTGATGCAGGCGGCCCTGGAGGCTGAGGTCACCGAGTTCCTCGGTCGCGAACGCTACCAACGCGCTGCTGCCTGTCCCGACGCTAACGGCGGCTCGCGCAACGGGTATCGACAGGTGACGGTGAAAACCACCACTGGGCCGGTTACGTTGGAGCGGCCGAAGCTGCGTGGCACCACCGCAGCGTTTGCGTCGCGGTTGTTCGGCAAGCACGTGACGAGAACCAACGCCTTGGAGACGCTGGTGATTGCCTCGTTCGTACGCGGGTTATCGGTGCGCGACGTGCAGGCCACCCTCGCCGAAACACTTGGCGACCAGGCCGCGATCTCCAAATCCACGGTCTCGGAAGTGTGCAAGGCGATCCGAGCCGAATACCAGGCGTGGGCGCGTCGTCGACTTGACGAGATCACGCTGGATTACCTGTTCTTGGATGCCAGCTTCTTTCGGATGCATCCGGGGTCGCCGGCCGAGCCGGTGCTGGCCGCCTGGGGCATCACCACCGAGGGCAAGCCGGTGTTCGTCGGGTTGGCGCCCGGGACCGGCGAGTCGACCGACGCATGGGCCGACTTCCTGACTGATCTGGGCGATCGCGGCCTGGGTTGTCCACTGTTGGTTGTCTCTGACGGCGCCAAGGGCCTGATCGCAGCCATCGAACAAATTTTCCCAAAAGCGTTGCGGCAGAGATGTCTTATTCATCGACTCCGCAACGTGCTCGCGAAGATTCCCGCCGGGATGCAAGCCGAGGTCCGCGACGGCTACTGGGCCATCTTCGATACCGCCGATCTGACGGTTGAACCGGGGCCTGGGCTCGTTGAGATCATCGACAAGCGGATCGAGGCGTTCGCCGCCAAATACTTCGACCTCTATCCGGCGGCGATGCGCATTCTGCTCACCGACAAAGCTGGGTTGACTGCCTATCTGCGGTTCCCGGTCGAACACCATGGGCGCGTTCGACATTCGAATTTTATTGAGCGCTCCTTTGGGGAGACCAAGCGTCGGACCAAGGTCATCGGCCGATTCCCCGGCGAGACCAGCGCCGTTAGCCTGGTATGGGCGGTGCTCGACCGGGCCTCGGCCGGTTGGCGCGGGCTGTCCATGACACCGGTCGGTACCCGATTGCTGCACGACCTACGTCGATCGCTGCTGGACCCACCCCGTGAACTGCGGCTGACACCGTCCACCACGAGTAACGGCACCAACCCCGCAGATCCCATCTCGGCCACCGCGTAACAACTCCGTGTCGCTTTGGCAGGCTCAGTTTCGGTGACGGCTGGCGGTGACCAGGTCGATCGGTGGGATGTAGCCGGTGATGCTGTTGATGGTGCGATGCAGGCCGTGGTGCAGCGCGTCGATGTCGCAGCGGGCCAGGCCGCCAGCGGTGGCGATGACGTGTTCGGTGGTGAACGCCAGGTCGTTGATCGTGCCCAGGATGCGGCGGTCGGCGGTCTTGGCCACGGCCACCTGCTGGGGATCAAGATCGCCGAGCGTATCGGCGGGCAGACCCTCGACGTGCAACGCGGCCTGGATCGCCGAGACGACCGGCGGGCCGATCGGGCGCAACCCGGCGGCGGTGACGTTCGGCATGAACACCGAGAACAAGGTCCCGGCGTGGGTCACCAGCAGGCATTTGCGTCGGTCGATCCAGACCAGGTGGGCATACCAGTCGGTCGCGCAGGCTTGGCCGATGGCCGGCTCAGGCGCCCTCAGCAGCGCCAACACCTTGGCGGTACATCGCAGCATCACGACCCATGATCGTAGGCAGCGTCCCCGAGGATCGGTACCCAAGAACACCGCGACGTGGCGCCGGTACAGTGTGGCGACGTGTTGGTCGCCGATCTGCATCACTTCCTCGACATGCCGCACGACGCTTCCGGTCCCGCGCGCCGCCTGGCACAACACCTGGGCGACATTGTCCGGGCGGGCACCGCCGGCCAGGTCGGTGATCGGTGGGTATCGGCATTGCCGTGTCGGCGCCGCCCCGCCCACAGGCGCTGCCCCGGGCGGATGACCATCGCTATCGCCTCGGCCGAGACGGCGGCGCCGATCCGATGGTCGTGCAGCGTCTGCGACGACGAGGGGGTGATCAGCAACTGGGCAGACTCCCCATACGACCTGCGCCGCCGCCGCTCCAGCGTTGCCGGCGACCTCAAGGAGGTCATCGTCAGCGACACGACCGCCGCCGTGTTACGCGACCTGATGCTGCTTGACCCCGACTGTGAGCGACTGGTGTACGGCATGCGCGCCCACCCAAACGGCGCTGCCTTACTGACCAATGCCGACGACCTCGAAGAGCTTATCGGGTTCGTAGCCGCCGAAGCCAACCACGAACCCAACCGCCGCCGCCAAGACCGCCTCGACGCCGCGTTCAACGCACTGACCGACGCCGCCCAAACCCTCTCCAGCTGAGCATCTCTCGGCCCTACGCATCAGCCCTGGGCGCGCCAAAGCATCCGCAGCAAGCTACCGAACCCGCTCGCCGTTATCCCCAACACCACCAGCTCAAGCTGCAAGAGCCTGTCACTTGAGTTCCCCAGCCCGTATGCTCACCCACGAAGCTGCGAACCGACCGGTGCTTTTACACCCACTTTCGGACGCGACCACCGGCTCACCACTGGGAAGCCGCCTCAGCTGGATAGCCCCGCCGCGGGTTGCGGTGGCGATCAAGGTGTCGTCGGGGCTCACGACGATGTTCCACATTTCGTCCTGAACCGGCAGGCTGTGGACTGCTTTGCCCGTTCGCGCATCCCAGATTCGCAGGGTGCGGTCAGCGCCGCTCGTAACGATCCAATGCGCGCCGACCGCAACCGTGTCCACACTGCCCGTGTGCCCAACCATTGGGTCTCCGATTGCCTCACCGGTTTGAAGATTCCATCGATGGAGCATGTTGTCTGCTCCGGCAGACACAATCTGGTGTCCATCGGGACTAAGCGCAAAAGAGTTCACATTCGACGGTGTCGCAATGACTTTCAGCAGGCGTCGGGTGTCACCCAAGGTCTCCAACAGAGCGTTGGAATCGCCACCGGGCACGAGCCGCTCGGCAGCAAGCATCTGCAGTATCGCGCGCCGCTCGCCTCCCTGGCGGGTGCCTCCGAGCATCGCCCGCGACTCCAGTGTGAGTTTTGCGGCAACTGCCCGCCGCGCCTGTTCATTGGCCGCCTGCTCGGCCGCTTGAGCTTGCCGCTGAGAGATCAGGGCATAGACCGCAACCAGCACGATCACGGCAAGCAATGCCGCTAATACCTGCGAGCGCCGCCGCAGCGATTTCGCGTGTGCTTCCGCTTCCCGCTTCTCCGATTCGAGTTTGTGGTTGACGCGCCGGCGTGATGCGAGCAGAAACTCACCTGCCGGATTCAAGCGGGCTCCGAAACCAACTCTCGTACTCAAGTTTTCAGCCGCGACCAGTCTCGCACCATCCAGCAACCAGTCATCGTGACGTGAGCTTCGCTCCCAAGCGACGACGGCCCGCTCGATGGCGTCCGCATCGCGCAGTTCAGCGGCTTCGGCATGCAACCACTGCGCCAGCTCGTCCCACTGGCGCAGCAGGCTCTCCAGCGCGACCTCGACGACAACCTGCCCTTCGCGCTCCCCCTTGACCAGAAGTCGCCGGGCGACAAAGGCATCCAGCAACGTATGACTGTTCTCCGGGAGATCTGACCACCGCGCGATGCGGCGCATCGGTTGGTCGGTGTCCGAGTTCACCGTCACCAACCAGGGGATAAACGCGTCGTGCAGACGGCTCAACTGCTCAGTGCGTTCGGCCGGATTAGCCGATAGAAGGTTATCGATCTCGTTCTGCACCACCCGTGGCATACCGCCCATCGCCTCGTACAGGTCCACGGTGACGGCGCCAGCACTTCCGGCGTAGTCCTCATACAGACGCGACAACGTCAGTGCCAGCAACGGCAGGGTGTCGGCACCGCCCGTGGCGTCTTCGATGAGTCGGTCGACAAGCTCGGGAGCGAAGGTAAATGTGGATTCCGAGTCAGCGGCCCGTCGAGCGGGACCCTCGATGACCTCAGCGAATTGCGCAGCCGGCAAGGCCTTCAAACGATCGAACAGGTGGCTCTGCACGTCCGCCAGCTGCGGAGCTGTCTGCAGCGGCTCGTAGCGATCGGAGCGAATTGTGGCAACGACCATGATGTCCGGCCCAGCGGAGGAGCCGTCCAACATCGCTCTCAGGATCTCCAGAAACGCCGGCCCCTCCTCTCCCGCGTCGACTCCGAATAGTTCCTCTGTCTGGTCGATCGGCAGCACCAACGTCGGGAACCGTTCGGAAGCTTCGGCATTCAGTAGCCGATCACGCACTACTGCAACGGTTTCGAGGAGCAACTGCATCACCGATTCCGGATTCCGAATCGCGGTCTTTATCGCGCCGAGGCTCGGTGCCGCTAGCCCGACCTCGTCTCGGATTCCGTAGATTGCGCGTGCCAGCCCGGTCTCACCGGTGAGGGCGTGACGTTCCGGCCGTACTACCGGCATCGCGAGGAATCGGCGGTCGTCGCGCGCCAGACGGGGCAGCAGACCGGCTCGCAGAAACGATGACTTGCCGACACCGGATGAGCCCAGGATGACGAACATTCGTTCTCGACTGGCCTCGCGCATGGCCCGCAACTCGTCCAGGGCACAAATAATCTGCGCGTCTCGCCCGAAATAGACTGCCGCGTCGACCGATTCTAGTGGTTCCCAGCCGCGGTACGGGGAGCGGTCGGGGTCCCCCGGCGGCGGCCATTGGAAGCTGTCAGCGCCTATGCCAACCGCGCGCAACCCCCTCAGCAGTCGGACAAGTCCGTCTGTGGTCAACTGCACCGCCGGCTCGCCATCAGAGGTAATCGTCGTAATCGGGCCTACCCCGAAGAGATCGCAACTCTGCCAGGCCCGGGTCACGTCATTTCCGTCGACGTTTTCCAGCCGAGCACAGAAGATGGGTTTGCGCATACCCTCGGCCTGACGGAATTCAGCATGGCACTCCTTGGAGTCCACCCAGCTGTTCGAAACCAGGCAGATAACCGCTTCACAGCGCGCATTCGCCTGCCACAGGGCGTCGGTCCAACGACGGCCGGTCTGAATACCGTTGTCTCGGTCAAGATCAAGGAAAATCTCGCCGGCCAAGCCCGGCTCCGCCGCTTCAAGCCACTGTTTCAACGCGACAGCATATCGATTGTCGTGACTGGAGTGGCTCACGAAGATGCGGGACATTTGCGCACCTCGATCCCGGTAGGTGACTCATGTTCGTTACATCTGAAGCTAACCTCGCCGAGAATCGCGACCTAGAGTAGTCGGCTACTCGAATAATCGATTGCGCACGGATTTGCTGTGGTGGCATGGTGTTTCCCGGCGCCGAGAGGGAAGCAGGCCGAGCGGGGTACCGCGACGTTTCTGCGTGTTGCCTGCGGCGTCATGGCACAGGTAAAGGGCCTGAGGTTCGAATCCTCTCTTGCAACCCCGATACCGTCGCCGGGATCGCGCAGTCGGTGGCCTTGCGGCCCACATCCGCCGGTACGGGGACGTGACGCCCCGTCACCGATTGTGCCCGGCGGCGGTATCCCTTTGCTGCACAGACACATACACCGGAAGGAGGACACGACATGAGTATCTTCACGTTCAACCGAATCACTGTTTGCGCAGGCCAGTGCGCGCTGGAGTACACGGACGGCACCCTGGGTCGTGTCCTGCCCCCGGGACGCCACCGCATTGATGTGGCGGCCTCGGTGGTGCGTGTCGAGATGCGTGAGCAGGTGCTGACGCTGGCTCCGCAGGAGGTGCTGACCTCGGATGCGGTGACGCTGCGTATCAGCGTCGTGCTGCAGTTCAAGGTCAGCGATGCGGTGGCCTACGTGGAGGCGGCGGCCGACCCGATGGCCGCGGTGTACCTGGCGGCGCAGATCGCGCTGCGCGATCTCGTCGCCGCGGTGACCGCCGACGAGGTGATGCAGCGCGGCAATCGCATTGACGCCGACGCGATCGCCGCGGCGGCACGGGCGGCCGGTGCCCGAACCGGTGTCGGGGTGATCGGGGCCTT
Source organism: Mycobacterium sp. 48b (assembly GCF_048282725.1). Taxonomy (NCBI): domain Bacteria; kingdom Bacillati; phylum Actinomycetota; class Actinomycetes; order Mycobacteriales; family Mycobacteriaceae; genus Mycobacterium; species Mycobacterium sp. 48b. The sequence continues at coordinate 6,714,912 of NZ_JBLVUL010000001.1, forward strand.
CATCAAGGACGTGATCATCCCGACCGAGATCCGGGCCGCGGCACTACAGCTGGCGACGGCCAAGGCCACCGGTGCGGCGAAGCTGGAAGCCGCCCGTGCCGAGACCGCGGCCCTGCGTGCGCTGGCCAACGCAGGCAAGCTGCTGGACGCCCACCCGGCGCTGGCCCAGCTGCAGCTGATCCAGCACGTGCCGTACGGGTCGAAGGTGGTACTGGCCCTGGGCACCAGCGATGCGGTTCCGACGGATGTGGCGTCTGACCCGGAGTAATTCCGGGTCAGGCGTCACGCCTGTTCAGCACCACGGCGGCAGCCACGAACGCCACCGCCACCCACACCAGGAAATAGAACAGCGAGCCCAGCTCACCCCACGGCATGTTGTACGTCGGGAACAGCCAGTCCACGTGAAGGAACGTGAACATGTTGGCGAACGGCAACCACGGGCCCGTCCGCGGGCCCGAGTTGGGCATGTTGCCCAGCAGCGGCTCGGCCACCAGCGGCCACAGCAGCAGGACCGCCACCGCACCGGCCGCAAATCGCACCAGCGCCCCGACGGACACCCCGAGCACCGCGGCCAATGCGGCGTACAACGCGAACCCGCCGGCCACCCGCCAGGTCGCCGGATTGGCCAGCGACAGCTGTGTTCCGACCACCGGATCGGCCACCATCCGGGCCACCAGCACCGAGGCCAGCACCATGAACACCGCACACACCGACGAGAAGGCCGCGCACACCACCGCTTTCGCGGTGAGCACCTGCGTGCGGTTCGGTGTGGCCAGCAGCGTGGTGCGGATCAGCCCGCTGCGGTATTCGCCGGTCATCGTCATCGAGGACAGCACCATCAACACCGGAACCCCGAACACCGCGACGCCGAGTGCGGCCTTGGCCGGGGACAGCCCGGTGTAGTGGTGCGCGCTCATTCCCTGCATGGCCGCGACCCCGAGGCTGAACACCGCCACCCCGACCGTCGACCACACCGACGAGCGCGTGGTGGCCAGCTTGATGCGCTCGGCGTCGAGCGCGGCCAGCGCGCTCATCGTGCTTCTCGGTTCTTCGCGCGAGCGCTCATCACAACATCAGCCCGGTAGTCGACGGCATCATCGGTGAGTTTCAGATACGCCTCCTCCAGCGAGGCCTGCCGCTGGCTCAACTCGTGCAACGTGATCGCATTGCGCGCGGCCAGATCACCGATCACCTCGATGGCCGCGCCGTGCACCGCGAGCGCATCGCCGTCGGCGGCGGTCTCCACCTCGAGTCCGGCGTCGGTGAGAACCTCGCGCAGTGTCTCGAGTTGTGGTGTGCGGACCCGCACGGTGTCGGCAGACGTGCCGCTGACGAACTCGCTGACCGTGGTCGAGGCGATCAACTTGCCCTGCCCGATCACCACCAGACGATCGGCGGTATTGGCCATCTCGGCCAGCAGATGGCTGGACACGAACACCGTGCGGCCCTCGGCGGCCAGGCTGCGCATCAGGGTGCGCACCCAGTGGATGCCCTCCGGATCCAGACCGTTGACCGGCTCGTCGAACAGCAGCACCGGCGGGTCGCCCAGCAGCGCGGCGGCGATTCCCAGCCGCTGGCTCATACCCAGCGACAGCGTCCCGGCAGTGCGGTCCACCACCGACGTCAGCCCCACGATCTCGAGCACCTCGTCCACCCGGGCCGGCGCGATCCGGTTGGCTGCCGCGATCCAGCGCAGGTGATTGCGAGCCGACCGGTTGGGATGGGCCTGACGCGCGTCGAGCAGGGCGCCTACCGTCCGCAGCGGATCCCGCAGCTCCCGGTACTTCTTGCCGTCGATGGTCGCGGACCCGGCGTTGGGATGGTCCAGCCCGAGGACCAACCGCATGGTGGTGGTCTTGCCCGCGCCGTTGGGTCCGAGGAATCCCGTCACCACGCCCGGTTCGACGGTGAACGTCAGATCGTCGACGGCTCGGTGGGATCCATAGAGTTTTGTCAGCCCGGTCAGTTCGATCATCACCGCCATCATTGCAGGCGGTGTCGTTCTTACTGCTCAGGTTCAGTTCAACTGAACATTCCGGTCACGTCGGTCTCGGTGGCCGACATCGTGTCGATGCCCTGATGGACCGCCGTGCACAGCTTGTCCAGGGCCGCCGCCTCTTCGTCGGCTTCCTTGTTCCACTCGGTGTACTGCTGATTGAACTGTTCCGACGCTGCGCCGGTCCACATCCCGCGGATGTCCGATACCAGCGCGGTCTCTTCCTCCAGGATCTGTTTGACCTTGGCGGCCTCGGCATCCAGCTCGGCTGCCAGTTGCCGCGTCCGTTCGAACTGAACGGCGATATCGGTGCTCATTCGGCGACCTTCCGATTCAGATGTTCATCGACTGGGCCAGGGAGCCCGCGGCACTGCCGTCGGTCCCTTCGTACGCCGCGATCGCCTCTTCGAGCAGGTGCGACATCTCGGCCTCTTCCCGACGGACGTCCGACGCCTGCGTCAGGTAGTTCGAGAGAGCGGACTGGACAGCTGAGCCCGCAGCTCCCTTCCAGGTCGCGGCGAACTCCCCCGCGATCTCCGTCACCCGGCGCTCGTGCTGCGCGCGTTCCTGTGCGAATTTTGCGAGTTGGGCAGACTTCTTCCGAAGCTCGTCGCCATTCACCCCAAGGGTCATAGAAAGAATTCTCGCACGCCGCCATCAGGTCCGATTGCACGAATTCAGGTGCCGGGGACGGCGTGCACCACCAGGTCGGCGACCGCCCGCATGCCTGCGGCGTTCGGGTGCAGTGGCGCGGGCCGTCCCGGCCAGGGCAGGCCCGGCCGCGTGGTCCACGGCTCGGCTGACCACGCATGGTGCGCCAGACTGGCTTGGGCGGCACGGACCCATCCGCAACCGGTTTCGGCCGCGGCAGTTCCGGTGAGTCGTTCCAACGTGGCTGCGACATGCCGCCCGAGCGCCGCGTCAGCCGCAGAAAGCGGCGAAGCCGCGGCGCCTTCGGGCGGCAGCATCGTCAGGTAGTCCACGAACAGCACCCGGGCGCGGGGAGCGCGTTGGCGGATCTCACGCCCGACCGTCACCAGCGAATCGGCCACTTCGGTCAGCGCCGCTTCCCGCGCATCGGGATCCAGCAGGCCGCGAAGGAACGACCCCACCAGTGGCACCGACCGGGTGAATCGTGGCAGCGCGGCCGCCATCAACTGGGGCACATAGCCGGCGTCGTTGCCGCCGATCGTGACCGTGACCAGCGCCTCGGAGCCGTCGAGCGCGTCGATCTGCGGCGGCGCCCCGTTCTGGCGCTCCCGCAGGATGTGCGCGGTGGTGGCCCCCGAGTACGTCACGTCGACCAGGTCGAGCCCGAGCCGGTCGGCGACCAGATGCGGGTAGTTGCGGGCCGAGCGGCCCGCCTGCCACGGCGCACCTTCGGCCGACGGTTTGATGCCCGGCCCGGCGGCCATCGAACTGCCCAGCGCGACATAGCGCTTCACAGTGATCCCTCCTGTTGACTCTGCGTCCACGGCGCAAAAGTGCGAGTAGACAACGCCATCACCGCAGAGTCAACGCCGAGTCACAGCGCCGGGCTGGACGCCTGAGCCCAGAACCGCTTCGGGATACGTCCCGCCTGACGCGCCAGATATCCGGCGGTGACGGCTGCCGACATCGCGGCGGCCATGGTCGGCGGATCGGACGCCCGGGTGACGGCGGTGGCCAGCAGCACTGCGTCGCAGCCCAATTCCATCGCCATCGCGGCGTCAGAGGCGGTGCCGATACCGGCGTCCAGCACCACCGGCACCCCGGCCCGCTCGACGATCATCTCGATGTTGTGCGGGTTGGAGATGCCCAGACCGGTGCCGATCGGCGAACCCAGCGGCATGACGGCGGCACAGCCGGCGTCCTCCAACCTGCGGGCCAGCACCGGGTCGTCGTTGGTGTAGGGCAGCACGATGAACCCGTCGTCGACCAACTGCTCTGCGGCCTTGACCAATTCGATCGCGTCGGGCAGCAGCGTGCGCTCGTCGGCGATGACTTCGAGTTTGACCATGTCGGTGCCCAGCGCCTCGCGCGCCAGCTGCGCGGTCAGCACGGCCTCGGCCGCACCGCGACAGCCCGCGGTGTTGGGCAGCGCCGCGATACCCAGCCGGTTGAGCAGGTCGAGCACCCCGGTGCCGGTCTCGGCGTCGACCCGCCGCATCGCCACCGTCGTCAACTCTGTCCCCGAGGCCACCAGCGCCTCTTCCAGCACGGCCAGATTGGGTGCGCCACCGGTACCCATGATCAACCGGGAGCCGAACTCCCGGCCGCCGATGACGAATGCCGAATCACCCACCCTGCACCGCCGTCACGACCTCCACCCGGGCGCCGTCGGCCAGCTTGCGGTCCCATTCCGACCGGGGCAGCACCGTCCAGTCCAGAGCGACGGCGATGCCCTTGTCCGGGAAACCCCGGTTCTCCAGCAGGCCCTCGATGGTGGTCTGCTCGTCCACCTCGAGGGTCTCGTTGTTGACCGTGATGGTGATCATTTCGCTCCCACGCTCACCTCGAGCTCAGCCGCGATCCGCTCTGCGGTCCACGGCGCCAACAGAAATCCGTTCCGGCCGTGTCCGACGGCCACCAGCGTGCGCTCGTCGACACGTTCGACGATCGGCAGCCCGTCCGGTGTCATCGGCCGCAACCCGGCCGCGGTCTCGGCCAACTCGTACTCGCCGAGCGCGGGCATCACCGCGCAGGCGTCCTCCAGCAGATCGCGCACGCCACTGACCACCGGCGCGGTGTCGCGACCGTGCTCGTACTGGGTGGCGCCGACCACCACGCCGTCGGCGCGCGGCACCAGGTACACCGGCCTGCCGTGCACGCGGGCCCGGATCACCCGCTCCGGCACCGGCATACAGCCCTTACGCCACCGCAACCGCAGTACCTCCCCCTTCACCGGGCGCACCGGCAGTCCGGGCACGAGTTTCGGGGCGTCGATCCCGTTGGCGACGACGACGGCGTCGGCCGAGTCCACCTGGGCCAGATCCTCGACGGGCCCGGCCCACCGCACGGCCAGTCGCTCGCAGTGCGCGGCGAGCCCGTCGACCACGGCGCGGTTGTCCACGGCGAGTTCGGTCGTGGCCCGGAACCCGTGCCGGATGCCTTGGGCCAGTAGGGGTTCCACATCCCGGGCGGCATTGGTCAGCTCGACCGGCTGACCCTGCGCGGAGAGCCATTCGGCAACGGTGTGCAGGTCGGCGACATCGGCCCGGTCGAGCGCGACCACCAGTGACTCGCGTGCCGTGACCACCTCGGGTGCCAGCCCGTCGAGGAATCCGGAGTGCCACAGCTTCAGCGATTCCAGGCCGATCTGCAGGATCTCTTCCTCGCCCGGCCAGCCTTCGCTGTGCGGGGCCAGCATGCCCCCGGCCACCCACGATGCGCCGCGCTCGGTGGTGCAGTGCAGCCGCACGGTCCAGCCGTCCAGCGCCGCCCGGCGTGCGACCGACAGCCCGATCACACCGCCGCCGATGACGGCAAGTGTCTTGGCGCTTCCTGCTGCCATACCCGCTCCCTTCGCCGGCATGACCCGGATCAGGTGTGACGGTCAGGGCCGGTCCGGATGCCCACTCTCAGCCCCTCGTCCCAGGGACTCCCGTATTGATTGCCAGTTCAGGGTACTCGGGCCCCACCGGCTACCGTCGCGGTGTGGAATCACCCGCCGACCGTCTGCAGCGCGCCACCCTGTACCTGTGCACCGATGCCCGACGGGAGCGCGGTGACCTGGCCGAATTCGCCGATGCCGCGCTGGCAGGCGGGGTGGATCTGATCCAGCTCCGGGACAAGGGGTCGCCCGGGGAGAAGCAGTTCGGTCCGCTCGAGGCGCGTCAAGAGCTCGAGGCGCTGAAGATCCTGGCCGACGCGGCCCGCCGCCACGGCGCGTTGCTGGCGGTCAACGACCGCGCCGACATCGCGCTGGCCGCCGGAGCCGACATCCTGCACCTCGGTCAGGACGACCTGCCGCTGGAGGTCGCCCGCGGCATCATCGGCGAGCGTCCCGTGATCGGCCGCTCCACCCACGACACAGAGCAGGCTGCTGCCGCGATCGATGAGCAGGTGGACTACTTCTGCGTCGGACCGTGCTGGCCGACACCGACCAAGCCGGGCCGGTCCGCACCGGGCCTGGACCTGGTGCGCTCGACGGCCGCGCTGAATCCGGCCAAGCCCTGGTTCGCGATCGGCGGGATCGATCAGCAGCGGCTGCCCGATGTGCTGGCCGCCGGTGCTCGGCGCATCGTGGTGGTCCGCGCGATCACCGCGGCCTCCGATCCCCGCGCCGCCGCCACGGAATTGAAAGCGGCGCTCAGCGCGGCGGGTTGAGCTCCAGCGGCAGGGACGCCGTCACCGCGCGCAGCTGCTCCCAGCTCGCAGCGAACCCGGGATGCAACGGCAACCCGGCCACCTCGTCCTCGACCACCCAGCGCAACTCCGAGCTCTCCCGGTTCGGGATGGTCTCCAGCGGCTCGGGCACGTCGGCGATCACCGTCGTGTAGGACCAGTGTGTGCCGCCGATCCCGGCCACCTCGGCCGTCACCACGGTGGTCCGCACGGTGAGCTGCTCGGCGGTCACCCCGGCTTCCTCATGGGCCTCCCGGACCGCGGCCTGCTCGGCGGTCTCGTGACTGTCTCGGGCGCCGCCAGGCAACGCCCACGTTCCGCCCTGATGGCTCCACGGGGCCCGGTGTTGCAGCAGCACTGCCGCCGCTCCGCCCGGCCACGGTGCCCGCAGCAACAGGCCGGCCGCACCGTGTCGCCCCCAATAGCGGGCGCCGTTGTCGGAGAACACCCAGCCGTCACCGTCGCCATGCACCCGTACAGAATAAGGAACGTCGCCAGTTTCGGTGGGCCGCAATTTCTCCGCGAGCCTAAGCACGGCGCTCTTAGAATTTTTTTATAGTGTTGGAACACCCCGTTTGCACCGAAACTAAATGAGGTCCGTGCGCAGGTGACTGTGGAGTTGGCACATCCCTCGACCGAACCGCTCGCGTCCCGGTCGCCGACCACTCCTGCCCACCCGCGCTGGTGGTTTCTGTGGACCACCCCCGGACGCATCCTGACGATCGGATTGGTGTTGTCGGCGCTCGTGATCGCCAGCGCCTTCGCAACGTCCACCACCATCAACGACCGCCAGCAGGCGTTGACCACGGTGCTCGACCACACCGAGCCGCTGGCGTTCGCGGCGGGCCAGCTCTACACCACGCTGTCGGTCGCCGACGCCGCCGCCGCCACGGCCTTCATCGCCGGAGCCGAACCCCGCGATGTCCGGCAGCGGTACGAGCAGGCCATCACCGACGCCTCGGTCGCCGTGACCCGTGCCGCCAGCGGGTTGACCGACGAGTCGCTGGTGCAGCTGCTCGGCCGGATCAACGCACGGTTGGCGGTCTACACCGGCCTGGTGGAGACCGCCCGGACCAACAACCGGGCCGGCAACCCGGTGGGCTCGTCCTACCTGTCCGAGGCCTCGGCGCTCATGCAGTCGCAGATCCTGCCCGACGCGCAACGCCTGTACGAGGAGACCTCGGCGCGGGTGGATGCCGAGACAACGGCCTCCACCCGGATCCCCGCCGCGGTGATGCTGGTGGTGCTGGCGACGTTGATGTTCGGCGCGTTCGCCAACCGCTGGCTGGCGCGGCGCACCCGGCGGCGGGTGAACATCGGTTTCGTGGCCGGCGGTATGGCCGTGCTGGTCATGCTGATCTGGGTGACCACCGCCCTGGTGATCTCGACGTCGGACAGCCGCAGCGCCAAGGACACCGCCGCCGAATCCCTCAAGACCGTGACCAACCTGGCCATCACCGCCCAACAGGCCCGGGCCGACGAGACGCTGGCGCTGATCCGGCGCGGCGACGAGAACCTGCGCAAGCAGTCCTACTACCAGCGCATCGAGGCCATGCAGCAACAACTCGCGCAGTATCTGGCCCGCGACACCGGCATCGACAAGAGCGATCTGACCGGTGCCGAGGATCTGCTCACCAAGTGGCGCACGGCCGATGACCGGATCAACGCCTACATCGCAGTGGGCAACTACCAGGCCGCGACGCAGGTGGCGCTGGGCACCGGCGAGGACGATTCCACATCGGCCTTCGACAAGCTCGACAGCGCCTTGTCCAAGGGCATCGAACAGAGCCGCAGCCAGTTGCGCAACGACATCGCCAATGCCCGCCGGGTGCTGTCCGGCGCGACAGTGGGTGCCGCGCTGCTCAGTGTCGCCGCGGCGCTGGCCGTGGCGCTGGGACTGTGGCCTCGACTCAGCGAGTACAGGTGAGCACCGTGAAGAAGGCAGTGCAGAAGCTATTGGCCGTCGTGACCGCGGCCCTGGCGGTGGCCGGGTGCAGCCAGAGCGCACCGGCCTTGACGCTGCCGACGATGACGCTGGCGCCGCCCAGCCCGGCCGGCATGCAGGAGCTTGCACCCCAACCCGTGCGGGTGCCGGAAGCCGAGACCGACGAGTGCAACCGCACCGCCAGCCTGCGGCCGTTCCCCAACAAGGCCGACGCCGACGCGGCGGTCGCCAAGATCCGCGACCGCGGCCGGCTCATCGTCGGGCTCGACATCGGCAGCAATCTGTTCTCGTTCCGCGATCCGATCACCGGCCAGATCAACGGTTTCGACGTCGACATCGCCGGAGAGGTCGCGCGCGACATCTTCGGCACGCCGTCGCAGGTCGAGTACCGCATCCTGTCCTCGGCCGACCGGATCACCGCCCTGCAGAACAATCAGGTCGACATCGTGGTCAAGACCATGACGATCACCTGTGAGCGCCGCAAGGAAGTGAACTTCTCGACGGTGTACTTCATGGCCCACCAACGCATCCTGGCCGCGCGTGACTCCAACATCTCGCAGGCCTCCGACCTTTCCGGCAAGCGGGTGTGCGTGGTGGACGGGACGACGTCGCTCAAACGGATCCAGCAGATCAGCCCGTCACCGATCATCGTCTCGGTGGTGACCTGGGCCGATTGCCTGGTGGCGCTGCAGCAGCGTCAGGCCGACGCGGTCAGCACCGACGATTCGATCCTGGCCGGGCTGGTGGCCCAGGATCCGTATCTGCACATCGTCGGCCCCAGCCTCAACGAGGAGCCCTACGGCATCGGGCTGAACCTGCAGAACACGCCGCTGGTCCGGGTCGTCAACGCGACACTGGAACGGATCCGCCGTGACGGCACCTGGAACACGCTGTACCGCAAGTGGTTGACCGTCCTGGGTCCGGCACCGACACCCCCGGCCGCGAGGTACGTCGACTGATGAAGAAGCCCGACGACTCCGAGCTGCCCGAGACCCCCGACACCGAGGGCGGACCCGGGACACAGCCGGCGAGCCTCGAAGACCTCGACATGGATTCGCAGTCGACCCTGCGGCCCATGGCGACCCAGGCGGTGTTCCGCCCGGAGTTCGACGATTCCGACGATCCGACGTTCGGCGGCGGCGACACCGAGCCGCAGAACCTCGCCACGATCGCCACCCGGATGCTCTCGCCGATCCGCAGGCTGGGCGGCGGACTGGTCGAGATCGCGCGGGTGCCCGAGCGGGATCCGTTGACGGCGTTGATGACCAACCCGGTGGTGGCCGAGCAGAAGCGGTTCTGCTGGAACTGCGGCAAGCCGGTCGGCCGGTCCTCGTCCGACGGACATGCCCTCTCGGAGGGCTGGTGCCCGCATTGCGGCAGCGCGTACTCGTTCCTGCCGCAGCTGTCCCCGGGCGAGATCGTCGCCGACCAGTACGAGATCAAGGGCTGCATCGCCCACGGTGGGTTGGGCTGGGTGTATCTGGCGTTCGACCACAACGTGAACGAACGCCCGGTCGTGCTCAAAGGCCTGGTGCATTCCGGTGACGCCGAGGCCCAGGTGATCGCCATGGCCGAACGCCAGTTCCTGGCCGAGGTGACGCACCCGGGGATCGTGAAGATCTACAACTTCGTCGAACACGATGACAAGCACGGCAATCCGGTCGGCTACATCGTGATGGAGTACGTCGGCGGAACCTCGCTCAAACAGGCCAGGGGTACCCGGCTCCCGGTGGCCGAGGCCATCGGCTACATGCTGGAGATCCTGCCCGCGCTGGGCTATCTGCATTCGATCGGGCTGGCCTACAACGACCTCAAGCCCGAGAACATCATGATCACCGAGGAACAGCTCAAGCTGATCGACCTCGGTGCGGTGTCGAAGCTCAACTCCTACGGATACCTGTACGGCACACCGGGATTCCAGGCGCCCGAGATCGTGCGCACCGGTCCGACGGTGGCCACCGACATCTACACCGTGGGACGCACGCTGGCCGCGCTGACCATGAACCTGCGTACCCGGCGGGGCCGCTACGTCGACGGGCTGCCGTCCGAGGACACGGTGCTCGACACCTACGATTCCTTCGGCCGGTTCCTGCGCCGCGCCATCGATCCCGATCCGCGACGCCGGTTCCGCAGCGCCGAGGAGATGTCATCGCAGCTGCTCGGTGTGCTGCGTGAGGTGGTGGCGGCCGATACCGGAATCCCCCGGCCCGGTCTGTCGACCGTGTTCAGCCCGTCGCGATCCACGTTCGGCGTCGATCTGCTGGTCGCCCACACCGATGTCTACGTTGACGGACAGGTGCATTCGGAGAAACTGACCGCGCAGGAGATCGTGCGCGCACTGCCGGTGCCGCTGGTGGACCGCACCGATGTCGGGGCGCCGATGCTGGTGGCAAGTGTGCTCAGCCAGCCCGTGCACACCCTGGACCAGTTGCGCGCGGCCCGCCACGGCGCGATCGACGCCGAAGGTGTGGATCTGTCCGAATCGGTGGAGCTGCCGTTGATGGAGGCGCGCGCCCTACTGGATCTGGGCGACGTCGCCAAGGCCACCCGCAAGCTGGACGACCTGGCGACCTGGGCCGGGTGGCGCTGGCAGCTGCTCTGGTTCCGCGCGGTGGCCGAGATGCTCTCAGCCGATTACGACTCGGCGACAAAGCATTTCACCGAGGTCCTGGACACCCTACCCGGGGAGCTGGCGCCCAAGTTGGCGCTGGCTGCGACGGCTGAACTGGCCGGCACGGCCGATGAGCTGAAGTTCTACAACACCGTGTGGAGCACCGACAACGGGGTGATCTCGGCCGGCTTCGGACTGGCCCGCGCCGAGTCGGTCGCCGGATCGCGCGACAAGGCGGTCCAGACCCTCGACGAAGTTCCGCCCACCTCAAGGCATTTCACCACAGCCAGGTTGACCAGCGCGGTCACGCTGCTGTCGGGACGGTCCACCGGCGAGATCACCGAACAGAACATCCGCGATGCGGCCCGACGGGTCGAGGCACTGCCCGATTCCGAGCCGCGCGTGCTGCAGATCCGGGCGCTGGTGTTGGGCACCGCGATGGACTGGCTGGCCGACAACACGGCGAGCAGCAATCACATTCTCGGATTCCCGTTCACCGAACACGGCCTCAAGCTCGGCGTCGAGGCGTCGTTGCGGGCGTTGGCCCGGGTCGCCCCCACCCAGTCGCACCGCTACGCACTGGTCGACCTGGCCAACAGCGTGCGGCCGATGAGCACCTTCTGACTAATCCGGATTACCGCGGGACAGCAGATTGGCTGCCTGGCATACCAATTCGGCGAAGCCCGCGAGGCTGCGCTGCGGCATCCGCTCGGCCGGACCGCTGATGGCCACCACGCCGAGCGGACGGCCGTCGGCTTCGAACACCGGTGCCGCGATGGTCATCGAAGGCTCGTTCACCCCGTTGCTGGCAGCGTAGCCACGGGCGCGGCATGTTTCGAGATGTGCCGAATAGGCATCGTCAGGGGTGTCACCGAGCAGTTCGACCTGGCGTTCGCGGCTCAGGAACGGCAGCAGAATCTGGCCGGTGGCACTGTCGCGGGCCGGGATGACGGTGCCGACCCGTGGCGCCATGCGCAGTGGCTGCGAACTCTCCGCCACCTGTGACACAACGAGATTCGACCCGACAGGTTCGTTGAAGATGGCGGTCTCGCCGGTCTGCACCGCCAGTTGCTCAAGCGCTTGCTGGATGACCTGGCGCATGTCGGACTTCGCGCGCGAGCTGTGGGCGATGGCCAGGATCCGCGGAGTCGTCTCCCACTGCGTCAGCTGATCCTCGCGCGCCCGGATCCACCCCTGCTCGGCCAGGGTCACCAGCGCGCGCTGCACGGCACTCTTGTCGACGTCGAGCATCCGCGACAGCGCCGCGACCCCGACCGGCTGATGCGCGGCAACCGCCTCGAACACCACCAGCACGCGCGCAGCAGTGGAGCTGCCCTTGACGGCCATCGGCAATCCTCATTACAGTCATATCAGAGTTTGATCTGACTGTATCACTAAATGACATAGACACCAAGCATTGCCGAGAGGACATCTGCCATGGCCGCCATTCATGTCGATCCCCTGCGGGCCGACCTTTCCTTCGGCGCGCGGGTCACCGGCGTCTCGCTGCGGACATTGGAAGACCCTGCGGTCCGGGACCGACTCCGCGAGGTGTTCGACGATCGCGGGATGATCCTTTTCGAGGACGTCGAACCTGACGGCCGACTGCAGGTCGAGATCAGCAAGGTGTTCGGGCCGCTGAAGGACCATCCGATTCCCACCGTCCCGCGGGCGGGCGAAGCGCTGCATCCCGGCGTCATCGAGATCGGTCAGGCACCGCGCGACGGCAACATCGTGATGATCGACGGCAGAGAACTCACCTCGTGGCTGCCCTGGCACTTCGACCACTGCTACAACAACGAACTCAACCGGGCCGGTGTGCTGCGGTGCATCACCGGTGTCACCGAAGGCGGCGAGACCGGATTCGCCGACGGCATCGACCTCTACCGGACACTGTCACCCGAACTGCGGCAGCGCATCGAGGACCGCAACGTCCTGTACAGCCTGAACCTTCGGTTCCGCGACATGCGTTTCGGCCTGGCCGACGGCTTCCGCGAGATCCAGCCGCACAAGGCCCTGCAGAAGACGATCGACTACGGCAAGAAGCTGCCCCGTGCTGTCCATCCCGCGGTGTGGACCCGCGGCAGCGGGGAGAAGGTGCTACACGTCTCGCCGTGGATGGCCGAAGGGCTGGAGGACGACGAAAACGCCTCGGGCGACGAGCTTCTCGAAGCGGTATGCAAGGAGATCCTGGCCAAGATCCAGCCGTACTTCCACAAATGGCGCGCCACCGACATGGTCATCTGGGACAACCTGCGCATGCTGCACGCGGTCAGCGGCCATGATCCCGACGAGCCGCGCGTGATGCACCGCACCACCATCGAGGGCGACTACGGACTGGGCTACTTCGAGGGCAACGCGGTCGGCGACAAGATCCTCGAGATGACGGTCTGAGGGCCGTCAGACCAGGGCCGCGCTCGCCCGCGCGATGGCCAGCTCCTCGTTGGTCGGCACCACCAGCACCGTGACCGATGAGTCCGGCGTCGAGATCCGGCGAGCCTCGCGCGATCCTGCCGCGTTGAGTTCCTCGTCTATCTCGATCCCCAACCCGGTCAGCCCGGCCAGCGCATCGCGGCGTACCGCGGCGTCGTTCTCGCCCACCCCCGCGGTGAAGCTGATGACATCGGTGCGGCCGAGCACCGCCAGGTACGCACCGACGTACTTGCGCAGCCGGTGGATGTAGACGTCGTACGCCAATTGCGCGTTCTCGTCACCGGATTCGATCCGGGCGTGCAACTTGCGGAAGTCGTTCTCGCCGCCGAGGCCACGCACGCCCGACTGGCGGTTGAGCATCGTGTCGACGTCCTCGACCCCCATGCCGGCCGCGCGGCACAGATACATGATGATGCCCGGGTCGACATCGCCGCTGCGGGTGCCCATCACCAGACCCTCCATCGGGGTCAGGCCCATCGAGGTGTCCACCGGCCTGCCTGCCGCGATCGCCGATGCCGACGCCCCGTTACCCAGGTGCAGGACAATCTGATTCAGCGACTCGTAGGGCCGATCGAGAAAGACGGCGGCCTGCCGGCTGACGTACTGGTGCGAGGTGCCGTGGAAGCCGTACCGGCGGATGCCCCAGCGCTCGGCCACCTCCCGATCGATGGCGTAGGTCGCCGCGGCGGCAGGCAGGTTGTGGAAGAACGCGGTGTCGAAGACCGCGACGTGGGGCAGATCGGGAAGCAGCTTGCGGGCCACCTCGATACCGAGGATGGCCGGCGGGTTGTGCAGCGGGGCCAGCGGTGACAGCTCTTCGAGCTTGGCGATCAGATCACCGTCGATCAGGGTGGGCTGGTAGAAGGTCTTGCCGCCGTGCACCACCCGGTGCCCCACTGCCACCAGACCCAGGGTGTCCAGGTGCAGGCCTTGACCGGCCAGTTCGTCGAACGCCGCCCGCAGCGCGGCGTCATGATCGGGCACCTGCGCCGAGCCGATCTGCTCGATGATGCCGTCGGCCAGGAACTCTCCCGAATCCGGTTTGACCACCGCGTATTTCAGCGAGGACGAGCCGGAGTTGACCACCAGAACCGTCATCAGCACCCCTGTGCCTGAATCGCCGTGATCGCCACGGTGTTGACGATGTCCTCCACCAGCGCCCCTCGGGACAGATCGTTGACCGGCTTGTTCAGGCCCTGCAGCACCGGGCCGATCGCGATCGCGCCGGCGCTGCGTTGCACGGCCTTGTAGGTGTTGTTGCCGGTGTTGAGGTCCGGGAAGATCAGCACGGTGGCCCGGCCCGCCACCGGCGAATCGGGCATCTTGGTCAGCGCGACCGAGGGCTCGACCGCGGCGTCGTACTGGATCGGACCCTCGACCAACAGATCACGATCGCGCTGGCGCACGAGTTCGGTTGCGGCCCGGACCTTGTCGACATCGGCGCCGGTGCCCGAGGTCCCTGTCGAATACGAGAGCATGGCCACCCGCGGGTCGATGCCGAACTGCGCCGCGGTGCGCGCCGAGGAGATCGCGATGTCGGCGAGTTGCTCGGAGGTCGGGTCGGGCACGATCGCGCAGTCACCGTAGGCCAGCACCCGGTCGGCCAGGCACATCAGGAAGATGCTCGACACCGTCGAGATTCCCGGCGCGGTACGGATGATCTCGAAGGCGGGACGCACGGTGTGCGCGGTGGTGTGGGCGGCACCCGACACCATGCCGTCCACCATCTCGTTGTGCACCAGCATCGTGCCGAAGTACGAGACGTCGTGGATGATCTCGCGGGCCTGCTCGACCGTCACGCCCTTCTTGCGTCGCAATTCGGCGTACTGCTCGGCGAACTGGTCGCACAACTCGCTGGTGCGCGGATCGAGAACGACGGCCGCTTCGATGTTCACGCCGAGTTCTGCTGCCCGGGAACGGATCTGACTTTCCTCGCCGAGGATGGTCAGCTCGGCCACCTCGTGCTGCAGCAGCCGGCCCGCGGCCCTGAGGATGCGGTCGTCGGTGCCCTCGGGCAACACGATGCGCTTGCGGTCGGAGCGGGCCTGGTCGAGCAGCTGGTAGGTGAACATCTGCGGAGTGGTGACCGCCGGAATCGGGATGCTCAGCTGGGCGAGCAGATCGTTGACATCGACGTGTTTGTCCATCAGCGCCAGCGCGGTGTCGATCTTGCGCTGCGATTTCGCGGTGACCCGGCCGCGGGCGCCGGCGACCCGGCTGGCGGTCTCGAAGGTTCCGTACTCGGTGGCCACGATGGGCAAGCGCAGTCCCAGGCCCTCGACCAGCGAGGCGATGGCCGGATGCAGTTCGAGCCCGCCGTTGAGGATGATGCAGGACAGTGACGGAAATCCTTCTGCGGCATGCGCACTCACCACGGCGAGCACCACGTCGGACCGATCACCCGGGGTCACCACCGCGACACCCTCGGTCAGGCGCTCCAGCACGTGCTCGGCGGTCATCCCCGCCACCAGCACACCCATCGCCTCACGGGACAGCAACTCCGGATCCCCGGCGATCACGGTGCCGTCGACCGCCACCTTCAGTTCGGCCACCGACGGCGCCACCAGCAACGGTTCCTCGGGGAGCACGTAGGCGGGCGGGCCGAGCGGTTTGAGAGCCTCGGCCACCGCGGTCAGCTGCGCAGGATCGCAGCGGTTGGCCACGACGGCCGCGGCGTGCGCATGCTGGTGGTTGAGCTCGGCCAGGCACACCTCGACCACGTGGGCAACCTCGTCGGGCGTGCGGTCGGCAGCCTTGACGGCGAGCACCACGGGTGCGCCGAGGTTGACCGCGATGCGCGCGTTCATGCTGAGCTCGCTGGGCGTGGCGACATCGGTGTAATCGCTGCCGACGATCAGCACGGCATCGCAGCGCTCGGCCACCCGGTGGAACCGGTCGACGATGTCGGTGATGGCGACGTCGGGGTCCTCATGCACCTGCTGGTAGCTGACGCCGACGCAGTCGTCGTAGCTCAGCCCCGCGGTGGTGCCGGCCAGCAGCAGTTCGAGGATGTAGTCGCGGTCCTCACCCAGGCGCGTGATGGGCCGAAACACCCCCACCCTGGGCACGGTGGCGGCAAGCCGGTGCAGAATGCCCAGCGCAATGGTCGACTTACCGGTGTCGCCTTCGGGTGAGGCGATGTAGATCGCGGTCGCGATCGAGGCCCGACTGTCGTCATTCATTGCCTCAGATTCTGCCCTAACCGGGCAGCTCGGCCAGCGCCCCCACGAACTCCGTGCAGAACCAGTCCACGTCGCTGTCCGAGAACACCAGGGGCGGCCGCACCTTGAGGACGTTGCCGTCCGCCCCGCAGACCGAGATCAGCACCTTGCGATCCCGCATCGCGTTGACCAGATCGTGCGCTGCGGCCCGGTCGGGGCCTGAGCTCTCGCGGTCGGTGACCATCTCGATGCCGACGTAGAGCCCGGCACCGCGGACATCACCGATGCGCGGGTTCCCGGCGGCCACCCGGGTGAGCTCGTCGCGCAGGGCGGTGCCCACCTTGGCCGCGTTGGCCATCAGGTGCTCGTCCTCGATGACGTCGAGCACCGCGCCCGCGGCCGCCATGGACACCGGGTTGCCGCCGAACGTGTTGAAGTACGGCACCTCGCGGGCGAACACCTCGAGCACCTCGCTGCGCGCGGCCATCGCCGCCACCGGCAATCCGTTGGCCATCGGCTTGCCCATGGTGACCAGGTCGGGCACCACGCCGTGGCGGGTGAACCCCCACATCGCCTCCCCGGTGCGGCCGAAACCGGGCTGCACCTCGTCGGCGACGAACACGCCGCCGGCCGCGCGTACCGCGGCCACCGCGGGCGCCAGCACCGAGGGGTCGGGGTAGATGCCGTCGGAGGAGAAGAAGGTGTCCACGATCAGACAGCTCAGGCCGGCCCCGGCCGCCTTCAGGTCGGCGATCGCGGCTTCCACATCGGCCAGGAACCGGCCGGCCACCTCGGCGCCCGCGCGGTAGCTGTCCGGAGCGGCCACGGCGCGCACATGCGAACCGATGCTGGTCGCGCCACCGATCGACGGTGAAATCGCCGTCACCGCTTCGGTATTGCCGTGGTAGGCGTCGCGAGTGACGATCACACCGCGTGCCCCGGTGTACATCTGGGCCACCCGCAGCGCCAGATCGTTGGCCTCCGAGCCGGTGCAGGCATACATCACCTGGTCGACTTCTTTCGGGAGCGTGGCCAACAGCCGCTGCGAGTAGTCCACGATGCCGTCGTGCAGATACCGGGTGTGGGTGTTGAGCGTCTCGGCCTGGCGGGTGATGGCGGCCACCACCCGTGGGTGGCAATGCCCGACGCTGACGACGTTGTTGTACGCGTCGAGGTAGCGCGCGCCGTCCGCGTCGAACAGGTGACTGCCGCTGCCCCGGACCAGGTGTACCGGCCGTTCGTAGAACAGCCGGTACGCCGGGCCGAGCAGGTGGGCGCGGGCCTCGATCAGCCTCTCGGTGTCGGGATCGGTCGCCAGACCCCCCGAATAGCTGTTGGAGTCCATGATGTTCGAGAACCCCATGGCACGTCCTTTCGCCACCCGCGCGCCCCGCTAACGTTCGTGCGCTTCCTCCAACACTGTGCGCCCGAGATCGGAATAGCGTTGCGGATCCCTGAATTTCAGGAACAGCGCCCACAGCACACCACCGATTCCGGCGATGCCAACAACATACGGGATCGACGTGAAGATCCAGTCCGAAGCGGCGGAACCCGCAGCAAACGACGCGTTCTTGGCGAGCAGGTAGATCACGTAGAGCATGCCGACGCCACCCAGCAGCGGAGCCAGGAACGTGGTGAACCAGTTCGCGGTCTCGGGATGCCGCTTCTGTACGTGGAAGAACGAGATCACCGAGAACGCCGCCAGGGCCTGCACGATCATGATGGCCGTGGTGCCCAGCAATGCCATCAGGCCGTACAGACCGGTGTAGGGGTCACGTCCGGTGATGTCGAAGAAGAGCACCACCACGGTCGCGAAACCGGTCTGTACGAATCCGGCGATGTGCGGTGAGCCGTGCACCGGATGGGTCGAGCCGATGGTCTTGCGCATGCCCGGGATGACGTTCTCGCGGCCGATCGCGTACAGGTAGCGCGCGGCGCAGTTGTGAAAGGCCATGCCGCAGGCGAACGAGCCCGTCATCAACAGGATCTTGAACATGTCGACGGCCCACTCACCCAGGTGCTGGTGCACCGGGGTGAAGAAGATGTCACCCGCTGTTGCCGAATCCTGTGCCAACGCAATCGCATTCTGCGGACCAGTACCGACGATCGCCAGCCACGAGACCAGCACGTAGAACGCGCCGATGCCGACGACCGAACAGATCACCGCAATCGGGATGATCTTCTTGGGGTTTCGGGACTCTTCGCCGTACATGGCGCTGGACTCGAAGCCCACCCAGGACCAGAACGCGAAGAACAGGCCGACGCCGGCCGATCCGGCGACGGTGATCATGCTGCCGTCGACACCGGCCACCTCACCGGAGAGACTCTGGAAACCGTTGAGCGGGTTGAGCGATCCCAGCGACCACCCCTGCGGACCGCCACCGGTGAACACCACCGACAGCGCCATCATGGCCAGCATGATGATCTCGGTGATCAGGAACACCCCGAGCACCTTGGCCGCCAGATTGATGTCGAAGTAGGTCAGCACGGCGTTCACGGCCAGCATCACGACGGCGAAGATGACCCATGGCACGTCGATGTTGAAGAACGATTTGAACAGATCGTTGCCGAAGAATGAGAAGATACCGATCAGCGACGCCTCGAACACCATGTAGGCCAGGGCCGTGAGGAATCCCGCTCCCAGGCCGACGACGCGCCCCAGTCCGTGCGAGATGTACCCGTAGAAGGCGCCGGTCGCGGTGATGTGCTTGCTCATCGCCGCATAGCCGATGGCGAACAGGGTCAGCACGATGGTGGCGACGAAGTATCCGGCGGGCGCGTAGGCGCCGTTGCCGAAGCCGACCGCGATCGGCACGTTGCCGACCATGGCCGTGATGGGAGCGGCCGTGGCGACCGCCATGAACAGCACGCCGACCAGTCCCACGGCGTTGGGTTTGAGGCGTTGGATGGGGGCACCGGACGGGGCCGGCGGATCGATGATCTCGCTCATTGCGGGTCCTAACTGAAGGACGGTTTTCGGACCACTATTTGGTCTGATTGTTCGATGTCGACTACGGCATTGTGGTGCGACGCAGCACATTGTTATCCTGCCCAGATCATCGGGCAACTCGAAACTTATTGCGGTTCAAGACCTTTGTTGCCATCATGTTTCGAACCTGGGAATCGTGCAACGGGCAGGTTAATCGGCCGTTTTTGGTCTGCTCCGCCCGCCCGATTTGGTTCACACTCGGGGTATGCCTCTGACACCGGGCGGTCCTGTCGCCGAAGACGTGCGTCGACGCATCCTGTCCATGCTGGCCCTGGGCACCCTGCGCCCCGGCTCCCGGCTGGGCACCGAGCGGGAGATGGCGGAGAGCTTCGCGGTGTCGCGTTCCACGCTGCGCAGCGCACTGCTGCCGTTGAGCCAGGCCGGCGTGCTGGAACGCCGGACCGGGCGCAACGGCGGCACGTTCGTGCGGGCCGACGTCGTGGAACGCAACGCGGCCGAATTGGCCGGCCTGCCCGCCAGGCTGCACAGCGGCGGTCACAGCAGCGCCACCCGGGTCCTGTCGACCGACCGCAGACCGGCCACCCAGGTGGAGTCGCGTGCACTGGAAATCGCCGATGGCGCGGAGATATTCACCATCCGCAGGCTGCGCTTCGCCGACGGGGTGCCGCTGTCGGTCGATCTGTCCTGCTTCGTGGCCGAACGCATGGAGGACCTGCTGGAACAACCGCTCGGCGGTTCGCTCTACGAGTTGCTGCGGGTGCGGTACGGGCTGACGCCGGCCGTCACGACCGAGACCATCGAGGTGGTCAGCGCCAGCTCCCGCGAGGCCGAGTGGCTCGACATTTCCCACCGCAAGCCACTTTTGGCGATCACACGCATCACCCGCGACAGCAGCGGCGAGCCGTTCGAGTACGCCTCGGACCTGTTCCGCGCCGACCGGGTCCGGCTCACGGCGACGAGCCATGGCGCGGTCGGCGCGGTACAGCGCTCCGTGAGCAGCGCCTGAGTCGCGCTACTCAGCCCAGCTTGCGCAGCCGGGGCTCGAGGTCCTTCTTGAACAGGTCGAGGAACCGGCGCTGGTCGTGTCCGGGTGCGTGGAACACCAGGTGGTTCAGGCCCCACTTGACGTACTGGCCGACCTTCTCGACGGCCTCATCGGGATCGGACGCGACGATCCAGCGCTTGGCGACCTGCTCGATGGGCAGGGCATCGGCGGCCTTCTCCATCTCGATCGGGTCGTCGATCGAGTGCTTCTGCTCAGGTGTCAGCGACAGCGGCGCCCAGAACCGGGTGTTCTCCAGCGCCAGCTCAGGGTCGGGATCGTAGGAGATCTTGATCTCGATCATCCGGTCGATGTCGTCGGCATTGCGCCCGGCGGCCTCGGCACCCTCCTTGACCGCGGGGATGAGCTTGTCCTTGTACAGCTCCTCCCCCTTGCCGGAGGTGCAGATGAACCCGTCACCCGCCCGGCCCGCGTACTTGGCCACCACCGGGCCACCGGCGGCGATGTAGACCGGCACGCCGCCCTCGGGCACGTCGTAGATCGAGGCGCCCTTGAGCTTGTAGTACTCGCCGTCAAAATCGACGCGGTCGCCCAGCCACAGCTCACGCATGAGCTTGACCGACTCGCGCAGCCGTGCGAAGCGCTCCTTGAACTCCGGCCATTCCCCGGCGTAGCCGGTGGCGATCTCGTTGAGCGCCTCACCGGTGCCCACACCCAGGAAGATGCGGTCCGGGTACAGGCACGCCATCGTCGCGAACGCCTGCGCGATCACCGCCGGGTTGTACCGGAACGTCGGCGTGAGCACCGATGTGCCCAGCACCAGCCGCTCGGTGCGCTCACCCACCGCCGTCATCCAGGCCAGCGAAAACGGCGCATGCCCGCCCTCGTGGCGCCAGGGCTGGAAATGGTCGCTGACCGTCGCACTGTCCATTCCCGCCGCTTCGGCCAGCACCGCCAGCTCGACGAGTTCACGCGGGGCAAACTGCTCCGCCGATGCCTTGTATCCCAGTTTCAGTTCAGCCATATCTCTCTCTGCTCCTCGCGTGCGCGCCAGTTCGTTTCTACTCCTATGCCTAAACTCGCGACATGGCAGCAGCCCTCACCGCGATCACCGAGCACGTGCACTTCGCACAAACCGACTTGGTCAACTGGACGCTGGTGACCGACGGAAATCGGGTCATGCTGATCGACGCCGGTTTCCCCGGGCAGCGCGAGGACGTCCTCGGCTCGGTGCGCCAACTCGGGTTCACCGTCGACGACATCACCGCCGTCCTGCTGACCCACGCCCACATCGACCACTTCGGGACCGCCATCTGGCTGGCGAAAACCCATGGCACACCGGTCTTTTGCCACGACGCGGAGCTCGGGCACACCAAGCGTGAGTATCTCGAGCAGGCCGCGCCCGCAGATGTGGTCCGCAACATCTGGCAACCCCGATGGCTGAAGTGGGCGGCCACCATCACCGCCAAAGGCGGCATGAACCACGCAGGCATCCCCACCGCGCAGGCCCTGACCGACAACGACGATCTCCCGGGTGATCCGGTGCCGGTTCCCACCCCGGGGCACACCGGCGGGCACTGCTCGTTCGTCGTCGACGGGGTTCTGGTCAGCGGCGATGCCCTGGTAACCGGGCATCCGCTCCTGCGGCAGACCGGCCCGACACTGCTGCCCGCACTGTTCAACCACGACGAGGCAGGCTGCCTGTCCAGTTTGAAGACGCTGGCGGACGTCGAGGCCGAGGTGATGCTGCCCGGACACGGGCCGGTGTGGCGCGGATCGATCGCCGACGCGGCGTCTGCTGCCGCTGCCCGGCACGCCTAGTGCTGCAAGATGCGGTAACCCAGCAGGAAGAACCCGGTCAGGCACAGGCCGCAGGCCAGCACGATCGTCGGCATGAGGACCATCTGATCGAGTTCGTCAGGGTCGAAAACCTCGTCGTCGTACACCGAACCGAACAGCACCCGGGCAAACCTGCTCCGGCGAAATGCGTGCATCCGTCGTTGTGATTTCGCCGAATCCGCCCGACGACCGATGAACAGCCGCAAAGCCAGCCCGGTCGCGAACACCACCGCAGCCGCTGCCAGCAGCAACGATCCCACGACTACCTGCAGACTCGGCAAATACCCCCCTAGCGGTGACGACAGCTTCGGGGGCCAGCCTAGCCGCTAACTGCCCCACCGCTGCGCGATCAGCTGGTGGGAGCGCAACCTGTCCTCGTGCCGGTGCGTCACCGAGGTGATGACGAGTTCGTCCGCCCCGCTGACCCGCGCCAGCGCTTCCAGCCGCGCGGCCACCTGATCCGGATCGCCGACGAATTGTGTTGCGGTGCGGTCCCGGACCACCTCCAGCTGTTCGTCGGACAGCGGCTCGCTGTCGGCCGGATCCGGGTAGGGAGCCGCGCCACCGCCGACCCGGATCGAATACACCCAGTGGCCGTAGCTGGACGCCAGATACCGTGCGGTGGCTTCGTCCTCGGCCACCACCACATCCGCCGACACCGCCACGTACGGTTCGGACAAGTGCTCCGACGGGGTGAATCCGTTGCGGTACACCTCGATCGCCTCCAGCGCGGTGGCCGGGGTGATGTGATAGCTGGCCACGAACGGCAGCCCGCGGGCGGCGGCGACGCGGGCGCTCTGCCCCTTGCTGCTGCCGAACACCCACGGGGTCAGGGCGGCGCCTGCGCCGGGAACGGCGGTACCGACCTGGTACCGGCCGGCGAGCATGGCCAGGATGTCATCCAGCTGTTCGGCGAAATCCGGTGTGACAGCTTCGGGTTGCTGCAACACCGCCATCCTGGACCGCAACGTCGGGTCTCGCATCAGCGCGCTGATGTCGTACGGTGCCGGGACGACCACCCCGTCGACCTCGTGCCATTCTCTGGGTGGCCGCGGCTCGCGGGGTTTGTCCCGTACCGCTTCGGAGCGCTTCTGTCCCGAACGGCCCACCCCCAGATCGATCCGGTCGGGATGAAACGCCGCCAGCGTGCCGAAGCTCTCCACCACCGCGACGGCGGTCGTGTGGCCGAGTTGCACAGCCGCGGTGCCGACCCTGATCCGTTCGGTGGCCGCGGCGATCTGCCCCACCAGAACGGCGGGCGACGAGCTGGCCACCGATACGAAATGATGCTCGGCGACCCAATACCGTTGGAAGCCCCACTGTTCGGCGTGCTTAGCCAGGTCCACGGTGTTGCGCAACGCGGTCACCGCGTCGCTGCCGGCACTGATCGGGGCCAGGTCGAGTATCGAGAGCGGCGCCACCTTGGCTGTCACGTCAGCTCCTTCTCGAACGCGATCGGGAAGACGGTCCCCTCCCCCTCGGCCGGCATCGGGGCGATCAGCCGGGTGTAGCCCGCCGAGTCGTAGAGCGCTTCCGCCTCGGGCTGGAGGTGCCCCGTCGTCAGATAGACCCGGCAATACCCGCGTGCGGCGATCTGGAGTTCGAGGTGGGCGAGCAGCGCCGCGCCGTATCCGCGTTTCCGGAAACGGCTGTCGGTCCAGATGCGTTTGAGCTCGGCGGTCTCGGCGTCGAATCGGGTGAAGGCTCCGCCGGTGACCGGAACTCCGTCGAGCACGCCGATGTACAGCCCGCCGCCGGGCGGGGCGAACTCCTCGTCGGACTTCCCGCGCAGCCAGCCCATCATCAGTTCGGGTGTGCCGCCGTAGCGCCCCGAGTACTCCACCGACAGTTCGGCCAGCAGCGGCGCGGCCAGTGGATCATCCAGGCCGACCGCGACGAACCGCACACCACTCACGGAGGCTGACTTAACCACCGTTTGCATACCCACGGCTGTTTCAACGCACATCCGGCCACACCATTCCAACCACGATCAGCCTGATCGAAAACCTGCCGGAGCCTGCTGCTGCGCCACCCTCGGCCGAGATCCCATCGGCAAACGACACCCGCCCACTCCAACCACGGGAATGGTTGATCTTGAGCAACATTTCGACCGCCTATCCTGCCGG
Source organism: Mycobacterium sp. 48b (assembly GCF_048282725.1). Classification (NCBI taxonomy): domain Bacteria; kingdom Bacillati; phylum Actinomycetota; class Actinomycetes; order Mycobacteriales; family Mycobacteriaceae; genus Mycobacterium; species Mycobacterium sp. 48b. The sequence continues at coordinate 6,739,302 of NZ_JBLVUL010000001.1, forward strand.
AGGTGAAATGCCGAATTAATTTTCCTCGGCAATGAAGGCATTTTTGTCGCCACCGTAAAACTTGCACTGACCTGGCGCTGAGCGCATTCTCACATTGTTCTGATGTGCCATATATGTGGCAACCGGGGAGGGAATCAAATGGGGGGACATTTGCGGTTGAATGCTGCAAAGAAAATGCTCATCGCCGGTTTGATGTTCGGGGCGGCCATTTCCGCGCCCTTTGTCGGTATCGGCACCGCCGCTGCGACGTCGCCGGTTTCGTCCTACCCGGCCGACTCGACGTACCCGGCGGACCCGTCGTGGCCGTCGCCCGCGTCATGGGGGTCCTACCCCGCGGAGCCGTCCTACCCGGCAGGGTCGTCGTACGGGGGCCGATGAGTCATCCGGGCACAGGCGCTCATTTGCGAGCCAGGTAGTAGTAGTTCGACGGGTCCTGCTCGATCTCGGCGACTTCCACGTCGCGGAATCCGGCGTCGTTCAGCATCGAGATGGCCAGCTGCCTGCCCCACATCGTGCCCAGCCCTGCACCTCCCAGACCGAGCGACACCGACATGCAGTGCGTCAGTGACACGGCGTAGCGGTACGTACTCATCGCGACGCCGATGTTGTCCTCCAGCCGACTGGAGGCCTTGATGTCGGCCATCACCAGCACTCCCCCCGGCCGCAGCGCGCGATAGATGTTCGCCAGGACCCCGGCCGGCTGCGCCTGGTCATGGATGGCATCGAATGCGGTGATGAGGTCATACGCCGCGGTGTGATCGAGGGTCGCCAGATCAGCAGGCACGAACGAGACATTGGTCAATCCGCGCCGCGCCGCGCCGTCCGCCCCGGTGGCGATCGCCTCCTGCGAGAAATCGATACCGGTGAACCGGCTCGCCGGATAGGCCTGGGCCATCAGCCCGACGGCATACCCGCTGCCGCAACCGAAGTCGGCGACGTCGATACCGGTTTCCAAGCGCCGGGGAAGGTCGTCGACCAACGGCAGCACCGCGTCGATCAAGGCGGCATCGAAAACCTCGCCGCTCCGCTCGGCCATCACGGTGTGAAAGCGCGGATAGTCGTCGTAGCTCAAACCGCCGCCATCGCGGAAGCAGCCGAGGATCTTCTGCTCGACCTCGCACATCAGCGGGACGTACTGGGCCAGGCGCGCGAGATTGCCCAGGCCCGACTCGCGGGTCAGCGCAGCGGCCCGGTGGGCGGGCAACCGATAAGTCGAGGCTTGCGCGTCGTAGTCGACCACCCGGCCTGCGGCCATCCCGCCGAGCCACTCACGGACGTAGCGCTCGTCGAGTCCGGCCGCCTCGGCGATCTCGGCGCTGGTCGCCGACGGTAGTTTCGCCATCGCGTCGAACAGCCCGGTCTGGTGGCCGATGCTCAGCAGGAGGGTCAACCCTGCGCTGTCGATCGCCGCGGTGATCCGCTCGAAGAATTCGTCCGCGGTTTCGGTAATTGCCTGCTGACCGGTGCCATTCGCCATCACGCCCGCCCAGACTACGCCGCCTGCCCCACCCTCTTCCGCACAAAACTTGACACGTGTAAAGTTCGCCGCCATGGACAACATCAGGGGCAAGACCATCGCGATCACCGGCGCCGCCCGCGGCATCGGTTACGCCACCGCCAAGGCCCTGCTGGGCAAAGGCGCCCGGGTCGTCATCGGTGACCGTGACGTGGCCCTTCAGGAGTCGGCCGTCGTCGAACTGACCAAGCTCGGCCAGGTCTCCGGCTACCCGCTCGACGTCACAGACCGCGAATCGTTCGCGACCTTCCTCGACAAGGCCCGCACCGACGGCGGCGGGCACATCGACGTGCTGATCAACAACGCCGGTGTCATGCCGGTCGGCCCGTTCCTCGAACAGAGCGAGCAGTCGATCCGGTCGAACATCGAGGTGAACGTCTACGGCGTGCTCACCGGCTGCCAGCTCGCGCTGCCGGAGATGGTCAAGCGTCGCAGCGGCCACATCATCAACATCGCGTCGCTGTCAGGCCTGATCCCGCTGCCCGGTCAGGTGGTCTACGTCGGCGCCAAGTACGCCGTGGTCGGCCTGACCACCGCTCTGGCCGACGAGATGGCACCGCACGGGGTCGACGTCTCGGTGGTCATGCCGCCGTTCACCAACACCGACCTGATCTCGGGCACCAAGTCCGGCGGGGCGATCAAGCCGGTCGAGCCCGAAGACATCGCCGCAGCCATCGTCAAAACCTTGAACAAGCCCAAGACGCACGTGTCCGTGCCGCCGCCGCTGCGCTTCACCGCACAGGCCGCGCAGATGCTGCCGCCCAAGGGTCGCCGCTGGATGAACAAGAAGCTGGGCCTGGACAACGTCTTCCTGGAGTTCGACACCGCCAAGCGCAAGGCCTACGAGGACCGGGCCCAGGCAGCTCAGGGCGTCATCGACTCCGACGGAAAGAACTAGCCGAATTCCGGCAGCGGCTGACCGGCGCGGTAGCCCTCGATCACGTCGAGGGCCCCGCCGAGCAGCTCCTCGTGGGTGAATTCGTAGCGCTCGACGCTGCCGACGAACACCACCCGCACGATCTCGCCGTCCTCGGCCGCGTCCAGCCACAGTGAGGTCACCGGCAGGCCGTCCGCCACGGGAGATCCGGACGGCTCGTAGAACCACACCGCGTAGTCGTCGTTGGACTGTTCCTCGTCGAACTCCCAGCCGCGCTGGGTGATTCGCTCGTCGAACTCGGCCAGGTCGGCGACGACGGCATCGGGGATGTCCGCGAGTTGATCGACAGATTCCGCCGACACCCGGTGCACGCTCCGGTCGGCCTGCCGCTTGCGGCGGCGAGCCTTCTTGGCGTCGGATCCCCGTGACACGCGCTAACCCAGCGCCTGGTCCAGGTCGGCGATCAGATCCTCGGTGCCTTCCAGGCCGACGGAGATGCGGACCACGCCGTCGCCGAGGCCGATGGCTGCACGCCCCTCCGGACCCATGGCCCGGTGAGTGGTGGTGGCCGGATGGGTGATCAGGGTCTTGGCATCGCCCAGGTTGTTGGAGATGTCGATGACCCGCAGCTTGTCCAGCACTTCGAACGCACGGTCCTTGCCGCCGTCGAGCTCGAAGGTGACGACGGTGCCGCCACCACGCATCTGCCGCTTGGCCAGGTCGTACTGCGGATGCGATTCCAGGAACGGGTATTTCACCCAGTTCACGCCGGCCTTGGCCTCCAGGAACTCGGCCACCGTGTGCGCCGAGCGGTTCGAGTAATCCACCCGAACTGCCAGCGTCTCAAGGCCTTTCAGCAGCGTCCAGGCGTTGAAAGCACTGATCGCCGGGCCGGTGTGACGCATGAGCTTCTGCACCGGGCCGTCGATGTACTCCTTGTCGCCCAGGATCGCCCCGCCCAGCACCCGGCCCTGACCGTCGATGTGCTTGGTACCGGAGTACACCACCACATCCGCACCGAGCGGCATGCCCTGCTGCAGCAGCGGGGTGGCGAAGACGTTGTCCAGCACCACCTTTGCGCCGGCGGCATGTGCCAGCTCGGACACCGCGGCGATGTCGACCAGGGACTGCATCGGGTTGGACGGTGTCTCGAAGAACACCGCCTGAGTCGGGACCGACAGTGCCTCTTCCCACTGCGAGAGGTCGTCACCGTCGACGAACACCGTCTCCACACCCCAGCGGGGCAGGATCTCGTTACACACCACGAAGCACGATCCGAACAGGCTGCGGGCGGCCACCAGCCGATCGCCGGCGCCCAGCAGCGCACCGAGCGCGGTGAACACCGCTGCCATGCCGGTGGCGGTCGCGAACGCCGCCGGAGCGTCCTCGATCAGGCGTAGCCGCTCCTCGAACATCGAGATGGTCGGGTTGCCGTAGCGGGAGTAGACAAAGCGGTCGATCTCGCCGGTGAATGCCTTCTCGGCCGCGGACGCGGACTCGTAGACGTACCCCGAGGTCAGGTACATCGCCTCGGCGGTTTCCTCGAACTCCGAGCGCAGCAGGCCGCCGCGCACACCGATGGTGGCCTGGCTGACGCCCTCGGGCAGGGCAGCCGGGATCCGGACAGATGGGATGTCAGTCATGAGGCTCTCAGCTCTACTTCAGCTCTGTTTCCACGGCAGACCGATGGCTTTCCAGCCGGTGCCGCCGCGGTGGCGGTTCTCGTCCAGGTTGCCCTCGAACCCGTCGAGCACGTTGTAGGACGGCGCGATGCCGGCCGCGGTGGCGGCCTCGGCAGCGCCGATCGAACGGTTGCCGGAGCGACACAGGAAGACCACAGGACGCTCGAGCGAAACGTCGCCGGACGCTCCCAATTTTTCGAAAAGATCGTCGACGAACCCGTCGTTATGGCTGCCGTCGGTCCGGTTCCATTCCACGTACACCACGTCACGCTCAAGGGTGGACAGGTCCGGCACACCGACGAAGCGCCATTCGGCGTCGGTTCGACAGTCCACCAGCACGGCCTCGGAATTCTCACTCAGAAGTTTCCAGGCCTCCTCAGGCGTGATGTCTCCCGCATAGCTCACGGGCGTGAGTCTCCCATACTCGAGCAGACGCGCCATTCGCCGTCCTCACGGACGAACGTCGTCTCCGTGTTCACCTTGGCGTCCGGGGTATTGCCGAAGTGGTAGACCACGGTTGCGGTAGCCCGATCCCCGTCGACCTTGACCCCGGTCACGTCGTCGACGTACCTGGCGCCCTGTTTGGCCACCGAATCGCGCTGACGGGCAATGAAATCTGCCTCGGCCCCGCGCTGTGCGGCGCAGGTGTAACCGGAGAATTCACCGAAGTTCTCCCGCTGCAGCGCGTCGTTCTGGCCGACCGCTGCCAGGCTGACCTTCTGTTCCTCGCTGCGCCCGTCGGTACCGAAAGTGTTGAGCAGGACCACAACGATCACCGCGAGCACAATGACGGCCAGCGCCCCGAGGAACGGCGCCATCGTGGGCCGATCCCCAGTTTCGTCTGCTTCCTCAGCCATCGACCACTACCGCAGTTTGCGCAGCGCGGTGCCGACCCGGCGGGCACGGTCACGGGCGATGATCACGTCAGGAGCGGTGGCCAGCGCGACCCCGAGACGGCGCGGAGGTTCGGATTCACCGGGGCGACCGAACAGCCGCACATCGCTTTCGGAGGTGGCCAGCGCCTCGGCCAGCACGGCACCGATGTCAACTGACGGCTCGGCGGCGTCGGCGCCGCCGTAGCTGACCTCGGCGGCCGCCGGCGAGATCATGATGGTGTCCACAGCCAGGCCCAGGATGGCCCTGGCGTGCATCTCGAACTCCGACAGCCGCTGCGACCGCAGGGTCACCAGACCGCTGTCGTGCGGACGGATCCGCACATCGGAGAAATACACGTCGTCGCCCTGAACCAGCAGCTCAACCCCGAAAACCCCGCGGCCGCCCAGCGAGTTGACGATCCGGGCCGAAATCGACTTCGCCGCGTCCAGCGCCGCCGGTGACAGCGGCTGAGGCTGCCAGGACTCCAGCACGTCGGTACCCACCTGGCGGTGCCCGATCGGCTCGCAGAACTGCACGCCCGGGCCGGAGGGCCCGGTGGTGCGCACCGTCAGCATCGTGATCTCGTATTCGACCTCGACGACGGACTCGGCCAGCACGCGGCTGTGGGCGATGTGTCCCGCGGTGATCGCACGCTGCCAGGCCGGTTCGACGTCATCGGGTCGCAGCAGCACCGACTCGCCGTCGCGCTGCGCGCCCACCACCGGCTTGACCACCAGCGGGAAGCCGGCGTGCTCGGCCACCGCGGACAGCTCCTCGACCGACCCGGCGAACCAGAACGGCACGGTCGGCAGGCCCAGCTCGTCCGACGCCAGCCGGCGAAGGCCCTCACGGTCCTGGCTGAGCCGGATGCTGCGCGGGGCAGGCAGAACCTCGATGTCGCCCCGCTCGGCCACCGCGACCAGTGCATCGGCGGCGATGACGCCCGACTCGGCGACCACGTAACGCGGCTTCTCCCGCTCGATCAGCGCGGCGAGTTCCTCGGCGTCGTTCATCTTGATCACCGCGGAGCGGTCCGCGACGCCGTGCGCGGGCGCGTAGTACCGGTCAGCGGCAACCACGACGCCGCCCAGCCGCTGGAACGCCAGCGCGAGCTCGCGGCTCAGGTCACCCGAACCCAGCAGCAGCACCGTCGCGGCGGGGTCGGCGGTCTTGGCGGTTTCCTGCCCGTTGTCGGACGGGGTGGCCTCGGCCGGAGCTTCTTCGGCGCCGTCGACCTGGCCGTCGGTCAGGTCAGTTGTCTGCGCGTCCTCAATCGATTCACTCATCGCACGCACCAGCCTGCCAGATCGTCACCCGACTCGATGGTCGATATAGCACCAACGCCAACTCTCGCCAGGTTCCGCCGAACGCATGACCGGATGGCCGGACCGCTGAAAGTGCTTGGTGGCATGCTGATGCGGGCTCGAGTCACAGCAACCGACGTGTCCGCACGTCAGGCACATCCGAAGATGCGCCCAGTTGTTCTCGCCGTCTTCCTCGCATTCCTGGCACTTCCCGGGGGTCAACGGTTGCGGCTCGCCGACCGCTGCGTCGAGATGTTCGCAGGTGCGAGGCGCCGGGTTCTGCTCACGCCGACGTGATCTCCTCAACATGTTGATCAAGGATAGGCACGGCACACGAAGGAGGAACGACAACGTGGGTGCCTCACTCCTGGCGGCTCTGGTCGCCGCAATTCTGCTGGCCGCCGTGGCCCGCCGCTTCGACGTCTCGGCGCCGCTGGCGCTGGTGGTGGCCGGTCTGGCCGGCAGCGCGCTCCCCGGCTTCCACGACGTACACCTGGATCCCGATCTGGTGCTCTTCGTGATCCTGCCGCCACTGCTGTGGTCGGCAGGGCTGGAGAGCAGCTACGTGGCGCTGCGCCGCAACATCCGCCCGATCGGGTTCCTGGCCGTCGGGCTCCCGCTGGCCACCACATTCGTGGTCGGCATCGTCGCCTTCCACACCGTGCCCGAGCTCACCATCGCCGCGGCCCTGACCCTGGGCGCGATCGTGGCCCCACCCGACGCCGTGTCGGCCACCGCTGTCGGCCGCCGGCTCGGGCTGCCCCGGCGCACCATGACACTGTTGGGCGGGGAGAGCCTGCTCAACGACGCCACGGCGTTGACCGCCTACAAGGTGGCCCTCGGGGCCGCCATCGGCACCGCCGCGACCTGGAGCGGCGGGCTGGGCACGTTTGCCCTGGCCGCGGTCGGTGGCGTGGTGGTGGGCTGGGTGATCGGGATGATGGTGCACTTCATCCGCACCCGGCTCGACGACCCGCTGGTCGAGAGCGCGATCGGGCTGGTGGCACCGTTCTTCACCTATCTGCTGGCCGAGGAGATCCACGGCTCGGGCGTGATCGCGGTGGTGGTGGCGGCCCTGCTGCTGGGCCAGCGCGAGTCCCAGGCCGGCTACGCCACCCGGCTGCAGGACAAGGCGGTGTGGAAGGCGCTGCAGCTGATCCTCGAATCGTTCGCGTTCCTGTTGATCGGCCTGCAGCTTCCGAAGGTGATCAGCGAGCTGGCCGGAATCTCGGCCGCCACGCTGGCGATCTCGTCGGCGGCAGTGCTCACCACGGTGATCGGGGTGCGAATGGTGTGGGTGTATGCCACCACCTATCTGCCCCGGCTGCTGTCCAAACGGATCCGCGACCGCGAACCCGAACCGCCACGGGCCCAGGTGTTCGTCGTGGCCTGGGCGGGTATGCGTGGCGTCGTGTCGTTGGCTGCTGCGTTCGGTGTCCCGGCCACCACGCTGGCCGGCGATCCCTTCCCGGGCCGCCCGCAGTTGGTGTTCCTCACGTTCGTGGTGGTGGTCGGGACACTGCTGCTCCACGGCCTGACGCTGCCGTGGTTCATCCGGGTCCTCGGCGCCCAGAGCGACGAGGCGCACAGCGACGCGATCGCCACCGCCGCCGCCCAGGACAAGGCCGCCCGCGCCGCCGCTGAGCGGCTCGACACGTTGCTGGCAGAACAATCCGCCACCACCGACGTGCCTCAGCGCGCCGCCGACGTGTTGCGGGCGTGGAACACCCGGCGGCGCAATGCCGCCTGGGAGCGGCTGGGCCGCGACGACGCCGACATCGGCGAGAGCCCGACAGCTGCTTTCCGCCGGCTCCGGCTGGAAATGCTTGCCGCCGAACGCGACACCTTCATCGCCGAGCGCGATGCCGGACACATCGACGACGAGGTACTGCGTACTGTGCTGCATGGGCTCGATCTGGAAGAGGCGACACTGAATCGTGATTAGGCGTCTGACGTGGCTGGCCGTGCTGGTCGTGGTGATCTCCGGCGGTCTGCTGGGCCTGCTCAGCGGAGGCGACGCCGCCTCGCAGTCGCCCGTCGCCGTCCCCTCCGACGCGGAATCGGCGCGGGCCGACACCCTGCGCGCCGATTTCCCCGGCGGAGACCAGGTTCCGGCGATCCTGGTGGTGACCCGGGCCGACGGCGGTGAGCTCACGACTGCCGATGTCGACGCCACCGCCGAAGCGCGCCACCGCATGACCGATGCGCCCGGCCCGCCACTGATGGTCTCCGACGACGGCAAGGCCGCGGTGGTCACCGTGCCGCTGAAAGCCGACTTGTCGGGTTTCGGGCTGAACGACACCGTAAGGGAACTACGCGCCACCGCCACCGACGGCTTGCCGCCAGCGCTGCGGGCCGAGATCACCGGCGGACCCGCCTTCGGAGCCGACATCGCCAATTCGTTTGCCGGAGCGAACATCACACTACTCGCGGTGACCGCGGCGGTGGTGGCGCTGCTGCTGATCGTCACCTACCGCTCGCCGGTGCTGTGGCTGGTGCCGCTGCTGGTGATCGCCTTCGCCGACCGCGTGGGCGCCGTCGTCGGGACCGCGGTGGCCTCCGGTTTCGGGCTCAGTCCGGACGGTTCGACGTCGGGCATCACCAGCGTTCTGGTGTTCGGTGCGGGCACCAACTACGCACTGCTGTTGATCTCGCGGTACCGGGAGGAGCTGGGGCGTACCGAGCAGTCCCGGGAAGCTCTGGTCGTTGCGGTGCGCGCCGCCGCCCCCGCGATCGTGGCGAGCAACGCCACCGTGGTGCTGGCCCTGCTGACACTGCTGTTCGCCTCCGCGCCGAGCAACCGCAGCCTCGGCGTGCAGGCCGCATCGGGTCTGGTGGTCGCCGCGATCTTCGTGCTGGTGGTGTTGCCGCCACTGCTCGCCCTGTGCGGCAAGCGGCTGTTCTGGCCGTTCATCCCGAAGGTCGGTGCCACGCCGCTGACCGAAAGCGGTGTCTGGCACCGGATTGCGGACTCCGTGGCACGCAAACCCGGCCGCGTCGCGGTGGCCTCGCTGGCCGGCCTGGCCGTGCTGTGCACCGCTCTGCTGGCCACGCCGATCGGACTGACCCAGACCGAGCAGTTCCGGGTGCAGGCCGAATCCGTGACCGGATACCAGACCCTGGCCGCGCATTTCCCGAGCGGCCTGACCGATCCCACCCGCGTCATCGCCTCCACAGCCAAGGCCGGTGCGGTGCAGCGCGCGATCACCGACACCCCGGGCGTCGTCTCCGCCGCGCCCACGGGCCAGTCGCCGACCGGGCTGAGCCAATGGTCGGTGGTACTCAAGGCCGAACCCGCCTCCGCCGAGGCGTTCGAAACCATTGATGCCCTGCGTGATTCGGTCCGCTCCGCCGACCGGACCGCCGTCGTGGGCGGTTCCGACGCCCAGGCCAGGGATGCCGCAGCGGCGGCTCAGCGTGACCGGCTCGTGGTGATCCCGGCGATCCTGGTGGTGGTGCTGGCGGTGCTCTACCTGCTGCTGCGCTCGGCGTTCGCGCCGCTGGTATTGGTCGGGGTCACGGTGCTCAGCGCGCTTGCCGCGCTCGGTCTGGGCGGCTGGGCCAGTGTGCATGTGTTCGGCTTCCCGGCCCTGGACAACAGCACCCCGCTGTTCGCCTTCCTGTTCCTGGTGGCCCTCGGCGTGGACTACACGATCTTCCTGGTGACCCGGGCCCGCGAGGAGACCCCGGAATTCGGCACCCGGCAGGGCATCGTGCGGGCGGTCTCGGCCACCGGTGCGGTCATCACCAGCGCCGGTGTGGTGCTGGCGGCGGTGTTCTGTGTGCTGGGCGTGCTGCCGCTGATCGTGCTGACGCAGCTGGGCATCATCGTCGGGCTGGGCATCCTGCTGGACACCTTCGTGGTCCGCACGGTGATCATCCCGGCGCTGTTCACGTTGATCGGCCCGCGGATCTGGTGGCCAGGACTTCACGCCGAACGCTAGGGGAAGCTGCCTACCATGGCGCCCATGGAGGAGTTGACGCTGCCGACCAGGCTCGGACGGCTCCGCGTTCAGGTCGCCGGTCAGGGTGAGGCGATCCTGTTCTGGCCCAGCCTCTTGATGACGGGCGACATGTGGGCCGCCCAGGCAGCGGAGTTCGGCACCACCCACCGGGTCATCCTGGTAGACCCGCCCGGCCACGGCCGCAGCGAAAAGCTCACCGCGCCATTCAGTTTCACCGACTGCGCAGGCACCGTCGCCGACATCCTCGACGGGGTGGGGGTCGAACGTACGCATTTCGTCGGCAACTCGTGGGGCGGGATGATCGGCGGCACGTTCGCGGCGTCGTACCCGACCCGCATCGGCCGGGCGGTGTTGATGAACTGCACGGCGTCGGCCGCCGGCCCGCGCCAGCGGTTCGAGTACGGGCTGCTGCTCCGCGCGGCAAAAGTGCTCGACGGCATCCGCGGCCCCCTCACCCGGTCGGTGCTCAAGGCGTTCCTGGGGCCGACGTCGATGCGCACCCGCCCAGACGTCGTCGCGTTCGTCGGCGGCACCGCACACCAGGTCGACATCGGCTCGAGCGCATGGGCCGTGCGAAGCGTGGTGCCGCAACGCCCCGATCAGCGGACCCTGCTCGCGCAGGTGCGAACCCCGGTGCTCGTGGTCGCAGGCGCCGAGGACGCGACTTTCCCGCTTGCCGAGACCAAGGCCATGGCCGATGCCATCCCCGGCGCCGGGTTCGTGGTCCTCGACGGCGTCGCGCACCTGGCCGCGCTGGAGAATCCCGCCCTCACCAACTCCCTGATCAGGGACTTCCTGGACGCGGGTAGCGTCAAAGCATGACTGAGCCGGTCACCCTGCCACCACTTCACATGCGGCGCAATGCGTTCGATCCGACCCCGGAACTCGCCGAGATTCGTGAAACCGACGGGGTGCGCACCGTCATCAGTGCGCTCGGCAACCCGGTGCACCTGATCACCCGCCACGAGGACGTCAAGGCGGTGCTGAGCGACCACGAACGGTTCTCCAACAGCAGACCACCTGGTTTCACCCTGCCCGGGGCGCCCGAGATGTCCGAAGAGGAGCTGGCCAGCGCGCGGGCCGGAAACCTGCTGGGCCTCGATCCGCCCGAGCATCAACGGTTGCGCCGCATGCTGACCGCCGAATTCACCATCCGCCGGATGAAGCGGCTGGAACCGCGCATCGTCGAGATCGTCGACTCCCATCTGGACGCGATCGCCGCCTCGGGCCCGCCCGCCGACCTGGTGGCCGAATTCGCGCTGCCCATCCCGTCACTGGTGATCTGCGAACTGCTCGGGGTCCCCTACGAGGACCGCGAGGATTTTCAGCAACGCTCGACGCTCCAGCTCGACCTGTCGCTGCCCATCGCGGAACGCCTTGCGCTACAACAGCGGAGCCGGGATTACATGCGTGGTCTCGTCGCACGGGCCCGCTTGGATCCCGGCGAGGACATCCTCGGCATGCTGATCCGTGACCACGGCACCGAATTGAGCGATGACGAACTCGTCGGCATTGCCGGGCTCCTGCTGCTCGCCGGACACGAGACCACGTCGAACATGCTCGGCCTGGGTGTCCTGGCACTGCTGCGCCATCCCGAGCAGTTGGCCGCGGTCCGCGACGACCCGGATGCCGTCGGCCCGGCCATCGAGGAACTGCTGCGCTGGCTGTCCATCGTGCAGAACGCCATCCCTCGCTTCACCACCACCGATGTCGAGGTGGCCGGGGTGCGGATTGCCGCGGGCGAGTTGGTCTTCGCCTCCCTGCCCGCGGGCAACCGGGACCCCGACTTCGTCGACAGCCCCGACGTGCTCGACATCCGCCGCGGCGCGCCCGGACATCTGGCCTTCGGCCACGGCGTGCACCACTGCCTCGGCGCTCCGCTGGCCCGCATGGAGATGCGGATCGCCATTCCGGCGCTGCTGCGCCGCTTCCCCACCCTGGCGCTCGCGGAACCCTTCGACGCCGTGCAGTACCGGTCTTTTCACTTCATCTACGGGCTCAAATCATTGGCGGTAACGTGGTGAATGCCATGAAAGTAGAAGCAGATCAGGACGCCTGTATCGCATCGGGCAACTGCGTGATGGTCTCCGACGTGGTCTTCGATCAGGACGAGGATGGTGTGGTCGAGGTCCTCGTCGACGAGGTTCCCGACGATCAGATCGACCAGGCGCGCCAAGCCGTCAAGCTGTGCCCCGCATCGGCGTTGAAGCTCACCGGGGAGTGAAATCGGGCCGCACCGTTCAGCACGGTGCGGTTGCCTCTGCGACTAGGCGGAATGCTCCCGATCGCCGTGCAGGTCGATGACCCCGGCCCGAATCAGGATCAGCACACTGACCGCGAACACCCAGAGCGGGAATGCCAGGACGATCCACATGCTGACATTGCCCGAGATCAAAAGCGCCACCGCGACAAGGTAAGTCGTGTACACCAGCGAGCGCGGCATCAGACCTGTCTTCAGCCAGATCGTCGCCAGGGACATCATGAAGACCGCCGCCATCCGGACGCCGTAGGTCTTGCTCAACGCCATCAACACCATCTGCCCGAACGTGGCGACATGGCTGTAGGCAGTGGCGTCGGTGATCCCCGCCCGGCTGGCGATCAACCCCGCACCCACGGCGGACGAGACGAACATCATCGCCAGGAACAGGATTCCGCTACCGAGGAACACCGACGAGAAGAACCGGTCCTCGTATCGGCCGAAGCCGTCACGCACCACCCCGATGAACCACAGGAACGCGATACCGGCGAACGGCATCAAAATCGACGCCACCCGCAGTCGAGTCGTCGCGCCGTCGACCCATTGCGAACCGGGCTCGGCCCCCTCCGGCAACGCGGTGCGGATCAGTACGAGGGCGACCCCGAACAGCAGGGCGAACAAAACCCCCGCGAATGCGGCTGCCCGCGGCGTCGACAAGCGGTGCAGATGTTGTTGAACCACGGCGCAATCGTGACACCTCAACTGCGGATCCGCGACGACATTCGGCCCCCTACGATGACCGGGTGTCTCTCAGTGGGAAAACAGCATTGGTCACCGGAGCGACGAGCGGCATCGGCCACGCCACCGCAGCGCTTCTCGCCGAACGCGGCGCACACGTTCTGGTGAGCGGCCGAGACCCGGACCGCGGGGCGCGGGTGGTGACCGAAATTCGCGGGGCCGGTGGCACCGCCGATTTCCTAGGCGCCAACCTGACCGACGCCGCCAGCGCCCACGCGTTGGTGCAGGACGCCCTGACGGTCGCCGACCAGATCGACATCCTCGTCAACAACGCCGCCATCGCCGTCTTCGGGCCCACCGCGGCGATCGCCGAACAGGACTTCGACGACTGCTACGCCCTCAACGTGAAGATTCCGTTCTTCTTGGTCGGAGCGGTGGCACCGGCCATGGCCAAGCGCGGCGAGGGCGCGATCGTGAACGTCAGCACCATGGTTTCCATGTTCGGCGCACCGGGCTCTGCGGTGTATGCGTCATCCAAGGCCGCGCTGAATCTGCTGACCAAATCCTGGGCTGCCGAGTACGGACCCAAGGGTGTGAGGATCAACGCCGTCGCTCCGGGACCGACCCTCACCGAGGGCACCACGGCTCAGTACGGCACCGACCGACTCGCCGCGCTCGCTGCCCAGGCACCGGCGCGTCGCGTCGCCGATCCCTCCGAGATCGCAAAGACCATCGGTTTTCTGGTGAGCGAGGACGCCAGTTTCATCCACGGCGCGGTACTGGCGGCCGACGGTGGCCGGACTGCGATCTAGCTCTAGGGCTGGCCGGGCAGCAGCCTGAGCATCAGACCGTTGGCCTCGGCGAGCAGGTTCTCGTCGGCGTCACGCAGCTCGGCGTTCACGAATGCCTTGCGTCCCTCGGCCTCACGGACCCAGCCACGCGCGGTCAGTTCGGTGTCGATGGGCGTCACCTTGCGGTAGTCCACGTGCAGAAACGCGGTGCGGCTGATCGGCCGGCCCGCAGCGTGGATCACCATGCCGAACACCGAGTCGAACAGCAGCGGCAGCACACCACCGTGCACCGCATAGTTGCCGCCGACGTGGAACCGGCTGAACTGCACCCGCAATTCGACGCCCTCGGGCTCGAACTTCGCCATCGTGAACGGCGGCATCAGCAGACTGCCCACACCCGGCAGGGACGGCACCCGGTTGGCCGGGCCGACGCCCTCGGCCGCCTCGTACGGGCCGAGCAGCTTGACGAGCTCCTCGGCTCGATCAGCCGCGTCGTCCCAGGTGTCGCTGTCCGGGTTGGCCGAGACGGCGAGATCCTGCGCCCGGCGCATCGCGGTCAGGAAACGCGCGAAACCCGGTCCGGGATCAGCGGGTTCGAAGACCGGGAATCCGCCGTGCTGTTCGAAGACAGAGGGCCGCTCGTCCGTCACTTGGCGGCCAGGATGTCACGTCGGACGATGGTCTGCTCGCGGCCCGGACCCACGCCGATGCACGAAACATGAGCGCCGGCAAGCTCTTCCAGCCGCAGCACGTAGTCCTGAGCCTTGGCGGGCAGGTCCGAGAACTCCCGCGCGGTGGAGATGTCCTCCCACCAACCGGGCAGCTCCTCGTAGATCGGCTCGGCGCGGTGGATGTCGGACTGCGTCATCGGCATCTCGTTGGTGCGCTTGCCGTCGACCTTGTAGCCGACGCACACCGGCACGGTCTCCAGGCTGGAGAGCACGTCCAGCTTGGTGAGGAAGTAGTCGGTGATGCCGTTCACCCGGGTCGCGTACCGCGCGATCACCGCGTCGAACCAGCCGCAACGCCGGGCCCGGCCGGTGGTCACGCCCACCTCGCCGCCGGTCTTGGCCAGATAGGCGCCGTGCTCGTCGAACAGCTCGGTCGGGAACGGACCGGACCCGACACGGGTGGTGTACGCCTTGAGGATTCCCAGCACCGTCGTGATCCGCGTCGGCCCGATCCCGGAACCGACCGCGGCACCGCCGGCCGTCGGGTTCGACGAGGTGACGAACGGGTAGGTGCCGTGGTCGACGTCGAGCAGCGTGCCCTGCGACCCCTCCAGCAGCACGGTCTCGCCTTTTTCCAGCGCCTGGTTCAGCAGCAGCCGGGAATCGGCGATGCGGTGCTTGAAGCCTTCGGCCTGGGTGAGCAGGTTCTCCACCACCTCGGCGGGCTCGAGCGCCTTGCGGTTGTAGATCTTGACCAGCACCTGGTTCTTGAATTCCAGTGCGCCCTCGATCTTTTCGGCCAGCAACTGCTCGTCGAGCACGTCGGCGACCCGGATGCCGATGCGGGCGATCTTGTCCTGGTAGCAGGGACCGATGCCGCGGCCGGTGGTGCCGATCTTCTTGCTGCCCGCGTAGCGCTCGACGACCTTGTCGATGGCGACGTGGTACGGCATGAGCAGATGCGCGTCGGCGGAGATCAGCAGGCCCGAGGTGTCGACGCCGCGATCTTCCAGGCCCTTGAGCTCGGTGAGCAGCACACCCGGATCGACCACCACGCCGTTACCGATGACGTTGGTGACCCCTGGCGTCAGGATGCCCGACGGGATCAGGTGCAGTGCGAAGTTCTCCCCGGTGGGCAGCACGACGGTATGCCCGGCGTTGTTGCCCCCCTGGTACCGAACGACCCACTGCACGCGTCCACCGAGCAGATCGGTGGCTTTACCTTTGCCCTCGTCGCCCCATTGGGCGCCGATGAGGACGATTGCCGGCATGGCGTAGTCTCCCGCCTAATCTTCCGCACTAATGTGATGCAGCCGGTAGGCCACCTTATCCCAGCTCACGCCAGGAACACATTTGTCTGACCGCAAGGAGCAGTTTTGACCACCTCAGGCGGGGTCGCGGTGGTCGGTACTGAGCCTGTTCCGCGCCCGCTCCGCAACCTGCCCAGAGTCGATGTCGACGACCTCGGCACGCACCGCAGACTGGTCGTGACCGGCGGCGAAGCCGAGCTGGCCACGGTGCTCACCGCGTTGCTGCGCGCCGATCGGCTCGACGTCGAGGTCGCCGCGGCGGCCGGCGGCTGGTCGGCGCGGCGGGCGCTGCGGGCCTCCGCCCGGCGTGTCCCGCTGATCCGCGACGAGACCGGAACGGTGCTGGTGGGCGCGGCGCAATGGCACGGACCCGACGGTGCGCCGCTGCAGGGCGAGGCCATCGTCGACGACGTCGTGTTGTTCGACGGCGAGGCGCCGGGCGTCCGTGTCGAGCCCACGTTGAACATGCCGGGACTGCGCGCGAGCGTGCTGTCGGACCGTGGCCGACCGGGCCGCTGGATCGCCGGACGCGCCGCGCAGCTGGGCACCCCGGGTGCGCAGGTGATCCGCGACGGAGTTCCCGCGCCCCGGTCCGTTCGGCGTTCGACGTTCTACCGGCATACCGAAGGCTGGCTGCGCGTCGGCTGAGCCGCCGGATTGCCGGCCGAATTGCCGTAGCGTCGAATCGTGAACATCCGCCCGCTGCATCAGTCGGTACGCCCGAGCCCGGTTTTCCTGGCCGTCGTCGCGCTCGCCGTGGCCGGCGGGGTGCTGGCCTGGCTCGCGGCCGACAACGTGAAGCCGCTGTCCTATGTGGGCGTCTTCATCCTGGTCATCGCGGGCTGGCTGGTGTCGCTCTGTTTGCACGAGTTCGGCCACGCCTTCACCGCATGGCGGTTCGGCGACCACGACGTCGCGGTGCGCGGCTACCTGACCCTCAATCCGTTCAAGTACTCCCATCCCCTGCTGTCGCTGGGCTTGCCGGTGCTGGTCATCGCTCTCGGCGGGATCGGGCTGCCCGGCGGCGCGGTCTACGTCCGTACGTCCTGGATGACGGCCCGCCAGAAAACACTGGTCAGCCTTGCCGGCCCGACGGCCAACCTGGTGCTCGCGGTGCTGCTGCTCGGTATCACCCGGATCTTCTTCGACCCGGCTCACGGCGTGTTCTGGTCCGGGATGGCCTTCCTGGGGTTCCTGCAGGTCACCGCGGTAGTGCTGAACCTGCTGCCGGTTCCCGGGCTGGATGGCTACGGCGCACTGGAACCGCATCTGAGCCCCGACACCCAGCGAGCACTGGAGCCCGCCAAGCAGTGGGGCCTGTTCATCCTGATCATCCTGCTGTTCACGCCGGTGCTGAACCGATGGTTCTTCTCGGTGGTGTTCTGGTTCGTCGACCTCTCCGGGGTGCCGAGCCAACTGGTGTCGATCGGCAGCCAGCTGACCCGGTTCTGGTCTGCCTGGCTCTGACGCTTGCCACATATGCGTACTTCCGCATATATTTCGGGACATGGGTGCCGGCCACGATCACAGCCACAGCAGCGATACCCGCGTCAGCAGGATGATCATCGCCGCGGCGATCCTCAGCGCGTTCTTCGTCCTTGAGCTGGTCACCGCACTGCTGATCAACTCGATCGCCCTGCTCGCCGACGCCGGCCACATGCTCACCGACCTGGTCGCCATGTTCATGGGGCTGACCGCGGTGCTGTTGGCCAAGCGCGGCAGTACGTCCCCGGCCCGCACCTATGGCTGGCACCGGGCCGAGGTGTTCACCGCCGTGGCCAACGCCGCACTGCTGCTGGGCGTGGCGGGTTTCATCCTCTACGAGGCCTTCGAGCGCCTCGGCAACGCTCCCGACGTCCCCGGCGTGCCGATGATCGTCGTGGCATTGGCCGGCCTGGTCGCCAACGCCGTCGTCGTGATGATGCTGCGGTCGCACTCCAAGGACAGCCTCGCGGTCAAGGGCGCCTACATGGAGGTGGTGGCCGACACCGTCGGCAGCATCGGCGTCCTGATCGCGGGCATCGTCACGGTCACCACCGGCTGGCCCTACGCCGATGTGGTGGTCGCGGTGCTCGTGGCCCTGTGGGTGCTGCCGCGGGCCATCGCACTGGCCCGGGCCGCACTGCGGATCCTCAGCGAGTCCTCGCCACAGCACATCGACGTCGACGAACTGCGGGCCGCGCTCGAATCGGTGGACGGCGTGACCGAGGTGCACGACCTGCACGTGTGGACGCTCGTGCCCGGCAAGGACATGGTCACCGCGCACCTGACCAGCAGCGCCGACACCGCCCGGGTGCTCGACGACGCGCGCGCGGTACTGAACGCCCGCGGCCTGGCGCACGCCACCGTGCAGGTGGAACCGCCCGACTCAGCCGAAGACTGCTCCTGCGAGGCGAAGGACTGAGGTCAGGCCAGGCCGAGTTCGGCGCGGGCGGCCGGATCGCAGTCGTCGAGCAGATCCAGGCACCGCTGGAATTCGTCGGTCTCGCCGATGTCGTCGGCGGCCCGGGCCAGCGAGGCCACGCACCGCAGGAATCCCTGGTTCGGCTCGTGGGCGAACGGTACCGGACCGAAACCCTTCCAGCCGTTACGGCGCAACTGATCCAGCCCGCGGTGATAACCGGTGCGGGCGTACGCATATGCGGTGACGGCCTTGTCGTCGGCGAGGGCCTGCTCGGCCAGCACGGCCCACGCGATCGACGCCGACGGGTGGGCGGCGGCCACCACGGCCGCCTTCTCACCCGCAGCCAATTCGTCCTCGGCCTCAGGGTCCCCGGGAAGGAAAACCGGTTCCGGTCCCAACAAATCACCCATCCGTGTCATGGGCCTATTGTGCACCGACCGATAAGCTCCACCGGTACCGACGTACGGGAGGACCGCAGCAGGGATGTCGAACCCAACGGGACCTGACGAGAACCGCGCCGACCACAGCGACACACCGACCGAGAAGGTCGAGTTACCTTCCTCGGCCGAGTTGTCCGCCCTGTCCGAACCGGCGACCGAGATCTTCAGCTCGGCCGACGAAGTCACCGGGGAGGTACACCTCGACGAAGAGCGCCGCTTCACCGCGCCGTCCGGGTTCGATTCGTCGACGCAGAAGATCGACACCCCTCCCGACCCGGAGACCGAGGTTTTCGCGCCGCCCGCGGAGGGAGACACCGTCGCCGCCGAGGTGCCGAAAGGTGCTGCACCACAAGTCATCCCGCCTCGCGAAGAAGCGGCCCAGGCTCCTCAGCCGGCGGCCCGCCGGAGCTGGGGGTGGGTGGTCGCGGTCGTGCTGGTGATCGCGGCTCTGGTGGCGATCGCAGTGCTCGGCACCGTCCTGCTGACCCGCAAGTCGTCGTCGGCCGCGTCCCAGGAGGACGATGTGCGCACGACGATCCAGGACTTCGACTCGGCCATCCAGCGCGGCGACCTGGCCGCCCTTCGGTCGATCACGTGCGGCACCACCCGCGACAACTACGTCAAATACGACCAGAAGGCCTGGGATGAGACCCACGCCCGGGTGGAAGCCGCCAAGCAGTATCCCGTGGTGGCCAGCGTCGACCAGGTCGTCGTCAACGGCGATCATGCCGAAGCCAACGTCACGAGCTTCATGGCCTTTGCCCCGCAAACCCGGTCCACCCGCAGCTTCGACCTCCAGTTCCGCGACAATCAGTGGAAGATCTGCCAGGCACCCACCGGCTAACCTGGTCCGGTGACCCTGCGCGGACCCAAACTCTGGTTGGCACTGTGCGCGCTCGGCGCGGTCATCGTCGTCGGCGTGGCCGCACTGGTGGTCCGGGTTCCGGACTCGGTACTCGACGTGCTGCCCGGCAAGCCTGTCGCCTTCCCTCAGCTCGACCGCGCCGGACTCGATCCGGTCCAGGCCCGCGTCGTCGATGTGCTCCAGGCGCAGTACGACGCCCAGCCCGGCGGTAGCCATTTCTCCGAGGGAGTCGAGGAGCCGTGGTGCGCTGATTTCGTCAGCTGGGTGCTCAACGAGGCGGGCCGGCCGCTGTCCAATCCGAACTCGGGGACCTGGCGGATCCCGGGTGTGTACACGCTGCAGGAGTACTACCAGGCCGCCGGCCGGTTCGCCGGGCCCGACGAATACCGGCCGCGCACCGGCGACGTGGTGATGTACGCCGACGGCAGCCCCCTCGGACTGCACACCAATTTCGTTGTGGTCGTGGATGACAACGCGATCACCACCGTCGGCGGCAACGAGGAGGGCGGCATCCGGGTGCACACCCTCGACGAAGCCGAGATCGCGGGGATCTTCGGGTACGGCCGACTGGCCGCCTAACCGCCGGTGACGCTGCGTCCGGCGCTGTGCAGGTCGTTGCAGGCCTCGATGACGCGCTCGGCCATCGCCGCCTCGGCCTTCTTGAGGTAGCTGCGCGGGTCGTAGACCTTCTTGTTGCCGACCTCGCCGTCGATCTTGAGCACGCCGTCGTAGTTGGTGAACATGTGCGCGGCGAGCGGACGGGTGAAGGCGTACTGCGTGTCGGTGTCGACGTTCATCTTCACCACGCCGTACTTGAGGGAGTCTTCGATCTCGGACTTCAGCGAACCCGACCCACCGTGGAAGACGAAATCGAAAGGCTTTGCGTCGTCGGGCAATCCGAGCTTGGCGGCGGCCACCCGCTGCCCCTCGGCCAGCACCTCGGGTTTGAGCACCACGTTGCCGGGCTTGTACACGCCGTGCACGTTGCCGAACGTCGCAGCCAGCAGGTAGGCCCCCTGCTCACCGGCGCCCAGCGCGTCGATGGTCTTCTCGAAATCCTCCGACGAGGTGTAGAGCTTCTCGTTGATCTCGGCCTCGACGCCGTCCTCTTCGCCGCCGACCACCCCGATCTCGACCTCGAGGATGATCTTGGCCGCCGCCGCGAGCTTCAGCAGTTCCTGGGCGATGGTCAGGTTCTCGTCGATCGGGATAGCCGAGCCGTCCCACATGTGCGACTGGAACAGCGGGTTGCGGCCCGCGGCGACGCGCTCGGCGGAGATGGCCAGCAGCGGCCGCACATAGGTGTCCAGCTTGTCCTTCGGACAGTGGTCGGTGTGCAGGGCCACCGTGATCGGGTACTTGTCGGCGATCACATGGGCGAACTCGGCCAGCGCGACGGCGCCGGTCACCATGTCCTTGACCCCCAACCCGGAGGCGAACTCGGCCCCACCGGTCGAGAACTGGATGATGCCGTCGCTGCCCGCGTCGGCAAAACCCTTGATGGCGGCGTTGAGGCTCTCGGAGCCGACGCAGTTGATGGCCGGGAACGCGAAGGAATGCTCCTTGGCCCGGCTCAGCATCTCGGCATAAACCTCGGGCGTGGCGATCGGCATGGCTAGTCCTTCCATCTGGACGCGGGTTATCGCAGGTGAAGACCGGTGGTGGGGCCCAGGTACCCTAGGGAGTCGTGATCGACATCGCCCTCCCTGAGGCTACGACCAATCTGGCGCTCATGCCGGATTTCATGGATCCACTGCACCTCATCGGATCCTTCGGCACCTGGGCCCTGGTTGGCATCCTGGTCGTCGTCTTCGTGGAGTCCGGGGTGCTGTTCCCGGTCCTGCCCGGTGACTCGTTGTTGTTCGTGGCGGGCATGCTCGCCGCGGGCACTGCCGCCCAGGGCACGGCGGTGGACGCGAACTTCGCGCTCTGGCAGCTGCTGGTGTTCATCCCGTTGGCGGCGATCCTCGGCGGCCAGGTCGGCTACTTCATCGGCCGGTTCATCGGTGTCGAGATGTTCAAGCCCGATGCCCGGGTGCTGAAGCAGAAATACCTCGACGAAGCCCACGCGTTCTTCGAGCAGCGTGGTCCGTTCGCGATCGTCATCGCCCGTTTCGTGCCGATCGTGCGCACCCTGGCGCCGATCGTCGCCGGCGCCGCGAAGATGCGCTACTCGGTCTTCACCACGTTCAACGTCCTCGGCGCGATCGTCTGGGGCGTCGGCCTCGTCCTGCTCGGCTACTGGCTCGGCCAGTTCGAGATCATCCAGAAGCTGCTCGAGCCGATCTTCATCCTGATCGTCGTGGCCTCGGTGGCGCCGATGTTCTACGAGTGGCTCAAGCGCCGCCGTGCCGCCAAGAGGAACGCCGAGCAGCAGGCCTAACCGCTGCCGAGCACATCGAACACCTCGCGCAGGCCGGCAGGCGTGTGCGCCGGCAGGAAGTGATCGCACAGCGGTAAGGCAACCGCCATCGACCCCGCCAGGGGCACATACCCCGGCGCCGCCGCGCGCGGGTTGAGCCACACCACCAGGTGCGCCCGCCGGCGCAACCGGACCATCTCGCGCAGCAGTAGTTCGGGCGGGTCCGAATCCCAGCCGTCGGAAGCGATCACCACCACCGCACCTCGCAACGCGTGGCCGTGCGGGCCACTCAGCAGAGCACCGATCGAGCGGGCCAGGCGCGTGCCGCCGTAGCGATCGGCCACCTTCTCGTTGGCCCGGGCCAACGACACCTCGGCAGACCGGTGCGACAGCACCGCGGTCAGCCGGGTGAGCGCGGTCGCGAAGGCGAACACCTCCGGTCGGGTCCGTCGGCGAACGGCCGCGGCGCGCATCAGATGCAGATACACCGCGGCATACGGCTGCATCGACCCGCTGACGTCGCACACCAGCACCACCCGCCGGGGACGGAGACGAGCCCGGGTCCTGGCCACCCGCAGCTGCTCCCAGCCGGTGGTCCGGGAGGCCCTGATGGTTTCCCTGAGGTCGACGCGCCGTCCTGCCGGGTGAGGGTGCCGACGCAACGTGCGGCGGTGCGGCCAGCGGGCTTGCGCGCTCTCCAGCCAGGCTCCGATGCGCCTCAGCTCGTCACCGTCGAACCGCTCGAACGGCTCGTCGGCGCGCGCGGCCAACCAGCTGGGCATCAGGTCGGGCAGGTTCCTGCCCTCGGGTGCGGCGGTCGCCGCGGCGACGGATACGGGCCGGGTCGTCCACGGCAGCGCGTCGTCGGCGTCGACGGCTTCGACGCCCTCGGCCGTCGAGTTCTGCGCGGGCGCGGTCGACGACAACGCCGACCGTTTGAGGCCGGGTGGATCCAGTCCGACCACGGCGTCGGCGAAAACCCCGTCGAACACCGCGTCGAAGGCGGGCAGGTCCTCCACCCGGGTGAGCAGTGAGAGCCGGGCCGCCCAGTACAGCCGAGAGCGCGCGGCGGGCACCAGCTCGTGCATCGCCCGGACCAGAGTCGAGGGTCCGACCGCCGACACCGTGACCCCGCCCGCGCGCAGCCGGTCGACCAGCGCGACGGCGAATGCGGCCAGGTCGACCCCGCGTAGCAGGGAGGCCGTCACCGGCGAGCGTGCCTGGCCATCCGCAGCCGGCCGATCGTGAACACCAGGGCGGCAAGCAGAAAGGCACCGGCGACTCGAGGGCCGTATCGCTTGAGTGCGCTGCCGCCGGCCAGGTCCAGCAGGTCGATCGGCTCGGGTGCGGGAGTCGGCTCGGGTGCGGGCTTCTCGACGGGCTGCACCGGAGCTTTCTCGGTGGCCAGCTTGGCCTCCAGCGACTCGACGAACTGGCCCAGCAGTTTCTCCGACACGTCCTGCAGCATGCCGCTGCCGAACTGCGCGAGCTTGCCCACGACCTTGAGGTCGGTGTCGACCGTGACGCGGGTGGCCTCCCCCGCGTCGTGCAACCGTGCGGTCACGGTGGCGGCGGCATTGCCGGTGCCTCGGGCTTCCCTGCCTTTCGCATCGATGACGGCCCGGTGCTCGTCGCGGTTCTGCTCGACGAAATGGACCTTCCCGTTGAACTCACTGGTGACCGGGCCGACCTTGATCTTCACCTTGCCCAAGGTGTCCTCGCCCTCCTGACCGGTCAGTTGTGCGCCCGGCATCAGTGGGACCACCTGCCCGAGGTCGGTGAGCAGGTCCCAGGCCTCGTCGACGGGCACGCTGACGGTGAACTCGTTGGCGATCTTCATAGGGCGATTCCTCTCAGTTCCAGCAGTGCGTCACGGAGCAGTCCCGTGTCGTCGGGGGTCTTGGCCAGAGCCCCGAGCGTCTCCACCGCGGCGGGGTCCACCAGGTCACCGACACCGAGCGTCACCAGGGCGGCGACCCAGTCGATGATCTCGGCGATTCCCGGCGGTTTGTCGAGATCGAGATCCCTTGCCGCACCTACGAATTGGGCAGCACGCTCGATGAGCGGGTCGGTGGCCCCCGGCACCGTGCGACGGACGATCGCGACAGCGTGGGCGCGCTGCGGATATTCGATCCAGTGATAGAGGCAGCGACGGCGCAACGCATCGTGCAGATCGCGGCTTCGGTTCGACGTCAACACGACGACGGGAGGCCGCTCGGCGACGAAGGTGCCGAGCTCGGGCACCGTGACCGCGGCCTCACCGAGGAACTCCAGCAGCAGCGCCTCGAATTCGTCGTCGGCCCGGTCGATCTCGTCGACCAGGAGCACCGGTGGACGGGGTCCCCGATGCCGCACGCACTGCAGGATCGGCCGGTCTATGAGGTAGGCCTCCGTGTAGAGGTGTGCCTCGTCGAGCCGTTCGGCCCCCCGAGCTTCGGCCAACCTGATGGACAGCAGCTGGCGCTGGTAGTTCCAGTCGTAGAGGGCCTCGCTCGTGGTCAGCCCCTCGTAGCACTGCAGCCTGATCAGCGGGGTATCCAACACGGCCGCCAGTGTTTTGGCGGCGGTGGTCTTGCCGACCCCCGGCTCGCCCTCCAGCAACAGAGGGCGCCCCATCGTGACGGCGAGATAGATGGCCGTCGCGGTGCCCTCGCCGAGCAGGTAATCGCTGGCGTCGAACCGCCGCACCACCTCCTCGACACAGCTGAAGACCGGTTCAGTGTCCACCCAGCCCACCGACCCGGATGCCTTCGATGACCTCGGCGACGATCGAGACCGCGATCTCGGCCGGGGTTTTCGCGCCGATCGCCAGGCCGACCGGGGTGTGCACCCTGCCACGTTCGGCTTCCGTCAATCCCAGGCCGTCCAGGACCGACGCCCCGCGCACCCGGCTGGCGACCAGCCCGATATAGCCGACCCCGGCGTCCAGCGCGGCCCGGATCACCTGGTCTTCGGGGCCACCGAGACTGGCGATCACCACTGCGGTGGCATCTTCGGGATCGAGGCCGGGCTCGTCGAGGCGCCGCACCTCATAGCCGAGAATCGCGCACAGCTCGACCATGGCGTCGGCGATCGGTGTGCCACCGAAGATCTGTACCAGCGGCGCGGGCACCTCAGGCGCCAGGAAGATCTCCAACGCGCCGCCGGACAGACAGGGATTGACCACCACGCAGGCACCCGGCGCCTCCGGGAAATGCACATCGCCGTCGGGCAATACGCGCAGCAGCACACTCTGGCCCACCTGCAGCGCCCCCAGCGCTGCCTTGCGGACCGAGTTCTGAGCGCAATGTCCACCGACGAACCCCTCGATTGTGCCGTCGGCCAACAGGATCGCCTCATCCCCGGGATGCGCCGAGGTGGGCTGCTGCGCGCGCACCACTGTCGCGTGCACGAATGGCGTTCGTGCCCGGCGAAGTTGTGCGACGCGCTCGCTCAGAGTCATCTGTGCTCCCTCTAGATGGGCGGCCTGGCCCGCCCCTGCATGGCTTCCCACACGCGCGACGGGGTCAGCGGCATGTCCGCATGCCGAACCCCGAACGGCGCCAACGCATCCACCACGGCATTCACCACAGCCGGCGGTGAGCCGACCGTCGCGGACTCGCCGATGCCCTTTGCCCCGATCGGGTGATGCGGCGACGGGGTGACGGTGTGCCCGGTCTCCAAGTGCGGCACCTCCATCGCGGTGGGGATGAGATAATCCATCAAGGATCCGCCCAGGCAGTTACCGTCCTCGTCGAACGCGATCATCTCCATCAACGCCATGCCGATACCGTCGACCAGGCCGCCGTGCACCTGCCCCTCGATGATCATCGGGTTGATCCGGGTACCGCAGTCGTCGACCGCGAGGAACCGGCGCACCTTGACCACGGCGGTACCCGGGTCGACGTCGACGACGCAGAAGTACGCGCCATAGGGATACGTGAGACTCTCCGGGTTGTAACAGATCTGGGCGTCCAGCCCGCCCTCGATCCCCTCCGGGAGATCACCCGCACCATGGGCGCGCATCGCGATGTCGGCGATGGTGACCGACGCCGTCGGATCGCCCCTGACGTGGAAGCTGCCCTTGTCCCATTCCAGGTCGGCGACCGAGGCCTCCAGCATCCCGGACGCGATGATCCTGGCCTTGTCGCGGACCTTGCGCGCGACGAGTGCGGCCGCCGCGCCCGACACCGGTGTGGACCGGCTGCCGTAGGTGCCGAGGCCGAACGGGGTCTGATCGGTGTCGCCGTGCACCACGTCGATGTCCTCGGGTGGGATCCCGAGTTCCTCCGCGACGATCTGGGCGAAGGTCGTCTCGTGACCTTGACCCTGAGTCTGAACGCTCAGACGCACCACGGCTTTTCCGGTCGGGTGCACCCGCAGTTCGCAGCCATCGGCCATGCCGAGCCCGAGGATGTCCATGTCCTTGCGTGGACCGGCACCCACCGCCTCGGTGAAGAACGACATGCCGATACCCATGAGTTCGCCGCGTTCGCGCTTCTCCCGTTGCTCGGCGCGCAGCCCGTCGTACCCGATCATCTCCATCGCGAGCCGCATCGTCTTCTCGTACTCGCCGGAGTCGTACACCCAGCCGGTCTTGGATTTGTACGGGAACTGCTCGGGTTTCAACAGGTTTCGCAGCCTCAGCTCGGCCGGATCCATCTTGAGGTCATAGGCCAGACAGTCCACCAGACGTTCGACGAAGTACACGGCCTCGGTGATGCGGAACGAGCAGGCATAGGCCACCCCGCCCGGCGCCTTGTTGGTGTACACCGCGGTCATGTGGCAGTAGGCCGCCTCGATGTCATAGCTGCCGGTGAACACGCCGAAGAAGCCCGCGGGGTATTTAACCGGGGCGGCGGTCCCGTTGAAGGCGCCGTGGTCGGCCAGCACATTGGACCGGATCGCCAGGATCCTGCCCTCGGAGGTCGCGGCGATCTCACCGACCATGATGTAGTCCCGCGCGAACCCTGTGCTGGTGAGGTTTTCGCTGCGGTCCTCCATCCATTTGACCGGTTTGCCCAGCAACAGAGACCCGACGATGGCGCATACGTAGCCGGGATAAATCGGCACCTTGTTGCCGAACCCGCCACCGATGTCCGGCGAGATCACCCGGATCTTGTGCTCGGGAAGGCCGGCGACCAGTGCGTACAGGGTCCGGTGCGCGTGCGGTGCCTGCGACGTGCACCAGAGGGTGAGCTTGCCGGTCACCGGGTCCAGATCGGCTACCGCACCACAGGTCTCCATCGGTGCGGGGTGCACGCGCGGGTAGACGATCTCCTGCCTGACGACGACATCGGCCTTGGCGAAGGCGGCCTCGGTGGCCGCGGCATCCCCGGTCTCCCAGTCGAAGCAGTGGTTGTCCGACTTACCTTCGACGTCGGTGCGGATCACCGGGGCGTCCGTGTCCAGTGCGCGCCGGGCATCGATGACCGGATCCAGCGGGTCGTAGTCGACGTCGATCAGTTCCAGGGCGTCCCGGGCCGAGTACCGGTCCTCGGCGACGACGAACGCCACCTCCTGCCCCTGGAACCGGACCTTGTCGGTGGCCAGCACGGCCTGCACGTCGTTGGACAGCGTCGGCATCCAGGCCAGACCCTTCTCCGCCAGATCTGCGCCGGTGACCACGGCCTTGACCTTCGGATGCGCCTGCGCCGCAGTCACATCGATGCCGGCGATCCTGGCGTGCGCGTACGGCGAACGCAGGATGGCCAGGTGCAGCATGCCAGGCAGCGTGACGTCGTCGACGTAGGTGCCGCGGCCGCGGATGAATCGCGGATCCTCCTTGCGCAGCATCCGGCCGTGACCGCAGGGTTTCGCGTCGTTGGTCGCGGTGTCCTCGGGCCGGCTGACCGGGTTCTCCAGCGTCGTCATGCTGTGACCTCCTCTTCCGCAGCCGACTCGCGGCCCTGCCGTGCCGCCCACTGGATCGATCGCACGATCGTGGTGTAGCCGGTACAGCGACAGATCTGGCCCGAGATCGCTTCGCGGATCTCATCTTCGGTCGGGTCCGGGTTGCGGTCGAGCAGCGCGCGGGCGGTGATCATCATGCCCGGGGTGCAGAACCCGCACTGCAGTCCGTGGCACTGCATGAACCCTTCCTGAACCGGATCCAGATGCCCGTCGATCTCCATGCCCTCGACGGTGCGGATCGAATGGCCGGAGGCCATCGCCGCCAGCATGGTGCAGGATTTCACCGGTTCACCGTCGAGGTCGACGACGCACGTGCCGCAATTGGAAGTGTCACAGCCCCAATGGGTCCCGGTCAGGCCCAACTGGTCGCGCAGGAAGTGCACCAGCAGCATTCGGGGTTCGATCTCGGCGCTCACCGCTTCGCCGTTGACCGTCATGTTCACCTGCATGGTTCAATTCCCTTCCAGTGCAGGGGTATTGCGTATCCGTTCCACGGACGCCCGTAGGGTGCGGATGGTCAGTTCGGACGCCAGGTGGCGCTTGTAGTCGGCGCTGCCGCGCATGTCACTGACCGGGTCACAGGCCTGCGCCGCGGCCGCACCCGCCTCGACGAACGTCTTCTCGAGGGCGGGCCGACCCACCAGCGAATCCGACACCGCACGTAAGGCCTCGGGGGCGGCGTTCACCGCGGTCAGACCGATACGGGCAGTGACGATGGACGCCCCGTCCGAATTGCCGTCCAGCGTGACCTGGCATCCGGCGGCGGCGACAGCCCAGTCCCCCACGCGGCGCTCCACTTTCGCGTACGCGCTGGAGGTGCGGTGGCGCACCGGGATCCGTACCTCGATAAGCATCTCGTTGTGGGCCAGCGCGGTCTCGTAAGGCCCCACGAGGAATTCGTCGATGGGGATCTCCCGCTCGCCGGCCGGTCCATAGACCAGGCATGCCGCCGAGAGAACTCGGCATACCGTGGTCAGGTCCTCGGCCGGGTCCGCCTGGCATAGCGAGCCCCCGAGTGTGCCCCGATTGCGCACGACGGGGTCGGCGATGACCCGCTCGGCATCCCGGAAGATCGGGCACACCGCCGCCAACCGATCGGACTCCAGCACCTGACGATGCCGAGCCATCGCGCCGACACGGACGAGGGTGGGATCGGTGACGATATAGCCGAGCTCCGCGGCGAGGTCGTTGATGTCGACGAGGTACTCGGGGTTGGCGATGCGCAGCTTCATCATCGGCAGCAGGCTGTGCCCGCCGGCGACGATCCTGGCGTCCTCACCCAACCGGTCCAGCAAGCCGACCGCGTGGTCGACGCTGGTGGCGCGTTCGTACTCAAAGGGGCCGGGTACTTGCATGTGAGCCAGCTCACACCCATGCTGACGCCGGCGTCAACTGCCAGTTCAGCGATTACTTAACTGGCCGGCTGCACCCGGCGTTCGCCCTGCTCATGGTGGATACGGCCGTCGGTCTGGGCCAGCGGTCGCCCGCCGCCGCCCCAGCGCCGGGCAATGATCTCGGCCGCAATGGACACCGCCGTCTCCTCGGGGGTCCGGCCGCCGAGGTCCAGCCCGATCGGACTGGACAACCTGGCCAGCTCGGCCTCGGCCATCCCGGCGTCACGCAGCCGGGCCAGCCGGTCCTCGTGGGTCCGCCGCGACCCCATCGCACCGATGTAGGCCGCCGCGGGCAGGCGAAGCGCCACCTCGAGCAGGGGCACGTCGAATTTGGGGTCATGGGTCAGCACGCAGATCACCGTGCGGGCATCGATCTCCCCGGCCTCGGCCTGGGCAGCCAGATACCGATGCGGCCAGTCCACCACCACCTCGTCGGCGGTCGGGAATCGCGCCGGGGTGGCGAACACCGGGCGGGCGTCGCACACGGTGACCCGGTAGCCCAGGAACGCGCCCTGCTGGGCGACCGCTGCCGCGAAGTCGATCGCCCCGAACACAAGCATGCGGGGCCGTGGCGCGTGGCTCGCCACGAAGACCTCCATGCCCTCGCCGCGGCGCTGACCGTCAGGGCCGTAGGTCAGGACCTCGCTGCGGCCCGCCGCCAGAAGTCCACGAGCATCGTCGGTGACCGCAGCATCCGCGCGCAGGGAACCCAGCGAACCCTCGACCGCATCGCGATGCACCACCAGCCGCCTGCCCACCCACGACCCGTCTGGATGCGCGATGATCGTGGCCACCGCCACCGGCCGATGGGCCTCGATATCCTCGGCGATGACACTCAACTGATGAAACGTCTTCTGGGACACCGGTTCCACGAACACGTCGAGGATGCCGCCGCAGGTGAGGCCGACCTCGAACGCGTCGTCGTCACTGACACCGTAGCGCTGCAGAACCGGGGTGCCGCTCGCCATCACCTCGGTGGCCAGTTCGTACACGGCACCCTCGACGCAGCCGCCCGACACCGATCCGGCGACGGTCCCGTCGGGGGCGACCACCATCGCCGCACCCGCGGGGCGCGGTGCGGACCGGAATGTACGCACCACGGTCCCCACACCTGCGGTGCCACCGGCCCGCCACACCGCTAACAGGGTGCTCAGCACGTCCCTCACGGTTTCAATCTAGAGCGTCAGCGGCAGATCCGGTGAGTAGCCGGTGTTTCGGAATAACCGCGAAGCTCAAAGCGCCGTACTTCGCATGCCAGAAAACCAGTTGGAAGCGCCCACGGTCAGCATCTGGACCGACGCCAGGCCCGAACCCGGTGAAACCCGCGGCGAACAGCGCTACGCCGAACTGCTCGAGGAGGCGCGTCTCGCCGACACGTTGCCGTTCCACGCGTTCGCCACCACCGAGCAGCACGGCGTCGACGACGGCTACCTGCCCGCACAACTTCCCCTGATCGCGGGCATGGGGGTCGCCACGCAGCGAATCCGGTTCATGACCAATGCGTTACTGCTGCCCTTGCATCCGTGGCGCCAGGTTGTCGAACAGGCCATCGTGGCCGACCTGTTGTCCGGCGGACGGCTGGCACTCGGTGTCGCGGCCGGTGGATACGCGCGCGAGTTCGACCTGTTCGGGGTCGACTTCAAGAAGCGCGCCGAACTGATGGAACGCGGACTGGCTTTCATCCGGCAAGGCCTCCACGAGGGATCTCTGCCCGATGGCCCTGACGGAACCGACGTGGCGGTGCTGCCCCGTCCCGTTCAGGACCGCATCCCGGTCTATCTGGGTGGTGGCGCACCCAAGGTGCTCGACCGGGCGGTTCGGCTCGCCGACGGCGTCATGCCGGTCGACTTCTTCTCCCCCGACACCGCATTCGCCGATGTGTGGGAGAACCGGCTCGCGCCCGCCCTGGCACGTCACGATCGATCCCTCGATGACTTCCGCTTCATCGTCTGTGTTCCGCTGTGGGCGACAGAGGATCCCGAGCGCGACTGGAACCTCTTCTACAAGAACGCCATCGAGTACCAGTTCAACCAGTACGCCAACTGGGCCGGTGACCGCTCGAACGCCGGTGTACCCAGCGATTCCGACACGCCGTGGCAACGCGAGGCCATGCTGGTCGACACCCCGGAGAACATCGTCCGACGCCTCAAGGACATCCGCGCCCGCGCGCCCTACCACGAGGTCGTGTTCTGGTACCGCATCCCTCACATCGGCCACGAGAGGGCACTGGCACACCTCGAATTGGTCGCCGAGAAGGTCGTTCCGTTTCTCTCCGAGTAGTTGTGCGTCGAGGAATTACGCTGCGTACGTGACACCCGCGCAATTGCGTGCGTTTTCGGCGGTCGTGAGGCTGGGCTCGGTGCGGGCCGCGGCCGAGGAACTGGGTATGTCCGACGCAGGGATCTCGATGCACGTCGCCCAGCTGCGCAAGGAACTCGACGATCCGCTGTTCACCCGGACCGCGGCCGGCCTGGCCTTCACCCCGGGTGGACTGCGCCTGGCCAGCCGCGCCGTCGAGATCCTCGGCCTGCAGAAGCAGACGGCGATCGAGGTGACCGAGGCCGCGCACGGGCGGCGGTTGTTGCGCATCGCGGCATCCAGCGCGTTCGCCGAGCACGCGGCGCCGGGACTCATCGAGCTGTTCTCCTCACGCGCCGACGACCTTTCGGTCGAGCTGAGTGTCCACCCGGCCGGCCGCTTCGCTGACCTGATCGCCACCCGTGCGATCGACATCGCCCTGGGCCCGCCGCCCGAAGGCGATGCTGCAACGCTCGCCGTGCGCCCATTCCTGAAGTACCAGATCATCACGGTGACCACACCGGACAGCCCGTTGGCCGGACGGTCCCCCAGCCCCGTTCAGATGCGGGAGCAGCAGTGGACGCTCGGGCCGTCCGGCGGCAGCATCGACGGTGAGATCGCAACCATGTTGCGACACCTCGCGATTCCCGAAGCCCGGCAGCGAATCTTCCAGAGCGACGCGGCCGCGCTGGAGGAGGTGCACCGGGTCGGCGGGGTGATGCCGACGATCGGGTTCGCCGTGGCGGCCGACCTGACCAGCGGCAGGCTCGCACAGCTCAAGGGTCCGGGCCTGCAGATCGCCGGGGAGTGGTTCGCCTCGACGCTGCCCGCCGCGGCCCGTCAGCCCGCGGTGTCCGAACTGGTGCGGTTCATCACCACCCCGCGTTGCACCCAGGCCATGATCCGGGGAACCGGGGTGGGCGTCACCAGATTCCGGCCCAAGGTGCACGTGACCCTGTGGAGCTGACGGACTATCCCAGCCCCAGTGCGCCGGCGAGTTCACGCAGCGCCGGCCGCGGGTCCGCCATCGGATTGTCACCGAGCACCTGCAGCACGACATGGTCGGCACCGGCGTCCAGATGCGCCGTCACCGCCTTGGCCGCGCTGTCGAGCGAACCCATCCCCACCACCGCACGGGCCAGCCGGTCAGAGCCGCCGCGCACCAGGTCGGACTCGTCAAACCCCTGACGCAGCCACGAGTTCCGGTAGTTCGGCAGTCCGCTGTAGACATCCAGGTGCGCGTGGGCGCGGCGGAGCTGATCATCGTCGGTCGATCCGATGGCCACCGCCTGCTCGGAGACGATCCACTTCTGAGGGCCGAGGATGTCGCGGGTGACCCGGGTCTGCTCGGGGGTCACCAGGTAGGGGTGCGCGCCGTCGGCGTGCGTGCCCGACAACTCGATCATCTTCGGGCCCAGCGCTGCCAGCAGCCGCGGCGGGCGGCCGACGCCCGGTTCGATCTGCTCGGGGACTGCGGCCATCCGGTCCAGATAGTCACGCATGGTGGCCAGCGGCTTCTGATAGACGCCACCCAGACCGTGTTCGACCAACGGCCCGTGGCTGACCCCGAGCCCGAGCACGAACCGGCCCGGGTACAGCGCGGTGAGGGTGCGCGCGCCGGTCTCGGCCGCACTCGGCACCCGCACGTGGATGTTCGCGATACCGGTGCCCACCACCAGACGCCGGGTCGCGGCCAGGAAGGCCGCCGACTGCGTCAGGCACTCCTTACCGGTGACCTCGGGCAGGAACAGCGAGCCGAAGCCGAGTGCCTCGATCTCTCGCGCGACCTCCTGTGCGTCCGGCATCGACCAGGTTTCGCTGGCCCACCACACCCCGATCCGGGACGGAAAATCGATCCTGGCTCGCTGCGCCTGGGTCAAGTCCTACTCCTCATCGTCTGCGGCCACCGTGTGCGCGGCCTCCATCAACATCCAACCCGAAACCTGAACCGACAGGTCACGCTCGGGGATCGCCGACGCGTTGACCGCGCCGTCGACGAACTGTGCCTGCTGGCCCTCGGCCCCGGGCACCTCGGCGGTCTGGTCCCAGAACGCGCCGAACAGCGGCAGTCCGTCGACGGTCTGGCGGTTGTCCCAGGCCGCCTGGGCGGATTTGAGCACGATCGAGCGCGCCGTATCGCGTGCCGTCTTGTCGTCTGCGGTGTCCCCCGGCAAGGTATTCGCGACCAGCGCCAGATAGCGCGCCGTGACCCCGTTGAACAGTCCGCCGTCGCCACCGCCGGCGCCCTTGATGACACCGGCGGGGGCCATCTCCTTGTCCACTGCGGCCACCAGGCGACGCACCCGTTCGCCGTGCCGGGCATCCTCGGTACGCACCGCGAGTTCGGCCTCCAGCCCGAGCACCACGCCCTGGCAGTAGGTGTACTGCGCGCGCACCATCGACCCGGCCTTGATGCCGTCGAACACCAGGTGGGTCTCCGGGTCGATCAGGGTGTCGTCGATCCAGTCGGCCATCTGCTGGGCCCGGCGCAGCCTGTCGTCGTACCGCGCCAGGAAGATCCCGGCCGGACCGTTGGCCGGCGCGTTGAAGAACTGATCCTGCTTGCGCCAGGGGATGCCGCCGCCGTCCTCGGGCACCCAGGCGTCGACGAACTGCGCGCACAACTTCTTGAGGGCGCGGGATTTCTCGACGCCGACCAGCCGCCCGGCCCGTTCGAGAGCCAACGCCAGCCAGGCCATGTCGTCGTAGTAATTGTTGGTCCAGGACAGGTTGTTTCGGATGTGGTGCGCCCGGATCTGCCGTTCGATGCGGGTTATCCGCTCCGGCTGCGGATCACGCACCTGGGCGTCGACCAGCGTGTCCAGCAGATGCGCCTGCCACCAGTAGTGCCAGGTTCCGAACTTGCGGTACTTCTTGGTCGCCGGCCACGCCACGACACCGAGTTGGGTGCCCGGCAGACCCCAGAGCTTCGTCAGGTGCCGTTGGGTGATCGCAGCTTCGGCGCTGGCCGCACGGTTAGCCCATAGCTGATCCATGCCCACGATCCTGCCTTACCCGGCCGCCGAATTGTCGGCATGTCGAGCAGTTTCCGCACCCGCCGTCGGGTCGGCTCCGAAGTGAGCGGCTACGAACTGCGGCACGGAAGCCATAGCTCCCATCATGAATTTGCCATCGTCGCAATAGGCGCTGTCTATACATTGGGCCGATGGAGCTGCGTCACCTCCGCTACCTGCTCGCCGTGGCCGACCATGGCAATTTCACCCGGGCCGCCGAGGCGTTGCATGTGTCGCAGCCGACCCTGTCGCAGCAGATCAAACAGCTCGAACGTGAGGTGGGTGCAACGCTGCTGGACCGCTCTGGACGCACGGTCCGGCTCACCGACGCCGGTCAGGTCTACGCCGAGCACGCCCGGCTTGCCATGCAGGGCCTCGATGCCGCTGCGCGAGCCGTCCACGACGTGCAGGATCTGACTCGCGGGCACCTGCGGATAGCGATGACACCGACCATCACCGCCTACCTGATCGGCCCGCTGGTGCGGCAGTTCCACGCCGAGCACCCCGGCGTCACTCTCACAGTCATCGAGACCACCCAAGATCTCATCGAAGCGGACCTTCTCGACGACCGCATCGACCTTGGCATCGCATTCGCCGGTCACCACACCGCCGGTGTCGCCGCGACCGCGCTCTTCACCGAGACTCTCAGCCTCGTCGTCGGCGCGGCCCACCCACACGCTGCGCATGTCGAGACCTTCGCGATCGGGGACCTGCCCACCCAACCGCTGGCCCTGCTGAGCCGAGACTTCGCCACCCGCAACTACATCGACGCCTTCTTCGCCGCCCACCACGTGACGCCCCATATCGCGATCGAGGCGAACTCCATCAGTGCGCTGATCGAGTTCGTGCGCCTCGGCACGCTGGCCACTGTGTTGCCCGATGCGATCACGCAGGCGCAGGCCGACCTGCATCCGATCCGTCCCCGTCCCCCGCTGCCGTCGCGAGAGGTCGTGCTCCTGCACCGGTCGGCGGGATATCAGTCCGCGGCGGCGCAGGCTTTCAGTTCGATCGCGGTACGTTACGCCGGGCAGGCCGGACCATAGATGGCATCTATAGCTCCGATGGAAACTAAGTATTGGACGCTATAGCGCTGGGCGCGCAGGGTGGTTGGTGGTGGGGACGAATGTTCGCGACTTCGTCACCACACATCGTCCCCACAAGGAAGGACACCGAAAATGGTGCACGCCCAATTTGATCCGACCGCCCGTCAGGCCCTGGCCGTCACCGCGGTCGAAGCCAAGACGCGCAAGGATCTCACCTGGCAGCAAATCGCCGACGCCGCCGAACTCTCACCGGCGTTCGTCACCGCTGCCGTGCTCGGCCAGCACGCGCTACCCGCGCAGTCGGCGCAGGCGGTCGCCGCGCTGCTCGGGCTCGACGACGACGCCGCGCTGCTGCTCCAGACCATCCCGACCCGCGGCTCGATCCCCGGCGGCGTCCCCACCGACCCGACGATCTACCGCTTCTACGAGATGCTGCAGGTCTACGGCACGACCCTCAAGGCGTTGGTCCACGAGCAGTTCGGCGACGGGATCATCAGCGCGATCAACTTCAAGCTCGATGTCCGCAAGGTCGCCGACCCCGAAGGTGGAGAACGCGCCGTCATCACCTTGGACGGCAAATACCTTCCCACCAAACCGTTCTGATTCCACCTGACACGGAGGAGGCCTCATGGACTTCGCGCAACGCACCATCGACATCGCCCGCCAGAACGTGGCCGCCGGTGGCCGCCCGTTCGCAACGGTCATCGTCAAAGACGGTGAGATCCTGGCCGAGAGCCCGAACCTGGTTGCCCAGACCCACGATCCCACCGCACACGCGGAGATCCTCGCGATCCGCGAGGCATGCACCAAGCTCGGCACCGAACACCTGGCCGGCGCTACGATCTACGTCCTGGCCCAGCCCTGTCCGATGTGCCTGGGATCGCTCTACTACTGCTCGCCGGACGAAGTAGTGTTCCTGACCACCCGCGACGCCTATGAACCGCACTATGTGGACGATCGAAAGTACTTCGAGCTCAACACGTTCTACGACGAGTTCGCCAAACCGTGGAACGAGCGGCGCCTACCGATGCGGTACGACCCCCGCGACGCTGCGGTCGATGTCTACCGCTTGTGGCAGGAACGCAACGGCGGAGACCGCCGGGTGGCCGACGCCCCCACCGCTACCAGGCGCGGGAGAAATCCGCGTGACGAGTGATCCACGCGTGCATCACGATTCCGGCGGCGACGCCAGCGTTGATGCTGCGGGTCGATCCGAATTGCGCGATGGATACCGTGACCGCCGCGCCGGCCTGCGCCTCCGGGGTGATACCCGGGCCTTCCTGACCGAAGATCAGCAGGCAGTCGCGGGGTAGTTCGGTCTGCTCGAGTCGTACCGCGCCGGGCACATTGTCCACAGCCACGACCGTCAACCCGGCGTCGCCGGCGAAGGACAGCAGTTCGGCGGTGGTGTCATGGTGGCACAGCCGCTGGTAGCGGTCGGTGACCATGGCGCCCCGCCGGTTCCACCGGCGCCGCCCGACGATGTGCACGGTGTCGACGGCGAAGGCGTTGGCGGTGCGGACCACGGCGCCGATGTTGGCGTCGTTGCCGAAGTTCTCGATCGCGATGTGCAACGGGTGCCGCCGCCGGTCGATGTCGGCGATGATCGCCTCCCGGGTCCAATACCGGTAAGCGTCAACGACATTGCGGGTATCTCCGGCGCGCAGGAGTTCGGGGTCATAGCGCTCGGCTTCCGCCCCGGATGGTAACTCCCCCTCCCATGGCCCCACTCCGGGCGACTCGCCCCACTCGGTGGGGCCGACGGCCTCAGGCACCGGTGGTCCACAGGGCAGCGTGTGTACCGATCACCGAGACCGATGCGTACAGCAGCGCCGCGTTCATCTCGCCCTGCGTACACAGCGAGGCCCGCACGTTGACGGCCTCACGCGAGGCCTCGGGCATGATCAGCACCGATGAGCCGTACGCCGTGCAGGCATGGCTGAGCCCCGGTGGCGGCAGCGATGGTCCGGCCACCACCATCAGGGGACCGCCACGCGCCGTCGCATCGTCCGCGTAACGTTTTGCCGCACCGTCGATTTCGAGACCGATCAGCATGTAGCCTCGATCCACTGATGAATTGGGGTAGGTGTGCCTCGCTGGGCTGTTGAGGGCTGGTCCTGGTCGCGGGCAGGGGGTATCTGCTGGTCTGTCCAGCTGTTCCTGTGCGCTCCGGTCGGGCCTTTCGGCATATGGTCAGGTGGTGGCGATTTCTGGTGGGCTGTAGCCGATGGTGTTGCGCCACAACGTGAGCCAGTGCTCTGTCCAGGGCCAGTGCGCTGGTAGGTGCAGGATAGGTTGGCGTTGCGGACGGGCCAGGCGGGCCGGGATAGTGATTATCTTGCGGCGCAGTGTCGCCCCGCGGGCGACCGCGTGGGCACCTCCGGCCAGGACGCCGACGGCGCGCAGCAGGTTGTGGGCGATCGCGGCGCACAGGATCCAGGCCGAGTTCGCGCCGAACCGCCCCGAGGGCATGTGCGCCAAAGGTCCGTCGATGAGGTCGGCGAACACGGTTTCGATGATGGCGTGGCGGCGATGAGTGATGTCAGCGGCGTCGACGGGTTCGTCGGAATTGGTGAAGAACGGGTGGTACCGCCACACCGGAAACAGCGCATCGAGGAACCGCGCGTCTTTGACCCGGCGCACGACCAACCGGGCGGTCACCGGAGTCTTGGTGGAACCGAAGGCTGTGTAGGTGGTTTCGGCGACTTCGGCATCGGAGATCCAGGCGCCGGTGTCGGGGTCACGCACAGCACCGGGATAGTTCACCGGGGTCCACGCGGTCTCGGGAATTGCGTCAATGGCGGCGGCAACTGCTGCGGTCTTGGTCAGCACCAGCGAGAACCGGACACCTGCTCGGTGGCAGGCGGTGACCACGGTGCTATTGCCGTAGGCCGAATCGCCACGCACCAGGATCTGCCCGGTGACCCCGGCAGCACGGGCGGTAGCGGCCGCTTGAGCGATCATGCGGGCTGCGCCCTTGCCGGAGTTGGCCTTGCCCGCCCGCAACCTCGCCCCGGCGATCACCGGCGCACCGTGGTCGGTGCTGATCGTGGTGATCAACGGTGAGAGGCCTTTGCGCAGGATCTGCCTGCCGGCGATCTTGGTGTGTCCGTAGCTGGCGCCCTGCTTGGCGTGCCCGTAGACCGGGCGTAGTAGTGAGTCGATGTCGATGAACGCCCGTCCGTCGGCGCCGGGCAACAGATCGACACGCCCGCACAGCGCGGCCAGGTGTTCGCGCAGGACAGATTCGAGCTGGCGGGCATGCCCGAAGGTGAACTCCCGCAATAAGGTTCCGATCGTCGACGGGGCGTACACACCACCGAAGAGGGTCTTCATCCCACCCGAGCGCACAACGTCTAGGTCATCAATGCTGTCCGCGCCGGCGCACATCCCGGCGATCAGCGTGGTCAGCTTCGGTGACGGATGGGCCGCGGCCGAACGGATCCGCTCACAGGTGAACCGGATCTTGTCGGCCAATAGCTGCGACAGACCGGTCTGGTCGGCCAGGGTCATCACCGGCACCAGCCCGGCGCACGACACGAGATGTGCATCATCGAAGACCGCCGACGACACGGCGAACCTATGGGACACTTGCACCGGAAGCGCCTTTCTGAACGTGGGCTGATCGAAGTGTGGTAACTCCAATCATCCCAGCTCAAAGGGCACTTTCCTTACATCAACACCCTCCGAACAGGCGATTCATCGGTGGATCGAGGGTTAGCCGCCCCGGACTTGACCCGAGACGACCTGATGTGAATTGTGTTGTCCAACAACCGTGTCAGGCCAGCTTGCTCGGCCAGGGCCATCACCGGGACCAGCCCGGCGCACGACACGAGGTTGTCCTCGTCGAACACCGCGGAGTCGGGACCGAACGTGTGGGACACTCGCACTGGAAGTGCCTTTCTTGTGCTGGTCGGATTGTTGCGTAGAGAACACCAATCTTTCCAGCTCAGAGGGCACTTTCCTCATTCCGACACCCCAACAACCAGCCCATTCATCGGTGGATCAAGGTGTAGCCCTTGCCGGTGAACGCGCCGGGGTCGCCCAGTGCGGCCGGTGACAGTTGCCCGCCGTCGGCGCTGAACGCGTCCACGCTGGTGGACTTGAGGGTGACACCGGCGTCATCGACGTTGGTGGGCAGTACCCCGACCGGGAAGGCCGCCGGGTAGGCGATGGTGGTGCCGGCGATGCGCTCGCGCGGGGAATACACGTACACGCCGCGTACCTGGCTCTGATCCCGCTGCGGCCCCAGGCAGACGGTGCCGCTGAGCTTGTCGGGCGCCTGCGCGGACAACGGCCGGATCCCCAGGTTGGTGATGTCGTCGCAACCGTGCAGCGCGTCGGCCTCGATCGGATGCGCCAGGGCACCGTACAGACCGAACCGGATGTCTTCCGGTTTGGCGTGGGCATCGCCTGACGCGGAACCCTCGACGTCGACCAGGACGTGTTCGGAGTCGAACCGCAGGTCCGACACCTTCAGGTGCCAGCCGAGAATGTCCAACGATTCTCCGACCGCGGCGGTCGACGCTTCATACGTGCGTCCCGGCTGATCGGCTGTGCACCCCGCGGTGACGACGAGAAGTACCGCCATCACCGCCGCGATCAGCGCCCGCACCGGCACTGAAGTTCTGAATTAAGTTCTCCCACGACCTTTTCCCACTGCTTTTGTGATGGCGCGCACCAGATTTCGCGGAGCCACCCGGCCCCCGGTGGTGAGCACCTTGTACTGCAGGCCCGGCACGATGACCACTTTGCCTGCGGCCACGTCGGCCAGGCAGTCGCGCACGACGTCGTCGACCTGCAGCCACAGGAACGACGGTGTGCCCGCCATGTCGATGCCCGCGCGGGCATGGAACTCGGTGTGGACGAATCCCGGGCACAGCGCATGCACGCCGACCCCGGTGCCGCCCAGTCCGTTGGCCAGCCCCTCGCTGAACGAGACGACCCAGGCCTTGGATGCCGAATACGTCGATCCGCGACTGGGCACCAGCCCGGCGACACTGGCAACGTTGATGACGGTCCCGCTGCCCGCCTCGATCATGGACGGCAGCGCGGCGTGCGTCAGCTCCATCACCGCGGTGACGTTGACGTCCAGTTGGGCCTGCAGCCGGGCGAGGTCGGCGGTCCAGAATTCACCCGATGTGCCGAATCCGGCGTTGTTCACCAACACCTGCACCCCGGCCCGCAACCGGTCAGCGACCTTGGCCCGGTCGGGAGCGGACGCCAGGTCCGCGGGAAGCACTTCGACCACTGCGCCGGCCTCGTCGTGCAGTTCGGCCGCGAGTTGTTCCAATCGTGCGCCGTCGCGCGCCACGAGGACGAGGTCGTACCCGTCGCGGGCATACCGGCGGGCGAAGCCGGCGCCGAGCCCCGAGGTCGGTCCAGTGATCAGCGCGACGGGGCGAGGCATGCCGACAGGTTACTGAACTGTTCTGTTGCGCAGGCTAGCGCTGGTAGTGCGGTGCGTGACGGCCATTGCGGGCCGGCGGCGGGGTCCGACGGACCGCGTCCGGACGGCCGGGCTCCTGGCGCGGCTGGGTGTAGCGGCTGACGTCACCACGTCCGGGTGCCGCGTCTGCCCGGCCCGGAGGCAGCTCCCGACGCCCGGCGGGAGTCGGGGCCAGCGGACGGCTGGGCGAACCCGCACGACGCGCCAGCGCAGCTTGGCTGCCCTGACCCGACTGCGGTGCCACACCGTTCTGCGGGAGCGGCGGCAGGACCCGCAGCAGGTCGTTGAACTGGCGCACCGTGCGCAGTCCTTCGTCCCATTGGGCGCGGGTACTGGTGACCGGCATGCTGACGAGCGTCCAGTTCTGCTCGTTCCACATGATCTCGGCGCAATCGGGAGCGGTGTGGGCGAACGTGACCATCCGGCGATCGCAGGCGCGACGGGCGGCATCGAGGTTGGTGGAGTACACCATCCTCGGGCCGATCGCGCCGAGCAGCCAGATGTCGCTCTCCCGGGGCTCCTTGATGCCCTTGAGCCGCAGGTCGACGACCACGTTCGTGCCCACCTTGCGGTGCAGCGCGATCACCGTCGCCACCTCTTCGATGTCAAAGATGAACACCGCCTCGCCACGGATTTGGCCGAGCACGACGTTCTTGGCCGTGACGTCACCGACGGTCGACATCACCCCGCGCTTCCAGCGCTTGAGGATCTCGTGCGACTCGTGCTCGTAATCGAAGCCATGCGACTTCGCCCACGACTTACGGCGCCGTCCCAACCCACGTCGACGGTCGATGTCGACGTACAGCAGCACCGCCGCACCCACGAAACAGAGTGCGGACAGCGTGAACCAGAGCGGGACCATCGGGCATAGCCTACTTGTTGGCGGCCCGAATGCCCCAGCCTTGTGAGGTCACAACCCGGTTACTGGTGATCAGAAGGCCGCAACCGGGACTCTTCGAGGTACAAGACGATTGCGTTCGTGAGCCCGCGCCGGGCCACATCGAGGTCGATGAAGCTGCCGAGTTGCCGCTCCGAGGCGATGCCACGCATCGCGCCGGGGATGAACGCGGCAACTTCGCGTACCCGCTCGGGGTCGACGTCGAGGTCGGCGAACGCCTGCTGACAGGTCTGCAGCCAGCCCTGCCCCCAGGACGCGAGCTCGGCCGCCGTCTTCGGATAGAGCCGCTCCAGTTCTGCTGGGTCCCGCGGCAGCGCGGCGCGCAGATTCTCGATCGCCCGCGAGTCACCGATCGTCAGCCCGTCATAGAGCAGGTCGATGATGGCGGCGACGCGTTGTTTCAGCGGCGCACGGCTGTCGTGGTGGCTGAACATGCCGGCACGACGCTCAG
This sequence comes from Mycobacterium sp. 48b, assembly GCF_048282725.1. Lineage (NCBI taxonomy): Bacteria > Bacillati > Actinomycetota > Actinomycetes > Mycobacteriales > Mycobacteriaceae > Mycobacterium > Mycobacterium sp. 48b. The sequence goes on from NZ_JBLVUL010000001.1 coordinate 6,781,739, forward strand.
CGGTGCGGTGGAGGACCGCCGCCCAGAATCCGTCGATGTCGCCGAACTGGTATTTCACAGCCCCCCAGGTGGCGCCGATCTCCTTGGCGATCCGGTTGGCCGATACCGCTCCCGGGTCCCCGGTGGCCAGGGCCTTGCGCGCAGCCTCCAGCATGCTCTCCCGGGTGGCTTCGCCGCGCCGGTTGGTGCGGCGCGCGCTCACCTCGGTCATCTCCGGAGACTACCCCAATTTCACAGAACCCTCTTCCAAACTTTCACAGAGCCCCCTACGATTCGCTCATGGCAAAACCACCGTTGTCGATGAAACCGACAGGATGGTTCCAAGTCGCCTGGTCGGACCAGGTCGGGGTCGGGGCTGTACACGCCATGAAGTACTTCGGCGAGGAGATGGTCGCGTGGCGTTCGGAGTCCGGACAGGTGACCGTGATGAACGCCTACTGCGAGCACCTCGGCGCCCACCTGGGATTCGGCGGCCAGGTCGTCGGCGAGGTCATTCAGTGCCCGTTCCACGGCTGGCAGTGGAACACCGAGGGCCGCAATGTCTGCATCCCGTACCAGGATCGGCCCAATCGCGGCCGCCGGATGCGTACCTACCCGGTCGCCGAACGCAACGAGGCCATCTACATCTGGCACGACAGCGACGGACGTGAGCCGTTCTTCGACGCACCGGATGTGTTCGCGTCCTTCGCCGACGGCAGCAGCGCCGCCGACTACTACCCGCAGCAGCGCTTGTTCCGCGAAGGGCTCGAGCTGCATCCGCAGTACGTGCTGGAGAACGGCGTCGACTTCGCTCACTTCAAGTACGTGCACCAGACCCCGATCGTGCCGGTGTTCACCCGCCACGATTTCGCCGCACCGATCTCCTACGTCGACTTCACCATCACGTTCGAGGGCGACGACCAACAGTCGATCGACGATGTGAAAAGCGGTGTCGAGGCGATCAACGGCGGACTGGGCATCGCGGTGACCAAGAGCTGGGGAATGATCGACAACCGCACCATCTCGGCGGTCACACCCGTCGACGAGTCCACGTCCGACGTACGGTTCATGGTCTACATCGGCCGGACCCCCGGCAAGGACACTCCCCGGGCCGCCGAGCGCGCCACCGAGTTCGGTGACGAGGTGATCCGGCAATTCACCCAGGACATCCACATCTGGTCACACCAGCGCTACTCCGACCCTCCGGCACTGGCCACCGCCGAATACGAGGGCTTCACGGCTATTCGCAAGTGGGCCATGCAGTTCTATCCGGACGGTCTGGGCGGTAGTGCCGCAGATCTCGCGCTTATAAGGAAGGCAGACACCATATGACCGAGAAGATCCGCGTGTTCCAGGTGGCGACCGGCAACGTCGGCACCGAGATGATCAAACGTATCGGCAAGCGACCCGACCTCGAACTCATCGGATTACATTGCTACACAACGGAAAAAGTGGGTCGGGATGCGGGTGCGATCGCCGGTATCGATCCGATCGGGGTGACGGCCACCGGCTCGATCGACGAGATCATCGCAGCCAAGCCGGACGTATTGACGTTCCACGGTGTCTTTCCGGATGAGGACCTCTACGTGAAAGTCCTTGAGGCCGGGATCAATATCGTCACCACCGCCGACTGGATCACCGGCTGGCACCGCGACACCAACCACCCGCACCCCTCCGGCAAGCCGGTGTCGCAGCTGCTGGCCGAGGCGTGCGCCACGGGTGGGTCGACGTTCTACGGCACCGGCATGAATCCCGGCGTCAACCAGATCCTCGGGGTGGTGTGCTCGGCCGATGTCGCCGAGATCGAGAACGTCACCACCATCGAATCCGTCGACGTGTCATGCCATCACAGCAAGGACACCTGGATCGAGGTCGGCTATGGACTGCCCGTCGACGATCCGTCGATCCCGGGCAAGCTGGAGAAGTACACCCGGGTCTTCGCCGACAGCGTGCTGATGATGGCCGACTGCTTCGGGTTGGAACTCGACGAGGTCAAGTTCAGCTACGAGCTCGGCGCCTGCACCAAGGACGTCGACCTGGGCTGGTACACGCTGCCCAAGGGATCACTCGGCGGCAACTACATCAAGTACCAGGGCATGGTCGACGGTGTGGCGCGCGTCGAAACCCATCTGGAATGGCAGATGACCCCGCACACCGATCCGAGTTGGGATATCAAGGGCTGCTACATCACCCAGATCAAGGGCGATCCGTGCGTCTACAACAAGCACATGATCTTCCCCAAGCCCGGTGTGGACCTGTCCGACCCGGACTCGTTCGCCTCGATCGGCATGACGGTGACCGGGCTGCCCGCGCTCAACGCCATCGCCTCCGTGGTCAAGGCCCCGCCGGGACTGCTGACAAGCGCCGACGTGCCGTTGCGCGGATTCGCCGGCCGGTTCAACATCTGACGGCGGGAAACATCGCAGCCGCGAGCTGGAGAATCTCGGCGCGGTCGGCGGCCACGATGAATCCCGCCTCGATGGCTCGGTCCAGGGCCGCGGTGAAACGGTCCAGGTATTCGGTGCTGCCGCCCGGGTAGAGCTCACCGAGCTTGGCGGCGTCGAACGGTTCACCCGATCCGAAGAGAAACGACATCGGGCTCTCGTCAGGGGCAAGACCCGATGTCCGGGCAATTGGGACATCGACCCACGGTGTGCGGACTCCGCCCACGGCAATCCCGTTCGCGTCCAGGACAAAACCGGCCGGTTCGGTCCCCGTCAGCTCCAGGGGAGGAATGGACGCGGGCGCCTCGTCGGCCCGTACCCAGCGGGTGAGGGTCGCGATCGCGCTCTGCAGCACGTAATGGTGTTGCGGGGCGAAATTGATGTAGTACGACAGCTCGACCCCCATCAGGTGAGCCGTCGGCGCATACGCCGCGACGATGTCGTCCAGCGGCGTCGATCCGTCATCGATGAAACCGACACGGACGGTGTAATTGTCGGCGTGAGAGGTTCCGGGAATCTCCCACGCCCGAAAGTGCGCAGCATCCGGACGGCGGGCCCGGTGGTACCCGGGAAGCCGGCCGTCGACCACGTCGGTTTCGGTGAGCACGGTCAGGACCGGGACCCGCGGATCAGCTCGAAACGGGACCGGATGCGACGCATCGAGCGCGGTGGCTCCGTCCAGGGCGGCGGCCGGGCCGAACCTTGAGTGGACCAGGAAGCCATCGAAGACCTCCGCAACGGGATCGATGTCGTTCACGTACGTGGTCAGGAACATCGCCGATTGCGACTCCCCCACGGCCAGGGTGGTTTCCGGCCCGAGACCGTCGATCTCGCCGTCGCGCACCAGGCGGCCGATCTGGGTGAAGATGTCGTAGGCGAATGCGTCGCCCGGATGATGCAGAGCCGAATAGCGTTCGGGATCCTGCGCTTTCAGCGACATGTTGGCGCCCACGAGACTGTCCCCGCCTTCCACACCGACGTATTGGGCCGACACCGCCACATACGCGTAGCCCGCCCGCGCGATCTCGCGGTGCGCCATGAACCACACCGCGGGAGCGTCGATCCCGCCGCTGACGTTGAGCCATTCGACCAGTGCGACGCCATTGAACTCGCCCGCGTCGATCGGGCGCAGGACCACGATGCGCGTCGTGTAGTTCGCCGAGCCGGACGGCGCATACGAGTGCGCGGTGCCGGAGACCAGAAACTCCTCGGCGTGTAACCCCAGGTCGGCCAGATCGTATGCGCCGAGGAGCAGATTGGGCTTGCCGGGGACCGTGGTGATGGAGGGGATCACGCGTTCATCTTTACCCTCCACATACGAAACTGCCCATGCTCCGTGGAGCATGGGCAGTTCCAATGCCTTTCGGCCGGGTCGGGTCAGCCCAGGATCAGGCCTTCGCCGTCCGCGCTGACGTTGACCGGCACGACGTCACCGTCGTGCACCTCGCCGGCCAGCAGCATCTTGGCCAACTGGTCACCGATGGCCTGCTGCACCAGGCGGCGCAACGGGCGGGCACCGTAGAGCGGGTCGAAACCACGCTCGGCCAACCATGTCTTGGCAGGCAGCGACACCTCGAGGGTGAGCCGGCGCTGCGCCAGCCGCTTCTGCAGCTGTTGCAGCTGGATATCAACGATCGACACCAGCTCCTCGGGGTTGAGCGCGTCGAACAGGATCACGTCGTCGAGCCGGTTGATGAACTCCGGCTTGAACGCCGCCCGCACCGCGGCCATCACCTGCTCCTCGGTGCCACCGGCACCCAGGTTGGAGGTCAGGATCAGGATCGTGTTGCGGAAGTCGACCGTCCGGCCCTGGCCGTCGGTCAACCGGCCCTCGTCGAGCACCTGCAGCAGCACGTCGAACACGTCCGGGTGCGCCTTCTCGATCTCGTCGAACAGCACCACCGTGTAGGGACGCCGCCGCACGGCCTCGGTCAGCTGACCACCCTGGTCGTAACCGATGTACCCCGGAGGCGCACCGACCAGCCGAGCCACCGAGTGCTTCTCGCCGTACTCGCTCATGTCGATGCGGACCATCGCGCGCTCGTCGTCGAACAGGAACTCCGCCAACGCTTTTGCGAGCTCGGTCTTACCGACACCGGTCGGGCCCAGGAACATGAACGAACCCGTCGGCCGGTTGGGGTCGGCCACCCCGGCCCGGCTGCGGCGCACCGCATCCGACACCGCGGTCACCGCCGCCTTCTGGCCGATGACGCGCTTGCCCAGCTCCTCCTCCATGCGCAGTAGCTTGGCGGTCTCGCCTTCGAGCATTCGGCCGGCGGGAATGCCGGTCCACGCCTCGACCACATCGGCTATGTCGTCGGGGCCGACCTCCTCCTTGAGCATCACGTTTTCGCGAGCCTCGGCCACGGGCAGTGCGGCGTCGAGCTTCTTCTCGACCTCGGGGATGCGTCCGTAACGCAGCTCGGCAGCCTTGGCGAGGTCGCCGTCGCGTTCGGCTCGGTCGGCCTCACCGCGCAGCGTGTCCAGCTGCTCCTTGAACTCGCGGACGACGTCGATGGCGCCCTTCTCGTTCTGCCAACGGGTCGTCAGCTCGGCCAGTTTCTCCTTGTAGTCGGCCAATTCACCGCGCAGCTTCTCGAGCCGGTCCTTCGACGCGTCGTCCTCTTCTTTGGACAGCGCCATCTCCTCGATCTCGAGGCGGCGGACCAGCCGCTCGACCTCGTCGATCTCGACGGGCCGGGAATCGATCTCCATGCGCAGCCGGGAAGCGGCCTCGTCGACCAGGTCGATGGCCTTGTCCGGCAGGAACCGGCTGGTGATGTAGCGGTCGCTCAACGTGGCCGCCGCGACCAGCGCGGAGTCGGTGATGCGCACGCCGTGGTGCACCTCGTAGCGATCCTTGAGCCCGCGCAGGATGCCGACGGTGTCCTCGACAGACGGCTCGCCGACCAGCACCTGCTGGAAGCGACGCTCCAGAGCGGCGTCCTTCTCGATGTACTTGCGGTACTCCTCGAGGGTGGTGGCGCCGACCAGTCGCAGCTCACCGCGGGCCAGCATGGGCTTGATCATGTTGCCCGCGTCCATCGCCGACTCGCCGGTGGCACCGGCGCCCACGATGGTGTGCAGCTCGTCGATGAACGTGATGACCTGACCGGCCGAGTTCTTGATGTCGTCGAGGACAGCCTTGAGGCGTTCCTCGAACTCACCGCGATACTTGGCACCGGCCACCATGGACCCGAGGTCCAAGCTGATGACGGTCTTGTCCCGCAGGCTTTCCGGCACATCACCGGCGACGATGCGCTGGGCCAGGCCCTCGACGATCGCGGTCTTGCCGACGCCGGGCTCGCCGATGAGCACCGGGTTGTTCTTGGTGCGGCGGCTCAGAACCTGTACGACACGACGGATCTCGGTGTCACGGCCGATGACCGGATCGAGCTTGCCCTCACGCGCCGCAGCCGTCAGGTCGGTGGAGTACTTCTCCAGCGCCTGGTAGCTGCCCTCGGGGTCCGCGCTGGTCACCCGGGCACTGCCGCGCACCTTCACGAATGCCTCACGCAGCGCCTGCGGCGAAGCGCCGTGATTGGTCAGAAGCTTGGCGACCTCGGAGCTCCCGGTGGCCAGGCCGACCATCAGGTGCTCGGTGGACACATACTCGTCGTCCATCTCGGTCGCGAGGTGCTGCGCCGTGGTGATCGCGGTGATCGACTCGGGCGACAGCTGCGGTTGCGAACTCGAGCCGCTCGCGCTCGGCAGGCGGCCGATGATGCGCTCGGCCTCCGCACGGATCGTCGCGGGCTCGACTCCGACCGCCTCCAGCAGTGGTGCGGCGATACCGTCGTTCTGCGTCAGCAACGCCATCAACAAATGGGCGGGTGTGATCTGTGGATTGCCTGCGGCGGTGGCCGCCTGCAACGCCGAGGTCAGCGCCGCCTGGGTCTTCGTGGTCGGGTTGAACGAGTCCACGACACCTCCCCTTCTATGTCTGTCCACGGCCTAATCGGCTACGTGGAAAATGCTTGTCGCGATGTACAACGTAGTCAAGGTTGAGTCTGTTCCGCTCAACTTTAAAAATTTTTGCCGGGCAGACTCGACAACGTGCACATCGCAGTGGTCGCCGCGTCCGCCCCCAGCCACATGTACCCGCATCTGGCCGTGGTCACCGAGCTCATACGCCGCGGCCATCGGGTGAGTTACCTGGTCGGAGGCCATCTGGCCGGCCTGGCCACCCCGACCGGAGCCGACGTCATCGCCTGCACCTCGGTACTGCCGGGAGCGCCCGGGGCACCCGAGTCCTTCGCCGAAGCCGACCCGGTGGCCGGCATGCGGATGTTCTTCGACGAGGCCGTCCACGTCCTGCCTCAGGTCCACGCCGCCCTCGACGCCGACCGGCCCGACCTGGTGCTCTACGACATCGGCGGCATGGCGGGCCCGGTCGCCGCCGATCGCTGGGGCGTGCCCGCGGCTCAGTTGTCGCCCAGCGAGGTGGCCTGGGACGGCTATCACGACGACATGGCCGAGATCCTCGGCCCGATCCTCGGCAGTCCCAGCGGCCTGGCATACCGCCGGGCGTTCGACGACTGGCTGACCGATTCCTGCTCGGGATTGACGTTCGACGACGTGACCGGCGCACCCCGGCGGTGCCTGGTACTGATCCCGCGAGTGATGCAACGCAACTCCGAACGGGTCGGCGATCGCTACCGGTTCGTCGGACCGTGCATCGACCCGCGGCGCGAGGATCCGGTTGATTGGAGCCCGCCTGCCGGCGACGGCCCGCTGGCCCTGCTGGCGTTCGGCACCGCCTACACCGGGCGAGCCGACGTGTACCGCAACGTGATCGAGGCGCTCGACGGGCAGGCTGGCGGCTCGTACTGGCCGCAGGCCGCGCCGATGTCGGTGTGGTGCCCGACTGGGTTCAGCTGCGTGAATCCGTTCCGCAACCGGCGGTGCTGCGGCACGCCGACTGTTTCATCACCCACGCGGGCATGGGTTCGTGCACAGAGGGATTGTGGTTCGGCGTGCCGATGGTGGCGATTCCACAGGCCGTCGATCAACCGGCCAACGCTGCACGCCTGGAGACCATCGGCGCAGGCCGCCACCTGCCGGACCATCTGCCGGGCGTGGACGCGATCTGCGACGCCGCACTCGGCGTCGCAACCGATCAACAGATCCGGCTCGCCCTGGACACCATCCGGGCCGAGATCCACGCCCAGGGCGGACCGGGACATGCCGCCGACGCAGTTGAGGACATCGCGGCCGGACATTGGTGAGCGTTGCTAGGTTCTGCACATGACGGAAAGCTGGGGCTCGGTTTTTGCCGAACTCATCCCGCTGGCACTGGTGGTGGCGCTCTCGCCGCTGTCCATCATTCCGGCGGTGCTGGTCCTGCACACACCCCGCCCCCGCCCGGCCGGGCTGGCCTTCCTCGCCGGATGGTTTGTCGGCCTGGCCGCGCTGACGGCGATCTTCGTCGGCGTCTCCGGGCTGTTCGGCCGGCTCGACGAGCCGCCCACGTGGGCGTCGTGGTTGCGCATCGTGGTGGGCGTCGCGCTGATCGTCTTCGGCGTGTACCGCTTTCTCACCCGGGCGAAGTCCGAGCACAGCCCGAAGTGGATGGCCAGCCTGAGCAAGCTCACACCGGGCCGGGCAGGTGCCGCCGGCCTGGCGCTCACCGTGGTGAACCCCAAGGTGCTGTTCATCTGCATCGCAGCGGGTTTGGCGATCGGCAGCGCGGGCCTCGGTCAGCCCGGCGTGTGGGCGGCAGGTCTCTACTTCGTGGTGGCCGCGGGGTCCACGGTGGCCCTGCCGATCCTCGCGTATGCGGTGTCCGGTGAGCGCCTGGACCCCGCGCTGGCCCGGCTCAAGGAATGGATGGAACGCAACCACGCAGTCTTGGTTGCGGGAATTCTGATCGTGATCGGCCTTCTCGTGCTCTACAAGGGAATTCACGCCCTATAGGCGACGCTTTCGGCGCAGACCGGGCTACGGTATGCGCATGTCCGAATCCGGTTTCGGTGATTTCGAATTCGAGCGGAAGTTCTTTGTCCGCGAATTGCCCGCCGTTGCGGCATCGGATCCGATGCCCGCTCTGATCGTGCAGGCATATCTGTTCGCCTCCGACGGATACGCGGTGCGCGTCCGGGTACAGGGGCCCGCACCCGCCGAATTGAATGCCACCCCCGCCGAGTTGGTGGCGGCATTGGGCGAGGAATCGCTGGGAACCATGACCGCCAAAGGCCCCGCCGTCGGCGGCACCCGCTATGAGGCCGAACGCGAGCTCGATCCATTGATCGCGGCGCAGATCGTCGGCCGATCCGAACATGTCGTCGCGAAGGTTCGCTATTCGATGTGGCTGGGCGAGGACGGCTGGATCATCGACCAGTTCCTGGGACGGAACGCACCGCTATTGCTCTCCGAAGTCGAGCGCGGCGGTCCCGTGGTCGATCTCGCCATTCCCGCTTTCTGCATTTCCGAAGTCTCCGAGGATGACCGGTTCCGCAATGAGTATCTGGCGCACCGGCCATTCGGCACCTGGGCCGACGAATACCGCGGTGAGCTCGAGCGCCGCGGCCCCACCTTCGTGGATACCTTGGGGCAGAATCAGTTCGAAGGCAGTTGAGCGATCAACGACATCGCCTCGGCTGCCCGCGTTGCTGCTCGCGACCGAAATTGGTGCAAAGGTGAGCCCCAGTCGCCCGTTAGGCTCACCCACGGATAGGACGACGGCCAGGTACGCGAGGAGATGCAGATGTCCGGCGAACTGCGCGTGATTACCTCACACGTGCTCGATCTTGCGGAGCGACAGAACACCGCCGCACAACAAATTCTCGCGGCGGCCGCCGCATCTCACGGTGTCAGCACGTCGATGATGGTTAATCACGGCGTCGTCTGCTCAGCGGCCAACGCGGCCGTCGCAGCTGCAGAAGCGGCACGTGCTGCTGCCTGCTCTGGTTTGAACTCCGTGTCGACCAGCCTATCGAGCCGACTGGGGATGGCAGCGTCACGTTACGACCAATCCGACACGCAAGAGGCCGGCAAACTCGGTAAAGAGATGCATCCACGCTGAGCCTCTACCGGCCGGCAACTTCGTCAGCGGTAACGTACGAATCAAAGCCAATTGTCTCGGCTCGCGCCGGCCGTCGACCAGAATCGGGACTGCAGATACGTGACCACACACGATCCAGACGATGAGTTCTTCCACTCCGAAGACACGGGTTTGGACGCGCTTGACCTCGACACACCACCGCAACCCGAAGATGACGCGTCGGGACTCGATGCCCTGTCGGACAACTCCATCGGTGACATCCACCACGGAACCAGCCTCGATGGCGTCGATGATTTCACCAACGCCGAAGTCGAAGACGATGGGGCCGACGGTTTCGACGCGGTCGAAGACGACGCGGCTGCCGCGGACGAGGACCCGGTGCCCGTGGTCCAGGCGGTCAACCCACCCGGCACCGTCTCCGTGACGGCCTACCTCGGCGGGTCTGTCGCCCAGGTCGATCTGGATCCAAAGGTAACCACTTTGACCGAATCCCAACTCGCCGAAGAAATCCGGTTCGTGGCAGGCGTGGCGGCCAAGAAAGCTACGGCCGCCGTGCACGTCGGCGTGGTGAACATGCTCGTCGAGCAGGGCATGGATCTCCGTGACGCACGGGACTTCGTGGAGACGAACATGCCGTTCGCTACCCCGGAACAGGCCCATGAGGCCGACCTCGCGCTCATCGCACGGCACACCGAGCGCGAAGACTGACCGAGGGGCGACCATCAACGAAAGCGTGCCACCGCCCGCGCAGGCGGGGTGGTTCACCGACCCGTGGAACGTGCAGCAGATCCGGTACTTTGACGGCCGGTACTGGACAGCCCACGTGGCAGCTGGTTCGCCGCCGCAGCCGGTGACCTTGACACCGTGCCCCACCCCGCCGTTATCGGCGGCCGGTTACCCGTTCGGAGAACCGACTCTGTTCCTGCGACCCGTCGGTAGCGGTTCTCCCTCCGACCTTCGCTGCTCGGTGACGAATACGCAGGGGGAAGCGCTGGCGCTGATCAAGCCGCTAGGGGAACTCCCGCTGGTAGGTCGGGAACTGAGCAACCTGGCATTCGAGGTCGTTCGGCCCAATGGCGTCCAACTATTGCAGTTCAATCGATCCACTGGGACCGTGGGCCTGACCGGCCACCGGGTAGAGGTTCACGACCCGGAAGGCCGTGAAGCCGGCTGCCTTCGTCAGACGAGTTCATACTGGAGCTACTTCCGGACCGCCCGAATGTCAGTCAATCTCGAGTATCAGCATCAAGTCCTGGGCAGCACCAAAATACGTACCCACATCCCGCCGTTCACCACGTTGGAACTCGACGCGGCCATCAACGACGCAAACGGTGCAGAGATCGGACGGGTGCGTAGCCAGCCGAACCAATCCAGCATCACCCGCAAACTCACGAAGGCAACATTCGACTACCGACTCGACTGCAGCCATCCCACTTCCCCGCCCATATCCTCCCTGATGTTGGTCACAGCGTTTGCGCACTTTCTGTACGACCGCCTCACGTCGGTGGCACCGCTTTCTCGTTGGTCGCAGTAAGTGGACGTCGGGGCCGAAAATTGGTGCGCGTCACCGTATTGACGCGCTGTTAGGCTCACCTCAGCAAAGGGAGGGACAGACTTAGATGAGCTTTTGGAGCGCCGCGGAAAAGGTCAGCGACACCCTCGGCAACAGCAAGACCGCCGGCGAACTCGGGAATGCCAACACTCTGTGGTCCACGAAATCTCATGACGATGCCGGGGACAAGCTCGGGCTGGGTTCCGACGCGATTGGCATCGTGCAGATGTTTCTCGGCAAGTCTTTCGCAACTCCCATCATCAACGTCGGCCTGTTGGGCATCCAAGGTATGACTCTCACCTGCGGAATCGGCAGTCCGGATACTGGCGACAGGTTCGGGCAGGGCGCAGAACAATTGGGCCAAGTCCATGACACCCTGGAATCGGCGAAGCCGACCTCCGGATGGCAAGGCGACGCCTCGCGGGCCTACACAGGCCAAGACACAAAACAGCAAGATCGCGCGCGCTCGATTGCGGAGGCCGACAAGGCCTTGGAAGCAATCGTGAGTAAGCAAGCGAGCCAAATCGATCAGACGCGCTCGTTCCTCGGCACCTGCGCGACTGTTCTCGGCTATGCGATCCTGCCCGCAATGATTGCGAAGTTCTCCGGTCCGCAAGGACCGGCGGTCGCAATGGCCATCGAGATCGGCGCTGTCGCCGGCTCAGTACCTCTTGCTGCCGGACGGATGTCGATGATGTCCGCCAACGCAGCGGCGAATGCGGTCGAGGTCGGGCAGGTCATCGGGCAATACTCCAAGGTGGCCGCAAGCGCGACATTCGGCAAGTGAGCTCGTCACCGGCCCGCTACAACTCAGGCAACCCCAACTCGGCCGCATCGGCGGTGAGGTAACGGGTCACCGTCGGCGCGAGCAATCGCACGACGTCGTCACCGTCGAGCGTCGCCAGCGGCGGCACGGCCATCACATAGCGCAGCATCGCGGTGCCGACCAGGCTCGACGCCGCGAGCATCGCCCGCAGTCGCGCCTGCTCGCCGCCACCGAGCACGCCTGACACCGCGGCGAGCACGTAGTCCTGCATGAACGTCCGAAAAGCCACGTGCGCATCGGAATTCGATGTTGCCGACTGCAGCATGACCCGCATGCTGGCTGCCGTGTCCGGCGATTCCCACATCTTCAGGTAGACGCGCACCATGCGCTCGCCGATCTCCTCGGCCGGCCCTTCCAGGGCAGCGACCAGCACGTCGGGGTCCAGGATCAGCCGCAGCGACTCACGGAACAGGTCGGCCTTCGACCCGAACAGGTAGAGCACCATCGACGCGTCGACATGAGCGTCCGCAGCGATGCCCCGCAGCGTCGTCTTCTCATAGCCCTCGGCCGCAAAGCGCAGTTTGGCGGCCGCCAGCACAGCGTCGCGTGACACCGGATCACCCTGACGGCGGCCGCGCCGAGCCGAAGTTTTCCCAGGTGAAGCCATACATCGACATTATCATTTCAATGCCTGTTGAAAAACTACCCCGGGCGGCGTTACCCTCACTTCAACCGATTAATTCAACGTCGGATGAAAAGAGGGAAAGATGCTCTCGACCCAGGCCCCCACACCCGTCCGCCACGCCGCGCCCGATCACGAACCACCCGCCGCCGTGCGTGCCGCGGGCATCGTCGCCGTGCTGACCATCGCGATCGCCGTCGTCGCCATCGCGTTCGCCCTTCCCGCCTCGCGCTCCAAGCCCCATGACGTCCCGATCGGCGCGGCAGGCCCCCAGGCCGCCACCAGCCAGATCGCCGAGCGCCTCGAACAACAGGCCCCGGGCGCCTTCGCGGTGACCTACTACCCCGGCGAAGACGCCCTGCGCGAGGCGATCCTCAACCGAAACGTTTACGGCGGCATGGCCTTCGGCCCGGAAGGCCCGAAGCTGCTGACCGCCACCGGAGGCAGCCCCGCCGTCGCGCAACTGCTCACCCAGCTCGGGAACGGCATCGCTGCGAAATCCGGCGTGACGCTGCACACCGAAGACCTGGCCCCGCCCACCAGCCGGGATCCGCGCGGGACCGGACTGGCCGCCTCCGCCCTGCCCATCACCCTGGCCGGGATGCTGCCCGCAGTCGCCCTGGCGCTGGTGTTGCGACGTGAAGTGTGGACCCGCCTGATCGCCACGGTCGTGTTCGCCGCGCTCGCCGGCATCACGGTCGCGGCCCTGCTCCAGCACGTGTTCGGCTCGATCGACTCCAACTTCTGGGGCGTGGCCGCCGGCCTGACACTGGGCATCTCCGCGGCCGGCCTGTTCATGCTCGGCCTGGGCTCGCTGTTCGGCAAGGTCGGCCTGGGTGTGGGCGCGGCGCTGGCCCTGTTGCTGGGCAACCCGCTGTCGGGCCTGACGGCCGCACCCGAGATGCTGCCCGCCGGCTGGGGGCAGCTCGGCCAACTGTTGCCGCAGGGCGCCACCGCCACACTGCTGCGATCGACCGCATACTTCGGCGGCGCCGGGGCCGACAGCGCGATCATCGTGCTCAGTTGCTGGGCAATCGTCGGGCTGATGCTGGTGATCAGCGCCGCTTTGCGGCGGCCGGGAAGTTCCGCGCCTATGATGCGACGTCGTGGGACTCGATGACCGTCAAGCACTGGAGACACTCCAGAACGCTGTCGACCCCGCGCAGGGCTCCGCACCCCTGATCCGCCACTTCTACACCCAGTGGTTCGCCACCGACCTATCGGCCCGCGACCTGTTCCCTCCCGACATGGACAGCCAGCGCGACGTCTTTGCCCGCGCCCTGACCTGGCTGTTCGGGGAGTTGATCGACCAGCGCGCCGAGGAGCCGGTGGCGTTCCTGGCTCAGCTCGGCAGAGACCACCGCAAATACGGTGTGACGCAGAGTCATTACGACTCCATGCAGGAGGCGCTCTACAACGCGCTGCGCCGCCACCTCGAGCCCGAATGGGACGACCGGCTGGCCGAGGCCACCCAGGACGCCGTGGCCCTGATCATCGGGGTGATGCGCGGGGCGGCCGACGCCGAGGACTCCCCTGCCTATTGCGACGGCACCGTCATCGAGCACCACCGGGTCACCCGGGACGTGTCGGTGATCCGGCTCCAACTCGACGAGGCGCTGTTCTACCACCCGGGCCAGTACGTCACCGTGCAGGTACCGCAGTGGCCGCGCCGGTGGCGCTACCTGAGTCCGGCCGTCCCCTCCGACCGCTCGGGGGGCGTCGAGTTCCACATCCGGTCGGTCCCCGGCGGCATGGTGAGCACCGCGATCGTCGCCGAGACCAAGATCGGGGACCGCTGGCGCCTGTCCAGCCCGCACGGCGGACTGCACGTCGACCGTGACGGCGAAGACGTACTGATGGTGGCGGGCAGCACCGGGCTGGCTCCGCTGCGCAACATCATCATGGACATGACGTTGCACGGCGAGAATCCCCGCGTGCACCTGTTCTTCGGCGGTCGCTATCCGTGCGACCTGTACGACCTGAAGACGCTGTGGCACATCGCCTCGACGAACCCATGGCTTTCGGTGACCCCGGTGTCGGAGTACAGCACCGATCCCCCGTGGGCCGGTCAGTATCCGAGCGTCCAGCCGCCGCGCGGCCTGCACGTGCGCCAGACCGGCACCCTGGCCGAAGTGGTGACCAAGTACGGCAATTGGGGCGATCGTCAGATCCTCATCTGCGGTGGACCGGACATGGTCACCGCCACCAAGGCGGCCCTGGTCGAGCGAGGCGCTCCGGCCGAGCGCATCCAGCACGACCCACTGACGCGCTGAGGATGCCAGACTTGCGCCATGGCCTCGGTTCGAACAGTCACCCTGCATGACCCGTCGTCGTCGCTGACGGCCACCTATGTTCCGGCCGCCGGGATGATCTGCACCTCGCTTGCCGACGATGACGTCGAGTATCTGGGCCAGCGGCGCGGCTTGCAGGCCTACCTTTCCGACGGCAAGACGATGGGGGTCCCGATCCTCTACCCGTGGGCAAACCGCTTGAGCGCCAACCGATACCGGGTCGGGGACACGGTGGTGGATGTGTCGCCCGGCGTGAACGGAGTGCGCGCCGACGCACACGGGGCGCCGATGCACGGTGTGCTGGCCGCCAATTCGGACTGGCAGGTGATCGGGCAATCCGAAAACGTGCTCACCGCGGACCTCGACTGGGGCACCCGACCGGGCCTGCTGGCATCGTTCCCGTTCCCTCATCGCCTCACGATGGCGGTGACGCTGGAAGACCGCACCCTCACCGTGTCCACCACGGTGGCGGCAACTGCCGATCAGCCGGTGCCGCTGTGTTACGGCTACCACCCGTACGTGACGATTCCCGGTGTGCCCCGCGATCATTGGCAGTTGCACACCCCCGCCATGCGGCATCTGCTCGTGGATGACCGGGGCCTGCCCACCGGCGAATCCCGGGACTGGCCGGGCGGGGCGAGACCGCTGGGCGCTACCGAACTCGACGACGGGTTCGACAACGTCGACGCGGGTGCGGTGTTCACGCTGTCGGGCGGAAGCCACCGGGTCACGGTCACATTCGACGCGGGTTATCCCGCCGCGCAGCTGTTCGCTCCGCGCAGCGACAACGTGGTGGGCATCGAGCCGATGACCGCACCGACCGATGCCCTGATCCGGGGAAATTACAGAATGGCCGCCCCCGGAAGTCCGGAGACGGCCATCTTTTCGATCAAAGTCGGCTAACGCGCACCCCTGCTACGGCCGATGTCGCCGCCGAGCGGCTCTACTGCCGATGTCGCCGCCGAGCGGCTCTACTGCCGATGTCGCCGCCGGGCGGCTCCGGGCTGCCACAGGACCACCGCTTTCGACGCCACCGAGACGTCACGGCGCTGGTCGCTGAGTTGTTCGACCTGCTGGGTCAACTCGGAAACCCGCGTACGCAACGCATCAACCTGATTGGTCAGTTCGATGATGCGCTTGATCCCAGCCAGATTGACGCCCTCGTCCTGCGACAACCGCTGCACCTCACGGAGCAGGTCGACGTCACGCTCGGAGTAGCGGCGCCCGCCGCCGGAACTGCGCTGCGGGCTGACCAGGCCGAGCCGGTCGTATGTGCGCAGGGTCTGCGCGTGCATACCGGCCAGCTCGGCGGCCACCGAGATCAAGAACGTACGTGCTTCCTCTTTGCGCTGGCTCATATGTTGCCTGCCCATCCGGCCCGCGGATCGAATCCGCTGGCCCGCTCGGCTTTCGCATACGCCTCCAACGCGTCCGCCGCTTCACCCTCCAGGTTCGGCGGCACCGCGACCTTCACCGTGACCAGCAGGTCACCGTGGCCACCGGAGCGTTTCGGCACCCCGCGTCCGCGCACCCGAAGGATCCGGCCGTCGGAGGTGCCCTTCGGCACCCGCACACCGACCTTGCCGTCCAGAGTGGGGACGGAAAGCGTTGTCCCGAGCGCCAATTCGTGGAAGCTGACCGGGACGCTCACCGTCAGGTCGTCGCCGTCACGCCCGAACACCTTGTCCGGACGCACGTGCACGGTGACGTAGAGGTCGCCCGACGGGGCACCCCGTAGCCCGGCCTCACCCTGGCCGGCCAGCCGAATGCGCTGACCGTCCTCGACGCCCGGGGGGATCCGCACGTTGATGGTGCGGGTCCGGGTGGTGACACCGGTGCCCTGACATTCGGCACAGGGGTGCTCGATGATCGAGCCGCTGCCCCGACATTCGGTGCAGGGCTCGGAGAATCCGAACGCTCCCTGGTTGCGGTTGACCACACCCGAGCCGTTGCAGTTCGGGCACACCTTGGGGCTGGTGCCCGGCCGTGCACCGCTGCCATGGCAGTTGGTGCAGGGTGCCGGGCTGGTAAGCCGCAGCGGCATGGCCACGCCCTTGGTGGCTTCCAGGAAGGACAGCTCGGTTTCGGTTTCCAGGTCGTTGCCCCGGCGAGGCCGGCTCGGCCGCGGTTGTGCACCGCGTCCGAACAGCCCGCCGAAGAGGTCACCGATGTTGGCGCCGCCGCTCTGGCCGGCCGCGTCGAACAGGTCTCCGAGGTTGAATTCGGCTCCGTCGGAACCGAACCCGCCACTGAAGTTCCCGCCCGGGTTGAACCGACGCCCACCCCCGGCGAACAACCGGCGGGTCTCGTCATACTCCTTGCGCTTCGCGGGGTCCGACAGAACACTGTTCGCCTCGGAAACCGCCTTGAACCGCTCCGCCGCTCCCGCATCGGGATTGCGGTCGGGATGCAGTTCGGAGGCCAGTTTCCGGTAGGCCTTCTTGATCTCGTCGGCGCTGGCGTCAGAGGAGACGCCGAGTTCCTTGTAGAAGTCCTTCTCGACCCACTCGCGTTGGGCCATGCTGCGCCACCTCCTTACCTCTTCTCTCTAGTTGGATGGACTATTTGTCTGATTCTGCGGCCTGATCGCCCGCGGCGTCAGCGTTATCCGCTGCGTCGGGCACCGTGTCGACCACACCCACGAGGGCGTGCCTGACCACCTGGTCACCGATCTTGTAGCCGCGGCGCATCACGGTCCCGACGACGGGATGGGTGCCCTCGCCCTCGTGCTGCACAGCTTCGTGCAGCGACGGGTCGAACTCGTCACCCTCGTCGCCGAATGCGGAAAGACCCTGTCCTTCAAGGGCACCGACGAGCTTGTCGGCGACCGACTTGAGGGGCCCGGCCTCCAGATCACCGTGACTGCGGGCCCGGTCCAGATCGTCGAGCACACCCAGCAACTGGGTGATGACGGTGGTCTTGGCCCGGTCTGCGGTCACCTGCTGATCGCGCAGCGCCCGCTTGCGGTAGTTGTCGTACTCGGCCTTTACGCGTTGCAGCGTGGACTTGAGCTCGGCAACCTCGTCGCTGTCGCTCGCCGACTCCCCAGTAGCGGAGGCGGCCGACGCCGGCCCACTGGGGGCCGGCGCCTGCTCACGAACCTCACCGGAGTCGGGATCGATGCGCCGTTTGTCGGTGATGGTCACCGGCTCGTGCGAATCGTTCTCGCTCACTTGGTCTCCTGGTCATCGTCGACAACCTCGGCGTCCACCACGTTGTCGTCCGCGGCGCTCGCGGAGGCTCCGGCGTCAGCTCCCGAAGCCTGCTCGGCCTGGGTGGCCTCGTAGATCGCCTGGCCCAGGCCCTGCGACTCGACACCGAGCTTCTCCATGGCGTCCTTGATCGCGGAGATGTCGGAGCCTTCCAGCGCCGACTTGGCCTCGGCGATCGCGGAGTCGACCTTGGCCAAGGTGTCCTCGGGAACCTTCGATCCGCCCTCGGCCTCACGCTGCTCCTTGACGAACTTCTCCGTCTGGTAAACCAGCGACTCGGCCTGGTTGCGGACGTCGGCCTCTTCGCGACGCTTACGGTCCTCGTCAGCGTGCGCTTCGGCGTCCTTGATCATCCGGTCGATCTCTTCCTTGGACAGGCCGGAGCCTTCCTGGATCTTGATCGTGTTTTCCTTGCCGGTGCCCTTGTCCTTGGCGGTGACGTGCACGATGCCGTTGGCGTCGATGTCGAAGGTGACCTCGATCTGCGGCACGCCGCGGGGGGCCGGCGGGATACCGGTCAGCTCGAAGGAGCCGAGCAGCTTGTTGTGCGAAGCGATTTCGCGCTCACCCTGGAAGACCTGGATCTGCACCGACGGCTGGTTGTCGTCAGCGGTGGTGAAGGTCTCCGACCGCTTGGTCGGGATGGTGGTGTTGCGCTCGATCAGCTTGGTCATCACGCCGCCCTTGGTCTCGATACCGAGGGACAGCGGGGTGACGTCAAGCAGCAGAACGTCTTTCACCTCGCCCTTGAGCACACCGGCCTGCAGCGCGGCGCCCACTGCGACAACCTCGTCCGGGTTGACGCCCTTGTTGGGCTCCTTGCCTCCGGTGAGTTCCTTGACCAGGTCGGTCACGGCGGGCATACGGGTCGAGCCACCCACCAGAACCACGTGGTCGATCTCGCCGACCGAGATGCCCGCGTCCTTGATCACCGACTGGAACGGCTGACGGGTGCGGTCCAGCAGATCCTGCGTGATCTTCTGGAACTCGGCCCGGGTCAGCTGCTCGTCGAGGAACAGCGGGTTCTTGTCGGCGTCGACGGTGATGTAGGGCAGGTTGATCGAGGTGCTCTGGCTGGAGCTGAGTTCGATCTTGGCCTTCTCGGCGGCCTCACGCAGCCGCTGCATCGCCATCTTGTCCTTGGTCAGGTCGATGCCGCTGGTGGCCTTGAACTTGTCGACCAGCCAATCGACGATCCGGTCGTCCCAGTCGTCGCCACCGAGGTGGTTGTCACCGGAGGTGGCGCGCACCTCGACGACCCCGTCGCCGATCTCCAGCAGCGAGACGTCGAACGTGCCGCCACCGAGGTCGAAGACCAGGATGGTCTGTTCCTTGCTGCCCTTGTCCAGTCCGTAGGCCAGGGCGGCCGCGGTGGGCTCGTTGACGATGCGCAGGACGTTCATGCCGGCGATCTGGCCGGCTTCCTTGGTGGCCTGACGCTGTGCGTCGTTGAAGTACGCGGGCACGGTGATGACGGCGTCGGTGATGTCCTCACCGAGGTACGCCTCGGCGTCGCGCTTCAGCTTCTGCAGCGTGCGCGCGCTGATCTCCTGCGCCGTGTAGTTCTTGCCGTCGATCTCGACGGTCCAATCGGTGCCCATGTGACGCTTGACCGAACGGATGGTCCGGTCGACGTTGGTGACCGCCTGGTTCTTAGCGGGCTGTCCGACCAGCACCTCGCCGTTGCGCGCGAAAGCGACGACGGACGGGGTGGTCCGGGAACCCTCAGAGTTTGCGACGACGACGGGGTCGCCGCCTTCCAGGACCGCCACGCATGAGTTGGTGGTCCCGAGGTCGATACCGACCGCACGAGCCATGGTGTTGCCTCCTGATAGATATAGGGGTCTGAGCGGACTGCGCTCAAGCTTGCTCCGGACGAACCTAGATTGTCAACCCAGACTTGAGTCTGTCTCACTCAACTTGCTGTCGATGTGCTCAACGGGGGTTTCGGCGGATTTGTTCCCGGACCCGGCGATTTCTTTGACGACGGTTCTGATATCGCCGGTCAGGTGCTTCCTGCCGGTCAGGTAGGTCATCCGCGGCGGGCCGAAGGTCGTGGTCGCCGCCGCACTCGACCCCGCGCCGACCAGGTACCGTGCCCCATAATCAGATGCCGCCGGTCGGCTCGACCGCGGCTTGACATCCGGCTCACACCGTCGCCCCCAGGGCGCAAGCAGCCACTCGAGGGGGATCGAACGGCGATGGCAGACGAGATCACGACGACCGAACCGAACGTGCCGGAGGAGAAGCCCGCCAAGCACGGCTACCAGCGCCGAGCCTTCAGGTGGGCCACTCCGGTCGGTGACATCGCCATTGCCATCCGTACCCCGCGCAACCCCCGCCCGCTCGTGCCGAAGCGCTACGACCCGTTCGGCATCGCCGACCGCGCGCTCGATGCCGCGAAGACCAGCATGAAGCTGGCCGCCTGGGGTGAGGAACAGCTGGCCACCCTGGTGAAGAACCGGCTCGAGGCCCTCGATTCGGCATCGACGGCCAGGTCCGTGACGATCGCCACGCCCGAGGAACCCACGGCCGAATCGCTCAACAACAAGATGGACCGACTGCTTGACCGCGCCCTGGACCAGAGCACGAGCGGCAGCCAGGTCGAGCTCTACCACCGTCTGCTCGACCAGCTGGTCGCCGACGAAGCCCGGATCATCGGTGCGCTGTCGGAGGGTGCGGCTTCGCCCCTGGTCAACGTCTACACCTGGACACGAGCCCGGACGCCGGGGCAGGCGGTGCTGGAGAACGCCTGTCTGATCGGTCGCACCGCCAACGTGGCGCTGCCCGCCATGGTCCCGCAGTACGTCGGCCATCTGCTGTCGCTGGGGCTGGTCGAGACCGGGCCGGAGGATCCGTCGCAGAAGGCGGAGTACGAGGTGCTCATGGCGGAGCCCATGGTGTTGCGGGCGATCAAGAGTGCATCGCGCGGGCCGCTCACCGCCCGGGTGGACAAGCTGACCTTGACGCTGTCAGGCCTGGGTCGCGGCCTGTGGGAGGCCGCGGTGCAACGGGACGGTTCGTAACCGCATGAGCGGCAGCGAGACATTTCTCGCGATCCAGACCTGGCAGGAGATCAAGGCAGATTTCGGCGTCAATTGGCTGATTTATCTGTCCATGCCCTTTGTCGCCGCCTTCGTCGGGTGGAGCACCAAGATCGTCGCGCTGGAGATGCTGTACCGGCCGATGGAGTTCAAGGGCATCGGCCTGCTCGGTTGGCAGGGCATCGTGCCCCGCCGCGCGGGCAAGGTGGGATCCAAGACCATCGAGTTGCTCACCCAGAACCTTCTGAAACCCGAAGAGCTGCTGGCGAAGGTCGACGCCAGAGAAGCCGTCGACACCTTGCGAGAGCCGCTGACCCAGGCCGTCGACGAGATCTCCCGCGACATCGCCGAGCAGATCCGCCCCGGGCTGTGGGATTCGCTGCCCGACGCAGCGCGCAAAGCGATCATGGTGCGCGTCCACGACCAGACGCCGAAGATCGTCGAGAAGATGCTCAACGAGATGCGGTCGGACCTCAACCGGTTCGTCGACATCCAGTACCTGGCGGTCACGACGCTGGTCCGGAACAAGGACAAGCTCAACAAACTGATGCGCGGGCTCGGCGACAACGCGATGGCCTTCGTCCGTCGCAGCGGAATCTACTTCGGGCTCGCGATCGGCCTGGTCCAGATGGTCGCGTGGGCGCTGTTCCAGAATCCGTGGATCATGCCGGCCTTCGGCTTCGGCGTCGGCCTCATCAGTGACTACATCGCGCTCAACATGTTGTTCCGGCCGGTGCGGCCGACGAAATACCTCGGCTTCATCCCGTTCCAGGGATTGCTGCACGCCGAGCGCGACAAGATCACGGCGGACTACGCGCGGATCCTGGCCCAGGACTTGTTCTCCCCCGAGATCCTGTTCGACGGCGTGCTGCGCGGCCCGGGCTCCGACAAGCTGTTCTCGTTGATCGGCAAGGAGGTCGAAGCCGCCATCGATGCGCAGACCGGTATCGCGACCCCGCTGGTCAAGTTCGCCGTCGGCACCCAGCGGTACAACGCCTTCAAGGACAACATGGTGAAGATGGTGCTCGAGCGGCTGCCCACGACGCTGGTCGAGGCCCAGGACTACGCCATGAACGCGCTGGACCTCGAAACGACGATCATCGACAAGATGGGGCAACTCACCAACGAGGAATACGAGTCGATCCTGCGGCCGGTGTTCAAGGATGACGAGCCCACGATGATCGCGGTCGGCGCGATCCTCGGCGGCGTCGTCGGCGAAATCCAGGTGCAGGTCATCGAGCACTTCGGCCACAGCCCCGAGGTTGTCGCGCTGGGCGCACTCCTTCATCACTAGCCGGGGGCCGTACCCCTCAGCATTCGACGACGTTGACCGCGACGGCGAGCCCGCCGGTGGAGGTCTCCTTGTATTTGGCGCTCATGTCCATGCCCGTGGCCCGCATGGTCTCGATGACCTGGTCCAGGCTCACCCGGTGCGTGCCGTCACCCCGCAGCGCCATGCGGGCCGCGTTGATCGCCTTACCCGCCGAGATGGCGTTGCGTTCGATGCACGGGATCTGCACCAGCCCGCCGATCGGATCGCAAGTCAGGCCGAGGCTGTGCTCCATCGCGATCTCGGCGGCATTCTCCACCTGTTGCGGTGTGCCACCCAGGATTTCGGCCAGTCCCCCGGCAGCCATCGATGCCGCGGAACCGACCTCACCCTGGCAGCCGACCTCGGCACCCGAGATCGAGGCCCGCTCCTTATACAGCGATCCGATGGCTCCGGCGGTGAGCAGGAAGCGGACGGTGGTGTCGTCCGGATCGGCGATGCCGGGCTTGGTGTAGCGCAACGCGTAGTGCAGGACAGCCGGAATGATCCCGGCCGCACCGTTGGTCGGTGCGGTCACGATCCGGCCGCCCGACGCGTTCTCCTCGTTGACCGCGAGCGCCACCAGGTTCACCCAGTCCTCGGCGAAGGCCGGATCACGCTGCGGGTCTTCGGCATCGAGCCGCACGAACCAGTCCCTGGCGCGACGGCGGACCTGCAGGTTGCCGGGTAGATAGCCGTCGCGGGACATCCCGTTGTCCTGGCAGGCGACCATGACGTCGCGGATGTGCAGAAGGCGCGCCCGCACCTCGGCTTCGCTTCGGGCCACGCATTCCTGCCGCATCATCGCCTGGCTGACCGACAGCGCGTCCCGCTCGGTCAGGGCCAGCAGCTCGGCGGCCGAGCGGAAGGTTTCGTCGGCCGCTGCTGCCGGCGTCCCGCGCCGGTCCGGCGAGGTTTCCGTGACAACGAAGCCGCCTCCGACCGAGAAGTACGTCTCGCGGTAGAGCGGGTCGCCACCGGCCGAGAATGCGGTCAGTGTCATGGCATTCGGGTGCCGGTCGAGCCTGCGGCCCGGTTGCAGACGCATGCCGGATTCGGTCAGCGCGATGACGGTGCGGCCGGCCAACCGGATCTTCCCGTCGGCCCTGATGGTCGCCAGCCGACGTTCTATCTCGTCGGTCTCGATCGTCTCGGGCCGGTAGCCCTCGAGACCGAGCAGGATGGCCGGCATGGTGCCGTGCCCGGCACCGGTGGCCGCCAGCGAGCCGAACAGATCCACCTCGACCTCGGCGATGTGGTCGATCATGTCGCGACCGACCAGTTCGTCGACGAACATGCCTGCGGCCCGCATCGGACCGACGGTGTGCGAGCTCGAGGGGCCGATGCCCACCGAGAACAGGTCGAACACGCTGACCGACATGACTACATCCCCGGGTGGAGCGGGAACCGCTGGGCCTGCACGCGGCGGAATTGGCGGTCAGGAGAAGCGTTGTCGTCGTCGACGATGGCGGTGCACTCAGGCATGAGGTGACTCCGGTTTCGGGCATCGC
Source organism: Mycobacterium sp. 48b (assembly GCF_048282725.1). Lineage (NCBI taxonomy): Bacteria > Bacillati > Actinomycetota > Actinomycetes > Mycobacteriales > Mycobacteriaceae > Mycobacterium > Mycobacterium sp. 48b. The sequence continues at coordinate 6,805,532 of NZ_JBLVUL010000001.1, forward strand.
GGTCACGCGATGCGTCGTTGGTGACACCTCCCCGCTCTGTCCTGAAACCTGAGAGCTTTAGCGCGTCGCGCGCCTTTCCCCTTCGGTAAGCGCGACACACGCGATCGCACTGTTCTCCAGAGTTGTCTCGACACTGCGGTATTGGGCCTGAGAGATTCCCGGGGAGGAGTTGCTCCTACGGCGCCTCCGGAAGCGGAGGCTCTCCCACAATGCGTCATCGACGTATTGAGTTATGTGACGGATGCTACTCGACAAGGGCACCGTCGCCACCCGACCAGCGGAATAATCCCGCCGTCCTCCCAGTTGCAGCGACCATCAACATAACTAAACTGGACGTACAGTTCAGATAAGCCAAGAACAGGTGGTCAGAGACATGAGTGTTTGGTTCATCACCGGAGCTTCCCGCGGATTCGGATTGCAGATCGCCCGCGACGCATTGGACCGCGGCCACCAGGTGGTCGCCACGGCGCGCGACGCGGCCGCCGTCACCGCCGCCCTCGGCGAGGACGAGAACGTGCTCGCCGTGGCCTTGGATGTCACCAACGAGGAGCAGGCACAGCAAGCCGCACAAGCCGCCGTGGACCGCTTCGGCCGGATCGACGTGCTGATCAACAACGCCGGGCGCGGCCTGCTCGGCGCTGTCGAGGAAGCCACCGACGCCGAGGTCCGGGCCGTCTATGAGACCAACGTCTTCGGACTGCTGACCGTGACCCGTGCCGTCGCGCCCGTACTGCGGGCCCAGCGGTCGGGCACCATCGTCAACATCTCCTCGGTCGGCGGATTCGTCGGCTCACCGGGGTGGGGCGTCTACGCGTCGACCAAGTTCGCCGTCGAGGCACTGTCGGAGGCCTTGCATGCCGAGCTGCAACCGCTGGGCGTGCACGTGATGGTGGTCGAGCCCGGCTACTTCCGCACCGACTTCCTCGACTCGTCGAGCCTGCAGACCCAGCGCACCGTCATCGACGACTACGCCGACGGCCCCGCGGGCCAGATGCGCGTAGCCGCCGGCGAGCGCAATCACGACCAGCCTGGCGATCCGGTCAAGGCGGCCAGGGCCATCATCGACGTCGTGGAATCGCCGCAACCTCCGCTGCGCCTGCTGCTGGGCAACGACACCATCGCGGCGGTCGAGGGCAAGATCGCCCACGTACAGGCCGAGCTCGCTCAGTGGCGAAGCGTCTCGGAATCAACGGATTTCGATGATGTCGCCGCGAGCTGAAACCGACCTGCGGGGGGCGGCCGAGGATTTCGCCCGCCCCACCGGCGCCCGCAGCGACCGCATCCACCAGGCGATACTGGTCGCCACAGCCGAACTGCTCGACGAGGGCGGATTCCCGGCAGCCACCATGGATGCGATCGCGGCCCGGTCCGGTGCCAGCAAGGCCACGCTGTACAAGCATTGGCCATCGCGTACCGCCGTCGCGGCCGAAGCCTTCGGAACGATGATGGCCGAAGCACTTCCCCTGCCTGATACCGGCAGCACCACAGGCGATCTCACCGAGCAGGTGGCACGCGTGTCGACGTTCTACTCCAGTACCCGCGGTGAGGTGTTCGCCCAGTTGCTCGCGGCGTGCGTCGAAGATGCAACCGGCGCAGCCTATTTCCGTGAGTACTTCCTCAACGGCCGGCGTGCCGCGATCACCGAACTGTGGCAGCGTGGAGTGGATCGCGGCGACGCCGACGCGGACGTCGCTATCGATGATGTCATCGATATCCTGTTCGGCCCACTCATCTTCCGGCGCATGACCGGCCATTGCGCCCTCACGGAGAAACACGCCCACCGGCTGGCCGAGACCGCGCTGCGGGGACTGCTTCCCGAAACCGCCTAGCTCGCCGCGCAGCCGCAGGTCTCACCCACCCGCAGCGCAGGCGCCAGGCCATCCCCCTCGACCGGAGCATCTCCGAGCAGCAGGCCGAGCGCCCGGCGGGCCAGCGCATCGACGGGTTGCTGAACGGTGGTGAGCCGCAACTGCCCGTAGTCGACTGCGCCGCCGTCGAAGCCGACCACCGCGATGTCGCCGGGCACCCGCAGTCCGGCATCGACGATCGCCCGGACGGTGGCAGCCGACTGGCCGTAGGTTCCCACCACGAACGCGCACGGGAGATGTACTGCGCGACGAAGAAACTCGGTGACCGCGGCGTACGCTCCCGACGGCGTGAGGTCTGTCCGGATGAGCGGGAGATCGTCGTCGACGACGGAGGCGACGCCCTCGAAACGCTGCTGCACAGTTTCGCGGTCACCGTGGTGGACGTCGTCCTCGGTGAAACCGCCGACGAACGCGATGTCGCGACAGTCGTGGACGTCGAGCAGGTGCCGGGCGACAAGCGCTCCGGCCCGGGCGTGATCCACCCCGACGATGTCGGCTTCCACCTCACCGCGGATGTTGTGCATCCATACCACCGGAATGCGTTCTTGCCGACACAGTTTCGCCGTCTGTGGGGCGTTCGCCGCACCGACCACCAACAGTCCGTCGACGCCGACCTCGGCGAACGCGGCCGCGAATTCGAGTTCGCGCTCAGGGTCGTAGCCGGTGTTACCGATCAGCGTCAGGTGATCGCGCGCACGGGCCTCGACCTCGATCCGCCCCACGAACTCACCGAACAGCGGCAGCGTGAGATCGGGCACCAACAGGCCGATCTGCCGCCATCGGCGCGACCGGCGCAGCGCCCTCGCGCGCACGTCGGGCCGATAGTTCAACTCGTCGATCGCACTGATCACCTTGGCCCGCAACAATTCTGATACCGGGCGCGGCCCGTTGTTGAGCACGTAGCTGACCACTGCCGTCGAAGTGCCTGCGCGGCTGGCCACATCGGCCAGTGTCGGACGTTTCCCATTCACAACGGCTGAACCCTCCGCTCGTCGATGACCGCTCGAAAGAGTTTCGATCACCTCGATTGTGACGGTTCCCCTCACGCTTCGCTTGCCTACGCTAATCGATTAGAACCTTAACGAGGAGGACCCGTGGTTGTAACCGGACGTTGGTGGAGTAACTGACATGGCATTTGTACGTCTCAGCGGAGTCAGCTACCTCGATCCCGAGCTTGTCCACGACAGCTACATCCTGTTCACGGGCGCCGACGGAACCACCCGGGTGATCGACCTCAACGGCACCGTGGTGCACGAGTGGCCGTATGCCGGTGTCCCTCCGCGCATCCTGGACCCTGCGCTCAACGACGGACGCCTCGGCGACGTCGGGGTACAACTGTCCGACAGCGACGACGCCCGCGGCGGCATCTACGCCAACGGCACGGTCGGCCAACTCGACTGGGGCGGCGAGATCGTCTGGGAATGGGGCACGCAAGCGCCCGGCGGTGCGGCCCGGCAGAACCACGACTGGGAACTGCTGCCCAATGGCAACCGCCTGATCCTGGTGACCGTTCCCCGGGTGGTCCCCGGCCTCGGCGCGCACACCGTGGGCGATCAGGGACTCTACGAAGTCACACCCGCAGGTGAGATCGTCTGGCAGTGGCTGGCCGGGGATCACCTCGACGAGTTCGGATTCTCCGAGGCCGGCTGGGATGCGCTGCGCCAGACGATCGCTCGGGATCCCGACGATCCATGGGGGTACCTGGAGATGAACAGCGCCAAAACCCTCGGGCCCAACCGGTGGTACGTCGACGATCCGGACTCCGTCTTCCACCCCGACAACATCCTGGTCAGTTTCCGCAAGGCGAACATCGTCGCGTTGATCGACAAGTCGTCCGGGGCGATCGCCTGGAAGCTGGGGCCTTACCACGACGCCGAACCCGGCGCCCAGCATCAGCGGATCAACGTGCACAAGGTGCCGCGCCCGGTCGATCAAACCTCTGGTCAACACAACCCGCACATGATCGCCGCCGGTCTTCCGGGCGCGGGCAACATCCTGGTGTTCGACAACCAGGGCGGCGCCGGATACCCGGCCGCCCCGCTGGGCATCTACGCCGGCTCCCGGATCCTCGAGATCGACCCCTCCACCAGGGAAATCGTGTGGCAGTACACCGCTGAAGACTCGGGTCTGCCGTCGTGGACGTTCTTCAGCTCATTCGTCAGCAATGCCCAGCGGCTACCCAACGGCAACACCTTGATCACCGAGGGGATGCAGGGCCGGCTGTTCCAGGTCACCCCCGACGGCGACGTGGTATGGGAGTATCACAGCCCCTACCAGGGGTACGGCGTGGCCGGCGAACCGGAAGTCAAACAGACCAGGGTACCCGGGGTCGACCGGCTCACCAGGACCGCTCTGGTGTACCGGTCGCAGGCTGTGCCGTTCGACTGGGTGCCCACGGGTACCTCTCGCGCGCCGCTGCAGGCAGTAGGCGTCGAGCCGGGAAGCCTTCCATGACAGCCGGTTTGGCAGTGCGGACACCGGCCGCGAGCCCAGCCCGGCGCCCGCGGCCGGCACAGGTGCGGGCGGCTTTCGCCCGGCTGGGCGTCCTGGGTTGGACGCTGGCCGGTCTGGGGATCGCCGCCGCGTTGTGGTCGCTGATCGTGGCGACCGGCAGGTTCCCGCGGCAACTGTTCCCGAGCGTGCCCGAGATCCTCACCGCGGGACACACCCTGTGGGCCGAGGGTCTGCTGGCCGACGACATCCTCGCCAGTTTGCGCAGGGCTGCAGCCGGTTTCGCAATCGGCGCCGTGGCCGGGATCGTCGTCGCCGTGTTCACCGCGACCACCGCGGCAGGGCGCAATCTGCTGCAACCGGCGCTCCGGGTGTTCTCACCGATCCCGACCATCGGTCTCGTCCCACTGGCGATCCTGTGGTTCGGACTCGGCGAGAACAGCAAGCTCCTGGTCATCGCGCTCGGCGTCTTCGTCCCGGTGTGGATCAACAGCCATTCCGGATTGGCGAGCACACCGATCGACTATCTCAAGGCGGCCCGCTGCCTGGGCGCCAGTCGCAGGCAGACGTTGTCGAAGGTGGTGCTACCCGAGGCCGCGCCCGATATCGCATCGGGTCTGCGGGTGGGTGCCGCGATGGCGTTCGTGCTCATCGTGGTGGCCGAGATGACCGGCACCACTGCGGGTATCGGGTACCGGATCTCTCAGGCCCAACTGTTCTCCCAGGCCGACCGGCTGATCTTCTGCCTGATCATCCTTGGTGTCGTCGGCGCCCTCTGCGACCTGCTGGTCGCGTCGGCCACTTCCCCGTTCACCCGTTGGGCACAAGAGGAGCGCTGAGATGGCCATCCAGACCCACAATCTCGTGGTGCAGTTTCCCGGCAAGCAGGAGCCGACGCTCAAGGGCATTTCCCTGACCATTCCCGACGGGTCGTTCTCCGTCCTGGTCGGCGCCTCGGGCAGCGGCAAATCGACACTGCTGCACTGTCTGGCCGGCCTCACCACCGCGACCGCGGGTTCGGTCACCGACGGCGGCGAGACGGTCACCGCTCCGCATCCCCGGCGCGGCGTCGCGTTCCAACGCGACGTGCTGTTCCCGTGGATGACCGTCGCCGACAACATCGACTTCGCCCTGTCCGCCCGTGGATTGCCGAAATCCGCGCGCCGGAACACTATTCACGAACTGCTCGATCTGGTGGGCCTGCGTGGCGAGGTGGCCGCGCAGCGCCCCGGTGAGTTGTCCGGCGGTATGCGGCAGAGGGTCAGCATCGCCCGCGTGCTGGCCGGGGAACCGACGGTGATGCTGATGGACGAACCGTTCGCTGCACTGGACGCACTGACCCGCCTGCGCATGCAGGATCTCCTGATCGATCTGTGGACCCGATTGAACCGGACGATCGTCTTCGTCACACACGACATCGACGAGGCGATCCGGCTCGGCGACACCGTCAGCGTGCTGCGCGACGGGCAGATCGCCGATCAGATCACCAACCCGCTGAGCCGGCCCCGGCCTGCCGACGCACTGGCAGACCAGCCCGGCTACAGCGAGATCCGCAAGACCCTGCACCACCAGCTCGGCATCGACCACGCCGCGCACTGATCCCCCGCCCCCACAAAAGGAATCCACCACGTGAAGACCCCCCTTCGGCGCATCGTCGCCGCCGCCGTCGCCGCTGCCACCCTCGCTGTCACCGGCACCGCCTGCACCGAGCCGGGCACCACGAACGCCGATCAACTCACCGTCGGGTTCGTCGTCGACCCGTCCTGGGCACAGATTCCCGTCGCCGCCGACACCGGCCTGTTCGACAAGCACAACGTGAACGTCAAGGTGGTGAACTTCCAGTCCGGCGTCGAGGCTTTGCAGGCCGCGGCCGCCGGTCAGGTCGACATCACCACCGCCGCCGACGTGCCGACCTCGGCCGCGCTGACCCGCACCCCGACCCTGCGCGTGATCGCCGACGGTTCCCGTTGGGAGGGCTCGCGTATCGTCGTCCGGCGCAGCGCGGGCATCAACAACCTGGCGGACCTGGCCGGCAAATCGATCGGCACCCCGCTGGGCACGAGCGCCGCCTACTACGTGTCGAACGCCTTGGCGCAGAACAACATCAACGCCGAACTGGTCCAGGTAGCCCCGTCGGCGATCGTCACCGCCGCCACTCAGCGCAATGTCGACGCGGTGTCGATCTTCCAGCCCTACCAGGCGCAGACCATCAAGGCACTCGGCGCCGACGCGGTGGCCCTGACCGGCGGAACCTACAACCAGCACAGCCTGTTCGTCGCCACCGAATCGGCCGTCTCGACCAAGGGCACGGCGATCAGCGCCTTCCTCGCCGCGCTCGGTGACGCCGGCACCGCCCTGGCCCAGCATGACCAGGCCGCCACCGACGCCGTCGCCAAGGCCACCCAGCTGGACCCGGAGCTGCTGGGCACCGTGCTCGGCGAGTTCGACTTCACGCTGCAACTGAAGCCGGACCTGGCGGACAAGCTGGCCGAACTGGGCGCGTGGGCCAAGACGCAGAAGTCCATCGATCCGGGAACGCAATTGCCCGACTACGCGAAGTTCCTCGACAACCAGTTCCTGCCGGAGCCGAGCAAGTCGTGATGGTTACTAGGCGCGTACCCGCGCTCGATGATCACGCAGCCGTAGCAATGCCGTCCCGAACGCACCGACCACCACCAGGTCGGCGGCCACGCCACTGCTGACGGTCGCCAGCACCCAGCCGGCGACACCGGTGGCCAGCACGAACGGCGGCAGCCACTCGAACACCCGCGACCACGACGGCATCGGATGGTGCGCCTGCGCCGCATCCTTGGCGCGGGCGTACTCGGGATAGAACTCGGTGACGGCCACCGCGAAGAACAGCGCGGCCAGCTGAAGGATCCATCCGGTCCAGAAGTTGTCGGTGCTTCCGTAGACCACATCACCCAGGAAGCCGACCGATGCCGAGAAGCCGAAGGCCGCCGCCCACACCGCGGTCACCACCATGTTCGTGTGCCTGAACAGCGGGGTGTCCCACCGGTCCGGTGGAGTGACGTCGCGCGCGTACGCCGTCGTGTACGGCCGCCCGATCAGCACGCTGGCCAGGGCGAACACCGCGAGTGACGCATTGGTGATCTCTCCCGACCACATTTCCAGCCACGCTTTCTGGCTGCTGGAGGCCACCAGCCCGATGGCGGCCAGTACCACGAAGTAGGCCACCCCGAGCGCCTCCAGCACGTGTACCGGAATGTTGCGGCGCCAGGTCAACAGCAGAACCAGCAGCGAGATGCCGAGCGCACCCATCACCGCGATCTCATAACGCCCCGGGCCGGCAAGGATCGCCATCAGCGCCCACGGCAGGATCCCGGACAACGGGGAGTCCAGGAACGCATCGAGGGCTTTGCCGAGCACGCGACGACGGTAGGTGACGCAACTGGGAAATTCCCAAGACGGCAAAACCTGTCCATCAGGTTTCGCCGGGCGGACCATGGAGACATGGCCTCCGACCTGGAAACCCGCGTCGACGAGATCGCCCCGGACATCTACCGGCTGTCCACCTGGATCCCGGGGATCACCGAGCACGGCTTCACGTTCAACCAGTTCCTGCTGACCGGCGACGAGCCATTGCTTTTCCACACCGGCCAGCGATTCCTGTTCCCGCAGGTCTCGACGGCGATCGAACGGATCCTGCCGCTGCCCCGGTTGCGCTGGATCGCGTTCGGACACCTGGAGGCCGACGAGTGCGGGGCGGTCAACCAGTTCCTGGCGGCTGCACCCGACGCCGAGGTCATCCATGGCGCGCTGGCCATCATGCTGTCGCTGACTGATATGTGCGATCGACCGCCCGTCGAAGCACCTGTGGACGGTGTGCACGACATCGGTGGGCATCGTCTGCACTTCATCGCCACACCACACGTACCGCACAACTGGGAAGCCGGTCTGTGGTTCGACGAGACCACGTCGACGTTGCTGGCCGGTGACCTGTTCACCCACATCGGTCAATGCCCGGCCCTCACTGAGTCTGATTGCGTGGCACCTGCTTTGGAGGCCGAGGCGCTGTTCCACGCCACCGGCCTGACCACGAATCTGACGCCCACCTTGACCCAGCTCGCCGAGCTGGAGCCCGCCACTCTGGCGATCATGCATGGAGCGTCCTTCCACGGCGACGGGGCCGCGCAGCTCCACGCGCTGTCGGACGGTTACGCAGGGCTTTTCGGCGCGTCATAACCCGCCGCGATCACACGCGATGCGTAGCCTTGGCGCGGTGAAGGCGTGGCAATCACTGGGCGCCCTGCTTGCTGCGGGTGTGCTGTTGTCAGGCTGTCAATCAAGCATCGAGGGCACACCGGCCACCAGCCCGCAATCACCCACCGAGCCCAGTTTCCCGACGGCGCGGCCGACGCGGTCCAGCCCGGCGCCCTCGCCGAGCACCACCGCTGTGGCTCCCCCCAGCACCTCCCGCGCACCGTCCGGCGCCACCCCGCTGGAGCCTGAGAACGGGTACGTGTACATAGAGACCAAGTCCGGTAAGACCCGCTGCCAGCTGTCCAAGCAGTACGTCGGGTGCGAATCAGACTTCACCAACGCCCCGGTGATCGACGGTGAGCACGCGACCGGGATCAGCCTCACCCCCGATGGCCAGATCAAGTGGGTGGTGGGCAACCTCGGTGACATTCCGGTGGTCACCCTCGATTACCGCAAGTACAGCGCGGTGGGCTGGACCATCGATGCGGGCGAGGACGGCACCCGCATCAGCAACGACAACACCGGGCACGGGATGACCATCGCTGTCGAAGGAGTGAAAACCTTCTAGAGTTGACCGTATGACTTCCAGCGAGGAGCCGAAGGCGGATCGCGCATGACTGTCGCTCGGCGCGAACGTGCCGCACTGGTCGAGTCCATGCGTGCTGCAGGTCCCGATGCACCCACCCTCTGTGAAGGCTGGACGGCTCGCGACCTGGCCGCCCACCTGGTAGTGCGCGAGCGTCGCCTCGACGCCGCGCCCGGCATACTGGTTCCCCAGCTAGCCGGCTATACCGAGCGCGTGCAGCAGAAGGTCACCGAAAGCACCGAATGGGCCGAGCTGGTGGATCAGATCGCTGCGGGCCCACCGCTGTACTCCCCGTTCAAGCTGCTGGACCCGCTGGTGAACGTGGCCGAGATGTTCATCCACAACGAGGATGTGCGCCGGGCCCAACCGAATTGGGAGCCAAGGGATCTCGATGACGCGACGGTCTCGGCACTGTCCCGCGGGATCGGTGCGATGGCCCGGATGTCCATGAGCAAATCCCCGGCCCGGGTGGCGCTGACCACCCCGTCGGGAAAGACGCTGGCCACCGTGGGAACCGGTCCGGAGGTGACGGTGACGGGCGAACCGGGCGAGTTGCTGCTGTTCGCCGCGGGCCGAGAGCAGGCCCGGGTGACGTTCTCCGGCGACGACGCCGCCGTCGCCGCACTGCGCACTGCACATCGCGGGCTGTAAAACACCAGGCAGTCCCCGGCTTTACCCGTTCTTGATCGTGCGTTGAATCGTCACCCCGACGATTGGCGCGTGGGTACGCTTTCATCGGTGGAACTGGGGGTTTTGGGACCTCTTCAGGTCCGAATGGACGGTGCGCCCGTCGTGATACCGGGCGCGAAGCCGCGCGCCATCCTCACGATGCTCGGGCTGCACAGTGGTTCGGTGGTACCGGCCGATCTGCTGATGGAATTGCTCTGGGGAGACGATCCACCACGCACCGCCGCCAAGGCCCTGCAGACCCACATCTCCGCCCTGCGTCACGCCCTGGGCGACGGCTTCGTGTTGACCGAGGGGACTGGCTGGCGCCTGGGTGCCGGCGAGGTCGACGCCCCGCGTTATCAGTCGCTCGCCAGGTCTGGACGGGAGGCTCTCGGTGCCGGAGACACCAGCGGGGCGCTGGCCCGGTTCGACGAGGTGGTCACCCTCTGGCGGGGAATCCCGGAACTGCCCGACGGCCGACGAGGGATCTCCGAGAAGACCCGGTGGATCGAGGGCCACGCCGCGCTGGTCGAGGACCGCGCCGATTCGCTTCTTGCCACCGGCCGCGCCGCGGAGATCGTCGGCGACCTCGAGGCCGCGGTGGCGGATGCGCCGCTGCGCGAGCGACGTTGGGGTCAACTCATGCTCGCGCTCTACCGCGCGGGCAGACAAGGTGAAGCCCTGGGGGCGTTCAAACGCGCACAGTCGGTACTCGCCGATGAGCTCGGGGTCGACCCGGGGCCGGACCTGCGGCGGCTCGAAGCCGCGATCGTCGCACAGGACGCTGCACTGGAAGTACCTGCCGCACAAAATATTCCATCGATGATGCGGGCAGTGACCTTCCTGTTGACCGATATCGAAGGTTCCACCGCAGCCTGGGAGGCAGACGCCGACGCCATGGCGGCCGCACTCGCCCGCCACGACGAACTCGTCGAACAGATCGTCACGTCTCGCGGCGGCCGGCTGATCAAGACGCGCGGCGAGGGGGACGCCACGTTCTCGGTCTTCGACCGCCCGTCAGCTGCCGCAGCCGCCGCGATCGAGTTGCAGGATGCCATCTTTCACGAACCGTGGGCCCTGGCCGAACCTCTCCGTATCCGCGTGGCGCTGCACACCGGCGAGGCCGAGCTTCGTGACGGCGACTACTTCGGCCGCGCCGTCAACCGTGCCGCCCGGCTGCGGTCGCTCGCCGCGGGCGCCCAGATTCTGTGCTCGGGCGCGACGGCCGAACTTGTCGTCGACTCGCTGTCCGACGAGGTTGTGCTCGTCGACCTCGGGATGCGCGAGTTGCGCAACCTGGCGCGACCAGAGCACGTATTCGAGCTCCGCCGCAATACCGAGAAGGACCGTTCCGAGCCCCTCGAAAGCGATTCATCCACCCAGCGTCCTGACCTGCCTGCGGTACTCGCCGGCCCCGGCCCGTTCGTCGGCCGCAGCCGCGAGCTCGAACAACTCGTGGCCTCGTGGCGGACGGCGCTCACCGGCGGCACCCGGGCGGTGCTGATCGCCGGGGAACCGGGGGTCGGCAAGACCCGCCTGGCCGGCGAATGGTCCCGACAGGCCTATGAGCAGGGCGCCGTCGTGCTTTACGGCCGCTCCGACGAGGACCTCGGTGCGCCCTACCAGCCGTTCGCGGAAGCCCTGCGCACGCTGGTGCCCTGCGTCAGTTCCAGCCGGCTGCGTGGCATGCGCGGCATCGAGGCGCTGCTACCACTGGTCCCCGGTCTGACCGACGTTCTCCCTGATCTCGCCGCGCCGCCGCACGGCGATCCGGATACCGAACGCTACGCACTGTTCGACGCCGTCGTGGCCCTGCTGGGCATCGCTTCGGCGGACGCGCCCATCGTCCTGGTCCTCGACGACCTGCACTGGGCAGCCAAGCCCACCCTGCTGCTGCTACGCCACCTCCTGCGATTCGGCGAGCACGCCCGGGTGCAGATCGTCGGCACATACCGCAGTACCGACCTCGACCGCTCGCACCCGCTGGCGGCGATGCTCGCCGACCTCCACCGCGACGGAACTGCCGACCGCATCGCCCTCAACGGCCTCGATGCGGACGACGTCACCACGTACGTGGTCGAGGCAGGCTACGACGACGAAGAGCTGGCCCGCGCGTTGGCGGCGGTCACCGGCGGCAACCCGTTCTTCCTCATCGAGGCATTACGCCACGTCGACGAGAGCGGTGGGCACTGGGACCCTAGCACGCTGCCGCAGGGGGTCCGGGAAGCCGTGAGCCGCAGACTTTCCCGGCTTCCGGTGGAGACGAACAAAGCGCTGGCCGCGGCTGCGGTGGTCGGCAGCCAGTTCGCCCTCGACCTGGTCGAGCACGTGGTCGGCCAGGATCTCGTCGACGCGTTCGACGAGGCATGCCAGGCCGGCATCCTCATCGAGGAATCCGGTGGTCGCTACCGGTTCAACCATGCCCTCGTCCGCCAGTCGCTGCTTGCCGAGCTGGCGTCGGTACGGCGGATGCGGCTGCACCAGCGCATCGCGGCGGCGCTGGAGAACGAGCCCGGTGCCGACGACCAGCTGCTGGCCGAGTTGGCGCACCACTACTTCGAATGCGCCTGGGCGGGAAACGCACTCAAAGCCGTCGAGTACTGCCGCCGTGCCGCGGACCAGGCGATGGCCCGACTTGCCTACGAAGGCGCCTCCGATCTGTACGACCACGCCCTGCACGCACTGGAGGAACTCGACGACGAGTTGCCCGACCGTGATGATCAGCGCGTCGAACTCCTGGTTGCGCGCTGCGAGGCGCTGCTGGCCGCCGGCGATGTGTCGTCGGCGGCAGGCGCGGTGTCGCAACTGAAAGAAGGAACACGGGATTCAGCCCGCCTCGCGGCATGGGCGACGTGCTTCGATGGCCAGCTCTCGATGCTCGTCGATCCCGAGCGTCTGGACGAGATCGAGCTCGCTGTAGCAGCGGCCGCGGTGATGTTGGCCGAATTGGGCGACGCCGCAGGGGAAGCCAAGGCGCACACCGTACGAGCAGGATGTCTTGCCCGTCTCGGGCGCGTCGCCGACTGCGAGCTCGCGTTGGACAACGCGCTCACCGCGGCGCGTCAGGCGCGTGAACACCGCATGGTGAACGCGGTGCTGGCAGGCGCCCCGTTGGCAGCACTGTGGGGGCCCAATCCGGTTCCGCGCGCGGGCGGACGGTGCCTCGACGTGGTGCGTCTGCTGCGGATCACCACCGATTCGCCTGCGGTCGAAGCGACCTCGACCCGATGCCAAGCTGTGTTGGAGGCGTTCCGCGGCCGGGCCGCTGCTGCCCGACGGATGATCGACTCCGCCCGGCGCACCGTCACCGAGCTCGGCCTGCGCCATGCGCTCCTAGAGGTCGAGCACTTCGCCGGCATCGTCGAGCTGGTGCTCGACGACCCCTCCGCGGCCGAGGAACACCTTCGTCTGGCCTACAACGGTTTCCGTCGGATGGGGCTGGATGCCGATACCGCGGAGACCGCCGCGCTCTTGGCGCGTGCTTGTCTTTTGCTGGACCGAGCGGTTGAGGCTGAAGAATTGTGTTCGGAGAGTGAGCGGCTCGCCGGACATGCGTTGAAGGCCGCCATCGCCTGGCGCACGGTTCGGGCACAGCTCCTTTCAGATGGTGGCTTCCACGAGGAGGCCCGGCGCGTCGCCGAAGAGGCCGTGGCCATAGCCGAGCGCACCGACGTGTTGGTCGACCACGGCGATGCGTGTCTGGCGATGGCGACGGTGCTGATCGCCGGCGGTGACAGCGCCGGCGCACGCGCTGCGGCCGAGCGGGCTGCTGAGCTGTATGAGCGAAAAGGTGCTGTGGGACTTGCGGAGAAGGCGCAGCGCATTCTCGGTCGGCGCCCAACGCCAGCCGAACCGGCGTCACCCGAAGCGCCGGTCATCGAGCCGGACAACGCATGCGTACGAGTGTGTAGGCAACTGGCCACCGCTGTTGAGCGGGAAGCCTGGGACGACCTTGAGCGGCTTTTTGCGCCAGGCATCGTCGTCGAGAGCCGCCGGAGGATCGTCGGCTTTACGCCGATCAACCTTCCGCCGCACGATTGGCCACGCGAGATGCGGCGCTTTCTCGAGTTGGGAATGGTCCAACACCGACCGGTCTTCGTCGCCGCGCGCGGCGAGCGTCTCGCTCTCGTCAGGTTGTCCGTAGGCACTGACGACGCAAGCCCTGGGGCGCCGCAAGACGAGATGCTCCAATTGGTCGGCCTCGACGAGGAGGGACGCGTCGCACTTCAGATTTGGTTCGATATCGAGGATATCGATATCGCCATCACTGAACTCGACGCGCAGCACGACCGATTCGAAACGTTGCGGTGGCGGGCGATGGACTCCGTACCAGATACCGCCTGCATACGGGCAAGCGAACGTGCGGCGGCAGCTATCGATGCCGAGGCGTGGGACACATTCGAGCAGACCTTTGCGCCCGAAGGCTCCGTGGAGAGTCGACGCAAGCTTGTCGGCTTCAAACCGACCGACTTCCGACAATGCGAGGTGGTGCATCAGACGCGGTGCGATCTAGAGAGCGGGATCATGCGAGCGAGCGAGGTCATCGTTGCCGCACGGGGCGAGCGTCTCGCACTCGCACGGGTAAGCATCAGCACTGTCGACGAAAGCCCCGGCGCGCCGCAGGACGAATTTCTCCAGCTGTTCGGCGTCGACGAGGAAGGTCGAATCGCACTGCAAATATGGTTTGACGTCGACGACATGGATGCCGCGCTCGCCGAACTCAATTCACTTCATATGAGGTTCGAGCAAGAACGCCCGCCGACGTTGCTGGAGAACAATGCGACACAGATCAACAATCGGGTCAATTCGTTGTTCGCCGTCGGCCGATGGGACGAAATCGGCCGACTGTTCGCGGACACAGCGTGGGTGGATGACCGACGGCGGGGTATCCGCGGAGAGCAACACGGCCGCGCCGGCGCGATCGCCAACATTCGCGCCGTCGCCGACTTGGGCGTCGTGAACATCTCGGCAACAGCACTTGCTGTGCGAGGTGACCACCTGTCCCTCGGCCATGTAAGTCTCTACGGGCGTGATGGTTTCGACGCAGAGTCGCTCACGATAACCGAGGTTCGTGACGGGGTGATCCAGACCGTCATCGCTTTTGATCCCGACGACATCGACGCCGCCTTCGAGGAACTCGACTCCCGCTACCTCGCTGGTGAAGCCGCCCCGTATGCGCAGACGTGGTCGGCCGTCATGGGCGCATACGCCGGCTTCAACCGGCGCGAGGTCCCGGCGACGACGCCTGACTGGGTGAACATCGACCACTGTCGTGCAGCAGCTTTCGCGCCTGGCGGCATGGCCAGGTATATCCGAGACACATGGTCTGACTCGCCTGACGCCAAGATCTACATCGCGGCAGTACATCGCCTGAGTGAACACGGGGCCGTCGTCCTCCATGTTGCCCACGGAACGTCGCGGGGCGGCTTCGAGGCCGAATGGCGGGGCCTGCAGGTTCTCACGGTTGAAGGTGAATTATTGTGCCGCTCCGAACTGTTCGACGAGGAAGACCTCGATGGCGCACTGGCGAGATTCGACGAACTCAGCCGGCCGACACCCATGCTGGGAAACGCGGCCAGTCGAGTGTACGACCGCGTCTTCGCCTGTTTCGCTTCCCGTGACTGGGCAGGCATGGCCGAGGTGATGGCCGAGAACATTCTCGATGACGATCGTCGGCGCGTCGCGAACGCCGGCCTCCGGCGCGGCCGGGACGCGATGATCGCCAACATGCGGGCAGGCGCCGACCTCGGTGCGAGGTACATAACCTCGACGGTCCTTGCGACCCGCGGAGACCGCCTGGTACTCCGTCATCTCCGGTTCTCCGGCGAGGGGCCCGAGGCGTTTCACGCCGAGTTGCTCGGCATCGCAGAGATCGATGCCGAGGAACGGATAGTGGTCGCCGTCCAATTCGACCTCGAAGACATCGACGCCGCCTTCGAGGAACTCGACGCTCGCTACCTCGTCGGCGAGGCCTCCGCTCATGCGCACGTGTGGTCGGCCGTCATGGGCGCGTATGCCGTGCTCAACCGGCGTGAGCTCCCCGAGACAACCACTGACCACGTGAGTTTCGACCACCGGCGGGTGACATCGTTCGCACCCGGCGACATCAAGGAATACACCCGCCTCGCCTGGGATCAGATCCCCGACATCAGTTTCCGTATCGCCGGGGTGCATCGGCTGACGAACCTCGGAGCCGTCGTCACGCACGCTCTGCGCGGCACCTCACGAGAAGGCTTCGAGGCCGAGTGGAGCGAGATCCATCTCCTGACGCTCGACGGCGAGCTGTTCAATCGAAGCGAGATGTTCGACGCGTCAGACCTCGACGCCGCGCTCGCGAAGTTCGACGTGCTCACTCAGCGATCGTCGAGCCTGGAGAACGCGGCAAGCCAAGCGACCGAACGCTTTCTGGAACGGTTCGTCGTACGCGACTGGGATGCCATGGCGAAGATGGTGCTTGACGACATCAGATTCGACGACCGCCGTCGGGTGATAAACGCCGACATGCAAACCGGGCGGGATGCCTTCATCGAGAACTTCCGGATAGCAGCTGACCTCGGCGCCACACAAACACCGACACCCATAGCTATCCGTGGCGAAAGCGTCGTCCTCGTAAGCGCTCGATTCTCGCTCGGAGGTGGGGCATCTGAAGAGTTCGGCCTCGATCTCCTGCACGTGATCGAGATCGACGCCGACAACCGCATTGCGGCGACCGTGACCTTCGACCACAACGATTTCGACGCCGCGATTGACGAGCTCGACGCGCGCTACCTCGCCGGCGAAGCGACACCGCATGCGCACACCTGGACGGCAATCTGTCGGATCTCCAGCAACTTCAACCGTCGCAAAGTGCCTGCTGTAACACCGAATTGGGTGAACATCGACCACCGCCGCGCAACAGCATTCGCGCCGGGCGAGATGACAGCATATCTCCGGGCAACATGGGATCTGTCCCCGCAGGCGTCCCTCTACGTCGAGGCAGTGCACCGGCTGAACGATCTCGGAGCTGTTATCACCCAATCGGCTCAAGCGATCTCACATGAGGGCTTTCATGCTGAGTGGCGGGTGATCCACCTTCTGACCGTGGACGGCGACTTGATCAGCCGCTCCGAAATATTCGACGAGACCGATTTGCACTCCGCGCTCGCGCGGTTCGACGAAGTCGGCAGGCCTGCAACGCAACTGGAGAACGCGGCAAGCCGCGCGTATGACCGCTTTAACCGCTACTTCAACCGCCGCGACTGGGCCGCTATATCCGACATACTTGCGGACCAAGTATCCACCGATGATCGTCGACGCGTGATCAACGCTGGGGTCCGTCGGGGTCGCGACGCGGCTCTCGACGAAACTCGGGCCGTTGCCGACGCTGGGACCCGGAAAATGACCGCGGCCGTGGTGGCGACGCGCGGTCAACGTCTCACCCTCAACCGGATCCGGGCCTTGGGAAATGACGACGGGCCCGAAGGGTTCTACGCCGAGGCCCTCAGCGTCTTCGAGGTCGATGAAGCGGACCGAATCACCGCCTACGTCGCATTCGATCTGGACGACCTCGACGCGGCGTTCGCCGAACTCGACGCGCGGTACCTCGCGGGCGAGGCCGCCGCTCATGCGCGCACCTGGTCCGCGGTGACCAAGGGGTACGCCGCCCTGAACCGGCACGAGATGCCACCCGCAACCCCGGATCTTGTGAACGTCGACCATCGGCCAGGCGTTGCCTTCACGCCGGGTGACCTGTTCCCGTACCTCCAGGCCGCCTGGGATGTCTCTCCCGATCTGAAGATCCACATCGAGACGGCGCATCGCCTGAACAAACTCGGCGCAGTCATCACCCAGGCGGCCAACGGGAGTTCGCCGGAAGGCTTCTATGCCGAGTGGCGACAGGTCGTGATTTTCACGGTCGACGGCGACGAGGTGAACCGATGCGAGATGTACGAGGAGGCCGACCTCGACACCGCGCTCGCACGGTTCGACGAACTCGGTCAACAGCCGTCCACTTGAGATCGCCGATAGGCTGGCGTCGTGGATTTCCGTGTATTCGTAGAACCCCAGCAAGGCGCAACGTACTCAGACCAGCTCGCCGTGGCCCGCGCCGCTGAGGCTCTCGGCTACTCGGCATTCTTCAGGTCTGACCATTACCTGGCGATGAGCGGTGACGGCCTGCCCGGGCCGACCGACTCCTGGGTGACGCTGGCCGGCATCGCACGCGAAACCTCTTCGATCCGGCTGGGCACCATGGTCACCTCGGCCACCTTCCGGCACCCCGGACCGCTGGCCATCTCGGTGGCACAGGTCGATGAAATGAGTGGTGGCCGTGTCGAACTGGGCCTCGGCGCCGGCTGGTTCGAGGCCGAACACCAGGCCTACGCCATCCCGTTCCCCCCGTTGGGCGAGCGTTTCGACCGGCTCGAAGAGCAGTTGCGCATCCTCACCGGCTTGTGGAGCACGCCCGTCGGCGACACCTTCGACTTCGCCGGCAAGCACTACACCGTCGTCGACTCCCCGGCGCTGCCCAAGCCCACCCAGTCGAACCTCCCGATCGTCATCGGCGGGATGGGCGCCAAGCGCACACCGGCGCTGGCCGCCGAATTCGCCGCGGAGTTCAACGTGCCGTTCGTGCCGCTGGACACCCTCAAGACTCAGTTCGCACGAGTAGCCGCAGCCGTGTCCGACGCCGGGCGTCCCGCCGACGCGGTGACCTACTCGGCGGCGTTCGTCGTGTGCGCCGGCAGCGATGAGGCTCAGATCGCCAAGCGGGCCGCAGCGATCAACCGCGAGGTGGACGAGCTGCGCAGCAATTCGCCGCTGGTCGGCACGCCGGCCGAGATCGTCGACAAGTTGGCCCCGTTCCTGGAGGCCGGAGTGCAGCGGGTCTACCTGCAACTGCTCGACCAGTCCGATCTGGATCATCTCGAGCTCTTCGCCACCGATGTCATCCGTCAGCTGAGCTGACCGCGACCCGCTCGGAGGCCGGGCATAGTATCGGTGCCCGTGACCGGTGACGACGACGACCAGGGGCAGCCTCCCGAGGCGCCCTGGCATCATTCGACGCCGGCGGTGGCGGGGGCCAGCGCGGCCGCCCTCGCCGTGATCGGCCTGGTGCTGTGGGCGGCGATTGCGCTGACCAGCTCAGGCGGGCCTGAGGATGCGCCGATAGATTTCGTCCCGCCCACCTATACCTCGACATCGGTGAAGACCTCGAAGTCGACCACCACCCGGAGCACCTCCAGCCAGCTTCCGGTGACCACCGAGTTCGGCGTGCCGGGCGAGTCCGACACCACGACGACCTCGCCGTCGGACACCTCCGGGACCTCGACCACATCCGAGACTTCGCCCACGTCGACGACCACGACAACCACCACAACTACGACGACGGAGTCGGGCAGCGCCGACTACGGCGAGTACCCCACCACGACGCACCACCGACCGCGTACCAACGTGACACGCACGCTGTATCCGCCGCCGGGCGGCTGAACCCGCCTACCATCGGCGCGTGTCGAACTATTACGACGGCGACGAGCCCACCCAGTACGCCCCCAGCTACGGCGAGTACTCCGAGCCACCCGCACCACCCACTCCCGAGCCCCTTCCCTGGTACCGCAAGCCCGCCGCACTGATCGGCATGGGCGCGGTGGGCGCAGTCATCGCAGCACTGGTCATCTATGCCCTGGTGCAGCTGTTCTCGTCGGATTCCCCGTCGTCGACGACCACGACCACGTCGACCACACCGACCACCACGACATCGGTCGTCACCTCGGCACCAGTGGTTCCGGCCCCGACGCACACCGTCACCGAGACGGTCGCGCCGACCACTACGACGGTCGTGGAAACCACCACGACAACCGAACCACCTCCGACCACCACCGAGACCACGACCACGACGACTGCGCCGACGACCACCACCACCACGACTGCACCGGTGACGACGACAACGCAGCCCCCGGCCTGACTCGGCACTCAGCGCCGCGGATCGCAGTCACTATCGGGCAGTGATCCGCGGCGTTGATGGTTATCCACAGGTCCTCGAAGAGCTTCTGGTCGGCGACGCGCCTGTCCACGAGTATCGACGCGGTGGACGTCGACGAGCTTCTTCGCCAACAGGATGGCGTGATCTCGCGTCGGCAGGCCTTGGCCGCAGGGCTGCGGGAGCACGAGATCCGACGATTGCTCAGACGCAACGAATGGGCGCGGGTCCACGCGGGCGTGTACGTCGACCACACCGGACCGCCGGCCTGGTCGCAACGCGCTTGGGCTGCAGTGCTTTACGCGGCTCCGGCTGCCCTGTGCTTCGAATCGGCCATGGGAAATGAGACGTCTCCCATCCATGTCGCTGTCGAGCGGAACCGGACGACACTTGCCGAGCCCGCAGGAGTCCGCATCCATCACCTTGCGAGCCTTCAGGAGCGGGTGTGGTGGAACGTCGGCCCACCGCGGATGCGGTACGACGAAGCCGTACTCGATGTCGCGTGCCGCGCCGCGTCCGAACTCGATGCCATCGCCGCTCTGGCCAATGCCTGCCAATCGCGGCGAACGACCGCGCAGCGGCTGCTGCAACTGCTCGATTCTCGGGGGCGCGTCCGCCGTCGCCGATGGCTGCGGGCGGTGCTGCTCGACATCGCCGACGGCACCTGCTCCGTTCTCGAGCACGGCTATCTCGTCCGCGTCGAGCGCCCACATGGATTACCCAAGGCCATACGCCAGAAGCGGGCCGCCTCATCCGTCGGCGTCTGCTATCGCGATGCCGAATACGGCGAACAGCTCATCGTCGAACTCGACGGCCGGATCTACCACGATTCATCTACCAGGCGGGATGCGGATTTCGAACGGGATCTCGACGCCGCCGTCGACGGGCGGGCGACCGTCAGGCTGTCCTACGGGCAGGTCTTCGACCGACCGTGCCAAACGGCGAGCAAGATCGCTCAGGTGCTGCAGCGGCACGGGATCGCCGTAACCGGCCGCCCGTGCGGGCCGGGGTGTGAGTTCATTCGGCTCGACCGCGCCGCATAGTCGTCAACGCCGCGGATTGCAGTCACTATCAAGCAGCAATCCGCGGCGCAGGTGCGAGTCAGGGTGTCGGCGCGGCTGATGTGGGCGTAGGCGCCGGCGTCGGTTCGGGAGCCTGTGTCGGCTCCGGCGCCTTGGTCGGTTCCGGCGTCGGCTCCGGGGTGTGCGTCGGCTGAGGCGTCGCTGTCGGCTCCGACGACGGGCTGGGCTCCGGCGTGGGAGTCGGACTGGGCGACGGCGACGGCGACGGCGACGGCGCAGGCTCCGAGACCGGCGGTTTGAACGTCGGGATCGGCAACTGCGGGAGCGTCACCGGCGGAAATACCAACGGCGGCACCGGAATCGGCGGGAGCGCTGCGGGCGGAGGCGGCAGCGCCGGCGCTGGCGCGGCCGGTCGAGGAATCGGCGCCACCCGCTGCGGGGCCGGGGCAAGCGGTGCGCTCTGCCGACTCTGCACCAGCCACGGCGCGGACGCCTGCCGGGGTGCGGCTTGCGCCGCCCCGGGTCCTGGCCAGGACGGATCACGCACCACCACGGTCCTGGTCGGCGGCGCGGGCGCGTTCTGAGCCAACGGGGACTCGGCCGGAACGTTCTGCGGCGCCAACACGCTGGATCCGGTCGCCGCGGCATCGAGGCGGTCTGCCCGCGCCGACAGCACCATCCCGACCGTGCCGACGACGGTCAGGAACACCGCCGCGTAGGCCACCACTCCCCCGCGCCGGTACCAGGGAACACCCGCGGGAGCGGGCGCCGGCGGGGGCTCGGAGAACACGAATTCCGGCCGGGCCGAATCGTCGGTCACTGACTCGGGGACGAACTCCGCGACCTCAGCCACCGAGTCAGACTCCGACCAGGCCAGAGCAGAGGCCGCAATCGTGCCGGTACCGAGCATGGGCCCGGATGCCGGTGCGGCATATGCCACCTGCGTCGCTGTCTCGTCGGCGCCACGGCGTCCCAGCAGCGCGGCCCCGACGGCCGCGATCACCTGGGCCTGCGGCACGGTGGTCACCGGCATGCGGAACGCCTCTGAAAGCCTTTGGGTGACAAGGGGTATCCGCGCTCCGCCACCGACCGTCACCAGGGCCGCCAGCTGCGCCGGGTGAATGCCGTTGCGGCGCAGCAGGTCCAGCAGGGTCTCGATCACACCGCCGAGCGGCTGGTCGACCGCAGCGTCCAGTTCGGCGCGGGTGAGCCTCATCGCGCCGCCCACCCCGGGCAGGCTGGTGGCGCTCTGATCGCTCAACTGTTCCTTGGCCTCGCGACACTGTTCCCGCAACCGGGCCAATGCGGTCACCGCCGCGGTGCCGGCCGGCTCGGCGTCCAGATTGCTCAGGACATGCCGCAGCATTTCCTGGTCGATCAGGTCACCGGAGAAGTCCTGGTACCGCACCGTCTGCCCGATGGTCGCGAACCCTGCCCCGGCGTCGGCCAGGGTCAGGCTGGTGCCGGAACCTCCGAAATCGCACAGGGCGACGACGCCGCGGGCCGGCAGGCCCGGATGCGCCTGGATGGCCGTCAGCGCCGCGACCGAATCGGGAACCACGCGAACCCCGGGCAACGCTGCTCGCACGGAATCGGCAGCCGCCGAACTCCAGTGCGCGGGCACCGTCAGAACCGACACGTCGGGACGGTGCGTCGGACTGGTCTCGCGCGTCAGCGCCTCGACCGCACCGGCCAGCAGCCGCTCGGCGCGATGCGTCGACCCGTCGGCGGCGACCAGCGGCACCGGGTCGCCCACCCGTCCGACGAAATCGGCGAACACCAACCCGCCGTCAGCCGAAGACGGCGCGCCGACCAGGGGACCGTGCTGCGCGGATACGGTGAACACCGCCCGCCGCACCAGCGGCGCATGATCGGCGATCGCCACCAGATTGGTCGCCCCCACGGACAACCCCAGGCAATCACGCATACCTGTATGTCGACGGAGAGCCCTGATTCGTTAGTGGCGCGACGAGTACTCGGCGACCAGCGCCTCTGCACTGCGCACCGCGGCCCGGCAGGCTCGCGTGGTGAACGGATCGTTGAGGGGATGTTCGGCCCTCCGCCGCCAACGCTGGGCCGCGGCGAAGGCCGAGCGAGGCCCGTCGAACGGGGCGTCAGGTTGCAGTCCGAGCCGGCTGGCCGCATCGGTGCCCGAGCCGCCGATGATCCGGCGCAGCGAGGCCATCTCGTCCTCGTTCAACGTCGTGGGGCGAGACCGCAGCAGGCTGAGCAGCCGAAGCTCCTCGAAGGCATGCGTGTCGGCCAGCAGCGGGTCGATGTCGGCGAGGATGTAAGGCGTCGCGTAGATCGGGTTGTGCTGCACGAACTGTCGCAGCGATAACAGCGCCGTGTGTGCCTTGAGCAGCTCCGAACGTTGTGCGAACTGCTGGTCGATCACGTCACGCAGGGCGATCAGACCGCTGCGCTCCAGCAGTTCGTCGGCAAGGGCCACGGAGTCGGACACCCCGGCGTGGATCACCGCGATCGAGATCCGGATGCCGAACATGCCGAACCGGTCAAGCAGCGCCGCCCGGGTGGATGCGTCCACCGGCAGTGCACTGTCCTCGCGGACGAAGCGGTCCACGCTCAGCATCGCCTTCGTCAGTGCCGCCGGCTCGACGCCGGCGAGCTTCTGCAAGGCGACGAACTCGCTCTGCCGCAGGGTGCGGGCGGTGAGTGCGAGCAGACCCGACACCGGGACGACGGCCTGGCAGATCCCGGTCTTGTCCATCTCCTCGGTGAACCGTTTGGCCACGTCCTTGGCCGACATCATGGCGTCGATGCGGCCGGCACCGATCTCGTCGGCCCGCGAGGCCACCCCGATCACGCCGAGTGCGCCCGAGGATCCACCGACGAGTTCGCCGATCTGCTTGAGCAGGGCGATGTCGGCGGCGTTGAGGGTGCGCAACAGGAACACCACCGCGTCGACGCGGGGCACGCCGTCCTCTGGGACCAGGAGCCGGTGGGTTCGCTGCGAGACGTCCCGCGACAGTGACGAGGTTCCCGGGGTGTCGATGATCGTGGTGTCGATGAGCTCGGCCGCGGGCCACTCGACGTCGAGATCCACCACGTCCTCGGGGTTGAGTCCGGTGAAGCTGAACGTCAGACCCCGGTAATTCGACTGGTCGTTGGTGCCCCGCGCGATCGGCACGTTGGAGCGACGGCCGCCGCGGTGGTTGGCGGTCACCTTGGGGGTGGGCCCATGCCGGAACCACGTGACGATGCGGGTTGCCTCGGTGGCATCGGTGGGCGCGATGTCCTCCCCGACCAGGGCGTTGACGAGCGTCGACTTGCCCGCCTTGAGCGTGCCGGCCAGCGCGATACGGATGGGCTGGTTGAGCCTGCGCCCGATGCGGTCGAGTTCGTTGTGTACGTCGGGCCGATTGCGATAGGCCGGGTCGCCCCGGTACGCCTTGATGGTGCCGCCCAGAATCGAGCGCACCTGATCGGCCGTGCTCACGCTGCGGAGTCCACCTCTTCCAACCCGGAAGTCAACCCGGGGTTCATCGAAAACTGGCTCTTGGAGCTTAGTAGCCCGCGCCTGCCATGCCGTTGGCGTGGTCGACCACCTGGGTCAGGATGTTCTTCTGCCGCTCCAGCTCCCTGACCCGGGTGTTGCGCTCGTTCTCCTCGACCTTCGCCGCGGCCAGCGTGGCCTGCAGCGACTCGTTGAGCGAGCGGGTGGTCTGGTTGGCGATCCCGCGGTAGTGGTCGCGCAGTTGCCGCTGGATGCCCTTGAGGCGGTCCCGCGACTCCTTGCCGACGACGAAGGCGACGTCGTCGATGAACTTGCGCATGTTCGTCTTGGCCTCGCCGCGGACCCGGAGCATGCGGTTCTCCATGTCTTCCTTGTAGGCCTTGCGCCCCAGTACCAGGCCCGCGCCCAGCGACAGCGGGTTGAACATGCCCAGCCCGGCGAACGAGGTGAGCATGCCGAACATCAGCACGCCACCGTAGGAGCCGCGCATGCCAGTGATGACCTTGTGCCCGGCCTTGATCGGCTTGGCCTCCAGCCTGGCCAGCGATTTCATCTCGCCGAATCCGGCACCCATGTCTCGGGCGTCGATCTGAGGCAGCTGCACCGCCTCCAGGCCTGCCTCGGTGAAGGTCCGGGCCACCTCGGCCGCCAGTGCCTCCGCACGCTGGTACGCCCAGACGAAGTTGTCGCCGACGGCGGTGGCCACCGACTCCTCCAACTCCGAGCCGATCTCGGCCCAGTGCAGCGTGGGGTCGCCGTTGTCGATGACCTTCTCGGCGTGCTGGGTGATGTTGCGGAACCGGTGGCGCAGATCGTGATCGACGTCGGCGGTCAGGTCGGCGATGCCGTCGTTGAGCACCTGCTGCCACAGCGCGGTCTGCTGCAGGGCATCCTGGGCTTCCTGCTTGCGCCGTTCCAGCTCGGCGGTCAGCCGCTCGCGTTCATCCGGATCGGTGAACGCGGACAGCTCGGAGTTCACCGATAGGAGCAGATGTTCTGCGGCCGAATGAATTTCGGCCACCACCTCGTCGCGGATCCGGTCGCTCTCCCGCGTCAACACCCGGTCGGACAGGAACTTCACGATGGCCGGAAAGTTCGATTCCTCGTTGAGCTCTTTGTCGTTGAGCTGGATCGCGTGGGTGCGCAGGACGGAGGAGACCGGGGTGATCGGGGTCGAGATGCCCGCCCGCTGCAGGTGGCCGGTGTTGGCACCGACGATCTCACGCCAATGCGGGTACAGGTCGGTCTTGGTAGCGACAATTGTTGCCACCGGGCATATTTCGATCGCCTGGCGGATGAAGGTCATTTCCGGTTCGGTGAACTCCTGGCTGGTGTCGCTGACCATCAGCAGCGCGTCGGCGTCGGGCAGCAGGCCCAGGGTCGCCGAAAGGTGCGGTTGCCCGAGCCCACCGACGCCCGGGGTGTCGACGAAGGCCAGCCCACCCTTGAGCAGGGGGCTCGGGGCGGTCACCTCGACCCGCAGCACCTCGCGGCCGCCGGCCTGCGGAGCGCGGCGCAGGTCATTGGTCACCTCCGACGGCGGGATGTCGATCAGTTCGGGTTCGGCCCCGTCGGGCCGGGCCACCACCAGGCGCGCCGACGCCTGCTCGCCGTAGGCCACGACGGTGGCCAGCACGGTGGATTCGTCGTCGCCGACGCGGGCCACCGGAATGTTGAGCAGCGAGTTCAGCAGCTGGCTCTTGCCCTGCTTGAGCTGACCGGCGATGACCACCCGGATCTGCGGATCGCTGATACGCACCTTCGCCAGCCTCAGCCGCTCCACCAGGTCCCCGCGGTCATAGGTGGCGGCGATCGTGCTGGTGTGGTCGATGAGTTCGACGATCACCTTGACCTTGCGCGGATCGCCTGCCGCGGCATTGCGCTGGTCGTTCGGTTGCGTCATGGAAGTCCCTCCTGCGTGCCGGGCTCAACGGTAGGCGCGCCAATAGGGCGGGGACCACCCGCGTACGGATGGCCCCCGCCCCTGTGCGGATCGATCAGAAGGCGTCGAACCCGGTGTCGGTCGCGTTGTGCGACGCGACGTCGGTGTGGGACTGCGAGTGCGAGTCGTAGCTGTTACCCGAGCCCAGCGCCGAGCTGGTGTCGTTGTGCGACCCGAAGGACGTGTCGTTGTTCGACGCGATGTTGGACGAGTAGCTCGACGAGTTGTCCTCGACGCTGTGCGTCGATTCGGTCTGCACCGAGGTGTGCGTCGAGTTGTCCTGGGTGTTGCGGCTGCCGTAGTCACCGTCGACCGTGGTCTGGTTGCCGCCGACCGCGTGGGTCGAGGCATCGGTGAGGATGATCGAGCCGGCGTTGCCACCGTCGCCACCGGATGCACCGCCGCTGCCGATACCGATCAGGCTGTCGCCGCCGGACGCGCCGCCACCGTGGCCGCCGCTCATGTCGACGTCCTTGATCACCGGGCCGTCGTTGCCGGACACCACGTCGCCGCCGGCGTGCTGCGAGCTGTCCTCGATGGCATTGCCCTCGCCCACGTTGACGTGCGAGCCGGAACCGGCCCAGACGTCACCGTTGTTGGTGGTGTTGCCGTCGCCGAGCACCGCGCCGTCACCGCTGACGATGTCGCCCTTGTTCTCGCCGTCGACCACCACGCCGCCGTTGGTGGCGGTGTTGGTGCTCTTGTCGCCGAGGGTGATGTCACCGAAGCCGAGGTTGAACGCGCCCTGCTGGGCGTTGGCGCCGGCGTCCTGGTTGGGGCTCATCACCGGGACGTTGTTGTGGCTGGCCCACTCGGTGTCGTTGTTGCTGGCCACCTGCGTCTGCGGGGAGAACGGCGAGGCGACCTGGTTCCCGAACTGGGCGGGGATGCTGTGGTGATCGGCGACCGCGCGCTGCAGGCCGAGCACCGGGTTGCCGCCACCGAGCAGCACACCGGCCGGGGCCGCGGTGGCCGCGACGGCGTGCAGCTGGGCTGCGGTGACGTTCGGCAGGCCGGCGTCACGCAGGCTGCCATCCGGATCGGCGATGAACGAAGCTGCCGAGGCGGGGCTGCGGAACAGGTCCAGGATGAAGTCGATCAGAGTGGTCATTTCTCCAACCTTTCGGATGTTTCTGGGAGTCTCTGGTGAGTCCCCCGCCGGGCTCTCCGGCGATCTGGAGACAACGTTATGGGCGCGCCGCAGCCCCGGAAACGGGGTCGATTCCCCTCCCCGTATCGCCCCTACTCGGGGTGTGGGGGGTGGCCCCAATAGGGGCTTAGGGGATACCTAGGGGCAGTTCAGATCGACCCCGAATCTATTGACGTTTTCGCAGGTAAACGCAATAGGCGCACGACCACTGGGGTCGTGCGCCTATTGGAACGCTGGGGCAGGTCAGTCGAAGATGTCGAATCCGCCACCGCTGTCGGTGTGGTGTTGGTCGTCGACGGCCGGATGGTCCCAATCTGGGATCGGTGCCGGGTCGACGATCGGCACATCCTCGATGACCGGTTCGCTGAGCTGCAGCGATACGTCATCGAGCGGCTGATTCACGAAGCCACCGTCGTCGATGGCCGAAGCCGAAGACACCAGGTGGTCCAGAGCGCCTGACTGATCGATGACCTGGCCGGCCGTCGAGTCCCAGGCATCGTTGGGGGCATCGACCGGCACGTGGTCGCCGAAGGCATCGAACGCCGCGGTCGCCGCGCCGCTCGCCCAGACGTTGCCGCCCGGGTCTGCGGTACCGAAGTCGCCGAGCCCGCTGTTGGCGCCCGTCATGGACAACGATTCCGATACGACGGGAATCAGGTTGTTGACGTCCGCGCTGGTCACATCGGTCAGGTGGGCGTCGGCAATGGCCTGGGCCGGGTCGGCGGCATAGTGGGCAGCGGCGTCGGGGTCGCGTACCAGCGACATCACAAAGTCCAGCAATGTGTTCGCCATGCTCCACCTCCTCAACAGTTCGATTCGAATGCTAGCCAGCTGTGAGGGCGCTGGGATCGGTGCCGAACCCACCCCTGCCCGGCCGCCGTTAGGGGGGTGGACATTAGGGGATTGACGCCACTAGGGGTTCAATCACGGGCGCAGGGGGTCCCAGCAGTTAGGGTGAGGTTTCGGCCGAGACAACAGGAGTGACGCCTGATGACCGACTCACTGGGGTTGTCGATCGGGATGACCAACCTGGTGGCAGCCCGCGAAGGCCGCCAACCGGTGATCCGCCGATCGATCTTCACCCTGCACAACGACCGCGCCCCTGATGTGGGCGAGTACACCGGCAGCGGATTGCCGCTGGCCGGTTTCGTCGAGCGGGTGGGTGACCCGGTGCCGCTGGTCGCCGCCGACGGGTCCCAGCATCGCGGCGAACTGGTGCTGGCCGAGGCACTGGACCTGATGGCCCGCGCCGCGGGCGGTGGTGCACCGGTCGCCATCGCCGTGCCGGCGCACTGGGGCCCGAGCACCGTCGGCGCGTTGCGCGGCGCGCTGCGCCACAAGCCCGCACTGTCGCCCGGCGGCGTGCCGCCGGCGCTGGTGCCCGACTCGCTGACCGCACTGGCAGCCCTTCGGGCCGATCCCGGCTTGCCCACCGAGGGCGTCGTGGTGTTGTGCGATTTCGGCGGCAGCGGCACGAGTGTCACGCTGGCCGACGCCGGGGCGGGTTTCGCCACCATCGGCCAGACGGTCCGTTATCCCGATTTCTCCGGCGACCAGATCGACCAGGCGTTGCTCAACCACGTACTCAGCGGCATCGCGGCGGCCAGCGACGCCGATCCGGCGGGCACCGCAGCGGTCGGTTCGCTGGCGCGGCTGCGCGCGGAGTGCCGCCAGGCCAAGGAGCGGCTGTCGGCCGAAACGGCGACCTCGATTCCCACCGAACTGCCCGGATTCAACTCCGAGTTCCGGGTGACCCGCCCCGAACTCGACCAACTCATGTCGGCGCCGCTGGCGGGTCTGCTGGATGTCGTCGAAGACACGTTGCAGCGCAACAACATTGCGTTGTCGAGCGTGAACGCGGTAGCCACCGTGGGCGGCGGCGCGGCGATCCCGTTTGTGACCCAGCGGGTATCGGAGCGGTTGCGTGCACCGGTGGCGACAACCCAGCGACCCCAACTGGATGTGGCCGTCGGGGCCGCTCTGGTTGCTGAGCGCGTCGCAGAGGCCGGTGCCGCAACAGGTTTGGCCCCTGCGGTGGCCGCCGCCGATGCGCCGACGGGTTTGGCTCCCGAGGTGACCGACGCCGACGCCGCAACCGGCATGGCCCCAACGGCCATGGCTCCCGGCGCCAATGCGGCGGCCCTGGCCTGGTCGGAGGATGACGCGCCGGGCAACGAGCCGGTGCCCTATACCGGCGGTGACTATGAGACTCCCGCAGGCATGACCGCGGCGCGGCCACCGGTGGAGTTCAGCCATGAGGAGGAGATGTACGACGCCGGACCGGCGCCGCTCCCCTGGTACAAACGACCGCCGATCCTGTTCGGGGCCGCGGCGGCGGCCGCACTGCTGGCCGCCGGTGGACTCGCGGTGACTTTGACCAGCTCCGAAGGGGATTCGACTCCGGTCACCGAAACCAGCACCACCTACTCGATGGGTCCGTCCCCGGAAGGACCGCCGCCCGAGCCGGTCACCACCGTGACCGAAGGTCCCGACGGCGTCAAGACGACCACGGTCGTGGCGCCGCCCCCGCCGCCGGAGACGACGACGTCGTCGCCCGAAACGACCACGACGACCAGCCCGACCACCACAACGACGACCACGACCACCACCACACCGTCGACAACCACGACGACGCGCACCACGACCACCACGACGCAACCGCCGACCACGACCACGCAGCCACCGACGACGACGCAACCGCCGACCACCACCCAGCCGCCGGTCACGACCACTGCGGCAGAGGGCGGCGGCGGAGCCTAGGCCGGCACTGATGACCGACCCGGCGCCGGAGCCCGTCCCGGAGCTGCCGTTGGCTGCCCGATCGGCGATCGATGAGGTGCTGGCTAACCCCGCCGCTCCGGTCAAGCTGCTGGTGTCCGGCGGTATCGGAACCGGCAAGAGCACGGTGCTCGCCGCGGTTCGCAACGCGCTGCGTGAGGCCGGTCGCGTCGTGTTGACCCGCGCGCCCCGACCGGGTGACGCACCGGAGTCCGCGTTCGTGGTCGACGATGCACACTTTCTCAGCGACAGCGAAATCGACTGTCTTGCAGAGACAGTCGCTGACCCAGCAGCGACTGTCGTCGTGGCGTGCGAGCCGTTGACCCACCGCGTTCCGCTGGTCGCGTTGGGCACCGCACTGGAGCGGGAGCACCCGGTGTTGCGGCTCGGGTCCATACCGACAGCCGAGATGGGCCGGGCACTGAGCACGGCAATGGGAGCTCCGGCAACCCAGGAAACCGTCAGGTCGGTGCTGGCCGCGACCGCCGGGTTGCCATTTCTGTTGCGCGTGGCGGTGGATGCGGTCGATGCGCCGGCCGAGGCAGCCCGGTTCGAGCTGTTGCAGCGGTTACGCAGGGTCGACGACGACACCCGCGATGCGCTGCTGATCCTGTCGCTGAGCCACGATCTCGGTCCCGACGACGTAGCGGCGGCACTGCGGTTGACTGGCGCCGAGGCGTCGGCCGTGGTGGATCGGGCCCGGGCTGCCGGGCTGGTGGAGCCGTCACATGACCGCCGGTTCATCCGGATGGTTCACGAGTCACTCGCCCAGATCACCGGTGCCGCTCGCCATCACGAGATCGAATCCTCCCTTCTCTCTTCACAACTCGAGTTGTCCACGCTGTCGGCCGACCTCGCGGTTCGACTGGCCGAGCACGGATTGCGCGACGATCGGCTGGCCGAGGCCCTCGCTGAGCACGCCGCCCACAATCGCGCCCGGCCCGCGCGGGCGGCCCGGCTCTACCGGGCCGCGGTCACGGCCGGCGCGGCGGCGGTGAGCACCCGGCTGGCCGACGCGCTGGCGCTCGCCGGAGACTGCACCACCGCGGCCCGGATGGCCGATGAGCTGCTCAGCTCCGAGGACCCGGCCGAACGGGCCACCGCGGTGCGGGTCGCAGCCAGCGTCGCCATGCACGACGGTGGCACCGCCCAGGCCGCCGACCTGTTCCGCTGGCTCGGCCCGTATCCGGACGTCCTGGTCAGTTCGGCGAGTACGACAGCGTTCCTCGCGGCCGGTGACGGCGAGGCCGCGCGGGCATCGGCGAGTACCGAACCGGCCGGCCCGCCCACCTCGACGGCACGCGCGGCTCGCAGCCTGGCCGAGGGGCTGGTGCTGTCGCTGGATCAACCGTTCGCGGTGACCGTGGCCCGGCTGGGGCAGGCGGTCACGTCGGAGTATCAGTCCGGCGGCGTCGCCCCCGATACCCCGGCCGCGTTGGTGACGCTGGCGGCGCTGCACGGCGGCGATTCGGTGCGGGCGCGCAGCGTGATCAGCCGGGCCGTGCGAGCGGGCGGGGCGGGTGACGAAGTTTTCAGTGCGGCTCGACACCGACTGCTGTTGGGCTGGGTGAAGATGCAGGACGGTCAGCTCGGCGCGGCCGGCGCCGACGTCGCCGCGGCCGAATCGGGAGAGGATCTGCACCGGCGCGACGCCTTGTGGGCCGCCGCGCTGCGTACCGCGATCGCCCGGCGCAGCGGGGACAGCGGCGCGGTGCAGAAGCACTGGTATGCGGCGGTGGAGGTGCTCGCCGAGTATTCGATGGATCTGTTCTCCCTGCTGCCGCTGGGAGAGTTGTGGGTGGCCGGTGCCCGTATGCGTCAGGTCGACCGGCTGGAGCATGCGCTGTCCGAGGCCTGGGATCTGCTCGCAGCACTCGGCAACCCGGTGTTGTGGTCGGTGCCGCTGCACTGGGCCGGTGTGCACGCCGGGATTCTGGCCAACTCCCCCGGAGCGGTTGCCCCGCACGGTCAGGCGCTGACGGCCGCGGCCGGACACAGTGCCTTTGCCCGGGCACTGGCCAACGGCGGGCGCACCTGGTTGCGGGTGCTGGCCAACCACGTCGACATCGATGAGGTCACCGCCGCGGCACGCGCGCTGTCCCAGTTCGGCCTGACCTGGGACGGCACCCGGCTGGCCAGCCAGGCCGCGCTGCAAACGCCGGACGCCCGGGTATCCCAGGCGATGCTCCAACTGGCCCGCGACCTCAAACAGACCAGTGCCGTCGAGGAGACGGAAATCGCCTCAGTGGCGTCTGCGGTCCCCGCCGGCGCCGCACCCCAGCCGACTTCGGCCCCGTCCTCGACCAAATTGTCCGACCGCGAGCGGGAAGTGGCCGAACTACTGCTGCTCGGGATGCCCTACCGCGATATCGGCAGTCAGCTGTTCATCTCCGCGAAGACCGTCGAGCACCACGTGGCCCGGATTCGGCGGCGCCTCGGCGCCGAGTCGCGGACGGAAATGCTGTCGATGCTGCGGGCGATGCTGGCGCCGCTGGGCTGAACGACGCCAACGCCGCGGATTGCGGTCAATATGTCGCAGCAATCCGCGGCGCAGTGCTCTTCGCAGCTGAGAGCTGTACCACAGTCAGCTCCAAGTTAGGTAAGCCTCGGTAGCGGCAGGAAACACAGAAATGTCACTATGAGCTGAAGGAAGCTAAGTTACCGACGGGTAACTAGGCCTAAGTTACCGTCGGGTAACTCGCGAAATGGAGGCGTTTCTGTGGAGAGTCTCGAACACACCCTGACTCTGTCACGGCTGATTATCGGTGTGCTCGCCACACTCGTCGTGTTGGCGTTCGCCGCCAAGCGCATGCTGTGGCTGACGAAGCTGATCAGCTCGGGCCAGACAGTCGGTGACGAGCGCGGCCGCAAGGACCATCTCGTCCAGCGTTTCCTGAACCAGAACAAGGAAGTCTTCGCCCAGTCGAAGCTGCTGAAGTGGTCGATCCCCGGCATTGCGCACTTCTTCACCATGTGGGGCTTCTTCGTCCTGGCCACGGTGTACCTGGAGGCCTACGGGGTGCTGTTCAACCCCGAGTTCCACATCCCGTTCGTCGGCCGCTGGGCCGTGCTGGGCTTCCTGCAGGACTTCTTCGCCGTCGCCGTGCTGGCCGGCATCATCGTCTTCGCGATCATCCGCATCCGTAAGAACCCCGAGCAGCTGGGCCGCGAATCCCGCTTCTACGGTTCGCACAACGGTGGCGCCTGGACGATTCTGATCATGATCTTCCTGGTCATCGCGACCTACGCGGTGTTCCGCGGTGCGGCCGTCAACGTGCTGGGTGAGAACTTCCCGTACCAGTCCGGCGCCTTCTTCTCCGATGGCATGGCCGCGCTGCTGGCTCCGCTGGGCCACACCGCCAACGTGTGGCTGGAGAGCATCGCATTGCTGGCCCACCTCGCCGTCATGCTGGCCTTCCTGCTGATCGTGCTGCACTCCAAGCACCTGCACATCGGTCTGGCCCCGATCAACGTCACGTTCAAGCGTCTGCCCGACGGCCTCGGCCCGCTGCTGCCGATGGAATACAAGGGCGAGAAGATCGACTTCGAGGATCCCGCCGAGGACGCGGTGTTCGGCAAGGGCCGGATCGAGGACTTCACCTGGAAGGCCAACCTCGACATGGCGACCTGCACCGAGTGTGGTCGGTGCCAGTCGCAGTGCCCGGCCTGGAACACCGGTAAGCCGCTGTCTCCCAAGCTCGTGATGATGAACCTCCGCGATCACCTGTTCGCGAAGGCTCCCTACATCATCGAAGGCAAGCCGATGCCCGAAGAGGGCTCGGTGGACTTCGCCACGCTGGGCGACAGCCTGCACGGACACGGGGTGCCCGAGGACGGCTTCGCACGCATCGAGGGTTCCGGCCCCGAGCAGGCGCTGCGCCCGCTGGTCGGCACCGCCGAGCAGGGCGGCGTCATCGACCCCGACGTGCTGTGGTCCTGCACCAACTGTGGCGCCTGCGTCGAGCAGTGCCCGGTGGACATCGAGCACATCGACCACATCGTCGACATGCGCCGCTACCAGGTCATGGTCGAGTCGGAGTTCCCCGGTGAGCTCGGTGTGCTGTTCAAGAACCTGGAGACCAAGGGCAACCCCTGGGGCCAGAACGCCAAAGACCGCACCAACTGGATCGACGAGGTCGACTTCGACGTGCCGGTCTACGGCGAGGACGTCGAGAGCTTCGACGGGTTCGAGTACCTGTTCTGGGTCGGCTGCGCCGGCGCCTACGAGGACCGGGCCAAGAAGACCACCAAGGCGGTCGCCGAGCTGCTGGCCGCCTCGGGCGTGAAGTTCCTGGTGCTGGGCACCGGCGAGACCTGTACCGGTGACTCGGCGCGCCGCTCCGGCAACGAGTTCCTGTTCCAGCAGCTGGCCGCGCAGAACGTCGAGACCATCAACGAGCTGTTCGAGGGTGTCGAGACGGTCGACCGCAAGATCATCGTGACCTGCCCGCACTGCTTCAACACGATCGGCCGCGAGTACCCGCAGCTGGGTGCCAACTACACCGTCGTGCACCACACGCAGCTGCTCAACCGCCTGGTCCGGGACAAGAAGCTGGTGCCCGTCAAGTCCACCGGCGGCCCCGAGGTCACCTACCACGATCCGTGCTTCCTGGGTCGCCACAACAAGGTCTACGAGGCTCCGCGTGAGCTGGTCGAGGCCTCCGGTGTGACGCTGAAGGAAATGCCCCGCCACGCCGACCGCGGCCTGTGCTGTGGTGCCGGTGGCGCGCGGATGTGGATGGAAGAGCACATCGGCAAGCGCGTGAACGTCGAGCGCACCGAAGAGGCGATGGACACCGCCTCGACCATCGCGACCGGCTGCCCGTTCTGCCGCGTGATGATCACCGACGGTGTCGACGACGTGGCCGCCGCCCGCAACGTCGAGAAGGCCGAAGTTCTCGACGTGGCTCAGCTGCTGCTGAACTCGCTGGACAAGAGCAACGTCACCCTGCCCGAGAAGGGCACGGCCGCCAAGGAATCCGAGAAGCTCGCCGAAGCACGCGCCGAGGCAGAGGCCAAGGCCGCAGCTGCGGCACCGGCCCCGGCTCCGGTCGTCGAGGAAGCCCCGGCGGCTGAGGCAGCGCCTGCTGCCGAGGCACCGGCCGCACCGGCCGCCGCTGCGGCACCGGTCAAGGGCCTGGGCATGGCCGGTGGCGCCAAGCGTCCGGGCGCCAAGAAGACCGCGGCTCCGGCCGCCGCTGCCGCTCCCGCCGCCGAGACCGCCGCTCCGGCTGCTCCGGTCAAGGGCCTGGGTATCGCCGGTGGCGCCAAGCGTCCGGGCGCCAAGAAGACCGCGGCTCCGGCCGCCGCTGCCGCTCCCGCCGCCGAGGCTCCTGCCGCCCCGGCTGCACCTGCGGCACCGGTGAAGGGTCTGGGCATGGCGGCCGGCGCGAAGCGTCCGGGTGCCAAGAAAGCGGCTCCGGCAGCATCGGCTGCACCCGCCGCCCCTGCGGCTCCGGCCGCTGAGGCTCCGGCTGCCGCACCGGCCGAACCGGCCAAGCCGGAACCGCCGGTCGTGGGTCTGGGCATCGCCGCGGGCGCACGTCGTCCGGGTGCCAAGAAGGCCGCCCCGGCCGCGCCCGCAGCGCCCGCACCCGAGGCTCCGGCCGCTGAACCGGCACCGGAACCGGCCGCTGAAAAGCCCGCCGAGGCGTCTGCCGAACCCGCCAAGCCGGAACCGCCGGTCGTGGGTCTGGGCATGAAAGCGGGCGTCAAGCGCCCCGGTAAGCGCTAGAGCACGTCGCTGACGCACCGAACGGCCATCTCCACAACGGAGGTGGCCGTTCGGCGTATCCGGGGTGTTCTAGCCGCCACTACCGCCGAAAGGCTTGGCCTTGACCGCGGGCGCCGCGACGACAGGGGCGATGGTGCCGGTATAGGTGACGGTGGTGGTCTCACCGAGGGTCATCGATCCATCGGAGACGACGGTCGCCGGCCCCTGCTGGGCCCCGCCGAGCATCGCAGCGAGGACGCCCATCGCGACGACGGCGCTGCCGCCGAGGGCCGCGGCCATCGTCTTGACTCGGAAAGTGCTGGTGATTCGTGCCATGTGGATTGCCAATCGTGTGGAAATATTGCCGACGCAAACACCCTCTGACCTGGGAAAATCGTCGGGCGATTGCGTTCCAGCCATGGTTGCGCAGGTTTTCGGACGGTGCGCGCTCACCCAAGCGAATCCACAGCCGGCTCGCATACGAATCCCAGGAACGCCCACGGATGCCGCACCTTGGCAAATCGGCGGACTGTGGCGGTGGCCACCCACATCATCGGCAAATTCCAAAATCAGTGGACGGTGATGAGACCATGGTGAACGTGACTACCCATCAGTTGCCGTGGCAGACCGGTCAGCACCCGAAGCCGCGTACGTTTACCCAGTCCACGAAGCTGCAGGACGTCCTGTACGAGATCCGTGGACCGGTACACGAGCACGCCTCACGGCTGGAAGCTGAAGGGCACCGCATCCTCAAGCTCAACATCGGCAACCCCGCGCCGTTCGGCTTCGAGGCACCCGACGTGATCATGCGCGACATGATCCAGGCCTTGCCGAATGCCCAGGGCTATTCGGATTCGAAGGGCATCGCCAGTGCGCGCCGCGCGGTGTTCACCCGGTACGAACTGGTCGAGGGTTTCCCCCGGTTCGACATCGAAGACGTCTACCTGGGCAACGGCGTCTCCGAGCTCATCACCATGACCCTGCAGGCGCTGCTGGACAACGGCGATCAGGTGCTCATCCCGGCGCCGGACTACCCGCTGTGGACCGCCTCGACCGCACTGGCCGGCGGCACCCCGGTGCACTACATGTGCGACGAGACCCAGGGCTGGAATCCCGACGTCGCCGACATCGAGTCCAAGATCACCGAGCGCACCAAGGCGCTGGTGGTGATCAACCCGAACAACCCCACGGGCGCGGTGTACAGCCGCGAAACCCTGGAGCAGATGGTGGAGTTGGCCCGCAAGCATCAGCTCCTGCTGTTGGCCGACGAGATCTACGACAAGATCCTTTACGACGACGCCAAGCACATCTCGCTGGCGACATTGGCGCCCGACCTTCTGTGTCTGACTTTCAATGGGTTGTCCAAGGCCTACCGAGTGGCCGGCTACCGCTCCGGCTGGCTGGTCATCACCGGCCCCAAGGAGCACGCGAGCAGCTTCATCGAGGGCATCAGCCTGCTGTCCAACATGCGGTTGTGCCCGAATGTGCCTGCCCAGCATGCGATTCAGGTCGCTCTGGGTGGCCATCAGAGCATCGACGATCTGGTGTTGCCGGGCGGTCGGCTCCTCGAGCAGCGGGACACCGCGTGGACGAAGCTCAACGAGATCCCCGGGGTGTCCTGTGTGAAGCCCTCGGGGGCGCTGTACGCGTTCCCGCGCCTGGATCCCGAGGTGCACGACATCCACGATGACGAGCAACTGGTGCTCGACCTGTTGTTGCAGGAGAAGATCCTGCTGACGCAGGGCACGGGATTCAACTGGCCCACACCGGATCACCTGCGGATCGTCACCCTGCCGTGGTCGCGGGACCTGGCCCAGGCCATTGAGCGCCTGGGTAACTTCCTGGCCGGCTACCGCCAGTAACACCGCTGCCGACACTCAGCCGCCCCCTCTACGCTGACCGGGTGGCGCACACGCATTCCCACTCCCATTCACTGGCAGGCCCGTCTCCGCTGGGTCCGCTGGCTGCCCGTATCGTCGTCGGCCTGTTGATCGCGATCGGTCTCGCGGTCCTCGTCGGCGCCGCCGTGCTGTGGCCCAGCCACCAGAAGGTCGACATCCCGCTGCCGTTCCAGAACGCTGCAGGCGGCGCCGTCACCACCGAGGCGGGGCATGTGGTGTCCAGCACCCTGGCTGACTGCGGCAGCCCCTCCGCCGGTGGCGTGTTGACGGCCGCGCCGAGGCCCGCCGTGCCGGGCGGCGGCACGTGTGTGCAGAACCTGGTGTCCATCGATTCGGGCCCGAACAAGGGCGCCAAGACTCTGCTGGAGTTCACCACCGGCCCCGGGCAGCCGAATCTTGTTGCCGGAGACAATATCCGGGTGAGCCGACAGGTCGATGAGGCCGGCACCACGAGCTACGCGTTCTTCGACTACGAGCGCACCTGGCCGTTGATCGCACTGGCCGCGGTGTTCGCCGTGGTGATCGTGGCGGTGGCACGGTGGCGCGGACTGCGCGCCATCATCGGCATCGTGGTGGCGTTCGCGGTGCTGATGATCTTCCTGTTACCCGCGCTGCGTGACGGTGCCCCGGCGATCCCGGTCTCGTTGGTGGCCTCGGCAGCCATTCTCTACGCGGTGATCTATCTGGCCCACGGAGTCAGCCTGCGCACCAGCGCGGCTTTGCTGGGCACCCTCACCTCGTTGCTTCTGGCCGCCATATTGTCCTGGGCGGCAATCGAAATGGCCCACTTGACGGGCCTTTCCGAGGATCAGAACAACGAGGTCGCCGCCTATATGGGCAACGTGTCGATCACGGGTCTGCTGTTGGCCGGCTTCATCATCGGCTCACTCGGTGTGCTCAACGACGTCACCATCACCCAGGCCTCGGCGGTGTTCGAACTGGCCGAGCACGGCGGGAGCCGGCGGTCGATTTTCACCGGTGCCATGCGGGTGGGCAGCGACCACATCGCCAGCACCGTCTACACCCTGGTGCTGGCCTATGCCGGTAGCGCGCTGCCGCTGCTGCTGTTGTTCAGCGTGGCCAACCGGTCGCTGGGCGACGTGCTGACGGGTGAGAGCGTGGCGATCGAGATCGCCCGATCCGCGGTGGGCGGCATCGCCCTGGCGCTGTCGGTCCCGTTGACGACGGGGATTGCCGCGGTGCTGGCGACGCCGGTCAATGGCGTCAGCCGGCGAGATCCTTCTCGGTGAGCTCGGTCGCGGCCAGTGCGGCAGCCAGGGTGTCATGGCGGAACACCGAGGTGACATGGTCGTGGACCACCCGAAAGGCGGCAGCGCCGGAGTGGGCCGTGCCGTCGGCGGCCCGCACGGTCTGTTCGACGACGACCACGCCGTCGTGCACGAACATCCGCCCCGGTGTCACGGTGCCGCCCGTGGATGCGGCCCAGTCGCGGAGGGCGGCGTGTCCCTGAGCAGCCCCATTGGCATCGCCCAACTCGATGTCATCGCTTGACAGTGCGATGAGGGTGTCGACGTCCTTGTCGTTCAGCGCGTCATGCCAGGCCAGAACCGTGGCGATCTCGGATGTGGTCATGAACGCAACGTACGCCACTCAGAACGGTGTGCGGTCGAGCCAGGCATCCCAGGTTGCGGTGTCACCGAACACATCGAGCCCGAGTTCGGTCGCACTGCGCCGCCGCGTGATGGCCAGCAACAGGTCTCTGGCCGGCCCGCGCAGCGCGACGGTGCCCTTGCCGTGACTGTGGGACCAGCCGAGCCCGTCTTCGTCGTGCTCGACCGTCCACTCCCCCGTGGGGCCCAGACCGTCGTCCGTCGCGTGCAGGTGGATGCTGGTGTCCAACGGGAGCGGCTCTGCGTGCCGTTTGTTGGCCATACCGGTCGAGATCTCCAGCCATTCGCTGACGGCGTCAGCGGCGAGGTCGACCGGCAGCTCGAATGCAGTTCCCACGGCCAGCGCTGCGTCGGCATGGTGAACCGCTGCCTCGTGGACACGTCGCCGGATCCACCAGCCGCCGGGTTTGGGGCCCAGAAACGTCCACACCCGCGTGTCGGTGCCGACCTGATCGACGGCCTTGAGGACCAGGGCCGCACCCGCATTGAGCCACTCGATCGCGGCCTCGGGATCATCGGGCGGCTTGCCCTCGTGAACTTCACGCGGGTCCAGGGGCGACACCCGACGCTCGGAGATAATCTGTGCCGCCCAACGGTTTCCGCGCCCGACGTGGCGGAACAGTTGCTTGAGCGTCCACTCCGGGCACGTCGGCACCGGCGTCTCGGGATCGCTGGAGGCGATCAGCTCCCCGAAGGAACGGGTCTGGTCGAGCAGTGCAGCTCGGAAGTCCACGTCACGAACTTACCGCTGTGCGTGCCTTCCCGAGCGCGATCGGCAGAGTCGACCAGCCGCGCAGGATTCGGGTCTCGCGACGGCTGCCCTCACCGGCCGCCCGGGCGTCGGGGAACCGCTCGAAGAAGGTCTGCAGCCCCACCTGACCCTCGGCTCGGGCCAGGGCTGCGCCGAGGCAGAAGTGGCGCCCGCCGGAGAACGACAGGTGCCGTCCGGCGTTGTCGCGTTCGATGTCGAAGCGGTGCGGATCGGCGAACACCGCGGGGTCCCGATTGGCCCCGGAGAGGTGCACGATGACGAGTTCTCCGGCCTGCACCGGAGTTCCGGCGACTTCGGTCTCCCGCAGGGCTACCCGCGCGCTCATCAGCACCGGGGAGTCCAGCCGCAGGATCTCCTCCACCGTGTTCGGCCACAGCTCGGGGCGCGCGGCCAGGGTGTTGAGGTGTTCGGGATGGTCGAGCAGCATCCGGATGCCGTTGCCCAGCAGGTTGACCGTGGTCTCGAACCCGGCCGCCAGCACCAACCCGGCCAGCGCCCGCAGCTCGGCCTCGTTGAGCGGTTCCCCGGCGGCACCGGCATCGGAGGCCTGGATGATCTGGCTCAGCAGGTCCTCGCCGGGGTTGCGCCGTAGTTGACGCAGGTGGTCGGTCAGCCACGACTCGAACCCTTGGATACCGGAGTTCACCTCCTGGTACTGCCGCCAGGTCAGCCCGATGTCCAGACTCGGCGCGCCGAGCTCGCCGAAACGCAGGATCTGGGACCGGTCCGCATCGGGCACACCCAGGATGTCGCTGATCACCGCGACCGGCAGCTGGGCGCAATACCGGTGGACGACGTCGACCACACCGGCGCCGTCCATCGAGTCCAGCAGTTCGTCGGCGGTCTCCTGGACCCGTTCCCGCAGCCGGGCGACCGCGCGGGTGGTGAACACCGAGGACACCAGCTTGCGGTAGCGGGTGTGATCGGGCGGTTCGACCGCGAGCAGGGATGGCGGCAGCAGCGGGTGCAGTGACCCGGTGTCGGTCTTGTCGGCCACCCAGCGCAACGGCTTCGGCAGGTTGCCGCCGAGCCGCGACACCCGGAAGTCATCGGAGCGCAGCAGCTCGGTGGCTACGTCGTGGTCGAAGGTCATCAGGAGGGCGCGACCGCGCACTATCGGTCCGTGCCGGCGCATCTCGTCGGCGAAGGGCGCCGGGTCGGCCCGCACCGCCGGGTCGGCGATGAGCCGAGCCTGCGCGTCGCCGTGCCGCATCCCGTACGCAGAAATGCCTCGAACCACCCCGTGCAGGGCCATCCACCGGATTCGTTCCCGCATGGCCCGAGCCTACGACCGCAGAATTTGTTCTACAAGTGTCAAACAGTGGCGACGGGGCGCCCCAACGCATAAACACGCCATCCGGCTTCCCGCCAGCGTTGCGCATCCAGGCAATTACGACCGTCCACAACGACTTTGACGCGGACCGTGTCGGCCAGCTCGGCCGGGTCCAGGTCGACGAACTCGGCCCACTCGGTGAGCACCAGCACCGCATCTGCCCGGTCGCAGGCTTCGATGACCGAGGTGGAGTAGTTCAGCGTGGGGAACACCCGCTGCGAATTGTCCATCGCCTTGGGGTCGTAGACGTTGACCGCGGCGCCGTTCAGCTGCAGCATGCCGGCGACGTTGAGCGCGGGCGAATCGCGGACGTCATCGGACTCGGGTTTGAACGCCGCGCCGAGGACGGCGATGTTGGCGCCCAGCAGGGATCCGCCGCAGGCCCGCGTGGTCAGCTCCACCATGGCGGTGCGGCGGCGCATGTTGATGCTGTCCACCTCCCGCAGGAACGTCAGCGCGTGGTTGGCGCCGAGCTCGCCTGCGCGGGCCATGAACGCCCGGATGTCCTTGGGCAGGCAGCCGCCACCGAAACCCAAGCCCGCGTTGAGGAATCGGCGACCGATACGCGGGTCATAACCCAACGCGTCGGCCAGCAGCGTGACGTCGGCACCCGTGGCCTCACACACTTCGGAGATCGCGTTGATGAACGAGATCTTGGTGGCCAGGAACGCGTTGGCCGACACCTTGACCAGCTCGGCGGTCTGCAGGTCGGTGACGAGGAACGGCACCCCCTCGGCGATCAGCGGGGCGTAGAGCTCCCGGATCGCAGATTCGGAGCGGGCCGAATCATTCTGCACACCAACCACAATGCGATCCGGGTGCAGCGTGTCGTGCACGGCATAGCCCTCGCGCAGGAACTCCGGATTCCAGGCCACCTCGACGTCCACCCCCGTGGGCGCCAGCCCTCGGGCCCGCTCGGCCAGATCGGCTGCGGTACCGACCGGAACGGTGGACTTGCCGACGATCACCGCCGAGCGGCGAAGCCGTGGCACCAGGGTGTCGATGACGGCATGCACGTGACGCAGATCGGCGCTGTAGTCGCCCTTCTTCTGCGGGGTGCCGACGCCGAGGAAGTGCACGTCGGCGAAATCGGCGGCCTCGTCATAGTCGGTGGTGAACCGCAGCCGGCCGGCAGACAGGTTGTCGTTCAGCACCTTGCGCAGGCCGGGCTCGTAGAACGGGATATCGCCGGCGGCGAGTTTGGCCACCTTGCCCGGGTCGATGTCGACCCCGATCACCTCATGGCCGAGCTCGGCCATCCCTGCGGCATGTGTCGCGCCCAGATAGCCGGTACCGAAAACGGTGCATCGCATACTGCCTGGATAGGCCGCCAGTATGAGCTAGCTGCTACGTGACACTGAGCGGCAGGCCAACGTCAGGTAACGGTTGGAGGCGGGGCCGCCGATCAGGGGCTAGTGCCCGCCGAACGACGGGAAGGGCCACAGCGACCCGCCGTCACCGCCACCGCGCGAACCACCGGAACGGCCGGGATTCCAATCGCCGGATCCCGAACCACCCGGGTTCCAGTCACCGGAACCGCTGGACCGACCGGGGTTCCAATCACCTGAGCCCCGGCCGGGGTTCCACCCCGAGCTCGGGCCCGAGCCGGATCCGGGTCCCCAGTCATCCGAGCCGGAGCCGGGCCACTGCGGGGTTTCCGGTTCATGGCGCGACGGCGGCTGCCACGGCGGACGCTGCGGCTGCTGGCGCTGCGGCGGATCCCATGGCGGACGGAAGATGTTCGGCAGCCGCGGTGCGGGCGGGAGCACGACCAGCGGCGGGATGTACGGCGCCGGCGGGTTGTAGACCGGGGCCGGCGGCGGCGCCACAGGCTCCGGGGCGGGCGGCGGAGCCTCGGGGGCCGGAGCCGGCGCCTCGGGCGCAGGCGGCGGCGCGGCGGCGGGCTGCTCGACGTAGACCGTGCGCGGCGGGGCCTGCGGTGCGGGTGCTGGGGCTTCCTGCACCACCGGGATCGGTGCCTTGATGGTCTCTGGCGGCGGCGCCGGTGGCGGCGGTACCGCAGCTTCTGGCGGCGGTGCCGGCGCGGGCAACTTGGCCGGGGCGCTGGGCGCCACCGCGCCCTGCGCCGGAGCAGGCCGCTGGTCGACCGTCGGCCGGATGCTCACCGCGAGCGAAATGACCAGGGCCACAACACCGACCACGAACACTGAGGTCAGCGCGGAACCGACCAGCAGGAACGGTTTGCGTTCCTCGTCCAGTGGCATCTCGTCGGCGACAAGGTCAACCCCGTCGATCGACTCGGCACCCACCGGGGCCATCTCGGTGGCCAGACCGGCCAACGCGTAGGCACTGCCGGCGGTGGTGCCGTCGGGATCTTGCGAGTACGCCAAACCGACCGTGGTGGCCTCGAACGCCGGTGCATTGGCCGACGCCAGCGCCGCGCCGCGGGCCAGCGCCATCTCGGGCTCGTCGGGGGCATTGACCGGCAGCGACACCAGGTTTTCCAGATGCGCCTTGACCGAGGCGACGTCTACTCCCGAGCCGAGGACGAACATGCCGTCCGGCGCGGATTCGGCAGCGTCTACGGCGGCGGCCATCTCCGTGAGCACGGCCATGGCATCGGCACTGTGCAGGGACCGCCCAAGCACCTTGACCACCGAACCGTCGTCGGTCTTCACCACCGACAGTGTCGCGGTGTCCCGGTCGATGAACAGCAGCGCCGTGGTGTCGTAACCCACCGCGCGCCCGACCGCCTGGGCCAGCGCTGCGGCGGCGTGGCCCTCGGAGACCAACATGACGTCGTCGATGCCGTGCGCGGACAGCGTGTCGCGCAGCGCGGCCGCGTCCGAATGGTCAGTCCACGTGACGCCGATCGACTTCAAATGGTGCCCACCCGTGGTGGCACTCTCCTGGGTTCCGAGGATCGCGGCGACGACCTGATCGGCCGCACTGATGGTTGCCGAATCGTCAACAGAAGTGACGTCGAAGACGTCATGATCGACGGTGACCCCGTCGGCTTTCTCCCCCTCGACCAGCACCATGCGGACTGTCGTAGGTGCCATCGCCACACCCAATACGATGTCCACCAAGCCCTCCAATGTGTTTGCTGCACTGCGTTTGTCGCCATTACGCACACATGCCGCACGAGCCGACAACTAGAACCTTCATCGGTGCAACCTGCTCGATCGTTACACCCGGGCGGATTAGCTACCGCGCTGAGATTCCGGTCGGACCGCGACGGCATGGTGCGTGCCGGCGCCGGTTAGTTAGACCCTACTCGGCATTACG
This sequence comes from Mycobacterium sp. 48b, assembly GCF_048282725.1. Taxonomy (NCBI): domain Bacteria; kingdom Bacillati; phylum Actinomycetota; class Actinomycetes; order Mycobacteriales; family Mycobacteriaceae; genus Mycobacterium; species Mycobacterium sp. 48b. Next base: position 6,850,257 of record NZ_JBLVUL010000001.1, read on the forward strand.
ACAAACGGCGCCGGCCGGTTCATCCCGCGCTGTCCTCATCGGCCGGATCCGGGTGATGTTCACGCTCTCCGAACTGGCCCAACTGGCCCAGCGTTCCGCCGAACAATCCGGGCCGGCGCTGAGGCAGATGCCCGTGCACACCTTCGGCGTAGGCGGACTCGGCGTGCTGGGTGAAATCGACGCCGGTCGTCTCGTCCTCGGGGCTGAGCCGGAATCCCATGAACCGGTCGATGGCCTTGGCGATCACGTAGGACATGGTGAAGGCGTAGGCCGCCACGGCGACCGCGCCCAGCAGCTGCTTGCCCAGCTGGGTCAGCCCGCCGCCATAGAAGAGGCCCTGCGGACCCGCGGTCATCACCTCGGTGGCCAGGAATCCGATGAGCAGGACACCGACCACGCCGCCGACGAAGTGCACGCCGACCACGTCGAGCGAGTCGTCATACCCGAACCGGAACTTCAGGCCGATCGCAAAGGAACACACCACGCCGGCAGCCAGGCCGACCACGACCGCGCCGAGGGTGTTGACCGTCCCGCACGACGGGGTGATCGCGACCAGGCCGGCCACCACACCGGAGGCGGCGCCGAAGGTCGTGGGCTTGCCGTCGCGGACCTGCTCGACGGTCAGCCAGCCCAACATGCCCAGGCAGCCTGCGACCAGGGTGTTGAGGAAGATCGCCGCGGCGGTGCCGTTGGCGGCCAGCGCCGAGCCAGCGTTGAAGCCGAACCAGCCGAACCACAGCAGGCCGACGCCGAGCAACACGAACGGCAGGTTGTGCGGACGCATCGCGTCCTGCTTGAAGCCGATGCGCGGGCCGAGCACCAGGGCCAGAGCCAGGGCCGAGGAGCCGGAGACGATCTCGACGACGAGGCCGCCCGCGTAGTCGAGGACGCCGAGGCCGGCCAGCCAGCCGCCCGGACCCCAGACCCAGTGCGCGACGACGGCGTACACCGCGACGGCCCAGATCGGGACGAACAGCATCCACGCGGCGAATTTCGCCCGGTCGGCGATGGCACCGCTGACCAGGGCTGCAGTGATGATCGCGAAGGTCAGCTGGAATGTGGCGAACAGCAGCTCGGGCACCGCGCCGTGGGCCGTGCTCGGCGTGATGCCGAGCATGCCGAAGTGCTGCAGGCCGCCGATCAGACCGCCGCCGGCGTCATCGGAGAACGCCAGGGTGTAGCCGACGAGCAGCCAGGCCACCGTGACCAGCGGGATCGAGATGAAGCTCATCATGATCATGTTGAGCACGCCGGTGGTGCGGACCATGCCGCCGTAGAAGATGGCGAGGCCGGGGGTCATCAGCAGGACCAGCGCGGTGCTGGCGAGCAGCCATGCGGTGGCGGCCGGATCGATTTCAGGCACTTGGCGAGAATGTCGGCCGCGGGTTTCAGCGGCGCGGCGATCGTGTTTCCGGCGTGTTTCGTGTTGCGGTGTGGTTACTGAAAGTTCACCAGAGCTCTCGCCCGCCGTCGGCCCCGTTTTCTACGCCTGGGCAGCTCATCGGCAATTTCCACGGCCCACCGGTAGAAATCAGCGCGGGAGTGTGGCCACTCGGCAACGCACCTACGACTTGATGAAGTTCAGATGTGAGCGTGACGGTGTCGGACCGCGCTGACCCTGGTACTTCGAGCCGACCTTGTCGCTGCCGTACGGGTGCTCGGCCGGACTCGTCAGCCGCAGCAGGCACAGCTGGCCGATCTTCATGCCGGGCCACAGCGTGATCGGCAGGTTGGCGACGTTGGAGAGCTCCAGGGTGATGTGCCCGGAGAAGCCCGGGTCGATGAACCCGGCCGTCGAGTGCGTCAACAATCCGAGACGGCCCAGCGAGGACTTGCCTTCCAGGCGCCCGGCCAGGTCGTCGGGCAGCGTGCACACCTCGAGTGTGGAGCCGAGGACGAACTCGCCCGGGTGCAGCACGAACGGCTCACCTTCGGCGGGTTCGACGAGGGAGGTCAGCTCGTCCTGCTGTTTGGCCGGATCGATGTGGGTGTAGCGGGTGTTATTGAAGACCCGGAACAGGCTGTCCAGTCGGACGTCGACGCTCGACGGCTGCACCAGGGCATCGTCGAACGGCTCGAGGGCCAGGCGTTTCGCAGCGATCTCGGCCCGGATGTCTCGATCGGAGAGCAGCACCCGACGAGCGTATCGGTTAGCGACGGACCACCCGCGGCAACGGCGGCAAAGCGGTGCCTGCGCATGGCGCCATCATGTGCTTCTCCGACGCCCGCACCTCCCACGGCAGCACCCTGCACGCCACGGTGTGGACCGGCTGGGCGGTGCCGGCTTCAGGCCCGGCCTGCGGGGGCAGCAGCGGCTCGGCGGGCGACATCGGCGCGGCATGTTCAGCCTGGTTCGACGCCTGCGGCGGAACGCTGCCGCTGTTCCTGTGCACGGTGAGCACCAGGAACACCGACCCCACGACGATCAGCACGGCCGTCGCCATAACTGTGCTCAAGGTGCGCATCAGCGGGTCGCGCTTGGGTGCCGGCGCGGCGTCGTCCCCAACGTAGGCACTGGCGAGCAAGGCACCGCGCGCGAGCAGCAGGGCGGCGTCGTCGCCGAGCACGACGGGGCGCGCCATCACCGAATTCACCTCTTCGACAAGGTTTTCCGCATCCTGGGCTGATCCCGCGATGGCGACCGCGGCGATCGGTTCGGGAAAGCTGTCGCAGACGCCGCGCAGTGCCAGCATCGCGGTGGCCTCGTCAGGTCCTTCCAGTCGCCGGCTACGTATCCGGCGTGAGCCGTCCTCATCCTCGGCGCCTACGACGGCCAGCATGGCCTCGTCGGGCTCCACCACGCACAGGGCGATCGAGTCGCAGTCTGCGATCTGGACTGTGTATTCGGCGGCCGCTTCGAGAGCGTCGGCGCTGGAGACCACCGCGACGTTGGTGATGCCCTGCTCCGCGAGGGCGTCGAGAACCAGCTTGGCCTCACTGGCCACCGCGTCGGTCCAGGTCAGCTCAACGCGGGCGACGCTGTACCCGTTCGCAGGGGCAGCGGCGCGGGCATCGATCACGGCGTTGACGACGCGCTCGCGGAAGCCGGGCTGCTCTACTCCGATGCGGGTGTCCGCATCGAGCGATTCGTGGTCGATCACCGCGCCCTCGCCGCAGGTGCCCTCTACCAGGAGAAGCCGGGCGTCGCGCGAGGTCATGGCGATACCGATAACAACATCCATTTGGGTTGAACCCCTCGATTGATTCGGCCCGGGCTGCGGGCCTGTTCGCTCCATTCAGCGCCGGATGGAGCCCACGACAACTGACGGTAGAGAGAGCATCTGAGAACTTCGGGGCGAGCTTTTACCCGATTCTCAGGGTGCGGCGTGAACAGCAATCACGTTCTGGGGTGGAAGTTTTCGCCGCACCGGCTGGGGTGCAGGGTCCGCACTGGACAGCCGCCCGTCGGCTGCGTCTGTGGCCTTCGCCGGCCGCAGGCCATCACCCCGCCGATCACTGGGCGTCAATTTCTTAGACTCACCGAGACGATGTCTGCCCGCCGTACCCACAACCCGGGCCGGGTTGCTATCCTTCGTCAGCACCATGCCGATGTAGTTCAATGGCAGAACATCAGCTTCCCAAGCTGAATACGCGGGTTCGATTCCCGTCATCGGCTCCACAACAACTCTTCAGAGCCGCGCTGACGATCAGGCGCTCAAAAATTCTGGCGCTTCCATTGCCAACCCTCGCCGACAACGCTCAACACTTCACCCTGTGCAGCCCCAGCCGCATCTCCCATTCATTGAGAACCCTCATTGACAATGGTGGCCACCGCGACCGAGAGTGCTAGTCATCCACGGAACGAGAGGTACGCAATGAGCACTGCTCCGCAGGTCACGGAACCGTCGAGCACCGATGGCCGGCTCGACCAGCTCAACGAGCTCGGCTACTACGCCGTGACCCGCCACCCCGCGGATGTCCGGGTGGTGCTCCCCGAGGCCCGTACGGCGGACGCGCTCGGCTTGGGCTCCTGCCACATCGGTGAACGCTTCACCGTGAAGGACCCGGCGGTTCTCTCCGGCGCGGTCGCGGGCGCCAGCGACACGCTGGGAATCGCCCCGTCGACCAACTACCACACCCGGCATCCCACGGTCACCGCGACGATCGGATCGACGATGCACGCGCTCACCGAGGGCCGCTTCGCCATGGCGTTCGGCCGCGGGATGGCGGCGTACTGGAACGCGATCGGCCTTCCCGTCGTCACCGAGGCCCGGCTGCGCGACTTCTTCGGCATCCTGCGCCGGCTCTGGGCCGGCGAGATGATCCTCAACCACGAGGGCCCGGCCGGGAAGTGGCCGTTCCTGCGTCACGCCAGCGGCCTGCCCGACGGACCGCCCATCGGTTTGGTCGCGGTCGGCCCCAAGACCATGGAGCTCGCCGGCGAGATCGCCGATTTCGTTGTGCTCCATACCTTCTTCTCCGACGAGGCGACGACGTCGTCGGTCGCGGCGGTGCGTCGCGGTGCCGAACGCGCGGGCCGCGATCCCGACAGCATTCGCATCTGGGCATGCCTGGCGACGGTCTGCGACACGCTCTCGGAGGAGGATCAGTTGCGTCGTGGCGTCGGGCGACTGGCAACCTACCTGCAGGCATACGCGGACGTGCTGGTCTCGGCCAATGGTTGGGATCCCGCGGCATGGGAACGAATCAAGCAGAGCGAACTGTTCACCGATGCGGCCACCGCCGGGCCCATCGACGCCAGCGCCTCATTCGAGACGCTGCAGCGGATCGGCGAACTGATTCCGGCCGAATGGTTGGACTCAGTGGCCAAGGGATCACCACAGGACTGCACGAAAACCATTGCCCGGCAGTACGACCTGGGCACCCATTCCGTCATCATGCATGGGGCCAGCCCACACGAACTCGAACCCGTCGTGCAGGCCTACAGCGCCAACCGGCCGACACTGCGACGGGCGGTCGCGGCGAACCCAGGGAGATTTGCCTGAACACCCACGAATCCCCGCAGGCGGCCCGCGCCCTGGAGCAATGGCGTGCCGCGGTGCCGTCGGCGGCGATCCAGTCGGCCGCCGGTACCCGGCTGAACAAGCGCGGCCTGGAGACCCGTGCCCGCCTGCTCGACGTCGCCATCCGTTGTCTGGCCGACAGCGGCGGCGAGCCGGTGTCAGCCAATCGCATCGCCAAAGACGCGGAAGTCACCTGGGGCACGGTGCAGCACCAGTTCGGTGACCTGGACGGACTGTGGGTGGCGGTGATCACCGAGATCCATTCCCGCAGTTGGGCATCCAACGCCGATGCCCTGCCGGAGCGCAGCGACACCTTGCGCGAACGGGTGGCCGCGGCCATCGACTCCGTCTGGACCTACCTGGACACCACCGAGGGCCGGGCACTCACGGCATTGCGCACCTCCCTGCCGCCTCGTCGTTCCGATATCGCCGCCGAATACCCGCAGACGGCAGCGGCTTTCGCGGCACGCGAACTCGACTGGATTCAGGGCTTCGACTATCTGATGGCCGGGCTCGACCTCGATCCGGACCAGCTGTACCGGGTGCGGTGTCTGCTTCCCGCTGCGATCCGCGGCCTGAGCAACGAACGCCAAGTGGGCTTCACCTCGGATCTCGAGATCGCCCGCGCGACGTTGACCGACGCGGTGGTGGCGTTGCTGTCGCAGTCCAGCGAATAGAACGCCACGCCGGTTTCCACGCCACGGCTGCCGATCGGCCGCCGTCACGACCCTTCAGTAGAAAGCGACGAAGACGAAGCTGCCCGGCCACGTTTCCGCGTCAACGGGTAACAGCACAGCCCGATCAGCAGCGCCGACATGTGGCCGATCGCGGTGAAGTTGATATTGCTGATCAGCGCAGCGCCGAAGTAGAGGATCGCCGCGCCGAGATAGACCCATCGCCATGGCCGAGGGATGCGATAGGCCAGCACGGCGCCCACCCCGACGAGGAAGTAGCTCACCCCGACATCGCGGACGTGGACGAGCCGTTCGGGTGCGAGATGATCGTGGATCGCCAGATACAGCAGGCCCTCGCTGATGTAGGTGGACAGCACATGGGATATCAAACCCACTGCCAGCCAACGAATTTGACCGAGCCAGCGTTCAGCGGGCGCGAGGATGAGACTGAACAGGACCAGATACGGCGTCCAGTAGCGGCCATCGATCCAGAACAGACTGGTGACCAGGACGTAGAGCGGGTCGGTGCCCAGGTGGTGGATGTTGGTCGAGTTCTCGATCAACAGGTCGTGCAGCTGTCGCCCGTGCGTCTGACGCTGGATGATGGTGGTGACCAACAGGACGGCCAGCCAGGCATAGGTCAGCGGGGCGCTGCGGACGTACCGCCACACCGCCGCCGGCCATGACTTCGGGCGCACAGCATTCAGTATGTGCGCCGAACCGGCGTCCGACCCAACCCCGAACAATCGGCGCGCCGCCGCAATTGTGAGCCGATTCATGTTTTCCGAATTCAATTGGTGGACAAGTTCTTTGACCCACGCACGATGGATATTCCCAAATGCATTGAATGCATGCGTCAAAACCTCTGACCTCATACGAGACTCTCAGCCACCAGGGCCCACCGCGTGGAATACTCGCTGGATGGGCAGCGCGCCGCAGCACGAGATGACCCGAACGCCGGTCGACGAACTGTCGGCATTCGAAGTCGCAACCCGAGATCTGGTGGGCGTCGCTCTCCGTAGCGTGGAGCAACTGGAACTCTCGCTCCCGCAGTTCCGGCTGTTGCTCGTACTCCATGAGCGGGGGAAGTCGACGTCCACGGAATGCGCCCAGGCGCTCGGGGTGGTGGGCTCGACAGTGACGCGGCTGGCCGATCGGCTCGACGCCTCCGGCCATCTGGTCCGCGGTTCGGACCCCACCAACCGCAGCGTCGTCACACTGTCGCTGACCGACCGCGGACGCAAACTGGTCCGCCAGGTCACCACCCGACGTCGACGCGAACTGAGCAGAGTGCTCGACCGGCTCGACCCCACGGAGCGCGCGGCGTGCGCGTCGGCTTTGCGGAGTTTCCATGAGCTACTCATCGACGACGACGGCGACGACCTGAACCGTCCGATACCCCTCTAGGGATCTCACCCAGAAGGGGCGGCCGACAGACGCCTACCCAAATTTGCCCTCGGCACTCGCCTGCAAGAATCATCTTGAGACACAACACTTCTCGACGGTTGCCAACACGGGCGGTGTTTTTCCAGGACAGCGCGCCTGATCGGGCATAGGGTCAGTCAACATGGAATCGAACAGCGATGACCTGACCGAGACCGATCGCGATCAACGCGGCAAGCTGTCGCGACGTTCGATGCTCGGGGGCATCGCAGCCGCCGGAGTAGGCGCGGCCACCGTGGGCGCACTGGTTTCCGGCTGCGACGACTCAGGCAAACCCGGCGTCGGCGGAGGAGCCGGTGGACACGCCGGCCCGCCCGACTACGGGACGGGAATCAACGAAGGCTTCGACGGGAAGATCGAACTCGACGTTCGTGATTCGAAGCCGGACTGGAAGCCCTTCGAACTCAAGCACGCCCCCGAGGGCGCACCGAATGTCCTGGTGGTGCTGTTCGACGACACCGGCATGGCCTCGTGGTCGCCCTATGGCGGCCGGATCAACATGCCGACGCTGCAGAAGCTGGCCGACAACGGCCTCACCTATTCGCAGTGGCACACCACGGCGTTGTGCTCGCCCACCCGGTCTTGTTTGTTGACCGGCCGCAATCACCATGTGAACCGGTTCGCCAGCATCACCGAGGGCTCCGACGGCTTCCCGGGCGCGGCAGCCCGGCTACCCGCGCAGTGCGCGACGGTGGGCCAGGTGCTGCAGGACAACGGCTACAGCACCTTCTGGGTGGGCAAAGACCACAACGTGCCGGAGGAGGACGTCTCCAGCGGCGGCAGCAAGTCGGAGTGGCCGCTGCAGAAGGGCTTTGACCGGTTCTACGGCTTCCTCGGCGGTGAAACCAACCAGTGGTATCCCGACCTCTCCGAGGACAATCGGTTCATCGACCAGCCGTATCCGCCTGAACAGGGCTATCACCTGTCGAAAGACCTTGCCGATCAGGCGATCCGGATGCTGCGCGACCAGCGGTCCAGCAACCCCTCCAAGCCCTGGTACATGTGGTTCTGCCCCGGCGCGAACCATGCGCCGCACCACAGCCCCGAGGAGTACTCCGCGAAGTACAAGGGGAAGTTCGACGACGGCTACGAGGCCTACCGCGAGTGGGTGCTGGGCCGGATGATCGACAAGGACATCATGCCCAAGGGCACCGAGCTGACCCCGATCAATCCGTTGCCCGAGGACGTGGCCCTGGAGGCCGACGCGGTGCGGCCGTGGGATGCGCTGAGCCCGGACGAGAAGAAGTTGTTCAGCCGAATGGCCGAGGTGTTCGCCGGTTTCTCCGAGTACACCGATGCCCAGGTCGGGCGGGTCGTCGACTACCTGGAACAGACCGGGCAGTTGGACAACACCGTCATCTTCTACTGCGCCGACAACGGCGCCTCCGGCGAGGGATCACCGAACGGGTCAGTCAACGAGAACAAATTCTTCAACGGCTACCCCGACGATCTCGCCGAGAACATGAAGATGCTCGACAAGTTGGGCACTCCGGATACCTATAACCACTACCCGACGGGCTGGGCGGTGGCGTTCTCCACACCGTTCCAGATGTTCAAGCGCTATTCGCAGTTCTCGGGCGGCACCTGCGATCCGATGGTGATCCACTGGCCCAAGGGCATCAAAGCCAAGGGTGAGGTGCGCCATCAGTACCACCACGCCACGGACGTCGTCCCGACGATCCTCGACGTCGCGGGCATCAAGATGCCCGAGGAGTATCGCGGCATCAAGCAGTACCCGGTAAACGGTGTGTCGATGCGGTACAGCTTCGACGGTGCCGATGCCCCCACCACCAAGAAGCGTCAGTACTACGCGATGCTGGGCACCCGCGGTATCTGGCAGGACGGCTGGAAGGCGTCGGCGCTCCACGCGCCCATCAGCGGCAAGGGCCATTTCGATCAGGACAAGTGGGAGCTCTTCCACGTCGACGAGGATCGCTCCGAGGCCAAGAACGTCGCTGACCAGAATCCGGACAAACTCAAGGAGCTGATCGACGCCTGGAACGAGGAGGCCAAGAACAACTATGTCCTGCCCCTCGATGACCGCACCGCGGTCGAGTTGATCACCATCGAGCGGCCGCAATTCGAACCGCCGCGCACCCGCTACCTCTACTACCCAGACACTGCTCCGGTACCCGAGGGCGTGGCGGTCAACATCCGCGGCCGGTCCTACAAGATCATCGCCGATGTCGACATGACCAAGGATGCCCAGGGCGTGCTGTTCGCGCACGGTTCACGCTTCGGCGGGCACGCCTTGTTCATCAAGGACAACAAGCTGCACTACGTCTACAACTTCCTGGGCATCAAACCCGAGCAGGTGTTCGTCTCCGGCCCGCTTCCGGAGGGCAAGCACGCGCTGGGCATGGAATTCATCTGGGAGAAGAAGGGTGAACACGGTGAATCCCTGGGAACCACAATCCTTTACGTAGACGGCAAAGAGGCCATGAAGGGACCGATGCGGGCCCAGACCGGCAAGTTCACCCTCGCCGGTGACGGGTTGTGCGTCGGGTTCGACAGCGGCGACAACGTGTCCGATCTCTACCAGAATCCGGGTCGGTTCACCGGCGGCACCATCAAGGGCGTCGCGGTGGACGTGAGCGAGGAGAAGTACATCGACCTGAACAGGGAGGCGCAGGCCGCGTTCGCGACCGACTGATCCCCGGACGACTCGGGCCCAGCACCCGGTGCTGGGCCCGAGTGATGTCTGGACCCTGTGGCGAGTGTGCAGCTTGTCGAGGCGAAACCGCGAATTTTGCGCTAAAGCCTGCACGTTCGACGCAGGGTCGGCAGCAGCACATCAAACGCTGCTGTCGACGACCCATCACGGACGGGCCACGCTACTTTGGTCAGGGAACCCTGACGATAGGAGCGGGCCGTGGACTCCGACACGATCTGGCGCAACATCGATGAACAGCGTGGACGGCTCGCCGACCTGCTCGACACTCTCGAACCGCAGCAGTGGGCGACGCCGTCGCTGTGCGCCGGCTGGACGGTGCGTGAAGTCGCGATCCACATCACGCAGGGCCACGCGAGCATCAGCGAGATGCTGCCGGCGGCGATCAAGTCGGGCTTCCGGTTCGACGCCATGGTGCGCCGGGCAGCGCTGGAGGATCCCGCCGAGCCCGCCGCCATCACGGCACGGATTCGAGCCATGGCTGGTTCACGCAAGCGGCCGCCCCTGACCAAAGAAGTCGACCCGCTGTTGGACATCCTGATCCACACCCAGGACATCTGTATCCCGCTCGGGATCGACTTGCCGATGCCCACCGACGCCGCCGTCGCGGTTGCAGACCGCCTGTGGCACATGAAGTTTCCGTTCGCTCCGCAACGCGACCTGCCGGGCTATCGGTTCGTGGCCACCGATGCCGACTACGCGGTCGGGCCGGAGTGGGGTGGGCTGCGTGAGGCGCCGATTCACGACGTGGTGCTGATGTTCGCGCGGCGACGCGATGTCCCCGATCCCGAACCTGGGGCCGACGGCGACGGCGAGGCCCAGGCCGACTAACGCTCGCTCTGCACCTCGTGCAGGCGCTTGTAGAGGCCGTCCTGGGCCATCAGGGCCTGATGATCGCCGCTCTGTGAAATACGCCCGTCTTCGAGCACCAGGATCCGATCGGCTACCGCGGCAATGAAATCCAGATCGTGGCTGACCACCAGGCAGGTGCGCTCGCCGGCGTAACCGCGGATCACCCCGATCATCCGGGCCCGCTCGTCGGCGTCGAGGTTCTCGGTCGGCTCGTCGAGCAGCAGCACCTCGGGCCGGCGCAACAGACAACGCGCCAGCGCGATCAGGCGCTTCTGCCCGCCCGAGGGAATCTGGACGTCCACCACCGTGTCGTAACCGTCGTGCATCTTGGTGGTGATGACCGAGTGGATGTGAGCTGCGGTGCAGGCTTCTTCGATGTCCGCGTCGGTGGCGTCCGGCCGGGCCAACCGGATGTTCTCCCGGATGGTGTCTTTGGTGAAGAACGGGAACTGAGCAAGCTTGGACACCTGATCGCGCAGCGACTCGATGGTGACGGTCGAGATATCGTTGCCGTCCAACAGGATCCGTCCGTGTTGGGGATCGCGGAACCGCAGCATCAGGTTGAACACCGTCGACTTGCCCGACCCGATTCCGCCGACCAGCCCGACCGTCTCCCCCTCGGCGATCGAGAAAGACAGCCCTTCGACGATGTTCCGTCCGGGCGTGTAGCCGAAGGTCACGTCGTCGAATACCAGGTTGCCGTGCACCTCGCCCAGCGCTAGGGCATCCTCGGCTTCACGCACCGAGGGCTTCGTGTCCAGCAGTTCATACGTAGACATCACATTCGGCGCCAGAGCCTGATACGTGGTGTACGCGCCGAGGACCCGCTGTGCGGCGCTGAACATCACCGGAACCACACCCGCGAACACCAGAAGGCCCGCGAACGTCAGCCCGAAGTGCGTGCTGAGGCCCACCCCGACCAGCAGCACGATGACCGTGCTGAGAGCCACGAAGATCTGCGAGCCGTTCACGGTGGCCTGCATCCAGACCACCGAGGCGGCCGACCCCTTCGCAGCCTCCTCGGACACCTCATGAAATCGCTTGCTGCGGACCGGTTGTGCGTTGAACATCTGAATCTCGGCAATCCCGCTGATCGTCTGCTCGACCTCGGCAGCCATCGCCCGCTCGGCATTCATCACGCGCCTCATCACCGCCTGTACGTGGCGGCCGACGTACCTGAGGGTGATCAGCGCGAGCGGGGTGAGCACCAACGCAGCCACTGTCATCTGCCAGGAGAGGGCCAACAGGTAGCTGATCACCACCACCAACACCACCACATCGATCAGCGGTGGCAGCAGGCAGTCAGTCAGGAGTCGTTGCACACCAGCGGATTCGGTCATGACTCGGTGCATCAGTTCGCCACTGCGCGAACCCAGGAAGAAGTCGAGGGATAATGACTGCAGGTGGTCGTGGACGCGCTGTCGGATGTCGACCAACAGGATCCGTTCGACGTGAGCGCCGATCCAGGCGTTGACGAAGTACATCAGCTGGGTCAGCACCAGCGAGGACGCCCAGACGGCCAACAGGACCACGAACGGTACCGGCCCGGCCAACGAATGCAGCAGTCCGTCCTGGCGGGCGACCAGCGGCCCACTCAAATCCCATACACTGCTGAGGTTTCCGCTGTTGCCCGCATCGGCGATGACCTGCACCATCGGCCCGAAGGCGGCCACCGTGACATACGGCAGCGCGGCGGCGATCACCCCGATCACCACCAGCAGGGCGAGCACGCTCCAGACTGCGCGCAGCATCCGCAGACTGCGCCACACCACATGCAGCGGCGACGCCACGTTGGCCACGCGCACCCCCTTTTCGCGAAGGCTAACCCGCGGATGCGTCGCTGTCTCGCGGAGAGTCCGGAAGTTCCGAAGGCGCGTCGTCGTCGAAGAAATGCCGGATCGCGGTGAACCCACCGTGCCGGTATGCCTCGTACGCCCAGATCGCGGCGATGATCGGCAGTGGGCCGAATGCCACCCACCACCGCGCCGAGGGCGGGACCAGTTCGGCGATCACCTGGGAGCTGGGGTGATCGTCGACGACGGCGGGCAACCATTCGTGCAGCAGGATGGTGAGCATGCGGGTCGCTTCGAACGGGCCCGCGACAGTGGCCAGCACCCAGCTCAGCGACGCGATGATCAGCGCCCACGGCCAGGCCAGCAGCAGCGACTGGTCGTCGACGATGTCGGCGGCCGACCGGATCGATTCGGCGACGAAGGCGAAACCCAGCGCCACCAACAGGACGCCGATCTGGGCGGCCAGCAGATCGTCGAGTACCGAGTTCGCCAGCTCGTCCCCGCTGCGCGTGGGCAGGCCGAACGCCAGCGACAGCAGGCCGGCGAGCAGGGCCAGCAGTGCCAGCGCCGAGGTGGAGTCGTCGATGCGCATGAAGGAGTCGGTCAGGATGCGCATCACCAGCCGCGAGGAGGACGAGGGCCTGGTCCGGTACAGGATCATCACCACGAGGCCGGAGATGACGATCGAGATCAGCCAGGCCACCACGGCCGCGCAGATGATCACGAGTGCGAGGGAGCCGATGACCGGGACGAGTTGCTCGTTCGCGGTTTCCCCGTTGCGCACCACCAGAAGGGGCACCACACCGACGGCCACCACACCCAGGGCGCGCACCAGGATCGGGAGAGTGAATCCGGCGATGTCACCGGCGTCGAGGTCGGGATCAGTGCGGCGGATCGCGGCAATCTCGGCGCTCATCACAGATCGCGCCCGGCGGAACGACATTCTGCGCGCCACGAGGCGAATCTAAGCCGAACCCGGGGTCGCGGTCCGATGACACGCTCAGCGCAGGTAGAGCTCGCCGCCGGTCGGGTAGCCGCCACCCTTGGTGGTGAGGTGGACGTGGTCGTAGTGGCCGTAGCCGCCGGCCTTCGCTCCACCGTCGGGCGTGTAGTAAGTACCCCGCCAGATGGCGTCCTGCAGGGCGAACCGGTCGGCGTTCTTCAGGGCGTAGGCGACGATCCGGTTGCCCAGCTCGATCCCGTGGGCGCTGCTCGGGTTGGGGATCATCACATCGAGGGCCAGGCCGTCGGGGTGCCAGCGCAGTGCGTCCGGACGGACGCCGCCGATGCTGTGGATCTCGGGGAAGTCGGCGCTGACGGCGCGGGACGCGAGGATGGTCTTGACCTGCAGGCCGCGTTCCGGGGCGTCGCCGATGGGCAACAGCTGCGGGATGTTGATGACGCGCCAGCGCGAGGCCGTTGCCGGTGGTGCCTGGCCCGCGCTCAGGCTCACGGTCTGCGCGACGACCGTCGACGTCGAGGCGGCCGGCGCGGCCACGATCTCCATGCAGCACGGCGACTCGGGGGCCGGCGCAGAAGCCACGACAGGTTTAGCGGCGTCGGAAAAGGGGGATGAAGCTACATCACTGCCGCCGGCGAAGAACGCAGCGACCGGCGCGATGATTGCAGCCGCGACAGTCGGCAGTTTGCGCTGACTGGGGCTGGCTAATGCGTGTCGGCCCACACGGGCACCATACGGGCACTTCCGAGGGGTCGCAGCAACCGCTCCCCTGTTCTGAGAGTTTCCTTAAATGACTGTCAAGCACATTTGCGGCGTGTTTACGCAGGTCAAAGGTCACGAATTGGTCACGGGCGCTCCGGTTTCTTAAGGACACCATTTGCCGCGTCGACGGGCATTTCAATTCAAAAACACCTCGCGGGGCCGTAGACGATCGCCGGGGCCGGCCTACGACGCGGTCATCACCGCAGTAAAGGTCATCCGGTCGCCTCGATACAGGGAGCGACGCTGCTCGATCGGAATCCCATCCTGGTCGTAGGACACTCGGTTGAGCAAGAACATCGGGGTGCGGGTGTCGACGGTGAGCAGCGCCGACTCCCGCGCATCCGGCAGCGCGGTCTCGATCGTGTCGACGGTCCGCTCGAAGTGGATTCCGCGACTGCGAATCTCTGCGTAGAGCGACTCGCGATAGTCGAAAGCCTCCCGCAAGCCCGGGTACCGCGCGGCCGGCAGCTTGGTGGTCTCCAGCCCCACCCGGATGCCGTCGGTGGTCAGGACGCGCTCGAGCTGCAGGATGGGGGCACCCACCTTGATGGCGAGCTGTCCGGCCAGAACATCGTCGGCGATCAGGTCGCTCCAGCCGACCAGGATGCGTCCGCCGCTGCGGCCCTGCTCCTTGGCCGCCTCGGTGTAGGACCCCATGGACAGGGGCTGAAGGATCTTGGGCCGCGCCACGATGGTGGTTCGGCCGCGCCGTTCAATACGCCCGGCCAACAACAACTCTCGTAGTGCTTGGCGGACTGTCTCACGGGCTACGTCAAACCGCTCGGCGATCTCCCGCTCCGCGGGGAACGGGTCTCCGACCTGCAGGTCGTCGAGCAGTCGCTCCAGTTGTGCGCGCACAACCTGGTGCTTGAGAACCCGGGGTTCTGCGCTCGCGGACACCCGCTCACAGTAGCAAGTCTTGGTATAGACCAAGACTTGCCGCGTTGTTAACCTCCTCGCCAACTTCGATGCACCCGCTGGTATAGACCAACACACAGGGTGTGGGGCATGGCAGTGGCACACCTCCGCATGAGTACTGCCCGTCAATCGACCCCGCCCCGAAAGGTCCCGCGCGCCATGAAGTTCCGCACCTCGTGTAAGCCTGCCCGGATCGCTGCCGTGGCAGCCGCCAGCGCCGCCCTCGTGTTGTCCGGCTGTTCGAGTTCCGACAACCCCGACGCCAAGACCGCTCAAGGCTTCCCGGAGACCCTCACCCTGGCCGCGATCCCGGCGGAGAATTCCACCGACCTCAAGGCCAGCTACCAGCCGCTGATCAAGCTGCTGGAAAAGGAGACCGGCGCCAAGGTCGAGTTCGTGCAGGCCTCCGACTACGCCGGGGTGGTCGAGGGCATCATCGCCGACAACGTCGACCTCGCCTTCTTCGGCCCATTCGCCTACGTGGTCGCCGGAGTCAACGGCGCCAAAGTCACCCCGGTCGGTGCGGTGATCCAGGAACAGGGCGCCAAGCCCGGCTATCAGTCTTATGGCCTGGCCCGCGCGAACGAGGCGAACGTCAACGGCCTCAAGGACTTTGCCGGCAAGAAGGTCTGCTTCGTGGACCCGAGCTCGACCTCTGGCTTCCTCTACCCGACCGCCGGACTGATCGAGGCCGGGGTGATCAAGTCAGGATCGGAAGGCGACCTGTCCGCGGCGATGTCCCCGATCTTCGCCGGCGGCCACGACTCCTCGGCGCTGGCGATCGCGAACGGCGACTGTGACGCCGGCTTCGCGTTCGACACCATGGTCGACAAGACCATGATCGCCAAGGGTGATCTCAAACCCGGTCAGCTCAAGACGGTGTGGAAGTCGGAGATGATCGCCGGGTCGGTTTTCGCCGCCAACGATTCGCTGGGCAGTGAGGCCATCGGCAAGCTCAAGACCCTCTTCGCGGACAAGGTCAACGTGCCCAACCTTGAGGCCGAGGGCTTCTGCCAGGGCGATGCCTGCCGGATCACCGACGAACGCGCGTGGGGCTTCGTCCCGGTCGAGGATTCGGACTACAGCGGCGTGCGCCACGTCTGCGACGTCACCGGCTCCGAGAAGTGCAAGGGCTGAAAGTCGGTGAGCACCAGCGGACCCCACCATTCCGTGGCCGGTGACGATCTCGTCGTCATCGCCCGCGATGTCACCAAACGCTTCGGTGACACGCTGGCCCTGGACAACGTCAGTCTCGAGGTGAGGCGCAGCGAGATGCTGGTGCTGCTCGGTCTGTCCGGATCGGGCAAGTCCACTCTGCTGCGTTGCCTCAACGGGCTGCATCCGGTCACCTCAGGCAGCGTCGAGGTCGGCGGCACGCACGTCGACACCGCCTCGGCCAGACAGCTACGCGCACTGCGCCGCAACGTGGGGTTCGTGTTCCAGCACTTCAATCTCGTCGGACGGCTGAGCTGCCTGGAGAACGTCCTGATCGGCGGCCTCGGGCAGCTGCGGCTCCCCCGCTACGGCGTACTGACCTACCCCAAGGCGATGCGTGCCGAAGCCCTGACCTACCTGGACCGGGTCGGCCTGGCCGACTACGCCGAGCGGCGTGCCGACACCCTCTCCGGCGGACAACAGCAGCGGGTCGCGATCGCTCGCACCCTGATGCAGAAGCCCGGCCTGCTGCTCGCCGATGAGCCCGTCGCCTCGCTCGATCCTGAAAACGCCGGCGTGGTAATGGATCTGCTGTTCCGGGTGTGCATCGAGGAGAAGCTGACCGTGGTGTGCACGCTGCACCAGGTGGATGTCGCGCTCGGCTGGGCGCACCGGCTGGTCGGCCTGCGCAACGGCCAGAAGATCCTCGACCGGCCCGCGGTCGGCATGACTCGCGACGACGTCATGGAGATCTACCAACGCGTCGACCCCGCGGCCCGTTCGGCGGCCCGTCCGACGTGAGTACCGAACTGACCGAACGCCCGGCACCGTCGGTGCCCCCGCCACCGCAGCGCCGGCCGCTGCCCGGCCTGTTGCATCTGGTCGCCGTCGCAGCCCTGCTCGCCACTATCGTTGCGGCCTGGTCGATCGACTTCGCACCGGCGACGCTGCTCAACGGGTTCGACGAAGTCGTCGCGCTGCTGGAACGGATGATCCCGCCCCGTTTGGATGATCCGGGTCGGATCGCCGGGCTCGCGGTCGAGACGCTGTTGATGGCCGTGCTGGGAACCGTGCTCGCAGCGATTGCCTCAGTGCCGCTGGCATTTTTGGCAGCCCGCAACACCACGCCGCATCCAGCCGTGCAGGCGGTGGCCCGGGCCGTCATCACGTTCTGCCGCGCCATGCCGGACCTGCTGTTCGCCGTCCTGTTCGTCCGGGCCCTCGGAATCGGTGTGCTACCAGGCATTCTCGCGCTGGCCATCCACTCGATCGGCATGCTCGGCAAGGTGTTCGCCGATGCCATCGAGCAGACCGACCCGGGCCCACGCGAGGCGGTGCGCAGCACGGGCGTCGGGTACTTCCGCGAGATGCTCAATGCCGTCGTCCCTCAGGTCGTGCCGTCCTGGATCGCCACCTTCATCTACCGCATCGACATCAACCTGCGGATGTCGGTGGTGCTGGGGTTCGTCGGCGCCGGAGGCATCGGCTTCGCGTTGCAGGATGCATTGCGGGGCTTGATCTATCCGCGCGCGCTCGGCATCGCCTGCGTCATCCTGGCGATCATCGCGGCGATGGAGTTGCTGTCCATCGTGATCCGTCGGATGCTGCTGGATTCGGCGCAGTCGAACCCGGCCCGGGAGCGCGTCGTGCGGTTCGTGTTCGGCGGCGGGCTGATCGCGGCCTGTGTCGCGGCGCTGGTGGTGTTGAAGATCAACCCACTGTCGCTGATCACCTGGGTAGGGCCGGCCACCGAGGTGTTCGCCCGGATGATTCCGCCCAACTTCTCGGCCCTGGGCAGTGAATTGTTCGCAGCCGCAGGTCAAACCGTCGCGATCGGCGTGGTGTCGACGGCTATCGGTGTCGTGCTGTCGATTCCGGTCGGCATCCTGGCCGCGCGCAATGTGACACCCCACCCTGCGGTCTACTGGGCGGCCCGTGGCTGGATCCTGTTGGTGCGGGCCGTGCCCGAGCTGATCCTGGCGGTGGTGTTCGTCGCGGCATTGGGCCTCGGGCCGGTCGCCGGTACCTGTGCGCTGGCCATCGGATCGATCGGCTTCCTGGCCAAACTGGTCGCCGATGCGGTCGAAGAGATCGATCCGGGGCCGTTGGAGGCCGTTCACTCGGTGGGTGGCGGCTGGTGGAAGACGTTGTTCTCGGCCGTGATTCCGCAAGCCATGCCAGCGATGGTCGGGTCCAGTCTGTACCTGTTCGACGTGAACGTACGAACCTCCACGATCCTGGGCATCGTCGGCGCAGGTGGCGTGGGCTACCTGCTGTTCGAATCGATCCGCACGCTCAACTTCGACGTGGCCGGTGCGATCGTCCTCGTCATCTTCGTCATCGTCTACGCCATCGAAAGGTTGTCCGGATGGATCCGATCCCGCCTCGTGTGACCGCGGCCGCGGTGTGGACCGGTTCCGGCGTCGACGTCAGGACCGTCCCGATCCCCGAACTCGGCACCGGCGAGGTGCTGGTCCGGGTGCGGCTGGCCACGGTGTGCGGCAGCGACCTGCACACCGTCACCGGACGACGCAGCGCGCCCTGCCCGTCGGTGCTCGGTCACGAGGCCGTCGGTGAGGTCGTCGCTGTCGGCCCGGACGCAGGTGCTCACGTCGGCGACCGTGTCATCTGGTCGGTGACGGTGGCCTGTGGGACGTGCAACAGGTGCCGATCCGGCCTGAGCGCCAAGTGTCTGTCGGTGCGCAAGGTGGGCCACGAGGCGTTCGACGGGGACTGGGCGTTGTCGGGCTCCTATGCCGCACACGTGGTTCTGCCCCGCGGCACCACTATCGCCGTCGTCCCCGAGACGCTTTCCGATGCGGTCGCCGCACCGGCCGCATGCGCGACGGCGACGGTGATGGCCACCTTGGAAGCCGCCGGTGAGCTGACCGGGCGGCGCGTGCTGATCGGCGGGGCGGGCATGCTCGGTCTCACCGCCGTCGCGGCATGCGTCGCGGCCGGAGCCGATGTTCAGGTGCTCGACCGCAATGCCGACCGGATGGCACTGGCGACGCGGTTCGGCGGCCGCGCCTCCGACGGCGGCCCCGTCGATGTCGCGATCGACTACACGGGGTCGTCTGCGGCCGTCGCAGATGCGTTGGGCCGCCTCGACATCGGCGGCACCCTGGTACTGGCCGGGTCGGTCACCCCTGGGCCGCCGGTGGCCGTGGATCCCGAAACCGTTGTGCGGCACTGGTTGACCATCACCGGCGTGCACAACTACGAGCCCCGGCACCTGCATCGAGCCGTCGAATTCCTCGACGAAACCCGCGAGCTCTATCCCTGGGACGCGCTCGTCGTCCCTCCGGTGCCGCTCGATCACATCGAGGAGGCGTTGCGCCCGCCGCCGCCGGGAAAGCTCCGGACCGCTGTCACCCCTTAAACGCCGAAACTACGGGTTCTGACGTGAAATCACTGAAAACCCGTCACAACCCGTAGTTTCGGCGCAGAGAAAGAGAAAAATCAGCCCTGGAAGACGCGGATCCAGTCGACCAGCATCTCGGCCGGGTAACTGCCGCCGCTCGGATCGCGACCGCCCGAACCGCCGACGGCGATGTTGAACACCGGCACCAGGGTGTAGCCGGGATCGTTGAATGGCCAGTCGTCCAACGAGTTCGCCGGAACCGAGAAGAAGGGTTCCATGCCCGGGGCATAGTCCTTCCAGAAGTACATGCCCGTCGGCGTCCACGACATCCGCCAGGTGTGCCAGCCGCTGTCGATGGGGTGCGGGTCGGTAGCGAAGGATTCACCGTCCAGCCGGGCGTGCACCGTGGTGCCAGACGGCCAGTCACGGTTGCCGTACCACTCCACCAGGTCCACCTCGCCACCGCGGACGGGATCGTCATTGAGGAGCCAGAACGCGGGCCAGGCGCCGTCGGTCAGGCAGTTGAGCTTGACCCGGGCCTCCCAGGTGGTGCCGATGCCGCCACGCCAGTTTCCGACGACCTTGGCACTGGCGTACTTCTCCTGGATCGTGGTGCCCGGGCCGCGCGTCGCGCGGATCACCAGGTTGCCCTTGCCGTCCTGGAACGCGTGCTCGGTGTCGGTGACGTAGCGGCCCATGTTGAACGGCTTGTCCCACTCGACCGGGTTCTTGATGGTCTCCCGCTCCGGGATCAGGTGCCACCATGCCGGGTCCGGCGGCGAGCCGGCCGGGCCGTTGAACTCATCCTGGAACAGGAAGGTCGGCTGGGCCGCTGCGGCAGCAGGCGGAGTGGGGGCACCGGGGGCAGGCGCAGGCGGGTTATCACCAATAGCCGGGT
Organism: Mycobacterium sp. 48b; assembly: GCF_048282725.1. Classification (NCBI taxonomy): domain Bacteria; kingdom Bacillati; phylum Actinomycetota; class Actinomycetes; order Mycobacteriales; family Mycobacteriaceae; genus Mycobacterium; species Mycobacterium sp. 48b. The sequence goes on from NZ_JBLVUL010000001.1 coordinate 6,870,712, forward strand.
CGGCGTTGGCCATCCCGGCAGGCAATGCAGCCGCTGCCACCCCCAGACCCATCATGAACATCACACTGCGACGATCCATCTCAGGCACAGCAGAACCTTAACCGAACTCTTACCCACATAGCTGACCCCTGCCCAAAGTTTCGTGGCATCAGATGTGTTTCCGCAGCTAGGGACACAGCGCTGGCGCGTCGTCACGCACCGGGACATCGGCGGGCAGGGTGTAGGTCACGACGACGTCGGCGACGGCGGAGCCCTCATTGGTCACCCGATGGGGCACTCCGGCCGGGATGACGACCGCCTGCCCCGCGGTGTACTCCACCGGTACGCAGTCTGCGGCGGTTTGCACCACCACTGCGCCCTCGTTGATCACCGACTGCTCCCATCCGGGGTGGCTGTGCCACCCGCTGGCTGCTCCGGGTTTGAGCAGCAGACCCTGCACATGCAAGGTGGTGGGCTGGCCGGTGGTCACCACCCAGATCGGTGCGGTGGTGGTGCCCTTACCGAGATCGGTGCGCACCACATCGCCTTCGGCGGGGGTTGCTACGGCCGGTGCGGCCGATGCGAAAGCGGCGATGACGCCGACAGCGACGGCATAGATGCGGTTCACGATGCCTCCCGATTGTTGATCGAAAGGTAGCTTGCTCAGCCGCTTTTCGTCACGGGTAAGGCTGATACGGATACTGCGGATGCTGCTGGTACGGGTACTGGGGCTGCTGGGTCTCGCCCCGGTTGGGCACCTGGATCGGAATCGGCACCGGAACGAACGGCACCGTGACGTAGGTCGTCGTCATCGGGTTCGTCGTGGTGGTGGTCGTGGTCGGCGTCGTCGTCGTGGTCGTCGGCGGCGTTGTCGTCGTGGTCGTCGTGGTGGTGGTCGTTGTCGTCGTGACGGGCGGTGGCGTAGTTGTCTGCGTGACGACACGCGTCTCGGTCACCGGCGGTGGCGGCGCCTGGGTCACCGTGACCGGCGGCGGCGCCTGGGTCACCGGCTCAGGCGCGGGCGGCGGCTCGACCGGGGCCGGCGGCGGTGCCTCGACCGGGCTGGGTGCCAGCTCCTGCGGAGGCAGCGGCTTGGGTTCGGGCGGCTTGACCTCTGAACTCGGCGCGGTGCCCGTCGCACTCGTCAACGCATACGTGACCCCACCGATGGCAACCAGGACCAGCGCCGCGGCCACCGCGAAAACCGTCAACGGCAACCGCTCCCAGCCGCCACGCTGCTGTTCGATCGGACCTGTCGGCGGCACATACTGCACGGCTGGACGCGCCGCGGTCTCGCTGCCATAGGAATCCAGGTCGGGCCCGGTATAGGGCACCACGTCGTCGCCCGCGTCATCTTCAGACCAGGCCAGCGCGCGGAACGTGGAGGAACCCTCGGATCCCGCTGCACCGGAGGGGATTCCGACCGTCGGCGCCACGGCAGCCACACCCAGGGTGGGCGCCATACCGGTCTGTGCATCGGCGTCGGCGAGGTAGGCGGCGGACAAGGCGGCACCGATCGCGGCGTCCAGCGCGGGCTGCGGAGTGGTCACCACCACGGCCTGCGAATGCTCCGAAAGCTGTTGGGTGACAAGAGGAATGCTGGCACCGCCGCCGATGGTCACCACCGCCGAGACCGCCTGCCAGCTGATCCCGTTGCGCTCCAACGCTTTTTCCAGCTCGCCCAGCGCACCGGCGAGCGGAGCCTGCATCAGCGACTCGAGTTCTGTGCGGGTCACCCGCACGGTGGCCGAGTAACCCGGCAGTTCGACCCCGAGATCGGTTGCGGTGTCCGCCGACAACCGTTCCTTGGCCCGACGGCATTCCTCACGCAACCGGGCCAGCGACCCGACCGCAGCGGTACCTGCCGGATCGATGCCGCCGGCCTGGGCCACGCCGTCGAGTACATGGGTCAGCAGCGCCTGGTCGATCTGGTCACCGGAGAAATCGGGGTAGCGGGTGGTCTCGTCGATCGGCTCGAACGCCGACGCGGCGTCGGCCAGCGTGATGCTGGTACCGCCGCCACCGAAGTCCAGCAGGGCGACCACACCGTTGGCCGGCAGGCCCGGGTTGGCGCGCAAGGCGGCCAGGGATGCGACAGCGTCGGGAACCAGTCGCGGCGGCCTCCCGTCCCGCGAAAAGCTGGGATTGGTGCGCAGCGCATTACGCAGGGCGCGCAGTGTGGGGGCTCCCCAGTGCGCGGGCACGGCGATGGCCAGCTGATCGGAGGGTCCGCCGGCGAGCTCCACCATCGCATCGAGAGCCTCGACCAACAGAGTGTCAGCCGGGTAGGACGCGCCGTCGGGGGCCACGAGGGGCACCGGATCACCGACTCGCTCGACGAACCCGCTCAAGGTGACACCGGAACCGGATTCGGGCATGCCGACTTGAGGCGTCCGGTCGGTCGACAAGGTCAACACCGAACGCCGGCTGACAGGTTGATTGCCGACACGCGCCGCAACCAAGTTGGTGGTCCCGATCGACAACCCCAACGGGCCGCTCATAACGCACGCCACGATAGCCGTAGCAGAGCCTCGGAGCTGTCCGACACTCCGCAATGGGCAGGCCAAGCACGTTCCGGCGGTGCACTTTTGATCACATGAGCAACGCTCATGCGCCACACAGGAACATAGATGGTCACCTTGGACAAAGATCAGATCGGCCGGTCGGCAAACGATTTCAGCCCCTGTGGCGAGTGTGCCGCTTCTTGGGCCGAGAGCTGCGACTCTCGCGCAACATCCTGCACGTTCCTCACAGTGGACACAGAGGGTATTGCACCGGCTCGCGGTGTGCTCAAATGTCGGGCATGGGTGACATCGACGACATCGAGCAAGTCAAATACCGGTACCTGCGTGCCCTCGACACCAAGCATTGGGACGATTTCGCCGCCACCCTCACCGAGGACATCGCCGGCGACTACGGGCAGTCCATGGGCAAGACGCTGCACTTCACCGACCGCGACTCGCTGGTCGAGTACATGAAGAGCTCGTTGGGCCCCGAGGTCATCACCGAGCATCGCGTCGCGCACCCGGAGATCGAGGTCGACGGCGACGAGGCGACGGCCACCTGGTACCTGCAGGACCGCGTCATCGTCCCGAGCATGAACTTCATGTTGTTCGGCTCGGCGTTCTATCACGACCGCTACCGCCGGACCCCCGACGGCTGGAAGATCAGCGCCACCGGTTACGACCGCACCTACGACGCGACGCTGTCGCTCGAGGGGCTCAACTTCAAGCTGGAACCCGGTACCGCCCTTAATATCTGACGGCTATTTCGCGACGGCGATCACGGCCCCGGGCCGTAGCCACTGCATGATCTTCACCAAAGTGGCGTCGTCGATCGCGACGCAGCCGGCCGTGGGCCCGCCATCGGTGGTGTGTACGAAGAAGGCGCCACCGTTGCCGGGCACCCGGGCTTTGTTGACACCCATCACCACAGCGTGTTTGTACTGGGGAATCTGCAAGTTCTCCGTCCCGCTGCTCGGGTCGGTGTTGAACGGGCACTGCGCCTTCTGACACACCTGCATGGTGTTGTACGTCGGGCTCTTCATGTCGCCGTCCCACCAGTGGTCCGGACCGACCTGGACGTACTGCAGGCCGCCGCCCGGATTGGGCGCGGTACCGAACGCGAAGTCCAGACTGAAAACGCCCATGGGCGTCTTCATTTCACCGTCATGGGTCTGCGGGGCCATTCCGTTGGCGCCGATATTGGCAGGTATCCCGGCGCCGATCGGCTGCCACCCGGCCGGGCCGCGTTGCCAGACATCCATCTTGGCCTTCGAACCACCTACGCCGACAACGGAAATCACCTGGGTGGCGTTACCGACCGAGGAGGCGAACCACGGCGGGTCGACGGCGCCTGCGGTGGGTGCGCATGCCAGTGCCACCACCCCGGCACACAGCAGGGCGAGCAGTCGGCGCATCCGTCCATCGTCGTTGCCGTGCCTCTCGGCCGGATAAAGCTTGAGGCACGATCTGGTCGCGACAGATACGTTGGCGGCATGGACGTGCGCGCGATCGGCAAGGGCCTTGGCACATTGGACCGCGAGGTCTTCGAGGCGGTGGCGGAGTCACCGAGCCCCCTACTCGACGCCGTGATGCCGGGGCTGACCAGGGCTGCAGACCATTCCAAGCTGTGGTTTGCCATCGCGGCCGGAATGGGTGCGCTGGGCAGCGCGTCGGTGCGGCGTGGCGCCGCGCGCGGTGTCGTCAGCCTGGCGGTGACGAGCCTGCTGACCAATCAGGTGGCCAAGCGGATCTGGCGCCGGCCCCGGCCGGACCGCAGCCTGATCCCTCTGGCCCGGCGGACCCGACGCGTCCCCACCTCGCACTCCCTGCCCTCGGGCCACTCCGCGAGTGCCGCGGCCTTCGCGGTCGGTGTCGGCCTGGAGTCCGCGCCCGTCGGCCTGCCGCTGGCCCTGCTGGCCGGCCTGGTCGGGTTGTCCCGCGTCGCGACCGGTGCGCATTATCCCGGTGACGTGTTCGCCGGTTTCGGCATCGGCGCCGCGATCGCGGTCCTCGGCGCCCGCGTCGTACCCACCATCCCCGCCGCGGCGCTGCCGAAGTCCGAACCGCTGCGATACCGCACCGAGCCCCGACCGGCCGGTGCCGGCGTCGCGCTGGTGATCAACCCGGCATCAGGCGACGGGACGGGTGCGCGGATCATCGATGAAGTTCGAACAGCCTTGCCGGACGCGGAGATCATCGAGCTCGGCGGCGACGATGACATCGAGGCGGTGTTGCGGGAGACGGCCGCCCGCACCGAGGTACTCGCGGTGGGCGGCGGCGACGGCACGGTGGCGTGTGCGGCGGGCATCGCGGTCGAGGCCGGTGTTCCGCTCGCGGTGTTCCCCGGCGGGACCTTCAACCACTTCGCCAAGGACATCGGATGCGATTCGGTGGCCAGGACCGTCAAGGCGATCACCGACGGCTCGGCGGCCTACGTCGACCTGGTCTGCCTCAACGAGGAACGCATGGTGATCAACACCGCGAGTATCGGCGCCTATCCGACGTACGTGCGGACACGGGAGAAGCTCGAGCACCGGATGGGTAAACGCCTGGCCGGCATGTACGCGTTGTATCTGACGCTGCGCCGGGAAGCCCCGGTGCGGATCAGCTACGACGACAAGACCCTTGAGACCGAGCTGTTCTTCCTGGGCAACTCGACGTACTTCCCGTCCGGGTTCGCCCCGTCGCAGCGTCCGCGCCTCGACGACGGCCTGATCGACGTACGGATCCTGGAGACTGGGCGGCGCTTCAGCCGGCTGCGCATCGCAACGGCGGTGGCGCTGGGCCGGCTGGAACGCAGCCCGCTGTATCACGAGCTGCAGGTGCCGGAGTTCCGGTTCGTCGCTGTCGACGGGCCCACCACGGTGGCTCATGACGGTGAGGTCGGTGAGGTGCTCAGCGAGGCCAGTTTCAGCGTGCGCTACCGCGCACTGCCGGTGTTTCGTCCGCTGCCGTGACGGGCGGATACGGCGGGTACAGCAGGTAGACCACGACGAACCAGGCATAGCCCAGCGCCCATCCGGCCGCCACATCAGAGGGGTGATGGACGTTGAGCACGACACGTCCCACCCCGATGGCGACGATGACGAGCACTCCGGCAGCCACCCACCAGGCTCGCAGCTGGGGGCGAATCCCTGGCCACGCCAGGGCCGACAGCGCCAGCACCGAGACCATCACTCCCAGCGCATGCCCGGACGGGAACGACGTCGAGAGAGCGTGCACCAGTGCGGTGTCCGGACGCGGACGGTTCACCAGGAACTTGGCGAGCTCGGTCGTCACGGCGCTGAGCTCGATGGTCAACACCAGGAACATTGCGATTCTCGGTCGCCGACGTATCAGCGCGACAACGATCATCACCAAAGCCAGCAACCGGAACGCAAACGGTCCGAGCACCCCGCAGAACACGTCCCACGCGGTCACCCAAGCCGGGTGCGCCGCGCCGTACCGGTACGGTCCGGCCAGCCCGGCGGCGTCGACGTCGGCCAGCCACGTCCACTGCATCGCGTAGCCGACCCATAGCGCCGCGTACACCGCGACGGCCGCCACCGCGCTCACGATCAGCCATCGGTCCCGGGTTTTCACCAGATCATCTCTACCAGCTCCAACCGATTTGCCATGTTTGCGCGCTACCGTCGAGGGCATGGCACTGATCCTGCGAAAGCTGATGCACATCGGCGCTCTGCCGGAGGGTCTGCGGACCGAAGCCGAAGCCGAAGGCATCCTCTTTCTCGCCGAGTACGTCCCAGTGACCAGGCGTTTCACGGGCACGATCCCGGGCAAGCGGTCGGCAGGCAGCGTCGCCAGCTATGCCGGTGCGCTGGTCCTGACGAACTACCGCGCGCTGGCCACGATGTCCACCCTGCCCAAGCTTGCCGGCCGCAGCATCGACCAGCCGTGGTCGGCACCGCAGATCGGTGCGATGCACGCCGAGCTCGACCCGACCGGGTTGACGCTGACGGCTGATGTCGCCGAGGTCGACAAGCGCTGCCGCGGCCAGCTGTCGCTGCACTACAAGACCGCGATTCCGGATGACGTCCTGGCCCAGCTGCCCCGCCGGTCGCTGGCGTTCGACGTCGGTCCCGAATACGTGTTCCGCGCGGTCGGAGTGCCCTACCACCCGTAGGTCCGCGCAAATCACTATTTACCGGGACACAAAGTCTCGGTAAATTGTCGCCATGGCTTCCACCACGCCTGGCGCCGCACCGCTGGATGCGGAGTACCAGGATCTGTTGCAAACGCTGTCCGGGGGCTCCGTGCGCCGCCGCTTCGATCCCTATCTGGACATCGCATGGGACTCGCCCGATCTCGCGATCGACCTCGACGATCCGCGGTGGGTGCTGTCGCCGAACGTCGATCCGCTCGGCGCCACCGCGTGGTACCAGGCCCAGCCGCTGGCCCGGCAGATCGAGATCGGTCGCTGGCGGACCCTCAACTCGGTGAAGGTCGGCGCCGCCTTCGAGAGCATCCTGATCCGCGGATTGATGGCGTTCATCATGAAGCTGCCCAACAACTCACCCGAGTTCCGCTACGCGTTGCACGAGATGACCGAAGAGTGCAACCACATCCAGATGTTCCAGGAGCTGGTCAACCGCAGCGGCGTCGACGTGCCGGGCATGCGGCCGCTGTTCCGCCGGTTGTCGCCGTACATCGGCCTCGTCGGCCAGTACTCCCCGACGGCGTTCATGGCGGGCATCCTGGCCGGCGAAGAACCGATCGATCATTTCCAGAAGGGGCTGATCCGCGAGGGCGCCAACATTCCGCCCGCGGTGCTGCGGACCATGCAGATCCACATCGCCGAAGAGGCGCGCCACATCGCGTGGGCGCATGAATTCCTCAAAACCCATCTGCCGGAACGGTCGTGGCGCATGAAGGCGTTCGCGAGTGTCGCATTCCCGCTCACCCTGCGCTGGCTCGCCCACGAGATCGTGGCTCCCCCGAAGTCGTTCGGCGAGGAGTTCGGGATTCCGCGAGAGGTGATCAAGGACGCGTTCTGGCGCAGCCCGCACTCGCGCAAGATCCTGTCCGGATATTTCGGTGAAATGCGTTCCCTCAGCGAGGAACTCGGCCTGATGAACCGGGTCGGCCGGTGGGTGTGGAAGCGCTGCGGAATCGGCGGTGCGGCCGCCCGTTACCGCGGTGTGCCGGACCGCGAAGCGGTTGCGCTCGCCTGATGCCCCACGTCATCACGCAGTCCTGCTGCAGCGACGCGTCGTGCGTCTACGCCTGCCCGGTGAACTGCATCCACCCCACGCCCGACGAACCCGACTTCCACACCGCACAGATGCTCTACGTGGACCCTGTCGAGTGCGTCGATTGCGGGGCGTGCGTGACGGCATGCCCGGTGGACGCGATCAAACCGCACACCAAGCTGAGCGGCGCGGAGGACGTGTTCGCCACGCTGAACGCCGATTTCTACGCCGCGGGCCGGCCTCGCCCGATCCTGGCCCCGGTGGTCCCGCCGTTGCAGGTACGCACCGGCGGTGACCTGCGGGTGGCGATCGTCGGCTCGGGTCCGGCCGCGATGTACGCCGCAGAGGAGGTGCTGACCATCCCCGGCGCCCGGGTCAGGATCTACGAAAGACTCACGCGGCCATACGGTCTGGCCCGCTTCGGGGTGACGCCCGACCATCAACGGACCCGCGGGGTGACCCGCCAGTTCGACCACATCGCGGCCGACCCCCGTCTGGAGATACGACTCGGCATCGAGGTCGGCCGCCACATCAGCCATGACGACCTCCTGAACGAGCATCACGCCGTCGTCTACGCCGTCGGCGCCTCGACAGACCGGCGCCTCGACATTCCCGGCATCGATCTGCCCGGCGTCACCTCGGCCACCGAGTTCGTCGCCTGGTACAACGATCATCCGGATCACAGGGGCCTGTCCTTCGATCTTTCCCACCGGCGCGCCGTCGTGATCGGCAACGGCAACGTCGCCCTCGATGTCGCACGCATTCTCACCGTCGACCCCGATCGGCTCACCGGCACCGAGATCGCTCCGCACGCCCTGAAAGCTCTGCGTGACAGCGCAATCGAAGAGGTCGTCGTGGTGGGGCGGCGCGGTGTCGAGCAGTCCGCGTTCACGGTTCCCGAACTGGTCGGACTGTGCTCGACACCGGGTGTCGACGTCGTGGTCCGCGACGAGGACCTGCGCGCCCTGCCTGCGTCGGACCCCCGGTCCGCCATCTTGCGCGCGGCACCGCGCGGAACCGGCAATCGCCGGATCGTGCTCGAGTACCTGTTGTCGCCGACCGCGATCCTCGGTCAGTCCTCAGCCTCGGGCGTGGAATTCGTCCACAACGAACTGATCGCCGCGCCCGACGGTTCGACCCGGGTGAAATCGACTGGGCTCCAACGGGTCATCGAGACCGGTCTGGTGCTGACCTCGATCGGGTATCGCGGTATGCCCGTGCCGGGGCTGCCGTTCGACGACGACACCGCCACCGTGCCGAATGACGGCGGCCGGGTGCCGCAGGTCCGCGGCGCCTACGTCACCGGCTGGATCAAACGCGGGCCGACCGGTTTCATCGGGACCAACAAGTCCTGTGCACAGGAGACGGTCCGCAGCCTGATCGATGATTACAACGGCGGACTGCTGTCCTGACGGTTCATCAGCGCGGCGATCACCGACGTCAACTCGTCGTCGCGGTTGATCTCCAGCCCGCTCGCGCGCGCCGCGCCGTCGAGGACGTACCAGGCGAAGTCGGCCAGGTGCGTCACGATCTCTTCACGTGACCGCTCGGGCGCCGCACCGTGGATCCACGCCGACAAGGTGGCTTCCACCATCGTCACCACCGCGAACGGGACCGTCTTGAACGCACTGTCATCCACCTGGATGGTCTCGGCGATCGCCGTGATGATCCCCTCGGATTGCCTGGTCATGCGGAGCTTGAGCTCGCTCACCGCGTCCAGCGAGCCGTCGCTGTCGAACGTCGGTCCGCGCCGGGCGAACTCGTCGAGCCGCGGGTGATCGAGCATCCAATCGGCGACCGCCGCCACGGTGCGGGTCAGGATGTCGCGCAACGAGCCGTTGCCGACGTCGAGGTTGGTGTCCAGAACCGCCGCGAAATCGTCGAACACATACGACCGGACGCGTCGCTCAAGCTCTTCTTTGCCGGCGAACTGGCGGTACACCACCGACTTCGCCACGCCGGCGCGGTCGGCGATACGCACCATGGAGATCTCGGCGCCCGGCGGATTTTCCTCGATCAACGCGACCGCTGCCTGCAGGATCTGGGCACGCCGCTCGGTGTTGTGCTGCTCCCAGCGGGCCTCGTAACCGCTGACCGCAGCGGGGTCGGTGGCGGTCGGCATGGTCCCACCCTACCGACGGGGCCGCGCCGAATAAGTAGCTCTCGATGATCCAAACGGTTGCGGAAGCGAGGTGCAGGCGGTTCGGTCGTAGGGTGGATGGAAAGGATGTGACGTGACCGAGCCACAACGGCAGAACCTGCTGGTCGTGCATTGGCATGACCTCGGCCGCTATCTCGGCGTGTACGGCCACCCGGACGTGGCCAGCCCACACCTCGACCAGCTCGCCGCCGAGGGCATCCTGTTCACCCGCGCACACGCCACCGCACCGTTGTGCTCACCGTCACGGGGTTCGCTGTTCACCGGCCGGTACCCGCAGAGCAATGGACTGGTGGGTCTGGCCCACCACGGCTGGGAATACCGCGCCGGAGTACGCACTCTCCCACATCTGCTCGCCGAATCAGGTTGGCACACCGCACTGTTCGGAATGCAGCACGAAACGTCGTACCCGGCGAACCTCGGTTACGACGAGTTCGACGTGTCGAATTCGTTCTGCGAGTATGTGGTCGAGCAGGCCACCGCATGGCTGGCCGACGCTCCACGACAACCATTCCTGCTGACGGCCGGATTCTTCGAGACGCACCGTCCGTATCCCCGTGACCGGTACGACCCGGCCGATTCAGGGTCCGTCGAGGTTCCCGACTACCTGCCCGACACCGGCGACGTTCGCGACGATCTCGCCGAGTTCTACGGGTCGATCGCGGTAGCTGACGCGAAGGTCGGCGAACTGCTCGATGCCGTTGCCGACGCAGGCCTCGACGAGAGCACGTGGGTGGTCTTCATGACCGACCACGGGCCGGCGCTGCCCCGGGCCAAGTCGACGCTCTACGACGCAGGTACCGGCATCGCACTGATCGTGCGTCCGCCTCGGGGTGCAGAAATTGCGCCGCGCCGCTACGACGACTTGTTCAGCGGGGTCGATCTGCTGCCCACCCTGCTCGAGTTGCTCGGTGTCGAGATCCCCGCCGACGTCGAGGGACTGTCACACGCCGGCAACCTCACGGCAAACTCGGAAGAAACGGATGCCGTCCGTTCCGAGATCTACACCACGAAGACCTACCACGATTCTTTCGACCCCATTCGCGCCATCCGCACAAAGGAATACAGCTATATCGAGAATTACGCGGTACGGCCATTGCTGGACCTGCCGTGGGATATCGCCGACAGCCCACCCGGCCGGGCACTCGGCGACCGGGTCCTCGCACCCCGGCCCGACCGCGAACTGTACGACCTCGTCGCAGACCCTACGGAGCGCAACAACCTGCTGGGATCGGATGCCACGGACAAGGACGAGGCAATCGCGGAGAACCTCGCGCTATTGCTGAACGACTGGCGCCAGAAGACTTTCGACGTCATACCCTCCGAATTCGCGGGGACCCGCATTTCGGAGCGTTATACCCAGACCTATCTGAGCATTCACGGTCGTCCCGCCACCAGCCGATCTGCCATCGCGACCGACCGCGGCATCACCGATACCCACCAATAGTTTTCATCTCGATGAACTGAAACTCTTGACGCTTCTTCGAATAGGCGCCGCAAATAAATGATGGTTAGAGTCTCGCCCATGTCCGATCATCCGACCGCCTACCTGGTGCTCGCTTCCCAGCGCAGCGGCAGCACCTTGCTGGTGGAATCCCTGCGCGCCACCGGTATGGCCGGTGAACCCCAGGAGTTCTTCCAGTACCTGCCGACCACCAGCATGTCGCCGCAGCCGCTGGAATGGTTCGCCGGAGTCGAAGACGAATCGATCCTGCGACTGCTCGATCCGCTGGTCGAGGGCAAGCCGGACCTGGCCCCGTCCGAGATCTGGCGCGATTACGTTCGCACGGTCGGTCGTACCCCCAACGGGGTGTGGGGCGGCAAGCTGATGTGGAACCAGACCCCGTTGCTGCTGCAGCGCGCCGAGGGCCTGCCGGAGCGGTCCGGCCCCGGTCTGCTCGCAGCGATCCGCGATGTGATCGGCAGCGACCCGGTGCTGATCCATGTCTACCGTCCCGACGTTGTGTCACAGGCGGTTTCGTTCTGGCGCGCCGTGCAGACCAGGGTCTGGCGCGGCCGGGCCGATCCCGTTCGCGACGCCCGCGCCGAGTATCACGCCGGCGCCATCGCCCATGTGGTCAGGCTGCTGCAGGCCCAGGAGGAGGGCTGGCGCTCCTGGTTCGCCGAGGAGAACATCTCCCCCATCGAAGTGTCGTATCCCTATCTGTGGCGCAACCTCACGACCGTGGTGGCCACGGTGCTGGAAGCGCTCGGCCTGGACCCGCGACTGGCACCGCAGCCTGCGCTGGAACGCCAGGCCGACCAGCGCTCCGACGAATGGGTCGACCGCTACCGCAATGACGCCGAGAAGGAGGGCCTGCCGGTATGACAGTCAGTGATCTTCTGCACGTCGACGAGCTGCGACTGCTGGAAGCCGAGGCGGTGCACATCATCCGGGAGGTGGTTGCCGAACTGCAGCGCCCGGTGCTGCTGTTCTCCGCAGGCAAGGACTCCATCGTCCTGCTGCGCCTGGCCGAGAAGGCCTTCCGCCCTTCACCGTTGCCGTTCCCGGTGTTGCACGTGGACACCGGACACAACTTCCCGGAGGTCATCGAGTTCCGGGATCGCCGCACCACCGGCGTCGGGCACAAGCTCCTCGTCGGGTCGGTGCAGGAGACCATCGACAGTGGACGGGTCGCGGATCCGGGCCCGGGAGCCTCCCGTAACCGGCAACAGACCCGCACGCTGCTCGACGCGCTGGAGGCCGGCGGATTCGACGCGGCGTTCGGCGGCGCCCGCCGCGACGAAGAACGCGCCCGCGCCAAGGAACGCATCTTGAGCTTCCGTGACGAGTTCGGGCAGTGGGATCCGCGAGCCCAGCGCCCCGAACCGTGGTCGCTGTACAACGGCCGGATCCGCAAGGGTGAGCAGGTGCGGGTGTTCCCCCTGTCGAACTGGACCGAGCTGGACATCTGGCGCTACATCGAACTGGAAAACCTTGAACTGCCGTCGATCTACTTCGCCCACGAACGCGAGGTCTTCGAACGTGACGGCATCCTGCTGGCGGTCTCGGAGTACGCCACCCCCACCGGTTCCGAGACGGCGGCCGTGGAGTGGGTGCGCTACCGCACCGTCGGTGATCTCACCATCACGGGGGCCGTGCGTTCACAGGCCACCACCATCGACCGGGTGATCACCGAGATCTCGGCGGCCACCGTCTCCGAACGCGGCGAGACCCGCGCCGATGACCGCACATCCGTCGCCGCGATGGAAGACCGCAAGCGAGAGGGGTACTTCTGATGACGAGGCGAGCGGAGCGCAGCGGAGCGACGGGGAATAAGGTGACGAGGCGAGCGGAGCGCAGCGGAGCGACGGGGAATAAGGTGACGAAGCGAGCGGAGCGCAGCGCAGCGACGGGTAATCACGCACGGCCGCGTCAACTTCTTCGCATCACCACCGCCGGTTCGGTCGACGACGGCAAGAGCACCCTGATCGGACGACTGCTGCACGACACCGACAGCCTGCCGCTGGATCATCTTGAGGCCGTGACCGATTCGGACGGCGTTGCCGACCTGGCGGCACTGTCGGACGGCCTGCGCGCCGAGCGCGAGCAGGGCATCACCATCGATGTGGCCTACCGGTTCTTCTCCACCGCCACCCGCAGCTACATCCTGGCCGACACCCCCGGACACGAGCGCTACACCCGCAACATGTTCACCGGCGCCTCCAATGCGCACGTGGCGATCCTTCTGGTCGATGCCCGGGCCGGGGTGCTGCGCCAGACCCGGCGCCATGCCCGCATCGCGAAACTGTTGGGCATCAGGCACTTCGTCGCCACCGTCAACAAGATTGATCTGGTCGACTTCGACAAGGGCCGGTTCGCCGAGGTCGAGCGTGAGCTACAGCAGGTCGCCGACCGGCTCGGCGGGCTCGATCTCACCGTCATCCCGATCGCCGCCAAGCTCGGCGACAACGTGGTGCACCGCTCACAGAACACCCCCTGGTACGACGGGCCCACCCTGCTGGAATACCTCGAGGGCATCGAACTGTCGGCGCCGCATGCCGATCCGGCGAGCCTGCGGCTGGCCGTGCAGTGGGTATCCCGGCCGACCACCCAGCAACGCCGCCGTTACACCGGCCGGTTGTCGGCGGGCACTCTTCAGGTCGGTGACCCCGTCGTGAGCCTGCCTGCCGGTACCCGTTCGGTCGTGACCGCGCTGGATACCCTCGACGGCAACCGATCGGTCGGCGTTGCGCCGCTGTCGGTTTCGATCGAGTTGGCCGACGACATCGATGTCGGGCGTGGGGATGTCCTCGTGAGCGGCTCCGAGGAAGCGGTGCCGCCGGTCCTGGCCCGGGAGATCGATGCGACCGTGTGCTGGTTCTTCGACAATCCGCTGCGCGCGGGCGACCGGCTGGCTCTCAAGCAGGGCACCCGCACGGTGCGGGCCACGGTCCAGGAGCTGCACACCAAGCTCGATCCGGAGACCCTCGACGAGGTCGAGTCCCCGGTTGAGCTGGCGCTCAACGACATCGGAGCGGTCACGCTGCGCACCAGCTCGGTGCTGGTCGCCGACAACTACGCCGACAACCGCGACAACGGCGCGTTCATTCTGATCGACGAGGTGTCCAACGACACCGTCGGCGCCGGGATCATCCTGCAGGCGCGCGAGCTCAAGCCCAGTGGGCACAACCGGTCGGACATCAAATGGCATCCGTCGTCACTGGACCGGGACTACCGCTGGAACAGTACGGGCCAGCGGGGCGCCACCATCTGGTTCACCGGTCTGCCCGCATCGGGCAAGTCCACGTTGGCGGTGGCAGTCGAGCGGGCTCTGGTCGAATCAGGCCGGGTGGCCTATCTGCTCGACGGGGACAACCTGCGTCACGGCCTGTCCGACGACCTCGGTTTCTCGGCCGGTGACCGGACCGAGAACATCCGCCGCGTCGGACATCTGACCCGGCTGCTGGCCGACGCGGGCGTGGTGGCACTGGCCTCGCTGGTGTCGCCGCTGAAGTCCGACCGGGAGACTGCGCGGGCCCTCAACGACGCCGCGGGGCTGCCGTTCATCGAGGTGCACGTCGCGACGTCACTGGCCGAGTGCGAACGCCGCGATCCCAAGGGGCTCTATGCGCGCGCCCGCGCCGGAGAGCTCAAGGGCCTCACCGGCGTCGACGCGCCGTATGAGCCGCCCGAGAACCCCGATCTGGTGCTCGACACCACCGGCGCCGTCATCGACGACCTGGTCCAACAGGTCATCGACCTGCTCAACGCCCGCCGCTAACCAGCGATTTCGGCGCATTCAGCGGCGGTCAGCGCCGGTGATTGCACCGAAATCGCGTCGATGATGCGGTCGGCGTGGGTCAGGTACAGCCCGTGGGCGGCGCCGGGGATCTCGATGAGCGTGCCCCGCGGCAGCAGCGCGACTGTGCGGCGCCCGGTGAGCTCGATGGGCGTGGACGCATCGGCATCGCCCTGGATCACCAGAACAGGCAGGTCGAGCTCGGCAAGCTCGGCGCGGTAGTCAGTGTGGGCGCCCATCTGCTGGGTGGCGACCAGCGTCGCAACGGGCAGATCGGCCACCTGGTCCATGGTCCACTCGACCACCTCGGGCGGCACCTGGTGATCTCCGAAGAAGGGCGCGGCGTTGTCGACACACCATTGCCGCACATCGTGTTCCAGTGCGGCGGTCATCCCTTCGAGGATCGCCTCGTCGACGCCGTCCGGGTTGTCCTCGGTCCTGACCACCATCGGGAGCTGGGGCGCCACGAGCACCGCACGATCGACCCGGCCCGCCCCGTGCCGGCTGAGATAGCGCACGATCTCACCGCATCCCAGTGAGTGGCCCACCAGCGTCGCGTCGCCGAGATCGAGGTGATCGAACAGTGCGGCCAGGTCGTCGGCGAGCAGATCGGCAGTCCACTCGCCGTCGAATGGCCCGGAGCCGTCATGCCCGCGCCGGTCATAGCTGACACAGCGAAAACCGTTGTCCACCAGGCGTTCGATCACCTGGTCCCACTGGCCCGAATTGAGCCCCCACGAGTGGGTGAAGACCAGGACCGGCCCGGACCCGGTGTCGGTGTAGCGGATGTCGGTGCGATCTGCGGTCTCGAATGTCGGCATGCGCCAATGCTGGCCGAGCGCGGTAGGAAAATCGATTACGTCGTAGGTAATGACTACCGGGCGACTTGGGCGACCACGAACACGCGGCGGAACGGGAAGAACGTGATGCCGTCAGCCCGCTTCGGGTACGCCTCGGCCAGCATCGGGATGATCGCCTGGCGGTATTGCTCCCACAGCTCGTCGCTCAGCCGGCCTTTCACCTGAGTCAGGGCCGTGCCGGTGATCCAGTCCAGAACCGATGTCTCGCCGGTCAATTGGTGCACATAGGTGGTCTCCCAGGCGTCCACCACACAGCCCGCATCTGTCAGCAGTCCGGCGTATTCACCGGGTGTGTCGACCTGCCCCACATCACGCCATGGCATGTCCCGCAGCGGCTCGATGAACGGCTCGCGCCGGGCCAGCGCCCGCACCGCGTGGTGGGAGGGCGCATCGAAATTGCCCGGCACCTGGAAGGCGATCCAGGCCCCGGCCGGCAATTGCCCAGCCCAGCGCACTACGAGCTCGCGATGCGAGGGCACCCATTGCAACGCCGCGTTGGACACCACCACGTCGGTGTCGGGTTGCGGTTGCCAGTCCTCGATCGCGCCGGCGTGGGCGTCCAGCCCGCGGTCCCGCGCCGCCGCCACCATCTCCGGAGAGCTGTCCCAGGCTTCCAGCGTGGCGTCGGGCCAGCGCTGCAGCAACGTCTCGGTCAGGTTGCCCGGCCCACACCCCAGGTCGGCCACCCGGCGCGGCGACTGCACCGCGACGCGTGACAGCAGGTCGTAGAACGGCCTGCCCCGATGATCGGCGAAAGCGAGGTAGGTATCTGGATTCCACACCTACCCGATCATCCCCGCCGGCGGTCGCCGGTGCATCATCGACGACGATGGACGAAGCGAACAAGGTGCGGAAGATCTGGACCGAGCTGGGCCTGCCCGGCATCGTCGACGTGCACACCCATTTCATGCCCAAGAACGTCATGGACAAGGTGTGGCAGTACTTCGACAGCCAGGGCCCGCTGATCGGCCGGGCATGGCCCATCACCTACCGCGCCGACGAGGCGCAGCGGGTCGCCACGCTGCGGGAGTTCGGCATCAGACGGTTCTCCTCGCTGATCTACCCGCACAAGCCCGACATGGCGGCCTGGCTGAACCAGTGGGCCCGAGGCTTCGCCCAGGACACGCCGGACTGCCTGGCCACCGCCACGTTCTTCCCCGAAGGGCCCGCCGCAGGCTATGTCGCCGACGCCATCGCCGCAGGCACGCAGGTGTTCAAAGCCCACATTCAGGTGGGCAACTACGAGCCCAACGACCCGCTGCTCGACGAGGTCTGGGGGCAGATCGAAGACGCCGGAATCCCGGTCGTCATCCACTGCGGTTCCGGACCGGCGCCCGGAGCCTTCACCGGCCCGGACCCGATCGTCCGGCTGTTGGGTCGCTACCCGCGTCTCCCGCTGATCATCGCCCACATGGGGATGCCCGAGTACTCCGCGTTCCTGGATCTCGCCGAGCGACACGACAACGTGCGACTCGACACCACGATGGCGTTCACCCCGTTCGTCGAGGAGATGATGCCGTTCCCCGCCGCCGAGCTGAGCCGGGTGAAAGCCCTGGGTGAACACATCCTGTTCGGCAGCGACTTCCCCAACATTCCCTACGGGTACGCCGAGGCCGTGCACCACCTGATCGACCTGCCGGGTGTCGACGACGCCTGGCGCCGCAACGTCCTGCACGACAATGCCGCGAAGTTGTTCGGCCTGGGCTGAGCAGTTGGCTAGCATCGGGAATCGTGGACCCGGACCCGGTCGAACCCCCGATCCCTGTTCCTGACGTCCCCGGCGGCGACGCCGGTGCACGCGGCCTGCCCCGGCGTGCCGACCTGACCGTGCGACAACGGGCCATCGTCGACGCCTCCGCGATCGCCGACATCGCGTTGCGGACCGGGGTCGCCTCCATCGTGGCGACATCGATGCTGCCGACCACGCTGGCGTCGATGCTGCATCCGTCGGCGTCGCGGACCGAGCACGACCACATGCGGTTCTACGCCGATCTGGCCACCGCTCAAGATCCCGCGGTGTCGTTTCCGGCGCCCACCCGACCACCCCGGGTCTCGACTCGCCGGGCCAATCTGGTGGCCGAGACCATCGCGCACGGCCGGGTGGAGAACATCCGGTTCGACAGCAGCTTCACTGCGGTCAACCCTGCGCTGCGCGACCTGTGCAGCGGATTCACCCGCAACAACGTTGTGCGAGCCCAGCATTGGCGCCACGGTGACGGGCCACATCCCACGTTGTGTGTGATCCACGGCTTCATGGGGTCGCCGTACCTGGCGAACGGCCTGTTCCTGTCGTTGCCGTGGTTCTACCGCTCGGGATACGACGTGTTGTTGTACACCCTGCCGTTTCACGGTCGCCGCGCCGAACGGTTCTCCCCGTTCAGCGGTTACGGATTCTTCTCCCACGGATTCGCGGGCTTCTCCGAGGCCATGGCCCAGGCCGTGCACGACTTCCGTTCGGTGATCGACTATCTGGAGTCCACCGGTGTCGATCGGGTCGCCCTGACGGGCATCTCCCTTGGCGGCTTCACCTCGGCGCTGCTGGCCAGTGTGGACGACCGAATTCAGGCTGTGGTCCCGAATGTCCCTGTGGTGACACCGGATCGCACGGTCGACGAGTGGTTCCCGGCCAACAAGCTGGTGGCCCTGCAACGACTCGTGGCCAGAACCGACCGCTCGCTCACGGAATCGGCGGCGCGGTATGCCTCACCGCTCAACTACCGCCCCCTGGTGCCCAAGGAACGCCGGCTGATCATCACTGGCCTCGGTGACCGGCTGGCCCCACCCCAGCAGGCCGAAATGCTGTGGGAACACTGGGATCGCTGCGCGTTCCACTGGTTCCCCGGCAACCACCTGCTGCATGTGAGCCAGCCGGACTACCTACGCCGGATGACCCGCTTCCTGAAGGGCTTCATGTTCGACTGACGGCGCGGCCGAGGCCGGTGCCGGTGGCACCTCGACAGGGGTGCCGTCCAGACGGTCCGACGACAACGGGTTCAGCGCCGCCAACGCCGGACGCTGGCGGCCGCCTGCCGATTTCAGGCCGGCCACCGGCGCCTTGCCCGCCGGCCGCTCCTGCGTACGGATCGCGGCACCCACCGTCAACAACGGTTGCGCGGGAGATCCGGTGAACTCCAGTGCGGTCCAGGTTTCCTGGGCCGGCAGTGCGGCGATCTCGGCCAGCACGGCCTCCAGCTTGTCGCCGACCTTGACCCGGTATGCCGCAGCGATTCCGGAGTCGTCCTTGACGCCGCGCCAGGTCTCCTTGCCCGGGTCGGGCAGCGGGGAATCAACACCGTCGACGAGCGTGACCGTCCAACCCTGCTCCCGCAGATGGTCGCGGAGGCGACGTCCGACGATTTCCGTGGTGTCCCGCAAGGGGATTCGCGACGACCGCGCGCGCAACGCATCGAGGTTGTCGGCGGCGTCGACGGTCAGGCTGATCCAGCTACGCCGCGAACCACCGGCGTCGCGGTGGGTCACCCGGACCTTGTCGCAGCGAATGCCGTAACGGTCCAGGTAGCTGACCACGATCGGAAGCTGCGCCGGGTCCGCGGGATCGACTCGCAGCACGACCGTCTCCGCACCCGGCTTCTCGGCCGGCTGGTTCTTGGCGAGGTTGCGTCGCCACACCGCGATGTGCCGCGCCACCCGTGTGGTCAGGAACAACCCGCCCCACCAGGCCAACAACAGCACCACCGCGGCGACGGAGACGCCGAGCACCCACCGTTCGGTGTTGGTCTGCCACGGCCGGGCCAGGACCGCCGCGACGATGAACAGGGACGCCAACGCAAGTCGGGCGGTCATGAATGGTCCTTCCGTCTGTATGCGCTGAACGCAACGGCGATGGCCGCCAGCGCAAGGGCTCCGGTGCCGGCGAATGCGACGATTCGCCCAGTGTTGTCACGCGGAGCCGGATCTGCCGGTGCGGCAATGGATTTGCCTTCTGGGGCGGCCGGCCCGTCCAGCGGCACGTCGGAGACATCCCAGGTGAGCGCGGCCACCGGATCGACACCGCCGGCGCCGATCACGTTCGAAGGCGAGCGGGAGGCGCCCTGTGCCGTCGTGGTCAGCCGGTGAACCACCTGACGCGCGTTCAGTTCGGGAAACTTGCTGCGCACCAAGGCCGCAACACCGGAAACGTACGCCGTGGCGTAGCTGGTGCCGTTGAGCGGCACCATCTTGTCCTGATCGGTGGGCATGGCGTTCGAGAGTCCTCCACCGGGCGCATTGCTCACCGAGGAGATGTTCTCGCCCGGCGCCGCGATACCCACCCACGGGCCGGCCATGGTGAAGCCGGAAGGCTGACCGGTCGCGTTCAGCGACCCCACCGACAGCACATAGGGCTGCCACCACGAGGGGATGGAAACCGACGAGACACCGCTCCAGTTACGCGGATCGCCCGGAGCGCCTGCGTCGGCCAGCGGATTGGAACCGCACGCCGATCCGGTGGTAACCCCACCTTGGGTGTTACCCGCCGCCGCGACGATCACCGCGTCCTTTTCGACCGCCGCGTAGCGCAGCGCCGCACCGAGTTCGGTCTGGTCGACGTGCTTGTCGGCGGGCACACAGGTCACCACGGAGATGTTGATGACGCGCGCACCCATGTCGGCCGCGCGCACCACGGCCCGGGCCAGGCTGGCCACATCGGCCGCCACGCGGGCCTCGACGGCATCGGCGCCGGGAGTGCGCGGGGCGAACCGGGGCGAGTTCTGCCGGATCGAGATCAGTCGGGCCTCCGGTGCCACCCCGGAGAAGCCGTCGGGTCCGGGCTGCCCGGCGATGAGACCCGCCACCGAGGTGCCATGGCCGTCACAGTCGGTCAGCCCGTCGGTGGATTCGATGAAGTCGCCGCCGCCTTCGACGTGGGGCAGGCGGGGGCTCGGCTGCACCCCGGTGTCGATGACAGCGACGGTCTGGCCCTGTCCGCGGCTCTGCTTCCACGCACCGGACAGATTGAGCGCCACCTGATTCGGGTTGACGGCCCCGGGATCGGTACCCGGCAGCACTCCGGTGGTGGCACAGGCTGAACGCTGCGCCATCGCCTCCACCGGACCGGCACTACCGGCCGGTGGGGCGACCTGCGGGTCGACCTCGGGCGGGCTGACGGCACCCGCCGACGGGGAGCCGACCAACAGCACCAGACCGGCTGTGGCCAGGACACCCAGGCTCTTGTGGATCACCGATTCATCACCTGTCGAGAACGAGGCTGAACAGCCCGACGAGGAAAGCCATCACCGGAATCAGCGAGGCGTCGAGGCCGGTGGCCAGGAAGCCGACCAGGCGACGCATCGGCAACGAGTACGTGTCCGGAGAGGCGGCCCGCGGGTTCAGCGCGGCGACAACCCAGACCACGACCAACGCGGCCAGCGCGGCCAGCGCCCACCATGCGGCCTGGTAGCGGCCGTCGATTGCGAACGCCACCAACAGGACAACGGTCAGCAGATACGAATGGCCGAGCAGCCAGGCCTTGCACGAGGCCGAATCCCAGACGCGGGCTCGCAGAGCGGCGGCGAGCGCGCCGGCCACCACGACGTACCAGGCCCACGGCGACGCGGTCGGCGAAGCAACCAGGGCCAGCGACCCGGCCACACCGAGCAACACGCCCGCGGCGATCACGCCGGTCTGATGCGACTGGCTCACCCGGACCCGGCGCGGCAGGTCGGCCAACACCGAAAGCGGATGCGCAGACGGGGACGGATCGCCCGGTGCCGGGATGACCGGCAGCGGGAAGCGGGCCCACATCGCGGACAACTGGGCTGCCTGAACGGTGACCACCAAGCCGATGAGGACCAGCGCGGACCCGATCACCGTCGAGTTGATCTCCCACAGCGAGGCCGCCCCGGCGACCAGCAACACGCCGACTCCGGCCACCGTGGTCGCGGTGAACACCGCGATGCCCCGGTCATCGGGCGAGCTGGCCATGCTGATCAAAGACCATGCGGCGACCCCGGCCGCGGCCAACAGGATGCTGGGTGCACCGAAATCTCCTGGCACACCAAGCGCGAACGCCGCGGCGACAGGAACCAGCGCGGTGACGGCCAGCGCGGTGGCCAACACCGGCGACCGGCCTCTGGTCGACAGCGCGGCCAGCACGGTCGCGATGGCGATGCCGCCGGCCACCAGAAGTCCGAGCATCTCATCGGTCACCACGCGGTGGGCGACGGCCAGGCCGGTACCCACCAGGATCAGCCCGATGAGGGCCAGCGACGCATAGCGCGCGATGTTCGCAGGACCCCAAGGACGCTGGCGGGCAGCCGAGAAGATCACGGCGGCATCGGCGATGTCCTCGACGATGCGCGGGGCAGCAGGCCCGGCGGGAACGGCTTGCAGCGCAAGCAGATCCCCGTCCACGACGCCGACGGTGTCGAGCGTGGCATCCAGGCTGTAGGGCGCTCCCCCGACCGGGGCGAGGCTGACCCGTACCGGGTCGCCGGCGCCGTTGTCGCCGCTGTCGGCACCGTCGCCCCCGGCGGGGAGCACGATGCGCTGGACGGCGGGCAGGATCTCGCGCAACGGCAGCTCGGACGGCAGGGCCATCTCGGTCAGCCGGCCGCCGTCGTCTCCAGCGGCCAGCACGGCCACCCGAACGATCGGCATCACAGTGTTGTCGGACATTCCTATGCTTTCTGGGTTCTTCTCATGGAACGTGAATCTCGGTGGGATACAGCGTGGTCGGTGCCCGCAACTTCGTCGAAATCGCGGATGAGCGGTTGGTCGGGGAACCAGGAACCGCTGGGCAGCGAGGCAGTGAGCCGTTCGATCGCCATCGCGATCGCTTCGGCAGTGCCCGCCGTGAAGGTCGAAATCCATTCCCCGTCAAAAGCCTTTGACGGGGAGACCAGAATCCGGCCCTCGGGAGTGTCGATGATGCTGACACCTACTTGGGTCGTGACGCGGTGACCGTCACGGTGTTCTCCGGCAACGATCTCGACGTAGGTACGCCGTCCGTCGAACACCGATTCCACGATCGGCCGGGCCGAGGCCGGGACACCGAGGAATCCCAGCACTTCGATCAGTGGGGTGCCGTTGCGGATCTGCTCGTCGGCGCGGGAACCGGCCGCGGCCGGGAGCGCGAACTCCTCGAACCGCGCCGGCCTGCGCTGCGACAGACCGGCGGTGAGCACCGGAACCAGGGCGTGGGGGTGGTGGATGTCCATCTCGGTGAACGTCACCAGTTGCGCATTGCGCAACACCACCACAGTCCGACCGTCCGGGCCACCCGACCGCGCGACGATGCCGCGCAGCAGGTCCCCGGGACCGGAGACAAACCGCAGATCGAGCCACTGGGTTGCCCGGCAGGCCAGCCGAACCCAATGCGCCACCTGCGGATTGACTCCTCCACTGGCGTCGAGCACACCCATCCGGGTCAGTTCAGCGGTCTGCTCGGCGGCAAAGCCGAACCGCTGAGCCGGTTCGCTGTAGGGCGGCGTGATGGCAAGCACCCATGGAAACGCACCGGCACCGAGCACCTCGGCGAGGTACCAGGCCTGATCGGTGGTGAGCTCGACCGCGTTAGCTCCCACTAGTGCCCATCAGCCCCACTTGGCCCCTTCAGCTGCGTCGCGGGCGCTCATCGACATGGTGTTCATCTCGTGAGTGGACGCCATCGCGCGGTAAGCCCGGGTGAGCTCTTCCATGGCTTGGTTCCACTGCGCCTGCCAGGCCTGGTAGGTCATACCGGTGTCACCCTGCCAGGCGCTGGACAGTGCGTGCTGCTCGGCGGCGATGTCGGCGCCCACGGCGTGCAGAGCACCCGAGTAGGTGTTCATCTCCCCGGCGTGAGCGAGCATGGCCGGGTAGTTGTACATGATCTGAGACATGAAAACTCCTGTATCCGTTGCTTGTTCGGCTAGACCGAGGTGTAGGTGCTGGCGGCGGCGGCATCCTGGGCGACGTAGGTGCTCGCAGCGTCGCCGAGGTTGAGCTGCGCGATGTCGAGCAGCGCGTTGACCTTGGCCGACACCTCGACGAACCGGGCGTGTGCGGCCTGGAACGCGGCGGAAGCCTCACCCATGTGGTAGGCCTGCGAGGACATCGCAGCCTGCTCGGCCTGCGCGATGGTGCTGCGCATCAGGGCTGCCTTGGCGCCGAAGGCGGCCTCCGAGGCGATCAGCTGGGGGATGTGAGCGTCCAACATGCTCATGGTTTTTCCTTTCGGATCGTTGGTGGTGGGTAATGCATCCAGAAATGCAATGCGGGTCTGGTCAGCTGCGCGAACCCCCTTCCGGATCTCCCGGGGCCTCGTTGGGGTCCCAGGAACCGGGCAGCATCGGCGAGACGGGGCTCTCGTCGAATCTCTCGCCGGCCAGGGTGGTCAAACCGGCCGCAGCCGCGTCGGATTTCGTTTCGGTGCCGGTGAATCCCATGGCCCCTGCACCGCTTTCCGATGCCCGCACTCGGGGTTCGGGTTGCGGTGCGGGGTCCGGATCCGGCTCCTCATAGTCCATGTACGCGTCGGCGTAGGCGTGGTCCTCCAGCGCCGCGCCCCGCTTGCGCCGGCGCTTCCGCCGTGCTGCCAGCGACGCCGCCACACCCGAGGCCGCCGCGGGAATTCCGGCAGCCGGTGCCGAGGCACTGGATTTGCCGCCCACGGTCGGGCTGAAGCCCTCGTCGGGGTCGTTGCCCATCACTGCGTAGGGTGCGAACGCCGCAGCGGCGACCGGGGCCGGTGCCGCTGCCCCTCCCGAGGCAGGTGCGGCGCTGGGCGTGGCCGGAGCTGCCGCCCCGGCGCCGGCGCCTGCCGGGCCCAGGCCGGCCATCGGCAGACCTTGATCGGCCCGGGCCGGAACCGGTGGAGCTTCGGCCTCGGCGGGTGCATCGGCCGGAGGGGCGTCGGTGGGGAGCAGGTCCAGAAAACCCAGCGCGGCAAGACCGATGCCCAGCAGCGGGATCAGGAACGGCGACAAGGCGACACCGATCCAGGTGCCCCATCCCACGGGCTGGAAGATCGCCTGGTAGAGCACACCGGCCAGGAACGGCCCCCAGGTGGTCAGGAAGCCGGACGGGTTGGTGAGCAGGTCGGTGATCATCTGTTGAAGGGTTCCGACCGGATCCAGCAACAATCTGGCGACGTACTCGCCGCCGATCAGGTTGTTGTTCGGATCGGCGAAGTAATTCGCCAGCGCCTTGATCAGTTCGTTGTTGGACCACCAGTCAGGAGTGCTCAAGGCCTGGCCGGATTCGGCGGCCTGTGTCTGCGCGCCGGTCTGCATCATGTTGGCCGAGGCGGTACCTGCCTCCCCCACACCGGGTTTGAGCAGCATCGGCGACGGCATGCTGGCCGGTGCCGCCATGACCGAAGCTCCCGCAACAGCCTGGTAGGTCGCCATGGTGGTGGCCGCCTGGATCCACATCCGGACGTAGTCGGCCTCGTTGACCGCGATCGGAATCATGTTGATACCGAAGAAGTTCGTGGCGATCAGGACGCCGTGCACGACGTGGTTCAGCGCGAGTTCGGGCAGCGTCGGCATGGTGGCCACCGCCGTGGTGTAGGCCGCGGCCGCCGTCTCGTGTTGCACCGCCACCGCGGCACTGTTGGCACTCTGCTGTGCCAGCCACGTCAGGTACGGCCCGTGGGCGGCGACGTACTGCTCCGAACTCGGCCCCTCCCACGACCCGGCTTGCACCCCACCCAACACACTGGTGAGTTCTGCTGCCGCCGAGGCATATTCAGTGCTCAACGACTGCCAGGCCCCCGCGGCGGCCAACATCGGCCCAGCGCCCGGGCCGCTGGAGAGCAGCGTCGAGTGCACCTCGGGCGGTAGGGCCATCCAGATGGGGGCGGTCATGTCAGAGGCCGCGCGCGGTCATGTAGGACGACGCAGCCATCGCGTCACCGGTGACATAGCTGGCGCCGGACTCCGCGACACCCGCACCCGATCGGCCGAGTTCCTCGACGCCCTGTGCGGCCAGCGTCGAGTGCTGGGCGCCGTGCGCACTGAACCCGGTCGCCGTCTGCAGGGACACCGCGTCCGCGGCAGGCGGGATCACCGCCGAGACCAGGGGGGCGGCTGCGGCGTGGGCCGCGGCGAGACGCGCGGTGAGCGCCTCGACGGCCGCGCTCGCGGCGGTCAATCCTTCCGGAACTACCCGTAATGTCATCAGAATTCCTTTCTCCCGTTGTTCACGGACATCGCCGTGTCATCGATGAGTGGGTTGACGAGCTGGACGAACTCGGGCGCGTCGCTGTCGCCGAGCAACATGCCGCGTCCCGCGGGGAACCGGGCGAACCGGTGCCCGCGGAGCTTGCCGCTGTCGGCGGGATTGCCCGACAGCATCAACGTGGTCGCTTGCAGATCATTGAGGCGACGCAGCAGCGGCGCGGTCATCACTGCGTGCGCCGACCCGGTGGCCCGGGCGGTCACGATGACGCGCAGACCCAGATCGGTTGCCTCTGCCAACAAGTTCACGATGTTGGTCCACGGGCGCTGGCCCGCGAACGGCCCACTGACGGCGGGGCCGTCGGGGATCTGGTCCACGTCGTCGATGATCAGGTAGTGGATGTGGCCATCGGTCCCTGAGCGCTGATGCCAGGCGCTGAGCTCCTGCGGGCTCAAACCGGCCGGCGGACGGCGCTTCTCGATGAGGGCCGACAGTCCCAGCATCGCCGGCAGCACGCGGTCGATGTTGGCGGTGTACTCGTTGTCCGGGAACAACGGCTCCTCCACCAGGTGCAGCCGCCGGTCGATCACCGTGAAGGCCACCTCGTCCGGCCGCGAGTTCTCGCGGATGGTCCGGATGATGTGACGCAGCAGCGTGGTCTTGCCCGACCTCGTATCGCCGAACACCGCAAGCAGCGGGTTGTTCTTGAAGTCGACCACGACCGGCGCCAGGTCCTCTTCCCGCTGCCCGATGACCACCTGCTCGGGCGCCGGGTAGAGCGGCGCCAGCACTGCCGGAGCCAGTGTGGTGGGCAGCAGCCGCACGGGCGGTGCGCTCTGTCCCGGGTAGCGGGCGTTGATGACGGCGATGTCGCTCAACTGCGGCTCGGCGAACAGGAAGTGCTCGGCGGCCATCGTCAGGCCGCGGCCCGGCTGGTCGGCAGGCACCGACTCGGCCGGACGACGCAGCGCACCCACCACCCGCACAATGCTGTCGTGGCTGTCGTGCAGCTTGAGCTCCAGGCGCAGGCCCAGGCCGTCACGCATGGCCAGCGGCACCTCCAGCCAGTTCGGCGTGGTGATCACGACGTGGATGCCGTAGGCCAGCCCGGTGTTGGCCAGCTCGGTCACCCTGGCCAGCAACGGGTTACGAGTGTTGAACGTATCGGTGTTGTCCCGGCTGAACGCGTACAGGTTGTCGATGACCAGGAACACCTCGCCATAGCCGTCGGCGTAGCTGCCGACCCGGCTCACGGCGCCCTGCCGCTGACGGGCCTGCAGCAACTGCTCGAGCTCGCCGAAGGTACGGCGGATGCGCTCGGGCTCCAGTGGGGTGGCCACACTGCCCACGTGGGCCAGGTCCGCCAGGCCGGCGAGCTGTCCGCCGCCGTAGTCCAGGCAGTAGAAGCTCACCTCGCTCGGCGAGTGCAGTGCGGCCGCCGACAGGACGAACGTCTGCAGTGCGGTCGACTTGCCAGACCGCGGCCCGCCGTGGATCAGCACGTTGGCCGCCGACGAGTTCGCATCGAACACCAGGGCGTCGCGGCGCATCTCGAACGGCTTGTCGATTTCGCCCAGCGGCCAACGCAGTTGACCAGGCTCGACGTCGGTGCGGGCCAGCACATCGTCCAGCGCGATCGTGTCGTCCAGCGGCGGCAGCCACAGTTTGGGCGCCTGCGGGCCGTAGGTGGCCAGCTGGTCGCCGATGGTGGCGATCAGCTTGCGCGGTGGCAGGACGTCGATCTCTGGTTCGTTCGTGACGATCACCGTATCGGGCTCGGGCTCGACGCGCGAGGCAGTGAACAACTGCGGCTGCGGCAACGCCCGCACCACGATCGACTTCTCGGCGCGCGGCGGATCGTAGATGCCGTCGACGTAGGTGCTGCGGAATTTGATCGGCACCGCGCCCGGGGCAGGTACCAGGAAGCCCTCGCCCTTGTGCTCCCGACCGGATTCGATGTGATAGGCGTCCTCGACCCCGATGATCTGACGGGAGATGCTCGGGCTGGCCACCTTCAGGCCGATCCGGTAGGACGTGTTCTTGTCGATGTCCTTGATCCGGCCCACGTCCAGGGTCTGCGACGCGAACAGGATGTGAATCCGGAACGAGCGGCCCTTGCGGGCAACGTAATCGAACAGATCCGCGTACTCCGGATGCTCGGCGAGCATCAAGGTGAACTCGTCGGCGACCACGAACAGCGTCGGCATCGGGGGCAGGTCGTGCCCGGCAGCGATGGCTGCCTCGTACTCGGTGACCGAGTTGAAGGCACTGCCCTGGACCCGCCGGCCGGCCTCCTTGAGCAGCTGCTCACGGCGGGCCACCTCACCACGCAGGGTCTCGGCGAACCGGTCGGCCAGCGACCGCTTCTCGGCCATGTTCGAGATGACCGCGACGACCTGTGGGAAGTTGCGGAAGATGTCGGCTCCCGCCTCACCCTTGAAGTCGGCGTAGATCACGATGAGCCGCTCAGCGGAGTGAGTCGTCAACAGCGACAAAAGGATCGACATCAGGGTCTGGGACTTGCCCGAGCCGGTCATACCGATCATCAGGCCGTGCGGGCCCATGCCGCCCTCGGCCTCGTCTTTGAGGTCGAAGAACAGCGGCTCACCGGTGGCGGTGACACCGATCGGCACGCGCAGTTCGTCGTCGCGGTTACGCGGAGCCCACAGGCTGGCCACATCCAGTGCCGCGGCATCCGGGATGTCGAGCAGCGTGGTGAAGGTGGCACCGCCGGTGGCGGTCGACCGCACGTAGCCGGGGTTGGAATCCCAGCGCGACAGCCGACGTGCGATGTGGGCGGCCGCCGCGGCCGACATCGCGTCGGCCTTGTCGACGTACGGCTGCCATCCGCTGCTCTGCCACCGCTCGATCCGGCCTTCGGTGACCCGCAGGATGGGCCGCTCGGGATCGGGGTACTGCTCGCGGTTGGGCAGCTTGTCGCTGCGGTGGATCAGGGTGACCCCGGTCAGACCGGGCTTCCGCGCGATGTCGTCGGGGTCGGCCTCGGGATCGTCGAGCACGACCAGCATGTGCTTGAGCGCCTGGTCGGCCACAGCGGGGAATGCGGGCCGGCCGGCCAGGGCCGAATCCAGTCGTCCGCGAAGCTCCGCGACGCCGGTGGTCAGGTACCGGGCCGGGCCGACACCGTCAGCCTGGGACGGAATATCAACGTGTGGAAGCCATTTCAGCCAGGACCAGTCATCGGCGTCGACGTCCGGCGAGGCCAGGGCCACCCCGAGCATGGTCGGGTCGTGCCAGGTGACGGCCTGCGCGATCCAGGCCCGCAGCGCGTCCCGGACTTCCTCGGCCTCACCGATCACGGTGATGCGGGCGAGCTTGGTGACGTCGATGCCGGTGGGGGCGTCGCGCACGGTGCGCTGCACGTCGAGCAGACCACGAAGGGTGCTGTGCGACACCGGTTCCAGGTCGATCTCGTCGGCGGTGTCCTTGACCTTCAGCGCCGCATCCAGTGGCACGTCGTGCAGTCCGGCGCGCAGCACCAGGAAGTCACGGTCGCGCGGATCGCGCTCCCACTGCCGGCGGGTGCCCGGAATGACCGCCAGTGCCTCGGGCTCGGGGTGGGACCACTCCAGGGCCGCACGCTGCTCGGCGGCATGGGCACGGACGTTGTCGCGGACCACCGACAAGTAACGCAGGTAGTCGGCGCGTTCGGCGTCGACCTCCTCGGTGCGCATCTTGTTGCCGCCGCCGCGGTAGAGCGCAGTGGCCGCCAGGAGCAGCACGAACGGGAAGAACAGCATGGTCGGCGAGATCATCCGCATGCCGGTCGCGAAGAGCGCCACGATCATGCCCACGATGAGGATGACGATCAGGTAAGGCAGCACTCGACGCAGCAGCGACGGCGGAACCATCCGCTCCAACTGCGGCGGCGGCTCGATGGTGATGGTGCCCTTGCGGGTGGTCGGCGGAGCCAGCCTGCGCTGGTGCTCGAAGATCAGCCGGCTCATCGGGTTGCCTCCAGGCGTGCAGCATTGGCGTTGGACGACAGCGCATCGTGCGCGGTCAGGGCGTCGCCACGGGACAGGGTCGGACCGGCCGCGAACTGCGTCAGGATCGACCACGGAATGGGCAGGGCCGGCGCGGTGAGGCCAAGCGCGGCAAGGGTTTTGTCGTCGCCGCTGGTGTCGATGCCGTAGCGCACACCGGTATCGCTCAACCAGAACCGTGAGCCTGCGGTCGGCGATCCGGGCTCGGCACCCACGGTCTGCACCAGGTATCCGGTGCCCGGTGCCAGCGCGACGCGGCTGGCGGCGCCGTTGGCACCGGCCCCGACCAGGTCGACGGTGCGCAGGGAGTCCGGTACCGGCAAAGTCGCTCCGGACAGCACGGTCAAACGGCTCTCGGTGGCGCCGGCGGGCTTGACCCACTGGGCACAGGTCACCGGGGCTGTCGACGCGGACACGACGTTGACCGGCGCATCCGGATAGGCCGCGGTGTCGAGGGCACGCGAGACTGGCAGCCGCGACACCTCGTCGGGCCCGATGCGCGGAGCCTGGTCCAGCCCATAGGAGTTGGTGTTGCGCAGAATCGAGGCCAGCACCGGCGAGACCGGCTGCAGACCGTCGGACAGCACCGCGTAGTAGCGGGCGGTGTTGTCCGCGTCGTACGCGGCCAGAACGCCACCCACGGGCACGGGGGTCGACAGCTCGAAGCTCGTCGGTGCGCCGGCATCGGCGATCGCCGGGGCGGTCAGTGCGGGTGCCTCGGGGATCGCGTTGAACAGGCCTGCAGCGATGGGTCGCGGAGCCGGGATCTCGGCGCCGAAGCCGAGCGCGTCGGTGACCGCACGGTTGTTCAGATCGATCGGGCTGCGCCTGCCGTCCCACAGCAGCCAGTCACCCGGGGTGGGACCACCGCTGTGGTGCACGAGCACCGCTCCGTCCGCGGTCAGCGGCAGGGCACGCTCACCACCGGATACGAGCGTCCCGGCGATCAGGGTGACGCCGGCCGCCGTGCCCGTATTGCTGTCGCAGACAGTCCAATCCGCGGAATCACTGGTGCTCTGCACCATCCGTTCCGGCGCCCCGGGGATGCCCAGCAGATTGCCCCGCGGGAATCTGTCGATCTCGGCGGTCTTGACGGTGCTCGGGTTGTCCGCCTTGCCGGCGATCAGGCGGGCCGAGGTCAGGTTGAGCACCGGATGCAGCTGCTCGCCGACCCGCACATACAACGCCGCGGTCGACCGGTCGGCGAGTATCACGTCGTTACCCGCGACTCCGCCCGGCCGGAACAGGGAGAACAAAAAGCACCCGATCAGGCCGGTGACCATGATCAACGCGCCGGTGAGCACGGCTCGGCTCTGCGTCCGCAGCGGGTCGACCAGCATGCGGGTGTCGTGCAGCGCCACGCCGGAGGCAATGCGGCGCATGACGAATCGCCAGCCTGTGACCTGGTTCTTGGTGACGAAGCCGCGCCGGTAGGCGACCTGATCAGGGTTGTCGTTGGACGGTGTGCGGGAGGAGAAAGAACGCCGCTCCTCGGGCCCCTGGGTGGTCATTCGGGCACCGTCAGGCCCAGGCCACGCAACAGCGGGGCAGCCGAATTGTTCACGTCACCGGCGGTGATCGTCATCATCTCCTCGTCGGTGAAGTCGTCGTTGTCGGAATGATCGAGGCGGTACTCGCGCTCCTCCTCGGAACGCTCGACCAGGTTGCGGACGAAGCGGCCGTTACCGGCGATGTCGAGGCTGCGCCGCGGCACACCGTTGGTGTCGGGCATGGTCGCCTCGGCCAGATAGCCGAACAGCTTCTCCATGTCGTCGTGGGCGGCCTTCTCGAAGGTGCTGTCGCGCTTCTCGGCCATCCGCTCGGCGATCTCGACGAGCTCGGACGAGGAGTACGACGGGAAGTCGATGCTGCGCGTGAAGCGCGAGCGCAGACCTTCGTTGGTGTCCAGGAACATGTCGAGGTCCTTGCGGTACCCCGCGACGATCACCACGAGCCGGTCGCGGTCGTTCTCCATACGGGCCAGCAGGGTGTCGATGGCGACCAGACCGAAGTCGTTCTTGGCGCCGGTGGACACCAACGCGTACGCCTCGTCGAGGAACAGCACGCCGTCCAGCGCACTGTCGATGATCGCGTTGGTCTTGGCCTCGGTCTCACCGATGTGCTGGCCGATCAGATCGGCACGGTGCACCTCGCGGACGGTCTCCTTCTTGAGAAGTCCCAGGCCGCAGTAGATCTTGGCGACGACGCGGGCGATCGTGGTCTTACCCGTCCCGGGAGGACCGGCGAACACCAGGTGGTTGGTGCGCTGGGCCACGGCCAGCCCGCGTTCCTGACGGCGGATCGACATGGCCACCGAGCTCTTGAGCCGGGCCACCTGGAACTTCACTTCTTCCAGACCGATGAACTCGGCCAGCTCGGCTTCGGCTTCGACCAGCAGGTGCGCCTTGCGCTCCTTGGCGCCCGGATCGACGAAGTCCGATTCAGTGGGTTCGGTGTCCGGATCCCACGGATCGGTACGCGCGTCGATGCGTGCGGCGGTGGTGATGAGCAGCCCGAAACTCGAATCCAGCAGGGCGTCTTCAACCTGCTTGTTCTCCGGGTGGGCAGCAAAGAGATCCTGCAGTACTTCGTTGGCGTCCTCGTCCTCGCCCTGGGCCCGCAGCGTCAGGCCCTTGGCCAGCGCGCCGTCGAGCGCGGCCACCGTGATCGGGCCGGACGGGTCGTCCAGGTAGGACAGCGCGGGCGCCAGCATGCCGAGGCGCGCCAGGGCGATGCCCAGGGTGATCCGTGCGGCGTGCGCGGTGACCTCGTCGAGCGACGGGTTGGTGACGACCGGGGTGAGCAGCCGCACCACATCGGACCAGCGTTCGGCGTGATGGTTGAACGCCACCCGGAGCCAGGTGGCGTCGAGCCACCCGGGGCGACGGTCGAGCGCGTCTGCCACCAGCGCGTCTGCCTCGGCGCGGGCTCCCGCGGCATACCGGACCGCGGCGTAGGCGAGCTGGAAGTCGTCCACGTCAACGGCCCGGAACTGCAGGTACAGCCCGCTGTCGTAGGTGAACCCGAGGTCGCCTGCAGCCAGGTCGATCTCCCGCTGCAGCAGTCCCGCGCTGCCACGGGTGCGCCACACCGCGTCGATGACCGGTCCGGATACGTCGCCCGCGGCGGCCAAGCCGGTCCAGGCGTCACAGTGGTCATGTGCGATACGTGTCAGACCGGCAAAGCCGGTCCGGGCTGCGTCGGCGTCGGCCGGCCGTTGCCGGTCGTTCACCGTCAAGCCCAGCGCACGACAACATGTGGCGAAGCGGCTGATCACATCGCGATCGAGCCGGGGCGCTCCCTGTGTTGGAGCCGCAAGCGTGTCACTACCCATATGCGTGCACGGGAGCGAAGCCCCCGATTCTCTCCCTTATGTATGGCTAAGCTAACTTTTGCTGAAGTTAGCATTGCATAACTTAAGTGTCGAGAGGCACGTACTCGCGCTAGGTCGTGAACTGCCTCACCTTTTGGTCGCAGACACCAGGCTGATAGTTCCTGTCATTCCGCCGGCTTCGGAGTCAGGATCGGGCACGGGCCGACCAACCTCGACCAAATAGCTGTGCAACGGCGTCGCCACGGCGTCCCAGCCCCGCGAGCCGAACCACCGGTCCGCGGGCTCGTGTTGCTGGTTGTACACGAGCGTGAAAAAGGCGTTCTCCTCCCCGGAGGACATCGCTTCGGCGCGCTTGGCCTCGAAGGCCTCGGCAGGCATCGGAACCGCCTCCTCGATCGCGACGAAGCTGCCCGGGGCGGCCAGCGCATCGATTCCAGCAAACAGCTGCTCCTGTGCTGAAGCGGGCAGATAGATCAACAAACCCTCGGCGATCCACGCTGAGGGCCGGCTCGGGTCGAAGCCGCTCTCGCGCAGTGCCCGCGGCCAGTCGTCCCGCAGATCGATCGCCACCTCACGGCGCTCGGCCGTCGGCGCCTCCCCCAACCGATCCACGGTGTCCCGCTTGAATTCGAGTACCCGAGGCTGATCCAGCTCGTACACCACGGTGCCGTCGACCCACGGCAGCCGGTACGCCCGCGAGTCCAGGCCGGCCGCCAGCAGCACCACCTGCCGCACCCCGGCGTCGATGGCCCGGGCGAAATACTCGTCGAAGTACTTCGTGCGGGCGCCCTGGAAGGTGACGAAGTCCGTGCCGAAGTCGGTCTGCAGCGGATGGTCGGGATCGGTGCCCTCGACGGCGGTGGTCCAGTCGCCACCGACGGTGCGGCAGAACACCTCGGCATACCGATCGACGGCGAGAGGATCGTCCTTCTGCGCCTCCAATGCCCTTGAGGCAGCTACGAATAACGCTGTCTGTCCAACGCTCGTGGTGATATCCCAGTTGTCATCATCGGTACGCACCTGCGCGAGGGTACGCCGCGAATCTGGCAGCTACACCAGTGGTCGACCGGTGCGGATCCGCCGGTCGAGGTCCTTGAGCAGCACGTTGAAGGGAAACTGCCGCAGTGCCGACGGCAGCAGGTCGTTGACCGTGCGCAGCACCCTGATCAGCTGGTCGAAGCGCTTCTGACTCTTGGCATCCCACGGCAGCCGCATCTCGTCGCGGAACCGCTGCGGCAGGAATCCCGTGGTGATCAGCAGTGCCACCGCGTCGAGCCGGCGCTGGATCGCCCGGGGCAGTTTCGGATTCTTGGGCCGGCCCGCGGCGATCGGATACAGGTAGCCGCGCACGGTGTCGTCGATGTGCAGTTTCTCGAGCGACTCATCCCAGTACCGGTCGAACGCGGCCCGATCGGCCGGCCACATATCCTCGGGCACCTGCAACGTGGTGCCCATCGTGACACTGTCGCGGTAGTGCCGGTCGGCGGTCTCGTCGTCCAATTCACCGACGAACATCCGGAACACGTCGACCCCGCCCTTGTACAGGCACGCGGCCACCCACAGCTGCAGGTTCTTGTCGAACGCGTTGTACTTCACCGGGCTGTCCTCGGTGGAGTACACCTGCGCATGGGCCTTGTTGACCGCGCGCCGATAGGCCGCCTTCTGCGCGTCCGAACCACGAGTCGCCACGGCCAGGTAGGTGAAGGTGGTCCTCGCCCGCTTGATCGGGTGCAGATCGGTGCGGCCACTGTCGACGCGACTCTCCACGACGCCGTAGCCGACGCCCGGGTTGGCCAGCTGCATGATCACGTTGGCCGGACCGGCCAGCAGCGCCACGCCCATCAGTCCGTCGTCGAAACCGGCACCGCGCCGGCGGCGTTTGGGTGCGATCCCCGGCCGCGACGAGTCACTCATCGCCCGTTCGACATGCGGGATCGGTTCGCTGACCGTCATGGCCACCCCTTCTGAAACTGAGAACCTGTGATTCCTGATATTGGCCTGCCGGCGTGACGGGTGTCAAGATGTTTGGGTGAAGCAGGTCCGTCCGTACCGCGGCATCGAGGCTGCCGACCGCCTCGCGCAGCGGCGCAGCCAACTGCTGGAGGCGGGACTGGACCTGCTGGGGGCCGAAGACGCCGAGGTGACGGTGCGCGCCGTGTGCCGTACCGCCGGGTTGGCCGCGCGGTATTTCTATGAGAGCTTCGCCGACAAAGACGACTTCATCGGCGCGGTCTACGACTGGGTGATCGCCGACATCGCGACCTCGACGCAAGCCGCCGTCGCAGCCGTTCCGCTGGCCGACCAGACCATGGCCGGAATGTCCAACATCGTGCACCTGATCGCCCAGGATCGCCGGATCGGCCGGCTGCTGTTCAGCGTCAAACTGTCCAACGAGGTACTGACGCGCAAGCGCGTCGAATCCGTGGCGCTGTTCGCCACACTGCTCGGCCAGCACGCCGGCGACGCCCTGCACCTGCAGAAAAACGACTATCTCAGAGCCACTTCATATTTCGCCGTCGGCGGCGTGACACAGACCATCAGCGCATGGCTGTCCGGTGAGGTCGCACTGTCTCCCGAACAGCTGATCAGGCAGTTGCGCTCGATGCTCGACGCGGTGGCCGGCATGCAACAGCCGGGGAGTTGACGTGCCGGGCCCGGCGCTGCTGCGCCCCAGCGCAGCCCTGGCCGCCCACATTCAGTTCTTCGGATATTGGCAGAACACGCAGGCCTCGACCCATCACAGCCGGGCCCTGCCCCGCGGCGCCGCGACCGTGATCATCGATCTCGACCCCCGTGAGCAGGTTTACTTCTACGCCGCCGATGCCACCACCCGCCTCGATGTCGGCGCGGCCTTCATCGCCGGCGCGGGGGTGACCTCCTACGTCACCCGGATCGACCCCGCACAGACCGTGCTGACCATCCATTTCCGTCCCGGCGGCGCCGCGGCGTTCCTGCCGGCCCCGCTGCACGACCTCGAGGACAGCTGCGTCGGGCTGGAAGCAATCTGGGGCCGGGCCGCGTCAACCCTGCGCTCACGCTTGATCGAGGCATCCTCGGTGGCGGGCCGGATCGCGCTGGTCGAGTCGTTCCTTCTGGCGCGCATGCGATCCCGCGATCTGACGGTCGGGGCGGTCCTGCACGCCGCCGAACGCAGGCCTTCGCTGCGGGTCGCCGACGCCTGTGACCTCACCGGGTTGTCGGCCCGGCGGCTGATCGCGTCGTTCCGTTCCGAGGTGGGCCTGACGCCCAAGGCCTATCTGCGGGTGCGCCGGTTCCAGGCCGCGATGAGGATGCTCGACGCCGGAGACGTCGGCGGTGCGCGGATCGCGGCCGACCTGGGCTACTTCGACCAGGCGCACTTCGTCCGGGAGTTCCGGTCGTTCACCGCGATGACGCCGACGCAGTACACGCAGCGCCGCATCGGGTTACCCAGCCATGTCGGGATCAGCCCATCCCGTTGAATCGGCGCGTCAGCGACGGCTCCCAACCCGGGTCTCCCGTGGTGGCGTAACGGACCCACGCACTGTGCATCGCGGCAGCCAACTCGGCCGGCGGTTCGCCAGGTCCGAGTAAAGCGCCCGGGCCACGCAACGAATCCAGACCAACGCGGTCGAACACGAATGGCAGCTCCATCGCGTGAGCTGCTCCCAACGCGCCGTCCACCGCTTCTGAGCGCCAACTGAATTCGTAACGGTGGGTGGCGGAGCCCGGCAGCTGCTCGTGGGCCTGAGCCGTGCGGTCACTGCCCGTGCCGAACAATGCGTCACCCAGGATTGCCGAGCGCAGCTGGCCCCAGCCCGCCCGGGGGAAACGGGATCGGTATCGCTGGACCACAGCGGCCGGGTCGGCGTCGACCTGCGCGGCGAGCCGCTCGACGTCGTCACGGGTCGAGGAGTCGAAGTTCCCTTGGGGAACCAGGTACAGGTTGCCCTCTTCGGTGTTGGTTCCGATCAGCAGGTCCACGTCCGGATTGAGCTGCCGTGCGGGCTGTTCGGCCAACACCAGGCTGAACGGACTCAACCCCAGCAGCGGGTCGAAACGTCCTCCGGTGCGCAGATCCAGCCCGGCCAGCTCGGGGATCGTCTGGACCAACTGTTCGTCGGACAGTGGGTCAAATCCGGTGACCGTGGCCTCGACGTTGAGAACCTTGGCTGCCGCCCGGCTGACCCGTTCGGCCTGCTCCAGATGGAACGCGCTGAAGCCGTTGCCGCTCTGCATGATTGCGCGACGGATCAGCTTGTCCACGCCGGGCGCTGCCAGGGCTCCGGCGGTGATCGTCGCACCGGCGGACTGGCCGAACAGGGTGACGTTGCCGGGATCACCGCCGAAGGCCTCGATATTGGCCTGCACCCACTCCAGCGCGGCCAGCACATCGAGCAAGCCGCGGTTGGGCACCGCGCCGGGCAGCTCGAGAAATCCGGTGATGCCCAGCCGATAGGTGACCGTCACCAGCACCACGCCGTCGCGGGCGAAGGCGGTGCCGTCGTAGAGCGGTGACTGGGTGGAGCCCGCCACGAAACCGCCGCCGTGGACGAACACCATGACCGGGCGTCGTCGCGCGTCCGGCGGAGCCCAGAGGTTGACCGTGAGGTAGTCGGCGCCACGCACCCACCCCGGCCCGAAGAACGGTGACATATCCAGGCGCCCAAAGGTGTTTCGGTGTGGCTGCGGTGCCGTCGGCGCGGGTCGGGTCGCATCGCGTACGCCGCGCCACGGCTCGGGTGCTGCCGGAGCCGCGAAGCGGCCGGTGATGCTGGGGGGTGCGGCAAACGGGATGCCGAGGAAAGCCGAGCCATGTGCGGTGCGGATTCCCCGCACCACCCCGGTCGCGGTGTCGACGGTCGGGTCGATCACGCTGTCACCCGCTCGAACGCTGCCCATTCCTTGACCGCGAACCGATCCCCGTCCCGCATCACCTCGGCCGCGCCGTGACCGCCGAAATGAGCTGGTATCACCAGCGTGTTGGTATCGGCGGCGTGGCCGAGTACCCGCCGCCGCGATGCCCGCGCCTGTTCCTGATCCTCGCAGTAGCAGCTGTTGACATCAGGTTCGGCGATCTGCAGCGCGGTATGCATCATGTCGCCGACGAACACCGCACGGTCACCGCCGGACTGCAGCCGGACCACCGCCGAGCCTGGGGTATGCCCGGGAGCCGGCTCCAGGGTGAGGTTGCCGTCAATCTGAAAGCTGTTCTCCCACAATGTGGCCCGACCAGCGTCGTGAACAGGCGCGACACTGTCGAGGAAGACGTTGTCCCGTCCTGCGACGGGATCGTCGCGGTTGGCCGGGTTCCAGAAGTCAAAGTCGGCCCGCGGCATCAGGTAGGTGGCGTTGGGGAACGTCGGGACCCAGTTGCCGTCGTCGAGGTAGGTGTTCCAGCCGACGTGGTCGATGTGCAGGTGGGTATTGATCACCACGTCGACGTCTTCGGGCGCAACCCCGGCCCGGGCCAGGTTGTCCAGAAAATCAGTGTCCAGGTGATGCCACACCGGGGCGTGCGGCCGCTCCTTGTGGTTGCCCACACCGGTATCGACCAGGATGGTGCGGCCCTCGCTGCGCAGCACCCAGGTCTGGATGGCCGAGACGCAGTCATCGTGGCCGGGATCGTAGAAATCCGGGGCCAGCCAATCCTCGTTGCGCTGCCACATGTCGCGGGTGCTCTCCGGGAAGAACTCCTGCGGCGACAGCCGGACCGAGCCGTAGTACTCCATGACCCGGGCCACCGTGACGTCGCCCAACACAATCTCGTCCATGTCCCCAGCCTGGCGACACCCCGACCGGCCAACCAGTCCCGCTCGTGCCTACCACTGGCAGGGATAGGCACAGACCCTCGAACCGGAGGCATAGTGGGCTGATGAGCACCGGACAACTCGGCGAGTTCCTGCGGGCCCGGCGCGGGCGGCTGCATCCGGAGGATGTGGGCCTGGCCCGGTACGGCGAACGACGACGTGTGGCCGGTCTGCGGCGCGAAGAGGTCGCGCAGTTGGCCGGGGTCAGCGTTTCCTACTACACCCGGTTGGAGCAGGGGCAGTCGGTGAATGCCTCGGAAGCGATCCTCGACGCCCTGGCCCGCGCTCTGCAGCTCGATGTTCACGAGCAGGCACATCTGCGGGAGTTGGCGTCCCAGCGCGTGCAGCGGCCCCGCCGACCTCCCGTCGAACGCGTCAGCACCTTTACCCGCGATCTGTTGCGCTCCATGGACCACCTGCCGGTGCTGGTGATCGGCCGGCGCACCGACGTGCTCGCCTGGAACGAGCTGGGCTATGCCCTGTTGGCCGGCCATCTGGACTTCACCTCGGTGGACCACCCCGCGACCCGGCCCAACCTGGCGCGGCTGCTGTTCCTCGATCCGCACACCCGCGACCTCTACGCGGACTGGGGCCGCAAGGTGCGCACGGTGGTCGGCAGCCTGCGGCTGGCCGCGGGCCGATATCCCGACGATGTACTGCTGTCCGCCCTGATCGGTGAATTGTCGGTCAAGAGCCCGGAATTCGTCGCGCTGTGGGCCGATCACCGGGTCAAGCCGTGCGAGGCCGACTCCTATGACATGCGTCATCCACTGGCCGGATCACTCACCGTCACCATGCAGAACCTGGCGATCGCCCGGGACGTCGACCAATCGCTGTGTGTCGTCACGACCGCGCAAGGTTCGAGTTCGGCGGACGCGCTGCAACTCCTCGCGCAATCGATCCAGGACAAAAATATCCAAGCCCCCACCTCAGCCGCACGCGCATGATGGCGACATGACCAACTCTGGACAGCCACCCGGCCGGGCAGTCGCGGACACCGGCGTCCTGGTGGCGGCCATCCGCGCCGAGGAAACCCGCCGCCCCGACCGGCTTTTCGATGATCCGTTCGCGGAGCGCCTGGCCGGTGAATCCGGGCAGCGGATGCTCGCCGAAGCCGTCGCCGCCGGCGGTGACAAGTCCACGCTGCAGATCGTGGTGCGCACCCGGTTCTGGGACGAGGCGCTGCTCACCGCCGTGCCACCGGTCAGGCAGGTGGTGATCGTCGCCGCGGGTCTGGATGCCCGGGCTTACCGGCTGCCATGGCCCGACGGGACTACGGTGTTCGAACTCGACCAGCCCGAGGTGATCGCGGCCAAGGCTGAGTCGCTGGCCGGCGACGACCCACGTTGCCGGCGGGTCGCCATCGGTGTCGATCTCACCACCGACTGGACCGATACCCTGCGAGCCAACGGCTTTGACTCGGGCCTACCGGCGGTCTGGTTGATGGAAGGCCTGCTGCAGTATCTCGACGAAGCCGCCGTGCACACACTGTTCGAGCGGGTCGACGCGCTCTCGGCGCCTGGCTCGGTGCTGCTCTACGACATCGTCGGCAAGACACTGCTCGACAGCGTGGTGCTGGCCCCGGTCCTCGAACAGATGTCCCGCAACGGGGCGCCGTGGCTGTTCGGCACCGACGCCCCGGAGCAGCTGTGTGAGCGACTGGGCTGGTCGGCGGTCGTCACCGATGTGGCCGCACCGGGGAACGAGTGGAACCGGTGGTTCGCCCCCGCGGTCCCGCTCGATGTCCCGGGCGTGCCGCGCGGGTATTTCGTCGTCGCCACCAAGTCTTGACGCCTTGACGCCCGGGGGCGGTTGCGGCCCCCTTTGCGGCCCCCTTTGTGGCCGTTGCCGCGGGCCGTTGCCGCCCGTTTGTCACGCTGGAGTGGCTGTCGGGCTCGACGGCCACTCTGGCGTGACAATGTCTGCGGCCAACCCGGCCGACGCATGCCCATTGTCACGTTGGAGTGGCGCTCGACGGCGACAGCCACGCTGGCGTGACAATGGCGACGTCGGGCAGGCCGGAGCTAGCCGGGCGGACGGGCCGGAGCGAACTACCCGGCCGGCACCGGCGGACGCCGGTCAGCCGCGGTCTTGGGCGCCGCTTGCGCGTCGTTATCGGTGAATTCCTTGGTCCAGCAGGCGAATTCCAGCGTGATGCCGTCCGGGTCGAGGAAGTAGAACGACCGCACATAGACGCCGGGATGCACCGTAGCCGACGCCTGCATCGGGCTGTCGTCATGGTTGAGCACCGGGCCGACGCGAACGCCCTTGGCCTTGAGCTTCTGCCGGTACTCGTCGAACTTCTCGGCGGGCACGTGCAGGGCGATGTGGTTCAGCGATCCGGTGGCGCTGACGAATTCGCCGATACCGGGGATGGCGGCAGGCGCGGAGATCCCGGGCACGCCGTCGGGCGCCTCACGGAACCAGAAGAAGGCGATGCAGTCCCCGTTGCCCGCGTCGAAGAAGAAGTGCTGCCCCATGCCACCGGGCAGGTCGAGCGATTTGATCAGCGGCATGCCGAGCACGTTGGTGTAAAAGTCGACCGTGCGCGCCATGTCCGCGCACACCAGCGCCACATGGTTGATTCCGCCGAACTCGAACTCGGAGTTGGGATTGTTGGGCTTGATCACGTCGATGAACCTCCGGGGCGAACGCACCAAGGACTGGCGCGACTGCGAATCTGAATCTAACATCAGATTCAGATGTGATCAATGGCCGTTAGGAAATCCGTGACCGTCAGCCCCCGCACCCCGTTGCCGACCGCGCGTGGGCGCCAGACCCAGGCGGCGATCGACAGCGCAGCCCGCGCGGTGATCGCCCGCAAGGGCATCCTGGCCACCACGATCTCCGACATCGCCTCCGAGGCAGGCCGGTCGGCCGCATCGTTCTACAACTACTACGCCTCGAAAGAGGCCATGGTGCGCGAATGGGCCCTGCGCTTCCGCAACGAGGCCCGCGAACGCGCGCTGCCCGCGACCGGACCGAATCTGACCAACTGGGAACGCTGCCATCAGGCAGCCTCCGCGCACTGGATGACCTACCGGCACCGCCTGGCCGAGATCATCAGCGTGTCCCAGATGGCGATGATCGACGACGACTTCGCCGAATACTGGGACGAGATCTGCCAGCTGCCGATCGCCATGATCACCGAGATGATCAAACACGCTCAGCAGCAAGGGTTCTGCCCCGACGACGACGCCCACCTGACTGCCGTCGCATTGGTGTCGATGCTCAATCAGTTCTGCTACGCCCAGCTGTCCGGCGGCCGCGATGCCGCTGCGGACGACTCCGCCTGCATCACCACCCTGGCCAACGTCTTCTACCGGACCATCTACCACGAGGGGAACCCGCGTTCATGAGCACAGCGTCACCGGAAGTGGTTCGCGAGTTCGTCGGCCTGGAATCGCCGACGGCCCAGCGCGCCGGTGCGGGCGGAAACCCGTGCCAGGGCCTGTATTACCGGAGCGCCGAACGCAAGCCCACGGTCGCGGTGATCGCCACGCACTACCAGATCGACTTCTCCGAGCACTACATCGCCGAGTACCTGGCCGCCAGGGGCATCGGCTTCCTCGGCTGGAACACCCGCTTCCGTGGATTCGAGAGCAGCTTCCTGTTGGACCACGCCCTGGTCGACATCGGGGTGGGCGTGCGCTGGCTCCGCGAGAAACAGAACATCGAAACCATAGTCCTGCTGGGCAATTCCGGCGGTGGCTCGCTGATGGCGGCCTACCAGTCCCAAGCCGTCGCCCCGAACGTGCGGCCGCTCGAGGGTATGCGTCCGGCAGCGAGCCTGACCGACCTGTTGCCCGCCGACGGGTATGTGGCCAGCGCGGCGCATCCGGGCCGCCCGGATGTGCTGACCGCATGGATGGACGCCTCCGTCGTCGACGAGAACGACGCCATCGCCGCCGACCGAGAGCTGGACCTGTTCGACGAGCGCAACCCGGCGCCGTATTCGGACGAGTTCGTTGCGCGATACCGCGAGGCCCAGATCGCACGCAACGAGAGGATCACCGACTGGGCCGAGCGTGAGCTCAAAAAGATTCAGGCGGCGGGATATTCGGACCGCCCCTTCACCGTGATGCGCACCTGGGCCGACCCGAGGATGGTCGATCCGGCCATCGAGCCGACCAACCGGCAGGCCAACCTGTGCTACGCGGGGACACCGGTCAAGGCCAACCGTTCGGCGCGCGGAATCGCGGCGGCCACAACGGTGCGCAACTGGATCGGCATGTGGAGCCTTCGGCACGCTCAGACCCGGGCCGAGCCGCACCTGGCCCGGATCACCTGTCCGGCCCTGGTGATCAACGCCGACCGGGACACCGGGGTGTATCCGTCCGACGCCAAACGCATCTACGACGCGCTGGCCGGCGCGGACAAGTCTCAATGCTCGATCGACACCGATCATTACTTCACCACTGCGGGCGCGCGCGACGAGCAGGCCGATACCATCGCCCGATGGATCGCGACGCGGTGGCGGTGAACTCCGGCCGGATCAAGGTCCTGGCCCACTTCACCCCAGGTGACAAGGTGATGGATTTTCTTGCGCCTCACCAGGACTGGCTCGACGTCACGTTCTGCGCAGAGGACGACGACGCAACTTTCTACCGCGAACTGCCCTCGGCCGAGGTGCTCTGGCATGTATTGCGGCCGGTCTCCGGCGACGACCTGGAGCGCGGCCTGCGGCTGCGGTTGGTGCACAAGTTGGGCGCCGGGGTGAACACCATCGACGTCGACACCGCGACCCGGCTGGGCATTCTGGTGGCCAACATGCCGGGGGCCAACGCGCCGTCGGTGGCAGAGGGAACCGTGCTGCTGATGCTGGCTGCACTGCGCCGGTTACCCGAGCTCGACCGTGCCACGCGGGAA
The DNA here is from genome assembly GCF_048282725.1 of Mycobacterium sp. 48b. Lineage (NCBI taxonomy): Bacteria > Bacillati > Actinomycetota > Actinomycetes > Mycobacteriales > Mycobacteriaceae > Mycobacterium > Mycobacterium sp. 48b. Next base: position 6,914,745 of record NZ_JBLVUL010000001.1, read on the forward strand.
GGCACGGGCTGGCCCTCGGATCACACCCTCGGTGAAACCGTGCGCGACATCAGCGGGTGCACGGTGGGACTGCTCGGCTACGGCAACGTCGCCAAGCGGGTCGAGAAGATCGTGGTCGCAATGGGCACCGATCCCGCACAGGTGATCCACACCAGCACCCGCGACACCGGCCATCCGCAGTGGCGCAGCCTGCCCGACCTGTTGGCCGCCGCCGATATCGTCTCGCTTCACCTTCCGCTGACCGAGGCCACCCGCGGGCTGATCGACAGCACTGCCCTGGCTTCGATGCAACGCGGCGCCGTCGTCGTCAACACCGCGCGCGGTCCGATCATCGACGAGTCCGCCCTCGTCGAGGCGCTGCGCACCGGGCAGCTGGCCGCGGCCGGCCTTGACGTCTTCGCCGAGGAACCCGTGCCGCCCGACAATCCCCTGCTGGAGCTGCCCAACGTGGTGCTCACCCCGCACGTCACCTGGTACACCGTCGACACCATGCGCCGCTACCTGACCATGGCGGTCGCCAACTGCCGGCGCATCCGCGACGGCGAGCACCTTGCCCACGTAGTAAACGGGGTTAAATAGGCCGCTGGAGTGGCGCCGGTCACGCCGGGGTACCCTCGGCCCAACCGACCGGTTAATAGAGATATGCCCCGGATGGAGGAACCGCATGCCCATTGCGATTACGTCTGAGCACAGCGATCTGGCCGATTCTGTTCGGTCCCTGGTAGCGCGGGTGGCGCCGTCGGAGGTGCTCCACGAGGCACTCGAGACGCCCATCCCCAACCCCCCACCGTATTGGAAAGCCGCGGCCGAGCAGGGCCTTCAGGGCGTCCATCTCTCGGAATCCGTTGGCGGACAAGGCTTCGGAATCCTCGAGCTGGCGATCACGCTGGCTGAGTTCGGCTACGGCGCGGTCCCGGGACCGTTCGTCCCGTCGGCGATCGCCGCCGCACTGATCTCGGCCGACAACCCCGAGGCCAAGGTCCTGGCCGGCCTCGCCTCAGGCGAGACCATCGCCGCCTACGCCATCGATTCCGGCCTGACCGCGACCCGGCACGGTGACGGCCTGGTCATCCGCGGCGAGGCACGCGCGGTACCCGCCGCCGCACAGGCATCGGTGCTGGTGCTGCCGGTCGCGATCGAGTCCGGAGTCCAGTGGGTGGTGCTGGATGCCGCCCAACTGGAGATCGAGCCGGTACAGAGTGTCGATCCGCTGCGCCCGCTGGCCCACGTGCGGGCCAACGCCACCGAGGTGACCGGCGATCGCGTACTGGCCGGCCTGGGCCGAGCCCACGCCCGCGCCCTGATCACCACCCTGCTGTCGGCCGAGGCGATCGGTGTCGCCCGCTGGGCCACCGACACCGCCACCGCATACGCCAAGATCCGCGAACAGTTCGGCAGGCCGATCGGCCAGTTCCAGGCGATCAAGCACAAGTGTGCCGGGATGATCGCCGAGACCGAACGGGCGACGGCCGCGGTCTGGGACGCTGCCCGGGCGCTCGACGACGCGCAGGAAGACCCTTCTGCGGAAACCCATTTCGAATTCGCCGCCGCGGTGGCCGCCACGTTGGCTCCGGCCGCCGCGCAGCACACCACCCAGGACTGCATCCAGGTCCACGGCGGCATCGGATTCACCTGGGAGCACGACACCAACGTCTACTACCGGCGGGCACTCGTGCTGGCCGCGTGCTTCGGCCGGACCTCGGACTACCCTCAGGCCGTGGTCGATACCGCGACCACAACCGGCATGCGCCCGGTCGACATCGACCTCGATCCCGATACCGAGAAGCTGCGTGACGAGATCCGCGCGGAAGTTGCCGGGCTGAAGGCCATTCCGAGTGGCGCCGAGCGCAATACCGCGATCGCCGAGGGCGGGTGGGTGCAGCCGCACCTGCCCAGGCCGTGGGGCCGAGCGTCGGAGCCGATCGAGCAGATCATCATCGCCCAGGAGTTCAGCACCGGCCGCGTGCGGCGGCCACAGATGGGGATCGCCTCGTGGATCATCCCGTCGATCGTGGCGTTCGGCACCGACGAGCAGAAACAGCGCTTCCTGCCACCGACGTTCCGCGGCGAGATGATCTGGTGCCAGCTGTTCTCCGAGCCAGGTGCGGGGTCGGACCTGGCCAGCCTGACCACCAAGGCCACCAAGGTCGACGGTGGCTGGCGCATCACCGGGCAGAAGATCTGGACCACGGGTGCGCAGTTCTCGGAGTGGGGCGCCCTGCTGGCGCGGACGGACTCCAACGCTGCGAAACACAATGGCATCACGTACTTCCTGCTCGACATGAAGGCCCCGGGCGTCGAGGTGAAGCCGCTCCGCGAGCTGACCGGCAACGCGATGTTCAACACCGTGTTCATCGACGACGTGTTCGTGCCCGACGACATGGTGCTCGGCGAGGTCAACCGCGGCTGGGAGGTCAGCCGCAACACGCTCACCAACGAGCGGGTGTCGATCGGCAGCAGCGAGCCGCCGTTCCTGGCCAACCTCGACCAGTTCGTGGAGTTCCTGCGTGACGGGCAGTTCGACCAGATCGAGCAGAACCACGCCGGCCAGTTGATCGCCGAAGGCCACGCCGCCAAGGTGCTGAACCTGCGGTCGACCCTGCTGACGCTTGCCGGCGGGGATGCGATGCCTGCCGCGGCGATCTCCAAGCTGCTGTCGATGAAGACCGGCCAGGGCTATGCGGAGTTCGCGGTGGCCTCCTTCGGCACCGACGGCGCCGTCGGGGATCCCGAGCAGGAGTTCGGCCGCTGGGCCGAATACCTGTTGGCCAGCCGCGCCACCACGATCTACGGCGGCACCACCGAGGTCCAGCTCAACATCATCGCCGAGCGCCTGCTGGGCCTGCCCCGCGACCCGTAACCCTCTTCCCGCCAACAGACGCAAATGTCGCCCGAAACCCTGGTTTTGGGCGACATTTGTGTCTGCTCGCCAGGCTCAGGCGTACCGTCGAAATAGGCGGCTGGCAGAAACGGTTGACACTCGACGATGAGCACGTCAGGACTACGCATTCTGCGCCCGGTGCTGCTGGGCGCAGCCGCGCTGTCTGTCGTCATCGCGCCGACCGCCGTTTCGGGGCAGATTTCCCCGGCGCCCGCCGAGATCCGAGCCGAACCGTGTGTGAACGGCGTCATTCCGTGGAACCCGTACGTGGTGAACTGCAATCTGCAGCCCAGACCACCGCGGATTCGCGGGTCTGCCCCCGACGCCGGCGCCATCATCGCGTGCCGGGGCAAGCCGGGATGTCTGGCCTGGTACATCAACGGGCCGCCATAGCGATGTGAGTTGACCTTATGGGCAGCGACGAGGACGACGTCGAAAAGCGTTGGCATGACCCGGAGATGTTTCGCTCGGCGGTGGGGTACGTCTTGGCGGTGGTGGCAGTCGCGGGGGTCGCGCTGACCTTCTATGCCTTCGACCGTTCCACCTTGTCGGCGTCGCTGGTGCCGACCATCCTGTTCGTCGGAGGGGTCGGGGCATTCGTCCGGACCTACCAGGTGTGGCGAGCCGAGGGCACCTGGCCCATCTGGCAGGGCGCGGGCTGGTTCCTGCTGGCGTTGTCGTTGATGGGCCTGGCTGTGCCGGGTTCGGCGATGCTCAGCTAGTCCCCTCGCCCAGGGTGGCTTCCACAGCGCGAGCCCGGTCGAGTGCCGTCTTCGCGAGTCGCAGGGACAACCGGGGTGAGAGCCGCTCCAGGTACCACAACAACTTCCACCACGCGGGCACGATGATGGTCGCGTCGCGCCGCGTGACCGCGCGCACCACACGTTGGGCGAACTTGTCAGGGTCCATGGGCCGCAACGGCTCCCAGACTTTCTTGACGTACTCCTCGTCGCTGGCCACGGGCGCCTTGATCCGTCCGAACTTGCCGCCGGCGAGGATCGGGGTGCGGACCACCCCGGGGCACAGCGCCGACACCACCACGTTGTGCCGCTCGGCCTCAACTCTCAGCGTCCGTGAGATGGAGACCACGGCGTGTTTGGTGGCCGCGTAGCTGCCCTGGCCCGCCCCTGTCATGAGCCCGGCCATCGAAGCCGTGTTCACGATGTGACCGCTGTGCTGCCGGATCATGATTGGGTACACCGCCTGGATGCCGTGCACCACACCGCGCAGGTTCACATCGAAGACGTCGTTCCAGTCGTCGAGGGTGTAGGAGTCGACTTCACCGGCGACGCCGATTCCCGCATTGTTGAACAGGTAGTCGATGCGCCCGGATTGCTCTACGACCTCAGCGGCCACCCGCTCGAAGTACGCGTGGTCGCGCACGTCGAGCTCGATCGCGTGAGCCGTTCCGCCACGCACGGTGAGGCGGCTGGCGAGGTCCCGTGCGGCGTCGGCCTGCCGGTCGGCTATCCAGACTTCGGCGCCTTCACCGGCCAGTCTGGTCGCCAGCGCCGCACCGATGCCCGACGCACCACCGGTGATGAGGGCGACCTTTCCCGACACGCTTGAGCCCATGGCCGCAGAATACGTTCGATTCCGCGGCCGCACCGGGGGTTGCTCGACTAAGGCAGGATCGAGTCGACGTACCCGCCGTCGACCCGCAATGCCCCGCCAGTGGTGGCCGAAGCCAAGGGAGAGGCCAAATAGGTCACCATGTTTGCGATCTCTTCAGGCTCGATCAGGCGCTGGATCAACGACTGCGGGCGATGCTTGACCATGAACTCCCGCTGCGCCGCGTCCCACGGCAGCGACTTGTCGACGAGCTGGTAGACGAAGTCCTCGACGCCGGCCGTGTGGGTCGGCCCGGCGATCACCGAGTTCACGGTGACGCCGGTGCCCGCAGCCTCCTTGGCGAAACCGCGCGACACCGCGAGCAGTGCCGTCTTGGACACCCCGTAGTGGATCATCTCCGCCGGCGTGACGATGGCGGAGTCACTGGCGATCTGGATCGCCCGGCCCCAGCCCCGCTCGGTCATGCCGGGCAGGTAGCTGCGGATAAGTCGCACCGAGGCAAGGACATTCACGTCGAAGTAGGTGCGCCACTGCTCGTCGGTGATATCCAGCGGCGGTACCGCCCCGAAGATGCCGAGGTTGTTCACCAGGATGTCGACGTCGGGCAGCTGACGCAGCAGGTCAGCCGTCCCCTCCTCGGTGGATACGTCGGCGGCGACACCCAGGACGTCGAACTCGCCCAGCTTGGAGACGGCTTCATCGACGCGCGCCGCCGTGCGTCCGTTGACGGCGACACGGGCACCACTGCGGGCCAGCTGCTCGGCGATGGCCAGCCCGATGCCCTGGGTTGAGCCCGTGACGAGTGCGGTCTTTCCGGCGAGTTCGATGTTCACAAGGCTGTACTACCACCGATGTGAGCGAACTATTCCAGGTTGCGGAGTTCGCGCTTGAGGATCTTGCCGGTCGGATTGCGGGGCAGCTCGTCGAGGAAGACGACCTCACGCGGCACCTTGTAGCGGGCCAGATGTTCTTTCACGTAGGTCTTGATGGCGTCCTCGTCGAGGCTGGCCCCCTCGGCCTTGACCACGAAGGCCTTCAACCGGGCACCCCATTCCTTGTCCTCGACACCGAGCGCCGTCGCCTCGATGACGTCGGGATGGCCGCTGATCAGATCCTCGACCTCGGCCGGGAAAACATTCTCCCCGCCGGAGACGATCATCTCGTCATCGCGGCCGCTGACGTAGAGCAGACCGTGCTCGTCGAAGTAGCCGACATCGCCGGAGGACAGCATGCCGTCGATGATCTGCTTGCCCCCGCCGCCGGTATAGCCCTTGAACGGGAAGGTGTTTCGCACGAAGATGCGTCCCACCTGCCCCTGCGGGAGCTCGTGGCCGTTGTCGTCGATGATCTTGACGGTGATGCCCTTGACCACCGGCCCGACCGTCGACGGGTTGATGGACAGGTCTTTGGGCCGGGCGATGCTCGCGAAGGCGATCTCGGTCGATCCGTAGAGGTTGTAGATGACCGGCCCGAGGTCCTTGAGGGCCCGTGAGGCCAACTCGGCGCCCAACTGTGATCCGGAGACGAACACGATCCGCAGGGAGGACAGATTGGGCTTGGGCTTCATCTGCTCGAGATGGTCGAGCATTCGCGACAGCATGACGGGCACCACCACCATGGCGGTGACCTGGTGCTTCTCAACGTCTTCCAACAACGTGGCGGGCTTGAACCGGCGACGTAACACCAGGGTCGTGCCCAGCATCATCGCGATGGTGGCGTGCAGGAACCCGAGCGCATGGAACATCGGCGCGGGAAGCGCGGTCACCTCGCCGGCCTTGAACGGGACGTGTGACAGCACTCCCCCGATCGGGGCGAGAGACGGCGGGGCGGCCCGGTTGGCACCCTTGGGGGTTCCGGTGGTGCCGCTGGTCAGGATGATGATCGACGGGTGCTTACCGGCCTTGGGCGCGGGCCTGCCGTTGCCGCGCGCGATGACCTCGGCCAAGGTCTCGTCGGTGCTGCCGGAGGGCTTGTCGGAATCCGGGTTGACGGCCAGGGACCGCAACTTGCCCAGCTCCGGTTCGGCGTGGGCCACCGCGGCGGTGTACTCGTCGTCGTAGATGATCACCTTGGCACCCTCGCGCTCGGAGACCTCTTTGATCTGCGGTCCCGAGAACTCCGAGTTGAGCAGGATGATCCGGGCGCCAACGCGGGCGGCGCCGTACAGCGCGACCAGGAACCAGCGGTGATTGCGGGCCAGGATCCCTACCCCGTCACCGCCGCGGACACCCATGGTGAGCAGTTCGTGGGCCACCGCGTGCGCCGCGTGGTCGAGCTCACCGAAGGTGAACTCGCCTTCGTCGTCGATGACTGCGACCCGGTTGGGGTGCCTGCGCGCGTTGAGCGCCGGGATCATCCCGATCTCACCCCAGGTACGGATGTCACCCAGCATGGCCACGATGTTCTGGGGCGGTTCCAGTCGCAGTGCGCCCGCCTCGAACATCTTGCGCGCGTAGTGCAATTCGGCCGCGCCACGCTCCGCGTACTGCTTGGCCTTCGCGGTCAGGTTCGCGGGCAGATCAGACAGACTTGGCATGCCGCAACAATAAGTGACATCTATCGCACCGCGGGCAGTAACTACCATGTGCTCATGGCCGGTGCAGTGTTGCTGGAGATAGACGGCCTCGAGGTGGCCGTCAGCAACCCCGACAAGGTGGTCTTCCCGGACGCGCACGTCACCAAGCTGGACCTGATCAACTACTACCGGTCAGTGGCCGACGGTGCCCTGCGCGGGGTGTACGGACGACCGATGATCCTCAAACGGTTCGTCAAGGGCATCGCCACCGAGGCCATCTTCCAGAAGCGGGCACCGGAGAAGCGGCCGGATTACGTGGATGTCGCCGAGCTCAAATACCGGTCCGGCACTTCGGCCAAGGAAGCAGTCCTGCGCGATGTCGCAGGACTGGCGTGGGCGGTGAACCTGGGGTGCGTCGACCTGAACCCGCACCCGGTACGGGCCGAAGACCTCGACCACCCCGACGAACTGCGGGTCGACCTGGACCCGATGCCCGGGGTCGGCTGGACACAGATCGTCGACGTCGCCCAGGTCGCCCGCGAGGTGCTGGAAGAACACGGCCTGACGGCGTGGCCCAAGACCTCGGGCTCGCGCGGCTTCCACATCTACGCCCGCATCCACCCGAGGTGGCCGTTCACCAAGGTCCGGCTGGCCGCCGAAACAGTGGCCCGCGAGGTGGAGCGACGTGTCCCGGACCTGGCGACGGCGCGATGGTGGAAGGAGGAACGAGGCTCCCGGGTCTTCGTCGACTTCAACCAGAACGCCAAGGACCGCACGGTGGCCTCGGCCTACTCCGTGCGAGCCACCTCCGACGCCCGGGTGTCCACACCGCTGCGCTGGGACGAGGTCGACGGGTGCCGCCCCGAGGCGTTCACGGTCGCCACAGTTCCGGACCGGTTCGCCGAGATCGGCGATCCGTGGGAGGGCATGGACATCACGGTCGGCGAGTTGGATCCCCTACTCGCTCTCGCGAAGGAACTCGGCCCCGCCGAGAAGGCACCGAAGGGCGCCTCGCACGATGGGCGCAGGCAGTCGAGCATGCCGCTGATCGAGATCGCCAAGACCAAGACCAAGGACGAGGCGATGGCGGCGCTGGACGTGTGGCGCGGGCGCCATCCCGCGGTGGCCGAGCGACTCGAGCCCGTCGACATCCTGCTCGACGGGATGCGGGGGCCGAGCTCGATCTGGTACCGGGTGCGGATCAACCTGCAGCACGTGCCCGAGGCCGAACGCCCCCCGCAGGAAGAGCTGCTCGCCGACTACAACCCATGGGAGAACTACCGCGGCGCGCAGTGGCACCGCGAGTGAGGTGAGGAGTGCGCATGCGAATCGCCCTGTTCGCGACCTGCCTGGCGGATGCGATGTTCCCGCCCGCCGCGATCGCCACGGTGCAGCTGCTCGAGCGCCTCGGCCACCAGGTTGAATTCCCAAAAGGTCAAACCTGTTGCGGTCAAATGCATGTCAACACCGGCTATCTCAGGGAAGCCACCGCGCTGGTGCGCAACCACGTCGAGACCTTCGAATCCGCGAACTGCGACGCGGTGGTCGCGCCGTCGGGCTCGTGTGTGGGTTCGGTGCGGCACCAACACGCGATGGTGGCCCGCCGGGCCGGCGACGAGGAGCTGGCGTGCCGTGCCGAACTCCTTGCGGAACAGACCTACGAGTTGTCAGAACTGCTGATCGACGTGCTCGGCGTCGACGACGTCGGCGCCTACTATCCGCACCGCGTCACCTATCACCCAACCTGCCACTCGCTGCGCATGCTCGGGGTCGGCGACAAGCCGCTGAGGCTGCTGCGCAACGTGCGCGGACTGACGCTGGTCCAGCTGCCCGGGGCCGAATCCTGTTGCGGCTTCGGCGGAACCTTCGCGATCAAGAACGCCGATACCTCCACCGCCATGCTGGCCGACAAGATGGCCCACATCCTGGAGACCGACGCCGAGGTATGCAGCGCCGGGGACTCCTCGTGCCTGATGCACATCGGCGGCGGGCTGAGCCGGCTGCGCTCCGGTGTGCGCACCGTGCACCTGGCCGAGATCTTGGCGGCCGAAGGATGAGCACATTCCTTGGCACCCCGGGCGTCGGCAACCTCCGCGGCGACGAGCCCTTTTCCGCCGCGGCCCGCACCGCGCTCGCCGACTCCCAGCTGCGCCGCAACATCGGGCATGCCACCCATACCATTCGCACCAAGCGTCTCAAGGCAATCCGCGAATGCGACGACTGGGAACAGTTGCGTGCAGCGGGCAGCGCCCTCAAGCAGGACGTCATGGCGAGGCTTCCCGAGTTGCTCGAGCAGCTCGAGGACAACGTCACCGCGCGCGGCGGCGTGGTGCACTGGGCCCGCGACGGTGACGAGGCCAACCGCATCGTCGCCGACCTCATCCGGGCCACGGGCTCCGATGAAGTGGTGAAGGTCAAGTCGATGGCGACCCAGGAGATCGGCCTCAACGAGTACCTGGAAGCCCGGGGGATCGCCGCGTTCGAAACCGATCTGGCCGAGTTGATCGTGCAGCTCGGCCATGACAAGCCCAGCCACATCCTGGTACCCGCCATTCACCGCAACCGCGCCGAGATCCGTGAGATCTTCGAACGGGAGATGCCCGACGCGGGTGAGCTCACCGACGAACCCCGGGTGCTGGCGATGGCGGCCAGGGCCCATCTGCGACGCAAGTTCCTCACCGCGAAAGTCGCGATCAGCGGCGCCAACTTCGGCATCGCCGAGACCGGCACGCTCGCGGTGGTGGAGTCCGAAGGCAACGGCCGGATGTGCCTGACGCTGCCGCAGACGCTCATCACCGTGATGGGCATCGAGAAGATCGTGCCGACATTCGCCGATCTCGAGGTCTTCATGCAGTTGTTGCCGCGTTCGTCGACGGCGGAACGGATGAACCCGTACACCTCGATGTGGACCGGCGTACATCCCGGCGACGGCCCGCAGGAGTTCCACCTGGTCCTGTTGGACAACGGCCGCAGCCGGGTACTGGCCGACGAGGTGGGACGCGCCGCGCTGCACTGCATCCGGTGCAGCGCGTGCCTGAACGTCTGCCCGGTGTACGAACGCACCGGCGGCCACGCCTACGGCTCGGTCTATCCCGGACCGATCGGTGCGATTCTGAGCCCGCAGCTCACCGGCACCACCGGCCACGGCGACCCCAACGCCAGCCTGCCCTATGCCTCGTCGCTGTGCGGGGCGTGCTTCGAAGCCTGTCCGGTGCGCATCGACATTCCGTCGATCCTGGTCCACCTGCGCGCGCAGCAGGTGGACCAGGAAGAGGAGGCCTGCCGAGCGGGCAGGACCTGGCCATGAAGGTTGCGGGCTGGGCCATGTCCGGCGCCGGCCGGTTCTCCCTGGCCGAAAAAGCCCTGGCCGCCGGGCGGCTGATCGCCGGGCGCGATCACCGCATCTCGGCGCTGCCCTGGCCTGCCTCCAGGTGGACGGCCAGCCGTGACGTTCCCGAGCCGCCTGCCGAGACGTTCCGGCAGTGGTGGAACCGCACCCATGAGGGAGACCGCGAGTGACCGGCCCGACGCCTGGGGCCAGAGCCGCGATACTCGGCCGGGTCCACGCCGCTCTGGCCGCCGCGCCGCCTCGGGCCGTCGCGGTGCCGCGGGACTATCACCGCGAGCCGTTGACCGGCGCGGGCAGCATCGAGCGGTTCGCCGAGACGGTCTCCGAATACCGGGCCCGGGTACACCTCATCCAGGCCGACGCGATCGCGGCGACCGTCCTCGAACTGGTCGGGCCGGAGGCCACGGTGGTCATCCCGGCAGACTTGCCGCCCGACTGGACGGCGGGGTTGACGGCAGTGACCGATGCGCCCGCGCTCAGCGTCGAGCAACTCGACACAGCCGACGCCGTGCTGACCGGATGCGCACTCGGCATCGCCGCGACTGGGACGATCGTGCTGGATGCGGGCCGCGGCCAAGGGCGACGTGCGCTGACCCTGGTGCCTGACCACCACATCTGTGTAGTGAGGGCCGATCAGGTCGTGGACACCGTGCCGCAGGCATTCGCCGAGCTGGCGCCGACACGGCCACTGACCTTCATCTCCGGCCCCAGCGCCACCAGCGATATCGAACTACAGCGGGTAGAAGGTGTGCACGGACCCCGAACGCTCGACGTGCTCGTGGTGTGAACCTTACCGACGAGTAAGCCCCGAAGGGTTCTTAGCAAAGTATTAACGCTGGCTCCCAGCCGCCTTATTTTGCCCGCATAACTTTGGGGACAGGTTGACGCGACGGAGCTCAGCCAGAGCTCAAGAAAGACGGCGGGAGGCTGATCATGACATTCACGAACAACACCCCGGCAATGGATCGACACTTTCGATACGGGAACTCGGCGGTCATCTGCGAGGGCGCATCAATGCGCGCCCAGTGCCGGCAGCTGGCGACAGTGGTGACCGTCAAGGGAGACGTCGACAGCAACAACATCGACCAGATCGCGTCGTATGTAAATCGGTTCATCCTTGCGGAGAAGCCTTTGGCCCTCGATCTGAGTGGCGTGAACAGCTTTGCACCGCAGGCGATATCGCTGTTCTACGACATCGATGAGAAATGCGGCGCCCTGGGCGTGGACTGGACGGTAGTCGCCAGCCAGCCGGTCGTCGCCGAGATCCACCACCAGGACGTGGACGTACCGCTCAGCTCGTCGGTACCCGAAGCCCTGCATCACTTCGCCGAAGGCAACACGGCTCGCCGCCGGTTGCTCCCCCTGCTTACCAAGAGCGCCTGAGAGAAAGGCCAACGCAATGTTGATCGATGTCCGCTGGTTGACCCGGCTGCTTCGCCATCGTCACCGGGCGGTGCACATCTAGTCCATCACCCTTCAGACAACACGCGAAATGGCTGCCAGACCTGGTCTGGCAGCCATTTCGCGTGTTGGCGGCAAATACCCCGGCAAATCAGGTGTACGCGACGTGGACGCGGTGAATCTGGCCTTCGAAGGGGAAGGGTGCGCGCTCGCGGTAGTCGAGCGACACCGGTGAGCCCAGGCACGTACCGATGTCGAGGCAGTCGTTGGCGGTGAACAACAGCGGTGCGCTGATCGGCACCTGACCATGGGCAATCGTTTCGCCGTCGCGCGCGATGGTGATGTCGAGCGGACCACCAGGGCGTGGGTCCGTGTACTGGGTGGTCACGGTGATCGTGGCACGCCCCGGCGGCACCTTGCCTTCAGAACGGACCTTGGTACGCGACAGGATGAACAGGTTGTACTCGTAGCAGAGTTGACCGTCGTCGAGGTAGACCGTCAGCCCGCCCGCGGCCGCGCCGAGGGCGTAGAGCACCCCGCTGGCGTTGGCGGGGATGTCGACATCGATGGTGACGACGTTGTTCTTGTTGCCGAGCGCCGGTGCACAGAATTCGGGCATCCGGATGGTGTCACCCGAGAATTCCCACTCCTTGTAGGGCGGGGCGATACGCAACTCCGGGTGATACACCGGAACCCAGAGCCCACCGCCGATGGGCAGCACCGCATTGCGGGCAGCCTCGACCATGAACATCTCCCGCATCTGGGCGAGCTTCTCGGGCTGTTCGGCGGCGAGGTCGTTAGCCTGCGACCAGTCTTCGTCGAGGTGGTACAGCTCCCAGGCGTCGTTGTCCGGCGTCCACGTGGCGATACCGGGCGGCTGGCCCGGCACCCACGGCAACCGTGGTCCGCGCGCCGAGGCCATCCAGCCGTCGTGGTAGATGCCTCGGCTGCCCATGACCTCGAAGTATTGGGTCTTCTTGCCGCCAGGGGCATTTCGGTCCGCGAGCGTGCGGGCGAAACTGGCCCCGGCGATCGGCATCTGGGGTTCGCCGTTGACCGTGTGCGGCGGTGCGATGCCGACGACGTCGTAGATCGTCGGCACGATGTCGTTGCAGTGCACGAACACGTCGCGGGGAGCGGCATCCGGGTTGATCCGGGCCGGCCAGCGGACCGCCATCGGGTTGCGGGTACCACCGAGGTGGGACGCGAGCAGTTTCATGCCCTTGTACGGCGTGCTGCCTGCCCACGCCCAGCCCGCGTGGTACTGGTTGTCGACCAGCGGCGAACCCAGGACATCGAGGCCGCCGAGCTCCTCCAGGGCGTCGATGTGCTGGCGCACGGTGGTGGGAATCCCGTTCTGCGCCAGGAGTTCGGCGATCGTGCCGTTCTGGCCTTCGCCCGAGGATCCGTTGTCACCCCAGATGTAGAAGAACAGTGTGTTGTCGGCGTACCCCAGCGATTCGAGCTCATCGGCGATGCGGCCGACCTGGACGTCCACGTGCTCGGCGTAGCCGGCCGCGACCTCCATCAGGCGGCGCTGGAACGGCTTCTCGTCTTCGGGGATGTCGTCCCAGCCGGCCAGCGTCTCGTCACGTTCGGTCAGTTCGCAATCCTGCGGGATCCAGCCCTTGTCCTTGGCCCGCTCGAACACCCGCTGCCGGTAGGCATCCCAGCCATCGTCGAACTTGCCGGCGTACCTGTCGGCCCACTCCTTCATGACGTGGTGCGGCCCGTGCAGGCAACCGCTGGCCCAATACATCATGAAGGGCTTGTCGGCGTTGAACGCCTTGTGCCTGCGCAACCAGGAGATGGCATCGTCGGCCAGGTCCTCGGACAGGTGGTAGCCCTCTTCGGGAGTTTTCGGCGGAGCGACGACCGTGGTGTTGCGGACCAGGTTCGGTTCGTACTGTGAGGCCTCGCCTGCGAGGAATCCGTAGAAGTACTCGAAACCCAGTCCGGTGGGCCAGTTCTCGAACGGCCCGGCGGCAGTGGTCTCTTCGGCGGGGGTGTTGTGCCACTTCCCGAAGGCCGATGTGGCATAGCCGTACTGCTTGAGCACTTCGGCCACGGTGGCGCTCGACCGCGGGATCTTGCCGGCGTACCCGTCCCAGTCGTTGGCCAGTTCGGCGATCTGACCGTTGCCGATCTCGTGGTGATTACGGCCGGTGAGCAGCGACGCCCGGGTCGGCGAGCACATGGCGGTGGTGTGAAAGCGGTTGTAGGACACGCCTTCACCACAGATTCGGTCGAGCGTCGATGTGGTGACCTCACCGCCGAACGTCGAGGGCAGACCGGGGCCTGCGTCGTCGATCAGCACGATGACGATGTTCGGGGAGTTGTCATGCAGTCGCTTCGGGACCGCGCGCGGGTTGTACGTCGACTCCTGCAACGTGCGGCCCGCCGTACTGCCCGACGGCACCGGCGGGAAGGGCAAAACGCCACCGTCCGGTAAAACCGCCGCCACCAACTGGTCACCCTGCACGTCAGACACCGCGCCCCTCTCTCACTGGCAACTGGGGCTGTGCAGCCGACCGCTGGTGGGGCAAGCCGCGCAGCCGATTCACCCCGACCCGGGCATCTACTGTGCAGCAAACCGACAGTTTCTGTCTTGACATTCCAGGACAAATCTTTGACAGTCTGGGACATGGCCGTGATTCGCGGGACGGCGCTCACGAATTTTCATCAGCTCGTCACCGAACTCGGCGGGGATAGTCGTGCCCTGGTCACTGCCGCCCACATTCCATACGACGATGTCGGTCGTCACGACCGCTTCATCTCCCTGCCCAACGGGGCCCGGATGCTCGAGGACACCGCCGCTGCGCTCGAAATCCCTGATTTCGGACGGCGTTTGGCACTTCGCCAAGGCATCGACATCCTGGGCCCGGTCGGACTGGCTGGGCGCAATGCCGCCACCGTCGCCGAAGCCTTCGTGATTTTCGACAAGTTCATGGCGGCCTACAGCCCTTCGATCACCGCACGGGTGACGACCCATCTCGACCCCGATCTACGGCGGTTCGAATTCGAATACCGTCTCGACCCGTCGCCGCCGCAGGCCCAGGCCATTGAGCTGTCGCTGGGTGTCACGCTGCAGGTACTGCGGCTGTTCCTCGGCGCCGCCTACCGCCCCGTCGCCGTGCACCTGCCCCACCCCGCACTGGCCCCTGTGGACGACTATGAGGGCTACTTCGGCTGCCCGCCCAGCTTTTTCGAGCCGGTCGCAGGCTTCACCCTGCGCACCACCGATCTGCAGCGGCCGCTGCCCACCGACCAGCTCGCCCATCAGACCGCAGTCGATTACCTCGCCAAGGTGATGGGCGAATTCAACCCGGCGACCAGCCAACTGGTGCGCAGCCTGGTGCGCCAGCTGCTGCCCACCGGAGCGACAGGGCTGGCCGACATCGCCCGGCACATCGGCCTACACCCCAAAGCCCTGCAACGGCGGCTGCGCGCCGAGAACGCCACGTTCGCCGACCTCGTCGACCAGACACGTCGCGAAGTCGCCCAACAACTGCTGCTCGACACCGATCTCGGCCTCGACCAGCTGTGCCACCAACTCGGCTACGCCGAGCAAAGTGTCCTCACCCGGTCCTGCAGACGCTGGTTCGGCACCACTCCTACGGCGTACCGCCACGCCCGGACCCCGCTGCCGCCGCGCCCCTAAACACCGGCACGACAAGCCAAGCCACGTCCTTGCCGAGCGAACGATTCGTCGCGCATTCCCCGTCCCGCCTGCTAATGTTCGGCCCGCCGGGCGATGCAATCGGCACCTGCCCGCCTCGGGAAGGAGTCCCGCTGTGTCCCGCACACCGTCCACCGTGCGCTACGGATTGGTCCCGGCTTTCGCGGCCGGTGCCGTCGGGGTCGCCGTCGGTCTGTTCAGCCCCGTGACCGCCGCGGCCGAGCCGCCGCCGCGCCCACCCAATTGCACGGCTGCCGACCTCGCCGGCATCGCCTCCGGGGTCGCTGCCGCGACGTCCAGCTATCTGTTCACACATCCGGATGTCAACAATTTCTACACCGGTCTGCGAAGCCGCCCGGAGGAAGAGACTCCGGACGCCACGCGCACGTTCTTCGACGCCAACCCGCAGGCCCACGCCGACCTCGCCGGGATTCGGCAACCACTCACCGACTTCCGCGCCCGGTGCGGCATCAAGCCGCCTGACCAGCCATTAGGACAATGATGTACACCTCGAAGCCTCGATCGTCCTGGCTGCGCGCGGCCACGGTCGCGCTTGCCTTCACCGCGCTGCCCGGCGCCATCGTCCTGGCCGCCCCGGCCGGCACCGCCACCGCCGACGTGTGCGCGAGCGCCGGGCGCCGGATCTCGGTGGGCGGTTGCGTCAACATCGCCGACGCGGTCTCGCCCTATGTGCCGCCGCCGACGTACTACGCCCCGCTTCCCGAGGATCCGCCACCGCCTCCGCCGGGTGCGAACGTCAGTGGGTGCATCGGCTACAACGGACGCTGGGTCCACGCGGGCGGGTGTAACTAGGTTTCGCTTGCGGGCGGCGGCGTTTCTGCGCCGCCGTGCGTTTCGCCGATTTCTACCCGGGGGTTGCAGCCGCGGCCGATCAACAGCCGCGCGGTAGAAAACGACGCCGCGCCAGAGCCCGCGCCAGAGCAAGACCAACCCGCGGGCTCAGGCGATCGCGCCGGAGTCCTTGAGTTCTTCGATCCGGTCCCAGTCGAGGCCGAGCTCCATCAGCACGATCTCGGTGTGCTCGGAGGCCTGCGGTGCCCGGGAGGTCTCCAGCGGTTCGTGGTTGAACTGCACGGGCCCACGCACCACCTTGAACGGCTTGCCGCCGTCGGCGGCCTCCACCTCGACGATCATGTCGTTGGCCACGGCCTGGTCGTCTGAGGCGAGATCGACCAGGCTCTGGAACGGCGCCCACTGCCCCTTCATGGTCTTGAGGTGCTGACGCCAGTACTCGAACGGCTTGCTGCCGATCGCCTTCGCGATGAGTTCCACCCCTTCCGAGGCGTTCTCGATCAGCGGGAGCACATCGGAGAACCGCGGATCATCGGCCAGCTCGGGCAGACCGAGATGTTCGAAGGCATCGCGGATGTAGCCGGTCGGGCTGACGATGCACAGGTTGATGGTGCCGCCGTCGGAAGTCCGGTAGTTGGCCATGAACGGGTTCACCGAAGTGGCGTCGTCGGGCATCAGAGAGCGCATCGTCTCACCGGTCTCCATGCCCTGGTTGACGCTGGCACCGGCCGCCCACCATGCCGTGCTCAGCAGGGAGACGTCGATCTCGGCGGCTTCCCCGGTCCGCTCGCGGTGGAACAGGGCCGCGGAGATTCCTCCGGCGATGTTCATCCCGCCGATCGAGTCTCCGAACGCCGGAATGCCCTGGGACAGAGCACCATTGATCGCTTCCGGGGTGAGCGCGTGCCCGACGCCGCTGCGGGTCCAGAAGGCCGTGCCGTCAAATCCTCCGGTATCGCGCTCGGGCCCTTTGTCCCCGTATGCGCTACCACGGGCGTAGATGATGTTCGGATTCACCGCCCGGATGTGCTCGACGTCGAACTTGTTCTTCTGCCGTTGGGCCGGAAGGTAATTGGTCAGGAAGACGTCCGCCGTCTTGGCGATCTCGTAGAGCACCTCCTGGCCACCGGGGGTCGAGACATCGATACCGACACTGCGCTTGCCGCGATTGGGGTGCTCGATGAGGGGGTGGCGGTCCGGGTCGAGTTGGAATCCGCCCATGTTGATGAAGCCCCGCTGGGTGTCACCGCGCAGCGGGTGCTCGACCTTGATGACGTCGGCGCCCCAGTCGGCGAGGATGGCCCCGGCCGCCGGTACGAAGGTGAACTGCGCAACCTCGAGCACTCGCACGCCCTGCATGACCTTGATCAACGCCACTCCTAACCGTTGGACTTACGGTAAGTGTAGCGAGACTCGTGTCACAGCTGAATCTGCCCACCGTCGACAGCCAGCTCCGCCCCGGTCATGAAGCTGCTCTGGTCCGAGGCCAGGAACAGCACCGCAGCGGCGATCTCCTCAGGGCGGCCGAGCCGCTTCATCGGCACCTGCGCCGCCATCCCGTCGAGCAGGTCCTGTTTCTGATCGGCCGGCGCCAGCCCCGTCAGCCCCGGCGTTTCGATCGGCCCGGGCACGATGGTGTTGACCCGGATCTTGCGGTCGGCCAGTTCGGCGGCCCAAGTGCGGCCGAGCGAGCGGATGGCCGCCTTGGACGCGGCATAGAGACCGAACGCAGGCACACCCTCAGAGGCGGCGGTGGACCCGGCGAGGACGATCGAGGCACCCTCGTTGAGCAGCGGCAGGGTCTTCTGCACGGTGAACACCGTGCCGGCGACGTTGCGATCGAAGTTGTCCCGGTAGTGCTCCGGGGTGACCTCGGCGAGGACGGCGAAATCACCCCCGCCGGCGTTGGCGAAGACGACGTCGAGTCCCTTGCCGTGCTTGCCGATCTCCTCGGCGAGGGCGTCGAGGTCTTCGATCCTGCCGATGTCACTCTGGATGCCGTGGGCGCCGATGGAGGCGGCCGCCGCGTCCAGGCGAGTGCGGTCGCGCCCGGTGATGAAGACGTAGGCACCTTCATCGGCGAGCCGCCGGGCGGTCGCCAGGCCGATGCCCGAGGTTCCACCGGTGACCAGTGCTGTCTTGCCGTCGAGCTGTCCCATGATTCGGACTCCGTTCGTGTGCGGTTCGTGCGTTCCGGCCGTCACAACATAGGTGACACATCACCTATTCCGGCGCGGTCAGTACCGTCCACATCCGCACGATTCGCTCTTCCGATATCTCGGCCACGTCGAAGCCCGACGCCACGGCGCCGCCGTCCGGGGCGCGCAGCTCCCACGCCAAGAATCCCAGCCCGCGCGTCTGCCGGACCGGGCCCGCCTTCACGAAATGCAGGCCGGGCAGTTTTTCCTGCAGTTCAGCGGCCTTGGCATTGAGTTCGACGTGGCCGCTGGCGACCCCTTCGTCATCGATCCACTGCACGTCATCCGCGTAGGTGGTTGCGATGGCCTCCGCGCGGAGCTGGGGATCACGCTGGTCGAACACGGCCAGCAGATTGGCCTCCATCAGTCGGCCGATCACTTCGCTCATTGTCCCCACCTCTGACTTTTAGGTGATAGTTCACCTAAATGCTAGCCCGGTTCGGGAGGCAGCGAGCTGTTGTGGTTGAGGTTGACGTGAATGTGCTCCAGCGCCGCGGTGAAGGGTGCGAGCAGGTTGTCGGGCAGGGGGTCGAAGAACAGGGCGCGCACCAGATCGACATGACCGGGCGCGGCCTCCTCGATGGCCTGCTGTCCGCTCTCGGTGAGCATGACGTTGGTGGTGCGGCCGTCCTCGGCGCTGGGTCGGCGTCGAGTCAGGCCGCGTTCCTCCATGCGCCGCAACTGATGTGACAACCGGCTGCGCTCCCAGCCGATCTGCGCGGCGAGATCGCCGACACGCATGCCCTCGTCAGGCGCGCTGTTCAATGCCACCAGCACGTCGTAGTCGGCGAGCGACAACCCGGAATCGGCCTGCAGCTGGCGGTTCATCTCATAGTTCATCTCCAGTTGCACGCGCATGTAGGCGACCCAGGCCCGCTGCTGCTTGGGCGACAGCCACCCCTGCTTCGGTGATGTGTCCCGCACTTTTCTCGGCGCCACTTCGTCAGTATGACGCTCCGCGCATCGGCGGGTCATCCTGCATGAGCCTCCTATGCTGACCGGATGGGACTCCTCCGCGCGGTGGCCGGCAGTCCGTATTCCTATCGGCTGATGCTCAGATGGCACCGGCTGGTCCCGCCGATCGAGCGCCTGTTGCGGCGGGTCAGCGGCGGCCGCCTCGGCGTGCTCGAACTTGCCGGCCTGCCGTCGCTGCAACTGACGGTCGCCGGGCGCAGATCAGGTGTTCCGCGCACGGTCACGGTCCAATATGTTCGCGACGGCGGTGCCCTGCTGTTGGTCGGGTCCAACTGGGGGCTCCCGACGCACCCGGACTGGACGCACAATCTGCGAGCCACCGACCTTGCGCAGATCACTCGTGACGGCCACCGCGAAACCGTCTCCGTGGAACAGCTCGCCGACGCGGACCGTCAGCGCGCGTGGACCGCCATTCTCGACTTCTGGCCCAATTACGCGCTGGCCCAGGAACGTGCGGGTGACCGCATTTTTCGGGTATTCGCATTACGACCGACCGGCTCCTGACCGAACAGTCCCGGAGCCCGGCGAAGCCGTGGTCACAGCGATGACCTCAACCACGCGCGTGACCTGACCGAATGCCGGGTATCCCACCCCCGAACGGAGTTACCGTCGAGTAGGGCCCGACGCATGGAGGCCGGTGATGACCGCAACCGGAGAAGTCAACGAACGACAGGCCAGGCAGGTCGCCGAACAGGCGCGCGAAGCGCAGTGGAGGGGGCCCAGCTTCGGCAAAGAACTGTTCCTCGGCAGATTGCGTTTGGATCTGGTCCATCCGCATCCGCGGGGTCCCGCCGAGAAGACGGAGCGCGGCGAGGCGTTCCTGGCCACGCTGCGGGCGTTCTGCGAGACGCAGATCGACGCCGCGGTCATCGAACGCGACGCGCAGATCCCGGACAAGGTGATCCAGGGCTTGAAGGAGCTCGGCGCGTTCGGCATGAAGATCTCCACCGAGTACGACGGACTCGGCCTGTCGCAGGTGTACTACAACAAGGCGCTCGCCCTGGTCGGCTCGGTACACCCCGCGCTCGGCGCACTGCTCTCGGCACACCAGTCGATCGGCGTGCCGCAACCGGTGTCCATGTTCGGGACCGCCGAGCAGAAGCAGACCTGGCTGCCCCGGTGCACACGGGAGATCAGCGCGTTTCTGCTGACCGAGCCGGATGTCGGCAGTGACCCGGCCCGGCTGCACGCCACCGCCACCCCCGATGGGGACGACTATCTGCTCAACGGGGTCAAACTGTGGACCACCAACGGCGTCATCGCCGACCTGCTGGTGGTGATGGCCCAGGTGCCTGCGAGCGACGGGCATCGCGGCGGTATCACCGCGTTCGTCGTCGAGGCGGATACGCCCGGCATCGTCGTCACGAACCGCAACGCGTTCATGGGGCTGCGCGGAATCGAGAACGGCCTGACCAGGCTCACCGATGTGCGGGTGCCTGCCGCGAACCGCATCGGCCGCGAAGGAGAAGGGCTGAAGATCGCGCTGACCACGCTCAACGTGGGACGTTTGTCGTTGCCGGCCGTGTGTACCGGAACATCGAAGTGGTGCCTGAAGATCGCCAGGGAATGGTCGAAGGAACGTGTGCAGTGGGGCCGGCCGGTCGGTGAGCACGACGCGGTGGCCGGGAAGGTGGCGTTCATCGCGGCCACCGCCTACGGCATCGAGTCGATGGTCGAGCTCGCCAGTGAACTGGCCGACGCCGGACGCACCGACATCCGGATCGAGGCTGCGCTGGCCAAGCTCTACGGCTCCGAGATGACGTGGCTGATCGCTGACGAACTGGTCCAGATTCGTGGCGGCCGTGGCTTCGAGACCGCCGAGTCACTGGCCGCCCGCGGGGAACGCGGCGTGCCCGTCGAGCAGATCCTGCGGGACATGCGGATCAACCGGATCTTCGAAGGTTCCACCGAGATCATGCATCTGATGCTGGCCCGGGAGGCGGTGGATGCGCACCTCTCGGTGGCCGGCGACATCATCGACCCCGAGGCAGACCTCAGGCACAAGGCCAAAGCCGCCGCGCAGGCCGGCAAGTTCTATGCGCGGTGGCTGCCCACCCTGGTCGCCGGAAAAGGCCAGTTGCCAACGTCATTCACCGAATTCGGGCCGCTGGCCGAACACCTGCGCTACATCGAGCGGGCCAGCCGAAAACTCGCGCGCAGCACCTTCTATGCGATGTCGCGTTGGCAGGGCAAGTTGGAACACAAGCAACGCTTCCTCGGCCGGATCGTCGACATCGGGGCAGAGCTGTTCGCCATGACGGCGGCTTGTGTCCGGGCCCAGAGCGATGCGCCGGGCGACGCTGTCGATCTCGCCGACGCGTTCTGTCGCCAATCCCGGGTCCGGGCGGAAAAGCTGTTCACCGAACTCTGGGACAACAGCGACGACTCTGACCGCACGCTGGCCCATGAGGTGCTCGCCGGTCGTCACACGTGGCTGGAGGACGGGATCATCGACCCGTCGATCGAAGGGCCGTGGATTGCCCAGGAGGGCGGCGAGGTGACCGAGGACGTGCACCGGGTCATCCGGTGAACGGAGTACTTGCGCACGTGAATAAGTCACCACCGAATGCTTCCTGAAAGCTTCCTGGCAGCCAGGTGCGCTCGTAGACTCGGTAGGTTATGACGACCCCGTCGAACGCTCATGGCGGATGGGGACAGTGGCCGCATTCGATAGATGCGCTCGATCACCGTCTCAGCCGCAGACAGGCACGTCAGATGAGTCGGCGGTTCGCCGGGGTGGGGGTAGGCATCGCCGCCGCGCGCCTCCGCGAGATATCCTGCGGCGCACCGGCCGCCGACACTGAACTGGCAGGCGTCGAATTCGCCGTTGTCGCAGATGAACTCATGCACGACGAGCGGATCGCGAAGTTGGCGCGCGGCAAGCAACGCTGCGCGTCCTGGTTCGTGATCATCGTCATGGGGCTGATCATGTTCAGTTCACTGTTGTGCATGGTCGTGCTGATGTTGAGCCTGATGCAGCACTCAGCGCCGTTCTGAGCGACCGCTCAGTCGAAAGCGACGCTGAAGTACTGCGTCTCCTGGAACTCGTGCAGACCAACTCGTGCACCTTCGCGACCGAGCCCGCTCTGCTTCATCCCGCCGAATGGGGTCGACGGGTCAGACACGATGCCCCGGTTGATGCCCACCATGCCGGCGTCGAAGGATTCCGCGAGTCGCACCGCGTCCTGCAGTCGGCCTGCGTAAACATAAGCAGCCAAACCGTATTCGGTGTCGTTGACCCACCGGAGGAGGTCATCCTCGTCCTCCCACACCACCACCGGGGCGACAGGTCCGAAGATCTCGTCGGCCAGGATCGCGGCGTCCGGGGCGACGCCGGTCAGCAGCGTGGGAGCGACGAACCAGCCGTCGGCCGGCGCGGCGGCCTGCGCGGCAATCACGGCACCGTCGGCCACCGCGGCATCGACCGCGGCCGCCACCCGCTGCGCTGCGCGCTCGCTCACCAGCGGACCGATCTGTGAGGCCGGGTCCGACGCCGGCCCGACCCGCAGTGCCGCGATCTCGGCCCCGAACCCGGCGACGAACTCGTCGACGACCGAAGCGTGCACATAGAACCGGTTGGCCGCGGTGCAGGCCTGACCCCCGCCCCGGAACTTGGCCACCATGGCGCCTGCGATGGCCGCCTCGACATCGGCGTCGGCGGTGACGACGAACGGGGCATTGCCGCCGAGTTCCATGCTGGCGTTGACGATCCGGTCGGCAGCCTGCTTGAGCAGCACGCGACCGACACCGGTGGAACCCGTGAACGACACCTTGCGGACCCGGTCATCACTCAACCAGCTCTCGACCACAGCTGCGGCGTCGGTGGTCGGCACCATGTTGACCACACCATCGGGAACGCCGGCTGCCGAGAGGATTCCGGCGATCGCGAGTGCCGTCAACGGTGTCTCGGCCGCCGGCTTGAGGACCACGGTGCAGCCCGCAGCCAATGCCGGTGCGATCTTGCGGGTCGCCATCGCCGCCGGGAAGTTCCACGGCGTCACCAGTGCGGCGACCCCGACCGGCTTGTGGGTGACCATCGTCCGGGTTCCGCCGGCAGGGCTGACACCGTAAGCACCGTCGGACCGCACCGCCTCCTCGGAGAACCAGCGGAAGAACTCGGCGGCATAGCCCACCTCGGCGCGGGCATCGGCCGGCGATTTGCCGTTCTCGGCACAGATCAGCGCCGCCAGCCGCTCGGTGTCGGCGACCATCAGGTCGAACACCCGGCGCAGGATGTCGCTGCGCCGCCGCGGGCTGGTCCTGGCCCAGTCAACGAAGGCCCGGTGGGCGGCGTCGACGGCCGCGCGGGCGTCGGCCACCGTGCCGTCGGCCACCTCGGCGATGGGCAGGCCGGTGGCCGGGTCGTACACCTCGAATGTCGAGGCGGCACCGCGGGCTTGTCCGTCGACGAGCATGCCGTGCTTGGCATCGAGTTCGGCGATCGCGTTCTGCGTGTTCACAGCGTCTCCCAGAGGTCGGACCGGACCGGCGGTCAGCGGGTCTCGGCGAAGATGGCGGCCAGGATGTCCAGCCCCTCCTCGAGCAGGTGATCGGGCATCGACAGCGGCGGCAGGAACCGCAGCACGTTGCCATAGGTCCCGCAGGTCAGCACCACCAGGCCCTGGGCGTGTGCGGCGGCAGAGACCTGCTTGGCCAGGTCGGCGTCGGGCTCCGTGGTGCCCGCCTTGACCAGTTCGACGGCGATCATGGCGCCGCGGCCGCGGACCTCGCCGATCCTTGAATCCTCGGCGGCGATCGCATTGAGGCGGCCGATCATGGTCTTCTCGATCTCCACGGCGCGGCCCAGCAGTCCGTCACGCACGATGGTGTCGATGACGGCGAGGGCAGCGGCGCACGCGATCGGGTTGCCACCGTAGGTACCGCCGAGGCCGCCGGCGTGCGGCGCGTCCATGATCTCGGCGCGGCCGGTGACCGCAGACAGCGGCAGGCCACCCGCGATGCCCTTGGCGGTGACGATCAGGTCGGGCACGACGTCGTCGTGTTCGACGGCGAACATCGCACCGGTGCGAGCGAAGCCCGACTGCACCTCGTCAGCGACGAACACCGCGCCGGCCTCGGTACACCAGTTCTGCAGTGCGCGCAGGAATCCCGGTGCGGGAACGATGAACCCGCCCTCGCCCTGAATGGGTTCGATCACCACGGCGGCGACGTTGTCGGCGCCGACCTGCTTGTCGATCAGGTCGAGGGCCCGGGCGGCCGCAACCGCACCGTCGGTCTCGCCGTCACGGAACGGGAACGACGTCGGTACCCGGTACACCTCACCGGCGAACGGACCGAAACCGTTCTTGTACGGCTGGTTTTTCGCGGTCATCGCCATGGTGAGGTTGGTGCGGCCGTGGTAGGCGTGGTCGAACACCACGACGGCCTGCCTGCGGGTGTGGGCGCGAGCGATCTTGACGGCGTTCTCGACGGCTTCGGCGCCCGAGTTGAACAGCACGCTGCGCTTCTCGTGGTCACCGGGGGTGAGCCGGTTGAGCTCCTCGGCCACCCGCACGTAGCCCTCGTACGGCGTCACCATGAAGCAGGTGTGGGTGAACGCGGCGACCTGCTCGGTGACCGCCTCGACGACTGCCGGTGCGCTGTTGCCCACCGTGGTCACGGCGATGCCGGAGCCGAAGTCGATGAGCTGGTTGCCATCGGCGTCCACGAGGATTCCGCCGCCGGCTGCGACCACGTAGACGGGCAGGGTGGTTCCGACCCCACCAGCCACCGCAGCGGTCTTCCGCGCCTGCATCTCCTGCGAGATCGGGCCGGGAAGGGCGGTGACGAGCCGGCGTTCCTGGGTGACGGCCGCACCCGCGATCTCAGCGATGGTCACGTGTTCCTCCTGCTGCTGGCGGTTGGTTGTCCTCACGCTAAGGAACCGCGGATGTCGCCGGCAGGTCAGAACTGCACAAATAGACAGTCGGAAATGTGCAAAACTGGCACCCATGGTTCTGGTCGGCGATGTCCTGGATGTGAGCTCCCTCGGGTTGCTCGCCGTCGAGATCTGCCGCCGCGACGCCCCGGTCCGCTGGGTGGCCACGAGTGAACTCGCCGATCCTGGGCCATTCCTGGAGGGCGGGGAGATCCTGCTGACCACGGGTCTGGAAACCGGCGACTGGCACGACCAGTGGGACAGCTACGTACGCAGGCTCGCCGACGCCGGGGTGGCCGCGGTCGGGTTCGCCGTGGGTCTCACCCACGCCGAGACTCCGGCCGAGCTGGCAGCCGCCTGCCGAAGCCGCCGGGTGAATCTGTTCGAGGTGCCGCGCCGCACCACCTTCGTCGCGATCAGTCGGCACGTCGCGCATCTGCTCGAGGAACAGGAGTCGACCGCGACGCGCGAGTCGCTCCGGATACAACGCAAGCTGATCTCGGCAGCGGCCAAACCCGAGCCTGTCGTTGCGGTCATCACCGCACTGGCCGCGGCGCTCGACGGCGCGGCATGCCTGATGAATCCCGACGGCCGGGTCGTGACAGGCCCGGTTGGCGCCCGTCGCAACGAGTTTCCGCTCGACGAGGTCGCCCGGGACGTCAAACGGTTGCGGGCCCACGGATTGCGTTCGGCTGCGGCGCAGTCCAATCCGACGCTCTCCGTATCGGTCCACCCCATCGGGCTGCGCGGCCGGGCATCGGCCTACCTGGCGGCCCTGGTGCCAGACCGGGCGTCGGAGGGACAGCGCCAGGCCGTGACGACCGCAGTGGCCCTGCTGGGACTCATCGACGAACAGGACCGCAGCCGCGCCACGACCCGCCAGCACCTGCGCAGCCGAGCACTGGAGTTGCTCGCCGAAAGCGATGACCGCACGGCACAATTGGTGCTGGAGGTGGACCAGCCCGCGGCCGAGTTGCCGAGGCACATCCGCTTCCTCCGGGCCACCGGAGACGAATCCGCGATCGAGAACGCGGCCGCTGCCCTGGACCGGCGCGGCCTCCTGGCCGGGGTGTATGCCGGCGAGCTGTGCGCGGTCGTCGAACCCGCGCAGGCCGAAGCGACGGGCTCGCAGCTCGCCCAGGACGGACTACATGTCGGCGTCGGGAATGCGGTGGCGCCCGGCGACGGCGCAACCGGTTACCGCACGGCCGGTCTGGCGCTCGCCCAGGCCACCGAGGTGTCGGGGGTGGTGGTGTGGGACCAGGTGATCGACAATGGTCCCCTCGGTCTGATCGACCCCGACAAGGCCGCGGCGTTCGCCGAATCCTGGTTGCACGGGCTCGATTCCGAGCAACTGGAGATCTTGCGGTGCTTCCTGCGCCACCACGGATCGCGCCTGAAAGTCGCCGAGGAGCTCGGCTTGCACCGCAACACCGTACGCAACCGTCTCGCTGCCATCGAGGCGGCACTGCCCGGCAAGCTCGATGATCCGCAGACCCGGGTGAGCGCGTGGATCGCCCTGCAGTCGGCTCCCGACGATCTCAGGCCTTGAAGTAGACGAACTGGTGACTGGTGGCCAGCAATGCACCGGTACGGCCGAACAGGTGCGCGGTCTGGTCGAAGTATCCGCCGGAATACCGGTGTGCCCGTGCAGTTCCCAGCACGAAATCGTCACCCTGAGCCGCGAGTTGCTCTTCGTCGGCGTGGAAATACACGGAGATCGACACCGTGCCGGCCGGTACGAACTGGCCGTGGCGCAGGAAAACGCGCGGATAGAAGATGTCGCTCACCGAAGCCAATGCAGCGAAATCCATTGGCCTGGAGGGCTTGTTGCGCACCCACAGGGTCGTGGTGGAACTGGCCGACGCGACGGGTTCATTGCCGGGATCGGGCATCCCTCCGTCGACGAACCGCATGTCGTAGTTGTCGAACCACACCACCCCGAACGGTGGGACCGACGGCTTGATGTCCTCGGGTGCCGGGGCGGGCGGTGCGCTGATCTCGGTGTCCGACCACCCTTGCCGCCGCAGTCCGAACACCGCGGTGGCGGTGGTCTTGACCTCGCCGTCCTGGCTGAGTTCGACGATCCAGTGCTGGTTGGACCGGTTGGTCTTGACGGCCCGCGTCACGATGTCGAACTCGCCGTCGGCGATCGGCGCCACGTAGTTCACCGTCAGGGCGATGGGCTGACCGTGACGTTGCGGATGCAGCTCTACCGCCCGCACCAGGGTGGCGGCGGTGATGCCGCCGAACGGGCCGACCATGTTGGCCCACTCCGGAACAGTCCGCCCGCGCCACCGACCGTCACCGGCCTGCTCGAGCTCCAGGGCCTTGTCCAATGGATGCACCCGGCCACACTACCGACGGGGCTGTGTTCACTTTGCCGGTGAGTAGTTCGGCCGGCCCAACCCGAGTGCCTGCTGCGCGATCATGTTGCGGAACACCTCAAGGGTGCCGCCGTAGATGCCGGTCGGTCCGGCCAGCCGGAAGATGTACTCGGCGGCGCCGTCGGCGGCCGCGCCGGGCGTCCCGACGGGCAATGCGCCCGCCGATCCGACGATGTCCATGAGATCCGGGGACACCTCGCGCATGGTCTGGGCAATCGCCACGCGACCGTACATGTCGGGGCTGCTCATCGCGGCTTCCAGCCGGGCGATGCCCCGACCCAGCCGATAGCGGGTCGCGGCGTCGCCAGGGGCGACGGCCGCCACGCGGTCGACCGCTTCGGCCATCAAGTTGATGTGCTCGGTCATGGTGGCGAGCTTCTGCAGGCCGCGGGTCTCGCGTTCGAACGTGCCGTGCTCGAGTTCGAGGGCACCCCGCAGCACCGTCCATCCGCCGTTGACCTCACCGACGCGGTACCGGTCGCCGACCCGGACATCGCTGTAGTAGGTGATGTTGGTGCGGTCTCCGTCGACGGTGCGCAGCGGCTGGATCTCGACGCCTGCGGAATCGAGTGGCACCAGGAACATCGTCAGGCTCTTGTGCTTGGGCGCGGCCGGGTCGGTGTTGGTCAACAGGAACACGTACTGGGCGTTGTGCGCATTCGAGGTGAACATCTTGGAGCCGTTGATCACCCAGCTGTCGCCGTCCCGCACCGCGCGGGTCTTGCAGGTCGCGACGTCGGACCCGCCCTCTGGTTCGGTGTAACCGAGGCACAGCCGCAGGCTTCCGTCCAAGACGCCCGGCAGCACCTCGTCGAGAAGCTCTGCCGAGGCGAACTTCTCCACCGTGTGCGCGACCATCGCGGTGGTTCCCCAGTGGAACCAAGGCGTATGGGCCCGGCCGACCTCCAGTTCCCAGATCCGGCGCCGCACCGCGCTGAATCCCCCGTCGGTCTCGGCCTGGTAATCGCCGGCCAGGTACCCGGCCTCGCCCAGGGCCAGATGCACTGTCTCGTCGAAATTCTCGCCGGTCTGGCGGTCACGCTCGATCACCTCGTCGGTGACGACCCGGGCCAGGAACGCCCGCAACTCGTCGCGGAAGGCCAGGTCCTCCTCGGAGAGCTCGACATGAGAGAAGTCCATCAGGACACCGTGACACTTCTCGACTCATTTGTAAATATGATGTCGCGCTTGCGCAACAACAGCAGCAACGCCCCGCCGATGAAGGCCGCGGTGCCGGCCACGACCAGGAACCCGTCAAAGCTGTTGCTGGCGGCGAGCATCCGGCTCAGCACGACCGCGCCCAGCGCCGAGGAGACCCCGATGACCGCCGACAGGATGCTGAGCACCGTGCTGTACACCCCCAGATCGAAGTGCCGCGCCACCAGGTAGGCGATGACGTCACCCTCCGCTCCCCAGGCCGCACCGAGACAGCACACGGCGACCGTGAGGACTCCGATGTGGTCCCATGGCGACGCGATGAGCAGGCAACCGAGACCCGGTAACGCCATCGCCACCGCGGCGACCACCTGTGCGGGCAACCGGTCGAGAGCCACCCCGCAGACGAACCGGCCGACGATGACGGCAGTGGCGAACACCGTGACGAGCACCGCAACGCGCCCGCCGGCCCCGGCGTCACCCAGCATGATCCCGAGTTGGGTGGTGGTGACCGAGTGATACAGGTTGCACAGCAACACTCCCACCAACAGGATCCAGAACACCCTGCTGCGGGCAATCGCTCGGTAATCCTTGCCGGCCTTGCGCTCTCCCGCTGCCTGCGCTGAATCGCCGTCGCATCGGGGCACGAGGAGCAGCGCGACGATGCCGATCACCGCGATGGTCGCCGCGATGGCCAGACATCCGGCCCGCCAGCCGTAGGTGCGATTGACAACATCGAGCGCCGGGACGCCGATCGCGCCGAGTAGTGGCGGGCCGGAGATCGCGATGGCCAGGGCCAGGCCCCGGGCGGTTCGGAAACGGGTTGCGACCAGACGGCTGTAGATCGCCGGGGTCGTGGTCACGCCGAAAGCGATGAGGACGACGTTGATGGCGAAGTACTGCCAGATGGGTCCGGACATCAGCGCGTAGGCGATCCAGCATGCGGGCAGCCCGACGACACCGACGGATGCGATCCGCCGAACCCCGAAGAGGTCGGCGAGACGGCCGTAGATCGGCAGGAACACGAAGGTGAGCAGCGTGATCGCACCGGTCAGCGCGAAGTCCGAGCGGCTCCATCCGAAGGCCGCGAGGAACTGCGGCCCCATCGCCGCGTTCGTGTAGGCGCTCAGGCTCAGCCCGGCACTGAGACCGACAGTCGCGGCCGCCAGCGGTTGCCAGTTGGTACGAAGCTCACCGAAGTAGCTCATAGACCGGTCAGTTTTGCACTGACACGTGATCGATCCCGATCGGCCCTCGACGCGGCGGGCGGATCTCACCCACGATGGACACCTCACAAACCTCGATCACGGAGCGTCTACAGGGTGTGAAAGCCAAACCGCCGTTCGAGACCGTGGTTCGCGACCACGGCTCCACCGTCTTTCGGGTCTGCTGCGCCATCGTCGGCACGCACGACGCGGACGACGCGTGGTCCGAGACGTTCCTGGCGGCACTGAAGGCCTACCCCGGCCTTCCGGCCGATACCAATTTCGAGGCCTGGCTGGTCACCGTCGCCCACCACAAATCGGTCGACATCACCCGGACCCGGACACGCCGGCCCGTACCGACCGACGTCGTCCCCGAAGCAGCGGTCCCGCACAACGCCGAGAACTTCGACGACCTGGCCGCCGCGGTGGACCAACTTCCGCACAAACAGAAACACGCCGTCGCCTACCACTACCTGGCGGGACTGCCCTACAACGAAATCGCCGAGATCCTCGGCGGCAGCGCCGCGGCCGCACGCCGCGCCTCCAGCGACGGCATCGCCACGTTACGACGCACCTACCTCGGCGAACTCACCGAGGTCGACGTCCCCAGGAAGGGAGAGACCAATGAGTAACGACGACATCGTCACCGACCTGACCCGGATCACCCAACCCGGCCCCGGCAAGCTGGCCGACCTGCACAACCGGCTCTCGGCCGCTGCCGAGCGAGAGGGTCTTCTCGACATCGCCTACCGCACCGTCGACAGCCCCGTCGGGCCGCTGCTGCTGGCAGCCACCGAGCAGGGCCTGGTCCGCGTCGCCTACGCCCTCGAAGACCACGACAGTGTTCTGCAGCACCTCTCCGATCAGGTGAGCCCGCGCATCCTGCACGCACCCGCCCGCCTCGACACCGCGGCCCGTGAACTCGACGAGTACTTCGCCCGGACGCGACGCAGCTTCGACGTCCCGCTGGACTGGCGCCTCGCTGCCGGATTCCGCAGCACGGTGCTGCATCACCTGCCCGAGATCGACTACGGGCAGACCGCCAGCTACGCCCGGGTCGCAGCCATGGCCGGTAGCCCGCGAGCGGTACGCGCCGTAGGCACGGCCTGCGCGAAAAACCCGCTGCCCGTTGTCGTTCCGTGCCACCGCGTGGTCCGTAGCGACGGCGCGATGGGCGGTTACCTCGGCGGCGCGGAGGCCAAGCGCCTGCTGCTCGACCTGGAGGCCGCCGCATGAGCGGCACGAACTCGTGGCAGCGGCGCGTCGACACCACCGACTGGAGTGCAGTCGGCGACGAACTCGACACCACGGGGTGTGCGTTGACGGGGCCACTCCTGACCCCGGCGGACGCCGACGACATCGTCGCGCTCTACTCCGACGTGTCCCGGTTCCGCTCGACGATCGACATGGCCCGCTACCGGTTCGGCGAGGGCCAGTACCGCTACTTCCGGCAGCCCTACCCGCCGGCCGTGACCGCTTTGAAGAAGGCCCTGTATCCACGCCTGCTGCCGATCGCCCGCACGTGGTGGGCACGGCTCGGCCGGGAGGCACCGTGGCCGGACGACCTCGACGACTGGCTACACATGTGTCACGCGGCCGGTCAGACCAAGACGACGGCGATCCTGCTGAAATACGTTGCCGGGGACTGGAATGCGCTGCACCGCGATCTCTACGGCGAGTTGGTCTTCCCGCTGCAGGTCGTGGTCAACCTGACCGACCCGGACGTCGACTACACCGGCGGCGAGTTCCTGCTCTACGAGCAACGAGCCCGTGCGCAATCGCGTGGTACCGCCACCGTCATCCCCCACGGGCACGGGTTGGTGTTCACCACGCGCGACCGACCGACCAAGTCGGCGCGGGGCTGGTCTGCGGCACCCATCCGGCACGGTGTCTCCACCGTCCGCTCCGGGACCAGGTACACCCTGGGCCTGGTCTTCCACGACGCGGCGTGAGCCCGTACACCCTGACCGGCGCCGACGGCCGGCCGTACCTCGGCAGCGCCCCGGGAACCGTCGGGGGACACCGCCGCAGCAAGATCTACGGCCGGCTCGACTGTCCGTCGGCATTGCGCGCCATCGCCTCGGGCGGCTATGTCGGCCACCGCGTGTTCTTCGCCGACACGCAGACCGCCATATCGGCGGGCTACCGCCCCTGCGCGGTCTGCCTGCCCGAGGCCTACCGGCAGTGGAAGGCCCGCCAATAGGGCGTGCTTCTGCCACAACATCATTCACATTGTTCAGACATGGTCTATGTCGAGGATCTCAGTCACTATCGAGCAGCAATCCTCGGCGTAACCCACCGGGTTCAGCTCGTAGGCACCGGAATGGCCGCGGTGTCGTCGTCATCCGCACGAGGCACCCGTCGCGGAGCCGGCTTCCGGAAGTGGTTGTCCCCACGTGGATAAACCACCTGCGGCCACCAGAACCACCGGCCCAGCAGGGTCGCGATCGACGGCATCAGTAGTGACCGCACGATGAAGGTGTCGATCAGCAGGCCGATCGCGATGGTCGAGCCCATCTGCGCCAGCACAATCAGATTGCTCGCCATCATGCCGGCCATCGTCGCCGCGAACACCAGCCCGGCCGAGGTGACCACGCCACCGGTACCGGCCATGGACCGGATGATGCCGGTCTTCAGGCCCGCGTGGATCTCGTCCTGGAACCGGGATACCAGCAGCAGGTTGTAGTCCGATCCGACCGCCAGCAGGATGATCACCGACATCAGCATGACCAGCCAGTGCACTGGCATCCCGAACAGGTCCTGCCACAACAACACCGAGATGCCGAACGACGCGGCGATCGAACTACCGGCCGTCAGCACGATGACCAACGCGGCCACCGCACTGCGCGTCAGAATGAGCATGATCATGAAAATCAGCGTCAGTGCCGACACCACCGCGATCATCAGGTCGTAGCGGGCGCCGTCGGACATGTCCTTGTAGGTCGCCGCGACACCGCCGAGATAGATCTTGGCGTCCGACAGCGACGACATCTTCAGGGCCTCCTGCGCGGCCTTGCGCTCGGACTCGACTCGGGCGATCCCGTCCACCGTCGCCGGGTCGGTCTGATGGGTGATGAACATGCGGGCGGACTTACCGTCCGGCGACAGGAACATCTTGAGGCCACGCTCGAAATCGGGGTTGGTGAAGGCTTCCGGGGGCAGATAGAACAGGTCGTCGTTCTTGGCGTCGTCGAAGGCCGCACCCATTGACAGCGCGGTGTCGTTCATCGCCTGCATCTGGTCGATCAGCGCCTTCTGCGAGTTGTACGACGCCAGCGACAGGTCCCGGCTGGTTTCCATCGACGCGATCGTCTGCGGAAGCAGCGCAGTCAATTTCGGTGCCAGGTCCGCCAGTTGATCGGTGTTGACCTGGACTGATGAAGTCTTGTCGGTCAGCTCGTCGATCCCGTCGAGGGCGTCGAAGACCGACCGCGCCGCGGAGCACATCGGGATGTCGAAGCAGTGCGGTTCCCAGTAGAAGTAGTTACGCATGGGCCGGAACTGGTCGTCGAAGTTCGCGATGTTGTCCCGCATCTTCTTGGTGACCTCGAGCAGCTCCTGCGACTTTGCCGCGGAGTCCTGGGTGAGGCGGGTCTGTTCGAGCGAGAGCTGGTATTGCCTCTTCATGATGTCGATCGAGGTGTTGGTCGCGTCGATCATCCGAAGCTGGTCGTCCAGTTGCTTGCGCTGGAACGGCAGGTTCATGTTGCTGGTCTGCCCAGAGATACTGGTCTGGAACGGAATCGAGCTGTGCTGGATGGGGATTCCCAGCGGACGGGTGATGCTCTGCACCATCGCGATGCCTTCGGCGTGCATCACATTGCTCGAAATCTTGTTCAGCACAAGCATGTCGGCGGGATTGCGCATGTCATGGGTGGACTCGACCATCAGGATGTCGGGGTTCATCCTGGCCTGGGAGAAATGCCGGTCGGCGGCGGCGAAACCGACGTTCACCGGGGCATCCTCGGGCAGGTAGTACCGGTCGTTGTAGGCCGGCTTGTATCCGGGGATGGCCACCACCCCGATCAGCACGACGAACAGGCTCGTCACGAAAATCGGTGCGGGCCAACGCACGACCGCGGTGCCGACTTTGCGCCAGAACTTGCTCTGCGGGGGCCGCTTGGACTCGTACAGCCCGACACGGCTGCCGAGGTAGAGCACCGCCGGGCCGAGCGTGACCGAGATGACCACGACGACGACCATGCCGATCGCGACGGGGGCACCCATGGTGGAGAAGTAGGGCAGCCGCGCGAAGCTGAGGCAGTAGGTCGCTCCGGCGATGGTCAGACCGGAACCCACGATGACGGGCGCGACCGATTTGAAGGTCGCGTAGTAGGAGTCATCCCGGTCCAGGCCCATGCCGCGGTCTTCGCGGTACCGGCCGAAGATGAAGATGCCGTAGTCGGTGGCAGCGGCGATCGCCAGCATGGTCAGGATGTTGCCCGCGAAGGTGGTCAACCCGAACACGTCGTGCATCGCCAGCACGGACACCACGCCGCGGGCGGTCAGCAGTGCCAGGAACGTCAGGAACAACTGGATCAGCGTGGTCCTGATCGAGCGGTAGACCACCAGCAGCATGGCTGCGATGGCGACCAGGGTGATCAGGGTGATCTCGGCCAGGCTCGCGTTGCCGATGACGTGCATGTCGTTGGTCAGTGCGGCAGGGCCGGCGACGTGCGCCTGCACCCCGGGCGGAGCCTTCGTCTCCTCGATCACCTTGCGGACTGCTTCGACGCCCTCGTTTGCGAGCGTCATGCCTTGCTCGCCGGCGAGGTTGATCATCACGTACGACGCTTTGCCGTCGGCGCTCTGCGCGCCGGCCGCGGTCAGCGTGTCACCCCAGAAGTCCTGGATGTGCTGGATGTGCTCGGGATCCTGCTGCAGTTTGTGGATGATCTCGTCGTAGTACTTGTGCGCGTCCGGGCCCAGCGGCTCCTGGCCCTCGATGACGACCATGATCGTGCTGTTGGAGTTGAACTCCTTGAAGTTGGCGCCCATCAACTTCATCGCCTGCATCGACGGGGCGTCCTCGGGCGCCATCGGTGCGGCGTGCAATTCGCCGACGACCTCCAGCTGCGGCGCGATCACATTCACCACGACCGCGATCGCGATCCAGATCAGGATGATCGGCCACGCCAGAATGCGGAGCAGGTGCGGGAAGGCAGGCCGCTTGGGCTTGCCGGTGGACTCGGGCGGGGTGACGGTTGTGGTCATGCGGACTTCACCAGGCAGTAGGTCTGGGCATTGACGCCATCGGCGGATTGCTCCTCGCGGACAATGCCGTTGACGGTGACACGGCACCCGATGTGGTCGCCGCTGCTTTCACTGTCGCTGCGCGCCATCAGGTTCGCGCTGACGGTCGGCAACGTGGTGGACAGGGTGACGGACCAGGGCAACGGGGCGTTGACCGAGTGCACCTTGGCGTCCGGATCGAAATAGCTGATGTCGGCGGAAGTTCCGGGAGGTCCGTACACCTCGTACAAGACCACCTTGGGATTGAACTGGACAATCTCGATACCGGCGCCGGCATTCGCGTTGAGATCCTCTGAGCCGAACATCCGGTGCAGCCGTGAGACCACCAGGCCCGACACCGCCAGTACGACAATCAGAACCACTGGAATCCACGCGTGTTTCAACACACGACGAGCACCCCGACCAGGACTCACCGGTACCTCCCGACGATTACCCGAACCCGCTGACAGCGATGACGCTTCGGCGCTCGGCGAATTAGTTCGAATAACTATGTACAGCGGGGACGAACTTTACACCGCCGTGACCGGGACTGCAGCCGCGCCTCGATTTCTGGGAACTTGCTGTCCGATCACTGTCAGCCGTCGGACCCGACAACCCGGTTCAGCGACTAGGCCGCGGTGCCGTTGCGCGACGGACGGTCGAGATAGCCTCGGGCGACTGCCATTTCGACCAGTCGCGAACGCAGTGCGCGCCGCCCCCGGTGCAGCCGCGACATCACCGTCCCCACCGGAATCTGCAGGATGTCGGCAATCTCCTTGTACCGGAATCCCGCGACGTCCGCGTAGTAGACGACGACGCCCTGCGATTCCGGCAGCGCCCGCAGCGCCGCACGCACGTCGTCATCACCCATCGACTCCAGCGCCGCCAGTTCGGCCGAGACCACGCCGAGCGGGAATCGCTGCGCGACCTCCGCGAGTTGCGCATCCGTGAGTTCGTCTGCGAAGACCTCCTGCGGTCGCCGCTGCGCGGTGCGATACGAGTTGATCCACGTGTTCGTCAGAATCCGGAACATCCATGCGCGGATGTTCGTGCCGTCCCGATACGTATGAAAACTGCTGTACGCCTTGACCATTGTCTCCTGAACGAGGTCTTCGGCGTCAGACACATTGCGCGTATAGCGACGCGCGGCCGCAAAAAGCTGATCTACCAACGGCAACGCATCGCGCTCGAACCGTTCGGAAAGACAATCGTCACCGCTCACGTGCATACCCGTGCTCATCGGCATGGCCCCCGCTCCTGCCACTGCTCATATCGCTGGCCTCAAACACTTCGCCACTCGAAACTATTCGGCGCCGTAGCCCACCCCCAGGGGGATTACCCCCAGGTTCGGGGCGGTTTTCCGCACCCCAGCGGTCGTGCCGAACTGTCATGTACGCAGCATGGCACCTCAACCCAAGTTGAGGTCAAACGATTTTTCGGCGCTCAATCCCCTTGCGGCTGTTGCCGTTCGGCAACTGGATATTGACTGCGCGGCAAACATCGCCCATACGCCGGGAAACCAGAGCGCTCTCGCCTTAGGCTCATCGCTTATGAATCGAGTCGATCGCTTCTTCGAGATCTCGACCCGTGGTTCCACGGTCCTCTCCGAGATCCGCGGCGGCGTGGTCACCTTCATCGCGATGGCCTACATCATCGTGCTGAACCCGGTCGTCCTCTCCGGCTCCGCCGACGTCGCGGGCAACAAGCTGCAGTTCGCGCAAGTCTCGGCCACCACATGCCTGGCGGCCGGCGTGATGACCATCCTGTTCGGGATCATCGCGCGGCTGCCGTTCGCATTCGCCGCGGGTCTGGGCATCAACTCCTTTCTGGCCACCACCGTGGTGGGCACGGTCACCTGGCCAGAGGCCATGGGACTGGTGGTAATCGACGGCCTGATCATCGTGGCGCTGGCGGCCAGCGGGTTCCGCCGCCTGGTGTTCGACGCGGTGCCCATGCAACTCAAACTCGCGATCACCGCGGGCATCGGGTTGTTCATCTTGTTCATCGGACTCGTCGACGCCGGATTCGTCGGCTCGACCGGTCTGCCCTCTCCCCCGGTCGGCCTCGGTACGGGCGGCGTCGGCTCGATCAACACAGTGCCCACGGTCGTCTTCGTGTTCACCCTGCTGGTCACCGGCATCCTGGTGGCCCGCAAAGTCCGCGGCGGCATCCTGATCGGCCTCGTCACCGGCACCGTGGTGGCCGTCATCGTCGAGGCGATCTGGCACCTCGGATCGGCACAGGACAAGCACGGCGGTTGGGGCTTGTCGGTGCCGACCCTGTACGGCTCACCGTTCGCCCTGCCCGACCTGTCCCTCGTCGGCGACGTCAGCCTGGGGGCCTTCAGCCGGATCGGCGCGCTGGCCGCGATCATGCTGGTGTTCACGTTGGTGTTCGCCAACTTCTTCGACGCCATGGGGACCATGACCGGGCTGTCCCGCGAGGCCGGGCTGTCCGATTCCCAGGGCAACTTCCCGCGGCTGAAGTCGGCACTGATCGTCGAGGGCGCAGGCGCCGTCGTCGGCGGCTCGTCCTCGGCGTCGTCGAACACCGTCTTCATCGAATCCGGCGCCGGCATCGAGGAGGGCTCCCGGACCGGTTTCGCCAATCTCATCACCGGCGCGCTGTTCCTTGCCGCCATGTTCGTCGCCCCGCTGGCCTCCATCGTGCCCACCGAGGTCGCGGCCGCGGCCCTGGTGATCGTCGGCGCCATGATGGTGTCGCAACTGCGCCACATCGACCTCTCCGAGTTCTCGGTGGCCCTGCCCGTGGTGCTTACGGTGGCCACCATGGCGTTCAGTTATTCGATCGCCAACGGCATCGGCGTCGGCTTCGTGGCCTGGGCGGTACTGCGTTCGGCCGCGGGCAAGGCCCGTGAGGTCAGCCCGCTGCTGTGGATCGTCGCGGCCGGGTTCGTCCTGTACTTCGCCCGCGGCTGGATCGAGTCACTCATCGGTATGTAGCGGCCGGTAGCCTTCTCGGTCATGGGGATGATTTCGTGAGCGCCGGCCTGTTCGGTTTGCTCGACGACATTGCCGCGCTGGCCCGGCTGGCGGCGGCTTCCATCGACGACATCGGCGCGGCGACCGGGAAGGCGACCGCCAAGGCCGCCGGCGTCGTGATCGACGACACCGCGGTGACGCCACAGTACGTCCACGGGATCACCGCCGACCGTGAGCTGCCGGTGATCAAGCGCATCGCGATCGGCTCGCTGCGCAACAAGATCCTGTTCATCCTGCCCGCGGCGTTGCTGCTCAGTCAGTTCGCGCCGTTCCTGCTGACGCCGATCCTGATGCTCGGTGCGACGTACCTCTGTTTCGAAGGTGCCGAGAAGGTCTGGGGCCGCTTCCTCGGCCACGGCGGACACGACGCCGAAGGCCAGCCGACCACCGCGGTCGGTGGCGACGCCGAGAAGTACATGATCACCGGCGCGATCCGCACGGACTTCATCCTGTCCGCCGAGATCATGGTGATCGCGCTGAACGAGGTGGCCGATCAGAGTTTCTGGCCACGACTGATCATCCTGGTGATCGTCGCGCTGGTGATCACCGCCGTGGTCTACGGCGTGGTGGCCGGCATCGTGAAGATGGACGACATCGGTCTCCTACTGGCCCAGCGGTCGTCACGGCTGGCGCAGAAGATCGGCCGCGGTCTGGTCGCCGGAATGCCCAAGCTGCTCTCGGCGCTCTCGACGATCGGCACGGTCGCGATGCTCTGGGTCGGCGGGCACATCCTGCTGGTGGGCACCGACACCCTCGGCTGGCACACGCTCTACGGCCTGGTCCACCACGCCGAGGAAGCGGTACGTCATGCGACGGGCAGTACCTTCGGCGGCCTGCTGGCCTGGCTGACCAACACGGCCGCATCGGCCGTCATCGGTCTGGTGGTCGGTACCGTGGTCGTGGGGATCATGCACGTGCTGCCGTTCGGCAAGAAGGAGAAGCACGACGCATCCGCGTGACGCGCCCTCCCGTGAAATCCGCTGTCGCATCACTGCTTCGGCGACGATCGTGGTCGGCGCAGGGCGGTCTGCGGCTGCTCGTCGGTGCGCAGGTCCCGGCGCACCGAAAATTCGCCCGGGCAAATACTTTTAGGCACCAAGCGTGTCCACGTGCCATACTCGACGCGGACGTTTTTGGTACGTCCGGATTTACCGATGAGAGAAGTAAAAATATGACACAGGGAACTGTGAAATGGTTCAACGGCGAAAAGGGCTTCGGCTTCATCGCTCCTGACGGCGGCGCACCGGACGTTTTCGTCCACTACTCCGAAATCACCGGCGGTGGTTTCCGCTCGCTCGAAGAGAACCAGCGCGTCGAGTTCGAGATCACCCAGGGAGCCAAGGGCCCCCAGGCAGTGGGAGTCACTGCGATCTGATCCCCCCAAGACCTGACAGTGGGCCGGTACGGATGAATTCCGCACCGGCCCATTTTCATTTCGCCCGGACGTGTTCCGCGGGGCCCGGCAGCGGCCCCAACCATCGTGCGGATTCGATCTGAGCCACGTGCAGGACGCGATCTGCCGTCTCGAAAGCAGGTGAACGCCGCACGGTTTCCTCCACGGGCATCGCCGCGGCACAGCGCATCACCAGCGCACCGAGAGATGGCGACGTCTTGCACGGTACGACAAGGAGTTTCACGCACGCGTCGCGTCCCGCGACCATCATCAGACGTGGCCGGCTCAGCTTCATCCCGGTCGGCCCTCGGGTGCCGGTCACGATCGAGTCCAGATCGAGCTGCCCCTCGGCGGCTGACCAATTGACGCGAATATCAACGACTTCCCCGATTGATCTGTGCAGGACGCCCACGAGTTCGGGCAGTTCGTTTGCCACCGACGCGGTGTGCGGCCACCACGCTCCGTCGATGTCGGCGCCCAACCGGTGAGCGAGAGCGAGCCGGACAGGACTGGCCAGGCGCCGAGTCCCGTTGAGCCCGTTCACGACGACTGCGCATCTGCGCGTGGCATGGGCCGATCCGAGAAGATCAGCTCCGGTTCGATCGAGCGGTCAGGATCCGGGATGGGTTCCTGGTGCTCGCGGTGCGAAAACAGTTCGGACGATTCCATGAAGAGTGTCCTTGAGAGGTACGGGACTACCGCACTGGTATTGGATAGCAGGCGATCGTTAATCACCGGCTGACCGCCGACATCGGAAGAGTCCACCCTGAACGTCGCAGTTCGCCTGCCGATGCATCCGGTCTGATCACGAATCTACACCCGATGGGCGGTCGCGCCTTGAGCGGCGTCAAACCAGGGGCCGCCCGAGCCGGCATCGGGTGCGGACGTCCCACAGCAGCACCCGGAATCCCAACTGGGACAGCCAGAGTGGTTTTTTCCGCTCGCGCACGACGTGCTGGGCCACATATTCGTCGAACCATCGCTGGTCCTCGTCCGTCCACGACACCCGCATCGCTTCGCGGAACACCGGTGGGAGATAACCGATGGTGCGGCGGTACTTGACCGGCCCGAACCGCTTCTGGATCACCGGGTGCGCATACCCGAAGTTGGCGATGTCGAGCAGAAACTCGCGCACTTCATCGCTGATCTGAACCTTACCAACCTGCGCATCCCAGTAGCGTCCGAAGGCGTCACGGTCCGGCGGCCACATCTCGGCCGGCATCTGCAACGTCGTGCCGCAGACCTTCCCCTGCTGGTAGAACTCCTCGCGCGCGGCACCGGCGAGTGGCCCATGCACCCGTTGATAGATGTCTTCCCAGCCGAAGTAGAGACAGGCCGCGACCCAAAGCTGCAGTTCGGGATCCATCGCGTTGTACTCCACCGGACTGTCACCGTCGGAGCGGACCTGGGCGTGTTGGCGGTTGACCGCCTGCCGGTATCGACGACGGTCCTCGGCGTTCCCGAGCACCGCGACGGCCAGGTAGGAAGCCGTGGTGCGGGCTCGTTTGACAGGATGACGATCGAGGCGGCCGTTCTCGACCTTGCTGCGGGCCACACCGTAGCCAACCGCCGGATTGGCCAACTGCATGATCACGTTCGCGGTGCTCATCGTCTGGCCCATCGACAGCAGAGACCTGGCGAAAAACCGGGAGTCGATCTGGTCCATCTCATCGCGAGACAGGCGCTGTGCACTGGGCCCCATATCCGCCACTCCTTATCTGGAAACCTGCGTTCTCAGATAATCGTGACCGAACTGGCCCGAATTCGCCAATCCGGGACCTACCGCAGGACCGCGCACGACGGGCCGGCGCGCTACTCCGAATACGGCGCGAGCCTTACGAGCACAGGAAATGCGGCATAACGCGTCATCCAGGCCGCCCGTCCGTCCGGCACCGCCGCGCTCTCGGCCGCCCAGGCCCTGAGCAGATGTCGTTTGAAATCGAGCCGTGGGTGCCGGGACACGAGGTCGTCGACCCACTGCGCGGACAACTCCGACATGCGCAAGCCGAAAACGTCGGTGCCGGCTCCGGCCGAGACGAATCCGCCAGGATCGGCGAGGTTTTCGCTGACCCCGAGCGTGATGTGGGCGGTGATCGCCGCGCCGACCGCCTGCGCACGCTCGTCCGCCCCTCCGTGTGCGCTGACGAACTGCGCGGCCCGCTCCCCGCCCGCCACCGCGAAGCATCGGCCGGGCGTGGGATGCTCAAGGTTCAGGTCGTGCAACAGGCTGGCGACGTAGACCAGTTCATCGTCCACGGTCACCCCATCGATCCCCGCCAGCGCCTTCCCGAAAAAGTATGTGCGGTAACTGTGTTCGAGGACATGCGGGCTCAGCACCTCTCGCGCCTCCTGCTCGGCGGCGCGGGCCAATGCCGAGTCCGGCAACCGAATCGAGCCGAAGTCGAGGCGTCCCTGCCCGCGCCGGCCCCGCCGGGTTCTGATCGCATCACCGACCACGGCCGGCAGCGCACGGATCAACGGCTTCAGCAGCGCCCGCCGCTGAGCCGGGGTCAGCGCCCCGCCACTGCGGGTGGACCAGTGCCAATCCAACTCTGTCGTCGTCATGACCCCAGTGAAATGCGGCAGCCCGCCCGAGGCGAGTGGCATAAATGCCATACCTACTCGGATTCGTGCCAAAGTGTCATCATGGGCAACAAGATCGTGGCCGCGCTCGCCCTCGACGGAGTCATCACCTACGACCTCACCTGCGCCGTGCAGATGTTCCGCCGGGGCCCGGACCGCACCGGGCTGCCCGGCGGGTTCGAACTGATGACCTGCGGTGTGACGCCGGGCCCAGTCGAGACGCCCGACGGATTCACCCTCACGGTCCCGCACGGCCTCGAAGCGCTGGCGTCCGCTGATCTCATCGTCGTCCCCGGCTGCGTACCCCGTGCCGGCAGTCCGCCGGACGAGGTTCTCGCGGCCCTGGCCCGTGCACACCAGCACGGTGCGGTGGTCGCGAGCATCTGTGTCGGTGCCTTCGTCCTGGCCGCGGCGGGTCTGCTCGACCGCAGGCCGGCCACCACGCACTGGGAGTACTGCGACGACATGCGCCGGCTCTACCCTTTGGTGGACCTGCAACCCGACGCGCTGTACGTCGACGACGGCGACATCCTCACCTCGGCCGGCCTGTCGGCCGGCATGGATCTCTGCCTGCACCTGGTGCGCCGGGAACTGGGTGCGGCCGCCGCGGCCGACCTGGCCCGCTGGAACGTGATGGCGCCCCATCGAGACGGCGGCCAAGCCCAGTTCATCCCGCCCGTCCGCAGACCGACCGGCCTGGAGGGCCTCGGACCGGTACTGGCCTGGGCGGCACAGAATCTGGCCGAGGTCGGCGATGTCTCCGCACTGGCCAAGGCAACCCACCTGAGTTTGCGGACCTTCAATCGCCGGTTCGGCGAAGAGGTCGGGACCACGCCCAAACGCTGGCTCGACACCCAGCGTGTCACCCGGGCCCGCGAACTACTCGAAGACACCGACCTCACCATGGAAACCATTGCTGCACAGTGCGGTTTCGGCAGTGTGACGGCCATGCGGGCGCAACTGCGGTACACCACGGCGACCACTCCCAGCGCCTACCGGCGGGCCTTCCGGCGCTGATCGGACCTCAACGGTTCGTTGTACGTACCGCGGGCAGGATCAATGTGTCGATGACGTCGCGGATGAACTTCGCGTCGATGCTCTGACCACTGATCACCCGCATCAGGCACATCCCGGTCATCACGTCGGCGATCAAAGA
Source organism: Mycobacterium sp. 48b (assembly GCF_048282725.1). NCBI lineage: Bacteria > Bacillati > Actinomycetota > Actinomycetes > Mycobacteriales > Mycobacteriaceae > Mycobacterium > Mycobacterium sp. 48b. The sequence continues at coordinate 6,958,119 of NZ_JBLVUL010000001.1, forward strand.
CCAGTCCCGGTCCGGTGCCAGCTCACCGCGCGCGGCGGCCTGCTGCAGGATGGCCGTCACCACCCGCCTGCCCTTGAGGAGCATCAGGTCGTCCAGGGCCGAGGCGAGGTGCGGATCATGGGTGGCCTCGACCGCGGCCCGCAGCACCAGATCGTAGGAGAAATGCTCTTCGTCGTTGCGCACCGCACGGCGCACGAGCTCGTCGAAATCGCCTTCCAGACTGCCGGTGTCGGGCGCGTCATCATCCAGCAGGTCGGGCCGCCAGTACACGAGCGCGTCGGTGATCAGGGCCGCTTTCGATGACCAGCGGCGGTAGATCGCCGCCTTGCCCACGCCTGCCCGCGCGGCGATGTCGTTCATGTTGGTGTCGACGTAGCCGTTCTCCGCCAGCGCCGCCAACGCCGCGTTGAGGATGGCCGCGTCGCGCGATCGGTCCAGGCGACCGTCGGTACGGCGGCGCAGCCTGGATCCTGCGTCGGGCGGATCGCCACAACCGGCCATCATCATGGTCACACCGACGTCGTCTGGATGGGGGCGGTGTTGTCGTCGAGCTTCTTCCGTTCCCGATCCAGTCGGCCCTGCCGGGTGATCTCAAAGGTGTTGAGCGGCCACCAGAACCAGCGGCCGAGCGCGGCGGCGATCGATGGGGTCATGAACGCGCGCACGATCAATGTGTCGACGACCAAGCCGATACCGATGGTCATCCCGAGTTGGCCGACCACTCGCAGGTCCGACACGATCATCGACATCATCGTGAAGGCGAACACCAGACCGGCTGCGGTGACGACCCGCCCGGTGGCGCCGATACCGCGGATGATGCCGGTGTTGAGCCCCGCATGTATCTCTTCCCTGAAGCGCGAGACCACCAAGAGGTTGTAGTCCGAACCCACCGCCAGCAGGATCACCATCGACAGCGGGATCACGATCCACTGCACGCCCAGTCCAAGAATGTCCTGCCAGAGCAACACGGACAAACCACACGCTGTTCCCAGGGATGCGGCCACGGTGCCGACGATCACCAGGGCGGCCACCACACTTCGGGTGATGATCAACATGATCGCAAAAATCAGAATCATGGCGGCGATCACCACGATCATGAGATCGGTTTTCACACCATCCTGCATATCGCTGTACAGCGATGCCGTTCCGGCGAGTGAAACCTTTGCACTGGCCAGCGGGGTGCCCTTGAGCGCGTCGGCGACAACACCTTTGAGGTCACGGACATGTTCGATGCCCTCGACCGAGGCGGGATCGCCCTGGTGGGTGATGATCATCCTGACCGCCTTGCCATCAGGCGACATGAACATCTTCACCGCACGGTTGAAGTCGGGGTTCTCGAACACATCCGGCGGCAGGTAGAACATGTCGTCGTTCTTGGCCTGATCGAAATACAGGCCGATCTCCGTCGCGCCCTTGGCCGCCTCCTGTTGCGCGGCCTGGGTGCCGGCCATGGTGCTGTGGGTCGCGATCATGAAATCGCGCATGGTCTTCATTGTCCCGATGGTGTCCTGCAGAACCGGCAACATCTGCGGCAACAGCTGATCCAAGCGGTCTATGTCGCCGGTGAGGCCTTGGATCTGATCGGCGAGTGTATCGATCCCGTCGAGGGTGTCGAAGATCGACCGCAGCGAATGGCAGACCGGGATGTCGTAGCAGTGCGGCTCCCAGTAGAAGTAATTCCGGATGGGACGGAAAAAATCATCGAAATCGGCGAGATGATCCCGCAAGTCATTGGTGGCATCCGCCATGTCATGCGTCTTGCCGGCCATGCTGTGCGTGATCGAGGTCATCTCTTTCGTGATCTCGTACATGCGTTCCATGCTTGCGACGGTCTTGCTCATCTCGTCGGCCTGCTCGAGCATCTGCGCCGAGTTGTCGTTGTTGAAGATCGCGGACTGCAGTGTGCCGGCATTCTGCGCGCCGAGCAGGAACGGGATAGAACTGTGTTCGATCGGGGCGCCCAATGGGCGGGTGATGGTCTGCACCCGTTCGATGCCTCGCATGTGCATCACGTTCTTGGCGACCTTTTCGATGACGAGCATGTCCGCCGGGGTGCGCAAGTCATGATCTGCTTCGAGCATCAGCAGCTCGGGGTTCATCCTGGCCTGAGAGAAGTGTCGGTCGGCCACGCCCATAGCCTGGTTGGCGGGCATATCAGCCGGGGTGAACTGCTTGTCGTTGTACTGCGGCACATAGGTCATCAGCGCGATGAAGCCGATGGCGGCGATCAGGCTGGTCACGAAGGCGATCGGGATTGGCCAGCGAACCACAGAGGTGCCGACCTTGCGCCAACCCGGCGACGCGATCTTGTGCTTCGGGTCGAGCAGACCGAACTTCGACGCGACGGTCAAAGCCGCGGGCGCCAACGTCAGCCCGGCGATGATGATCACCAGAACCGCGATGGCACAGGGCAGACCCATGGTCTGGAAGTAGGGCAGCGTGGTCATGGTGAGGCACAGACAAGCGCCGACGATCGTCAACCCGGAGCCCAGGATGACGTGCGATACGCCGCTGTAGGCCACATAGAACGCGTCTTCCCGATCTGTGCCTTTCGATCTCTCCTCGTGATATCGGCCGAGAAGGAAAATCACATAGTCGGTGCCAGCGGCCAGCGACAGCATGGTCACCATGCTCACCGCGTACGGGGTCAGACCGATGATGTTCAGGTAGCCGGCAGCGGCCGTAACGCCCTGTGCAGCAAACAGTTCCAGAAGAATGACAACCATCGACACGAGCAGCGTCACGACGGACCGGTAGACCGCGAGCAGCATCACGATAATGACGCCGACCGACACCAACTCCATTTTCGCCATGCTTTGATGCCCGGCCACGCTGGTATCGGCATTGAGGACGCTGTTGCCGGCGACGTGGGCCTTGATACCCGGCGGTGCGGGTACCGACGCCACGATGTCACGCACCGCGGCCACCGACTCGTGGCTCTTGCTCGTGCCCTGGTCCCCTGCGAGGAAGATCTGCACATAGGCGGACTTACCGTCCACACTCTGCGAACCCGCCGCGGTCATCGGATCGCTCCAGAAGTCCTGGACGTTCTGGACGTGCTCGGTATCGGCCTTCAGTTTGGCGACGATCTCGTCGTAGTACTTGTGCGCGGCCGCACCGACCGGTTCGTCGCTCTCCAGCACGACCATCGCTGAGGAGTCCGAATCGTACTGCTGAAACACCTTGCCGATGTTCAGCATCGCCTTGTAAGAGTCCGAGGTGGTGGGACTCAGCGGCACCGACCGGGATGCCGCCACCTCGTCAAGCGACGGGACAAGACTTCCCAACGCAATCGTGAGGAGCACCCAGAACACGATGATCGGCAGGGAGAAGATGCGGACCATGTGGCCGATGAACGGCCGATGGGGCTTCGAGTGCGAGTTGCTCATACGGATTTCACCAAGCAGTAGATGAACGGTTTGACTTTGTCGGTACTCGTCCGGTCATCGCGCACGTCGTCGTCGACGGTCACCCGGCATCCAAGGCCGCTGACGTTCCGCTCGCCCTGGGCCATGATGTTGGCCGACATCGACGGCAGCGTCGTCACGATCGTGAAAGACCATGGCAGCGAGGCATTTTCGATGAGATTCGGCTGACCGTATTCGTCGAGGTAGTTGATGTTCGCCGTCCCTCCAAACCCGGTGATCTCGTACTTGATGTGTTTCGGATTGAAGTTCTCGGTAATCCCCGAGCCTTCCGCCAAGTTCGGTCCTTGATGATCGGTCGCCCGAATTCGAAGGATCGCGTACGCGCCCAGGGCGACGACCACCACCAGCACCAGCGGTATCCACGCTTTTTTGAGCAACCGGAACACCGTTGCGCCTCCCCGACCTGTCATTCGCCAAATTTACCCAGACGGAACTCAAGTTCCGCTTAAGTGGATGCTGAGTACTGTACTCGAGCGAGGCTCTGGCTACGACTCAGTGCCTACTTGGCCAGGAACCGTTCGAGTCCGGCGATCACGATGTCGAGATTGAAGTCGAAATCCTGCGCGGCACTCGCGCCGACGTCACGATCGGCGACCACGCCACTGAGCAGCGGGAAGTCACGGGACGGAAGGTCTTTCAGGGCGCGCACCACCTCGGGCGTCTGGTGGTGCAGCCGCGACTCCGCCGAACCCAGCACGTCGTGCGCTGCCGACATCGCGAGCCCGGAGACCAGAGTCAGCACCCGGCCGGCGTCGTCGGTGCCGAATCCACCGTCGGTCAAGGCGCGCAACACCTGCTCGGCCAATGCGAGGCTGGCCGCCCCGCTGGTCCCACGCAGTCGGAAACTCGTGGCCGTCACGCCGAGTTTGAGCACGCCCTGACGAATGGCATTGCCGTAGGCCCGCAAGACCTCCTGCCAGCTCGCCCCCTCGGGCAACTTGATCGAGCGCAACTCCGTCTCGAACAGATCGGCCACCACCAGCTCGAGCAGACCGTCGCGGTCGCCGACGTAGTAGTGCAGCGTGGTGCGGTCCACCCCGAGCTCGTCTGCCACCGCCTGCATCGTCAACGCGCCCGGTGCGATGGCGCGCGCCGCGGCGACGATCTGCTTCTGATCGATGCGCGGTGGCCGACCCCGCCCTCGGCGCGGCGCGTTTTCGGTGGTCACACTGCAAATTCTAGTAGTTCCTGCCGCCGGGTTCGGACGACTCTTCCTTTTTTCTAACGGTCGTGGAAAACTGCCCGCAACCGAGGAAGGGAACCGCTGCGATGTCACAAACTTCTCCATACCGGGTTGTCCAATGGACGACGGGGAACGTCGGAAAGAGTTCGGTGGCGGCCATCGCCCGCAACCCGACCCTGGAACTGGTCGGCTGCTACGCGTGGTCGCCCGACAAGGCAGGCAAGGACGTCGGAGAGCTGGTCGGAATCGAACCGCTCGGAGTCGCCGCCACCAACGACGTGCAGGCGCTGCTCGCCCTCAAACCGGATGTCGTGGTCTACAACCCGATGTGGATCAATGTCGACGAACTCGTCCAAATCCTCTCCGCCGGAGTCAATGTGGTCGCGACGGCCTCGTTCATCACCGGGCACAATCAGGGCGAGGGCCGGGACCGGATCGCCGAGGCGTGCCGCAAGGGCGGATCGACCATGTTCGGATCCGGCATCAGCCCGGGCTACGTCAACCAGCTGGCGATCGTAGCGGCCGGCATCTGCGACCGCGTGGACAAGATCACCGTCAACGAGGCCGCCGACACCACGTTCTACGATTCGCCGGAAACCGAGAAGCCCGTCGGGTTCGGCCAGCCCATCGACCACCCCGACCTGCAGGCCATGACCGCTCACGGCACCGGAGTCTTCGGCGAGGCGGTACGGATGATCGGTGACGCACTCGGTATCGAATTCGACGAGGTCCGCTGCGATGCCGAATACGCCCAGACCACAGAGGATCTCGACCTCGGATCATGGACGATCCCGGCAGGTGGGGTGGCCGGGGTGTTCGTCAGCTGGAAGGGTGTCGTCGGCGACAAGACCCGCGTCGAACTCACCCTGCGGTGGCGCAAAGGCCAGACGCTGCAACCGGATTGGCAGATCGATCAGGACGGTTGGGTGATCGAGGTGGCCGGTCGCCCGACTGTGACGATGAAGGTCGGCTTCCTGCCGCCCCCGGACTTCGAGGCCACCACCCTCGAAGAGTTCATGGTGCTGGGGCACATCATGACCGCGACCCCGCCGATCAACGCGATTCCCGCGGTCGTCAACGCCGCACCGGGCATCCTCACCTACAACGATCTTCCCTTGATCCTGCCGCGCGGAGTGGTGCCCGCGAGTTAGCATCCAGCCGTTCGCGGATCGGCGTACCGGCGGAGGAATCTCTGATGCAGTTGTCTGAATGGGTGGGCGCCGGTGTGCTGACCGCCGGGGTTTCGGCGGCGTTGCTGGCCGGCGCCGGTTCCGCCGGTGCCGAGACCGACGGCGGTGCGGATCCCGGACCCGCGAAGACCTCATCGGCACGCGCCGAAAAGGCGAGCGGTACCGCATCCTCCGGCCGGCACCGGGTCAAGCCGCAACTCAGACACCGTGATCGTCCGGTGTCCGCGGCAGCAACGGCGACCTCACGTGTCCGACGCGCCGTCGACAAGGCCGTCGACACGGCCGTCGAGAAGCCAAAGGCGGAGCTGCCCGCGCGCCTCTCCGTGCTGGGCAGCGAGGTTCGCGAGCAGGTGCGTGAACGTCTGACGCCGCCGACCCGCGTCGTGGCCGAGCGCCGCGTATCGGCCGTCGGCACACCGGCGGTTGACGCCCCGACCGTTGCCGTGCCCGATCCCCTGGATGCGATTTCACAAGTGGCCACCCGGGTGACGGAGGCCGTGGGCTCGGCCGTCTTCAACGCGATCGGCACCGTGATGCAAGCCGTCGACGGCCCGCCCGCGGTACCTCCCGGACTCCGCGACTCGGTTGAGGTGAGCAGCTCGACGCTGGTCGTCTCGCCGGGCAACGAGGTGCCCGCCGACTGGTACTTCCCGACGCAGGGTGAGCCGCAGCGGCTGATCTACCTTCAGCACGGATTCGTCGCCACCGGCCCGATGTACAGCTACACGGCGTCCTATCTCGCTGACCGGACCAACAGTGTCGTTGTGGTCACCACCGTGACCTCCAACCCTTATGCAGAGGGCGGCATGTGGCTCGGCGGGGACAACATGCACAGGGCCGTCGCCGAACTTTTCCTGGATCCCGATCGAGAAGCCCTCAACGCCAGCATGACCACCGCGTCGTTGAAGGCCGGACGGGAGACTGTTGCCGTGCCGCAGCGGTTCGTTCTGGTCGGGCATTCACTCGGCGGGGGCTTCGCGCCCGGGGTCGCCGGCTACTACGCCGAGGGATTGGTGGCCCGCCGGGCCGACGGCCAGGATGCTCCCAACGATCTGGCCGGAGTGGTACTGCTGGACGGGGTTCCGCCCTCGGGCACATTGCCGAACGCGATGGAGCGTCTCGCGCAACTGGAGGCGAGCAACGGCAACGATCCCGCCGATTACGTACCGGTCTATGAGATCGGTGCACCGTCGAACGCGTTCAACTCGATGAGCACGGTGAACGACGATCTCTCGGCGGCCCGTCCCGGGAAGTTCAACGGAGTCGTCGTCGACGGTGGCGTCCACATGGATTCGATGCTGGGCGGCAACCCGCTGGTCCAGGCCGCGGCGTATCTCGTGGCCGGGATTCCGCAGCCGCAGAATCCACCGGCGGTGCAGTGGCTGATGGCAGGCTGGATCAACGACATGTTCGACGGCAACATCGACCCCGCCACGGGCCGCTGCATGGATGCCTGCCATGGCACCTACGGCGATCCCGGCGAGGCGATCGACATCGACGGTGACCGGGGTGACGCCACCGCAGTGGTGATCGATTCGGGTCCGTCAGCAGACGAAACCCTTTGGAATACAGTTCAATTCATTCCCACTGCCGCGTCACGCATTCCTAATTCTGTGCTGTCACAGTGGGCGTAGCGCTCACCGGGAAGTTCACCGAGTTGGCGATGAAACACATGCGGTGGGCTTCATGATGCAGATCGGTGGCCTCATCGACCCGACCCGGGTCGGTGATGGTCACCTGCGGCCTCAGCATCACGTCGGTGAAAACACCACTGCCCTCGGCGTTCTCGCTCATCGTGCCCCCTGGCCGATCACTGTAGGCAGTGACGACGATCCCCGCTTTGGCGCACAGCGCCAGGTACCACAGCATGTGGCACTGCGACAGGCTGACCACGAGTAACTCTTCGGGGTTCCAGCGCTGCGGGTCGCCACGGAAGGCGGGATCGGCGCTGCCCTGGATCGTCGGCTTGCCCGACGCCTCGGCACCGGTCACGTCATGGTCGCGTGCGTACTCGCGGTAGCCGCTGGTCCCCGAACCGGTGTTGCCGGTCCAGGTCACCTCGACCTCGTATCGATGCGTCCGGTTGGCCATGCGCGTGACGGTACCAATCACGTACGTCAGAACTCCGATCAGCTATTGACACATTGGCACAGATTGCTAGCCTTTGTGCCATGTCTATTGGCAGCGTGGCCGAAGCAGACCTGGTACGACACGAAGTGCTGGCGGATTTCCGCAGGCACTCGGGCAGCATCCTCGGCGGTGCATTCGGTGCCGCGGCATTCGATGAAGTGGCCCTGGTTCCGGTGGCCGCTGCCGTCGACCGCAGCGGCCGGTTCGAGCGCAACTTTCTCGATCGCGGAGTGCGCAGCGGATTCTCCGCGTTTCTGGCGATCTGGGGTGACGCCGAAGACCGCGAGGCCGAGGGGCGCCGGCTACAGACCATGCATCGCGACGTCCGCGGACACGGCAAGGACGACTTCGCCGACGTCCGCTACAGCGCACTGAACCCCCAACTGTGGAACTGGATCGCCATCAGCGGGATCTTCGTCGTCCTCAATTCGTTCACCCCCGCGACGGGGATCACGATGAACGGAGCCGAACAAGAGGCGGCCTACGCCCAGCTGCTCAAGGCTTTTCGGTCCATCGAGCTACCGGGTGCGTCGGCGAAACTGCCGGAAACCTATGCCGACGCGACCCGGTACTACGACGAGATGGTGGAAAAACAGCTGCAGGGCAACGAATTCCTGGCTCGCGTGACGGCCGGGCTGACCCGGTTGCCGTTGCCCACGCTGCTGCTGCCCGGGCCGGTCCGGTTGGCGCTGACTCCGTCGTGGCTGGCGGTTCGGCCGATCGCAGGCCGGGTGATCAAGGTGTGCTCGTTCGGCATCATGCATCCGGGGGTGCGCGAGCTGACCGGGTTCCGCTGGCAGTCCCGGCACGACCGGGAGTTCGCGGTGTACACCCGGCTGTTGCAGGTGGCGTGGCGGGTGCTGCCGGACCGCCTGCTGTTGGTTCCCCTGGCCTACAACCGGCTGCAGTACGAGAAGCTGGTGCGCCTGCACCGGTCGGTGGCGCTGGATTCGTTCGCACCCCTGGGTTGTCCGGCAGCGGGCTGACACACTGGTATCGATGCCGCGCAGCAACGCCAGCCAATCCGAGCAGGAAAACGCCATCCTCAAAGCCGCCGCCGAGGAGGTGTCGCTCGTCGGGCTGGGCCGGGCCAGCCTGGACGTCATCGCCAAGCAGGCCGGCGTCAGCCGACGGACGCTCTACCGTCGCTTCCCCACCCGCGACGCCTTGATCACCGAACTCGGCCGGCGAACCTTCGACCTGGCCATGCACCGATTACGCACCGTCGCAATCGATTCAGGGCCCAACGATGCTGCGGTGGCCGCCTTCTGCGAAGGGCTGCGGCTTCTGACGACCGAACCCGTGATGCGCCGGTTCCTGCGCCTGGACACCGACTTCACCGCGGTGGCCGGTGCCTACGACCAGGCTCCCGCCTTTCTCCACCACGCTTCATCGGCGATGGCGAAGGCACTTCGCACGGCCGGCGCGACCATGGCCGACGCCGACCTGCTGGCCGTCGCCGAGTTGCACATCCGATTGGCGTGCTCGCTGGCCCAGATGCCCACCCCGGTGTTGGACGTCAACGACGACGAGGCAGTTCGCGACTACGCGCGCAAACATCTGGCGCCGCTGGTGCACTAGCGGCGTCTCACGCCCGCGTCGGCCCGCGCAGCGTCCCTGCCGCGTTGCGGACGGCAGCCGTGATGGTCTCGACCGTCTGGCTGTCGAGCTTCCAGCACTGCCAGTACAACGGGACGTCCAGATATTGCTCGGTGATCCGTACGAAGTCGTCGTCGACCAGTTCCTCGGGGTACATCCCCCAGCCGAGACCGGCGCGCACAGCTGCACCGAATCCCTCGGCGGTCGGAATGTAGTGGATCGGCCTGACGATGTCTTTGCGGAACACCTTGCGCACCAGTTGGTCCTGTAGCGCATCGTCACGGTTCCAGGCCAGCGACGGCGCCGCCTGCGCAGCGTCGCGAGTGAATCCGTCGGGCAGGTAGCGCCGCACGTACTCGGCGCCGGCCACCGGTACGTAGCGCATCGCCCCCAACGGGTGCACCCGGCAGCCCGGGACGGGGCTGCGCTCGGTGGTCACCGCGCCCATCACCACGCCCTCGCGCAGCAGCCGCGCCGAGAGGTCCTGATCCTCGATCCTGATGTCGAACAAGAACTCGGCCGCCTGGGCGAACACGCCGGTGAACCACGTCGCCATCGAATCAGCGTTGACCGCCAATGCGATCCTGGTGCGGTGCGCCGAGCCGCCGCCCATCTCCGCCAGGGTCTCCGATTCCAGCAGCGCCGTCTGCGCGGCGAGCCTCAGCAGTGGAACGCCGGCAGCCGTTGCGGTGCAAGGCTTTTCTCGAACCACGAGCACCTGGCCGACCCGTTGTTCCAGCGCCTTGATGCGCTGGCTGATCGCCGACGGAGTCACATGCAGACGCTGCGCGGCCGCGTCGAAGCTTCCCAGCTCGACCACCGCGGCGAAGGCAGCGAGCTGCTGGCCGTCGATCTGCACGCAACGATCCTAGTCGGGCAGGTTCTCGGCGCCGCGCAAACCGCCTCCGGTGAACCGGACGAGCTGGCCGACCCAACCACGGTCCAAGCCGCTGGGGCCGAGGGGGCGTCCGTAGAGCGCCAGATCAGAACTGGCGAGCGCACCGATCATCGAGAAGATGGCAATTGTGCTGCGCTGCTGGCCTTCTCTGGTCTGGATGTCGGGCACCGCACGACCCGCCGCAGCGAAGAACAGCTCCGGCAGGCTCGGTGTGCCCGCCAACTGGTCGAGCCAGATCTGGTCCTCGTCCAGGGCCAGCTGATTCATCACCTTGAGCCAGCGCAATCCACCGACGGGATCCTCGTCGAGCAACCGTACGTAGGGAGCGATGAGTGCCTCCACGACATCGAAGACACCAATCTCGTTTCCCGACTGAGCTACTCGTACGAGTTCCTGCACGACGGCCGCGAACACGGTCGGAGCGCGCCTCCGTGCCACCTCAAGCACCAGATCCCGTTTGGCCGGGAAATGGTAGGCAACCGCGCGACTGGCCACACCGGCCTCACGGGCCACCGCACGCGCGGCCACCGCACCGATCGACGTTTCGGCGAACATTCGCTCGGCGGTATCGACGATCAGGGTTCGGGTGTCGACGTCGCGCCGGGGACCACGTCTGCGGGTCGAACTCTGGACCACCCTATGAGCGTAATCACTCGCGGTCTGATCGTCCTGTGGTCGGTGCAGATCTCCTACTACGGTCGTAGATCAAGATCGGACGCCAGCGCGATGTGGGCTGACCTGCATCCTTCGTAGCGTCGAGCCATGACACGAGCACAGCGTTCCCCCGCTATCTCGATAGCGAATTCCATGACAGGTGTCGCCAGTGGCTGGACCGCGAAAGACGCCGTCATCTCCCCGCCGGTCACCGCCCCGGCTGTCCCGGCCGGTCCCGTCCATCGGGAGGGCAGCCGCTGGCGGCGCGCCCTGTCCGCAGTGCGTGCAGCCCTGGCCGGCGTGCCGCGACCCGATCTGAAGCAGCCCTACTATCCGCCGCTGCGGGAAGGCTTCGTCGAGGACGCTGCCATGGCACGCGAAATGTGGCGACTCTGAATTGCTGAAATCCGACCCCAGAAAATCCAACCGTAGTAGGAAGCGCGACAGCCTTCCCACCTTCTACGATCACAACATGCTCGGCAGCATCGCGCGCGGCTTCCGTGCGCACGTCCGCCGGCGGGGGTACGCCCTCCCGGTGGGCTACAACTGGGCCATCGTGTTGGCGTTCGACACCACGGTGATCGGGGCCGGCGTGGTCGCCTTGTTGCAGCGCCCGGCATCCGACCTTCCGGCGAGCCTGCTTGCGCTCGTGGTGTGCATTGCACCGTTCGCCTTGTTCTATCTGTCCGGCGTCGATTTCAAGGCACCCATCGTCTGGTCGACATGGACCACGGCGACCGCTGTGTTGCTGTTCGCGACAACCACGCCCGTATCCAATGATTTCGCTCCGCTGATCGCGGTACTGATGGTCGGCGAGGTTGCCTCGCTTGCCGGGGTCTGGGGTGGATTCCTGGCCTCGCTCACCGCGGCGACGCTGCTACTGACCGCTGCCTCCCAACACCGCCTCGACGCCCTGCCCCTCTACCTGGGGATCCTCGGGATGGGTTGGCTGGTGGGTTATCTCGTGCACACCCAGCAGCAGCTCATGCGACAGCAACAGGAATCACAAGCCGCCCAGGCCCGCCATGCCGCTGCCGATGAACGGCGCCGTATCGCCCGAGAGGTCCATGATGTGATCGCGCACTCGCTGAGCGTGACCCTGCTGCACGTGACCGGGGCGCGTCGCGGGTTGCAGCAGGATCGCGATGTCGACGACGCCGTCGAGGCCCTGGAACAGGCTGAGCGCCTGGGCCGCCAGGCCATGGCCGATATTCGCCGCACGGTCGGATTGCTCGACTGCGCCCCGATGAGCATGGCCCCCGAACCCGGAGTCGACGACATCAGTTGTCTGGTGCACGATTTCGTGCGGGCCGGACTCAACGTGCGTTTCGACGCGACCGGCCGCACCGATGTCGTCTCCGCCGCGGTGGGCTTGGCGCTGTATCGCATCGCGCAGGAGTCCCTGGCCAACATCGCCAAACACGCACCTGACGCAGAAGCGACAGTGTTACTGAGGATCTCCCGGACCTCGGCGACGCTGACCGTCGCCAACAGGCTTCCGGTGGCCGCGTTGGCGGCCAGGAACGGCCGCGACGTGGAGGGCCGCGGTGTACGCGGAATGCGCCAACGCGTCGAGCTGCTCGGCGGGATCATCAGCGTCGGCCCGGCTGACGACGCGTGGTCGGTGCGCACGAACATTCCCTTGGACGACACTGACCGGGCGCCCCGCTGGTGCCCCGTGGTGTCATGACGGACCCGGTGACCGAGGTCGCGGTCCTGCTGGTGGACGACCAGGACCTGGTGCGCTCCGGCCTGCGACGCATTCTGCGGCGCAAGGACGGCTTCGTGATCGTTGGCGAATGCGCCGACGGCGACGAGGTGCCCGATGCCGTCGGCCGCCACCGCCCGGACGTGGTGGTGATGGATCTGCGGATGAAACGCGTCGACGGTATCGAAGCCACCCGGCAGGTGACCGCGGTCGACGGGCCTCCGGTACTGGCGCTGACCACGTTCAACGACGACGAGTTGCTCTCTGGCGCGCTGCGCGCCGGCGCCAGCGGATTCGTGCTCAAGGATTCCTCGGCCGAGGAACTGATCCGGGCGGTGCGGGCGGTGGCACAGGGCGACAGTTATCTCGACCCGGCGGTGACGTCACGGGTGCTCACCACCTACCGCAAGTCGGCGGAGCCACGCCAGGCTGCGGCGGCCGGTGACCTCACGGCCCGCGAGCTCGATGTGTTGACCCTGATCGCCAAGGGGCATTCCAACTCCGAGATCGCCGATGAACTCAGCATTTCCGGGCTCACCGTCAAGAGCCACATCGGCCACATCTTCATCAAGCTCGATCTGCGTGACCGCGCCGCCGCGATCATCCACGCGTACGACACCGGACTGGTCAGCCCCCAGTGATCTGATCTGGAGCGTCCCCCGCAGGTGCCCGGAAAAGGACCTTCGGCTCAGGGAAAAGGACGAATGACCACTGCCGCCATAGCCCCACAGGCAGCCATCATGAGGTATGGACGCTTCAGCTTTACCGGCCTCGTCAACGGCGACTGAGCCCGGTACCGCCAGTTCCGCCGCGGAGATCCATGAGACGCACACCGGGATCGTCGCCTTGGTCGGCGATCGGGCATACAAGGTCAAGAAGCCGGTCGTCACCGATTTCCTCGACTTCAGCTCGGTCGAGCAGCGCGAGCAAGTATGTGCCCGTGAGGTCCAGTTGAACCGGCGACTGGCGGCCGACAGTTACCTGGGCATCGCTCACTTCTCGGATCCGCAAGGCGGTCCGCCCGAGCCCGTCATCGTGATGCGTCGGTACCCCGACACACGTCGGCTGACGTCGATCGTCGTCAACGGTGAGCCCGTGGTTGAGAATCTGTCGGCGATCGCCGAGCGGTTGGCGCGGTTTCACGCGGACGCCGAGCGGTCCGCGGACATCGATGCCGCAGCAGAGGTTCCCGCGATTGCGGGCCGTTGGCATGACAATCTCGCCGAACTGCACCGATTCGCGGGAACCGTGGTACCCGCGGAAACGGTGGCCGAGGTCGGCCGGTTGGCAGACCAGTACATGAACGGTCGTGCCGCGCTGTTCGCCGATCGCATCGCCAACCACCGCATCGTCGACGGCCACGGCGACCTGCTGACCGGCGACATCTTCTGCATGACGGATGGTCCGGTGATCCTCGACTGTCTCGAGTTCGATGACGGTCTGCGTCATGTCGACTGCGCCGACGACGCCGCGTTCCTGGCGATGGACCTTGAGTTTCTCGGCCGCAAAGATCTGGCCGACTACTTCATTGCCGAGTACCAGCGCCTCTCGGAAGACGTCGCGCCGGCGTCGTTGGTGGACTTCCTCATCGCCTACCGGGCCGGGGTCCGCGCGAAAACCGACTGCATCCGGGTCGAGCAGGGCATCGAGGCCGCGGGGGCCGACGCACGGCGCCACCTCGGTATCGCCCTCGATCACCTCCGCCAGGGCACCGTCCGGCTGGTCCTCGTCGGCGGCGGCCCGGGCACCGGCAAGACCACACTCGCGCACGCATTGGCAGAACAAGTATCGGCGCAGGTCATCTCCACCGACGACGTGCGCCGCCAGTTGCAGGAGCAGGGTCGGGTAGCGGGCGATGTGGGGATCTTGAACGAGGGCCTCTACAGCAGCGCCAACGTGGCGGCGGTGTACGACGCCGTGCTGCGAAAGGCCGATAGCGCCTTGGCCGCGGGCCGATCGGTGATCCTGGACGGCACGTGGCGCGACCCGGAGCTTCGACGGCGGGCCCGTGCCATTGCCACTGAACGGCACTGCCCCACAACTGAATTGGCCTGCGCAACGCCTATCGACGAAGCCAAGAAACGCATAGCGCAGCGGCAGATCACCACATCAGATGCCACACCGGAGATCGCCGAGGGCTTGGCCGCGGACGGCGCAGAATGGTCTGACGCCCATCTCATCAACACCCGCCGCCCGCTTGCGGACTCCGTCGCCGAAGCTCAACGGATCTGTTGCTCGACGATCTGAACCCGGCGGTCACTGCCATTACGAAATGGCTTGTCGGTGTAAAACCCGCGGCCAGCGCGGGCGGAGAGCCCTTGTAAAGTGAAACGGCGGCCACGTTCCTGGCTGCGACCTGCACAAAAACACCGCATCGCCGCGTTTGGCGCATTCACCGAGGGGGATTCATGAACGAAGTGCTGGCCCGCGCCGGCATCTTCCAAGGTGTGTCGCCAGATGCCGTGGCCGCCCTGGTCCGGCAGTTGGAGCCCGTTACCTTCCGTCGCGGAGAGGTGGTTTTCGCCGAGGGCGAGCCCGGCGACACGCTCTACATCATCACCGCGGGCAAGGTGAAGATCGGCCGCAAGTCGGTGGACGGCCGCGACAGCCTGATCACGCTGATGGGTCCATCGGACATGTTCGGCGAGCTCGCCATCTTCGATCCCGGTCCGCGGACGTCGACGGTGACCGCGCTGACCGAGCTGAAGACAGTCGTGATGAGTCGGAGCGTCCTGCGGAGTTGGATCGCCGATCGCCCCGAGATCGCCGAGCAGCTCCTGCGCGTGCTGGCCCGTCGGCTGCGCCGCACCAACGACAACCTGTCGGATCTGATCTTCACCGACGTGCCTGGCCGGGTGGCCAAACAGCTGCTCTACCTGGCGCAACGGTTCGGCAGCCGCGACGGCTCCGCGCTGCGCGTCGACCACGAGCTGACCCAGGAAGAGATCGCCCAGCTCGTGGGGTCGTCACGCGAGACGGTCAACAAGGCGCTGTCGGACTTCGCGCAACGAGGCTGGATCCGGGTGCAGGGACGAAGCATCCTGATCGACAACGCCGAACGATTGGCCAAACGCGCGCACTGACCGTGTGACCGTGTGACCGTGTGACCGTCGAGACATTGTTAGTACCCTAACTATTAGGGTACGTTTATTTTGTGTCCGCAGTATCCGAAGCACCTGAGCTCAGCTCCGACCCGTTGGCCCTGGAACGGCAGGTCTGCTTTGCGCTTGCCGTCAGCAACCGCGCGGTGCTCGCCGTCTATCGACCGCTACTCGAGCCCCTGGGCCTGACCCATCCGCAGTACCTCGTGATGCTGGCGCTGTGGGATCACCAGCGGTCCGGCTCGGGCGACAATCCCCCGCTCTCGGTCAAGGAAATCGCTTCCGCACTGCAGCTCGATTCGGCGACGCTGTCACCGATGCTCAAACGGCTGGAAGCGCTGGGCCTGCTGACCCGGAGCCGCCGGGCCGGCGATGAACGCGCGACCGATGTCGCGCTCACCGAGGCCGGGGTCGCCCTGCGCGAGCGGGCACTGGCCATCCCACCCGCCGTGGTGGAGCGCCTGGGCGTCGACATCGTCGAACTCGAGGAACTGCATCGCGTGTTGACCCGTATCAACGTGGCTGCGCTGGCGGCCAATTCACTCACCGATTGACACCAGGAGCCCGTCATGGCCGTCCAGAACAAAACCAAAGACCGTCCCAACTTCTTTCAATACGTCGCCTACTGCTACGGCAAGCGGTTGCCCGATTCGATGCGCGAGTGGGTGGCCCATGACCTGGCCGACCATGGGGCCGTGCGCCGGCACCTCATCCGGATGGCGATCCCGCCCCTGTTCGTACTCGCGCCGCTCTGGCTGCTGCCGGCCTCGCTGTACGTGCACATGGAGATGACCGTGCCGATCTATATCTGGGCCATTTTGATGGCCCTCGCGCTCAACAAGATCTGGCGTCGGCACCGGCTGGCGCAGCACGGCCTCGACCCCAACCTGGTCGACGAGATCCGGTACAAGAAGGACCAGAAGAAGCACGAGGACTACATCCGGCGGTTCGGACCGCGTCCGGAATCCTCCAAGTACCAGGCCAACAGCAGCCCGTTCTAGGCATTTCCCCTGGATAGACCCCTTGCATGCAAGCTTGCATACAAGGGGTACTCTGGTCTTTCGTGGGCACGGACGAGAAATCGAGCAACAGCCAGCGCGTCTACCGGATGACCAAGGACCAGATCCTCTCCGGTGAATTTCGAGGCGGGCAGCTGCTCAGCGAGGTAGAGGTGGCGACGCAACTCGGCGTCAGCCGCACGCCTGTGCACGAAGCGTTCCTGCGCCTGGCCGCCGAGGACTTCCTGGACCTGATGCCGCGCCGCGGTGCCGTCGTCGTCCCGGTCTCCGCACAGGAGGCCACCGATCTGCTCGAGATGCGCCTGGCGCTCGAGACCGCAGCGGTCCGCCGGTTGTGCCGGTCATCGGAATCCATCGACACGCTGTTCGGCGAGCTCACCGAGTTGGTCGAGCGGCAGCGCCATGGTGCGGCCATCGGCGACGCCGATCAGTTCGCAGCCGCCGACGATGCCTTTCACCGGCGAATCGTGGAGGTCGCCGGCAACACGATCGCCGGGCGCTTCTACGGGTCCCTCAGCGACCGGCAGCGCCGCATGATGGCCGACGCCGCCCGTTCGGACTCTGCCCGGCTGACCGAGTTGATCGGCGAACACGCCGAATTGGCCGACACCATCGGCCGACGCGATGTCGCCGGTTTCGAGGGCGCCTTGCTGGCGCATCTGGAGGCGACCTACCGGGTGGTGCTGGCATGACCGCCGTCGCGATCGACTCCCCCGAGGTGCCGGCTCAGGTTCGGCACCGTCTTGCGCCGTGGGTCGCGGTGGCGATCGCCGTGTTCTGCATCGGTTGGGGCGGAAACCAATTCACCCCTCTGCTGATCGCCTACGCCCAGCACTCCGGATACACCCGGGTGGACGTGGACATCCTGCTGGGCGCCTACGTGCTCGGGCTGATCCCGGGCCTCCTGATCGCCTCGACCCTGTCGGATCGCCACGGTCGGCGCAGCGTCATGGCCGCCGGCGTCATCAGTGCGGCGCTGGGCAGCCTCGTGTTGGCGATCGGTGACTACTGGGGCTTCCCGGCCCTGTTCGTCGGCCGCTTGTTCAGCGGCGTGGCCGTCGGTATCGCGATGGCGGTCGGTTCGGCCTGGATCGCCGAACTGTCTCGGCAGCCCTTCGACGACGCGCCCGCCGGTGCCGGTGCGCGCCGCGCCTCGATCTGTCTGTCGTTGGGCTTCGGGGTCGGCCCGCTGTGCGCCGGACTGCTGACCGTGTACGCCCCGCTGCCACTAGTGCTGACCTATCTCGTCCACGCTGCCCTGTGCGTGCCCGTCCTGTGGGCGGTGTGGAACCGGACCGTCGAGACGCGCGAACGCATGACCTCGCGGCCCTTCCTGGACGGTTTGAAGGTGCCCGCCGCCGGGCACCGCCGGTTCCTGCATGTCGTTGTTCCCATGGCGCCGTGGATCTTCGGTTCGGCCGCCATCGCTTACGCGGTGGTGCCGGCGCTCGTCTCCGACCAGCTCGGATCGTGGGCACTGCTCTACACCGTGGGGCTGACCGTACTGACCCTGGGCTGCGGCGTGGCGATCCAGCCGATCGCACGGCGCCTCGACGACGTGTCCAGCTCCCGCGCCGTGGTCGTGTCCATGGCACTGATGGCGTTGGGGATCTTCGCCGCGGTGGCCACCGCGGTCACCCGTTCGGCGCTCGTCGCACCGCTGGTGGCGATGCTGCTCGGCAGCGCCTACGGCATTGCGATCGTGTCAGGTCTCCTTGAGATCCAACGCATTGCGCCGCCCGACGAGCTCGCCGGCATCTCCGGTGTCTACTACTCCCTGGCCTACCTGGGGTTCCTGCTGCCCGCGGCGCTGGCCGCCCTCGCACACTGGTTCAGCTATCCGGTGATGCTGAGTTTTGTCGGGCTGTTGGCGATTGCCAGCACGGTGGTGTGCGCGTCCGGGTGGGCGAAACATCTGGAGCCGCGAACGCCGGTGGTGGTCGGCGCCGAACGCTAGGCGGCGAGTTACTGCCACATACTGACCGCAATCCGCCACATAGTCGCAGTCGACTACCGTCGACCTGGTGACGGCGTCGCGATCACGTCTGAGCCGGCTCTGCGCCGCGGGAGCCGTACTGCTCACGGTTGCCGCGACCACTTCGTGCGGACAATCAGCGCCGCCACCGCTGGCCACCGGCGCGAAGACCACGCATGCGCCTGCCCCCGCGGCGGTACCAGCACCTACCCTGGCCGCCGTCGTTCCCACCGGTGACTTCACCGCGGTCTCGAAACTCGTCGATGACGCCATTGCGGCCCATCGCCTGCCCGGGGCAGTGGTTCAGGTCGGGCACGGCGGCAACGTCGTCTTCCGCCAGGCGTACGGCTCACGCAAGCTCGACGGCGAACCGGGACTGGACGGGGTACCTGCCCCCGCCGAGCCGATGACCGAGGACACGATCTTCGACCTCGCCTCGTTGTCGAAGAGCATCGCGACGACGACGGCCTTCCTACAGCTCTACGAACAGGGCAAGGTCGCGTTCGACGAGCCGGTGCAGACCTACCTTCCGGATTTCAACCCCACCAACGACCCGCGCCGCGCGCAGGTGACAGTGCGGATGCTGCTCACGCACACGTCGGGCATCGCCGGAGATCTCAGCCTTGACGGGCCGTGGGGGCTCGACAAAGCCGACAAAGCCGAGGGTATTCACCGTGCGCTCGGTGCGTGGGTGGTGTACGAACCCGGAGAGCTCTTTCATTACTCCGACATCAACTTCATTCTGGTCGGCACGATCATCGAGAGGATCACGGGTCAGCCGTTGGATCGGTACGTGCCCGACAATGTGTTTGCACCACTGGGGTTGTCAGATACCCGCTACCTTCCTGCGACCAAAGCCTGTGGCCCGCACCAGGTCCGGGGAACCTCGATCGCCTTCGATCCGAACGCGCCCAAGGTGGCCGACTGCCCGGCAGATACGTGGAGCACCGACCTCTTGAGCCGCATCGCACCGACAGCGCTCGACGAAGACACTCCCGGCATCAATCCCGACTACGGCCACCCGCTGCGCGGCACGGTGCACGACCCGACGGCGCGCCGCATGGGTGGGGTGGCCGGCAGCGCCGGGGTGTTCTCGACGGTGAACGATGTCGGCCGGTTCGCGCAGGCCCTGCTCGATCGTCGCGCCGGCCGCCCGAGCACGTTTCCGCTGAAGCAATCGACCATCGAGTTGATGACAACCCCGCAGCAGCCCGGGCACAGCGCCCAACAAGTCGAGGCGGCCAACAACGCCGATTCCCAGCTCGGCCCGCACTATCCGGCCATCGACGGGCAGGACCTGCGCGGCTTCGGTTGGGATATCGACACCCCGCATTCCAGACCGCGCGGCACGGTCTTTCCCGTCGGCAGCTTCGGCCACACCGGATTCACAGGGGTGACGCTGTGGATGGATCCCGGGTCCGACACCTACGTCGCGGTCCTGGCGAATGTGATTCATCAGCGCGGCGGTCCGCCGATCGCGGGGTTGAGCGGGGAGATCGCCACCGAAACCGCGCGGGCGCTCCATCTGTACGGGTACTAACCGGCGATCGCTGAGCCGACGAAGTAGCTGCCCAGCAGGCACACACCGATGAGAACGACCCAACCGTCGGTGAGCCGGCAGAGCAGCGCCGGTGCGTTGCGCACCTCCATGAACTCCCGGAAGATGATGCGCACCTTGATGAGTGCGATGGCGATCGCACTGACGGTGACGACGGTGCTGGCCTTCAACGTCCCATTCTGGTCTACGGCCTCGTCCAGCCACACATAGATGAGCGTCATTCCCGTCAGGATCGCCCAGACGATCAGCAGTCTCGTGTTGACCTTGGTGTGCACCATTCACCTCACGACGTAGATCAGCGCGAAAATCAGGACCCAGAGGAAATCGACGGTGTGCCAATAGGTGGCACCGGTTTCGACCAGCTGTTGGGATCGCCGCTGCGGACTCCACAACTGATAGACGACGACACCCAACACGACAAAGCCGATCAGGACGTGGATGCAGTGGATCGACGTCAGGAAGAAGTAGTGCTGGAAGAACTCGTCGCTGGTGAACGTGTTCCCCATGCGAATTTGCGTGACCCACTCGATGATCTTTCCCACCAGGAAGGTGACCCCGAACGCGATCGTCAGGAACGCATTCGTCAACGCGGATCGATAGTTGCCCTCCCGGGAGGCCTGGACACATCGGGCTATGGCCCACGAACTCAGCAGCAAGGCAATGGTATTGACCACCCCGATCCGCAGGTCCAAATGGGACTGCGACTGCAGGAAGAGCTCTGGATTCTGCGTGCGCGACACCAGATACACCGAGAAGTAGGCGGTGAACAGCAGCGATTCGAACAGCACGAACATCCACATGTCGGGCTGCCCGGGCACGGCCTTGACGCGGGCACCTTCGAGCTGCTCTGTCATCGCACCGCCTCCACCGCTGGCTGACGCTCGTCGGCATCCTTGTCCGGAAGGTTCGGCAGCGGACCGGTGCCGAAGTCCTCGCGCTCGATCATCCTGCGCAGCAGCACGATGAAAACACCGGTGTACGTGACGAAAACGACCATGTTGACCCACCAGGCGATCGCACCGTTCCAGGCGAAGGCGCCGCGCTGGAAGATCCACGCCGGTGCGACGACCACTTCGGTCAGGGCGTTGCAGAGATTGAGATAGCCGAACCACTTCGGGAACACCCGGTTCTTGTCGAGCAGGATCGCCGCCATCCACACCAGTGAACCGATCAGGAACACACCCATGGTCCCGCTGAACGACAGGAAGGCGAATTCGTAGAGCCAGTGGATGATCTCGGGGTCGCGATCGGGCCGCAGGGCGGCAGCGGTCATCGCGATGGCCATGACGAGCATGCCCGGAATTGCGCTCAGCGAGTACATGATCAGGTACGAGTAGGCGAAGGCGGGGCTGACCGACATTCGTCGCATCGAGTACGCCAGCAGTGCGTTCATCGGCGCACACAGACCGGTGATGAGGAAGACGACGCCGAAGCCTGCGAGAACACCGAACCGGTGGTCGGTCACCCAGTGCACGACCGTCGGCGTGTCCCATGCCGGGCTGGGCGGAGGCTGCACGCGGGTGACGAAGAAGAAGAGCACACCGTAGAGCTGGTAGAAGAACACCATCACGTACCAGGCGAACCACAGTTCGCGTTTGGGGTGGTAGCGCAGGTTCCACGTCAGCCTGCTCAACCGTGAGCCAATCATGCGGGTACCTTGTCCGTCGCCCGCTGCTGCTTGATCGACTGCGCGAGAACGACTCCCATCACCAGGATCCAGACGGCAATGGCAATGTTCTTGAGCCAGAACGACAACACCCCGTCCCAGGCCAGCGGGCCGTCGAACGACAGCGCGGTGAACGTGGCAGGCGCCAGCGCCGCTGCGACGACCAGGTTGAAGTACGCCACCCACGGTTTGAACACCGGCCGTTCTTGCTGATCCCAGTAGATAGCAAGGGCCAGCAGCAGACATTGCGCAATGAGATACGGAACGAGAAGCGTGAAGGTCAGCCACGCGAGATCGTTGAGCACCTGGGTCAACTCCGGTGCGCGGTCCGGACGGAATGAGCCGAGCAGCCAGAACATGTTGGCGATGAGGAACAGCGCCGGTGGACCGCCGGCCGCGGCAATCAAGCTGTACGACAGGATCGGCGTGCGGTGGGCCATCCGGCGGACCTGCATCGCCAGCAGGATCACGATCGGGATCAGCCCGACGCCGAACCAGTTGAACAGGATCATGCTGTACCGGATCCGCGCGGTCTCGTCCTGATAGAAACTCGCAAGCTGCTCGGCAGACATGTTGGGGGACATCGGATGTACGAACCCGGGGAACAGGAAGAACGCGGAGATCCAGATGATTGCCACCACGGGCAACGTCCCCAGGAGGATCAACTCACCGTCAGGTCGTCTCATCGTCGGACTCTCTTCGTGCGTGACGTTAGTTGCCGATCGGCAACTTGGACGGTAGCCGATCGGCAACCAGGCGGTCAATCGTCAGTTACGGTTGACGTTGTGACGTCCACACAGGAAGCCCGGACTTTCGGTGCGATCACGCGCACCGCCGCTCAAACGCGGGTGATGGACGCAGCGCTCAAGCTCATCGCCAATCACGGCGTCAGCGGGACGTCGCTGCAGATGATCGCGGACGAAATGGGCGTCACGAAGGCAGCCGTCTACCGGCAGTTCAAGACCAAGGACGAGATCGTCATCGCGATCACCGAGCGGGAAATGAGCCGGCTCGAAGAGGCATTGGAAGCCGCCGAGGCGGAGGGGTCGCCCGGACAGGCCCGCGACGCGCTGCTCGACCGGATGATCGAGCAGGCCATCGACCGCCGCGGCACCTTCAGCATTCCGATGTTCGACCCCGTCATCATCCGCCTACAGGCGGAGTACGAACCGTTTCAGCGGTTCATCGAACGCCTCTATGCCGCGCTGCTGGGCACTGAAGCCGGCGTGGAGGCCAGGTTTCACGCGGCGATGCTCTCCAGCGCGATCAGCGTCGCCGTAATGCATCCGCTGCTCGCCGACATCGACGGCGAAACGCTGCGGGTGCAGTTGAACCAGATGACGCGCCGCGTGCTCGGGCTCGCCGAATAGCCTCTGAGATGCGTTCAGATGAGGCCGGCGCCGGTGACCACCTGCCAGAGCCCGACCACCGCGAAGAGCGCCAGCAGCACCAACTGCCGGTGGTGCTTGGTCCACTCGTGCAGTGGATGCAGCACGGCCTGGGTCCTGGCCGGGGCGATGGCGTAACTGAGCAACGCGAGCTCGAACACCGCGAGCATTCCGAACACGAACGCGATGCTGATGACGACCTGCACTCCGATCGGCGCACCCGAGCCGACCACCATGGTGGCCACCATCAACACCAACGGCGGCGGCGCGATGTAGCACAGGCCGAACACGAGCGCGACCCACAACGCGCCGCCCTCCCAGGCGTCGTGTGCACGTTCGACGAGCCTTCGGGCCGCGGCGCCCAGATCGGACATCACCTTACGGATGCGCCCCGTCGGCGGTCCCGGGGCGGCCGACTGGTCTGGTTCCATGACAAGCACCGGTGAGTCGCCCCCGACGTTCACCGACGCGCGCTGGTTCACCCGTTTCCGCATCCTCATCCGCACGGCGAGCAGTCCCGCGATCGCCACACAGACCAATCCCGAGACGAATTGGAAAGGCTTGACGGTAGAACCCGGTTCGGGGGTCACCAAGTCCTGTGCAACCGACCTGAACGACGGAACCGAGGCCAGTACCAATGTCGAGATCACGAAGGCCGGAATGTTCACGATCAGACTTCCGACCCAGAACGCGATGAGGTTCTGCACCGGCCGGGGCCGGGAGATCACCAGCAAGATGAAGCCGAGAAGCACCGGATTGAGTGACACCAGAAGTGCCATTCCCAAGATATCGCCCCACATAGCGCTACCTAGAGCATCCCGAGCAACTGCAGGTCTGTCACATACTTCACCACGACCTCCGGCGTCACACGTGGAATATCGTTTACTGCACCGACTTTCGACCGCCGGACCGCAGCGCGGAACCGGTCGGCCGGCGCGTAGGAGCCCTGCGTCGGCTCGGGGGCACGGAGGACGCCGCCCTGCTGTTGAAGCAGCTTCAGCATCTGCAGGACCGAGTTCTGCCGCTGCCGCTCCGGCAGCGCCCTCATGCCGGTTTCGAACCGCTGCAACCACTCTCCGAAATCGGCGACGCGTTCGATCGGGTAGCCGGCCTCGATCAGCCAGTCGATGTACGTGTCGATTCCGATGCCGTCGTCGTGCGGATTCATCACGTGGTAGGTCTCGAAGCCGGCTGACGCACGGGCCACCTCCCAGCCCAACGTGGTGATCGCTTCCGCGACGAAGTCCACGGGCAGTCCGTCGAAATGCGCGCGTTGCCGTTGACCGTCGTCGCCGAGCCGGTAGAACGACTTGGGCGCGACACCGGTGGCCACGAGGCTCAGCACCATTCGGCTCACCGTGTCGGTGAGGTTCAACTGTCCCGCATAAGTCGGGTCGGCCATGATCATGCCGGAGCGGAACACCGCGATCGGCAGGCGGCAGAGATCATGCGCCTCCCGCAGCAGAACCTCGCCGGCCCACTTGCTGTTGCCATAGCCGTTGGCGTACCCGGAGTCGAGGGTGCGGAGGGGGCTGGCGAACCGAATGTCGATGTCCTCGGTGAACTTCGACGGCTCGATCTGACGACCGACATCGGAGGTCGAGACGAAGTTGTACGGCTTGAGCCTGGTGGTCAGCGCGAAGCGGATCAACTCGGCCGTCCCGACGACGTTGGGCCCGAACAGTTCTCGGTAAGGTAGCACGCTGTTGACGAAGGCAGCGGAGTCGACGATCAGATCGACACGCTCGGCCAGGTGCCGCCAGCGCTGGTCGTCCAGTCCGAGGTTGGGTTCGCCCTTGTCGCCGGCGATGACCTCGAGGCGTTCGGCGGCGAGCTCCTGGAAGTGCCTGCGCAGGACCGGGTCGGTGTCGAAGGTGGCTTCCAGACGCCGGCGTGCCTGTTCGTCGGAGTCGGCCCGCACCAGGCAGATCACCGTGTCGTCGACCCGGCGTAGTCGCTTGAGCCAGTCCAGCAGCAGATAGCGTCCGAGAAATCCGGTGGCGCCGGTGAGCAGAACGGTCTGCACCTGCCCGTTCGGTCGCGGCAAGGCCCGCGCGGTCCTCAAGGTGGCGGCGTCGATGAACTTGTCCAGGGTCAGGTCACGGGCGTAGACCTCATTGACCACGGTGCCGTGCACCGACGTGAAGCTGACACCGGTGGGAGTGGCCACCGCTTCGGATCCGGCCTCGGTGGTCAGCTGGAGGCCCAATGCGGCCACCGACGGTTTCTCGAACAGCGTGCGCACCGCGAGCTGGGCGTCGAATGCGGTGTTGACCGCGGCGATCACCCGCATCGCGGAAATCGAATCGCCGCCGAGGTCGAAGAACGAATCGTCGATGCCGACCCGGTCCAGGCCCAGCACCTGGGCGTAGATGCCCGCGAGCGTGTGTTCGGCATGGGTGGCCGGGGCGCGGTAACGGGCGGCGTCCCGGTACTCGGGCGCGGGCAGGGCACGGCGATCGAGCTTGCCGTTGACGGTCAGCGGCAGTGCCTCCAGGACAACGATCGCCGTCGGCACCATGTAGGCGGGCAGCCGTTCGCCGAGTTCCTTGCGCAACTGGGTCGGATCGGCGTTGCCGGTGATGTAGCCGACCAGACGCTTGTCGCCGGGGCGGTCCTCGCGGGCGACGACCGCGGCCTGAGTCACTCCGTCCAGCTCGGCGAGGGCGGCTTGGATCTCGCCGAGTTCGATGCGGTAGCCACGGATCTTGACCTGCTCGTCGGCGCGGCCCAGGTATTGCAGCTGTCCGTCTTCACCCCACTTGACCAGATCGCCGGTGCGGTACATGACCTGTCCCGGAGCGTCTTCGCCGCCGAACGGGCAGGCGACGAACCGGGATGCGGTCAGCCCGGACCGGTTGAGATACCCGACGCCGACGCCGCGGCCGGCGAGGTAGAGCTCGCCGACCACACCGACGGATACCGGACGCAACCACTCATCCAGGACGAACGTGGCACCGGAGGGGACGGGGGACCCGATCGGAACGGCACCACCGGCGGTACCTGCGATCAGGGGTGCGCTCATCGCGCCGTAGATCGTGGCCTCGGTCGGTCCGTACGCGTTGATCATCACCCGACCCGGCGCCCAGCGATCCACCACGTCGCTGGGGCAGGCCTCTCCTGCCACCACCAGAGCGGTGTTCTCCAGACCCTCCGGCGACAGCATCCCCACAGCGGACGGCGTCTGGTAGAGCACGCTGACCCCTTCGGCGACCAGCAGATCGTGCAGATCATTCGGTGAGCCGGCCACCGGCTCCGGCACGATGACCAGCCTGGCCCCGTGCAGCAACGCACCCCAGATCTCCCACACCGAGACGTCGAACACCAGTGAATGCCATTGCGACCAAACCTGTCCCGATCCCGCGGGCAGATCCGGATGCAGATTCTCCAGCACCTGGGTCACGTTGCCGTGCGAGATGGCCACACCCTTGGGGGTGCCGGTGGTTCCCGACGTGTAGATCAGGTAGGCGGTGTCATCGGCAGATGGCGGCAGCAGGTTGGTTGTGGGGTAGATCAGGCCCGCGGATTCCACGGCCGGATCGTCGACCTCGACGATCTGTACGTCTGTCCCGTCCAGCCGGGATCGCAGCTCGCCCGTCGTGATCGCGATGATCGGGGCGGCGTCCGCCAGCATGAACTCCAGTCGGGTGGCCGGCACCGCCGGGTCGATCGGCAGGTAGGCCGCCCCGGTCTTGAGCACAGCCAGGATGGCCACGATCGCCAGGTCGGACCGCGGCGCCAGCAGTGCCACCGTTTCGCCCGGGCCGGCGCCCATGAGCGCCAACAGGTTTGCCAACCGGCGGGCGTCCTCGTCGAGCTCGTCATAGGTAAGCGAGCGATCCTCGAAAGTCAGCGCCGGCGCACCAGGATCACGTTCCACCTGCCGGCTGAACATCTCCGGGATCGAGACCGGTGCGCTCACCGGCCGGGCCAGGATCTCGCGATTGCTCCACGTGTCCAGCCGGTCGTGCTCGGCGCTCTCAAGGACATCCATGGCCGAGAGCGGGCGAGCCGGATCGGCGACCATGTCCCCCAGCAGCCGCTGGAACCGTTCGACCAGCGCTTCGATCTGGCCGGCATCGAACACGTCGCTGTCGAATTCGAGGCGCAGACCCAGTTCGTGTCCGGGTAGGGCCATCATCGAAAGCGGGTAGTGGTTGTACTCGCGATTGTTGAACTCGGTGACGGCCAACTCCTGCACACCCATGAAAGCAGTGGTGTCGATCGGGTAGCTCTCGTACAGGAACAGGGTGTCGAACAGTCGCTCATGGCCGGCGAGGTGGTGAATCTCGGTGAGCGCCAAGTGTTCGTGCTCGAGGGTGTCGTTGTGGGCACGTTGCAGCTGGTCCAGCAGCTCGGCCACGGTGGTGGTCGCGGTGGTGCGGGCCCGCACCGGAACGGTGTTGATCAGCAGGCCCACCATGGAATCCGCACCGGGCAAGTCCGTGGGACGGCCCGATACCGCGGTACCGAAGGCGACGTCGTGCTGGCCCGTCAGCCAGATCAACAGTTGCGCCCAGGCGGCCTGCAGCACGGTGGCCACCGTGGTGCGCTGCGCGCGTGCGAGCTCGGCGAGCGCCGAGGTGGTCTCTGCTGACACCCGATAGGTCTCGATGCCTCTGGGGCCCGGCTCGGCC
Source organism: Mycobacterium sp. 48b (assembly GCF_048282725.1). Classification (NCBI taxonomy): domain Bacteria; kingdom Bacillati; phylum Actinomycetota; class Actinomycetes; order Mycobacteriales; family Mycobacteriaceae; genus Mycobacterium; species Mycobacterium sp. 48b. The sequence continues at coordinate 6,986,253 of NZ_JBLVUL010000001.1, forward strand.
GGAGGCGCGACCAGGGTGGGAGCCTCGAAGCCGTCCAACAAGTTTCGCCAGGCTTCTCGGGAGGCGTCGTGATCCTGGTCGGCCAGCCAACTCACGTAGTTGCGGTAAGACGCCGGCGCGGGAAGCCGCTGCCCGAAGTAGCTGGCGAAGACCTCCTTCAACAGGATCGGCAGCGACCAGCCGTCGATCACGATGTGGTGGAAGGTCAGGACGAAACGGTGCTCGTTGCCCGCGGTGCGGATGAGCGCGGCCCGGAATGTCGGACGCTCGGAGAGGTCGCAGACCGCGGCCCGCTCGGCGTCGCAGAGCGCACGGACCTCCTCGTCGGATGTCAAGTCGTCCCCGCGAAGATCCAGATACCGCCACGCCATGACGGGGTCGGCAGGGATGACCTGCACGGGATCACCGAACTGCCCGCAGAATCGCGCCGCCAGATTCGGATGCCGGGCCACCACAGTGTGCAGTGCGTCCCGCAACCGGTGCTGGTCGACGACCCCGGCGATGGTGATGTCGAGTTGCACCGCATACACGTCGTCATGGGCGCCGCGGCCATGGGCGAACGTGGAATGGAACAACAACCCCTGCTGCACCGGAGTCAGCGGCAGCACGTCGGCGAGGGTGTATTCCTGTGCCAGCTCATCGATCTGAGTCTGAGTCAGTTGCGCCGGAAGGACGTCCGATGGGGTCAACCCGCCGCCACCGGATTGCACGTGGGCGCAGATGCCCTTCAGCGCCTCGAACCACAACCGGCTGAGCCGGTCCACCTGATCCCGGCTGACGACCGAGGGGGCCCATGTCCACGCAGCCTGCAGGCGGGGGCCGGCATCGGTGTCCGTGGTGCCGGCATTGAGTTCCACGGTGTGCATCAACGGCATGGGTACCTCTGACACCACACCGGTCGTCGACAACGCGTCCTGGTCGATGCGCCACAGGTCCTCGCCGACGTCGGCCATCCCAACGGCCAGACGCCCCAGGTAGTTGAACCCGATCGTCGGGTCCGGCCCGTCCAGTGCGACGTCGGGGTTGAGGTAGCGGAGCATCCCGTAGGTCAGGTCATCGGGCAGGGTCCGCAGTTGCTCCTTGGCCGCCTTGATGACCGATCCCAGCTCGATGTCACCCGAAATCACCTGATCCCAAGGCAGTTCCGGCGTTGCCAACGCGACCGGATACTTGGTGGTGAACCAGCCCACGGTGCGCGAGAGATCGACATCGGAGTCCAGACACGCTCCCCCGATGTCCTCACTGCGGCCGTGGCCCTCGACGTCGAAATTGATCGGCAGGCTGCCGGTGCCGAGGTATTCGGCCCATGCCAGGCCGAATGCGATCAACAGGATGTCCTGCACCCCTGCATGAAATGCCGCAGGGACCGGTCCGAGCAGCTGGCGGGTGGTCTCGACATCCAGCTCCACCGACAGCTGGCCGGCGTTGGCGTAAGTGTCCACGTCGGGCCGCACCGGCGGCAGCGGAGCGGGCACCTCGAGCACTCTGCGCCACTGGTCGGCATGCCGGGCAATCTTCGCGTCGCCGGCATACTCGGTCAGCAAGTGCGACCAGCGGGCGAACGACGTCCCGCCCTGCGGCAGGCGCACCGGCTGGCCGCTGTGGTGCTGCGCCCAGACGATGTTCAGGTCTTCCAACAGGATTCGCCAGGACACCCCGTCAACCGCCAGGTGGTGGATCATCAGCACGAGCTGGCTGGTGGCGGGCACCCACAGGGCTCGTAGGACCGATCCGCCGGCCGGGTCCAACTGCGTCAACGCCACGATCAGCGCCTCGTCGGACAACTCCTCGACAATGGACACCCGGTCGCGTGCGTCGACGGAACCCTTGTCGGGCACGCTCAGTGCCCATTCGCCGTCGGCATCGGTTTCGGCGAGCATCCTCAGGGTGGCGTGTCGGTCGATCAGCTCCTGCACGATGACCACCACATCGTCCTCGGTCACCCCGTCGGGTGCCTGCAGCACGACAGTCTGGTTGAACTGATCGACGGGGCCCTGCACGTCCCGCAGCCAGCGCATGATCGGTGTCGCCGACACCGGACCGATGCCCTCGTCGACGACCGCATGCTCCGGATCGGCGAAGACCGAGACCTCGGCGACCCCGGCCACGGTCTGCTCGACGAAGATGTCGCGCGGCCGGCACCGCACGCCTGCCGCCCGAGCCCGGGCCACCACCTGCATCGACAGGATGCTGTCGCCGCCCAGGTCGAGAAATGAGTCGTCGACACCGACCTGATCCAGGCCCAGCACCTGGGCATAGATGTCGGCGAGGATCTCCTCGACCGGGTTGCTCGGTGCACGGTATCCGGCTCCGGCAGTGCGATATTCAGGCGCCGGTAGCGCGCGCTTGTCAAGCTTGCCGTTCACCGTCAGCGGGAAGGCGTCGACCACCACCACCGCGGCGGGCACCATGTAGGCCGGCAGCCGCTTGGCCAGCGCCGCACGCATCTGGGCCGGGTCGGCAGTTCCGGTGACGTAGCCGACAAGCCGTTTGTCGCCTGGGCGGTCTTCGCGGGTGACCACCACGGCCTGGGTCACCCCGTCGAGCCCAGCGAGTGCGGCCTGCACCTCTCCTAATTCGATTCGGTAGCCGCGGATCTTGACCTGCTCGTCGGCGCGGCCCAGGTATTGCAGCTGCCCGTCGTCGCCCCACTTGACCAGATCGCCGGTGCGGTACATGACGATTCCTGGCGCGTCGGCGCCGCCGAACGGGCAAGCGACGAACCGCGATGCGGTGAGCCCGGGTCGACGCGCGTAGCCAACCGCCACCCCGGCACCCGCCACATACAGCTCACCGACCACACCTTCCGGCGCCGGCCGCAGCCACTTGTCGAGCACGAACAACGCCGCACCCGGGACCGGCGAGCCGATCGGCACGATCGCACCGGCGGCTTCCGACGTCCTCAACGGCGCACTCATCGCCGCGTAAACGGTTGCCTCCGTTGGCCCATACGCGTTGATCATGACCCGGCCCGAGGCCCATCTCTGCACCAATTCGGATGGGCAGGCTTCGCCTGCGACGACGAGGGTGGTCGATCCCAGCCGCTCGGGCGACAGCATTCCCGCCGCCGAGGGTGTCAGGCACAGCACGCTCACCTTTTCGGCGAGCACCAGATTCTGCAGATCATCCGGCGAACTTGCGGCAGCCTCCGGTACGATCACCAGCCGTCCGCCGTGCAGCAGGGCACCCCAGATCTCCCACACCGAGACATCGAATACCAGCGAATGCCATTGCGACCACGCCTGTCCCGGCTCCGAAGGCAGATCCGCGTGCAAGCGCTCCACCAATTGAGTCACGTTGCGGTGGGTCACTGCTACCGCTTTGGGCACACCGGTAGTGCCCGATGTGTAGGTCATGTAGGCCAGGTCGTCGGGTTTTGGACCTGGCAGCGCAGTGCACGGCTGACGTTCGACCGCGGGATCCGCGACGTCGATCACCGGCACCTCGCCGCCGTCCAGCCGGGCGCGTAATTCCGCGGTGCTGACGGCGATGCCTGGGGCCGCATCGGCGAGCATGAAGCCGATCCGGTCATCGGGATGTGCGGGGTCGATCGGCAGGTAGGCAGCTCCGGTCTTGAGCACGGCCAGGATCGACACGATGGCCTCGGCCGAACGGGAGATCAGCAGCGCGACGGTTTCACCCGGCCCGACCCCATGATCGGCGAGCAGGTTCGCCAGCCGGTTCGACTTCTCATCGAGCTCGCGATAGTTCCACGATCGGTCGCCGCTGACCAGCGCCACGGACTCCGGGCTGCGGGCCACCTGGGCGGCAAACAGAACGGGTACGGTGACCGGGTCGGAAGACGGGCGGCTCAACACCGACCGGTTGCCCCAATCGTCGAGGCGGTCGTGCTCACCGTCATCGAGAAGGTCGAACGACAACAGCGTCCGGCTGGATCCGATGCTCATGCCTGCTCCCTCGTGTCTGCGGTCATGGCATCTAGTACCCGCCTGAACCGCGCGACCAATTTCCCAATTCGCACCGAATCGAAGGCATCAGAGTCGAATTCGATGCGGAAGCCCAATTCATGGCCTGGAACCGCCTGTACCGAAAGCGGATAATGGTTGTACTCGCGATTGGTGAAGCCGGTGATCGTCAGGTCGCCGACCCCGGACAACGCGGCTGTGTCGATCGGGTAGTTCTCGTAAACGAACATGGTGTCGAACAACTGGTCGTGACCGGTGACGCGATGAATCTCGCTCAGCGCCAAGTGCTGATGATCCAAGGTGTCGTTGTAAACACCCTGCAACTCTTCGAGCAGACTGCCAACAGTGGTCGCCGGTGTGATCCTGGCGCGCACCGGCACCGTGTTGATCAGCAGCCCGACCATCGACTCGGCACCGGCCAGATCTGCCGGCCGGCCGGACACCGCGGTGCCGAATGCGACGTCGTACTGGCCGGTCAGCCACGTCAGCAGTTGCGCCCAAGCGGCCTGCAGCACGGTGCTGACCGTTGTGTGGCAGGTACGCGCCAGCTCGCCGAGCGCCTGTGTTGTCTCGGCCGACAGATTGAAGGATTCGACACCGCGTCGACCGAGGGTCACCCGCCCCGGGGTGCTGACCAGTGCGGGATGGTCAAACCCGTCAAAAACCTTGCTCCACACGGCCTGTGCGGCGCTGGTGTCCTGCTCGGCCAACCAGGTGACAAATCGCCGGTAGGGAACGGGGGCCGGTAGCCGGCCGCCGAGATAGCCGGCGAAGACCTCTCGCAACAAGATCGGCTTCGACCAGCCGTCCAGCACGATGTGGTGGTTGGTGAGCACGAACCGGTGCTGGCCGTCCCCGGTCTGGAGCACTGCGGCCCGGAACGGCGGCTGGTTGCCCAACCCGGCGACAGCAGCGCGCTCGGCGGCGCAGAACTGCTGAATCCTCTGTTCGACGACCTGTTCTGGGGTATCGCTGAGATCCAGGTACTGCCAGGCGAGCTCCGGCTCCGCCGGGAGGATCTGCACCGGCACGCCGAAGTCCTCGTAGAAGCGCGCGACCACGTTGGGACGCCTGGTGATCACATCCTGCACAGCGGCACGAAGGCGGTCTTGATCCAGCGGACCGACCACAGTGATGTCCAGCTGCACTGCGTACAGATCGTCGCCGGCCTGTCCCTCTTCGGTGTGGAACAGCAAACCCTGTTGCAGGGGGGTCAGCGGCAACACGTCGGCGATCGCGAATTCGCCTTGCAATGTATCGATCTGAAGCTGGGTCAGAGTCGCCGGCGCGATGTCCGACGGGGTCAGCCCACCGCCGCCGTTTCGAACATGGGCACAGATGCCGGCCAGCGCCTCGAACCACAGCCGGCTCAACGCCTCTACCCGCTCGTGGTCCAGCGCGGACGAAGCCCACGTCCACGTCGCATGCAGCCGAGGACCGTCATCGGCGCCGACGTCCAGCGTGCCGGCGTTGAGTTCGAGGGTATGGCCCAGCGGGGTGTCCACCGCCGTGGCCGATGCGGTGATCGACACCGCTTGCTGATCGATCCGCCACAGATCGCCGGACAGCTCACCGGCGCCCGCCCCGAGCCGGCCGAGGTAGTTGAAGCCGAAAGCCGGATCCGGACCGTCCAAGTCCACATCGGGATTCAGGTAGCGCAGCAGTCCGTAGGTCAGACCGTCAGGCAGAGCCCGCAACTGCTCCTTGGCGGCCTTGATCACCACACCCAGCGCGTCATCACCCGAAGTCACCTGCTCCCAGGGCAACTCGTCCAGTGCCAACGCCAGCGGATACTTGCTGGTGAACCAGCCCACGGTGCGGGACAGGTCGACGCCATCGGCCAGGTCCTCATCTCGGCCGTGACCCTCGACATCGATACCGATCGGTTGAGCACCGGCCCCCAGGAATTTCGCCGCCGCCAGCCCGAAGGCGATCAGCAGGATGTCCTGCACACCCGCGTGGAACGCGGCCGGGACCGCAGCGAGCAGCTCGCCGGTGGTGACGGCATCGAGTTCCACCGACAGTTGCCCGGCGGCGGCGTAGGTGTCCACCGCCGGTTGCACCGCCGGCAATGCGGCGGGGACGGCAGCCACCTGTTGCCAGGCCGGCGCCAGCTCGACCACCTCCGGGCTATGAGCGCGTTCGTTCAGCACCGACGACCAGCGGGCAAAGGACGTGCCCGGGGCAGGCAAATCCACCGCTTGACCGCTGCGATGCTGAGCCCAGGCGATGTTCAAGTCTTCCAACAGAATTCGCCAGGAGACCGCATCGACGGCCAGGTGATGGATCATCAACGCCAGGGTCGCGGTACCGGGCACCCACAGTGCCGTCAGCATCGCGCCGGCCGCGGGGTTCAATCGTGACCGCGCAGCACGCAGCACCTCGTCGGACAACTCGCCGACGACATGCACACAGTCGCCGGAGTTCACCGCGCCCGGTTCGGGCACGGTCAGCGACCACGCACCGTCGGCGGCCGTCTCCACCCGCAGGCGCAGCATGGCGTGCCTGTCCAGCAGAGCCTGCAGCACCATCACCACGTCGCCCTCAGTGACGCCATCGGGCGCCTGCAGGACCACAGTCTGGTTGAACTCGGCTACCGGACCATCGATTTCGTGCAACCACCGCATGATCGGGGTAGCAACCACCGGGCCGATGCCCTCGTCGACCACCACGGCCTGGCCGTCCGCGGCTGCCACCACCTGGGCCAGCCGGGCCACCGTCTGTTCAACCAGCACGTCACGCGGTCGGCAGACCAGACCCGCGGCGCGGGCACGAGCCACCACCTGCATCGAGGAGATGCTGTCCCCGCCGAGGTCGAAGAACGAATCGTCCACACCCACCCGTTCGACCCCCAGCACCTGGGCGTAGATGCCGGCCAGAATCTGCTCGACTGCGTCGTGGGGTGCGCGGTACCGGTCGGCATCCTGATACTCCGGCGCAGGCAGCGCCCGGGTGTCGAGCTTGCCGTTCATCGTGAGCGGCAATGCGTCCAACGCCACCACCACGGTCGGGACCATGTACGCCGGAAGACGTTCGGCCAGCAGAGCCCGCGCCGTCGCCGGGTCGGCCGATCCGGTCACGTAACCGACCAGACGCTTGTCACCGGGACGGTCCTCCCGGGCGATCACCGCCGCCTGCTGCACTCCGTCCACGCCGGCCAGCGCGGCCTGGACCTCACCGAGTTCGATGCGGTAGCCGCGGATCTTCACCTGCTTGTCGGCGCGGCCCTCGTAGCGCAACTGCCCGTCCGCGCCCCAGCGCACCAGGTCACCGGTGCGGTACATCCGTTGTCCGGGGGCTCCGAACGGGCACGCCACGAATCGCGTCGACGAAAGATCCGGACGCCGCAGGTAGCCCGCGGTGAGACCAGCACCGGCCACGTACAACTCGCCGACCACGCCCACCGGGACCTGCCGCATCCACTCATCGAGCACGAAGAAGGCCAGGTGCTCCAGCGGCACGCCGATCGGGCTGGAGTTGCCCTCGACGTCGGCACGGTCGATCTCACGGTACGACGCGTGGACCGTAGTTTCGGTGATGCCGTACATGTTGATCATCCGGGGCAGGCCGGGGTGATTCCGCAGCCAGACCGAAAGACGTTGCGGCTCCAATGCTTCACCACCGAACACCACGGTCTGCAACTCAAGTTGACGCCCCAGTTCGGGCTCCAGAGCATCGGCGGTCTGCAAGGCGTAGAACGCCGACGGAGTTTGGCTCAGCACGTTGACCTTCTCGCTGACCAGCAGCGCATGCAGATCTTCGGGTGAGCGAACCACCGAATCGGGCACGACCACCAGCCGGCCGCCGGACAGCAGCGGGCCCCAGATCTCCCAGACCGAATAGTCGAACGCCAGCGAATGGCACTGGCTCCAGACCCGGCCCACCGACAGTTCGGCGTCGAGGGCCTCGAGCAATCTGGTGACGTTGCGGTGCGTGACCGCAACTCCTTTCGGCGCGCCGGTGGTTCCCGACGTGTAGATGACGTAGGCCACGTCGTCGGGCACCACCGCGAGCGGTGAATCAGCAGGTGTCGCGAGCGGTGAATCAGCAGTTGTGGCAGGCAGTTCGGCGCCTGGCTGAGAACCGTGGCTGTCCACCTCGAGCACGGGCACCCCGGATGGCTCCAGCCGGTGGCGCAGCCCCGCCGTGGTGATCGCGACGACCGGGCCCGCGTCGGCGAGCATGAACTCGATACGCGCATCGGGATGCGCCGGGTCGATCGGTACATAGGCTGCCCCGGTCTTCACCACGGCCAGGATCGCGACGACGGCCTCGGCATTGCGGGGCAGCAGCATTGCCACCCGGCTACCGGGGCGGGCGCCACGGCTGGACAGCAACTGCGCCAACCGATTTGACGAATCATCGAGCTCGCCGTAGGTCATCGCGCGGCCATCGCAGGTCAGTGCCGTCGCGGCCGGGTCACGGGCCACCTGCCCGGCGAACAGCTGCGGAATCGACACCGGCTCGGTTGCCGGCCGGGTTAACACTGCGCGGTTGCCCCAGTTGTCGAGTTGGCCGTGCTCATCGGCGTCGAGCAGATCGATCGAAGCGAGCGTCCGGGCCGGATCCGCGACCATGGTCTCCAGCACATGCCGCATCCGATTGGCCAGGGCCACAATATCGTCCGTGCCGAGCACACCACTGTCGAACTCGATCCGCAGTCCCAGTTCCTCCCCTGGCATCGCCACCACCGACAGCGGATAGTGGTTGTACTCGCGGCTGGTGAAGTCGGTGATGCCCAACTCCTGTGCGCCCAGTAGCGCCTGGGTGTCGATCGGGTAGTTCTCGTATACGAAGAGCGTGTCGAACAGCCGGTCGTGCCCCGCCGCTCGATGGATCTCGGCCAGCGACAGGTGCTCATGCTCGACGGTGTCGTTGTGCACCCGTTGCAGCTGATCCAGCAGATCGGCCACCGTGCTGGCCGCGTCGATGCCGGCCCGGACCGGCACGGTGTTGATCAGCAGGCCGACCATCGAATCGGCGCCCGGCAGATCGACCGGCCGTCCCGATACCGCGGTGCCGAAGACCACGTCATGCTGGCCGGTCAGTGCCATGAGCACCTGTGCCCAGGCCGCCTGCAGCACGGTGTTCAGCGTGGTGTGCTGTGACCGGGCCAGCTCGGTGAGTGCCCGGGTGATCTCGCCCGGCAGGCGGTAGGACTGGGTGCCCCGAGGCCCTACCGCCGTCGGGGGTCCGACCAGGGTGGGAGTCTCGAACCCGGCCAGGACGTCGCGCCATACGACCTTTGCCGCAACGTCATCCTGACCCGCGAGCCAGCTGACGAAGCTGCGGTAGGAGGCAGGCGAGGGTAGCCGGTGCCCGAAGTACCCCGCGAAGATCTCCTGCAAGAGGATCGGCAGCGACCAGCCGTCGATCACGATGTGGTGAATGGTGAGGACCAGCTTGTGCTGCTCGTCGCCGGTGCGCATCAGCGCCGCCCGGAAGGTCGGCTGCTCGGCCAGGTCGCAGACAGCGCGGCGCTCGGCAGCGCACATCTGCTCAAGCCGATCGTCGACATCGTCTGCGGTGTCGGCCAGATCGGCGTACTGCCACGCGGTGACCGGGTCGGCCTCCAGTACCTGTACCGGCTCGCCGAACTGGTCGTCGAACCGCGCTGCCAGGTTGGGATGGCGCGCGATGACCGCACTCACCGCCTGGCGTAGCCGTTGCGGGTCGAGCTCACCGGTGACGGTCACCGCCAGTTGCACCGCGTAGACGTCGTCCCCGACGGCTCCGGCATCGTCGGCGACGCCGGACTGGAAGAGCAGCCCCTTCTGCAGCGGGGTCAGCGGAAGGACATCGGCGATCCGGTACCGCTCGGTCAGCTCGTCGACCTGTCCCTGGGTCAGCATCAGCGGGGCGACATCCGATGGGGTGAGCCCGCCACCGCCGGATCCCACGTGGGCGCAGATTCCGGCCAGGGCCTCGAACCAGAGCCGGCTGAGCAGGTCAACCTGTTCACGACTCAGCACCGAAGGCGCCCACATCCAATTGGCCTGCAGCTGCGGGCCCGTCGGGCCGTCCAGTGTGCCGGCGTTGAGTTCCACGCTGTGGGCCAGTGCCATCGGAATCGCCGAAGCCACCCCGGTCATCGACAGGTTGTCCTGGCTGATCCGCCACAGGTCCTCGGACAGGTCCACTCCGCCCGCACCCAGCCGGCCGAGGTAGTTGAATCCAACGGTTGGGTCGGATCCACCCAGGTCCACGTCCGGATTGAGGTAACGCAACAGCCCGTAGGTCAAGCCGTCGGGCAGGGCTCGCAGCTGTTCCTTCGCGGCTTTGATCACCGGTCCGAGCGCCGCGGCACCGGCGGTCACGTGTGTCCAGGACACCCGGCCCACAGTCAGCGCCACGGGGTACTTGGCCGTGAACCAGCCCACGGTGCGGGACAGATCGACATTGGGCGCCAGATCTTCGGCGCGCCCGTGGCCCTCCACATCGATGCCTATCGGCACACTGCCGGAACCGGAGAACTCCGCCCAGGCCAGGCCGAAGGCGATCAACAGAATGTCCTGCACTCCTGCGTGGAATGCCGCAGGGACTTCTCCCAACAGCATCCGGGTGGTCGCTTCGTCCAAGGCCACCGTCAGCCGCCCGGCGCCGGCGAAGGTGTCCAACTCCGGCTGTACGGGTGGCAAGGCGGCCGGGGTCGACGCGATTGTCCGCCAGGTATCGGCGTGCCGGACAACATCGGTGTCCCGCGCTCGTTCGGCCAGTAACTCGGACCAGCGGGCCAACGACGTGCCACCGCTGGGCAATGCCACCGACTGCCCGTTGCTGTGCTGTGCCCAAGCGATGTTCAAGTCCTCCAACAGGATCCGCCAGGACACACCGTCGACCGCCAAATGGTGGATGATCAGGGCCAGTTGGTTGGTGTCCTGCGCCCACAAGGCACGCACCATTGCTCCATCGGCGGGGTTGAGCCGCGATCGCGCGACCTGCACCGCTTCATCCGACAGCTGCGTGACCGCGGTCAGGCAGTCGCGGGCGCTGACGGTCCCCTTGTCCGGCACGGTCAGTGACCAGTCACCGCCGTCGGTTCCGGTTCTGGCCGAGGCGTTTGTGGCCTCCGCCCGCAGCCGCAGCGCGGCATGCCGGTCCAGCAGTGACTGCAGGACGATCTCGGCATCGCCCTGGGTCACCCCGGCCGGGGCCTGGATCACCAAAGTCTGGTTGAACTGGTCGATACGACCGGGCATGTCCTGAAGCCACTGCATGATCGGTGTCGGGTCGACCGCACCGATGCCCTCGTCGATGACGGCCTCGCCACCGGCGAGCTTGGCCACGCCGCCGAGCCGGGCAACGGTCTGCTCGACGAAGATGTCCCGCGGCCGGCACCACACTCCCGCCGCTCGGGCCCGCGCCACCACCTGCATCGACAGGATGCTGTCGCCACCCAGGTCGAAGAACGAATCGTCCACGCCGACCCGTTCCAGGCCCAGGACCTCGGCAAAGATGCCTGCCAGGATCTCCTCGACCGCATTGCCCGGAGCCCGGTATTCGGTGTTCCCGCTTTGGTATTCGGGCGCGGGCAGCGCGCGGGTGTCGAGTTTGTTGTTGGCCGTCAACGGCATCGCGGCCAGCACCACCACCGCGGCGGGCACCATATAGGGCGGAAGTTGGTCCGCCAGTTGGGCCCGGGCTTCCACGGGGTCGACGCTTCCGGTGACGTACCCGACGAGTCGTTTGTCGCCGACGCGGTCCTCTCGGGCGATCACGGCGGCATGTTCCACCCCGTCCACCCGAGCCAGAGCGGAACGCACCTCACCGAGTTCGATGCGGTACCCGCGGATCTTGACCTGCTCATCCGTACGGCCCAGATATTGCAGCTGGCCGTCCTCGCCCCACCGCACCAGATCGCCGGTGCGGTACATCCGCTGCCCTGACACACCACCGAACGGGCACGCCACGAATCTCGAGGCCGTCAAATCCGGCCTGCCGAGATATCCGCATGCCACTCCGTCGCCGGCAACGTACAGTTCGCCGACCACGCCGGTCGGCACCGGCTGCATCCAGGTGTCCAGCACGAACAGCGCGGCGCTGGGGACGGGTGAGCCGATCGGGACGACGGATTCGGCCTGCAGCGGTGCGCTCATCGCCGCACAGATCGTGGTCTCGGTCGGGCCGTAGGCATCGAACATCACCCGACCGGCTGCCGTCCATCGATCCACCAACTCGGTTGGGCACGCCTCGCCTGCCACCACCAGCACCGCGGATTCCAGGCCCTGCGGGGACAGCATTGCCGCGGCGGACGGGGTCTGGGTGAAGACGCTGACCCCCTCCGCGACCAACAGCCGATGGAAGTCCTCGGGAGAGCCGGCCACCGATTCGGGCACCACCACCAGGCGACCGCCCCGCAGCAGGGCATGCCCGATCTCCCACACGGAGGCGTCGAAGCCCAGCGAGTGGCACAGCGGCCACACTGCTCGCCGCGGCAGGCTGGCGTCCAGCGAGATCATCAGCTGGGTCAGATTGTGGTGGGTCACCGCTACGCCCTTGGGCGTGCCGGTCGTTCCCGACGTGTAGATCACGTACGCGATGTCGGCAGGGGCGGGCGCCGGCACCGGAGTACCGGGCTGCGCCTCGATCGCCTCATCTTCGATGTCGATCACGATGCCGCGATAGCCCTCGAGCCGTGACCTTAGTTTCCCGGTGGTGACGGCGGCTACCGGTGCCGCGTCGGCCAGGATGAACTCCATCCGCGAGGCGGGCACGGCCGGGTCGATCGGCACGTACGCCGCACCGGTTTTGAGTATCGCCAGCATTCCGACGACGGCCCGGGCCGAACGGTTCGAGTACAGAGCGACCCGCTCGCCCGGGCGGACTCCCCGGGCTACCAGCAGGTGCGCCAACCGATTTGCCGCCTTGTCGAGCTCGCGGTAGGTCAGCGTTCGGCCTTCGAAGGTCAGTGCGGCGGCATCCGGCGCGGCGGCCACCTGTTCGGCGAACAAGTCGGGTATCGAGACCGGCGCCGCCTTGGGCCGGGTGAGGACCGCCTGATTGCCGATCTCGGCCAGCTGGGTACGTTCCTGCCCGGCCAGCAGATCCAGTGAGGACAGCGTCCGCTCCGGATCCGCGGCCATCTCCACCAGCACGCGTTGAATGCGGTCGGCCAGATCAGAGACCTCGAAGTCCGCGAATGGGCGCCCGGTGCCCGCCGTGCTCAGGAAGAGCTGGTCACTCGCCCCGATGAAGAACAAGCCGAAGTGCCCCATCGGGCCGTGGTTCGTATACGACACCGTGACGGGGGCGCCGGCCAGGTCCAGTGTGAGACGGGACGGGATGAAGTTGACCGCCACCCGGTTCGACGCCTGCCGGGACCCACCGTTGAGGGTGTGCACGGGAAAACGTTGATGCTGCAGCAGTTCTCGGATACGCGAATCGACGTGCTGGCAGAATTCACCGAGGGTCCAGTCCGGTGGCGCCTTCAGTACCAACGGCACCACCCCGGCAAGCATGGCCGGCAGGGTTTTCGACTCCGGCGTCACGCGCCTGCTGACCGGGAAGTCGAGCGCCACCTCTGAGGCGTTGGCCGTCCACGCCCGCACCAGAAGTGCGCACGCCGCGGTGGTTACGGAGTAGCGACGGACCCGCAGCCTCTTGGACAGTTCTTTTATGTGTCCCACGGCGATGCGGTCGACTTCGACCGAGGCCGAGGGCGCGTAGGCGTCCCGCCCGTCCCCCGTCGAGGGCAGTCCCTGGTCGACACCGCCTTCAGACGGAAGGTTGTCCTGCCAGTACGCCAGATCATCCTGAAAGCTCTGGGATTCTTGGTATTCCGTCTCGCAGTCGACGAAATCCTGCAGTGTGCCGAAGTATGCCGGCGGCACCGGCTCTCCCGAGACCAGCGCCGTGTAGATCGTGGCAATCCGTCGGCTGACCAGTGCCATGCCCAAGCCGTCGACAGATGCGTGATGTCCCAGCCCAAACAGGAAGTACTCGTCCTGCCGCGTCCGGAAGAGGGCGAACTTCACCAGCTGACCGGTCAGCGGCAAGGGCGTGTGCTGAATCGCCGACGCCATCTCCCTGGCTTTCTGCTCCGGATCGGCGGAGTCCCTGACGTCGTGGAACACCAACTCCAGATCGGAGTAGTCAACCGCCTTCTGGAAGACCTGGCCGTCGATCTCGACGAACGCAGCCCTGGCCGGCTCTGCCTCTTGGAGGGCCTGGCGGATCGCCCGCTCGAGGAGGTCGCGCTGCACCGCCCCGTCAATTCGACCCAAAAGGCCGAGTTGCCACTCGGTGTTTGCAAGGCCGCTCTCTTGGGAAAGCCAGATATCCAACTGCCCGCGAGAAAGAGGCAGCGTTCCACCATCAGGTTCCATATATTTTTCAACTTCCACTGACGACTAGCGCTGAATAGACCCGTCGCGCGCCAACCGCTCACGCAGGCTCTTAGGTCGGATATCCGTCCAATTCTGCTCAATGAACTCCAAGCAGTCAGAACGGTTCGCTTCGCCATAGACCGTCCGCCACCCTGCGGGTACTTCGGCAAAGCTCGGCCACAAGCTGTGCTGCTCCTCGTCATTGATCAAGACATAGAAGCTGCCGCTGTCGTCGTCGAACGGGTTATTGCGCACGTTTCTCCAGGTTGGTCGGTGACTTCGCAAAGATATCGCAAACATACGTCCAGGCGCATCACTCAGTTCCCGCTTTCATACAAGTCGACCAGCCAACCCGCTCCAGCGAACTCTATCTAGGTATACTAATGAGTTAACTGCCTTTTCAACATCATGTGCTTTTGCGTGGTCATCTTCTTTTGACGAAAGCGTCACATTATTGCGTATTCAGTCCGATTGTGAATTTTGTGTGGCCACACCAGGCGGCAACCACCATCGGAACAAGAATTATCCCCGCAATAGCAAACACAGCAAATACTTGGGTTTTGTGGCGCAAACCGATAATCAGTCGCCACACATTGAATTGATAATGGCAGCAGCGCCGACAGTGGTTAACTGAGAATCGGTTGCCGCAAAGAACGCCCAGCCCACGGGGCGGACGCTAGGTGCGGTGCGCGATTGCCATCCATGCCAGAGCGGGGCGCGCAGACGGGCGCGCAGAAGCCGGCGACGTGCCCCGGCCGCGATCTGCGACAGGCAGCGTAGCTATAGCAATACCGCGAGGGCTACTGATTGCCCTCTTCGATGGGATCCTGGGACGGCTGAAGCGCAGACGAGCCGGCAGGCACGACCATGACGAACACCGGCAGCTTCAGCTTCACGCCCCCACCAACCGGCATTCGGACGGCCAGCGAGACAACTTCGAGTTCAAGACGCTTTCCACGCTGCGTCTCCATCTCGAGGTGACCGGGCAAGCGCTTGGGCGTCGCCAGCCAATCCAGGCCACGTTCGATCGACTCGAGCAGACTCATGCACTCACCATACCCGCGAGGAAAGTCCAGAACCCGTGAACGGCCACGCCGAATGTGCCGACAGGCCGCTAATCACGAGGCTACGCACCATGATTCGATGGGACTGCCGAGTTCTGGAAGCAGTACATCCGGTACTCGGAGGTTCCCCCGGCCGCAGGCTTTCACAGGCCTTCCGAGCCGGCGAGAAGCGGCGGGTGAGACCACGCAGCGGCCGAGGTGCGACCTGGTCGATCACGTACTGCCACTGGTGCATGCTCTTCTCCATTCCCCGGACCACGTCGGCGCTGATGGTCCGCTGCGACACCAACCGCAACGGCGCGTTCGCGAGCGCCTCTTCCCAGGCTGGAATGTCGCCAAGGAGACGGGCATCCGTGTAGAGGAAGTACCCGCCCGGCCGCAGGACGCGGCTGACCTCGGAGAGGAACTTTCCGAACTGCGGGTACAGATGCGAGGATTCAACATTGATCAGCGCATCAAAGGCGCTTTCGGCAAAAGGAAGATCCTCTGCGGTGCCTTCGACGAAGTCGAGATCCTTTAATTTGTGCCGCTTTTGGCAAAACGCGATGGCCGACGGATTCAGATCCAGTCCGGTGTAGCGCGCCGGATGCAACGTCCGAGCCAGGTACGAGGCACCGCCACCGTGGCCGCAACCGACCTCGAGCACGCGTTTCCCCTGGATATCCACTTGCGTTGCGGTGGCGTGATATAGCTGGATGAAGTAGCGATTGCGTTCATCCGAGTCCGAGAGCGGCACGCCCATGGCCGGATCTTCCTCGTACCCATAGTTGAGGAACACCACGTCCTCGGCCTCCAGCTTGCGGGTGGCGTACGGGTAGATGAACTTTTGCACATACTGCGCAAGCTTCTCGTTCTGGTTCTTGATCATCCGGTCACGAGAATCACGCACGCGATCTTTGAGGTCCATAAGCTAACTATCCCAAACTCAAAGGGCGGTAAGGTCAACTACGCGAGATATCGAGTGAAAGGCTAGGGCGGCATGAGATTTGCGCTGGCATGCTACGGAACTCGTGGCGACGTCGAGCCCTCGGTCAGCGTCGGGCGCGAACTTCGGCGCAGGGGCCACAACGTCTCGCTGGCAGTGCCTCCGGACCTGGTCGAGTTCGTGCAGACAGCCGGCCTCGAAACCGTTTCCTACGGGCCCGAATTGGCGGACTTTCTGCAGGAGGACTTCCTGCGTGACTTTTGGACTCGGTTGCCACGCAATCCGGTCGGCTCCCTGCGCGAACTCTGGGCACCCATCGCTCGCCATTGGCAGGAGACAAGTGCCACACTGGCGGAGCTTGCGCGAGGAGCAGACCTGCTGTCCACGGGACTGAACTATGAGCAACCAGCCGCCAATGTCGCTGAGTACTACGGCATCCCATTGGTCGCGCTGCACCACTTCCCGATGCGCCCCAATGGCCAGTTGATCCCCGCGCTGCCCTCATCCCTGGTCCGTTCGGCAAGTGCGGTGTCCGAGTGGCTGATGTGGCGATCCACCAAGAAGGCGGAAGATGCGCAGCGCCGAGACCTCGGTCTGCCCGCAGCCTCGACGTCCTCACCGACGCGGATGGCCGAATACGGGGCGCTGGAGATCCAGGCCTACGATGCCGTCAGTGTCCCCGGACTGGCGGACGAATGGGCGACGTTTAACGGCCGCAGGCCTTTTGTCGGTGCACTGACGATGGGGCTCGCCACGGATGCCGACGACGCGGTCGCGTCCTGGATCGCGGCCGGAACCCCGCCGATCTGCTTCGCCACGGGCAGCATCCCGGTTGAATCGCCCGCGTCGACGATCGAGATGATCGGTTCCGCCTGCGCCGATCTCGGTGAACGGGCGTTGGTGTGCGCGGGCGGAACCGACTTCGGCGGCATCCCCATCCCCGGGCATGTGAAGGTGGTTGGGCCGGTGAATTACGCAGACGTGTTCGGTTCCTGCCGGGCAGTCGTGCACCATGGCGGCTCCGGAACGACGGCTGCCAGCCTGCGGGCCGGCGTGCCCACGCTGATCCTCTGGAGCTCAGCCGATCAGCCGTACTGGGGAAATCAGATCAAACGCCTGAAAGTCGGCACCGCACGGCGCATCTCGGGCGCCAGCCGGGAAACGTTGGAGTCGGACCTGCGCCGCATCCTGAGCCCGGACTACGCGGTCCGGGCCCGATCACTCGCCGCGCAGATGACCAGTCCCGGTGACAGTGTCAGCAAGGCTGCCGACCTGTACGAGCAGGCCGTCCGCCGCAGTGCACACTGACGGCACCTGAACTCAGCCTGGGCGGCTGGATTCCGCGTGTTCGGCAGATACCGACGATGATCTGGGTTGTTCCGGCGGCTTGACCAGGAGGCCCTGGCCCGTGGGTAGTGCGCATATCTGCACCCCCAGTTCGCGCGCCATTTCGTCCATGGCGATCCGCTGATCGTCTCGTCCGCGATTGGCGTAATCGTCGAGCAGCACCAGTGCGCCAGGGGACAACCGTGGCCAGAAATACCGCAGCGTTGCGACTTCTGGTGGGGCGCAGTTCATGTCGATGTGCAGGAAGGCGATGGACTTCGCCTCCACCTGCTCGAGCGTCTCGGGCACCGCTCCGACGACGATGCGGTGGTTTCGCCACTGGGAGAAGTTTGCCCGGACGCTGTCCACCGAACTGCCGTAGATACCGAAGTCCAACGCCGCCTGGTTCTTGATCAGCGCGCCGGCCTCGCGCTCGCCCGCAGTGACGAAGCGAGGGTCCATTCCGGCGAAGGTGTCCAGCAGATAGAACATCTTCCCCCGCTGATCCCAGTCCAGGTACTCCATCACCGCACTGCTCAGGAAGCCGTGACTGACGCCGCACTCGACGAAATCGCCGTCAATGGTGCTCGCGGTGGCGGCGGCCCACAGTCCGACGTGCACGCGCCAGTGCCAATGGTGGATGTCCTTTCCGCCCAGCGCGAGCACACCGCGTTGGTAGGCTCGCCGGAATGCCGGATCATCCATGAAGGCATGGCTGTTGAAGCAGATCAGGGCGTCGTCGGAGTACACGTCGGGCAAGACCTTGCGCGGGATCCAGTACGCCGTCCGCAGCGCGGCCCATGCGATCCGGAACTTGAGCGGCCACTTGTTCGCCGCGGGTACGACCGGTGCCTGAACATTGCCGATGCCTTGGGCCACGTTGGCGGGGTGGCTGCCCAGCTCATCGGGCCGATCCGTCTGCCGTGGTGGTTTGATCAGCAATCCCTGACCGGTGGGCAGGGAACAGATCGAGACGCCCAGCTCATCGGCCACCTCGTCCATCGCGATCCGCTGCTCATCGCGCCCACGGTTGGCGTAGTCGTCCAGCAGGACAAAGGCACCCGGGGCGAGCCTCGGCCAGAAGTGCCGAAGCGCTGCCACTTCGGGTGGGGCACAGTTCATGTCGAGATGCAGGAAGGCCACCGCGTCCGAGTCGACCTGCGCGAGGGTTTCGGGCACCGCACCCACGACGATGCGTTGGTTGCGCCACTGGGAGAAGTTGGCCCGGACACCGTCCACCGAACTGCCGTACATCCCGTTACGGACGAGCTCTTCGCTCTTCTCCAAGGCGCCGGCTTCCCGCTCCTCAGCGGTGACGAAGCGCGGATCGAGTCCGGCGAAGGTGTCGAGCAGATAGAACGTCTTCCCGAGCTGATCCCAGTCCAGGTATTCCATGACCGCACTGCTCAGGAAGCCGTAGCTGACGCCACACTCGACGAAGTCACCCTCGATCTTGCTGGCGTTGCCCGCGGCCCACAAACCTACGTGCACCCGCCAGTGCCACTGGTACCAGTCCATGTCGCCCAGTGCGCGCGCGCCCCGTTCGTAAGCCCGCTGGAACTCAGGATCATCCATGAACGCGTAGCTGTTGAAACAGATCAACGCGTCGTTGCTGTAGACCTCGGGCAACAGGTTGCGGGCCAGCCAGTATTCGGCGCGTACCGCCTTCAGCCACGCGCGCGTGCTGAGTTTGAGCCGTTCAGGCATGGGGACCACCCTGGCAGCGGCGGATTCGGGACCGGTTACGGTGCGTCCCGGCCTCTCTGGACTCGGATGCTTCAAACATGTTGACTCACAGAGTGTTCAGGGAACTGGCTGGTTGACAGTTCGCATCGGCGGCGGTGTCTCGGGCTCAGGCCGAACACCTCTGACGTGCATAGCTCTCGATCAGGTCGGCGGTTCGCGTCACGCTCTCGGCGGCCGGGACCATCCGGGCGGCGACGTTGCGCGCACGGGTAGCGCACGCGGGGTCGAGGATCTTACGCAGATCCGCGACCAGTGTCTCCTGGGTAGTGCTGGAGAAGCTCCGTACTGCACCGACATTCAGCAGTTTGACGCGGGACGCCCACACCGGCTGCACACCGTCGATCCACAGCACCAAGGTGGGTACCCCAGCGCGCAGGCTGGCCGCCAGCGTTCCCGCCCCGCCGTGGTGAACGGCCGCACGGCAGGCCGGAAAGACCGCGGCGTAGTTGACCGCGCCCACGACCTTCACATGGTCGTACCGCGGGACGTCGCTGTAATCGCTCCATCCGGAACAGACCAAGGCTCGCTGCCCGAGCTCAGCGCATGCGGATGCGATCATCTCGACTGTCTCAGCCGGAGATTCGACCGGCATACTGCCGAAACCGAAGCAGATCGGCGGTGTTCCCTCCGTGATCCACGAAGCGATCTCCTGGTCTGACTCGGTCGCCAGCTCCATGGTCAACGTGCCGACGAACGGGCGTTCACTGCGCCACTGTGCCCACTCCTCGGCCAACCCCGGGAAACACACCTCGTCGTAGGCCTGGACTTCGAGCGCTCCGCGGGCGGCGATGCGCCCCGACACGGGCCCCGTAGCCTTGGGCAGCCCCAGCTCACGACGCTGGGCGTCCTCGACCTTCTTGTTCAGCCGCCAGCCCAACCAGTCGTAGGTCCACATCGCAGCCCGTGCCAGCGGGCCCGGCAGCCTCGAGAGCAACTTGCCGTTGACCCGCACCGGGGTGTTGTGCAGGGTGGCGAACGGAATGTCGTGATACTCGGCCACATTGGCCGCCGGCTCCTGATAGCTCTGCCCGGCGAACAGCAGATCGGCGCCCGCGGCCAGGGGTGTCAGCGCCGTGCTCATCTGGGTCCATGAGCGATCGCTGAGATCCCACATCTCGCGCCACAGCCGTCTGAGTTCGCCGACCCGCCAGAACCGGTGGAAGAAGCACGTCCAGAAGTCGCGGTATACGCCCAGCCAGGCCTGGGTGTCCAGGCCGTACGGAACCGCGACCAGGCCCGCGCTCTCGGCAAAGCCGACCAGATCGGGCGGAACGGCCATCCGCACGTCATGCCCTCTGCGCATCAGTTCGCGACCGGCAGCGACCGAGGGTTCGAGATCTCCGCGTGTTCCATAGGCGGCCAGGACAAGTTTCATTGCGAATCCCTGCCTTTCAGGTGCGATGGGCTCATTCCTTGCGCCAGAGCACCCCGGTGCCGTCGATGTCGACTATCTCGGCGGAGATTCCGTGCCTGGCACGATAATCCGTCACCGCCTTCCGGCACCCTTCGATCGCGTGATAGTCGTCGATGATGCAGAAGCCACCCGGCGTGAGCCGCGAGTAGAGGCCGTCGAGCGCCTGGATGGTGGATTCGTAGAGGTCGCCATCGAGCCTCAACACCGCGATGCGTTCGATCGGCGCATCGTGCAAGGTGTCCTTGAACCAGCCGGGGAGAATGCGGACCTTGTCATCCAGCAACCCGTAGCGGGCGAAGTTCGCCCTGACGTCCTTCTCCGACACCGCCAGGATGGGCGCGGCCAGGTGCAGCCTGTCCCCTTTGTCAGCCTTGTAGTTGGCGCTATCCGGCGGCGGCACACCTTCGAACGAATCGGCAAGCCATACCGAACGACTCTCATCGCCGTAGGCCGCGAGCACCGCGCGCATCAGGATCGAGGCGCCACCGCGCCAGACCCCGCATTCGACCAGATCGCCCGGGATATCCTCGGCGATCACCGTCTCGACACAGTGCTGCAAACTCGTCAGCCGCGTCATGCCGATCATCGTCAGCGCTTCCGCAGGCCAATCCAGACCCAGATCGCGTTTGTGGCGGTCGAAGGACCGCTTGCGGACAAGCATCAGATTGCCGATCTTGAAAGCGGGGCGGTGCAACCAGTTCCAGCCCACCGGCACCAATTCGTCGACCCCGTATCTGGTGAGGTCCTGGCGGAGCAGGTCCAGGTATGCAGATCGGGTGTCGTGATCCGTAACGGTCAAAAAACTGCCCCCTTACTCGGTTGCTGGTCAGGCCACGAGCCTAGCCTCCCGACTGCCTCTCGAGTGCATTTCAGATAGGACCAATGTCCTTGGAAATCTGACATTTTGGCAAATCGACAGGCAGTTCGTCGAGGTGATGCAAAAGACGCGAATTCGAGCACTCCGGGATTCCCGCCCACCATGTGGGGGGATGCCTCGCGGCGGCCGAGCTGGCAAAGAAAAGCCCTTCCGAACTCGCGATCGCGCCTTGTCCCGAACACACCGCGAGCCAGCTTCTTTGGCCCACTGGGCCGGTGAACAAGACCGCGGACTCCACCGCCGGAACCGGTTCGATGATCTGCACCGCAAATGTCCAAGCGGGCAGAGTGTAGTTGCCGAACATATCGACGTAATTGACGCCGACGGCAGTCACTTCCAAATATCAGGAGTTAGCTGTTCGCCGCCGGGAGCCCGCGAGGCATCTGTAAGTCACGCTCCGGCGAATCGCTCGAGCAGATCTGCGGCTTTTGCGACACTGTCGGACGGTGAGGTCATCCGTCCTGCCAGCTCACGCGCCCTGACCGCACATTCCGGGGACAGGATGCGGCGTAGATCCGCTACTAACGATTCGCCTGTGGTTGTCGAAAATCGCCGTGCGGTACCGACTTTCAGTCGCTTGAGCTGGTTGCCCCACACCGGCTGATCACCCACGGACCAGAGGATGAGGGTGGGAACGCCGGCGCGCAGGCTCGCGGCCGTCGTGCCCGAGCCGCCATGGTGCACGACGGCTCTGCTTCGCCGAAAGACGTCCGCATAGTTCACCACGCCGACGACCTTCACGTGGTCTGGCACCGGGATGTCGGTCAGATCGCTGCCGCCGGCGCAGATCAGCCCCCGCTGCCCGAGTTGCGCACAGGCGCCACTGATCATCGCCACCGTATCTGCCGGGGATTCAACGGGAATGCTTCCGAATGCGAAACAGATCGGCGGCGGCCCGGCGGCCATCCACGCGGTTACCTCGTCATCGGCACGAGTGGACAACTCCATCGTGAGTGCGCCGACAAACGGACGTCGCCCATTCAGCTTCGACCACTCGGCCGCCAGCCCGGGAACGCAGACCTCGTCGTATGCCTGGAGCTCCAACGCACCCCGCTCGGCCATCCGCCGCGGCGACGGGCCAGTCGCCCTCGGCAGACCGAGTTCACGCCGCTGTGCATCCTCGTGCTGTTTGGTGAGCCGCCAGGCCAGCCAGTCGTACGCCATCATCGTGGTGCGGCCCACCGGGGGCGGCACGACCGGAAACAGCCGCCCGTTCGGCCGCCAGGGCATGGTGTGCAGCGCGACCAAGGGAATCCCGTAGTACTCGGCGACGTTGGCCGCCGGCTGCTCGTAACCCACGGCGGTGGTCAGCACGTCGGCGCCATCGGCGAATGCCACCAGGGTCCGGCTCATTTCAGCCCACTGCTCGGTGACCATCTTGAGAGCCTCCCGGCACAGCACCACCAGATCCTGAACCCGCCAGAAGTGTCGCGCCCACGTGGTCCACAAATCGCGGTAGCCATCCAGCTGCGGTTCCACCTCCGACCCGTAGCCGACCGCCGGTAGCCCCGCGGCCTCGACGAAACCCACCAGGTCCGGGGGCACCGCCATCCGCACTTCGTGTCCCCGGTGCAGTAGCTCGCGTCCCACCGCCACGGAGGGCTCGATGTCCCCGCGCGTTCCATAGCTCGACAGTGCGATTCTCATGACAGTGCTGCGACCCCCACTGGTTGGACACTAGTAGACGCACAGGGCGATCGGCGGCTTCATCGCCGAATAGTCCACGCCGTCAACGACTTTTAGGATACCCATCTGAAAAGCGTTATTTCGTCCGACAAATTTCGCTAATCGACGAACATCCGTCCCATGCGTCCTGGCGCGCAACATTCCCCGGCGATATTCGCACTGGCAAATTCTGAGGGACGACACCCACGCGGTTGCCGACGCCGCTTTGCCGCGCGTTGCGCGTCAAGGGACTCACGCTGACGGTTGGGGTGACCAGCGCGGAAACCCCTCGCTTCACCACCACGCCGTCGGCACTGCGGGGTAGTGCGAGTTCATCGCAAACCATTTCGTCGCTATTGCTGTGCGGGCACGATAAAGTGGCGCGTGTGTTGCCCGATGACAAACCAGAAAACGTCGTCGCGCAACCGATCTCATCGAATCCTTTGTTTTCGAGGGGTAGGAGCACGCATGCGCGGAATTATTCTCGCCGGTGGTTCCGGTACACGACTGCATCCGATCACGATGGGCGTGAGCAAGCAGTTGCTTCCGGTATACGACAAACCACTCGTTTATTACCCGCTGTCCACGTTGATCATGGCCGGTATTCGCGACATCCTGGTGATCACCACACCGGCCGACGCGTCGGCGTTCGAGCGCCTGCTGGGCGACGGCTCGGCATTCGGGGTGAGCCTGACCTACGCCGTTCAGCGTGAGCCCGAGGGACTCGCGCAGGCATTCAAGATCGGAGCCCAGCACATCGGCACCGACACGGTGGCGCTGGCCCTCGGCGACAATGTCTTCTATGGTCCGGGCCTGGGCACCAGCCTGCGCCGATTCCAGAACGTCAGCGGTGGAGCTATTTTCGCGTACTGGGTGGCCAATCCGTCCGCGTATGGCGTGGTCGAGTTCGGCGAAGGTGGCATCGCCCTGTCACTCGAGGAGAAGCCGGCCACACCGAAATCCCACTATGCAGTTCCCGGTTTGTATTTCTATGACAATGACGTCATCGAGATGGCCCGGTCCCTGCGCAAGTCGGCGCGCGGCGAATACGAGATCACCGAGATCAACCAGATCTACCTGAACCTGGGGCAGCTGTCGGTGGAGGTACTGGCCCGCGGAACGGCCTGGCTCGACACCGGCACCTTCGACTCACTACTCGATGCCAGTGATTTCGTTCGCACCATCGAACGCCGCCAGGGGCTGAAAATCGGTGTACCCGAGGAGATCGCCTGGCGGGCGGGGTTCATCGACGACGATCAGCTGGCCGCCCGCGCCAGGGAACTCCCCAAGTCCGGGTACGGCGACTACCTGCTGGAACTGCTTCGGCGCACGTAGAGGCGATTCAGGCCCAGGTTCCCTTGCGCCCGTGCACGAGAGCGACACCTTCGAACAACGGCTTGATGAAGGCCCGGGAGAACCGGTACCGGCGGTTGAACTGGCCCTGGAAATCCTCTATGGCCGTGCGGAACCCGTGCTCACTGGCCCGAAACCCGGCGAAGACACGGTCCAAGGAGGGTTCCTCCCACGGTTCGTCGCGTGCCGCAGCGGCCATGGCCTTGTAGGCCTCAGACAACCAGTCCGTCCCAAACGGTTCGATGATCGGGCCCCGCTGGCGTTGGTGGCGCATGTCTTTCGCCAGGAACTCGTCCACGGCGGCCCGGTCGCGGGTATCCAGGTCGACACCGAGAGTATGGGATATGCGCTTGATCTCCCGGCTCCAGTCGTCGAGGAAGTTCGAGTAGTCGACGAATACCCGCGGCAGTCCGCGGGTCTCACGCTCGGCCAACAGGTTGTACTTCAACCACAGTGCACTTGTCAGCTGCGGTGAGGCATCCATGAGCTTGGCCAGCGAGCCGATGACTTCCTGCGGATCGCGCACGGCTAGCACCGCCGCGATGTCATATCCGGCCTGGTGGGCCGCGTCGAACCACATTCGCGCCAGAACCGAGATGTGCAGTACCTTCACCACCACGACCCGCGCGGCGGGCAACGTCTGCAGATAGTTCCGGATCTTCGCAGTGAAAGCCGCGGTCTCTTCGGAACTCAACCCGCCTTCTTCCTGGAGACGCAGAGTCGGGTCGAAGTAGCTGCTGCCGTGGCGGTACAGGAACTTCTCGTTCAGGTAAAGCCCGGCCCGGGGCTCCCAATAGCCACGCTCATTTCCGCTGTCGGCTCCCATCATCCCGCCGGGGAGAGCAGCCCCGCACAGAGAGAGAACCCGGGTCAGTGCTGAGGTCCCCGACCGTCCCATGCCGAGCACGAACAGCACGACCGGGCGGCCAGGTTCCTGCGCGCGGCCATCCGGCGCGGTCACGAACACGCCTCCGAGCTCAATACCGAGTACGAGAACGGATTACTTAACTCGAGCAACAACTTCGGTAATTCCAGCGCAGCACCGACCATCATCTTCCCCCGTCTCCGAATCTTCGCCGGCCGTACATGTCCGACCAAACGCGAAAGCCACTGCGGCACAGAGGTTAGCCCGGCTTCGATGTTTGATACAAGGCTTATCGGCGATATTCGCTCTATTTAACTCGACTGCAAAATGTGAGCCCTGAATAGCACCCGCCAGCAATTCGACAGCACGGTGCATTTGCGTTTATTGGCTGGCCCGCGACCTAATCGGGATCACCAGTGGCCACCATCGTGACCGCCCTCCTCCAACCGTTTGCCACGTCATGAGCACCCGGTGCGCTCCCACTGCTGGGGAGCAGACGGTCAGGATCTAACCTGCTTATTTCCAGAGGTTTTCCGATACGGGGGTACCCCGACGGGCCGTATCGAGCAGTCGCCTTGTTGCTCCCCACTCATCGAATAGCGGTTCACACCCTCCATCGGTGACCGCTGCGGAGGCAACGCGCAGGATCGGTTGAGAAATATTTTCGCGCCGCCCCAGCAACCACTTCGAGAGCCCGTCGACGGTCGCTGCGCTGGGAAAGAAGCAATCGCTCGGATTCACGGGAAATATTGGCGCAATCCAGTATCTCAATAGGGTGTAACACCGAGGAAGCAGAACCGGAAATTCGAGGTGGGCGTCCGGCATAAAGTTTGGTATTGATGAGTTGGTGATAAATACCTCGATGAGGCCGCACGGCCCGGGTCGTCGCCTGATTACCTGAGTTCGAGCCCACAGTCACCAGGAGGGGAACCAATGAAGAAACTTCCACTTGCCAGGCTCGCGGTCGCCGTGGCCGGCGCAGGCCTGCTACTCAGTGCGGGAGCCGGTCTCTCGTCCGCCGAGCCCGATCTCGGGCCGTTGGTCGACTCGCCCTGCACCTACGATCAGGCGATCGCGGCGGTGCACGCCGAGAATCCGATGGCCGCGCAGTACCTGGACCAGTCGCCGCCCAACCTGCAGTTCCTACGGGTCTTCCTGAGCTCCCCGAAGGACGAACGGGTGAATCTCCTGAATCAGATCAAGAACAACCAGGGCGCGGACCAAGCCCTACCCGTGTTCAAACAGATGCTCACCAGCTGCGTCAAGTACTGACTCAAGCACAGCAGAGGGATTGGGCGCCGGCCATCAACCGGTGCCCAATTTCGTTTCTGCGCAACACCTTGCGATGAAAGCTGCTGCCCCGCTGACGATCCGGCAGCAGGCGGTGGTTAGTCAGACGTCCTGATCGGCTGTGTCACAGTGTCTCCGGGAAGATTCTGGCCCAGCAGTGAGCGGACCGCGGGACGTGGTCCATGCGGACGCAGCATGGCGCTGGCCGGTCGCGGACGCACCCGCTGCGGCCACCAGAACCAACGCCCCAGCAGGGCAGCAATCGACGGTGTCATGAAGGACCGCACAATCATCGTGTCGAACAACAGACCGAGGCCGATGGTCGTGCCGATCTGACCGATGATCTGCAGATCGCTTACCGCCATCGCCGCCATGGTGCACGCGAACACGATGCCCGCGGTGGTGACGACCTTGCCGGTGCCGCCCATCGCCCGGATGATGCCGGTGTTGATGCCGGCACCGATCTCCTCTTTTATTCGCGACACGAGTAGCAGGTTGTAGTCCGATCCCACCGCCAGCAAGATGATCACCGACATCGCCAGCACCATCCAGTGCAGATGGATTCCGAGGATGTACTGCCAAAGAAGCACCGAGAGCCCGAACGACGCACCAAGCGACAGCACCACCGTCCCAACGATGACCAAGGCAGCGATGAAACTCCGGGTGATGAACAGCATGATGAGGAAAACCAGGCATATCGCGGCGATTCCGGCGATCCACAGGTCGTATTTGGAGCCGTCCTGCCAGTCCTTCGCGGTCGCCGCGGCGCCGGCGATATAGATCTTGCCGCTCGCCAGCGGGGTGCCCTTCAGTGCCTCCTCGGCCGCTGTCCGGATCTGCTCGACGCGTTGAATTCCCTCCGGTGACTGCGGGTCTCCGTTGTGGGAAATGATGTACCGTACCGATCGTCCGTCGGGAGACAGGAACGATTTCATCGCTTTCTGAAAGTCCGGGTTCTGGAACACTTCCGGCGGGAGAAAGAACGAGTCATCGTTTTTCGCAGCGTCGAAGGTCTGCCCCATGACGGCAGCGTCCTTGCTCGTCTCGTCCATCTGAGCCATCAGCCCCGACATGGTGGTGTGCATCGTCAAAGTGCTCACACGCATGGTCTTCATGATCGCGATCATCTTCGGGAACTGGACCAGCAGCTTCGGCATGATCGAGTCCAGTTCGTCCATGTTCTCGACCATGACCTGCAAACTGTCGTCAAGCTTGTCCACACCGTCCATGGCGTCGAAGATCGACCTCAGCGACCAACAGATCGGGATGTCGAAACAGTGTGGCTCCCAATAGAAGTAATTGCGGATCGGTCGGAACATATCGTCGAAGATGGCGATACTGCCCCGGAGGTCTCGAGCGACCTCGTAGACTTCGTGGGTTCGCTGGACCATGTTGTGCGTGGTGGCGGCCATCTTTTGCATCACGTTGAACGTGTGCTGCATGGTGTCGATCATCACCTGCATGTCGGCAGCCTGCCGGACCATGTCGTCGATGCGCGCCTTCTGGAATTCCGTGGCCTGGACCTGGCCCGCGCTCTGCAAGCTGAGCATGAACGGGATGGAGGTGTGATCGATCGGGGTGCCCTCGGGCCGGGTGATGCCCTGAACCCGAGAAATGCCGCGCACCTTGAAGATTGCCTTGGCCAGTCGGTTCAGCACGATGAAGTCGGCCGGGTTCCGGAGGTCACGGTCGGTCTCGACCATGAGGACCTCCGGCGTCATCCGCGACTGGGAGAAGTGGCGTTCGGCGGCAGTGAAACCCATGTTGGCCGGGATGTCTCCGGGAATGTAGCGCCGGTCGTTGTAGCTCGTCGTGTATCCGGGCAGCGCGAGCAGGCCGACGAACGCTGCCGCCAGGGACGCGATCAGGATCGGCAGCGGCCACCGGACGACCGCGGTACCGATGCCACGCCATCGCCGAACCCGCAATGTGCGTTTGGGTTCCAGCAATCCGAACCGACTGGAGATCGCGATCCCGGCCGGCACCAGCGTGACCGCGACCGCGACCGCCGCGGCCATACCGATCGCGCACGGGATACCCATGGTCTCGAAATACGGTAGCCGGGTGAAGGTCAGGCACAGGATCGCTCCGGCGATCGTCAGACCGGAGGCCAGCACCACCGGCGTGACCCCGCGATACATGCTGTAGTACGCCTGCTCCCGGTCCTCGCCGGCCTGACGCGCCTCTTGATATCGGCCGAAAAAGAAGATGCCGTAGTCGGTTCCGGCCGCGATGGCGAGGAATACGAGCATGTTCACGGCGAACGTGGAAAGCACGAAGACTTCGTTGGCGCCCAGAAAGGCGACGATGGCTCGGGCCGCCGCCAACTCGATGCCCACCATGATGAGCAGCAGGATCACCGTGACGACCGACCGATAGACCATGAAGAGCAGGATGAAGATGATCACGACGGTTACCGCGGTGATCTTCAGAATCGACCGGTTTCCGCTGTGCTGCATATCGGAAGCCAGTGGTGCAGCGCCGGTTACGAAAACTTCCACGCCTGGCGGCGGAGTCGACCGGTCGACGATGTCGCGCACGGCGGCCACCGATTCGTCGCCCTGCGGTGTGCCCTGGTCGCCCCCCAGGTTCAGCTGGACGTAGGTGGCCTTGCCGTCGGGGCTCGTCACGCTCGACGCGGTCAGGCGATCGCCCCACAGATCCTGCACATGCTCGACATGCTTCGGATCGCTTCTCAGCGCACGGATCAACTCGCTGTAGTAGCGATGCGCCTCATCGCCCAGGGGTTCTTGTCCCTCGAGCACGATCATCGCGGAGCTGTCCGAGTCGGATTCCCCGAAGTTGTGACCGATGCGTTTCATCGCCTGCGCCGAGGGTGCGTCCTTGGGCATCAGGGACACGGCGTTCTTCTCCGCGACCCGCTCGAGTGAAGGGATCGCAGCCGACCAGTCTCCGCCGACCGATGCCAGCGTCAAGATCAAAGTGACAGCCAGCCAACCGACGATGATGAGCGGCGACAGTATCCGAACGGTGCGCGCGATGAACGGCCGCCGAGTGTTCTCAGTCATGCAGCCGCCGCTAATCCCTCAACATCAGGTTGCGCACCAGCGGACGCGGGCCCATCGGCCGCAGCATCGCACTGGCCGGGCGCGGGCGTACCTGCTGGGGCCACCAGAACCAGCGGCCCAGAAGCGCTGCGATCGACGGGGTCATGAACGCGCGCACGATCAACGTGTCGAACAACAATCCGAGGCCGATTGTGGTGCCCACCTGACCGATCGTGAGCAGGTCACTGACGATCATCGACGCCATCGTGGCCGCGAACACCAGACCCGCGGCCGTCACAACCTTGCCGGTCCCTGCCATCGCCCGGATGATGCCGGTGTTGATGCCCGCGTGGAGCTCTTCCTTCATCCGCGAGACCAGCAGCAGGTTGTAGTCCGAACCCACCGCCAACAGGACGATGACGGACATCGCCAGCACCACCCAGTTGATCTGGATCCCCAGGATGTACTGCCACACCAGCACGGACAGGCCGAAGGACGCCCCCAGCGACAGAGCCACGGTACCCACGATGACCAGCGCGGCGACAAAGCTACGCGTCATCAGCACCATGATCAGAAAGATGAGGGCCAGGGCGGTGACGCCCGCGATCAGAAGGTCGATCTTGGACCCGTCCACCAGATCCTTCACGCCCGCCGCGGTACCGGCCAGGTAGAGCTTGGAACTCTCCAGTGGGGTGCCCTTGAGAGCCTCCTCGGCCGCGATCCGCATCGGCTCGACCCGGGAAATGCCTTCCGGCGTCGCAGGATCGCTGCGTTGAGTGATCAGCATGCGCGCGGCCTTCCCGTCCGGGGACAGGAAGATCTTCATGATGCGCTGGAAGTCCTTGTTCTCCAGGACATCCGGCGGCAGATAGAAGGAGTCGTCGTTGTTCGACGCGTCGAAGGCCTTGCCCATGGCGGTGGAGTTGTCGCTGGATTCATCCATCTGGGTGAAGAGCCCCGACATCGTGCTGTGCATCGTCAGCATCATGGTCCGCGTGCTCTGCATGGTCGCGATCATCTGCGGGAACTGCAGCAGCATCTGCGGCATCAGCAGGTCCAATTGGTCGAGTTCCTTGACCAATCCCTGCATTTTGGTGGTCACCTCATCGATACCGTCGAGCCCGTCGAATATCGATCTGATCGACCAGCAGAGCGGAATATCAAAGCAATGCGGCTCCCAATAGAGGTAATTGCGCAACGGTCGCCAGAAATCGTCGAAATCCGCCATATGGTCGCGCAATTCACCCATATCAGACTGCAGTTCATGGGTGGTACCGACCATGCGGTGAGTGGTGCCGACCATCTGCTGCATCAGTTCGTACATCCGCTGCATCAGGCCGATCGTCTTCGACATATCGTCGGCCTGTTTGACCAGATCCTCCATCCGCTCCTTCTGGAACGGCAGGGAGAGGCGCTGACTCGCATTGGACATGCTCAGCATGAACGGGATCGAAGAATGTTCGATCTGAGTTCCCTCCGGCCGCGTTATGGATTGCACATTCGCAATTCCGGGAACCGCGAACACCGCCTTGGCCAACTTGTTCAAGATCAGCAAATCGGTTGGGTTCCGCATATCATGATCGGCCTCGACCAACAAGAGATCGGGCGTCGTCATCTTCGATTCCGGGAAATGGCGAGAGGCCGCCGCGAACCCCTGGTTGGCCGGAATGTCCTGTGGAATGTATTTCTGGTCGCTGTAACTCGGGTTGTACCCCGGCAGCGTCAACAACCCGATGAGGGCCACCGCGAGGGTGGCGAGCAGGATCGGGGCCGGCCACCGGACGACGGCGGTACCGATGCGCCGCCATCGCCGGGTGACGACCGGGCGCTTGGGATCGAAGATGCCGAACCGACTGCCCGCCGCGATACAGGCCGGCACCAGCGTCAGCGCGACCGCTACCGCGATCAGAATGCCCACCGCGCCGGGGACCCCGAGCGGCTGGAAGTACGGCAGCCGCGTGAAACTCAGGCAGGCGATCGCTCCCGCGATCGTCACGCCGGAGGCAAGGACGACCTTGGCGACGCTTCGGTAGGTGGTGAAGTACGCCGACTCTCGGTCCTCACCGGATTGTCTGGCCTCCTGGTATCGACCGGTGAAGAAGATCGCATAGTCGGTTCCGGCCGCAATGCCCACCGAGACAAGCAGATTGACCACGTAGGTGGTGAGACCAACGAGACCGTGCATGCCGAGAAAGGCGACGCACCCGCGGGCCACCTGCAGCTCGATCCCGACGGTGAACAGCAGGATGATGACGGTGATGAACGATCGGTAGAGCAGGAGCAGCATCAGGAAGATCACCCCGATGCTGACCAGCGTGATGAGGATGACCGTGCGGTTGCCGCTCTGGCCCATGTCGGCGACGATCGCGGCCGGACCGGTGACATATGTCGTGATCCCGGGCGGCGCCTGCGTGCGCTTGACGACATCCTGGACTGCCTGGACCGATTCGTTCGCCGCGGCCTGCCCGAAACTTCCGTGCAGGTTCAGCTGCACGTAGGCGGCTTTGCCGTCGGCGCTCTGCGCGGCACCGGCAGTGAGTGGATCACCCCAGAAGTCCTGAATGTGCTGGACGTGCTCCGGGTCTTGCTTCAGCTGACTGACGAGGCTGTCGTAGTACCTGTGAGCCTCGTCGCCGAGGGGCTCCTCGCCCTCGAGGACGATGACTGCCACGCTCTCCGAATTGGACTCCTGGAACAACTGGCCCATTCGGGTCATCGCCTTGACGGCCGGCGCATCCGGCGGGCTGAGCGACACCGAATGGTCGCGCTCGACCACCTCGAGTGGAGGGACGGCCACCGTCACCAGCACCGTGATCGCCACCCACCCCAGGACGATCAGGGGCGCGAACCTACGAATCGCAGAAGCCAGTCGCGACCTGGATGGTTGACCTGTATCCATGTTTGTTTCGCTCATGCCGCCTTCAGCAGACACGAGGTGAAGGCATTTATCTGATTCGAGGACTTCTCGGCCTTGACCTCATTGTCGACGGTGATGCGGCAGCCGATATTATTGCTGTCTCCTTGCGCCATGACGCTTCCGACGGCGGTGGTCTTTGTGATATCGAATTCCAGAATCCAGGGCAAGCTGACTTTCTTTATGAATTGCGGGTCGGCATTCACATCGAAATAGCTGATATTTGCCACGGTTCCCGGCGACCCGAATACCTCGTACGTCAGTTTCTTGGGATCAAATGGCTTCGTATCATTGATCTGAGTGTCGGCATATGTGGCACGTTTATCGCTGCCAAAGATAGTGTGCAGGCGCGAAACTGTGAATCCCGCGGCAGAGATCACCAGGACCGCGAGCAACGGAATCCACAACCGCTTCAAAAACCCAAAAATCGTAGATCTCCTCCACTATCACCCCACCCGGCACAGGTGCAGCGAATACGCATGACGCCTCACGGAGTCAGCTCGGTCGTTGAAGAGTAAACCATGTTGCGCACCGCTTCATCATCCCGTTCCGCGCGTATCACCCCGAAAGTCCAAATGCGTACGCGAGCGTAAATTACGGCCCAAATTCAATT
The DNA here is from genome assembly GCF_048282725.1 of Mycobacterium sp. 48b. NCBI lineage: Bacteria > Bacillati > Actinomycetota > Actinomycetes > Mycobacteriales > Mycobacteriaceae > Mycobacterium > Mycobacterium sp. 48b. The sequence continues at coordinate 7,019,564 of NZ_JBLVUL010000001.1, forward strand.
CAAAACGCTCGATGTGTTCCTATTTTTAGACTGCGCGAATTGGGCAAATTCCCGGTTCCCGACTTGCGCCGTCAACCACCGGTAAATAGTTCCCGCGTGCCACATTCTGGCGAACATGCACAAGGTAGCCCGGTGGTTGCTGCGACCGCATAGACCCCGCTCGTGTCCGTCACCCCCGCGGCACGATGCGAGCCCGCACTCACTATGGCCGGGACTTGTCCGCGCCTTCGAAACCTGAAGGGACAGCGCGCCAAGCACTGCCCCGGGACATCAGGCCTGAGGGCGATGCCGTACCTGACGCTGTTCGGCTTGTTCCACTGGGAGAAGCCGAAGGGTTGGCGGCCCATAGTGTTCTGGCTCATCGGCCTCCGCGCTGGCAGGTTACGCAGGGCCGGCAAGGTAGGCAGGCACGGTTGGTCGATTGCCGCCGTTCAAGTTCGGAAGCCCGGCCTCGTCGTTCTCGCCGCGGTCTGTCAAGCGCGCGTTGAGCCCATTCGGCGATCGTCGGGCATTTGCGTCAAATACGCTCGGAGCGCTGCGCCTGTATGCGAGCGCGCTTCCCACTCACAATCTGCGGCGAAAAATGCCAGGGCCTTCGCCGTGCAGCTTGGGGGTGATCTCCCAGGCCCCGGGGACGGTCAGTTCACGCGCGGTCATTGGCCGCGCACCGAGTAGTTGGTCTCCACGTTGTCCTTCAAAGGACCCCACCAGGATTCGTTGTTGCGATACCAGTCGATGGTGGCCGCGAGGCCTTCGTCGAAATCGGTGTGTTTGGGCGCCCAGCCCAGCTCGTCGTGCAGTGTCGACGGGTCGATCGCGTAGCGCAGGTCGTGGCCCTCCCGGTCGGTGACGTGGTCGAAGTCATCCGGGTCGCGGTCCATCAACCTGAGCAGGGCACGCATGACCGTGAGATTGCTGCGCTCGCATTCGGCGCCGATGAGATAGGTGCTGCCGATCTGGCCGCCGGTGAGGATCTGCCACACCGCCCGGTTGTGGTCCTCGACGTGAATCCAGTCGCGCACGTTGGCGCCGGTGCCGTAGAGCTTGGGCCGCCGGCCGGTGAGGAGGTTGGTGATCTGGCGCGGGATGAACTTCTCCACATGCTGATAGGGCCCGTAGTTGTTGGAGCAGTTCGAGATCGTCGCGCGCACGCGATACGACCGCACCCACGCCCGCACCAGCAGATCCGCGGCGGCCTTGGTCGATGAATACGGGCTCGACGGGTTGTAGGGCGTGCCCTCGGTGAACCGGGCCGGATCATCGAGCTCGAGATCGCCGTACACCTCGTCGGTGGAGATGTGGTGCAGCCGGGCCCCGTGCGCGCGGACCGCCTCCAGCACCGTGAAGGTGCCGATCACATTGCTGTGCAGGAACGGTTGCGGGTTGGCCAGGGCATTGTCGACGTGGGTTTCGGCCGCGAAGTGCACGACGGCGTCCGCCTCGCCGACCAGCTGGTTGACCAGGCCGGCGTCGGCGACGTCACCCTGCACCAGCCGGATCCGGTCGGCCACCGGCGCCAGGGATTCCTGGCTGCCCGCGTACGTCATCGCGTCGAGCACGGTGACCGATGTGGTCAGCGCCTCCCCGACGGCAAGACGCACGAAGTTCGCGCCGATGAACCCGGCGCCGCCGGTGACCAGTAGCCGCATGCGCCAACCCTAACCGGCCGCAGCCCCAGCCTGATCGTTTGCAGGCGCACGTGTTGTCCCGGCTCGGACCGGGCTGTTCCACTGCGTTCAGCCGTCGGCAGTGCCTGGTATCCGTAGTGCTGGACATTCTGAGGCGCCGCTGGAAGGTGCTCCTCTAAGGAGACGTGACGACATCGGCCTCGCTGAGGCCGGCTACCCAGTCGCTCGCACCGACCAACTAGGAGACATCATGAAAGACACAGTGCGGCATACATACAGCTTCACGGACTACAACCGCCCTGGCTTGGTAGCAACCGCGGATTGCTAATTTCCATCGAGACTCGGCAGCAACGGCTGTTTCGCCAGCACCAGTTGCCGCCGGATAAGAAACAGCGGGAACGCCACGCTCACGGCGATGACCGCACTGAGCACGATGTAGATCCACACCTTCGGGATACCGATTCGGCGCGCCTCGACGACCATGAACACGAACGCCGCCAACCCGAACAGCAACAGGTCATTGGTGAGTGAGGACGACCCGTAATTGGCGTAGCCACTCTGGAAGAAGTCGAGCAGGCTCGTGCTCTCGGTGGTGAAGAAGCCGATGTTGTTCCACCAGGTCGCAACCAGCGCTACCACAGCGATCACCGCATAGGTGCCGCACAAAATCTTGTCGCTTCGTGTCAGCATCGCCATCGTCACGACCTCCCCCGTCCGACCGACATAGTCCAGGTCAACCTATCGATCCGGCGGACGCCAGGAGACAGTTTGCACGCCAATTTGGTGAGTGAGTACTCTCTCACCGTGTCAACCGGACGGGATCGACTCTTGGCCACAGCGCTGAAGCTGTTCGCCGCAAAGGGCTATGCCGCGACATCGGTGGCCCATATCCAGCAGGCCGCCGGTCTGGCGCCGGGGTCGGGCGCCTTGTACAAGCACTTCGGCTCCAAGCGGGAACTCCTCGAGGCAGCGGTGACGCACCGCATCGACGCGATCGTGACCGCCCGCGAGCAGTACGACGCCGGCAATCCCAAGACCGTCGAGGAGGCCGTCCGCAGCGCTGGCCAGTTGATCTGGACCAACCTGACCCAGAGCGAGGAACTGCTGCGGGTCATGCTGCGCGAACCCGACGAGCTCGGCGAGCTCGACGAGAAGACCTGGCAGGTCATCACCGACAACGCCTACCAGCGGTTCGCCGATGAACTGGCTGCCTCCAATCGCAGCGGCCGCTTCCAGATCCCCGATCCCGAGGCCACCGCGGCGGTCGCGATCGCCGGGCTGTCCTATGCCGCGACTCTGCAGGCGCTGACCGGACGCTTGCCGGGCAACGTCGACCACGAACGTTTCTTCGAGGCCTGGGTCATCCAGACCGTCAGCATGATCAAGCAACACCGCTCTCAAAAAAACTGACCGCCAACATATTTCAGGAGTCAACCGTGACGTTCTCCATGCAACTGAGCGACGACGTGATCGAGGTCCGCGACTGGGTGCACCAGTTCGCAGCCGATGTCGTGCGGCCCGCGGCCGCCGAATGGGACGAGCGCGAGGAGACCCCCTGGCCGGTCATCCAGGAGGCCGCCAAGGTGGGGCTGTACTCCCCTGAGTTGTTCGCCCAGCAGACCACCGAGCCCACCGGACTCGGCATGCTGACCGTGTTCGAGGAGCTGTTCTGGGGCGACGCGGGTATCGCGTTGTCGATCCTGGGCACCGGGCTGGCCGCAGCAGCCTTGGCGGGCAACGGAACTCCCGAACAGATCGGCACCTGGCTGCCGCCGATGTTCGGCACCCCGGGCGATCCCCAACTGGGCGCGTTCTGCTCGTCGGAGCCGGATGCCGGCTCCGACGTCGGTGCGATCCGCACCCGGGCCCGCTTCGACGAGGCGACCCGCGAGTGGGTGCTCAACGGAACCAAGACCTGGGCCACCAACGGCGGAATCGCCAACGTCCACATCGTGGTGGCCTCGGTGTACCCCGAGCTCGGCTCCCGCGGGCAGGCCACGTTCATCATCCCGCCGGACACTCACGGCATGAGCCAGGGACAGAAGTTCAAGAAGCACGGCATCCGGGCCTCACACACCGCAGAGGTGGTGCTGGACAACGTCCGGCTGCCCGAGGACCTGATCCTGGGCGGGCGGGAGAAGTTCGAGGCCCGCATCGCGCGGGTGAAGTCGGGGGCCTCGGCCGGCGGTCAGGCTGCCATGAAGACCTTCGAGCGCACCCGGCCCTCGGTGGGCGCCATGGCGGTCGGCGTGGCCCGCGCCGCCTACGAGTACGCCCTCGACTACGCCTGCCAGCGTGAGCAATTCGGCCGGAAGATCGGCGAGTTCCAGGCTGTCGCATTCAAGCTCGCCGACATGAAGAGCCGCATCGACGCCGCCCGGTTGCTGGTGTGGCGGGCCGGCTGGATGGCGCGCAACAACCAGCCGTTCGACAACGCCGAGGGTTCGATGGCCAAACTGGTGGCCAGTGAGACTGCGGTCTACGTGACCGATGAGGCGATCCAGATCCTCGGCGGCAACGGCTACACCCGCGACTACCCGGTCGAGCGGATGCACCGTGACGCCAAGATCTTCACGATCTTCGAGGGCACCAGCGAGATTCAGCGCCTCGTGATCTCCCGGGCCATCACCGGGTTGTCGATTCGCTAGTCGAAGGCTGCGGCGGCTACTTGCCGGTGCGCTCGCGGTGCTTACACCCGGGCCAGCAGCACGGCCGCCGCATGCCTTCCTCCAACTCCTCCTGAGTCCGACGGATCCGTCGCTCGCGCGTCGCCTGCTGCTTGGCGTCCTCGACCCAGCAGATGAACTCGTTGCGCGCGAGCGGCGTGATGTCCTTCCAGGCATCCAGCGCCGTGGCATTACCGATCAGGGCCTCGCGCAGATCCGCGGGCAGCTTGTGGACCACTCCACCGGGCACGCGTTGGCCAGTCATGTAGCCAGGTTAAGCGGCGCGGCGCGGCAACACACTTGCGACACGACATTGCCCTTACCGTGACCTTAGAAGGGTCTTATTTTTCTTAGAGTTGGTGTACGGTGGGTGCTCAGGGCGGTTGTGAGCACGAGCACACCATCGTGTTATCGCAGGTCAAACCTAGGACCGACCGCCTCAGCAGTGACGGAAGGAACCCGACATGCAGCCTGCAGCAGCCACCCGGATCGCTCTCGTTACCGGCGCATCGCGGGGTATCGGCGCCGACGTCGCCCAGCAGCTCGCCGGTCCGGACACCCACGTCGTCGTCAACTACCGCGAGAAGGCCAAACGCGCCGGCTCGGTGGTCGACGCCATCCGCCGCGCAGGTGGTCGCGCCTCCACGCTGGGGGCCGACATCTCCGACGAGGCTGCCGCCGCTGCGATGATCGAACGGGTGGGCCGCGAGTTCGGCCGCCTCGACGTCCTGGTGCTCAACGCATCGACCGGGCTGGACCTGGGAGCCGATCCGGGCTACGCGATGCGGCTGAACCGCGACGCGCAGCGCCGACTGGCCAAGCTGGCCCTGCCGCTGATGCCGGTGGGCGGTCAGATCGTGTTCGTCACCAGCCACCAGGCGCACTTCTTCCCCAACAAGGCCGTGCCGAAGGGTTACGGACCGATCGCCGCGAGCAAGCGGGCCGGCGAGACCGCACTGTATGCGATGCGGTCCGAATTCGACCGGCGGGGAATCGATTTCACCGTCGTGTCGGGCGAGATGATGTCAGATCGGGAGTTGGCGACGACGATCGCCCGGGCCGCATCCGCGCCGTACCCGTCCGGGATCGTCTACGTCGGGGGCCCCGACTTTCTCTGCCAGATGTCGGCCTGATCCGTCGTAGAACTACTGCACCCCAGCAACATTCGCCTGCAGCTGGTCGCGGACCGCGGTGCCGAGTGCACTTGTCGTCGCCGTTCCGCCCATGTCAGGAGTCAGGATGTCTCCTCCGCGGGCCAGCACATCCTCGACGGCTTTCAGGATCGCGGCGGCCGCGTCGCGCTCACCCAGGTGATCGAGCATCAACGACGCGCTCCAGATCTGCCCGATGGGATTGGCGATTCCACGTCCGGCGATGTCCGGCGCGGATCCGTGAACGGGCTCGAACAGGCTCGGAAATCGCCGTTCCGGGTTGATGTTTCCGCTCGGGGCGATGCCGATCGTGCCGGTGCACGCGGGGCCCAGGTCGGACAAGATGTCACCGAAGAGGTTGCTCGCGACGACGACGTCGAACCAGTCGGGGTGCAGAACGAAATTCGCCGCAAGGATATCGATATGGAACTTGTCCACCTCGATGTCGGGAAATTTCTCAGCCATCTGTTCCACGCGTTCGTCCCAGTACGGCATCGTGATGGAGATACCGTTGCTCTTCGTCGCCGAGGTCAGATGCTTGTCGGGTCGACGTCGAGCAAGCTCGAAGGCGTACTTGAGGATTCGGTCGACACCGACCCGGGTCATCACCGTCTGTTGCATCACCGTCTCGCGGTCGGTGCCCTCGAACATCATGCCGCCGATACTCGAGTACTCACCTTCGGTGTTCTCCCGGACGACGACGAAGTCGACGTCGCCGGGTCCTCGGCCGGCCAGTGGACTTCTCACTCCGGGCATCAGCTTGACCGGGCGTAGGTTGACGTACTGGTCGAAATGCCTGCGGAACTGCAGGAGACTGCCCCACAGCGAAATGTGATCGGGCACAACATCCGGCCAGCCGACGGCGCCGAAGAACAGCGCATCGAACCGGCTCAGTTCGTCGAACCATCCTTCGGGCAGCATGGCGCCGGTGTCGGTGTAGTACTCCGCGCATGCGTAATCGAACTGCTCATAGTCGACGGCGAAGCCGAAAGCTGCCGCCGCCGACTCCAGAACCTTGAGACCTTCGGGGACGACCTCCTTACCGATACCGTCGCCTGGGATCACAGCAAGTCGGTGAGTGGTGGCCATTCCGCCACCCTACGTTCTGGCCATTCGCCGCCAACAAGATTCGCTACCAACGACAAGCGAGGGGCGCCCGGTATGGGCGCCCCTCGCTTGTGTCTGTATCAGCGGCCGTTGCCGACTATCGGTGTGACGACACCGGTGCTGGCGTGCTGCTGGATGTCGTGCACCCACTGGTGATGGGTGATGTCAGCTTGCGCCGGAGCTGCCAGGCCGACGATGGCGGCGGCGAAACCTGTGGCGATCATGCTGGCGAAACCAAACTTCTTCATGTCGAAGCCCTTCATTCTGGGCGTTCGAGCCGTGGCGGGTGTGTCGCGGTTCGGACGTCTGTCCACCGGTTCGGGGGATTCCTACCCGGTCTGATCTCCACAACACGCTGTGCAAGAGGGTTAATTCCGCTGGCAGAAATTGACCGGCCATTGGCAGCAATCACCAACCCAGGACACTTTCACCCGACCTCACGGCGTGGCCGCAAGGACCGCGAGCTCAGTACGTGACCGGCAGCCCGTCGTCGCGAGAGCACGGCTCACATACTTCTTGACGGTGTCCTCGGTCAGGCACAGCGTCTCGGCGATATGAGAGTTGGTCTTCCCACGGGCCAGTAACTCGACGACATCGCGTTGCCGTTGCGACAGCTGCGCGAGCGGGTCGGTCCGGGCTGCAGGCAGCAGCGGACGCGCCAGTCCGCGCAGGCGCCGGCACAGCAACCGCAGTGCGGAGGCATCCCTCGCGTCGACCGCGTCCGGGTCGGGATCGAACACCCCGAGCAACCCGTGCGCCGCACTGCCCATCGGGAAGGTGAACGCATTGCAGGAACGCAGGCCGGCCCGATGCAGAAACTGCTCGACATACGGGGCGGCCGACGCGGGTACGGCGGGCAGCTCGCGCAGGCTGACCGATCCCGCGGTGTGCAGTTGCCGCAGGGCCACAGGGGTGGCGAAGACGTCGTGCCCGCGCCACCTGCTCATGTAGTCGTCGAGCAGCACGTGCTCGTGATCGGTGGTCACCGGAGCGGTGTCGGAGAATGCACCGGCCACCGACGGCCCGGTGAAGAACGTGACGCCGCGGACCTCGAATACCTGACGGATCGCGTCCACGACGGCACGGCGGAACTCGGTGAAGTCGGCTGCGTCATCGCAGGCATCGAGCACCGCGAAGACCTTCTCGTAGTCTGCGACCTGCAGCTCGGCTGTGACGCGCCTCACCCGACGAGTAAACGACGACGGGCGTCAAATTGTCCACTTTCGTGCACTGTCGGCGGCGGAGGCGCGAGGCTAGCTTTCTGGCAAGAACACTTCGCGGCAAGGAGGCCCCGTGTCCCGACTCCGGTTCGGCTATTTCATCGCCCCGTTCCACCGCCCTGGCATCAACCCCACGTTGGCGCTGCACCGGGATCTGGAGTTCATCGAGCACCTCGACGCGCTCGGGTACGACGAGGCCTGGATCGGTGAGCACCACTCCGCGGGCAGCGAGATCATCAGCTCGCCGGAGGTGTTCATCGCCGCGGCGGCCGCCCGGGCCAAGCGCATCAAGTTCGGCACCGGCGTGATCTCGCTGTCGTATCACAACCCGCTGTGGGCGGCCGACCGGTTGATGCTGCTCGATCACCTCACCCATGGCCGCATCATCGGCGGCGTCGGGCCCGGTTCCCTGCCCACAGACTCGGCCATGATCGGACTGAACCCGACCGATACCCGCGAACTGCTGGAGACCAATCTCGACATCATGGTGCGACTGCTCGCCGGGGAGACGGTGAGCGCCAAAACGCCTACGCACGAGTTGTTCGACGCGAAGCTGCAATTGGCGCCGTACTCAGAAGGCGGGATCCCGCTGTCGGTCGCCGCCGTCGCCTCTCCGACCGGCGCCCGGTTGGCCGGCAAGCACGGCATCGGTCTGCTCTCGGTCGGCGCCACTTTGAGCGCAGCGGGTTTCGACGCGCTGGCCCACCACTGGAACATCGCCGAGGAGCGGGCGGCGGCGTTCGGCACCACGATCGACCGCAGCAATTGGTCGCTGGTCGGGCCGTTCCACGTCGCCGAGACGGATGCGCAGGCCCGCGCCGAGGTCCGATACGGGATCGAGGCCTGGTTCAACTACTTCCAGAAGGTCGCGGCATTCCCGCAGATGACCATGCCGGGAGACACCATCGACGGCATGATCGACACGATCAACGAACGCGGTGCCGGGGTGATCGGAACGCCGGAACGGGCGCGAGCCCAGGTGCAGCGGCTGTGGGACCAGTCCGGCGGATTCGGATCCATGCTGCAGATGGCCGCCGACTGGGCCAATCCCGCCGCCACCAGACGCTCGGCGGAACTGTTCGCCGAGGAGGTCATGCCGCATTTCCAGGGGCAGGCCCAGCCGACGCTGGACGCCGCGGCACGCGCCGGCCAGGTGCGCGACGAGCTGGCCCAGACCCAGATCGACGCGATCACGCACATGGCACAGAAGTACGAGGCCGAAAAAGCCGACAAGTAAACGGTTTTGGCGGAGTCGTCGCCGCGCCGCTAGCCAGCTTGGATGATCTGAGCCAATGTCGATGCAGCGCGGATGAGCGAAAAAGTGCGGTCCGTGATGGAGTTCAACCGGGTATCGAGCGCGTCGAGCGAGCGGCTCACATCATCGAGGTCCCGGATCGCGGCGACCGCTCTCTGCACATCGGGGATGCGGTAGCCCGCGGCGCGCAGCGCTGCCGTGATGCGCGCCTCGCGGATGGCCGCGAGTTGATAATGCCGAGCCGATCCCGACCGATTGGCGATCCGCTGGGGTTTCACCAAACCCTCGGTCTCCCAGAAGCGGAGCGTGGAGGCACGAACTCCGAGCGCTCGTGACAACTCGGTGATGGTCATCGCATCCGCTGCTGTCGGAGCGGCTTCGGTCTTCACCTCGTCTTGGATTGCCTCCAGCGCTTGGCGCGCGACGAGGGCCTGCTCGCGTTCCCTGTTTATCCCAACATGGAATGAGCACACCAGGGCTACCGCATCGCCCGGCGGCAATGCGCGGATTTCGCGCATGGCCCGGCGGGCCTCGACGGGCCCCACCGCATGGGCCAGGTCTCGATACGCACCTAGTTCACCAATGACGGTCGTGGAGAACTGCCGATACCCGTTGTCGGCCCGGACCGCTGATGTGACAACACCGAGACGCTCCAAGTCACGAATCTGCTGGACCGAGTAGCCGGTCTCCGCGGCCACCGCCGAGACGGTCAGCACGTCCGCCGCACGACAGTCGTCGACCACCCACAACCCTCCATAAGCACTTCAACCTGATACTTCAACCATGAGTATGGACCAGCTACTGGACACGATCCGGCGCTTCGACGGCGCCCTCGAACTGGCGCCGACAGCGGGCAGCCCGTTCCCCGAGATTGCCTGGGGTGACCACTACTTCTACTTCGCACCCAACGGTCAAGTGCCACAACGCGAACAGCCCTACGCCACCTTCGTCACGAAGAACTATCCAGACGATACTTCCGGCGATCTCGATGAACCGGGCCGATGGCGGCTCAACATTCACGTCGGCCGGAGCGCCTACGTCGAACTCTTGGGCGCGGATCCCCGACTCGTCCCGGACGGTGTCGACTACGCCGCCGTCGACACCGTCCTCCCTCACCCGGTCTATCGCACACAAGGCTGGATCTCGATCATCAACCCCGGGATTCGGACTCAGTCGCTGGCGGTCGGCCTCCTCCGCGGGGCGCACGACGCGGCACGGCGGCGCGCAAAACCGGAGTCTTCCCACCACGCCCATTGAGTACTACATTCGGTAGTAGTCGACTCCCAGGGGGCAGGATGCGGTGGCGCGGAGTAAGTCATGTCGAGTTCGCGGTCGTGGGCTACGACGAATCGATCGCGTTCTACGACGCGATGTTCGGATGGCTGGGGTTCAGCAGCTTCTCGTCGCTGAACATGGAGTACCAGTCGATCTACTACATGACGCGATTCATCAACCCGCACAGCTACATTGGCATCCAGCCCGCGCACACCGGGGAGAAACTCACCCACGGCGACCAAGCAGTCGGGATCAACCACGTCGCACTCTGGGCCCGAAACCGGAAAGAAGTAGACCGCTTTCATCGCGACTTCCTGATCGCCAGGAACATTCCGGTCACCGACGAACCCAAGGACTACCCGCAGTACTGGCCCGGCTACTACGCGGTGTTCTTCGACGACCCGATCAACGGCATTCACTGGGAACTGGCCTGGGTGCCGAAAGTCCCCAGTCCCCGCCAGGTCTGGTCGTTCTATCGGACGATGCGTGCCTTCGGCAAACAGCGACCGGACTTGGCGAACTCCGTGCCGGGCATCACCCTGCAGGCGATGCGGACTCTGCCAGGTAAGTGACAACCCCGGCCTAGGCCAGCGCCACCCCCAACTCCTGGGCGAACACCTTGATCATGTGCTGAACCGCGATCTCATTGCGGCCGATGATCATATGGTCGTGCTGACCATGCCGGACGCCCTCACCACACTGCGGGAGCATGGCGAAGTCCTCGTCACGCACCGCGGCGTGAACGCCTTCGTAGACCGCGTCGTAGCCCGCCCGCATGTCGTCCGTCGTCGCCGGGATACGCCCCATCCAGCTGTGCCGCACCGTGCAGCGGGTGGGCTCGCCCTCGGGCAGCATGTCGATGATCTCCACGCCGACGGGGCTGTTCGCGAGAATGAGATTCGGGTAGACCCAGTAGATGACGCCCATATTGGCCGACGGGTCGAGTGAGGCGCTCGGGTCGTCAGTGAGGTTCTTGATCCAGTTGAACGGGAATCCGATGCGGTGATGCCTGCCGAATTCGTCGTAGATCGCGGTGTTCGGCAGGGTGTTCTGCCCAATCAGGCTCTCCCCGTGGACGAACGGGAAGTGGTATCCCTCCGCGAACGCCTCGAGCGCACCCTTCCACGACACCTCCGACGAGAATTCGCGGTCGGTGTGATAGCCGTAGGCTTCGTAGTTCCATTGCGCCAGTTCGGCTCCGAGCGGACCCAGATGCGCATCGAGGTCGATGGTCGCGTCCGCGGTCAGGACCGCCCAGACAAAGCCGTGACGCTCCTCCGACGGCAACTCCACCAGGCCGTATTCCGCGGGGTTCATCGTGTCGAAACCGGCCTTGCCCGGCACCATGAACAACTCGCCGGTGTTGCGGTAGGTCCACGCGTGGTACGGGCAGACGAAGCGGGACGCGTTCCCAGATCCGCAGGCCGGCATCGCCCCGCGATGACGGCAGTAGTTGAGGAACACGTGGCTGGCGCCGGTGCGGTCCCGGGTGACCAGCAGCGAGTCGCCGAGCACCGAGCGGACGACGAAGTCGTTCTTCTCCGCGATCTGGGCCGACGGCACGATGGCCAGCGGGACCCGGCGCAGGATCTGGGATTCCTCGATCTCGGTGATCTTCGGGTCGCGGTAGTAGTGCAACGGCACCTTCAGCACCCGCTCTGCCATGTCCGTCGTCCCCTCGACGGCGTGCCGCAGAGCGCGGCGGGTGAGTTCCTCGTCAGTGCTGCTCACTGGGCTGACAGTCATAGTTTGACCATACAATGAGTATCGACTGTATTGTCAAGATCCGATGGGCTTTCGTGCGACCATCAACGGATGCGCAGGCACGGCTGGTCGGGAGACATTCCCGCCGATGACGACGAAGCCGTCGGCCGCATCATCGGCGCGGCCCGCCAGGCGATCGATGCCCGCGGCACGGTGAGCGTCTCCGAGGTGGCCCAGTCCCTGGGGGTGACGCGCCAGACGGTCTACCGCTACTTCCCCACGCTCGAGAGCCTCATGGTCGCCACCGCCGTCTCCTCGGTGGACGGCTTCCTTGATCGGCTCGCCGCAGAACTGGGTTCCATCACAGACCCCAGCGAAGCCGTCGTCGAAGGCATCGCCTACACCGCCGAACAGATTCCCCACGACCGGTATCTCAGCCTGGTCTTGCAGCCCGGCAAGGCGAGCGCCTTCACCGCAGGCGTCACGTCGGAGCTCGCCATCGAGTTCGGCAAGTCGATTCTGCGGCGTTTCGATATCGACTGGGCTGCAGTCGGATTCGCAGGAGACGCGTTCGATCAGCTGGTCGAGTTCATGCTGCGCACACTGCAGTCGTTCATCATCGATCCGGGCGGGCCCTCACGCCACGACACCGGACTGCGCACCTACCTGCGGGACTGGGTCGCCCCAGCCGTAGCCGCTCACGCCCTTTAGAGGGTCGCCACGCCCTCGAAGCAGGTGGTGGTGGCACCGCCGACCCAGACCGACCCATCGGTTTCGGCCACCACGCTGATCTCGCCGGCCCGGCCGAGCCGTGCCCCCTGCGAAACCCGGTATTCGGCCGGAGCTACGCCCGTACGCGTCAACCATTGCCCCACCGAGGCATTCATGCTGCCGCACACCGGATCCTCGGGAACGCCAACACCGGGAGCGAACGTCCGCATCTCGTAGGCGTGCGCCGACCCGGGCGGGTATGCACCGATGACACCGACCATGGCCGTGGGAATCCGGGCCAAATCGGGTTCGAGTTCGAGCACTCGCTGCGCGCTGCCCAGCACGAGCACGGCCCAGCCCGGACCGTTGTCTGCCCACTGATGTGCGCGGACATCAGTGCGGGCCAGACCGAACGCGTCGACGATCTGATCCAGGTACTCGTCGTCGAGAAGCCCGGACCGCAGTGTCGGTGGCGCCTGAAAGTACAGCTCGGAGTCACGCTGCCGGACCTCGACGAGACCGGCACCGCATTCCTGCACGACACGTCCTGGATGCCGGGGTTGTCCACCGTGTCCGAGCCATGCATGCGCGGAACCGAGCGTGGGGTGCCCGGCGAACGGCAGTTCGCCACCCGGGGTGAAGATCCGTAGGCGGTAATCCGCCTCGGGGTTCGTCGGGGGCAGCACGAAGGTCGTTTCCGACAGATTCGTCCAGCGTGCAAGCCGTTGCATCGCAACGTCGTCGAGGCCGTCGCCATCGAGCACGACCGCGACCGGATTGCCGAGGTACGGAGTGCGGGAGAACACGTCTACCTGGGCGAATGCACGATGGCGGGGCATTGTCGTCCTATCTCTGAAGAGCGCAGCAACGTACGCCAGTATCCGCCGAGTTCACGTTGGACGCCCGTAGCTCAGGCGTACGCTCACCCACGTGGTCGATCTCTCGTATGTCATCGCCGGATCCGAAGCAACCGGTGGCGCCGGCCTTCAGGCGGACCTGCGCACCTTCCAGGAGCTCGGCACCTACGGCGTGGGCACCGTTACCTGCGTCGTGTCGTTCGACCCCAAGGCCGACTGGGGCCACCGGTTCGTACCCGTCGATCCACAGGTCATCGCCGATCAGATCGAGGCCGCGACTTCGGCCTACGACCTCGATGTCGTCAAGATCGGCATGCTCGGCACCCCCGCCACGATCGACGTCGTCGCGGGTGCGCTGGCCGGCCAATCGTGGCGACACATCGTCGTCGACCCCGTCCTGATCTGCAAAGGGCAGGAACCCGGCGCCGCGCTCGACACCGACACCGCGCTGCGCCGTCAGATCCTGCCGTTGGCGACCGTCGTCACCCCGAACCTGTTCGAGGCCCGCACCCTCGCCGGGATGGATGCCATCGCCTCGATCGATGACCTCGTCGAAGCGGCCCGACGCATTGCCGACCTGGGTCCCGACTACGTTCTCGTGAAGGGCGGGGTGGAGTTTCCCGGTGACGACGCCGTCGACGTCCTCTTCGACGGCAACGACGCCGAGATCCTGCGCGCACCGAAGGTCGGACATGCCCGGGTCGCGGGCGCGGGATGCACCCTGGCAGCGGCGATTACCGCCGAACTGGCCAAGGGGGTCGGTGTCCCGGAGGCGGTGCGCCTGGCCAAGGACTTCACCACCGCCGGGATCGTCGACCGGATCAGCGGTAACGCGCCGTTCGACACCGTCTGGCAGGGTGCGCGCGGCACGACTCGCTGATCCCGGTCACCGGCGCGCGATTCCCAAAGCGGCGGCGAGGGCTTCGTAGATCCCGAACGCGTCGTCGTCATAGACCTGGAGCAGAACCTCCGGCATCTTCGGGTGTGGCGCCGAATGCTCACCCACCACCTGGATCTGTACGTGGTCGGCCCCTGCCGCGAGGTGCTCGCGCAATCCGCGCGCGACCGTGGTCGCGTCACCGTGGATGGCCAGCTGATCGATCAACCGGTCGCTGCCGTCGCCGGCCACATCCTCATCCGTGAAGCCGAGTCGCCGTAAGTTGTTGGTGTAGTTGACCAATCCGAGATACGGGTGTCTGATCCGCGGACGGGCCAGGGCCCGCGCTCGTTCAGGGTCGGCCTCGAGAACGACCTTCTGTTCGGGCGCCAGTATCCGCTGCGATCCCAACGCCGGCCGTGCGCGACGGGTGTGCTCGGGCGTGACGAGGTAGGGCACCGAACCGGCTGCGCGCTCGGCGGCCAGCGCGAGCATCTTCGGGCCCAATGCGGCCAGCGCCCGCTTCTCGCGGGGCAACCCGTGCTCGTCGAGCGCGTCGAGGAATCCGTTCAGCGCGGCCATGGGCGTGCCGTAATCGCCAACCTGTTCAGGGTGGCCGACACCGAGGCCCAGAAGCAGACGGTTCGGATATGACCGCTCGATCCGCCGGTAGGCTGCCGCCAACGTGGCCGCATCACCGCGATAGATGTTGTAAATGCTGCTGGCCACGACCAAATGCTCCGTAGCCGCCAATAGTTCGTCGATGCCCGACAGGTCCGGCTCGGGGCCACCCAACCACAAGGCCGTGTAACCCAGTTCCTCCAACTGCTTGGCCATTTCGGGCGTCGTGGCATATGCGGGTTGCCAGACACCGAACTCTCCGAGATTCACTGCACACCTCCGGTCACGCACTGATACCTCACGAGCGTGACTCGAGAAAAATGGACCTTCAAGTCCAAACTGAAATCAGACCTCCCGGTGACCGG